>NZ_VDMR01000011.1 GCF_006346315.1 Nocardioides litoris | reverse complement strand
ACACAACCGCAGCCGACGAGGCGGTCTCGAGACAGGCGCCAGCGCGCCTTCCTCGACCACCGAGTGGCCCGATCAGCTCCTCGGCCGACCCACACGGAGGTCGAGGAGGGACGAAGTCCCGTCTCGAAACCACACGACCGCAGCCGACGAGGCGGTCTCGAGACAGGCGCCAGCGCGCCTTCCTCGACCACCGAGTGGCCCGATCAGCTCCTCGGCCGACCCACACGGAGGTCGAGGAGGGACGAAGTCCCGTCTCGAGACCACACGACCGCAGCCGGCAAGGCGGTCTCGAGACAGGCGCCAGCGCGCCTTCCTCGACCACCGAGTGGCCCGGTCAGCCGGTCGGCCCCGACCCCCGGGAGGCGCCCCGACCACAGCAGGACCGGACCACAGGGCGCACGACCCGGCGTCCGGACCGCCCGCCGTACCCAGCAGGCGGCAGCGAGCCCAGGTGGCGCGGGCGAGGCGGACGCGGGAGCCCGCAAGACTCCCGACAACTCAGTGCGGCAGCCAGGCGTCGTCGTCGGCGGTGCGGGAGGTGACGGCCTTGGGGAGCTTGCCGTCGGAGAGCTGCTGGATCGAGACCTCCTCGAACACGTCGCGCAGCGAGCGGCGGGCGGCGATCCAGACGTGCTGGAGGACGTCGGCGCGCTCGTTGTAGCTGACGGACTCGGGGCGCAGGCCGTAGACGGACACGAGGGGTCCGTCGACGGCGCGGATGACGTCGGCGACGGAGACGTCGTCGGCGGGGCGTCCCATGCGCCAGCCGCCGGACTGGCCGCGCTGCGACATCACGATGCCGGCGCGGCGGAGGTCGGCGAGGATCGCCTGCAGGAAGCCGTGGGGGATCTCCTGGAGCCGTCCGAGCTCCTCGGCGCTGACCGCCTTGCCGTCCGCGCGTCCGGCCATCTCGATGAGGGCGCGCAACGCGTAGTCGGACTTGGCGGAAACTCGCATGTCCAGAGTCTGTCAGATATCTCGGGTCAGGTACTGGACCAAAGGGGGGACGACGTGCAGGTCGCCGCCGCGGAGACGCTCGCCACCTCTGTGCCCGAAGTCTTGCGAGCCGCTTGGCTGCCCTCGTACCATGAAGTTACTCATCAGTAGAACCCGCCGGTAGCACGATCGCCCGGCCACCCCCGAGCAGCGAGGAACACCCGTGAGCCACTACAAGAGCAACCTGCGCGACATCGAGTTCAACCTCTTCGAGGTGTTCGGTCGCGACGAGGTCCTGGGCACCGGCCCGTTCGCCGAGATCGACGCCGAGACCGTCCGCGAGATCCTGGCCCAGGTGGAGTCGCTCGCGACGAACGACCTCGCGGCCTCGTTCGTCGACTCCGACCGCAACCCGCCGGTCTTCGACCCGCAGACCAACACCGCGCCGCTGCCCGAGTCGTTCAAGAAGAGCTACCAGACCTGGATGGACTCCGAGTTCTGGCGCCTGTCCACGATGGCCGAGCTCGGCGGCACCCCGGCGCCGAGCAGCGTCGTGTGGGGCATGGGCGAGATGGTGCTGGGCGCCAACCCGGCGCTGTGGATGTACGGCGCGGGCTCGATGTTCGCCGGCATCGCCTACAAGAACGGCACCGACCGCGACAAGAAGATCGCCGAGCTCATGGTGGAGCAGGGCTGGATCGGCACCATGGTGCTGACCGAGCCCGACGCCGGCTCCGACGTGGGCGCGGGTCGCTCCAAGGCCACGGCCAACGCCGACGGCACCTGGAACATCGAGGGCGTCAAGCGCTTCATCACCTCGGCCGAGTCCGACCTGACCGAGCAGGTCATCCACTTCGTCCTCGCCCGCCCGGTCGGCGTCGAGGGCGCGGGCGGCCCCGGCACCAAGGGCCTGAGCCTGTTCATCGTGCCGAAGTACCACTTCGACCTCGAGACCGGTGAGCTCGGCGCCCGCAACGGCGCCTACGTCACCAACGTCGAGCACAAGATGGGCCTGAAGGTCTCCAACACCTGCGAGCTCACCATGGGCGACCCGGGGGTCGGCGGCGGCGAGGCGTGCGTCGGCTACCTCCTCGGTGAGGTCCACGACGGCATCGCGCAGATGTTCCAGGTCATCGAGAACGCCCGGATGATGGTCGGCACCAAGGCCATCGCCACCCTCTCCACCGGCTACCTCAACGCCCTCGACTACGCCAAGAGCCGCCTCCAGGGCGCCGACCTGGCCAGGTCGGGCGACAAGACCGCGCCGCGCGTCACGATCACCCACCACCCCGACGTGCGCCGCTCGCTGATGACGCAGAAGTCGTTCGCCGAGGCGATGCGGGCCCTGGTCATCTACACCGCGACCTGGCAGGACCAGATCGCGATCATCGAGCACGAGGGCAGCCAGCACGGCGAGCGCGCCGACGACTACAAGCTCGCCCACGCCGTCAACGACCTGCTGCTCCCGATCGTCAAGGGCTACGGCTCGGAGCGCTCCTGGGTGCTGCTGGGCACCGAGTCGCTGCAGACGCTCGGCGGGTCGGGCTTCCTGCAGGAGTACCCGGTCGAGCAGTACGTCCGCGACGCCAAGATCGACACCCTGTACGAGGGCACCACCGCGATCCAGGGCCAGGACTTCTTCTTCCGCAAGATCGTCAAGAACCAGGGCGCCGCGCTCGGCCACGTGGCCGCGCAGGTCCAGCAGTTCATCGACAGCGAGGCCGGCAACGGTCGCCTGAAGAACGAGCGCCAGCTGCTCGCCACCGCGCTCGACGACGCCAACGCGATGGTCGGCCACATGATCAACGACCTCATGTCGGCCCAGGGCGAGATCTCCAACATCTACAAGGTGGGTCTCAACACGACCCGCCTGCTGATGGCCCTCGGCGACCTGGTCTGCGCCTGGCTGCTGCTGCGCCAGGCCGAGGTCGCGCTGACCAAGCTCGGCGGCGACGCCGGTCGCGACCAGGCCTTCTACGAGGGCAAGGTCGCCGCGGCGCAGTTCTTCGCCCGCACCAACCTGCCCCGCCTGACCGCGGAGCGCGCCATCCTCGAGGCCACCGACCTCGACCTGATGGAGCTCGACGAGAGCGCCTTCTGACGCCCCTCGCACCACTCCCCAGCTGACCCGTCGTCATCCACGGCGGGTCAGCGTGGTTTTCGGCGCGTGGGGCAGGGTGGGCCCATGCGTCGCCCCGCTCTCCTGCTCGGCCTCGTCCCCCTCGCCCTGGTCGTCCCGGGCTGCGGGCTGCTCGGCGACGACAGCGGCGGCGACCTGCCCCAGGGACCCGTCACCGTCGAGGAGGGCCAGGCCTTCTCGCTCGACGGGTTCGACCTCGACGGAGGGTGGGCGCCCGAGGTGGACGACTCCGGCGCGACCGTCTTCGAGATCACCGGCGAGAACGTCGCCAACACCGAGCGACGAGGGGCGTACCTGGTCCTGTCGATGTCCTTCTATGCGGGCGGCGACCTGCTGGACGACGTGACGTGCCGCGACACCCGCGGCCCAGGCATGACCGGCGTGCGCCGGGGCGACCGGGTGGAGCTGGAGTGCCGGAGCTTCACCACCGAGGACCTGTCGACGGCCGACGAGATCCGCGTGGCGGTCGCCTAGCCGCCGGCGGCCTCGAACGCCGCCCGCACCGCCACCGTCAGCCGGTCGAGCAGCCCGGAGGCCACGCGCCACCGCTGCCAGAACAGCGGTACGTCGACGTGGTCGCGTGACGAGAGCGGCACGAGCGCACCGGAGGCCAGGTCGGGCTCGAGCTGCGCCGGCGGCAGCAGGCCCCAGCCGAGCCCGAGCCGCACGGCCTCGTGGAAGTCGGCCGAGGTCGGCACCCGGTGCACGACGGGCGGGTCACCGAGCCCGCGCGCCGCGAGCAGGTCGCGCTGCAGGGCGTCCTTGGCGTTGAACACCACGACCGGCATCGACGCCCACTCGGGGCCGCGCCCGCGGCGCCACCGCTCCGCGAAGGCCGGCGCCGCCGCGGGCCGGTAGCGCACCGACCCCAGCGGCTCGACCCGGCAGCCCTGGACCGCCACCGGGTCGGAGGTGACGGCACCCAGCACCTCGCCGCGGCGCAGCAGGTCGGCGGAGAAGCCCTGGTCCTCCACGTGCAACCGCAGGGAGACGCCCTCCCAGCCGGCCACCTCGGCCACCACCCCGCGGAACCACGTGGCGAGCGAGTCGGCGTTGACCGCCACCGCCAGGTCGAGCGCGGCGGCGCTCCCGCCGACCACCGCGGCGGCCTCGGCCCGGAGCAGCTCCCACTGCCGGGCCAGCCGCACGAGCGGCTCGCCGGCCGCGGTGGCGGTGCACGGCGCCGTACGGCGGACGAGGACCTGGCCCGAGGCCGACTCGAGGGCCTTGATGCGCTGGCTGACCGCGCTGGTCGTGACGTGCAGGTGCCGAGCCGCCGCCTCGAACGTGCCGTGGTCGACGATCGCGGCCAGAGCGGCGAGCTGCTCGGGGTGCATGCAGCGATGCTAAACCGTGTCAAGATCATGTCGTTGGACTGAACGACAGGGCGGCCCTAGCGTCGACCCCGTGACCGCCTCCGCCCTCGCCGGCCTGCTCACCGGGCTCGGCCTGATCGTGGCCATCGGGGCGCAGAACGCGTTCGTCCTGCGCCAGGGGCTGGCCCGCCGCCACGTCGGCCCGGTGGTCGCGGTGTGCGCGGTCAGCGACCTGCTGCTCATCGCCGCCGGTGTCGCCGGCATCGGCACACTGGTCGAGCAGGCCGGGTGGCTGGTCGACGTCGTGCGGTGGGCGGGCGTCGCGTTCCTCACCTGGTACGGCGTCAGCGCGCTGCTCCGGGCCCGCCGGGGCGGATCGCTGCAGGCCGCGACGGGCGGCTCGGCCACGGCCGCCACCGCGGTGCGCACGGCCCTGGCCCTGACCTGGCTCAACCCGCACGTCTACCTCGACACCGTCCTGCTGCTCGGCTCGGTCGCCTCGGCCAACGACCACCGGTGGTGGTTCGGCGCGGGCGCGATGACGGCGAGCGTCGTGTGGTTCACCGGCCTCGGGTACGGCGCCCGGCTGGCCCACCGCGCCCTGTCGACCGAGCGGGCGTGGCGGGTGCTCGACGTGCTGATCGGGCTGACGATGCTCCTCATCGCGGCCGGTCTCGCCCGCGGCGCCTGAGACCGGGGTTGACCACCCGGCCGGAGGGCAACACTGCCCGGCATGTCGCAGCAGCCGCCGTACGGACAAGACCCCTACCGGCAGGACCCCCACCAGCCGTACACGCCGTACTCCGCGGGCGGCTACCCGAACCCCTACCAGGCCTTCCCGCCCCGCCGGGACCACACGACCCGCAACATCCTCCTCGCCGTCGGCGGCGTCATGCTGCTCGGCTGCGGCGGCCTGGTCGCGCTCGTGGTCTTCTCCGTCGCCCGGGTCGGCGACTCCTTCGACCGCACCTACCCCGGCTCGATCACGCAGGCGCTGACGGTCGAGGAGGGCGAGGGGTTCAGCATCCGGGGCTTCACCTACGACGAGGGCTGGAGCGTCTCGACCACCCCGCAGGGCAACCTCGAGGTCGGGCCGCTCGAGGTCACCAACGAGCGCCGCGACGAGGAGGCGGAGTCGGTCTCGCTCACCTTCCGGCTCTACCAGGACGACACGCTGCTCGACACGGTCCGCTGCGACGGCCCGGCCTCGATCCCGTTCGAGCGGAGCGCGGCGCTCGACTGCACCGGGTTCCTGGCCCCGGAGGGCGCCCAGGTCGACGAGATCGAGGTCTACGACAACACCTACTACGACTCCGAGTACCGCGACGACTGACCGCTCCCCGGCCGGTCCGGAGTCACTACAGTCGCGGCCATGAGCGAGCCCGACGACGCCCGCCTCGCCGCCTGGGTGGAGACCTGGTGGCAGGCCGTGCAGGACTTCTGCGCCCTGCTCGACGAGGTCCCCGACGCGCAGTGGACCACCCCCACCGACCTCGCCGGCTGGGACGTGCGGGCCTGCGCTGCCCACACCGCCCACCTGGAGTCGGTGCTGGCCGGTCGGCCCGAGGAGACGGCCGAGGTCGGCGAGCCGCCCCACGTCACGGGCCTGATGGGCCTCTACACCGAGATCGGCGTGGTCAACCGCCGCGACGCCGCGCCGGCCGACATCGTGGCCGAGATCCGCGAGGTCACGGCGCTGCGCCACGAGCAGCTGCTGGCCGACCCGCCCACCGACCCCGCGGCCCGGCCGACCACGATCTTCGGCGGCGTGCCGTGGACCTGGGAGACGCTGCTGCGCAACCGCCCGCTCGACGTGTGGATGCACGAGCAGGACGTGCGCCGCGCGGTCGGCCGCCCCGGCGGCCTCGACTCCCCCGCCGCGGCGCACACCGCCGACTACCTGGCCGAGGGTTTCGGCTACGTGCTGGCCAAGAAGGCCGCGGCCCCGCCCGGCACGACCGCCGTGCTCGACGTCGAGGGCAGCCCGACCCTGGCCTTCGCCATCGGCGACGACGGCCGCGGCCGGCGGTTGCCGGACCTCCCGGCCGACCCGACCCTGGCGCTGCGGCTCGGACGCGAGGCGTTCGTGGTGCTCGCCGGCGGGCGGCGTACGGCGGAGGAGCTGGGGGCCGGCGCGGTGACCGTCGAGGGCGACGCCGACCTCGGCCGGCGCGTCCTGTCGGTGATGGCGACGACCCCGTGAGGCCGGCGCCGACCGACCGCTGGACGCTCGCCGACATCCCCGACCAGGCCGGGCGCACGGTCGTCGTCACCGGTCCGTCGGTCGGCGGGCTCGGCCACCACACCGCGCTCGAGCTGGCCCGTCGCGGCGCCCGCGTCGTGCTCGCCGGCCGCACGGCCGGCAAGCTCGACGAGACCGCGCGCAGCATCGCCGCCGAGGTCCCGGGAGCCGGGCTCGACACGCTCGTCGTCGACCTGTCCGACCTCTCCTCGGTGCGCCACGCGGCGGCCGCGGCGGCACGGTTCGGCGCGATCGACGTGCTGGTCAACAACGCCGGCGTCATGGGCACCGCGCGGGCCCGCACCGCCGACGGCCTCGACCTGCAGCTCGCGACCAACCACCTCGGCCCGTTCCTGCTCACCGGCCTCCTGCTCCCGCAGCTGGTGGTCAGCGGCGCGGCGACCGTGGTGACGGTGTCCTCGCAGTACCACCGGTACGCCGGCCGCGCCCCCCTCGACGACCCGACCCGCCCGGGGCGCGGCCCCTACCGCACCTGGCGGGTCTACGGGCAGACCAAGCTGGCCAACCTGCTCTTCACCGCCGAGCTCGACCGGCGCTGCCGCGAGGGCGGCGTGCCGGTCAAGGCGCTCGCGGCCCACCCCGGGTTCGCGGGCACGCACCTCGCGGCCAACGGGCAGTACGGCCGGTCCTCGGGCGGCGTCGCCTCGGTCCTCGACGCCGCGGTCCGCGCGGTCTCGCAGTCCGCCGCTGCCGGCGCCTGGCCGACCCTGATGGCCGCCACCGCCGACCTCCCCGGCGGCACGTACGTCGGCCCGAGCGGCCCCGGCGAGATGGGCGGCCCGCCCCGGGTCACCGCCGGCAGCCGGCTCTCGCGCGACGAGCGTGCGGCCCGCGAGCTGTGGCAGCTGAGCGAGCGCACGACGGGCACCACCTATCCCTGACCGCTGCGGTGGCGTGGCCTCGAGACGGGCCGCCAGGCGGCCCTCCTCGACCACCGGGTGGTCGAGGACGCCCCACCCCTCGTCCGCGGCTGAGAGGTCGCTCACACCCCTCCCGAGAAGGTTGCCCAACTCAACCATCTGGACGAGCCTGGTGGGTGCACCCCCCGCCACTCGGACGGAAGGACCACCATGTGCGGCATCACCGGCTGGATCGACTTCGAGCGCGACCTGCGCGGCCAGGGCGAGGTGGGCGCGGCGATGACCGCGACCATGGCGTGCCGGGGGCCGGACGCGGCGGGCCTGCACGTCGGCGAGCACGCCGTCCTGGGCCACCGCCGGCTCGCAGTGATCGACGTCGAGCGCGGCGACCAGCCGATGTGCGTCGACGCCCGCACCGGCCGGCGGCGCCCGGCCGACCAGCCCGGCGAGGACGACCTGGTCATCGTCTACAGCGGTGAGACCTACACCTTCCGCGAGCTCCGCGCGGAGCAGCGGGCCGACGGCGTCGAGCTGGTCACCCACAGCGACACCGAGGTCGTGCTGCACGAGCACCGCCGCCGCGGCGCCGCAGCCGTCGAGCGGCTCAACGGCATGTTCGCCTACGCCGTCTGGGACGCCCGGGAGCAGTCGCTGCTGCTCGTCCGCGACCGGCTCGGCGTCAAGCCGCTCTACTACCACCCGACCGCCCACGGCGTGCTGTTCGGCTCGGAGCCCAAGGCGATCCTCGCCCACCCCGAGGTCGAGGCCGTCGTCGACGAGGACGGCCTGCGCCAGGTCGTCGGGTTCGTGCACACGCCCGGCGCGGCGCCGTACCGGGGGATGCGGGAGGTCAAGCCCGGCCACGTCGTCCGCGTCGACCGCGACGGGGTGCACGAGCACTGCTACTGGCGGCTGGAGGCCCACGAGCACACCGACGACCTCGACACCACGATCGACACCGTGCGCGAGCTGCTGCTCGACACCACCCGCCGCCAGCTCGTGGCCGACGTGCCGATCGGGACCCTGCTCTCTGGTGGCCTCGACTCCTCCGCCCTGACCGCGATCGCGGCCCGCGAGCTCGGCGAGGAGCCGGTGCGGTCGTTCGCGGTCGACTTCGTCGGCTACACCGAGGGCTTCCAGGCCGACGACCTCCGCCCGACCCCCGACGCGCCGTACGTCGCCGACGTGGTCGCGCACGTGCGCAGCGACCACACCGACATCGTGCTCGACAACGCCGCCCTGCTCGACCCGGCCGCCCGCCGGGCGGTGCTGCACGCGCGCGACCTGCCCGGCCTGGGCGACATGGACACCTCGCTCTACCTGCTCTTCAAGGCCATCCGCGAGCGCTCGACGGTCGCGGTCAGCGGCGAGTCGGCCGACGAGGTCTTCGGCGGGTACGCCGACTTCCACGACCCGGCCGCGATCGGCTCCGGGTCGTTCCCGTGGCTGCACGGCGGCATGGCCCGGATGGTCGGCGACCGCCACCTGGCGCCGCCGGTGGAGAAGGCGCTCGACCTCGACGCCCACCTGGCCGAGCAGTACGACGCCGCGCTCGCCGAGGGTCCGCGCCTCGACGGCGAGACCGGCGAGGAGCGGCGGATGCGCGAGGTGTTCCACCTCTACCTGACCCGCTTCCTGCCCACCCTGCTCGACCGCAAGGACCGGATGAGCATGGCCGTCGGCCTGGAGGTGCGGGTGCCGTTCTGCGACCACCGCCTCGTGCAGTACGTCGTCGACACCCCGTGGTCGATGAAGACCTTCGACGGCCGCGAGAAGAGCCTGCTGCGCGCCGCGACCCGCGACCTCCTGCCGCCGTCGGTCGTCGACCGGGTCAAGAGCCCCTACCCGGCCACCCAGGACCGCGGGTACGTCGAGGGCGTGGCCCGCGAGCTGCTCGACCGCCTCGACCGGCCCGACTCCGCCCTGACCCACCTGGCCGACGTCGACGCCCTGCGCGACCTCGCCCGCGACCCGCAGCCGGGGCAGCAGGGGCTCTTCGACCGGATGATCGGGATCGACCGCTGGGTCGAGGACCACGACGTGCGGCTCGAGGTGTGACCGCCCGGGCCGGACGGGCCGCCGGGAATCATTGACGCTTCAACCACGTTGGGTGGGGCATGACGAAGAAGATCGGCTTCTTGAACTTCGGGCACTGGACGCCGTCGCCGCAGTCGCAGGTGCGCACGGCGTCCGACGCGCTGCTCCAGTCGATCGACCTCGCCGTCGCCGCGGAGGAGCTCGGCGTCGACGGGGCCTACTACCGGGTCCACCACTTCGCGCGGCAGCTCGCCTCGCCGTTCCCGCTGCTCTCGGCGGTCGCGGCGCGCACGAGCCGCATCGAGATCGGCACCGGCGTGATCGACATGCGCTACGAGAACCCGCTCTACATGGCCGAGACCGCCGGCGCCGCCGACCTGATCTCGGCCGGCCGGCTGCAGCTCGGCATCAGCCGCGGCTCACCGGAGCAGGTCGTCGACGGCTACCGCTACTTCGGCTACCAGCCCGCCGAGGGCCAGGACCACGCCGACATGGCGCGCGAGCACACCCGCGTGCTGCTCGAGGTGCTGCGCGGCGAGGGGTTCGCCGAGCCCAACCCGCGGCCGATGTTCCCCAACCCGCCCGGCCTGCTGCGCCTCGAGCCGCACGCCCCCGGCCTGCGCGAGCGCATCTGGTGGGGCGCCGCCACCGGCGGCACCGCCGAGTGGGCGGCCGAGCAGGGCATGAACCTGATGAGCTCCACCCTGCTGCTGGAGGAGAAGGGCATCCCCTTCCACCAGCTGCAGGCCGAGCAGATCGCGAAGTTCCGTGCCGCCTGGACGGCCGCCGGCCACGCCTTCGAGCCGCGGGTCTCGGTCAGCCGGAGCATCTTCCCGATCACCAGCGACCTCGACCGCGCCTACTTCGGCGGCGAGTCGCGCAGCCAGGACCAGGTCGGCCACCTCGACGGCGGCACCGCCCGCTTCGGCAAGACGTACGCCGGCGAGCCCGACCAGCTGGTACGCGACCTGGCCGAGGACGAGGCCATCGCCGCCGCCGACACCCTGCTGCTGACCGTGCCCAACCAGCTCGGCGTCGACTACAACGCGCACCTGCTGGAGTCGCTCGTCGAGCACGTCGCGCCCGCGCTCGGCTGGCGCTGACCGTTCGGGTCGAGCGGTCTCGAGACAGCCGCTAGCGCGACTTCCTCGACCACCGTGGGCCCGGTCCGGGTGCCCTGTCACTGCCCCCGAGTAGCGTCACTGGCATGACGTTGCACCAGGTTCGGAGCGGAAGCGGCAGTCCCCTGCTGATGGTGCACGGTCTGGGCGCAGGATCGCGGTCCTGGGCTCCCATCATCGAGGACTTGGCCGAGCATCGAGAGGTCATCGCCATCGACCTTCCCGGCTTCGGTGTCTCACCGGCGCTGACCGGCGAGGTCTCGATCGCGACCCTCACCGACTCCGTTGCGGACTTCATCCGCGAGCAGGGACTGGACGGGGTCTCCACCGTGGGCCAGTCGATGGGTGCCCGCATCGTGCTCGAGCTCGCCCGGCGCGGAGTCGGCGGCGACACCGTGGCCCTGGACCCAGGCGGTTTCTGGAGCGACCGTGAACAGGCCGTCTTCGGGGCAACCCTGCGGCCCTCGATCGCCCTGGTCCGCGCGCTGCGCAGCAGGCTCCCGACGCTGCTCGGCAACCCCGTGGGCAGGACCCTCCTGCTGGCGCAGCTGTCGGTCCGGCCGTGGGCACTCTCTCGCGAGACCGTGTTGCCAGACGTGCTCGGACTGGCGGACTCCCCCTCCACGCGCGACGCGCTGGACGCTCTGGTCAAGGGCCCCAAGCAGGAGGGCGCCGCGGCGGGCACAGTGCCGGGCCGGGTCACGATCGGATGGGGTCGACGTGACTTGGTGACCTTGCCGCGACAAGCCGCCCGCGCCACGGAGCTGTTCCCCGACGCGGTGCTGCACTGGTTCGAGCGGTGCGGTCACTTCCCGCAGTGGGACGCACCGGGTGAGGCAACGCGCTTGATCCTGGACAGCACCCGCTGAGAACGGTCGCCCCCTGGCCTCGCGCTCTCGGGGTGTCTCGTGCCGCTCGACCGCCCGGCGCCGGCCCGTCATCCACGACGGGTCAGCGTCGTCACTGACGCAGGAGCGACCGGAACGACGGGGCCAGGAGGCTGTCGCCCTGGCGCGAGGTGACGCGGGGCAGGTTGCGGCCGCCGGGGACGACGTTCGTCGCGGTGCCGTAGCCGAGCCAGGTCTGCGCGGGCTGCTGGCCCAGGCCGAACCGGGCGTTGTCGCACACGCCGCGCGGGAAGACGCGCTGGAGCGCGGCGTACTCGGCGTCGGACATCGGCAGCAGGCCGACGTCGACCATCGAGCGGGTCAGCGGCGTGAGCCGGCACGAGAGCACGTCGTTGAGGCGGGTGCCGCCGGCGACCTCGCGCGGGGTGGACAGCCGGGTCTGCAGCGACTCGGGCACCACGCAGCGCACGTCGCCCGGCCGGGCGCCGGGCAGCTGGAGCAGGCCGGGGACGTGGGAGCAGCGGTCGGTGACGCCGACGGCCAGCCGGGCGCGGGTGATCTTCGCGGCCAGCGGCCGCGAGCTCCGGTCGCGCTCGACCGCGGCCAGCCACCGATCCATCTGGAGGAACGCGTCGGTGGCCCAGCGGACGTCGCCGATGAGCGGCACGGCGCCGAACCACATGACGCGGTTGTCGGTGTGGCCCTGCGCGCGCTGGAGGCGGTCCTCGGTCCAGAAGGCGTGGGCGTAGTCGTGGGCGATGCCCGGGTCGGGCCCGCCGTGGTTGATCATCGCGACCCCGGACAGGTTGGTCGCCTCGTTGACCAGGCCGGTGCGGTAGGCGTTGGCGACCGACGCGGGGTCGCCGGCGATGCGCTGCGGGACCGGCCGGGAGTCGACGTCGAGGCCGCCGATCTTGACGTTGAGGTCCACCAGCTGGGCGGGCGTGATCTGACCGCTGCGCAGCGCGCCGAGGCCGTAGACGACGCCGGTGTTGGCGAACGGGATGCCGCCGAACCCGCGACCGACCCGCTCCTCCTCCGCGCCCCACGCCGACCGCGGCCGCGTGCCGAGCCGGTTGGCCAGCAGGTCGAGGACCGAGCACCGCACGCCGCCGGGGTTGGTGCGGTCGTCGTACCGGGTGCGGGGGTCGCCCGGGCGCGGCGCGAGGGTGCCGGGGCAGTCGTGCTCGGGGTCCAGCGCCGCCTTGTAGAGGCCCTCGTCGGCGACGACGGCGTTGACGTGCGAGAGGTGCCCCTCGACCGCCGCCCACTGCGTCGGCGACCACAGCACGCCCGGCGCCCAGCGCGAGGGGTCCTCGAGGTAGAGCCGCAGCAGGTGGTAGTCGGCGAACTGCGCGCCGGCGGTGAACGTGTCGGGGTAGGAGCAGGTGGTGACCAGGCCCTGGTAGATGCCGGGGTAGGCGTTGGCCACCGTGTGCTGGGCGATCGAGCCGCCCGAGCAGCCGGTGCCGATGGTGTAGCGGATCGAGCCGTACTGCTCGACGACCCGCTCCTTGGCCATCATCACCGACTCGGCGTTGAGCGCGACGTCGCAGTTGTGGCCGGTGTTGGCCAGCGCCGTCGAGACCACGGTGAACCCGCGCCCCAGCGCCGCGACGTACGACGGGGTCACGCCCGGCACGCCGGCGGGGATCGTGCCCGAGTAGTCGTCGAGCGGCGGCTCGTCCGGGGTGTACGACGCCCCGCAGCCGCCGCCGTGGGTGACGAGCACCTTGTGGTTGAACTGCCGCTGCGGCGCCCAGCGCGACCACGGTCGGCCGGGCTGCCAGAGGGTGAGGATCGTGTAGCGGTCGCGGTCGGCGTACCCGCTCTCGCGGCGGACCACGAACGGCACCCGCACCCCACGGTCGGTCGTCGTCGTGGCGACGTCGGACGGCGGGCGCTCCGGGTCGTAGGGCTGCAGGCCGGGCCGCAGCGGGTTGGTCGAGCGGTAGAGGTAGCGGTAGGTCGGCCGCTGGTTGCACTGCCGGTCGCGGGCGCCGGCCTGGCAGCGGTAGTGCCGGGTCTGCGGGCCGGAGAACACCGGGCCGCCCTGCGGGTGGTTGGTCACCACGAGCCGCCCCGTCCGCCGACCGGCCCGGGCGGTGACGACGTTGCGACCCAGCCGCAGCCCGGTCAGGTAGGCCGCGACCGTGCCGTCGGGGCGACGGTCGAAGCGACCGGTGACCCGGCGCCCGTTGAGCCGCACCACGAGGGAGCGCTGGAGCCGGCGCGGCACGCCGACGGTGACCGTGACGTCGCCGCCGGAGACCAGGTCGGGGCGGTTGGACGTCGTCGCCAGCACCAGGGGCGCCGGCCGCTGGCGGGCCTCGGCCGACCGGTCGGCGTACGCCGGGGCGGGCGGGGCGGCCGGGACCGCGGCCAGCGTGGCGGCGAGGGCGAGGAGCGCTAGGAGGGAGGTGACGAGGCGGGTGCGCACGCAGGACCAACGAGCCCGCGCGGGCGTGGTCACGGTCACACCGGCGGGTCGGCAGGTGGTTGAGTGACGCCATGGCCGACCCCCGCGCTGGACAACCCGCCGAGCCCGCCGACCTGGTCGACGTGGCCCGCCTCGTCACCGCCTACTACACCGGCGTCCCCGAGCCGGGGGGCGAGCACTGGGCCGACCAGCAGGTGGCGTTCGGCACGAGCGGGCACCGCGGGTCGTCGCTCACGACGTCGTTCAACGAGACGCACATCCTGGCCACCACCCAGGCCATCTGCGACCACCGCCGCTCCCAGGGGTACGACGGCCCGCTGTTCATCGGCCGCGACACCCACGGCCTGTCCGAGCCGGCGTGGGCGACCGCGCTCGAGGTGCTGGTGGCCAACGACGTGACGGTGCTCGTCGACTCCCGCGACGGCTACACCCCGACCCCCGCCGTCTCCCACGCGATCCTGCGGGCCAACGCCGGCAAGGCGCTGGGCGCCGGCGGCGCCGGCCTGGCCGACGGCATCGTGGTCACCCCGTCGCACAACCCGCCCGCCGACGGCGGCTTCAAGTACAACCCGCCCCACGGCGGGCCCGCCGACTCCGACGCCACCTCGGTCATCGCCGCCCGGGCCAACGAGCTGATCGAGGCCGGCCTCGACGGCGTACGACGGGTGCCGTTCGAGCGCGCGCGGCGCACGGCCGGCTCCTACGACTTCCTGGCGGCGTACGTCGACGACCTCCCCTCGGTCGTCGACCTCCCGGCCGTGCGCGACGCGGGCGTGCGCATCGGTGCCGACCCGCTCGGCGGGGCGTCGGTGCACTACTGGGGCGAGATCGCCGACCGGCACGGCCTCGACCTGACCGTGGTCAACCCGCTGGTCGACGCGACGTGGCGCTTCATGACGCTCGACTGGGACGGCAAGATCCGGATGGACTGCTCCTCCCCCGACGCCATGGCCTCGCTGGTCGCGCGGCGCAGCGAGTTCGACGTCGCGACCGGCAACGACGCCGACGCCGACCGGCACGGCATCGTCACCCCCGACGCCGGGCTGATGAACCCCAACCACTTCCTGGCCGTGGCCATCCAGCACCTCTTCGGCGGGGCGCGCCCCGGCTGGCCCGACACCGCGCGCATCGGCAAGACCCTGGTGTCGTCGTCGATGATCGACCGGGTCGCCGAGGGCCTGGGCACGCCGCTCGTCGAGGTGCCGGTGGGCTTCAAGTGGTTCGTGCCGGGGCTGGTCGACGGGTCGTTCGGGTTCGGCGGCGAGGAGTCGGCCGGGGCGTCGTTCCTGCGGATGGACGGCTCCACCTGGACCACCGACAAGGACGGCCTGCTGCTGTGCCTGCTGGCCGCCGAGGTCATCGCCCGCACCGGCCGCACGCCCAGCGAGCACTACGCCGACCTCGTCGCCCAGCACGGCGAGCCGGCGTACGCCCGCATCGACGCGCCCGCCGACCGGGCGCAGAAGGCCGCGCTGGCCGCGCTGTCCCCCGACGCCGTCACCGCCACCGAGCTGGCCGGCGAGCCGATCACGGCCAAGCTCACCGAGGCGCCCGGCAACGGCGCCAAGATCGGCGGGCTCAAGGTGACCACCGAGTCGGCGTGGTTCGCCGCCCGGCCCTCGGGCACCGAGGACGTCTACAAGATCTACGCCGAGTCCTTCCGCGGCCCCGAGCACCTCGCGCAGGTGCAGGAGGCGGCCCGCGAGGTGGTCGGCGCCGCGCTGGGCTGAGGGGTCCGGGGCGCGGCGGCAAAACCTCCGGTTAACCGGAGAAACTGCCACTTCTGGTCGGGAACTCCCCACCAGGAGTGGGAGATTCTCCACTTAACCGGAGAATCTCCCACCCGCCTGACGGATGCTCAGGCCGAGGCAGCAGCCTTCTCCGCGCGGGCGGCCTTCTGCCGCTTCTCGAGCTGGACGAGCCGGGCCTGGGCGGCGCGGCGGACCTTCGGGCCCTTGGTCGACATGCCCCAGAGCAGCTTGAGCTGCTCGGGCAGGTTCTTCGGGGTCGTGGTGGCCAGCCAGCCGTTGGGCAGGGAGAGGCGGACGACCTTGTGCCAGGCGCTCGCGACCTGCTGCGGCAGCGGGGCCGAGTGGTAGTGGAGGTCGTACTTCTCGAACAGGGCCTGCACGCGCGGCGCGACCTCGGCGTACCGGCTGGAGGGCAGGTCGGGGAAGAGGTGGTGCTCGATCTGGTGCGAGAGGTTGCCGGTCATCAGGTGCATCGCCTTGGAGCCGGAGATGTTGGCCGAGCCGAGCATCTGCCGGACGTACCACTGGCCGCGGGTCTCGTCGGCCGGGATCGACTTGCGCTCGAAGGTCTCGACGCCCTCGGGGAAGTGGCCGCACATGATGACCGAGTGCGACCAGAGGTTGCGCACGAGGTTGGCGGTGAAGTTGGCGGCGACGATCGGCAGGACCGCGCCGAACGGCAGGCCGAGGGCCGGGTGGACGACGTAGTCCTTGGTGGCCTGCTTGCGGATCTTGGCCAGCGTCTTGCGGGCGTTGGCCTTGAACTCCTCCGAGCGCTTCTCCTTCGGGACCGACAGGTTCTTGCCGAGCTCGAGGTCGTAGGCGGCGATGCCGTACTCGAAGAAGCAGGCGTTGATGAAGTTCCACAGCGGCTGGCCGAGGTGGAAGGGGTGCCAGCGCTGGTCCTCGTCGACGCGCATGATGCCGTAGCCGAGGTCGTTGTCCTTGCCGACGATGTTGGTGTAGGTGTGGTGGACCTCGTTGTGCGAGTGCTTCCAGCCCTCGGCGGTCGAGGCGTTGTCCCACTCCCAGGTGGTCGAGTGGATCTTGGGGTCACGCATCCAGTCCCACTGGCCGTGCATGACGTTGTGGCCGATCTCCATGTTCTCGAGGATCTTGGCCACCGACAGGCCGATCGTGCCGAGCACCCACAGCGGGGGCAGGGCGGAGCCGAGGAGCACCGCGCGCGAGCCGAGCTCGAGCTTGCGCTGCACGTCGACGACCGTGCGGATGTACGCCGCATCCTCCTCGCCCCGGGCGTCGAGGACGTCCTGGCGGATGGCGTCGAGCTCGACGCCGATCTGCTCGACGTCCTCGGGCGTGAGGTGGGCGATCGGGCTGACGGGCTGCTTGGTGATGACGGTCATGTCGATCTCCTCAGTTGTCGATCGTGCACGGCCCGGCGGCCGCGTTGATGCAGGTCTGGATGGCGACGCCGTCGCCGGGAGCGGCCACGGTGACCTCGCCGTTGCGGAGGTCGCGGACGACCCCCTCGCGCAGCGGCAGGACGCAGCCGAAGCAGACGCCGATGCGGCAGCCGCTCGGCATGAGCGCCCCGGCGCCCTCCGCGACGTCGAGCAGGGGGGTGTCTCCCGCGGCGTCGACGGTGGTGCCGTCGGACAGCGTGAGCGTGCCCCCGGCGCCGCCCTCGGCGGCCTCGAGCAGCGGGGTGCGGAAGCGCTCCGTGGTCAGCGGCAGCCCGCGCCCGGCGTGGTGGGCCTCGAGCGCGTCGAGGAGCCCGGCCGGACCGCAGGCGTAGGACAGGCGCTCGTCGAGGTCGGGGACCAGCGCGTCGAGGGCGGCCACGTCGAGGAGGCCGTCGCGGTCGTCGTACCGCTCGACGAGGCGGAGGCGGCCGGCATCGCCGTGCGCACGGAGCTCGTCGCGGAAGATAGCGCTGCTCTCGCTGGCGTTGACGTGCACGAGCACGATGTCGGTGTCCGGGGCCTCGGCCCGCGAGTGCAGGTTGCGCAGCATCCCGATGACCGGGGTGATGCCGGAGCCCGCGGTGACCAGCAGCAGCTTGGCCGGCAGCGGGTCGGGCAGCACGAACTCGCCCTCGGCCTGGCCGAGCTGGACCATCGTGCCGGGCCGCACCCGGTGCACGAGGTGGTTGCTGACGACGCCACCGGGGATGGCCTTGACGGTGATCGAGATGCAGCCGTCGCGACGAGGGCCGTGGGTCAGGGAGTAGGTGCGCCACAGGCGGACGCCGTCGACGTCGACGCCGACCCGGACGTACTGGCCGGGCACGTGGCCCGCCCAGTCACGACCCGGCTTGAGCACGACCGTGGCCGACTCGGCGGTCTCGGGCCGGACCTCGACGACCCGGCCGCGCAGCTCGGTGCCCCCGCGCAGGGGGTGGAAGTGGTCGAGCACGTCGTCGAGGTCGAGCGGCGTCACGGCGGCGTCGGCCACGGCGCGGAGGCGCTGGCGCCATCCCTTGCGCGGCTGCGGCGCGTACAGCGCGGTGCTCGTCATGCGTCTCAGTATGTCGGCCGCTCTCGACAATCTCTCGTCCGCTGGACGTAGAGTCACCTCAACATTTTGTTCACAGGAGACAAAGATGCCCGACCGCAGACTCCCCGCCCGCCCCCGTCGTACGGCGGAGCACGGGCTCGTCCTCCCCGCGCCGGTGGCCGCGGCGATCCGCGAGTCCCTGCCCGAGGTGGCCGACGCGGTCGTCGGGGCCATCGTGGAGGAGGTGCCGGGCTACACCGACGCGTTCCAGGGCCCGATGGGCGAGACGATCCGGCAGGCGGTGCAGCTCGCCCTGGGCGGCTTCTTGTCCCTGGCCTCGGGGCGCCGCGGCGCCGACGTCCGCACGCCGGCCGCCCCGGCCGTCGAGGGCGCCTACCAGCTGGGGCGCGGCGAGGCCCGGGGCGGACGGTCGACCGAGGCGATCCTGTCGGCCTACCGCATCGGCGCGCGCGTGTCGTGGCAGCGCATGGCGCAGGGCGCCGTGCGTGCCGGGCTGGACGCCGAGACGCTGGCGTCGTTCGCGGCCCTGGTCTTCGCCTACATCGACGAGCTGTCCGCGGCCAGCGTCGCCGGCCACACCGACGAGCTCGCCACCACGGGCCGGGTGCGCCAGCGCCGGCTCGAGCGGCTCGCCCAGCACCTGCTGTCCGGGGCCCCGGAGGAGACCGTCCGGGCGGCGGCCGAGCGGGCCGACTGGGCCCTCCCGCGCAGCCTGACCGCGGCCGTCGTCCCGGAGTCGCAGGTGCGACCCGTGCTCGCGGCCCTCGCGCCCGCCACCCTGGTCGCCGCCGACCCGCCCGGGCTCGACGACGGCGTGCTGCTGCTCGTCCCCGACGCCCACGGCCGGGGCCGCCGGCGCCTGGTCGACGCGGTCGGCGAGCGTGGCGGCACCGTGGGGCCCGACCGGCCCTGGACGGCCGTCGCGGCGTCGTACGAGCGGGTGCTGCGGGTCCGTGGGCTCGGCCGCGGCCCCGACACCGAGGAGCACCTGCCCGCCCTGGTGCTCACCGCCGACCCCGAGGCGCTGGCCGACCTGCGCGCACGGGCCCTCGCGCCGCTGGCCGACCTGCGACCGGCCACCGCCGACAAGCTCGCCGAGACCCTGCGCCTGTGGCTGCTGCTCCAGGGGCGGCGCGAGGAGGTCGCCGAGGCCCTCTTCGTCCACCCGCAGACCGTCCGCTACCGCATGGGCCAGCTGCGCGAGGCCTACGGCGACGCGCTCGACGACCCCGACGCCGTGCTCGCGCTGGTCCTCGCCCTGGCCGGAGGGGAGGCGGGCGGGGCGCCCGCCGTACGCTCGGCGGGGTGACGCGCCGCACCTCCGCCTTCCTCGCTCCCGCCCTGCTCGCCCTCGTCGTCGGCCTGGGCGGCTGCTCCGACGACGACCAGCCGAGCGACCCGGCGTCGACGGGGAGCGGGGCGGGCTCCGGGGGATCCTCGGGCCCCGACAACGCCTACGTCGCCCTCGGGGACTCCTACGCCGCCGCCCCCGGCGTGCCCGAGACCGACCCGGCAGCGGGCTGCCTGCGCTCGAGCTCCAACTACGCCCACCTCGTCGCCGAGGAGACCGGGCTGTCGTTGGTCGACGCGACCTGCAGCGGCGCCGACACCGCCGACGTCCTGGCCAAGCAGGTCCAGCGGGTCACCCCCGACACCGAGCTGGTGACCATCGGCATCGGCGGCAACGACTCCGACCTGTTCACCCGCCTCATCGGGGCCTGCGCCCAGGCCTCGGGCTCCGACCCCCAGGGGTCGCCCTGCACCGACACGATCGCGGCCGAGGCGGAGTCGACGCTGACCCGCACCGCCGACAGCATCGGCGAGGTCCTCGACGCGATCACGACCGCCGCCCCCGAGGCCCAGGTCGTGGTCGTCGGCTACCCCGACCTGCTGCCGGCCCGCGGGTCGTGCCCCGACCTCGTGCCGATCGCGGCGGGCGACTACGCGTTCGTCAACGAGGTCACGCACGGCCTCTCCGACGCCCTCGAGGCGGCCGCGACCGAGCGCGACCTCGACTTCATCGACCTCCGCGGACCCAGCCAGGGCCACAGCATCTGCTCCGACGACCCGTGGATCAACGGCGCCACCACGGCCCCCGACGGCACCATCCCCTTCCACCCCTTCGCCGAGGAGCAGGCCGCGGTGGCCGACCTGGTCGTCGCCCAGGTGGGGCCCGGCGTGTCCTGACGCCATTTCGGTAGGACGTCCGACCACCTCGTACCCTGGTCCGGTGCTCCGACGCCGTCCCGCCGCGCCCGTGCGCAGCCGCCGGGTGACCGCCCCCCTCGTGGGCGTCGTCACCGGGCTGGCGCTCGCCGTGGCCGGGTGCGCCGCCGTCGCCGAGGGGCCCGAGGACGAGCCGGGCGCGACGACCAGCACCGCGCCGGCCGACCTGCCCTCCGAGCCCGCCGTGACGTCGTACGTCGCGATGGGTGACTCCTACACCGCGGCCCCGCTGTTCCCGCTCGACGACGACCTCGTCATCGACGACTGCCTGCGGTCGAGCCAGAACTACCCGACCCTCGTGGCCGACGACCTCGGCATCGACGTCACCGACGTCAGCTGCTCGGGGGCGTCGACGGTGAGCATCTTCGGGCCGCAGCGGTTCTCGACCAAGACCCAGCCGCCGCAGATCGACGCGGTCACCCCCGACGTCGACCTGGTGACCCTCGGCATCGGCGCCAACGACTTCACCTTCTTCTCCAAGATGATCTTCGACTGCCTCGAGGTCGCCGACCGCGACGTCGCGGGCGCGCCGTGCCGCGAGGACAACGAGAACGCGCAGGGTCGCGACAAGCTCTCCCGCAACCTGGTCAAGATCCGCTCCAACGTCGAGCGTGTCGTCAGCGCCATCGCAGAGCGGGCGCCCGAGGCGCGCATCATGCTCGTGGGGTACCCCCAGATCATCCCGACCGAGGGCACCTGCCGGCCGCGCCTGCCGCTGGCCGTCGGCGACTACGCCTACACCCGCGACCTCAACCTCGCGCTCGCCGACGCGGTCCGCGAGGGCGGCACCGCCGCGGGCGCCGAGTACGTCGACCTCGTGACCGCCAGCCAGGGCCACGACATCTGCGCCGAGGACCCCTGGGTCGCCGGCATCCGCGGCAAGGACAACCGGGCCGCCGGCCTGCACCCCTACCCGGCCGAGCAGGAGGCCGTGGCCCAGCTGGTGCTCGACCGGCTGTAGGCCGTGCCCTACTTCGAGCGCACCGGCGCGGCGTCGTACACGCCCACCGCGCACGTGGGCGGCGCCTGGGCCACCGACGAGCAGCACGTGGCGCCCGCGCTGGGCCTGGTGACCCACCTCGTCGAGGCCGACCTCCGCGCCCGGCGCGACGACGACCTCCGGGTGACGCGGCTGTCCTTCGACATCCTCGGCGTGCTGCCGATGGAGGAGGTGGAGGTGGCCGTGCGGGTGCTGCGTCCGGGCCGGACGATCGAGCTGGTCGAGGCGACGCTGAGCCACGCCGGGCGACCCGCCGTGCTGCTGCGGGCCTGGCTGCAGTCGGTGCGCGACACCTCCTCGGTGACCGGCGGCGACCTGCCCGGGGTCCCCGGCCCCGACGAGGTGCCGGCGTGGGACGGCACCGAGGTCTGGCCCGGCGGGTTCATCGCCTCGGCCGAGATCCGGCGGCGCCAGGAGCGCCCGGGCCGGGCCCTGTCGTGGGTGCGGACGGCCGTGCCGCTGCTCGACGAGCCCGTGAGCCCGACGGCGGCACTCGCCGGCCTGGTCGACGTCACCAACGGGTTGACGGTGCGCGAGGACCCCCGCCGGGTCGCCTTCCCCAACCTCGACCTCACCGTCCACCTCGTCCGCTCCCCCGAGCCCGGGTGGACGGGCTTCGACACCACCGTCACCTTCGGCCCCGACGGCCACGGCCTGACCAGCAGCGTGCTGCACGACGAGCGCGGTCCGCTCGGCACCGCCGCGCAGACGCTGACGGTGCGGCCGGCCTGACGGCCGCTGTGTCGGGCGGGCAAGGCCCGACGAGCATCAGCGAGACCTCCCCGGGCGCGCCTCAACATGTCGCAGATCGCCTTCGGCTGTGCAGCCGCAGACCTACGATGCTGCTTCCTCATCACCACCTCGGGAGAATGACGTGCGCCTCCGCCTCTTGATCGCGCTCGCTGCCTGCATCGCCGTCACTGCAGCGCTGATCTCAACCCCAGCCGGTGCGGCCAGGCTGCTCACGGGTCGCGACATCAAGGACGGCACGCTCACTAGCGCGGACGTCAAGAACGGCTCTCTCACCAGCGCCGACTTCAAGCCGGGACAGCTGCCCGCTGGCCCGCGGGGTCCTATGGGGCCGGCCGGTCCTGCTGGTCGGCATGGCACCGCGGGGGCCCCTGGCCCTCAAGGGCCCGCGGGCCCCGCGGGCCCGGCGGGCCCGGCGGGCCCGGCGGGCCCGGCGGGTGATGCTGGCACCGAGGTCTTCACCTGGACGTTCTCCCACGTCGACAACGGCGACACGGAATTCCGGGAGCAATCGACGATGACCGTCCCTCCCCGGACATCCGTAGAGGGCGTTGAGCTCCGTGTCGACGGGATCCAGCCCTCTGAATGCGGGGACAATTACGCGCCTCTGTCCGTCGGCCTCGGCGACCAAACAGAGCTGGCTTCCTTCTCAAACTTCGGGGGGAACAGCTCCTCGTCGGTCTCCAGCGGTCAGACAGGCGGGTCTGCACGCAGACTGACGGCCTTCGTGTACTGCTACGACCCGGTGACGTTCGAGAACTTCCCCGTCCCGACGTTCACCGCAACCCTCACGTTCACCACCCGCGCCGCTCCGACCACGCCTCCCACTGCCTTCGAGTGATCCACCGGGCCACGATCTAGGGTCAGTCCTGGCCACACCCCTCGACCGGCCGCCGCGCACGCGCCCGACGACCGGGGAGGGCGTCCGCCGTCCACCGTCCGCCTTCCCGGTCGCCCGAACGTCTGGCCCGCGAGGCGTGGACCGCGAAGACGCCTGCCGCATCGCCGAGGCCGAGCTCACCCGGCGAAACGATGCACGGACGCCCGACCGCCCCGCCGACCCAAGAGCGACGACCCCCGACCCAGACGACGAGGTCGTGGTCACCGAGGTCGAGGACACGCCCGCGCCTGGGTCGTGCGCTGCGCAACCAGGCGGTGGGTGCGCACCCGAGACGTCCGCGAGCAGCTGGTCGGCGCCTGCCCCCTTGTCGTGGACACGACGGATGTGCACGTCTACGGCTCGGCGCCGTCCAAGCACACGAGTTCCTGGCCTGGCTCGACGAGGACTGAGCCGTCGCGGCGGCGGAACACCGCGAGCCTCCGCAGCCGGTGCCACCGTCGCCCTCAGCCGACTCGTCGCCCAGCGCGCAGATCGACACTCCCAGCGTGACGTGCAAGCGCCTGTTCGGACCCGATCGGTCTCCATCGAGCTGGGTTTGGCCTGCCGACCGCAGAGGTCCTGCGTCGGATGACGGCCGGGATGCGCAGTTCATGGCCCGGTCGCTGACCGCGATTGCCGAGACAGCAACCGACGAGCTGCGGGCGCTGGTCCGACGGGCGCTGCAGCTGCCCCGAGCGATCGTCGAAGCTTCCGGGTCGCGAGTGACAGGGTTCGAGCGCGACACAGCTGCATCTCTGGAGGCCGCCAGGGCGCTGGTCGGGGGGCGCCGGGCCCTCGCGAGCGACTGTCCACCCTACTCACGGGTCGTGCGGACGCTCTCCACAAGCTCCCGCTCTTGCTTCTAATCGAACACATGATCGGCTATCATGGACGCGTGGCCACTCTTCCTCCCGCGCTCGACCAGACCGCGTCCACCGCGGCCTCGCTGGCCGAGGTCGCCTGGGAGACCCTCACCGGGCCCGAGCTGGTCGAGGCGGCGGCGGTGCTCGCAGGTGCACGGGCTCGGGTGGAGGCGGCGCTGGTCGTGGTCGCGGGCCGGCTGGCCTGCCGCGACACCCCCGACGCCGCCGACGCCCTCGGGGCGGCGGGGTGGGCCGACGCGAAGGACTTCCTCACCCACTTGGTCGGCGGCCGCAAGGGCGCCGGCGCCGGGCTGGTCCGCACCGCCACCCGCACCCAGGCCATGCCCGACGTCCTGGCCGCGATGACCACCGGTGCCGTCTCCACGGCCCAGGCCCGGGTCATCGGCGAACGGGTCGCGACCCTGCCCCACGAGCCGGCGCTGCGAGAGACCGTCACCGCCTGGATGCTCGAGCTCGCCACCACCGGCGGTCTCGACGCCACCGACCTCGACCACGCCTTCCCCGGCCTGGTCGCCGAGATCGACCCCGACGGCGCCGCCCGCGGCCTGGAAGCCGACCGCGCCCAGGCCGAGCGCGCCGCCCACCACGCCCGCCACCTCACCTTCACCCCCGACACCCTGGGCGGGGTCCGGATCCGGGGCTACGCCACCGTGGAGGACGCCGAGACCGTCAAGGCCACCCTGTTCCCCCTCGCCGCACCCCAGACCACCGCCCCCGGTGCCTGCGGCGGCGTCGCGCGCGTGCCGGGCCGGCCACTGCGCCGCCCCGGCGACCCCGTCCGCCGACGGTGCCCGGACCCCGCGTGCCGCCACGACGGCGCCGATGCCCGCGAACCCGGTGCCCGCCTGTGGGACGCCTTGGTCGAGGGCTGCCGCCGCCTCCAGGCCGGCGACCAGCTGCCCCGCGCCCACGGCACCACCGCCCGCCTGACGGTCACCATCGACCACCAGCAGCTCCGCGACGGGCTCGTCGACCACGATGGCCGCGCGGGCCACGGTGTCCTCGACGACGGCACCCACCTCTCAGTCGCTGCCGTGCGGCGCCTGGCCTGCGACGCCGAGGTCCTCCCCGCCGTCCTGGGCTCACGGGGCGAGGTCCTCGACGTGGGTCGGCTCTCCCGGCTGGTCACCACCTCGATCTGGCTGGCCCTGGTCCTGCGCGACCGGCACTGCACCTTCCCCGGCTGCCGACGACCCCCCACCGCCTGCGAGGCCCACCACCTCACCCACTGGGCCGACGGCGGCCCCACCAGCCTCGACAACCTCGCGCTGCTCTGCCGCCGCCACCACACCATCACCCACACCACCCCCTGGACCATCCACCTCGACCCCGCCACCCGACGACCCACCTGGACCCCACCACCACCAGTCGACGACACCGGCCGGTTCACCTACCACCCCGCCACCCACCCACCCCCGCCCCGCCGACCGCCACCAGGCCAACCGCCACCAGAACGCGTCGCCTAGGAGACGATGGGCCGGTGCCCACCGTCCGCCCCGCCGAGGCCCGCGACGTGGCTCCCCTCGACGCCCACGACCCGCACCTGACGCCGGGGGCATCGCGGCCGCGGTCGACCAGCGGCGCGTGCTCGTGGCGGAGGTCGACGGCACCCCCGTGGGATTCCTGCGCTGGGGCGCGCTGAGGGACGAGGTGCCGTTCATGCACCTGCTGTGGGTGCTCCCCACCGCCCGCGGACGCGGCGCCGGCCGCGCCCTCGTCGAGGCGTGGGAGCACGCCCACCGCACCCAGCGGTTCGTCCTGACCTCGACGTCGGCGGCCGAGCAGGCGCAGCACCTGCACCGCCACCTCGGGTACGTCGACGCAGGCTCGCTGCTGCTCCCCGGTGAGCCGGCGGAGCTGCCGCTCCGCAAGGACCTCGGAGCGTGACCTACGCCGGCCGGTCGGACCGGTCGGACCGGTCGGACCGGTCGGACCGGTCGGCCAGCAGCGCCAGGTCGCGGCGTACGTAGCGCAGGTGCGCCCACTCCTCCTCGAGGACCACCCGCACGCAGTCACCGACGGTGGGCCGCCAGCCGTCGCCGCCCCACGGGTCGGCCCGCTCCTCGGCCAGCAGCTCGGGCGTGGCACCGTCCAGGAAGTCGGTGACCATCTGCTGCCGCTCGGCCCGCACCTGCAGCACCTCGGCGAAGGAGGGCTCGTCGACGCGGAAGGGCGAGGTGTCGACGCCCATCCGCTCCGCGCCCGTGAAGAGCAGCCCGACCTCGTGGAACGGCTGCTCGACCCGCAGGATGCCGCCCCGCAGCCAGGCGTCGGTGGCGAGCACGAGGTGGCGCAGCGTCTGTGCCAGCGACCACTCGTCCTCGACGTGGGCGTCGCGGAGCTCGGCCGGCGTGGTCTCGACGGTCTGGGCCCAGGCGGCCTGCACGGCGACCCAGCCCTCGCGCAGGCCCTCGGGCGTCTGCGCCTTCTGCAGCTCGCGGCCCGGGAAGAGCCGGTCGAGCTCGGCGTCGACCAGCGGCACGACGTCGACGCCGTTGACCAGGAGCGTGCCGAAGAACAGGTCGTTGCTGTCGATGTCGAGGCCACCGACGTCGACGCCGCGCATCACCACGCCGCTCACGTCGGAGAACCGCACGGTCGCGCCCCTCAAGCTCGACCTCACGATCCGCGCGCCCTCGAGCTCGTCGGTCCCCTCGTACGTCGTCATCGAGCCACCATGGCAGCGCCGGGGGCGCTCACGCCATGCCCGGCCGCAGCTCGACCCACCAGCCGCCCCCGACCACCTCGGTGCGGTCGCCGTCGACGACGATCGCGCAGTCGTCGTCCATCGCGTACGCCGTCGCCGAGCGCCCCGGACGCCCCGAGAGCCGCGCGGCCCAGTCCTCGGCCTCGGCCAGGCTGTTGCCGGGCTCGCCGTCGGGAGCGAGGTGCGGGCAGATCGAGAAGTCCACGAGCCCCAGTCCCGACTCGTCGCCGGAGGGCGGCCGCCACTGCACGAAGTCCGAGCCGACCTCCGTCGTGAGCACCATGCTGCCGGCGCTGAGCCCGACCCACACCGTGTCGGCGAGCTCGGGCAGCAGGTCGGCGACGCCGGACTCGCGCAGCCAGTGCGCCAGGTAGAGCACGTCACCGCCGGCGACGAGGAGCACGTCGGCGCCGCGCACGACCGGCTCCCAGGCCTCCCGGGGCAGCGACTGCAGCGCGGTGAGCTCCAGCAGCCCGACCGAGCGCCAGCCCAGGCCGACCATGCCGTCCTCCGCCCCGCTGACGAACCGCCAGGGCTTCTCGCCGGGGCCCACCCACGGGTGGGCGTACTGCGCGGTCGGCACGGCCAGCGCCGAAGCCTCCTCGACGGGCTTGCCGAGCAGGTCGAGCAGGGCCTGCCGGATCCCGTCGTTGCGCACCCCGGCGGCCGTCAGCAGCAGCTTCACCGGGCGAGCATGCCGTCAGGGCGCCCGGTGGACGACCCTCCCGCCGACGACGGTCAGCGCGACCGTCGTCCGACACAGTGCGGCGGCGGCCTCGCGGGCGGAGCCGGCCGGGGCGAGCGGGTCGTGGTCGAGCAGCGCGAGGTCGCCGACGGACCCGACCGCGACGGTGGGCTGCTCGTCGACGGACGCGGCCAGCGCCTCCTGCGCGGTCAGGGCCTGCTCGGGGTGCCAGGCGTCGCGCTCGTCGTCGAGGACGCCGCGGTGGACGGCGGCGGCCATCGACAGCCAGGGGTCGAGCGGCGAGACCGGGGCGTCGGAGCCGAGGACCAGCCGCACGCCGGCGTCGAGCATCCACCGGAACGCGAACGACCGGTCGCCCCGCCCCGGCCAGATCAGCTCGGTGAGGTCCCGGTCGTCGAGCAGGTGCGACGGCTGGACCGAGGCCCGCAGGCCCAGCGCGGCCAGCCGCGGCACGTCGTCGCGGGCGACGAGCTGGGCGTGCTCGACCGACCCCAGCGCCCCGGTGGCGGCGTAGGCGTCGAGGGCGGCGGTGACGGCCGCGTCGCCGATGGCGTGGGTGGCGACGTGCAGCCCGCTCATGTGGGCGCGGGCCAGCAGGGCCTGGAGCTCGTGGGCGGGCAGGTTGGCGGCGCCGCGCGGGTGGTCGAGGCGGTCGCCGTCGGCGTACGGCTCGCAGCACCAGGCGGTGCGGGTGTTGAGCGACCCGTCGCTGATGATCTTCAGCGGGCCCATGACGAGCCGGTCGTCCCCGGGCACCAGCGGCGCGCCGGTGCGCAGGCCGCGGCCGACGACGTCCTCCAGCGAGGGTGCGTAGGCGCCGTGCCGCACCCGCAGCAGGGCGGCGCCGGCGTGCCACCGCTCGACCCAGGCGTCGATGCCGTCGGAGAACTCGAGGTCGACCAGCCCGACCACGCCGCGCGAGGCCGCGTCGTCGAGGGTGGCGCGGTAGGCGGCCGGGCCGACGGCGCCGTCCTCGCCGGTGAGCGCGGAGAGGCGCTCGTAGGCGTCGAACCACTCGTTCTCGCGCACGACCTCCTCGCGCGCCCCGAGCCCGAGGGCGGCCAGGGCGGCGCTGTTGAGCCAGGCGTGGTGGGCGTCGCCGGCGATGAGGACGACGGGCGTCACGCCGGAGACGGCGTCGAGCTCGGCGACCGTGGGGTCGCGGGTCCAGGCGCCGGGCCGGTGGCCCCACCCGATGACCGGGCGGCCGGGCTCGGCCGAGACCAGGTCGGCCACGAGCGCGCAGGCCTCCTCCGGCGTCGCCACCGCGGCGGTGTCGACGCGGGCGCGGGCCAGCGTCCACTGGCCGAGGTGCACGTGCTGGTCCCACAGCCCGGGCACCAGCCACCGGCCGCCGCCGGCGACCTCCTCGACCCCGTCGGGGCGGCGTACGTCGGGGGCGAGCGCCGTCACGACGCCATCGGTCACGAGCACGTCGACCGGGTCGCCGGCACGGGTCCCACCCGCGAGCGGCACCACCCGGACCTCGCGCAGCAGCAGGTCAGCCACGAGCCCGAACCGTAGCCGCCGCTGCGGCGCGGCTGTCGTAGGGTCGCCGCTGTGGACGGGAGGGTCATCGGCGGCGTCGCGCTGGCGCTGGTCGTGGGCCTCGGCGGCGGGTGGGCCCTGGCCGCCACGACCGGTGACGACGAGGCCGCCCCCGCCCCGACCTCGGTCGCGCCGGCGCCGCTCCCGGCCGACCCCAGCCTGCCGGTCAAGGTCGTCCAGCCCGACCCCGACGACCCGGCGCTGGCGACCGGCATCGCGCTGCGCGACGAGCAGCTGGCGGTCCCCGACCCCGACGGCGGGCCGTCGACGGTGGTCCGGGTGCCGGTGCCGCAGGGCTGGGACCGGTCCTTCAACGGGCTGGACCGCTGGGTCTACACCGTCCCGGGCAACAGCGACAACAGCTACTCCCTGCGCGTCCAGTACGTCGGCGCGTCCGGCCTCGACGTCGCCGACGCCGTCCGCAGCCGGGCCGCCGCGCTCGACTCGGCGCAGGCCCAGGGCAACATGTCCGACGTCGAGACCACCTACCTGCCGACCGACGACGGGTTCGACTCCTCCTACATCGACCTCGGCGGGTTCCGCCGGGTCGGCCTCGAGCGCTTCTACCCCGGGCCCGACGGACGGGCCGCGTTCACCGTGGCCGGGTCCGGGCGCGTGGAGGACGAGCAGGGCCTCCAGGACCTGCTGAGCCGGATCACCGCGGCCCGCAAGATCACCGTCGAGGACCCGGCCGACCTGACCGAGGCGCCCAGCGAGGGACCCGGCAGCGCGACTCAGAGCCCGTAGACGTCGACCGAGTCGAGCACCCGGTTGGCGGTGGCCCGGTCGGCGCTGCGCACCTGCACCCACAGCAGCTGCGCGCCGGTGACCTGCACCAGCCGCTCCACCGTGACCCCGCCGGGGCAGTCGGTGAACACCGCGGTCAACGACGGGTCGCCGTCGGTCTCGTCGCGGTCGTCGGTGCCGCCCCCGCCGCACTCGGGGTGCCGCGGCAGCGCCGGCGGCAGGTCCTCGCCCGGCAGCAGGCCGAGGAACACCCCGTGCGCCCGCTGGTCGCCGGCCCAGTCCGGCTCGGTGCCGGCGCTGACCGCCGGCGAGCGCTGGCCGTCCCCGGCGTTGGCGGGCTGCCACCCGTCGCGGCCGACGGCGGCGTCCCACGCCCGCGGGACGACGACCGACAGCGTGCCGTCGACGTCCATGACCTCGACCTCGGCCGACGGCGTCGGCTCCGAGGTGAGCGCCCGGTGGGCGGCGTACCCGCCGAGGCCGCCGGCCAGGAGACCGGCCACCGCGAGCGCGGCCACCGCGGCCCGGCGGCGCCGAGGTCCGGGGTGGGAGCCCGCGTCGGGCCCCGCGGGCGGGGCCGGACGGGTGGGCGGGGTCGGACCGGCCGCGGCGGCGGGCGAGGGCCGGGCGCCGGGCTGCGTCAGGTGGGGGTCGACCGGGAGGGCCCGGGTGCCCAGGGGGGCCGCACCGTCCTGCCAGCCCTCGACGGCGGCGCCGAGCGCCTCGACGTACGCCGTCACCGACGGCCACCGGTCGGCCGGGGTGTGCGCCAGCACCCGGCGCACGACGGCCTCGACCGCGTCCGGCACCGGCAGGTCGGCCGACGACATCGGCGCGGGCTCGGTCGGCGTCGCGGCGGCGGCCAGCGACGCGTGCTGCCAGGGCAGCCGGCCGAGCAGGAGCTGGTAGGTCAGGACGCCGAGGGAGAACTGGTCGGCGCAGGCGTCGGGCTTCTCCCCCTGCGCCTGCTCGGGCGCGACGTAGGCGGGCGTGCCGGCGATCATGGTCAGCCGGGAGGAGACGTCGAGCGCCTTGCCGAGCCCGAGGTCGCCGACCATCGCGCGGACGCCGGCGGGCCCGGCGGCCGGGTCGACGGTGCGGAACAGGACGTTGGCGGGCTTGACGTCGCGGTGCAGCACGCCGCGGTCGTGCAGCGCCTGCAGGCCGGTGCCGACCTGCGCCACCACCTCCAGCGCCTCCGGCACGGAGACCCCGCCGGCGTTGATGCGGTCGGTCAGGGTGCCCTGGTCGGCGTAGGCCATGACGAGGTAGGGCCGCCCGTCGTCGAGCGAGCCGGCGTCGTAGACGGGGACGACGTGGGGCGACTCGACCCGCCGCAGGTAGCGCCCCTCCTCGACGAAGCGCGAGCGCACCTCGTGCTGCTCCGACCAGTTGTCGGCCAGCACCTTGATGGCCACGGGGGCGTCGAGCTGCTCGTCGTACCCCAGCCACACCGTGGCGAAGCCGCCGCTGCCGATGCGGCGCCGCACGGCGTACCGGCCGATGTGGCTCGGTCCGCTCGACGGGGTGGGGGTGTCGGACACCGGTGCATAGTAGGTGCCGCGAGTAGCCACCACCGGTACGGGAAGGGTGGGCGTCATGTCCTCCACGCAGTCCTCGGCGCAGTCCTGGTCCGGCGAGCCAACCCCCGACGAGGTCGACGCCCTGGCGCGGCGGGCCCAGGGCGGCGACCGGGAGGCGCTCGAGGAGGTGCTCGCCGCCATCCGGCCGCGCACCCTCAACGTCTGCCGCGGCGTCCTGCCCTACACCCCCGACGCCGAGGACGCCTGCCAGGAGGCGCTGATCAACATCGCCACCAAGATCGGCTCGTGGGGCGGCCGCGGGCGGTTCACCACCTGGACCCACGTGGTCGCGGTCAACAGCGCGCGGTCGACGTACCGCCGGATGAAGCAGGCCACCCTCTACGACCCCACCGAGCACAACCCGCTCAGCGAGAGGCCTGACCCCCGCACCACCAGCGTGATCGCCGGCACCCGCCTCGACCTGCTCGAGGCGATGGAGACGATCGAGCAGGACCACCCGCAGTACGTCGAGCCGCTGCTGCTCCGTGACGTCTACGGCATGGCCTACGACGAGATCGCCGAGCAGGTCGGCGTGCCGCTCGGCACGATCAAGGCCCAGATCCACCACGGCCGCAAGCTCGCCCGCCCCCTCCTGCGCGGCGGCGACTGACGTCCCGACCGTGCCCCACGGTGGTCGAGGAAGGCGCCCTGGCGCCTGTCTCGAGACCACCTGACGTGCGTGGTCTCGAGACAGGACTCCGTCCTTCCTCGACCACCGTCGGTCGAGCCGGGCCCCACGGTGGTCGAGGAAGGCGCCCTGGCGCCTGTCTCGAGACTGTGAGTGTTTCCTTGCAGCCCTGGTGGTGGTGGGGTTGTGGGTCGGTGACCGGTGGTGTGACTCATCTCGAGACTGACGCGCGGTGGTGGCGTTGTCCTGGAGCTGGACTTGTCCG
>NZ_VDMR01000010.1 GCF_006346315.1 Nocardioides litoris | reverse complement strand
CCGGGGGGCCCGGCGGCCGCGGGCGCTCCGCCTGGCGGAGCGGCGGTCCCCGGGGCGGCGCCGCCGGCCGCCGGCGCGGCGGCACCGTCGGTCGGGGTCGCCGCCGCGGGGGTGCCGGCGGCCGGAGCGGCGCCACCGCCGTTGCCGGCGTTTTTGCCGGTGTCGGTGCCGCACGGCCCGGCGCCCTGCTTGTCGCAGGCAGCCGGCATCTCGGCCTTCTCGGCCAGGACGTTCTTGTCGGGGTTCTTGCCGTCGAAGGTCGGGTTGTTGCAGCTGCGCACGTCGCGGTTGGTCAGGTTGACCGCCGGGTCGGCCTGCTTCAGCGTGGCGATCTGCTCGAACCCGGCCTTGACCAGGTTGAGCGGCAGTGGCGAGTAGCCGAACGGTCCGGCGTTCACCTGCCCGGCGCACAGCGAGTAGTAGACGAAGTCGGCGAGCGACTGGCGCTTGGCGGTCGTCATCCGCGGGTCCTTCGCCCCGGTCGGGACGATCATGTAGGAGTACGACGACACCGGGTAGGCCCGCGGGTCGGGGTTGGTGTAGACGTCGTCGAGGATCTGCGTCAGGTACTTCGTGGGGTCGGCCTTGGTGGTGTTGATGCGGGCCCTGGTCAGCGCGACGGCGGTGTTGTACTGCGTCGGCTCGACGTAGTAGCCGCCCTTGTTGAGGACCTTGACGACCGGGTAGTCCTTGTCGAGCGGGTAGGAGTACTCGACGTACCCGATCGTCCCGTCGCCGGCGAACCCGGAGACCGTGTTCATGACCTGGTCCGAGCCCGACTGGGCGATCATCACGTCGCCCTTCTTCGGGAAGTACGACGTGAGCCCGGCCTTGCCGAAGTAGGGCCGCCAGATCGACGGGTAGGCCTTGTCGAGCCAGGTGGTGAACTGCGCGGTCGTGCCCGACCCGTCGGAGCGCACGACCGGGACGATCAACTTGCTCGGGAAGGAGCGGCCGTTGTTGTCGGCCGTGATCGCCTCGTCGTTCCAGTTGGTGATCTGCCCGGTGAAGATCTTGGCGATCGTCTCGCCCGACAAGCGCAGGTTCTTGACCATCTGCCCGCCCACCTTGAGCTGGTAGGTGAAGGCGGTGCCGCCGGCGACCAGCGGCAGGTAGGCGTAGGGGCGGCCGTTGCTGGTGTCGGCCTGGCCGGTCTCGTCGCGGCCCTGGTAGGGGATCTCGGAGATCGCGAAGTCGGTGGTGTTCTGCGAGAAGTCCTTGCGGCCCTTCGAGGAGCCGCCGCCGGTGTAGACGACCTTGATGCCGTTGGCGTCGACGTCGGAGATCCACTGCTTGACGATCAGCTCCGACCAGGTCGAGCCGGTCCCCTCGATCGTGGCGTACGCCGCGCGGCCCGACGTGCCGGGCGTACCGGGCGAGCCGGGCGTGCCGGCGGGGTCGGCGGTCGCCGGCGCGGCGGCCGTGGCCGCGACGACCGCGACGGCGAGGGCGGCCAGGGCGGCGGCGAGGCGGGTGCGGCGGGTGCTCATCGGGTGGCTTCCTTGCTGGGCGGGACGGGCGCGCCGGGGGCGGCGGGTGCGGCGGGAGCGGGCTGGGCGGGTGCGGAGGGCCCGGCGAGGGGCGCGGCCGGCGAGACCGGTCCGCGTCGCAGGCGGGGCCGGCGCCGACCGCCGGCGCGCGGCGGCCGGGCCAGCAGCCGGGCGATGACGAACAGGACGAGCACCAGCAGCAGGAGCGCGAACGCGGCGCCGTACGCGCGCTGGATGGCGACCTCGTTGCCGGAGCGGACGCCGCCGAAGATGAACAGCGGCAGCGAGTTCATCGCCCCGTCGACGGGGTTGGTCTTGGTGAACTCCGCCGCGCCGCTGGTCAGCAGCACGGGGCTCGTCTCGCCGATGCCGCGGGCGATGCCGAGGATGAGGGCGGTGGCCAGGCCGGGGCGGGCGGTGGGCAGCACGACGTGCCACACGGTGCGCCACCGGCTCGCGCCGAGGGCGAGGCTGGCCTCGCGGAGGCCGCCGGGCACGACCCGCAGCACGACGTCGGAGGCGCGGGCGATGATCGGCAGCATCATCACCGACAACGCGAGCGAGGCCGCGAAGCCGGAGCGGTCGTTGCCGAGCGCCAGGATCCAGACGGTGTAGATGAACAGGCCGGCCACGATCGAGGGCAGCGCGGTCATGGCCTCGACCACGGTGCGCACGACTCGGGCGAACCGGCCGCCGACCTCGGTCATGAACACCGCGGTGCCGATCCCGAGCGGGAGCGTGATGGCCACGGCGATGCCGATCTCGATGAGCGAGCCGAGGATCGCGTGCCGGATGCCGCCCTGGTCGAAGGGGTCCTTCGGGCCGACGCCGGCCATGTCGTCGAGGAAGAAGTTGGTGTTGAGGACAGGCTTGTAGCCCTTGTAGGCCACGTACGCGACGACCGCGACGAGCGCCGCCCCCACGACCACCGCGCCGCCGGTCACCACCGCGGCGGCCACCCGGTCCTTGACGTCGACCCAGGTGCCGGTGGCGGCCGTCGCGACCGCGGTCACGAGCAGGCCCAGCACGAACCAGCTGAGCACGAACCACGGCAGGCCGGCGAGCGGCAGCAGCCGCTGCGTCACGACCCAGGCCAGGCCGAGCGCGGCCACCCAGGACCCGACGCGGACGAACAGCTCGTCGGGCGTCGGTCGGCCCAGGGACGCCCGGGGGGCGCGGGGCGGCGCGTCGTCGTCGTACGACGGGAGGGTGGTGGTGCCGCGAGGGCGGGTGGCGGCCGGGGCGGCGTCGGGGCGTCGGTCGAGGGCGGTCATCAGTCGGTGTCCGCCCCGGAGCGGCTGCGGTTGACCACGATCGCGGCGAGCGTGTTGATCAGCAGCGTGATGAGGAACAGCACGAACCCGGCCGCGAGGAGGGCCTTGAGCTGGGAGTCCGAGGCCTCGCCGAAGCGGTTGGCGATCAGCGAGCTGATCGTGTTGCCGCCCTTCTCGGTGACCGACCACTTGATGTCGAAGGCGGGCGAGAGGATGAGCGCGACCGCGATGGTCTCGCCGAGCGCGCGGCCGAGCGCGAGCATCGTGCCGCCGATGATCCCGCCGCGGCCGAAGGGCAGCACGACGGTGCGGACCATGCCCCACGTCGACGCGCCCAGCGCGAGCGCGGCCTCCTTCTCCCCCGGCGGCGTCTGGGAGAAGACCTGCCGCATCACCGCGCAGGCCATCGGCATCACCATCATCGAGACCGCGATGCCGGCCACGAAGGAGCTGAAGCCGTACTGGCTCAGCGCCGGCAGGGGCGCGTCGGCGTTGCCGCCCGGCACGGCGAAGAGCGGGATCCAGCCGAGGTTGCGGTCGAACCAGATCGACAGGTCCGCGGCGTACGGCATGAGCAGCAGCGCCACGAAGAGCCCGTAGATCACCGACGGCACCGCCGCCATCAGGTCGACGAGGGAGACCAGGGTGGGCCGGATCCGTGCGGGGGCGTACTCGCTGATGAACAGCGCCGTGGTCAGGGCCAGCGGGAACGCGATCACCATGGCCACGAACGCCACCTGCAGCGTGCCGACCAGCACCGCGGCGATGCCGATGACGTCGGTGTCGGGCGACCACTGCTGCTCGGTGAGGAAGTCCAGTCCGTAGCGCTGGAACGTCGGCAGCGCCTGCAGCCCGAGGAAGAGCCCGACCCCGCCGGTGATGACGAGGACCGAGGCCCCGACGAGCCGCGCTGAGTGCGCGAAGACGGCGTCCGCGCCCGTCGTACGACGGCTGAGCGCGCGCGCCTTGACCTCGACCCCGGCGGAGCGCTCGAGGTCGGGAAGAGTGGTGGTCACCTGGTGCTGTCCCTGCTGGTCACGAGTGTCGGTGCCGTGCTGCGCCCCTCCCCAGGGGAGCGGCACGAGTCTCAGCGGGACGACGGAACGACCGGGTGGGCGACGGTGAACGACCGACGAACGTCACGCCGGTCCTGGACCAACCGGCGCGCACCCTGGGGACGAGCCTGGCCCGGAATGACCAGGCCCCTGGTCAGCGCGGGCCAGGCGGCCCGTCGACGTGACCACGTGCCGCCCACCGTCGTGACCAGGCCGAGCTCCCCGGGCCCGTCGGCCGGCGCTCGGGGATCCCCCGCAGCGGGACACGGACCGCACCCGACGGTGGTCGAGGAGGGCGCCCTGCGCCCGTCTCCAGACCCGCAGCCGATATGCCGACCCCACCCCACGATGGTCGAGGAGGGCGCCCTGGCGCCCGTCTCCAGACCCGCAGCCGGCAAGCCGACCCCACCCCACGATGGTCGAGGAGGGCGCCCTGGCGCCCGTCTCCAGACCCGCAGCCGGCAAGCCGACCCCACCCCACGATGGTCGAGGAGGGCGCCCTGGCGCCCGTCTCGAGACCATTCCCCAGGGCCATCGACCACATCGAACACATCGAACACATCGTCGAGAACTGTCGGCGGTCACGTCTACCGTGTTCACCATGACCACCAGCCGACTCCTCGACCCGGCCCTCGCCGCCGTGGCCGACGCGCACCGCGAGAAGCGGCGTGTGGAGGTGAGCGAGCTGCTCGCGGTGCTCGACTGGTGCGCAGCCCACGAGGTGTCGGAGGCGGAGGCGTCGCTCCACACCATGACCCCGGGCCTGCAGCTCGGCGGGCCGGGCTGCCCGTGGGTCAGCGAGTTCGACACCCACGACCTCGCCTGCGTCCTCGGACGCTCCCCCGACTCCTGTGCGACCTACGTCGGCAACGCCCTCGAGCTGCGCCACCGCCTCCCCCGCCTCTGGGCCCGGGTCGTCGGGCTGGAGGTGCCGGTGTGGAAGGCGTTCCGCATCGCCGAGCAGACCCAACAGCTCCCGCCCGCGGGTGCAACCGAGGTTGACCGGGCGCTCGCCCCGACCGCGCACTCGTGCACCTTCGCCCAGGTCGACCGCACCGTCGCCTCCGCCCTCGCCACCCACTGCCCCGAGGAGGTGGAACGCCGGCGTCTGGCGGCGCTGGAGCACCGTCGGTTCGACGTCCACCTCGACCACGTCCGCTCCCTCGACGGCACCGTCGAGGTCACCGGGACCCTCGACCTGGCCGACGCGGTCGACCTCGACACCGCCGTCGCCGGCGTGGCGGCCCAGCTCGGCGAGCTCGGGTCGACCGAGTCGTGGGACGCCCGCCGCGCCCTCGCGGTCGGGGAGATCGCCCGCGCCCAGCTCGCGCTCGACCTCGAGGTCGGCAGCACCACGGGGCGTGGGGTGACCGTGTACGCGCACCTGCGCTCGGACTCCGACCTCGTCGAGACCGTCGGCTCCACCATCACCCGCGAGCAGCTCGCCGCCTGGTGCCGCCAGCCCGGCACCCGCGTGACCATCACGCCGGTCGTCGACCTACCCGGCGGCGACCCCACCGCCGCCCTTGCGCTGGCCGAGCAGGTCGCCGCCTGGCTGCACGACGACGCCCACGTCAAGCCGGTCATCGACCTTGCCGCCGACCTGACCAGCAGCGGCTACACGCCCTCACCACGGCTGGCCGAGCAGGTCGACCTCCGCGACCAGCGCTGCGTGTTCCCGTACTGCAACCGCCGCCGCACCGACCGCGACCACACCATCCCGTACGACGCCGGCGGCGAGACCCGCTCGACCAACTCCGCGCGACTGTGTCGGTCCCACCACCGCGCCAAGACGTTCTCCGACTGGGACTACCAGCAGGGCAGACCCGGCGTGTTCGAGTGGCACAGCCCCGCCGGCGCGACGCACACCGTCGACCGCTCCGCCGAACCCTGACCACCGAGCCCCACACCCCGCCCACCACCGGCGGGGCCACCGGCACGTCCACCCGACCTGAGGACGCCGCCACCGGTCCAGACCGTCGCGCTGCGCTACCTCGGGGTGGGCCGCGCCCGCATGGCGCGTTCCTACGGTGCGGCATGCGCCTGCGTGCCGCGTCCCTCGCCCTGCTGGCCGCGTCCGGGTGCGGGTCCGGCGCCGAGCCGCGGTCGACGCCGGGCTCCCCCTCACCTACCTCGGCGATCCAGGCGGGGACCCTCGACAGCACGAGCCTCACGCCGGCCGCGCCGGTCCGCCGGGCCGAGGCGCGCCGGGCCGTGCGCCGCGCCGCCGACCTCATGCTCACCGAGCCGGTGACGCCCTTCGTCGCCGTGACCTCCGCCGAGGACGTCACGCTGGTCGAGACCGAGGGCTCGGCGACGCTGGAGGGTTGGCGGGCGACGACCCGCTTCACCTACCCGGCCGAGGACGGCGACTCGACCATGCGGGTCGTCTCGCGCGGCACCACGACCTGGATCCAGATGGTGGGGTGGCCCGAGCCGGCGCGTGGGTGCTGGCTGGAGCTGGGGCCACGCCAGGTGCCGCTCGGCATCACCGCGATGGTGCCGGGGACCCCGGCGTACGTCTCGCTGCTCGACTTCCTGCGTGCCGACGGCTCCTCGGCGGACGGACGGGGGGTCGTCGAGGGCTCGCTGCCGCTCCGCGCCGCCATGGCGCTCGTCGACGGTCGGGCGCTGCAGCGGATGGGGGTCTCCGGCATCGACCCGGCCGGGCAGCACGTCCCCGTCCGCATCTCGTACGGCGGGGGGCGGGTCCTCCAGGTCACGGTGACCGGCGACGACCTGTCGGAGTCGCTGCGGCGGGCCGGCACGTCCGGCGGCCTCGAGGTCCGCGAACTCCTCGAGGCCGTGACCTACACGCTCCGCTTCCCGGTGCCCCGGTCGGACGACGAGGAGGTCAGGGCCCCCGACCCCGGACTGCGCTTCGATGCGGGCGAGGAGCCCTTCGGCTGCCGCTGACCCGGGACGACCGGGCGACCTCAGGCGCGATCGTCGACCTCGCCGTCCGCGGAGGAGGTCGCGGGACCGTCGTGGCCGGTGGCGGGCGGGCCCTCCGTGCGCGGGGCGGGGTCGTCGACGGCGGTCATGATGCGGGTGATCTCGTCGCAGTCGGCGGCCGAGGGGCGGCCCCAGCCGGGCTGGTAGCCGTACAGGTCCTCCAGCAGGCGACCCTCGACGAGGGTGTCGAGGATCTCGACGTCGCGGGGGCCGAGCAGGCCGGGGTGGGCGACGCCGCAGGTCTCGGCGACCTTGAGCAGGTCGCGGCGCAGGGTCGTGATGTAGTTGGCGACCCGCTCGCCCTTGAGCACCGGGTCGAGGCCGCGCTCGAGCCACGGGACCTGGGTGGCGACGCCGGTGGGGCACTCACCGGTGTGGCACTTCTGGGCCTGGATGCACCCGGCGGCGAGCATGGCCTCACGGGCCACGCTCACCATGTCGGCCCCGAGGGCGAAGGCGACGATGGCGTTCTCGGGCAGCCCGAGCTTGCCGGCGCCGACGAAGGTGACCCGCTCGTGCAGCCCGCGCTCGGCGAAGGTGCGGTAGACGCGGGCGAAGCCGAGCCTGAACGGCAGCGCCACGTTGTCGGCGAAGACGAGCGGCGCGGCGCCCGTGCCGCCCTCGCCGCCGTCGATCGCGACGTAGTCGACGCCGCGCTCGCCGGACTCCATGGCCGCGACGAGCTCGTCCCAGAAGGTCATGTCGCCCACGGCCGACTTGATGCCGACCGGGAGCCCGGTCTCCGCGGCCAGCATCTCGACGAAGTCGAGCATCGAGTCGACGTCGTGGAACTCCGCGTGCCGCGACGGCGAGAGGCAGTCGACCCCGACGGGTACGCCGCGGGTGCGGGCGATCTCCTCGGTCACCTTCGGCCCGGGGAGCACGCCGCCGAGGCCGGGCTTGGCGCCCTGGCTGAGCTTGACCTCCAGCGCCTTGATGGGCGCACTGTCGACGAGCTCCTTGAGCCGGGGGAGGCTGAACCGGCCGTCCTCGTCGCGGCACCCGAAGTAGGCCGTGCCGACCTGGAAGACCAGGTCGCCGCCGTGCCGGTGGTGCCGCGAGACCGCGCCCTCGCCGGTGTTGTGCAGGCAGCCGGCCTCGGCCGCGCCGCGGTTGATGGCCTCGATGGCGTGCCCCGACAGCGAGCCGAAGCTCATGCCGGAGACGTTGACGACCGACGCCGGCCGGAAGGCGAGCCGGCGCCCGCGCGGCCCGCCCAGCACCTTGGCCGACGGGAGCGTCGCCCCCTGGGCGTGCCCGCTCCCGCCGGCGGCGCCGCCCTGGCCCACCGCGCTCTGGGGCGGCGGGGTGTCGGTGAAGGTGCGGTGGCGCACGATGACGTTGCCCGAGGAGTGCTCGAGGTCGTTGTCGGTGCCGAACCCGAAGTAGTTGTTCTCCAGCTTGGCCGAGGAGTAGATCCAGCGGCGCTGGTCACGGCTGAAGGGCCGCTCCTCGTCGTTGGCGGCGACGATGTACTGGCGCAGCTCGGGGCCGATCTTCTCCAGCAGGAAGCGGGCCCGCCCCAGCACCGGGTAGTTGCGCAGGATCGCGTGCTTCTTCTGCGTCACGTCACGCGCCGCCACCGCACCGAGCGCACCGACGGCCGCCACCGGCAGCCCGACCTTCCACTTGCCCATGGGGACCTCCCGCTCGACGCCGCGCCGCGGAGCCGCCGCGCTGCTGCCCGTCACCCTCGCACGATCAGCGCGGACGCAACCGCACCCGGTAGGACCACGCCGCGGCCCACGCGGCCGCGTCGCCCTCGTCGGGGTCCGCCGGCCGCCCGTCGAGCTCGACCGCCTCGAGACCGAGCCCGGTGCCCTCGAGCAGCAGGCGCAGGTCGGCCACGGTGTAGCAACGCGCCGACTGCGCGAGCGGCGGATCGTCGGGCCCGTCGAACCACCAGGTGTCGACGAACCGCGAGCGCAGGTGGTCGTAGTCCACCCGCTCGCGCAGCCCGGTCTCCTCCTCGACCTCCTCGAGGCCGGCGTCGGCGATCCACCCCGCCGGGCAGAACACGTCGAGCAGCGCCACGCCGCCCGGCGCGAGCCACGAGGCGATCCGCCGCAGCAGCACCCGTTGGTCCTCGTCGCTGCCGACCCCGAAGCCGTTCCAGAGCACGACGGCGCCGAACTCGCCGTCGCCGGACCAGGACAGGAAGTCCGCCTCCACCACCTGCAGCCGCGGCCGCGCCTCGGCCAGGGCCCGGGCGTACGCCGCCCGGCGCGGCGACAGCTCGACGGCGACGACGTCGTGGCCGAGGTCTGCGGTGGCCGCCGCCGACCCGCCGGCGCCCGCTCCCAGCTCGAGCACCCGTCCCCGGCCGAGGCCGCCGAACCGCTCGACCGCCGCCGCGCGCTCGCGGTGGTGGTCGAGGACCCCGGACGGCCCGTGGGCCAGCGCCTTGGCGTCGAAGAAGCGGGCGACCCAGTCGGGGGCGTGCGCGGAGGCGGGGTGCGCGTCGGTCACCGGCCCATCCTGGCGGCCCGGGTGCGGTCAGCCCATCGACTTCTGCCCGTCGATCGTCTCCCGGATGATGTCGGCGTGGCCGGCGTGCTGGGCCGTCTCGGCCACCACGTGCACGAACACCCGCAGCGCGCTCCACGACGCCCCCGGCTCGAACCACGGGGCGGCCGGCAGCGGCTGCCGGGCGCCGAGCTCGACGGTGCGGACCAGCTCGTCGGTGCGCGCCGCCTGCTCGTCGTACGCCGCCAGGAGGCCCTCGAGGGTCTCGTCGTCGCGCATCCGGAAGCCCTCGGCGTAGGCCACGGCCTCGGGCGGCGGGTTGGTCCAGTCGATGTGCTCCCAGTCGACCTCCGGCATGTCGACCGGGCCGTCGACGACGAACCGCGCCCACTCGGCCTCGACCGACGTCACGTGCTTGACCAGCCCTCCGACGCCGAGGCTGCTCGCGGTCGGCGTCAGCCGGGCCTGGTCCTCGGTCAGGCCGGCCGCCGTCACGCGGAACAGGTCGCGGTGCTTGGCCAGGGCCTCGAGGAGGTCGTCGCGGATCGGGTCGCCGGTGCTGGTGGAGGTCGTCATGACCTCACCGTAGGAGGCCCACAGGCCAGTTCCTGTCCTTAATCGGGACGGGTGTCCCATCGATCTCCACGCCCTGGGGTGGCGCGCCGCGACCGCGGTTGGTGGTGCCCTGGCCCCATGACCTCGCACGACACCCCGACCGACCGCGGGAGCCGGTCGGACAGGAGCCGACGCCTGTCCCCGAAGCAGGTCGTCGGCATCGTCGTCCTGGTGCTGGTCGCGATCTTCTGCGCCCAGAACACCGGCCGGACGACCATCCAGTTCTTCGGCGGCGAGACGCAGTCGCCGCTGTGGGTCTGGCTGCTCGGTGTCCTCGTCGTCGGCGTGCTCGTCGGCTTCGTGCTCGGCTACCGCAAGAAGGGCTGAGGCCCCGGTGGCGGTCCTCGACCGCGAGGCCGGCCTCGTCGTCACGGCCGCTCCGGGCACCGGCAGCACGGCCCTCCTCGCGGCCCTGCTCGACCAGCGGCCCGTCCAGCAGGTGCCCGACCCCGCGCGGGCCCGCGAGGCCGGGGTCGACCCCAAGCACGGCACCGTCCGGCAGCTCGTGGCGGCCGGGCTGCTCGACGACGACCCCCGGCTCCAGGTGGTCACGACCACCCGCAACCCGTTCGACTTCTACGTGGCCGAGTACGAGCGCAGCCGCACCCGGTGGGTGCAGGAGCTGCGCAAGCCCGACTCCTTCGTGCTGACCACGCCGGGCGTCCTCGACCAGGTCGTCGACGCCGTGACCCTCGACTTCGACGCCTGGCTGGCCAAGGCCATCGACGACCCCGACCGCCCACGCCGCATCAACGCGGGCCACGTCGGCGAGGCCCACGTGGTGCTGCGGATGGAGGCGATGGAGGCCGACCTGCGCGAGCACGTCGGCCTCGAGGTCGCCGTCCCCGCCACCAACGTCACCGAGCGCGACCGCGCCTACTGGCGCCGGTACTCCATCGCCGGCCGCCGACTGGTCGAGCGTGCGCACGCCGAGGACCTCGCGCGCTTCGACTACCGCTTCTAGACCGCCTGCGTTCAATCCGCCCGTGAGAGAACCCTCATCCGCGACGTGGTGAGGCCCGGCAACTCCCGGGGAACGCTGGTCGTTGGACCACCTGTCACCCGACCCTGTCCGACCCCGACTCCCCAGGAGCCAGACCGCCCGATGGACGGCCGAAGTCCCAGACCGCCCCTTGCCCACGCAGCACCCGACACCCCGGGTGCGCCCGGTGAGGGGCGGTGGCGCCTGTGTGGGCGCTGAGCCTGCTCCTCGGACTCCTCGTGGTCCTCGCGATCACCGCGGCCACCGGCTACTTCGTGGCCCAGGAGTTCGCCTACATGACCGTCGACCGGTCACGCCTGACCGCGCGGGCCGAGGCCGGTGACGCCGCCGCCAGGCGCGCGCTCGCGGTCACCCGTCGTACGTCGTTCATGCTGTCGGGCGCCCAGCTCGGCATCACCGTGACCGCCCTCCTCGTGGGGTACGTCGCCGAGCCGCTCGTCGGCGAGTCCGTCGGCACCGCGCTCGGCGGTGTCGGGGTCCCGACCGGCGTCGGCGTCGCCATCGGCACCGTGGCCGCGCTGCTGCTCTCCACCGGCGTGCAGATGGTCTTCGGCGAGCTGTTCCCCAAGAACCTCGCCATCGCCCGGCCCGAGCAGACCGCCATCGCGCTGGCCCGCTCGACCACGATCTACCTGGCCGGCATGGGCTGGCTGATCGCCTTCTTCGACAAGGCCTCCAACGCCCTGCTGCGGCTGTTCGGCATGGAGCCCGTGCACGACGTCGAGCACTCCGCGACCCGGCGCGACCTCGCCCACATCGTGACCGAGTCCCGCGCCTCGGGCGACCTGCCCGCGGACCTCTCGGTGCTGCTCGACCGGCTCGTCGAGTTCCCCGACCGCGACGCCGAGCACGCCATGGTGCCGCGCGCCCGCGTCGGCACCGTCACCGACGACACCCGCCTCGACGACCTGTGGCACACCATGGGCGAGGGCCACTCCCGCTACCCCGTGCTCGACGAGCAGGGCGACGTGGTGGGCGTCGTCCACCTGCAGGACCTGCTCGCCGAACCACGTCGCGCGGAGCTGCACGTGCGCGACATCATGCGCGAGCCGCTGCTCGTGCCCACGGTGATGCCGCTGACCGACGTGCTCGGCACCCTGACGGCGTCGCGGCGCCAGCTGGCCTGCGTGCTCGACGAGCACGGCGGCCTGGCCGGCGTCGTCACGCTCGAGGACCTCGCCGAGGAGCTCGTCGGCGAGATCGACGACGAGCACGACCTCGACGCACCCGAGCTGCCCGAGGCCGCCCCCGACGCCGGCGCGACCTCCTGGGACCTCGCCGGCACCCTCCCGCTCGACGAGGTCGAGCGCGTCGTGGGCCGCGACCTGCCCGCGGGCGAGCACGAGACCCTGGGCGGCCTCGTCATCGCCTGCCTGGGCCGCCTGCCCGAGGTGGGTGACCGCACCGAGGTGCAGCTGGCCTCCCTGCCCAGCGGCGACGACGACCTGCCCGAGCGGCTCGACCTCGAGGTCCTCGAGGTCGAGCGCCACGTGCCCGCCCTGGTCCGCATCTCCCACGCGGCCGCCGACGAGGAGGTGACGGCGTGAACAGCCCCGTCGTGGTCACGCTGGTGACCGTCGCGCTGATCGCGCTCAGCGCGTTCTTCGTCGCGGTGGAGTTCGCGGTGCTCGCGGCCCGCCGCCACCGCCTCGAGGAGCGGTCGGCCCACAGCGCCTCGGCGCGCGCGGCCGTGCGCAGCTCCGACGAGCTCACCGTCCTGCTCGCCGGCTGCCAGCTCGGCATCACCGCCTGCGCCCTGGGGCTCGGCGCGGTGACCAAGCCGGCCGTCAACTACGCCCTCACCCCGCTCGTCGAGGGCTGGGGCGCCCCGTCCTGGGTCGCCGACGTCACGGGCTTCGCGATCGCCATCTTCGTGGTCACCTTCCTCCACCTGGTGATCGGCGAGATGGCGCCGAAGTCGTGGGCCATCGCCCACCCCGAGACCGCCGCGATCGCGCTGGCCCTGCCGATGCGGGGCTTCATGTGGGTCTTCCGGCCGGTCCTCAAGGTCCTCAACGAGACGGCCAACTGGTGCCTGCGCCGGGTCAAGGTCGAGCCCCGCGACACCAAGGCGACCGGGCAGACCCCGGCCGACCTGCGCGCGCTCGTGGAGCACTCGGCCAACGTCGGCGCCCTCGACGCGTCGTTCTCCTCCCAGGTCACCGACGCGCTCGACCTCGAGACGCTGACCCTGGGCGAGCTCGCCGACCCGACGCGTGAGATCACCTCGGTGCCGCTCGACGCCACCGTGATCGAGGTCCGTGACGCCGCCCGGGCCACCGGGCACCTGCGGATCCTGCTCCACGACACCGCCGGTCACCTCGTCGGCATGGTCCACGTGCGCGACACCATGGGCGTCGAGGACGCCACCCGCGCGCGCGACCTGCGCCGCGACGTGCTCGTCCGCGCGCCCGACGTGCCCGCCCACGAGGTGCTCACCGCCATGCGGCGCACCCGCACCCACCTCGCGGTCGTCACCACCGGCTCCGGCCCGGCCGTCGTCACCCTCGACGACGTCGTCGCCCGGCTGCTGCCGAGCGAGGTCGTCACCGGCTGAGGCCCGGCTCGACGGAGCCGCGGACCGCACGGCGGGGTGGTCACGACCACCCCGCCGTCGCGGTCGAATGGGACTGCTCCCTCCGCCGTCCACACCCCCGCGACCACAGGACTGCGACCCCCATGAGCCCCCTCACCTCCGACGCCTGCCCGCGCTGCGGCGCCCGCCAGCTCCCCGTGCTCGACGCCCGGGCCGGCAAACCCGGCTCCGGTCCCGTGCCGGCAGACCCGCCCGTGCGCCTGGTCTGCGCCTCCTGCCCGCCGGCCGAGGCGCCGCCGCTGTCAGGCTGAGCGACCGGGGGCGTACATGATGAGCGCGACGCCGACCAGGCAGACCAGGGCCCCGCTCACGTCCCACCGGTCGGGGCGGAAGCCGTCGACGACCATCCCCCAGGCGAGCGAGCCGGCCACGAACACGCCGCCGTACGCCGCCAGGATGCGCCCGAAGCTCGCGTCCGGCTGCAGGGTCGCCACGAACCCGTAGACCCCGAGCGCGAGCACGCCCGCGCCGATCCACAGCCAGCCCCGGTGCTCGCGGACGCCCTGCCACACCAGCCACGCGCCGCCGATCTCGGCGAGGGCGGCGGCGACGAAGAGGGCGATGCTGCGCACGGTGTCCACGCGCCCGACCCTAGGAGGGCGGGCGGACCCCGCCCCAGATCACGCGGCGCACGACGACGGGGTCGAGCACCCGGTCGACGACCGGCCGCGGGATGCGCCAGCCCCGGCCGCGCGGGTCGTGGATGGTCAGCCCGTCGGGTTGCGGGCCGAGCACCTCGCCCCACCGACGCCGGGCGGCCGGGAACCGCCGGAGCGGGCGTCCGTCGAGGGCGGCGGCGATGTTGTGGGCGAGCTGCTTGTCGGCGCGGTTGCGGGCGGAGGAGCGCAGCGGGTCGGTGGCGGCGCAGTCGCCGACGGCGTACACGTGCTCGTGGCCGGGCACCCGCAGGTCGCGCCCGGAGCGCACGTACCCCTGCTCGTCGAGCAGCGCCGACGGCAGCCAGCCGGTGTTGGGCCGCACCCGCCCCACGGCCCAGACCACGACGTCGGCCGGCGCCGGGTCCTGCCCGGTGCTGAACGCGACGGGGCCGGTGCCGAGGGCGTCGAGCGCGGCGTCGGGCACGACCGCGCGGTGCCCGGGGTGCAGCCGTGTGCCGGCCGCGCTGGCCCGTCGGGCGACGTCGTCCCAGACCCGGTCGTGGTGCAGCGGCAGCCCGCGCTCGCCGGGGAAGTAGAGGTCGACCCGGGCCCCGGGGTGGGCCCGGGCCAGGTTGACCGCGCTGCTGACCGCGGCGGCTCCCCCACCGACCACGGCGACGGACCCCGCGGCGGCGAGCCGCTCGTGGTCGGCCCGCACCTGCGCCTCGACCTCGGCGCGGGTCTGCAGCCCCGGGCGGCGCCAGAACCCGTTGGTCACGCCGGTGGCGACCACCAGGACGTCGTACGGCTCGGTCGCGGGCGACCCGTCGGGCCGGCGCAGGAGCACCTCCCGGGTCGCCAGGTCGAGCCCGACGAGCTCGGCGTGCACGGTGCAGACGTGGTCGAGGCGGCGGTAGCGGTCGAAGGGCACCAGGTGGTCGCGTGCCCACTGCTCGGGCCAGGCGAGCCGGTGGCCGAGCCCCTGGCCGCTGACCAGGAGCGGCTTGCTGGAGACGCCGACGACCTCGAAGCGCCGCGGGTCGAGGTGGCGGGCGGTGAGCAGCCCGCTCTCACCGAGCCCGGCGACGACCACCCGGGTGCGGTCGGTGGGGCGGGTCATGCGCGGCGCGGCGGCCGGGGCAGCAGCATCGGCACCCGGTCGATGACCTCCTGGTAGGACGGCCGCCGCTCCAGCGACCGCCGCTCCATCATCGGGATGCTGGCGCCCAGGAACATGGCGCTCATCAGCACCAGACCGATCGGCATCCACCACCAGTCGCCCGGCGAGGCGGCCAGGCCGAAGAGCAGCAGCGAGGCCCAGAAGCACAGCTCGCCGAGGTAGTTGGGGTGGCGCGACCAGGCCCACAACCCGCGGTCCATGACCTGCCCGGGCCGCTTGGTGCGGGCGAACCGGTGCATCTGCACGTCGGCGACGAGCTCGAGCAGCACCGCCCCGAGGCCGACGACCAGCGCGACGACGTCGAGCCAGCCGACCGGGCGTCCCGGCGCCGTGAGGGCGACGTACGCCGGCAGCAGCCCGGCGAAGACCTGCAGGGTCGGCACGACGTGGATCGCGGCCAGGTCGACCACGCCCTCGGCCCGGCCGGCCCGCTCGCGCAGCATCGGGTAGCGCCAGTCCTCGTGGTGCAGCCCCGGCCACGCCCAGGCCCAGTTGGCCGTCAGGCGCACCGCCCACAGCACGACCACGCCGACGACGAGCCCGTTGCGCAGGCCGTCGACGTCGGGGTGGGCAGCCACCCACCAGTACGCCACGAGGAGCGGCGGCAGCACGCTCCAGTAGGCGTCGTAGCAGCTGGAGTTGCCGAGGAACCGGCTGCCGGCGAAGACGACCAGGGTGGCGACGAGGTCGGCCAGCAGGCCGTCGAGCCACAGCCGGCCGGTGTCGGGGCCGACCGCCAGCCAGGCGCCGGCGGCAGCGAACGCCACGACGTACAGGACGGTGATGCGCGTCAGCGACGCACCCTTGTCGAGGGTCGCGCCGCGCTCGGATGCTCTGGTGCCCGTGCCCACGCGGGCACGCTAGTGCAGAACTGGAACGTGTTCTAGTGGAACGGGAGGGTCGGCGTCAGGAGCCCGCGGCGCGGCGACGGCGCTCGGCCTCGCTCACGGAGGACGCCGCGGTCTGCTCCTGCTGCCGCTTGCGCTCCGCCTCGGCCTCGCGGGCCAGGGCCGAGTCGGCCTCGGAGCGGCCGGAGGTCCACACGCCGGTGGAGTCGAGGTCGATGGTGCGCACCGAGCGGCGGGCGGCCGGCTCCTTCGCGACGTACGTCGGCAGCGGGACCTGGCGCGGGTCCCAGCCGGCGGGCTCGGCGGGCTCGGCGGCGGGCTCCGGGTCGGGCTCGGCCGTCGGCTCCTCGGCGACCTCGGCGTCGACCTCGGCGGGCACGGCCTCGATCTGGTCGGTCTCGGGCTCCTCGTCGACGGTCGCGGGAGCGGCCGGGGCGACGGGCGCAGCCGGGACGGGGAGGCGGCTGGCCGGGACGGCCCGCTCGCGCCGGACCATGAGGCGGCAGGCGACCAGCCAGCCGACGAGCAGGGCACCGGGCAGCGCGACCCAGCCCCAGCCGAGCGCGCCGAGGCCGGCGGCCAGCGCGACGCCGGCGAGGGCGACGACGAGGACCAGCAGCACCCGGAGGCGGCGGCGGGCGGCCTGGCGGGCCGCGGCACGGCGTACGGCGAGGGGCCGGCGGTCGACCCGGACCTGCGGGGCACGCTCGCCGACGGGGTCGCCGACGGGGTCGCCGACGGGGCCGTCGACGGGGACGGCCGTGGAGGCGGGCTTGCCGGGCTGGACGACGAGGCGGGCGGAGCGGGAGTCGACGGGCTCTCGACGCGCGAGGACCCGCAGCCGGTGGGAGAACCCGTCGACGGCGCGCGAGGCGGCACCGTCCTCGTGGTGGCGCAGCGCCTTGGGGATGAGGTAGGCGGCCCAGGCCACCGCCAGGGCGACGAAGATCAGCGCGCTCAGGTCCACAGACCGAGGTTAGGAGCGCTGGACCATCCCGGTGCGGATGTCAACAGGTGTGTCGGAGATTCCCTCCTGGTGCTCCTGTGACTTCCCCGCCCACCGGCCCCGGGTCAGCGGGGGTCGGCGTGCTCGAGGCGCCGGAGGACCCCGGCGGGGGCGTCCTCCTTGGTGATCGCGAAGAGGCGGTGGTCGCGCCAGTCACCGTCGATGTGCAGGAAGCGCGGGGCGTAGCCGACCTCGTGGATCTCGAGCTTCTCCACGACGCGCAGCGAGTTGGAGTTCTCGGGGCGGATGGCGACCTCGATGCGGTGCAGGCCGGCGACGGTGAAGCAGTGGTCGAGGGCCATGGCCACGGCGCGAGGCATGACGCCGCGGCCGGCGACGTCGCGGTCGAGCCAGTAGCCGATCGAGGCGAACTGGGCCGACCCGCGCACGATGTTGTTGACCGTCACCTGCCCGGCGAACCGGCCGTCGACGTCGAGCGCCCAGGGCAGGGTGTGGCCGCGGGCGGCCGAGGCACCGAGACGTCGCACCAGCGCGCGGAACGTCACCGGACGCGCGCGCGAGCCCGGCGGTGCAGTGGCGTCCCAGCGCACCAGCCACGACGCGTTGCGCTGGCGCACCTCGCGCCAGGCCCGCACGTCGGCGCGCCGCAGCGGGCGCAGGGTGACGACGGGTCCGCCCTCGGCACGGGTGGTGAGCGTGACCGGCCAGCCGGTGCGCCGCGCGCCCCGCCGCGTCCACAGGGCCATCAGTGGTCGCTCCCGACGACCTGCTCGACGGCGTGGACGAGCAGCGGCTCGAGGACCCCGAGGCCGTCCTTCACACCGCCGCGGGAGCCGGGCAGGTTGACGACCAGGCAGGCGCCGACGACCCCGGCGAGCCCGCGGGAGAGCGCAGCGGTCGGCACGCCCTTGGCCACGCCCGCGGCGCGGATCGACTCGGCGATGCCGGGCACCTCGCGGTCGAGCAGGGCCCGGGTCTGCTCCGGGGTGCGGTCGGTGGGGGTGAGCCCGGTGCCGCCAGTGGTCAGCACGACCCGTGCGCCGGCCGCGGCCGCCGCGGAGATCGCCGCGCCCACCGGCTCCCCGTCGGGCACGACGGCGGGCTCGTCGACCACGAAGCCCAGCCCCCGCAGGAAGTCGACGATGAGCGGGCCGGTCTCGTCGGCGTACACCCCGGCCGCGGCGCGGTTGGACGCGACGACGACCGCCGCCGGCAGGCCGGTGGGCTGGCCGGTGGGCTGGCCGGTGGGGTGGCCGGTCACCGGCGCCACTCCCCCGACGTGCCACCGGTCTTGGTCTCGACCCGGACGTCGGTGATGACCGCGCCCTTGTCGACGGCCTTGACCATGTCGACGACGGTCAGCGCGGCGACCGAGACGGCGGTCAGCGCCTCCATCTCGACCCCGGTGCGGTCGGTGGTGCGCACGGCGGCGGTGATGTCGACCGACTCGTCGGTGACCTCGAGGTCGACGGTGACGCCGGAGAGGGCCAGCGGGTGGCACAGGGGCACGAGGGACGGGGTCTGCTTGGCGCCCATGATGCCCGCGATCCGGGCCACGGCGAGCGCGTCGCCCTTGGGCACGCCCTCGCCGCGCAGCAGCGCGACGACCTCGGGCGAGACGAGCACCCGCCCCGACGCGGTGGCGGTGCGGGCGGTGACGTCCTTGCCCGACACGTCGACCATGAGGGCCGCACCGGAGGAGTCGAGGTGGGTCAGGCGCTCGGGCACCCCAGCGATCATGCCAGCCCGTGCCCGTCCACGACGTACCGTGGTGCCATGCTCCGCCGTCCCGCTCGCCCTGCCCTGGCCGCCGTCACCGCCGCGGCCCTGTCCGCGACCGTGCTCTTGTCGGGGTGCGGCAGCGAGCCGCGCGGCGACGCGACCTCCGCCGTGGCCGCCCAGGTGCCCGCCGAGCGGGTGGCCGACGCGGCGCCCGTCGCCCGCGAGGACGCCGACCTCACGGGGCTCCTCGACGACCTGCGCGCCGCCGGCGAGCAGCTGACCACGACCCGCTTCCAGCTCGCGGTGCGCGGCGACCAGCGCCTCGACGTCACCGGCGCCCTCGACAAGGACGGGAAGCAGCTGCAGGCCCGCCTCGCCGAGCCGGTGCTCGGCCTGCGCGAGGTGCGGGTGGTCGACGGCGTGGCCTACGCCCTGACCCAGATGGGCTCGGCCGACGGCTCGTGGATCCAGCTCGACCTGGCCGACCTGGAGGGCATGCTGCCCGACCTCGGTGGCCTCGGGGACCTCAAGACCTCGCTGGCCGACCAGCTCGGCGACGCCGACGACCTCGTCACCGACGTCACCTCCGAGCAGACTGCCACCGGCACGACCTGGACCGTCGACCTCGACGTGCGCCGCATCGCCGGCCTGCTGACGTCGCTCACGGGCTCGATGGGTGCGATGGCGATGCCCGGCCTCCCGCAGCCCGACCTCGGCGAGCTGCCGGCGAGCGTGCCGGTCACGGTCGCCTTCGACGACGCCGGTCGCCTGAGCGAGGTCGCCGCCGAGACCGAGCAGGGCTCGATCACCCTGACCCTCACCGACCCCGGCGCCCCGGTCGTCGTCGAGGCGCCCGCGGGCGCGCTCGACCTCGGGTCGATGGGCCTGCCGGGCCTCACGCCCGGCGGCTGACCCGGCGGCTGACCCCAGCGCTCAGTCCTGGTCGAGCCGGACGACCGTCACCTGCTCGCCGGCCGCGACCGCGGTGACGTCCTCCGGCACCACGATCAGGGCGTTGCTGGCCGCCAGGTCGCCCACGAGGTGCGACCCCGACCCGCCGACCGGCTGGACCTCGGTGACGGTGGTGCCGTCGGCGCCGATGCTGATGACGCCGCGCAGGAACTGCCGCCGCCCGGCGGGTGACCGCACGTCGTGGGTCAGCCGGGCCTGCACCGTGCGCCGCGACTCGGGCACCAGGCCCATCATCCGACGCAGCGCGGGCCGCACGAACATCTCGAACGAGAGGTACGACGACACCGGGTTGCCCGGCAGGCAGAAGATCGGCACCCGACGCGGCTCGACGCCCTCGGTCCCGTCGCTCCCGCGCGGCGCGCCGCCGCCGGCGCCGGCGCCCATGCCGGCGGTGACGTGGCCGAAGCCCTGCGGCTTGCCGGGCTGCATGGCCAGCCCGCCGAACCACACCGTGCCGAGCGGGGCGAGCGCAGCCTTGACCACGTCGTAGTCGCCCATCGAGATGCCGCCCGAGGTGACCACGAGGTCGGCCCGGCCGACCTGGTCGTCGAGCGCCCGCAGGAAGGCCTCGGGCTCGTCGGGCACCAGCCCGACCCGGTAGGGCACGGCGCCGGCGCGGCGGGCCGCGGCGGCGAGGAGGTAGGAGTTGCCGTCGTAGATCGCGTCGTCGTCGTCACCGGGGCGCAGGGCCGTGCCGGGCGCCCGCAGCTCGGAGCCGGTGGAGACGATGACGACCCGCGGCCGCGGGCGCACCCGGACCGTCGAGCGCCCGACCGAGGCCAGCAGCCCCAGGTGGCGCGGGCCGAGGGCGGTGCCGGCCTCGACGAGCAGGTCGTCGGTGGCGACGTCCTCGCCGGCGTACCGGACGTGCTGGCCCTCGACGGGGGCGCGGGTGATGCGGACCTCGGCGGCGCCGCGGTCGGTCCACTCGTAGGGGACGACCGTGTCGGCACCGGTGGGCAGCGGTGCGCCGGTCATGATCTTGGCCGCGGTGCCACGGGCGAGCTCGGTGACCGGGCCGCCGGGCGTCTGGCCGGCGCCGATCTGGCCGACGACCGGCAGCACGACGGGCGACTCGTCGGCCGCGGTGGCGACGTCGACGGTGTGGACGGCGTACCCGTCCATGGCGGAGTTGTCGAAGCGCGGCAGCGACAGGCCGGAGCGGACGTCCTCGGCGCAGGCGAGGTCGAGGGCGTCGAGCAGCGGCTGGGCGAAGTCGGGCAGCGGCGAGGTCGCCTCGAGCACCAGGGCGAGGTGCTCGTCGACGGTGCGGAGGTCGGCCACGCTCAGTCGGCCAGCCCGTCGGCCAGCCCGTCGGCCTGCAGCACGGTGCCCTCGGGCACGCGGTCGGCCTGGCGGGCGTCGACGGCCACGTCGCCGACGACCTGGACGCCACGGCCGAAGGTCACGTCGCCCGTGACGCGCAGCGAGGTCGCCTTGGCCATCGACGGCGCCCCCTCGGGGAAGTGCCGGTCGAAGTCGGTGACCAGCTTGTAGTGGTCGGTGTCGAGGTCGACGTACGGGATCTCGGCCGCCGCCTGGTCGAGCACGAAGTCGCTGCCGAGGTCGTAGACGTCGGAGCGCAGCACGAGGAGGTCGTTGGTCGTCTTGACCGGCACGAACCGGCTGCGGTCGACCTCGATGAGCTGCGAGCCCTCGAAGACCTCGATCGCCGCGCCCATCGCGGTCTCGACCTGGATGACCTCCGGGGTGGAGGGGTCGCCCGGGTCGACGGTCTTGGTGTTGCGGATCAGCGGCAGCCCGAGGATGCCCTGGCGCTGGTCGAGCGCGGTCTTCATCGCGGCCAGGTCGAACCAGAGGTTGTTGGTCGAGCAGTAGCGGTGGCGCTCGAGGTCGGCCAGCGCGTCGAGGTCGGCCTTCGGCGTCTGCGCAGTCTCGCGCAGCACCAGCCGCCCGTCGCTCTTGCGCCGCGCGAAGTGGCCGCCCTTGCGGTCGGACGGGGTGCGGCGCACGGCCTCGATGGCGAACGGCGCGCCCGTGCCGGCGAACCAGCCGGCGACGCGCGGGTCGGGCACGGCGCCGAGGTTGTCGGAGTTGGAGACGAACACGTGCTGGAAGCCGCGCTCGAGGAGCAGGTCGACCAGGCCCGTGCCGCGCATCGCGGTGTAGATGTCGCCGTGGCCCGGCGGGCACCACTCGAGGTCGGGGTCCTGGGGCCAGGAGACCGGCGAGAGGTCCTTGGCCAGCAGCTTGGGCTCCTTGTTCTGCAGGAACTCCAGGGGCAGGCCGTGGACCTCGAGGTCGGCGTAGCGCGCCAGCGCGGCCATCGTGTCGTCGCTGGTGCGGAACGAGTTCATGAAGATCAGCGGCAGGGTCGCGTCGTGCTCGGAGCGCAGGTGCAGCACCTGGCGGGCGATCACGTCGAGGAACGACAGGCCCTTGCGCACGCACAGCAGCGACTTGGCCCGGCTCATGCCCATCGAGGTGCCGAGGCCGCCGTTGAGCTTGACCACGACGGTGCGGCGCAGCGCCTCCGCGCCCGCCTCCGCGTCGACCTCGACGCCCGCCAGCGACGGCATGTCGACCGGGTCGATCGTCGACTCCGGGACCATGCCGGTCTCGCCGTGCTCGAGGAGCCGGAAGTAGTGGGCGAAGGTGTCGATCGCGACCTCGTCGACACCGGCGTCGACCATCTTCGCGCGCGCCCTCTTCAGTGCGGGACTACCCATGGGAGCGAGCCTAGGCTCCGATCGTGGACAGGGCACCATCCAGCCTCGCCAAGCTCGCGCTGCGCGACCAGCTGCTCACCGCGCGCAACCGGCTCCCGGTCGCCGAGATCGGGCTGTTCGCGCGCGCGGTCGCGGGCCACCTGCTCGCGGCGCCCGAGGTCACCCGGGCGGCCACCGTGGCGGCGTACGTCTCGATCGGGACGGAGCCCGGCACGTCCTGGCTGCTCGACGGGCTCGCCGCCGCCGGCACGCGGGTCGTCCTGCCGGTGCTGCTGCCCGACGGCGACCTCGACTGGGCGGCGTACGCCGGCCCGGGCGGCCTCGCCCCCGCGCGGTTCGGCCTGCTGGAGCCGACCGGACGGCGGCTCGGCGTCGACGCGGTCGGCACCGCCGACGCGGTCGTCGTGCCCGCGCTCGCCGTCTCCCCCACCGGCCTGCGGCTAGGCCGCGGCGGCGGCTCCTACGACCGCGCCCTGGGCCGGGTGCCGGTGGGCACGTTCACCTGCGCGGTCCTGTACGACGGCGAGGTCCGCCCCGTGCCCGCCGAGCCCCACGACCGGCCCGTCACCGCCGTCGTCACGCCGTCGGGCCTGCACCGCTTCTGACCCCGCGGGGGTTACCCGTCGGCGGCGGGGACCAGCCGCAGCCGGTCGTCGGCGGCGGCGTCGACCGCGGCGGTGGTGAAGGGCCACGGCAGTGACCCACCGCGGACGAGGAGGTCGGTCTGGTCGGTCGCGTGGGGGTGGAAGGCGTGGCCGGAGACGCCGGTCAGGTTGACCCAGCGGGCGTCGTCCCAGTCGGCGAGCGAGACCACCATGCGCATCGAGGGAGCGTTGGTGACCTCGTAGCCCTCGGCGGCGTCCCAGGCGGCGGCGTCGACGGCCGAGGGTCCACCACCGGACTCCCAGCCGCCGCGGTTGAAGGTGCGCTCGACCAGGCCGATGCCCGACTGCCCGAGCGAGGAGGACTCCAGGCGCAGCTCGTGGAGCGCGCCCCACGTCCACTCCCCCGGGTCGGGCCCGACGAGGCGGGTGAGGTCGTCGCGGGCGTCGACCATCGCGCGGGCCACGATGTCGTCGCGACGCTCGACCACGTCGTCGGTGGTGGTGTCGTCCCACCACGGGTCGTCGGGCGCCTCGAGCAGGTCGGTCACCGCCCCCATCCACCGCTGCCCGCCGTCGGGCCACAGGTCGCGCGGCAGCTCGTCGTGGAAGGTGAGGGCGAGCAGGTCGCGCCACACCACGTTGAAGTAGGCCGCCGCCGCGCTCTGCTCGCCCTCGGCCGGCTGGCTGAGGTCCCAGCGGGTCAGCAGGCGCTGGCCGTCGTCGTCGTACCCGGGGTCGAGGCGGGCGGCGAGGAGGTGGGGCAGCAGCACCGGCGCGACCGGGTTGCGGGTGTCGCGCTGGACGGCGAGGGAGTCGTCGACCGAGACGGTGCCGTCGCCGTCGAGCTGGGTCTGCAGCAGGTCGCGGATGCGCTGGGACCGGTAGCCGCGGTCGAAGTCGGACCCCAGGTCGTAGGCGTAGTCGGGGCCGATGACCTCCTGGTTGGCGGTCACCACGAACCCCTCGTCGGGGTCGAGCACGCTGGGCAGGCCGTCGTAGGGCACGTCCTCGCCGGTCCAGTCGTTCTCCGGCCGCCACCCGGCCGAGGGCCAGCGGCCGTCGTTGCCGGACTTGCGGATCGGGATGCGACCGGGGGCCTGGTAGCCGATGTGGCCGTCGCGGTCGGCGTACACGATGTTCTGCGAGGGCACCGCGAAGTCGGCGACGGCGGCGCGGAACGACGTCCAGTCGCTCGCCCGGTTGAGGGCGAGCACCGCGTCGGCGGTGGGCGCGGGCTCCAGCGCGGTCCAGGCGAGCGAGACCGCGAGCTCCGTGCCGGCCGGGGCGCGACGGGAGGGCACGTCGGCGTCGTTGGCGACCCGGGCCAGGGTGTCGTCGACGTCGCTGAGGATCGGCCCGTGGGCGGTCGAGCGGACCTCGACGACCACGTCGTCGGCGCCGTCGACCTCGATCGTCTCGGTGCGGCTGGCGAGCGGGCGGAGCCGGCGCCCGTGCTGCCAGCGGTCGCCGACGACGCGCTCGACGTACAGGTCGGTGACGTCGGGGCCGAGGTTGGTGAAGCCCCAGGCGATGTCGGCGTTGTGGCCGATGATGACGCCCGGCACGCCGGAGAAGGAGAACCCCGCGACGTCGTAGGGGCAGTCCGGCCCGACGGTGCGGCAGTGCAGCCCGACCTGCATCCACACGCCCGGCAGCGAGACGCCGAGGTGGGGGTCGTTGGCCAGCACGGGCATGCCGGTGTCGGTGCGGTCGCCCGAGACGACCCAGGAGTTGCTGCCGATGCCGTCGCCGCGCCCGAGCCAGACCGGCAGGCGGTCGACGGCCGCACCGACCTGCGCGAGCGAGCGCCGCGCAGCAGCGGCGCCGGGGCCGCCGAACGGCGCCGGCCGGGTCGGGAACCGCGTGGTGCCCGGCTCGGCGTCCTGGTCGAAGACCCCGTCGACGACCGCACCGCTGCCCACGATGGGCGCGTGCTCACGGCGGGAGTACGCCGGCCACAGCTGCTCGGTGCGCTCGCGGCCCACGACCGCGGCGGTGAGGGTGCGGTCGATCTCGTCGCTCATGTTGCCGCGCAGGTCCCACGCCATGGCCTTGAGCCAGGCCAGGGAGTCGACGGCCGACCACGGCTCCGGCGTGTAGCCGAGACCACCCGCGTTGAGCACGGCGTACTCCAGCGCGACCTCGCTCGGGGCGCGGTCGCGCAGGTAGGCGTTGACGCCCGCGGCGTAGGCGTCGAGCGCCACGCGGGTGTCGGGGTCGAGCAGCGGCAGCTCGGCCTCGGCCACCCGCCGCCAGCCCATCGTGCGCACGACCACGTCGCTCTCGACCGCGTCGGGGCCGAACAGCTCGGCCAGCCGGCCCGCCGTCGCGTGCCGGCGCACGTCCATCTCGTAGAACCGCTCCTGGGCGTGCACGTAGCCCTGGGCGCGCATCAGGTCCTCGGTCGTGTCGGCGTAGACCTGGGGCACGCCGTGCTCGTCGCGCACCACGTCGACGTCCCCGGCGAGGCCGCTCACCTCGACCTCGCCGTCGGTCTGCGGGAACGAGCGGCGCACGACCACCGCGCCCGTGACCAGGGTCGCCACCAGCACCAGGACGAGCACCGTGGCGGCGTACGCCGACCAGCGCAGCGGTCCCGGGAGCAGCCGGAACCGCCGCCACCAGAGCGGGACGCGGCGGGTGCGCTGCGAGCCCCCGGCGGGGCGCAGGTCGGGCTCGTCGGTAGCGGAGGTCATCGTGCGGAACATCATGCCGTGCCGTATCGTTGGCACTCGACGGGCGCGAGTGCCAATCCCTCCGCCCCGGACCCGATCACCCCTCTCCACCCGCCTCCACCCGCCTCCACCCGCCTCCACGAGGAGCCCCGCCGTGCCGACCTACCAGTACGCCTGCACCGAGTGCGGGCACGCGTTCGAGCAGGTCCAGTCCTTCACCGAGGACTCGCTGACCACGTGCCCCGAGTGCCAGGGCCGCCTGCGCAAGCTCTACAACGCTGTCGGCGTCGTCTTCAAGGGCTCCGGGTTCTACCGCACCGACAGCCGGGCCGCCGACGGCAAGGGCTCCGGCTCGGGCGAGCAGAAGTCCGAGACCAAGACGGAGACCAAATCCGACTCCAAGACCGAGTCGAAGCCGGCCGCGAAGTCCGACTCCTCGTCGTCGTCCTCGTCGTCCTCGTCGTCGGCGGGCAGCAAGGCCTGACCTGTGGAGAGGGCCTCGGCGCCCTCGCCCGAGCCCGTCGACGCGCCTAGCGTCGCGGGATGCCCCTCGACCTCGGCCGTCCCGCCCGCCTGACCCGCCTCGCCTCCGACGTACGCCGCCAGGTGCTGCGCCAGCGCCGGCTGCTCGCCGCGGGCTGCGCGGCTCTCGCGGTCGCCTCGGGCCTCGCGGCCACCCGCACTCCCCCGCCGGCGACCACGGCGGTGGCGGTGGCCGCGCGTGACCTCCCGGCCGGCGAGGTGCTCGGGCGCGGCGACCTGGTGACCGTCGCCTTCGCGCCGGGGTCGGTGCCCGCGGGCGTGCTCGACGCCGACCAGGTCGACGGCCGGGTGCTGGCCGCGCCCGTCACCCGCGGCCAGCCGCTGACCGGGGTCGGTCTGGTCGGGCCGGCTCTCACCACCGGCCACGACGACCTGCGCGCGGTGCCGGTGCGGTTGCCCGACGCCGGAGCCGCCGGTCTGCTGCGCCCCGGTGACGACATCGACCTGGTCGCGACCGACCCCCGGGCCGGCGGGAGCGAGACCGTCGCGTCGGGGGCGGTCGTGCTCGCCGTCCCCGCCCCGGACGACGCGACCGGGCCCACCGGCCTCGCCGGGCGGCTCGTGGTGCTGGGCCTCGACGACGCCGCGGTGGCGTCGGTCACCGACGCGGCCGCGCGCTCGGTGGTGACGTTCGCGTGGTCCAGCCGCTAGTTTCGACGGGCCCCGGGGGTCGGGGCAGTCTCGGACACACCTAGGAGCAAGATGAACGGCTTCAAGAACTTCCTCTTCCGCGGCAACCTCGTCGACCTGGCCGTCGCCGTGATCATCGGCACCGCGTTCGGGGCCGTGGTCACCACGTTCACGGCCTGGCTCACCGCCCAGCTGCCGGAGTCCGTCGACAGCGTCTTCAGCAACGAGGCCAACTCGTTCGGTGCGTTCCTCAACGCGGTCATCTCGTTCGTGATCCTGGCCGCGGTCGTCTACTTCCTGGTCGTGACGCCCTACGTCAAGGCCAAGGAGCGCTTCTTCCCCAGCCCGCCGCCGGGCACCCCGGAGGACATCACCCTGCTCCGCCAGATCCGCGACAGCCTGGTCGCCCAGGGCGGCGGTTCCGCGCTGCCCCCCCAGGCCTGACGCCTTCGGGTTCCCGCGACGGGTCTCGCTCAGCCCCCGTGGTGGGGCGGGACCTGCTCGCGCAACCACGCCTCCGACGCCGAGTCGCCCGGGCCACGCCCGGACGGCTCGGCGTCGTCGCGCTCGTCGCGGGTGGTGTCGGGCAGGACGTCGCCGAAGACGGCCTCGAGCCGCCGGCGCCGCTGCTCCGGGGTCTCGGAGCGCTCGGCGGGCCCGACCTCGTCGGTCACGCGCAGGTCACGCGCACAGGCCGGCGGACCTGCGCTGCTCGGTGGTCACCGCGCCGCCCTTGCCGCTCCCGTCCCCCGCGGAGGCCGACCGGCCGGTGACGTCGTCCTTGGCGCTGATGACGCCGGAGGAGGTCTTGCCGGCGAGCGGCCTGTCCTCCTGGACCCGCTTCCACAGCTGCTCGGCCTCCGGCAGCCACTCGACGCGGTTGGGGTCCTCCGGGGCGTACTGCCACGGCACGGTGACGAACTTGATCTTGTTGAGGCCGACCGAGCGGAACGAGGCGCCCACGTCGCCCATGTCGCGGACGGAGTCGAAGTCGGTCTGCAGCGACTGGGTGGCGGCATCGAGGAAGCCGAGGAGCCGGTCGACCCGGGTCAGCATGCCCTTGGAGACGACCTTGCCGGCCATGGCCGCGAGGAACGCCTGCTGCCGGGTGATCCGGCCGAGGTCGGAGCCGTCGCCGAGCGTGTAGCGGGCGCGGACGTAGCTGAGTGCCTCGTTGCCCTTGATCTCGCGGGTGCCCGCCGGGATGGTGATGCCGTGGGCGGGGTCGGAGACCTCCTCGGGGATGCAGACCTCCACGCCCCCGATGGCGTCGACCATGTTGCGGAACCCGTTGAAGTCGACCTTGACGTAGTTGTCGAGGCGGACGCCGGTGAGCTGCTCGAACTGCTGCATCGTGCAGGCGGGGCCGCCGACCGCGAAGGCCTCGTTCCACATGACGTCGTCCTGGCCCGGGATGACCTCGCCGTCCTCGCCCCTGCACTCGGGGCGGTCGACCAGGCTGTCGCGCGGGATGCTGATGCCGTAGGCGAAGGTGCGGTCGGCCGAGAGGTGGAACATGATCGTGGTGTCCGACCGCTCGCCGTCGCCGGTGAGCCCGTCGATGTTGTTGCCGGCGCCCTCGCGGGTGTCGGAGCCCATGACCAGGATGTTGAGCGGCTCCTGCGGGCCGGTGTCGACGTCGACCTTGTCGGGCCGGTTGCTGAGCTGGTCGTCGTAGCTCTGGAAGTCGACGTTGTCGTCGAGGTGGCGCACGAAGTACACCGAGCCCAGGCCCACGACGAGGGCCAGCGTGGTCACGACGCCGAGGACCACGACGAGGGCGCGGTGCCGCTTCTTGGCCCGGCCGCGACGGCGGGGACCGGCGGAGCGCCGGCCCGCTGACGATCGGCCGGGGTGGTCCTCGCTGCTGATCTCGTCGGGCGTCGGGTGCTGCGCGGGGCGCTCGGGAGGCAGAGAGTGCATCGTCACCTGGGGGTCGCTCGGTCGGAGCTTCCCATGGTGCGCCACCACCCCTGCGGGGGCGAAATCGAGGTCAGGCGCCCCGGGCCCGCCGGGCGGCGGCGTACGACGGCGCGCGGAGCTCACGCTGCCAGGCCGGCACCGTGAGCCCCGGTGGCGCACCGGCGGCGGGGTCGAAGGTGACGTCGACGTCCTCGGCCTCCTCGGCCGGCGCCAGCTCGAGCCGGCCGAACACCCGCCACGCCGAGGCCCGCGACCACGCCGGCGCCCAGAGCAGCCGCCACGCGAGCGGCCCGACGGGCTCGGCCGCCACCAGCACGGGCCCCGACGGCGAGGCCAGCGGCAGCAGGGTGGTGCAGAAGCGTCCGACGCCCCGGGTGCTGGGCGCGAGCACGAAGCGCCCCAGCCGGCCCCGGCCGGTGCCGTTGAGCAGCAGGTCGGCCGGCCCGTCGGGCGTCGGCACCCGGATGGCCAGGCCGTTGACGTCGGGCCAGGGACGCGGCAGACCCACCGACCGCGACACCCGCACGACCACGGGGTCGACGCCGGCGGTGTCGAGGAACGGCGACCCGCTGCCCGCCACCGGATCCGCGACACCGGTGCGCCGCAGCGTTCCCCGGTGGACGGTGCCACGCGGGTGCATCGGCTTGTCCGTCGACCGCACCCGCGCCAGCGCCGCCACGACCGTCCCGATCCCGCGCCCGACCGCTCTCGACGTGCTCACCGCGGGCCGGTACCCACCGGGCGCGGCCCTCGGCGGACGACGTCAGCCCAGGCGCTTGTCGAGCTCGGCGTCGATGGCGTCGAGCTCGTCGGCGGTCTGCGCCGAGGCCACCGACAGCAGCAGGTCGACCATGGGCAGGCCCGGCAGGCCCGGCTCCGCGGTCGTCTCGTCGGTCGTCTCGTCCTGGTGCTCCGCCATGCGCCCCACCCTGGCCCGAGCGGTCGGCGCGCGCCACCTCCGTCCGGCACCTCCGTCCGGTGGCGGCGGCTCGGGCCCTGGCCTGACAAGATGGACCCACCGCCCCAGTAGCTCAGTGGATAGAGCAGCCGCCTCCTAAGCGAAAGGTCGCAAGTTCGACTCTTGCCTGGGGCACCAAAGCGCAGGTCAGAGGCTCGAATGCCTCTGTGCGGAAAGGGATGTACCTATCCTCTTGCCTCCTGAGCCGGAGCTGGGACCGCAGCCTGGGTCGGCCTTTCGCGTGAGCCAGGGACGAGCGCTGGACGCCCTGACGGGTCGTCATCGCGGCGGTGCCTGGCGAGGCGCAGTGGTCCAGAGCGAGCCGACGAGACGTCCAGGACGAACGCCAGCCCGTGCGCAGAGCGCGACCTGTCGTCGTCGGATGCCCCCACGAGCTCCCCCTCCCTCAGTTGCCCTCTCCGTCCCGAGGCCGATCGGAGCGATGGTGGTCGGGCTGATGGTCTCGGCGTCCCCAGCGACCGCTGATGAGGTTCGCCGTCGCGATGCCAGGAACGACGCACCAGCGTCGATCGACGTCGTCGGTGTCCGTTAAGCACACGGATCACAACGGTGGCCTACCGCGTGCGGGTGCTGGCCACGGCGGCAGGCCGGGGCGCCAGGGTCTGGGGGGACCCTGGCGCTTCGTCGACTATTGCTGCACCATGACTGCAACTACTTCTGCGGCCGACCCTCCGAGGACCCGCGCAGTGGGCGCGGGCCGCTCGGGGCCGCACCTCTCGGGAAGGCACGACCATGACCGCACCCCACCCCTCCCCCACCGGGCGCGCAGCCCGGCAAGGCGTCCGCACCCGCCTCGCGCTCGCCGTCGCCGGCGTCACCGCCACCGCCGGCCTCGCCGTCGCACCCGCCCCGGTCGCGGTCGCGGCCTCGCCGTACGAGCGGGGGCCGGCGCCGACCAGCACGAGCATCGCGGCCACGCGCGGCCCGTTCGCGGTCAGCCAGTACTCCGTCTCCGACCTCGCCTCGCGCGGGTTCGGGTCGGGCACCGTGTCCTACCCGACGTCGACGGCCGAGGGCACCTTCGGCGTCGTGGCCATCTCGCCGGGCTACACGGCGAGCGAGTCGTCGATCTCCTGGCTCGGGCCGCGCCTGGCGTCGTTCGGGTTCGTGGTCATCACGTTCAACACCAACAGCCGCTACGACCAGCCCGACGCCCGCGGCGACCAGCTGCTGGCGGCCCTCGACCACGTCGTCGCGGACTCGCGCACCGCGAGCCGCGTCGACCGCACCCGCCAGGCCGTGGTCGGCCACTCGATGGGCGGCGGCGGCACGCTCGAGGCGGCCGTGACCCGACCCTCCCTCGAGGCCGCCGTCGGGCTGACGCCCTGGAACCTCGACAAGACCTGGCCCGAGGTGCAGGCCGCGGCGCTGGAGATCGGGGCCGAGGACGACTCCGTCGCGCCCGTGGGGTCGCACGCCATCCCCTTCTGGACCAGCCTCACCAGCGCCGAGCGGCGTGCCTACCTCGAGCTCGCGGGCGCCTCGCACTTCGCCCCCAACACCGCCAACGCCACCATCGCGTCCTACACCGTGGCCTGGCTCAAGCGGTTCGTCGACGACGACACCCGCTACGAGCAGTTCCTCACCCCCGGCCCCCGGCCCACCGGGGCGATCTCCGACTACCGGATCGGCTGAGCAGCCCGTCGACCCGGTCTTCCGCCCGGTCTTCCCGGCCCGGACGGCGCGCCGCGTGCCGGCGGCGTACCGTCCGGGCATGGACGAGCCGGAGCAGGCCACCGACGGTCGCGTGCTGCGGGGGCAGCGCACCCGTGCGGCCTGCATCGAGGCGTTCCTCCGGCTCGTGGCCGACCGCGAGCTGCGGGTCACCGGGGCCCGGGTCGCCGAGGCGGCCGGCGTGTCGGTCCGCAGCCTGTGGGCCCACTTCCCCGACCTCGAGGCCCTGCACGACGCCGCCGCCCGCGAGCTGTGGCACGGCTATCTCACCGGGCACCAGCCGCTGACGGGCGACGGCCCCCTCGACCAGCGCCTCGGGCGCTGGTGCGCCCAGCGGGCCGAGGAGCTGGAGGACCTCGCGCCGTACGCCGTCGCCGCGGCGCTCCGCGAGCCGTTCAGCCCGGCGCTGCGCGAGTCGCGGGCGCGCTTCGTCGGCTCCATCGTCGTCGAGGCCCAGGTCGTGTTCGCCGCCGAGCTCGAGGGCGCGGCGACCGGCCGCCTGCAGGCGGTGGTCGCCGCGTCCGCCTACCCGTGCTGGACGACCTGGCGCGACGACCTCGGGCTCGACGTCGCCGGTGCCCGCGACGCCATGACCGCGACCCTGCGCGGGTTGCTGACCCCCTGAAGCGCCGGACGCGCCGGGCGCGCCGGACGCGCCGGACCGCTCAGCGCTGGCCGTGCAGCGCCGCGCACGCCTCGTCGTACGCCGTCACGAGGCTCGCGCGACGGGGGCCGGCGGCCCAGTGGTCGAGGGCGACGCGGACGACGACGGCCGTGCTCTCGAGCGCGACGCGGGCGGTCAGCGCATCGAGGCCGAGGTCGTCGACGAGCACGCGCTGGGCCCGGGCCAGCCGCTCCTCGTCGACGGCGATGGCGGCGAGCAGCAGTCCCGGCTCGCGCGGGACGAGCCGCCACAGCCGCAGCACGGCGCGGCCCGTCGCGCTCCGCCCGTCACCGAAGACGGCGAGGGCGTCGCGCCACAGGCCCTCGACCTGCGGCACGAGCGGCGCCGCCGGGTCGAGGGCCGCCAGCGCCGCCTCGAACCGGGCCTCGGCCTCGGCGTCGGGGATGAGCGCCGCGCGCTCCTTGGTCGTGGCGTAGCGGTAGACCGTGCGGGGCGAGACGCCGGCCGCGTGCGCGATGTCGTCGACGGTGGTGCCGTCGACGCCGCGCTCCTCGAACAGGTCGAGGGCGGCATCGCGGATCTCGCGCTCGGTCTGGTGGCGACGGCGGTCCTGCAGGGCCGTGGACATCCCCCCACGGTACCGGGAATGACGGCAGGTGGTGCCGTGTTGGCAGTGACTGCCAGACTGTCACCTGCTGACGCACCCGAGGAGAGACGTGACCGCCACCGCTGCCCCCGACGACCACGACCTGAAGGCCCCGACCCTGCCCCCGGGCGTCCGGGTCGGCCCGCTCGTCGCGCTGCTCGTCGGCTCGGCGTTCGTGGTCATCCTCAACGAGACGATCATGGGTGTCGCGCTGCCGGCCCTGATGACGGAGTTCGACGTCGCGACCACGACCGCGCAGTGGCTGACCACGGCGTTCCTGCTCACGATGGCGGTGGTCATCCCGGTGACCGGGTGGCTGCTGCAGCGGTTCACGCTGCGGCAGGTCTTCCTGGCCGCCATGTCCTCGTTCACGATCGGCACGCTCGTCGCGGGCCTGGCGCCGTCGTTCGGCGTGCTGGTCGCAGGCCGCGTGGTGCAGGCCGTCGGCACCGCGCTGATGATGCCGCTGCTCATCACCACGATCCTCTCCATCGTGGCTCCGGAGCGCCGGGGGCGGATGATGGGCACGATCTCGATCGTCATCTCCGTGGCCCCGGCGGTCGGCCCGACGATCTCGGGGATCGTGCTCGACCAGCTCAGCTGGCGCTGGATGTTCTTCCTCGTGCTGCCGATCGCCGTGCTGTCACTGGCGCTCGGTGCCGCCTGGGTCCGCAACGTCACCGAGCCGGTCCGCGTGCCGCTCGACGCGCCGTCGGTCGGGCTCTCGGCCCTCGCGTTCGGCGGTCTGGTCTACGGGCTCAGCTCGATCGGCGAGGCCGCCACCGGCCACACGCCCGTGCCGGTCTGGGTGCCGCTCGTGGTCGGCGGTGCCGCGCTGGTCGCCTTCGTCGCGCGGCAGCTCTCGCTGCGGGAGCGCGCCCTGCTCGACGTGCGCACCTTCGCCAGCCGCACCTTCACCGTGGCCGTGCTGCTCGTGGCGGTCAGCATGATGGCGCTGTTCGGGACCCTCATCCTGCTGCCCATCTACCTGCAGAACGTGCTGGGACTGACGACGCTGCAGACCGGCCTCGTCCTGCTCCCCGGCGGCCTGACCATGGGCCTGCTCGCCCCGGTCGTCGGCCGCGTCTTCGACCGGGTCGGCCCGCGGCCGCTCGTCGCGCCCGGCGCCGCGATCGCCTCGGCGGCGCTGTGGCTGATGACCACGTTCGGCACCGAGACCGGCCGCGGCTCGGTCGTGGCCGTGCACGTGCTGCTGAGCATCGGGCTGGCCCTCATGTTCACGCCGCTGCTCACCTCGGCGCTCGGGTCGCTGCCCCAGCACCTGTACTCCCACGGCAGCGCGACCGTCTCCACGCTCCAGCAGGTCGCCGGCGCGGCCGGGACCGCGCTGTTCGTCACCGTGATGACGCGGGTGCAGGTCAGCGGGACCGACGACGGCCAGTCGCTGGTGCAGGCGACCGCCGACGGCGTCCACGCGGCGTTCCTCTTCGGCGGGGTGATCTCCGCCGTCGCGGTGGTCGTGGCCCTCGCCGTACGACGCCCGGCGCCGCCGCCCCCCTGAGGCGGCCGGCGGGCGGAGGCGTCAGCGGGTCGTCAGAGGCCCTGGCTGCGGTTCTCGCGGACGGTCTGCGAGCCGTCGGGGTGGGTCACGGTCTGGACGTTGCGCTGGCGGCGGCCGCTGTTCCAGGTGATGGCGGTCAGCACGATGACGAGCGCACCGACGGCGGCCATGATCCAGCCGACCATCGTGAGGTCGACGCCCTGGACCTCCTCGGTGACCGCCAGGGCCAGGACGAGGCCGACGACGAGGAGGAAGGCTCCTGCTCCGTATCCCATGATGTGCTCCTTGCTCGGCCCCGGTCGGGGCAGGTGGGGCGCGCCCGGACGCGCAGGTGTCTGCAGGACCTCACGTTCCTCCTAGGAGCGCGTCTCACCGTCACCCCTCCGGGGGACCTGTCTCACCCCTCGTGCCTCCTCACAACTGTGGAGGCGGGCCCCTCGCGAGCCCCACGATCCTGACGATGCCGGCGCCCCCGGCCGCGGACGAGAGTCCTCCTCGACCGCACAACCGCCCGGTTGAGCGACATCAGGACCCCAGGGACATGGGGACAGTGAAGGGGACTCACATGAACAAGAAGCTCACGCGCGGCGCTCTCGCCGGCGTCGCCGTCGTCGCTCTCGCCGCCGGTGGCGGCACGTTCGCCGCCTGGTCGGACTTCAACAGCATCGACGGCAACCAGATCGGCGCGGACGAGCTCGTCCTGAAGCTCGAGGCGGACGGCAAGCCGGGCGCCGTCGCTCCCGTCAGCAAGTTCACGCTGGCGCCCGGCGTGCTCAACTCGAAGCAGTTCGTCGTCTCGAGCCGTCAGGGCGACACCATCCCCAAGGCCGGCCTGTCGGTCGCACTGGCGGACCTCGTGGGCACCGAGGACGGCTGCAGCGGCAACTCCGAGGTGGTCGTGGACAACGACTGCGCGACCCTGGTCGGCAACCCGGGCGAGTTCCTCAAGGAGGCCGAGCTCCGCTTCTACTCGGGCGCGCCCACCAAGGCCGCCGACCCGTGCGAGACGGCCAAGCCGACCGCCAAGAGCGAGTGGTTCAAGCTCGACGCCAAGCCGCAGGCGGTGCTCGGGGACCTCGCGCCCGGCGAGAAGATGTGCGTGATGACCGAGATCCTCCTCCCGAAGAGCGCGACCAACGCCTCCCAGGGAGACTCCGCGGCCTACAACCTCGACTTCACGCTCGACCAGAAGTTCTGAGTCGCCGAAGCGCCCGGGTCGTTCAACGACGACCCGGGCGCTTTCGTCGTACCCGTCATCGAGAAGCGAGACCGCCATGCCCCTGCTCCGCCTCCCCCGCCCCCAGCGCCCGACGCCGCGCGGGGTCGTCAAGCTCGCCGGCACCCTGCTGGCGCTGGCCGCGGCCCTGGTGGTCGCGGGCGCGGTCGTCGTGGTCGCGCTGCTCCCGCGCGTCGTGCACGGCCAGGCCATGACCGTGCTCACCGGCAGCATGACGCCGACCATCCCGGTCGGTTCGGTGGCGATGGTGCGCCCGGTCGACCCGCGCACGGTCGAGGTCGGCGACGTGCTGACCTACCAGGTCGGGGAGGGCGAGCAGACCTTCGTCACCCATCGGCTCAAGGAGATCACGACCGCCGAGGACGGCCAGACCCTCTACGTCCTCCAGGGCGACGCCAACGACGTGGAGGACGACCCGGTCCTGGGTGACCGGATCCGGGGTGAGGTGTGGTTCCACGTGCCCTACCTCGGCGCCATCCGCGACGGCCTGCACGGCCGCGGCGGCGTCTGGCTCGTCGGGACCATCGTGCTGGGCTGGTTCGCGTTCTCCCAGATCAGCGGCGGCCTGCGTGAGCGGCGCGAGGAGCGGGAGGGCAAGGGCGCGGGGACTGTCACCCTGGACCGTCCGCTGCTCCTGGTCCGCCTCGAGCCGGGCGCCGACGTCGCGATGCTCGCCGTCGACCTCGGCGGCGTCGTCGTCGAGAGCGGCCCGGACGGCCACGTCCTGCTGCTCGCTGCCGGTCCTCGGGGGACCGACGAGCTCGACCGCGCCCTCATCCACCTCGGCCTCGTCGACGTCCGGTCGACGCACGTCGTCCCGGCCGGGACCACGCTCGACCTGCCGGTCGAGGAGGCCCCCACCCCCACCAGCCCCGCCCCCATCCCTGTCTAGCGGGGCGGCCCCACGCCACGACCCCCCGGTTCGTCCCAGCCGGGGGGTCGTGGTGTCTTGGGCAGCTCAGACGTCGCGAGCACGCACGACGACCCCGGCTCGTCCCAGCCGGGGTCGTGGTGGTCTGTGGAGGGATGGAGCCGCGGGTCGGTCGCCTCAGCGACCGGAGCCCACCTGGCCGACCTCGCAGCCGGTGATCTCGGCCGCGTCCCGGCCGGGGCCGGCGACGCAGGTGTCGACGCCCTCGCCGCCGTCGAGCCGGTCGAAGCCGAACCCGCCGTTGAGCAGGTCGTGGCCGGTGCCGCCGATGAGGATGTCGGCGCCCAGGCCGCCGTGCAGCACGTCGTGGCCGGTGCCGCCGACGAGGCAGTCGCCACCGCGGCCGCCCGTGATGACGTCGTTGCCGCCGAGGCCCATGACGATCTTGGGTCGGGCGGTCAGGTTGACGATGACGTCGTGGCCCTCGGTGCCGCGCACGACCTCGGCGTAGCGCGCTAGGTCGCCACACGCCTCGGGGGGCTGCTCGAGCCAGGTGCCGGCCCCGGAGGACATCGACACCGAGGCCGAGTCGCTGAAGGCGGCCAGGGTGCTCGGAGCGGGAGCCGCGGCTACCGCGACCGCTCCAGCGGCGTACCCGGCGCACACGACCAGGGCGGCCGAGCCGGCCCACCGTCGTCCGCGCATCGTTCCTGCCCCTCCGGCACCACCCTGGTGCGCGGTCAGCGTCACCCACGGCCGCCAGCCGGCGCATCGTCAAAACTGTGGACCGGGCCGTTCGTCCGCGCGTACGCCGGAGGTCGCCCGCTGGTCGTCTCGGCCCGCTGGGCTGGCGTCATGGTCTCTCGGAACCTGCGCGGCCTCGTCGCGCTCTCCCTCCTCGCCCCTGCCCTCCCGCTCGTCGCGGCCACAGCGGCCACAGCCGCCCCGCCGCCCGACCGTCCCCGCCACCACCCGCGGGCCTTCGACGTCCAGGCCCACCGCGGCGGGCTCGGCCTGACCACGGAGAGCTCGCTGGCCGGGTTCACCCGGGCGCTCGAGCTCGGCGTCAGCACGCTCGAGCTCGACGTGCAGGTCACCGAGGACGGCCAGGCCGTGGTCACCCACGACCGGCGCACCAACCCGCAGGTCTGCCGCGACACCGCACCGGCGGAGCCCGGCGACCCCGAGTTCCCCTACGTCGGTCGCTACGTCAACACGCTCTCCCTCGCCCAGCTGCGCACCCTCGACTGCGGCAGCGTGCAGAAGCCGGGCTACCCGCAGCAGCAGACGGTGCCGGGATCGCGGATGACCCTGCTGAGCGAGGTCCTCGACCTGGTGCAGGCCTACGACGCCGACGACGTCGACCTCAACGTGGAGCCCAAGGTCGAGGCCGGGGCGCCGAGCGAGACCGCGCCGCGGGAGCAGTTCGTGCAGGTCGTCGCCGAGGAGGTCCGCGAGGCCGGCATCGCCGACCAGGTGACGATCCAGTCCTTCGACTGGGGCGTCCTGCGGCGCATGCAGCAGGTCTTCCCCCAGCTGCCCACCATCGCCCTGACCAACCACGACTTCCTCCAGGTCGGCCGGCCCGGCGCCTCGCCGTGGCTGGGCGGGCTCGACGCCGACGACTTCGGGGGCGACCTGGTCGCGATGGCGACCGAGCTGGGCGTCGAGGCCATCTCGCCCGTGCACGGCTTCCCGCAGGACGGTGCCGTGGGCGACGCCGACTACACGCCGTACGTCGACCGGCGGATGGTCCGCGACGCCCACCGCGCGGGCCTCGAGGTCGTCCCGTGGACCGTCGACGACCCGGAGACGATGCGCCGGCTGGTGCGCCTCGGCGTCGACGGGCTCATCACCGACCACCCCGACCGGCTGCGCACCGTGCTGCGCCAGGAGCACCGCCGGCTGCCGGCGCCGGTGCGGGTGCCGCGCCAGGCCCGCCCGCTCGCCCAGGCGCACGCCCACAACGACTACGAGCACGACCGGCCGCTGCTCGACGCCCTCGACCAGGGCTTTACCAGCGTCGAGGCCGACGTGTGGCTGGTCGACGGCGAGCTGCTCGTGGCCCACGACCTCGAGGACGTGCAGCCCGGCCGCACCCTCGAGCGCCTCTACCTCTCCCCGCTCTCGGCCCGGGTGGCGATGAACCGCGGCTCGGTCCTCCCCGGCAGCGACCGACCGCTGCAGCTGCTCATCGACGTGAAGTCGGAGGCGTCGGCCACGTGGCGCGCCGTCGACCGGGCTCTGCGCAACCACCCCGGGCTCCTCACCCGCTCCACCCCCTCGACGACGACCCCGGGCGCGGTCACCGCGGTCATCAGCGGCAACCGCGACCTGCCCGCGATGGCCGCCCAGGCCGACCGCCGCGCCGGGTACGACGCCCGCTCGACCGACCTCGGCGGCCCGCTGCCCGCGGCCGTCGCTCCGCTGGTGAGCGAGAACTGGACCAAGCTCTTCTCCTGGCTCGGCGACGGCACGATGCCCGCGGCCGAGCGCGCCCGCCTCCGTGCGTACGTCGACACCGCGCACGCCCGGGGCCAGCGGGTCCGCTTCTGGGCCACGCCCGACACCCCCGGCCCGGCCCGCGACGCCGTGTGGTCCGAGCTCCTCGCCGCCGGCGTCGACCACGTCAACACCGACGACCTGCCCGGCCTCCGCCGCTTCCTCGACCGTCGCCGCTAGGGCCCTCCGCGACCGCTACCCGGGGTAGTCCCTGACGATGTGGTCGTCAGATCGCGGATGTCACGACCATTTCGTCAGGGACTACCCCCGGCGGGGACGGGTCAGCCGACGACGTCGAAGCGGATGCCCTGGCCACGGAGGCGGGCGAGGAGGTTGTCTCCCATCGCCTGGGCGGTGGTGACGGAGCCCGCCGTGGGCGGGTTGTCGTCGAAGGCCAGGCACAGCGCCGACTCGGCGAGCATCTTGGCCGTCTCGGTGTAGCCGGGGTCGCCGCCGCTGACACGGGTGTGCAGGGTGCGGCCGCCGCTCTCGGCCACGAAGTCGACGGTGAACCACGTCTTCGCCCGCCGCGCCTCGTCGGGCCCCTGGCCCTGCGGCACCTTCGACAGCAGGAACCTGCGCGCCGGGGGCACCTGGGCGACGACGCCGACCAGCCCGGCACCGACGAGCCCGCCGGCGGCGTACCGCAGCGTCTTGGTGCCGGCGTAGTGGCTGTAGCGGAAGTCGGGCCCGTACGCCGGCAGCGCGGCGCCGCTGCGGGCGACGACCTGCGGGTCGATGGTGGGCAGCGGGACGAGCCAGTAGCCCAGGGTCGAGTCGCGGTGGGGCTTGCCGGCGACGGCGCGCGACCTCCGCCCGTCGGCGGGCTTGGGCTGCGCGCGCCGGCGGGCCTTGGCGGCGGCGGCCATCTGCTTGGCGCGGGAGAAGGCGCCGATCGCGGAGTGGAAGGTGCCGCCGGAGAAGGTGCCGTTGCTGCGGGCGACGCCGCGCACGGTGATGGGCCCGTCGGCGGCGAGCTCCTTCACGGTGAAGTACACGCCGAGGTCGTGGGGCACGGAGTCGAAGCCGCAGGCGTGCACGAGGCGCGCACCGCTGGCCTCGGCGGTCTCGTGGTGCTGGACGTACATGGTGTCGACGAACTCCGGCTCGCCGGTCAGGTCGACGTAGTCGGTGCCGGTCTCGGCGCACGCGGCGACGAGCGGCCCGCCGAGCTGCTGGTAGGGCCCGACGGTCGTGACGGCCACCTTGGCGCGTCGTACGACGCCGGCCAGCGCGGCCTGGTCGGAGGCGTCGACCACCACCAGCTCGAGGTCGGGCAGGCCGAGGCGGTCGCGGACGGCCTCCAGCTTGGCCCGGTTGCGGCCGGCCAGCGCCCAGCGCAGGCCGTCGGGGCCGTGCTCGGCGAGGTAGTCGGCGGTCAGCCCGCCGGTGAACCCGGTCGCGCCGAAGAGGACGAGGTCGAGGTCGCGTGCGGTGTCGCTGTCGCCGGTCATGGCGCTCATCGTGGCACCCTCGCGGATCCGGTCGCGAGCGGGTGGAACCAGGTGGACCCCCTCGCCCGTCGTACGCCTGGACGAGCACCGACCACCAGGAGCGAGATGGACCACGAGGCCGACTACGCGGCGTACGTCCGCGAGGCGTGGGGCGGGCTCGTGCGCTCCGCGGTGTTCCTGGGCTGCTCGCTGCACGAGGCCGAGGACGTCGCCCAGACCGCGCTCGTGCGCTGCTGGACCGCGTGGCCGAGCGTGGTCGCGGCCGACAACCGGGCCGCCTACGTCTACCGGGTGCTGCTCAACTGCCTGCGCGACAGCAAGCGGCGCCGCTGGTGGGGCGAGCGCCCCGCGGAGGTGCTGCCCGAGCCGACCGAGCCCACCCGCGACGCCGCAGACGACCTCGCCACCGCCGACGCCGTGCACCGCGCGCTGGCCGGGCTGTCCCCGCCGCACCGCGACGTCGTGGTGCTGCGGTACTTCGCCGGGCTGTCCGAGCGCGAGACCGCCGAGGCGCTCGGCCTGCCCGCCGGCACCGTCAAGAGCAGGCTCTCGCGCTCCCTGGCCCGCCTCGCGGCCGACGACCACCTGACCGACCTGCGGCCCGGGCCCACCCCCGAGACCGCCGACACCGCCGACACCGCCGACCAGACCGGAGGCACCCGATGACCGACCTCGAGAAGCACTGGCACGACCTGCCCGTCGGACCCGCCCCCGTCGACGCGATCCTGCACGAGGCGCGCCGCTCGTCCGGTCGTACGACGCCCCGCCGGTCGCCCGAGCGGCGGCTGCGCCGGTCGCTGGTGACCGTGGGCGCGCTGGGCGGGCTGGGCGGGCTGGCCGCGGCGTTCGTGCTCGGGGGCGTCGTGGCCGACCGCTCCCCCGGCACCCCGGGCGGGCCCGCCGGGCCGGGCGCGGGCGGCGGCGACGCCACCCCGGTCGCGTTCTTCGGCGAGCTGCAGGCCCCCGACTCGTGCGACGACCTGCTCCAGCACTACGTCGACCGCGGCCTCGACCTGGTGAGCGAGGACGGGTGGGCTCGCCCGCCGTGGCCCGTCGACCTCGACGCAGGCGCCACGGTCGACTCCCTCGACGGCGCCGTCCCGGTGCTGCCCCGGGCGGCGGCCGAGCAGTCCGCGGCGCCGGCCACCACCCGCGCGGAGTCGTCGGCGACGGGCACCAACGTCCAGGAGGCGGGGGTCGACGAGCCCGACAGCGTCAAGACCGACGGCGAGGTGCTGGTGCGGCTGCGGGGCGCCGAGCTGACGACGTACGACGTGTCGGGGGCGGAGTCGGCCGGGGTGAGCGAGCTCGGGCGCCTGGACCTGGGCGACCTGCACGACGGCGAGATCCTGCTGACGGGTGACCGGGTGGTCGCGGTCGGTGACGACGGCACCCCGCCGGACCCCGGCGAGCCGGCCTCGCCGCAGATCCGGGTGCTCACCATCGACCTGTCCGACCCGACGGCTCCCCGGCTGGAGCACACCGTCGACTACGACGCCTCGCTGGTGGCCGCCCGCCAGCACGGCGACGACGTGCGCCTGGTGCTGTCGAAGGGGCTGCCCGACCTCGACTTCACCGGCCCCCGCGACGACGCCGCCCTCGTCGACAACCGGCGCCTGGTCGAGGGGACCACGATCGACGACTGGCTGCCCCGCGTCACCGTCGACGGAGGCGAGCCGACCGACCTGCTCTCCTGCGACCGGGTGGCGGTCCCGCGGGCCGACCTCGGCCTGGCCACGATGGCGGTGGTGGGGTTCGGCGCCGACGACCCCGGCACGACCGACGCGCTCGGGCTGGCCGGCGACGCCCCGCTGACCTACGAGTCGGCCGACCACCTCTACCTCGCCTCCTCCGGCGACGGGTCCGACTGCTGGGAGTGCTCCACCCGCACGTCCGGCCCGGTCGAGCCCGGCCGGGCCGACAGCGGCACCACGCACGTCTACGACTTCGCCCTCGACGGCACGGGCGCGACGTACGTCGGCGCGGGCGAGGTCGAGGGCAGCGTCCGCGACCGGTGGTCGATGGACGAGGCCGACGGCGTGCTGCGGCTCGCGGTCGGACCGTCGAGCGAGACCGCCGACGAGAACGCCGTCGTCACGCTCCGCGCCGACGGCGACCGCCTCGTCGAGGTCGGCCGGGTCGACGGGCTCGGGGTGGGCGAGCAGATCCAGTCGGTGCGGTGGTTCGACGGCCTCGCCCTGCTGGTGACCTACCGCCAGGTCGACCCGTTGTACGCCGTCGACCTCACCGACCCCGCCGCGCCGCGGCTCCTCGGGGAGCTCAAGATCCCCGGCTTCTCCTCCTACCTGCACCCCCTGGGGTCGATGCGCGTCCTGGGCGTCGGCGACGACGGCCGCGGCGGCGCCCAGGTGGGCCTGTTCGACGTCACCGACCTCACCGCGCCCCGGCGGCTCGACGTCCACGGCTACGGCCGGTGGACCCAGGCCCTGGCCGGCGTCGACCCGCGCCAGCTGACCTGGCTGCCCGCCGAGCGGACCGTGCTCACCGTCTGGCAGGAGGGCCGCACCGGCTACCTCTCGCGGATCGTGGTCGCGGGCGGCCGGCTCACCGTCACCGACACCGAGGTCGAGCGGGGCAGCGACGTCGCCGAGGTGCGCACGCTGCCCCTCCCGGACGGCAAGGTCGCGCTGGTCACGGGCGAGGACGTGGAGTTCTTCGCGATGGACTGAGCTCCGGCTGGGCGCCGGGTCACGCGGCCGCAGCGACGTAGCCTGGAGGCATGTGCCGCAACATCCGACCGCTCAACAACTTCGAGCCGCCGGCGACCGACGACGAGGTGCACGCCGCCGCGCTGCAGTTCGTGCGCAAGGTGGCCGGGACGACCAAGCCGTCGGCGGCCAACGAGGCGGCGTTCGACCAGGCCGTCCGCGAGATCGCGCACCTCACCCGCCACCTGCTCGACGACCTCGTGACCACCGCCCCGCCCAAGAACCGCGAGGTCGAGGCCGAGAAGGCCCGCGCCCGGGCCCGGCTCCGCTACGGCGCGTGAGCGTGCTCGCGGCCCTCGACCTGCTGGCCGACCGGCGGCTGGTGCTGCTCACCGGCGCCGGCCTGTCCACCGACTCCGGCATCCCCGACTACCGCGGCCCGGGCTCGCCCGCCCGCACCCCGATGACCTACCAGGAGCTCGTCTCCGGTCCCGAGGCCCAGCAGCGCTACTGGGCCCGCTCCCACCTCGGCTGGGGCCGGATGCGCCGCGCCGAGCCCAACGCCGGCCACCGCGCCTGCGCCGCCCTGGGCGCCGAGCTGCTCATCACCCAGAACGTCGACGGCCTCCACGAGGAGTCCGGCGCCGACCCGATGATCGCCCTGCACGGACGCATCGCCGACGTCGTGTGCCTCGGCTGCCGTCGTACGTCGTCGCGCGCGGCCCTGCAGGCCCGGCTCGAGGAGCTCAACCCCGGGTGGGCGGCCCGGCACGCGTCGGTCGCGGTGCGGCCCGACGGCGACGTCGACCTCGAGGAGACCGCCGGGTTCGTCGTGCCCGCGTGCGAGGCGTGCGGCGGCATCCTCAAGCCCGACGTCGTGTTCTTCGGCGAGAACGTCCCCAAGCCCCGCGTCGAGCGCTGCTACGCCGCCGTCGACGCGCTCGGCCCCGACGACGGCGCCCTGCTGGTCGCGGGATCGTCGCTGACCGTGATGTCGGGGTTCCGGTTCGTCCGGCACGCGGCCAAGCTCGGCGTGCCCGTCGTCATCGTCAACCGCGGCACCACCCGCGGCGACGACCACGCGACGTACAAGGTCGAGGCGGGGTGCTCGGAGTTCCTGTCGGCGCTCGTCGGGCGGCGGGGACTCGCCCCGGTCGGCAAAACCTCCGGTTAAGCGGAGAAACTGCCACTCCTGCGACGGAACTTCCCACCAGGAGTGGGAGATCCTCCAGTTAACCGGAGAATCTGCCAGAACCGTCCAGCTCCACCAGCCCCACCGGTCACAACCGCCGCACGAAGATGTGCTCGGCCGCCTCGGGAACGATCTCGGCGGTCTCGCCGCCGGAGCCGACGAGGACGCCCTCCTCGGTGCGGACGACGGTGATGGTCTTGTCGGGCAGGGCGCCGGCGCGGCGCATGGCGCTCATCAGCACCTCGTCCTTCTGCATCTCCTCGGAGATGCGGCGCACCAGCACCCGGCCCTCGACGTCGGACGCGGCGTCGGACAGCGCCTCGACGCCCTCCATGAACTCCTCGCCGATGGCGCTCTGGCCGAGCTCGTCGAGGCCGGGGATCGGGTTGCCGTAGGGCGACTCGGTGGGGTGGTCGAGCAGCTCGAGCAGGCGGCGCTCGACGGTCTCGGAGATGACGTGCTCCCAGCGGCAGGCCTCCTCGTGCACCAGCTCCCACTCGAGGCCGATCACGTCGGTGAGCAGGCGCTCGGCGAGGCGGTGCTTGCGCATGACGCGGGTGGCCAGCACCCGGCCCTCGTCGGTCAGCTCGAGGTGGCGGTCGCCCTCGACGGTGAGCAGGCCGTCGCGCTCCATGCGGGCCACGGTCTGCGAGACCGTGGGGCCGCTCTGGTGCAGCCGCTCGGCGATCCGGGCGCGCAGCGGCACGATGCCTTCCTCGACCAGCTCGTAGATGGTCCGCAGATACATCTCGGTGGTGTCGATCAGGTCGCTCACGCGAGCCATTGTTGCAGCCCCACGTCAGGGTGGGCACGCTCGGAGGGCCCGGCTGGCACCGTGGTCCGGTGACGTCCGTGATGTGGTTCCGCCGCGACCTGCGCACCGCCGACAACCCCGCGCTGCTCGCGGCCGTCGAGGACGGCCCGACGCTGCCGCTGTTCGTGCTCGACCCGCGCCTGTGGGACCCCAGCGGACCGTCCCGGCAGGCCTACCTCGTCTCCTCCCTGCAGGCCCTGCGCCGCGACGTCCCGGTCTCGGTCGTGCGCGGCGACCCGGTCCGCGAGGTCGTCCGCGCGGCGCAGCAGGTCGGCGCCGAGCGGGTCCACGTCGCCGCCGACTACGGCCCCTACGGCCACCAGCGCGACCTCGACGTCGAGCAGGCCCTCCAGGACGAGGGCATCGAGCTCGTCCGCACCGGGTCGCCGTACGCCGTCGCGCCCGACCGGATCCAGAACGGCAGCGGCGAGCCCTACAAGGTCTTCAGCCCGTTCAAGCGGGCGTGGCAGAAGCACGGCTGGCGCGACCCGGCCGACCCGCTGCCCGACGACGCCCGCTGGCGGCACCTGAAGGAGACCGTCGACCTGCCGACCGTCGACCTGCCCGACGACCTCGAGCTGCCCGAGGCCGGCGAGGAGGCGGCGACCGAGGCCTGGCACCACTTCGCCGACCAGGCCAAGGACTACGCCGACCGCCGCGACAACCCCGGCGTCGAGGGCACCTCGCGGATGAGCCACCACCTCAAGTACGGCGAGATCCACCCGCGCACGATCCTGGCCGACCTCGCCCGCCGCCGCGGCAACGGCGTCGACACCTACCGCGACGAGATCGCTTGGCGCGAGTTCTACGCCGACGTGCTCTACCAGCGGCCCGACTCCGCCCGGGAGTACTACCGCCCCGAGTTCGCGAAGATGACTTACGACGACCCCGGCGAGGGCTTCGACGCCTGGCGCGAGGGCCGCACCGGCTTCCCGATCGTCGACGCCGGCATGCGCCAGCTGCGCCACACCGGCTGGATGCACAACCGGCTCCGGATGATCACCGCCAGCTTCCTGGTCAAGGACCTGCACGTCGAGTGGCAGCACGGCGCCCGCCACTTCCTGCACTGGCTGGTCGACGGCGACCTCGCCTCCAACAACCACGGCTGGCAGTGGACCGCCGGCAGCGGCACCGACGCCGCGCCGTACTTCCGCGTCTTCAACCCCACCACCCAGGGCCGCAAGTTCGACCCGAAGGCCGCCTACGTCCTGGAGTGGGTCCCCGAGCTCGCCGACGCCGAGGACCCGCACGAGCCCAGCGCCGAGGACCGCGAGGCCGCCGGCTACCCCGCGCCGATCGTCGACCACAAGGCCGAGCGGCAAGAAGCCCTCGACCGGTACGCCGCCATCCGCTGAGCAGCTCCGGCGGCTCCGGCGGCTCCGGGGGCCCCGGCGCCCCCGGATAGCGTGGCGCGGTGCCCGCTCCCGTCACCGTCCCGTCCCGCTTCAACGGGCCTCCCTCGTCCGGCAACGGCGGATGGGTCGCCGGGGCCCTGGCGGCCCACGTCGGCCGCGGGCCGGTCCGGGTCACCCTGCGCACCCCTCCCCCGCTCGAGACGCCGATGACCGTCGAGGTCGACGGCGGCACCGCCACGATGACCCACGGCGACGTGCTCGTCGCCGTCGCCGAGCCGGGCGCCGAGGTCACCGCGCCAGCGCCGGTCGACGCCGCCACGGCCGCGGCCGCCGAGGCGTCGTACGCCGGGCTGCGCTCGCACCCGTTCCCGGGCTGCTTCGTGTGCGGCACCGGGCGGGCCGAGGGTGACGGGCTGCGGATCTTCCCGGGCCGCGTCGACGACACCGCCGACGGCCGGGCGCGGGTGGCCGCGACCTGGACCCCCGCCACCGCCGCGGACACCGACCTGCCGACCACGTGGGCGGCGCTCGACTGCGCGGGCGGCTGGGCGGGCGACCTGGAGGAGCGTCTGATGGTGCTGGGCCGCATCGTGGCCCACGTGCACGACCTGCCCCGGGCGGGCGAGCGGCTCGTCGTCGTCGGCGAGGCCCGCGGCACCGACGGGCGCCGTACGCACACCGCCACCGCCCTCTACACCGAGAGCGGCCGGCTGCTCGGCGCCGCCGAGCACACCTGGTTCGCCGTCGACCCGAAGGACTTCGCATGACCGAGACCCCGCCGACCGACGAGCACCGCCCCTGGTGGCGCGACGCCGTCGTCTACCAGGTCTACCCCCGCAGCTTCGCCTCCTCCGGCACCCGCGGCGGCGGCGCCGGCATCGGCGACCTGCCCGGCATCACCAGCCGGCTGCCCTACCTGCGCGACCTCGGCGTCGACGCCCTGTGGCTGACGCCCTTCTACACCTCGCCCCAGCACGACCACGGGTACGACGTGGCCGACTACCGCGACGTGGAGCGGCTCTTCGGCACCCTCGACGACGCCGACGCCCTGGTCGCGGGCGCCCACGAGCACGGCCTCAAGGTCGTCGTCGACCTCGTGCCCAACCACACCTCCGACGAGCACGCCTGGTTCCGCGCCGCGCTCGCGGCGGGCCCGGGCGGCCCCGAGCGGGCGCGCTACCTGTTCCGCGAGGGCCGCGGCCAGGGCGGCGACGAACCGCCCAACAACTGGCAGTCGGTCTTCGGCGGGCCGGCCTGGACCCGGGTCGACGACGGCCAGTGGTACCTCCACCTGTTCGACTCCACCCAGCCCGACCTCGACTGGCGCAACCCCGAGGTCGGCGACATGTTCGAGGACGTGCTGCGCTTCTGGCTCGACCGCGGCGTCGACGGGTTCCGGGTCGACGTGGCCCACGGCCTGTTCAAGGAGGAGTCGCTGCGCGACCAGGAGCGCGTGGTGCCGCCGCCCGGTCCCGACTCCCCGCCCGAGACCTCGATGGTCGAGCGCACCGAGGTCGACGAGCCCATGTGGGACCAGCCCGAGGTGCACGAGGTCTACCGCCGCTGGCACCGCGTCCTCGCCGACTACCCCGGCGACCGCATGGACGTCGCCGAGGCCTGGACCCGCACCCCCGAGTCGATGGCCCGCTACGTGCGGCCCGACGAGATGCAGCAGGCCTTCAACTTCGCCTGGCTGCTCGCGCCGTGGTCGGCCGAGGCCTTCGCCGACGTCGTCACCGGCACCTTCGCCGCCCTCGCCCCCGTCGGCGCCTCGCCGACCTGGGTCCTGAGCAACCACGACGTGATCCGCCACCCCACCCGGTACGGCGGCGGGCTGGTGGGCCTGGCCCGGGCCCGCGCGGCGACGCTGGCCATGCTCGCGCTGCCCGGGTCGTCGTACCTCTACCAGGGCGAGGAGCTCGGCCTGGAGCAGGTCGACGTGGCGCCCGAGGACCGGCAGGACCCGTCCTGGTTCCGCACCGGCGAGGTGGGCCGCGACGGGTGCCGGGTGCCGATCCCGTGGTCGGGCGACGCGCCGCCGTACGGCTTCGGGCCGGGCGGGGAGCAGCCCTGGATCCCGCAGCCCGCCGACTGGGCCGGCCTGACCGTCGAGGCCCAGACCGGCGACGACGGCTCGACGCTCGAGCTGTACCGCGCCGCGCTGGCCGCCCGGCGCGCCCTCCCGACGGCCGACGCGGTGGAGGTGTCCGTCGAGGGCGACGTGCTGCGCCTCGAGCGCGACGGCCTGGTCGTCCTGGTCAACTGCGGCACCACCGACGTGCCGCTGCCCGCCGGCGACGACACCCGGGTGGTCGTCGCGAGCGGGCAGGTGACCGACACGCTGCCGCCGGACACGGCGGTCTGGCTGCGGGGCTAGGGCGCGCCCTGGTCGGTGCGGTCGAGCGAGGCGTTGTAGCGGCTGAGCTCGGCCACGAACGTCGTCAGGTCGGCGTCGGACCAGTCGGCGAGCCGCTCGTCGAGGTACTTGCGCCGGTGCTCGACGACGTCGGCCAGGCGGCTGCGGGCCTCGTCGGTCGCGCTGAGCAGCGAGGCGCGCGCGTCGGAGGGGTCCTTGTCGGCGACGAGCAGCCCCAGGTCGAGCAGGTGCTTGACCTGGCGGCTGATCGCCCCCTTGTCGATGTCGAAGGTCTCCGAGAGCACCGAGGCGCGCAGCGGGCCCTCCTCGGCCACCATGGCCAGGATCAGGTACGACGGCGGCTGCAGGTCGGGGTGGACCGCCCGGGCCCGCTCGCCGATGACCCGGCGGACCCGGCGGATGAGGACCGCGACCTCGTGCTCGAGCTCGCGGAGGGTCTCGACTCGGACCATGACGGGCTCAGCGCTCCTTGTCGGCCGGGACCGGGGTCGTGGCCCCACGACCCTCGATCGCGTCCTTGACCGGGTCGCCGACCGACGTCCGCAACGGGGTCTCCTTGATGAACAGCACGCTCACGAGGGCCAGGATCGCAAACGGGACGGCGACGAGGAAGATGTGGCCGATCGCGGTGCCGAAGGCGTGCTCGTAGAGGTCGCGCCAGGGGCCGGGCAGGGCCGAGAGGTCCGGGATCGCGCTGGTCTGGTGCTGCTGGGCCGGCGGGGCCACGCCGTCGGCCGCCAGGCGGGCACCGCCCTCGGCGACGGAGTCGGCCACCTGGTGCGAGAGCAGGGCCCCCAGCACGCTCACGCCGATCGAGCCGCCGAGGGAGCGGAAGAAGGCCACGGTGGAGCTGGCAGCACCCATGTCGGACAGGGCGGTGACGTTCTGCACGGCGAGCACGAGGTTCTGCATGGTGGCGCCGAGGCCGATGCCGACCAGGGCCATGAACCCGGCCACCTCGAGCAGCGGGGTGTCGGCGTCGATCGTGCCGAGCAGGGCGAAGCCGACCACGACGAGCACGAGGCCGCCGACCAGCCAGCGCTTCCACACGCCGGTGCGGGAGATGATCCGGCCGCTGGTGATGCTGGAGACGAGCAGGCCACCGACCATGAAGATCGACATCAGGCCGGCCTCGGTCGGGCTCATGCCGCGGGCGAGCTGGAAGTACTGGCTGAGGTAGACCGTCGAGCCGAACATGGCGACGCCGATCATGATCGAGGCGGTCGTGGCCAGCGCGGTGGTGCGGTCGCGGAAGAGCCGGAGCGGGATGACGGGCTCGCGGGCGACCCGCGCCTCGACGTACACCGCGGCCGCGATGACCAGGAGCCCGCCGACCACCAGGAGCGCGGAGGTGGTGGAGACCCAGTCGAACTGCGCGCCGGCGAGCGAGACCCAGATGAGCAGCAGGCTGACGCCGCCGACGATGAGGGTGGCGCCGAGGTAGTCGATGGAGACGTCGTCGCGCTTGACGACGGGCAGGTGGAGGCGACGCTGGAGCACGACGAAGGCGGCCACGGCGAACGGCAGGCCGACGAAGAAGCATCCGCGCCAGCCCAGCGGGCTGTCGACGACCAGGCCACCGATGAGCGGGCCGGAGACGGTCGCGGTGGCGAAGACGGCCCCGATGTAGCCGGAGTAGCGGCCGCGCTCGCGCGGGCTGACCATCGAGGCGATGACCACCTGCACCAGCGCGGTGAGACCGCCGACGCCGAGGCCCTGGATGACGCGACCGCCGATGAGGACGCCCATGCTGGGCGCGAACGCCGCCACGAGCGAGCCGGCGGTGTAGATGACCAGGGCCGCCTGGACGAGCAGCTTCTTGCTCATCAGGTCGGCGAGCTTGCCCCACAGCGGCGTGGTGGCGGTCATGGCCAGCAGCGTCGCCACGACCACCCACGTGTACCCGGACTGCGACCCCTCGAGGTCGGTCACGATGCGCGGGAGGGCGTTGGTCACGACGGTGCTGGACAGCATCGCGACGAACATCGCGAGGAGGAGGCCGCTGAGCGCCTCCAGCACCTCGCGGTGCGTCATCGGGGCGGGTGCGGCTGGAGCCGCGGGCGTGGTCGAGGACATCGGTTCTTGCTCCATACGGACTAGAAGGTTGTTGCTGGCAACCTTATTCCGCATTAGTTGCCTGCAGCAACCACCCGTGAGGTGGGTCACGCTGGCGGTAGTCCCTGGCAAGAATCACGGGTGCAGGCTGAGCGACCCGTGATCCTTGCCAGGGACTATCGCGGTCTGTGAGCCCGAGCGTGACCGGCAAAACGGACGAACCGCCGGCGTGGCCCCTCGTGGAGGGGCCGCCCCCGGGGACGTGGGTTCCGGGTTCGCCGACGGTTCGGGTGACTGCGGGGTATTCGCCAGCAGCCGACGGGGACGTTGGACCCCGCCTTGGTGCTGGGCTGCTAGCGGGCAGCCACCTCACGCGTCCTAGAGCAATGCATTCTTCGGACCACCTCCTTTCCCGTGTACGACGAGCGTAGGCCGGGCCGCGGGACCGCTCAAGTGGTTTGCTCTCGCCATGAGCGAACAGGTGCGCACGACCCACGACGGTGCGGTCGCGGTCGTCACGATCGACCGGCCCGAGCGGCGCAACGCCGTCGACAGCACCACCGCCGCGCTGCTCGCCGACGCCGTCGAGGCCGCCGACGCCGACGACGCGGTGAGCGTCGTCGTGCTCACCGGTGCGGGCGGCACCTTCTGCGCCGGCGCCGACCTGCAGGCCCTGGCCGGCGGCGACCGCGCCGACCTCGACCCCGGCGAGGCGGGCGCGACCGGCCGCGGGCCGATGGGGCCCACCCGCCTGCGCACCACCAAGCCGGTCGTCGCCGCCGTCGAGGGGTACGCCGTGGCCGGCGGGCTCGAGCTGGCGCTGTGGGCCGACCTGCGGGTGGCGGCGAGCGACGCGACGTTCGGGGTGTTCTGCCGGCGCTTCGGGGTGCCGCTGATCGACCTCGGCACGGTCCGGCTGCCGCGGCTCATCGGGCACAGCCGGGCGATGGACCTCATCCTCACCGGCCGCGGGATCGACGGTGTCGAGGCCGAGCGGATCGGCCTGGTCAACCGGGTCACCGCGCCCGGCGAGGCCCTGGCCACCGCGGTCGCCCTCGGCCACGAGCTGGCCGCGCTCCCCCAGCGCTGCCTGCGCAGCGACCGGCGCTCGGCCATCGACCAGTGGTCGCTGGACGAGGACGAGGCCACCCGGCTGGAGTGGCGGCTCGGGCTCGCGACCGTGACCTCGGGCGAGACGCTCGACGGTGCGTCCCGGTTCGCCGGCGGCGCCGGGCGTGGCGGCGCCCGGGCCTAGCCGTCCCCGGCCCCCGCGCCGGCCGCCGCGAACTGCGCCCGGTGCAACCGGGCGTAGGCGCCGTCGGCGGCCAACAGCTCGTCGTGCGTGCCCTGCTCGACGATCGCGCCGTCCTCCATGACCAGGATCAGGTCGGCGTCGCGAATCGTGGAGAGCCGGTGGGCGATGACGAACGAGGTGCGGTCGCTGCGCAGGGCCGCCATCGCCTGCTGCAGCAGCAGCTCGGTGCGGGTGTCGACCGAGGAGGTCGCCTCGTCGAGGATCAGCAGCGCCGGGTCGGTGAGGAAGGCCCGGGCGATGGTGACCAGCTGCCGCTCGCCGGCCGAGAGGTTGGAGCCCTCCTCGTCGACCACCGTGTCGTAGCCCTCGGGCAGGGAGTGCACGAACCGGTCGACGTACGTCGCCCGCGCGGCCGCGCGCACCTCCTCGTCGGTCGCGCCGGGGCGGCCGTAGGCGATGTTGTCGCGGATGGTGCCGCCGAAGAGCCAGGTGTCCTGCAGCACCATGCCGATCCGGCCGCGCAGCTCCGCGCGGGGCAGGTCGGTGATGTCGGTGCCGTCGACGGTGATCCGGCCGCCGTCGAGCTCGTAGAAGCGCATGACCAGGTTGACCAGCGTCGTCTTGCCGGCGCCGGTGGGTCCGACGATGGCGACCGTCTGGCCGGGCCGGGCGACGAGCGAGAGGTCGGTGATGAGCGGGCGGTCGGTGTAGGAGAACGACACGTGCTCGAAGGCCACCTCGCCGCGGGTGACCCGCGACCCGCCGGCCCCGGCGGTCGCCGGGGCGTCCTCGACTTCCTCGTCGGCGTCGAGCAGCTCGAAGACCCGCTCGGCCGAGGCGACCCCCGACTGCAGCAGGTTGGCCATCGAGGCGACCGTGGTCAGCGGCTGGGTGAACTGCCGCGTGTACTGCACGAACGCCTGCACCTCGCCCAGCGTGAGCGACCCGCTGGCCACCCGGAGCGCGCCGACGACGGCGACCGCGACGTAGTTGAGGTTCCCCACGAACATCATCGCCGGCATGATCAGGCCGCTGATGAACTGCGCCTTGAAGCTGACCTCGAACAGCTCGGCGTTCTGCCGGTCGAACTCGGTCTGCACCGCCTCCTGGCGACCGAGGACCTTGACCAGCGCGTGCCCGGAGAAGGTCTCCTCGATGTGGCCGTTGAGGGTGCCCGTACGTCGCCACTGGGCGACGAACTGTCCCTGGGAGCGCTTCATGATGGCCCGGGTGACCACGAGCGAGATCGGCACGCTGACCAGGGCGATGAGGGCCAGCAGCGGGGAGATCCACAGCATCATGGCCAGCACGCCGACCACCGTCAGCAGCGAGGTCAGCAGCTGGCTCATCGTCTGCTGCAGCGTCGTGGACACGTTGTCGATGTCGTTGGTGACCCTGGAGAGCAGCTCGCCGCGGGGCGAGCGGTCGAAGTACCCCAGCGGCAGCCGGTTGATCTTGTCCTCGACGTCCTGGCGCATCCGTCGCACGGTGCGCTGCACGACGCCGTTGAGCACGTAGCCGGCCAACCACGACAGCAACGAGGCGACGACGTAGATCGCCAGCACCCCGAGCAGGACCTCGCCGACCGCACCGAAGTCGACGCCCCGGCCCGGCACGATGTCCTGCCCCTGCACGGCGTCGGGCCACTGGCTCTCGGGGGTGCCGGGCGCGAGCTGGCGCCCCACGAACCCGTTGAACACGAGGTCGGTGGCGTGCCCGAGCACCCGCGGGCCCACCGACATCAGCGCGACGCTGCCGACGGTGAGCACGACGACGGCGACGACGGGCAGCCGGTCGGGCGTGAGCCGGGCCAGCAGCCGCTTGGCCGACGGACCGAAGTCCATCGCCTTCTGGGCGACCATGGCCCCGCCCATCGGCCCGCGGCCCGGGCCGCCCTGGGGCGACTCGATGCGCTCGGTGGCCTCGAGCACGTGCTCCTTCTTCTTCGCACCCTCGCTCATGCCGGTCATGCCACGGCCTCCTCGGCGGTCAGCTGGGAGGCGACGATCTCCTGGTACGTCGCGCAGGTCTCGAGCAGCTCCTCGTGCGTGCCGTGGCCGACGACGCGGCCGTCGTCGAGCACGACGATCTCCTCGGCGTCGCGGATGGTCGACACCCGCTGGGCGATCACGACCACGGTGGCGTCGGTGGTCACCCCGGCCAGCGCCGCGCGCACCCGGGCGTCGGTGGCCAGGTCGAGGGCGGAGAACGCGTCGTCGAACAGGTAGATCCCGGGCCGCCGTACGACGGCGCGGGCGATGGCCAGCCGCTGCCGCTGGCCGCCGCTGAAGTTGGTGCCGCCCTGGGCGACCGGGGCGTCGAGGCCCTCGGGCAGCGCCTCGACGAAGTCGCGGCCCTGCGCGACCTCGAGCGCGGCCCACAGCTCCTCGTCGGTGGCGTCGGCGCGGCCGTGGCGCAGGTTGTCGCCGACGGTGCCGGTGAACAGGTAGCCCTTCTGCGGCACGAGGCCGATCTGCCCCCACAGCACCTGCGGGTCGAGGTCGCGCACGTCGACGCCGGCGACCCGGACGGTGCCCCCGGTGGCGTCGAAGAGCCGCGGCACGAGGTTGACCAGGGTGGTCTTGCCCGAGCCGGTGGACCCGATGACCGCGAGCGTGCGGCCGGGTCGGGCGCGGAGGGTGACGTCGCTGAGGACGGGGGCCTCGGCGCCGGGGTAGCTGAAGGTGACGCCCTCGAGGTCGAGCTCGCCGCGGCGGGCCGGGTCGGGGGGGACGGGCTCGGCCGGCGGGACGACGGAGGACTCGGTGTCGAGCACCTCGATGATGCGGTCGGCGCACACCGCGGAGCGAGGCACCTGCATCAGCATGAACGTGCCCATCATGATCGACATCAGGATCTGCATCAGGTAGCTCAGGAACGCCGTCAGCGCGCCCACGCCCATCTCGCCGCTGTCGACGCGGTGGCCGCCGAACCAGACGACACCGACGCTGGCAACGTTGACCACGAGCATCACCAGCGGGAACATCGTGGCCATCCAGCGGCCGGCGCGGGTGGCGACCTCGGTGAGGTCGTCGTTGGCGCGGCCGAACCGCTCGCGCTCGTGGGGCTCGCGCACGAACGCCCGCACCACGCGGATGCCTGTGATCTGCTCGCGCAGCACCCGGTTGACCTCGTCGATGCGGCCCTGCATGAGCCGGAAGCTCGGCACCATCCGGCTGATGACGAACCCGACGGAGAGGAACAGCGCCGGCACGACGACGGCGAGGATCCACCCGAGGCCGACGTCCTCGCGCAGCGCCATCACGACGCCGCCGACCATCATGATCGGCGCGGACGCGGCGATCAGGCAGGTCATCAGCACCAGCATCTGCACCTGGGTGACGTCGTTGGTGCCGCGGGTGATGAGCGAGGGCGCACCGAGCTGGTTGAGCTCGCGGGCCGAGAACGTGCCGACGCGTGCGAAGACCTCGCCGCGCAGGTCGCGCCCGAACGCCATGGCCGTGCGGGCGCCGTACCAGGCGGCGCCGACGGAGCCCGCGATCTGCAGGACCGAGACGCCGAGCATGATCGCGCCGAGGCGGACGATCTCGCCGGTGTCGCCGGTGGCGATGCCGTCGTCGATGATGCGCGCGTTGAGGCTGGGCAGGTAGAGCATCGCGACGACGCTGACCAGCTGCAGGCCGACGACGGCCAGCAACCAGGACCGGTACGCCGGGAGGCGCTCGCGCAGGAGGCGGAGCAGCATCAGGCCACCTCGTCCCGGTCGTCGCGGTCGTCGCGGTCGAGCAGGCCGTGCAGGACGGTGTCGACGATCTGCTCGGGCGTGAGCAGCCGGTCGTCGGCGACGTGCTGGTGGCTGCCGGCGAAGGTGAGCAGCCGGAGCACGTGGACGGCGTGGTCGACCCCGCCGGCGAACCGGTCGGCGTCGTCGCCGATGACGTCGGTGAGCAGCCCGGCGAGCCGGGCCCGCCAGGCGTCTGCCTCGGCGCTGTCGTGGAGGTGGTCGGGCGGGCGCACCAGCCCGACCTTCGCCATCAGCGCGAACGTCGCGCGGAACCGCTGCTGCAGGATCGAGGTGACCATGACCAGCCGCCGCTCGAGCGGCAGGGTGCGGTCGACCTCCTCGAGGCGTCGTACGAGGTCGCCGGGCTGGAAGGCGCGGGCGATGGCCGCGTCGACCAGCTCGTCCTTGGACTCCACGACCCGGAAGATCGTCCCCTCGGCCACGCCTGCGGCCTCGGCGATCTGCCGCGTCGTGACCTGCCGGCCGTGCTCGCGCATCAGCCGGAGCGTGGTGTCGACCAGCGCCTCGCGCCGGTCCTCGGGCGCCATCGCGCGCGCTCGTGGGCTCATGCCGACGAGCGTAAGTGAGTGAGCACTCACTCACAAATGCGTTTGCGCCCGGCTCAGGCGCCGATGCGCTCCTTGACCTGGCGGATCTGCTCGGCGTTCGCGGCCTCCTGCTGCAGGTAGGTCTCCATGACCTGGCGCAGCTTGGTGCTGATGGCCGCGGTCTGGGTCGACCCGCGGCGCAGCACGTCGGTCTCGAGCCGGTTGCTGAGGCCGTTGAGCGCGATCGACTGGTCGGCGGAGAACGTCGGCACGCGGGTGTACATCACGGGCAGCTCCACCGTGCCGCCGGCCTGGGTGCTCAACGTGCTGAGGGTCGAGGACATGTCGTCCCAGAAGGCAGCGTGGTCGAGGAAGTACTGCGCGTGGGTGACGAGCTGGGCGTCGGTCGGGTCGCCCTCGTCGGTGTAGGTCACCGCGATCGGGGCCGGCCAGCCGTTCTCGCCGGAGGTCTCCCCCATGCCGTTGATCTCGTTGCTCAGGGTCTCGATCTGCAGGAGCGCCTGGATGGTGCTGTTGAGCATCGAGCCGAACGTCTGGGCGGTGCTGACCTCCTGCTCCTTCAGGCCGTTGACCGCGGTGAAGCCCAGGTCGATGGCGTCGCTGACCAGCCCGAACGACGGCTTCTCCATGCCGGTCACGATGCCGGCGCCCTTGCTGACCAGGTCGCTGTAGTAGCGGTCGAGGTCGAGGGTGAGGGCGGCGAACCCGGCCAGGCTCTCCTGCAGGCTGGCCAGGAACGCGGCGGCGTTGTCGAGCAGGCCGCTCATCACGTCGACGGCGGTGTCGGCGGCGCTGTTCTGCGACCCGACGACGGTGGCGTACGCCGCAGCAGCGGACGGGCTCGACCAGCCGGCGATGCTGCCGGAGGTCGGGATGTAGGCGACGTCGGAGGGGATGCCCTGCGCGACCTGCTGGGTGAAGGTGTCGCGGATCGTGAGCCAGCCGCCCAGCAGCTGGCCCAGCACCCGCGGCGTCTGGGCGATGTCGTCCATGTCGAGCTCGAACTGGGCGTCGTTGGCGTTGGCCACGCCCAGGAGCTCCTGCACCCGAGCCCGCGCCTCGTCGGCGCGCGGGTGCGGCACCTCCTCCTCGGTCCACGACATCCCGCCGAACCACATGACGGCCTTCTCCCAGCCGTTGTACTGGGTGTCGCGGTACTCGGTCATCGGGGGCCCGCCGTTGACCCGGCTGACGTACTTCCACTGCCGGATGCGACCGATGGTCGTGGTCAGCTCGTCCATCGCGGGCGCGGCGCTCTCGGCGAGGGTGGCGTAGGCGTCGACCATGTCGTCGCACGCCTGGTTGATCATCTGGATCGTCTGCTCGACGGACACGGGTCCTCCTGGGAGTCGGCTGGCGTTGGCTGCGGCGGGCCGGCGGCGTCAGCCGCGGAGCAGGTCGCGGACGGCGGCGCGGTGCTCGTCGAGCCGGGCGGCGTCGGGGTCGGCCCGTTGCGACCGGTCGAGCTCGACGCCGCGCAGCGTCTCGGACAGCAGGTCGGTGAGCTTCTGCCCGGTCGCGCCGACCAGGGCGCGGGGGCTCAGCGCGATCGCGTCGACGCGCCCGGCGGCGTCGTACCCGAGGAAGCAGCGGCCCTGGCTGTCAGCGACCGGGTCGGGAGCGCGCCAGAGCGGCTGCGGGTCGGTGCGGGCCCGCTCGCGGCGGCGCTGCAGCAGCCGCCGGTGGGCGTGGATCTCGTCCCAGACCACGCGGGCGCGGGCCGGGTCCATCGGCTGCAGGGTGGGGCGCCAGGTCGCGTCACCGTCGGTGCCGTCGGTGGTGGGCGCCCTGTCGGCCGCGGGCTGGAGGGCGCGGCGCACCAGCGCCGTCAACGCCCGGGAGATCGACTCGGCGTCGGGGTGGTGGTCACGCCAGCTGGCCCGGACCAGCACGCTGTCGAGCCGTCCGTCGTGGACCCGGACGGTCAGCACGCCGGCCGGGTCGGTGAGCTCCTGCATGAGGCTCCTCGGGTCGCGGATGTCCCGGGGGGCATGACCGGTCGGGCCGGCCGTCAAACCTCGGGGTCGACCGCGTACCGCTGCGCGAGGCGTCGTACGACGCCGCACGGCACAGCCAGTCGGGCGCGAGCGGGCCCTCGGAGTCGAGCGCGTCGGCCACGGGGCCACGACGACCCGGTCGCCGGCCGCGGAGGTGTCGGTGGTCTCGTCGCCGTCCACGAGGGCAGCGTGCCTGGCCCCTCCGAACAGGGCGTCGGCTCACGTCTCGGGGTCGGTGACGGCCGAGCCGCGGCCGGTGACGCTGGCGGTCTCGCTGGCGCCGGGGAAGGTCAGGGGCAGCTCGGCGGGGGCGGTGAGCTCGACGGTGACCCGCGGCCCCTCGACCCGCACGGCGACGGCCAGGCCGGGGTGGGCGTCGTACGCGCCGACCTGGCGCAGGTAGGTGCGGACGGCGGCGGAGGCGGCCGAGGGCGTGACCCGCAGCGGCGCGTCGGTGAGCCCGCCGGTGTAGACCTCGCGGCCCTCGGCGCCGAGGTCGGCGCCCTGCAAGGCGGCGCCCTCGGCGAGGGTGCCGAGGTCCTGGCGCTTGACGAAGGCGGCGCTGGCGTCGAGCACGACGGCGACCAGCACCATGAGGATCACCGCGAACCCGATGATGAGCGGGGTCACCGACCCGCGCTCGCCGCGGGCCCAGCGGCACGACTCAGCCACCGGTGACCTCCTGGTACTGCCCGATCGGCACCGTGTGGGTCGCGTCGAGCGAGAAGGTCGGCCGGCCGCCGCCGAGCACGTCGGGCAGCCGCAGGTCGACCGCGGTGTCGACGCGGACGGTGATGACCGAGGTGCCGCTGTGGCACTGCCGGGGGTACGGCGTGCAGCTGACCGCCACCTCGACAGGCACGTCCCGCACGCCCTGGTCAGCCAGGGCCTGGCGCGCCGCCTCCGTCGCCGCCCGGGCGCCAGCGGCGTCGGTGGGCGCGAGCGCGTAGGCCCGGGCGGCGGACCGGGCGGCCGAGGTGGTGGCGAACGCCCCGCGCTGCACGTCGAAGACCGACACCACGACCCAGGTCAGCGGCACCAGCAGCAGGAACCCGAGCCAGACCATCTCGACCACGGCGCTCCCCCGGTCGTCACGGGTCCGGTAGGCACGGCGGGTCACGGGTCGGGCTCCAGCGGCGCGTGGCCCTCGACGCTGACCTCGATGCCCGGTCCGCCGAGCCCGAGCGCCGGGACCTTCGCCGACACCCGGACCTCCACGCTCGGCACCCCGCCCACGTCGACCCGCCGTGCGGTGACGCCGTCGGCAAACCGTCCCGAGACCACACCCCGCACCTGCTCGCGGGTGCGCGCGGTCGCGTCGGCCGGCGTACGACCCTGGGTGGCGCCGTACCGGGCGCCCTCCGCGGCGGCCGAGGCGAGCGTGTTGCGCACGTGCAGGGTCAGCGCCACCTGCACGACGCCCAGGACGAGCGGCAGCAGGATGACGAGCACCAGCACGAAGTCGACGACGGCCGCGCCGCGCTCGTCGCGTCGGCGCGCCACGGCTACTGCACCGAGCTGAGGGCCGCGTCGAGCATGCCCTTGAGCTGCGGCTTGGCGAAGGAGTAGAGCACGCCGACGATGCCGGCCGACATCACGGTGACGAGCACCCAGCCGGGCACGTCGCCGCGCTCGCGCTCGCGCGGCGGCAGCAGGAGCGCGACGCAGAGCCGCAGGAACAGGTCGTGGAGTCTCCCCATGGTGGTTCCTTCCGAGAGTGGGGGGTGCGGTCGGGTGGTGGGTCAGGTGGTGAGCGAGAGCCCGATGAAGCCGGGGTAGAACGCGAAGAGAACGGTGACGGGGAGCACGAGGAAGACGACGGGCACCATCATCAGCACCTCGCGGCGCGCCGCGACCTCGATGAGCTCGCGGCGCCCGGCCTCGCGGACGTCGCCGGCCTGGGCGTGGAGCACGTCGGCGAGCGGGGTGCCGCGCTCGATGGCGATGGCCACGCCCTGGGCGAAGCGGGAGACCAGCGGCAGGCCCGAGGTCGCGGCCATCCGGTCGAAGGCCGGCCCGACGGGTTCGCCGGTGCGGACCGCGGCCAGCACTCGGGCGAGGTCGCGGGACAGCTCGCCGCCGCTGCGCCGTACGACGCGGTCGAGCGCGGCGACCGGACCCTCACCGGCCGCGACGGCGAGGGCGAGGAGCTCGGCGACGGTCGGGAACTCGGCCAGGATGCGACGCTCCCGGGCCGTGGCCTGGCTGGTCAACCACGAGTCGCGGGCCAGCACCCCGCTGGCGAACGCGACCAGGCAGAGCAGGCCCGCGCCGGCGAGCGAGATCGGCCCGGCGAGCGCACGCAGCAGCGACCAGGCTGCGACCACGGCGAACGCGACCAGGCCCCAGACCACCTGCTCGACGCGGAGCTCGAGCACGGTCTTGTCGATCCCGGCGCGCTCGAGCCGCCGCTCGACCGAGCGTGCCCCGCCGAGCACCCGCTCGACCGACTGGGCCGCCGAGCGCAGCAGCGGCCCGAACACCCCCGCCACGGCCGAGCGTGACGCCGGCTCCTCCCCGATCCCGAGCGGCCGGGGCGTCCCGCCGACCGTCGCGACGTCGCGCACGTAGGGCAGCACCCGCTGGGCCAGCGACGGGCGGCGGATCGCCACAACCCGGCGTACGACGAGCAGCAGGCTGAGCCCGGCCGTGGCGCCGAGCACCGCGCCCCACACGGCCGGGGTCACGACAGCACCCGCCGCTCGGTCGGGAGCCGCCCGATGCGCATCATCACGCGGTAGGCGACGAGGCACGTGCCGGCGCCGACGGCCAGGACGAGGGCGCCGGTGGCCGAGCGGTAGCGCTGGATGACGTCGGACTGCAGCGACATGAGCAGCAGCACGACCCAGGGCGAGGCGACCGCCAGCCGTGCGCCGTTGACGGCCCAGGACTGCCTGGACTCGAGCTCGGAGCGGGTGCGCAGGTCGTCGCGCAGGTAGCCGGAGAGGTTGCGCAGCAGGCGGCCGAGCTCGCCGCCGCCGACCTCACGAGCGATCCGCAGGCCCTCGACGACGCGGTCGCCGACGGGGTCGGCCAGCCGGACCTTGAGCCGGTCGAGGCTCTCGCCGAACCGGCCCGTGACCTGGTAGTCCAGCGCGAACGCGTCGAAGAACGCCCGCAGCGGCTCGGGCCCGCGGGTGGCCAGCCCCGACAGCGCGTCGGGCAGGGACAGCCCGGCCCGGACGGCCGAGGCGAGGTTGTCGATGGCCTCGGGCCAGACCTCGGCCAGCTCGCGCAGCCGCCGGCGGGCGCGGCCGGTGACGATGGCGACCGGCAGGTAGGCACCGATGGCGGCGAAGGCCAGGGCCACCGGCGGCGTGGTCGACGCCGCCTGCACCACCACGCCGACCACGGCCCCGCAGCCCAGGCAGAGCACGGCGGAGCCAGCGGTCGAGACCTCCCTCAGGCCCGCGGAGTCGAGCAGCCGGCGTACACGTCCCGGTGGACGCTGGACCGGCTCGACCGGCCGCGGCAGCGCGAACGCCGACCACACCAGCAGCAGCCCGACCCCCACGCCGAGCCCGACGAGCGCTCCCACGCCGTCACCGCCCGTCCTGCAGCAGGGCGTGCACGTCGATCCCCACCCGCTCGAACAGCTCCAGCCGCGGCGGCAGCCCGTGGGTGCGGCGCAGCTCCTGGCCGTGGCGCACGAAGATCGGGGTGACCTCGATGACGTCGTTCTCGACCCGCCCCGGCACGCCGGCGATCTCGTTGACCCGGCGCACGCCGTGCGCGTCGACGCCGAGGTGCACGACGAGGTCGACCGACGAGGCGACGGTGGGCACCACGAAGCGAGCACTGATGTTCTCGCCGGCCAGGAGCGGCAGCGTGCACATCTTGACCAGCGCCTCCCGGGCGCTGTTGGCGTGGATGGTCGCCATGCCCGGCAGACCCGCGTTGAGCGCCAGCAGCAGGTCGAGGCACTCCGCGGCCCGGACCTCGCCGACGATGATGCGGCTGGGCCGCATCCGCAGCGACTCCTTGACCAGGTCGCGCAGCCGGATCTCGCCCGTGCCCTCCAGCCCGGCCTGCCGGGTCTGCATCGGCACCCAGTCGGGGTGCGGGAACTTGATCTCGAAGACCTCCTCGCACGAGACGACCCGCTCCCCACCCGGGACCGCAGCGGCCAGGCAGTTGAGCATCGTCGTCTTGCCCGCCTGGGTGCCGCCGGCCACGACCACGTTGAGCCCGGCCCGCACGCTGGCCTCGAGGAACGCCGCCGCCCGCGGGCTCAGGCTCCCCAGCTCGACCAGGTCACCCAGCTGCGCGGCCCGCAGCACGAACTTGCGGATGTTGACCGCCGAGAACCCCCGGCTGATGCCCTCCAGCACCACGTGCAGCCGGTGCCCCTCGGGCAGCATCGCGTCGACGAACGGCGCGGACACGTCGAGCCGGCGGCCGCTGGACTTCAGCATCCGCTCCACCAGCTCGGTCACCTGCGCCGGCGTCAGCACCAGGTTGGTCAGCTCGTGCTTGCCCCGCCGCGCCACGAACACCCGGCTGGGGTCGTTGATCCAGATCTCCTCCACCGCCGGGTCGTCGAGGAACGGCTGCAGCGGCCCGAACCCCGAGACCCGCGCCACCAGCTCCCCGACCACGGCCCCCACGTCGGCCACCGGCGCCACCGCCCCGGTCAGGCTCCGCTCGTCGTGGGCCCGCACCACCGACTCCGCCAACCGGCGTACGACGGCGGCGTCGCGCTGCGGGTCGACCCCCTCACGACGCACCAGCTCGCGGACCGACCGGTCGAGGTCGTCGAGCAGTGCGTCGTGGGACCGACCGGCGCGGGCCGGGGCGTCACCAGGGTGCGTCAGTGTCATCCGCGGCCTGCCTTTCCCGAGGTGCGAGAGCGCGTGACCCGCCGACGATAAGCAGCCCACCCGCCCGGGTGACAGACCCCCGGGCACATCTGTGGACAACGTCGTGACAGATGTCCACCCGAGTGAACGGTGGGACGGGCGAGCCGCCGGTCGCGGCTAGCGACCGCGGCGGGCGTTCCTGGCCAGGAGAGCCGCCACCACGGTCGACCCGAGTGCCATCCCGACGCCGATGCCGACGGCGAGGTTGCCGAGGAGGAGCCCGAGCCCGGCGCCGACCCCCATGCCGATCGCGATGCCCGAGGAGAGGTAGACCGCCGCCCGCTCGCCCTCGTCGTCCGTCGGCTCGGGCGGCTCGGGCGGCTCGGGCGGCTGGTCGGGGCGGTCGTCGTCGGTCATGGCGACCAGCCTGCCCGCCCCGACCCCAGCCCGTGGACCGGGACGGGGGTCAGGCGTCGTGGCCGGCGGCCCGCTCCCACACCGGCACCTCGCCGGCGGGCAGCTCGACGAAGTCGGGCAGGCCGCGCAGGGCCTGCTCCTCCCCGCCGGGGGTGTAGGTCGCGATGAGGCGCAGCTGCTTCCACCCGGTGTTGAAGGTCGAGTGCAGGGTCCCCTTCGGCACCCAGATCGAGTCGCCGGCCACGATGTCGAACTCCGGCCCGTCGCCCACGGTCTGGCGGCCGGTGCCCTCGACGACGTACAGCACCTCGTCGGCGTCGGGGTGCTCGTGGCGGGCGTGGCCCTTGGTCGGGTTGATGACGACCTCGCCGAACGACGACGTCGCGCCCGGCACGGTGCTCGGGGAGACGAACCAGGTGATCGACCCCCAGTCGAGCACCATCGTGGGCAGGTCCAGCGGGCGACGGTGCACGGCGGGTCTCCTCGGCTCGGGTCGGGGTCGGGCTCGGGTCAGACGGGCAGGGTCTTGAACTGCTGCAGCTGGTCGGCGATGGCGCGCTCGGTGGGCAGCCGCTCCATCGACGAGGCGCCGAAGAAGCCGACGACGCCGGTGGTGCGCTCGAGCACGAACCGCACGTCGTCGGGCTCGGCGATGGGGCCGCCGTGGCAGAGCACCAGCACGTCGGGGTCGACCTCGTGGGCGGCGTCGGCCATCGCCTGCACGCGCTCGACCGACTCCTCCAGCGTGATCGCCGTCGTCGCGCCGATCGCGCCCTTGGTGGTCAGGCCCATGTGCGGCACCAGCACGTCGGCGCCGGCCTCGGTCATGGCGCGGGCCTGCTCGACGTCGAAGACGTACGGCGAGGTGAGCAGGTCGCGCTCGTGGGCCAGGCGGATCATCTCGACCTCGAGGTCGAAGCCCATCCCGGTCTCCTCCAGGTTGGCCCGGAAGACGCCGTCGACCAGGCCGACGGTGGGGAAGTTCTGCACGCCGGCGAACCCGGTGCGGGCCACCTCGTCGAGGAACTGCGGCATCAGCCGGAAGGGGTCGGTGCCGCACACGCCCGCCAGCACCGGCACACGACGCACGACGGGCAGCACCTCGGCGGCCATCTCCATCACGATCGCGTTGGCGTCGCCGTAGGGCATCATCCCGGCCAGCGAGCCGCGGCCGGCCATCCGGAAGCGCCCGGAGTTGTAGATGATGATGAGGTCGGCGCCGCCGGCCTCGGCCGACTTGGCCGACAGCCCGGTGCCCGCGCCGGCCCCGACGACGGGCAGGCCCTGCTCGACCTGGCCGCGCAGTGCGCGGAGGGCCTCGGTGCGGTTCATGACGTCTCTCCTCGGGTGCCGTTGACCAGGTCGTGCAGCCGGCGCGCCATCGCGCGGGCGAAGGTGGGGGCGTTGACGTCGTCGTCGCTCTCGACGACCTCGACGGTGCCGGCGAGCGCCTCGCGGAACGCCGCCGCGGCGGCCCGGTCGGCCTCGGGATCCCAGAACGGGCCGTCGACCACGTCGATGGCCGACGTGCCGCCGGCCGGCACGAACGCAACCACCGGGCCGGTGCTGCGCGCCACCCGCTCCCCGATCGTGCGGCCGATGACGGTCGCCTCCTCGGGGGTCGTGCGCATCAGGGTGACGGTGTCGTTGTGCACGAGCAGCGTGCGGTCGTCGAACTGCGGCGGCACCGAGTCGCGGGGGCCGAAGTTGACCATGTCGACCGCGCCCAGGCTGACCACCTGCGGCACGCCGAGCTCGGCGGCGCCGGTGAGCCGGCCGGGCCCGGCCGAGAGCACACCGCCGACCACCTCGTCGGCGACCTCGGTCGTGGTCAGGTCGAGCACGCCGGCGAAGAACCCGCTGCGCACCAGCGCCTCCATGGCCCGCCCGCCCGAGCCGGTGGCGTGGAAGACCACGACGTCGTACCCCCGCTCCTCCAGCTCGGCCTTGGCCACCTCGACCGCGGGCGTGGTGACGCCGAACATGGTGGCCGCCACCAGCGGCCGTCCCCCGGCCTCGGGGGGCGCGGTGCGGGCGGCGGCGTACGACGAGGCCATCGCGCCGATCGCGGCGGCGGCGTTGCGCAGCACCGCGCGCGAGATGACGTTGAGGCCGGCCAGGTCGACGACGCTGTGCATGAGGGTCAGGTCGCCCTCGCCGACGTAGGCCGACACGTCGCCGCTGGCCATGGTCGAGACGAGCAGCTTGGGCAGGCCGACCGGCAGCTCGCGGACGACCTCGGCGACCACCGAGGACCCGCCGCTGCCGCCGAGGCCGAGCAGGCCGTCGACCTCGCCGCGGGCGACCAGGTCGCGCACCAGCGCGGCCGCGCCACGGGCCATGGCGCGCAGGGCCGCGCCGCGGTCACCGGCCGCGCGCAGGGCCTCGAGGTCGGCTCCCCCGGCGGCGGCCACCTCGGCCGCGCCGACGTCGGCCGGCACGTCGCCCTCGCGGAGCACGCCGACGTCGAGCACCAGCACGGTCGAGCCGTCGCGCTCGAGCAGGTCGCGCACGAAGGCGACCTCGGCGCCCTTGGTGTCCAGGGTCCCCACGACGAGCACGGCCACGGTCGGTCCTCCCTGGTGCGGCACGGCCCGCGGGAGACGGGCCCCGGCCACCCTAGGGGCCGTGCCGGGGGTCCGTCAGCGACGAGCCCCAGGCGGGTCAGGCAGGTCAGGCGGGTCAGGCCCGACACCCCGGTAAGTCCCCGGCCGGGGTGTCGGCACTTCGATCACCCCAGCGGCGGACCGCGGAGTGGAACGACCACCCGGGTCGTGGTGGGTCACTCGAAGGTGGTCACAGTGTGGGCCCGACGACGGTGGGGGCGGCTCACCCCGAGCAGGGTCGGCGGACCACCCGGTGCACGTCGACGGGGTGGGGCACCCGGTCGCCGGGCGAGGCGGCCGAGACGACCGAGAGGTAGGAGCGGACGGTCGGGCGGAGGTCGTCGGTCAGCCGGGCCTGGACGGCGAAGTCGAGCACCTCGTCGTCGGCCGCGGCCGCGTCCCAGCGCGCGCCGAGGGTGGTGGGGGTGTCGGCGCGCAGGCCGGTCGCCCGCACCCCGGCCGCGACGTCGTCGCTGAACCACTGCTCGTGGCCCTCCACCGGCGGGGCGAGCACCTCGACCAGCGCGTTGAGCTCGGCGCGCGGGGCGCTCAGCACCAGCAGCTCGCCGCCGGGGCGGAGCAGGTCGTGCGCGCGCCGCACGGCGGCGGCGACGTCGGGCACGTAGTACATCGAGTGCACGAACGTGATGACGTCGAACGGCCCGGCCACCGGCGCCTCGTCGAACGTCGTCGCGTGCACCTCGAGGTCGAGCCCGCGACCGGTGAGCCGGCCGAGCCGCTCGGCGAAGGCGGCCGCGCTGCCGGCGTACGGCTCCACCCCGGTCCACCGGACCCGACGCCCGGGGTCGGCGTCGACCAGGGCTGTGGCCAGCGCGGCGTCGAGGGTGCCGTCGCCGCAGCCGACCGAGAGCACCGAGACGTCGCCCTCGTGGCGCAGCAGCCGGGCGGCCAGGTCGGCCGCGATCAGCTGGCGCTGGTCGGAGAGCCGCTCGAACCCCTCGTGGCTGCGCGCGTACGTCGCCGGGTCGAGCCCCGGGAGCGGCGCCGCCCCCGCCCGCGCGGCCCGGAGCTCGTCGAGGAGGTCACCGGCGGGGTCAACCGGAGGGGTGAGCGGCCGGGCTAGGTTGGACACCGCTGGAGTCAAGCAGGCACCAGCGCCCCACCTCGCTCCAAGGGGTGACCCCGCGCCGACGAGAGGCCCTGCGTGACGACCGGAGACACCGCCGAGCGGAGCCTCGCCCACTGGAGCGAGGCCGGACGCACCGGCATGGAGGCGTTCTACGCCCTCGCCACCGAGGACTACCGCCAGCTCGCCCTCGCCGCCGACTGGCCGACGCTGCTGCGCGAGCGCGCCCACGAGGGCTGGTCGCTGCTCGACGTGGCCTGCGGCAGCGGCAAGTTCCCCACCGCCCTGCTGCGCCACGCCGGCCTCGCCGAGGCCGGCCTCCCTGACCTGGCCTACGACCTGCTCGACCCCTCGGCCTTCTCCGTCGCCGAGGCCCGCGGCGTGCTCGCGCCGCCGTTCGTGGCCCGCCACGACCTGGTGATGACGCTGCAGGACCTGCCCACCGACGACCCCGACCAGCCCGACCACGCGTCGTACGACGTCGTGTGGGCCACCCACGCCCTCTACGCCCTGCCGCCCGACGAGCTCGACGCCGCGGCCGAGAAGTTCGTCGCGGCGCTCGCCCCCGGCGGCCTGGGACTGATAGCGCAGGCCACCTCGACCTCGCACTACCTCGCCTTCTACGACGCGTTCCGCGCCGGGGTGCGCGAGGCGACGCCGTACACCACGGCCGAGCAGGTGCGCGACGCGCTCGTGCGCGCCGGTGCCGACGTGCGCGAGCAGCGCGTCACCTACCAGACCGGCACCAGCGACCGCGCCGTCGCCGAGGGGTTCCTGCAGCGCTGCGCCTTCGACGACTCCGTCTCCCTGGAGGAGATGGAGGCCGCGCCCGTGCTCGGCGACTACCTGTCCTCCTGCCGCGACGCGGCCGGTTCCTACACCTTCTCCCACGAGGCGGCCCTGCTGTGGCTCTGACCGACCAGCCCGAGAACCTCCGCCTCCCCGAGGCCAACCGCGCCGGCGGCATCGACCAGGACTGGGCGGGCGACGACCAGGACTGGTGGGACTGGTACGTCACGCTCGCCGCCAACGACCACGACCCCGCCGACCTCGTGCCCGGCCCGGGCCTGCCCGACGTCGAGCCCGCCAGTGACGAGCAGGTCGAGCGCGAGCTGGCCGAGCCCTACGACCTCGACCCGGCCGCCGTGGAGGCCTTCGCCCGCGACGCGTTCGTCAAGGTGCCCGGGGTGCTCTCCCCCGCCGTCGTGCGCCGCCTCGCCGAGCGCCTCCAGGAGCTGCTGGTCGCCGAGCACGGCGACGACGTGGCCGGCCGGTTCACCGCGCTGGAGCAGATGTGGCTGCACGACGACCTGATGCGCGCCGTCGCCCTCTCGCCGCGCATCGGAGGCCTGGCCGCGGCGCTGCTCGGCGAGCCGGGCGTGCGGCTCTACCACGACAACGCGCTGTCCAAGGAGCCCGGCTGCGGCCGCACGCCGTGGCACCACGACGCCGAGCACTTCCCCCTGCAGACCACCCAGGCCGTCACCGCGTGGATGCCGATGTCGGCCGTCCCGGGCCGCATGGGACCGCTCTCCTTCGCCCGCGGGATGCGGGTGCTCGACGAGATGGACGACCTCGCGTTCGACAAGGTCGGCACCACCTACGACGTCGCGGTCTCCCAGCGGCTGGCCGAGCGGGGGGTGCCGGTCGAGTCGAGCCCGTTCGCGATCGGCGAGGTGTCCTTCCACTCCGCGCTGTGCTTCCACACCGCTGGCCCCAACCTGACCACCCAGCCGCGCCGCGCGCTGGCCACGACGTACTTCGCCGACGGCGCCCGCGTCGTCGAGTCCCCCACGCTCATCAGCGGCACCTGGCGGGAGTTCCTGCCCGGCGTCGAGCCCGGCGGGCTGGCCGCCTCCGAGCTCAACCCGGTGGTCGGGCGCACCTCGGGCAGCACCGGCCCCGCCTGACGTGCTGCGCGTCGCGACCGCCAACGGCGCCAGCGGGCGCGACAGCCGCGGCACCTGGAGCGTCGAGGGCTGGGAGTCCTGGTGCGCGGCCGCGGCCGGCCTCGACGTCGACGTGCTGGCCGTCCAGGAGGTCGACCACCTGCTGCCGCGCAGCGGCGGCGTCGACCAGGCCGCGGTGCTGGACCGCACCCTCGCCGGCAGCGGCCCGCGGTGGGAGCACCGGTTCGCCGCCGCCGTGCACGGCACGCCCGGCCGGGCCGTCGACTTCCGGTCGGCTCCGGCGACCGACCCCGCCGAGCCGTCGTACGGCGTCGCGCTGGCCTCCCGGCACCCGGTGCGCGAGTGGCGCGAGCTGCGGTTGGCGCCCTCGCGCATCAAGCTGCCCCTGCCGCTGCCGCCCGAGTCGGGCCAGCGGGTGCTGTGGGTGCCCGACGAGCAGCGGGTGGCGCTCGCGGCGGTCGTCGAGGCGCCCGACGGCCCGGTCTCGGTGGTGACGACGCACTTGTCGTTCGCGCCGACCCGGGCGCCCGCGCAGCTGCGCGAGCTGGTGGCGTGGGCGGCCGACCTGCCCCGGCCGCTGGTGCTGCTCGGCGACCTCAACCTCCCGCCGGTGCTGCTGCGCACGGTCGGGCCGGTGCGGGCCTGGACGACCGCGCTGGCCGAGGCGACCTACCCCGCACCCGAGCCGAGGGTGCAGCTCGACCACGTGCTGCTCGACGGCCTGCGGGCCACCGGGGCCGGCACGCACCGGTTGGCCGACAGCGACCACCTCGCGGTGCGGGCCGAGCTCGAGCGGGGCTGAGCGGCGGCGCACCTGCGGAGGCTTCGAGGCTCGTCGCTGGCGCTCCTCGCACCTCAGCCACCTCGAGCACCGGGTGGTCGGGTCAGTCGGCGGGCTGGTCCTCCAGGCGGAACCCGACCCCCCGCACGGCGACGACCCGCTCGGGGGCGCCGGCGGCCTCGAGCTTCTGCCGCAGGCGGCCGATGGTCACGTCGAGGGTCTTGGTGGAGCCGTACCAGTTCTCGTCCCACACGTCGGCCATCAGCCGGCCGCGGCTGACGACCTTGTCGCGGTTGGCGGCCAGGATCGACAGCACGTCGAACTCCTTGCCGGTCAGCGCGACCTCGACCTCGCCGACGTGCACGCGGCGGGCAGGACCGTCGATGCGCAGGCCGTCGGGCGGGGTGGCGGTGGAGGCACCGGTGCGGCGCAGCAGGGCGCGCACCCGGGCCTGCAGCTCGGCCAGGCCGAACGGCTTCTCCAGGTAGTCGTCGGCGCCCTGGTCGAGCCCGACGACGCGGTCGAGCTCGCCGCCGCGCGTCGAGACGATCATGATGGCGCCCTCGTAGCCGCCGTCGCGGGCCTGCCGGCAGACCTCGAGGCCGTCGATGTCGGGCAGCCCGAGGTCGAGGATGACCACCTCGGCCGAGCGGCCGCCGAGCTCGACGAGCGCCTGCTGGCCGGTGTCGACCCAGCCGACGTCGTACCCCTCGCGCTCCAGCGTGCGGACGAGCGGGAACGCGATGTCCTCGTCGTCCTCCACGACGAGAACCCGGTGCCCCATGGTCCCCCACCATAGGGGGTCGACCTGGTGGCCACCCGTGACGTCTCGCCTCCCCGGGCGACCCCCCTCAGGCGAAGAGGTCGCCGTGCTCGGCCGCCCGCTCCAGCACGACGTCGAAGCGCAGCTGGTCGAGGCCGAACGGGTCGTCGGCGCCCTCGGCGACCTCGTCCCAGGTGACGGGGGCGGCGACGGTGGGACGCTCGCGGCCGCGCAGCGAGTACGGCGCGATGGTGGTCTTGAAGCCGGCGTTCTGCGACCAGTCGAGGAAGACCTTGCCGCCGCGCTTGGCCTTGGCCATGACCGAGGTGACCAGCTGGGGGTGCGAGGCCTGGAGGCCGTCGGCGAGCGCCTTGGCCACCTCGGAGGCCTCCTCCGAGGGCAGCCGCTGGGGCAGGTCGGCGTACAGGTGCAGGCCCTTGCTGCCGCTGAGCACCGGCTTGGCCATCAGCCCCTGCTCGCCCAGGACGTCGCGGGCCAGCAGCGCCACCTGGCAGCACTCGTGCAGCCCGGCCGGCTCGCCGGGGTCGAGGTCGACGACGATGCGGTCGGCGTTGCGGGGGCGGCCGTTGCGCCCGACCCGCCACTGGTGCACGTGCAGCTCGAGGGCGGCCAGGTTGCCCAGCCAGGTGAGCGTGGCCAGGTCGTCGACGACCGGGAAGGTGATCTCGTCGTTGTCGACCTGGCCGTAGCGCCCGGACCGGCGCCCGCCGGTGGGCACCGTGACCGTGCGGACCCACGACGGGGTGCCGGCGGGGACGTTCTTCTCGAAGAAGCTGATGTCCTGCACGCCGTGCGGCCAGCGGATGCGGGTCACGGCCCGGTCGGCGAGGTGCGGCAGCAGCACCGGCGCGATGCGGGCGTAGTAGTCGAGCACCTCGCCCTTGGTCGTGCCGGTCTGCGGGTAGAGCACCTTGCCCAGGTTCTTCAGGGTCAGCGTGCGTCCGTCGACCTCGACGTGCACCTCCTCCGACGGGGCTGCCGGGGGCGGCGGGGGCGGCGGGGTCACAGGTCCTCCGGGGTCAGGTCGGTGCGCAGTCCACGGAACGACGGCTGGCGCAGCCGCGGATACCCCCGTCCGTGCGAGTCGACGTCGACCACGAGCCGCGGCTCGAGCCAGTGCGTGCCGCGCGCGTCGACCCGCGGCACCTCGTCGTCGAACGGGCTGTCGTCGCGCACCAGCCCCGCGACGGCCTGGGTCAGCACCGCGCTCTGCTTGGCCGCGATGCCGCTGCCGACCCGCCCGCGGTAGAGCAGCCCGTCGGGCGTCACCTCCCCGACCAGCAACGAGGCCAGCCGGTCGCTCGTGCCCTCCTGCGGCCGCCAGCCGCCGACGACGAACGAGACGCGGTGGCGGTGGGCGAACTTCAGCCACGCCGGGCTCCGCTCCCCCGGCCGGTAGGCCGACCCCAGCCGCTTGCTGACGATCCCCTCGAGGCCCTGCTGGAGGGTCGCTGCGTGCAGCATCGGCCCGTCGTCGTAGGACGGCGGCACCTGCCACGGGCTGCCGTCGAGGGCCTCGGTGAGCAGGGCGCGGCGCTGCTCGAGCGGCTCCCGGGTGAGGTCGCGGCCGTCGAGGCGGAGCAGGTCGAAGGCCATGAACGTCACCGGCACGCTGGCCACCAGCCGCTGCACCGTCGAGGCGCGACGGACGTGCATCCGCTCCTGCAGCACCCGGAAGTCGGGCACGCCGTCGGCGTTGAGGGCGATCACCTCGCCGTCGACGAGCAGGTCGCGGCGGCGCAGCCCGCGCTGCTCGCGCAGGCCGTCGGCGACGTCGGGCCAGGCCGCGGTCACGTCGTTCTCGTTGCGGCTGGTCAGCCGGAACCGGCCGCGCTCGCCGTGCCCCGCGCTGTCGGCGAGCACCCGCATGCCGTCCCACTTCACCTCGTGCGCCCACTCGTCCCCGGTCGGGACGTGGTCGCCGGAGACGGCGAGCATGGGGCGCACGAGCCCATCCTGCCGGTCCTGCCGGTGCGTCGCGGTGCCCAGCCCGCGCGGGCGATGACTTCGTGGCCCCGGACCGGTCAGACTGGGGTCCTCGCGAACGAAAGGCTTCCCCATGCGCGCGATCTGGAAGGGTGCGGTCTCCTTCGGGCTGGTCAGCGTCCCCGTCAAGCTGTACGCCGCCACCGAGAGCCACGACATCTCCTTCCGGCAGGTGCACGCGGCCGACGGCGGCCGGATCAAGTACCAGCGGGTCTGCTCCATCGACGGCGAGGAGGTGCCCTACTCCGAGATCGCCAAGGGCTACGAGACCGAGGACGGCGAGATGGTCGTCCTCGACGACGACGACCTGGCCGCGCTGCCGTCGTCGTCCTCGCGGGAGATCGCGGTCGAGAAGTTCGTGCCGAGCGACCAGATCGACCCGATGCTGTTCGAGAAGTCCTACTACCTCGAGCCGGAGAAGACCGGCGCCAAGCCGTACGCGCTGCTGCGCCAGGCGCTGCTCGAGGCCGACCGGATGGCCGTGGTCACCGTGGCCATCCGCAACCGCACCTCGGTCGCGGTGCTGCGCGTGCGCGACGACGTGATCGTGCTGCAGACGATGATGTGGCCCGACGAGATCCGCACCCCCGACTTCCAGGTCGACCCCGGCGAGGTCAAGGACTCCGAGGTCAAGATGGCCCAGATGCTCGTCGAGACGCTGGCCGGCGACTTCGACGCCAGCGAGTTCGAGGACGACTACGCCGGCGCGGTCGAGGCCGTGGTCAAGGCCAAGATCGAGGGCGGCGAGGTCAAGCGCACGCCCACCTCGACCAAGACCGGCGGCGAGGTCGTCGACCTGCTCGCGGCGCTGCAGCGCTCGGTCGCCGCGGCCAAGACGGCGCGGGGCGAGTCGGTGCCGGACGAGGCCGAGGACGACTCCGACGACTCCGACCAGACCGACGAGACCGACGACGAGCCGGCCGCCAAGAAGACGACGAAGAAGGCGCCGGCCAAGAAGGCCGACAAGAAGGCCCCGGCCAAGAAGACCGCCGCCAAGAAGACCGCGGCCAAGAAGACGGCGAGCAAGAAGACGGCGGCCAAGAAGGCCAGCTGACCCCGGTCACCCGGGGTGGTCCCGGGCTACCCGGCCCGGCGGGGCCGGGTCACACCGACCGCCAGGGCGACCAGGCCGACGCCGCCCACCCCGAGCAGGGTGAGGGCGGCCGCCCAGAGCAGCGCCCGGTCACCGCGGGGCTCGAGCGCGTCCGTCGGTACGTCGCGCGCCTGGCCCGACCCGAGGGCCGCCTCGACCTCCGCGAGCGCCTCGGGCGAGGCCGTCGTGACCGGACCGCCGCACGCACCGTCGGGGACGACGCCGTCCGCGGCCTCCTCGGCGGAGACGTCGACCAGCACCTCGCGACCCGCCTCCATGCTGCTGCGGCCGCAGGACGTCAGGTCGGACCAGGTCGAGATCTCGACCTCGGTCGGCACGTCGTCGCCGCGGTAGACGTGGGTGACCACGGCGGTGACCTCCGTGGCGTACCCGTCGACCTCCCGCCCGTCGTCGACGTCGTCGACCACCGTGGCGACGTACACCTCGTCGGACCACACGTGCGGCTCCACGGGCGGCGCGCAGTCGCAGGCGGTGGCCGGCGAGGCGGTCGACAGGACCACCACGGGGACGGCGAGGAGGGGCAGCAGGACCAGGCGGAGGAGGGCCACGAGACGCGTCATGGGGGTGGGACGGGCGCGGGCGCCGACCGGTTCCCGGCCGACTACGGTGACCGGATGCGCAGCACACCCGGCACCACGTGGGGGGTCGCCTCGGCGACGACGATCGGGTCCTTCCACGTGCGCGAGCACCTGCCCAACCAGGACTCCGTGGCCACCTGGGCCGCCGAGGACGGCAGCGCCGCGGTGGCGGTCGTCGCCGACGGGCACGGTCACCCGGCCCACTTCCGCAGCGACGTCGGCTCCTCGCTCGCCGCCGAGCTGGCGCTCGAGGCCCTGCAACGGGCGGTCGCCGCGGGCGATCCCGACCCGGTCGCGGCCGGCCGCGAGGTGGTCGAGGCCTGGCGGGCCGCGGTGCTCGAGCACGTCGAGTCCCACCCGCTCCGCTCCGACGAGGCCCGCCGCGGCCCCCTCGTGCCCTACGGCTCCACCCTCGTCGCCACCGCCGCCACCGCCACCCGGCTCGTCGTCGTGCAGGTCGGCGACGGCGACGCGGTCGTCGTCCGCGCCTCCGGGGCGGCCGAGCAGCCCCTGCCCGACGACCCCGACCTCGACGGCGTCCACACCTCGTCCCTGTGCCAGCCCGACCCGCTCGCCTCCCTGCGCACCGCCGTCATCGACCTCGACCCCGACGACCACGACCCCGTCGCGCTGGCCTACGTCTGCACCGACGGCTACGGCAAGGCCCGCGTCGACGCCCGCACCTGGTGGCGTGCTGCCGCCCGCGACCTCGTCACCGCCGCCGCCCAGGCCGGCCTCGACGGCGTGCGCCGCCGGCTGCCCGCCGACGTCGCCGAACCCGCCCGCGTGGGCGGCGACGACACCACCATCGCCGTCCTCGCCCGCGCCTGACGCTGACGGCGCCGGCCGCGGACCCCACCGCCCTGAGGCGCCCGGACCACAGCCCGACCGGGCCACAGGGCGCACGGAGCGGAGGGGGTGGCAGGGTGCCGGTCGGCCCCGCCGGACCATGCCGCGGCAGCCCTCAGGAAGACGAGCGGGGCCGCGGCACGGCCGTCCCCGCAGCGACCAGCCAGATCAGGTCAGCAGGGACCTGACCACCCGGAGGCCGACGGACATCCGGGCGAGGTCGGCGGCGTCCTCGGCGCAGATCTGGCCCAGGGTGTCGGCGGCGCGGCCGACGAGCACGGCGTTGTCGGCCTCCCAGTCGGCGACCCGTGCCGGGGCAGGGTCGTCGGCGACGGTGGCCGCGAGGACCTGAGAGGTCAGCTGGGCGTGGACCGAGTGCAGGTCGTCGCGCAGCGCGGCCCGGGCCATCGTCTGCCACTGGTCGGCGCGGGGCAGGGTGAGGATCTGCTCGGTGAGCCGGGCCAGCCCGAGCCGCTCGCCGAGCGCGAACCACACCCGCGCCACGTCGGCCACCGCGAGGTCCTCGCGCTGCGAGATCTCGACGACGTTGAGCAGCGCCGACGCGGTCGGCAGCACCGCGACCCGGGTGGCCAGGTCGTCGGGCACCCCGCCCTCGACCAGGCGCTCGCGCCGCGCGTCGTACGCCGTCAGCTCGGCGCCGACCATGAGGCCGGGCAGCTCGCCCATCGCCTCCTGCACCGGCCCGGAGAAGCGGTCGACCTCGCCCTGGCTGTCGAGCGGGGGCCGCCGGTTGGTGACCAGCCAGCGTGAGCCGCGCTCGACCAGCGTGCGCATCTCGAGCCGCATGTGGGTCTGCACGGCGGCGTCGATGCGGTTGTCGAGGGCGGCGACCTCCTCGCGCAGGGGCAGCGACCCGAAGATCTCGCGGGCCACGAAGTTGGCCCGGGTCAGCTCGGCCGGCGTCGCCCCGGTCTCGCGGGCCAGCCGCGGCCAGAAGGTCATGCCGGCGCCGTTGACCAGGTCGTTGACGACCTGGGTCACGATGATCTCGCGGCGCAGCGGGTGCTCGTGGACCCGGTCGGCGAACCCCTCCCGCACCGGGGTCGGGAAGTAGGCGCGCAGGTCGAGGTCGAGGTAGGGGTCGTCGGGCAGGTCGGAGTCGATGAGCTCCTGGGCCAGCACGATCTTGGTCCAGGCCAGCAGCACCGACAGCTCGGGCACGGTCAGGCCCTCGCCGCGCTCGACCCGCCGCGCGACCTGGCGCCGGGTCGGCAGGTCCTCGAGGTCGCGGTTGAGCACGCCCCGCGACTCCAGCTCGCGCATCCAGGTCTCGTGCACGTGCAGCATGCTCGGCGCGTGGGAGGCCGCGTTGGCCAGCGCGAGGTTCTGCTCGTAGTTGTCGCGCAGCACCAGCGCGGCGACCTCGTCGGTCATCTCGGCCAGCACGCCGTTGCGCTGCTTGGCGGTCAGGTCGCCGGCGGCGACCACCCGGTCGAGCAGGATCTTGATGTTGACCTCGTGGTCGGAGGTGTCGACGCCGGCGGAGTTGTCGATGAAGTCGGTGTTGGCCCGGCCGCCCTCCCGCGCGTACTCGATCCGCCCGAGCTGGGTCAGCCCCAGGTTGCCGCCCTCGCCGACGCACTTGACGCGCAGCTGCTCGCCGTCGACCCGGATCGCGTCGTTGGCCTTGTCGCCGACCTCGAGGTGCGACTCGGTGGAGGCCTTGACGTAGGTGCCGATGCCGCCGTTCCAGAGCAGGTCGACGGGCGCGAGCAGGATCGCGCGCATCAGCTCGGCGGGCGTCATCGTCTCGACCTCTCCCTCGATGCCGAGCGCGTCGCGGACCTGCGGGGTCAGCCGCACCTTCTTGGCCGACCGGGAGACCACGCCGCCGCCCTCGGAGATCAGCGAGGCGTCGTAGTCCTGCCAGCTCGAGCGGGGCAGCTCGAAGAGCCGCTTGCGCTCGGCGTACGACGTGGCGGGGTCGGGATCGGGGTCGAGGAAGATGTCGCGGTGGTCGAAGGCGGCCACCAGCCTGGTCTGCTCCGAGCACAGCAGGCCGTTGCCGAAGACGTCGCCCGACATGTCGCCGACGCCGACGCAGGTGATGGGCTCGGTCTGGCAGTCGACTCCCATCTCGCGGAAGTGCCGCCGCACCGAGACCCACGCGCCGCGGGCGGTGATGCCCATCGCCTTGTGGTCGTAGCCGACCGACCCGCCGCTGGCGAACGCGTCGCCGAGCCAGAAGCCGTAGTCGTGGGCCACGCCGTTGGCGATGTCGCTGAACGTCGCGGTGCCCTTGTCGGCGGCCACGACGAGGTAGGAGTCGTCGCCGTCGTGGCGCACCACGCGCTCGGGCGGCACCGTCGCGCCGTCGACGAGGTTGTCGGTGACGTCGAGCAGGCCCGAGATGAACGTCTTGTACGCCGCCACCCCCTCGGCCAGCCAGGCGTCGCGGTCGGCGCCGGCGTCGGGCAGCTGCTTGGCGAAGAACCCGCCCTTGGCGCCCACCGGCACGATCACGGTGTTCTTGACCATCTGCGCCTTGACCAGGCCCAGCACCTCGGTGCGGAAGTCGTCGCGCCGGTCGCTCCACCGCAGGCCACCGCGGGCGACCGCGCCGAAGCGCAGGTGGACGCCCTCGACCCGCGGGGAGTGCACGAAGATCTCGAACCGCGGCCGCGGCTCGGGCAGCTCGGGGATCGCCGAGGGCTCCATCTTCAGCGACATGTAGGCGTGCGGGCGGCCCGCCTGGTCGAGCTGGAAGTAGTTGGTGCGCAGCGTGGCCTTCACGTGGGTGAGGTAGGAGCGCAGGATGCGGTCGTGGTCGAGGCTGACCACGTCGTCGAGCGCGGACAGGATGCGCCGCTCGACGCCGGCCTCGGCCTCCTCCCGCTCCGCCCGGCCCGGGTCGGTCTCGGCGTGGCGGTCGGGGTCGAAGCGGGTCTCGAACAGCTCGACCAGCAGCCGGGTGATGTCGACGTTGCCCGCCAGCGCGCCCTCGATGTAGTCGAGCGCGAACGGCGAGCCGCCCTGCTTCATGTACTTCGCGTAGGCCCGCAGCACCACCGCCTGCCGCCAGTCGAGGCGCGCCCCGAGCACCAGCGCGTTGAAGCCGTCGATCTCGGTGAAGCCGTCCCACACCGCGCGGATCGCGTCCTGGAACAGCTCGCGGGCCCGGTCGGGCAGCTCGCCGGCGTACCGGAGACCGAACTCGTAGACGTGGGAGGGCCGCTCGAGCCCGGTCAATGTGTAGGGCCGCTCGTCGACGACCTCGACGCCCATCGAGCCCAGGGCGGGCAGCACCTGGCTCAGCGAGAGCTGCGGGCCGATGCGGTAGAGCTTGAGCCGGGCCTCGCCGCGGCCGGCGTCGATCTCCTCGTAGAGCGCGTGGTCGAGGCCCTCGTCGCCCTCGATGCCCTCGAGGCGGCCGAGGTCGATGGAGGCGACCCGCGGGGAGAAGTCCTCCTTGTAGGCCTCGGGGAACGAGTCGAGGTAGCGCCGACCGAGGATCGAGCCGACCTCCTCGCCGTACTCGGCGACGACGGCGGAGGTGAAGTCGTCGCGCCAGGACCGCGACGCCTCGGCCAGCCGCCGCTCGAGGTCGGAGTGGTCGACGTCGGGGATCGGTACGCCGACCGGCTGGTGCACCACGAAGTGCACCCGCGCGGTGGTGGACTCGTTGATGCGGACGTTGAACTCGACGTTGTCGGCCCCGAAGCGGTCGCGCAGGATCGCCACGAACTTCTCGCGGACGCCGGTGTTGTAGCGGTCGCGGGGCAGGTAGACGAGGACCGAGGAGTAGCGGCCGTAGGTGTCGTGGCGCACGAACATGCGCAGCGTGCGCCGCTCGCGGGCCTGCATCGCAGCCTCGGCCAGCGGCCCGAGCTCCTCGACGGGCGTGTGGAAGAGGTCGTCGCGCGGATAGGTCTCGAGGGTGTCGAGCAGCGCCTTGCCGGCGTGGCTCTGGGGGTCGAACCCACTGCGCTGCAGCACCGTGGCGACCTTCTCGCGCACGAGCGGGATGCGCAGCAGCGACTCGGTGTAGGCGGCGCTGGAGAACAGGCCGAGGAAGCGGCGCTCGCCGGTCACCTCGCCGCCGGCGCCGAACGTCTTGACGCCGACGTAGTCGAGGTAGGCCGGACGGTGCACGGTGGCGCGCGAGTTGGCCTTGGCCAGCACCAGCAGGGTCTTGTCGCGGGCCCGCGCCTTGACCGGCCCGGGCAGCCGCCCGAACGAGGCCGACATCGGCTGGTCGGAGCGCAGGATGCCCAGGCCCGTGCCGGGCACCGCGCGCAGGACGTCGTCGTCGACACCGTCGAAGGAGGCCTGCTCGAGGGTGTACTCGCGGTAGCCGAGGAAGGTGAAGTGCCCGTCGGCCAGCCAGGTCAGCAGCTCGCCCGACTGGCGCAGCTCGGCCTCGTCGAGCGGCGGCGGGTCGGTGGTGAGCCCGTCGACGATCTCGCGGACCCGCTCGGTCATCTTGTCCCAGTCCTCGACGGCCTCGCGGACGTCGCGCAGCACCCGCTGCACGTCGTCGACGATCGCGGCCGGGTCGTCGCCCTCCCGCAGGCGGTCGACCTCGACGTGCATCCAGGACTCCCGGACCGCCTCACCCTCCGGCGGCGACGCGCCGTCGGCCACGGGCGCCAGCGACTTGAGCTCGCCGGCGACGTCGCGGACGACGTCGAAGGAGGGGTGCACGACCAGGTGGACGTCGCGCAGCTGACGGCCCAGCTCCATCGTCAGGCTGTCGACCAGGAAGGGCATGTCGTCGACGACGACCTCGACGACCGTGTGCCCGCCCGCGCTCCAGCCGTGCTCGCCCGGCGTCGGGGTGGAGACCCGGACCTGCGCGGTGCCCTGGGGCCGCTGGGCGGCCAGCTTGTAGTGCGAGGCGAGGCCGCCGTAGACGTCGGCGTCGGAGCGCTCGAGGAGGTCCTCGGGGGCCACGTGGCGGTAGTAGGCCCGCAGCAGCTCCCCCACCTGCTCGTGCGGCGGTCCCCCGCTCCCGCGGCCCTGCTGGGCCAGCGCTGCTGCCTTGCCGATCAGGTCGGCCTTGTCGGATTCGTGCGTCGCCGTTGACACCCTGCTCACGCTAGGGGGACGCACCGACAGCGACAACTGGGGGCCGCCACCCGCCGGTCACCTCGCCGTCCGCTGTGGTCCGCTGTGGTCCGCTGTGGTCCGGAGGCTGCGAGGCCCGCTCCGCTCGCACCTCAGCCACCGGCTCCGCCCCGCTGGCCCACCCCGCTGGCAGAGGTGTGAGGAGCGCCAGCGACGAGCCTCGAAGCCACCCCAGCCGACGCACCGGTCCGGGCGGTCCGGGCACGTGCGAGCGTCACAGGCGGCTGCGCACGTCCCAGAGCAGGGGGTAGTACTGCAGGGCCAGCCGCCCGCGCAGGTAGGCCGAGCCGCTGGAGCCGCCGGTGCCGGACTTGCCCCCGATCATCCGCTCGACCATCACGACGTGCCGCGCGCGCCAGCTCGCGGCGAGCTCGTCATGCTGCAGCAGCGCCTCGGCGAGCGCCCAGACCGCGGCGTACGACGACCGGTCGTGGGCGGTGGTGCGCACCGACTCGACGACCTCGGCGTCGGTGCCGGCGGGCAGGTCGTGGGCGCGCAGGACGTCGAGGAAGGCGTCCCACAGCGTGGGCTCGTCGAGGCGTCGCCGCAGCCGCTGCTGCTCGGTGTCGGTCAGGCCGCGGAAGCGGTCGAGGTAGGCGGGGTCCTTGGCCCCGGAGAGGAACTCCAGCTCGCGGAACTGGACGCTCTGGAACCCGCTCGCCGGCGCCAGCCGCTGCCGGAACTCCAGGAAGTCCTGCGGCGTCATCGTCTCCAGCACGTCGACCTGCTGCACCAGCGTGCGCTCGATGACGTGGACGCGCGCCAGCAGGTGCTGGGCCCACCACAGCTCGCCGCCCGTCATCGCCTCCCGGGCGGCGGTGACCTCGTGCAGCAGCTGCTTGAACCACAGCTCGTAGACCTGGTGGATGGTGATGAACAGCAGCTCGTCGTGGGCCGGCGGGTCGGACTCGAGGTGCTGGGCGTCGAGCAGCGTCGGCAGCCGCAGGTAGCTGCCGTAGGTCAGCTGCGCGCCCTGCTCGCCGAAGGAGACGAACCGCTCGTCGGGCGGCGCGGACGGGGTCTCGGTCACACCGTCACCCAAGCACACCCGCGCGGGCCGCCCGGGCGGCATGATGCGCGCATGGAGTTCCGCCACGAGCTCGCGTACGACGCGCCGCCCGACGAGGTCTACGCGATGCTGGCCGACCCGGCGTTCCGGGAGAAGGTCTGCGCCGCGCAGGGCGTCGTCTCCGCCGACGTGCGCCTGGCCCCGCGGGGCGCCGACGCCGCCGAGGGGTTCGACCTCGAGGTCGAGCAGGTGCAGGACACCGCCGGGCTGCCCGCCATCGCCAAGAAGATCGCCGGCGACACCACGCAGGTCACGGTCGTCGAGGCCTGGTCCTCGCGCACCGGCGGCACCCTCGAGATCGTCGCGCCCGGCAAGCCGACCTCGGCGCGGGGGACCGTGGCGCTAGCCTCCTCCCCTGGCGGCACCACCCACGTGGTGGAGCTGCAGATCAAGGTCCGGGTGCCGCTCGTGGGCGGCAAGCTGGAGCAGCTGATGGCCGACAACGTCAAGGCCGGGCTGGACGTCGAGCACACGGTCGGCGCCGCCTGGCTGGCAGGAGAGCACTGATGGCGAAGACGATCCGCTACGAGATGGCCTACGACGCCCCGGTGGAGCGGGTGGCGGCCATGCTGGCCGACCCGAAGTTCCGCGAGGACGTGTGCGCCTACCAGGGCGTGACGAAGGTCGAGGTGACCATCGACGTCGACGGCGAGACCAAGGAGGTCACCGTCGACCAGGTCCAGCCGACGGCCGGCGTGCCGTCGTTCGCCAAGAAGATCGTGGGCGACGAGACCAACATCGTCCAGCGCGAGTCCTGGAGCAGCCCGACCCACGGCGACGTCACGGTGACCATCCCGGGCAAGCCCGGCGAGATGACCGGCACCGCGGTCCTCACCCCCACCGACGCCGGCACGCTCGAGGTCGTCGAGCTGACCGTCAAGGTCAAGATCCCGATCGTCAGCGGCAAGCTGGAGAGCCTGATCGGCGACCTGCTGCTCAAGGCCCTCAAGGCCGAGTACAAGGTCGGCCGGGACTACCTCTCGGCCTGACGGCCCTCGGCCGGGGCGTCCGCCTCGGCCTCCGCGCCCTCCCCGCCCGCGGCCCGCGCGGCGGCGGCGTCCTCGGCGTCCTCGACCCGGCGGCGCCACCACACCACGGCGCCGAGCACGAGGAACGGCCCGAACGCCAGCACGAGGGTCAGCACCTGCTCGATCGGGTGCATCGGCCCGAGGTGCATCGGGGTCATGGCGTCATCACCCTCCCGATTGTGCGCCGGTGAGATGACTCACGGAACACCGGGGACCCGTGCCCGGGTTCTCCCTTCGTCACATCTGCCCCCGAGACGAGGAGACGGCCCGTGCCTGACCTGTTCGAGCCCCTGACCGCCGGCGCCTGGACGCTGCCCAACCGCATCGTGATGGCCCCGCTGACCCGCAGCCGCGCCGACGACGCCGGCGTGCCCGGCGACCTCGCGGTGGAGTACTACCGCCAGCGCGCCACGGCCGGCCTCATCATCACCGAGGGCACCCAGCCCAGCGCGGTGGGCAAGGGCTACACCAACACCCCGGGCCTCCACTCCCCCGAGCAGGTCGAGGGCTGGCGCCGCGTCGCCGACGCCGTGCACGAGCGCGGCGGCCGGATCGTGGCCCAGCTCATGCACGTCGGACGCGTGTCCCACCCCGACAACAAGGACGGCCTCGAGGCCGTCGCCCCGAGCGCGCTGGCCGCGCCGGGCGAGATGTTCACCAAGGGCGGCATGAAGGAGCACCCGGCGCCGCGCGCGCTGGAGACCTCCGAGATCGCCGGGGTCGTCGAGGAGTTCGCCCAGGCCGCCCGCAACGCGATCGAGGCCGGCCTGGACGGCGTCGAGGTGCACGGCGCCAACGGCTACCTCATCCACCAGTTCCTCGCCCCGGGCTCCAACGAGCGCACCGACGAGTACGGCGGGTCGCCGGAGAACCGGGCCCGCTTCGGCATCGAGGTCGTCCGCGCCGTGGTCGACGCGATCGGCGCCGACCGGGTGGGCATCCGCCTCTCCCCCGCGCACAACATCCAGGGCTGCACCGAGGACGACCCGGCCGACGTCGAGGCGACGTACGCCGCCCTCTCGGCCGCGATCGCCCCGCTCGGCCTGGCCTACGTCAGCGTCCTGTCGGCCGACCCGCGCAGCGAGGCCGTGACCCGGATCCGCAAGGAGTTCGGCGGCACCTTCATCATCAACACCGGCTTCGGCGACGTGACCACCCGCGAGAGCGCCCAGGCGCTGCTCGACGACGACCTCGGCGACGCCGTGGCCGTGGGCCGGCTGTTCATCGCCAACCCCGACCTGCCCCGCCGCTGGGAGACCGGCGCCGAGCTCAACGAGCCCGACCCCGACACCTTCTACACCCCCGGTGCGAAGGGCTACACCGACTACCCCGCGCTCGACGACTGAGCCACCCACCGACGACGGCGGCGCCCGACCAGGTCCCTGGTCGGGCGCCGTCGCGCTGTGCGGGGGGACCGTCCGCTCAGCCCATGTAGGGGTAGCGGTGGTCGGTCGGCGGGACGAACGTCTCCTTGATCGAGCGCGGCGAGGTCCAGCGCAGCAGGTTGACCGCGGCGCCGGCCTTGTCGTTGGTGCCCGAGGCCCGGCCGCCGCCGAAGGGCTGCTGCCCCACGACTGCGCCGGTCGGCTTGTCGTTGACGTAGAAGTTGCCGGCCGCGAAGCGCAGCTCCTCGCTCGCCCAGGCGATGACCTTGCGGTCGCGGGCCAGCACGGCGCCCGTCAGCGCGTACGGCGCGATCGACTCCATCTGGCGCACGACGGACTCGAAGTCGGCGTCGTCGTACACGTGGACGGCGAGGATCGGGCCGAAGTACTCGGTCGTGAACACCTCGTCGGTCGGGTCGCCGCCGACCACGACCGTCGGCCGCACGAAGAAGCCCTGGGAGTCGTCGGTCTGGCCGCCGGCGACGACCTCGAGGCCGTCGGTCGACCTCGCCCGGGCGATCGCCTCCTCGTGCTTGGCGAACGCGCGGCCGTCGATGACCGCGCCCATGAAGTGGGACAGGTCGGTCGGGTCGCCCATCGAGAGCGCCTCGACCTCGGCCACGAGCAGGTCGCCGATCTTGGCCCACAGGCTGCGCGGCACGTAGGCCCGGGACGCGGCCGAGCACTTCTGGCCCTGGAACTCGAACGCGCCGCGGATCATCGCCACCCGCAGCACGTCGGGGTCGGCGGAGGGGTGGGCGACGATGAAGTCCTTGCCGCCGGTCTCCCCGACGACGCGCGGGTAGGAGCGGTAGGAGGCGATGTTGTCGCCGACCGTGCGCCACAGGTGCTGGAACGTCGGCGTGGAGCCGGTGAAGTGGATGCCGGCCAGGTCAGGGCTGGCCAGCGCGACCTGCGAGACGTCGAGGCCGTCGCCGGGGAGCATGTTGATCACCCCGGGCGGCATCCCGGCCTCCTCCAGCAGCTCCATCGTCAGCGACGCGGCGAGCTGCTGGGTGGGGCTCGGCTTCCACAGCACCGTGTTGCCCATCAGCGCGGGAGCGGTGGGCAGGTTGCCCGCGATGGCGGTGAAGTTGAACGGCGTGATCGCGTAGACGAAGCCCTCGAGCGGGCGGTGGTCGGTGCGGTTCCACACGCCAGGGCTGTTGGCGATCGGCTGGTCGGCCAGCACCTGGCGGGCGTAGTGGACGTTGAAGCGCCAGAAGTCGATGAGCTCGCAGGCGGCGTCGATCTCGGCCTGGAACGCCGTCTTGGACTGCCCCAGCACGGTGGCGGCGTTGAGGCGCTGGCGCCACGGGCCCGCCAGCAGGTCGGCCGCCTTGAGCAGCACCGCCGCCCGCTCGTCGAAGGGCAGCGAGCGCCAGTCGGGGGCGGCGTCGCGGGCGGCCGCGATCGCGGCCTCGGTGTCGGCGGTCGAGGCGTTGCGGAGCGTGCCGAGCACGTGCTGGTGGTCGTGCGGCTGCACCACGGCGACGTCGGCGCCGCTGCCCTCGCGGCGCTCGCCGCCCACGACGGCGGGGAACGTGCGCTGGGTGCTCTCGAGCTCGGCGATCTGCGCGAGCAGGGCGTCCCGTTCGGGGGTGCCCGGCGCGTAGGTCAGGTTCGGCTCGTTGGTGGGAGCCGGGGGGTGGGTCACTGCGTCCATGCCCGCGACCCTACTGAGGCCGACGCCCGGTTCCGAGCCGGCAGCAGCCGGCCGTGGGTCAGCCGAGGAGGTCGGAGACCTCCTGCGTGGCGTACCACGCGAGGTCGTCGTCGGGGTCGGCGTCGGCGGGCCGCTCACGCGGGTCGGCGTGCACCGCGACCACTCGCCGCAGAGGTACGCCGCCGCCTGCTGCGCCAGCGCCTGGACCCAGGACCCGCTCGGCCTCGGCCTCGCTGACCTCGGCCACCACGACGACCCGACGCCCGGCACCGGCCAGCCGCTCGGCCGAGGCGTCGGCGGCGGTCATCAGCGCGTCGTACTCGGCCTCCTCGTCGTCGCTCTCGGCGACGACCACGTCGTCGCCGGGCACGAGCTCGCCGGCGGCCCAGGCGTCGCGGAGGCCGTCGAGGGTGAGCGGCACGTAGAGGCGGGTCACTCGGAGTCCTGGCCGCCGCGGCTGCCCTGGCCCGCAGGCTTCTTGGCCACCCGGGGCCGACGGCGCCCGCGCGGGGCCCGGGCGGCCGTGGTCGTGGCCAGCAGCTCCTCGAGGGCCTCGCGCAGGCAGGTGCCGAGCAGGTCGGCGTCGGGCAGCGCGTCGCGGTCGGCGGTGACGCCGAAGAACACCCCGCCGTCGTACGACGTCACGCCGATGGCCAGCGGGTGGCCCTCGTGCAGCGGGGGGACGGGGTAGGTGGCGACCATGCGGGCCCCGGCGGCGTACAGCGGCGACTGCGGGCCGGGGACGTTGGTGACGCTGAGGTGGTAGCCGCGGCGCAGCTCCTGCGCCGCGACCCGCGAGCCGATGGCGTGGAACGTCGTCGGCGCGAAGCCGGCGATGCCGGCGAGCCGGTTGGCGGCGACGCTGCGGCCTGTGTCGGCGTGGGCCTGGAAGGAGTAGGAGACCTGGTGCAGCCGCACGAGCGGGCTCGGCTCGCCCACCGGCAGCTCGACGTAGTGGGCGGCGATCTGGCTGCCCAGCGAGGTGGCCTCGAGCTCGCGGTCGATGACGGAGACGGGGACGACGGCGCGCAGCTCGCGGCTGCCGCCGAGGGACTCGGCCCGGGTCATCAGCCAGGCCCGCAGGCCGCCGGTCACCACGGCCAGGATGACGTCGTTGACCGTGCCGCCGTGGGCCTCGCGGATCGTGCGGAAGTCCTTCAGGCAGGTCTCGAGGGTGACGACCCGGCGGTGCTGGGAGAGCGGGCCGACCACGGGTCCGCGGGCCGGGCCACGGCTCAGCAGGGCGCCGCTGACCGCCTTGGCCCGTCGCCCGACCCCACCGACCGTGCGGCGGGCCGACTCGGCCGCGACCGAGGCGGTCTCGACGACGGTGCGGGGCGAGGTCACCGACTCCACCACGGCGCCGGCGACGAGGCCGGCGGCCGACGGCGCCGGGCGCGGGCGCCAGTCGTCGGGCTCGAGGTCCTTCGGCTCGGGGCTCATGTCGAGGAGCAGCTGGCCGAGGTCGACGGTGTGGACGCCGTCGACCAGGGCCTGGTGGCTCTTGGACAGCAGCGCGACCCGGTCGCCCTCGAGGCCCTCGACGACGTAGATCTCCCACAGCGGCCGGCTGCGGTCGAGGCGGCGGGAGACGATGCGCGAGACCAGCTCGCGCAGCTGGTCGTCGCTCCCGGGGCGGGGCAGCGCCGAGCGGCGTACGTGGTAGTCGAGGTCGAAGTGGTCGTCGTCGACCCACACCGGCGTGGCCAGCCCACCGGGCACCTGCGCCAGGCGCTGGCGGTAGCGGGGGACGAACGCGATGCGGTCGGCCACCAGGGCCACGAGCCGCTCGAAGTCGAAGCCGGACTCCCCCGGCTCCAGGATCTCCACCGTCGCGTTGTGCCGGGGCGCGTTGGCCGTCTCGGTGGTCAGGAAGGCCAGGTCGCGCGCCCGGAGCCGCTCGCTCATCCCCATGTCCCTTCTCGCCACGGCCAGCCCCCGACCGCGTCCACGACGGAGGGCCACGTCCGCCCGCTTGTCCGTCCGTGGGATTCTCGCAGAGGACGGGCCTCACCCGAGCATCCCGTCCGGACCGTCGTCCTCACCCCGAAGGGACCCACCGTGATCCGCCGTGGCCCGCGCCTCGCCGCCGCCTGCCTTGCCGTCCTCGCCCTCACGACCGCGTGCGGCGACGGAGGCGGCGGGAGCACCGAGGTCGAGACCATCGACGTCGACGTCCAGGGCGACACGGTCACCGTCGGGGGCGAGCCGGCCGGCGAGCGGATCGAGGTCGACCGCGGCCAGCCGGTCGACATCGTGGTGACCTCCGACGAGGCCGGCGAGCTGCACGTGCACTCCTCGCCCGAGACCACGGCGGACTTCGAGCCCGGCACCAACGACCCGGTCAAGCTGCAGTTCGACCGGGCGGGGGTCGTCGAGATCGAGCTGCACGAGCCGTTCGAGGGGCCGGTCGTCTCGCTCGAGGTGAAGTGACCCGGTGATCTCCCCGGTCTCGCCGCTCGTGGGTGACCTGCAGGCCCACGGCATCGGCGGTCAGCAGGACCTGCCCATCTCCCTCGGCCTCGCCGTCTCCGGCGCGGTCGCCGCCCTCGTCGTCTCCTTCACCGTCCTCGCCGCGGCCTGGCGCAAGCCCCGGTACGCCGCGGCCGGCGACGAGGCCCCCGGCCGCCCGGCCCCGGCGTGGGTCCAGTCCCTCGTCGACCGCGGCGTGCTGCTGGTCGTGGGCCGGGTCTTCGGCATGGTGCTGTTCCTCTTCACCGTCGTGGTCTCGGTGGCCGGTGAGGACACCGTCATCAACCCGTTCTTCGGCATCGTCTACGTCTGGCTCTGGGTCGGCATCGTGCCGATGTCGCTGCTGCTCGGCCCGTTCTGGCGCACCATCAGCCCGGTCCGCACCATCAACGCGCTCTTCGCGCGGCTCTCGGGCAGCGACCCGCGCGAGGGCCTCTACCGCTACCCGGCCCGCCTCGGCTACTGGCCGGCCGCGTTCGGCCTGCTCGCCTTCGTCTGGCTCGAGCTGGTCTTCCCCTCCTCCACCGAGCTCAGCCCGGTGCGGCTGTGGTTCGCGGTGTACGTCGCCGTCATGCTCGTCGGCGGGGCGCTGTTCGGCCACGCCTTCTTCGAGCACGCCGACCCGTTCGAGGTCTACTCCACCCTCGTCGGCAAGCTCTCGGTCTGGGGCCGGCACGAGGACCGCGTCGTCGTGCTCAGCCCGCTGGCCAACCTCGCCACCACCCGCGTCGCCCCCGGCCTCGTGGGCGTGGTCGGCGTGCTCTTCGGCAGCACCGGCTTCGACTCCTTCGGGGAGTCGCCGACCTGGGTGAAGTTCCTGCAGGGCACCGAGGTCAGCGGCTACCTGCTGACCAACCTCGCCCTGCTCGCCTTCTGCGCCGGTGCCACGGCGATCTTCGCCCTCGGCTGCGTGCTGACCGGCGTCGGCCCCGACACCCCGCGCCGCGCCCTGCCCGACCTGCTCGCCCACAGCATCGTGCCGATCATCGTCGGCTACGTCGTCGCGCACTACCTGAGCTACTTCCTCGAGGTCGGCTCCCGCACCCTGGCCTACGCCAGCGACCCCTTCAGCACCGGCGCCAACTACTTCGGCACCGCCGACCTCCCCGACCTGGTCTGGCTCTCCTACCACCCGACCCTGCTGGCGACCATCAAGGTCGGCGCCGTCGTCGCCGGCCACGTCGTCGCGGCGACCGCCGCGCACGACCGGGCCCTGCAGCTCCTCCCCCGCCGCCACCAGCTCACCGGGCAGATCCCGTTGCTGATCGCGATGGTCGGGTTCACCAGCGGTGGGTTGCTGCTGCTGTTCTCGAGCTGACCGCTGCTCCTGTGGCTGGTGTGGGCGGCCGCGCGCGTAGTCGATCGGGTCTCCGCGTCAAGGACGCTCGCTGCGCTCGCGCCGGCTCCGCCGGCCGCTTCGCGGTCCTGGACCCGGAGCCTCGCCCGATCGACTGACGGCGCGCTCAACGGCACGGGCTCCGCCCGCGCCGCCGCTGGCGCGGCCGCCCCTGACTCCTGCTGCCGATCTCCCACTTCTGGTGGGTAATTACCGACCAGGAGCGGGAGATCCCCGTCAGGAGTGGAGCGGTCGGGTCACGTGTGACTGGTGGGGCGGGTGGCCGCGCCAGCGGAGGCGCGCCGGGCACGGGACACGAGGCGTCGCCGACAGCGCGCAGACAGGCGGGCCGCGCGAGGCTCGGGGTCAAGGAAGCGAAGCAGCGGCGCCGCAGGCGTCCTTGACGCCGAGACGCGGCCTGCCACGCGCGCGGCCACCCGACCCACCCACGGCCGCCCACACCAGCCACGAGGACGAGGAGCTAGGCCGGAGCCCGCAGCGCCGCCACCAGCCCCGCGACCGCCTTGGTCAACGGGCCCTCGCCGGACTCGACGAGCGTCCGCCCCGCGACGATCGCCCGGTCGACGGCGGCGCGGTCGTCGGGCAGGAAGTGCAGGCCGGCGAGGCGCGTGAACCCCGAGACCATGCCGGCGACGTCCTTCTCCGACCAGCCCAGGCTCGGGCGCATCCGGTTGACGACGACCTGCACGGGCGCGGGACCGACGACCTCGCGCAGGTCGACCAGGCCGCGGGCCAGTCGGGCCAGGCCGACGGGGTCGGCGGCGCCGACGACGAGCACCTGGTCGGCCACCTCGAGCGCCCCCAGGGTCAGCTGGTTGCGGCCGCGGCCGGACAGCTCGCCCACGGGGTCGCCCTCCAGGCTGAACCCGGTGTCGACGACGACCTCCCCGGTCGCACGGCCGAGCTCGAGCAGGTGCTCCACCGTGCCTGCCCGGACCTCGGTCCACCGGTCGGGACGCGGGAGCCCGGTGACCACCGACAGCCGGGCGTCGAGGCCGCGCTGCACCGAGGCGAACCGCTCCTCCAGCTGGCCCGCCGTGGCCAGCCGCGCCGCGGCGAGCAGGCCGGACACCTCGTCCATCACGCCGAGCTGCTGGCCGATCGACCCGCCGTAGGGGTCGGCGTCGACCAGCACCGTACGCCGACCGGCCCGGGCCAGCTCGGCCGCGACGGACGCCGCGACCGTGCTGCGCCCGGGGGCGCCGGCGGGGCCCCAGACCGCCAGCACCCGGCCGCCGGGCTGCGGGGCGGTCGGGCCGGCCTGGGTGGGGTCGGCGTCGGCGTACCCGGGCGGCGGGGCGGTGGGGCGCGGGCCGAGCCCGGCGGCCTGGACCGCGTCGGGCAGGCCGTCGAGGCCCGAGACGGGCACGACCGCGCGCACCCCGATGCGGCCGGCCCGGGCGGTCGCACCCTCGACCTGGTCGTCGGGCACCACCGCGACCGGCCAGACGCCGTGGTCGGCCAGTCGCGCCACGGCCGGCGCGTCGAGGCCCCGCGCCTCGAGCCCCACCACGGCGGCCTGCGCCTGGCCGGACGACGCCGCGGCGAGCAGGTCGTCGACGTCGACGCACCGCTTGAGCACGACGGTGGCGGGGTGGTCGCCGAGGACCTCCAGGGCGCGGGACTCCCAGGCCGCCCCGGCGGCCACCACCAGGACGACGATCATCAGCTCTCCTGCACCAGCGAGACCACGGGCGTGGTCAGGGTGCCGACCAGCGCGTAGTAGGCGCCGACCTGCTCGCGGGGGACGGCCAGCTCGACCTGGCGCTCGCCGCCGGGCGAGACGGTCTGGTCGGCCGGCGGGGCGGAGACCACCCGGACGTCGTCGAGCACGGGATCGCCGGGGTCGCGCGGCTCGGCTCCCCCGCCGGTGCCTCCACCCGCACCGGCACCTGGGCCAGCGCCGTCCACCTCGTCGGCGGTGACGTAGACGTCGACGACCGACCCGGCCGTGACGTCGGTGGGCACGAGCAGCGGCGCCACCCCGAGCGACAGGGTCACCGTCGTCTCGTCGTCGGCCTCGCCGAGGGCCGAGCGCGGGAGCAGCTCGCCGGCGCCGAGCGGTCGGGCGACGACCAGCTCGGCGGGCAGGTCCTCGCCGACCTCCAGGTAGCGGCCGAGGTCGTCGGCGTCGGCGAACCGCAGCCGGCGCGCCTCGAGGTCGTCCTCGGTGAGCTGCTGCCCGGGCTGCACGTCGGCCGCGACGGCCCAGACCTGGACGGTGTCGTCGGCCGAGGCGAGCACCCGGCTGCCGACGAGCACCGACGCGGCGACGATGGCGACGCCGACCCACAGGCGCGGGTCGCGCCAGCCGGGTCGGGTGGCGCGGACGGCGGGGGGCACCGGTGCGGGAGCTCCGAGATCTCGTGGCACGGGCACATCATCACCTCGACCCCGGTCCCGGGTCACCTGTCTCTCCACAGGGACGGGACCGGGTGCACCCCCGGGGGCGTCGGGGGTGCGACGATGGCGCCATGGCCGGTGCCCCGCGCTTCCTCACCCTCGCCGACGTCGCCGAGGTGCTCAACACCTCGAGCGCGCAGGTCTACGCGATGGTGCGCCGCGGCGAGCTCGAGGCCATCAAGATCGGCGGCCGCGGCCAGTGGCGCGTCGAGGCGTCCAAGCTCGAGGAGTACATCGCCCGGGCCTACCGCGACACCAAGGCGTTCGTCGACGACCACCCGTTCGTCGAGGACGGCACGGGCGTCGAGGTCGACTGACCTGTCGTGGACCGACGACGGGTCGGCTCTCAGCCGACCTCGGAGTCGAGCTCGACCTCGGTCGTGCGCTCCTGCCCGTTGCGCAGGTAGGTGAACTCGACCCGCTCGCCCGGCTGGTAGCTGCGGATGCTCACGATGAGCGAGATGCCGTCGGTGACGCGGCGGCCCTCCACCTCGGTCACCACGTCGCCGTCCTCCAGGCCGGCGCGCTCGGCCGGGGTGTCGGCCAGCACGTCGTCGAGGTAGGCACCGGCGACGTCCTGGCTGTCGGGTCCACCCACCTGGGCCCCGATGACGGGGTAGCGCGCCTCGCCGGTCTTGAGGATCTGGTCGGTGGTGATGCGCACCTGCTCGACCGGGATGGCGAAGCCGACGCCGATGTTGCCGGCCTCTCCGTTGGTGGCACCGCCGCTGGTGGCGATGGCGGAGTTGACGCCCACGACCTGGCCGCGGAGGTTGACCAGGGGGCCACCGGAGTTGCCGGGGTTGATGGCGGCGTCGGTCTGCACGGCGTTGATGTAGGACGACTCGTCGCCGCTGCGGCCGGTGGTGACGGGGCGGTTGAGGGCGCTGACGATGCCGGCGGTGACCGTGGAGCTCAGGCCGAGCGGCGAGCCGATGGCCACGACGCCGTCGCCGACGCGCAGACCCTCGGAACGGCCGAGCGCCGCGGGCTCGAGGCCAGCGTCGTCGGGGATCTTGAGGACCGCGATGTCGTAGACCGGGCTGCGGCCGACGATCTCGGCGTCGAAGGTGTTGCCCTCCTGGTCGACGACCCGCACGGGCCCGTCGTCCTCGGCGGCGCCGGCGACCACGTGGTTGTTGGTCACGACGTGGCCCTGGGTGTCGACGACGAACCCAGAACCCGTGGCGCCGTCGGCCTGGCCGCCGAGCTCGGCGAGGATCTGCACCGTGCTCGGCAGCACGGCCTCGGCCACGGCGGAGATGCCGCCCTCGGTGACCGGGGGGAGCTCCACGATGTCGTCGTCGGAGAGCCCCTCGTAGGCGCTGGGGGCGCCGTCGGAGGTGCGGTTGTAGACCACGCTGCCCGCGACGCCGCCGAGCAGGCCGACGACCAGCGCGATGACCGCCGCGACCGGCCAGACCCAGCCCGAGACCCGGCTGCCGCCGCGATGGCCGTGCGACGTCGCCGCCGGCGCGGCGGGGAAGGGCGCGCGGGACAGGTCGGACCACGGCTGCAGCGGCGCGGTGGGTAGCGGGCCCGACGGCGGCGCCCAGCCCGCGCTCGGCGCCGGGGGCGCGCCGGGAGCCGGGGGCGGAGCGGGCGCGGGGGACGAGGAGGACGAGGTCGACGAGGTCGCGGGCTGGCCCGGCTCGACGTACGACGGCGCGGGCCGCTCCGTGGCCGGTTCGCCCCAGGAGTCGGCGCCGTCGTCCAGCGGGTCGGTCAACGGGTCGGGGCGCGCGGCGACCGGCTCGGTCTCGACCCGGTCGGGGTCGTCGGCGTCGCGGACGCCGCCGAGGTGCAGCGGCTGGGTCGACCCGGCGTCGTCGGCCCCGGGGCCCGCGGTGGCGGCGTCGTGGCCGTCCGTCCCGGGCTCGGGGTCACGGTGCTCCTCGTTCACCGGCACATCATCCCCCGCGGGTGGTCACCGCGCGCCACCCGACCGCAGGTGTCTACGGCGTCGTCCCGCGGCGGACCGGCACCGGACCACGGAACGCGGGCTGGGGCGCCTGCTGGGTGACCGGCTGCTGCCGGCGGTCGGCGGGTGAGGGCAGGTCGGCCGCGGGGGCCGGGCCGAGGGCGAGCACGCCCATGACGGCCGCTCCGGCCGCACCCCCGCCGAGCGCGGCGATGCCGGCGACCCCGCCGCGCACCCGCGGACGGGCCCGGTGGCGCAGGTCGTCGCAGGGACCGAGCAGCCGTTCGGGCGGCAGGCCGAGCAGCGCCCCCTTGAGCCCGTCAGGAGCCGAGCAGGCGGCCGGGCCGGGGTCGTGGGCCAGGGCGACGAGCTGGGTCTTGACCCAGCCCTCGCGCTCGACGTCGTCACGGCAGGCGTGGCAGACGTGCACGTGGGCCCAGGCGGCCTCGGTCTCGGCGGGCGAGAGCTGGCCGTCGAGGAGGTCGCTGACCTTGCGTCCGAGGTGGGTCATCCGCGCCCCCTCCCGACCGTCTCGGTGGGGCCGTGGTGCCCGGGGGCGGGGCCGGAGTAGCGCGCGCGGCCGTCGGTCGGGGCGCGGTGCGCCAGCGCCGTGCGGAGCATGGCGCGGCCGCGGTGGATGCGCGAGCGCACGGTGCCGAGCTTGGCGCCGAGGATCTCCGCGATCTCCTCGTAGGTCAGGCCCTCGACGTCGCACAGCACGACCGCCACCCGGAAGTCGGGCGGCAGCGTGGCCAGCGCGCGCTCGACGTCGTCGTCGAACGTGCGGTCGACGTAGGCCGAGTCGGGCGCCGGGGCCGGGCTCGAGAGCCGGTCGGCGCGCTCGTCGGACAGGGCGTCGAAGCGGATGCGCTGCTTGCGGCGGGCCTGGTCGAGGAAGAGGTTGGTGGTGATGCGGTGCAGCCAGCCCTCGAAGGTGCCGGGCGTGTAGGACGACAGCGACCGGAAGACGCGCACGAAGACCTCCTGGGTGAGGTCCTCGGCGTCGGGGCGGTTGCCGGTCAGGCGGTAGGCCAGGCGGTAGACGCGGTCGGAGTGGCGCTCGACGATCTCGTCCCAGGTCGGCACGCCCTCCTGGGGCGGCTGGTCCCCGGGATGGGTCCCCTCGCTCACGGCACTCCTCGCTCGGCGCACTGCTTCCTCCGCTGTCTGGCCCCTCACGGTAGGGGTCACGGCTGAGGGTTCCCTGTGAGCGCCCTCGACCCGTGCAACGTGCGGGGTGCGGCCGGGGTTCCCGGGCGCGGTGGCCGGTCGGCGTACGTCGCGGGCGATAGCGTGCCGCCATGAGCACGCCCACGGCGCCGGTCGCCGCCAGCAGCTGGACCTACGCCGAGACCTACGTCGGCGAGGACGAGGTGCTGGCGGCCGCCCGCGAGCGGGCGCACGAGGTCGGGGTCGTCGCGATCGGCAGCGGCGGCGGCGCGACCCTGCGGTTCCTGGCCGCGGTCCTCGAGGCCCGCGCGGTCGTCGAGATCGGCACCGGCACCGGCGTCTCCGGCCTGTGGATGCTGCGCGGCATGGCCGCCGACGGCGTCCTGACCACCGTCGACCTCGAGGCCGAGCACCAGCGGCTGGCCCGCGAGACCTTCACCGAGGCGGGCGTCCCCGCCCAGCGGGTGCGCACCATCCCCGGCGCCGCCCTCGACGTCCTCCCCCGCCTGACCGACGGCCACTACGACCTCGTCTTCGCCGACGGCGACAAGACCGAGTACGCCGCCTACCTCACCGAGGCCCTGCGCCTGCTGCGCCCCGGCGGCGTCGTGGCGTTCGACAACGCGCTGTGGCACGACCGGGTCGCCGACCCCGCCCAGCGCGACCCCGAGACCGTCGCCGTGCGCGACCTGCTCACCGCTGTCGCCGAGCACGAAGGCCTGGTGCCGCTGCTCCTCCCCGTCGGCGACGGGCTGCTGGTCGCGCAGAAGCGCTGAGCCTGCCTGCCTGCCTGCGCGGTCGGGCGCGGTCAGGCGCGGGCCGAGGGCGCGAAGCCGTCCCAGCCCTCGGCGACGGCGACGACCTCGGAGGCCTCGACGAGCACGGGCTCGGCACCGACGATGCGGGTGCCGGGGGCCTCGGACGCGGTCTCGCGGAAGGCGCGCTCGAACTCCGCACGCGCATCGTCGGTCGCGAAGACGTAGAAGCCCTCGAACCACTCACCGGGGCGCACCCGCCAGACCTTGTAGCGCAGGCCCGCCATGCCGGTGAAGCGGGCGTGCGAGGTCTCCTCGACGTACGACGCCAGCTCGTCCTCGACGCCGGCGGGGGCGTCGGCGAGCGACCAGCGGATGGTCAGCGACCTCACGAGCCGACGCCGGCGAGCGGGTCGGGCGACCCGAGCCAGGCCAGCAGCGCGCGGACGCCGTAGCCGGTGGGGCCCAGCGTCCACTCGTGCTTGTCCTCCGGCGAGTCACCGACGGAGGCGATGTCGAGGTGGGCCCACGGCACGTCACCGACGAACGCCTTGAGGAACAGTGCCGCCATGATCGCCGCCGGCCCGGAGGCACCGTTGTCGGCGTCGGCGACCTTGGAGGCCAGCTTGTCCTCGTAGCCCGACCACAGCGGCAGCCGCCACAGCGGCTCGCCGGCGTGCTCGCCGGCGGCGAGCAGCGAGGCGGCCAGGGCGTCGTCGCTGGCGAAGAGCCCGCCGACCTGCTGGCCCAGCGCGACCTTCACGCCGCCGGTGAGCGTGGCGACGTCGACGATCGCGGCGGGCGCGAGCTCGGCGACGGCGTAGGCCAAGGCGTCGCCCAGGACCAGGCGGCCCTCGGCGTCGGTGTTGGTGACCTCGGTGGTGCGGCCTCCGTAGTGGCGCAGCACGTCGCCGGGACGCATCGCGGAGCCCGAGACGGCGTTCTCGGCGGCGGGCACGAGGCCCACGACCTTGACCGGGCAGCCGACCGCGGCCAGCGCGGCCATGGTGGCGATGACGACGCCACCGCCGGTCATGTCGCGCTTCATGGTGGTCATGCCCTGGGCGGGCTTGATGGAGATGCCGCCGGAGTCGAAGGTGATGCCCTTGCCGACCAGCACCACCGTCGGCACCCGACGCGACGCCTTGCGCGGGGTGTAGTCGAGGCGCACCAGGCGCGGCGGCGTGGCCGAGCCCTGGCCGACGCCGACGATGCCGCCGAACCCACCGGCCCGCAGCTCGTCGTCGTCCCACACGCGGTAGCCGAGCCCGGCCTCCTCGGCGACCTGGCGGGCCTGGTCGGCCAGCCAGGCGGGGTTCTTCAGGTTGGAGGGCACGGTGGCCAGGGCGCGGGCGCGCCAGCTGGCGCCGGCGGCGGCGACCGCGCGCTGCAGAGCGGCCTGGGCGTCCGGGCCGGCGGCACCGGACGGGACCGACAGCACCACGCGCTCGACCGGCACCACGTCGGCCGCGCCCTGGCGCCAGGAGAAGGTGAACGAGCCGAGCACCAGCCCTCCGACGACCGCCTCGAGAGCATCGTCGTGGAGCCCTGTCAGCGTGGTCGCGACGGCGGAGCGCCCGCGCGTGGCGCGGGCGACCGCGGCCGCGGCCCGGCGCAGCTCGGTGGGGCCGGCCGCGCCGACCCCGACGAGCAGCACGAGGCGCAGGTCGGGCTGGTCGGGACCCCCGAGGGGCACCGGCAGGGTCACGACCTGGCCGACCTCGCCGGTGGCCCGGCCGGCCTCGGCGGCGGCGACCAGGTCGAGCCCGAGGGCGTCACCGACCTCGGCCGCGCCGGGCCCGAGCAACGGGGCGGCGTGCTCGTCGTCCCCGGACGCGGGCAGCACCGGGAGCGCGACCACCTCGACGCCCGCGAGGGCGTGGACGGGGTGATCGGTGAGCGCGACCTCCGGCGGCGAGGCCTGGGCCGGCAGCGTAGGGGGCGGAACGGTGGCCCGGGTCACCCGACGACGGCGTGGAGGGCGTCGCCGAGGGCTGCGGCCTCCTCCGCGTTGAGCTCCACCACGAGGCGGCCACCACCTTCGAGGGGCACGCGCATCACGATGCCGCGACCCTCCTTGGTGACCTCCAGCGGGCCGTCCCCGGTCCGGGGCTTCATCGCCGCCATGCGGCACCTCTTCCGTCGTCGCGCCGGAGCCCGGGCGGCAGGGCGCCGCTCCGTGGCTCATGTGATCTCCATTATCCCTCATCGCCCAGGTCGTCCGCACGCACCTCGCTCCACACGCCCCGGGGCACGGTGGCCCGCGGGTGGCAGACTCCTCTGGCATGACCGACGCGCCCGTGCTCCTCGACCTCACCGACGGGGTCGCCACCATCACGTTCAACCGTCCCGACGCCATGAACAGCCTCGACGTGGCGACCAAGGAGCTGCTGCTCGAGACCGTCCGCGCGGTCGCCGACGACCCCGCGGCGCGGTGCGTCGTGCTGACCGGCACCGGCCGGGCCTTCTGCACCGGCCAGGACCTCAAGGAGCACGTGCAGCTGCTCCGCAACGGGGGCAGCGACCAGCTCTTCACCACGGTCGACGACCACTACAACCCGATCGTCACCGCGCTCGCCCGCATGGAGAAGCCGGTCCTGGCGGCGGTCAACGGGATCGCGGCCGGCGCCGGGGCCTCGCTCGCCTTCGCCTGCGACCTGCGCATCGTGGCCGACACCGCCGGGTTCAACCTGGCCTTTGCCAACGTCGCGCTGTCCTGCGACACCGGCGCCTCCTACCACCTGCCGATGCTCGTGGGCCGGGCCAAGGCGATGGAGCTGCTCTACTTCCCGCGCACCGTCCCCGCAGCCGAGGCGCTCGAGCTCGGCCTCGCGACGCAGGTCGTGCCCGCCGACGAGCTGACCGCCGTGGTCTCGGCGATGGCCACCAAGCTGGCGACCGGTCCCACCGTGGCGCTGGGCGCCATGCGCCGCTCGGTGTCGTACGCCGCGGGCGCGACGCTCGAGGAGGCGCTGGAGCTCGAGAGCGCCATGATGACCAAGACCGGCGCCACCGCCGACCACGAGGCCGCCGTCGCGGCGTTCGTGGCCAAGGAGAAGCCGAGCTTCGAGGGGCGGTAGCGGGCTGGCGCTGGATGCCGAGACCCGGGCGGCAAATTCTCCGGTTAAGCGGAGAAACTGCCACTTCTGAGACGGAACTACCCACCAGGAGTGGGAGATCCTCCGCTTAACCGGAGAAACTGCCACCTCTGAGACGGAACTACCCACCAGGAGTGGGAGATCCTCCGCTTAACCGGAAAATCTGCCAGCAGCGAGCACGAGGCGGGTCAGAACCCCGCGCGGTCGGCACCGACCTGGCCGCGGCCGGCGCCGAAGACCCGCAGCACAAGGTCGGGCACCGTCCGGGTCAGGTGCCGGCGCGAGGGACGGGCGCCGTACTCGACGGTGAGGGCGGCGCCGTCGAAGTGGGCGTTGAACCACCCCGTCATGGTGCCGTGGCAGGTGCCGCCGCAGTCGAGGGTGCGGGTGGGCAGGCCGAGGGTGCGCGCGACGCGACGGGCGAACGCCGGCCGCTTGGTGTCGGTGTCGACACCGAGCAGCGGCTGGTGGAAGCTCAGCACCCAGTCGGGGTCGACGCGGCGCAGGAAGCGCATGGTTGCGCGGGTCTCGGGCTCCGAGGCGGGTCCACGGCCGGACTCGTAGCTGCCGTCGAGGTCAGCCCAGGCGTGGGGGAAGTTGCGGTTGAGGTCGACGCCGCGGGCGTTGCGGCGGGTGCCGGCGGCGAGGCCGTCGGGGTTGTAGACCGGCACGACCCACAGGTCGAGGCCGATGACCTGCGGCCCGTCGACCAGGGCGCGCAGGGCGTGCCGGGTGTCGGGCTCGTTGCCGTGCATCGTGGAGAACAGCACGACGGTCTCGCGACGCGTGGCGACCTCGGGGCTCGCGAGGTGGAAGGCCACGAGCGGGCGGCCGTCGACCGAGCGGCCGTAGACCTCCCGGCTGAACCAGGCGTCGGCCGAGGCCGGCGCCGGCGCCGCCACCACCGCCAGCAGCGGCGCGAGCAGCCCCAGCAGCACCACCAGCGCGGACGTCGTACGCCGGGCGCCCACCTCAGACCGCCTTGACGAGGTAGGCGTAGGTGAAGACGAGGACGCCGGCGACCATGCCGACGTGGCCGAGCAGCGACAGGCCAGGCCCGGAGGACCAGGAGTCCTCGACGGCGCCGGAGGCGTGCCGGCCGCGGGCGGGCAGCCAGCGCAGCAGCAGCATCAGCCCCGCCAGCGCGACCACCCACCACAGCACGAGGGCGAGGATGCCGAGCAGGGTGGAGGTGTTCTCGGAGACGACGTCGCCGGTGAGCAGGAACGCGACCCACAGGAGCAGCGCGAGGGTGCCGGCGACGGTGTGCACGGCGACCGGGCCGCGCGCGATCGTCACCCGGCCGGCGCCGGCACGCTCGCGGCGCAGCCGCAGCCGGGTCAGCACGACGACCACCGCGGCCAGCGCGGTGAGCACGTAGACGATGACGGGCGACACGCGGGTGAGTGTGTCAGGCCCCGGGGCCGGTGTCCCCGCGGCTCTCCGGCGCGGGACGCAGGGCCTCCCCGGGCTGGGCCCCGGGCTGGGCCTCGAGCTGGGCGGCCAACCGGGACAGCAGGGCGTCGACCTCCGACATGCGGTAGCCCCGGAAGCCCAGGGAGAAGCGCACCCGTCGCAGGTCGTCGGCCGCGAGCGGGCCCTCGGCCGGGACGAGGGCGTCGGGACGGTCGTCGTGCTCCTCGACCATGGGTTGGCCGAACCCGGCCGCGACCAGGGCGATGCCGCCCATCAGCAGCACCACGACGACGGCGAGGAACCAGGTCACGAGGCCGCCTCGCGGGCCGCGGCCATGAGCGCCACCGCCTCGTCGACGTCGTCGGTGACCACGATCCGGTCGAGGTCGGCGGCCGAGATCATGCCGCCGGCGAGCACGGTCTCGCGCAGCCAGTCCATCAGCCCCGACCAGTACGCCGTGCCGAGCAGGACCACCGGGAAGGCGGTGACCTTCTGGGTCTGGGCGAGCGTGAGCGCCTCGAACAGCTCGTCGAGGGTGCCGAGGCCGCCGGGGAGGACGACGAAGCCCTGGGTGTACTTCACGAACATCGTCTTGCGGACGAAGAAGTAGCGGAAGTTCAGGCCGAGGTCGACGTAGGGGTTGAGGCCGGCCTCGAAGGGCAGCTCGATGCCGAGGCCGACGCTGAGGCCGCCGGCCTCCTGGGCGCCCTTGTTGGCGGCCTCCATCGCGCCGGGACCGCCGCCGGTCATGACGGCGAACCCGGCCTCGACGAGCTTGCGCCCCAGCTCGACACCCATGGCGTACGCCGGGTCGTCGGTCGAGGTGCGGGCCGAGCCGAACGCGCAGACCGCCGGCCCCAGCTCGGCCAGGGCGCCGAAACCCTCGACGAACTCGGCCTGGATGCGCAGCACCCGCCAGAAGTCGGTGTTGGTGTCGAGCTTGCGGCGCCGGTCGAGCAGCCGCTGGTCGGCGGTGGTGCCGGCGCCCTGGCCCATGTCGAGGGCGGCGCCGGTGCGGGTCGCGCGGACCATCAGGCGCCCTCCCCCGTCTCGCCCGTCTCGCCCGTCAGCCAGGCGCGCAGCGTGCGCTCGCAGTGCTCCACCTGGGCGACGGGCACGTGCTCCTCCTGCTTGTGGGCCAGCATCGGGTCGCCGGGGCCGAAGTTGACCGCGGGGACGCCGAGGACGGTGAAGCGGGCGACGTCCGTCCAGCCGAACTTCGGGTTCACGACCCCGCCGACGGCCTCGACGAACGCCTTCGCGGCCGGCCGGTCGAGTCCCGGGAGGGCACCGGGCGAGGTGTCGGTGAGCGTGACGTCGTACCCGGTGAAGAACGCGCGGACGAAGGCCTCGGCGTCGGCCTCGCTGCGGTCGGGGGCGAAGCGGAAGTTGACCTCGACGACGCACTCGTCAGGGATGACGTTGCCCGCGACGCCGCCGCGGACCGCGACGGCGTTGAGGCCCTCGTGGTACTCGAGGCCGTCGATGACCGGGCGCCGGGCCTCGTAGGCGGTGAGCCGGGCCAGCACGTCGGCGGCGCCGTGGATCGCGTTGACCCCGCGCCACGACCGGGCGGAGTGGGCGCGCTCGCCGTGGGTGCGCACCTCGACGCGCAGCGTGCCCTGGCAGCCGGCCTCGACCACCGCGTCGCTGGGCTCCATGAGGATGGCGAAGTCGGCCTCGAGCAGGTCGGGGTCGCTCTGGGAGAGCTTGTGGAGCCCGTTGAACTCCGCGTCGACCTCCTCGGCCTCGTAGAGCACGTAGGTCACGTCGCGCACCGGCTCGGGCACGGTCGCGGCCAGGCGCAGGATGACCGCGTCGCCGCCCTTCATGTCGCACGTGCCGAGGCCGTGGAGCAGGCCGGTCTCCTCGTCCAGGCGGCTGGGCAGGTTGTCGTTGACCGGCACGGTGTCGAGGTGCCCGGCGATGACCACCCGCTCGCCGCGACCGAGGTCGGTGCGGGCGACCACGGTGTGCCCGCGCCGGGTGACGGTGAGGTGGGGCAGCGCGACGAGGGCCTGCTCGACGACGTCGGCGATGGCCTGCTCGTGGTGGCTGACGGACTCGATGTCGACGAGCTGCCGGGTCAGGCTGACGGCGTCGGCGGTGAGGTCGAGCGGGGACGGCATGGCGCCAGTCAACCAGCCGTGGGACCGGCCGCGACCACGACCTTCCCGACGACCCGGCCGCCCCGCACGAGCTCGTGCGCCCGCTCCAGGGTGGCCGCGTCGAGGGGCGCCAGCTCCTCGGCGACGGGCGCGGTGACGCGGCCGTCGTCGACGAGCGCGGCGACCCGCGTGAGCAGGTGGTGCTGGGGCAGCTGGGCGTCGCCGCCGGCCAGTGGGCGGGTGAACATCAGCTCCCAGTGGAAGGAGATCGACTTCGGCTTGAGGAACGCGACGTCGAGCTCCTCGGGGTCGTCGATGGCCACGATCTCGCCGAACGGGTTGAGGACCTCCTCGTACAGCGCGAGCTGGCCCTCGCCCTCGACGCGGGAGGTGAAGACCCAGTCGACGCCGTCGGGCGCGGCCTCGGCCAGCTGCGGCTGCAGGTCGCCCCCGTCGGCGTGGTGGTCGACCGTCGCCTCGGCACCCCAGGCGCGGGCCTGCTCCGCGTTGGCCGCCGAGGCCGTCGCCACGACGCGCACGCCGGGCAGCAGCGCGTCGGCCAGCTGCAGCACCAGCGCCCCGACGCCGCCGGTCGCGCCGACGACGAGGAGGGTCCCGCGGCTCTCCGCGGTCAGCCTGAGCTTGTCGAACAGGCCCTCCCAGGCCGTGATCGAGACCAGCGGCAGCGAGGCCGCCTCGGCCCACGACAGCGACGCGGGCCGGCGGGCGACGATGCGCTCGTCGACGGCGTGCAGCGCGGCGTCGGTGCCGGGCCGGCCGATGCTGCCGGCGTAGAAGACCTCGTCGCCGGGCGCGAACAGCGTCACGGCCGGTCCGACCTCGACGACCACGCCCGCGGCGTCGTACCCGAGGACGCGCTCGCCCTCGGTGTGACCGGCGCGGACCTTGAGGTCGACGGGGTTGACGGAGACCGCCCGCACCTCGACGAGCAGGTCGTGCTCGCCCGCGACGGGTCGGTCGACCTGCACGTCGGCCAGGACGGCGGGGCTGCCGGGGGACGGGACGACGGCCGCCACGGCCGCGATCTGCTCGCTCATGCCCCGAGCATCCGCGACGGCACAACCCCGAACGGGTTGCCCTCGGGGTCGGCGAGCAGCCCGTCGGCGAGCCGGGTGGCGCCGCGGGAGAGCAGCGCGTCGACGTCGCCCACCACGTTCCAGCGGACCCGGCTGCGCTCGGTGCGGGGCTCGGGCACGGCGTTGAAGTCGAGGGTCATCCGGGCGTCGACGGCGGCGCCGGTCAGCGTCCACCACTCGTCGCCGTGGTCACCGCGCTGGTGCTCGACCTCGACGCCGAGCACCTCGCCCCACCAGGCCGCCTGGGCCCCGGGGTCGACGCAGTCGATGCCGAGCCCGTGCAGCCGGTACGCCGGCAGCGACCGCCCCGGGCGGGCGAACGCGCACAGCTCGTTGCCCTCGGGGTCGTGCATCGTGGTCCAGGCGAACCCGGTCTCCTCCGCCGGCGCCAGCACCCGGCCGCCGTGCGCCACGACCTCCTCGACGGAGCCGCAGTCGAGGTCGGGGTGGACGCGGTTCTTGGCGGTCTTGGGCTCGTGCGGCCGGTCGGTCTCGACGACCCGGACGGTGTGCCGCGGGGTCTCCCCCTCCAGCCGGCGGTCCTCGACCGGCCCGGCCACGACGAGGCCGAGCACGTCGGCCCAGAACCTCGACTGTGCGTCGACGTCGTGCGCCTCGATCACGAGGCCGTGCCAGGTCGCGAGGGTCATCGCCCCACTGTGGCAGTGGCGGCCGGGCTCGACCTCCACGGTGGGGGTGAACGAGGCCCGTCCGGTCGCGTGGTCTCGAGACGGTTGCTGCGCAACCTCCTCGACCCCCGTGTCGTGCGGTCAGGCCTTCGTGAGCGCGACGGTCACCCGCTGGCCGTCGCCGACGACGACCGGCTCGCCGTCGCCGGCCTCGCCCACGTCGTACGACGTCGCGAGGGTCTCACCGGCGATGAGCGCGGCGTGGGCGCGGAGCGCGGCCTGCACGTCGCCGTCGCCGCCGAGGGTGAGGGCGATCCGGTCGGAGACGTCGAGGTCGGCGGCGCGGCGGGCGTTCTGCACCGCGCGGACGACGTCGCGGGCCAGGCCCTCGGCGGCCAGCTCGGGCGTGACCGCGAGGTCGAGGGCGACGAACCCACCGCCCGGCAGCACGCCGACGGCGGTGGTGTCGTCGGCCGCGCCGGCGACGGTCTCGAGGGTGTACTCCCCCTCGACCAGCGCCAGGCCGCCGGCGGTCACGGTGCCGTCGTCGGCCACCGACCAGTCGCCGGACTTCGAGCCCTTGATGGCCTGCTGGACGTCGCGGCCCAGCCGCGGCCCGGCGGCGCGGGCGTTGACGGTGAGCTTGCGCTCCACGCCGTACGCCGCCGCCTCGTCGCTGCCGGCGGCCACGAGCCGCACCTGCTTGACGTTGACCTCGTCGGCCACGATCGCCTCGAACCCGCCCAGGGCCGTGGGGTCGGGCACGACCACGGTGAGCGTGGCCAGGGGGAGCCGGTTGCGGAGCGAGGCCGCCTTGCGCAGCGCCGAGGTGGCCGAGCAGACCTCGCGGACCAGGTCCATCGACGCGACGAGCGCGTCGTCGGCGGGCAGCGCGTCGGGGCCGTCGAGCACGGGCCAGTCGGCCAGGTGCACCGACCGCCCGCCGGTCAGGCCCTGCCAGACCTCCTCGGTGGTCAGCGGCAGCAGGGGCGCGGTGACCCGGCAGACCGTCTCCAGCACCGTGTGCAGGGTGCCGAACGCGTCGGCGTCCTCGCCGAAGAACCGGTCGCGCGAGCGCCGGATGTACCAGTTGGTGAGCACGTCGAGGAACGACCGGGTGGCGTCGCAGGCGTCGGCCACGGCGTAGGCGTCGAAGGCCTCGGTGACCTGCTCGACGAACCGGTGGCACTTGGCCAGCACGTAGCGGTCGAGCGGGTGCTGCGAGTCGGTGGTGCCGACCACGTCGACGCCCGCGGCGTTGGCGTAGAGCTGCTGGAAGTACCAGCTGTTCCACAGCGGGATCATCACCTGGCGCACCGAGTCGCGGATGCCCTGCTCGGTCACGACGAGGTTGCCGCCGCGCAGGATCGGGCTCGACATGAGGAACCAGCGCATGGCGTCGGCGCCGTCGCGGTCGAAGACCTCGCTGACGTCGGGGTAGTTGCGCAGGCTCTTGGACATCTTGTTGCCGTCGGAGCCGAGCACGATGCCGTGGCTGATGCAGTTCTGGAACGCCGGGCGCCCGAAGATGCCCGTGGCCAGGATGTGCAGCGTGTAGAACCAGCCGCGGGTCTGGCCGATGTACTCGACGATGAAGTCGGCCGGGAAGTGGTGGGTGAACCAGTCCTCGTTCTCGAACGGGTAGTGCACCTGGGCGTAGGACATCGACCCCGAGTCGAACCACACGTCGAGCACGTCGCTGACGCGCCGCATCATCGACCTCCCCGTGGGGTCGTCGGGGTTGGGCCGGACCAGCTCGTCGACGTACGGGCGGTGCAGGTCGGGCTCACCCTCCTTGTTGCGCGGGAGCCGGCCGAAGTCGCGCTCGATCTCGGCGAAGCTGCCGTAGACGTCGGTGCGGGGGTGGGCCGGGTCGTCGCTGACCCACACCGGCACCGGGCTGCCCCAGAAGCGGTTGCGGGTGATCGACCAGTCGCGGGCGTTCTCCAGCCACTTGCCGAACTGGCCGTCCTGGATGTGGTCGGGCACCCAGTTGATCTGCTGGTTGTTGGCCAGCATCTCGTCCTTGAACGCCGTCACCTGGACGAACCACGACGAGACGCCCTTGTAGATGAGGGGCTCGCGGCAGCGCCAGCAGTGCGGGTAGGCGTGGTCGTAGGTCTCGCGGCGCAGCAGCACCGTGCCCGGGCTGACCGACCCGATGGCCTCCCCGGCCTCGCCGCGGGTGGCGGCCTTGAGGTGGTCGATGACGTGCGGGTTGGCGTCGAAGACCAGCATCCCGGCGTAGTCGTCGACGGGGTGGGTGAACCGGCCGTCCTTGCCGACCGGCATGACCGCCTCGATGCCCTCGCGGTCGGTCACCTCCTTGTCGACCTCGCCGAACGCACCGGCGGTGTGCACGAGGCCGACACCGTCGGTGGTGGTCACGGCCTCGTCGGCCGCGACCACCCGGAAGGCGTTGTCGTGGCCCGCGAAGTAGGTGAACGGCGGCACGTACGTCGAGCCCACCAGCTCGGCGCCGGTGTGCCGGGCCACGACTGTCGGGTCCTCCCCCAGCTCCCGCGCGTACGCCGCCAGCCGCGCCTCGGCGATGAGGTAGCGCGCGGTCTGCTCCGTGCCCGGCACGGGCGCCTCGACGACGACGTAGTCGATCTCGGAGCCGACCATGATGGCCAGGTTGGACGGCAGGGTCCACGGCGTGGTGGTCCACACGAGCGCGAGCGCGCCCTCGGCCGGGCCGCTGGTCAGCCGCAGGCCCACGGTGACGGCGGGGTCCTGGCGCTGCTGGTAGACGTCGTCGTCCATGCGCAGCTCGTGGTTGGACAGCGGCGTCTCGTCGTTCCAGCAGTAGGGCAGCACGCGGAAGCCCTCGTAGACCCAGCCCTTGTCGTGCAGCTGCTTGAAGGCCCAGATGACCGACTCCATGTAGTCGGCGTTCATCGTGCGGTAGTCGTGGTCGAAGTCGACCCAGCGCGCCTGGCGGGTGACGTAGTCGCGCCACTCGCCGGTGTACTTCATGACGGAGTCGCGGCACAGCTCGTTGAACTTCTCGATGCCGAGCTCGAGGATCTCGTCGGTGGTCTTGATGCCGGCCAGGCGCATCGCCTCCAGCTCGGCGGGCAGGCCGTGGGTGTCCCAGCCGAACCGGCGCTCGACCCGGCGCCCGCGCATCGTCTGGTAGCGCGGCACGACGTCCTTGACGTAGCCGGTGAGCAGGTGGCCGTAGTGCGGCAGGCCGTTGGCGAACGGCGGGCCGTCGTAGAAGACGAACTCGTTGGCGCCGTCGACGCCGGCCTCGCGCTGCTCCACGCTGGCCTGGAACGTGCCGTCCTGCTCCCAGAAGTCGAGGATCCGCTGCTCGACCTCGGGGAAGCGCGGGCTCGCGGGGACACGCCGGTCGGGCGCGTTCTTGGGGTAGGCCATGGGGGCTCCTGCGGGTGCTGGCTCGTCGTCGACTCGTGTCACACGAGGACGACGGGGCTCCGCCGCGGTACCACCTCGCTTGCCGCAGCACGAGGCTGCGACCGCTCCTTGTCGGCTGTGACGGGCCTACCCGTCCGGTTCTACTGGGTGACCCGCCTGGCGGACGGGGCCGTTCTTCCGGAGGCTCGCCGCTGATGACGGCTCGAACGCCTGTGAGACCAGGTTAGGCAGTCGGCCCCGGGCCGCGCCAATCGGTCTCAGCCGGCGCCGGCTGGTCCGCCAGCAGGTGCAGCAGCCAGTCCTGGCCGCCGTCGCGCCCGGTGCGGATGAGCGCGTAGCGGCGGGTGCCCTGCTGCCCGTGCAGGTCGAGGACGAACCGGCGGTCGTCGCGGTCGACCAGCGTCCAGGTGCCGTGGTCGGCGATCGTCTTGTGCTCGTCGACGTAGGTCGCGTGGTCGAGGTCGTGGTCGTCGACCGCGATGGCGAGCCGGTCGGAGCGGTGGTCGGTCGGCAGGCCCTTGGGCACCGCCCACGACCGCAGCACCCCGTCCTCCTCGAGCCGGAGGTCGAGGTGGGGACGGGGGCGGCGGTGGTCGTGCAGGACGAACACGGGTCGGGTCCGGTCCGGGCCCGGGCCGTCCTGGTCGGACCCGCTCAGCGGAAGCGACGCAGCAGCGAGCGGACGCCGCGGCCGATCGCCTCGTCCTGGCTCCGGGTGCCGCCACCGTGTGCGGCGGGCCGGCCACCGACGGGCCGGCCGCCGACGGGTCGGCCGCCGCGGCGGCCGGCGCCCCCGGCGAAGCGGTTGACGACGTTCCTGATCAGGCTCATGGGTCTCCCTCCCCGGCGGCACCGTGCCGCCACCCCGAGCGTGACCGGGCCCGGCCGCGACGGCATGACCCCTGCGGGTGCGGCTCGACGTGGGGCAGGGTGGGCCCACGGCGAGGACCCCACCCCCCGGCCTGTGGCGCCACCCCGACGACGACCCGCGCTCGGCCCTCGGCCCGACCCGCGGCGAGCGGGCGACGGTGCTCGGCTACCTGCGGGCCTACCGGATGACGTTCGAGATGAAGCTCGACGACCTCGACGCCGGGCAGCTGACCACCCGGTCGGTGCCGCCGTCCGGCCTGTCGCTGCTCGGGCTGCTGCGGCACCTGGCCAAGGTCGAGCACACCTGGGCCCGACGCGTCGTGGAGGGCGACCGCGAGCTGGCGATGCTCTACCGCGACCCCGACGGCGTCGACCACGACATCGACGGCGCGGTCGCCGACGACGCGGTCGTGGCCGAGGCGTGGGAGGCCTGGCGGCGCGAGGTCGCGCACGCCGAGGCGGCGTACGCCGAGGTCGACCTCGACCGGCTCTGCGCCCACCCCGACGGCGACATCGAGGTGCGGGACGTGCTCGTGCACCTCGTGGAGGAGTACGCGCGGCACTGCGGCCACGCGGACCTGCTGCGCGAGTGCGTGGACGGACGCACCGGCCAGTGAGCCGCCGCTGACCGACCGTCCCGGTACCGGCCCGCCCGGCCCGCCCGGCCGGGCGAGCCGGGCGGGGTGAGCCGCGCCCGGCGCCGTGCGCCGCACGCTGGAGCGATGGCGGACAAGAAGGGCAAGGGCAGCGAGACGGCGAAGAAGGCCAACGCGAAGGCGGCCGAGGAGGGGAAGAAGAACCCCCGCGAGTCGTCCGCGGCGCAGGCCGAGCTGGGCAAGAAGGGCGCGCAGAAGAACAAGGAGAAGAGCTAGGGGGCCGTGCCGGACGTGCCGCAGGGGCGGCCGGCCTCGGCCGGCCGCCCCCTGCGGCGGGTGCTGGGCGGACGGGTCAGCGACGGACCTCGCGGACCTTGATCGTCACCCGCTTGGTGTAGTCGCGGGACGTCGCGATCAGCGTGATCTTGCCGGTGCCGCGACGGACGTCCTTGACGAAGATCGCACCGCGCTTGGCCGCGCCCGGCGCGATCGTGCCCACCTTGCGGTTGTAGCGCACGGCGACGCCCTTGGCCTTGATGCGCAGGCGCACGCTGGGCGCCGTGGCGACGGTGCCGCCGCTGTTGAGGATCTTCAACGGGATGCGGGTGAAGCCGCGCGGCTTGAGCCGCTTGCCGGGGGTCGAGAACGCCAGGACCGGCCGCTGCCGGACCTCGGCGAGCGGCGCCCCGACGACGATGTCGTAGGTCGTCGCCGCGTCGCCGCTGAGCACCCCGGCGACGAGGCAGGTGAACGCGCCCGTCCTCATCGACGCCATCTCGAGGTAGTAGCTGACCCGCGCGCCCTGGTAGGCGGCCGAGGTGCCCCAGGAGTGCACGTCGGCGTACGAACCGCCGGGCGGGACGCAGCGGCTGCCCGCGGCGTCGGTGACGATCGTGCCGAACCCGACCCGCAGCCGCGAGTCGGTGGCCGCGGTCGGCGCGGCCTGGAAGACCGCGTCGACGTACATGCGGCCGGTGAGGCGGTCCTGGGTGGCCCTGACGCTGGTCAGGTAGCGGGAGGGGTCGCCGCCGGCGGGGTAGCCGGTGCTGTGGACGGTCGCGGCGCCGGTGCGGGTGCGCACTGGCCAGTACGACGCCACGGCCCGGCCCGCGGGGGCAGCGGTGGTGCGGCCCGCGACGGTCGGGGCCTGGGCGCCGGCGAAGGCGCCGCCGTCGCCGCCGCCGCCGAAGGAGCGCGCGACGCCGGGGACGCCCGGGGCGGCAGGGGTCGCGGGGGCATCGGTCGTGGGGGCCACCCGGCCGACGGTGTCGGTGCCGGTGCCGGTGTCGGTGTCGGTGCCAGCGGCGGTGGCCGAGCCGGGGGCGACGGTCAGGGCGAGCGAGAGGGCAGTGGTGAGCGCGAGCAGGCGCAGGGGTCGGGACACGCGGCAGGTCGTCCCCCGGGAGGGGGTGGTCCAAACCGGGCCGCGGACTGGTCCGGACCAGTCGGCGGCGCCGCCCTAGGCTGGTGCGACGTGACGACGCCGACGACGCCGCAGACCTCCCCGACCGCCGCCTCCGGCTGGGCCCTGGTGACCCTGGCCGACGACGGGTCCGTGCTCGACGCGTGGTTCCCCGAGCCGCGGCTCGACGCCGACCCCGGTCCGGTCCCCGAGGGGCTCGAGGCCCTGGCGGTCCCCGACGACGTACGCCGGGTGGCGCGGGAGCTGCGCCGGGTCGAGGTGGCCGACCTGGCCGCGGCGCCCGCCTCGACCGAGGACGCGTGGCTGCGCCTGCACCTGCTCTCGCACCGGCTGGTGCGCCCGCACGGCCAGTCGCTCGAGGGCGTCTTCGGCCTGCTCACCAACGTGGTGTGGACCTCGGCCGGGCCGTGCGCGGTGGCGGGGTTCGAGCTGACCCGGGCGCGGCTGCGGGCGGCCGGGCAGCACGTGAGCGTCTTCGGCGTCGACAAGTTCCCCCGGATGGTCGACTACGTGGTGCCGTCGGGCGTGCGCATCGGGGACGCCGACCGGGTCCGGCTCGGCGCCCACCTGGCCGAGGGCACGACCGTGATGCACGAGGGGTTCGTCAACTTCAACGCCGGCACCCTCGGCGCCTCCATGGTCGAGGGCCGCATCTCCGCGGGCGTCGTCGTGGGCGACGGCTCGGACGTCGGCGGCGGCGCCTCCATCATGGGCACCCTGTCCGGCGGCGGGACGCAGGTGGTCTCGGTCGGCGAGCGGTGCCTGGTCGGCGCCAACGCCGGCATCGGCATCTCCCTCGGCGACGACTGCGTGGTCGAGGCCGGCTGCTACGTCACCGCCGGCACCAAGGTCACCGTGACCGGCTCGTTCGACGACGGCAAGCCCGCGGTGGTCAAGGCGGTCGACCTGTCCGGGCAGGACGGCGTGCTCTTCCGCCGCAACTCCGTCTCCGGCGCCGTCGAGGCCGTGGCCCGGTCGGGCAGCGGGGTCGCGCTCAACGAGGTTCTGCACGCCAACTGACGACCACCGCCGCCCGTCCACCGGGTCACCAGGCCCCCGGCACACTCGTCCCATGCGGAGGGGTGTGGCGCCGGCGGTGGTCTCGCTCGCCGGCCTGCTCGTGGTCACGGGCGTGGTCGTCGGGCTGGTCGGCACCGACCGCGTGCCGTTCCTCGGCGGTTCCGACACCTGCACCGCCACCGTCGGTGCACGCTCGGTCACGGTGAGCCTCGAGCAGGCCGAGAACGCCGCCCTCATCTCCGCCGTCGCCGTGCAGCGCGGGCTGCCCGCCCGCGCGGCCTCGATCGCGCTCGCGACGGCCTACCAGGAGTCCGACCTGCGCAACATCGAGCACGGCGACCGCGACTCCCTCGGGCTCTTCCAGCAGCGGCCGTCACAGGGCTGGGGCGAGCCCGACCAGGTGCTCGACCCGACCTACGCGACCAACGCGTTCTACGACGCGCTGGTCGACGTCGACGGCTACCGCGACCTCGAGATCACCGTGGCCGCCCAGGCCGTGCAGCGCTCCGGCTTCCCCGACGCCTACGCCGACCACGAGGACGACGCCCGGGTGCTCGCCTCCGCCCTGACCGGCCAGTCCCGCGCGGCCTTCGCCTGCGACCTGTCGCGGTCACCCGACGAGGCCAGCCCCGCCCTGACCCGCAGCGGGCTGACCGAGCGCGCCGACGCCGTGCGCCGCGACGTGCGGGAGGTCTTCGGCGACGTGCCGTTCGGCGGGTTCGCGCCCGGCGGGGTCTCGACCGGCCACATCGAGGGCTCGGCACACTACGAGGGTCGTGCGGTCGACGTGTTCTTCCGGCCGGTCAACGACGCCAACAAGACCCGCGGCTGGGCCGTGGCGCAGTACCTCGTCGCCCACGCCGACCGCCTCGACGTGCGCACGGTCATCTTCGACGACCGGATCTGGGTCGCCGGCCGCGACGGCGACGGGTGGCGCGACTACGACGCCCCCGACCGGGCCGGGGACCGGGCCATCCTCGAGCACCGCGACCACGTGCACGTCGACGTGCACGCCTGAGCGCGGCCGGGTGCCGCAGGCCGGGTCGTGGTCGTCGCCCTCGGAGCGCTGGGCGCCCTCGTCACCCGGCGGGGCCGCCGGCACGCCCGTCAGTCGGCGAGGTCGGCGAGGTCGGCGCCGTCGCGCTCGGCGCGCGCGAGGAGGGTGGTGGCCGAGGAGGGGTCGAGGAGGTGCGGCAGGAGCCAGACCCGCAGCGCGGCCACGTCGGCGGTGGAGCCCCAAGCGGTGAACGTCGAACCCTTGGCGTCGACCTCGACGTCGCCGGCGGCCGGGAAGCCCCACCACACCAGGCCCGCCCACAGCCGCGCGTCGGGCTCGCGGCCAGCCCTGCGCAGGGCGGGCTCGACGGGCAGCGAGCCGCAGGTGAACCGGAGCCCCACGCCGTCGTCGAGCAGCTCGATCCCGGCCCGGGCGCCGGCGGCGGCGACCTGGTGGGCGACCAGGGCCTGCGCGGCGAGCCGCGCCCTCTCGGGCAGCGGCATCGGGCGGAGCTCCTCGACGCCGTAGACCTCGCGGTCGACGTGGACCGCGGCCGCGACGTCGGGGTGCGCCTCGAGCACGGCGATCGCGGCGTCGTCCTCCTCGGGGGTGTCGAGGTCGAGGTGGGCGGACAGCTCCTCCCCCACGGCGAGGTACCAGTCGTGCGGCGGCCGGTCGTCCCCGACGCGGACGGAGCCGGCCAGCTCCCGCGCGGTCGACGGCCCGACCGGCTCGTCGAGGAGGGCGACCTGCTGCCACCGCGTGGGACCGGCGTCGAGGGCGTCGGCGACGGCCGGGTCGGCGAGCAGGTCGGCCAGTGTCGCGCCGGTGTCGTCGGTGTCGTCGCCGTTGTCGCTGGCGGCGTTGGAGCCGTCGACCGACGGCTCGAGGACGGCCTCGTCCCGCCGGTCGACCACGCCCGCGGCGGCCAGCGGGGGCGGCACCGCGCGCCCGCGTCGCCGCTCGGCCACGAGCCCGACGATGTTGGCGACGGTGAAGACGACCCCGACCCAGAACCACGTGCCGCGCTCGGCGGCGTCGAGCACGACGAGCGCGAGCGAGGTGATCAGGGCCAGGGCGCGGGTCACCGGGCTGCGCGACCAGTCCATGGGCCGACCGTATAGCCGTCCCGTCAGCCGGCGCCGGACGCCCGGTCGACCAGCGCCTCGGCCACCCGGCGCGCGACGGCCAGCCCCGGGGGCCGTCGCCCGGGCCGCAGCCGCAGAGCGAGGTGGCCGGTCACGACCAGCAGCAGCTCCTCGGCCAGGTCGGGCGCCCGCTCGCCCGCGACGGGGCGGGACAGGTCGAGCAGGCGCGTGCGCAGGGCGTCGGAGTCCTGGCGCACGGCCGCGGCGAGCGCCGGCGGCGGGTCGGGGTGCTCCGCGGCGGTGCCGAGGAACGCGCACCAGCGGGCCCCGCGCGGACCGGCGTGGAACTCCCCCAGGGCGTCGAGCACCGCCAGCAACCGGCCGCGGTCGTCGGTCGCCCGCGCGACCGCGGCGTCCCAGGTGTCGATCCAGGCCGCGAAGCGCCGGTCGAGGGCGGCCGCGACGAGGTCCTCCTTGCTGCCGTAGGCGCGGTAGAGGGTGGCCGGCGAGACCCCTGCGCGCTCGAGGATCCGGTCGACGGGCGCGTCGGCCGCACCGTCGACGAACAGCACGTCCTCCGCGGCGTCGAGCAGCCGCGTCCGGGTGCTCTCGCGTGTCGTCACGATGTCAGCCTAGACTGCCAAAATGAAACGATCGTTATTGTTAAGCACCTGGCCCGAGCTGCCGCTGCTGCTGGCCGGGACCGCCCTCATCGCGGCGACCTACGGCCTGGTCCGCCTCGCCTTCGGCCTGTTCCTGCCCGACGTGCGCGCCGACACCGGGCTCGGCGCCGCCGGGGCCGGCCAGGTCGCGGCGGGCGCCTCCCTCGCCTACTGCGCGGGCGCCCTGGTCGGGCTCGCCGCCGACCGCCACGCCCGGGCGCTGGTCGTCGCGGGCACCACCACGGCCGGGGTCGGGGCGCTCGCGACCGCCCTCGCGCCCGGCACCGGGGTGCTGGCCGCGGCCACGGTCCTGGCCTCCACGGGCGCCGGCCTGGCCTCGCCCGCCCTCGTCGCCGTCGTACGACGACGGGTGCCGCGCGAGCGGCAGGACGCGGCCCAGGCCGTGGTCAACGCGGGCACCGGGCCCGGCCTCGTGGCGGCGGGCCTGGTGGCGCTGGCGGTCGGGTCGTGGCGGACCGGCTTCGCCGTCAGTGCCCTGGTCACCGCCCTGGCCGGGGGCGCGGTGCTCCTGCTGGACCGCGGTCCGGAGCTCGCCCCCGAGCCCGACCCGCGGCCGGCTCCCTCGCCGAGTCGGTTGGTGGGTCCCCTGGTCCGGCCGGTGGTGGCCGCCGTGCTGCTCGGCGCGGCGTCCGGCGCGGTGTGGACGCACGGCCGCAGCGTGCTGGTCGAGGCGGGAGCGGGGGCGACCAGCTCCGTGCTGGCCTGGGTCGCGCTGGGCGCGGGTGGCACGGCGACCCTGCTCACCGCGACGGCGGTGGGCCGGCGCGGCCCCCGACGCGCCTGGGTGGCCACGGCCTCGGCCATGGGCGCGGCCACCGTCGTGGTCGGCGTCTCGCCGCAGCGGCCCGTCCTCGCCGCGCTGGCCTGCGCGGTGTTCGGGTGGGGGTTCGTCGCCGCCACCTCGGCCCTGATCGCCTGGGCCGGCCAGGTCGTGCCGGACCGGGCCGGCGCGGGGGCGGCCCTGCTGTTCGTCGCGCTGGTGGCCGGCCAGGCACTGGGCGCGGCCGGGGCCGGGGCGGTCGCCGAGGCGGCGGGGTGGGCCGTGGCGTTCACGGGCGCCGCGGCCACGGCCCTCGTCGCGGCCGCGGCGGCGGCCGGTGCGCCGCGTCAGCCGGCCGGGGCGGACTCGAGCCCGTCGGCGCCGGACCGCACCAGCACCGGTCCGGCCGGGTCGGCCAGCACCGCGTCGAGGTCGGGGCACGGCGCCCAGGCCGGTCGCGGGCGGCGTACGGCGTCGGCGCGGGCGGTGACCGCGGCCAGCCGCGCGGCGAGCGCGTCGGGGTCGGCGAGGTCGCGGCGGTAGTCCTGGAGCAGCGCGACCAGGTCGTCGAGCACGGGTCCGAGGGCGGCGCTGTTGTCGGCGAGCATGGCGCGGGTGCGCTCGGGGTCGCGGCCGGCCACACGGGTGCCGTCGCGGAACGACCCGGCCGCGAGCAGCGCGGCGGCGGGGCCGCCGCCGACGACGGCGGTCCCGACCGTCTCGAGCAGCGCGTTGGCCAGCACGTGCGGGGCGTGGCTGACCAGCGCGACCGACCGGTCGTGCTCCGCGGCGTCGAGGACGAGCACGGTCGCCTCGAAGGTGGCGATGATCCAGCGCACCACGTCGGCCACCGGCCCGGGGCCGCGGGTGACCGCCCAGGTGGCACCGAGGAGCAGGTCGGCGGTGGAGTGCTCGAAGCCGCTGTGCTCCGACCCCGCCATCGGGTGCGCCCCGACCCAGCGGCCCTCGAGCCCGGCCGCGGCGGCCTGCGCGGCCACCGTGCCCTTGACGCTGCCCAGGTCGACGACCACCGCCGCGGGCGCCTCGTCGGCCACACGGGCCAGCACCGACGGCATGGCCGCCAGCGGCACCGCGACCACGACCAGGTCGGCGTCGGCCGGCACCCGGCCCGCGGCGCCCTCGACCCGCGGGTCGACGACCGTCGCCGGCCGGCCGAGGGCGGCCAGGCGACGCACGACGGACCCGCCGATGAGCCCGGCGCCGACGACCGCGACGCGCTCGGGCCCGCTCACCGGCCCGCCAGCTCGGCCAGCGGCGAGATGCGGCCGAGGGCGCGGGCGGTGGCGCCGAGGCCGGTCCACTCCGCCCGCATCGACTCGAAGTCGTCGGCGGTGAAGGTGCCGGAGAGGAAGAGCAGGAACATGTAGATGCCCGGCGTCGCCGGCACGGGCCGGGTGACGAGGTTGGCCATGTTGACGTCGCGCTCCTCGAGCACGCCGAGCAGCCGCCGCAGCAGCCCGGGGACGTTGCCGTCGGGCAGCAGGCTGACCAGCAGCCCGTCGTCGCCGTCGGCGCGCACGGGCAGCCGGCTGGCCGAGACCAGCGCGAACTGGGTGTAGGCCGCCGCGTTGTCCTCCACCGCCGAGGCCACCCGGTGCAGGTCGTAGAGCGCGCCGCAGATGGCCGGACCGATGCCGACCTCGCCGGGCCCGAGGTCGCGGCACGCGGCGGCCGTCGAGGCCGCCTCGCGCGTCGCCAGGCCCTGGGCCTCGATCCAGCCCCGGCACTGGGCCAGGGCGTGCGGGTGGCTGACGACGACGTGGGGCGCCACCCCCGGGTCGCGGGTCCAGGCCTCGAAGGAGATCGGCAGCACGACGCTGTCGACGATCGACAGCTCGGGGCGGCGCAGCAGCCCGTCGAGGGTCGGCACCACGACGCCGTTGACGGAGTTGTCGATCGGCACCACGGCGTACGACGCCGCGCCGGTCACCACCGCGTCGAGCGCCTCGGCCTGGTCGGTCGCCGCGACGGCCTCGGCGTCGGGCCGGAGCGCGACGACGGCCTGGTGGGTGAAGGTGCCGGGCGGGCCGAGGTAGGTGACGTTCACGCGAAGGCCGCGAGCACCCGGCTGCCGAAGCCGACCCCGGCCAGCGCGGCCTGCAGGTCCTCGAGCCGGTCGGCGCCGGCGCGGAACCCGACGTGGAAGTCGTGTGTCCCGCCGCCGGGGCCCTGCGGGTCGCTGTGGAGGAAGTCGAGGTCGACGCCGAGGTCGCTGAACCGCTCCAGCGCCACCATCAGCGTGCCCGCCTGCTCCCGGTCGGGGCGGATGGTCAGCCAGGCCGCGCCGACCTCCTCGGGCACGGCGCTGCCGCGGGCCAGCAGGCCGTAGTGGAGCGGCGGGAGGTCCTCGAGGAAGCCGACGATGAGCACGTCGGTGCCGCTCAGCTCGTCGACGTCGACGATGGCCGAGCCGAGCTCGAGGCCGGCGGCCAGCAGGTCCTCGGTCGAGGTGTCGTCGGGCATGACGGAGAACCCGACGCCCGCGCGGCCCATGACCGCGACGACGTCGGAGTAGGCCTGCTGGCGCAGCGCCACGGCCTGGGCGTCGCCGGCACCGCCGCCGAGGCGGGTCCAGCGCCACGGGCTGGGCACCGAGGTGACCCGGGTCAGCCGGAGCCCGGGGTCGAGGGCGTTGAGGCCCCGCAGGAGCCGCAGCGGCGGGGAGGTCGGGTCGCCCACCCGCACCAGGCCCTCGACGTCGTGGGCGACGTCGAGGGTGGCCATGAGCTCGGGGTAGCCCTGCAGGCCGATGAGGAAGTCGCTGCCGCTCCAGCCCAGCGCCTCGCGCACCCGCGCCACCAGGGTCGGCGGGTCGGTGCTCGGGTGGGCCAGCGAACGGGTGAGGGGCAGGACGCTCATGGTGCGATTCTCGCCGCTGCGGTGGCGACGGCCTCATCGGTGGCCGTGAACGCGAGACGCACGTGCCGGTCGCCCGTCGGCCCGTAGGACACGCCGTCGACGCAGACGACGCCCCGGTCGGCCAGCCAGCCGGCCGTCTCGTGGCTGGGCTCGTCGCGGGTGGCCCACAGGTAGAGGCCGGCCTCGCCGTGGTCGACCCGGAAGCCGCCGCCCACCAGCGCGGCCCGGAGCGCGTCGCGGCGGGCGCCGTAGCGGGCGCGCTGCTCGGCCACGTGCACCTCGTCGTCGAGGGCGGCCACCGCCGCGGCCTGCTGGGGGCCGGGGAGGATGAGGCCGAGGTCGCGGCGGGCCGCGGTGAGCCGGGCCACCACCGCGGGGTCGCCGGCCACGAAGCCGCACCGGTAGCCCGCGAGGTTGGACCGCTTGCTCAGCGAGTGCACGGCCAGCACGCCCTCGTGGCTGCCGCCGCTGATCGCGTCGTCGAGCACGGTGGCGGCCGCGGTGTCCCAGCCGAGGTCGAGGTAGCACTCGTCGGAGACCAGCAGGGTGCCGCGCTCGCGGGCCAGCGCGACGAGCTCGGCCAGCACCGCGGGCGCGAGCGTGCGGCCGGTCGGGTTGGACGGCGAGTTGACCCACAGCAGCGCCGGCGGCCCGCCCGCCGCGTCGAGCGCGCGCAGGTCGTCGGGACCGTCGACCACCACGACGTCACGGCCCGCGAGCCGCGCCCCGACGGCGTACGTCGGGTAGGCGAGCGCGGGGATCGCGACCGGTCCGGGCCGGTCGGCGTCGAGCGCGAGCAGCGGGAGGGTGCCGATCAGCTCCTTGGAGCCGACCGTGGGCAACGTGGCCGTCGGGTCGAGGTCGCGGACGCCGTGCACGCGGCCCAGCCACGCGGCGTACGCCTCGCGCAGGCCGGGCCGACCGATGGTCAACGGGTAGCCGGGCGCGTCGGCGTGCTCGGCCAGCGCCCGCCGCACGACCTCGGGGGTCGGGTCGACCGGCGCCCCGACCGAGAAGTCGACCACCTCGTGCCCCGACGCCTGCGCACGCTCACGGAGCGCGGCGACGCCGGCATGCCAGCCAGGACCCGTCATGTGCATCAACCACCGTTCCTGGGGAGCACAGGCGCCCCACCACAGCCAGAGCCGACCACACGGCGCACGCCGGGCCACCAGGGCCCGGCCGATCGGTCAGTGCCCGTCGTGCTCTTGGGGCTCGAGGGCGGCGACGACGGCGTGGTCGTGGTCGATCTCGCCCATCTTGGCCGCACCGCCCGGGGAGCCGAGCTCCTCGAAGAAGCCGACGTTGGCGGTGTAGTAGTCCTTCCACTCCTCCGGGACGTCGTCCTCGTAGAAGATGGCCTCGACCGGGCAGACCGGCTCGCAGGCACCGCAGTCGACGCACTCGTCGGGGTGGATGTAGAGCATCCGCTTGCCCTCGTAGATGCAGTCGACGGGACACTCGTCGACGCAGGCCCGGTCCTTGAGGTCGACACAGGGCTGCGCAATGACGTACGTCATCTGGGGGTTCCTCCTCGGGCCGGGCCCGGAGATCGGGAGCGAGAGCACGGCCAGCCTAGTGTGTGCGGGTGCCGGACTCGCCAGAACCCCAGCAGGTGAGCCCCGCCACGCGCACCGGACAGCACACCGGACAGCACACCCTCGGCCCCCACGTCGTCGGCCGGCGCGTCGTCGTACGACGACTCGTGCGGGGCGAGCGGGGGCCGTCGGGCGGGCCGGCCATGACCGACCTGCTCGGCACCTGCGAGGCCTGGGGCGACGGGGTGGTCGTCGTGCGCACCGAGGGCGGAGAGCCGGTGGTTGTGCCGCTGGCCGACGTGGTCTCGGGCAAGCCGGTGCCGCCGCGGGCCTCGGTGCGCGACCGGGTGCCGGCGCGCACGGCGCAGCTGCGAGGTGCGGCGCTGTTCCCCGACCTGGTGACCACCCCGCTCGGCGACTGGGTGCTGCGCGACTCCCCCACCGCGACGGCGCGGCGGGCCACCTCGGTGCTGGCCTTCGGTCCCTCGGGCGTCGAGGGCGACGTCGAGGCCGTCCTCGCCCACTACGCCCGCCCGGTGGCCGCGGTGCTGACCGGGTCGGCCGAGGACGACCGGTTCACCGGGCTCGGCTGGGGGCCGGAGTCGCGCGACGCCGACACGCTCTTCCAGGTCGCGGGCACCGCGCAGGTCGCCCGGGCGCTGCGGGCCGTCGACGACGGCGCGGTCGTCGTGGAGGCCGCCGGCGGCCTGGCCACGGCCCGCGTCGGCGACGCCGCCTCCGGGGTCGCCGCGCACTGCGAGGACGGCGGGGGCTGGGTCGGGTTCCGCTCGATCGAGGTCGCCCCGGAGCACCGGCGGCGCGGCCTGGGCCTGGCGGTGATGGCCGCGCTGGTCGGATGGGGCGCCGAGCAGGGCGCGACGACGGCCTACCTCCAGGTCGTCGCCGACAACGAGCCGGCGCTGGCCCTCTACGAGCGGCTGGGGTTCCGCACGCACCACCGCTACCGCTACCTCACGCCGGCGGCTGCCCCGACGACCCCGCGCTGACCAGCGGCTCGAGGGCCGGGTCGCCGGGCTGGGCGAGGGTGAGCACCGCGTCCTCGATGACGTCGCTCGTCTCGAGCGCGTCCTCGACGCGCCGGAACCGGGTGGCCAGGTGGTCCTCGGTGTCGTCGCCGACGAGGTCGACGGCGGCGACGACGAAGACGCGCTGCGGGCCGACGTACTCGACGTGGAGGTAGGTGACCCGCTCCACCTCGGTGTGCGCGAGCAGCCGCAGCAGCACCCGGTCGCGCAGGGACGGGTCGACTGCGACCCCGACGAGGTAGTCCATGTTGCGGCGCATCAGGAAGACCGCGACCGAGCCCAGGAGCACCCCGATCAGCAGCGAGGCGACCGCGTCCCAGACCGGGTCGCCGGTGACCTCGTGCAGCCCGATGCCCGCGCCGGCGATGACGATGCCGGCGATGGCCGAGGAGTCCTCGAGGAACACCGCACGCAGCGTCGGGTCGGAGGTGCGGGTGACGAAGCGCAGCGGGTGCAGGCCGAAGCGGGTGGCCCGCCCGTGCACCTGGTGGGCCGCCTGGAGGAACGACGTGCCCTCCAGCAGCAGGGCGATGCCGAGGACGACGTAGTTGAGGACGAACGACGCCTCCTCCTCCGGCGGGTCGAGGAGGTCGGTGACCCCGCTCCACACCGACACGCCGGCGCCGGCGGAGAACAGGCCGAAGGCGGCCACCAGCGACCAGGTGTAGGTGGCCCGGCCGTAGCCGCGCGGGTGCGACTCGTCACGGGGCCGCTTGCCGCGGCGCTCGGCCAGCAGCAGGAAGATCTCGTTGCCCGTGTCGGCCCACGAGTGCGCGGCCTCGGCGAGCATGGCGGACGAGCCGGAGACCGCGGCGGCGAACGACTTGGCCAGCGCGAGCAGGCCGTTGGCCACCAGGGCGACGACGACGGTGAGCAGGGAGCCCTGGTCGTCGTCGGGCTTGTCTGCGGGCTTGTCGGCTCGCTCCTCCTGCGCGCTCATGCCGGCTCGTGGTAGCCGAAGATGCGTTCGGAGCGGTCGGCCAGCCACGGCCAGACCGTCTTGACCAGCACCAGCGTCACGACGCCGGCCACGACCATCCCGGCCAGGTTGAGGCCGAGCTGGGCCAGCGAGCCGGTGACCTCCGCACCGTCCCAGACCGCCAGCCCCAGGGCGAGGTTGCCGGCCGCCGGGACGGTGGTGACGCTGATGAACACACCGACCATCGTGGCCTGGCGCTCGATGGCCAGCGCCAGGGCCCCCGCCGCCCCGGCGAGGAGCGCGACGAGGAACGACCAGAAGTCCGGCTTCCAGATGAAGCCGGTGTTGGGTCGCGGCCGGGTGACGATCTCGTCGGTGACCAGCCCGGCCGCGCTGCCCACCAGGGCGAGCAGGGCGACGACGAGCACCGCCAGGGCGAAGGAGAACAGCAGCAGCTTGGCCGCCCGCAGGACCAGCCCACCGTGGCCCAGGACGATCCCGGCGCTCACCGCGACCACCGCGCTGAACTCCGGTCCGACCACCATCGCCCCCACCACCAGCACCGCGGAGTCGGTGATGACCGCGACGGCGGCGAGCGCCACCGCGAGGACGAGGAAGACGTGGAAGGACAAGGTCGGCGCCGCACCGGCGTACGCCGCGGAGCGGACCGACTCCCAGATGACGGCGTCGTCGGGGTGGCCCGGGGCCCGGACGTCGAGCTCGCGTGCGACCTCGAACGGCGTGCTGCTCGGGTGGCTGAGGAGGATCCCGCCCCGCTGGTGCAGGCCCAGGCGCTTGAGGTCGTCGAGCAGCAGCCCCGCCTGCTCGCGGGCGACGTCGGCCTCGACCAGGTCACCGGCCGGGTCGAGCGAGGCGCCGGCCAGGCTGGTCACGTTGGTGACGCAGTCGTGGGCGAGCAGGGTCTCGCGGACCGCGTCCCCCAGGTCGTGCGGCACGGTCAAACGGAAGTGGACGAGCACGGCCGCCAGCGTAGGCGCGAGGACCGCCCGTCGGTCAGGAGCAGCGCGGCTGCAGCGTCGGCGAGGCCGGGCCCGGGCGGGTGAGCGCGTCGACGACGTAGGACAGCGCGGGCGTCGAGGACGGCAGGAACAGGTGCTCGGCCAGCGCCAGCGGGCAGCGGGACTGGATCGTGACGTTGGTGGTGCGCGGCCCGGCGGCGAGGTAGCCGGAGGTGTGCGGGATGACGACCTCGTCGTTGCGCGTGGTGACCTGGGTGTAGCTGACGTCGCCGGGGGTCTCGTCGCCGGCGTTGAGGCGCGTCAGGAAGGGCGAGCCCGTGCCCTGCTGGACGCAGGAGACGCAGGCGTAGCCGACCAGCCGGGAGATGGGGTTGAGCTCGCCGGCCGTGACCAGGGTGCCGTGGTTGGACGGCGCGAGGCCGACGAGGTCGTCGACGACGGCGGCGCCGCCCAGGAACTTCAGGTAGTAGCGCGGCATCATGCCGCCCTGGGAGTGCCCGACCATGGAGACCTTGGCCGCGCCGGTGGCGGCGAGCACCCGCTCGGTGTAGGCCTTCAGCTCGGCCGCCGACGCGGCGATGTCGTTGAGCCCCCGGTTGCCGTAGTCGAGGGAGAAGACGCAGAACCCGGCGTTCTTGACGGTGAGCGAGAGCCGCTCGAGCAGGCTGCGACGGTCGCCGAAGGTGCCGTGGACGAGGATCACGGGGTAGGGGCGCGCCGCAGTCGGCCTGCACGACCAGTCGTTGGCACCCAGCGGGTCGCCGAGCGGCGACGTCGGCAGCGTGGGCACCCCCGTCGTCGGGGCGACCACCGCGGCGGGCGCTGCGGTGGCGGCCGCGGCAGGGGCGGCCGAGGCGGGGGCCGAGGCGGGCGCGGCGGCGAGGCCGGCGGCCAGGAGGGCGGAGGTGAGCAGGGACCCGAGAGCGCGGCGCATGGGCGCAGGCTAGACACCGGGTGTGACGACCGCCACCCCCACGCGAGGACGGCGGTGGACCGCGACCCTGGCCATCTGCCCGGACCAGGGCCGCGGAGCTTCGATCACCCCGGATCGGGTGGAGGCACCACCCGGGCGTGGTGAGTCACTCGAAACCGAGCACAGCCTGTCCGAGGCGGCCGGGGGTGGTGACCACCCCAGCGGGCTGCGCCGGGCGGGTGGGGGGAGGGGGTGGGGCGTGGAGTGGTCCTCAGCCCCGGCCGGCGCCCCCGCCGCCGCCGTTCCCACCGCCGCCACCGCCGCCGCTCAACGACCCGGGCGGGACGCACCGCACCGTGTCGGAGGGCGTGTAGACGGTGTTGAACTTCTCCCGCTTGACGACCTCCTCGGAGCCGGGCTCCTTGAAGATCCGGGTGACGTCGACGGTGAAGCCGCCGTACCCGCTGTTGGCGTAGCAGTCGGGGGTGTCGAGGGTGCGCGTGGCGGGCGAGGTGAAGGCGTAGCGGTCGGAGGTCACCGACTCGACGTCCCAGACCTTGGTCGACCACATCTGCACCGTGACCGCCCCCGACGACGACGGGGTGCTCGGCTTGAGGTCGGCGGTGATGAGCACGCCGTGGTCGGTGTCGTTGCGGAAGCGCAGGTCGACGGTCGGCCACGCCACGGTGGCCTCGCGGCCCACGGGGTAGCGGTCGATGTAGAACGAGTGCGGCTTGTGCTCGATGTCCTCGAGCCCGGCGAAGAACATCGCGTTGAACGTCGTCGTCGCCATCTGCGACACCCCGCCGCCGAGGTCCTGCTTGAAGATGCCGTTGCTGATGATGAAGCCCTCGGTGAACCCGTTCTCGCGGGTGCGCTCCCCCACGATGTCGTTGAGGGAGAAGACCTCGCCCGGCTGCAGGAGCGTGCCGTCGACGATCTCGGCGGCCCGGCCGATGTTGGTGTTGCGGTACTCGGCGTAGGGGAACTCGGTCGTGAACTCCGAGACCTTCTCGCGCACGCCGAGCGCCCGCGCCTCCTTCGTGGTCAGGTCGGGCGGCCGCACGGTGCCCTCCACCTCCGCGGTGCGCTCGCCCTCGGGCCGGGTGACGACCGCGAGCAGGGCGGTGGCCACGTCGGCCGGGTCGTAGGTGACGGCCGGCTTGCCCGGCACCACCCGCGGCTTGCCGCGACGCACCTCGATGCGGGCGTCGACGGGCTCGCCGGCGCCGGCCGTGACCTGGTCGAGCACGGGCCCCAGCGCCTCGGGGTCGACGCCGGGCTCGAGCTCGCCGTCGGCCGGGGTGAGGGTCAGCGCGTCGGCGTACTGCTCCGGGCGCAGCTCGAGCTCCTCGGAGCCGACGGTCAGCGTGACGGGCGCCGAGAGCGCCGGGTCGGCGAACGCCTCGACCGCCTCGGCCACGTCGTCGGCGTCGATGTCGGGAGCGAGGTCGGTGATGGCGAGCTCGGCCGGCTCGCCGGAGAGGTACGCCGCCGCGAGGGCGCTCCGGGCGCCCTCGGGGTCGAGGCCGCGACCGTCGGCGGGCTCGGAGACCCGCGCCTCGCCGTCGACGAAGGTGACGGCGCCGTCGGTCGGCTCGGTGCCGAGGTCACCCTCGAGGCGCTCCAGGGTGCGGTCGAACGCGGCGTCGTCGACGCGGACGACCGCGTCGGTCTCCTCGCCGCCGGCGAAGCGGTCCCAGAGGTCACGGGGGTCCCAGGACCGTCCGCCGCCGGCCTCGGCGACCGAGGCGGCCCAGTCGACCGACAGCCCGGCGTCGCCGGCGGTGACCTCGGCGGACCCGCCGCCGCGGCCGCGCACGGCGACCTCGATGGGCTCGGCGACGGTCTCGGCGAGCCCGGCGCGCAGGGCGGACTCGGCCTCGGAGGGGCTCATGCCCCCGACGTCGACGCCGGAGATGCGGGCGCCGCTGGGCAGGCCGTCGCCGGCCGCGGCGTACGCGCCGACCCAGGCCCCACCGAGGAGGACGAGCAGCGCGAGGCCGCCGACGAGCGCAGGGCGACGGGGGGTCCTCACGGGCCCCATCCTAGGTAGGCATCCTACGGCTCGTCGGTCGGAGGCGGCCGGAGTGGACGGACGGTGACGATGCCCGCGACCAGCAGCACCAGCCCGAGCCCGAGCAGCAGGTAGCCGTCGGTGTCCGACGCGACGAGGAACCCGCCCGAGCCCCGCGGCAGCAGGCACCACGCCAGGGCCAGCGCCCAGCCGGTGGTGAAGGCGCACCGCAGCGTCCACCCGCCCGGCAGCGCCCAGGTCGCCGCGAACGACGCCACGGCGCCCAGGACCAGTCCGGAGGCGCGGTCGTGCAGGAGCACGGTCGCCAACCCGACCAGCGCGCCGACGACCAGCAGCACCAGCGCCCGGGCGGCCCGGGCGGCCCCGGCCGTCGCGCGGGCCCTCCGGTCGCTCAGCCCTCGGCCCCGTCGGCCACGTCGAGGCCCGCGAAGAGGTCGGTCTCGAACCCGTCGGGGCCCACGGGCCCGCGCCGGCCCTTGGCCAGCCGGTAGAACTCGGTGCCCCAGACGGCCGACCCGACGTTGTTGGACAGCGCGAAGAACGGCCCGTCGGTGGTGATCTGGGTGGCGTGCGCGGCCAGCGCGGCCATCTTGTGGTCGACGAAGTCGCCGGCGTCGACGGCGGCGGCCAGGTCCTCGTCGGCGGTCACGAAGTGCGGCAGCGGCCCGTCGGGGTCCATGCCCTCGAACGTCGTGGTGTCGCCCGAGTCGCGCAGCGCCCGCAGGCCGGCCCGCATGCGGCTCTCCGACATCGCGCCCCAGTAGACCTTGGCGACGTCCCACGCCGCCCCGAGGTCGCGGCGGTAGGACGGCACGGCCGCCAGCGCGACGGCGTACGTCGCGACGCGGTGGGCCTGCACGTGGTCGGGGTGGCCGTAGCCGCCGAACTGGTCGTAGGTGACCAGCACCTGCGGGCGCACCTCGCGGATGACGGCGACCAGCTCGTCGGCGGCCTCGGTGAGGTCGGCGCGGGAGAAGGCGTTGTCGGGCGTCTCGGGCGCGGCGATCGCGTGGCCGTCGGCGTGCCAGGCCATCCCCGAGTCGTGGTAGCGCCCGAACCCACCCAGGAACCTGTGGTCGGTCACGCCGAGGGCGGCCATCGCGGCCGCGAGCTCGCCGCGACGGTGCTCGCCGAGCCCGCCGTCGCGGTCGGCGGCGAGGTGCTCGAGGTCGGGCACGAGGACCTCGCCCATCTCGCCGGCCGTGCAGGTCACGAGGGTGACGCCGCGGCCCTCCGCGGCGTACTTGGCCATCGTGGCGCCCTGGCCGATCGACTCGTCGTCGGGGTGGGCGTGCACGAGCAGCAGCCGCTGCGCCGGGTTTGCGCTCATGCTCCGCAGCGTAATGATGTGCCGTGCCCGGTCGTCCGCTCCCCACCCCCGACGGCCCGCCGTCGGGCCGGCGGCCCCGGGCGCGGCTGGTGGCGGTGGTGGCGCTGGCGGCGGGCGTGGCGCTGGCCGTGGTCCTGGTCGTGGTCCTGGTCGTGGTCCGCCCCGGCGGCGGTGACGACGACGTCCCGACCGACGCGGTGCCCGCGCAGGTGGGGCGGGTGTCCGAGGCGCTGGAGGTGCTGCCGTCCGACGCCACCAGCCTGGTCTTCGTCGACCGCCAGGCGCTGGCCGACGACGTCGGGGTCGACCGCACGACCCCGCCCGACGCCTACGCCGCCGCGCTGCGCTCGCCGCTCGGACGGGCCGTGCGCGGCACCGACCTCCTGGGCTCGCTGCGGGCGATGGACGCCGGCGGCGCGGCGTACGACGAGCGCGACGTGGAGTGGGCGGCGACCGCCGGCACGCCGGAGGGCTCGATCACGGTGCACCGGGTGGCCGACGACGTCGACCTTGACGGCCTCGTGCTCGACCTGTCGGCCTCCGGGCTGGCGGCGACCGACGTCGGCGGCGACCGCACCCGGCTCTCGCCCGGCCCCCTCAGCCCGGCGGCCGTGACCACCGCAGGCGCGCTGGGCGGCTACCCGCCGTCGTTCCGCGACGTCCTGGTCGACCCGGTGCGGCACCTGGTCGTCACCGGCAGCCGCGAGCTGCTCGACCGCGAGCCCGCCGTACTCGACGGCGGCGAGGGGCTGACCGACGACCGGCTGCTCGACGAGGCCGTGGGCGCCGAGACCGGCGACACCGTGATGGTCCTGGCCCAGGCCCCGCCGGCCTGCACCGGCGAGCGGGCCCGCGCGGCGCGCGAGCGGGCCGAGGCGCAGGTCGGGCTCGGGCTGGAGGGGCTCGGCGTGCCCGAGGCGACCGCCGTCCTCGTCGACGCCGGCGGCGCACCGTCGGGCGGGTCGAGCGGGGCGGGTGGTCCCGGGGTGCGGGCCCGGTTGGTCTTCGCCTCCACCGACGCCGCCGCGGCCGACCTCGCAGCGCGGCGCGGCTATGTGGCCGGGGGCCGCTACGCCGCCGCCCAGGCTCCGGTCCGCGACCTCGGCACCGCCGTGCTGCGCCAGGAGGGGCGGGTCGTCGACCTCGACCTCGACCTCGTCGACCCCGGCACGGTGCGGGACCTCGCGTCGACCGGCGACGGGTTCCTGGCCTGCCCTGGCTGACCTGGCTGACCTGGCTGACCTGGCTGACCCGTCGGACCCGGCCGCGTCAGGGCTCGCGCTTGAGCCGGCGCGGCGCCCGCGGCAGGTCGAGCGGTGGCCGCGGCGGCTGCTCGGGCCGGGCCGGCGCGGCGTCGTACCAGCCGTCGCGCTGCTCCACCAGCACCTCCAGCACCACCGCGGGTGCGTCGGTGACCACGGCCCACGGCTGGTCCTCGTCGTCGTCCTCGCCGGCGAGGCGGTCGCGGACCACCGCGACGTCGTACCCCTCGGCGCGGAGCCGGTCGGCCACGGCCCGCGCGTCGTCCTCCTCGAAGAACACCCCGCGCGCGCTCACCCCAGGACCCGCCGCAGCCGGTCGAGGAACGGCCGGTCGGGCTCGAGCCAGTCGACGTCGTCGAGCTCGTGGGCGGCCAGCCAGCGCAGCCGGTCGTGCTCGGTCGGGTACGGCGCCCACGACCGCACCGCGCAGGTGGCGACGCGCAGCTCGTGGGTCTCCCCGATCGGCGCGGCGCCGTCGAGCCACCCGGTGACCTCGACGTCGACGCCGAGCTCCTCGCGCACCTCGCGGACCAGCGCGTCGTCGCGGGACTCCCCCGGCTCGACCTTGCCGCCCGGCAGCTCCCACCGGCCGGCCGCGGCCGGCGGGCCGGTGCGGCGGCAGGCCAGCACCCGTCCGTCACGGACGAGCGCCGCTGCCACCACGACCACCCTGTCCACGGCGCCGAGGCTAGCGCCAGGATGAGGGACATGGTCGCCCCGCTGCACCACCTGCGCGCCGTCGACGACACCCGCGACGAGGTCGAGGCGCTGGTGGCGCGCAGCGCGGGCCGGGTCGCGCTGGGGGACCTCCTCGACGACCTGCCCCGACGGCTGCGCCGCACGTGGGCGCCCGGGCGGGCGGTGCACGAGGCGTGGCGCTTCGACGCCGCCGACCAGCGGTCGCTGCGGTGGTGGCCCCAGGGCGTGAGCACGGCCGCCGACGCGGGCGAGGCCGGGCTGGGCGGCCTGCCGCCGGAGGCCCGCGGGCGCCGGCTGGCCGTGATGACGTCGTACGCCAAGACGCTGCCGTGGCACCGCGGGGAGCACGGGTCACGGGTGGCCTTCCTCGACCTCGACGCCGGTCGCTACCGCCACGTGCTGCTGGTGCGACCGAAGGCCGACGGCACGCTCGAGCCGCTGCACGTGCACGCGGGCGGGGTGGTCTGGCTGGGCGAGCACCTCCACGTCGCCGCCACCGGGCGCGGCCTGTTCACCTGCCGGCTCGACGACGTGCTGCGGGTGCGCTCGGCCACCGACGCCTTCGGCTACCGCTACGTCCTGCCGGTGCGCCGGCAGTACCGCGCGGCGGCCGACGGCGGCGCCGAGGGCTTCCGCTACTCCTTCTGCTCCCTCGACCGGGCCACCGACCCGCCGACGGTGATGGTCGGGGAGTACAGCAACGACCCGGCCCGCACCCGGCGGCTGGCCCGCTTCCCGGTCGACGACACCACCGGGCTGCTGGAGACCGGGCCCGACGACCGCACCCTGCTCGAGCCGCTCGGCGACGGCCCGCTGCGGATGCAGGGCGCGGTGCGGGCGCGGGGACGGCTGCACCTGTCGGTCTCCGAGGGCCGGCTGGTGCCAGGGTCGGTGTGGACGGGCACGGCCGGCGACCTGCGCCACCACCGCTGGGCCACGCCCATGGGCAACGAGGACCTCGCCTGCTCCCCGGCCGCCTCGCCCGCCGACGACCTGCTCTGGTCGGTCTCGGAGCACCCGACCGCCCGGTGGCTGTTCTCGATGCGGCGGGCCTGGTTCGACCGCTAGCGCGGGTCCTGGCGCGGCAGGCGGGCGAGCTGGCGCGACTGGGCCACCAGCCGGTCGGTGGAGTCCCACACCTCGCAGTCCTCCTCGAACAGGCCGTCGGCCATGTGCCGGCTGGCGTGGGTGACCCGCAGCCAGCCCGGCGCCGGCCGGGCCCGCACGTGCGCGGTCAGCTCGACGGTCGGCGCCCAGCCCATCAGCCCGTGGGTGAACGTCACCGGCGGCAGCGCGTCGAGGGTGAGCAGCAGCGAGAGCACGTCGGGCTCGCGGTGGTCCTCCAGCCGGAACCACGCCCGCAGCCGACCGCTGCCGTCGGGCCGCCCCAGCGCCCAGCCGACGTCGTCGGGGTGGAAGCGCATCTCGAAGCGCTGCAGCAGCGTCGCCGAGGCCAGCTGGGCCTGGTCGGGCGTGCCGGTCACGCAGTCCTCGGGCGCGGGCAGATCCGGCGGTGTCGCCGTCGTGCGCACGTCACCGGTCGCGAGCCGGTCGAGGTCGCCGTACGTCGCCAGCGCGGCGATCCGGGTCGAGGGGCCCTGCCGCAGGTCGGCGGCCGCGGTGGCCACCGTGCCGCCCTCGCGCAGCACCCGCACGTCGACCTCGGCCGGCCCCGGCGTGGAGGCGGCCAGGTAGTGCGCGCTGATGGCCAGCGGGTCGGGCTTGGCGGGCAGCGCCTCCCGCACGGCGCGACCGAGGGTGGCGAGCAGGTAGCCGCCGTTGAGGCCGCCCCCGATGCTCCACCCGGGACTGAGGTCGGCGGCGAAGGTGCCCCCGCTCGTCCCGTCGCCGTCGAGGCGGGTCACGGCGGTCGCGGCGTCGAACACGGAGGTCACCCGTGGAACGCTAGGGCCCGTGACCCCCGAGCGGCCCGAAGGGGTCGGCGTCGAGCCCGACCCGCGCTACCTGCTGGCAAACGAGCGCACGTTCCTGGCCTGGGTGCGCACCACGCTGGCCGTGGTGGCCGGAGCGGTCGCGCTGGAGGGCATCGGCCTCCCCGAGCACGACGGTCTCCGGGCGGCCCTGGTCGCGGCCCTGCTCGGCTTCGGGGCCGCCACGATGCTGCTGGCCCACCGCCGCTGGCGGCGCGTCGACCGGGCGATGCGGCGGGGCGAGCCCCTGCCGCCGTTCGGGCTGGGGCTGCTCGTGACCGTGGGCCTGGTGCTGGTCGTGCTGCTCCTCGGCGTCGTCCTCCTCCTCTGAGGGGGAACCGCGCGACTCCGCGTCGCGACGACGGCCGCTCTGCCACGATGGGGCGGCCCGAGCCCCGACCTGGACCGACCCACCGTGACCACCGCCCCCACGCTGCCCGCGCCGCGCCCCGCCCGCGTGCCCCCCAGCCGGCGCCTCCCGCTGGCGCTGGGCCTCGGGCTGGCCCTGGCCGCCCTCGTCACGGCACTGACCTGGGACGCCTGGCACGGGGTGCGAGCCGACACCGCCGTGCTCCTGGTCAACGGCGGCGCCGCGGCGCTGGCCTGGGCCGGCGCCCGACGGCGCACGACGGGCGCCGGACGTGTCACCGCGTTCCTGCTCGCCGCCGGGCTCACCCTCAACGCCACCGGCGACCTGGTCTACCTCCTCGACGGGCTGCGCCGACCGGTGCCGACCGCCTCGCCCGCCGACGCGGCGTACCTGGCGGCGACGCTGGTGCTCGCGGCCGCGCTGGCCCGGGCCGCGGTGAGCGGCTCGGGGCGGCGCCTGGACACCGACGCGCTCGTCGACGCCGCCACCGTGGTGGTGGTCTCGACGATGGTCCTGCTCGAGGTGCAGGGCCACCTCGGCCTGGGTGAGGGGCGGGGCGTGCTGGAGGACGTGGTGCTCACGGCCTACCCGGTGCTCGACGTGGTCGCCCTGGCCCTGCTGGCCCGGGTGGCGCTGCGCGCCGACCGGGGGCGCTGGGGCGGGGCGTGGCTCGTCGTCGGCCTCGGCACCTGGCTCTCGGTCGACCTGCTCCACCTGGTCGAGGTGCTGCCCCGCGCCGACGGGGCCTGGCCCAACCTGGGCTGGATGCTCGGCTGCGTCACCATCGCCCAGGCCTGCTGGCCTGCGTCGGCGCCGACCACGGTCGTGCCGCGGCGGCCCTCGGCCGCCCCCCGGGTGCTGCTGTCGATCCTGCCCCTCACGGTGCCGGTGCTCCTGCTGGTCCCCCACGAGGGTCCGCACGCTCCCCTGCCGGTCGTGCTGGGCGGAGCCGGGCTGCTGATCGCGCTCGCCGTCGTGCGGACGGCGCGGCAGCTGCGGGCCGAGGAGGAGGCGAGGGCAGGCGCCGAGGCGGCCTCCCGGGCCAAGTCGGACTTCCTGGCCACGATGAGCCACGAGATCCGCACCCCGATGAACGGCGTGCTCGGCCTGTCGTCGCTGCTGCTCACCACCGACCTCGACGACCGCCAGCGGCGCTACGCCGAGGGCGTGGAGTCCACGGGCCGCGCCCTGCTCGGGATCATCGAGGACCTGCTCGACTTCGCCAAGATCGAGGCCGGCCGCGTCGACCTGTCCGAGGACGACCTCGACGTGCCCCGGCTGCTGCAGGAGGTCGCCGACCTGGTCGTCGACCCGCTGCGCAGCAACGACGTGCGGGTGCACGTCGAGGCCGACGTCCCGGCGGTGCGCGGTGACCTGGGGCACCTGCGCCAGGTGCTGCTCAACCTCGCCGCCAACGCGGTCAAGTTCACCCCCCGCGGCGAGGTCCGGCTCGTGGCCCGTGTCGAGACCGCCGACGCGGAGGACGCCGGTGCGGAGCGGCTGCGGGTCCGCTTCGAGGTGCACGACGAGGGCGTCGGGATCTCCCCCGCCGACCTCGACCGCATCTTCGAGCCGTTCGAGCAGGGCGACGCGTCCTCCACCCGCACCCATGGCGGCACCGGGCTCGGCCTGGCCATCAGCCGGCGGTTGGTGGCGGCGATGGGCGGCACGCTGGCCGCGTCGAGCACCCCCGGCCGCGGCTCGTGCTTCTCCTTCGCCCTCGACCTGGAGCGCGCGCCGGTGCTGCGGGTGCTCGTGCTGGAGGACGACGAGGTGGGGCGGCTCGTGGCCGAGGGCGTCGTCGAGCACCTCGGACACCGGGTCGTGCTCGACCCGGCCGAGCCCCACGACGTCGTGCTGGCCGAGCCCGAGCTCACTCCGTCGTACGACGGCCCGGCTCCGGTCGCCGTGGTCGAGCGGCCGCTGCGTCCCGAGGCGGCCGCGTCGGCGCTCCACGAGGCGTTGCAGCCGTGAGCGCCCCACGCACCCCGTCGCGCCGGACCTGGCCCGGCGTGGTGCTCGACGTGGTCCTCGGGCTGGTGGCGGTGACCGCGCTGCTGTGGTGCGGGCTGGCCGCGTTCCTGGTCGCCTCGTCCCTGCTCGCGCCGGGGCCGGAGGAGGGCGGCACGGTCGATCCGCACGGGTACTCCCGGATCTTCGGGACCGTGATGTTCGTCGTGGGCCTGCCGGTGCTGCTGGCGGCCGGCGCGCCGTTCGTGCGCCGCCTGCGCACCCGAGGCCGGGGCGAGGACCCCCGCGCAGCACGACGCCGGCCACGCGGGTGACCCGCGTGGCCGGCGTACCGGGGGTGCTGCTGGGAGCTGCCGGAGCTACTGCTTGACGACCGGCTTGTCGGGGTCGGCGATCTCCTCCGGCGTCGTGCCGGCCTGGGCGGCCGCCGCCTCCTGCTTCTTGACCGCCCGGAGGCTGGTGATCGTGGTGATCGCCAGGACGCCCACGACGACGGCGAGCGAGGTCAGGTTGCCGATCTCGGGGACGCTCGGCCACACCAGGTGGGCCCAGTGCAGGACGAGCTTGACGCCGATGAAGCCGAGGATGATCGACAGGCCGTAGGACAGGTGCACCAGCTTGGCGAGCAGGCCCTGGATGACGAAGTACAGGGCGCGCAGGCCGAGCAGCGCGAAGGCGTTGGTCGCGAAGACCAGGTAGGGGTCGGAGGTGATGCCGTAGACCGCGGGGACGGAGTCGACGGCGAAGACGATGTCGGTCATGAACACCGCGACCGTGACCAGCGCCAGCGGGGTCAGGGCGCGCTTGCCCTTCTCCTTCACCGTCATGTGGGTGCCGCGGTAGTCCTCGGTCACCGGGTAGAAGCGGCGCAGGACCTTCACGACCCGCATCTGGTTGGGGTCGGGCTCCTCCTCGTCCTCACCGGACAGGGCGTCCTTGAGGAGCTTGGCGCCGGTGAGCAGCAGGATCGCGCCGAAGATGAGGAAGACGAAGTTGAACGCCGACAGCGCGGCCGCACCGAGCGCGATGAAGATGCCGCGCAAGACCAGGGCGCCGATGATGCCGAACAGCAGCACCCGCTGCTGCAGGGCCTTCGGCACCGCGAACGCCGAGAGCAGCAGCATGAAGACGAACAGGTTGTCGACGCTGAGGCTCTTCTCGACGATGTAGCCGGTGTAGTAGTTCACCCCGCTCTCGCCGCCGTGCTGGGTCAGCACGTAGACACCGAAGGCGACCGGGAGCGCGATGTAGAAGATCGACCACAAGGTCGCCTCCTTCATCGACACCTCGTGCGGCTTGCGCGTCGCGATGAAGTCGACGACGAGCAGCAGGATGACCGCACCGATGGTGACGGCCCACAGGGTCGGGGTGCCGATGGTCTCGAGACCACCGCCGGAGTCGGCCGCGGCGAGCGGGGTGGTGAAGCTGGACAGGGACACGGTTGTTCTCCTCGTGCGTGATCGCCCGAGGTCTCCCTCACCGCCATGAGCGACGGCCTCCACCCGGGGAGCCGGTGGCGGCTCCGTACTGACCGGGGAAGAGTCTCGAGGTACTCCCCTCAGGACCGAACTCTACCGACCGGCCGCCTCACCCCAAACGCCGAGCGAATGAGAATGCTCTTAGGCACGGCGACGGCCGGGCCCTGCCCGTCGCGCCAGCGACCTCAGGTGGTGCCGGGGGCACCGAGGGCGGTGGCCACGCGCATCGCCTCGGCGGCCTCCTCCGGGCGCGAGGCCCGCTCCAGCGTCCGCGCGAGGAGGAGGGCGGCGTACTCGTCGGTGGGCGCCTCGGCGAGGACCGCGCGGGCGGCCGCCTCGGCCCGACCGAGCTGGGCGGAGTGGTAGTAGGCGCGGGCGAGCAGCAGCCGGGCATGGGTGAGCCCGTGGCCGACCGGCTCGCCGTCGTCGCCGGCGCAGTCCATCAGCAGGCGCTCGATCGTGCGGGCGGCCCCGAGGTAGTCCTGGAGCTCGAACTGCCGCTCGGCGCGGTGGTAGAGGTCGTAGGGGGCCATGCCGGGTCAACGCCGGCGGGGCCGGCCGTGTTCCGCTCAGCCCTTCTCCAGCACCCGGCTCAGGAACTGCTGGGTCCGCGGCTCGCGGGGGTCGGTGAGCACCTCGGCGCCCCCGCGCTCGGCGACCACCCCGCCGTCGAGGAAGAGCACCTGGTCGGCCACGTCGCGGGCGAACCGCACCTCGTGGGTGACGATGACCATCGTCCGGCCCTCGGCGGCGAGGTCGCGGATGACGCCGAGCACCTCACCGACCAGCTCGGGGTCGAGCGCCGAGGTGGGCTCGTCGAGCAGCACGACCTCGGGGTGCAGCGCGAGCGCCCGGGCGATCCCGACCCGCTGCTGCTGGCCACCCGAGAGCTGTGCGGGGTACGCCGTCTCGCGGCCCGCGAGGCCGACCTGCTCGAGGAGCCCGCGGGCGTCGGCCTCGGCCTCCTCGACGGGCCGGCCCTGCACCTGCACCGGCCCCTCGACCAGGTTGCCGAGGACGGTCTTGTGCGGGAAGAGGTGGTGGGACTGGAAGACCATGCCGCTGCGGGCCCGCAGCGCCTTGACCTCCCGCGCCCGCCGGGCCCGGCCCGCGCGGCCGTGTGCGGGGACGTCGAAGTCGACCTCGGCGTCGGCGATGCGGACGCTTCCGGCGTCGGGGGTCTCCAGCACGTTGAGGGAGCGCAGCACCGTGGTCTTGCCGGAGCCGGACGGGCCGAGCACCACGGTGGTGGTGCCGGCGGCGGAGGTGAAGCCGACGTCGCGGAGGACCTCGGTCCCACCGAAGGCCTTGCGCAGGCCACGGACCTCGATCAGGTCGCTCATGTCGAGTACCTCGCCAGCCGCTTCTCCAGGCGTCCCTGGCCGGCGGAGACGACCAGGCAGATGATCCAGTAGTACGCCGCGGCCAGGGTGTAGAGCACCAGGAACTCGCCGGTGTTCTGGGCGACCGTCTGCGCCTCGCGGAACAGCTCGGTCACCAGCACCACGGAGGCGAGGGAGGTGTCCTTGATGAGCGAGAGCAGCGTGTTGGACAGCGGCGGGACCGCGATCCGCGAGGCCTGCGGGAGCACGATGCGGCGCATGGTCTGCCGGTAGCCCATGCCGAGCGTGGTCGCGGCCTCGAACTGGCCCCGCGGCACCGACAGGATGGAGCTGCGGATGACCTCGGCGGCGTACCCGCCGACGTTGAGGCTGAGGGCGACGCAGGCGGCGGTGAACCCCGGCAGCCGCAAGCCGAGCTCGGGCAGGCCGTAGTAGACGATGAACAGCTGCACCAGCAGCGGGGTGCCCCGGATGATCGAGATGTAGGTGCGGGCGGGCCACCGCAGCCACCGCGAGGACGACATCCGGGCCAGGGCGGCGAGGAGGGCCAGCGCGAGGCCCGCGGCGAAGCTGATCACCGTGAGCGGCAGGGTGACCCGCAGGGCACCGAGGGCCATCGGCCCGGCGGTGTCGCGGACGACCTCCCAGCGCGTGCGGGCGGTGCCCTCGGGGTCGACGCCCTCGCCGGTGTTCTCGACCGAGACGTCGGCCCCGAAGTAGTCCTCGGAGATCCCCGCCAGGGTGCCGTCGGCGGCCAACCGCTGCTGGGCCTGGTCGAGGCGGTCGCGCACCTCCTGCTCGTCCTGGCGCAGGACCAGGGCCTGCTCGCTCACCTCGTCGTCGACGTCGCCGGCGATCTCGACCGGGGCGTCGTCGCGGGTCGAGAGGTAGCTGAGGACCGCGATGTTGTCGTTGATGACCACGTCGACCCGGCCCTGGGCGAGCAGCTCGAGGGCCTGCGGCAGGCCGTCGACCGACTGCACGTCGGCCCCCGCGTCGCGCGCGACCTGCGCCCAGTTGCTGGTCTCGGACTGGGCCGCCCGGACGCCGGCCACGTCGGCGAGCGAGGTGATGTCGTCGGTGTCGGTGCGGGTGACGATGACCCCGCGGGAGTAGGTGTAGGGCTGGGTGAAGAGGTAGCGGGCCTCGCGCTCGGGGTTGATCGTGATCTGGTTGGCGATCACGTCGATCCGGTCGGCGTCGAGCGCCGGGAAGAGCGAGTCGAAGGCGCCCTGGACGAACTCGACGTCGTACCCCGCCTCGTCGGCCACCGCCCGCATGACGTCGACGTCGTAGCCCGTGAGGTCGCCGTCGGCGTCCTCGAAGCTGAACGGCTCGTAGGTGCCCTCGGTGCCGACACGCAGCACCGGGCGGTCGCCGCCGGAGCCGCCGGTGCCGTCGGCGGTGGCCGGCGACGCCCCGAGCAGCAGGGCGAGGAGCGCACCGAGGGCCAGGAGCACGGGGGTGCACCTGCGGACCACGACGACCACCTCCTGCCCTCGACACGGCTTGACGACTGGGTCAGTGAACTTACTGCAGCAGGTCTGCCCGGCCGCCGTCGGGGCGAGGTCGTCGAGGCCGGGAGTCCCCGGTGCCCACCTCACCGGGGTCGAGCCTGCCCGTGCGGCCCGCTCCCCCGCCTCACCCTCCTGCCCGGCGTGCCGCTGGGCCTCGTCCTGCCTCCGGGACGACGAGCCGGCACTGGCCGGCGGGGCCCGTGGGTTCGGGGACGACCGGCTCGACCAGGGCCGTCGGCGAGCAGGAGCAGGCGCAGGAGACCACGCTCGCCGCGTCCGCCCCCACGGCGGCCCGCGTGGCCGCGACCGCTCAGCCGGCCGCCGGCGAACGACGGCGGCCGGCGCGGAACCCGATGGCCGCGGCCGCCAGCACGAGGCCTACCACGGCCACCGCGACGGCCGCGACCCGGCGGGTCGACACGACGTGGGCGCTGCCGCCGGACCACTCGACCGACGGGTCCTCGCCGGACAGCGGCGTGTAGGCGAACCAGCCCAGGTCGGCCGCGCCGGCCGGCGAGAGCACGGCGACCACCGCCCCGCCGACCACGAGCAGGAGCCCGACCAGCAGGGCGAGGGTCCACCGGCGTCCGTGCAGCACGCCGCCAGGGTAGGCGGCCTCACGCCAGGTGGTGGACCTCCTGCAGGCCGTGGACCGGGGTCGGGATGCCCTCGTGGCGGGCCTTGAGCTGCAGCGCGAGGTAGAGGGAGTAGTGCCGCGACTGGTGCAGGTTGCCGCCGTGGAACCACAGGCCGTCCTGCTGGGTCGGCTTCCACATGTTGCGCTGCTCGCCCTCCCACGGGCCGGGGTCCTTGGTGGTGTCGGAGCCCAGGCCCCAGCACTTGCCGACCTTGTCGGCGACCTCCTGGCTGATCAGGTCGGCGGCCCAGCCGTTCATCGAGCCGTAGCCGGTGGCGTAGACGACAACGTCGGCGGGCAGCTCGGTGCCGTCGTCGAGCACGACGGCGTCCTCGGTCAGGCGGGTGACCTGGCCGTGGGCGAGCTTGACGTCGCCGTTGGCCACGAGCTCGGCGGCGCCGACGTCGATGTAGTAGCCGGAGCCGCGGCGCAGGTACTTCATGAACAGCCCGGACCCGTCGTCACCCCAGTCGTGGCGGAACCCGCTGGCCTCGAGCCGCTCGTAGAAGTCCTTGTCCTTCTCGGCCATGGCCTCGTACGCCGGGATCTGGAACTCGTGCAGGATCCGGTAGGGCAGCGAGGCGAAGACGAGGTCGGCCTTCTCGGTCGTCATGCCGGCCGCCAGCGCCCGCTCGGAGTAGAGGTCGCCGAGGCCGATCTCCATCAGCGAGTCGCTCTTGACGATGTGGGTCGATGACCGCTGCACCATCGTCACGTCGGCGCCGTGCTCCCACAGCGCCCCGCAGATGTCGAAGCTGGAGTTGTTGGACCCGATCACCACGGCCCGCTTGCCGGCGTACGCGTCGGGGCCGGGGTGGGCCGAGGAGTGGTGCTGGTCGCCGCGGAAGACGTCCTGGCCGGGCAGGTCGGGCAGGTGGGGCTTGCCGGACATGCCGGTGGCGAGCACCAGCTGCTGCGGCCGGATCGTGAGCGGCTTGCCCTCGCGCTCGACCTCGACGGTCCACTCCCCCGACTCCTCGCTGTACGACGCCGAGGTGGCGACCGTGGAGGACCAGTAGGGCACCTCCATGACCTTGACGTAGGACTCCAGCCAGTCGCCGACCTTGTCCTTGGGCGCGAAGACCGGCCAGTTGTCGGGGAACTTCAGGTAGGGCAGGTGGTCGTACCAGACCGGGTCGTGCAGGCAGAGGCTCTTGTAGCGGCTGCGCCACTGGTCGCCGGGCCGCGGGTGCTTGTCGATCACCAGGCTCGGCACACCGAGCTGGCGCAGGCGGGCGCCGAGCGCGATGCCGCCCTGGCCGCCGCCGATGACGAGCACGGCGGGCTGCTCGGTGGAGCCGAGCGACTCGGCCTCGGCCTGGCGGCGCTCCAGCCACGACTGGCGGTCCCGGTCGACGCCGTGCACGGCGCCCATCGGCCGGCGGGTGCCGCGCGGCTCCTCGTGGCCCTTGAGCTCGTGCATCGTGGTGAGGAAGGTCCAGCCCTTGGTCTCGCCGTCCTCCTCGACGAGCCGGACGAGCCCGCGGCCGCGGCCGACCGCGGTCTCGAGGTCGAACCACGCCGTCGTCACGCCGTCGGCCTCCTCGGCCGGCTCGGCCAGGACGAGGCCGCGCGGGGCCACGCGCTCGAGCACGTCGTCGAGCATGGTGGCGATGCCGTCGGGGTGCTCGACGGTGGTCAGGTTCCAGGTGAAGGCGATGAGGTCGCGCCAGTAGCTGGTGCGGGCGAAGTGGTCGGCGGCCGCGCGGGCGTCGCCGGCGGTGAAGGCGGCCTCGAGGGAGGTCAGCCACGCGGTGGCGCGGTCGTCGGGGCTCTGCACCGCCGCAGGAGCGTCGAGGGTCTGGGTCATGTGACCCAGGGCACACCGTCGGCCGCGGCGGCGGAAGCGTTGCAGCGGGTTGCACCCGGAGCGCATGATGTGACCGGCACCACAGCCCGGTGCCGTCGTCGCGGGGAGGGCACATGGCGTACGGCGCGAGCGCACCCGCGAGCGACCTGACGCTGCGCGCCCGCGAGCTGCAGATGGTGCGCGACGCCGTCCTCGCCGGTGGGCGCCCGCCCGCCCGGCCCCGCCCCCTGGTCGCCCGCTCCTGGTCGCGCACCCTCGCCGCCGGGCTCGACCCCGACGCGGTCAACCACCGCGCCGCCGTCGCCCTCGAGGAGGTCGAGCGCCGCCGTCGTACGTCGCCGCTGGGGTCGGTGGTCGACGAGCTGCGGCGGGTGCTGACGTCGGTGGCCGACGCGTCGCTGTTCCTCATGGTGGTCTGCGACGCCGACGGCGTGATCCTGTGGCGTGAGGGGGCGGCCACGGTCCGGCTGCAGGCCGACCGGTTGGGGTTCACCGAGGGCGCGGTGTGGACCGAGGACCAGGTCGGCACCAACGCCATCGGCACCGCGCTGGCCGAGGCCGCGCCGGTGCAGCTGTTCTCGGCCGAGCACTTCGAGCAGGGCCAGCAGCCCTGGTACTGCACCGCCCACCCCGTCCACGACCCGCGCACCGGCGACCTGCTCGGCGTGGTCGACGTCAGCGGGCCCGCGCTGACCCTGCACCCCGCACTCGGCGTGCTCGTCGAGAGCGCGGTGCGGCTCGCGGAGGGGGCGCTGTGGCGTCGGCACGAGGAGGGCCTCGACCGGCTGCGCCGCGAGGCCGAGCCCCTGGTCGGCTCCGGGCCGCTGCTCGTCGTCGACGACCACGGCTGGGTCGCCCACCACGTCGGGCTGGCCGCCCGCGACCGGGTCGAGGCACCCCGGCCCGACCGGCCGATGACCGTGCCGGGCCTCGGCCTGTGCCTGCCCGAGCGGCTCTCCCACGGCTGGCTGGTGCGGCCCTCGTCCGGCGGCGCCGGTGCCGGCGCGGGCGTGCTGCTGCGGCTCGGCGCCGACGGCGTCCTCGACGTCGTCGCCGACGACCGGGCGTGGCGGGTCTCCCTGACCCGCCGCCACGCCGAGGTGCTCGGCCACCTGGCCGCCGCCGGCCGGTCGGGCCTGACCGCCGCCGCGCTCAGCACCCTGCTCTACGGCGACACCGCCCACGTCGTCTCCGCCCGCGCCGAGGTCTCCCGGCTCCGCCGGGTCGTCGGCGCCCTCGTCACGACCGGCCCCTACCGCCTCGCCGACGGCGTCGTCCTCGACGGCTCCCGGTGACCTCTCGTCGACCTCCCGTCGACCTCTCGTCGACCGGCCACCGCTAGCCCGAGCACGCACCCTCGCCCCGCCCGCCGGGGGTAGTCCCTGACGAAGAGCAGGCAATTCGGCCGCCGAGGCGTGCTCTTCGTCAGGGACTACCGCGATGCTCCCGGGGGTTGCTTGCTGGTGGCTAGCGGGACGTCGGGGGGGGTCGCCGGGCGGCGCAGGGTCAGGACGGTGCGACGGCCGGGTTGAGGAGGCCGGCGGGGTCGAAGACCCGTCGGACCTCGCGCTGCAGCCGGGCGCTGACCGGGTCGAGCTCGCGGGCCAGCCAGCCCGCCTTGAGCCGGCCGACCCCGTGCTCGCCGGTGACGGTGCCCCCGAGCTCGAGGGCGGCCGCGGTGATGCGGTCGAACGCCGTCGCGGCGGCGTCGCGGGAGGCCGGGTCGTGCTGGTCGAAGACGACGGTGGGGTGCAGGTTGCCATCACCGGCGTGGCCGAAGACGCCGATGACCAGGCCGAGGTCGGCCCCGACCGCCTCGACGGCCTCGACGAGCTCGACGACGCGGGCCCGGGGCACGCAGACGTCGTCGAGCAGCCAGTCGCCGAGCGTCTCGAGCGCGGGCAGCGCGAGCCGGCGCGCGGCCATCAGCAGCTCGGACTCCGCCGGGTCGTCGCCCACGGCCACGTCCTCCGCGCCGGCCTCGGCGCACACCGCGGCGGCCGCGGCGAGCACGGCGGTCGCATCGGGCCCGTCGGCCTGGAGCAGCAGCATGGCCGCGGCGTCGCCGAGGCCCATGCCGGCGTGCCGGTCGACGGCGCGCAGCGTGGTGCGGTCGAGCAGCTCGACCGCGGCCAGGTCGAGGCCGGCTCCGACGAGGGCGACCACGGCCCGGCCGGCGTCGGCGAGCCGGGCGAAGGTCGCGACGAGGGCCAGCGGTGGCGGCGGGGCGGGCACGAGCCGCAGCGTGACCTCGGTGACGACGCCCAGCGTCCCCTCCGACCCGACCAGGAGGCGGGTGAGGTCGTAGCCGGCGACGCCCTTGACGGTGCGGGTGCCGGTGCGGAGCACCTGGCCGTCGGCCAGCACGACCTCCAGCGCCTCCACGAAGTCGCCCGTGACGCCGTACTTGACGCAGCACATGCCGCCGGCGTTGGTGGCCACGTTGCCGCCGACGGTGCAGGAGTCGACGGACCCGGGGTCGGGCGGGTAGGCGAGGCCGTGCGCGGCCACCGCCCGCCGCAGGTCGCCGGTCACCACGCCGGGCTGCACCACGGCGAGCCGCTCGACGGGGTCGATCGAGAGCACCGCGTCCATGCGGTGCAGGGACAGGACGACGCCGCCGTCGACGGCGTTGGCGCCGCCGCTCAGGCCGCTGCCGGCCCCGCGCGTCACCACGGGCACGCCGGCGGCGTGGCAGGCCCGCAGGCAGGCCGCCACCTCGGCCGTGCTGCGCGGGGCGAGCACGGCCAGCGGCGTGCCCGCCTCGGTGAAGCGCGACTGGTCACGGGCGTAGCCCACGACCACGTCGGGATCGGCGATCATCACGCCCTCGGGCAGCCCGGCCAGCGCCCCTACCCCGCCGTCGTTCGACGAGCGGGGCGCCGCCTCGACGCTCATGCCGGCACCGGGGCGGGCCGCTCGGCCGGCGGCCAGCCGGCGCTCTCGAGCCGGGTCCGCAGGTGCCGCTTGACCACCTTGCCGTAGCCGGACTTCGGCAGCTCGTCCCAGACCTCGAAGTGCCGCGGCACCTTGTAGCGGGCCAGCCGGCCGTCGAGGTGGGCACGGAGGTCGTCGGCGTCGAGGGTCGCGCCGGCGGCCGGCACGCAGACCGCCACCCCCACCTCGCCCCAGGTCGGGTCGGGCATGCCCAGCACCGCGACCTCGGCGACCCCGGGGTGGGTCAGCAGCTTCTCCTCGATGTCGCGGGGGTAGACGTTGGAGCCGCCCGAGATGAACATGTCGGAGGCCCGGCCGGTGACGTAGAGGTAGCCGTGCTCGTCGAGCATCCCGAGGTCGCCGGTGCGGAACCAGCCGTCGCGGAAGGCGGCGGCGTCGGCCGCGGGGTTGTCGAGGTAGCCGTGGCAGACCGCGGGGCCGGCGACGCAGATCTCGCCCTGCACGCCGGGGCCGACCTCGGCGCCGGTGTCGTCCTGGATGCTGACCTGCATGCCGGTGCGCGGGTAGCCGCAGGTGCCGAACTCCACGCCCGCCGGCCGCGGCCGGCCGTGCTCGTGCGGGGGCAGCACGGTGATGTTGCCGGTCACCTCGCCCAGGCCGTAGTACTGCACCAGCACCTCGCCGAGCACCGCCCGGGCGCGCGCCTGGTCCGCGGCGTACATCGGTGCCCCGGCGTAGATGACGTGGCGCAGCGACGACACGTCGTGCTCGGCCGCCGCGGGGTGCTCGGCCAGCATCTTGAGGATCGTCGGCACGGTGAAGGCGTTGGTGACCCGCTCGCGCTCGACCAGGGCCCAGACCTCGGCCGGGTCGAGTCCCGGCGAGGTCGGCAGCACGGTGCGGGCGCCGCGAGCCACGTTGGGCAGCAGGTGGATGCCGGCGCCGTGGGAGAGCGGCGCGACCGCGATCGAGGCGTGGTCGGCGTCGAGCCCCGGCATCAGGTCGGCGGCGTGGTTGAGGGTCACGAAGCCCATCTGCTCGTGCGTGAGCACCGCGGCCTTCGGGGTGCCGCTGGTGCCGGAGGTGAAGAAGTACCAGGCGTGCTGGCCGACGGTGACGTCCTGGTCGGGCAGCACCGGGCCGTCGGCGGGGAGGGCGCCGATCGCGTCGCCGCCGTACGCCGCGTCGTCGTCGCCGACCCACATCACCTCGACGTGGTCGTGGCCGGTCGCGGCGGTGATGGTGGGCACCTGGTCGGCCAGGCGGGGGTGGACGAGGAGCAGGCTCGGCCGGCACACGCCGGCGATGACCGCGACGTCGTCGGCGGTCAGCCGGGCGTTGGTGGGCGCCAGGGAGGCTCCCACCCGCCAGGCGGCGAACATGGCCTGCACGAACTCGGGGTGGTTGGGGCTGTGGAGCATGACGCAGTCGCCGCGGCCGACGCCCCGCCGGCGGAGCTCGGCCGCGAGGCGGGAGACGCGGTGGTCGAGGTCGGCCCAGGTCCAGCGGGTCTCGCCGTGCACGAGGGCGTCGTGGTCGGGCAGCCGGCGGGCCGTGAGGGTCAGGAAGTGCGCCAGGTTGACGGCGCGGGTCGACGGCGCGCCCACCTCAGGCCGCCTCGAGCACGGTGGTGTACGACGCCACGGCGGCGCCGCCCATGTTGAAGACCGCTGCCCGGTCGGCGGCCGGGAGCTGCATCTCGCCGGCCTCGCCGGTCAGCTGCAAGGCGGCCATCACGGCCTGAGAGACCCCGGTCGCCCCGACCGGGTGGCCCTTGGCCTTGAGGCCGCCGGAGACGTTGACCGGCAGGCGGCCGTCGCGCTCGGTGAGGCCCTCGGCGAGCACGGTGCCGCCCTTGCCGGGCTCGGCGATGCCGAACGCCTCGTACTGCAGCAGCTCGGCCAGGGTGAAGCAGTCGTGGGTCTCGAGCAGGTCGAGCCCGTCGAGCGTCGTCCCGGCCTCGCGCAGCGCGGCGCGGAAGGACCGCGCGGCCCCGTCGAGGGCGAGGGGGTCGGCGCGCCGGGCGACCTCGAAGACGTCGTTGGCGTGCGCGCGGCCGGCGACCCGGACGCGGCGGCGGGCGGCCCGGGCCACGTCCTCGGTGGTGACGACGAGCGCCGCGGCGCCGTCGGAGACCAGCGAGCAGTCGGTGCGGAGCAGCCGACCCGCGGTCACCGGGTTCTTCTCCGAGGGCACCGAGCAGAACTCGACGCCGAGGTCGCGCCGCATCTGGGCCCAGGGGTTGGCCACGCCGTGCCGGTGGTTCTTGGCCGCGACCAGCGAGAGGGCCTCGCGCGGGTCGCCGTAGCGGTCGGCGTAGGTGTCGGCCAGGCGGCCGAAGATGGCGGCGAAGCTGCCGGCCTGCTCCTCGGTGGGCCGGTAGGAGGCGCCGAGGAGGGCGTCGTTGACGACGTCGGAGCCGACCCCGGTCATCTTCTCCGCGCCGACGACCAGCGCGGTCCGCCCGCGGCCGGACTGCACGAAGTCCAGGGCGGCGTACAGCGCGGCGCTCCCGGTGGCGCAGGCGTTCTCGTGGCGCGAGGCGGGCACGAGGGCGAGGTCGGGCTGGCCCGCGCCGACGAGGGCGCCCTCGAACGACTGGCGCGACAGCCCGGCGTTGAAGACGCCGACGAACACCGCGTCGGGCTGCTCCAGGCCCGCGTCGGCCAGCGCGGCGGTCGACACCTCGGCCATGAGGTGCTCGACGGTGGTCTCGGGGGCGGTCTTGCCGAAGGCGGTGTGCGCCCACCCGGTCAGGAAGGGGTCCGTGGTCACCGCGCCAGTCTGTGACGGCGGTCTCCCCCGTCCCACCGGCCCGAGGCGGGAAAGACGCCCCGATCTTCCTCTCCCTGTAGGAAAGTCGCTCGAGGAGCGGGAGGATCGGGCCATGGCGGAGCGGCAGCTGCAGCACCTCGTCGACACCCTGGCCGAGCGGCTGGGCCGGTCGGTGGTGCTCGACGACCCCGAGGTCAACCTGCTGGCCGCGAGCCGCCACTACGGCGACGCCGACGAGCAGCGCGTGCGGGCCGTCCTGCAGCGCGACGTCGGCGGCCCCGCCATCGGCCACATCCTCGGGCAGGGCGTGGCCCGCTGGACCCGGCCCGGCACCATCCCGGCCCGCGAGGACCTCGGCATGGTGCAGCGGCTGTGCCACCCGATCCGGTGGCAGGGCCAGCTGCTGGGCCTGCTGCTGGTGATCGACGCCGACGGCACCCTCGGCGAGCCCGAGGTGGAGGAGGTGGTGCGGGCCGGGCACGAGATCGGGGCCCTGCTCCTCGGCGAGCAGCTGGGCCAGGACCACCGGCGTCGCGAGCAGGAGGACGCGGTCGCCGACCTGGTCGGGCCCGACCCGGCCGCCCGCGACGCCGGCACCCGGGCCCTGGACCGTCTCGGGGTCCTGCGGCACGCCGCCCACGTCACCGTGACCGCCCTCGAGCTCGACGACCGCGACAGCACCCTCGAGGCGACCGAGGCCACCCTCGGCCTGCGCATCGCCACCGCCGGGGTGGCGCGGTCACGGGCCGGGTACGCCGCCGGCGCGGTCCTCGGCGCGCGCGGCGTGCTGCTGCAGACCTGGGACCGCCCGCCCCCGCCCGAGCGGCTGCGTGAGCAGGCCACCGAGCTGCGCGAGGCCGTCGGCCGGGTCCTGGGCGACCACGTGCGCACCGTCGCGGGCGTCGGGTCCGTGCGCCCCGGCCTCCTCGAGGCCCACCGGGCCCACGACGAGGCCCTCGTCGCCCTGCGCGCCGCCCGGCGGGTGCCCTCCTCCGGCGGTCTCGCCCTGGCGGCCGAGCTGGGGCCGCTCGAGCTGTTGCTGCGCATCCCGGAGCGCGAGCTGACCCGCGACCTGGTCCCTGCACCGCTGCGCCGCCTCCAGGAGCGCGACCCCCAGGGCCGCCTCGTCGAGACGCTGCGCGCCTACCTCGACCACGCCGGCGCCACGCCCGCCACCTCCGAGGCCCTGCACCTGCACCGCACGTCGCTGTACTACCGCCTGGAGCGGATCGAGGAGCTCGCCGGCGTCGACCTCGCCGACGGCCGCACCCGGCTGCTGCTCCACCTCGGGCTCCAGGTGCTCGAGCTGCTCCCCGACCGACTCCCCGACTGACCCCCGTCGACCACACCCACCCCGGCTTCCTACAGGGAGAGGAAACCGGGGGGCCAAGTCCCGACACCCGGCGGTCGTGACCCCGGTCACAACGGTCGGAGACTCACTGCTCGTGACCTCCACCGACACCGACCCCGTCCCGTCCGCCTCGAGCGCACCCCCCTGCGTGGGGGTCGTGGGGGTCGGGGCGATGGGCGGCCCCATGGCCGTCCGGATGCACCGCGCCGGGCTGGCCGTCCGCGCCGTCGACGTCGCGGACGAGCGTGTCGCCGCGGTCCGGGCCGACGGGATCGAGGCCGGCACCGACCTCGACCTGCTCGCCGGCTGCGACGTCGTCGTGGCCGTGGTGGCGACGGGCGACCAGCTGCTCGCACTCCTCGACGCCGCCGTCGTACGACGGGGGGCGCTGCGCGGGGCCGTGCTGGTCGTGGCCAGCACCGTCGGCCCCGCGGTGGTCCGCGACGCCGCAGCCCGGGCCGCCGAGCACGGCCTCGCCGTCGTCGACTGCCCGGTGACCGGCGGCGTGCCGGGCGCCGAGGCCGGCACGCTCACCCTGCTCGTCTCCGGCGCGGCCGACGACGTCGAGCGGGCCCGCCCGGCGCTCGAGCCGGCCGGCACCCTCCACGTCGTCGGCCCGCACCCGGGCGACGGCCAGTCCCTCAAGCTCGTCAACCAGATGCTCGCCAGCGTCCACCTGGCCGCGGCCGGCGAGGCCCTCGCCTTCGCCGAGCGCCTCGGCCTCGACCTCGACGTCGTGACCGGGCTGCTGCCGACCGGGGCCGCGGCGTCCTGGATGCTCGCCGACCGCGGGCCGCGGATGGCCCTGCCCGCCGCCGACCGCCCGACGCGGACCCGGCTGTCGGTCTTCGTCAAGGACAGCGGCCTGGTCGCCGGGACCGCCGCCGAGACCGGGGCCCACGCGCCCCTCACGACCGCCGCCCGGGCCGCCTGGCTGCGCGCGGCCGAGCTCGGGCTCGACGACGGCGACGACTCCGGGGTCGTCGACGTCTTCCGCGCCGGCGGCTGACCGCCCGCGCACCGCACCACCCACCACCCGCACCACCGCAACGACCCACACCCGCCCGCCCCGCACCTGCTCGTCGGTGGCCCGACGTACCGGTGATGCCCGACCATGGAGAGGCCCATGACGTCCACACCCACCCCCGCCCTGCCGGCCGACGCCGACGCGCTGCGTCCCGTCGTCCGCCGCAAGGTGCTGCTGCGGCTGATGCCGTTCCTGCTGCTGTGCTACTTCGTCAACTACCTCGACCGCAGCAACATCGGCGTCGCCGGCCCCAACGGCATGAACGACGCCCTCGGCCTGACCGCGACGATGTTCGGCTTCGCCTCCGGCATCTTCTTCGTCGGCTACGTGCTGCTGGAGGTGCCGAGCAACCTCGCCCTGCACCGGTACGGCGCCCGCAAGTGGATCGCCCGCATCCTCGTCTCCTGGGGCATCGTCGCCTCGGCCACCGCGTTCGTGCAGAACGCCACGATGCTCTACGTCCTGCGCTTCCTGCTCGGCGTCGCCGAGGCCGGGTTCACCCCCGGCATCCTGCTGTACCTGACCTACTGGTTCGCCCAGCGCGACCGGGCCCAGGCCTTCGCCCTCTTCCTGGTCGGCATCCCGCTGTCGTCGACCATCGGCTCGCCGCTCGCCTCGTGGCTGGTCCAGTCGGGCCACGAGATCGCCTTCGGCCTCGACGGCTGGCGCTTCATGATCCTGGTGACCGGCCTGCCCGCCGTGCTCCTCGGCGTCGCCTGCCTCTTCCTGCTGCCCGACCGGCCCTCCGACGCCCGTTGGCTCACCGCGCCCGAGCGGGCCGTGCTGGAGCACGACCTCGCCGCCGACGGCCCGGCCGAGACCCACGGCGGCGTCCGCGGCGTCCTGCGGACCCCCAAGGTCTGGATCCTCGGCGTCTCCTACTTCGGCCTCGTCTACGGCCTCTACGCCATCAGCTTCTTCCTGCCCACGATCATCGACGGCTTCCAGGAGCGCTTCGACGTCCACTACTCCATCGTCCAGGTCGGCCTGCTCACGGCCGTGCCCTACGGCTGCGCGGTGCTCTTCACCCTGTTCTGGGCCCACCACTCGCGCAAGCACGACGAGGTGCCCAAGCACGTGGCCGGCTCGGCCGTCCTCGGCGTCGTCGGCATCCTCACCGCGATCGTCGCGGACTCGCCGTACGTCATCCTGGTCGGCGTCGCGATCGCCGCGATGGGCCTGTGCTCGGGCATCCCGCTGTCGTTCGGCATGTCCACCAAGTTCCTGGCCGGCACCGCCGCCGCGGCCGGCCTGGCGCTGGTCAACACCGTCGGCAACCTCGGCGGGTTCGCCGGGCCCTACATCTACGGCTGGGTGCGCGACCTCACCGGCTCCGACGACCTCGGGCTCTACCTGATCGCCGGGCTCTGCGCGATGTCGGCCTGCGTGGCCTGGTCGGTCTCGCGGTGGCGCTCGCTCGACGGCGCCACCACGGCCCCCGTCGGCCCGGAGAAGGCCGACACCCCGGCCCCGACCCCTCCGACGCGTGTCGGCTGAGCGACACCTCGGCCTCGGCGGGCGCCACCCGCGCATCCACCCGGGTGCGTGGGTGGCGCCCGACGCGTGGGTGCTCGGCGACGTGCACGTCGGCGACGGGGCCGGGCTCTGGTACGGCGTCGTGGCCCGCGCCGACACCGAGCGGATCGAGGTCGGCGAGCACACCAACGTGCAGGACGGCGTCGTCCTGCACGCCGACCCCGGCTACCCCCTCGTCCTCGGCCGCGGCGTCTCCGTCGGCCACCGGGCGGTGCTGCACGGGGCGAGCATCGGCGACGACGTGCTCGTCGGGATGGGCGCGATCGTCATGAACGGCGCCGTGGTCGGCCCCGGCAGCGTCGTCGGCGCCGGCGCCGTGGTCGCCGAGGGGGTGGTCGTCGAGCCCCGCTCGCTGGTCCTCGGGCTGCCGGGGCGGGTGCGCCGGGCCACGACCGACGACGAGGTCGCCGCCACCCGCCTCAACGCCGAGCGCTACCGGCGGCGGGCGGCCGAGCACCGAGCGGCCCTCGACGGGACCGCCGGCGCCCCGGCCCCGCGGGCGGCCGGGGACGGCTAGGGACGGCTAGGGGCGGCTAGGCCGGGTCGGTCGGGGCGCCGGCCTGCACGTCGCCGCGGGTCGCCGTCCCCGGGGCCGAGCCGCCGCGGCGGCTGCGGCGCAGGGCCTCGGCCACCGGGACCAGCTCGTGGTCGGGTGGCAGCAGGTCGCGCCGCACGTCGTCCTCCTCGCAGACCATGTCGAGGCGCAGGCTGTCGACGAGCGAGGTGACCTCGGTGGCCGGCAGCCCGCTGATCGCCGAGCAGGCCCACCCCACGACCTTCTGCGGCACCCACGGCACCAGGAACCGCGCCCGGCGCAGGCCCGCCACCTCGGCGTACGTCGCGAGCAGCTCGGGGTAGGTCAACCGCTCCTCGCCGCCGACGTCGTAGTGCCGGTTGCGCGTCTGGCCGGCCGCCGCGGAGCGCAGGGCCCCGGCGACGACCTCGACGACGTCCTCGACGGCGACGGGCTGGATGGTGCTGCGCATCCACGACGGCACGGGCGTGAGCAGGGGGACCCGCTCGCTGAGCCGGCGCAGCAGCTCGTAGGACGTGGAGCCGGCGCCGATGACCATCGAGGCGCGCAGCACCACGGCGGGGACGTCGCCGTCGAGGAAGACCTGCTCCACCTCGAGCCGCGAGCGCAGGTGGTCGGACAGCTCGTCGGGGTCCGTGCTCGGCACCAGGCCGGAGAGGTAGACGACCTGGCGCACGCCGGCCCGCGCCGCGGCCGCGGCGACCCGCTCGGCGGCCTCGCGGTCCTTGCGCACGAAGTCCTCCGAGCCCATGGAGTGCACGAGGTAGACGACGACGTCGACGCCCTCGACCGCCCGGCCGACCAGGTCGTCGTCCTCGACGTCGAAGGCCCGCGTCTCCACGTCGTCGGCCCACGGGTAGTCGTCGGTGCCCGAGGTGTCGCGGCTGGCCGCCAGCGCCGTGTGCCCCTCCTCGAGCAGTCGCGGCACCAGCCGCGAGCCGACGTACCCGGTGGCACCGGTGACGAGCACGCGCAGGGACGGGGCGGGGTCAGGAGTGGTCACCCCTCACCATCTCGCCGGACGGCGGTCAGGGGGACCACCTCTAGGCCCGGTCCGGCCGTGTCCTCCCTCACCACGGTGGGACACTGTCCGCGACTCGTCCGACCGCCGCCAGAGGAGCACCGTGGGCGCCCACCACCCGCGACACGCGGCGACCGAGACGCGCGGCATGCGTCGTACGGCGCTGGCGGTGGTGGTGCCGCTGGCGCTGCTGACCCTCGTGGCGCTCGTGGTGCTGCGGCCGACCGACGGCCTCGACGGCCCGGCGGCGGTCGACGCCGCGGCCCAGGTCGAGGGCGAGGTGGCGGCGATCGACGCCGAGGCCTGTCCCGAGGAGGCGCCCGACGACGTCAACGGCTGCGGCACCGCGACCGTGCGCATCACCGACGGGGCCGACGCGGGCGACGAGGTCGAGGTGCCGCTGCCCAACGGCTCGGGCGCGCCGGAGGTCGACGTCGGCGACCGGATCGTCATGGTCGAGGTCGAGAACCCCGACGGCACGGCGTACACCATCGTCGACCACCAGCGCGGCCGCGCGCTGCTGGTGCTGGTGGTCGCGTTCGCCCTGGCCGTGGTGGCGTTCGCCCGGTGGCGCGGCCTGGCGGCGCTGGTCGGCCTGGCGGTGTCGTTCGGCCTGCTCGTCCTCTTCGTCGTGCCGGCGATCCTCCAGGGCGAGCCGCCGCTCCTGGTGGCGATCGTGGGCGCCGCGGCCATCACCCTCACCGTGCTGTACCTGACCCACGGGCTGTCGCTCTCGACCACCGTCGCCGTCGTCGGCACGCTCGCCGCGCTCACGCTGACCGGTCTGCTCTCGGCCCTCTCGGTCGCCGCGCTGCACCTCACGGGCATCACCGACGACCTGTCGTTCTCCGTCGGCACCGCCTACCGCGTCGACACCCAGGGCCTGCTCCTCGCCGGCATCGTCATCGGCTCGCTCGGCGTGCTCGACGACGTCACCGTCACCCAGGGCGCCACCGTCGCCGAGCTGGCCGACGCCGACCGATCGATGGGCTTCCGCGCGCTCTACCGCGCCGGCAGCCGGGTCGGGCGGGCCCACATCGCCTCGGTCATCAACACCATCGTCCTCGCCTACGCCGGCTCCGCGCTGCCCCTGCTCGTGCTGATCGTGGCCGGCCAGGACTCCTTCACCGGCGTCGTCGTCGACCAGGTCATCGCCCAGGAGGTCGTGCGCTCGGTCGTCGCCACCCTCGGGCTGGTGGCCGCGGTCCCCATCACCACCGCGCTCGCCGCAGCGGCCGCCGTTCGAGCGCGGCGGGATCCGAGGGCGACGGCCTCATCCACCCCGTCGGGCTGACGCCGAGGCGACGCCGAAGTGACGCCGCGTCAGGCCCCACCCGCAGGCAGGGCCTCGAGGAGCAGGTCGGGGTGGTCGCGGGCGACCTTGCCGGCCCGCCACTCGTCGACGAAGAGGGCCAGCTGCGTGCCGTCGCTCCGCGCCAGGACCTCGACGCCCCGGACGCCCTTGAGGGCCTCGGCGCCGGCCGCGTCGGTACGCCGGGCGACCGCGTAGTCGAGCCGGCTGAAGCGGATCGGGGCGTTGAACTCGTGGGTCATCCGGTCCTCGACCACCTCGAACTGCATCGGGCCGACGGCCGCGAGCACGGGGTTCTGGTCGCCGCGGAGGTCGGAGCGCAGCACCTGCACGACGCCCTCCTGGTCGAGCTGCTCGATGCCCTTGCGGAACTGCTTGTAGCGGCTGATGTCGCCCGCGCTGGCCGTCATGAAGTGCTCGGGGGCGAAGGAGGGCACGGGCGGGTACTTGACCGCGTCGCCGACGTACATGGTGTCCCCGACGCGCAGCGCGCTGGCGTTGACCAGGCCGATGATGTCGCCGGGCCCCGCGGTCTCGACCGAGGTCGTGTCGCGGCCGAAGACCGCCTGGGCGAACTTCGTCGCGAAGGGCCGACCGGTGTCGGCGTGGGTGACGACCATCCCCCGCTCGAACGTGCCCGAGACCACGCGCGCGTAGGCCAGCCGGTCGCGGTGCTGGGCGTTCATCCCCGACTGCACCTTGAAGACGAACGCACTGAAGTCGTCGTCGACCCTGCGGACGGAGCCGTCGACGCCGGCCGTGTCGTGGGGCGCGGGGGCGATGTCGAGCAGCAGGTCGAGGAGCTGGGCGACCCCGAAGTTCTGCAGGGCCGAGGCGAACATGACGGGCGTCGTACGACCGGCCAGGAAGCGCTCCTGGTCGTGGTCGGCGTCGTCCAGGGCCAGCAGCTCGTGCTCCTCGACCGCGGCCGACCACACCTCGGCGTCGACCTCCTCGACCTCTTCGGGCGCCATCCGCCTCTCCGGCGCCCGGGTGGCCCCACCGGCCGACCGGGTGTACTTCACGAACTCACCGGTGCGGCGGTCCAGGACCCCGCGGAAGTCGCCGGCCTCCCCCACCGGCCAGGTCAGCGGCGTCGGGCGGAGACCGATCTTCTGCTCGACCAGGTCCATCAGCCCCAGCGCCGACAGGCCCGGCCTGTCCCACTTGTTGATGACGGTGATGACCGGGATGCCGCGCAGCGCGCAGACCCGGAAGAGCTTCAGGGTCTGCGGCTCGAGCCCCTTGCCCGCGTCGACCAGCATCACGGCGGAGTCGACCGCGGAGAGGACCCGGTAGGTGTCCTCGGAGAAGTCGCTGTGCCCCGGGGTGTCGACCAGGTTGACGACGTGGTCGCGGTAGGCGAACTGCAGGGCGGCGGAGGTGATCGAGATGCCGCGCGCCTTCTCCATCGCCATCCAGTCCGAGACGGTGGACCGGCGGTCACCCTTGCTGTGGACGGCGCCCGCCTCGGTGATCGCCCGGGCGTGCAGGGCGAGCGCCTCGGTCAGGGTGGACTTGCCCGCGTCGGGGTGGCTGATGACGGCGAAGGTGCGGCGGGGCCGGGTGTCGGGCACGGCGCGTCAGACGTTGAAGCGGAACTCGCCTGCCGCAACGGCGCGGAGAGACATCGGACCTCGGGTTGGCTATGACCTGGACAAACCGGCGTTGGTTGCGTTGGTTGCGTTGGTCGTGTCGGACTGGACTGCGGACTCTATGCGGACTCGAACGGGTCCTTGAAGGAAGGGTCCACCGGCGGCCCGGCATGCTGTCGTCGTGGTCCGAGACGGCTTCGCGGCCCGGCCCGGCACTGCCCCCGGTCGGCCGCTCCCAGACTACGCGGCACTGCCCCGGCTCCGCCCTTGGACGCGGTGGCGGATACCCCGGCGCGCGGCACCCGGCCAGGCCAAGCTGTTCACGGTGCAGGCGCGGCCGGCGTACGAATCCTTGGCGCACCTCGGGGTGCACCGGCAGACCCGTCAGCACACCGACCCCGAGTTCCGAGTCGCCTACCAGTGGCTGGTCGAGCAGATGGCCCGACGGCTACCGACCGACGGCCCCGAGGCGGTCTGGCTGTGGGCTCGGACCACCTGGCGGGACCTCGCCGAGGACCTCCGGCTCGAGGGCCGCCAGCAGGACAGCGTCCTGCTCGAGGTCGCGGTGCCAATGGACGCGGCCCTCGTGCTCCCATTCGACGATTGGCACCAGGTGCTCAACGGGATGCTCCACGTGCCCCCGCTGCCCAGGGAGACCGACGGTGCCTGGTGGGCGCGGGCCGAGCCGCTGCTCGATGACTTCCACCGTCGCGTCGACGCCGCGCTGGGCGACAAGGCCATCCACGCGCGGCACGACCGGTACCCGCCGGGCCTGCGGCAAGAGCTGACCGGCAGCTGGGAGCACCTGTTCGACCCATTGACGTGGCCGGCGGGGTGCCGCCTCCAGGCCGTTGTCCACGAGCTCCGCGCAGAGCATGTGGTCCGCGCCCTCCGGTACCCCTAGGCCTGACCTGGCGCCGGGGGGTCGCCGCCCACCGGACGCGACCTTGGCGGGTCCAGCACGGCAAGCCCACTGGTTGGCGGGATCAGCTCGGCCAAGTCGACACCGAGAGCCTGAGCGACCCGCGCCAGGGCATGCAGCGATGGAGAGGCGGTGCGCCCGCGCCAGCGTCCGTGCTCCAGACCGTGGTAGTAGGGCCTGCTCATGCCGGCCTCGGCCGCGATGGCCTCCTGGGTGCGGGCACCACGTGCCTCCTGGAGACGACGCCCGAGCTCCTTCGCGTACTCCTCCCAGTCCTGGGGGACGGGCTCGGAGGGCGCTTGCACGCGAGCAACCGTCGTGGCCCCGCACTCGAACCTCTGTACGCTGTAGTGAACATTCGAGGGAAGGTGGCCGGCTTCATGGAGGCCCAGTCGGAGAACGCGGTTCGTCTCATCAGCGCCACCTGCATGAGGGGAGGCCACCGGGCCTGCCGCGGCCGGGTCATCAACCCGTACGCCACCAGCCTCAAGGACCGGTGGGCGGCGTGCTCGTGCGGCTGCCCGCACGACCGCGGTGACGGGTGTCTGGAGTACGGGCGCACCCACCCCCCGCTGCGCTCGCCGGAGCGGGCATGAGCGAGCCTCGCCGACCCGTCGCCAAGGTTGCCGTCGCTGGCCTGGGAGCTCTCGAGATCGTCGTCGACGGGGTCGGCCAGACCGTGGCCCGCACCTACGCCGGCGTACGGCGTGCCCTCGAACCGCTCCGTGACGGCATCGCTGCCACTTACGACACCGACGAGGTGGAGGTGCACCTGGCCGACGGCGACGATCCCATCGGGCGTCACGGTCACCAACGCCTGGTCGACGCCCACCGTTTCGTCACGAGCCTGCCCGCGCCTCCCGAGGACCCCTGGCGACACGCAGAGCGCGACGAAGAGGTTGTCCTCACCCACGCGGCCGAGAAGAACTGGGTCGGCGTCTACGTCCGCCGGGACTACGACGGCCAGCCGGGCACGCAGGTCGTGCACCTCTCCCCCGCCCAAGCCCAGTGGCTCCTCGACGCCCTACGTCGCCACCCGGGGCTCCGTGCGGCGGGCGTCCCCGACCTCGACACACCGGTCGACGCGGACGCCGCCAAGCAGCGGGAGGACCAGGCCATCGACGATCTGTTCCGCGACGCGGAGCGCCGCGAGCTAGTCCAGGCCCGCATGATCGCCAACCTGCGAAGCCTCTGGGACGCTTGGCCTGAGCAGCGCCTGAGCCAGCTCCTGGTCAACGTGCAGCACCGCGACCGACCGGACACCGAGCCCGACCGCGAGCGGTACTACGCCACCGACGAGCATCTAGACGCCGCTCTCGCAGACGCCATTGCCGCGCTCCTGTGAGACTCGTGGAAACAGACCGACCTTCGGCCTCCGTGGGCCGGGCCGCCTCCAGAGCGGACGCGACCGCGGCACGATCGTCACCTCGATGGTCGACGGTCGAAGCGGCGGGCCGGCCGCCGTGCCCGCTGGCCACCTCGGTGTCGGCGGCGCGTTCTGCGTGGAGGAGGCGCAGCTGTCGATGCGGAACGTGGCCGGGGATTTTGCCCGCGCGAGTTGGCTTTCGGTGGTTGCTGACCGCATCCAGAACATAGGGTCTGGCCTACGTTGGTCTGTTCGGGCAGACCCCGCACATGGGGGTGCTCGATGCCGATGATGAAGCACAAGAACTCGCTCGGAGTGGAATCGCGGTCGAGGCGGGTGGCGGCGCTGGCCGGG
>NZ_VDMR01000009.1 GCF_006346315.1 Nocardioides litoris | reverse complement strand
CGGACAAGTCCAGCTCCAGGACAACGCCACCACCGCGCGTCAGTCTCGAGATGAGTCACACCACCGGTCACCGACCCACAACCCCACCACCACCAGGGCTGCAAGGAAACACTCACAGTCTCGAGACGGGGCTCCGTCCTTCCTCGACCACCGTGGGGTCGAGGCCACACGTCGCGCCGGGCGGAGTGGTCTCGAGACAGGCGCTGGCGCGCCTTCCTCGACCACCGTGGGTCCGGTCCACACACGACCATCCAGCTCACAGCCGCTCGAGGATCGTCACGTTGGCCTGGCCGCCGCCCTCACACATGGTCTGCAGGGCGTAGCGGCCGCCGCTGCGCTCGAGCTCGGCGAGCATCGTGGCCATGATGCGGGTGCCGGTCGCGCCGATGGGGTGGCCGAGGGCGATGCCGCCGCCGTTGACGTTGACCTTCCCGTGCGGGACGTCGAGCTCCTTCATCCAGGCCAGCACGACGGACGCGAAGGCCTCGTTGCACTCGAAGAGGTCGATGTCGTCGACGGTGAGGCCGGTCCGCTCCAGCGCGTGCCGGGTGGCGCGGATGGGGCCGGTGAGCATCCACACCGGGTCGTCGCCGCGGACCGAGAGGTGGTGCACCCGGGCGCGCGGGGTGAGGCCGTGGTCGGCCACCGCGCGCTCGGAGGCGACGAGGAGGGCCGAGGAGGCGTCGCAGATCTGGGAGGCGACGGCGGCCGTGATCCGACCGCCGGGGGCGAGCGGCTGGAGGCCGGCCATCTTCTCCAGGGACGTCTCGCGAGGGCACTGGTCGACGGCGAGGTCGCCGTGCGGCTCGATCTCGCGCTCGAAGCGGCCCTCGGCGATGGCGGTGCGGGCGCGGTCGTGGGAGGCGAGGGCGTAGGCCTCCATGTCCTCCCGGCTGATGTCCCACTCCTCGGCGATCATCTCGGCGCTGCGGAACTGGGAGACCTCGACGTCGCCGTACCGCTCGGTCCAGCCGGGCGACTCGGCGAACGGCGTGGTGAAGCCGTACTGCTGGCCGACGAGCATGGCCGCGGAGATCGGGATGGCCGACATGTTCTGCACGCCGCCGGCGACCACGAGGTCCTGGGTGCCGGACATGACGGCCTGGGCGGCGAAGTGCACGGCCTGCTGGGAGGAGCCGCACTGTCGGTCGATGGTCACGCCGGGCACGTGGTCGGGCAGCCCGGCGGCCAGCCAGGCGGTGCGGGCGACGTCACCGGCCTGGGAGCCGATGGTGTCGCAGCAGCCCAGGATGACGTCGTCGACGGCACCCGGGTCGACGCCAGTGCGCCGGACCAGCGCGGCCAGGGTGTGGGCGGCGAGGTCGGCGGAGTGGACGCCGGCGAGGGCGCCGCCCCGCTTGCCGACCGGGGTGCGGACGGCGTCGACGATGAACGCTTCAGGCATGGGCTATCCCGTCGAGGAGGATGGTGAGGTACTGCCGGGCGATGTCGGTGTGGGTGAGCTTGCCGCCCGGGCGGTACCACCCGACCGCGACCCAGACGGTGTCGCGGATGAACCGGTAGATGACCTCGATGTCGAGGTCGGCGCGCAGGGCACCGGAGGCGACGCCCTCGGTGAGCAGGGTGATCCACACCTGGCGCGACTGGGCGTTGCGCTCGGCGAGGTAGGCGAACCGCTCGAAGGCGCCGAGGTGGGCGGCCTCGTTCTGGAAGATCGCGACCTCGTGGGGGTGCTGGTCGATCGCGGCGAAGGACACCTCGACGGCGCGTTCGAGCTTGGTGCGCGCGTCGGCGTCGGAGCGGAGGATCTCGTCGTACTGACCGAAGAGCTCGTCCTGGAAGGTGCGCAGCACCTCGTCGACCATCGACTCCTTGGAGTCGAAGTGGTGGTAGAGCGAGCCGGACAGGATGCCCGCGGCGTCGGCGATGTGGCGCACCGTGGTGCCGCGGAACCCCTGCTCGGCGAACAGCCGCGCGGCGATGGCCAGCAGCTCCTCGCGGCGGGAGGCGGCGGGCTCGGTCGTGGTCACGGGGTCACGCCTGCTGGCTGCTCACGGCGACGACCTCGCCGGTCATGTACGACGCGTAGTCGCTGGCCAGCATCACCATCACGTTGGCCACCTCCCACGGCTCGGCGGCCCGGCCGAAGGCCTCGCGCTGCTTGAGCTCGGCCAGCAGCTCGGCGCTGGTCACCTTCTCCAGGAACGGGTGCATGGCCAGGCTCGGGCTGACGGCGTTGACCCGGATGCCGTGCGGCGCGAGGTCGATCGCCGCACAGCGGGTGAGCGCCATGACGCCGGCCTTGGCCGCGGCGTAGTGGGCCTGGCCCTCCTGGGCCCGCCAGCCGATGACGGAGGCGTTGTTGACGACGACCCCGCGGGTGCCGGCGGCGACCATGCGGCGCCCGGCCGCGCGCACGCAGCGGAAGGTGCCGGTCAGCGTGATGTCGAGGACGCGGCCCCACTCCCCGTCGGTCATCTCCAGCACCGACGCGGTGCCGCCGAGGCCGGCGTTGTTGACCATGACGTCGACGCCGCCGAGCTCCTCGGCCGCGTCGAGGAGGGCCTCGACCTGGGCCTCGTCGGTGACGTCGCAGACCCGCTGGCGCACCCGGTCGGCCCCGAACTCGGCCGCCAGCGCCTCCTCGGCCTCGCCGAGCCGGCGGGCGTGGGTGTCGGAGAACACGACCGCCCGGGCGCCCTCCTCCAGCACGCGGCGCACGACGGCGGCGCCGATGCCGGCGCCGGCTGCGGCGGTGACGACCACGACCTTGCCGGCGAGGAGGTCGTGCCCGGCGACGTACGGCGGGGTGGGCTGCTCGGCTCTGGTGCTGGTCACGGGCGCGGCTCTCTCGGGAGGCCGAGCACGCGCTCGGCGAGGATGTTCTTCTGCACCTCGTCGCTGCCGCCGTAGATCGTGTCGGCACGCGAGAAGAGGAACAGTCGCTGGTGGTCGTCGAGGTCGTACGCCGACCCGTCGGCCGACCGGGTCAGCAGGCCGTCGTGGCCGGCCACCTCCATGGCCGCCTCGCCGAGGCGGCGGTGCCACCCGGCCCAGACGAGCTTGAAGACCGAGTCGGCGCCGGGCTCGGCGCTGGACAGGCCGCGCAGGCCCTGGGCGCGGATGACCGACAGCTCGACCTTGAGCGTGGCGAGGCGGTCGCGCAGCACGAGGTCGTCGTAGGAGCCGTTGGCGCGGGCGCGGGCCACGACGGTGTCGAGCTCGCGGGCGTAGTCGACGGTCTGGGCGAGGGTGGAGACGCCGCGCTCGAAGCCGAGCAGCGCCATCGCGACCGCCCAGCCCTGGCCGGGCTCGCCGACGACGAGGTCGGCCCCGGTGCGGGCGCCGGTGAGGAAGACCTCGTTGAACTCCGACCCGCCGGTCAGCTGCTCGATGGGCCGCACCTCGACGCCGGGCTGGTCGATCGGGACGAGGAGGAAGGACAGGCCGCGGTGGCGCTGCGAGCCCGGCTCGGTGCGGGCGACGACGAACATCCACTGCGAGAAGTGGGCGTTGGAGGTCCAGACCTTCTGGCCGTCGAGCACCCACTCACCACCCACCTCGGCCCCGCCGTCGTCCAGGCGGGCGCGGGTCTGCACGTTGGCCAGGTCGGAGCCGGCGTCGGGCTCGGAGTACCCCTGGGCCCACAGCTCGGTGACCTCGCGGATCGGCGGGAGGAACCGCGCCTGCTGCTCGGCCGTGCCGTAGGCCATCAGGGTCGGGCCGAGCAGGGCCTCGCCGAGGTGGTTGACCCCGTGCGGCGCGTGCGCCCGGGCGCACTCCTCGTGGAAGACGACCTGCTGCCACAGGCTCAGCCCGCGGCCGCCGTGCTCGACCGGCCAGCCGACGCAGGTCCAGCCGTGGGCGGCGAGGTGCTGGTTCCACGCCAGCCGCTCCTCGACCGCCTCGTGGTCCTTGCCCGGCCCGCCCAGGCCCTTGAGCCCGGCCCAGTCGGCCGAGGCGAGGTGGTCCTCGAGCCACGTGCGGATCTCCGTGCGGAACGCCTGGTCGGCATCGGAGTAGGTCAGGTCCACGGGTGCTACCCTACCAAGCAAATGCTTGGTTTGTTGACGGCCTCCACCCTGCCCGACCTCGTGCGCGAGGCGGCCGCGGCGCACGCCGACGCGCCGGCGTACGTCGAGGGCGACCGCACCACCACCTACGCCGAGCTGCACCGGCTCGTCGAGTCGGCCTCCATGGCCTACGTGACCCGAGGCGTCTGCTGCGGCGACAAGGTCGTCCTCTGGGGTCCCAACAGCACGGACTGGGCCGTGGCTGCCCTCGCCGTGTCGTACGCCGGCGGGGTGCTGGTGCCGGTCAACTCGCGCTACGTGGGCGCCGAGGTGGCCGACGTGGTCGAGCGCACCGGCGCGGCGATGGTCGTGGTGCACGACGGGTTCCTCGGGCGCGACCAGGTGGGCGAGCTCGCGGCCGCGGGCGTGACCGCGGAGGTCGTCACCCTCGCGAGCATCGCGCACGCCACCCCCCAGCCGTGGCAGCACGGCGGCGCGCGGCCCGACGACGTCGCCGACATCCTGTTCACCTCCGGGACGACCGGCCGGTCCAAGGGCGCGATGAGCGCGCACCGCCAGACCGTCGGCGTGGCCCGCACCTGGGCCGAGCTGGGCGGCGTGCGGTCCGAGGACCGCTACCTCGTGCTCAACCCGTTCTTCCACTCCTTCGGCTACAAGATCGGCATCGTCGTCGGCCTGCTCACCGGCTGCGCCCTGTACCCCGCCGCGACGTTCGACGTCACCGCGACGATGGAGCTCGTCGACCGGGAGCGGATCACCGTGCTGCCCGGGGCGCCCACGATCTACCAGTCGCTGCTCGCCGCACCCGACCGGGCGTCGTACGACCTGTCCTCGCTGCGGCTGGCCGTCACCGGCGCGGCCGTGGTGCCCCAGGTGCTCATCGAGCGGATGCGGGACGCCGCCCCCGAGGGGCTCGGGGTCGACCAGGTCGTGACGGCCTTCGGCATGACCGAGGCCGTGGTGGTGACGATGTGCCGCGACGGCGACCCCGCCGAGACCGTGGCCGGCACGTGCGGGCGCGCGGTCCCCGGCATGGAGGTGCGGATCGAGGCGGGGACCGGTGAGCTGCTGGTGCGCGGCGAGCACGTGATGCTCGGCTACCTCGACGACCCCGAGGCCACCGCGGCCGCCGTCGACGCCGACGGCTGGCTGCACACCGGCGACGTCGGCACCCTCGACGAGCAGGGCAACCTGCGCATCACCGACCGGCTCAAGGACATGTACATCTCCGGCGGCTTCAACGTCTACCCGGCCGAGGTCGAGCAGGCGCTGCTCCGGCTCGACGGCGTCGACGACGTCGCCGTGGTCGGGGTCCCCGACGAGCGGATGGGCGAGGTCGGCCGCGCCTACGTCGTGGGCGCCGCCCCGGCCGACGAGGTCGTCGCGTTCGCGCGCGAGCGGCTGGCGGGCTTCAAGGTGCCGCGGCAGGTCGTCCACGTCGACACACTGCCGCGCAACCTGTCCGGCAAGGTGCTGAAGAACGAGCTGAGGGACGGTGGCTGAGGTGCGAGGAGCGCCAGCGACGAGCCTCGGAGCCCCGTCCACTCGCGGGGCCGGGGCCTCGAGGCTCGCGGGCTCGCACCTCAGCCACCGGCGTGACCCCCAACCCAGGGAGCGGAGATGGACCTGACCCTGTCGGAGAGCGAGCGGGCCTTCCAGGCCGAGGCGCGGGCCTGGCTGGCCGAGCACGTGCCGGCCGAGCCGCTGCCCTCGATGGACACCGTCGAGGGCTGGGCGGCCCACCAGGCGTGGGAGGAGCAGCTCAGCGACGCCCGCTGGTCGGTGGTCTCGTGGCCCGAGGCCTACCACGGTCGCGGGGCGAGCCTGGTCGAGTGGGTGGTCTTCGAGGAGGAGTACTACCGCGCGGGCGCACCGGGCCGGGTCAGCCAGAACGGCATCTTCCTGCTCGCCCCGATCCTCTTCGACCACGGGACACCGGAGCAGCAGGACCGCTTCCTGCCGTCGATGGCGACCGGCGAGACCGTGTGGGCGCAGTGCTGGTCCGAGCCCGAGGCGGGCTCCGACCTGGCCAGCCTGCGCTCGACCGCCCGGCGCGACGAGGAGCGCGGCGGCTGGGTGCTCGACGGGCAGAAGACGTGGTGCTCGCGGGCAGCCCACGCGCACTGGGGGTTCGGCCTGTTCCGCTCCGACCCCGAGGCCCAGCGGCACGCCGGGCTCACCTACTTCCTCTTCCCGCTCGACGCGCCGGGGGTGACGGTCCGCCCGATCGCGCAGCTCGACGGCGAGCCCGGCTTCGCCGAGGTCTTTCTCGAGGACGTCTTCGTCCCCGACGCCGACGTGCTCGGGGCGCCCGGTGACGGGTGGCGGGTCGCGATGTCGACGGCGGGCAACGAGCGTGGGCTGTCGCTGCGCTCCCCCGGCCGGTTCTGCGCCGCCGCCGACCGGCTGGTCGACCTCTACCGCGAGACCCCCGACGGCCCCGACCGCGACGCAGCCCGGCGGGGCGTGGTCGACGCCTGGCTCGGGGCCCAGGCCTACCGGCTCTACACCTGGGGCACCGTGACCCGCCTGGCCGGCGGCGGCGACATGGGGGCGGCCGGCTCGGTCAACAAGGTGTTCTGGAGCGAGCTCGACATCGCCCTGCACGAGACCGCCCTCGGGCTGCTCGGCGAGCGGGCCGAGGAGCCGTCGCGCTGGCTGGACGGCTACGTCTTCTCCCTCTCCGGCCCCATCTACGCCGGGACCAACGAGGTGCAGCGCAACATCGTGGCCGAGCGCATCCTCGGCCTGCCCCGCGAGCCCAGGGGGTCCCAGCGATGAGGTTCGAGCTCGACGACGACCAGCGCGACTTCGCAGCCTCCCTCGACGCGCTGCTGGCCGCGGCCGACACGGTCGGCGCGGCCCGGGCCTGGGCCGCGGGCGACCGTGGGCCGGGCACGACGCTGGCGCAGCGGCTCGCCGGCCAGGGCGTGCTCCAGCTCGCCCTGGAGGCCACGCCGGTCGAGGTCGTCGTCGCCTTCGAGGCCCTCGGCCGGTACGCCGTGCCCGGGCCCTGGGTCGCCTCGGCGGCCTACCTGCCGGTGGTCCGCGGCACGGAGCTGGAGGGGCTCGAGGACCTCGACGGCGCCCCGCCGACCCGCGAGGACCACCCCGAGGCCTTCGACCTCGCCGTCCTGGCCAACGCCGCCCAGCTCCTCGGCGCGGGCGAGCGGGTGCTCGCCGACAGCGTGGCCTACGTCAAGCAGCGGCGGCAGTTCGGCCGGGAGATCGGGTCCTACCAGGCCATCAAGCACCGGCTGGCGGACGTGCGCATCGCCCTCGACTTCGCCCGACCCCTCGTGCTCGGCGCCGCGCTCGGGGCCGTGCCGGCCTCGGCAGCCAAGGTGCAGGCGGCCGACGCCGCCTACCTCGCCTCCCGCTCGGGCCTGCAGGTGCACGGCGCGATCGGCTACACCGCCGAGCTCGACCTGAGCCTCTGGCTGGTCGGCATCCGGGCCATGGTCAGTGCGTGGGGCACCCCCGCCGCCCACCGCGCCCGTCTCCTGGACGCGCTGCTCCACGACCGGGTCGAGGGACGGACCGGCTGATGGAGCTCGCGCTCACCGAGGAGCAGACCGAGCTGGTCGCGACCGTCCGCAGCCTGCTGGCCAAGCGGGGCGACGCCCGGGCGACGGCGTACGACGAGGGGTTGTGGCAGACCCTCTGCGAGCAGATCGGGGTGGCGGCGCTCGGGATCCCCGAGGAGCACGACGGGGCCGGGTTCAGCCTGTTCGAGGCACTGCTCGTGCTCGAGGAGCTCGGCCGGGCCTGCGTGCCCTCGCCCCTGCTGTCGTCGCTCGTCGTCTCCGAGGCCCTGCTCGCCGGCGGCGACGACGCGGCCCGGGCCCGGCTGCTCCCCCGGCTCGCGGCCGGCGAGGTGGCGTCGTACGACGACGGGTCGGGCCGCCCGGTGGCCGACGCCGACGTGGCGACGCTGCTCCTCGCGGGCACGCCCGGCGGCCTGGTCGAGGTCGACCCGACGACCGCGCGGGCGACCCGCCGCGGCACCGTCGACCAGACCCTGCACCTGGCCGACCTCGACCTCAGCGGTGCCACGACGACCCCCGCGGGCGACGCCGCGGCCGCCGCCGAGCGGGCGGCGCTGGTGCAGGCGGCCGGTGTCGCGGCACTGGCCACCGGCCTCTCGGCCCGCGCGCTGGAGGCGACGGTGGCCTACAGCAAGGACCGGGTGCAGTTCGGGCGGCCGATCGGGTCGTTCCAGGCCCTCAAGCACCGGATGGCCGACCTGCACGTGCTGGTCGAGATGAGCCGCTCGGCGTCGTGGACCGCGTCGTGGTCCGTGTCCTCGCGCGCCGACGACGCCGCCCACCACGCCCATGTCGCGGCGGCCTACTGCACCGACGCCGCGCTCCGGGTCACCGGTGAGGCGATCCAGCTGCACGGCGGCATCGCGATCACCTGGGAGCACGACGCCCACCTGTGGTTCAAGCGGGCGCACGCGCTGACCCAGCTCGCCGGGTCACCCCGCGAGCACCGGGCGCGGGTGGAGGTCTAGCAGCCGCAGTCGGCGTCGCGTGCGCCGCGGGTGGCGATGAGGCCCATCACCCAGCAGGTCGGGCAGCCGCGCCACAGCACCACGGTGAGCGGGAGCAGCAGCAGCCACCAAGCGCTCACGGCCTGGGCCAGCGCGATGCCGGCGACCAGCAGCACGAGCCCCAGCACGCCGCGCGCCACGTGCTCGGCCACCGAGCGGCTGGCGAACATCCGGAAGGTCGGGTCGACCTCCGGCGCGGGGCGCAGTGGCCGGGGGCCGGGCTGCAGGTCGGTGCTCACGCCTCCAGCGTACGCCGCGTAGCCTCGCCCGGGTGCTGCTCGACGTGCGCCGCGGGGTGCGGCTGGGCATGCCGCCGGACCGCGCGGCCGTGTCCGTGCCGACGCCGCCGCCCGGGCCCGGGACGGCGTTCGCCGCTCGGCGGCTGCACCTGCACGGCCGACCGGTCTTCGAGCTCGCGCTGTGGTGCGGCACCTGCCCCGCGGTGTTCACCAAGGCCTCCACGCCCGAGCGGGCCGACCTCGGCCTGGCCGCCGAGCGCCTCGCGGCCGGGCTCGACCGCGTCGACCGGCGGGTGCTGCGCGCGTGGGGCCGGGCGCTGCCGCGGTCGTCGTACACGGTGCTGCTGCTGGAGGTGGCCCCCCGCCTGGTCACGCCGGGTGCCGCCGAGGACTACTTCTCCCACGAGCAGGTCGCGACGTGGGGCACCGAGCCGCTGACCGGGGTGCCGGAGCACCCGGGCACGCCCTACTACCGCACCTTCGACACCCCGGTGCCCGAGGACGAGCTCGACGGCCACCTGCACGAGCTCGTCGTGCCGATGGTGCCGCCGTCGTGGAACGACCCCGCCACCACCGCGTCGTACGCCGGCGCGCCACCCACCGCCACCGCCGTGTCCTACGCGCTGCTCGACGTCGTGGTCCCCGCGACCTCCGGCGACGCGACCGACTGGCACCGGCACTGGGTGCTGCAGCACTTCCTCCTCGACGGGCACCACAAGGTCGAGGCCGCGGCCGCCGCCGGGCGGCCGGTGCGGCTGCTCGCGCTGCTCGACGAGAGCAAGAGCCTGGCCGGTCCCGCCGACCTCGACGTGCTCCTGGCCGCGCGGCGACGGCCCCCGGGTCACCGTCGACGGCCCGGCGCCTGAGGGTCAGCCTGGGGGTCAGCCGGCCGCCCGGACGCCCGGGGCCAGCACCCGCACCAGGAACGCGGCCTGCCGGTCGAGGCTGTCGCCGACCCCGGCGTACAGGGCGAAGTGCTCGCAGTCGTACGCCGCCACCTCGGCCGCCGGGCCGATCGCCTCGGCGACGGCCCGCACCGAGCCGGGCGGCGCCACCTCGTCGCGCTCGGCGACCACGATCAGCGTCGGGCACCGGACGTCACCGGCCATGGTCACCGGCCGGTTGCGGGCGATGCGCGGCACGCCTCGGGCGCACATCTCGTTGCGGAAGGTGGGGCCGATCAGGCCCTCGAACGCGACCGCGCCCGGGCCCGTCAGCAACGCGCCCGACCCGACCTCGCCCAGCAGCGGGAGCATCCGCGGCGGGCGCCGGGTGGCGGCCCGCCAGTCGTCGGCGGCGGCGGCGCGCAGCACGCGCGGCGCCTTGCCGCGGTCGCGGGTGGCCGGGTCGCGCTCGCGACCGCGACCGGTGAGCACCGCGAGGCCGTCGACGGCCGCACCCTGGCTGACGACGGCGGCGATGCGCGGGTCCTGGGCGGCGACCGCGACGACGTGCCCGCCGGAGTACGACGTCCCCCACAGCGCCACCCGGTCCGGGTCGACGTCGTCGCGGGCCCGGACGGTGGCGACGGCGGCGTGGTAGTCCTCGCGGTGCCGCCGGTGGTCGACGTCCTGGCGGAATCGGCCGCGCGGCGCCTCGGACCCGCCGAAGCCGCGGTAGTCGAAGGCCAGCACGTGGCACCCGGCCGCGGCGAACCACTCGGCGAACAGCGCGAGGCCGCTGTCGCGGGTCGTGCCGAAGCCGTGCGCCATGACCACGCACGGGGTGCCCGCGGCGGTGGTCAAGGCGGGACCACCCGCCTCCCACCACGACGCCTCGCACCGGGCGCCGTGGCTGTCGAAGGTGAGCGTCTCCACGGTGGTCATTCGGAGCCGTCAGGCCGACGGGTCGCCCAGGAGCGCGAGGAAGGCACGGGCGGCGGGCGCCGTGGGCCCACCGCGACGCCAGACCAGCAGCAGCCGGCTGCGCACAGCCGGGCGAGCCAGGGGCACCGGCACCAGGCCGAGGGCGACGGCGAGCGGCTCGGGCACGACGGCCACCCCTAGTCCGCGGTGGACCAGCGCGCCGACGAGGTCGGGGGCGGAGCACTCGAAGGCGATGCGCGCCTGCTCTCCCGTCCGGCCGACCGCGAGGTCGAGCGCGGCCCGCGCGCCGGTGCCGGCCGGCATCACCACGAGCGGTTCACGCAGCGCGGTGGCCAGGGCGACTGATCGTCGTCCGGCCCACGGGTGCCCGGGCGGCACCCCCAGCACGAGCCGCTCGTCGAGCACGGCCCGGTGCTCGACCCCGGGCGGGAGGTCACCCGCGGAGCCGACCCACGCGAGGTCGAGCTCACCCGCCAGCAGCCGGCGCAGCAGGCCCTCCGAACGGTCCTCGACCAGGGACACCTCGACGCCGGGGTGGCGCCGGCGCAGCGCCGTGAGCGGCTCCAGCAGCGTCGTCGTGGCCCCGCTGCTGACGTGACCGAGGGCGAGCCGCCCCGTGACCAGCCCGGAGACACTGGCGACCGCTGCACGGACGACGTCGGTCGAGGCCAGGGCGTCGCGGGCGGGTCCGACGGCGGCCCGGCCCGCCTCGGTCAACCGTGCCCCGGCGCGTCCGGCGCGCTCGAACAGCGACTCCCCCAGCTCCCGCTCGAGCCGCGCCACCTGGGCGCTGATCCCGGGCTGGGTGATCGCCAGCGCCTCGGCGGCGCGGGTGAACCCGCCGTGGTCGCCACGGCCAGGAAGCACTCGAGGCTGCGCAGATCCGTCACTGTTGATGATGCCAGACCGAGGAACATCGGTCTGGTTGATGGATCGTGGCTGGCGCAGGGTGGAGCCATGGACACCACGACACCCCGCTCCGTCCGCCTCTTCGCCGAGGCCTGCTTCGCGGCCTGGCAGGACCGCGACGCGGTGGCACTGCGCTCGCTGATGGCCGACGACTGCACCTTCCGCGGCCCGCTCGGCTCGGCCGACGACGCCGAGGCCTGCGTGGCCGGCCTGGTCGGGATGGCCGCCGTCCTCGACCGCGTCGAGCTGCGGGCGATGGTCGCCGACTCGTCCTCGTCGCCCACAGCTACGCCGGCCTGCCCGTCACCGCGGCCGCGGACGCCCGGCCCGACGGCGTACGCGCCCTGGTGCTGCTCGACGCCCACGTCGCACAGGACGGCGACACCGCGTGGTCGCTGACCAGCGACGAGGAGCGGGCATGGTTCCTCGAGGACTCCCAGCGCACCGGTGACACCGTCGACCCGCTCCCGTTCTTCGACCGTCGCGCCCGGCCGCACCCGGTCGGCACGCTGCTGCAGGCGGTCCGCTTGACCGGCGCGTGGCGCACGGTCCCGCGCACGGTCTTCGTTGAGGCGCTGCAGTGAGACGGCCCGACCCCGATGCGCACCTCGATCGACCGGGCCTAGCGCGACGACGCCATCGAGGTCCGTCGCTGGGACACCCGCCACAACGTCATGCACGACGGGCCGTGGCGGGTCCTGGGGCTGCTGCGCGAGCTGCTCGGCGACCTGCCGTGACGGCGTGGGCTCAGGCGGAGAGGTCGAGGGCGATGTCGGTGATCATGTCCTCCTGGCCGCCCACCAGACCGCGCCGTCCGACCTCGACGAGCAGGGTGCGCACGTCGACGCCGTAGCGCTCGGCTGCGCTCTCCGCGTGGCGCAGGAAGGAGCCGTACACACCGGCGTAGCCCAGTGTCAGGGTCTCCCGGTCGACGCGCACCGGTCGGTCCTGGAGCGGTCGGACGAGGTCGTCGGCGGCGTCCTGGAGGGCGAAGAGGTCGCAGCCGTGCTTCCAGCCGTTGAGGTCGGCCACCGCCACGAACGCCTCGATCGGGGTGTTGCCGGCGCCGGCGCCCTGACCGGCCAGCGAGGCGTCGACGCGGGTGACGCCCTCCTCGACGGCGACCATGGAGTTGGCCACGGACAGCGAGAGGTTCTCGTGGGCGTGGATACCGATCTCGGTGCCCGGGTCGAGGACGTCGCGGTAGGCACGCATCCGCTCCCGCACGCCGTCCATCATCAGCCGGCCGCCCGAGTCGGTGACGTAGACGCAGTGCGCGCCGTAGGACTCCATGAGCTTCGCCTGCTGCGCCAAGGTGGCGGCGTCGGCCATGTGGCTCATCATCAAGAACCCCGACACGTCCATGCCGATCTCGCGGGCGACGGCGATGTGCTGCGCCGAGACGTCGGCCTCGGTGCAGTGGGTGGCCACCCGCACCGAGCGGACGCCGCGCTCGTAGGCCTCCTTGAGCTCGGCGATGGTGCCGATGCCGGGCAGCAGGAGGGTGGTCAGGCGGGCGTGGGTGAGGTGGGCGGCGGCGGCGTCGATCCAGTCCCAGTCGGTGTGGCTCCCGGGGCCGTAGTTGAGGCTGCCTCCGGCGAGGCCGTCGCCGTGGGCGACCTCGATCGCGTCCACCCCGGCGGCGTCGAGGGCCGCGACGACCTCACCGACCGTGGCGGGCTCGATCCGGTGCCGGATGGCGTGCATGCCGTCGCGAAGCGTGACGTCCTGGACGAAGATCGTGGCCATCAGAGGGTCCCGTCCGTGGTGGCGCGCTGGGTACTGAGCTGGGCGATGCGCTCGGCCACCTGGACCGCGGCGCTGGTCATGATGTCGAGGTTGCCGGCGTACGCCGGGAGGTAGTGCGCCGCACCCTCGACCTCGAGGAACACCGACACCTGGTGCGTGGGGACGCTCGTGTCGCCGTCGGGCAGCAGGGTGTGGACCGGTTGGCCGTCGGGGATCGGGTCGACCTGGACACGTTGCTTGAGGCGGTACCCCGGCACGTAGGCGGCGACGTCGCCGATCATCTTCTCGACCGAGGCGCGGATCTCCTCGTGCACCGACTCGTCGGGGGCCACGACCAGGGCGAGCACGGTGTCGCGCATGATCAGCGGCGGCTCGGCGGGGTTGAGGATGATGATCGCCTTGCCGCGCCCGGCCCCGCCGACCGACTCGATGGCGTGCGAGGTGGTCTCGGTGAACTCGTCGATGTTGGCGCGGGTGCCGGGCCCGGCCGACCTCGAGGAGATCGAGGCGATGATCTCGGCGTACGGCACGGGCACGACGCGCGAGATCGCGGCGACGACCGGGATGGTCGCCTGACCGCCGCAGGTCACCATGTTCACGTTCGCCGCGTCCAGGTGCTCGTCGATGTTGACCGCCGGCACCACGAACGGGCCGATCGCGGCCGGGGTGAGGTCGATGAGCCGCTTGCCGTGGGCGGCGAGCTTCTCGACGTTGGCGACGTGGGCCCGGGCCGAGGTGGCGTCGAAGACGATGTCGATGTCGTCGAAGCCGTCCATCGCCATCAGGCCGTCGACCCCCTCGGCGGTGGTCGGCACCCCCATCCGCGCGGCGCGGGCCAGGCCGTCGGACGCAGGGTCGATGCCGACCATCGCCCCCATCTCGAGGTGCTGCGAGACCCGCAGGACCTTGATCATCAGGTCGGTGCCGATGTTGCCGGAGCCGATGACGGCCACGCTGGTCCTGCCGGGGGTCTTCATGCGTGCTGCTCCTCGTCGAAGGTGACGGACACGGTGCCGAGTCCGGAGATGTGGGCCGCGAAGGTGTCGCCGGGCTCGACGGTGACCATCGGTCCGAGGGCACCGGAGAGGATGACCTGACCGGCGCGGAGCGGCTCGCCGAAGTTTCGGGCGGTGCGCGCGAGCCAGGCGAGGGCGAGCAGCGGGTCGCCGAGGCAGGCGGCACCGTTGCCGGTCGAGACGACCTCGCCGTTGCGGGTCATCGTCATCTCGACGTCGATCGGCTCGACCTCGGCCAGGGTCCGGGTCGTCGTGCCGAGCACGTAGAGCGCGCTGGACCCGTTGTCGGCGACGGTGTCGGTGAAGGTGATGTCCCACCCGGCGATGCGGCTGTCGACGATCTCGATCGCCGCGACCGCGTGGTCCACAGCGGCCCTGACCTGGTCGGGCCCGAGGTCGCCGTCGACCAGGTCGGCGCCGAGCACGAACGCGACCTCGGCCTCGACCTTGGGTTGGAGCAGGCCCGCCCGGGCGACGGTCGCGCCGTCCGGGTGGCCCATGTCGTCGAGCAGCACGCCGAGGTCGGGCTGGTCGACACCGAGCTGGGCCTGGACCGCGGGCGAGGTCAGGCCGACCTTGCGACCGACGACCGTGGCCCCGGACTCGACGCGGCGGGCGATGCCGGCGCGCTGGACGGCGTACGCCGCGGCGGCGTCGGCCCCGATCAGGTCGCGCACCGGCGCGCACGGGGTCTGCGCCTGCTGGGCGAGCGCGAGGCGCTCGACGGCCTGCTCGGTCGCGGAGAGCTTCTCGGAGGTGGTCACGGAGCCAGCGTGCAGGTCCGCGCCACCCGCCGGCACGGACGGCGTTCCGGTGACCGGAACCCTGGCCGGCGCCACCCTCTCAGCCTCGAGCCAGGGTGGCCGAGATGCCGCGGGCGGCTGCGCGCACCCGGTCGGCCCCGGCCTGCGGACGGAACCGGGTGACGGGGCCGGCCACGCTCACCGCGGCCACCGCCTCGCCGCGGGAGTCGAAGACCGGCGCGCCAACGCACACCACACCCGTCCGTGACTCCTCGAACTCGAAGGCGACCCCCGTCCGGCGCACCTGCTCGAGCTGGCCGGCCAGGATCCCGGGTGCGGTCACGGTCCGGGCGGTGTGGCGGGTCAGGCCGGCCCGCACCACCTCGTCCAGCACCTCGGCGGGGGCGTGGGCCAGGAGGGCCTTGCCGACCGCGGTGCAGGACAGGCCCCACCGACCACCGGCGCGCGAAGGTGCCGCGGTCTGCCGGTGGCCGACGAGCTTGGCGACGTAGACGACCTCGGTGCCGTCGCGGACCCCGAGGTGGACGGTCTCGTCGACCGCCGCGCGCAGCTCCTCGAGGAACGGCGTCGCCACCTCGAGCAGGTCGCGCTCGACCGAGGCCCGCATCCCCAGCTCGAACATCAGCCGGCCCAGGCGGTAGTGGCCGTCGCGCCGCTCCAGCATCCCGGCGCCCACCAGGTCGCCGCACACGCGGTGCAGGGTGCCCTTGGCCAGGCCGGTGCGCCGTCCCAGCTCCGCCAGGGTCACCCCGCGGTCCTCGGTGGTGAACGCGCGCAGCACCAGGACCGCCTTGCCGAGCACGGTCGTGGCGTCGGGGCCGGGGTGTCGAGGGAGGCGGCCCTCGACGGAGCTCTCAGGTGTGCCGGTCGTGGTCATGCCGGCGCGGTCAGGAAGTCGGAGACGAGCCGGTTGAAGGCCGCCGCGTGCTCGATCTGCACCCAGTGACCGCACCGACCGAAGACGTGCAGCCGCGCGTGGTCGACCAGCTCCAGCAGGCGCAGGGAGGTGGCGAGCGGGATCACCCGGTCGTCGCGGCCGTGGACGACCAGCACCGGCGCCTCGATGCCACGGACCAGGTCCTCGTCGATCGTCAGCGCGTCCACGATGCGCTGGCGGGGCGCCGGGAACATGGCACTGAACGCCTCCTGGACGCCGGGCCGGGTGGCCGCCGCGAGCCGGGAGGCCGCCAGCTCGTCGCTGACCAGCGACCGGTCGTGGGCGAAGACGTCGAGCAGTCGTCGCATGTTGTCGAGCGAGGGCTCGAAGCCCCACACCGCGTCCAGACCGGGCGTGATGTCGAACGTGACCCCGACACTGCCCATCAGCACCAGCCGGTCGACGAGGTCTGGGCGTCGGGTCGCGAGGCTGAGGGCCAGCGCTCCGCCGAAGCTGTTGCCCACCACGTGCACTCGCGGCAGGTCGAGCGCCTCGAGGAAGGCCACGAGGTGATCGGTCCAGCCGTCGAGGTCGTAGGACACCGTGCCGGTCCGCTCGGTGTAGCCGAAGCCGGGCACGTCGGGTGCCACCACCCGCAGGCGCTCGGCGAGCGCCGGCATGGTGAGCCGCCAGTTGGCCCACGCTGTCACCCCCGGCCCCGAGCCGTGGACCAGCAGCACCGCGTCTCCGCAGCCGACGTCGTGGTAGTTGGTCGCCACGCCCCGGACGTCGACGGTCCGGGCGATCTCGGGCGAAGTGGCCGTCATGTCGTCAGCGGCGGATCTGCATGACTACGGCCTTGGGCTCGGTGAAGAACTCGCGGCTGAAGTTGCCGCCCTCGCGCCCGACACCGGAGTCGCCCGCTCCCCCGAACGGCGTGCGCAGGTCGCGGATGAAGAAGCAGTTGACCCACACGGTGCCGGCACGCAGCTGCGAGGCGACGCGGTGCGCGCGCGAGAGGTTCTCGGTGAAGAGCATCGCGTTGAGGCCGTAGCGGCTGTCGTTGGCCATCGCCACGACCTCCTCCTCGCTCTCGAAGCGGTTGACGACGCAGACGGGTCCGAAGATCTCCTCGCAGTACGCCGGGGCGGTCAGCGGCAGGTCGGTGACGATCGTGGGTCGCACGATCCAGCGCCCGTCCCCGTCGACACCACCGGTCAGCACCTTGCCGCCATCGGTCTCCAGGCCCTCGACGTACGACGCCACCTTGGCGAAGTGGCGCTTGCTGGCCAGGCACGAGAACCGGGTGGCCGGGTCGACGGGGTCGCCGACGGTCAGCGCCTCGGCGGCGGCGACGAAGCGGTCCATGAACTCGTCGTAGACGCCGGCGCCGACGTAGAGCCGCGAGCCCGCGAGGCAGATCTGGCCGGCGTTGCGGAAGATCGCCTCGACGGCCCAGTGCACGGCGTTGTCGAGGTCGGCGTCGTCGAAGACGATGTTGGCGCCCTTGCCGCCGAGCTCGAGCGAGACCGGGGCGAGGTGCGTCGCGGCCGAGGCCATCACGGCACGGCCGGTGACCGAGGAGCCGGTGAAGGTGACCCGGTCGACGCGGTCGTCGGCCACGAGCGAGGAGCCTGCCGGGTCGCCGTGGCCGTTGAGGACGTTGATGACGCCGGGCGGCAGACCGGCCTCGACCGCCAGGCGGCCGAGCATGGTCACCGAGGCCGGGGTGTCCTCCGAGGGCTTGATGACGCAGGTGTTGCCCCAGGCGATGGCAGGCGCGACCTTCCAGCTGGCCATCATGAGGGGGAAGTTCCAGGGGCTGATGGCGGCGACGACCCCGGCGGGGCCGTACTCACTGTAGGTGTGGTGGCCCGAGTCCATCGGGTAGACCTCGCCGACGTGGTCGCGCTGGTGGTCGGCGAAGAACCGGAAGTTCCACACCGAGCGGCCGACGTCGTGCCGGGCCTGCGCGAGCGGCTTGCCCATGTCGGTGGTGTCGGCAGTGGCCAGCTCGTCGGTGTGGGCCGCCAGGACGTCGGCGAGCCGGTGGATCGCCTTCGCCCGCTCGGCGCGGCCCATCCGGGGCCAGTCGCCCTCGTCGAAGGCGCGCCGCGAGCTCGCGACGGCGCGCGCCGCGTCGTCGGGTCCGCCCTCGGCGGCGTCGGCCCAGACCTCCTGGGTCCACGGGTTCTGGACCTCGAAGGTGCGGCCGTCGGCGGAGCCGACCTCCTCGCCGTCGATGACGTGGCCGAAGTGCTGACGGTCCTGGCTCATGGGGTCTCCTCCTGCGGTTGCCGGGCCCGACGCTCGGCGATGGTCTCGTCGCCGGCGGCCCAGTGGGTGGCGGGCACCTCGCGCACGACGACACGGACGGCGGCGACCGGGGCGTCGACCGCGTCGACCGCGGCCTGGGTCAGGCCGGTGATCAGGGCGCGGAGCTGCTCGGAGCTGCGGCCCTCGACGAGCGTGACCTCGATCAACGGCACGGCTCAGCCCTCCCCGCCGTCGATGCGGACCGACCCCAGGTGGTCGAAGTGCGCGGTCACCGACACCCCGGGCGGGGCGAACACGGCGTCGGTCATGCCACCGGTCAGGACGACCCAGCCGGCCTCGATGGCGTGGCCTCGGCGGGCCAGGTCGTTGGCGGCCAGGGCGAGGGCCTCGCCCGGGTGCCCCTGCACGGCGGCCCCCGTGGCGGTGTCAACGATCTCGCCGTCGACCTCGACGCGGACGGCCTCGGCGGCCAGGTCGAGGTCGGCGGGCGCCCGCGCGACCGACCCGACGACGTACGCCGCCGAGGAGGCGTTGTCGGCCGCGACGTCGCCGGCCTTGAAGCGGAAGTCCTGGTAGCGGCTGTCGATGACCTCGACCCCGCCGTGCACGGAGGCCACCGCCGCCATCGCCTGCTCACGGGTGACGTCGGGGCCCTCGAGCCGCTCGCCCATCACGAGGACGATCTCGGGCTCGACCCGGGGGTGGATGAGCCGGGACTGCGGCACCGGGTCGCCTGCGTCGAGCACCATCGCGTCGGTGAGCCAGGCGACGAACGGGGAGTGCACACCCATCCGCTGCTGCTTGGCCACGCTGGTGAGCCCGAGCTTGACCCCGACGAGCTTCTCGCCACGGTCGAGCCGCGCCTGCAGGTTGAGGTCCTGGACCTCGTACCCGGTGTCGAGGTCGAGGTCGGGCCAGTCGTCGGTGAAGGGCGGGCGCTCGATGCGCTCGTCCTCGCAGCGCAGCAGCTCGGCGGCCACCGCCGCGACGGTCCACCCGCCCTCGGGGGGTGCGGTCGGGGTCGTCACAGGTCGAGCTCCAGTCGGTCGCAGGTGGGCTTGGAGCAGCAGATCAGCATCTTGTCGCCGGCTGCCTTCTCCCGCTTGGTGAGCACGAGGTCGCGGTGGTCCACGGTCCCGGAGAGCACAGAGGTGATGCAGGAGCCGCAGATGCCGTCACGGCAGTCGTTCTCGACCTCGACCCCGACGGCGAGCACCTTGTCGAGGATGTTGGCGTCGGGCTGCAGGCGCAGGGTGTGGCCCGAGCGCGCCAGGACGAGCTCGTAGCCCTCGCCGGCGGGGGCGTCGTCGCCGGGAGGAGCCGCACGCTCGACGCCGGCGCTGCTGAAGAGCTCGAAGCGGACGACGTCCTGGTCGGGGCCGTGGACGGTCTCGGCCGCGGCCTCGACGGCTCGCAGGAGCGGCAGCGGGCCGCAGACGTAGACGAGACCGTCGGCCGGCAGGTCCTTGAGCACGGCCTCGAGGTCCGGGCGGCCGTCGCGGTCCTCGGCGAGGAACGTGACCCGGTCACCGAGTCGCGCCAGGCGCTGGCGGAACGCCATGGTCTGCTCGCTGCGCCCGCCGTACACCAGCCGGAACGGCCGACCCTCGCGGTCGAGGTGCTCGGCGAACGCCATGATCGGGGTGATGCCGACGCCTCCGGCCACGAGCGCGTGGAAGGGCGCTTCCTCGAGCGCGAAGCTCTGCTTGGGCCGGGTGACCTTCAGGCGGTCGCCGACGCGCAGCTCGTCGTGCAGGTACGCTGACCCGCCACGGCCCTCCGGCTCGCGCAGCACCGCGACCTGCCAGGACGACAGGTCCCGGGGGTCGCCGCACAGGGAGTACTGGCGCGTGGAGCCGTCGGGGACGTAGACGTCGATGTGCGCCCCGGGCTCCCACGCGGGCAGCGGGCCGTCGCTCTCGATGCGGGCCAGCCGCAGCGACAGGACGCCCTCGGCCTCGAGGGTCATCTGGGTGACGCGGAGCTCGCGCTGCTCAACCACGGTCGTCCTCCTCGTGTCCGGGTACGGCGTCCCCCGGGTCGGAGGGCAGGCCCATCAGCTCGCGTGCCGCGGCGAACGCCGCCTCGGGGTGGGCCGGGTCGAACCACACCGACGGGATGCCGAGGGCCTCGGCCCCGCGCACGTTGGTCATCTGGTCGTCCACGAACACCATGTCGGCGAACCTGACCTCGAGCCGCTCGGCGAGCAACTCGTAGAGCCGCGGCGCCGGCTTGAGGTGTCCCTCGACCGAGCCGTCGACGACGGTGTCGACGTCGCCGACGACCTCGATGCCGTCGATCCACTCCTGGGTGTGGAACGCGCGCAGGTCGTTGGTCAGGATGCCGATCCGCCGACCGTCGGCGCGCGCGTCGCGCACCAGCCGACGCGCACCCTCGCGCACCAGCGCCGGGCGCGGCGGCTCGTAGAGGTGCGCGATCATCGCCCGGATGTCGGACCCGTGCCCGCCCGCGTCGTGCCACTCCTCGGCCCGGGCCTGCCAGTAGGCGCGCTCGGTGATGCGGCCGGCCTGCAGGTCCTCCCAGACCGGGTCGGGGCGCTCGGCGGTGGCCAGCGGCCCACGCTCGTGGAGCAGCGCGTGGGCGGGACCGTCGGGGTCGTCGGCGACGAGCTCGAAGGGCGTCACCAGCACCGGCCCACCGAAGTCGAGCACCAGTGCCGGCGTGCCCATCAGTGCTCCGGTTCCTCGATGACGGCGTGGGCGAACAGCACGACATTGCCCGTCCACCTGCACTCGGCGCACCAGGTGAGGAAGACGCGGTCGCCGGCGTTCCACCACTCGCTGATCAGGCCGCGGTCCAGCGACGCCGCGCAGGCGGGGCAGAACTTCGGCTTGTCGAGCAGGTGCCGCGCGGCGTCCGAGGCGAACCAGTCGCCCGGCGGTGGCAGCCGGTGCGGGTCGGGCGGGAGCGCGGGCATCGTGCCGTGGTGGGCCGCACGCCCCGCCACCTTGATCGGGTCAGGCACCGGACCCGGCCTTCTCCCGGGCGGCGGCGGCGTCGCGGTGCAGGGCCAGCAGCTCCTCGCGGATCGGGCTGTAGCGCATCGAGCCGCCGTTGATCCACTGGTCGGTGAACGCGGTGCCGGCGCCGAACTTGTCCTTCTCGCACGGCAGCTCGATGATCTCGCGGTGCTCGCGCACCACGCCGGGCGGGTCCTCGCCGTCCTCGACGGAGGCCATCGCCTCCTTGAACATCTTGCGCAGCATCGCCACGCCCTGGTCGGAGCGCCCGAGGTGCTCCTGGGAGCGGTCGGTGATCGCGCCCTGGGAGACCCAGGCCATGACGTCTTGGCCCTCGACGTAGTCGGTGACGAAGTCGCCGTTCTCGTCGAAGATCTCGTAGTCGTAGACGACCGGCCGCTCCTGCGGCTCCCACGTGCCGCCCTCGGGGTGGTGCAGGGAGTAGAAGAGCTTCCAGGTGTGCGTGTCGTCGATCGGGACGCGGATCTGCATCTGGTCGATCCACTGGCCGCCGACGCGCATGCCGTAGGGGAACATCAGCGGGTGGCCGATGGCCCAGTCGTCGTCGGCCTCGGAGTGGCCCTCGAGCATCCGCCGCTTGATGATGCCGAATTCGAACTCGTCGAACGCGACCTTGATGTGCTTCTTCTGGAACGACTTGGGTGCCTCGAAGCCCTGGGTCTGGCCGAGGAACTCGAAGTACGCGCCGTGCAGCCACTCGACGTGGTGCGGGTCGACGGAGTTCTCCATGATCTGCAGCCAGTTGCAGGGCAGCGTCGCCACGCCGATGTCGCGGATGCCGTCCATGACGTAGACGTCGAAGCGCGGCAGCTCCGGCACCGGGCCGGGTCCGACGTAGACCCAGACCATGCCGCCCAGGGTCTGGGCGGAGCCGGCCTTGGCCTTGATCTTGTCGCGGAACGTCGAGTTGTCGTTCTCGGCCGGCTGCTCGACGCACTGGCCGTCGAAGTCGTACTTCCAGCCGTGGTAGCCGCAGCGGATGCCGTCCTCGTGCACGATCCCGTAGGTCAGGGAGGCGCGGCGGTGGGGGCAGGACTCGCCGATGATGCCGTAGCGTCCGGACGGCGTCTTGTAGAGCGTCCAGTTCTCGCCCAGGAGCCGGACGGTCTTGCTGGGCTTGGTGTCGAAGTCCTGCTCGAAGGCGATGGGGTACCAGTAGCGGCGCAGCACCTCGCCCATGGGCGTGCCGGGTCCGACGCTGGTCAGCTCTTCGTTCTGCTCGACCGTCAGCATGGTGTGTCTCCTTGCAGGTGGGTGTGGGTGCGGTGTGTCTGGGGGCCGGGAGGACGCGCGGGCGCGACCTCGAGGGGCGGGCGGTCAGTCGAGGATCGTGACCTTGCCGGTGTTGCCGTCGACGCGGAGCATCTGGCCGGTCTTGATGGTCGTGGTGCCGAAGGCCGTACCGGTGACCGCGGGCAGGCCGTACTCGCGGCACACGATCGCCGCGTGGCTCATCATCCCGCCGACGTCGGTGACGGTCGCCTTGATCTTGCCGAACACGGGCGCCCACGACGGGGCCGTGAGGGTGGCGACGAGGATCTCGCCCTCCTGGATCTCCGAGATCTGCTCGGCTCCGCTGATGACGCGGGCCGGCCCCTCGACCAGGCCCGGTGAGGCGGCGAACCCGGTCAGGACGCCCTCCTCGCCCTCGCCGCCGGCGTTGAGCCAGGCCGCGACCGAGTCGGAGGTGATGCCCCAGAGCATGACGGTGAAGGGCTCGGTGACCACCTCGGGAGGCACGCCGAGCGCGGGGGGTGCCGACCACGACTTCAGCGCGTCGTGGATCCCGCGACGGCGCTCGATCTCCCCGGGCCAGTAGGACGGCCCGCGCGCCGGGGCCCCGACGGCCCACCCCTTGTAGAGGTCGAAGAGGACGTCGGAGACCTCGGAGCGCTTGAACATGAAGACGTCGGCAGCGTCGGTGATGAAGCCGGCCTCCTCGAGCACGCCGCCGAGGTCGCGCATCTTGCGGAAGATCACCGAGTGCGCCCAGTGCTCGACGTAGAAGTTGTGGTTCTCGACGTAGGGGAACACGGTGCGCGACAGGCCGAGCTTGGCGTCGAAGGCCTCGCGGTCCTCGTCGGAGTCGAGCAGCTCGCGGTACTCGGAGACCACCCGGTCGCGCTCGTCGTGGAGCGCGGCGACCGGGCGGTCGAGGTCCTTGCCGTCCTTGACCTTGACGATGTAGTCGGCGATGTAGCCGAGCGGCACCTCGACGTTCTGGATCCAGATCTTGTCGGAGTGGTAGAAGCCCGAGCCGGTCGAGAAGTTGAACCACGGCTCCGCCGCGACCGTCCACTCGTCGATCCACGCCTTGCCGGCCTCGTCGGCCTCCAGGCGCGGCCAGATCTCCAGCACCTCGCCGGAGAAGCGGTCGTCGATGCCCGAGCTGACCGCGAGCCGCGCCAGGCGCTTGAGCTCGTCGTCGGGGCGGAACAGGTCCACGTCGACGCCGGCCACCATCTTGGCGACCGCCAGGTCGGGGATCGAGGGGAAGGCGGCCTTGCAGAAGCCGAAGAAGTCGAGGTAGGCGGCGTAGCCGAGGTTGAGGAACTCGAAGTGGAACTGCCACAGCGTCAGCGCGTGGTCGAGCAGCCGGTGGTAGCTCGAGAGCAGCGCGTTGCCGGCGCCCTGCCCGGCACCGGAGGTGATGACCTCCATCGGCTCCATGACCGGCAGCGCGCTGAAGTCGAGCTCGGTGAGCTGGCGCACGAGGTCGCGGATCTTGACGAGCCAGTCGTCGTAGAGCCGGTCCCAGTTGCCGAAGTAGTAGCCGGCCCGCTCCATGAACAGCGGGACCCGGGCCTCGATCTCCTCGTCGGGCGCCGGCACCGGAGACAGGTAGACGTAGCCGTTGAGGATCCGGTAGTCGACGCCGTACGCCGGGGGGATGAGGTAGTGGCGGGTGTTGTACTGCGAAAGCGAGGCTATTGCGAACTCGAACAGGGTGGTGTCCCACGGCGTGAGCGCCTCGGGCCAGTGCACGCCGTCGTGGAACCAGAAGCCGCCGTCCTCGTAGGTGCGTCGCTCCTCACCGAAGAGCGAGGAGTAGCTGTAGAGGTCCCTCCAGCCCTCGGCGCCGTCGGGGGTCTCGATGTCGAACGGGCTCGGGAAGCGATCAGCCATGGGAACAGTCCTTGGTCCGGTGGGATGGGTGGGTGAGGGGGTGCTGACCCGAGTCAGGCCGACGGGGTGCCCGAGCGCGCCGAGAGGGGGTTGACGAGGGTGTCGACGATGGACGAGACGAGGTCGCCCTGCTGGCCGACGCTGCGCGACTTCTTGCTCCACACCGTCTCGGGGCGGGCCTGCAGCAGGACGACGTCCTCGCCGGCCGGGAGGTCGTCGTCGACGGCCCACTCGATGTCCTGCGGGCAGCCGTAGTGCTTCTCGGCGGCGCGGGCCAGCCGGGCGATGGCGACGACCTCGTCGTCGGTCAGGCACGGGACGTCGACCTGGTCGGCCGGGAGCTCGACGCGGGCGACCTGCGGGTGGCCTGCGCCGTCGGTGGCGTCGACGAGAAGGTGGGCGTGGGTCTTCGGGCTGATCGTGCGGCGTCCGATCGACCACATCACCTTGTCCACCAGGAAGTTGTCGGGAGTGACGTCCCCGGAGACGACACCCTCGCCGAAGCCCCACGCCGCGTCGATGCAGATACCGGAGCGGTCACCGTTGGACGGGTCGAGCGTGAACGCGACGCCCGCGGCCCGGGGTCGCACCATCTTCTGCACCGCCACGGCCATGTCGACCTCGGCGTGGTCGTAGCCCATCTGGTTGCGGTAGGTGATCGCGCGCTCGGTGAACAGGCTGGCCCAGCAGGACCGGATCTTCTCGAGGACCTCGTCGATGCCGCAGACCCACAGATAGGTGTCGTGCTCGCCGGCGAACGACGCGTCGGGCGAGTCCTCCGAGGTGGCCGAGGACCGCACCGCGACCGGGACGTCCTCGACGCCGCTCAGCAGGCACAGGTCGGCGTACTTCCCGCGGATGCAGCGCTCGTGCTCCGTGGCGATCGGCCAGCCGAGGATGAGGTCGCGGGCCTGCATCGCGGCCGAGGACAACGCGGTCTGGTCCTCGGTGTCGACGCCGGCCACGATCTCGCTGATCTGCGCCATCAGGCCCGAGGCCTCACGGGCGTCGACGAAGACGTCGGTGGTGACGGCGAAGCCGGGCGGGACCGGCAGACCCGCCTGGCTCATCGTGCCCAGCGAGGCGCACTTGCCGCCCACGCGCAGGTGCTGGTCGAGGACCAGCGCGTCGAACTGGATGGCACTGTCGTTGTCGGCGTACGTGGTCATGGCACTACTCCTGGAATCGACGGTCGGCGCTGGGCGGCAGGGCGTCGAGGTCGGGGACGCCGACCTCCTGGACCCGGTTGCGGTAGAGCACGAGGGCGGTGGTCCCGCCGGCGAGCAGGCGCACCCGGACGAACTCGGTGTTGAACGGCTCGCCCGGGTCGTAGCCCATGGCGAGGGTCGCGAAGGCGCGGATGGGACCCGAGTGGGTCGCGACGACGACCGTCCTGGCGTCGCTGCGCTCACGGGCGGCGAGGATGCCGCGCCAGAACCGGCGCACGCAGGACACCGGCGGCTCGAAGTACATCATCGGCATGGTCAGCCAGTGGGTGATCGGGTCGCCGCCGCCCTTCTGGATGCCCCAGAAGCGGTCGACGTCGACCAGCCAGCCCGGGCGCTCGCCCAGCCCGACCCGCTCGTACTTCTCCATCTCCCGCTGGTACTGACGGAACGCGCTGGTCACGTCGCGGGGTCCGGCCGGGGTGGCGACCTCGAAGTTGCGGAAGTCCGCGGAGTCGCGCAGCTCGCCGATCGCCGCCTCACGGCCGAAGAGCGACACGTTGTCGAGCAGCCCGCGCCGCACGTGCTCAGCGGTCTGCCGGGCCCGGTTGGTCGGCGCGCACAGCAGCTCGACCTGCATGCCGTCGGTGACGCGGCGGGCCAGCTCCTGTCCGCGGCGATGGGCCTGCCACGAGCCGAGCGGCGTCAGCCCGGACTCGGAGGAGTAGCCTTGGGTCTCGCCGTGGCGGACCAGGTAGACGTCGCACTCGACGTCGCCGAGCTGGTCGCGGCGCTCGGGGACGATCTCCTTGGTGCGGGTGACCTCGGCCCAGGCGCGTGCGGAGCCGACGACGTTGCCGTCGTACATCACCGGGTCGGAGCGGTGCTCGCGTCCACGGTGCTGGCGCAGGTAGAGCGGCAGCGACTCGTCGCCGCGCGCAGCCGGGTCGGCGACGGGCGCCGAGCGTCGAGCGAGGTGACGGCTGAGGTAGGCCGGAGCGTCACCCCGCTCCGTGCGCGGGAACGAGGGCGAGTCCACCCGGTCGTCGGTCGTCATCAGCTGTGGACCGTGAGGAACTGCTGGTTGACGACGCCGTCGTAGTAGAACATCGCACGCCCCATCTCGGCCTCGGTCCACGTGATCGGCTCGGCGCCCGGATCGATCCAGTAGCCACCCGTGAACATCTCGTTGCGGTTGCCGACCGGGTCGAAGAAGTACAGGCACTGGCCCCGGGTGACCCCGTGGCGCGTGGGGTTCGTCTCGACGTTGACCCCGTGGTAGACGCAGACGTCGGCGGCACTGCGCAGGTCGTTCCAGCCGTCGACCCAGAACGCGACGTGGTGCAGGCCCTGGTTGGGGCCGGTGATGAACGCGATGTCGTGGGAGCGGTGGGAGACCTCGAGCCAGCTGGCGATCTGGTACCCGTCGTCACCCATCACCTGCTCGGTGAGCCGGAAGTCGAGATGCTCGACGAGGAACTGGGTGTTGGTGTCGACCTCCTCGGCGGTGAGGAACAGGTGGTCGACGCGCGGCGGGGCGATCCCGACCAGGCCCATCGGTCGCGGGGGCGGGTTGGTCTGCGGGAGCAGGTTGCCGACCTGCTGCATGCCGTAGACCAGCTCCATCACGTGCCCGCTCGGCAGCTGGAAGCGGATCGAGGTGCCGTGGCCGGGGGCCCACTCGTCGGCGGCGTAGCGCTGCACGGCGACGCCGGCCGCCTCGAGCCGCTGCTGGTAGAGGTCGAGGTCCTCGGCGTCGGTGACCTTGAAGCCGAAGTGGTTGAGCCCGTGCGTGGGCTCGAGGGTGAGGACCACGCTGTGGTGCTGGTGCTCGTCCCAGCACTTCAGGAAGACCCGCTGTGCGTCCCTCCCGGTCTCGACCATGCCGACGACCTCGGAGTAGTAGGCGGTGGCCAGCTCGAGGTCGGGGACCCGGAGCTCGACGTGGGACAGTCTCAGAATCGTCATCAGGTGTGCACCTTCATGAAGCGGTCGTTGAGCTCACCCTCGTAGTAGAAGATCGCTCGGCCGATGTTGTCCTCGGTCCAGGTCAGGGTCGGGAAGTCGGGGTCGGGCCGGTAGCCACCGGTGAAGACCTCGTTGCGGGTTCCGAGGGGGTCGAAGAAGTAGATGGTCGAGCCGCGCGTGATGCCGTGGCGTGTGGGTCCGACGTCGACCTGGACGCCGTTGAAGGCGAGGATGTCGGCGGCGCTCCGCACGTCGTCCCAGTCGTCGAGCCAGTAGGCGAAGTGGTGCAGGCCGCCGTTGGCCCCGTGCACGACGGCGAGGTCGTGCGGGGAGTGCGAGCGCTCCATCCAGGTGCCCAGCTGGTGGCCGTTGCCGTCAAGGAGCTGCTCGGTGATGCGGAAGCCGAGCACGTCCATGTAGAACTGCGTCGACTCCCCCACCTCCTCGGCGGTGATGAGCATGTGGTCCATGCGCGGCGGGGCGATCTGGTCGCGGTAGAGCTGGCCCAGGTCCATCTCGGCGGCCAGCTCCTCCCGCAGCGCGTGGTGGCGAGGCCGGGAGGTGCCGAGCTTCTCGACCTCGGCGTAGAGCTCCATGACGTGGCCGCTGGGCGTCGAGAACCGGATCGACTCCCCCTGGCCGAGCGCGTCGCCCCTGGCCAGGCGCTCCACCGGGAAGCCGAAGCGCGTGACGCGGCTCTCGAGGTCGGCCAGGTCGTCCTCGTGGTGGACCTTGAACGACATGAGGTCCATGCCCATCCGCGAGGCGTAGCGCAGCCGGAGCGAGTGGTGGTCCTCCTCGTCCCAGCACTTGAGGTAGACCGAGTCGTCGGTGCGCGCCGTCACCTCCATGCCCATGACCCCGGTGTAGTACGAGGTCGCGAGGTCGAGGTCGGTCACGGTCACGTCGACGTGGCCGAGGCGCAGGATCCCGCGCGGGCGGCCGGCGACCGTGCTGCGTCGGGCCTGCCGCGAGTCGGACGGGTCGAAGCGCTGTCCGTCGGGCGGGGCGTCGGGGGCCATCACCCGGGTCGCGCCGGCCGGGGTCCCCTCGGCGAGGTCGACCTCTCCCGGCGATCCGGGTGTGGTGCCATTCACGTTGCCCATGCCGAGGAACGTAGGTCGGCGACCTCACCCGCGGGCATGATCGTTCCGCGGAGAGGGACACAAGTTTGTGACGCACCTCTCCAGCGGGCACCCTGAGGCGATGAGCGACGACGGCGACGACGCACCCGAGGCGGCCGGCCGGCCCGACCCGGAAGCGGTCCGGACAGCAGTGCGCGACTACGTCTGGACGGTCCACACGACCTACCTCGACCACGTGCGCCACCTCCCTCCCGGCGAGCGAGCCACCCTGCCCCTGGTCGCTGCGGGCCACGTGACCGTCGCGGCCGCCGCGTCGCGCCAGCTCCACCTGGTGGCCACCACGCAGCGGCTCCTCGGGCCGACCGGCACAGCGGTCTCGGTCGACGACGAGTACCTCGACTGCCGCTGGACCGTGTGGTTCTACGACCCCTCGGTGCTGCCGGCGTTGGGCGTCCTCGGCCCCGCGGAGGACGAGTCGGACCGGGTGTGCCGAGCGCTCGGGATCGTTGACACCACCTACCACCTGGAGGTCTCCCCGGGCGGCGGGCTCAGCGCCCACCACGCGCAGCACTCGGGCGTGGCGCTGGCCAACCAGCACGCGCAGGTCCTGCGCGACGTCGACCGGTTGCGCCACGCCCTGCCCCGGGACCTCGAGGTGGTCGAGGAGCTCGCGACGTGCGCGCGCCTCGGGCTGGACCGCGCGGCCGCGCTGCTCGCCGCGGACCTGACCGACCGCCGATTCGTTCCGCTCCGCGGAACGCCTGGTACCGACAGTCTCGCCGCCGTCCTCGCGGACGCGACCCGTCGATGACCGGACGACGTCCCACCGCGCCCCTGTCGAGCGTCGCGACCGCGGCCCGGATCCTGCGGGAGTTCGACAAGCACAGCACCCAGCTCGGGGTCAGCCAGCTGGCCCGCAACGTCGGGGTGGGCAAGAGCACCGCCCACCGGGTCATCTGGACGCTCGTCGAGGAGGGCCTGCTCGAGAAGGTCGAGGAGACCGGGTTGTTCCGCCTCACCACCGCCATGCGGTCACTCGGCACGAGCGCGGAGACGGCGCAGCGGCTGCACGAGGCGGGGACGATGCCGCTCGACGCCCTGCGGGCCCGCACCGCCGGCACGCTGCACATCGCGATCCTCGACGGCGACGACGTCCTCTACGTCGAGCGCCGGGAGGGACCGGGCGCGATCCAGGTCTTCCGGGCGTTCGGCTCGCGGATCCCGGCCTACCGCACGTCCAGCGGCAAGGTCATGCTCGCCTACCTCCCCGACGCGCAGCGGCGACGCGCGCTGGAGACCATCAAGCTGACCGCGCGGACGTCGCGCACCATCACCTCGCGCACGGCCTTCGTCGCCGAGCTGGAGCAGGTGCGCCGGCAGGGTTTCGCCGAGAACCGGGGCGAGTCGGAGGCCAGCATGTGCTCCATCGCCGCGCCGGTGCGCGACCGGATGGGCCGGGTCGTGGCGTCGGTCTCGGTCGCCGAGCACGTCGACGACGTCGACGCCGGCCTGCGCCACCTCGCCGGACCCGTCATCGAGACGGCCAAGCGCGTCTCCGCCGGTCTGGGGTGGACCTGGTGAGCGCCCGGTGGTACCGGCTGTGCCTGGCCGCCGACGTCCCTCCCGGAGCCCTGCTGGGACGCACGATCGGTGACTCCGGCGAGGCCCACGACCGCGTCTGCGTCGCCTCCGGCGCGGACGGTGAGGTGGTCGCGATGCTGGACCGCTGCCCGCACCGTGACGTCGCCCTCTCCGGCGGCGTGGTCCACGGCAGCACCGTGGTGTGCCCCGGGCACTTCTGGCGCTTCGACCTGGCGAGCGGTGAGCGGACCGACCTCCCTCGGCACGCCGTGACGCTGTACCCGACCCGGCTGGTCGACGGCTGGATCGAGGCGCTGGTGCCAGATCCGGCACCACCCGTGCCGATGCGGGAGTGGCTGCTCGGACAGGCCCGCGACCGGACGACCTGAGCACCGGGCCAGGGGCGCGACCCCGCACGGTGGTGCCCGTCCTCAGGTCGTGGTGCGGTACTGGCCCTGGTAGTAGAGCAGCGGCAGCTCGGCCTCGTCGCTGGCAACCAGGTCGAGCACGCGACCGATGACGACGAAGTGGTCGCCGGCCTCGTGGACGGCGTGGATGGTGCAGTCGACGTGACCGAGCGTGCCGGGCAGGACGGGCGAGCCGGTGCCCGCGGACGGGGTCCAGGCCAGGCCGGCGAACTTGTCGTTGCCACGGCTGGCCATGGCGTTGGACAGGTCGGCCTGGTCGTGGGCGAGGAAGTTGACGCAGAAGCGGCCGGCGCGCTGCATCATCGGCCAGGCCCGCGAGGTGCGGGCGGGGATGAACAGCACCAGCGGCGGGTCGAGGGAGACGCTGGAGAACGACTGGCAGGTCATGCCGACCGGCTCGCCGCCGCTCATGGCGGTGACGACGGTGACGCCGGAGGCGAAGCGGCCCAGCACGTCGCGGAAGCGGCGGGCGGCGGCGACGGCCTCGAGATCGTCGGCGGCGACGTCGCTGGTCTCCCCCGGGCGCCACTCGACGTCGAGGTCGACGTCGCCGAGCCAGGAGCTGATCAGCTCGCTGCTGGGCCAGGTCTCGCGGGCGTCGGGACTGATCCCCTCCGGGATCTCCCCCTCGACGGGGCCCTCGATCGGCACGGCGCTCACGGTACGACCTACGCCCCGCCGCCGAACTCGTGCCCCCAGTACGAGACCGCGGTCGACTCCCGGGCCACCCAGCGGGCGTCGTCGACCTCGAGGCCGTCGGTGCCGAACTCCACGTCGAAGCCACCGGGCGAGCGGACGTAGAAGGAGACCATCTCGTCGTTCATGTGCCGGCCGAGCGTCGCCGAGAGCGGCGCACCGTGCTTCTTGACCCGCTGCAGCGCCCGGCCCACGTGGTCGAGCTCGTCGACCTCGAGCATGATGTGGACGCACTTGGACTCGTGGGGCATCGGCAGGAAGGCCAGCGAGTGGTGGCGCGGGTTGACGCCGAGGAAGCGCAGCCAGACCTTCGAGCCCGGTTCCTTGCCGACGAGCTCGCCGGGCATGCTCATCGAGTCGCGCAGCCGGAAGCCGAGCACGTCGGTGTAGAACCGCAGCGCCTCGACGTCGTCGAGCACGGGCAGCACCACGTGGCCCATCCCCTGGTCGCCGGTCACGAAGGTGGCGGCGTACGGCGTGACGAGCGGTCGGGACTCGTAGGCGATGCCGTGGAAGAGCTCGAAGACGTTGTCCCACGGGTCGCTGAACCGCACCAGCTCCTGCACGCGCCGCTCGTCGCACTCCTCGCGGGTGCCGTCGACGAACTCGACGCCAGCCTTCTGCAGGTGCTCGCGGGCCTCCTGCAGGGCGCGCGGGTCGGCGACCTCCCAGCCGACGCAGGCCAGCTGGTCGACGTCGGAGGGGAACACGACGAGGCGGGCGGAGACCTGGTCGATGCGCCAGTACTGGTGGTCGGGGTGGGGCCCGCGCGCCTCGGCGAGGCCGAGGACCTTGCCGGCGAACGTCGTCCAGGCGTCGAGGTCGGTGGACGCGACGCGGACGTAGCCCATCGACCGGATGTCGATCGTCATGCGGGGCTCCTCACGAGCGGGGACGCTCGACGTGGCGAGCGAGGAAGGCGGTGGTGAGCTCGGCGAACTCCTCGGCCGCCTCGATCTGGGCCCAGTGCCCGCACTGGGGGAAGACGTGCAGCTGCGCCCTCGGGATCAGCTTGAGGGCGACCATGGCGCCGTCGAGCGGGTTGACCCGGTCCTCGCGTCCCCAGGTCAGCAAGGTGTGCTTGCGGAGCTGGTGCGCGTCGCGCCACAGCAGGCCGTCCTCGGCGGTGTCGGGCAGGAAGAAGCTCATGCCCATCTGCCGCATGGCCTCCTGCGCGCCGGGCGCGGTGGCGTCGGCGTACCGCTCCTCGACGAGCTCGTCGGTGACCAGCGACTGGTCGTGGACCATGCAGGAGATGAAGGCCCGCAGCGCCTCGCGCGTCGGGTCGGCGCTGAAGTCCATCAGCCGCCGCACGCCCTCGGTCGGGTCGGCGTGGAAGAGGTTGAGGCTGAGCCCGCCGGGACCCATCAGCACCAGCCTGCCGACCCGGTCGGGGTGGTCGAGGGCCAGCCGCATCGCCGTACCGCCGCCGAGGCTGTTGCCGAGCAGGTGGACCCGGTCGACGCCCAGCTCGTCGAGCAGCCGGAGCACGTAGCCGGCGGCGTGCCGGTAGTAGTTGCCGACGACGTCGGGTCGGTCGGAGGCGCCGAAGCCCGGCTGGTCGACCAGCAGCGTGCGGAACGACGCCGCGAAGTGCGGCAGCGCCCGGCCGAAGTTGCTCCACGCGGAGGCACCGGGCCCGCCGCCGTGCAGCATCACCAGCGGCAGCCCGCCGCCGACCTCGGTGGGCTCGCCGGCGTCGTAGAAGTTGAGGGTGGCGTCGCCGGCCTTGGCGGAGCGCCGGGTGGCCTCCTGGGACAGGTCGGCCACGGCTCAGTACATCCCCGGGTCGACCTTGTGGCCGAACTCGTGGGCACCGAACATCTGCAGCGCCCGCTCGGGGTCGTTGGCGGCGTGCACGCGCCCGGCGTGGGCGTCGCGCCAGGCGCGCTGGAGGTAGGTGCCGGTGGCCAGGGCGCGCCCGCCGGAGGCCTCGAAGAGGGTGTCGATGGCGTCGATGGCGCGCTGGCTGCCGATCACCTGGTCGCGCCGGACCTTCAGACGGGAGCGCAGCGGGATCTTCTCCCCTTTGGCCACGTAGGCCTGCTCCTCGCGGATGTTGTTGACCAGCAGCGCCCAGGCGGCGTCGATCTCCGAGGACGCACGGGCGATCCGGACCGCGGCGAACGGGTCGAGCGAGGCCTTCTCCCCCAGGTACGCCGCGCGCGTGCGCGCCTTCTGCATCTCCACGTGCTCGGCGTAGGCCCCCATGGCCATGCCGATGATCGGGGTCGTGATCGTGCCGGTGAAGATCGAGTGGAAGGGCAGCTTGTAGAGGTCGGAGGTGTTGTGCTCCTGGCCGGGTCCGCGGCACTGGCCCGTCTCGCCCATGCTGAGCGTGAACGCCTCGGGCACGAAGACGTCGTCGACGATGACGTCGTTGGAGCCCGTGCCGGCCAGGCCGACCATGTGCCACACGTCGACGATCGTGTAGTCGTCACGCGGCACCATGAACGTCTTGAAGTCGACGACCTGGCCCTCGGCGTTGAAGACCAGGCCGCCCAGCAGCACCCACGAGCAGTGGTCGCACCCGGAGGAGAAGCTCCACCTGCCCGACAGGCGGTAGCCGCCGTCGGCGACGGTGGCCTTGCCCGTCGGGGCGTAGGACGAGCTCAGCCGGGTGCTGGTGTCCTCGCCCCAGACCGCCTGCTGGGCCTCTTCGCTGAAGAGGGCCACCTGCCAGGGGTGCACGCCGACCACGCTGGAGACCCAGCCGGTCGACCCGCAGGCGCTGGAGATGTCACGGACCGCGGTGTAGAAGTCGACCGGGTCGGACTCGAAGCCGTCGAAGCGGCGTGGCTGGAGCAGCTTGAAGAAGCCGGTCTCCTCCAGCTCCTTGATCGAGTTCTCCGGGACGACGCGCAGCCGCTCGGTCTCGTCGGCGCGCTCGCGCAGACCGGGGAGCAGGTCGCGGACGCCGTCGAGTACTGCCTGGGACATGGGTGCCTCCTGTGCTGGGCCGTGTCTGCCCCCAGACTAGAACACGTTCTAGTCTCGGTCCAGCCAGCACGCCCACCCTTCCGGCGGGCCGGGCGGGACGGCTACGCCTCGGGGTCCGGCCCCGGCCCGGACTCGGGTCGACCACGGCGGACCCGCACGACCGTGGCGGCCACCACGGCGACGACGACGAGCAGCGCCAGCGCGGTCCAGCCCCAGCCGTAGGACCGGTCGAGGAGCGTGGGGTTGTCGGCCCGGCGGCCGTAGGCCAGGAGCACCGGCACCGCGGCCAGGGTCACCGACCCGAGCACGACGGCGCCGACGGCCACCGGCGTCCGGGCCGCCGCGGGCACCCGACGCACGAGCAGGGCGCCGACCAGCAGCACCGCGCCGGCCAGCACGGCGTCGTGCAGCACGACGCCCGCGATCCACCAGGTCGCCACGGCCTCCAGCTGGTCGGGCCGCTGGCGCTGCCACAGCAGCAGGAACCCGTACGCCGCGACGACGACGCCGATGCCGACCAGGACGGCCCGGGCGGCCCTCACGCCAGCACCTCGATCGAGCCGACCCACTTGGTCTGCAGCACGCCGGGCCGGTTGGGCGCGATGATGCGGCAGGGGTAGCCGTGGTCGAGGGCCAGCGTCTCGCCGTCGAGCCCCAGGGCGAGCAGGGTGCGGTCGTCGGCGGCGAAGTTCCCCTGCAGCGTCGTCACCGTGTACGACGGCCCGTCGGTCTGCATCGAGCGGACCCGCAGGTCGCTGTCGGCCGGGGCGTCGACGAGCGCCAGCAGGTCGCGGACCCGCACGCCGCTCCACGTGCCGCTCGCGCTCCAGCCCTCGACGCACGCGATGGGCAGCGTCTCGGTGCGCTGCGGCATGGCCAGCAGGTCGTCGCGGCTGAGCTCGACCGACCGCTCACCGTGGCTCACCGACAGCCGCCAGGCCTCGCTGGTGACGGCGGGGACCACGCCGGCCGCGGCGGCCGAGCCGTTGATCGGGATGCCCTGCGGCCCGTCACCGGAGCGGACCCCGAAGACCGACACCTGCCGCAGCCCGGGCACCGACTGTCCGGCCACGGCCAGGGCGGCCACGCCCGCGGCCAGCCAGGTGGTGCGCAGCAGGCCACGGCGGCTCAAGACGCCCTGCGTGCCCCGGGGCGAGCGCGCCGACTCGCGGTCCTGGGACTCGTCGTCGACGTCGGCGCCGAGCGCCCGGCGGATCACCGGGAGCTTGACCGCGATGTGCACGACCAGCGCCCCGATGAGGACGAAGGACGTCGCGTAGTGGGTGGCCCGGAACGAGAACGTCCAGGGGTACCACTGGGCGCTGTTGGCGAGCCCGATCGCGAGCTGGAAGACCGCGGTGGCGACGAGGACGGCGATGGAGAGCCGCTCGAGGACGGTGACGAGGAGCGGCCCCGGCCGGAAGGGGCCGACCCGTTCGAACAACCGCGGGTAGACAGTCCAGAGCTTGACCAGCAGCAGCGGCACGGCGGCGGTGCCGGCGACCACGTGCAGGCCCTGGGTGAGCCGGTAGCCCCACGACGGGCTGGTCGGGAACGGCACCGGCTGGCTCGGCTGCTGGGCGTAGTGGCTGAGCAGGCCGGTCAGGAAGCAGACGCCGAAGGTGATGCCGAGCCAGAGCCCCACCCGCGCGGCCACGGCCGGGCTGCGCAGCCGGGAGGTGAAGCGATCGGGGCTGGGCACCAGCCCGGCTGCACGTGAGGTCATCGGGTGATCATCACCCGACACCGCCGCGCGGCACGAGCAGGGAGACCCAGCGCGAGCCGTGCTGGGTGGTGCCGGCGACGCGCAGACCGGCCTCGCGAGCCACCCGGTCGACGTCGTCGACACCGAGCACGGCCCAGCGGAAGGGCCGGCTGCGCACGCCGCGGCACTCCAGCGCCGCCCACGACACGGTGGCCGGGACGCCCGGCGGCGCCACCTCGACCACGGCGCGGCCGCGCGCGGTCATCAGCTCGCGGACGCGGCGCAGCAGCTGCACCGGGTCGCCCCCGATGCCGACGTTGCCGTCGGCCAGCAGCACGGTCGACCACCGGCCCTCGCGCGGCAGGCGGTCGAAGACGTCGCGGCGCATCGCGGTCGCGCCGCGCTCGACGGTCTGGGAGACCGCCTCGGGCACCACGTCGATGCCCAGGGCCGGCAGGCCGCGCTGCACCAGGGCCGCGGTCATCCGGCCCGGCCCGCAACCGATGTCGAGCGTGGCGCCGCGGCACAGGTCGAGCAGGGCGTGGTCGTGGCCCTCGGCGGGCCGGGTCCAGTCCTCCACGGGGAGGACGGAGGGCTCGGCGTCGAGGCCCAGCACCTGGCAGGGATGCCCGCGCAGGGCGTCGGAGAAGACCTCCGAGAACGACATCTCGTCGGGCCGGTTGAGCTGGTCGGTCATTGCGCCACCACCCTGTCGAGCCAGCCGCGACCGAAGCGGGTCGCGGGCGCTGACCGGGCGACCCGGTCTGCGTCGTCGACGGTGTCGACGTCGGAGAGCTCCACGGCAGCGCCGACGTCGAGCCCGGCCGCCACGAGCGCGGCCCTCGTCGCATCGTACGTGCCGTCCGTGGACATCGGGACACCGCGCAGGCAGTCGGCCGCGGCCGGGTCGCGCAGCGCGAGCACCCACCAGCCGCCGTCGTCGGCCGGCCCGAGCACCGCGTCGTGGCGCAGCAGGCCCGCGGCGACCTCGTCGAGGAGGGCCGGGGTGACCTGCGGGGTGTCCATGCCGACCTGCACGACCGGCCCGGGTGCCACGCGCGCGGCGTCGAGGTGGGCGGCGGCGAGCCGCTCGTCGAACCCGTCGCCGCGCTGCGGCACCACGGTCCAGCCCGCCAGGGCGCCACGGAGCTCGGCGGACCGCTCGGCGCTGTCGAGGTCACCGGTCATGGCCACGACCCGGCGTACGGCGTGCCCGGCGGCGTCGAGGGTGTCGAGCAGCGCGGCGGCCGCGAGGTCGGCCGCGGCCTGCTCCCCCACCCCGGCGGCCAGGCGGGTCTTGGCCAGGCCGGCGACGGGCGCCTTGGCCACCACGAGCGCGGTCCAGCCGTCCAGCGGCCCGCTCATCGGCTGAGCACCTTGGCGAAGTCGCGCGCGGTGCGCGCGGTGCCGACGACCGAGCCGGAGACCTTGGACCGGGTGCCCTCGGCGCGCGGGTGGTAGGCGACGTCGCGCTCGGCGAACCGCCACCCGGCGGCGGTGGCGCGCTGCAGCATCTCGACCGGGTAGCCGAAGCGCCGGTCGGTCACCCCGAGCTCCAGGAGCGCGTCGCGCCGGCAGACCCGCATCGGCGCGATGTCGTGGGCGTCGAGGTCGATCCGGCGACGCAGCCAGGCCACGATGAGCGCGTTGCCGGCGCGGGCGTGCCAGGGCCACACGCCGCGGCGCACCGGCCGCCGGCGACCGACGGCGATGTCGGCCCGGCCGCTGCGCACGTCGTCGAGCAGCAGCAGCACCTCGTCGGGGTCGAAGGACCCGTCTCCATCCATGAACGCCACGAAGGGGTTCGTCGCCGCGAGCAGTCCGGCGTGCACGGCGGCGCCGTACCCCGGTGTGGTCTCCGTCACGACGCGGGCGCCCAGCCCCCGGGCGACCTCGGCCGTGCCGTCCGTCGACCCGTTGTCGACGACGATCACCGACAGGGACGGCGGGATGCTCGGGAGGAGGCTCCGCAGGGCGGCCGCCTCGTCTCGGCAGGGCAGGATCAGGTCGCAGTCAGGCATCGTTGTCCGACCGTAGGGACCCGGTGGTCACCTGCCTCCACCCCTGGGGTCGTGCGCTGTCCACCCGCGGGTCGAGGGAACGGCGCACGGGGGCCACCGACGGGGTGCCCGGGGCGGGCCTAGGCTCGCCCCGATGAGCGTCGAACCGGCCCCGCGCGCAGTAGTCCGGGCCGGCCTGGCCGGCATCGTCGGCACGGTCGCGCTGGTGGTCCTCGCGTTCGAGCTGCCCGGCTGGCTCGGCTTCGACCCGATGGCGCGCCGCCCCGTCGAGGGCGAGCAGTCCCTGCCCCCGCTGCGGGGCTACCTCGACGTCAAGCCGTGGCTGTCCGAGGGCACCATCCGCCTGCTCGTGGTGGCGGTGCTCGCCTGGCTGGTGCTCCCCCGGCTCCTGGCGACCGTGCGCTGGCCGCTGGTCCTGGCGTCGTCGTACGCCGCCGGTGTGGCCTGGTTGCTGGCGCTGGCCTACGTCGACGGGCCCGAGGGGCTCTCACGCGTGGAGGAGATGCCGGGCGAGTACCTCGCGACCGCCCGCACCATCACCGACGTGCCGATGCTGCTCGACACCTTCGTCAGCCGGATCACCTACGGCGAGCCGGACAGCTGGCCCACGCACGTCTCCGGCCACCCACCGGGTGCGCTGCTGTTCTTCGTGCTCCTGGTGCGGCTGGGGGTCACCACGTCCTGGGGCGTCGGCCTCGTGGTCACCCTCGTCGCCGCCTCGACCGCCCCCGCCGCCCTCGTGGCGCTCCGAGCGCTCGACGCCGAGGGCGTGGCCCGGCGGGCCGCGCCGTTCCTGGTCCTCACCCCCGGCGCGGTGCTGATGGCGGTCTCCGGCGACGGGGTGTTCGCCGCCGTCTCGGCCTGGGGGCTGGCCCTGCTCGCCGTCGCCGCGGCGGCCTGGCGGGCCGGGCGGCGCACGGCGGTCCCGTGGTCGGTCGCCGCCGGGCTCGTGCTGGGCCTCGCCGTCCACATGTCCTACGGCTTGCTGCTGCTCGGCCCGGTCGCCCTGGCCGTCCTCGCGGCCGCCCGGTCCTGGCGCGCGCTGCCCTGGGCGGTCGGCGGAGCCCTGGTGGTGGTCGTCGTCTTCGGCCTGTTCGGCTTCTGGTGGTGGGAGGCCTACGGGCCCCTCCACGACCGCTACTACGCCGGCCTGGCCTCGCAGCGACCGCAGGCCTACTGGAGCTGGGCCAACCTCGCCGCCCTCGCGGTCGGGGCGGGGCCGCTCGCGCTCGTCGGCGTCGCCTGCGCCCTGCCCGGCGTCCGGGCGACCGTCCGGGGCGCGGGACCCGGTGAGGTCACGGAGCGGCGCACCGCGGTGCTGCTGGTGCTCTCCGCCGCCGCCGCGATCCTCGCCGCGACCCTCTCGGCGATGAGCCGGGCCGAGGTCGAGCGCATCTGGCTGCCCTGGACGCCCTGGCTGCTCCTCTCGGCCGTGCTCCTGCCACCGCGCTGGCGCCGCACCGCCCTCGCCGTGCAGGTCGCGGTCGCGGTGCTGCACCAGCAGCTGGTCTTCACCCAGTGGTGAGCGCGTGGTGAGCGCGTGGTGGGCGCCCCGCGGGGAGGTCAGGCGCGCAGCGGCGCGGTCGCGAAGGCGCGCAGGCCGTCGGCCGGGAGCACCTGGGCGGTGAACGCCAGCTCGGCGGCGGCCCGGGCGGGCGAGGCGACCACGTGGCGGACGTCGCCGAGGCGGAAGCCGCCGGTGACCTCCGGCTCGATGTCGGTCCCGGTGCCCTCGGCGACCAGCCGGGCGACCTCCAGGATCGTGACCGGGTGGCCGGAGGCGACGTTGTAGGCGGCGTACGACGGCGGGCGGTCGTCGGGGCCGGCGAGGACCGACTCCAGCGCGCGCACGTTGGCCCGGGCGACGTCGTCGACGTGCACGAAGTCGCGGGCCTGGCCGCCGTCCTCGTAGACCCGCGGCCGCTCTCCGCGCTCCAGGGAGGAGCGGAACATCGCCGCGACGCCGCTGTAGGGCGTGTCGCGCGGCATCCCCGGGCCGTAGACGTTGTGGTAGCGCAGGGCCACCGCGTGCGCCCCCGCCTGCCGGACCCACGCCGCGGCGTAGTGCTCCTGGGCGAGCTTGCTGGCGGCGTAGGAGCTGCGGGGGTCGAGCCGGGCTCCCTCGTCGACCGTGGCCCACGCCAGCGGCGCGCCGCAGGTGGCGCAGTGGTTCTCGAAGTCGCCGCCCTCCAGCGCCTCGACGGTGCGTGCCGGCGGCGCCTGGTCGCCGTGCTCGGCGCAGGTGTAGCGGCCCTCGCCGTAGACCACCATCGAGCTGGCCAGCACCAGCCGGTGCACGTCGTGGTCGTGCATGGCCGCCAGCAGCGCGGCGGTGCCGAGGTCGTTGTGCGAGGCGTACGCCGGCAGGTCGGCCACCGTGACCCCGGCGCCGACGACGGCGGCCTGGTGGCACACCGCGTCGACGCCGTCGAGCAGCGGCGCCCACTCCGCGCCGTCGACGGCGTCGCGGACGTCGAGCCGGTGGGTGCCGGAGGGCGGCTCGGTGGCGCCGTGCGCCTGGGGCAGCATCAGGTCGACCCGGACCACGTCGTGGCCGTCGGCCTCCAGCGCGGTGCCGATCGCGGTGCCGATGAACCCGGCCGACCCGGTGAGCAGGACGCGCATCAGCCGATCCCGGGCACGTCGTAGGTCAGCTCGACGTCGTCGGCCCAGGTCGAGCAGGAGCAGCCGTCCGGATCGGGCAGGCCGGCGATGGCGGCGGTGAGCAGCGCGGTGAGCCGCTCGAGGTTGCTGCGGAACAGCGCGAAGACCTCGGCCTGGCCGACGCCCTGGCCGGACTCGGCGCCGGCGTCCATGTCGGTGACCAGGGCGATCGAGACGTAGCACTGCAGCATCTCGCGGGCCAGCGCGGCCTCGGGGGCGCCGGTCATGTTGATGAGGTTCCAGCCGCGGTCGAGGTAGTCGCGCGACTCGGCGCGGGTGGAGAAGCGCGGGCCCTCGATGACGACCATCGTGCCGCCGTGGCGCACGTCGTCGGCCGCGGCGGCCGCGGCGGCGGAGACACCGGGGCAGTAGGGGTCGGCGAAGGGCAGGTGGCAGGCGCCGGACTCCACGAACGACCCGACCCGGCGGTGGGTCCGGTCGACCAGCTGGTCGGGCACCACGACGTCGCCGGGGGCGACGTCGGCCAGGCCACCGACCGCGCAGGGCGCGAGCACCTGGCGCACCCCGAGGGAGCGCAGGGCCCAGGCGTTGGCGCGGAACGGGATGCCGTGCGGCGGGTGGTCGTGGTGGCCGCCGTGGCGGGGCAGGAAGGCCACCCGTCGCCCGGCGACCTCGCCCACCGAGATGGGGCCCGACGGGTCGCCGTACGGCGTCGTGACGGCGTGCTCGGTGACCTCGCCGGTGAGGAAGGAGTAGAAGCCGGTGCCGCCGATGACGGCGACGTCGGCCACGGGGGTGCTCGCGGGTCCGGTCATGGCCGGTGAGCCTACGGTCGGGCCCGGCGGCCGGTCTCAGCGGTCGCGGTCGGGCAGCTCCAGCTGGCGCCACACGGCCAGCCAGACCTGCTTGGGCGCCACGCCCTCGTCGATCGCCTGCTGGGCGGTGCGGCGGTCGAGGTCGGCCAGGACCACCGACGAGGCCCACGAGCGGGCGTAGGCCGCACCCAGCGCCTGCTCCATCCGCTGCCAGAACTCCGTGTGCCTCACGCTGCCCTCGCCGCCCTCACGGGGACCGAGGGTAGGCGACCACCCCGAACCACCGCCGGACCCTGCCAGGATCGAGCCATGGTGGTCCGCGACGCCGTCGAGGCCGACCTGCCCGCGGTCAAGGCGGTCTACGACGCCGAGGTCCGGGGCGGGACGGCCACCTTCGACACCACACCTCCCCCGCTGTCGGCGTGGCGGGAGCGGCTGGCCTCACCGCACCACCTGCTCGTCGCCACCGACGGGGCCGACGGGGCCGGCGGGTCCGGCGGGTCCGGCGGGTCCGACGGGTCCGTGCTGGGGTACGCCTCGTCGACGGGCTACCGGCCGCGGGCGGCGTACGACGCCACCCGGGAGGTCTCGGTCTACCTGGCCGCCGACGCCCGCGGGCGCGGGGTCGGCCGCGCGCTCTACGACGTGCTGCTGGGCCGCCTGCGGGACGACGGCGTGCACACCGTGCTGGCCGTGGTGGCGCTGCCCAACCCGGCGAGCGACGCGCTGCACCGGGCGGTCGGGTTCGAGGAGGTCGGGGTGCTGCCCGAGGTCGGCCACAAGCACGGCCGGTGGATCGACACAGCGTTCTACGCGCTCCGGCTCACGTGAGCAGCAGCGCGTCGAGGCGCCGGCGCACGAGGTAGAGGCCGACGGCGCCCATGGCCAGCAGGTAGACCACCGAGATCGCAGACTCGACCGTGACCAGGCCGGTGGTGAGCTCGCGGCACAGCACCACGCCGCGGTAGAGCGGGGTGACCTCGACGACCCAGCGCAGCCAGCCGTCGAACGCGGTGATGGGGAAGAACGTCGCCGAGAAGAGGAACAGCGGCACCTGGACGAGCGAGACCTTCTCGAAGTCCTGCCAGGAGGTGAACCACGTCGTCCAGGCCATCGCCGCGGCCGAGAACGCAAACCCGATCAGCAGGGCCGCCGGCAGCGCGAGCAGCGCCCACCACGACCGGACGTAGCCCAGCGCGAGCATCACCACCAGGAAGGCCGCCGAGTAGGACCCGCCGCGCAGCTGGCCCCACACCACCTCGCCGATCGCGACGTCGCGGGTGAGCATCGGGGTGGCCAGCACCGAGTCGTAGAGGCGCTGGTGCTTGAGCTTGAAGTAGAAGTTGTAGCAGGAGTCCATCAGGGCTCCGTTGAACGCCGAGGCGGCGAGCATGCCGGGGGCGACGAACTCGGCGTAGGGCACCGACGTGCCGTTGAAGTCGAAGGACTCGATGAGCTGGCCGACGCCGATGCCGATGGAGAGCAGGTAGAAGACGGGCTCGAGGAAGCCGGTGAGGAACAGCTTCCAGGCGGTGCGGTAGGTGATGGCGTTGCGCTCGACCATGAGCAGCACGGCCTGCACCGAGGTCAGCGGCACGACCACGGGCCGTCGGGTCGTCGTCATCGGGCCATCCGCCGCTCCAGGCCGGTCACGGCCCACACCAGCCCGGCGGCCGAGAGCAGGACGAGCACGGTGACGTTGACCAGCGCGGTCGGGCCGTCGACCCGGTCGAGGCTGAGCATCCGGGACAGGTTGACCCCGTGCCACAGGGGCGTGACCTGGGCGATCCGCTCCCCCACCGCGCCGAGGTTGGCCACCGGGAAGAACGCGCCGCTGAAGAGGAACAGCGGGAAGACGACCAGCCGGAAGACCACGCCGAAGGCGGCGTCGGTCTCGATGCGGCAGGAGAAGCCGTACATCCAGGTCGCGAAGAGCAGGCCGGTCAGGGCCTGGGCGCCGAGCGCGGCCACCGGGCCCCACCACGCGCCGTACACGTCGAAGGGGGCGACGACCAGGTCGAAGACCGCGCAGACCAGGGTGACCCGGACGGTGACGTAGGCGAGGTGACCGAGGGCGACCTGGCGCACCGTGATGGGGGTGGCGACCATCGAGTCGTAGACGCGGTTCCACTTGAAGTTGCTGAACACCGGCCACGACGTGTCGGCCACGGCGGTCTGCATGGCGTGGCCCGCGACGAGGCCCGGGACGATGAACGCCAGGTAGGTGCCGGCTCCCTCGAGCCGGTCGGGGTCGACCTCGATGAAGCCGCCCAGCAGCACCCCCATGGCCAGGACGTAGAAGATCGGCGAGAGGAACGCCGAGACGACCGAGCCCTTCCAGGTGCGGGCGGCGACGGTGGCGAAGTAGGGCGCGAGGCGGCGCACGGCGGTGAGCGTGCCCGTGAGGGATCCGGTCTGCAGGCTCGGGTCGGTGGTGGCCATCAGTCGACCAGCGTCCGGCCGGTGAGGCGGAGGAAGACGTCCTCGAGGGTGCTGCGGCGCACCAGCGTGGCGACCGGCCGCAGGCCGCGGGCGTGGACGGCCTCGACGACCGCGTCGCCGTCGGCGGTGTAGACGAGGAGCCGGTCGGGCAGCACCTCGACCCGGTCGGCCAGGTCGGCCACCTGCTCGGCGTGGAGCTCGTGGGGGTCGGGGCCGTCGCCCCCGGCGTGGCCGAACCGCAGCTCGGCGACCTCGCGCGAGGAGTGCTGCCGGATCAGCTCGGCGGGCGACCCCTCGGCCGCGACGACGCCCTTGTCCATGACGACGAGCCGGTCGCACAGCTGCTCGGCCTCGTCCATGTAGTGGGTGGTGATGACGAGCGTGACGCCCTGCTGCTTGAGCCGGAACAGCTGGTCCCACAGCACGTGGCGAGCCTGCGGGTCGAGCCCGGTCGTCGGCTCGTCGAGCAGGAGCAGGTCGGGCCGGTTGACCAGGCTGCGGGCGATGGTGAGGCGCCGCTTCATGCCGCCGGAGAGGTCGTCGACCTTGGCGCGGGCCTTGTCGGCGAGGCTGACCAGCTCGAGCAGCTCGTCGGCGCGGGCCCGGGCCGCTGCTCGGCCGATGCCGAAGTAGCGGGCGTAGACGACGAGGTTGTCGCGCACGTCGAGCTCGGTGTCGAGGGTGTCCTCCTGCGGGCACACGCCCAGGCGGGCGCGGATGGCCGCGCCGTCGGTCGCGGGGTCGAGGCCCAGGATGCGCAGCTCGCCCGCGGTCACCGGCGAGACGGCCGCGACCATGCGCATCGTGGAGGACTTGCCGGCGCCGTTGGGTCCGAGGAACCCGAACGCCTCGCCCCGGCGCACCTCGAGGTCGATGCCCCGCACCGCCTCGAAGACGCCCTCGCCCTTGCCCTCGGTCCCGAACGACTTGCGCAGCCCCCGTGCCCGCACCATCGACTCACTCACCCGCGGGACCCTAGACCCGGCCGGGGACATGATGGTCGCGTGGAGCCGCCGACCGTGCTCGTCGAGGGCGAGAGCGACCGCCGGGCGCTGGAGGTGCTCGCCCGGCGGCTCGACGTGCGGCTCCCCCGCCCGATCGTGCTGCACGGCATCACCAACCTGCGCGCCGAGCTGGCCCGCGGCACCGGGCCCTACGCGGTGCTGCACGACCACCGGGAGGCCCCCTGGGTCGACCGGGTCGTGCGTGCCTCGGGCCGCGCCGTGGCGACGTACGTCTGCGACGCCGACCTCGAGGACGAGCTCATCCGCGCCGTCGGCGTGCCCGGCGTGCTCGCCGAGGTCGACGCGCGCCACGAGCGGACGGCGTACGAGCGGATGGCCCAGCAGGTCGCCCAGCGCGACCGCACCGACCACGAGCGCCTGCACCGCTGGCTCGGCGCCCGCAGCGGCCACAAGCTCACCTACGCCGGGCTGCTCGCCGAGGCGGTCGACCTCGACGCTGCGCCGGCGCCCTTGGTGGGGCTGCTGCACGACGTCTCGTGAGCCGACTGCATCCCGGGGGGCTGATGTAGGTGGATGGGTCGGGTGGCCGCGCGCGTGGCAGGCCGCGTCTCGGCGTCAAGGACGCCTGCGGCGCCGGCCCCGCCGGCCGCTTCGCGGTCCTTGACCCCGAGCCTCTCGCGGCCCGCCGACCTGCGCGCTGTCGGCGACGCCTCGCAAGCTCGGCGGAGCCCGTGCCGTTGAGCGCGCCGTCAGTCGATCGGGCGAGGCTCCGGGTCAAGGACCGCCGCAGGCGGCCGGCGAAGCCGGCGCGAGCGCAGCGAGCGTCCTTGACGCGGAGACCCGATCGACTACGCGCGCGGCCGCCCACACCAGCACGCGGAGCTGCTCAGGACCAAGCCGCGACCTGCGCCCGCGTGGGGTGCCACGGCTCGAGCCGCAGCCGCATGCCGGCCTCGGCGGGCGTGCGGTTGCCCTTGCGCTCGTTGCACGGGCCGCAGGCGGCGACGGTGTTGACCCACGTCCAGCCGCCGCCGCGCGAGCGCGGCAGCAGGTGGTCGATGGTGTCGGCCCGACCGCCGCAGTAGGCGCAGTGGTGCCGGTCGCGGGCGAGGACGCCGTGGCGCGTGTAGCCCGCGGGGCGGTAGAGCCACTTGGTGGCGACGTAGCGCACCAGCCGCAGCGCCCGCGGCCACTGGTAGGGGCCGATCATCCGCTCGCCGTGGGCCTCGTGGACGACGGCGACCTCGCGCACCAGCATCTTGACCGCGTGCTTGAAGCTGACCCGGCCCAGGGGCTCGAAGGACGCGTTGTAGAGCAGCACCGTTCCCGTCAACGTGGTCATGGGCTGCCCCTTCCTGTCCGGATCCTAGACTCCCGGTCCGCATGTCGGCCCGGTCAGCGGTGTGTTGTCGCGGCGTGAATTCTTCGTGACCGCCCGGGGTCGGCGCACGCGCATTTCCCACCAGTCCAGGGCCGCGTGGTCGTCGTACGCCGTGCACATCTGCTCGCCGAGGGCGGCGAGCAGGTCGGGGCGGGCCGCGTCGTCGGCCTCCTGGGCGGCGCGGGCCAGCGCCGCGCCGGCGTCCCAGGCGGCCCGGCCGGCGGGCAGCGGGAGTGCGGCGACCTGGCGGGCGCTGAGCTTGACCGCCGCGGCCGACAGCCCGGCGCCGGCGTACCGCGCGGCGGCGCCGGCGACGACGGGCGGGGCGAGCAGCACGGCCAGGACGTGCCAGAGCCGGTCGGGGTCGGCGGCGACGGTCACGACCGGCACCGAGGGCAGCCACCGGCCGTCGACGTCCACGACTGCCTCGACGACCCGGCCCTGCGGGGCGACGAGGACCTTGGGCACCAGCCGCGCGCGGGCCCAGGCCGCGAGCCGGGGGTCGGCGGCGAGGGAGTCGAGGTCGACGGTCGGTCGGCGCCAGTCGCGCTTGGCGAAGCGGGTCGGCTCCTCGCCCCAGCGGTTGCGGGCGGGGTCGACGAGCCCGGCCGTGACCAGCGGCGCCCCGGCTCCCCCGTCGTGCACGTGCGGGACCAGGCCGTAGTACTGGTCGCGGAAGTCGGCGGCACACGTCGCGAGGTCACCCAGCACCCCGACGGTGCGCGGCGCGACGACGGGCACGCCGAGCGCCGGCGCGTGCAGCGGACCCCACTCGCCCTCGGGCAGCGCGACCTCGCGACCCGCCACCCGGACCGGACCCTGCACGGCCCCGACGCGCACCACGGGCACGCAGGTCAGCACGGGCGTCCCGGCGAACACCGGCCGCGCCGAGGACCAGAAGTCGGTCACCGCCCCCGCTGCGCGCACCGCCGCCCGCACCGGGCCCGCGTCGCGCGCGGCGAGCACGGAGACCGGCTGCACCAGCGCCACCACGCCCCCCGGCCGCACCAGCTCCAGGGCCCGGGCCAGGAACACCGCGCTCGGGTCCGTGTACGCCGCCGGCGACCGCTCCGCCACCGCGTCCCCCGGCGCCACGCGACCCCGCGGGCGCAGCCGACCGCCGAACGGCGGGTTGCCCACGACGGCGTCGTACGGCGCCGCGGGGTGGGCACCGAGGCCGTCGGCGACCCGCACCGTCCGCTCGAGCACGGCCGGGTCGACCCCGGGCGCCTCGAGGCGGAGCAGCAGCCGGGTGATGGCGACGGCGACCGGGTCGAGGTCGGTGCCGTGCACCCGGTCGACGGCGTCGGGGCCGAGCCGGCGCAGCGCCGCGACGAGCACGTTCCCGGTGCCGCAGGTGGGGTCGAGCAGCGTGCCGCCGGGCGGCAGGCCGTCGAGGGCGTGGTCGAGCAACCGGTCGACGAGGTCGGGCGGGGTGTAGAAGGAGCCGCGCCCGACCCGGTCGACCGACTCCCCCAGCAGCGCCTCGTGCACCGTCCCGAGGCGCGCCGCCGCGGCCGGGTCGCGCCACGGGTCGAGCGCGGGGTCCTCGACCGCGCCGGACGGTGGGACGGTGAGTCCGTGGGCACCGGCGACGGTGGCCAGCACGGCGTCCCAGCCGGCGGCGACGACCGCGTCCCGCAGGCGCTCGTCGCGGGCCGCTCGATCCACGAGGTGTGAGCCTAGGACCGACGGGGCAGAGGTGTTATAGTCAACGTGACTACAAACCAGGAGGGCCACATGACGACCACGACCGGCCTGCTGACCGACCGCTACGAGCTCACGATGCTCGACTCGTTCGTCAGCGACGGCAGCGTCGACCACCCCGCGGTGTTCGAGGCCTTCGCCCGGCGCCTGCCCGAGGGGCGGCGCTACGGCGTCCTCGGGGGCCTCGGCCGGCTGCTGCCGATGATCGAGCGGTTCCGGTTCGACGCCGACGAGGTGGAGTGGCTGCGCGCCGAGGGCGTCGTCGCCGACGCCACCGCCGACTACCTGTGCGACTTCCGGTTCCGCGGCGAGATCGACGGCTATCGCGAGGGCGAGCTCTACTTCCCGGGCAGCCCGGTCCTCACCGTCCGCGGCACCCTCGGCGAGGGCGTCGTGCTCGAGACGCTCGTGCTGAGCGTGCTCAACCACGACAGCGCCATCACCTCCGCGGCCGCCCGCATGACCAGCGTCGCCGGCGGGCGCCCGATGATCGAGATGGGCAGCCGCCGCACCCACGAGGAGGCCGCGGTCGCGGTGGCCCGCGCGGCGTACGTCGCCGGGTTCGCCTCCACCAGCAACCTCGCCGCCGGACGCCGCCACGGCGTGCCGACCGTCGGCACCGCCGCCCACGCCTTCACCCTGGCCCATCGCAGCGAGGTCGAGGCGTTCCGCAGCCAGGTCGAGGCCCAGGGTCCCGGCACCACGCTGCTCGTCGACACCTACGACACGCCGCAGGGCATCCGCAACGCCGTCGAGGTGGCCGGCCCCGAGCTCGGCGCGGTCCGCATCGACTCCGGCGACCTGGCCGAGGAGGCCGTGGCCGCCCGGGCGCTGCTCGACTCGCTCGGGGCCACCCGCACCCGCGTCGTGGCCACCAGCGACCTGGACGAGTACGTCATCGCCGCGCTCGCCGCCGCCCCGATCGACGGCTACGGCGTCGGCACCCGCGTCGCCACCGGCTCCGGCCACCCCACCGCCCAGATGGTCTACAAGCTGGTCGCGGTCGCCGACGAGCCCGGCGGCACCCTGCGGCCGGTGGCCAAGAAGTCCCACGACAAGGTCTCGGTCGGCGGGCGCAAGACCGCCTGGCGCACGTACGCCGACGGCCTGGTCGTCGCCGAGGAGTTCACCACCGACGGCACGGTCCCCGACGGCGCGACCGCGCTGCAGGTGCCGCTCGTCCGCAGCGGCGAGACCGTGCACTCCCCCACGCTCGACTCGGTCCGCGACCACTGTGCCGCCGCCCTCGCCACCCTCCCGCCCGAGGCCCTCGCCATCACCGGTGGCGGCGCCCACCTCAAGGCCCAGCCGGTGGCCTCGCCGGCGACCACGACCGTCCCCACCCCCGAAGGAGCACTGCGATGAGCACCAGCCCCACCGATCCCCAGGGCAGCCGGAAGGCCCTTGTGGTCGTCGACGTCCAGAACGACTTCGTCGAGGGCGGCTCGCTCGCCGTCACCGGCGGCCGCGACGTCGCGACCCGCATCAGCGAGCACCTCGCCGCCCACGCCGCCGAGTACGTCGCCGTCGTGGCCTCCCGCGACTGGCACGACGCCCACGGCACCAACGACGGCCACTTCGCCGAGCCCGGCACCGACCCCGACTTCGTGCGCACCTGGCCGGTGCACTGCGTCTCCACGACCGGCGGCAGCGACTACGCACCCGAGCTCGACACCAGCCGCGTCACCCACCACGTGCGCAAGGGCATGGGCGTGGCGGCGTACAGCGCGTTCGAGGGGGTGACCGACGACGGCTCGACCCTGCAGGCGCTGCTCGACGACCTCGGCGTCACCGAGCTCGACGTCACCGGCATCGCCACCGACTACTGCGTGCGCGCCACCGTGCTCGACGCCCGCCGGGCCGGGTTCGAGGTGCGGCTGCTCGACGGCCTGCACGCCGGCGTCGCACCCGCCTCCTCGGCCGCCGCCGTGACCGAGATGGCCGAGGCGGGGGTGCTCGTATGACGTACACGACCGAGCACCCGCCGTTCGCGGTCACCGTCGACCTGGCCGTCTTCACCATCCGCGACGGGGCGCTCTCGGTGCTCCTCGTCGAGCGCGGCGCCGATCCCTTCGCCGGGTCGTGGGCGCTGCCCGGCGGGTTCGTCGAGCCGCAGGAGGACGCCGAGACGGCGGCCTGGCGCGAGCTGCTCGAGGAGACCGGCGTCGAGCGCTTCGAGGGCCACCTGGAGCAGCTGCGCACCTACTCCGCCCCCGACCGCGACCCCCGGATGCGGGTCGTCTCGGTCGCCCACGTCGCCCTCGCGCCCGACCTGCCCGAGCCCTCGGCGGGGTCCGACGCGGCCGAGGCGCGCTGGTGGGCCGTCGACGACGTGCTCGGCGAGGGGGTCGACGGCCCGGCGCTGGCCTTCGACCACGAGGCGATCCTCCGCGACGCCCGCGAGCGGGTGCGGGCCAAGCTGGAGTACACGACGCTCGCCCTCGACTTCGTCTCCGAGCCGTTCACCCTGCCCGAGCTCCGCCGGGTGTACGCCGCCGTGTGGGGCGTCGCGCCCGACCTGGGCAACTTCCGCCGCAAGGTCCTCGGCACGCACGGCTTCGTCGTCCCCGTCGAGGGCGGGTCGGGCGGGGGCGGCACGGGTGGGACGGGTGGGACCGGGGCGACCGGGGCGACCGGTGGCGCCGGGAGGCCGGCGCTGCTCTACCGACGTGGCGAGACCACCGCCGTCCAGCCCCCGATGCTGCGCACCGCCGCCGACTGACCCGGGCCGCTCACCCCGGGCCGCTCACCGGGCCGCTCACCCCTGCGGCTGCTCAGAACTGTCCGTGGTCTCCGCAACACTGGTGCGGTGCCCCCGACGACCGACCCGCTCGCCGCGTTCAGCGAGCCGACCCGCACCTGGTTCGGTGCGGCGTTCGCGGCGCCCACGCCCGCCCAGGCCGGGGCGTGGGCGGCGATCGGGGCCGGCCGGCACGCCCTGGTGGTCGCGCCCACCGGGTCGGGCAAGACGCTGAGTGCGTTCCTGTGGTCGATCGACCGGCTGCTGACCACCCCTCCGCCCGAGGACAAGAAGCACCGCACGCGCGTGCTCTACATCAGCCCGCTCAAGGCGCTGGGCGTCGACGTCGAGCGCAACCTGCGGGCCCCGCTGACCGGCATCCGCCACACCGCCGACCGGCTGGGGCAGCCGGTGCCCCAGGTCTCGGTCGGGGTGCGGTCCGGTGACACCGCGGCCGCCGACCGGCGCAAGCTGCAGACGGCGCCGCCCGACATCCTCATCACCACGCCCGAGTCGCTGTTCCTCATGCTCACCAGCCAGGCGCGCGAGTCCCTGCGCGGGGTCGAGACCGTCATCATCGACGAGGTCCACGCGGTCGCGGGGTCCAAGCGCGGCGCCCACCTCGCGCTCAGCCTCGAGCGCCTCGACGCGCTCCTCGACCGACCGGTGCAGCGCGTCGGCCTGTCGGCGACCGTGCGCCCGCTGGAGGAGGTGGCCCGCTTCCTCGGCGGCTCGGCCGCCGTCGACATCGTCGCTCCCCCGGCCGAGAAGAGCTGGGACCTGCGGGTGGTGGTCCCCGTGGAGGACATGACCGACCCCGACGGCGCGCCCGCCGCCGCCGACGACCTCGACGAGGGGCGCCCCGAGGAGGGCCGCACCGGCAGCCTGTGGCCCTACGTCGAGGCCAGCGTCGTCGACCTCATCGAGCAGCACACCTCGACCATCGTCTTCGCCAACTCCCGCCGACTGGCCGAGCGGCTGACCGCCCGCTTCAACGAGCTGGCCACCGAGCGGGCCGAGCAGGCACTCCCCGAGGAGCAGCGGCAGCCCGCCGACGTGATGGCGCAGGCGGGCGCCTCGCGCGGCGCCGAGACCGTGATCGCCAAGGCCCACCACGGCTCGGTCAGCAAGGAGCAGCGCGCCCTCATCGAGGACGACCTCAAGCGCGGCCGCCTGCCCGCCGTGGTCGCGACCAGCAGCCTCGAGCTCGGCATCGACATGGGCGCGGTCGACCTCGTGGTGCAGATCGAGTCACCGCCGTCGGTGGCCAGCGCCCTCCAGCGGGTCGGCCGCGCCGGCCACCAGGTCGGCGAGACCTCGCGGGGCGTGCTCTACCCCAAGCACCGCGGTGACCTGGCGCAGACGGCGGTGGCCGTGCAGCGCATGCGCACCGGCGGCATCGAGGCCCTGCGCATCCCGACCAACCCGCTCGACGTGCTGGCCCAGCAGGTGGTCGCCGCCACCGCCCTGGAGCCCGTCGACGTCGACGAGCTCTACGCGCTGGTCCGGCGCAGCGCGCCGTTCTCCGCCCTGCCCCGCTCGGCCTACGACGCCGTGCTCGACCTGCTGGCCGGGCGCTACCCCAGCGACGAGTTCGCCGAGCTGCGTCCCCGCATCGTGTGGGACCGGGTCGCCGGGACCCTCAGCGGCCGTCCCGGCTCGCAGCGCCTCGCCGTGACCAGCGGCGGCACCATCCCCGACCGTGGCCTGTTCGGGGTGTTCCTGGCCGGCGCCGAGGGCCCGGGCAAGCGGGTGGGCGAGCTCGACGAGGAGATGGTCTACGAGTCCCGCGTCGGCGACATCTTCGCGCTCGGAGCGACCAGCTGGCGCATCGAGGACATCACCCACGACCGGGTGCTGGTCACCCCGGCACCGGGCGTCCCCGGCAAGCTGCCCTTCTGGAAGGGCGACACCCTCGGCCGCCCGGCCGAGCTCGGCGCGGCCATCGGGGCCTGGACCCGCGAGCTGGCCGGCATGCCCCGCGCCAAGGCCGAGCAGCGCGCCCGCGACGAGGGCCTCGACGAGTGGGCCGCGGGCAACCTCGTCGGCTACCTCCACGAGCAGCTCGAGGCCACCCGCGTCCTGCCCAGCGACACCACGATCCTCGTCGAGCGGTTCCGCGACGAGCTCGGCGACTGGCGGCTGGTGGTCCACTCCCCCTACGGCGTGCCGGTGCACGCCCCCTGGGCCCTGGCCATCAACGCGCGCCTGCGCGAGCGCCACGGCATCGACGGCCAGGCCCTGGCCTCCGACGACGGCATCGTCATCCGCATCCCCGACAGCGACGCCGACCCGCCCACCGGCGAGGTCATCGTCTTCGACGCCGAGGAGATCGACCAGCTGGTCACGGCCGAGGTCGGTGGCTCGGCGCTGTTCGCCTCGCGCTTCCGGGAGTGCGCCGCCCGTGCGCTGCTGCTGCCCCGCCGCGACCCCGGCCGCCGCTCCCCGCTGTGGCAGCAGCGCCAGCGGGCCGCCGCCCTGCTCGAGGTCGCCTCCAAGTACCCCTCGTTCCCCATCGTCCTCGAGGCGGTCCGGGAGTGCCTCCAGGACGTCTACGACCTGCCGGCCCTGGTCGCGCTGATGAAGGCCGTCGACCGCCGCGAGGTCGTCGTCACCGACGTCGAGACGACCACGCCCTCGCCGTACGCGCGGAGCATGCTGTTCGGCTACGTCGCCCAGTTCGTCTACGAGGGCGACTCGCCCCTCGCCGAGCGCCGTGCCGCCGCGCTCTCCCTCGACCAGGGGCTGCTGGCCGAGCTGCTCGGCCGTGCCGAGCTGCGCGAGCTGCTCGACCCCGACGTGCTCACCGAGGTCGAGGCCGAGCTCCAGCGCCTCGCGCCCGAGCGGCGCGCCCGCGACGCCGAGGGCCTGGTCGACCTGCTCCGCCTGCTCGGGCCGCAGTCGCTGGAGGAGGTCGCGGCCCGCAGCGTCGACGGCGCCGACGTGGCGGAGTGGCTGGCCGCGCTGGCGGCGTCCCGGCGGGTGGTGCAGGTGCGCATGGCCGGCGCCGAGCGCTGGGCCGTCGTCGAGGACGTCGGCCGCCTCCGCGACGGGCTCGGGGTCCCGGTCCCGCCCGGCACCCCCGACGTCTTCGCCGAGCCGGTCGAGGACCCCCTGGCCGACCTCGTCGCCCGCTACGCCCGCACCCACGGCCCGTTCACGACCGACGAGGTCGCCGACCGGCTGGGGCTGGGCGCGGCCGTCGTGCGCCACACGCTGCAGCGGCTCGGCGCCCAGGGCCGCGTGCTCGACGGCGAGTTCCGACCCGCGGGCGCCGGGTCGGAGTGGTGCGACTCCGAGGTGCTGCGTCGGCTGCGCCGCCGCTCGCTGGCCCGACTCCGCGAGGAGGTCGAGCCCGTCGAGCCCGCGGCGCTCGGCCGCTTCCTCCCCGCCTGGCAGCACGTCTCGGGTCGTGGGCTGCGAGGGGTCGACGGCCTGGTCACCGCCGTCGAGCAGCTCGCGGGGGCCCCGGTGCCCGCCTCGGCGCTCGAGCCGCTCGTGCTGGCCGCCCGCGTGCGCGACTACGAGCCGTCGTTCCTCGACGAGCTGACCACCTCCGGCGAGGTCGTGTGGGTCGGGCACGGCGGGCTCCCCGGCAACGACGGCTGGGTCTCGCTCCACCTCGCCGACCAGGCCCACCTGACCCTGCCGCCACCGCAGCCGTTCGAGACCGGCGACCTCCCCGAGGCCGTGCTGGCCGCGCTCGACGGCGGCGGGGCCTGGTTCTTCCACCAGCTCGCCGCCACCGTGCGCACCGCGCTCGGCAAGCAGACCCTCACCGACCAGGCCATCAGCTCGGCCCTGTGGGAGCTGGTGTGGGCGGCCCGGGTCGGCAACGACTCGCTCGCCCCGCTGCGCGCCCTCGTCGGCGGCGGCCGCACCACCCACCGCACCCGCCGGCCCGCGCCGCGACCGGGCCGCGTCGCCCGCACCGGGCCGCCCGAGACCGCCGGGCGGTGGTCGGTGCTGCCGGAGGTCGACCCCGACCCGACCCGACGCGCCAAGGCGACGGCCGAGCACATGCTCGAGCGCCACGGCGTGGTCATCCGGGGCGCCGTGGTCAGCGAGCGCCCGCCGGGCGGCTTCGCGGCCGTCTACAAGGTCCTCTCCGCCTTCGAGGACTCCGGGCGCTGCCGCCGGGGCTACTTCGTCGACGGGCTGGGCGCCGCCCAGTTCGGCACCGCCGGCTCGATCGACCGCCTCCGCACCTTCAGCGAGGTGCCACCGGGCGAGAAGCCCACCGCCCTGGCCCTCGCCGCGACCGACCCGGCCAACCCCTTCGGCGCCGCCCTCCCCTGGCCCGACTCCGGCGGCGGCCACCGGCCCGGCCGCAAGGCCGGTTCCATCGTCGTCCTGGTCGACGGCGCCCTCGCCCTGTACGTCGAGCGAGGTGGCCGCACCCTGCTCACCTGGTCCGAGGACCCCGACGTCCTGACGCCGGCGGCCGAGGCGCTGGCCGAGACCGTGCGCCGCGGCGCCCTGGGCCGGCTGACCGTCGAGAAGGCCGACGGCGCCGCACTGCTCGGTGGCGGCGACACCCCGCTGCGCGACGCGCTGTCGTCCGCCGGCTTCGTGACCACCCCGCAAGGACTCCGCCTGCGTGCCCGAGGGTGACACCGTCTACCGCGCCGCCCGGCTGCTCGACCGCTCGTTGAGCGGCCGGCGGCTGGAGACCGGTGACCTGCGCGTGCCGCAGCACGCCACGGCCGACCTGGCGGGCGCGACCGTGGTCGAGACCGTGTCGCGCGGCAAGCACCTGCTGACCCGGGTCGAGCTCGACGGCGAGCGGTGGACCCTGCACACCCACCTCAAGATGGAGGGTGCCTGGCGGGTGCTCCGGCCTGGCCAGCGCTGGCCGCGACCTGCCCACCAGGCGCGGGTGGTCCTGGCCACCGCCGACCGGCAGGCGGTCGGCTTCTCGCTCGGCATCGTCGAGCTGCTGCCCACGGCCGAGGAGGACTCGACGGTCGGCCACCTCGGCCCCGACCTGCTCGGCCCCGACTGGGACGAGGCGGAGGCCTTGCGGCGACTGCTCACCGACCCCGACCGGCCGGTCATCGACGCCCTGCTCGACCAGCGCAACCTCGCCGGCATCGGCAACATGTACGCCGCCGAGCTGTGCTTCGTCGGCGGGGTGCACCCGCACGCCCCCGTCGGGTCGGTCACCGGGCTGCCCCGCCTGGTCCGTCGGGCTCGGCAGATGCTCGACCTCAACAAGGAGCGCCCGGTGCAGTCCACCACCGGCGACCTGCGCGAGCGGGAGCGGATGTGGGTCTACCGGCGCGACCGCTCGCCCTGCCGCCGCTGCGGCACCCCGGTCGCCGTGGCGATGCGGGGTCCCGCCGAGCGCGAGCGGGCGTCGTACTGGTGCCCGCGCTGCCAGCCCGCGCCGGCGGACGTCGCAGGTGTCAGCGGCGCGGCGGGATGACGAACGTCCCGAAGCCGTCGACGTCCACCCGCTTGCGGTCCAGGGACCTGACGACGACCGTCCCGCCCTGGGGCGTGGCGAACGAGCGGGAGTCGGCCCGGCGGGTCCCGGTGCCCCGGAGGCTGAGGGTCTTGAGGACCTTCCCGTCGAGGACGATCGCGACCCGCCCCGACGTGGGGGTACGCCGCAGCAGCACGGTGAAGCGCGACGCGCGCTGCAGGCGGAAGGTCAGCGTGCGGCCCGGCCGCGACGTGGTGAGCAGGGTGCCGCGGTAGGCGTCGTCCTTGGCCACCGCACGCCACCCGGCGCTGCGACGGGCGGCACGCTCGTCGCCGACCACCGCAAAGGCGCGACGGTCGGGCGTCGGGTCGACGCGGCCGGCCGGGCTGGTCGCGGCCACGGTGAACACGTGCGTGCCTGCCCGCAGCCCGGACAGCGCCACCACTCCGTCGGCGCACGGCACAGCGCGACGGTCGATCCGGCACGTGAACGTCGACCCGGCGAGGCTCGACGCGGCGCGGAACGACACCCGGTCGCCGACCACGAAGGACCGCGGCCCGGGCCCGGCGGTGATCCGGGTCCGGGGGGCGGGCGTGGCCGCCGGCGGCGTGGCCCCGGCGATGGTGAAGTCGACGTCGCTGGTGTCGTAGAAGTAGTTGCCGACCGCCTTGACCAGGATGCGGGCCTTGCTGGTATTGACGTCGGGCAGGGTCACCTCGGCCTCGCCGTCGTTGGCGGTCGAGGAGGCCAGCGGGAACGGGAAGGTCTTGCCGCCGTCGGTCGAGAGGCTGATGCTCACCTGCGTGGCATAGGTCGCCGAGTCGGTGCCGTTGACGTCCCAGGTCACTGTCTCGGTGCCGCGGGCTCGGGCCGAGGCACCGGCCGCATCGCGCGAGGTGACGGCGAAGGGTCCGACGGTCGGGTCGAGGGTGAGGGTCAGGTCGTCGTGCGCGGTGCCGCCACCGCGCGGGTTGCCGTCACGAGCGGTGACCCGGAAGTTCATCTCGCCCGCCAACGGGTTCAGGGCGTACAGCGCGGTCGGCAGCTGCTCGGAGTAGCAGTCGAGTGCCGCGCCCGGCGGGACCGTCGTGTCGAGGGCCCCCGTGTAGGCCGGGCAGCTGCCGAGCGGGTCCTCGGCGTTCGTGGTGCCGGCGACCACCTGGGCCAGGTCCGGGAAGGAGCGGCTGCGGGCACCTGCCGGAGCGAGGTTCTGGCCGGGTGAGCTGTAGAGCAGCGTGTCGGTCGCGCTCACGGCAGCGTAGCTGCCAAACACCCGGAACAGCGGCCCGAGCGTCCGGGTGCCGACCAGCGGCTGGCCGGGCCCCAGGCCCAGGACGGGCAGACCGAGCGGGCCCTCGTCGTTCTGCTCCCACAGGTAGGTCAGGCCGGCCGTCTCACCGGCGTCGGGGTCGGAGCCGGTCGCGGTGAGCACGAAGGGCGTCAGGATCGGCACGGCCTTGTCGGGTCCGGCGTCCACGGTCGGCCGGCGGTTGGCGACCGTGGCCGCCGTGCCCTGGTTGGTGGCCGGGCCGCCGTCCTGGAGGACGCCGGTGAAGCCCGTCGTCCCGCCGGTGCCCGCCGCCACCCCCAGGCGCTGGTAGGCCGCGGTGTCGGGGAAGTCGACCGTGAAGCCGGCGGTCGTCAGGTCCTGCGCGCCGTCGTACGGCGTGACCTGGGCGGGCTTGCCGGTCAGCAGCAGCAGCGCTGCCTCCAGGCCGGCCACGGTGTAGGTGGTCCCGTTGGTGATGGTCTGGGCCGGCTTGCCCAGGTAGGTGAGCTGGAAGCTGTCGGTGCCGTCGAAGCCACGGAGGTTGACGACCTGCTGCTCGGTGAGCTGCTCGGGCGCAGCGGTCGTGACCGCGGTGAACTCGTCGATGCTGCGCTGGGAGAAGTAGGGGTCGGTGTGCGGCTGCAGGTCGTCGCTGCCGCAGATGCCGGCGTAGGCCATGACGGTGGAGCCCGAGCCCGGCTCGACGGAGGTCGTCGACTGCCGGTTGGTCGCGACGCAGGAGCCGTTGAGGCCGTCGAAGGTGTGGTTGCCGCCCATCTGGTGGCCGACCTCGTGGGCGAAGAAGTCCACGGCGTAGAAGTCGCCCCGCGGCTCGTCGAGCGCGGTGCAGCCGCCGGCCTTGTTCTCGCCGCCGACCACGCCGAGGTAGGCGACCCCGCCGCTGCCCTCGCCCGACCCCAGGTGCCCGATGTCGAACGCGTCGGCGCCGATGATCTGGCCGGCCACGAAGTTGTTGCGGTCGATGCCGTTGCCGCCGCAGGCGGCGATCTCGTCGGCGGCGAAGCACGGGTTGGCGCCGCAGGGGCCGTCGGCCCCGGTGGCCTTCTCGACGGTGTCGAGGTTGAGCTGCTCGGTGCCGTTGACCAGCACGAACTTCACCGCGACGTCGTCCATGTAGATCGCGTTGGCGCGGTTGACGACCCGCACCTTCTCGGCCAGGACGTTGGCCGTGCCGAAGTCGGCGGCGTACGACGGCGTGGTCACGAACGCCATCCGGTAGGTGCGTTGCACCACGGCCTCGCCGGCGCGGGCGGCGGCGCCGTCGGCCAGGGCGGGCGCGTCGTGGGTCTCCTCGACCTCGCCCTCGTCGAAGCGCAGGGCGGCCGGCCGGGGCAGGTCGCGCCCGAGGTAGCTCACGTGGGCGGTCGTGCCCCGACCACGGTAGGCGGGGTCGACGTACCAGGTGCGCGCGAGCCCGGCGTTGCGCACCACCGCGCTCAGGCCCATCGGGGTCACCGAGAACCGGATGGTGTCGGTCGGGTCGGTGACGCCCCGTCCGGCGTAGGTGCGCAGCTCGGGGTGGCGCGCCTGCAGGTCGTCCTCCAGGACGGAGTCCTCGGCGACGTCGAACTGCACCGACCTGCCGTCGGGAGCCGGCAGCGACACCCGCACCGCCCCCGTGTCGGGGGCCGTCTCGAGTCGGTCGAGGACGGCGGCGGTGTCGACCCGCGAGCCGACGTAGCGCAGCGGTGCGGCCACGGCCCGGCGAGCGGGGTCGAGGACGAGGTCGGTCACCGGCTGGGCCAGGGCGACCACCGGCGGGACGTCGACGGCGGTGGGCTGGGCACCGGGGGCGGAGACCGCCGCGGCCACCGGGACGGCGCCGGTGACGAGCAGGAGGGCAGCGGGCGCGACGACGCGACGCACGAGAGCAGGGAGCACAGGTCCACCTCGAGGGAGCGAGGACGCCGGCGGCCGGCGTCGTGCTCTCAACGACGGCGGGGGGAGCCCGTTACGGCGGACCAGGCACGTGGGCCGTGACCGGGGTCACGCAGGTCACGCAGCGGGCGCGACGACCGGCTCGGGCCGGGCGGCCACGCCGATCGGCGTGGCCAGCGGGGCGGCCGCCACGACGAGGGCGGCCTCCTCGACGGCGACCGCGGCAGCGACCTCGTGCAGCACCTCGGACAGCGGGGCGTCGAGCGCGTTGCACAGCGAGGCCAGGAGCTCGGAGGACGCCTCCTTCTGACCCCGCTCGATCTCGGAGATGTAGCCCAGGCTGACCCGGGCCTCGGCCGAGACCTCGCGCAGCGTCATGCCGCGCTCGACCCGGTGACGGCGCAGGACGTCGCCCAGCAGGCGGCGGAACAGCACCATGTCGTCTCCCTCGGCCGGTCGGTCGTCGGTACGTGGATCCCAACGCTACCGGAGGCCCGGTTCTTCCGCGCCGGGGATCGCCGCGAGCAGCGCACCCAGCGCCTCGCCCACCGTCCGCTCGACCACCGCCTCGCGGTCCCCCGTCAGCTCGAGGGCCAGCGACCGGGTCCCGCCGGGACCCGCGACCGCGACGAAGACGGTGCCGACGGGCTTGCCCTCCTGCTCGGTCGGGCCGGCCACGCCGGTCGTCGCCACGCCGTACGTCGACGCGGTGAGGGTGCGCACCCCCTCGGCCATCGCCGCAGCGCACTCCGCGGAGACGACACCGACGCGGGCCGCGACCTCCTCGGGCACCCCGAGGAGGCTGACCTTGAGGTCGGAGGCGTAGGCGACCACGCCGCCCCGGAAGGACGCGGACGCCCCCGGGACGGCGGCGAGGGCCGCGGCCAGGCGTCCCCCGGTGAGGGACTCGGCCGTGGCGAGGGTGGCGCCGGCGTCACCGAGCACCTCGAGGACCCGGGACGGGTCGGGTCGACCCGACGTGGTGCGGTGGTGGCGGGGCACGTCGTCGATCCTGCCACCAGACGGCAGGAGGCCGACCCCGAGCCGGGGCCGGCCTCCTGTGCTCACGCGAGCAGTCCTAGCGGCGGACCACCCGGATCGTGTGCGTGGTGCGCGACGCCTTGGTGGTGGCGTTGCCGTTGTAGGTCACCACGACGGGCTTGCGACCCACCTTCTGGTATGCCGGCAGGCGGAGCTGCAGCCGCCCGTTGGTCAGGCGTCGGACGAAGGTCTTGCCGGCCGCCTGCACCCGGACGTAGCCGGTCGCGGCGCGGCCCGCCGCTCGGACCACCACCACGAGCCGCGGTCGGGTGCGGTCGACGACGACCTTGCCGGGCGTGTGCCGGACGTCCACGGACGGCGTCGCCTTGACCGGCTCGGGGTCGGGACCGGGACCGGGACCGGGGCCGGGCTCCGTCGCGGTCGCGACGGGCACGGTCACCGTGGTCCGGCTGGGGTTGGCGACCAGGCGCACCACCCCCGTGGCACCGGCGGGCAGCGTCAGGCTGACCTCGGCGACCCCGGCGGACACCGGGTAGGTGCCCAGGGGCGTCTCGGTCGCGCCGTCGACCAGGGTGGCGACGACCTCGGTGTTGGCCGGGCTGCCGAGCGAGGTCAGGTCGAGCGTCGTGCCGGTGATGGGTGCGACGGTGTCACCGGTCGGGACCCCGAGCCGGAAGGTGCTGGTCGCACCGGCCGGCAGGGTGGCACCCAGGCCGCTGGCGAAGACCTGCTGACGGGCGAAGTCGGGCTGCAGGGGCGCCTCGACGGTCCCGGTCGCCAGGTAGTCGCGCCACAGCTGCGCGTCGAGCAGCCCGGTGTCGGTGTAGGTGCCACCGGTGAAGGCCCGGAAGTTGTCGCCGCCCTGGGCGAGGAAGGACAGCGTCGAGATCGTGTAGGTCGCGGCGGGGTCGAGCGGCTGGCCGTCGATGCGCACCGAGACGATGCGCGACCCGGCCGGCTGGGACTCGTCGGCCACGACGGCCACGTTGTCGGACAGACCCAGCTGGAGGTAGGGACGCGAGGGCACGGTGCCGTCGGCGTTGGTCTGCCACTGCTGCTCCAGCACCTGCTCCAGCTGCGCCCCGGTCAGCTCGACGATGGCCACCGTGTTGTTGAAGGGCAGGACGGCGTTGGCCTCGGCGAAGGTGACGACGCCGTCGGTGTTGGCCGGGTTGCTGGCCGTGCTGCCCTTGAACAGCAGGTCAGCACGCAGACCGCCCGGGTTGGTCAGGCCGAGGTCGGGCTCGGCGAAGTCCGAGACACCGTCACGCAGGGCGTTGGCCACGAAGCCGCCCAGGGTGGACTCGGCGGCCCGGTCGTCGCGGGTGCTGCCGGAGAACGCCGTGGTGATGTCGGCGGAGATCCGGCCGACGGGCTGGTTGCCGATGGTCTCGGCGTTCTTCAGCGCGGCATCGACGATGGTCTTGACCTGCTGGACCCGGGGCAGCGTCAGGTCGGCGGCCGCCGCCCGGGCGACGTTGCGCTGGGTGTAGGACACGACGTCGCCGGTGGCGGGGTCGACGGTCAGCTTGATCTGGCCGACGTTCTCGCCGTAGGACCCCGTCTGCAGGACGGGACGGGTGCGGCCGGGCTCACCGGGCACCGGGGCGTCCCACGCGTACTGCTTGTGGGTGTGCCCGGTGAAGATCGCGTCGACCTGGGCGGAGGTGTCGTTGACGATCGCGGCGAACGCGCCGCCCTCGGCGACCTCCTGCTCGAGCGTCGCACCGTCGGGGATGCCGGCGCCGGCGCCCTCGTGGTACTCGGCGACGATCACGTCGGCCTCCTCGTTCTGGCGGGTGGAGATGCCGTCGCTCAGGCGGGCGGCGACCCGGTTGACCGCGGCCACGGGGTCGCCGAACTCGAGGCCCTCGATGCCGCCGGGCGAGACGAGGGAGGGCGTCTCCTGGGTCACCGCGCCGATGACCGCGACCGTGGTCCCGTCGACCTCGAACAGGTCGTACTCGTCGAGCACCGGCGTCTGCGTGCCGGCGCGGTAGACGTTGGCACCGAGGTAGGAGAAGTCGACGTCGGGGGCGACGTCGTCGCGGAGGTCGGCGAACCCCTGGTCGAACTCGTGGTTGCCGACCGCGGAGGCCCGCAGCTCCAGGGCGTCGAGCACGTCGAGCGTCGGGTCGTCGTCGGCGATCGCGGAGGCGAACAGCGACGCCCCGATGTTGTCACCGGCGGAGAGGAACAGGGTCTTGTCCTCGCCACCCTCGGCCCGCAGCTGCTCGACGGTGGTCGCGAACGCGGTGGTGTTGGTGTCGATGCGACCGTGGAAGTCGTTGATGTTGAGCAGGTTGATCTCGGTCTGCGTGCCCGTGGGCGCGCCGATGCCGATGACCTCGGGGTTGTGGTCGGAGGCAGCGAACGGGTCGGAGCCGTTGAAGAACTGCGTCGCGTTGTAGTTGCGGCGGCTGTACTGGTAGGCCACCGACTCGTTGGCGTTGATCTCCCACACGTCGGCGCCGGTCACCCGGGCCTTGCCGGCCGCGTTGGCCAGGACGTGGTCGAGGGACCCGGACAGGCCGCTGAAGCTGTAGGAGTAGTCACCGGGCTCGGTGGACTCCACGATCGAGTAGCCGTTGTCGGCGAGGACCTTCATCGGGTCCTCGGCGGTGTAGGCGTTGAAGTCGCCGGTGAGGTAGACCTCCTCGACCGAGCGCTCGGCCGCGAACGCGGTGGCGAAGTCGGCCAGGGCCTTGGCCTGGCGGGTCCGGTCGCCGTTGAAGGCACCCTGCGGGCCGTTGGCGTTGTCTCCCGTGGCCACGGGCGTGCTGTCGCCCTTGGACTTGAAGTGGTTGACCACCACGGCGAACGCCGCGTCGGCTCCGGCGCCCACCGGCTTGAAGGCCTGGGCGAGCGGCTGGCGGGCGTTGGTGAACGCCGTGGAGCCGAGCAGCACCTTGGAGGCGCCGACGGGGTTGACCGCGGCCGGGTCGTAGATGAACGCCGTGCGGATGACGTCCTGCGAGGCCAGCGGGGGCAGGGCCGTGGCCGGCGGGGACGGCACGAAGGCCCACCGACGGGTGCCGGCGGCGGCGTTGAGGGCCGCGACCAGCTGCCGGACGCCCGCGTCGCGGTCGGTCTCGCCGACCTTGATGGAGTTCTCGATCTCCTCGAGGCTCACCACGTCGGCGTCCATGCGGTTGATGGCGTTGACGATCTTGGCCTGCTGGCGCTCGAGGTCGCCGAGCTCGGCGGCTCCGCGGGGGCCGTTGTTGGTGCAGGAGTTGACGCCGACCGGGTCGTCGTCGCGGTCGCGGAAGTAGGTGCAGGTGCCGAGGCCCTTCTTCTCCCAGACCTGGCCGGTGACGGGGAAGTAGTTGAGCACGTTGAACGTGCCGATCTTGAGGTCGCCACCGACCGGGCGGGGCCCGTCGGCCTCGGCGGCGCGGGTGTCGGCGAAGGTCGCCACGGAGGCGCCGTCGCCGGTGACCTGCTGGCGCGGCTGGAACTTCCAGGTGTTGTTGCGGAACTCGAGGATGACCGGGGCGACCAGGGTGGCCTTGGCGTCTACCCGGATCGACCGGTCGCGCGTCAGCCACGGGAGCGGAATGTCCTGGTTGTCGCCCCCACCGGTCGGCAGGAAGTCGATGCTGGCGCCGTCGTCGAGCGTGACGGCCCGGGCGGCGTTGTCAGCCAGCTGGGCGTTGTAGGCGTCGGACCCGACGGCGCCGACCTCGGTCGGCTGGATGAGCGGTCGGGTGCCGGTGGCGAGGCCGATCTCGGCGTACCGGTTGGTGGAGAAGACGTTGGTGACCGTGAAGGCGTCGGTCGGGGCGAGCAGCTCGCCCTCGTGCGCCTCGCGCGCCTCGGCGGTGGCCGGGTAGGCGATCGCGAGCGGGGTCACCGGCGCCAGCGGCGACGGCAGCTTGGAGACCGAGCCCGCGGTGGCCAGCGTGAGCTGGGTCAGGCCGCTGAACTCCGAGACCGGGCCGGTGACCCGCACCGAGTCACCGAGCGCGAGGCCCTGGGTGTTGTCGAAGTCGGGGCCGCCGTAGACGAAGATCGCGTCGGAGGCACCCGGGGTGGCGTCGGTGGCGCCACCGGTGCCGCCGGTCTGGATGTAGAAGCCGTTGAAGGTGCCGGGGTAGACCGCGGTGACGACGCCGTCGAGGGTGGCGGTCTGGCCCGCGCAGGGCGCGGAGCTGCCGGTGCCCTGGACGGCGGCGATCGAGGTGCCGCACTGCACGGGCGGGACCGGGGCCTGGCCCGCGGCGTTGACCGGCGCGGGCGCGCTGGAGCTGAGGTCGGCCGCGTTGTTGTCGCTGTCGGCGCCGGTCGCGGATCGCTTGGACGACGTCGTGGCCGACATCGCGGGCGCCTTGCCGGCCCCCTCCCAGACGTTGCTGTTGACGCCGACGAGGTCGACCACCGCCGGGTTGGCGGCCAGGGAGTCGACGCCCGGGTCGACGGCCGCGGTGCCGTTGGACAGGATCGCGGTGCCCGCGGTGCCGCCCATGGCGATGTCACCGGTGGCGTCCGGGGTGGGCAGGCTGGTGGTGCCACCGTTGCCGGCTGCCTGCTGGACCAGGTAGTGGCCCTTGGCCGGGACGGTGCCCGTCAGCGGCGTCACGCCGGTGGCCGCGCCGGTGGACCCGGAGGCGCGCCACTGGACGCTCCAGCCCGCGACCGAGACGGGGGCCTCGGTGGGGTTGTAGAGCTCGATGAAGTCGTTCTTCAGGGTCGCGCCGCTGTTGCCACCTCCCCCGTAGACCTCGGAGATGACGAGCCCGGTGCCGGAGGGGTTGGCCGAGGCGGGTGAGCTGGTTGATCCGAGCGCGAGCGGGGCCGCGACGAGGCCGGCGAGGAGCGTGCCGGTCAGGGCGCGACGCCGTGAGGCGTGCGTGAACACAGAGACGAGGACCCTTCGAGGGACGGCGAGACACGAGACAGGCACAGCACACCCAGGGAGGTGTGCCGGGGGAAGACCTGAAGAGTAAGCCAGCCCACCGACAATTCGTCCAGCAGAACAGGCGAACGGGACGAAAACGTCTCCCGACGGTTACCTCAGGTCGAGGGGGCGCCGGTGCGGCCGGCCCGTCGCTGTCGTGCGAAGTCGCGGAAGAACTCGTAGCCCGACCACAGCGTCATCGCGACCGCGGCGGCCAGGAAGGCCTGGGCGAGGTAGTAGAAGACGTCGCCCGGGACGTCGGCCCAGCCGGTCAGCTGCTTGCCGGGCAGGGTGAGGCCGCCCAGGGCCAGGGCCTGCAGGGTCGTCTTGACCTTGCCGCTCTGCGCGGCGGCCATGACCACGTCCTTGGCGACCGAGAGCCGCAGCAGGGTCACCGACCACTCCCGCAGGAGCACCACGATGGTGACGATCCACCAGATGTCGCCGGTGATGGACAGGGCGACGAAGGCCATGCCGGTCAGCGCCTTGTCGGCGATGGGGTCGGCGATCTTGCCGAAGTCGGTCACCAGCCCCCGCGAGCGGGCCAGGTCTCCGTCGATCTTGTCGGTGATCATCGCGATGGCGAAGACCACCCAGGCCAGGGAGCGCCACAGGACCGAGTCGTGGTCGTGGCCCAGCAGGAACCAGCCGTAGACCGGGACGAGCGCGATCCGCAGGACCGTCAGGGCGTTGGGCAGGTTCCAGTTGGAGACCGCCGCCTGCTGCTCGGTGCTCATCGAGCCGGGCCCGTCGGCCGGGCGACGAGGTCGACGCCGTCGGTGCCGGTGACCACCGCGGCGACGAGGTCGCCGACCGACCAGTCGCCCTCGGACAGGGTCGTGGTGCCGTCGACCTCGGGACCCTGGTGGGCGGCGCGGCCCTCGGCGACGACGCCACCCTCGACGTGGTCGACCGACTCCACCAGCACCAGCACCTCCTCGCCGAGCCGCTCCTCGGCGCGCTGCGCCGTGAGCTCCTCGACGAGCGCGGTCACGTGCTGCGCGCGCGCCCACACCTCGTCGTCGTCGAGCTTGTCGTCGTACGACGCCGCCTCGGTGCCGTCCTCGTCGGAGTAGCCGAACACGCCGGTGACGTCGAGGCGGGCCGCCTCCAGGAAGTCGCACAGGGTCTGCAGGTCGTCCTCGGTCTCGCCGGGGAACCCGACGATGACGTTGGAGCGCACGCCGGCCAGCGGCGCCTGCGCCCGCACCTGGTCCAGCAGCCCGAGGAAGGACTCCGGGTCGCCGAACCGGCGCATGCGACGGAGCACCGTCGCGGAGGCGTGCTGGAACGACAGGTCGAAGTACGGCGCCACGCCGGGCGTCGCCGCGATGGCGGTGACCAGCCCGGGACGGGTCTCGGCGGGCTGGAGGTAGGAGACCCGGACCCGCTCGATCCCGTCGATGGCCGCCAGCTCGGGCAGCAGCGTCTCGAGCAGCCGCAGGTCGCCGAGGTCCTTGCCGTAGGACGTGGAGTTCTCCGAGACCAGGAACAGCTCGCGCACGCCCTCGCCGGCCAGCCACCGCGCCTCGGCGAGCACGTCGGAGGGCCGACGGCTGACGAACGAGCCGCGGAAGCTCGGGATGGCGCAGAACGAGCAGCGGCGGTCGCAGCCGCTGGCCAGCTTGAGCGGGGCCATCGGCCCGGACTCCAGGCGCGCGCGGGGAGCCACGTCGGGGGCGTGGTCGGCCCGGTCGACGGGGCTGATGGGCAGCAGCAGTCGGCGGTCGGACGGCGTGTGCGGGTGGTGGGTCTCCCCCGCCACGATCGAGCGCAGCCGGCCGGCGATGTCGGTGTAGTCGTCGAACCCCAGCACCGCGTCGACCTCGGGCAGGCTGGTCGCGAGGTCCTTGCCGTAGCGCTCGGACATGCAGCCGACCGCGACGACGGCCTGCGGCCGCCCCGTCTCCTTGAGGTCGGCGGCCTCGAGCAGCGCGTCGACGGAGTCCTTCTTGGCCTGCTCGACGAACCCGCAGGTGTTGACCACCACGGTGTCGGCCTGGGCCGGGTCGTCGACGAGGCGGAACCCGTCGGCCGCCAGCCGTCCGGCCAGCTCCTCGGAGTCCACCTCGTTGCGCGCGCACCCGAGGGTGAGCATCGCGACGGAGAGCAGGTCGGAGGTGGCGGGCGTCGTCTGGTTCGTCGTCATGGCTGTCGGCCAGTATGACGCCGCCCCGACCGGCCACCCGAATTCCGAGTGGACCGCGCCGGGGCAGGTCGGAGGCGCTGGAGGGCGGCTCAGGGCACGTAGAACCGCTGCGCGGCGCTGCCCGCGGTGCCGATCGCGCCCTCGTCCTCGCCGTCGACGCTCACCTCGAGACCACCGTCGGTGCTGCTGATGCGCACCGGCGGGGCGACGTCGAGCTTCGCGGTCTGCATGAAGGCGAGGGGCTCGTCGAAGACGACCCGGCCGTCGCCGTTGCGCACGGTGACCCGGGCGCCGCCGGTGGCCGCGGTGAAGGTGACGGGCACCCGCTCGGTGCTGCCGCCGCTGAGCCGGGCCTGCCCGCCGGGCGAGCCGTTGAGGACCGGCTGGTCGGCGACCGGCACGGGCCCGTCCATGAGCAGCCGGGCGACCGACCAGACCAGGACGACCGCCATCACCGCGGCCACGAGGACCGACCAGTTCAGCCGGCCGCGGGTACCGCGGATCGCGCTGCCCGCGCCCGTGGCCAGCTCGGCCTCGAACACCCGGCGCGGGTCGATGGGCGCGTCGGCGTACCGCTCGTCGTACGATGCCAGCAGCGGCGCCGCGTCGACGCCGAGCACGCGGGCCAGCGTGCGCAGGTGGCCGCGGGCGTAGAAGTCGCCGCCGCAGGGCCCGAAGTCGTCGAGCTCGATCGACTCGATGACGTGGGGGCGGATGCGGGTGCGCTCGGCGAGCTGGTCGACCCCGAGGCCGAGGCGGGTGCGGGCGGCCTGCAGGACCGGACCGACGACCGGGTCGACGGGGGTCGCCGGGACCTCGCCGGCGTCGATCACGATGGTCGAGGTGGCGGAGACGTCGGCGACGGGGGCCGGCGCCGGCGCGGGGTCGAGGACCACGACGGCGGTGTCGTCGTCAACCTCCTCGAGCTCGGCGGGCGCTGCGGCGGGGCGCTTGTCGAGGCGGACCTCGTCACGCCGTCCGCCGACGACCTCGCGGCCCGGTTCGGGTCCGTCCTCCCGCGGGGCCACGCCCGCCGGGGCCTCCTCGACGACGGTGGCGCGGTCCTCGCTGAGGTCGACCAGGGCCTCGCCGAGCTCGTGCCAGTCGCAGCCGGTCAACCGCGTCGACATGCCGAGCCGGACCGAGACGGCCCGGCCGTCGCGGGCGACGACGCCGAGCGACCCGTCGCGCAGCAGCGAGGCCCGCGGACGGTGCTCGACGCGGTCGACGTCGTCCCAGGCGATGCCGTGCCACGTCCGGCCGCGGCGGATGCGCACGCCCTGGCGGTCGACGACCACCAGCGGCGCCCGGGCGTCCAGCACGGCGGCCAGGTGCACGCCGGCCACGGCCGCGACGACCAGGCACAGCACCCAGTCGAGCGTCGAGCCGGAGCCCACGGCGCGCGCCAGGTAGGCCACCGCGACGAGGCCGGCGGTGCCGCCGACCAGCATCGACAGCGGGCCGTCGCGGTGCACCTCGACGACGTCCTCGGGGACCTCGTCGACGGGTACGTCGGGCTCGACGTGGGTGTCGGTGTCGGTGCTGAGGGTGGTGTCGCTCACTGCTCCCCCTGGATGGTGAAGATGACGGCGTCGACCTCGTCGGGCTTGACCAGCACGTCGCGGGCCTTGGAGCCCTCGCTGGGTCCGACGACGCCCCGGCTCTCGAGGATGTCCATGAGCCGGCCCGCCTTGGCGAAGCCGACCCGCAGCTTGCGCTGCAGCATCGAGGTCGACCCGAACTGGGTCGACACCACCAGCTCGACGGCCTGGACCACCAGGTCCATGTCGTCGCCGATGTCGTCGTCGAGGACCCGGTCGCTCTTGGCGGGCGCGGTGACGTCCTCGACGTACGTCGGCTCGAGCTGGCCCTTGCAGTGCTTGACGACCTGCGCGATCTCGGCCTCGGTCACCCAGGCGCCCTGCACGCGGACGGGCTTGGAGGCGCCCATCGGCAGGAACAGCCCGTCACCCTGGCCGACCAGCTTCTCCGCGCCCGGCTGGTCGAGGATGACCCGGCTGTCGGCGAGGGAGGAGGTGGCGAAGGCGAGCCGCGACGGCACGTTGGCCTTGATGAGGCCGGTGACGACGTCGACCGAGGGCCGCTGGGTGGCGAGCACCAGGTGGATGCCGGCCGCGCGGGCCAGCTGGGTGATCCGCACGACCGCGTCCTCGACGTCGCGCGGGGCGACCATCATGAGGTCGGCGAGCTCGTCGACGATGACCAGCAGGTAGGGGTAGGGCGCCAGGACGCGCTCACTGCCCGGCGGCAGCTCGACCTTGCCGGCCCGCACCGCCTTGTTGAAGTCGTCGATGTGGCGGAACCCGAAGTTGGCCAGGTCGTCGTAGCGCAGGTCCATCTCGCGCACGACCCAGGCGAGGGCCTCGGCGGCCTTCTTGGGGTTGGTGATGATCGGGGTGATCAGGTGGGGCACGCCCTCGTAGGCGTTCAGCTCGACCCGCTTGGGGTCGACCATGATCATCCGCACCTCGTCGGGCGTGGCCCGCATCAGCACCGAGGTGATCATCGAGTTGATGAACGACGACTTGCCCGAGCCCGTGGCGCCGGCGACGAGCAGGTGCGGCATCTTGGCCAGGTTGGCCACCACGAACCCGCCCTCGACGTCCTTGCCGAGGCCCGCGACCATCGGGTGGTGGTCGCCGCGGGCGGCGCCGGAGCGGAGCACGTCGCCGAGGCTGACGATCTCCTTGTCGACGTTGGGGATCTCCACGCCGACCGCCGACTTGCCGGGGATCGGGCTGAGGATCCGCACGTCGGCCGAGGCGACGGCGTAGGAGATGTTCTTCTGGATGCCGGTGATCTTCTCGACCTTGACCGCCGGGCCCAGCTCGACCTCGTAGCGGGTGACGGTCGGGCCGCGGGTGTAGCCGGTGACCTGGGCGTCGATGCCGAACTCGTCGAGCACCTGGGTCAGCCGGTCGACCACCGCGTCGCTGGCCTTGGACCGCGCCTTGTGGGGCGAGCCCTCCTTGAGCACGGCGTTGCCGGGCAGGGAGTAGACGATGTCGCCGGAGAGCGCCAGCTGCTCCATGCGGGGCTCGATCGGCGTGTGCGGCGGCGGCTCGAGCGGGCCGTCGTCGACCACGGGCTCGGGCACGACGGCCACGGGCTCGGGCTCGGGCGCGAACGGCTCGTACGGCGCGGGCTCGGCCAGGACCGGGGGCGGGGTGCGCTTGCGGCCGGCCCGCGGGGCCGCCTCGGGCTCGTCGTGGGCGAGCGCGACGTCGAGGGCGTCGAAGGACTCGGTCTCGGGGCCGGCCTCGACAGGGTCGACGGCGGCGGGCTTGCGGCGCCGCCTGCGCGGCGCCTCCTCGACCAGCGGCGTGTCGTAGGCCGGGTCCCCCATGTCGGGGTCGATGTCGTCCCCGTGCCCGTGGGCCGACGCGTCGTCCTCGTCGAGCGGCGGACGGCCGAGGGCGAAGTCCCACAGGTCGCGCAGGCGCTCGGGCACCCGGTAGAGCGGGGTGGCGGTGATGACGAGGACGCCGAACAGGGCGACGAGCACCAGCACCGGCACGACGACCGCGGCCGAGGGCAGCAGGTCGAGGAGCAGCGAGGAGACGACGTACCCGATGGCGCCGCCGCCCTCGCGCAGCGGGGTGGTGTCGCCCTCGACGGGCTGGGGGTTGCCGGAGGCGATGTGGACGACGCCGAGCACGCCGAGGCCGAGCGCGGCCCAGCCGACGGCCTGGCGCCCCGCGGGGCCCTGCTCGACGGGGTGGCGCATGAGGCGCCAGCCGGCCCAGACCAGGGCCAGCGGCACCAGCCAGCCGACCTTCCCGACGCTGCCGACCACGGCGGTGCGGGCCAGGCCCATCACCCCGCCCTGCGCGGCGAACCAGACCGCGGCGCCGACGACGACCGCGACGCCGACCAGGAAGAGCCCGGCCCCGTCGCGGCGCTGCTCGGGCTCGAGGTCGCGGGCGCTGCGGCCCAGGCTGCGGGCACCGGACCCGACGGCGTGCGCGACGGCGAGCCAGACGGCGGCCAGGGCGCGGGCGAGGCCGCGGAAGAGGCGGGCGACAGGCCCCGGTCCGGTGCGCACCGCGCGCGGCGCCGGACGCGCCGGCGGGCGGGCCGGTCGCCGCGAGGACGTCGTGCGGCCGCCGCGGGCCGCGGGCTTGCCGGAGGAACCGGACTTCTTCGGGGGCGTCTTCCGTGTGCTCCGGGCAGTGCTGCTCGTGCTGCTCCGGCTGCGACCGGACGTGCTAGAGCTGCGCGACCCCGGCGGGGAAGACGTACGGGTCGCCATGACAGCAAACCTAGGTGATCGCCTCGTGCGTCCCAGGGACCACAGGAATGCGTGTCGTCCCCATCCGGCACACGGCCCTCGTTCGACCCTCGTGCACCACAGGTCACACGATCTGCGCACCCCACCGCGCGTGTCACCTGTTCGGGTGGCGCGCCCTGACCTGTTCGAGCCATTCCCGTTACCCAGCCGTGACTAGGTCTGCCCTAGCCCTTCTGCTCAGGGTTCCTTAAGGTGGCGCGTTGGTGGGCCACATCACAGGCCGGCCGCAAACATTCCACTCGGAGGGAACATCTCGTGAAATTCCTCAAGACCGGGCTGAGCGTGGCGCTCGCCGTCACGGGCCTGGCGCTCGTGCCGGGGTCGCCGTCAGCCGCCGTCGGTGCTGCCCGCACCGACGACCCGACGGGGGTGTCCGCGCTGCGCGCGGCCGCCGACGGGACCGTCGTCGCCTCCACCGACAGCGCGACCGGCAAGGTCGGCTTCGTCGCCGCCCGCGGCGCCAACGCCGACCTCCTCCCGGGCCGCCAGGCGTCCTCGCCGACCTCGGCCGTGGCCAAGGCGACCGCCTACCTCGACCAGTACGGCTCGTCGTTCGGCCTCGGCAAGGACCAGCTGGTCCAGGGCAGCGTCACCCCCAGCCAGGTCGGCTGGACCGTGACCTACCACCAGGAGTACCGCGGTCTGCCGGTCTTCGGCTCCGCGCTCAAGGCGACCGTCGACGAGCAGGGCGACCTGACCTCGGTTGCCGGCTACGCCGCGCCCGACCTCGACCTGTCCACGACGCCGCGCCTGTCCCCCTCCCAGGCCGCCGAGCGGGCCGTGGGCTTCGTCAAGGAGGACCCGCCGACCTCCCACGAGGGCGCCAAGGCCGACACCTCGGGCGTCGAGGCCGTCACCAACGAGCTGCAGGTCTACCGCCTCGGTGCCCTCAAGGGCGAGCAGGGCGAGGCCGTCCTGGCCTACGTCGTCGAGGTCTCCGACGGCGGTGACGTCCGCGACCAGGTCTTCATCGACGCCAACACCGGCAAGCCCGTCAACCGCTACTCCCTCGTGCACGCCGCGCTCGACCGCGAGCTCAACGAGGCGACCGGCACCGCCGCGGCCCCGGTCATCACCAAGGTGTGGGGCGAGGGCGACCCGTTCCCCGGCTCCCTCAACGTGGACCAGCAGAACCTGGTCAACTCCGCGGGCGAGTCCTACTGGATGTTCAAGAACACCTTCGGTCGTGACTCCTACGACGGCGAGGGCGCCCGGATGCGCACGGTCAACAACGACCCGCGCATCAGCTGCCCCAACGCCAACTGGAACGGCACCACGACCAACTACTGCAACGGTGTCACCTCCGACGACGTCGTCTCCCACGAGTGGGGCCACGCCTACACCGAGTACACCTCCGGCCTGATCTACCAGTACCAGTCCGGCGCGCTCAACGAGGCCTACTCCGACGTGTGGGGCGAGACGCTCGACCTCATCAACAACCGCGAGGACGAGGGCGAGGAGAACAAGGTCCGCACGACCACCCAGTGCGACCCGACCGCCCCGGCCAAGCTGCAGGTCAACATCACCGCGCCCGCCTCGGCTGCCGGTCCGTGCACGGCGGCGGCCGCCGGTTTCGGCCCCGCCTTCACCGCCGAGACCATCACCGCCGAGGTCGTCGTGGCCACCGACGCCGCCGACGCGGCCGGCCCCTCGACCACCGACGGCTGCTCGGCCTACTCCAACGCCACCGCCGTGTCCGGCAAGTGGGCCTACGCCGACCGCGGCACCTGCTCGTTCCAGATCAAGGCCGACCAGGCCAAGGCCGCCGGCGCGGTCGGCATCGTCTTCGGCAACAACGCCGCGGGCCTGCCGATCTCCCCGTCGGGCGAGTCGACGATCCGGGGCCTCATGGTCACCCAGGGCGACGGTGCCCGCATCAAGGGCGCCGGCGCGGTCGCCATGACCATCCAGGCCGAGGACGCCTCCACCCGCCCGGTCGCCAACCGGTGGCTCGTGGGCGAGAAGTCCACCGCCTTCGGCGGCGCGATCCGCGACATGTGGAACCCCACCTGCTACGGCAACCCCGGCAAGGTCAGCGACGCCGAGTACAACTGCGACCCGCTGCTCACCGACAACGGCGGCGTCCACGGCAACTCGGGTGTGCCCAACCACGCCTACGCGCTGATGGTCGACGGCGGCACCTACAACGGCCAGACCATCGCGGGCATCGGCCTCGACAAGGCGGCCAACATCTGGTGGGTCGCCCAGACCGCCCACCTGGTGCCGTCCTCGGACTTCACCGACGCGGCCAACGCCCTGGAGCAGTCCTGCGCCGAGCTGGTCGGCAGGCCGATCAACAAGCTCTCGACCGTGGCGAACGCGACCCCGGCCGCCGCGGACTCCATCACCGCCACCGACTGCCAGTCGGTCAGCAAGGCCGTCGTGGCCGTGGAGATGCGCAAGGACCCGGTCCAGTGCAACTTCCAGCCGCTGCTCGCCCCCGGCAAGGTCAGCCCCTGTGGTGACGGCACCGTCGTCGAGACCACTGTCGTCGACGACTTCGAGAAGGGCCTGACCAGCTGGACCCCGGAGCAGCAGCTGGCCACGGGCGCCACGGAGGGCTTCCCGTGGAAGGCCACCGACCAGGCCCCCGGTGGCCGTACCGGCACCGTCGCCTACGCCCCCGACCCCGACGAGGGCGCCTGCGCCCCCGGCGACGACGACATCTCCAGCCGCGACTCGATCGTGAGCAAGGAGCTGACCGTCCCCGCCGGCCAGACCCCGCGCGTCAGCGTCGACCACTACGTGGCGACGGAGGGCGGGTACGACGGCGGCAACGTCAAGGCCAGCGTCAACGGCAGCCCGTTCCTGCTGGTCCCCGCGTCGGCGTACCTCTTCAACCCCTACAACGCCACGATGGCCGGCGCGGCGACCAACACCTCGCCGCTCGCGGGCCAGCCGGGCTTCACCGGCACCGACGGCGGCAAGACGGTCGGCAGCTGGGGCCAGTCGACGATCTCGCTGGCCAAGCTCGGCGTGAAGGCGGGCGACAAGGTCAAGCTGCGCTTCGACTTCGGTCGTGACGGCTGCGGCGGCAACGACGGCTGGTACCTCGACAACCTGGTCCTCACCGTCTGCAAGGACGCCACCGACCTGACCGCCGTGCACCAGCCCCAGCCCTCCACCTTCGGCAACGCCAGCTCGGTCAAGGTCTCCGCACCCGAGGAGGCCACCGGCACGGTGACCCTCGAGGGCGCCGGCGCTCCGGTCACGGCGGAGCTCGACGGTGGGACGGCGACGCTGCCCCTGCCCGCCGACACCCCGGCCGGCACCTACGCGCTGACCGTCTCCTACGCCGGTGACGGCACCTTCGGTGCCGCCGAGGTCCCGGTGGCCGTCACCGTCCGCAAGGCGTCGACCTCCGTCCGGGTGATCAAGGCCTCCAAGAAGGTCAAGCGGACCAACCGGGTCAACGTCCGGGTCGAGGTCGAGTCGCCCGCCGGGGTCCCGGCCGGCCGGGTCAGCCTGCGGGCCCAGGGCAAGTCCTGGGGTGCGGCGACGCTGCGCAACGGCTTCGCGCGCATCACGACCCGCGACCTCAACCGGGTCGGCACCTACAAGTTCACCGCCGTCTACGAGGGCGGGGCGAACTACCGGACCAAGAGGTCCCGGGTGATCACCGTCCGGGTGCTCCGCTGACCCCAGCGGCACCATGACGCGGGAGCCCCCGCCGGCATCGCCGGCGGGGGCTCCTCCGCGTCTGGGGCCCTCCGGGGCCGGGCCTAGGGGCCAGGGGCCAGGACCTCAGGCCTCGACGACGACCGGGATGATCATCGGGCGGCGGCGGTGCGCGCCGCTGACCCAGCGACCGACCACCCGGCGGATGGTCTGCTGCAGCTGGTAGGCGTCGGTGTTGCCCTCGGCGAGCGCCGCGTTGACGGCGTCGATGATGGGCTGCTTGACGGCGTCGAAGACCGCGTCGTCCTCGGCGAACCCGCGGGCGTGGATCTCGGGCCCGGCCGAGACCTTCCCGCTGACCGAGTCGACGACCACGATGGCGGAGATGAAGCCCTCCTCGCCCAGGATCCGTCGGTCCTTGAGGTCGGCCTCGGTGATGTCGCCGACCGAGGTGCCGTCGACGAAGACGAGGCCGACGTCGACCTTGCCGGTGATCGTGGCCACGCCGTCGACGAGGTCGACCACGACGCCGTCCTCGGCGACCACGACGTTCTCGACGCCGGTGGCCCGGGCCAGCTCGGCGTTGGCCAGCATGTGCCGGATCTCGCCGTGCACCGGGAGCACGTTGCGGGGCTGCACGATGTTGTAGCAGTAGAGCAGCTCGCCCGCGCTGGCGTGGCCGCTGACGTGCACGTGGGCGTTGCCCTTGTGCACGACGTTGGCGCCCCAGCGGGCCAGGCCGTTGATGACCCGGTAGACGGCGTTCTCGTTGCCGGGGATGAGGCTCGAGGCGAGCAGGACGGTGTCGCCCTCCTCGATGTGCACGAAGTTGTGGCTGCGCTGGGCGATCCGGCTCAGCGCACTCATGGGCTCGCCCTGGCTGCCCGTGGAGATGAGCACCTGACGCTCCGGCGGCAGGTCGGCCAGCTCCTTGGCGTCGACGAGGGTGCCGCCGGGGACGGTGAGGTAGCCTAGGTCGCGGGCGATGCCCATGTTGCGCACCATCGAGCGGCCGACGTAGGCCACCTTGCGGTTGTTGGCCACTGCGGCGTCGAGCACCTGCTGGACGCGGTGCACGTGGGAGGCGAAGCAGGCCACGATGATGCGCTGCTTGCTGTCGCGGAAGACCTGGTCGACCACGGGCGTGATCGACTTCTCCGCCGGCGTGAAGCCCGGCGTCTCGGCGTTGGTGGAGTCGGTGAGGAAGAGGTCGACCCCCTCCTCCCCCACCCGCGCGAAGGCCCGCAGGTCGGTGATCCGGCCGTCGAGCGGCAGCTGGTCCATCTTGAAGTCGCCGGTGTGCAGCACCGTCGCGGTGCCGGTGCGGATGACGATGGCCAGCGCGTCGGGGATGGAGTGGTTGACCGCGACGAACTCGAGCTCGAACGGGCCGAGGATGAGCCGCTGCCCCTCCTTGACCTTGTGGTGCACGGTGTTGCGCAGCCGGTGCTCGCGCAGCTTGCTGTCGAGCAGGGCGAGGGTGAGCTCGGAACCGACGAGCGGGATGTCCTGGCGCTCGCGCAGCAGGTACGGCGTCGCGCCGATGTGGTCCTCGTGCCCGTGGGTCAGCACCAGGGCCTCGACGTCGTCCAGCCGGTCCCGGATCGGGCCGAAGTCGGGGAGGATCAGGTCGACGCCGGGCTGGTGGTCCTCGGGGAAGAGCACCCCGCAGTCGACGATGAGCAGTCGGCCGTCGTACTCGAAGACGGTCATGTTGCGCCCGACCTCGCCGAGCCCGCCGAGCGGGATGACGCGCAGCCCGCCCTTCGGCAGCGGCGGCGGGGTGGAGAGCTCGGGGTGCGGGTGGCTCACGTGGTGGTCCTCACGGATCGGTGGGTGCGTCGTCGACGTCAGAGCAGCCCGGACGCGGCGAGGCCGACGCGCAGCGCGGCCACCTCGTCGTCGTCGAGGGCGACCAGCGGCGAGCGGACGCGGCGGTTGTCGAGCACGCCGAGCAGCTCGAGGGCCGCCTTCGCGGTCGTGGCTCCGTAGTTGGCTGCGCCCATGACCGCGTCGATCGCGGGCAGCAGGCGCTGGTAGATCTCGCGCGCGCCGGCGACGTCGCCGCCGGTGAACGCGTCGTGCATGGCCCGCAGCTGGTCGCCGCAGGCGTGGCCGACGACCGAGACGAACCCGACCGCGCCATGGGCCAGCCAGGCCAGGTTGAGCTCGTCGTCACCGGAGTAGACGGCGTAGCCGAGCTCGACGAGGCGGCTGCCCCTCGCCAGGTCGCCGACCGCGTCCTTGACCGCGACGACCTGCTCCCAGGCCGCCATCTCGGTGTAGGTCTCCAGGGCGATGGTCGAGCCGGTGCGGCCGGGGACGTCGTACAGCATCACGGGCAGCTCGGCGGCGTCGACGACCTGGCGGAAGTGCTGCAGCATGCCGCGCTGGCCGGGCTTGCTGTAGTAGGGCGAGACGAGCAGCACGCCGTCGGCACCGTTCTTGCGCGCCTGCTGGGCCAGCCACAGCGAGGTGCTGGTGTCGTTGGTGCCGACGCCCGCGACCAGCGGCACGTCGGGGCCGACGGCCTCGCGGACGGCGAGCAGCGTCTCGCCGTCCTCCTCCTTGGTCGTGGTCGGCGACTCCCCCGTGGTGCCGGAGACGACGAGGCCGTCGTGGCCGTGGTCGACGAGGTGGCGGGCGATGCGCTGGGTGGCCTCGAGGTCGACCGACCCGTCGGGGGCGAAGGCCGTGGCCATCGCGGTGAGGACGGTGCCGAAGGGGGCGGTGCCGAGGGGGCCGGTCATGGGTTCAGGCTATCCGCGGCGCGACCTCGGCCGCGATCAGGTCGAGGTGGTCGAGGTCGGCGAGGTCGAGCACCTGCAGGTAGACCCGCTCCGAGCCCGCCTCGGCGAACCGGCGGAGGGTCTCGGCGGCCTCGTCGGGCGTGCCGGCGACGCCGTTGGCCCGCAGGTCGTCGACGTCGCGCCCGATCGCCGCGGCCCGACGCTCGACCTCGGCCTCGTCGGACCCGACGCACACCACGAGCGCGCTGGACCACCGCATGGTCGCCGGGTCGCGGTCGGCCGCCTCGCAGGCCCGGCGGACGCGCTCGAACTGGGCGGTCGTGGTCTCGACGTCGACGAAGGGCAGGTTGAACTCGTCGGCGTACGCCGCGGCGAGGGCGGGGGTGCGCTTCTCGCCCCGGCCGCCGATGATGATCGGCGGCCGGTCCTGCACCGGCTTGGGCAGGGCCGGGCTGTCGGTGAGCGGGTAGTGGGTGCCGTCGTGGCTGAACCCGCCGTCGCTCCCCCAGAGCCCGGTGATGACGGCCAGCTGCTCCTCGAACCGGTCGAAGCGCTCACCGGTCGAGGGGAACGGGATGCCGTAGGCAGCGTGCTCGCGCTCGAACCAGCCCGCACCGAGCCCGAGCTCGACCCGGCCACCGCTCATCTGGTCCACCCCGGCCACGGTGATCGCCAGCGGACCGGGCAGCCGGAACGTCGCGCTGGTCATCAGCGTGCCGAGCCGGATGGTCGAGGTGTCGCGGGCCAGGCCGGCCAGCGTCGTCCACGCGTCCGTCGGTCCGGGGAGCCCGTCGCCGCTCATCGTGAGGTAGTGGTCGGAGCGGAAGAAGGCGTCGAAGCCGCGCTCCTCGGCGCGGAGGGCCACCGCGAGCAGGTCGTCGTACGTCGCGCCCTGCTGGGGCTCGGTGAAGATGCGCAGGTCCATGGCCCCACCCTGTCAGGGGCCCGTGACGGACCGGTCGTCAGCCGGCGGTGGGCGAGGTGGTCCGGGACCACCAGACCCGGTCGAACCCGTCGAACCGCTCGCGGTCGGTGACCTGCCAGACCCGAGGGTCGATGGCCGGGAAGAAGGCGTCGCCCTCGGGCTCGAGCGGGATCTCGCTGACCACGAGCTCGCTGGCCAGGTGGATCGCCTCGGCGTACACCTGGGCGCCGCCCGCGACCACGACCTCGCCGCCGGGCACCGCGGCCGCGACCCCGAGCGCGCCGAGGAGGCTGTGCGCGACCCGTACCTCGTCGTGGCCGGGGGTCCAGGAGCGGTCGCGGGTGAGCACGACGGTGGTGCGCCCGGGCAGCGGCCGGCCGATCGACTCGTACGTCGTGCGCCCCATGACGAGGGTGTGGCCGAGGGTCAGCGCCTTGAACTCCGCCTGCTCGCCCGGGACCCGCCAGGGGATGTCGGGCCCGTGCCCGATGACGCCGTTGCGGGCCACCGCGGCGACGAGGAGCACCCGCTTCACGCGCGCCTCACGCGAGCATCGCCCCGTCGGACGGCGTGACGCCGGCCAGCCGGTCGCGCAGCGCGACGAGCTCGCCGACGGCCTCGACGAAGCGCGTGGTGCTCTCGCCGACCTGGAGGTCGTCGAAGTAGTGGTGGCGCATCGCGAGCCGGGCCAGCTGGTGCTCGTCGACCTCGAGCCGGGCCGCGAGCAGGTCGGCCAGGCCGGCGACGGTGTCGGGGTCGACGACGTCGGCGCAGCGGCTGACCGGCACCTCGAGCCGCAGCCGGTCGCCGTCGCGGTGGGGGTCGGTGATCAGCAGCGGCTTCTCGTTGCGCAGGTAGAGCCAGTCGAGCCCGACCGAGGAGACGTCGGTGACCATCGCGTCGCACGAGGGCATCACGGCGAGGATGTCGCCCGCGAGGATCGCGAGGTGGCCGGCACCGGGGTCGCGCTCCTGGGCGTCGGCGATGCGGGCCAGCAGGTCGAGGTGGGCGGTGCGGACGTCGGGCCGCCGGCTGGTGACCAGCTTGGGGTGCGGCTTGTAGACGAGCCGGACGCCGGGCAGCGAGAGCACCGCGTCGACGACCTGGCCGCCCATGCCCGGGACCGAGGTGTAGTCGTTGTAGGCCGCGTCGCCCTCCCAGGTGGGGGCGTAGAGCACCGTGCGGCGGTCGGAGTCGTCGAGGAGCGCGGCGGTGCGCAGGTCGAGCTGCGGGCGGCCGATGCGGACCAGCCGGGAGGTGTCGAACTCCATCAGCGCCGCGGCGTGCCGGTCGACCGCGGCCTGGCCGGCCACGAAGACGCGGTCGTAGGCCTTGGCGTTGTTGCTGGCCATCGACTGCTTGTCGCTCTCGCCGTGGTTGACGTGGGCGTGGAGCACGCGGGCGTCGAGCAGCGACTGGAAGTTGAGCGGGGAGTTGTTGACGTAGAGCACCACCCGGTGGCCGAGGGCGTCGTACAGCTCGGTGAGCTCGGTCAGCGACGGCACCAGGTGGAGGGGCAGGGTCGTGCGGGACCGCACGACCTCGGCCGAGGCGGGGTCGCGCAGCACGAGGGCGACCGGGTGCTGCTGGTGGAGCACCTCGAGGACGGGCAGCCACTGCACGAGCTGGTAGGTGCGGGTCGGGTCGTCGGCGAAGTAGACGACGACGGAGACCTCGGACACGCCCCGAGTGTAGAGCCGCGGCCTCAGACGGCGATGGGGGCCTTGATGCCCGGGTGGGGGTCATAGCCCTCGACCACGACGTGCTCGAGGTCGAACGCGTCGAGCTCGGTCACCGCGGGGTCGAGCACCAGCCGCGGCAGGGGCCGCGGCTCGCGGGTGAGCTGCAGCCGGGCCTGGTCGAGGTGGTTGGTGTAGAGGTGCGCGTCGCCGAGGGTGTGCACGAAGTCGCCGACCTCGAGCCCCGTCACCTGGGCGACCATGTGCGTCAGCAGGGCGTACGACGCGATGTTGAACGGCACGCCGAGGAACGCGTCGCCCGAGCGCTGGTAGAGCTGGCAGCTCAGCCGTCCCGGGCCGTCGGCCTGCGGGGCGACGTAGAACTGGAACAGCGTGTGGCACGGCGCCAGGGCCATGTCGGGGATGTCGGCGACGTTCCACGCCGAGACGACGTGGCGGCGCGAGTCGGGGTCGCGGCGCAGCTGCTCGACGACCTGGGCGACCTGGTCGACGTGGCGGCCGTCGGGGGTCGGCCACGAGCGCCACTGGTAGCCGTAGACGGGCCCGAGGTCGCCGTCGGCGTCGGCCCACTCGTCCCAGATCGTGACGCCGCGGTCCTGGAGCCACTTCACGTTGGTGTCGCCGCGCAGGAACCACAGCAGCTCGGCGAAGACCGAGCGGGCGTGCACCTTCTTGGTGGTGACCAGCGGGAAGCCCTCGCTGAGGTCGAAGCGCATCTGGTGGCCGAAGACCGACAGCGTGCCGGTGCCGGTGCGGTCGGCCTTCTCCACGCCCTCGTCGAGGATCCGCTGGAGCAGGTCGAGGTAGGCGCGCACGGGCCGAGGCTACTCCGACCCGGGGGTGCCGGGCTGGCTCTCGGGGTCGAGCAGCGCCTGGGCGGTCGCGCGGTCGGCCTCGGCGCCGGTGGTGAGCGCGTAGAGGGCGTAGCCCAGCGGCGCGGCGTCCCAGAGGTGGCGGGCCTGCGCGGCGAGCCCGTCGTGGACGCGCCCGCCGGCCTCGGCGTACGCCGCCAGGGTGGCCTCGAGCCCGGCCGAGCCGGCGGCGCCGTACTGGGCGGAGAGGTCGCGCGCGGGGTCGTCGACGCGGGCGGTGGTCCAGTCGAGCACCCCGGTGACCGTGCCGTCGTCGGCCAGCAGGACGTGGGCGGGGTAGACCTCGCCGTGCGTCATCACGGTCGCCGTCGGCCAGCAGGCGTCGTCGGCCAGCCACGCCCGCCAGCCCTCGGACAGGGCGGGGGCGACGGTGAACGCCTCGCTGACCCTCGCGACGTCGTCGCGCCAGGCCTGGCGCACCTGCTCGGGGGTGCGCACCTCGACGCCGGCGACCGCCGCCTGCTCGGCGGTGATCGCGTGGAGCGCAGCGAGCAGCCGGCCCAGGCGGGCGGCGTAGTCGGGGCTGTCGGGCTCCAGGTGCCACACGGGCTCGCCGGCGGCGGTCAGGGTCAGCCCGGGGCTGCCGGGCAGGGCGGGGTAGGCCAGCAGCTCGGGGCTGCGCACCTGCCAGTCGGGCACGGCGACGCCGACCGCGGCGAGCGCCGGCGCCACGAGGTCGAGGGTGCGGGCCTCGGCGTCGGTGCCCTCGACCACGTCGGGGCGGCGGGGCAGCCGCAGGGCCCAGCGCCGCCCGTCGGTCGCGTCGGCCAGCACGACCCGGAAGTCGAGGCCGGCCTCGACGACCGTCGCTCCGTCGGCGACCAGGTCGAGGCCGTGGCGGGCCGCCAGGGCCAGCACATCGGTCAGGGTGGGGCCGACGTCGCTCATGGGACGCCCGCGAGGTCGACGGAGCCCGTGATCGTGGTGCGGGTGGCGCCGCCGACCCAGACGGTGCCGTCGACGACGTCGACGTGCACCCGGCCGCGCCGCTGCAGCGCGGTCCCTTGCGCCGCGACGTACGACGGGGGCAGGACGCGCCCGGCCAGCCACTGCGCGAGCCCGGCGTTGAGGCTGCCGGTCACCGGGTCCTCGAACCCGTCGTAGACCGCCCGCACCTCCACCGCGCACTCGTCGCCCGCGGGGCGCGGACCGACGACGCCGACCTTGAGGTCGGCGAAGCCCTCGCCCCGGCCGCAGCGCAGCACCGTCTCGGCGTCGGGGAGCAGCAGACCGAGCCAGCCCGGGCCGTTGTCGACCCAGGCCGCGTCGACGACGTCGTCGCGGCGCAGGCCGAGACCGCGCACCGCGGCCGCGACGTCGGCCTCGTCGGCCGGGCCGGAGCGGCGCAGCGGCGGCGCCGCGAAGGCGAGCCGGCCACCGGCCCCGTCGGTGTCGCGCCGCACCGTGACCAGCCCGGCTCCGCACTCCTGGACGATCGCGTCGGCGGCCGCCGGCTCGCCCCCGGCCTCCAGCCAGGCGTGGGCGGAGCCGAGGGTGGGGTGGCCGGCGAAGGGCAGCTCGCCGCCGGTGGTGAAGATGCGCAGCCGGTAGTCGGCGCCCGGCTGCGTGGGCCGCAGCAGGAACGTCGTCTCCGACAGGTTGGTCCAGCGAGCGAAGGCGGCCATCTGGTCGTCGTCGAGGCCGTCGGCGTCGTGGACGACGGCGACCGGGTTGCCGAGCAGCGGCTCGGTCGAGAAGACGTCGACCTGGCGGAACGACCTCACGGGTGCAGCGACATCGGGCCGTAGACCCGTCGGTCGTGCTCGTGCAGGACGACCTGGTCGACGCCGGCCTCGGCCAGCCGACCGAAGACCTCCCCCACCCACGACTCGGCGTCGGCCTGGTTGGCGAAGCGCTGGTCGGCCAGGTCGGCGGCGTCGCCGCCGGGCGCGACCTCGGTGCCGTCGGCGGTCTCCAGGCGCCACCACCAGGGGCGCTCGGAGGCGGAGGGGCGGCGGAACGTGGCGGGCGGCTCGGGCAGCACGGGTCAGGACTCCTTGACCGAGGTGTCGACGAAGGGCAGCGGGCGGATGCGGAACGTCTCGCGGCGGCCGCGGACGTCGACGCCGACCTCGGCCTCGGGGTTGACCGAGGTGGAGAGCAGCGCGAGGGCGATGCCCTTCTTGAGGGTCGGCGAGAACGTGCCGGAGGTGATCTCGCCCAGCAGCACGTCGGGCGTCAGGCTCACCGTCATGTGCGGGCGCGGGATGGCCCGGCCGGTCGACTCGAGGCCGAACAGCCATCGCCGCGGGCCGGCCTCCTTCTCGGCCAGCAGCGCCTCGCGGCCCCAGAACGCCTCCTTGGACCAGCCGACCGCCCAGCCGAGGCGGGCCTCGTTGGGGGTGACGGAGACCGTGATGTCCTGGCCGTGGAGCGGGTAGCCCATCTCGGTGCGCAGGGTGTCGCGCGCGCCGAGGCCGCACGGGCGGATGCCGTGCTCCTCCCCCGCGGCGAGGATCGCGTCCCACAGCGCGCCTGCGCCCTCGGCGCCCACCAGCACCTCGTAGCCCCGCTCGCCGGTGTAGCCGGTGCGGCACACCGTGACCGGCGCGCCGGCGTACGACGCCTCGTCGAAGCTCATGTAGGAGTGGCTGGTCGGCAGGCCGACCGCGGTCAGCACGGCCTCGGCCCGCGGGCCCTGCACGGCCAGCACGGCGAGCTCGGTGTGGCGGTCGACGACCTCGACGCCCTCGGGCGCGGCGGTGCGCAGCCGGCGCACGACCTCGGCGGTGTTGGCGGCGTTGGGGACGAGCAGCACCTCGTCGTCGCTGCGGTAGTAGGCGATGAGGTCGTCGACCACGCCGCCGGTCTCGTCGTCGCAGCACAGCGTGTACTGCGCGCGGCCGGGGCTGATGCGGCCCAGGTCGTTGGTCAGGGTCGCGTTGACCAGGTCCGCCGCGCCCGGGCCCTCGACGGTGGCCTTGCCGAGGTGGCTGACGTCGAAGACCCCCACGGCGGTGCGCACCGCGGTGTGCTCCTCGACCACGCCGGCGTACTGCAGCGGCATCGACCAGCCGCCGAAGTCGGCGAACTTGGCCCCCAGGGCCAGGTGGCGGTCGTGCAGCGGGCTGCGCAGCGGTCCGGGCGGGAACGACGTCTCCGACATGCTGGGCAACCTACCGGCACCCCAGGGCAGGGGGCGGCGGCGCGTAGGCTGCCGCGGTGACGTCGTGGACCCTGCGCAGCGCCAGCCCCGCCAAGACCCGCAGCGACGCCGTCGTCGTCGGTGTCGTCGACGAGGGCGGCACGCCGCGGCTCGCCCCGGGCGCCGACGACGTGGCCGGGGCCTACGGCCGGCGGCTGGCCCCGCTGCTCGCCTCGCTCGGCGTCACCGGCAAGGCCGGCGAGGTCGTCAAGGTCCCGACCGCCAAGACCATCTCCTCCCCCGTGCTCGTGCTCGTCGGCCTGGGCCGCGAGGTCACCACCGCCGGCGTGCGCCGCGCGGCCGGCGCGGCGGCCCGCGGCGTGCCCAACGCCGCCTCGGTCGCCCTGGCCCTGCCCGCCGACTCCGCGGCGCTCGTGCGCGCGGCCACCGAGGGCTACGCGCTCGGTGGCTACACCTTCACCGCCTACAAGAAGGCCGGCAGCCGCTCCGACAAGGCCGCCGAGGTCGTCGTGCTCAGCCCGGTCGCGCGCAAGAAGGACGTGGTGGCGGCGTTCGAGGAGGCGCAGGTGCTCGCCGGCGCCGTGGCCCGCACCCGCGACTGGGTCAACACCCCGCCCAACGACCTGCGCCCGCCCGCCTTCGCCGACTCGATCACCGAGGCCGTCGAGGGCCGGGGCCGCGGCGCAGCCGCGGTCGAGGTCGAGGTGCTCGACGAGCAGCAGCTCGCCGACCTCGGCTGCGGCGGCATCCTGTCCGTCGGCCGCGGCTCCTCGGCCCCGCCCCGCCTGGTGCGGCTCTCCTACACCCCCAAGAAGGCCCGGACCCACCTCGCGCTCGTCGGCAAGGGCATCACCTTCGACAGCGGCGGCCTGTCCATCAAGCCCGCCAACGGCATGGCCGAGATGAAGTCCGACATGGCCGGCGCCGCCGCCGTGGTCGCCGCCACGCTCGCCATCGCCGACCTCGGGTTGCCGGTGCGCGTGACGACCTACGCCGCGCTCGCCGAGAACATGCTCGGCTCCGACGCCACCCGCCCCGGCGACGTCGTCACCATGCTCGACGGCAAGACGGTCGAGATCCTCAACACCGACGCCGAGGGACGCATGGTCCTCGGCGACGCGCTCGTGCACGCGGTCCGCCAGGAGCCCGACGTCGTCGTCGACGTGGCCACCCTGACCGGCCACATGGTCGTCGCGCTCGGCGACAAGGTCGGCGGCGTCCTCGGTGACGAGGAGACCGTGGCCGCGGTGCTCGCCGCGGCCGAGGCCGCCGGCGAGGACCACTGGCCGATGCCGATCCCCGAGGCCATGGACGAGCGCATCCACTCCAGCAATATCGCCGACCTCGCCCAGCACGACTGGGTGCGCTGGGGCGGCGGGCTGTTCGCCGCGGCCTTCCTGCGCGAGTTCACCGGCGGCCTGCCCTGGGCCCACATGGACATCGCCGGGCCGGCGTTCAACGGCGGCGGCCCCAGCGGCCACTGGACCAGCGGCGGCACCGGCGTCGCGGTCACCACGCTGGTCGAGCTCGCCCGCTCGCTCGGCGAGGGCTGAGACCGGCCCAGTAGACCGGCCGGGAAGACCGGCCGAGGAGACCGGCCTAGAAGCCGCGGCGCTCGCGCTCCTCGCGCTTCTTGCGCGAGTTGTAGTCGCGCATCCGCTGCGGGACGCCGACCACCGCGGCGTCGTACGACGGCACCTGGTGCTTGTTGCAGAACTCGTGCGCCCAGGCCACCGACGGCACCCGGCGCCGGGTCCACTCGCCGTCGTGGGCGACGAGGAGCAGCGTGACCTCGCTGACCGCGGTGCGCGGCTCGACGAAGCCCTCGACGCCGTGGCGCTCCCCCACCCAGGAGCTGAGGTGGGCGGCGTCGACCTTGTCCGCGGCGCGGACGGTGGTGCTGCCCGTGTGCGCCCCGCCGGTGGGGCGGCTCATCCGTGGCGTGGCGCCACGCCGGAAGCGGTCCAGGAAACCCATGGGGCCAGTCTGCCGCGCCCGGTCCTGCCCGGTCACCTGAACGCCCCGGGCCGGGGTTGTCGCGCGTGCCACAGGGAGGACGCGAGGTCGGCACGAGGGTTACCGGCGGGTCACCCGACCGTCGGCGCCGCGCGGCCCGCCGTAGTGCAAGGATGGGCGGGACGGCGGCACCGGCACCGTCGCCACCCCTGACCCAGGAAGGACCAGCGTGGCCGACTTCGACGTCCTCGTCCTCGGGGCGGGCTCGGGCGGCTACGCCTGCGCCCTCCGCGCGGCCCAGCTCGGCCTGTCGGTGGGCCTGGTCGAGAAGGGCAAGGTCGGCGGCACCTGCCTGCACGTCGGCTGCATCCCGACCAAGGCGCTGCTGCACGCCGCCGAGGTGGCCGACAACGCCCGCGAGTCCGAGCAGTTCGGCGTCCGCGCCACGCTCGACGGCATCGACATGCCCGGGGTCAACGCCTACAAGGACGGCGTGGTCGCGCGGCTGCACAAGGGCCTGACCGGACTCGTCAAGAGCCGCGGCATCACGGTCGTCGAGGGCGCGGGCCGGGTCACCGGCGACCGCCAGGTCACCGTGACCGGCGATGGCGGCGCGCAGGTGCTCACCGGCCGGCACCTGGTCCTGGCCACCGGCTCCCGCAGCCGCTCCCTGCCCGGTCTCGAGGTCGACGGCGAGCGGGTCCTCACCTCTGAGCACGCCCTGCGCCTCGAGCACGTGCCGGCCTCGGTCGTGGTGCTCGGCGGCGGCGTCATCGGCTGCGAGTTCGCCAGCGTGTGGCGCAGCTTCGGCGCCGAGGTGACCATCGTCGAGGCGCTCCCCCGGCTCGTCGCCGGCGAGGACGAGGCGTCGTCCAAGGCGCTCGAGCGGGCCTTCCGCAAGCGCGGCATCACCTTCCGCACCGGCACCCCGTTCCAGTCGGTCAAGACCACCGACGACGGCGTCGCGGTGACGGTCGAGGGCGGCGACGTCATCGAGGCCGAGCTGCTGCTCGTCGCCGTCGGTCGCGGTCCGGTCACCGAGGGCCTCGGCTTCGAGGAGGCCGGCGTGCGCACCGAGCGCGGGTTCGTCCTCACCGACGAGTCCTGCCGCACCGGCGTCGAGGGCGTGTACGCCGTGGGCGACATCGTCCCCGGCCTCCAGCTGGCCCACCGCGGGTTCGCCCAGGGCATCTTCGTCGCCGAGCACATCGCCGGCCTCGACCCCACGCCCCTCGACGAGACCGCGATCCCGCGCGTCACCTACTCCCACCCCGAGGTCGCCTCGGTCGGCCTCGACGAGGCCGCCGCCCGCGCGGCACACGGCGACGACGGGATCGAGATCCTCACCTACGACCTGGGCGGCAACGGCAAGAGCCAGATCCTCAAGACCCAGGGCTTCGTCAAGCTCGTCCGCCGCACCGACGGTCCCGTCATCGGCGTCCACATGGTCGGCGACCGGGTCGGCGAGCTCATCGGCGAGGCGCAGCTGATCTACGCGTGGGAGGCCCACGCCGACGACGTCGCGCCGCTGGTGCACGCCCACCCCACCCAGAACGAGGCGCTCGGCGAGGCCCACCTGGCCCTGGCCGGCAAGCCCCTGCACGCCCACTCCTGACCGCCCCGACCCGCCCAGCCCCCAGAAGGAAGAGCAGCCACCCATGGCCACCGAAGTCAACCTCCCCGCTCTCGGCGAGTCCGTCACCGAGGGCACCGTCACCCGCTGGCTCAAGCAGGTGGGCGACACCGTCGCGGTCGACGAGCCGCTGCTCGAGGTCTCCACCGACAAGGTCGACACCGAGATCCCCTCGCCGGTCGGCGGCACCCTGCTCGAGATCAAGGCGCAGGAGGACGACACCGTCGAGGTCGGCGCCGTGCTCGCCGTCATCGGCGAGGAGGGCGAGTCGGCCGGTGACGCCACCGAGTCCGCCGAGCCCGAGGCGCAGCCCGCCGATGAGCAGGAGGCGGAGAAGAAGGCCGAGCAGGAGGAGCAGATCGCCGAGGAGGAGGGCGAGCTGCCCCCGGGTGACGAGACCCCCGAGGCCGAGAAGGACGACTCCCCCGCGCCCGCTGCCTCCGGCAGCGGTGACAGCGGTAGCGGTGGCAGCGGTAGCGGCGGCGGTGGCGAGGCCACCTCGGTCACCCTGCCGGCGCTCGGCGAGTCGGTCACCGAGGGCACCGTCACCCGCTGGCTCAAGCAGGTCGGTGACGACGTCGCGGTCGACGAGCCGCTGCTGGAGGTGTCCACCGACAAGGTCGACACCGAGATCCCCTCCCCGGTCGCGGGCACCCTGCTCGAGATCAAGGTCGAGGAGGACGAGACCGTCGAGGTCGGTGCCGAGCTCGCCGTCATCGGCGACCAGGGCGCCTCCCCGGCCGACGCGTCCGGCTCCGCCGCGCCCGAGGCCCAGCCGAAGGACGAGGAGCAGGCGGCGAAGAAGGCCGAGCAGGAGGAGCAGATCGCCGAGGAGAAGGGCGAGCTCCCGCCGGGCGACGAGACCCCCGAGAAGGAGAAGGAGACGCCGTCGGCGCAGGAGCCCGAGCCCGCCCCCACCCCGGCGGTCGAGCCCGAGCCCAAGGCCTCCTCCGCGGCCCCGGCCGGCGACTCCGGCGCCTCCGGTACGCCGGCGGGCGGGTCGGCCACCGACGGCGGCGGCTACGTCACGCCGCTGGTCCGCAAGCTCGCCGCCCAGCACGACGTCGACCTGTCGTCGGTGACGGGCTCGGGTGTCGGCGGACGCATCCGCAAGCAGGACGTGCTCGACGCCGCCAAGGCCAAGGAGGCGGCGCAGGCAGCGCAGGCAGCGCCGGCGGCCTCCGCGCCGGCCGCGCAGGCCGCTCCGGCCGCCCCCGCCGCCTCCGGCGGTGCCCCGGCGCCGGTGACCCCGTCGCCGCTGCGCGGCACGACCGAGAAGATCAGCCGGCTGCGCAAGATCATCGCCGAGCGCATGGTCGACTCGCTGCAGTCCGGCGCCCAGCTGACCCAGGTCATCGAGGTCGACGTCACCAACATCGCGCGGCTGCGCGAGGCGACCAAGGCCGACTTCCTGTCCCGCGAGGGCGTCAAGCTGTCCTACCTGCCGTTCTTCGCCAAGGCCGCGATCGACGCGCTCAAGCAGCACCCCAAGCTCAACGCGACGATCGACACCGACGAGGGCACGATCACCTACTACGACCGCGAGAACCTCGCGTTCGCCGTCGACACCGACAAGGGCCTCATCACGCCCGTGGTGAAGGACGCCGGCGACCTGTCGATCGCGGGCCTGGCCAAGAAGATCGCCGACGTCGCCCAGCGCACCCGCACCAACAAGATCGGCCCCGACGAGCTCAGCGGCGGCACGTTCACGATCACCAACCTCGGGTCGGTCGGCGCGCTGTTCGACACCCCGATCATCAACAAGCCGCAGGTCGCGATCCTCGGCCCCGGCGCCGTGGTCAAGCGACCCGTCGTGATCGACGACCCCAACCTGGGCGAGACGATCGCGGTGCGCCACATGGTCTACCTCGCGCTGACCTACGACCACCGCCTGGTCGACGGCGCCGACGCCGGCCGCTTCCTCCAGGAGGTCAAGAAGCGCCTCGAGGCCGGGTCCTTCGAGGTCTGAGTCGATCCCACGACGGGCCCCGGTGAGCTGCTGCTCGCCGGGGCCCGTCGCCGTCCCCCTGCGGGTGTCCTGCCGCCGTGTGCCGGTCTGCGAGGCTCGGAGCCATGGCCAACCTCTCCGTCGTGCTCGCCGGCGGCTCCGGCTTCCTCGGCTCCCACCTGCGCACCGCCCTGCGCGGCCGGGGCCACACCGTCACCTCCCTGGTGCGCCACGAGACGCAGGGTCCCGACGAGTCCCGGTGGGACCCCTACGCCGGCGAGGTCGACGCGACCCTCGTCCGCACGGCCGACGTCGTCATCAACCTGGCCGGCTCGCCCACCGCCGGCAACCCGCACTCCCAGGCCTGGGCCCACGACCTCGAGCACAGCCGCGTCACCACGACCCGGTTGCTGGCCGAGACCATCGCGGGCGCCTCGACGCCGCCGGCATTCCTGGCCGGCAACGGCATCTCCTACTACGGCGACCACGGCGACGCGGTGCTGACCGAGGCCGCCGACACCCGCGGGCACGCCCTGCTGACCCGGGTGGCCCGGGTGTGGCAGGCGGCCGCCGACCCTGCCGCCGCCGCGGGCGCCCGGGTGGTCGTGCTCCGCACGTCGCCGGTGATGGACCGCCGCGCCGCGCCGCTGCAGCAGCTGCGACTGCTGTTCAAGGCCGGCCTCGGCGGCCGCCTGGGCAACGGTCGGCAGTACATGCCGATGATCTCGCTGCGCGACTGGGTCGGCGCGACCGTCCACCTGGCCGAGCACGACGACGTGTCCGGGCCGGTCAACCTCTGCCTGCCCATCGCGCCGACCAACCGCGAGTTCACCCACGCCCTCGCCGCCGGCGTACGCCGCCCGGCCGTCGTGCCGGTCCCGGGTCCGGTCATCAAGGTGGCCGGGGGCCGGATGGCGCCCGAGCTGCTCGGCTCGGTCAACGTGCGGCCGGCCGCGCTCCTCGACGCGGGCTACGAGTTCGCCGACCAGGACGTCGAGGACCTCGTCGCCACCGCCCTCAACCCACCGGACTGACCGCGGCCACCCGCCACCCCGCTGCGGAGGCGCGGACGAGCACGACCCGGCGGGTCGAGGGCTGGTCGCCGGTGAGCCGCGTCGGACCGACGACCACCGCGGCCACGCGGTCGGTCACGACCAGCGCGAGGCGCCGCGGCCCCCGCTCGACCACCCGCAGGTCGAGCACCTGGGTCTCGAGCCCGTCGACCCGGACTCCGCGGCGCGACCACGCCCGGAGCATGGCGACGTCGCGCCGGCCGGCGACCGACCCGGGCGTGTAGAGCTCGGCCAGCGCCCGCGGGTCGGCCGCGGCCCAGGCGTCGGCGCGGGCGGCGTCCCATCCGCGCAGCACCTCGCGCGGCCCGTCGGCCGGGGGCGGCGTCGGAGCCGGGGACGCCGACACCGCGGGCGGGGCGGCGGCGGGGCGCTCCTCGCGACCGACGGCGACCGGCGCGGGAGGGTCGCCGGTCACGACCAGCACGCAGGCCGCCACGATCGCGCACAGCGCGACGAGCAGCACCGCGATCACCGCGTGCGGGAGCCACCGGTTCGACATGGCCCCAGTAGAACGCGCGCGGCGGTGGCCGCGCTGCGCTCCTCCACAGGCCCGGCGTAGGGTCGCCGACGTGGACGAGCTGACCTTCGAGGTGGCGGGTCTGGGCCCGGACGCGGTCGACTACCTCGCTGCGTGGGACCAGCAGCGCGAGGTGCACGCAGGCGTGGTCGAGGGAGTCCGGCCGCCGACGGTGCTGCTCCTGGAGCACCCGCCGGTGTACACCGCCGGCAAGCGCACCGACCCCCACGAGCGCCCGGCCGACCCCGGCGGCGCTGCGGTGGTCGACGTCGACCGCGGCGGCAAGATCACCTTCCACGGGCCCGGCCAGCTCGTCGGCTACCCCATCGTCCGGCTGCCCGACCACGTCAAGGTCGTCGACTACGTCCGTCGCGTGGAGGAGGCCCTGATCGCGGTCTGCCGCGACCTCGGTGTCGAGACGGCCCGGGTGCCCGGCCGCAGCGGCGTCTGGCTGCGTGCCACCCCGCCGTCGGGCGGGTCACCCGGACGACCCGAGCGCAAGGTCGCCGCCATCGGCATCCGGGTCAGCCGCGGCGTGACCATGCACGGGTTCTCGCTCAACTGCGACGTCGACCTCGGCTGGTACGACCGGTTCGTGCCCTGCGGCATCGCCGACGCCGGCGTCACGACGCTCTCGGTGGAGACCGGCCGACGGGTCACCGTGGCCGACGTCCTCCCCGTGGTCGAGCGGCACCTGCGCCACTACCTCGCCTGGACGCCGTACGACGCCACGCCGGACTACGAGCCCCGTCCCGAGCCCGGGCGCACCCCGCGGATCGAGCTGGTCCGTCCCGGCGGCTGACCGCCGGTCCGGCTCGCGGCACCGACCCGCCGCCCAGGCGGGCTAGGACGGGTCGGCGGTGGTGGCGGGCGTACGGACCGAGGCCAGGGCCTCGAGGGCCAGCGGGAAGTCGCGCAGCTCGGCGCGCAGGGCCTCGACCAGCCGGTCGAGCACCCGGCCGGCGACCGCCGGGTCGGCCGTGCGCGAGCCGAGGACGTCGGCCAGCCAACCGAGGGCGTCGCCGACGACGCCGGGCTCGTCGACCACGAGGGCACTGACGACGGTGCCGACGACGACCGGCACCTGGTCGGCGAGGATCTGCTCGGCGTCGACCCGTTGCGGCTGGTCGAGCCCGGCCCAGGCCGCGTCGTCGGCGGTGGTGCGGTGCACGATCGTGCGCGACAGGGCCGCGACCCGCCGGCCCAGCATGGCGGCCTCGTTGTGGCGCGGTCCGCGCAGCGGCGGGGCGGGAGGGACGTGCACCGGGAGGGCGTCGACCGCCGCGAGCAGGGAGTCGATGTCGCCGGCGTGGGCGGAGGCGCCGACCGCGGCGGCGCGGCGCCCCTCGACGTCGAAGGCCTGCCCGCCGACCACGGTGGGGATGCCCGCGCCGTGGGCGACCTCGACCAGGCGACGGACGAACGGCAACGAGGAGGAGATGGAGGCGCTGACGAGCACGGCGCGCACCGGGTGGTCGATGAGGGCGCCCTGGAGCGACTGCGTGGACACGTCGGTGCCGAGGTGGAGCACGCGTCGGCCGCGGTGGGCGATCAGGGTGGCCAGCACGAGCCCGGGCAGGGCGTGCCACTCCCGCTCCGCGCACGCCACCAGCAGGGCCGGGGCCCGGTCGTCGCCGACCAGGTCGGTGCGGGCCAGCAGGTGGCGCACGACGTACTCGCTGACCGCCGTCGCGGCGTGCTCCTGCGGCACCGACCAGCTGCCCTCGGCCCACAGGCGCCCGACGCGGTGCTGGGTGGCGGTGACGACGTGCTCCAGCACGTCGGCGAGGTCGCGGCCCGCAGCCAGCTCGGCGTCGACGACGGCCAGGGCGGCGGCGGCGTCGTTGCAGCAGGTGGCGGCCCAGTACTCCGTCGCGGCCGAGCCGAGCGAGGGAGAGGACCTCGGCGTCATGCGGGCAGCACGCGGACCGCCGCGATGGCGATGTCGTCGCTGTCGTCGCGGAAGGCGGTGAAGTCGGAGACGGCGAGCGCGAGCCGGTCGACCGCGGCACCCGCGGGCGCGCCGGCGAGCTCGGCCAGGACCTGGCCCACCCGCTCCTCGCCGAAGAACTCGCGGTCGTTGCGGGCCTCGGTGACCCCGTCGGTGAAGCAGACCAGGGTGTCGCCGACGCGCAGGTCGAGCACGACCGCGGTGTGCTCGACCTCGTCGAGCAGGCCGAGTGCTGGACCGTGGCCCTCGACGGTCTCGACGCCGCCGTCGGCGCGCACCACCACCGGCGAGGGGTGCCCGGCGTTGACCAGCGCCACCCGCAGGTGGTCGCCGTCGCGGCGCAGCCGGGCGCAGATCGAGGTGGCGAACCCGTCGGAGGGGTCGGTCTCGCTCGCCACGACGGCGTTGGTCAGCCGCATCACGAAGGCCGGGTCGCGGTTGACCAGGCTCGCGGTGCGCACCGCGCTCCGGATGCGCTTGGCGGCGATGGCCGCGGCCACGCCCTTGCCCATGGCATCGCCGATCAGCAGCGTCTGGTCGCCGTCGGGGCCGTGCAGGTCGATGAAGTCACCGCCGACGGTGGCGTCCTGCTCGGCCACCCGGCTGTACGTCGCCACGTCGAGGCCCGCGGTCTCGCCGACGGCCTCGGGCAGCAACGAGCGACGCAGGGTGGCGGCGACGGCGCGGTTCTCGGCCACGACGGCGCACGTGTCGAGGCTCTGGGCGACGACGTCGGCCACCTGCTCCACGACGGCGACGTCGTCGTCGTCGTAGTCGGCGCCGGGGCGGGCCATGACGAGCAGGCCGACGGCCCGGCTGCGCGCGCGCAGGGGGGTGATGAGGAGGGTGGCCGAACGCAGCGCGTCGACCTCGGCCACGACGTCCTCCGTGCCGAACAGGTGCGAGAGGACCTCGGCCCGCTGCGGGGTGTCGGGGGGCAGCACCCAGGTCTCGGCGCCGGTCTGGCGCATCAGGTCGGAGAAGACCTTGCTCTGCGGGCGGGTCACGACGTACTCGTGGACGCCGAAGGACCGGTCGGTGGACGCCGCGGAGACGAACCACTGGTGCCGCTGGTGGAGCGCGACCTGCACGAAGGAGGCGAGGCCGTCGCCGAGCAGCGTGGCGGCGAAGACCTCGACGCCGCGGGAGGGGTGGGTCAGCGAGGGCACCCGACGGGACAGCGCGTTGAGGTAGCCGGCCGGGTCGCCGGTCGCGTCGGCGACGAGCTCGGTGAGCCGTGGCGCGACGCGGTGGGTGGGCGAGAGCTCCCGGCTCTCCCACCGCAGGGCGATCTGGTCGTCGGACACCACCCCACCGTAGCCGCCCGGGGGCTGCCGGGGCTCCTCCTCGCGGGCGCGGCCGCGTCCTCACCCCAGCAGGTGCACGGGCTCCGGGGTGTGGGGTGTGGGGGGCCACCCCGATGTAGGGGTGACAGGTGGTCCCATCGGCGTTCCCAGCAGTTACCTTTGACCCATGGCCCAGTCACCGGAGCACGCGCTGCAGCCGGTGGAGTCCGTCTCGCTCACCATCGGCGACCTGTCGGAGCAGACCGGCGTCAGCCCCGCCACCCTGCGCATGTGGGAGATCCGCTACGGGTTCCCCGACCCTCGCCGGCGCGAGAGCGGCCATCGCCGCTACACGCCCGAGGACGTCGACGACGTGCGGGAGATCGTGCGGCTGCGCTCCGAGGGCCTCCGCCTCGACGCCGCAGTGGCCCAGGTCGTCAGCCGGGGCGACACCCGTCACAAGGTCGCCCACGAGACCGTCGCCCACCGTCCGGCCCCGCCCTCGCACACCGGCGGCGACGCCCGCATCGAGCCGGCCTTCACCGCGGGCCTGACCGAGCCGGCCCCGTCGGTGTACGCCACCGTCCGGCGCCTGCACCCCGAGGTCGCGCCGCAGCAGCTGACCAAGGGCACCCTGAAGCGGTTGTGCTGGGGCATGGAGGACGAGTTCTGCTCCCGCGCCCTGCCCGGCGAGATCTTCGGGTTCTTCCAGGAGACGAAGTACTACCGCGCGAGCCGCTCGCGTTGGACCCAGGTCTCGGCCCTGGCCCACCACGCCTACGCCTTCGCCCAGTTCGACGAGGTCGACCCGGCCAAGGACGAGTTCGGCCCGACGTTGGTCGACCTGCCGCGCAACCACGTGATGACCCGCGAGTGGGTCCTGGTCTGCGACGCCCCCGGGGCACCCGCGGTGCTCTCGGCCTGGGAGCTCCCGGGCCAGCGGGGCGTGGCCGAGGACCACCGGCGCTTCGAGGCCGTCTGGGCGCTCGACCCCGAGGTCGTGCGCCGCGCGGCGCAGGCCTGCGTGGCGGTCGCCGTCGAGCTGGGTGCGCCCGGGTCCGACGCCGTGGCCGAGCGGCTCGCCGTGGCACCGATGTCGGCCGCGCAGCCCACCGCCGCCTCCTCGATGTTCGGGCGCGTCCTGGCCTACACCGAGGAAGCCCCTCGGTGACCGCGTCCGACCAGGAGGCGGCCCAGGCCTCCCGGCCCGGCTGCGTGGTGGTCGTCCCCTTCGGGGTCACCGCCCCGAGCGAGGCCCGCGCGGCCGTCGACACCGACCTCCACGCGCGCGGCTGCGACGACGAGCAGCGCAAGGTCGTCCTGACGGTGCTCACCGAGCTCGTCATGAACGCCCTCCTGCACGGCGCGGGCGGCGAAGCCGCCCCCGAGGAGCTCGACCTCGAGCCCGAGGACGCCGACGAGGTCTCCGGCGTCCTGCGCGTCGCCTGGTCCCTCGAGGAGGACCTCACGGTCACCGTCGCGGTCACCGACTACGGCACCGAGGGCGCCCCGCACCTGGAGGAGCCCGGCGAGGGTGACGCGGGCGGCCGTGGACTGCGCCTCGTCGAGGCGCTGACCACCTCGTGGGGGGCCGAGCGGCGCAACGGCGCCACGACGGTCACCGCGACCGTCCCGCCGCAGGCCTGACGACGGCCTGGTGCGGGTCTGACGACGCGCCGGCGCCGCCGTCAGCGCTCGGGCGAGGGCGGCACCTGGGCGAGGAACGGGATGCCGACCGAGCGGAGCACCCGCGCGGCGAAGGTCCCATCGGCGGCCACGAGGTCGACGGGCGTGCCGGCCTTGAGCGCGTCGGCCCGGGCCGCGGCCAGGATGCCGATGGCGGCGCTGGGCAGCAGGTCGACGTCGGACATCTCGACGTAGCGCACCCGCCCCTGGGCCAAGGTGTCGGCCAGGTGCTCGCGGAGGTCGACGAGCGCGAACTCGTCCACGCTGCCGTGCAGGGAGAGCACGTCACCGGACTCGGTGAAGCTCAGGGGCTGGTCGAACACGGGGCGAGCCTACAAACAGGCCCCCGGACGCCACGACGGACCCCGCCGGTGTGTCCTGCCCGGCACACCGCGGGGGCGTGGTCTGATGTCGCTCGCTCGTCGCGGCCGCGGCGGGTCCGGACCACACACCCGACCCCCAGGAGCGAACGTGGGCGAGCTGGTCATCGAGGCCACCGGGCTGCGCAAGGAGTACCGGGGACGCCGGGGCACCCGGGTCGCGGTGCACGACCTCGACCTCGCGGTCCCCGCGGGCGGGGTCCACGGCTTCCTGGGCCCCAACGGGTCGGGCAAGACCACCACCATCCGGATGCTGCTCGGCCTCGCCCGAGCCACCCGCGGCGAGATGCGGCTCTTCGGCCGACCCGTGCCCCAGCTGCTGCCGGAGGTCGCGCCGCGGATCGGCGCCGTGGTCGAGTCGCCGAAGTTCTCCCCCACCTTCACCGGCCGGCGCAACCTGCTGCTGCTCTCCCGCAGCATCGGGGCGCCCGACAGCCGCGTCGACGCGGCGCTGGCCACCGTCGGACTCACCGGCCGCGACGGCGACCGGTACAAGTCCTACTCGCTCGGCATGAAGCAGCGCCTGGCCATCGCGGCCACCCTGCTCAAGGACCCGCAGCTGCTCGTGCTCGACGAGCCCACCAACGGCCTCGACCCGGCCGGCATCCGCGAGATCCGCGAGACCATCCGGACCCTCGGCGAGTCCGGCGTCACCGTCCTGCTGAGCTCGCACATCCTCGGCGAGGTGCAGCAGGTGTGCACCTCGGCCACCATCATCGGCCGGGGGCGGCTGCTGGCCTCCGGCCCGGTCGAGCAGCTCCTCGACGGCGGCGGCACGGCGGCGTACGCCGTCACGGTGCCCGACCCCGCTCACGCGGCCGAGGTGCTGGCCACCGCCGGCCTGCGGTCGACCCCGACGCCCGAGGGCCTGCGGGTGGAGAGCGACGACCCGGGCCGGGTGAGCCGGACCCTCGGCGAGGCTGGCATCTGGCTGACCGGACTGGTGCCGCTGCGGCGCGACCTGGAGTCGGTCTTCCTCGAGCTGACCGCGGGCGAGGCGCTCCGGCACGAGACCGGGGAGGAGGCGTGAGCGGCCTGGTCCGGGTCGAGCTGACACGGCTGCGCTGGCGGCGGGCCGTCGTGCTGCTGACCCTGCTGCCGATCACCTTCGCCGCGCTGCTGCTGGTCGTGCGCGCCTACGAGACCCGGCCCCTGGGCGCCTCGGACATCGCCGAGGCCGAGCGCATGGCCGAGGAGCAGCGGCAGTACGCCGCCGAGGACCTCGCCCGCTGCAAGGAGCAGCCGGACTTCTACGGCATCCCCGAGGGCGGCGACACCGACGCCCTGTGCGAGGAGTCCTTTTCCTACGAGCCCCGGGTCGAGGACTTCCTCTTCCGCACCCCGCTCTCGATCACGGAGGAACGCCGCGAGACCGGACTCGCCGTGGTCGCCGTGCTGGCGGTGGCGGCACTCCTCATCGGCACCACCTACGTCGGCCACGACTGGAACACCGGGTCGATGAGCAACCAGCTGCTGTTCGAGCCCCGCCGGTCCCGGGTGTGGGCCACCAAGGCCGCCGCCGTCGCCCTGTGGTCGGTCGCGCTCAGCGCGGTGACCCTGCTCGCCTTCTGGGCGGTCCTGCTGGTCCTCGCCCGGTCGCGCGACATCGCCGTCAGCGATGGCGTGGCGGTCGACCTCGTGCAGCAGGGCCTGCGGGGCACTGCCCTGGTCACCGGGGCGGCGGTCGCGGGGTACGCACTGACCACCCTGACGCGCAGCACGGTCTTCACCGTCGCGGCGCTCGCGGTCTTCGGCGTCGCCGGCGGGCTGTTCTTCGGCCTCCTCGGCTCGTCTGCGCTGCGGTGGGAGCCCGCGACCAACGCCTCGGCCGTGGTCAACGGCGTCGCGGAGTACTACGTGCCCGTGCCGGAGTCCTGCTTCTTCGGCACCACCCCGCCCGGGTCCGGCGAGGGCGAGCAGTGCGACGACACGCGCGAGGTCCGGGCCGGCCCGGCGGCGGGCTACCTCGGCTCGGTCCTGGTGGTGCTCGCCGCGGCCAGCGCCGCGTCGTACCGACGCAGGGACGTGCCCTGACCGGACGTAGCATGGACGGAGTGACGACCACTCCCACACCTGCCAGCACCGCACCTGACGGCCGCAAGCTGCTGCGCCTGGAGGTCCGCAACGCCGAGACCCCCATCGAGCGCAAGCCGGAGTGGATCAAGACCCGGGCGAAGATGGGTCCGGAGTACAAGCACCTGCAGTCGCTGGTGAAGTCCGAGGGCCTGCACACGGTCTGCCAGGAGGCGGGCTGCCCCAACATCTTCGAGTGCTGGGAGGACCGCGAGGCGACCTTCCTCATCGGCGGTGACCAGTGCACGCGGCGCTGCGACTTCTGCCAGATCGACACCGGCAAGCCGCAGGCCCTCGACCGCGACGAGCCCCGCCGGGTCGCGGAGTCGGTGCGGTCGATGGAGCTGCGCTACGCCACCATCACCGGCGTTGCCCGCGACGACCTCGACGACGGCGGTGCGTGGCTGTACGCCGAGACGGTGCGCGCCATCCACGAGCTCAACCCCGACACGGGCGTGGAGAACCTCATCCCCGACTTCAACGGCAAGCCCGACCTGCTGCGCGAGGTCTTCGAGTCGCGGCCCGAGGTGCTGGCCCACAACGTCGAGACCGTGCCGCGCATCTTCAAGCGCATCCGTCCGGCGTTCCGCTACGAGCGCTCGCTCGACGTCATCACCCAGGCCCGCGACTTCGGCCTGGTCACCAAGTCCAACCTGATCCTGGGCATGGGCGAGACGCGGGAGGAGGTCTCGCAGGCGCTGCGCGACCTGCACGACGCCGGCTGCGAGCTCGTCACGATCACGCAGTACCTCCGCCCCTCCAAGCGCCACCACCCGGTCGAGCGCTGGGTCAAGCCGGAGGAGTTCGTCGAGCTCGCCGACGAGGCCACGGCGATCGGGTTCTCCGGGGTCATGTCGGGCCCGCTCGTGCGTTCGTCCTACCGCGCCGGTCGGTTGTACCGTCAGGCGATGGACGCGCGCGCGTCCGTCTGAGTCCCCACCGGGCCCGTCGGGCCCGCCCGACCGGCCACAGAGCGAGGCAGCTGCACCCATGGCGAAGGAGCCGAAGGCCCCCAAGGCCGCGAAGAGCAAGGGCAAGACCCCCGCGCTCGAGGACGCCGACCCGTCCCAGATGAACCGGCGCCAGCAGATGGTGCTGACCTACCGCGAGACCAAGAAGACCGACCCCGCCCTGGGTCGCTGGATGCTCGGCGCGTTCGTGCTGTTCGGCGCCATCGGCTTCGGGCTGTTCTGGCTGCTGCCCGGCAGCGGCGTCCTCGGCTGGGTCATGGCCGGCATCGGCGGCGTGCTGATCGGCCTGCTGGCCATGATGGTCGTCTTCAGCCGCCGCGCCCAGAAGGCCGCCTACGTGCGGCTCGAGGGCCGCACCGGGGGGGCCGCGCAGGCGCTGACCATGCTCCGCCGCGGGTGGAAGACCGACCAGATGGTCGCCTTCGGCGGCAACCGCCAGAACCCCGACATGGTCCACCGCGTCGTCGGCCCGCCCGGCATCGTGCTCGTCGGCGAGGGCAACCCCAACCGGGTGCGCCAGCTGCTCGCCTCGGAGCGCAAGAAGCACGAGCGCGTCGCCTTCGAGACCCCCGTCCACGAGGTCGTCGTCGGCGCCGACGAGGGCCAGGTGCCGCTGCCCAAGCTGGTCCGCCACGTCCAGAAGCTCGGCCGCCAGGTCAAGCCCGCCGAGATGACCGACGTGCTCAACAGGATCAAGGCCCTCGACGCCCAGCGCCCCAAGATCCCGCTCCCCCGCGGCCCCGTGCCGACCTCGATGAAGGGCCAGCGAGGCAACCTCCGCGGCCGCTGACGCTCGGTCCCCCACGCGCTCCACCAGGCGCTCCACCGGGCGCTCCACCACGGACCCGACCGATCCCGCACCGGGACGGCCGGGTCCGCTGCGTCCGGCCCGCCTAGGTTCGGAGCCATGACCGGCCTCGAGCACTGGAACGACGCGGTGCGGCTCGCCGAGGACCGCCTGGTCACCGACGGCCCGGAGGGCGCCGACGAGCTCGACGTGGCCACCCTGGCCCGTGCCGCGCTGACCTCCGAGCACCACTTCCGGCGGATGTTCTCCGCCCTGGCCGGGATGCCGCTCGGGGAGTACGTGCGCCGGCGCCGGCTCACCCTCGCGACCGCCGAGGTCGTCGCCGGCCGGCCGGTCCTGGACGTGGCCGTGCGCCACGGCTACACCTCGGCCGACGCGTTCACCCGCGCCTTCCGGGCCTTCCACGGCCTCACGCCGCAGCAAGCCCGCCGCCCCGGTGCGGTGCTGCGCTCGCAGCCGCGCCTCGCCTTCCACCTCCGCATCGAAGGAGCCACCACCGTGCGACACCGCATCGAGCACACCGACCCGTTCCGCCTCGTCGGGCGCCACGCCCGGCTCCCCCTGGTCTTCACGGGCGAGAACACCGCCCTCACCGCCTTCGAGGCCGGCCTGCCCGCCGACCTCGACGCACGGCTGGCCGCCCTCGCCGACGTACCGGGGCTGGCGGGGGTGCTGGCGGCCAGCTCGGGGTTCGAGGAGGGACGGACCGACGGCAGCTCGTTCGACTACCACCGCGCAGCCGCGACGACCCGCCCCGTCGCCGACCTGCCCGCCGACCTCGACGTCCTGGAGGTGCCCGCGCACCAGTGGGTGGTCCTCGAGGCCGTGGGCGACCTGCCCGACGGTCTCGGGCCGGCCCTGCAGGGGCTGTGGGCCTCGGCGTACGGCGAGTGGTTCCCCGCCAACCCCTACCGCACCGTGCTCGGGCCCGAGCTGCTCCGGGTCACCATCAGTGAGGACCGCAGGACCGGACGCGGCGAGCTCTGGCTGCCGGTCGAGCCGGCCTGACCCTCCCTAGCCCGCGAGCGGGTCGTCGATGCTGACCGGCTCGCCCCAGCCGGTGTAGGTGTCGACGAGCACCGAGCCGTCGGCGAAGGTGCGCTCGAGGCGCACCGGCCGGCCGCTGGCGTCGAGCGCGGCCCGGACGTCGACGGGGCCCGACGGCAGGTCCGGCTCCCCGGCCAGGAGCAGAGCCGCGGAGTCGACGGTCCAGCGGTAGCTCTCGACGGGTGTGCCGCCGACGTCGGTGGGGCCGGCGGGGTCGGTGGTGGTGCCCGTGGCCGAATCGAGCTCGGCGGCGAGGGCTGCCAGCAGCGAGAGCTCGGCGGCCTCGGCCAACACCGGCTCGGCCGCGGGCGGCGCGGCCCCGGCCGACCACTGCTGCCAGGCCGGGTCGTCGGCGGTGCGGTAGAACACGTCGTCGCCGACCCGGCGGTACTCCGCGAGGCCACCGGCACCGTCGAGCACCTGGACCGAGCAGTCGGGCAGGAACGCCTGGTCGGGCCCGAGGTAGCGGTAGGTCGCGGCCAGGACGTCGGTGGTGCCGTCGGAGGTCGTGACGGTGACGGTCGAGGTCGGGGTCATCCCGGCGGCGAGGCGGCCGACGAGGTTGGCAGAGGCCACCGGGGTGCCGGCGACGGGCGGGGTGCTCGGGGTGGCCGGCACGGTCGTCGGCGCGGTGGGGACCGTCGGCTCGGCGGCCGTCGTGGGCTCGGGCGGGTCGGTGCCGATGGTCACCGTCGAGCCGGGGATGACGAGGCCCGGCTCCTCGGCCGCGGGCTCGGACGAGCCGCAGCCACCGAGCGCGACCACGAGGCCGAGGGCGGCCAGAGGCGCGACGAGGGACCCGCGCCGGCGCGCGCCCGTGCCGGGACCCCATGTCATGGGGTGACCGTACCCGCGCGGGCGCGCCTCAGCGGCCCTGTGGCCCGCGGGCACCGGCCAGCATGGCCCGGAACGTGTCGACGCGCACCGTGGCGGTGCCGCAGAGGACGTCGTGCAGGCCGCGGCCGTCGGGACGGAAGACCAGCGGCGGGATGACCAGCACCACCAGGAGCTGGCGGGCCAGCAGGCGGAGCGGGCTGAGGGGGCGCAGGACGCCGTCCTCGGGCACGACGCGCAGGCCGAGCACGATCTTGCCGAACGACCCGCCGACCAGCCAGGTCAGCAGGGCCGCCTCGACGGCGTACACCAGCGGTGTGACGAAGGCGGTCGGGCTCCCGGTCTCGCCGTACGCCGCGGGCCCGACGATGAGCACGGTGACCATCGTGGAGGCGATCCAGTCGACGAAGAGGGCCGCGAACCGGCGGCCCCAGGACGCGGTCGGCAGGCCCTCGCTCACGCCCGTGCTCACCCGCCCAGCCTAGGGCGGTCGACCCAGCCGACCCGGATGGGACACCTGTTACACCGCTGAAACAAACCGGATACGGTCGAGAAACCGCTCGCTGGATCAATAGCGAGCACGTCCGGCGCAACGTGGCGACCGGACCACACCCGCGCGTGACAAGGCTGCGCCCCGCGTCCGCAGCCAAGGAGGACGAATGTTCAGCAACAGCGAAGAGCTGCTCAAGTACATCAAGGACGAGGGCGTCGAGATGGTCGACGTCCGCTTCTGCGACCTGCCCGGTGTCATGCAGCACTTCACGGTGCCGGTCTCGTCCTTCGACCAGAGCGTCTTCGACGACGGCCTCGGCTTCGACGGCTCGTCCATCCGTGGCTTCCAGGCCATCAACGAGTCCGACATGTCGCTCTTCCCGGACCCGACCACGGCCTACGTCGACCCGTTCCGCACCGCGAAGACGCTGAACGTCAACTTCTTCATCCACGACCCCATCACGGGCGAGCCGTACTCCCGCGACCCGCGCAACATCGCCCGCAAGGCGCTGGCCTACCTCTCGACCACCGGCATCGCCGACACCGCGTTCTTCGCCCCCGAGGCCGAGTTCTACATCTTCGACAACGTGCGCTACTCCACCGGCGTCAACGAGGGCTACTACCACATCGACTCCGTCGAGGGCTGGTGGAACTCGGGCCAGGAGGGCGACAACCTGGGCTACAAGACCCGACTCAAGGGCGGCTACTTCCCCGTCGAGCCCTACGACCACTACAGCGACCTGCGCGCGGAGATGGTCAAGAACCTCGAGCGCTGCGGCCTCCAGGTCGAGCGGGCCCACCACGAGGTCGGCACCGCCGGCCAGGCGGAGATCAACTACCGCTTCGACACGCTGCTGCGCGCCGCGGACGACGTGATGAAGTTCAAGTACCTCATCAAGAACACCGCGTGGGCCAACCAGAAGTCGGTCACCTTCATGCCGAAGCCGATCTTCGGCGACAACGGCTCGGGCATGCACGTGCACCAGTCGCTGTGGCAGGACGGCGAGCCGCTGTTCTACGACGAGACCGGGTACGGCGGCCTGTCCGACATGGCCCGCTGGTACATCGGCGGCATCCTCAAGCACGCCCCGTCGCTGCTGGCCTTCACCAACCCGACGGTCAACAGCTACCACCGCCTGGTGCCGGGCTTCGAGGCCCCGATCTCGCTGGTCTACTCCTCGCGCAACCGCTCCGCCTCGGTCCGCATCCCTATCACCGGGTCCAACCCCAAGGCCAAGCGCATCGAGACCCGCTTCCCGGACCCATCGGCCAACCCCTACCTCGCCTTCTCCGCGCTGATGCTCGCCGGCCTCGACGGCATCCAGAAGAAGATCGAGCCGGCCGCGCCGATCGACAAGGACATCTACGAGCTCCCGCCGGACGAGATGGCCGAGATCGACCAGGTGCCGACCTCCCTGGGCGCCGTCCTCGACGCCCTCGAGGAGGACCACGAGTACCTGACGGCCGGCAACGTGTTCACGCCCGACCTCATCGAGACCTGGGTCGACTTCAAGCGGACCCAGGAGATCGCCCCCGTGCAGCTGCGCCCGCACCCGCACGAGTTCGAGCTGTACTACGACATCTGATCGTCCAGCGCGGCCTTCCCGGTCGCGCGTCGCACGCGGCCCCCGCGGGGAGCTCCTCGGAGCACCCCGACGGGGGCCGTCGTGCGTGGGCCCTGGTGCTGCGGGTGGCCGCGGGCTGGAGGACCGCGGCCGAGGTCAGCCGGGCCCGGGACCGCCGGGACCGCCCGCGGGGCCCTTGTCGTCCTTCGGCCCCTTGTCGTCCTCGGGCCCCTGGTCGTCCTTCGGCCCGTCCGGCCGGTCGGGCTCGTCCGGCTCCTCGGCCTCGGGCTCCTCGGTCTCCTCGGGCTCCTCGGTGTCCTCCGGGGCGGGCTCGGACGTCTCGTCGTCGGTCGGCTCCTCGGTCGGCGCCGGCTCACTGGTGGGATCCGGGCTCGAGGTCTGCTCGCCCGAGCGCTGCTGGCGCAGGACGGCCCGGAGGGCCTCGACGGCGGAGCGGACGTCGTCGGCCTGGGTGTCGGTGAGGTCGCCGTCGGCCAGCGCGTCGGCGGCGGTCTGCTCGATGTCGTCGAGGGCGCGGCGGGCCTCGCCCCAGCGGCCGGCGACGAGCGCGTCGTCGACCCGGGCGAGCTGGTCGCCGAGCGCGGGGACACGGTCGGCAGCGGAGTCGTCGGACCCGCACCCGGTCGCCACGACGGCCAGCAGCACGACGCCCGCGGTGCCGGAGGCGAGGCGGCGGCGTACGCCGGGGGCGCGGGTCATGCCGCCCCCTCGATCGCGTCGTGCAGCTGCTGCAGCTCCTGGCGCAGCTCGGGTGGGGTGCCGTCGGGCAGCCGGCTCGGCTCGGAGCCCCCGCCGGCGAGCAGCGCGCCGAGGAGCACGACGAGCAGCACGGCCAGCACCGCCACGACCAGCCAGACCAGCCCGCGCCCGCGGCGCGGGGCGGCCGGTGCGGGCGCGGCGGCGTACCCGGGCGCGGGGGTCGGTGTCGGAGCCGGCGTCGGGGCCGGGGTCGGCGTCGAGGTCGGCAGGACGACGGTCGGCGGGTCGACCAGCCGCGGTCGGGGCACGACGCGGGTCGGCTCGGGTGCGCCGTCGCGCAGGCCGACGGGACGGGCCCGCAGCGCCGCGGCGACGGCGGCGGCGTCGGGCCGGGCCGACGGCTCGCGCTCGGTCATGGCGCGCAGCAACCGCTGCCAGCCCCGGTCGACGTGGCGCGGGACCTCGGGGTCGCGGTGCAGCCGGGCCAGGGCGACCTCGGTGCCGGAGCCCTCGAAGGCGCGAGCACCGGTCAGCAGCTCGATGAGCACCAGGCCGAGGGAGTAGACGTCGACCTCGGTGCCGGCCGGCTCGCCGGCGACCTGCTCGGGAGCGAGGTAGGCGGCGGTGCCGATGGCCAGGCCGGTGCGGGTGTGCCGCACGGTGTCGTCGACGAGGCGGGCGATCCCGAAGTCGGCGATCTTGGCGACCTCGCCGCGCACGAGCACGTTGGACGGCTTGACGTCGCGGTGCACGACGCCGCGCCGGTGGGCGTGGTCGAGGGCCTCGGCGACCTGGGCGCCGAGACGGGCCACGCGGTCGACCGGCAGCGGCACGCCGTCGGCGAGCTCGGCGAGGGTGGGCCCGTCGACCAGCTCGAGCACCAGGAAGGGCCGCTCGCCGGTGAACCCGGCGTCGAGGACGGAGACGATGCCCGGGTGGGAGAGCCGCGCCAGGGTGCGCGCCTCGGAGACGAACCGGTCGCGGGAGGCGACGTCGCCCGCGGTCTCGCGCAGCACCTTCACCGCGACGGCCCGGTGCAGGACGGTGTCCTCGGCGACGTGCACGTCGGCGGCACCGCCGCGACCGAGCACCTCGCCGAGGCGGTAGCGGTCGTCGGGCCCGCTGCCGGTCACGATCCGCGGGGTGGTCTCGGTCATCGGGCCTCCTCGGTCTCGGTCGTGGTGGTCGCGGTGGTCGCCGTGGTCCTGGTGGTCGGGGTCGGCGGGAGGCCGACGGGGGTCGTCAGGGGGTCGTCGTCGGGTCCGAGCACCCGCAGCTCGTCGCCGTACGCCGCCAGCGCGAGCTCGACGGCCGACACCGGTCGCCACACGACGAGGTCTCCCCCCTGGGCCCGGAGCCGCCGGTGGGTGGCCAGGACGATGCGGACCCCGACGTCGTCGAGGTCCTCGACGCGCGCGAGGTCGAGCACGACCTGCGAGCAGTCGGCCGACAGGGCGCGGCGCAGGCCCGCGCGCAGCTCGTCGGCCGCGGCACGGGAGCTCGCGACGCGCCCGACGACGGCGACAAGGACACGGCCGCGGCCCACCTCGAGCCGCAGGACCACGGACGGGTCCGGGAGGCTCGAGGTGGGCTCGGTCACCGGTCGGTCTGCCGCGTCGATCAGGCGTCAGAGAGGTCGGCGCGGTCGACCTTGCGGTGGAAGTGCATGCCGGCCAGACCACCCAGGGCGGCACCGACGAGGGCGAGCACGACGACGCCGACGAGCGCGATGCCCGCCTGCAGGGTCACGTCACCGAGGTCGGACGGGATGCGCGGGAACGAGTTGAGCTGGTCGAGCACGTCGTACTTGGCGCCGGCGACGGCGCTGAGGACCGCGACGACCACGGCGGCCACGATCGACCAGCCGAAGACGGCGAGGCCCTGGCGGATGCCGTCGAAGCGCGCCATCCGGCCGGCGACGTACCCGCCGGAGTAGTAGGACAGGAAGACCACGGCGAGGACGAGGACGACCCCGGCCCAGCCGATCTCCTCACTGCTCGCGCCGGTCGCGTCGACGACCTCGGAGGCGCTGGAGACCAGGCCGACGCCGGCGCCGACCGCGGCGACGACGGCGGTCAGGAGCACCGCCATGCCGGTCGCGGTGAGCCAGCCGAAGAACGCGCAGCCGACCTTGATGCCGCCGAAGCGCTCCTCCTCCCGTCGCTTGATCTCGCGCCGGTCGCCGCGGGTCGGGTTGACCGCCGCACTGGTGGGTTCGTGGGTGTCGTGCGCCATTGCTCGCCTCTTCCTGAGGGTTGACGGCCCGCTGGCTCGCAGACCCTTACGTTGTAAACGTCCCGCACCTCGCGGCCGTTGAACCATCAACCAAGGGGTGAACTTCCGGTGAGGGACGTCACCCGACGGCGGGCGTGACGGACGGCGGGCCGAGCACGACCCATGCACCGCAAGCCCGGATCCACCGGGCCCGGATCCGAGGAGGAACCTCATGACCAGCACCTCTGCGACGCCCCCCATCGGGCACCGAGCGGGGGCGGAGGCCCTGGGCACGGCGTGGCTGGTGCTCCTGGGCTGCGGCACCGCCGTCCTCGCGGGCGACCAGGTCGGCTTCGCCGGCGTGGCCCTGGCCTTCGGCCTGTCCGTCGTCACCATGGCCTACGCCGTCGGGCACATCTCGGGCGGCCACTTCAACCCCGCCGTGACCGTCGGCCTCGCCACCGCCGGCCGCTTCGCCTGGCGCGACGTGCCGGCGTACGTCGGCGCGCAGGTCGTCGGCGGGTCGCTCGGCGCCCTCGTGCTCTACGTGGTCGCCTCGGGCCGCGACGGGTTCACCCTCGACGACGGGTTCGCCACCAACGGGTACGGCGACCTCTCCCCCACCGGCTACAGCCTGCTCGCGGTCGTCGTGGCCGAGCTCGTGCTCACCGCGGGCTTCCTCTACGTCATCCTCGGCGCGACCGACCGGTTCGCCCCGGCCGGGTTCGGCCCCCTGGCCATCGGCCTGGCCCTGACCGCGATCCACCTCGTCTCGATCCCGGTCAGCAACACCTCGGTCAACCCGGCCCGCTCGCTCGCGGTGGCCTGGTTCGTGCCCGACGCGCTGGCCCAGGTCTGGGTCTTCCTCCTCGTGCCGACCATCGGCGGCGCCATCGCCGGCCTGACGTACGCCGCGATCACCGGCTCGCGCCAGACCGAGCGCGACGACCACGCCGAGGCGCAGGTCGCCTGAGGCCCACCCCGGATGGACCCGCGGGGGTCGGGCAGGCTCCGCCGAGCCGCCCGGCCCCCGCTCCCGTCTCCCCGTCCGTCGCCTCCCCCGGGAGGGAGCGGCGCACCGAACCGACACGAAAGGCTGCACCCATGGGTCTCCTGTCCTCCGTCACCAAGCGGGGCGCCAAGCTCGCGGTCCCGCGCATCGGCCGCATCGCGCCCGACCAGACCGAGTCGTTCCTCGACAAGGTCCTCGCCCGGGCCATCGCCGGCGGCGGGCCGTTCGACAGCGCCGTCGAGGTCGCCGACGCCGCTCTGGCCGACGCCGGTGGCGATGTCGACAAGGCGGTCGGCAAGCTCATCGACTCCCACACCCGGCTCGCCGGCGCCCAGGGCTTCCTGACCAACGTCGGCGGGCTGGTCACCCTCGCCGTGACCATCCCGGCCAACGTCGCCGGCATCGTCATGGTGCAGCTGCGGCTGCACGCCGCGATCGCCCACCTCCACGGCCTCGACCTCGACGACGACGGCGTCCGCGCCGCCCTCCTGGTCACGCTCCTCGGCACCAAGGCCACCCGCAAGCTCGTCAAGGACGGCGACCTGCCCGGCGATGCGCGGTGGCTGGTCGACAACGGCCGGGGCACGCTCCCGCCGGTCGAGCCCGTCGAGCGCGTCGAGCCCGTCGAGCCGGCCCAGCCCGGGGCGGGCCTGGAGACCGCCGAGGACCGCAAGGCCCCCGCCGGGTCGCTGACCCGCCAGGTGACCGCCGAGGTGGCCGCGACCCTCGTCGGGATGATGGGCGGCAAGCAGCTCGCGACCACGGTCGGCAAGCGGGTGCCGCTGTTCGGCGGCATCGTCGGCGGCTTCGCCGACGCCCGCGCCACGCGGCGCACGGGTCGTGAGGCGGCCGCCGCGCTGCCCCGCCGCTAGGCCGCCCCGGCAGGGGCCGATGTCACAAGCGTCACTCCCGTCCCGTCGGCGGGGGTGAGGCGGGGGGTCGCGGACCGGAGTACCAATGAGGCATGGGCATCATCGGTTTCCTCGTCTTCGGTCTCGTCGTCGGCGCTGTCGCGCGCCTCATCAAGCCGGGCCGGCAGAACCTCGGCCTCCTCGGCACGCTCGTGCTGGGCGTCCTCGGCTCGGTGATCGGCGGCGTCATCGCCTCCGCCATCGGCACCGGTGACATCTTCGAGCTCAACATCATCGGCGCGGTCGTGGCGATCATCGCCGCCGTGCTGCTGATCGGCGTCGTCGAGGGCTTCATGGGCAAGAACAAGACGGTCTCCAGCCGGCACTGACCGCCCGGCACGACCCGGCTCCACCCCCACCTGCCAGTGCTGCGCTGGCCCCGGCTCCGGCCGGGGTCAGCGCAGTCGTGCGTTCACGCGCCCCGCTCGACGACGAACCGGCGGAACCGCTCGGCCGGGGCCGAGAGCGGACGGTCGCCCCGCCAGGCCAGCCCCACGGTGCGCCGGGCGCCGGCGGCCCGCAGGGACAGCCCGACCGTCCCGGAGAGCCCGACGAACGGCTCGGGCACGACCGCGACCCCGAGCCCGGCCGCGACGAGGCCCTCGATGGTGGCCAGGTCCTGGCTCTCGAAGGAGATGCGCGGGGCGAACCCGGCCTCGCGGTAGAGCGCGTCGACCAACGTAGTGAACCCGAACCCCGGCGGCGTCGTGACCAGCTCGTCCTCGGCGACCTCGGCCAGGGTGGCCCGGCGCCGCCCGGCCAGCCGGTGCCGCGGCGGCACGACCAGCACCAGCCGCTCCTCCTGCAGCGGGTGCCAGCCGGCCCGCTCGGGCAGCGGCCCGGAGGTGATCGCCACGTCGACCCGGCCCGCGTCGAGGTCGTCGACCATGTGGTGGGCCGGCTCCTGGCTCAGCTCCACCCGCACCCGCGGCGCCGCGGCGTGGAAGTCACGCAGCAGGCCGGGCACGAGCGAGGTCGAGATCGAGTCGAGGAACGCGAGCCGGACCACACCGGTCTCGGGGTCGACCAGCCCGGCGACCTCGGCCCGCAGCCGGTCGCGCCGGCGCACCAGGTCGCGGGCCGCCTCGACCACCACCTCGCCCACCGGCGTCGGCACGACCCCGCCGGGCACCCGCTCGAACAGCCGAGCCCCGATGTCGGCCTCGAGCCGGGCCAGTGCCCGCGACAGCGTGGGCTGGGTCGTGCCGAGCACGGCCGCGGTGTCGGTGACGTGCCGGTGCTCGGCCAGGACGGTCAGCCACTCCAGGTCGCGCAGGTCCACCCCGCCAGCCTAGACGCTCATGCGCCCAACGCATGGAGAGGGCGCCCGTGATGTATTGGACGCATCGCGGCTCGCGGAGGATCGTCGAGACGGTGAGCACGACGACCGCCTCCTCCCCCGCCACCGCCGACCTCGGCCACGCGCCGGGCTCGGCGGCGTACCGCCGGGTGGTGGCGGCCCTGTTCGCCGCGGGCCTGGCCACGTTCGCCCTGCTCTACAGCACGCAGGCGCTGCTGCCCGAGATCAGCGCCGACCTCGGTGTCTCGAGCGGCGCGGCGACCCTCACCGTCTCCCTCACCACCGTCGGGCTCGCGCTCGCGCTGCTGGTCGCGGGTCCCCTCTCCGACCGGGTCGGCCGGACGCCGCTGGTCCACACCTCGCTCGCCGCGTCCGCGGTCGTGGCGCTGCTGTGCGCCGTCGCGCCGGGCTGGACGAGCCTGCTCGCCCTGCGGCTGCTGCTCGGGGTGACGCTGGCCGGGCTGCCGGCCGTCGCCACGTCGTACCTGCGCGAGGAGCTGCACCCCGGCTCCCACGCGCGGGCCGCGGGCGTCTACATCGGGGGCACGGCGATCGGCGGCATGGCCGGCCGCCTGGTCACCGGCGGCGCGGCCGACCTCGGCGGGTGGCGCTGGGGGTTGGCCGCGACGGGACTGCTCGCCCTGGCGTGCGCGGTCGCGGTGCGGCTGCTCCTGCCCCCGTCGCGCCGGTTCGTGCCTCGCGCGCCGCGCGGCAGCGCCACGGCCCCGCGCTCGGCCCTGGCCGACCCGGCACTGCTCGCCCTGTACGCCGTGGGTGCGTGCTCGGTCGGGGCGATGGTCGCGGTCTTCAACCTGGTCTCCTTCCGCCTCACCTCCGAGCCGTTCGGGCTCGGCGTCGGGCTGGCCAGCCTGGTCTTCCTCACCTACGCCGTCGGCACGGCCTCCTCGGTGGTCGCGGGCCGCGCCGCCGACCGGTGGGGCCGGCGGGCGGTCGTGCCCGTGGGGGCGGCCCTCGCCCTGGCGGGCGTCCTGCTGACCCTGCCGGACTCCCTGGTCCTGGTCGTCGGTGGCACGGCGCTGCTGTGCGCCGGGTTCTTCGCCGTCCACGGCGTGGCCAGCGGGTGGGTCCCGGCGCGGGCGCACGCGGGCCGTGCGTCGAGCGGGGCGGCCGCCGCGGACTACCTGTTCGCCTACTACGTGGGCTCGTCGGTCTTCGGCAGCCTGGCCGGCGTCGCCTGGGGCGTGGGGGCCTGGCCGGCCGTCGTCGCGCTGGCCGCGGCGCTGCTCACCGTCGCGGGCGGGCTGGCGCTCGTCCTGCGGCGCACGACACCGCTGGCCCCGGAGCCGACCGCGACGCCGGCGACGGCCTGAGGTCAGTCGACCGGCACGTGCCGGCGCAGGAACTCGACGTACTGCGCGACGGCGCGCTCGAAGGGCTCGCCGAGGTAGATGTCGAAGTGGCCGACCGGGTGGGCGCGCACCTCGACCCGCGGCGAGCGGGAGACCTGGCGCAGCGCGGGCCGGTCGGGGGCGACGGTGTCGCCGTCGCACAGCGCGACCAGGGTGGGGCAGGCGATGCGGCGCGCGTGCCGGCCCGGGGCGTAGCGCAGGACCTCCAGGGCCGAGCGCGCGGTGAGGCGCCGATCGACGTCGCCGCCGGGCGCGAGGGCGGTCATGCCGGCCAGCGCGTCGTGGGAGCTCATGAACGCGGTCTCGCCCGGGGCCGCGGCCGCGGGCAGGTAGACCGGCTCGGCGCGGCGCGCGGCGCGCGCCAGGTCGCGCACGGCTGCGGTGGTGACCGCGAGCCCGGTCAGCGGGGGCACGGCCAGGGTCGAGGCGACGCCGTCGGTGAAGGGGCACTGCGCGATGGCCGCGGCCAGGCGTCGGTCGGAGCCGGCCAGGGTGAGCGCGTGGCCGCCGCCGAAGCTGCTGCCGAAGACCGCGACCCGCTCGCCGTCGACGTCGGGCAGGGCGCGCACCGAGGCGATGGCCGCGCCCCAGTCGTCGAGCTGGCGGCGCACCGAGAGCAGCTGGCGCGGCTCGCCGTCGCTGGTGCCGAAGTGGCGGTAGTCGAACGCGAGCGCGACGTACCCCGCGGCGGCGAAGCGCTCGGCGTAGGCCTCCAGGCGCATCGCGACGGTGCCGCCGAGGCCGTGCCCGAGCACGACGGCGGGCCGGGACCGTCGCCCGGCCGCGTCGCTCCCGGCCGGGCGGTGGAGCCGGCCGCGGCAGGTGGTGCCGCGGCTCGTGAACGCGTGGTCACCGGCGAGGGTCTCGGGCACGCCCGCACCGTAGCGGCGTCAGCTCGTCGTCGCCCGCGGGACGATGGCCTCGGACGGCACCCAGCGCTGCGAGACGTAGGGCCCTCCGTGCTGGGCCCCGAGGTGGGCCACCACCACCCAGCCCAACCAGCGGCCGGAGCGGTCGCGCTCCCACCCGAGCAGCAGCCCCGGCGCGCGTCGGTCGCCCCACACCTGCACGTCGGTCACCCAGACGTGCTCGGCGCGGGGCAGCATGGGAGCGAGATTAGAACACCTGTTCCCATCGGGTCATCCCCCGGTCGCCACCCAGCCGCCCGACGGCGTGCGACGGACCAAGCCGCGCTCCTCGAACGCCTCCAGCCAGCCCGTCATCGGCCACTCGCCCCAGCGCTGGGCGTACACCGCGCCGTTGCGGAGGATGGCCTCGAGGTGCTCCACCGGCGGCGAGCTGACCGGGTGGTGCTGGTGGTAGGCGCGGGCCGCCCCGAGCCACCACTGCTCCACCCCGGCGGACTCGGCGGTGCGGCCGAGGTCGGTGTCCTCGCCGCCGTAGCCGACGTAGCCCTCGTGGAAGCCGCCGAGGCGCTCCCAGGCCGCGGGAGAGGTGGCGAAGGACAGCGACCAGAACAGGTGCGGGTCGGTCGAGCGCTCGCGCCCCCAGAGACCCGGGTCCGGGCGCGCCGGGTGCGGGCGGTCGAGGGCGGCGAGCTCGGCGGGGTGGTCGACGACGGTGTCGCGCGGCAGGTAGGTGACCGGGCCCGACCACAGCCGGTCGGGGTGATCGGCCACCGCGCCGGCGTAGGCCGCCACGAGGGAGAACCCGGCCAGGCAGTCGACGTCGAGGAGCACCACGACGTCGGCCCCGCGGGCCACGACCTCGGCCACGCCGCGGTTGCGCGCAGCGGCGAGCGGGAGCCCCTCGGCGGGCACGTCGATGCGCACGACGTCGCGCTGCAGGCCGTGGTCGGCGGCGGGCCCGATGGCCGGGTCGCCCATGGCGACGCAGACGTAGTGCTCGGGCCGCCGGCGGCCGAGGGCGAGGCTGCGGTGCTGCCCGGCGAGGTGGTGGCGGCGGCCGCGGGCGATGGTGACGACCCCGACCGTGGGGCCGGCCGGGCTCATGCGGCCCCGCGGACGACGTCGGCGAAGCGCTCGACCGCGCGGCCGTCGCACCACTCGGCCCAGCGGCGACCGTCGAGGGCGGCGGCCTCGTCGAGCGCCGGCGTCGCCGCCGGGCCGCGGGGCCAGTCGTCGAGCACCAGGGCGGGCCACGGGCCCTCGCGGAGGACGGCTGCGGTGGTGCGCTGCTCCTCGTGCGGGCGGTCCTGGGGGACGACGACCGCCGGGAGGCGCAGGGCGGCGGTCTCGGCCACGGCGTTCTGGCCGGCGTGGGTGACCACGACGTCGGCGGTGCGGAGGATGGCGAGCGGGTCGGCGACCCATCCGCCGGGCCCGGCGCCGAGGGTGGTCCAGCGCCAGCCGTCACCGTCCACCGGGGCGATCGCGCGGTGCCCGCCCGAGCCGACCAGGAGGACCGCGTGACGGGGACCGCCGAGCGAGGCGGGGCGCGGCTCGGGTGCGCCGGTGGCGAAGCGGGACAGGGCGCCGACGGTGTGGAGCCGGTCGCGCACCGACGGCGGGACGCCCTGGAGCATCCCGTGGGCCTCTGCGGGCCAGAAGGCGACCAGCTCGTCGGCGTTCTCCAGGCCGAGGAGGTGGGCGGGGTCGTCGCGGCGGCCCGGGAGGACGACGGCGACGACGGGCACGCCGTGCAGGCGCACCAGCAGGCCGACCTCGACGGACAGGTCGACCACCACGGCTCGGGGCCGGGCGGCGGCGATCCAGGCCGAGATCGCGGCGGTGCGCTCGCGCAGGCCGTCGTGGTGCAGCGGCGCCCAGTGCAGGGTGGCCCGGGCGGTCGTGCCGCTGAGCGCGTCGGCGGGGCCGTCGTCGTCGCGCGGGAGCTGCACCCACTCCCCCGGCCAGTCCGCCGGCCGCGGAAGCGAGGACAGCCCGGTCACCGCCGGTCCCCCGGTGGCCGCCAGGTGGGTGGCCAGCGCGGTGGCGCGGTGCAGGTGGCCGCGGCCGACGTGGTGGACGTAGTAGCCGATGGCGCCGCTCACGCGGCGACCGGACCGTGCACGAGCTCGCGGTAGGCCCGCTCGTAGCCGTCGACCATGACCTCGAGCGAGCAGGTGCGCTCGGCGTGCCGTCGTACGGCGGCGCGGTCGAGGCCCCGCGCCTCGCGGACCGCGCCCGCGAGCGCGACCACGTCGCCCGGTGCGACCAGCACGCCGCCGTCGGTGCCGACGACCTCGGGCAGGCCGCCGCGGGCGTACCCGGCGACCGGGGTGCCCGAGGCCATGGCCTCCGAGGCGACGAGGCCGTAGGGCTCGTCCCAGGCCGGGGTGACCAGGGCGACCGAGGCGCGGCGCAGCAGGTGGGCGAGCTCGGAGTGGTCGAGGTGGCCGCGGTACTCGACACCGCGGCCCAGGCGCGGCGCGACCTCGCGCTCGTAGTAGCGCGGGTCGTGCGCGGGGCCGACGAGCACGAGCGGCACACCGGCGCGGCGGCAGGCGTCGATGGCCTCGTGCGGGGCCTTCTCGGGCACCAGGCGGCCGGACCAGACGGCCGGTCCGCCGCCGGTGCCGAACCGCCAGCGGGACAGGTCGACGCCGTTGGGCACCACCGTGCTCGGCACGACGTGCGACCACGCCGCGGCCGTCGAACCGCTGACCGCCACGAACGTCGACGCGCCGGCGCCGAGGTGGACCGCCGACTCGACGTACGGCAGCGGGGGCGTGTGCAGGGTGGTGACGATCGGGACGGGCACGGCCGGGGCCATGGCGACCGGGAGGTGGTGGAGGCTGTTGTTGTGCACCACGTCGAACCGCTCGGCGCCGGTGCGCTGGAGCCGGAGCATCAGGTCGAGGTAGGCGTGGTGGTCGGTGAGCACCGACGACGACGGCGCGTTGACGTCGGCCATCGCGGCCTTGCTGACCTCGAACCGGGCCGGCTCGAGGTGGTGCACCGGCAGGCTCGGGTCGGACCCGGGGGCGGCGAACAACGTCACCTCGTGCCCGCGGCGGACGAGCTCGCGCGTCAGGCCGTGGGTCATGGCCTCGAGGCCGCCCGCGAACGGCTCGGCGATCGGAAAGCGGCTGGATGCGACGACGCAGATCCTCACGCGCCGCCCTCCCCGACCACCGACCGGTAGACGGCCTCGTGGGCCGCGGCGACGGCGCGGCGCTGGTGGCGGCGGTCCTCGACGGTGGCGCCGAGGTCGGGGCGCTCGGTCCAGGCGGTGCGGACGGCCTCGGCCAGGGACGCGGCGTCGAAGGTGTCCTCCTCGTGGACGTAGGTCAGCACCGGGCCCTGCTCGCCGAGGTAGCCGCAGGACGGTGCGACGACGGTGGTGCCGACGTCGCGGCAGGCCTCCAGCCAGCCGGAGTGGGTGCCGAAGCGGTAGGGCAGCACGGAGACATCGAGGCCCGCGAGGTAGTCGAACAGCGCCTCGTCGCTGAGGTAGTCGTGGACGTGCAGCTCGAGGCGCCCGGCCTCGGCGTGCTCGCGGACCATGGCCGCCAGCGCCGGGTCGTGGCGCAGGCCGTCGGGGGCGAGGACGTCACGGTGGGCGTTGACCTGCAGCACGGCGCCCGGGAGGGCGGCGACGGCCTCGACGAGGACGGGAAGGACGCGCTCGGGGGCCATCGAGGCGCGCAGGCTCTTCAGGTGCAGGCCGACCCGGAACGGCCGCTCCCCGTGGGCCAGCGAGCGCACCCCGCGCATCGACTGGACGCGGCGCATGGTGTCGAGCGGCACCACGTGCGGGTGCGGGACGACGGTGGCCTCGCGGCCCCAGCGGGCGCGGATCTCCGCGGCCGCGCCGGGGGTGAGCGTGACCAGCGCGTCGGCGGACGGCACCAGCACGTCGAGGTGGGCGTCGTGGGCGGCCCGGTCGTGGTGGTGCGGGTTGCGCAGGTCGTGCACGGTCTGCACGAGCGGCACGCCGTGGGCGCGCAGCGCCTCGGTCCAGGTGCGCAGGTCGGCCGGGTCGAGCGCGTCGAACCCGAAGTGCAGGTGGGCCAGGTCGACCTCGTGCGCGTGCGCCTCCACCCACGCCGCGTCGAGCACGGCCGGCGGCCACCACTGGCCCGCCGCCGGGCGTCGTACGCCGCGGGGCGGGGGGTCGTCGAGGCGGACGACCGACGGGGCCTCGTCGGCAGGGTCGAGGTGGCGCACGTAGACGTGGCCCGTGGGCACGGAGGCCACGGTGAGGGTGCGCGGGCGCGCGACGGCGGAGGTCACGTGGCTGGGTACCCAGGGGCCTCCGACTCACGATCACCCCCACAGGTGACTGTGCGGGAGGGGGCTCAGCCCCATGGGGCCGGATCACCCGTGCGGCCGGGGCAGGATGAGGGGGTGACCGACTCCCCGCTGCCGCTCGAGGTGCCCGTCGACGGGGAGGTCCTCGCGGCCTTCCGGTACGGCGCCGCCGGTGCTCCGCCGTCGCGGACCGTGCTCGCCGTGCACGGCATCACCGCCTCCTCCCGCGCCTGGCCCGCGGTGGCGCGGGCCCTGCCCGACGACTGGGCGCTGGTGGCGGTCGACCTGCGCGGCCGTGGCGCCTCGCGCGACCTGCCGCCGGGCGGACTCGGCCGGCACGCCGACGACGTGCTCGCCGTCGCCCGGACGGTGGGGTGTGGGGTGCTGCTGGGCCACTCGATGGGGGCCTACGTCGCGACGCTGGCCGCGGCCGCCGCTCCTCGCGCCTTCGAGCGGGTCGTGCTGGTCGACGGCGCGGTGCCGCTCCCGGTGCCGCCCGGCGCCGACCCCGACGCGGTGCTCGATGCCACCCTCGGCCCCGCCCTGCAGCGGCTGAGCCAGGTCTTCGCCGACGAGGAGGCCTACGTCGACGTCTTCCGCGCCCACCCCGCCCTCGCCGCGTCGTGGAACGACGACGTCGAGACCTACGCCCGCTACGACGCCCTGCCGGTCGGTGACGGGGTCCGCTCGCGCGCCGTCGAGGCCGCGGTGCGCGCCGACGGCCGTGACCTGCTCACCCTCGGCGACCGCCTCGACGCGGCCCTGCGCGGCCTGACCGCACCGACCGTGCTGCTCACCGCGCCCGGCGGCATGTTCGGCGACCCGCCCGGCCTGCTCCCCGCCGACGCCGTCGCGCGGTACGCCGCCGAGGTCGACGCCCTCACCGTGGTCGAGGTCGAGGGCACCAACCACTACACGATCCTGTTCGCCCCCGACGCGGCCCGGACGGTGGCCGAGGCGGTCACGGGCGCCGGCGGGTGGTCGGGCCAGGGCACCGCGTAGCCGCGTGTGCGGGTCGCCCCGCTCGACCTCGGGACCCAGCGCGAGGGCGAGCACGCCCGCGGTGCCGCAGCAGCGCCCGGCACGTCCGGCGGAACGTCGGCGGGGGTGCCTCTGCTGCGGCGAGTGGTTTCGACACAGGCCGCCAGGCGTGCCTTCCTCGACCACCGTGGGGTCGGGCCGGGTCGGGGCCGGGCAACACGGTGGTCGAGGAGGGCCGCCAGGCCCGTCTCGAGGCCACTCGACCTCTGCTGCGGCGAGTGGTTTCGAGACGGGCCGCCAGGCGGCCTTCCTCGACCACCGTGGGGTCGGGCGCAGGCCGACGGCCCCGCTCGCCTGACGGTGGGCGGGGTGCGGGGCGGGGTGGTCAGGGCTCCTGACTGCGGTCGACGGTGTACGTCGCGCCGGCCGGACTGTGCCACTGGTATACGCCGGGTCGGAGCTGCACGTAGCGCCAGGTGGAGTGCGTCTTGGCTCGGTGGTGGGCTCGGCAGAGCCGGGCGAGGTTGGACGAGCGGGTCTCGCCGCCTGGGTCGTAGGGGCGGATGTGGTCGCGGTCGGTGCGGCGTCGGTTGCAGTAGGGGAACACGCAGCGCCGGTCGCGGAGGTCGACCTGCGCGGCCAACGTCGGTGACGGCTGGTAGCCGCTGCTGGCCAGGTCGGCGGACAGGTCGATGACGGGTCGGACGTGGGCGTCGGTGTCGAGCCAGGCCGCGACCCTCTCGGCCAGGGCCTGGGCGGCGGCGGGGTCGCCGCCGGGGAGGTCGACGACCGGCTTCACGGTGACCTTCGTGCCGGGGGCGCGGCACCAGGCGGCGAGCTGCTCGGTGGTGATGGTGGAGCCGGCGGTCTCGACGACGTCGGAGTCCGAGCGCAGATGCGCGTACACCGTCACCACACCCCGTGGTGCTGCCGACCTCGAGGTCGAGCGCGAGCTGGGCGCGGGCGATCTCGCCGACGGCGAGGGCGCGGCGGGCGTCCCACGACTCGGTCGACCCCAGGGCGCCGAGCTGGGCCGCGACGCCGGCGAGCGCGGTGTCGAGGTCGACCGCGTCGGCCAGGTCGAGCGTGCCGGTGACCTCGACGGTGCCGTCGATCGAACGGACGTGGTCGAGGTGGACGTCGAACCGCCGGTGCTCCAGGGCCGCCAGCCGCCGGCGCTCCACCTCGTCGGGACAGTGGGCGGCGAGCGCGGCGGTGACGGTGCGGTCGGCCTGGGCGAACGTGCAGGAATGCGCGGTCGGTGCGAGCGCGCGGTCGACCTCCGCGGCGCCCGCCATGGGGAGCCGCTGGGTCTGCTCGGCGATGCGGAACGCCCTTCCACAACGGCACCTCCAACCCGACCACCCTGGCCCACAGGCGCGGGAGGCGGTGGCGCAGCACGAGCGCGTTGCCGACGTACACCGCGCACGAGTCGGGCGAGCGGCCGAGGACGCAGGCCAGGTCGTGGGCGTCGAACTCGCTGACCCACGGACACCCCGGCCCGCCGAGCTGCAGCCCGGGGGTCATCGTGTTGACCGACGCCTCGGCCTCCGACACCTCATGAGCCGCGCACCAGTCCAGCACCGCGACCAACGTCGCGACCTCCATCCTCCGCTGACCACCCAGCGCGTCGGCCACGGCGGCGAGGGCCGGGTCGAGGAGGCGGCTGCTGGTCACGTTGAACAACATAGACGTGACCACGGACAGTTATCGCCGACGTGTTCGATGCTGTGGAGGGTCCTGTGGAGTGGCCTCGAGACGGGCGCGGGGCGCCCTCCTCGACCACCGTTGGGTGAGGTGGACTTCCGGCTGCGGCGGCCTTGAGGACAGGCGCCGGGCGCTGTCCTCAGCCGGCCGGTCAGTGGTTGCGGAGGGCCTCGACGAGCTCGTCCTTCTTCATCGACGAGCGGCCGTCGATGCCGATCTCGGCGGCGCGCTTGCGCAGGTCCTTGACCGTCCACTCCTCGTAGGAGGGAGACTTCCCGCCGCGGCGGCCGACGGTGGACTTGCCCTCGGCGGCGGAGGCGTTGGCGATGCGGGCCGCCTTCTCCTTGCTCGCGCCCTCGTCGCGCAGCGCCTCGTAGGTGTCGGGGTCCTTGACGCTGGGTCCGGGCTTCTTCCCTGCGGGCATGGATCGACGGTAGCCACGCCGAGGCGCGGTGGGCATGCCCCACACGGGTGGAGGGGGTGTCTGGTAGCCATGCGCCATGACTGGTCCCGTGGATGACCCCGTCCAGCGCACCTGGATCGACGCCGACGACGAGCCGCACGAGGTGTCCGAGGCGACGGTCGAGCGGGTGCGGGCCGTGATGGGCGAGCCGCCCGCCGACCTCGAGGAGACGGCGCCGGTGGTGACCCGCCGCGGCCGGCGTACCGGCCTCCGGGGCGAGGTGCGGCTGGAGGGCGGCGGCACGGCGACCCTCGACGACGTCGTGCCCGACGACCTCCCGTTCGGCTACCACGTGCTCGTCGCGACCGACGGCCGCGAGCGGCGCCTGGTCGTCTCCCCCGGCCAGTGCTGGGTGCCGCCGGAGCAGCAGTGGGGCTGGTCGGTCCAGCTGTACGCCGCCACGTCGACCCGCAGCGCCGGGGTCGGCGACCTGGGCGACCTCCGGACGCTGCGCGAGTGGACGGAGGACCTCGGCGGCGGGTTCCTCGTGGTCAACCCGCTGCACGCGGTCGCGCCGGTGCTGCCGCTGGAGTCCTCGCCGTACCTCCCGGCGACCCGGCGCTTCCGCAACCCGGTCTACCTGCGCGTCGACGAGGTGCCGGCGACCCCGATCGAGGGCATCGACCGCGACGCAGCCTGGACCTTCAAGCTGCGCCTCCTGCGCGCCAGGTACGACGAGCACGGGGCCGGCGACGAGGGCTTCACGACCTGGCGGGCCGAGCAGGGCGAGGCCCTGGAGGACTTCGCGACCTGGTCGGTGCTGGCAGCCGAGCACGGCGCGGACTGGCACACCTGGCCCGCCGAGCTGCACGACCCGCGCGGGGAGGCGGCCGGCCGGGTGCGGTCCGAGCTCGCCGACGACGTGTCGTTCCACGCCTGGCTGCAGTGGCGGCTGGCCGAGCAGCTGGCCGAGGCCACCGGCGACCTGACGGTGGTGCAGGACCTCCCGGTCGGCGTCTCCGGCGGCGGGGCCGACGCGTGGGCGTGGCAGGGCGTGATGGCCGACGGGGTGACCGTCGGCGCACCGCCCGACGCCCTCAACTCCGTCGGCCAGGACTGGGGGTCACCGCCGTTCGTGCCGTGGCGGCTGCGGGCGGCCGACTACGAGCCGTTCGTGCAGTCGGTGCGCGCCACGATCGCCGGCGCGGGTGGCCTGCGCATCGACCACGTGATGGGCCTGTTCCGGCTGTGGTGGATCCCGCAGGAGGCCGGGCCGCAGGAGGGCTGCTACGTGCGCTACCCCGCCGACGACCTGCTCGACATCGTCTGCCTGGAGTCGCACCGCGCGCAGGCCGTCGTCGTCGGTGAGGACCTCGGCACGGTCGAGGACGGCGTGCGGGAGGCGCTGGCCGAGCGCCGCATCCTCGGCTACCGCGTGCTGTGGTTCGAGGACGACGACCCGGCCACCTGGCCCGAGGGGTCGCTGGCCACCGTCACCACCCACGACCTGGCCACCGTGGCCGGGCTGTGGACCGGGTCGGACGTCGACGACCAGCTGGCGTCCTCCGACATGGCCGAGGACGACGTCCGCGCGGGCCGTGAGGAGCTGCTGGGCCGGCTCCAGCGCGACGGCCTGGCCGACGGCGCGACCGTCGACGAGGCGGTCGCCGCGGCGTACGCCCAGCTCGGGCGGGCGCCGTCGGTGCTGCTGTCGTTCGCCCTGGAGGACGCGGTCGGCGAGGAGCGTCGGCCCAACGTGCCCGGCACCGACGTCACCCAGCGCGCCAACTGGACCGTGCCGCTGCCCGTGCCCGTCGACGAGCTGGCCGCGCACCCCGGCCCACGGGCCCTGCTCGAGGCGGCCGCGGTGACCGGGCCGGCAACGGGTACCTCCCGCCCATGACCACCGCGCCCGACGAGCCCACGCCCGCCACCGAGCCCGACCTCGACCCCGTCCAGCCGGGTGAGGACCCGGGCGTCCCGCCCGAGGCCGACGACCCGCCGGTCCAGCCCCACTGACCGGAGGCGGGCGCTCAGGCCGCCGAGACCTCCGGCAGCACGACCCGCCGCAGGTCGCGCAGCACCCGCTCCAGCAGCCGCGAGACCTGGGTCTGGGTCAGCCCCAGCTCGTCGCCGATCTCGCGCTGCGAGCGCTGCTCCCAGAACCGCAGGAACAGCAGCCGCTGGTCGCGCACGCCGAGCCCGGCGAACGCCGGGCCGACCATGCAGCGGGCCTCGGCGGCCAGCTCGTCCTCGCGGTCGTCGGCGATGAGCTCGCCGAGCGTCGAGCCCACGTCGTCGCCGGCGCCCGACGGCCCGACCGGCCGGTCGAGGCTGGGCGGGGAGAAGCAGCCGAACGCCGAGACGACCTCGGCGTACTCCCCGGCTCCGAGGTCGAGCTCGGCCCGGACCTCGGCGTCCTCGGGCTCGCGGCCGAGCTCGGAGGCCATGCGGGAGATCGTGGCGTTGAGCCGCTGCTGCAGCTCCTGCACGCGGCGGGGCGGGCGCACCATCCAGGACCGGTCGCGGAAGTGCCGCTGCACCTCGCCGCGGATCGTCGGCACGGCGAAGGTCAGCAGGTCCTCGGCGCGCTCGGCGTCGTAGCGCTGCACGGCCTTGACCAGCCCCTCGTACGCCGCCTGCTGGAGGTCCTCCAGCGGCACGCCCCGGTCGCGGTAGCGGGAGGCGACCGCGTCGGCGACGCGTCGGTTGAGGACCACGACCTCGCCCAGCACGTCCTGCCGTTCGGCGGCGTCCGCGGTGGACCGGGCCCGGACCAGGAGCTCCGCCGTGCGGCGGGATCGCTCCTCGCGGGACAGCGCGCGGTCGTCGTGCGGGCAGACAGGCATGACCCTCCGAAAAAGGTGTGTCGGGTCCCGATCCACCGGGCGCACGGAGGGCGGCACACGGGGTCGAGGCGGTTCCTCGACCGTAGGCCGGTGCCCGCGCGCCCCGAACCCCTCCGGGCGGGTGAGCGGGGCCCGGGGGCCTCCTGCGGAGGGGTGAAAGTGCGGCCTCAGGCCTCCGCGACCATGTCGCGGTCCTCGACGACGTCGCGCGCGAGCGTCTTGTAGCCGGCCTCCTCGAACAGCACGGTCACCCGGTCGTCCTCGGTCTCCACGACCGTGCCGTGGCCGAAGGTCGGGTGCTCGAGCGAGGCCGCGCCGAGCGAGTCGTCGGCGTGCTCCTCGGCGGCGACGCCGGCCTCGCAGTTGTCGCAGGTGCCGCAGCGGTCGACCTGCTCGCCCAGGTAGCCCAGCAGGTACGCCGACCGGCACCGCTGCGTGTCGGCGTACTCCCGCACGAGGTCGACGCGGCTGCGCTCGAGCCGCTGCCGGGCCTCGGCCTTCTCGCGGACGGCCGCGACCGTCCGCTCCTCCTCCGGGTCGAGGAGGTCGACCAGGTTGAGCACCCGCTGCGCGGCCTGGCGGCCGAGCCCGGTGGCCTCGGCGACCGCGGCCGGGTCGGCGGGGTCGGCGCCGTCGCGCAGGGCGGCCAGCACCTTCTCCACCGAGCCGCGCCGCGGCACGCCGGCGGCGAAGAACCGGCCCAGCGAGAGGTCCTCGGGCCGGTGCACCAGCAGCACGCCGGCCTCGTCGCCGTCGCGACCCCCGCGCCCGGTCTCCTGCACGTAGTCGTCGAGCGACGGCGGCGCCTCGACGTGCACGACCAGGCGCACGTCGGCCTTGTCGACGCCCATGCCGAACGCGGACGTCGCGACGAGCACGTCGAGCTCGCCCGCCATGAACCGCCGCTGCACGTCGGCCCGGGCCCTGGTCCCGAGCCCGGCGTGGAAGTGCTCGGCGTCGCGGCCGGCGTCGCGCAGGGCCGCCGCGACCTCCTCGGTGGAGCGGCGGGTGCGGGCGTAGACCAGCACCGCGGACCCGGCGGGCTCGGCGTCGACCCGGGCCAGCACGGCCGCCAGCTGCCGGTCGCGGTCGGGCACCTGCTCCACGGCGTAGCGCAGGTTGGGCCGCTGCAGGTCGGTGCTGACCACGAGCGGGTCGTCGAGCCCGAGCCGCTCGACCACCGACGCGCGCACCGGCGGGGCGGCCGTCGCGGTCATCGCGATGACGGGGGCGTCGCCGCCGAGGCGGCGCACGAGGGCGCCGAGGCGGAGGTAGTCGGGACGGAAGTCGTGGCCCCACTCCGAGACGCAGTGCGCCTCGTCGACGCAGACCAGGCCCGGCGGGTGCTGGGCCAGCTCGTCGCCGAGGGCGCCCGCGAGCTGCTCGGGGGCGACCAGGAGCACGTCGAGCGAGCCGTCGGCCACTGCGTCCAGCACCTCGCGGCGCCGGCGCTTGCCCTCGGCCGAGCTCAACCGGGCCGCGGTCAGGCCGGCGGCCTCCAGGTGCTCGACCTGGTCGGCCTGCAGGGCCAGCAGGGGCGAGACGACCAGCGTCCAGCCGTCACGCTCGATCCCGGCGAGCTGGTAGACCAGCGACTTGCCGCCGCCGGTCGGCGCGACCACGAGCACGTCGCGCCCGCCGACCGCGGCGCGGACGGCGTCGACCTGCCAGTCCTGGGGGCGGTCGACGCCGAAGCGGCGGGCCGCGATGCGGATGCCGTCGGACACCGGGTCAGTCCTCCTTGCCCCGGCGCCGCGACACGGCGTCGAAGACGGGTCCGACGAGGCGGTCGTAGGCCCACGGGGCGAACGTGTAGGCGGCCATGATGCCGTAGTTGCTCAGGGAGGTCTGCACGTCGCCGCCGGTACCCGGGATGCGCGGACCCACGCAGTCGAGCACGATCCGCGCGACCCGCTCGGGGCTGATCGTCGGCGGCGGCGGCTGGTTGACGCCGCCCGCGTCGTCGAGGGCGTTGTCGTAGATCGGGGTGTCGACGCTGCCCGGTGACACGTGGCTGATGTGCACGTTGGGCTTGTCGACGTTTTCGACCTGCAGCTGGCGGGCCAGGGCCCGCACGCCCCACTTGCTCACGACGTACGGCGTCATCTCGGGGATCGCGATGTGGCCGAGGAGCGAGCCCACGATGACCAGCGCGCCCTTCTCCTGGCGGCGCAGCACGGGCACCACGTGGCGCGCCACCGTGGCCGTGCCGAGGAGGTTGGTGGAGATGACCGAGGCGAAGTCGTCGGCCGAGACGTCCTCGGTGCGGCCGTAGGTCACGATGCCGGCGCAGTGCAGCACCGCGTCGAGGCGCCCGTGCTGGGCCACGGTCCGCTCGACGACCCCGGCGATCGCGTCGTCGTCGCCCACGTCGGCGGCCTCGACCGTGACCGAGGCCGCGCCGGCCTGCCAGCACCGCTCGGCGACCTCCTCCAGGACCTCCCGGCGGCGGGCGACCAGCACGAGGTGGTGGCTCTCCGAGGCGGCCCGGAGCGCCGTCGCCTCACCGATGCCGCTGCTGGCCCCGGTCACCACCACGACCAGGCCGGGACGGCGCAGCGAGGGCAGGCTGGAGGGCAGCAGGGCCGGCAGCAGCCGGGTCAGCACGGGGACCCCGCAAGGGTGGAGACGAAGGCCCCCCGGGGGGACCTAGCGTCCACGGCATGAGCATCAGCAAGGGCGACACGGTCCACTGGAAGACCTCTCAGGGCAAGACGACGGGCACGGCGGTCGAGAAGAAGACGAAGGAGTTCCAGCACGACGGCCAGAAGTTCAAGGCGAGCGACGACGAGCCCTACTGGATCGTCGAGTCGGAGAAGTCGGGGTCGAAGGCGGCCCACAAGGAGTCGACGCTGGAGAAGGACTGAGGGCCTCCGGTGGCCCTGACCTCTCCCCGGTCGGTCGTGGTCGTCGGCGCCAGCAGCGGCATCGGCCTGGCCACGGCCCACCTGCTGAGCGCCCGCGGCGACCGGCTCGTGCTGGTCGCCCGTGACGAGGCACGTCTGCGCGCCGTGGCCGACGAGCTGCCCGGCCCCGCCGTGGTCGCCGCGGCCGACGTCACCGACGCCGAGGCCGTCGAGCGGGCGGTGGCGGCCGGCGTGGCGGCGTACGGCCAGGTCGACGGGGCGGTGACCACCGCCCAGGCGATGGCCTACGGCACCGTCGAGCAGGTGCCGCCCGAGGTGCTGCGCCGGCTGGTCGACGTCGCCGTCGACGGCACCGCCCACCTGGCCCGCGCCGTGCTCCCCCGCTTCCGCGAGGCCGGCGGCGGGTCGCTGGTCGTGGTCAGCTCGCTGCTGGCCGAGATCGCGGTGCCCTCGATGGGCGCCTACTGCTCGGCCAAGTGGGGCCAGCTCGGCCTCGTGCGCACGCTGCAGACCGAGGTGCGGCACGAGCGCGGCGTCGACGTCAGCCTGGTGCTGCCGGGCGCGGTCGACACCCCGATCTACCGCCAGGCCGCGACGTACGCCGGCCGAGCGGGCTCGGCGCCGCCGCCGGTGGTCTCGCCCGAGCGGGTCGCCGAGGCCGTGGTCAAGCGCCTCGACCACCCGCGCCGCGCCGACCACGTCGGCCCGGTCAACCTGCTCGCCGTGGCGGGCTTCCGCGGCCTGCCGGCGGTCTACGACCTGCTGGTCGGGCCGATGGTCGACCAGGCCGTGCTGCGGGGCCCGCGCTCGGCTGACGACGAGGGCAACGTCTTCCGCGCTCGGCCGGGGGCCGAGCGGCTGCGTGGCGGCTGGACCCTCGCCGGTCGGTTGCGGCGCGGCGGTCGAGCCCGCTGGCGGGGCTGACGGGGCGACGCGGGTCGGGAGGCTCATGAGGCCCTCGACGGTGCCACCGGCCCCCGCCCAGGGTGGACACCCGGAGAGCGACGGTCCGTTGGGGTGAGGGGCCCGTAGGATCGCGCGTCGTGGACCGGGTCGTGCTCGTCGTCGACGCGCCCGGCCTGCTGCACCGCAACCACCACGCCCGGGCCGGGTCCGACCTCCGCGACCAGGGTGGCCGGCCGGCCTGGGCGCTGCACGGCATGCTGCGCCAGGTCGTGGAGGCCATCGACCGGTTCGCGCCCGACCGGGTCGTCTTCGGGTTCGACGACCGCACGGCCTCCCGGCGGGCCGAGGCCTACCCGGCGTACAAAGCCGGGCGGCGGGAGAAGGACGAGACGCTCGTCGAGCAGCTCGACCGGGCGGCGCCGATGCTCTCCGCCGCCGGCCTGCACTGCGTGACACCGGCCGGGCTCGAGGCCGACGACGTCACCGCCTCGGCGGCCGCCTGGGCCTCCCGGCAGGGCTGGCAGTGCGTCGTGGTCACCTCCGACCGCGACTCCTTCGCCCACATCAGCGCGGCCACCCGGGTGCTGCGGCTCATCGACGGCGGCATCCACGGCTCGCCGCTGCTCGACCCGCGCAAGCTGCGCACGATGTACGGCATCGACGCCGCGCAGTACCTCGACTACGCCGCCCTGCGCGGCGACGCCAGCGACAACCTGCCCGGCGTGTCCGGGGTGGGCGAGAAGTCGGCGGCACTGCTGCTCGAGGCCGCGGGCTCGATGGACGCGGTCTGGGCCGACCTCGAGCACGCCGACGGGGCCACGGTGGCGGCCGCGGTCGACTCCCTCTCCCTCGAGGCGGGCGGCCGCCGGGTCGGCGCCGGGTTGGTGCGCAAGCTCGCAGCCCCGGAGGCGCGCGACCAGTTCGACCTCAACCGGCGGATGATGACCGCCGAGACCGACCTCGACCTCGCCCTCGACCCCGCCGCCCCCGGGGGTCCCGGTACGGCGGGCGGCCTGCCCGTCGACGCCGCCCGGGTCGCCCACGTGGTGGGTCACCTCGGCCGGCCCGACACGACCGAGCTGGCCGTGCGCGTCCTGGCGACCCCCGCCGACCCGTCCTAGTCCTACGACGGGTCGGCGCGGTGCGAGGGCGCGCGGGTGGGCTCGACGGTCGGCTCGGGTGTCGGCTCGGGGGTCGAGCCAGGGGTCGCCTCGCGGGTGGTGCTGGCCTTCATCCCGGGGCCGGTGACGGGGGTGTAGTCGTCGGTGGTCGTGTCGACGCGCGGGTCGAGGTCGTCGGCCCGGCGCACGACGTCCTCCTGCTCGGCCTCGGCCCGGGCCAGGTCGCGGTGGGCCTCGGCGGCGGCGTGCTCGGCGCGGTCGGCGCGGGCCCGGGCGTCCTCGGCGGTGCGGTCGGCGACCTCGGCCCGCCGGGCCGCGGCGGCCACGTGCCCCTGCTGGTCGGCCGCGGTGCCACGCAGCTCCTCGGCCGCGGCGAGCCGCTCGGTGCGGCGACGCTCACGACGCCGGCGCAGCGCGACGGCCAGCAGCGCCAGCACCAGGAGGAGGACGACGACGCCGACCACGGTCCACACGACGGCGGTGGTGCTCATGTCACTCCCCCTCCGGCGCGGGGGCGGGCTGGGTCTGCGGGTCCGCCATCGGCTGGTCCGGGTCGAGGCTCGGCACCGTGTCGGGGTGCTCGGGGGTCTCGGGGCTCGCGGGGCTCTCGGGGCTCTCGGGGGTGGTGGTCATCCCTCCACCGTGGCGCGGTGCGCGGGCTCCCTCGACACCCCCGTGGGCGACATCCGGCGGGTGCCCTAGGTTCGTCGCCGTGGACACCGACGAGGTGCTGGCGCTGCTCCGACGGGTGGCGGCCGAGGTCGTCGAGCCCCGCTTCGGCGCCCTGGCCGAGGGCGAGGTGGAGAGCAAGGGCCGGCCCCACGACCTGGTGACGGTGGCCGACCGCGAGGCCGAGGTGCTGATCGCCGCCGAGCTGCGCCGCGCCTGGCCGTCCGCGGTGGTGCTGGGCGAGGAGGCCGCCTCGGCCGACCCCTCGCTGCTGCGCGGCTGGGCCGACGCCCCGCACGCCTTCACCGTCGACCCGGTCGACGGCACCCGGCAGTTCGTCGCCGGCTCCCCCGACCACGCCACGATGGTGGCCGAGCTGCGCTCGGGCGAGGTGGTGCGCAGCTGGATCTGGCAGCCCCAGCACCGCACGGCGTACGTCGCCGAGCGCGGCGCCGGGGCCTGGCGCGACGGCGTGCGGCTGCAGGTCCGGCCCGGCCGGGCGCGCCGGCTGCGGGGCACCGCGACCTGCTGCGGCATCGACTACCCGCGGCTCGCGCAGGGCGAGGCCGGCTGGACGGTGTGGCCCAAGACCAAGCCGTGGGACCACGCGCCCGGCTCGCTGCTGCTCACCGAGGCCGGGGGCTGGGTGGGCTCGCCCACCGGCCGGGCCTACCGCCCGGGCGCACCGCCGCGGGTGCTCGTCGCCCGCGCCGCGCGGCCGTCCTAGAGCCGGGTCGCGACGCGCACCAGGCCCGCGACCCCGACCGAGCGGCTGTGCTGCGGCCAGGCCACCACCGTGGTCACGGTGGGGGCGTCGAGGACGGGCACGGCGGCGACGCCCCCGGGCAGCCCGCCCCGCACCGACTCCGGCAGCACGGCGACGGCCCGCCCGAGCCCGACGAGCTGGAGCAGCCGCGCGGGGTCGGGCACGTCGAGGTCGGGCCCGGGCCAGACCGGCACGCCCAGGTCGGCCAGGTCGGCCAGCACGACCGACCGGCGGGCGGTGACCGGGTGCCCGGACGGCGCGACCAGCACCTGGCCCTCCTGGCCGACCTCCTCGTGGTCGAGGCCGCCGGTGTCGTCGAAGGGCAGGTGCAGCAGGGCCACGTCGGCCCGGCCGTCGCGCAGGGCGTCGGCCTGCTCCCCCGGCGCGCACAGCAGCAGGTCGACCTCGGGGGCGTCCGGCTCGGCGGCGTGCGCGTCGAGGAGCTTGGCCAGCAGCTCGGCCGAGGCCCCGGCCTTGGCCGCGAGCACGACCGAGGGCCGCACGGTGCCCGAGCCGGCCGCGCGGCGGGTGCGCCGCTCTGCCGCGTCGACGGCGGCCAGGGCCGCACGGCCCTCGACGAGCAGCACGGCGCCCGCCTCGGTCGGCTCGACGCCCCGGGGGGTGCGCACGAGCAGCTCGGCGCCCAGCCGCCGCTCGAGCCGGGCGATGGCCCGCGAGAGCGGCGGCTGGGTCATGCCCAGCCGCTGCGCCGCCCGGCCCACGTGCCCCTCCTCGGCGACCGCCACGAAGTAGCGCAGCTCCCGCGTCTCCACCCCGCCACGGTACGCCGCTGGCCCAGCCGCAGCCCGCTGACCTGCGCCGATGCCGATGCCGATGCCGAACGGGTATCAGGTCGCAACGGATCGGTGTTGGCCCGGGGCCGGCGGCTGCGGACACCATCGAGGCATGACCACGACACCCCAGCACCCCACCCCCACCGCCCTCGTCACGGGCGCCAACAAGGGCATCGGCCGCGAGGTCGCCGCCGGGCTGGCCCGCCTCGGCTTCCGGGTCGGCGTCGGTGCCCGCGACCCCCAACGCCTCGCCGACGCCGTCGCCGGCCTGCAGGCCGAGGGGCACGACGTCTTCGCGGTCCCGCTCGACGTCACCGACCAGGCCAGCGTCGACGCGGCCGCCGAGCAGCTCGAGCGCGAGGGTGGGCTCGACGTGCTCGTCAACAACGCCGGCATCACCGGCACCATGCCGCAGGCCCCGACGCAGGTCGACCCCGACAACGTCCGCGCCGTCGTCGAGACCAACGTCATCGGCGTCATCCGGGTGACCAACGCCCTGCTCCCCCTGCTGCGGCGCTCGCCGTCGCCGCGCGTCGTCAACGTCTCCAGCGGCGTGGGCTCCCTGACCCGCCAGTCGACCCCCGGCGGCGACACCGGGCCGCTCTCGGCGGCGTACTCGCCGTCCAAGACGTTCCTCAACGCCGTCACCGTGCAGTACGCCAAGGAGCTGGCCGGCACCGGCGTGCTGGTCAACGCCGGGTGCCCCGGTTTCGTGGCCACCGACCTCAACGGGCACCGCGGCCACCGCACGCCCGAGCAGGGGGCCGCGGTCTTCCTGCGGCTGGCCACCCTGCCCGACGACGGCCCGACCGGGACGTACGTCGAGGACGCCGGCGAGATCCCGTGGTGACCACGTCGGGATAATCTGTACTGTGTTGATCGTCTTTGTTGTCAACACACCGAGGTCCCACGATGCCCCAGCAGCGCCAGCTCCACCTGGGCGGCTTCATGATCGCCAGCCAGGTCACCCACTCCCACGCCGCCTGGCGGCACCCGGCGTCCGACCCCGGCGCCTTCCTGACGCCGGAGTACTACCACCGGATCGGTCGCATCCTCGAGCGCGGCACCTTCGACTTCGTCTTCTTCGCCGACCTGCTGGCGGTGCCGACCAACTACGGCGGCGGGCCCGCAGAGGCGCTGCGCCGCGGCACCCAGGCCAGCGCCACGCTCGACCCGAGTCTGGTCGCGTCCAGCATCGCCGCGGTCACCCAGCACCTCGGCGTGGCCATCACCAAGTCCACGACGTACTTCCACCCCTTCGAGCTGGCGCGCATCTTCAGCACGCTCGACCACCTCAGCAAGGGCCGGGTCGCGTGGAACATCGTCACCTCGCTCAGCAGCTCGGAGGCCCGCAACTTCGGGCTCGAGCAGGCCCTCGACCACGACCTGCGCTACGACCGTGCCCAGGAGTTCGTCGAGGCGGCGGTGAAGCTCTGGGACAGCTGGGACGCCGACGCGCTGGTGCTCGACCAGGCCGCCGGCACCTTCGCCGACCCCGCCAAGGTGCACGCGGCCGACCACGACGGCCTGTTCTACAAGACTCGCGGCCCGCTCCCCACGCCGCGCTCGCCCCAGGGCCGACCGGTCTTCATCCAGGCCGGTTCCTCGGGCAAGGGCAAGGACTTCGCCGCCCGCTGGGCCGAGGCGGTCTTCGAGATCGACCCGACGCCCGAGGGCCGCCGCGCCTACTACGACGACGTCAAGAGCCGCGCCAGCGACCACGGCCGCAACCCCGACCACGTCAAAATCCTCCCGGCCTTCGTGCCCTTCGTCGCCGAGACCGAGTCGATCGCCCGCGAGAAGCAGGCGTTCCACAACGAGCTCGCCGACCCGGTCTCCGGGCTGATGACGCTGTCGGTGCACACCGACCACGACTTCAGCGCCTACGACCTCGACGCGCCCGTCGACCAGGTGCAGGTGGGGGGCAGCCAGGGCTTGTTCAACCTGGCCAAGCGGCTCTCCGACCGCGACAGCCTCACCCTGCGCGACGTCGGCAAGCTCTACGCCCAGGGCGTGATGCTGCCCCAGCTGGTCGGCACCGCCAGCGACGTGGCCGACCAGATCGAGGACGGCTTCCGCAACGGCGAGGCCGACGGCTGGATGCTCTCGTGCGCCCAGTCGCCGGGCACCTTCAACGACTTCGTCGACCTCGTGGTGCCCGAGCTGCGCCGGCGCGGCCTGTTCCGCGAGCGGTACACCGGCACCACGCTGCGCGAGCACCTCGGCCTCCAGGACGCCCCGGTCCCGGTACCCACCGAGGTCCCCGCCGGAGTGCCCGCCGGGCGCTGACGCACCACCCCCGCGGGTCGCCGTGGCCCGGTGGGGTGGTCTGGCAGACTGCCCCTCGTGTCACAGGCGACCCATGGGGAACGGCGTGCGGTCGTGGTGGAGGACGACGAGGACATCCGCTCCTTGATCGAGTTCACGCTCACGACGCAGGGCTTCGAGGTCCGCGCGGCCGAGAGCGGGCTCGACGGGGTCGAGCTGGTCCGCACCTTCGACCCCGACCTGGTCACCCTCGACCTCGGGCTGCCCGGCATCGACGGCATCGAGACCTGCCGCCGCATCCGCGAGCTCACCGACGCCTACGTCGTGATGATCACCGCCCGCGACGACGAGATCGACCGGCTGCTCGGCCTCGAGACCGGCGCCGACGACTTCCTGTCCAAGCCGTTCAGCGTCCGCGAGCTCAAGGCGCGGGTCAACGCGATGTTCCGCCGCCCCCGCCGCGGGTACGACACCGCCGGGTCCGCCGCGGCCGGCGGCGCCCCGGCCCCCGCCTCCGCCGTGCCCGACCACGAGGTGCTCGAGCACGGTCCGCTGCGGGTCGACGTCGACGGCCGCCGGGCCTTCCGCGGAGGCGACGAGCTGGCGCTGACCCGGACCGAGTTCGACCTGCTGACCGAGCTGATGCGCACCCCGGCGCGGGTGTGGACCCGCGAGGCGCTGCTGCGCTCGGTCTGGGGCACCGACTGGGCCACCGACACCCACCTGGTCGAGGTCCACATCGGCAACCTGCGCCGCAAGCTCGGCGAGGCACCCACCACGGCCGGCTTCATCCGCACCGTGCGCGGTGTCGGCTACCGCATGGAGGCGCTCGACGCCTGAGCGTCGTGGTCCCTCGTTCCCCCGGGACGTGGCCGGCCGGCGTCAGGCGCTGAGCCGGGCCCGCGCGAGGTAGGCGTCGATGGCCTCGCCGGCACGGGTGGCGGCCGCGGGCAGCAGCAGCGCCTGCGACCGGGCCCCGGGCAGGTCGCTGACCCGCAGGTCGGCCTCGACCCCGGAGGCGAGGTCGGCGAGCTCGTGCGCGCCGGTCATCGTCGAGGACACCTTGAGGCTGAGCACCGCGTCGAGGCAGTCGCCCCACGGGTCGGTGTCCTCCTCGGGGGCGAGGACGGTCGCCAGGACGCGCGCGACGCGCCGCGGCAGCAGCCGTCGGTACGTCGCCGCGTGCTCGAGCACGAAGCCGCGGCCCGCCGCGTCGTCGGCGAGCCGGTGCAGCGTCCCTGCGTCGAACACCGTCACTGGCGACCCCTCCCCTCGGTGTACGTCGACCATCCTGAGCCCCCCGCATCAGGGTGGGGCGTGCGTCGGCTCAAGGAACCCGCAAGGTGTCCGGACCGACCGCTGGAGCCCGTCCGCGCTGGGTAGGGGCCGGCGCGGCGGACGTCGGGGCATGACGACGGGCCGCGGCCTCTGGGGGGTTCGGCCGCGACCCGTCGTGACGGATTCTTCCACAGGATGTTCGTCCCGGGAAAGGCGTCACCAGAAGACGCGATCGACCACCCCGTGGGCCTGTCGCATGACGCGGAGGTGGTCGTTGACCATCTCGTCGGTGCTGCCCGGGGGGTAGCCGAGGATGCTGGCCACGGCCGCCCGCTCGCGGGTGTCACGGGGCAGCTCGTCGCTCGACTTGGCCCGGGCCAGGGTGACGGCGTTGCGGGTGCGGCTGACGGTGCGCCAGGCGTGGGCGAGCAGGTCGGCGTCGGCGGGGTCGAGGAGCTCGGCGTCGCGGGCCGCCTCGAGCGCGGTGAGGGTGCGGGGCGTGCGCAGCGCGGCGACCTCACCGGCGTGGCGCATCTGGAGCAGCTGCACCGTCCACTCGATGTCGGCCAGTCCCCCGCGCCCGAGCTTGAGGTGGGTGGCCGGGTCGGCCCCCCGGGGCAACCGCTCCTGGTCGACGCGGGCCTTGATCCGGCGCACCTCGAGCACGTCGTCGTCGGACAGGCCGGCCTCGGGGTAGCGCAGCGGGTCGACCAGCGCGTGGAAGTCCTGCCGCACGCCCAGGTCGCCCACCACGGCGTCGGCCCGCAGCAGCGCCTGCGCCTCCCACACGTGCGACCAGCGCGCGTAGTAGGCGGCGTAGGAGTCGAGGGTGCGCATGAGCGCACCTTGGCGGCCCTCGGGGCGCAGGTCGGCGTCGACGGTGAGGGCCGGGTCGCTGCCGGGCAGGGCCAGCTGGCGGCGCAGCTCGTTGGCCACCGCGGTGGCGTACGACGACGCCGCCTGCGGGTCGGCGCCCTCGACCGGGACGTGCACGAACAGCACGTCGGCGTCGCTGCCGTAGGACAGCTCGAACCCGCCGTAGCGGCCCATGGCGACCACGGCCATCCGGGTCGGCGCTTCGTCGAGGCCGCGCTGGGCCCGCACCGAGCGGCCGGCCGCCTCCAGCGTCGCCTCGAGGGTCGCGTCGGTGGTACGGCTCAGCGCGGCACCCACCTGGGCCACGTCGACCAGCCCGAGCACGTCGGCCGAGGCGACCCGCAGCAGCTCGCGCCGGCGTACGGCGCGGGCGGCGCGGACCGCCTTGTCGACGTCGTCCTGGCGGCCGGCCGTGGCCCGCATCTCCTCCAGCATCGCCTCGGCGGTCTGGGGCGCGAGGTCGTCGGCCAGCATCCGCACACCCTGCGGCTCTCGCTCGAGCAGGCCGGTGACGTAGCGGGAGGTGGAGAGCAGGTGGGCCAGCCGCTCGGCGACCTCGCCCTCGTCGCGCAGGGTCGCGAGGTACCACGGCGAGGCGCCGAGGGCCTCGCTGAGCCGGCGGAAGCCGAACAGGCCGGCGTCGGGGTCGGCGCCCTCGGCGAACCAGGCCAGCATCGCCGGCAGCAGCGCGCGCTGCAGCAGGGCCCGCCGGGAGACGCCGGCGGTCAGGGCCTCGAGGTTGCGCAGCGCGGCCTGCGGGTCGGCGTAGCCGAGCGCGGCCAGGCGCTTGCCGGCGGCCTCGGAGGACAGCCGCACCTCGCCGCTGTGGACGCGGGCGACCGCGGTGAGCAGGGGCCGGTAGAAGAGCTTCTCGTGCAGGCGCCGCACCTCGCGGCGGTGGTGCTCCCAGACCTTGGCCAGGGTCTCCTCGGGCTCCTTGGTGAAGCCCAGGCTGCGCCCGAGGCGGCGCAGCGCGGCCGGGTCGTCGGGCACGACGTGCGTGCGGTGCAGGCGGTGCAGCTGGATGCGGTGCTCGAGGGTGCGCAGGAAGGCGTAGGCCTCGTGCAGCGCGTCGCCGTCCTCCCGGCCGACGTACCCGAGCTCGGTGAGGGCGGCGAGCGCGCTCAGCGTGGTGGAGGCGCGGATGCCCTCGTCGGCGCGGCCGTGGACCAGCTGCAGCAGCTGCACGGCGAACTCGACGTCGCGCAGCCCGCCGGAGCCGAGCTTGAGCTGCCGCTCGGCCTCCTTGGCCGGGATGTGGTCGACCACGCGGCGGCGCATCGCCTGCACCTCGGCCACGAACCCGTCGCGGTCGGCGACGGTCCACACCATCGGCTCCACCAGGGCGGTGAACCGGCGGCCCAGCTCGAGGTCGCCGGCCACGGCGCGGGCCTTGAGGAGAGCCTGGAACTCCCACGGCGACGCCCAGCGCTCGTAGTAGCCCTGGTGGCTGGCCAGCGTGCGGGTGAGCGGCCCGTTGCGGCCCTCGGGACGCAGGTTGGCGTCGACGGGCCAGATGGTGCCCTCGGCGGTGTGGTCGGAGCAGACCTGCATGAGCTGGCCGGCCAGCCTGGTCGCGGCCCGCAGCGCCGTGCCCTCGGCGGCGCCCTCGACGGGCTCGTGGCAGAAGATCACGTCGACGTCGGAGACGTAGTTGAGCTCGTGGCCGCCGCACTTGCCCATCGCGACGACCGCGAGGCGCACCGAGGCGGCGTCGTCGCCGACCCGCTGGCGGGCGACGGCGAGCGCGGCGTCGAGGGTGCCGGCGGCGAGGTCGGCCAGCTCGGCGGCGGTGTCGTCGACCCCGAGGCCGTGGGCCAGGTCGCGCGCGGCGAGGCGCAGCAGGACCCGGCGGTACTCGACCCGCAGCGCGTCGACGGCCTCCGCGTCGGGCCGGGTCGCGACCGGGGTGTCGGCGGCGGGATCGGCGCCGACGGCCTCGAGCAGCCCCGCCCGCACGGCGTACGCCGCGGGCCGGGTCGAGCCGAGCGTGGGGTCGGTGAGCTCGCGCCAGTGGCCGGGGTGGCGGACCAGGTGGTGGGCCAGGGCGTCGCTGGCGCCGAGCACGCACAGCAGCCGCATCGCGGTGCCCTCGTCGTCGACCAGCGCGGAGAGCAGCGCCGCCTTCTCCTCCGGCCCCTCCCCCACCTCCGCGGCCTCGGTGAGCCGCACCAGGCAGGCCAGCGCCTCGTCGGGGTCGGCGGTGCGGCCCAGGAGCGCCACGAGGGGCTCGGCAGCGTCCTCGAGGGCGGTCAGGTGGCCGCGGGCGCGGTCGGTGTCGAGGAACCCGAGCCGGAGCAGCTGGCCCTTGCCGGTGCCGGGGCGGCTCATGCGCCCGCCTGCCGGGCCAGGGCCTGCGCCAGCGCGCGGCCGTCGTGCTCGAGCGCCGGCTCGGCGGCCTCGACCTCGGCCACCGTGGCGGCCACGGCACCCGCTCCCGGGCCGGCGCCCTGCCGCTTGTCGGTGTCGTGGCGTGCCCACCCGCCGAACACCTCGGCGTCGGCCTCCGGGTGCCACTGCACGCCCCACACCGTCGGGGCGAACCGGGCCGCCTGCAGCTCTCCCTCCGGCGTGCGGGCCAGGTCGACCGCCGCGGCGGGCGGGTCGAGCACGACGTCCTGGTTGGAGAAGACCGCCGGCGCGGTGACGGTGCCGACCAGCGGGTCGGCGCGCCCGGCGTCGGTGTGGCCGACGGCGCGCAGGCCCGACCGCTTGCCGAGCGGGTTGCGCCCCACCCGGCCGCCGAGCGCGAGGGCGGCGAGCTGGTGGCCGAGGCACACGCCCAGGGCCGGCACGGACTCCTCGGCGGCGTGGACCAGCAGCCGGCGGACGTCGGCGAGCCACGGCACCGTGTCGTCGAAGGCGTCCATCGTGCCCCCGAGCACCAGCAGGGCGTCGTACCCGTCGGGGCGGAGGGTGGCCGGGAGCGCGTCGCCGGCGTACGGGCGGACGACGTCGACCTGGCAGCCGGACTCGACCAGCCACCCGCCGAGCCGGGCCGGCGGGCACAGGGCCTCGTGCTCGACGGTGAGCACCCGGACGGTCATCGATCCCTCCTCCGGCCCACGGGGGCTCAGATGACCGGCAGCATCTGGTCGCGCTCGAAGGCCGAGACCTGGCCGCGGTAGGCGTCCCACTCCGCGCGCTTGTTGCGCAGGAAGAAGTCGAAGACGCTCTCGCCGAGGGTCTCGGCCAGCAGCTCGCTGTTCTCCGCGATGGCGATGGCCTCGTTGAGGTTCTTGGGCAGCGGGTCGATGCCGAGGCTCTTGCGCTCGCGCTCGGTCAGGCTCCAGACGTCGTCCTCGGCCTCGCGCGGCAGCTCGTAGCCCTCCTCGATGCCCCTCAGCCCGGCGGCCAGCACCACGGCGTAGGCGAGGTAGGGGTTGCAGGCCGGGTCGAGGGTGCGCAGCTCCACGCGGGTCGAGGCGCCCTTGAGCGGCTTGTACATCGGCACCCGGACCATCGCGGAGCGGTTGTTGTGGCCCCAGCAGATGTAGGACGGCGCCTCGCCCCCGAACATCATCCGCTTGTAGGAGTTGACCCACTGGTTGGTCACGACGCTGATCTCCGGCGCGTGCTGCAGGATGCCGGCGATGAAGCGGCGGCCGGTCTGGCTCAGCTGGTACTCGGCGCCGGCCTCGTAGAAGGCGTTCTGGTCGCCCTCGAAGAGGCTGAGGTGGGTGTGCATGCCCGAGCCCGGGTGGGTCGTGAACGGCTTGGGCATGAAGCTGGCCCAGATTCCCTGGCTGAGCGCGACCTCTCGGATGACGGTGCGGAAGGTCATGATGTTGTCAGCGGTCGAGAGCGCGTCGGCGTAGCGCAGGTCGATCTCCTGCTGCCCCGGCCCGGCCTCGTGGTGGCTGAACTCCACCGAGATGCCCATCGCCTCGAGCATGGTGATGGCCTCGCGCCGGAAGTCGGCCCCCATCGACTGCGCCGTGTGGTCGAAGTAGCCGCTGCGGTCGACCGGCACCGGGTCGGCGCCCGGCTGCGGTGAGTCCTTGAACAGGTAGAACTCGATCTCGGGGTGGGTGTAGAAGGTGAACCCCGACTCGGCCGCCTTGGCCAGGGTGCGCTTGAGGACGTAGCGCGGGTCGGCGTACGACGGCGAGCCGTCGGGCATCACGATGTCGCAGAACATCCGCGCCGTCGACGGGCCCTCGGCCCGCCACGGCAGGATCTGGAACGTCGTCGGGTCGGGCAGCGCGAGCATGTCGGCCTCGTAGACGCGGGCGAAGCCCTCGATGGCCGACCCGTCGAACCCGATGCCCTCCTCGAACGCCGCCTCGAGCTCCGCCGGCGCGACCGCCACCGACTTCAAGAACCCCAGCACGTCGGTGAACCACAGCCGCACGAACCGGACGTCACGCTCCTCGAGCGCCCGCAGCACGAAGTCCTCTTGCTTGCCCATGGGCGTGAGCCTAGGGGCGGGCCAGAGGCCGTGGGGAACCACCCGACCCAGAAGGGGCGAGACCCGTGGAGGTGCCAGCCAGGCTCCACGCAGTGGCGCTGAGACGAGGCCTCAGCGAGCACGGTGGCCGAGCACGAGCGATGTCCAGGGCGTCAGCGCCGATGCGCCCGACCGTGCCGAGAGTCGCGCGGCACGTCTATGGCGCGACAGCAACGGCGCTGACAGCATCGACTCATGATTGAGACCGCCGAGGAGTTCGTTCGTCTACGCACGAGCGAGGACCCGGACGACTACAACCGTGCGGCGCGTGAAGAGGCGAGTGAAGCCACTTGGCGGGACGTTGTTGACCGGTTTCCCGAGATGCGGGTGTGGGTCGCTCACAACAAGACAGTGCCGCTGAGCGTCTTGGAGATTCTTCGGAAGGACCCTGACGAGCGGGTGGTCTGCATGGTCCGAATAAAGCGGTCATGGGCGCGAGCCCATCCTGATGACTCCGCTCGACAGGGCACCACAGCGGACGTAACGCCCTAGGAATTCGCCCGACCATGCCGGGAGTTGGGCGCGGACTGTCGCCGCCCGACCCAGACTGAGGGCGAGTGACTGACGAGTCCTGGCGACCGCTCGGATTCACTGGACGACGCGGAGGCGGACCACGGGCCGGTCGCCGCCGGTTCCGGGAGCCGGGGCGGCGCCGTCACATCGGTGGTGGGCCACGCCGGCGCGGCTCGGGACTGCTGGGAACGGTGGGCCCACAGGGCTCTCCACAGCGTCGATCGACCGAGCGCGGCGGTGACCGGCGGCACCCCACCGGACCCGGCGGCAGACCGCCAGGGACCCTGGGTCGTCGTGGAGGCCACCGAGCGGCTCGTGGCGGTCGACCCGGGCTGCGCACCCCACCACCTCACGTGCGAGCCGCCGGTGCCGGCACCCGTCACCCCCTGACCCGGTCGTCGTCGGGGTCACCGTCATCGGCGCCGGCGAGCGGCGGGCTCAGTCGTCGGCGTCGAGGGTCTTCTCCTCCAGGTCGGAGACCGTGGGCCGGCCCCCGTTGCAGAAGACCTCCACCTCGACCGAGCGGGCGCCGGCGGCCAGCACCGCGTCGACGTCGTCGTCGGGCCCGGCCTCGTAGCTCACGACCCGCCACCCGGCCGCGGGCTCGGGCCGCACCGCGGTGGCCACCGCTCCCTGGCAGGTCACGGTGAAGGAGCCGTAGTCGCCGGTGACGGTGTCCTCGACCGCGGCCGCCCCCGGGTCGGCCACCAGGTCGCCCTCGCCGTCGGTCCGCGCGTCGCGCACCGCCTGTGCCCCGCCGGTCAGCGGGCCACGGTCGCGCACGCTGGCGCCGACGCCGGTGACGGCGACCAGCCCGACGGTGACGGCCGCCGCGGCCGCGACGACCCATGCGACGACGTACCCGAGGGCGCGGGGGAAGGGACGGGCCACGCGGCGATCCTGCCAGGCGGGGCGAGGCCGGTAGGTTCGGCGCCGTGACGCAGGTGCTGATCATCGAGGACGACGCCCGCATCCGCCCGCTGCTGGTGCGCTCGCTCGACGAGCGGGGGTACGCCGTCGCCTCGGCCTCGACCGGCATGCAGGGCCTGCAGATGGCCGTCGACACCAAGCCGGACCTCGTCATCCTCGACCTCGGGCTGCCCGACGTCGACGGCACGCAGGTGCTCTCGATGCTGCGCGCGGTCAGCGACGTGCCGGTCATCGTGGCCAGCGCCCGCGACGACGACCCGTCGCTCGTGGGCTGCCTCGACGCCGGCGCCGACGACTACGTCGTCAAGCCCTACACGACCGCCCAGCTCGAGGCCCGCATCCGGGCCGTGATGCGGCGCGCGAGCTCCGGGAGCGGCCCGCGACGGGCGGTGATCGAGCTCGGTGACCTCGTCGTCGACGTCGCCGCGCGCCAGGCCGTGCTGGCGGGCGAGGTGCTCGACCTCAGCCCGCGGGAGTTCGACCTGCTGCGGCACCTGGCCGAGCGGCCGGGCGAGGTCGTGACCAAGCGCGACCTCCTCGTGCACGTGTGGCAGCAGCCGTGGGGCGGGTCCGACAAGACCGTCGACGTCCACCTCTCGTGGCTGCGCCGCAAGCTGGGCGAGTCGGCGTCCGCACCCCGCTTCCTGCACACGGTGCGGGGGGTCGGCGTACGTCTCGACGTGCCGGGTCCCGGCTGATGCGCCGCAGCCTGATCCTCACCGTCGCCGCGGCGGTGAGCATGGTCCTGCTCGCGATGCTGGTGCCGATGGCGGTGCTGCTGCGCAGCTACGTCCTGGAGGACCGGCTCGCCCGCGCGGCCGTCGAGGTGCAGACGACCGAGAGCGTGGTCTCCACCGGCGACGTCGGCCGCATCAACCTGTACGTCGAGGGCGTCAACGAGGGCGGTGACAGCACGACGACGGTGGTGCTGCCCGACGGCACGGCGATCGGCCCGGCGCCCGACCCCGACGAGTCGGTGCGCATCGCCGAGGCCCGCACGGGAGTCGCGCGGGTCGACGACGTCGACGGCGGGTCGGTGATCCTGGTGCCGGTCTCGCTCGGGCAGAGCACCGCGGCCGCCTCGGAGACCCCGGTGGTGCGGGTGTTCGTGCGGGCGCCCGGCTGGGAGGCGCCGCTCGTGCGGAGCTGGCTGATCCTGCTCGCCCTCGGGCTGGCGCTGCTCGTCGGCGCCCTGGTGCTGGCCGACCGGCTGGGTCGCTCGTTCGTGACGCCGATCCGCGAACTGGCGGGGTACGCCGGCCGGCTGGGCGTCGACGGCCGCCGCGAGCCCCCGCCGCCCGACGGTCCCGCGGAGGTCCGCGAGCTCGGCGTCACGCTGCACCGCCTCGTCGACCGCGTCGAGGTGCTGCTGGAGCGCGAGCGGGCCGGCATGGCCGACCTCTCGCACCGGCTGCGCACGCCGGTGACCGCGCTGCGGCTGCGGGTCGACGCGCTCGCCGACCCCGAGGAGCGGACCCGGGTCGGTGAGGAGCTCGACCGGCTCCAGGCGACGGTCGACGCCGTGGTGCGCGAGGCCCGGCGCTCGGAGCGCGAGGGCCTGACCGGTGTCGTCGACGGGGTCGAGGCACTCGTCGCGCGGGCGCGGTGGTGGGAGCCGCTGGCCGAGGACCAGGGCCGGCCGTGGGAGCTGCGCTCCACCGCGACCGGGCCGGTCGTCGTGCGCGCCGGGGCCGACGACCTGGTGGCCCTCGTCGACGTGCTGCTCGACAACGCGTTCAGCCACACCCCCGACGACGCCGCCGTGCGGGTGACGGTGGCCGACGCCCCGGGCGGGCTGTCGCTGGTCGTCGAGGACGGTGGACCCGGCCTGCCGGAGGGCGTGGACGTGCTCGGCCGCGGCACGTCGGGCGGCGGGTCGACCGGGCTCGGGCTCTCCATCGCCGACCGCACCGCGGCCGGGTCGGGCGGCCGGCTCGAGCTGGGCCGGTCTCCCGACCTCGGCGGCGCGCGGGTCGAGGTCGTGCTCGGCGGCTAGGCGACGCGCACGCTGGACCCGCACGCGGTGCGGGTGCCGACGCGCTTGGCGCTGAACGAGAACCGCTCGTCGCCCGTGGTGCCGCGCACGGTGCGCTCGACGTCGTCGACGTCGCCGGTGCGGTCGGCGCGCCGGACGACGTCGGCGACGACGCGGCCCTCGTGCCGGACGACGATCTTCCAGCGGCTGCCGGGCTTGACGCCGTCGACGTCGACGGAGACCTCGTAGCGGCCGTCCTCGCGGTCGGCCGAGAGGTCGTAGGTCCCGCCGCCGCAACGCCCGAGGCGGTCGACGTCGGCGTGCGCGGCTGGTGCGGCGAGGGCCAGTACGGCGACGGTGGCCGGCGCGGCGAGCAGGGTGGTGGCGGTCAGGGTGGCGGTGGTGCGCTTCATGGCGTGGTCCTCTTCTGGTGGTGGGTGGGGCTCGGTGGGTGGGGCTCAGCGGGTCGCGGAGGCGACGCAGGGCTCGCCCTGCTCGGGGGTGGCGGTGACCCGGAAGGCGGTGGCGCCGCCCTCGTCGACCGGGGCGTCGAGGTCGAGCTCGCCGTCCTCGTCGGTGGTGCGCTCGCCCTCGAGCACGGTGGCGTCGCCCTGGGTGACCTCGACGGTCCACACCTCGCCGGGGCCCGAGGACTGGAGCTCGTAGCTCAGCTCCAGCCCGCCGTCGTCCTCCTCCACCGTCAGCTCGTACGCGGCACCACCGCACGCCCCGCGCGCGGTGGTGCCGTCGTCGTCGGCCACGGCGACCCACGTGCCCGCGCCGACCCCGGCGACGGCCAGGATCCCGACGACCCCTGCGGCGACCTTCTTCCTCATGCTGCTCTCCCTCGTGCTGTGGCTGGTGACGAGAGAGAGGTTCGCGCGGGAGCGGCTAAGGGCGTGCCAGCCGTGGGCTAAGGCTGGGTTAAGGCTGCGGTCGGGTGGTCTCGAGACGGGACTCCGTCCCTCCTCGACCACCGTGAGGTCGAGACCGGACCGCTGCGGTCACTTGGTCTCGAGACGGGACTCCGTCCCTCCTCGACCACCGTGAGGTCGAGACCGGCCCGCTGCGGTTTCCGGGCTCAGGCGTCGGGGACGCGCGACAGCTCGGCGAGCCAGGCGGCGGGCGAGGCGTCGGACGGCATCCGCCAGTCGCCCCGGGGCGACATGGTGCCGCCGGGGGTGACCTTGGGGCCGTTGGGCAGCGCGGACCGCTTGAACTGCTGGGAGAAGAAGCGCCGCACGAACACCTCGAGCCACCGCTTGATCGTGGGCAGGTCGAACTCGCCGCGCCGGTCCTCGGGGAACTGCGCCGGCCACTCCCCCGCCTCGACGTCGTGCCAGGCGTGCCAGGCCAGGAAGGCGATCTTGCTGGGCCGGTAGCCGCGCCGCAGCACGTGGTAGAGCGTGAAGTCCTGCAGCGGGTAGGGGCCGGTGGAGTCCTCGGTGCGCTGCACCTCCGCGCCCGCGGTGGCCGGGATGAGCTCGGGGGTGATCTCCTGGTCGAGGATGTCCTGCAGCACGGCGTCGGTCTCGGCGTCGTACTGGTTGCTCTCGATGGTCCAGCGGATCAGGTGCTGGACGAGGGTCTTGGGGACGCCGCCGTTGACGTTGTAGTGCGACATCTGGTCGCCGACGCCGTAGGTGCACCAGCCGAGCGCGAGCTCGGACAGGTCACCGGTGCCCAGCACGAGGCCGCCGCGGTGGTTGGCGAGCCGGAAGAGGTAGTCGGTGCGCAGGCCGGCCTGGACGTTCTCGAAGGTGATGTCGTAGACCTCCTCGCCGGCGGCGTACGGGTGGCCCAGGTCGGTGAGCATCTGCCGCGCCGCAGCCGTGATGTCGAGGACCTCGAAGCTGACGCCGAGGCTCTCGCACAGGCGGGTGGCGTAGCCCTTGGTCTGCTCGCCGGTCGCGAACCCCGGCATGGTGAAGCCGAGGATGTCGGTGCGCGGGCGCCCCAGCCGGTCCATCGCCTTGGCCGCGACGACGAGCGCGTGGGTGGAGTCGAGGCCGCCGCTGACGCCGATGACGACCTTGGGCTGCCAGGTCGACGACGACATCGAGCGCAGCCGCTGCTCGAGCCCGGAGACCTGGATGTTGTAGGCCTCGTAGCAGTCCTGGGCCAGCCGCGCCGGGTCGTCGGGCACGAACGGGAAGCGCCGCACCGGGCGCCGCAGGCCGATGTCACCGCGCGGCGGGTCGAGGTCGAACGGCACGGTGCGGAACTCCAGGGACGACGCGCCCCTTCGGTTGTCGTCAAAGGTCCCCTGCCGCATCCGCTCCTGCCGGATCCGGTCGAGGTCGACGTCGACCACGGTGCGGCGCGGCCCGTCGGGGAACCGCTCGGTCTCGCCCAGCAGGTCACCGCACTCGTAGACCATCGTCTGGCCGTCCCACGACAGGTCGGTCGTCGACTCGCCCTGGCCGGCCGCGGCGTACACGTACGCCGCCTGGCAGCGCGCGCTCGCGCTCTTGATGAGCAGCCGCCGGTCCTCGGCGCGGGCGATGGTGATGGGGCTGCCGGAGAGGTTGAGCAGCAGGTGCGCGCCCGCCAGCGCGGCCTCGGCGCTCGGCGGCACCGGGACCCACATGTCCTCGCAGACCTCGACGTGGAAGGTCAGGTCGGGCAGGTCCGCGGCGGTGAACACCAGGTCGGGCCCGAACGGCGCGAGGTGCCGCCCGACGACGACCTCCTGGCCCGCGGTGTCGTCCCCCGGCGCGAACCAGCGGCGCTCGTAGAACTCCCGGTACGTCGGCAGGTAGGACTTCGGGGCGACGCCGAGCAGCCGCCCGCCCTGCACGACCAGGGCGCAGTTGAGCACCCGGTTGCCGTGCTTGAGGGGGGCGCCGACCACGATGACCGGGCGCAGGTCGGCGCTGGCCTCGACGATCGCCTCGACCGCGGCCACGACGGCCTCGAGCAGGGTGTCCTGCAGGAACAGGTCGTCCACGGCGTACCCGGTCAGGCCGAGCTCGGGGAACAGCGCGACCGCCACGCCCTCGTCGTGGCAGGCCCGCACCTGCTCCAGGGTCCGCTCGGCGTTGGTGGCCGGGTCGGCGATCGCGACCGGCAGGGTGCAGGCCGCGACCCGCGCGAACCCGTGGGCGTAGGCGGAGTAGAAGTCCACGCCGTCACTCTAGGGAGGCCCGGGCGCTGCCGACGCCCGCCCTGCGGGCGGTCGCTCGGCGTGGTCGGTCAGCGCAGCGCCCCACCGTGCCGGCCACCGGGTCGCCCGTGACCGCGAGGGACGTCGGCGTGCCGACGGCCTCCGTCGACACCTAACGCGGCGTGCCCTCGACCGGGTCGGCCTCGACCAGCGTCTCGCCCTCGACCTGACCGTGCGGGTGTACGCCGCAGCAGGGCGCGCTCGCACCCGGCCGCCCACGCGGTCCCGCTCGTCCGCGCCGCTACCCCACCTCTCACCCCTCCCACGCACGGGGACCGACCGGAGGGTGGCGCGACCTGCGATGAGATTGCGTGCGCCTCGCGGTCTGACCGCCATGACCACACCGACGGGCGCCGCCAGCGGCACCACCATCAGCCCCTGCCTCTGGTTCGACGACGACCTGGAGGAGGCCGCGCACTTCTACACCTCGATCTTCCCGCGGTCCTCGATCGGGCACCTGGCTCGCTACCCGGCCTCCGGCCCCGGCGAGCCCGGCGCGGTGATGGCCGGGGAGTTCACGCTCGACGGCACGACGTTCCGGGCCATCAACGGCGGCCCGGCGTTCACGTTCAGCGAGGCGATCAGCTTCTCCATCGCCTGCCGCGACCAGGCCGAGGTCGACTACTACTGGTACTCCCTCGCCGACGGGGGCCAGGAGTCGGCCTGCGGGTGGCTCCGTGACCGGTTCGGGGTCTCGTGGCAGGTCGTCCCGACCCGTCTCACCGAGCTCGTCTCGGACCCCGACCCGGCCCGCTCGGCGGCCGCCACCAGCGCCATGCTCGCCATGACCCGCATCGTCGTCGCCGAGCTCGAGGCCGCCGCCGACGCCGCCTCGCCGGCCCACGCCTGACCCACCACCCATCGACCACCGACCACCGACCACCGACCACCCACAGGAGCACCCGATGAGCACCCGCCTGAACCCCTACCTGCAGCGCAAGGACGGCGACGCCCGCGCCGCGATCGAGTTCTACGCCTCCGTCTTCGGCGGCCAGCCCACCATCATGACGTTCGCCGACGCCGGCGGGATGGGCATGCCCGAGGAGGAGCAGCACCTGCTGATGCACTCCGACCTCGTCGTCAACGACTCCGTCGCGATCATGGTCGCCGACGTGCCGAGCTCGATGACCCACGACCAGGGCAACCTGCACATCTCGCTGTCCGGCGACGAGGCCGACACCCTGCGGTCGTGGTTCGACGGCCTGGCCGAGGGCGGCACCGTCGACGTGCCGCTGGAGAAGGCGCCGTGGGGCGACCACTACGGCCAGGTCAAGGACAAGTTCGGCATCAACTGGATGTTCAACATCGCCGAGCCTGCCGCCGGCTGACCCCGGAGCCCGTACGGCGCCGCCCGGCCCTACGGTCGGGCCATGAAGTCGTGGCAGCGGGTGGCCCTGGCGATGTTCGCCGTGGGGTGGGGCGCCAACCAGTTCACGCCGATCCTCATCGCCTACCGCGAGGAGCTCGGCATGTCGGTGCAGACCCGCGCCTTCCTCTTCGGCGTGTACGCCGCCGGGCTGGTCCCCGCGCTGCTCGTCGGCGGCGCGGCGTCCGACCGGTGGGGCCGGCGCGCCGTCGTCCTGCCGTTCGTCGCGCTGTCACCGCTGGCGAGCGTGCTGCTGCTCGTCGAGCACGACTCGACCGCCGGCCTGGCGGCGGCCCGGCTGCTCGCGGGCGCCTGCTCCGGCGTGGTGTTCAGCGCGGCCACCGCGTGGGTGGCCGAGCTGTCCGAGGCCGAGGGCGACGCGGGCGCCGGACCCCGCCGCGCGGCCATCGCGCTGTCGGCGGGCTTCGGCGCCGGCCCGTTCGTCACCGGGCTGGTGGCCGAGTGGGCCCCGGCCCCGACCGAGGTGCCCTACGTGCCGCACGTCGTGCTCGGCGTCGTGTGCCTGCTGCTGGTGCCGCGGGTGCCGGGCCCCGCGCCCGTCCCCGCCGTACGGCGCCCGCTGCTGCGCGTGCCGGCGGTGACCCGCGGCCGGCGGTTCCTGACCGTGGTCGCGCCGTCGGCGCCGTGGGTGTTCGGCTGCGCGGCGATCTCCATCGCCTACCTGCCCGGCGAGGTCGGCGGGTCGACGTCGGGTGCGCTGGCCTTCGTGGGCGTGCTGTCGGGCGTGACCCTCGGGTCGGGCGTGCTCGTGCAGGGCCTGGCCCGCCGCCTCGACGACCGCCGCCCGCTGCTGGCCGGCGAGGTCGGTCTCGCGCTGGCGCTCCTCGGGGGCGGCATCGGGGTCGTCGGCCTGGTCACCGACGTGCGCTGGTGGCTCCTCGCCGCGGCCCCGCTGCTCGGCTGCGCCTACGGCTGCGTGCTCGTCTCCGGCCTGCGCGAGACCGAGCGGGTCGCCGCGCCCGACGAGCGCGGCGCGACCGTCGCGGTCTTCTACGCCCTGACCTACCTCGGCTTCGCCTTCCCCTACGCGCTCGGGGCCATCGGTGGCGACGTCGGGGCGCTCGTGGTGGCGCTGGCCGTCGCGGCCGTCTGCCTGGCGGTCGTGTCCGTCGCCGGGCGTCGACCCGTGGCTGCGCCGTGACCAGCGACACAGTGCCCGCCGCCGACCCGCGCACCTAGCCTGGGCTCGGTCCGTGGACCTCACCAGGAGGCTGCGAGACGACTGATCGGAGACCGTCGTGAGCAACCCGAGCACGCCCTCGTCGCCCGAGGAGACCGCGCCGTACGGCGCCGGCCCGGCCGCGACCCCGGCCGCCCCGCGCAAGCGGGTCCGCACCCACCACCTGCGGGAGCTGAAGGAGCGCGGGGAGAAGCTCTCCATGCTCACGGCCTACGACATGTACACCGCCCAGGTCTTCGACGAGGCCGGCGTCGACGTGTTCCTGGTCGGCGACTCCGCCGCCAACAACGTGCTGGGCTACGAGTCCACGATCCCGGTCACGGTCGACGAGCTGCTGCCGCTGGCGCGCGCGGTCGCCCGGGCCACCCGCCGCGCCCTCGTCGTGGCCGACCTGCCGTTCGGCAGCTACCAGGCCTCGCCGGAGCAGGCCTTCCACACCGCCGTGCGGTTCATGAAGGAGGCCGGTGCTCACGCGGTCAAGCTCGAGGGCGGCGACGAGGTCGCCCCGCAGGTCGAGAAGCTCACGACCAACGGCGTGCCCGTCATGGCCCACATCGGCTTCACGCCCCAGAGCGAGCACGCCCTCGGCGGCTACCGCGTGCAGGGCCGCGGCGACGCCGCCGACCGGGTGCTGCGCGACGCCCGCGCCATGCAGGACGCCGGCGCGTTCGCGATCGTGATGGAGATGGTGCCCGGCGACGTCGCCGCGCACGTCACCGCCGAGCTCGCGATCCCGACCATCGGCATCGGCGCCGGCCCCGGCTGCGACGGCCAGGTGCTGGTCTGGCAGGACGCCTTCGGCCTGCGCACCGGCAAGATGGCCCGCTTCGTCAAGCAGTACGCCGACCTGCACGCCGTCCTGCTCGACGCCGCCCGGGCGTTCGACGCCGACGTCAAGGGCGGCACGTTCCCGGGGTCCGAGCACACGTTCTGATTCATTGGTCCCGCGGACGGCGGCGGGCCCGAGGCTCGTCTGGTCGTGCCGGTGCGCTGGGCGCGCGGCGCCGACGGCGCCCAGCCAGGCTTGACCCTGCGGTCGGTCACGCCGTCGGCACCACGCACCTCGACGCGCCCCGACCCGACCGACGGCCCCGGGCGCCGACCACCGCCGCCGCGGGACCGACTACGCGGTCTCGAGGATCTTCGCGCTGAGGGTGACGCCCTTGCGGGGCGAGTAGCTGACGGTCTCGCCGACAGTGGCACCGATGATGGCGCGACCGAGGGCGCTGGTGGGGGTGATGGTCTCGAGGCCGGCGACGGCCTGCTCGACCGAGCCGATGGTGAAGGACTCGGGCCCGTCGCCGAAGTCGAGCGAGACGGTGTCGCCGACCGAGACGACGCCGTCGACGTGCTCGTGGCGCTGGGCCGCGGCGATCTCGAGCTCGAGCGCCGCGATGCGCTCCTCGAGGATGGCCTGGCGGATGCTGGCCTCCACGTTGGTGGCCCGGTCGACGACGTCGCCGACGGCCTCCGCACGGGTCTCGGCCAGGGCCTGGTCACGCTCGGCCCGGAGGGCGACGAGGCGGCCCTCGAGGACGGTGAGACGGTCGTTGCCTGCGGTGAGCGTCATCGGTGGTCCTTCGGTCTGACGGGCGGTGGGGAAGCGATCGACCGGAAGTGGCCGGGCAGGCGCAACCTTGCCAGCCACGGGGTTGTTCCCGCCTTCGCCTTTAGGGTGGTCGGATGCCCGACGAGCCCCCGCAGAAGGCCACCGAGACGCACGCCGAGAAGGCCCCGCCGACCGACGACCTCGTCACCACCCGGCACTCCCTGCGCCTGGGTCGGCGCACCCTCGACTACACCGCGACCACGGGCCGCGTCGTGCTGCGCGAGGAGGTGTGGGAGGACGGCACGTTCGTCGGCCACCAGCCCAAGGCCGAGGTCTCGATCACGTCGTACGTCGTCGACCGGCCCGACGGCGCGACGGGGGCCGACAGGCGACCGGTGACGTTCGCCTTCAACGGCGGCCCGGGCAGCTCGAGCGTCTGGCTGCACCTCGGGCTCCTCGGCCCGCGCCGGGTCGTGATGGGCGACGCGGGGGCGTTGCTGCCGCCGCCGTACGCGTTGGCCGACAACACCGAGACGCTGCTCGCCGAGAGCGACCTGGTGCTCATCGACCCGGTCTCCACCGGCTACTCCCGCGTCGTCGAGGGCAGCAAGGCCGAGCCGTTCCACGGCTACCAGGGCGACATCGACTCCATGGCCGAGCTGATCCGGCTCTGGACCACCCGGCACGAGCGGTGGCTCTCGCCCAAGCTGCTGCTCGGCGAGTCCTACGGCACCCTGCGCGCGGCTGCGCTCGCCGAGAAGCTGCAGACCCGCTACGGCATGTACGTCAACGGCCTGGTGCTGGTCTCCAGCGTCCTGGACCTGTCCTCGATCGACTTCGACCACCAGCGCAACGACCGCGCCCACGCGCTCTACCTGCCGACGTACGCCGCCATCGCGCAGCACCACGGGCTGCTGGGTCGCAAGACGCTGCGCCGGGCGATGGCCGACGCCGAGGAGTACGCCGCCCGCGACTACCGCTGGGTGCTCTCCCAGGGCGACCGGCTCACGGCCAAGGAGCGCGCGACCGCCGTGCGCACGCTCGCCTCGCTGACCGGCCTGTCCGAGGAGTACGTCGACCGGGCCGACCTGCGCATCGAGCACTGGCGGTTCTTCGGCGAGCTGCTGCGCGACCGGCGCCTGACGGTCGGCCGCATCGACGGCCGGTTCACCGGCCCCGCAGCCAGCGGCATCGCCGAGCACATGGACGCCGACCCGTCGATGGACGCCATCAGCGGGCCCTACTCCACCGCGCTCAACCACTACCTGCGCCACGAGCTCGGCTACCACAACGACCTGCCCTACGAGCAGATCAGCTCACGCGTGCACCCCTGGTCGTTCAAGGACTTCGAGGGCCGGCCCATCGACGTCAGCCCGCTCCTGGAGCGGGCGATGCGCACCAACCCGCACCTGAGGGTCCAGGTCGCCTACGGCTACTTCGACGGTGCGACGCCCCACCACGCCGCCGAGGACGTCATCGCCCACCTCCACCTGCCGCCGGAGCTGCGGGCCAACATCGAGCACGTCTACTACGAGGCCGGCCACATGATGTACGTCCACGAGCCCTCCCGGCTGCAGCAGAGCCAGGACCTCGCCGACTTCGTGCGGCGCTGCTCGCCCTCCTGACCCCCGACCGCCGACCCCTGACGAAGGTCATGGGCAGGTCGTGGTGGGCTAGGTTGAGCGCCGCGGCCGGCTCGGGCTGCCCGACCCGGAGGACCCATGCCCCGTCCCACTGCTGCCCTCGTGGCCCTGGCCACCCTCGTCGCGGGCGTCCTGCTCGCCGGGGTGTCCCCCGCCACCGCCGCCGGCCGACCCACGCCCGGTGCGTTCACGGGCTACGCCTTCGACGCCCGCTGCGCGCCCACCCAGCAGCAGATGGACGCGTGGCTGACCACCTCGCCGTTCTGGGGCGCCGGCATCTACATCGGCGGCTCGTCGATGGCCTGCGCGGCCGAGCAGCCCCACCTCGACGCCCGCTGGGTCGCCCGCCAGACCTCGGCCGGGTGGAAGCTGCTGCCGATCTGGGTCGGCCCCCAGGCGTCCTGCACCACCTACGCCGACCGCATCGACCCCGACCCCGCGTCGTCGTACGCCGCCGCGGGCCGCCAGGGCGCGGCCGAGGCCACCGCGGCCGTGGTGCGCGCCCGGGCGCTGGGCATCGCCGCCGGCAGCACCCTCTGGTACGACCTGGAGGACCACGACGTCGGGGCCGACGACTGCCGGCGCTCCGCGCTGCGGTTCCTGTCCGGCTGGACGATCCGCGTCCGGCAGCTCGGCTACCGCTCCGGCGTCTACTCCAACGTCGACGCCGCGATCCACTCCCTCGACTACGCCGACACCGTCTCGCGCGGGTCCTACGTCATGCCCGACCAGGTCTGGTTCGCCTGGGCCAACGGCCGCGCCGACGCCGTCGTCAAGCCCGGCAAGGTGCGCTCGACGAGCTGGCGCGGGCAGCGGATCCACCAGTACCAGCTCGACACGCGGGCGACGTACGGCGGCGTGACGCTGGCCATCGACCGCAGCTTCCTCGAGGTCGGCGGCGGCTCGGTGGCCCCGAAGGAGCGCAAGGCCTGCGGCGGGGTGCGCCTGGACCGCACCGACTACCCCGCCCTGCGGCCGGGCCGCAAGGGTGACGTCGTGCGGGTGGCGCAGTGCCTGCTCAAGCAGTCGAAGCGCTACCGCGGCCCGCTCGACGGGCGCTACGACAAGCCCGTCGTCACGGCGGTCAAGAAGCTCCAGCGCGCCCGCGGCACCAAGGCCACCGGCCGCCTCGACCGCCGCACCTGGACCGCACTGCTGGCCACGGGCTCCCGGCCGCTCCTGAAGGAGGGCTCGGTCGGACACGACGTGCGTCGCCTGCAGCGCACGCTCAACGTCGCCACCGCGGCCGACGTGCGCGTCGACGGCGTGCTGCGCGCCTCGACGACCCGCTGGGTCCGCACCTGGCAGCTCCGCACCGGCCAGCCCGCCACGGGCGTCGTCACCGGCGCCACCTGGGCTGCGCTCGCCCGGGGCCGCGTGGGGGGATGAGGTTGTCGGTGGCGCGGCGTACGGTGCCTGCCATGCGCCCCGCCCGTGCCGCCGTCGCCCTCGCCGCCGCCCTGGCCCTGCTCTCCCCCGCCGTGCCGGCGGGGGCCGCTCCCGAGCGGGGTGCCGACCGTGACCGCGCGTCCGAGCGGGCCGCCCGGCCCGCCCTGCAGGTCACCACGCGGGTGGCGGGCCTGAGCCACCCGTGGGACGTCCAGGAGCTGCCGAGCGGGTCGCTGCTGGTGACCGAGCGCCAGCCCGCGCGGCTGACGCTGAGCCGCCCCGACGGCGCCAAGCGCACCATCGCGTTCCCCACCGGTCGCATCTGGACCTCCGGCGAGACCGGCCTCATGGGCCTGGCCGTCGACCCGGCGTTCGGGCAGAACCGGCGCTTCTACACCTGCAGCGGGTGGCGCAAGGCGGGCGGCGGCCACGACGTCCGGGTCATCTCCTGGACCCTCGACGGGGCCGAGCGGCGCGCCACCCAGCGCCGCACGCTGCTGCGCGGCCTGCCCACCACCAGCGGCCGCCACGGGGGTTGCCGCCTCCTCATCGCCCGCGACGGCTCGCTGGTCGTCGGCACCGGGGACGCCGCCGTCGGCACCAACCCGCGCAACCTGCGCTCGCTCGGTGGCAAGACGCTGCGGCTCGACCGCTTCACCGGCAAGCCCTGGCGCACCAACCCGTTCCGCAAGGCCGCCAACCGCACCAAGCGCTACGTCACCACCTACGGCCACCGCAACGTCCAGGGCCTGGCCCAGCGCCGCGACGGCACCCTCTGGTCGGTCGAGCACGGCTCCTACCGCGACGACGAGGTCAACCTGCTCCGCCGCGGCGGCGACTACGGGTGGCAGCCCGTCCCGGGCTACGACGAGTCCGTCCCGATGACCGACCAGCGCCTGCCCGGCAAGCAGATCGCCGCCAAGTGGCGCTCCGGCCGGCCCACCATCGCCACCTCCGGCGCCACCTTCGTCTACGGCCGCCAGTGGGGCTCCTACGCCGGCGGCCTGTGGGTCGCGGCGCTCGGCGGCGAGCGGCTCGTGGTGATGAAGTTCGGCGGCAAGGGCGGTCTCCGGTCCACCACCCGCCCCGCCGAGCTCGACGGCGACTTCGGGCGCCTGCGCACCGTCACCCAGCGCCGCAACGGCGACGTGCTCGTCGCCACCGACGGCGCCGACGGCCAGGGGCGGATCCTGCTGGTGCGCCCGCGGGGCTGATGTCACTCCGTGGTCGGTGTGGGCGGCCGCGCGCGTAGTCGATCGGGTCTCCGCGTCAAGGACGCTCGCTGCGCTCGCGCCGGCTCCGCCGGCCGCTGCGCGGTCCTTGACCCGGAGCCTCGCCCGATCGACTGACGGCGCGCTCAACGGCACGGGCTCCGCCCGCGCCGCCGCTGGCGCGGCCGCCCCATCCGTCACACTGATGTCACTCCTGACGCCGATCTCCCACTTCTGGCGGGGAGTTACCGCCCAGGGGTGGGAGGTCCCCGCCAGAAGTGGTGCCGGCGGGTCACGCGTGACCTGTGGGGCGGGTGGCCGCGCCAGCGGCGGCGCGCCGGGCACGGGACACGAGGCGTCGCCGACAGCGCGCAGGACGGCGGGCCGCGCGAGGCTCGGGGTCAAGGACGGCCGGAGGCCGCCGCGCAGCGGCGCGAGCGCAGCGAGCGTCCTTGACGCCGAGACGCGGCCTGCCACGCGCGCGGCCACCCGACCCACCTCCGTCACCCACCACGCAGGATGGCTACGCCTCCCAGCCCAGCCACGCCCCGCCGGCGACGAGCACCACGAACCACAGCGCGATGGCGCCGACCGCCAGCACCGTGATGCCGCGCGGGCGGGTGGACCACCACCGACAGGCCACGACGAAGAACCCGAGCCACACCACCAGCAGCACCACCACCGCCCACCACGGCGCGATCGTGCCGCTGGCGGCGTACAGGAAGAAGGCGGCGGCCATCAGGATCATGCCGCCGAAGGGCCAGAAGTCGGTGGCCCGAGGGGGCTTGGCGACCCGCCGCCGCGAGAACGCGTTCAGCGCTGGACCCTCTCAGTCCTCGAGCTCGTCGTCGTTCCACTTCGGGTCGTGGTCCCAGGCCTCGCTCTTCTCGTGCGCGGTCTCGAGCGCGCGGGCGGCCTCGGCCTCGGTGGCGTAGGGACCGAGCCGGTCCTTGTTGGGGCAGCCGTCGCGGCCCTCCACCCGGCTGTGCTTGATGCAGTACCACCACTCCTGATCGGCCATGGGGGTCAAACTAGCCTCGTTCCCCGTGACCGCCATCGCCCCCGGAGAGGTGTCTCCGCGCCGTCCCGTCCCGCGCGGGGTCCCGCGTCCGGAGTACGTCGACCAGCCCGCCCCCGCGCCGTACGACGGCCCGACCGCGCAGTCCGCCGAGACCGTCGCGAGGATGCGGGCCGCCGGGCGGCTGGCCGCGCAGGCCCGCGAGCTCGTCGGCGCGGCCGTGCAGCCGGGCGTGACGACCGACGAGCTCGACCGGATCGGCCACGACTTCCTCTGCGACCACGGCGCCTACCCCTCGACGCTGGGCTACCGCGGCTTCCCGAAGTCGCTGTGCTCGAGCGTCAACGAGGTCGTGTGCCACGGCATCCCCGACAGCCGGGTCGTCGAGGACGGCGACATCGTCAACATCGACGTCACCGCGTTCCTCGACGGCGTGCACGGCGACACCAACGCCACCTTCCTGGCCGGCGAGGTCGATCCGGCCACCCGGCAGCTGGTCGACCACACCCGCGAGGCCCTCGACCGGGCGATCAAGGCCGTCAAGCCGGGTCGACGCATCAACGTCATCGGCCGGGTCATCGAGTCGTTCGCCAAGCGCCACGGGTACGGCGTGGTGCGGGAGTTCACCGGCCACGGCATCTCGACGGCGTTCCACTCCGGGCTGGTCGTGCCGCACTACGACTCCCCCGACCACGACGACCTCATCGAGGTCGGGATGACGTTCACCATCGAGCCGATGCTCAACCTCGGCACGGCCGAGATCGAGATGTGGGACGACGGCTGGACGGTCGTGACTGCCGACGGCCGGCCGAGCGCCCAGTTCGAGCACACGCTGGTCGTCACGCCCTCCGGGGCCGAGGTCCTGACCCACCCGGAGTGAGGTCGGTCTCCCACTAGGGTCGGGCGCATGAACGCGATGTTCGAGGGCTACTCCAGCACCGGACCGGCGTACGACGAGATGTTCGAGGGCGACGCGCTGCGCCCGCCCTACCAGCGGCTGCGCGAGACCCTGGCCACCCTCACCCAGCCCGAGCTGGTCACGCGGGTGGAGGCCCTGCAGGCGGGCTACCTCGACCAGGGCGTCACCTTCGACATCGGTGGCGAGGAGCGGGCGTTCCCGCTCGACATCCTGCCGCGGGTCATCGAGCAGGACACGTGGGCGACCCTCGACGCGGGCGTCCAGCAGCGGGTCAGGGCGCTCGAGCTCTTCCTGGCCGACGTGTACGACGCCGGGCGGGTCTTCGACGACGGGGTCATCCCCCGCCGCGTCATCACGACCTCGAGCCACTACCACCGCGCGGCGGCCGGGGTGCGGCCGGCCAACGGCGTGCGCGTGCACGTGAGCGGCATCGACCTCGTCCGGGACAACGCGGGCGAGTTCCGGGTGCTCGAGGACAACGTGCGGGTGCCCTCGGGGGTCTCCTACGTGATGACCAACCGCCGGGCGATCAGCTCTGCGCTGCCCGAGACGACCGCGGCCCACCGGATCCGGCCGGTGGCGGCGTACCCCCAGCGGCTGCTGGCCGCCCTGCGCGCCGCCGCTCCCGCGGGCGTGGCCGACCCGACGGTCGTGGTGCTGACGCCGGGGGTCTACAACGGCGCCTACTTCGAGCACGCGCTGCTGGCCCGCACCATGGGCGTCGAGCTGGTCGAGGGGCGCGACCTGGAGTGCCGCCGCGGCCGGGTGATGATGCGGACCACGCAGGGCCTGGCGCCGGTGCACGTGATCTACCGGCGCATCGACGACGACTTCCTCGACCCGGTGCACTTCAGGGCCGACTCGGTGCTCGGCTGCCCCGGCCTCATCGATGCCGCCCGGGCCGGCAACGTGACGCTGGCCAACGCGGTCGGCAACGGCGTGGCCGACGACAAGCTCGTCTACACCTACCTGCCCGACATCATCCGCTACTACCTGGCCGAGGAGCCCGTCATCCAGAACGTCGACACCTGGCGGGTCGGCGACGCCGACGCCCGCGAGGAGGTGCTCGACCGCCTCGACGAGCTGGTCCTCAAGCCGGTCGACGGGTCCGGTGGCAAGGGCATCGTCATCGGCCCGCGGGCCACCCGGGCCGAGCTCGACGAGCTCCGCGCCAAGGTGCTGGAGTCGCCCCGCGACTGGATCGCCCAGCCGGTGGTGCAGCTGTCCACGGTGCCGACGTTCGTCGAGGGCAGCCTGGGGCCGCGGCACGTCGACCTGCGGCCCTTCGCGGTCAACGACGGCTCGCGGGTGTGGGTGCTGCCCGGCGGCCTGACCCGGGTCGCGCTCGCCGAGGGCGAGCTCATCGTCAACTCCTCCCGCGGCGGCGGGTCCAAGGACACCTGGGTGCTCGCCGGCCCCGCCGTCAGCCCCGCCCGGCCCGACCCGGTCGCGCCGGAGCCGGAACCCGAGCCCGCGCCCCCTCCGCAGCCGGTGCCCGAGACGCGCGGGCCCGCCCTCGGCACCGTGCACGACGTGCGCCACGAGCAGGCCGAGCAGCAACAGCAGCAGGGCCCGTCTCCACGGTGGTCGAGGAGGGCCGACCAGGCCCGTCTCGAGACCACGGGACCGCAGCCGGCGCGTGGTCTCGAGACAGGCGCTGGCGCGCCTTCCTCGACCACCGTGGGGTCGAGCCACCATGGGGACCTGCCGTGCTGAGCCGAATCGCGGAGTCGATGTTCTGGATCGGTCGCTACGTCGAGCGCGCGGAGGACACCGCGCGCATCCTCGACGTCCAGACCTCGCTGCTGCTCGAGGACGCCACCCTCGACGTCGACGAGACCTGCCGCGGGCTGCTGTCGATCATGGGCGTCGAGGACGCTCCCGCCGGTGTCGACGTCGAGTTCGTGCTCCGCACCCTCGCCTTCGACCCGGCCTCGCCGGTCTCCATCGCCGCGGCCATCGGCGCCGCCCGCGAGAGCGCTCGCCGGGCCCGGGAGACGCTGTCGGTGCCGCTGTGGGAGGCCGTCAACACCACCCACCGCGACATCGTCTCCGGCCGGTTCGCCACCCGCCGGCCGCCGGGCGTCTTCCAGTGGGTCCGCGAGCGCGCCGCCCTGGTCAACGGCACCGCCGACGCGACCATGACCCGTGACGAGGGCTGGCAGTTCCTCATGCTGGGGCGCTGCATCGAGCGGGCCGACATGACCTCCCGCCTGGTGGCCACGGCAGCGGCCACCAGCGGCAGCACCGACCAGTGGACGGGCACGCTGCGCGCGTGCGGCGGCTACGAGGCGTTCCTGCGCACCTACCGCGGGCTCTCGACCGAGCGCGCGGCGGCGGAGTTCCTGCTGCTCGACCGGCTGTTCCCGCGCTCGGTGGTCTTCTCGCTCAACCGGGCCGAGCAGTGCCTGGACAACCTCGAGTCCTCCAGCCAGCGGGCCGGCTTCCAGAACGAGGCGCAGCGGCTGCTCGGCCGCACCCGCGCCGAGCTGGAGTACCGCTCGCTGACCGACGTGCTGGCCGACCTCCCGCTGGAGATGGAGCGCCTTCAGCGCACCTGCGCGCTGGCCACCGACGCGGTGACCCGACGGTTCTTCGCGGGGGCCGAGGCCCTCGCCTGGCACGGCATGGGAGGGGCGTGAGATGCAGCTGCGCATCGTCCACACCACCAGGTTCACCTACGACGGCCGCGCGGTCGCGTCCTACAACCAGGCGCGCCTGACCCCGGTGACCACGCCGGAGCAGATCGTCGTGCACAGCCGGGTCGAGGTGACCCCGAAGCCGTGGACCTCGGAGTACCGCGACTACTTCGGCACCGCGGTGACCGCCTTCGAGGTGCTCGACCCCCACGAGGTGATGACGGTCGCGGCCACCTCGACCGTGCAGACCCAGCGGCGCCCGGCCCCCGCCCCTGTCCTGTCCTGGGAGCAGGTCGCGGCCCGCGAGGTCAGCGACCGGTGGACCGAGTACCTCACGCTCTCCGACCTCGTCGCTCCCCCGGCCGACTTCGCCCAGCGGGCCAAGCAGGTCGCCGCCGACCACGAGCGGCCCGGCGAGGCCGCGCGCGACATGTGCCAGCTCGTGCACGACGAGGTCGACCACGTGCCCGGCAGCACGGAGGTCCGCGGCACCGCGGCGACGGCCTGGCAGCAGCGGGCGGGGGTCTGCCAGGACGTGGCCCACCTCGTCGTCGGCGGCCTGCGCACGGTCGGCATCCCGGCCCGCTACGTCTCCGGGTACGCCCACCCCGAGGTCGACCCGGTCGTCGGGGCCACCACGCACGGCGCGTCGCACGCCTGGGTCGAGTGGTGGGACGACGGGTGGCGGGCCTTCGACCCGTGCCACGACGTCGAGCCCGACGACCGCTACGTCACCATCGCCCAGGGGCGCGACCACGCCGACGTGCGGCCCATCAGCGGCATCTACTCCGGGGCCGCGACGTCGCGGCTCGAGGTGTCGGTCGAGCTGACCCGCCTCGCCTGACGTGGCCGGTTCGCACGCCCGTCGCCGCGCCGAGCCGGCCGGCGGCCACGGCCCGGCCCACGGCCACAGCCACGCCCACGGCGGACCTCCTCCGGAGGTGGAGGTCCGCGGCGGCCCGCGGCTCGTGCTCGTGGGGTCGCTCGTCGCGGTCCTGGTGGCGGTGCTGGCCGGGGTCGCGCTGCTGTGGCCCGACGGCGACCGGGTCGACGAGCTGGCCGAGCAGGTGCAGTTCGCCGCCCCCGGCGTGACCTTCCCCCAGGCCGAGGTCACCGCCCTCGGGGAGCCCTGCCCGGCCGGCACCGCCGCCGCGGGCTGCGGGCAGCTCGAGGTGCGGGTCACCCAGGGCGAGGACGCCGGGCAGACCCTCGCGGTCGGCGTACCCCCCGACGTGCTGGCCTCCGACCTCGCCGTCGGCGACACGGTCAAGCTGATCCGCACGCCGGCCGGCGACGGCCGGGCCGAGACGACCCTCAACTACTTCGGCATCGTCCGCGAGGCCCCGCTGGGCGTGATGCTGGCCGTCTTCGTCGTCGTGGTGCTCGCGGTGGCCCGCTTCCGCGGGCTGATGGCGCTGCTGGGGCTCGGGTTCGCCTCGGCGGTGCTGGCGTTCTTCCTGCTGCCCGCGCTGCTCGCGGGCGAGCCGCCGGTGCTGGTGGCGGCGGTGGGCGCGGTGGCGATCATGTACGTCGTCCTCTACACGACCCACGGGTTCTCGCTGCGCACGAGCGCGGCCCTGGCGGGCACGATCGCCGGCATCGGTGTGACGGCCCTCATCGGGTCGCTGGCCGTGGGGGCGACGCGGGTGACGGGGGTGGCCGACGAGGGCTCGCGCCAGCTCTCGACGTTCGCCCCGGACCTGTCGTTCTCCAACCTGTTCGCGGCGGCGGTGATCGTGGCCGGCCTCGGCGTGCTCAACGACGTCACCATCACCCAGGCCTCGGCGGTCTGGGAGCTGCGGGCCGCGTCCCCGGAGATGTCGCGGGTGACGGTGTTCGCCAGCGGGATGCGCATCGGCCGCGACCACATCGCCTCGACGATCTACACCATCGTCTTCGCCTACGCCGGCACGGCGCTCACCGTGCTGCTCGTGCTGCGGCTCTACCAGCTGCCCGGCAGCGACCTGCTCGCCACCGAGGAGATCACCCAGGAGGTCGTGCGGACGCTCGCGACCAGCATCGGCCTGGTGCTCGCCGTCCCGCTCACGACGTTGATCGCGGTGGCGACGCTGCCCCCGGCCACCGAGCCCGCGCCGTCCGACGGGTGAACACGGCCTGGCCCTGGTAGCGGTGCTCCCATGGTCCTCGGCACCGGCCCGACCCTGGTCGTCGCCGCCGTCGTGCGCGTCCCGGTGGGCACCGGACGGCTGGGGCGCTGGCCCGCTACGCTGCTCCTGCGAACGGGCCGGCCGGGCGACCGCGTGGAGGAGACTCCCCGAGGAAGGTCCGGGCTCCGCAGAGCAGGGTGGTGGGTAACACCCACCCGGGGTGACCCGCGGGACAGTGCCACAGAGAACAGACCGCCTCCCCCGTCGCGAGACGGGGGCGGCAAGGGTGAAACGGTGGAGCAAGAGACCACCAGCACGCCGGGTGACCGGCGTGGCTCGGCAAACCCCACCCGGAGCAAGACCAGACAGCGCACGACGGCTCCGGCCAGGAGGACTGCTCGTCCGAGTGCGCGGGTAGGTCGCTGGAGGCCGTCGGCAACGGCGGTCGTAGATGGATGGTCGCCCCACCGCCCGCGAGGGCGGAGGACAGAACCCGGCCTACAGGCCGGCCCGTTCGCACCTGGCCCGCTGGCCTGCCAGACGCAGTGGCGGGACCGCTCGCGGCACGGCTGTGGTGCCCCACGGCGCCGTGGTGCACGGAAACGCGTCGATCACGTGCTGATGGGTGCTGACGGCCTCCGCTTCGCACTTGCAGCGCGGCATGGTCGGGCGGAGCCCACGATCGCGGCATGGTCGGGCGGAGCCGATGCACGGCCCGGAGCAGCGCAAAGAGAGAGGGCGGGTGCGCGGGGACTCAGTCGTGCTCGACCCGGTAGCGCAGGACCACTGCCGGGGATCCGTCGAACTGGGTCACACCCATGAGGTGCAGGCCCGTCGTAGGCACACCATCGAAGACCTGGGTGCTACCCGCGACGATCTTGGGTCCGACCATGAGATGCAGCTCATCGACCAGGCCGTGCGCCAGGAGGTCGGACCACACGGTGCGGCTGCCGAAGATGACGGTGTCGCCGTCGGCCTCTCGTAGCTGCGAGACGGCTCGGTGGGCCTCGTCGCGCCGGATGATGGTGGTCTGAGCGCGCCACGGGCCGGTGTCATCGGCAGTGATCGAGTCCGAGACCACGGTGATCGGGAGGCCCTCGGCCATCCTGGCGGCGATGCGCCGCTCGGCTGCTGAGGCGTCCGGGTTGTCCGGCACCTGGGGCCAGTAGCTGACCATCTGTCGGTAGGTGGTGGCTCCGTACAGGACCTGTGCGGCGCCAGCGATCTGCTCGGCGTTGTGCTCGTTGAAGCTCTCGTCGAGCGGCATCACGGAGATGTCACCGCCGGCGCCCTCGGCATACCCGTCGACGCTGACGGCTGTTGCCACGATGACGCGACCCATGAAGCCTCCGAGGACGTTGGTTGGAACGGGGACGCACGCGATGGTGCGAGCACGCTACGAAGTTGCCTGCGGCCGGACGCCACCCGGGCGGGGGTGTTTGGGACTGCAGGTGCCGGGTGGTCAGGTGCCGGGTGGTCAGGTGCCGGGTGGTCAGGTGCCGGGTGGTCAGGTGCCCGTCAGGCCTCGACGAGAGTGATGGCGTTGCCGTCGGGATCGAGCACTCGGGTGACCGCGCTGACCACCTCACCCACGGCCACCTCGAGCTCGATACCGCGGCCGCCGACTGCCACCGCAGCTGCGGAGAGGTCATCGAACATCAGGGTCACCACACCGCCGCCGGCCCGGTCGGCGTCGACCACGACTTGCAGCACGCCGACACCGAGGTCCCTCTGAGCCAGCCCCGGCACGGGCGATGCAGCCGAAGGGGTGCCCAACAGCCGCTCGTAAGTGTCGCGCGGCGTCGAGGTCACTGACAGGAACCGCGGCCAGCACGGCCGTTACGGGCAAGGTGTCATCGTCCATGCCACATACAGACCTGAGCGACCCGTTCACATCATCGTCCATGCGGCGGCGCGTCGCCTTTGTGGGTTAGCGCCCTGGGGCCGCCAGTCGGGCTGCGCCCGCACGTCGGGATGGTCGGGCGCATCGACGAGGTGGCCGCGTCGGTGGTCGCGAGCCGCCCGGGGCAACCGACATGACCGCGAGGGGTGGAGCGCTGCCCTCGACAGTCACCAAGGGGGTCAGCTCGGGGAGGGTCCGGGGTCGGGGTCGGGGTCGGTCTCGCCGTCGCTGGGGGTGAAGGCGTCGATGATGGCGCGGGCCACGTGGACGTCTGGCACGCCGGCGCGTTGTGCGGCGTCTCGCAGCCAGGCGCGGGCGTGCTCGGCGGTGGTCTCTCGCGCCGCGACGAGGACGCTGACTGCCTGGTCGACGACTGCCTGGTCGCGCAGGAGCGCGGGCGTGGACATGGCAGCCTCGCGGGTGGAGAAGGGCAGGTCGGCGTTCGTGACCGCGCCGCCGGCCCAGGCGGCGAAGACGGCGGCGACGTCCTCGTGGTGGGTCTCGAACGCGTCGGGCTGCGCGGCGTACAGGTTGACGCTGCCGACGCTGGTCCCGTCCTCGATGATGGGGAGGGTCAGGCTGCAGGCGATGCCTCGGGCTGCCGTTGCGTGGGCGAAGGCACGCCACTCACCCTCGTCGAGGTGGTCGACGGCCTCGGTGGACCGGGTCGTCGCGGTCGTCGCCCCTGTCACGCAGGGCCCGCCGTCGAGGTACTGGACCGCGTCGATCTCGGCGATCTCCGCGGAGGTCGCCACCACGGTGAAGGTGAGGCCGTCACGCAGGGCGGTCAGGCTGACCCCCACCAGGCTGGGCACGACGTCCCGGACCCGGTCGGCCGAGGCGAGCAGCTCAGCCAGGAACTCCCCACCCCTGGACGCGAAGAGGGCGTGGGCGGCTACTCGGGTCTCAGGGAGGGGTTTCACTGTGCCTGCTGCTCCTGTGCCGGGGGCGGGGCAGCGGCAACCGCCTGCCGATCCGGGCTCGTCGTGGACTGGGGCCGGTCCGTGCGCCCGTCCGCTTTCTCGGTGGGGTGCGGGGCGGGCTCGGGTGCGTTGCGGGAGTGGCTCGAGAGCCATGGCGAGTGCGTGTTCATCGAACTCGGCCGAGGCGTCGAGGACAGTCAGGTAGGCACCGGTTCCCCGCCAGCCGCACGAACAGCTGACCGTGTAGATGGCGTGTCGTTGCTGGACGGTGGGTCGGTGCGTCTGAACGGGGACACGCTCGGCTCTCGCATGGAGGGGCAGCTGGGTTGCGACCATCGGCTGTAGCCGGGTTGCCGGCCCAGTTCGTCAGACCTGCGGACGCAAGACGGGTCACAGCGGAGTCTCGGTCGACGGGACCGATGCTGCGTGGACTCACCCTGCACAGGGCTGCCGGGCTCAAATGGCTTCGGTGGTGGCCGCGAGGCCGTGTCGCGAACCCCTCAGGATGGCAAGCGAGTGCCGTTCGACGCCCATCGTGCAACCTGCTGGGTGCACGTGCGCTTCGTGGGTCGAGACGCCTAGCACGAGCGGTGGGCGATCTCGGCGTCGCTGCGGCCGTTGGTGGAGATCGGGACCACCTCGTGCTCCCGGTTGTCGCGATCAAGAGATGGGCGTGGGCTGCAGACCCGGGTGCACTGGTCGGTCCGCGAGCGGTGGATCGGCGCGCTCGACTGGTCACGCGGACGCGCGGGTCCTGGCGCGGCCGGAGGGGTTGTCGGGGGGAGGGTCGCTCGGGTCGTCTGCCCCCGGGTTCGTCTCGGGTCCAGTCGGATCTGCACCGCCGCCCGGGGGCGGTTCGTGCCCGCTGGCGATGGGTCGCAACGGGGCGGGTGATCCCGGTGCCGGCGAGTCGACCAGCCTGACGCGGCCGCACGGACCGCGCAGCAACGTCGTGACGGCGCCGTCGGCGCGGAGGTTGTCGATCATGGACATGATCTGCCTTTCATCGAGCTGTGGGGCGTCGCACCGTGTCTCGATGAGGAGCCTCACCCTATGCGCTCCATGACCCAGATCACACATCCCGCTTCAACCCGCGCACCCACGTCGCACGGTGGAGACGGCCACTCGGACGTCGCGCTGCGCCCGCCCGTCGGCACGGTCGGGCTGGCCCCGCTTCCCGCGTGGTCTGGCGATGGCACGGAGTGGACAACGGCAGCGGGCGCCGCGCACTGGATGTTTCAGGATGCTGAAACTACGGTGGATGACATGCGCATCGTGGTGGTCGGTGGCGGGATCGGTGGACTGGTGCTTGCCCAAGGGCTCCGACGCCGTGGGGTCGAGGTGCGTGTGCTGGAGCGCGACACCGACCTGGCCCTCACGGGCGGGTACCGGCTGCACCTCGACCCCGGGGCCTGCGCCGTGCTGCGCCGCGAGCTGCCGGCAGAGCGGTGGGATGAGCTCGAGTCGGTCAGCGCGGGCGGTGGGTCGTTCACGGCGATGCACGTGACTGACCGGCGGTTGCGCCTGCTGGTCCGGGTGCCGGCCGAGGAAGGCGAGCACCGGCTCGTCGGGCGGCGACCTCTGCGGCTGGCCCTCGCCGGCGGCCTCGACGACGTGCTCGACCTCGGCGTCCGTGTCACGGGGTGGCGAGCCGCGGCCGGGGGCGAGGTCGGCAAGGGTGTCGGCGGTGGGGTCGTGGTGGTGACCGACCGGGGCGACCTCGACGGCGACCTGCTCGTCGCGGCCGACGGCGTCGGGTCCGTGGTGGCTCGTCAGGCGGCCGGGCGGGCGACCTCGGCGCCGATCGGGCTGGTCGGGCTTGCGGGCAGGGTCGACGGCCTGGCGCCCCACGACGAGGGTGCGCCGGCGTTCTTGACCCACGGACCGGCCCTGGCGATCGGCCCACGGGGCACCGGGATGTTCGTGACCCGGCACGACGTTGCGACGCCGCTGGAGGAGCCGGGTTGGGTGTGGGGGCTGGTGCTCGCCCGTCCGGTCGACCAGGACCCGCGCACCGTGCTGCCGGACGCGCTGCGCCAGATGGCCGGATGGTCGCCGTGGGCGCGCGGCATGGTCGCCTCCACCCCGGCCGATCGACTGGGCCACTACCGCTTCCACGCCGCCGACCCACACGGCGAGATGCTCGGGTGGACCCCCGGGCCGGTGGCAGTGCTCGGCGACGCGGTGCACGCGATGCCCCCGACCGGGGGACAGTCGGCGTCGACGGCCATCGCCGACGCGGGCGACCTGCTGGCGGCCCTCGACGACGTCCGCGCGGGACGACGCACGCTGGAGGCTGCACTGTCGCGCTACCAGGTGCTCCTCGAAGCTCGAGCCCGGCCCAGGGTCAGGGAGTCGCTGGGACCGGCACGGTGGGTGCAGCGCACGAGCGGACCGGTGGGCAGTGCCGGCGTGGTCGCCGCGGCCGCCCTCGTCCGCGGCATGCGGCTGTTGACCCGCCGCGGGGACGCAGCGTGAGCGGGCCTCCGGTGCTGTGGACCCTGGTCCAGACGGCCCACCTCGCGCGGCGCCGGTTGAGCGAGGTCATCGGGGAGGAGGGGATCACCGGACCGCAGTTCGGGGTGCTCGCCGCGCTGCTCGACGGCGACGACCTGTCCTCCTCCGACCTCGCACGCGCGCTGTTGGTGCGCCCGCAGAGCATGGCCGGGCTGGTCGACGGCCTGCGCGCCCGCGGCCTGGTCGTACGAGACGGCCCCGGTGGTCGAGGCCAGCGGACCGTCGTGACGCTGACCGACGAGGGCCGGGCAGTCGCCCGACGCGTGCGAGGCCGGCTGCACGACCTCGACGGGACGCACGTGACCGGGCTGGCGCCTGCACAGGTGGCCGAGCTGGCCGCCCTGCTGGCGCAGGTGCGCGACACCCTCGACGCGGACGCCCATGAGGACTGAGCGACCCGCCTGGGTCGGCACGCTGCTCGGCGTCACCCAGAACGTGGGCGTGCCCATCGCCTCGTACCTGGCCCTCGTCGCCCTCGGTGCGGCCCCGGTGTGGGCGCTCGCGGGGTCGGCCGCCGTGAGCGCAGCCCTGCTCGGGGTCGACCGGCTGCGCGGCGTCCCCCTGAATGCGCTGGGACTGCTGGTGCTGCTGCGGTTCGGGTTGTCGCTCGCCCTGGCCTGGCTGACCGGCGACGCGCGGCTGCTGCTGGTCAAGGACAGCGTCATCACCCTCGTCATCGCCGCGGTCGCCCTGGCCTCGCTCACCTGGTCACGACCGCTCATCGCCCGCATCCGGGCCGACCTGGCGCCCGACCGGGAGGCGTTCGAGGCGCGGCTGGCCAGCGACGACGGCCTGGCACGACTGCACCGACGGCTCACCCTGGCCTGGGCCGTCGGCCTGACCGCCGAAGCGTGCTCGTCGATCGCCGTGGCGCTGCTCGCTCCGATCACCCTCGCCGTGGTGGTCACCAACCTCACCGGACCGGTCGTCATCGTCGGCCTCGTCCTCTGGACCGAATGGTCCGCCCGCCGACCCGCCGCGTCCCACAGTCGCTGAACGCCACCGCCTCCGCCCGCGGATGCAAGCAGACGACACAACGACGGCTGCTGCGCCCGGACGTCGACATGATCGCGTGGACCGTTCTGGTCCGTCAGGCGCAAACCGCGATGAGGACGCAGCCGTCAGTCCCGGCTCGGATGTGGCGTACCGACTCCTTCGTCACGGCTACGAAGTGCCCGACGTCGAGCGGGACCTCACTTCCGTCGACCACCAGCCATCCAGTCCCCCGAATGAGGGCGTAGGCATCCTCGACTCCGTCTTCGAGGTGGTCGTGGGGCTCGGTGCTGGCGCTGGGTGGCAACTCCACTTGATACAACGCGAAAGCGGACAGACCCAGCTGATCGCTGACTCGCTCGTCGTAGGGGCTTGCTGCGTAGTGCGGGCCGCGTTCGGCAGGCACGTCGTCGGCATGGATGATGGTGTACGACTTCCAGCGAGGCTATCGACGGTCGCCCGCACGTCGGCATGGTCGGGCGCATCCGTCCGAGCGCCGAGCACCCAGGACGGTCCGCGTCCGAACAGCGCCGGCCCGTGCACGTGCTGAGCTGGTCGCAGGGCGCGGCGCCGCGGCTGGAGCAGATGCGGTGGTCGGCACGTCCGCGCGAGGGGCCCGCGCGCCGACGTGAGCCACCATGGCAGGCCCGCAAGCGGCCACGGGTCGGCTGGTCCGCACCCTCGCCGGGTTCCCTGGCGGCCTCTGCACGACCGTCGTCGATGACGGCGAGCGAGTCGCGGTGCGGCCGAGCTCGGCCCGACCGGCACTGGTGACCACCCTCAGTCGATGGTGAGGAAGACCGGGGCCCAGCCGTTGTCGAGGGTGCCCGAGGACCAGAGCCCGTCGGAGGCGTCGACGCGGTAGGTGCCGGCCGGGAGGACGTCGCCGAGCCCGACGGTCAGCGAGCCCCGCGCGTCCGGGGTCCCGCCCAGGGGACCGGCCACCGCGCGCGCCGACTCGACGTCCTTCACGGTGAGGGTGACGGTGCGGCCGGGCTCCCACCCGGTGAGCAGCAGGGCACGACCCCCGTCAGCCAGGCTCACGCGCGGGTCGTAGTCCGGGACGTCGGTGAGGACCACCTCGACGACGTGGGTCCCCTCGCTCTGCCACGTCGCGTCGGTGACCTCGACGCGGTAGGCGCCCGTGTCCAGCCCCTCGGTGGAGCACACGAAGCGCCCGTCGTCGTAGGCGCAGGCACGGGCACCCCGTGAGTTCTGGCCGTTCGGCGGCAGCGGCGCGTCACCGTCGGCGAGCGTCACCCGGATCTCGCCGTCGGGATGGACGACCTCGCCCGTGATGTCCTCGCCCGGGGCCACGACCCGCTGGTCGCCCGCGGCGCCCAGCGGCGTGTCGACCAGACCCGAGCACCCGGTCACGAGCACCAGGCCGGCGACCACGATCGGGATGGGTGCCACGCGCCTCATGCCGGCACCGTACGAGCGGGGCGCGCAGGCCGTCGTGAGCACGGGGGCTCACTCCGGTCCGCGGCCGGGCAGCGGCTCTACCCGTCCCCGTCGATGTCGGGGATGTCGCGCACGGACTGCCACGGCCGGTGCACGGTGTAGACCGGGTCGCCGTCGAGGGGGTCGAGCCTGCAGTCGACGGTCCACCAGCGGCGGTCCACCGCGACCACGCGGGGCGTCAGGTAGCCCTCCCGGACGGCGTGGCAGCCCTCCGCGGCGTGCCCCAGGGCGACCTCGAAGCCTCCCCCCAGCAGGCCCGCCGCGACGACGAGCACCGCCGCAGGGACGAGCAGGCGGCGGGACGGCACCGGACCAGTATCCGGGTGGCCGGTGCACCCCTCGGCCGAGGTCGTCCGGCCCGGCGCGAGCCGGGACTCACGCTCCGCCGGACGACCCGGCCCGCCGGGCCGCCCGCCGGTCGGAACGGCGACGGACGAGGTGCACCAGCACGAGCAGCACGACGAGCGCGACGGCGGTCAGGGCGGCGTACCGGTTGAACGCCTCGACCAGGTCGACCGCCCGCCGGCCCACCAGGTAGCCGAGGGTGACCAGGATGGCGACGGTCAGGGCGGTGCCGAGGACGTCGAGGACCAGGAAGACCCACAGCCGCATGCGGGCGGTGCCGGCGGCGGCGTACACCAGGAAGCTGGGGACGGGGAGGAACCACGCGAGCAGCACCGCCGAGGGGCCCAGGCGGTGCATCACCTGCTCGACCCGCTTGGCGCGGGCGTGGGCGTCGGGGCGGCCGCTGCGCGAGAGCAGGGCCACCAGGGCACGGTCGCCCCAGCGGCGGCCGGCCCACCAGTAGATCCAGTCGGTCAGCACCCACAACGGCAGCCCGGCGAGGATCGCGACCGGCCACGACACGTCGCCCACCCTCACCCGCGCCCCGACCACGACGTCGGCGATCGACGAGCCGCTGATGAGCTGGATGAGCACCGGGTGGGGATCGAGCATGAGCGGGATGAGCGGCACCATGGCCAGGCCGTAGACGCCGCGGGCCACGATCAGCGCGACGAGGACCTTGTCGGCCCGCTGCGCCTCCCCCTCCCAGGGCCGGAAGCGCCGGTGGGTGGACGGCGGATCCGCGGTCGCGGCGTCCGCGGCACCTCCGGAGTCCATGGCCCCATCGTGCCGACCACCCGGTCGGCTGTCGGCCACCCCGCGGGTGGCGACGCATGATGGAGCGATGACGCGCGGATCCCGGTGGCCGGTGTGGTTCCCGACCGTCGCGTGGTCGGCGCTGGTCGCCGAGCTCGCCGCGGCGGCGGTGCTGCGCCCCGAGCAGTTCGAGGGGTTCGGGTGGACCGTGCGCGGGCTGGTCTACCCCGTCCTCACCGCGCTCCCGGCCGTCCTGTGGCGCGGCCGCGGACGGCCTGCGGGCGAGCGGCCGCCGTACGCCGCGTTCGGGCTGCTCGTGCTGCCGTTCTGGTCCGACGTGACGGCGACCTGGCTCGACCTCTACGCGCGCTTCGACTGGTGGGACAAGGCCAGCCACGCCGGCCACTGGTTCCTGATCGGGCTCGGGCTGGCCCTCCTCGCGCGGCCGGTGCTGCGACCGCGGTGGCTCCTGGTGCCGCTCGTCGGCGGCGCCGGCGCGCTGCTGGCGGTGCTGTGGGAGGTGCTGGAGTGGGCGCTGTTCTACCGCGAGCGCGGCGGCGACTACGGCGACACCCTCGGCGACCTGGTGCTCGGCACGACCGGGGCGGTCGTGGCCGCCACCCTCGTGGCGGTGCTCGGCTGGGGGCGCGGTCGTACCGTTGCCGGGGATGCCTGAACCCCGCAGCACCGCCCCGCGCCGGTGGGCCGTGGTCGCCGTCGTCGCCGCCCTGCTCGTCGCCGGGCCGCTCGCATGGCGTGCCCGGCCCGTGGCGGCCGACGACGCCACCGCGGCCGTGGTGGCCGAGCGCGTGCGCGCCTCGGCCGACGCGTCGTGGTCGGGCCTGGTCGAGACCTCCGGCGCCCTCCAGCTGCCCGCCGCCGACGAGCTCAGCGACCTGGGCCGGCTGCTGGGCGAGCGCACGCGGCTGCGCGCCTGGTGGCAGGACGACCGGCGGTGGCGGGTCGACGAGCTGCTGCCCGCGGGCGAGCACGGCCTGCGCCGCGACGGCGTCGGCCTGGTCTCGTGGGACTTCGAGCGCGACCGCGCCACCGTCAGCCGCGACCCCGACGTCCGGCTCCCCCGCTCCTCCGACGTGCTGCCGCCCGCCCTGGCCCGCCGGGTGCTGGACGGCGTCGGCGACGACGACCTCGAGCGCCTGTCGGACGAGCGGGTGGCCGGCCGCACCGCGCTCGGCCTCCGGGTGCGGCCGCCTTCACCGCTGTCGAGCATCGACCACGTCGACCTGTGGGCCGACCGCGAGACCGGCGTCGCCCTCCGGGTCGAGGTGTACGCCGACGGGCAGGCCGCGCCGTCGTTCACGACCGCCTTCGTGGAGCACGACCCGGGTCGGCCCGACGACGCCGAGGTCGGTCCGGTGACCGGCCAGCGCGTCGACGTCGAGTACGACGAGGCGCTCGACATCGCCGACGCGGCCAACCAGTACGCACCCCTGCGGCCGCCGGGCTCGCTGGTCGGGCTGCCGCAGGCCGAGGCCACCGACGGGGCCGTCGGGGTGTTCGGCGCGGGCACGACCCAGCTGGTCACGATCCCGCTGCGCGGCCGGGAGGCCGAGCCGTTCCGCGAGCAGCTGCAAGCCGTGCCCGGGGCCGCGGTGACCGCGGAGCGCACGGTGGCCGCGGTCGGTCCGCTGACGGTGGCGATCACCGGCTCCGACGACGGCGGGCTTCTGCTGGCTGGATGGGTGACGCCCGAGGCGATGGGCCGAGCCGCAGCCGAGGCCGTCGCGGGCTACGAGTACACGGGGGACCGATGAGCGAGCTGTCCCAGCGCCCGGTGGCGGTGCGCACCGAGAGCCTGACCAAGCGCTTCGGCCCGGTCACCGCCGTCGACGGCATCGACCTCGAGGTGCGTGAGGGCGACGTCTACGGGTTCCTCGGCGCCAACGGGTCCGGCAAGACCACCACTGTGCGGATGCTGCTGGGCCTGGTCCTGCCCACCTCGGGACGGGTCGAGGTGCTGGGCGAGCCGATGCCGTCGGCCTGGCGCCGGGTGCTCCCCCAGGTCGGCGCGATGATCGAGGGGCCCGCCGCCTACGGCCAGCTCTCCGGGCGCCGCAACCTGGCCCTGTTCGACGCCATGGCCGCCGACGGCGACCGGGCCAGCCGCGCCCGCCGGGTCGACGACGCGCTCGAGCAGGTCGGCCTGGGCGGGGTCGACAAGCGACCGGTCCGTGCCTACTCCCTCGGCATGCGTCAGCGCCTCGGCCTGGCCGGCGCCCTGCTCCGGCGGCCCCGGCTGCTGGTGCTCGACGAGCCGACCAACGGCCTCGACCCCCAGGGCATCCAAGAGATCCGACGGCTGCTGCTCGAGCTCAACGCGGCCGGCACCACCGTCGTCGTCTCCAGCCACCTGCTCGCCGAGATCGAGCAGACCTGCACCCGGGTCGGCGTGCTCGACCGCGGCCGCCTGGTCCTGCAGGACGAGCTCGACGACCTGCGCCGCCCCACCGGCCACGTCGAGCTCACCACGCCCGACGTCGGCCACGCGCTCGGCCTCCTCGGCGGCACGGTCGTGGCCCACGACGACCAGCGCCTGCTCGTGCGCGACCCCGACCCTGCGGCGGTCAACGCCCGTCTCGTCGCGGCCGGCGTGCGCGTCACCTCCATCGCCGCCGAGGTGCGCCGCCTCGAGGACGTCGTGCTCGCAGCCACCCGGGCCGGGTCCGACCGGTTCGACCGGCCCGACCGGCCCGACCGGCCCGACCGGCCCGACCGCGAGGAGGTGGCCGGGTGATCCCGGTCGAGCTGTCCAAGCTGCTCCGCAGCCGTCGTACGTGGATGACGATCGCGATGATCGACGCCCTCCCGGCCCTGGTGGCCGTGCTCCTGGCGGTCACCGACCTCGGCCCGCGGCCGGGCACCGGACCTGCGTTCCTCTCGGCGGTGCTGACCGACGGCACGCTCTACCCGCTGGCGGCCCTGGCCATCGTGCTGCCGCTGTTCCTGCCCATCGCGGTCGCCCTCACCGCCGGGGAGGCCGTGGCCGGGGAGGCCCAGCAGGGCACGCTGCGCTACCTGCTCGTCCGGCCGGTGGGCCGGGTGCGGCTGCTGGTGGCCAAGCTGGTCGCCTCGATGGTCTTCGTGGTCCTCGCGGTGCTCGTCGTGGCCGCCACCGCCTACGTGCTCGGGGTGCTCCTGCTGGGCGACGAGTCGATCACCGTCACGGGTCCGACGACGAGCGTGTCGGGCACCGCGCTGTCGACCCCCGAGCTCGTCGCGCGCACCGGGCTCGCCTTCGGCTACGCCATCCTCTGCATGCTCGGCGTGGCCTGCGTCGCGCTCTTCCTCTCGACCGTCGTCCGCACGCCCGCGGCCGCGGCCTTCGGCACCCTCGGGCTGCTCGTCGGCTCGACGGTGCTGCTCACGCTCGACGCCGCCCAGGTGCTGCACCCCTACCTGCCGACGCGCTACTGGATCGCGTTCGTCGACCTCTTCCGTGACCCGATCCTGTGGCGCGACATCGTGCGCGGCACGCTCCTGCAGCTGGCCTACGTCGTCGTCTTCCTCGGCGCCGCCTGGGCCAGCTTCGCCACCAAGGACGTCAGCGACTGACCTCGACCGACCGGGCTCAGCAGACGCCCGGTCCGGGCACGGCCGGCTCGGCCCCCGCCAGGGCCGCCTCGACCATCCCGGCGACCGCGGGGTCGCGGGGCAGCTCGGTGTGCGACACCGCCAGGTCGGGGCACACCTCCTGCACGGCGTACGACGTCGCGCCGGCGAGCGCGCCGGAGTCGGCCGGCACCACGGTGGCGTCACCCTCGGTCCAGACCGCGACCCAGGCCGGTCCGGGCGGGGTCTCGTCGCCGGCGTTGAGCTCGCGCAGCAGCGTGGAGCCGGGGTCGAGCTGGCGGCAGGCCTCGGGGCAGGTGGCGCCGCCGAGGGCGGCGCCGAGCGAGGTCAGGTCGGTGCCGTGCTGCGGGGACCCCAGGCTGACCGCGCGGCGCACCGTCGACCCGCCGCCGAGGTCGGCGACGTAGAGCCGCACCACGACGCCGCCGGCGGAGTAGCCGACGAGGTCGACCGACGGGGCGCCGGTCTCCCCCAGCACGCGGTCGACGGCGGCGGCCAGGTCGGCGGCCTGGTCCTCCAGGTCGCCGGTGCCGTCGCCTGCCGGAGCGACGACCCTTGCGTCGCGGCCGCTGGTGCGGAGCGCGTCGGCCAGCACCTCGAGACCGGCCGTGCTGCCGCCGTACCCGGGGACGAGCAGCACCGGCCCGGGCCGGTCCTGCGCGACGGGGTCGACCGGGTCGTCGCGCCGCACGAGCGCGACCACGACGACCGCCACCACCACGACGAGCAGGAGTCCGACCGCGCCCACCAGCACCCGCCGGCGGGCCGGGGCGAGGGAGGACCAGGTGTCGCGCACCCCTCCATCCTCCGGGGCGCGGACAACCGGCAGCAGACAGCCGGCAACCGGTTACGCGACGGGCTCGAGCCGGACCACCACGGCCTTCGACGCCGGCTGCCCGCTGGTGGTGGCCACGTCGTCGAGGGCCACGAGCACGTTGGTCTCCGGGTAGTAGGCGGCGGCGCTGCCCCGGGGCGTCGGGTAGGGCACGACGCGGAACCCGGCCGCGCGGCGCTCCGACCCGTCGTCGGCGACGCTGACGAGGTCGACCCGGTCGCCCTGCGCCAGGCCGAGGTCGGCGAGGTCGTCGGCGTGGGCCATCACGACCCGGCGGTCGCCGTGGATGCCGCGGTAGCGGTCGTCGTCGGTGTAGGGGACGGTGTTCCACTGGTCGTGCGAGCGCAGGGTCTGCAGCAGCAGGTGGCCCGCGGGCACGCGCGGCGCCGCCCCCTCGTTGACGGTGAAGCGGGCGTTGCCCGTCTCGGTCGGGAAGACGCCCTCGTTGACCGGGTTGGGCAGCCGGAACCCTCCGGGCTGGGCGGCCCGGCGGTTGTAGTCGTGGAAGCCGGGGACGACCCGGGAGACGTGGTCGCGGATGGTGCCGTAGTCGGCCTCGAAGGAGGCCCAGTCGACGTCGACCCGCTCCCCCACGGTCGCCCGGGCGATCCGGCTGAGCACCGCGACCTCGCTGAGCAGCAGGGGCGAGGCCGGCTCGAGCCGGCCGCGGGAGAGGTGGACCTCGCTCATCGAGTCCTCGACGGTGACGCCCTGCTCACCGCTGTCCTGCCGATCGCGCTCGGTCCGGCTGAGCACGGGCAGCACCAGCGCGGTCTCGCCGCACACCGTGTGCGAGCGGTTGAGCTTGGTCGAGACCTGCACCGTCAGCCGGCACCGGCGTACGGCGGCCTCGGTGGCCTCGCTGTCGGGCGCGGCGCGCACGAAGTTGCCGGCCACGCCCACGAAGACCTTGACCGTGCCGTCGCGCATCGCCCGGATCGTGCCCACCGCGTCGAGGCCGTGGTGGCGCGGCGGGTCGAAGCCGAACTCGGCCTGCAGGGCGTCGAGGAACGTGTCGGGCATCTGCTCCCAGATGCCCATGGTCCGGTCGCCCTGCACGTTGCTGTGGCCGCGCACCGGACAGGCGCCGGTGCCGAGGCGTCCGACGTTGCCGCGGAGCAGGAGGAAGTTGACGACCTCGCGGATCGTGGGCACGGCGTGGCGGTGCTGGGTCAGCCCCATCGCCCAGCACACGATGATCCGGTCGGCCCGCAGCACCTCCTCGGCGACCGTGTCGAGCTCGGCCCTCGTCAGGCCGGTCTGCGCGGCGACGTCGTCGAGGTCGACGGCGCGCACGTGGGCGGCGAAGGCGTCGAACCCGTCGGTCGCGGCGTCGATGAACTCCTGGTCCAGGACGGTGCCCGGCGCGTGGTCCTCGGCCTCGAGCAGGAGCTTGTTGACCCCCTGGAACAGGGCCAGGTCCGACCCGGGGCGCACCTGCAGCAGGTGGTCGGCGATCTCGGTGCCGGCCCCGACCACCCCGCGCGGCTTCTGGGGGTTCTTGAACCGCTTCAGGCCGGCCTCGGGGAGCGGGTTGACCGCGATGATGCGGGCCCCGCGCCGCTTGGCCGCCTCCAGCGCCGAGAGCTGGCGCGGGTGGTTGGTGCCCGGGTTCTGGCCGACGACGAAGATGAGGTCGGCATGCTCGATGTCGAGCAGGCTGACCGTGCCCTTGCCGGTGCCGAGGGTCTCGTGCAGCGCGAACCCGCTCGACTCGTGGCACATGTTGCTGCAGTCGGGGAGGTTGTTGGTGCCGAAGGCGCGGGCGAACAGCCCGAGCGTGAACGCCGCCTCGTTGCTGACCCGGCCCGAGGTGTAGAACGCGGCCTCGTCGGGCGAGTCGAGGCCCCGCAGCTCGCCGGCGACGAGGGCGACGGCGTCGTCCCAGCCGATGGGCTCGTAGTGGTCGGACCCCGGCCGCTTGACCATCGGCTCGGTCAGGCGGCCCTGCTGGTTGAGCCACTTGTCGGAGCGGGTGGCCAGGTCGGAGACCGGGTGCTCGGCGAAGAACTCCCGGGTGACCCGCTTGCTGGTCGCCTCGTCGTTGATGTGCTTGGCGCCGTTCTCGCAGTACTCGTTGCGGTGCCGCTTGCCCGGCTCGGGGTCGGGCCAGGCGCAGCCGGGGCAGTCGATGCCGTCGACCTGGTTCATCGTCAGCAGGGTGATCGCGGTCTTCGTGGGCGAGGTCTGCGAGAGCGAGTACCCCAGGGCGTGCGCCACCGCGGGCACGCCCGCCGCCCAGTCCTTGGGCTCGGTGACCTCCAGCTGGTCGCCGTCGGTCGAGGCGTCGGGGTCCTGGGCGTTGGTGGGCACGGTGGGTCCTCCGGTGCTGCGGTCGGTCGGGGGTCGGGTCGGGGTGGGGGTGGCGGCGGGGTCAGCCGTGGACCCAGCCCGGGTGGGCCGGGGCGTCCTTCTCCACGGCGGTGACCCGGCCGCGGCGGATGGTGCCGCGCCAGGTCTCGCCGGCGTCCCCGACGCCCTCGACGAAGCGGCCGAAGGCGGCGAGCTGGGCGACGGCGAGGCGGCGTACGACGGGCTCGGACCAGCGGTGCGCGAGCACGTCGTCGTCGAGCACGAGCCGCACCCGGGTCCGACGTTCCCCGGTCGCGGCGAAGGTCACCTCGCCGCGGTGCGGGAACCGGCTGTCGAGGCTGCGCCACGCGACGCGCTCGTCGGGGTGCTGCTCGACGACCTCGGCCTCGAACTCGTGGTGCAGCGGTCCGCGGCCCAGGCGCCAGCGGGTCACGGTCGGGCGCACCTGGGTGACCGCCTGCACCAGGGGCATGAAGCGGGGGAACGACTCGAACCGGGTCCACCGGTCGTACGTCGTGCGCAACGGTGCCGCGACGTCGACCACCACCTCGATCGCCATGTCCCCACCGCACCACGGGGGCGCCCGGGGGTGCTTGGCCCGCAGGGGTGACGGCCTCCAGGTCCCCTCCGATCGGGGGTGGGGCGCGAGGCGGGGCCGACCTACCGTCGAGGACATGGCCCAGCTGACGACCGACCGACCGGCCACCGCCAGCGCCGGCAGCGCCCTGCCGTGGATCGTGCTCGTCGCGGCCCTGGCCCAGGTCGTGGCCCCCGCCGTCACCATCAACGGGCCCGGCGCGTCGCCGGGCAGCGGCGCCGGCGCCGACCTGCTGATCACCCCGGTCGGCTGGGCGTTCTCGATCTGGGGCGTCATCTACACCCTCGCCATCGCCCAGGCCGTGGCCGGCGTGCTGCCCGCCGCCCGCGAGGCCGGCGCGGCGCTCCCGGTGCGCTTCCGGTGGGACCAGGTCGCCCTGTACGCCGCCGCGGTGCTGTGGATCGTCATGGCCGCCCTCGACAGCAGCACGTTGACCTTCCTCGCGCTGGCCCTGATGTTCGTCGCGGCGGTCGACGGCGTGCTGACCCTGGCCCGGGCCGACCTGCCCCGCGGCTGGTTCGCCACGCTGACCCGCATCGCGTGGGGCCTGTTCGCCGGCTGGGTCTCGGCCGCGTTCTTCCTCAACGCCTCCACCGCGATGGTCGGCTGGGACTGGTTCGGGGCCCGCGAGCTCGGCTGGCAGCTCGCACTGCTGGTGGTCGCAGCGGTGACCGTGACCACCCTGGTCGTGGTCGGGCGCCTGGCCGCCTTCGCCGTGGCGGGGGCCTGGGCCTTCATCGGCATCACCGTCACCGGCCTCGACGACGGCACCACCGAGGTCACCGTGCTGGCGGCCGCCGCCGTGGTCGTCGTGGCCGTGGCCGGCGTGCTCGCCGCCCGCCCGCCGGCCGGGTCCCGCCCGGGCTCACGCCGGGCCTGAGACCACCTCGCCGGTCAGCCCGTCGACCAGCTGGGCCCCGGCCGGCGCCGACCGCAGTGCTCGGAGGGCGATCGCCCGCCGGTCCCACGAGGGCGGGTCGTCGTCGAGGCCCGGGCCCACCAGGACCCACCGACGCAGGGCCCGTGGTCCGCGCGGCGGGCGCTCCGGCTCGGGCTCTCGGTCGGCCAGGTCGACGTACGGCTCGGTGAGCGCGGCCAGCAGGCGGGACGCCCGCACCCGCCCGATGCCGGGGTGGCGGCGCAGGCCGTCGGCGCCGGCGGCGGCGATCGCCGCGACGCTGCCGTACGACGCCAGCAGGCTGCGCGCCATGACCGGGCTGATCCCGGGCACGACCGACAGCATCACCTCGGCCTGGGCCGAGGGGTGCCGGGGCGCCCGCCGCGGACCCTCGCCCGGCGTCGTCGGCGCGCTGCGGCGGGCCCGCTTGGCGAGCCGGGCGATCCAGGCCGCGCTGTCCTCGGCGTCGAGGCTGTGCAGCACGGTCACGCCGTCCTCGACGAGGCGGCACACCGCCCCGCGCCACGCGTCCTCGGCGATCCCACGCGGCTCGCCCTCGACCATGAGCACGGCCTGCGGGAACGCCGACTGCAGCCGCGTCGCCTGGTCGAACAGCCGGCCGTCGCGGATCGAGGACCCCAGGTCGACGGGGCCCTTGCGCTCGACCGCGAGGCCCGGCCCGAGCACGTAGTCGCCGACCGGGAGGTCGGTCAGTGCCACCTCGAGGCCGGCCGCGGCCAGCGCCTCGGGGATGCCGCTCCCCCGCTCGCGGTGGTCGACCAGGACCTCGCCCGGCACCTGTGCGTCGCCCACCCCTCGACGCTACGGGTGGGGCTCTCAGACCGGGAGGTCGACCCCGGTCAGGTCCACGACCCGCTCCACGACGGCGGCGCGGAAGGCGGGGTCGAGGGCGGCCGGGTGGGGGTCCTGGGTGGCGTGGTGGCGCCAGTACCCACCGGTGCGGGGGTCGATCTCCGCCTCGGGCGCGGTGGCCAGCCAGACCTGGGTGCGGTGGCCCTCCTCGAGGTCGTCGGGCGCACCCGCACCCCCCATCCGGGTCGGCACCCACCCCGGGTCGACGGCGTGCCAGAGCACGTCGGGCTGCGCCTCGGCGAGGTGGAGGACGAGCGCGGTGACCCACAGCTTGCTGTCCTCGTACGACGACGCGCGGGCCGCACCCACCTCGGCCCGTCCGCCGCGGTGCATCGAGCTGCTCAGCACGACCGAGCGGCCCGGCCGGGGCAGCCGGGCGGCGAGCACCCACGGCGCGAGGACGTTGACGGTGCGCACGTCGGGCCCCCGCATCACGCCCGCGTTGTGGACGACGGCCTCGAGGGGACCGTGGGCGGCCAGCCGGTCGGCGAGGGCGGCGACGGCGTCGAGGTCGGCCAGGTCGGCGGCCACCGCGTCGGCGACCCGGTCGAGCACCGCAGGGTCCTCGACCCGGTCGAGGCTGCGCGCGTGCAGGACGACGTCGTGGCCGGCGTCGAGCAGCGCGCGCACGGCGGCCAGGCCGAGGCCGGTGGAGGCACCGGTGACGAGGACGGTCACGAGGCCATCACAGCAGCGTGCGCCAGTAGCTCCAGAACTGCACCAGCGCGGTGGCCACGAACGCGGCGTACCAGACGAGGAGCAGCACCCAGCGTGCCCGCCACACCGCGGTGGCCGCGCCCCGGGTGGCGGCGAACGACCCGGCGGCGACCAGCACCGACCACAGCGCGACGGGCAGGGTCACGGTCCACACGACCAGGCACCACGGGCACAGGGCGCCGATCTCGAACATCGACTGGTAGGCCAACCAGTGCACGAAGCCGGCACCCACGACGCCGCCCGCGGCCAGCCCGGCCAGCACGCCCCGCGGCAGCCGGACCCCGGAGGCGAGCAGCACGCCGAGGGTGACCACGACCGAGAACCCGACGATGCCCATGAGCGGGTTGGGGAACCCGAGCACCGACGCCTGGTCGGTGCGCATGATCGACCCGCACGACAGCACCGGGTTGAGGTTGCAGCTCGGGACGTAGGAGGGGTCCTCGAGGATCTTGTACTTGTCGACGGCCAGCGTGAACGCCGCGGCCAGGCCCAGCAGCCCGAGCACCGCCAGCACGACGCCCCAGGCCCGCGTCGGCCGCGGGGTGCGCCGCTCGCGGGCCAGCAGCGCCAGCACCTCGTCGTCGCTGAGGTGGTCGAGGTCGTCGCGCTCGGCCACGGCCACGCCGTCGCGGTGGCCGGACCGGTCCGCACCGCGCCGCCGGTCGAGCCGGTCGACGGCGCCGAGGTCGTCGTGCGAGGGGTTCGTCGTGGTCATCTGCTCCCGTCCTCCCGAGCCGCCCACATGCTACGACCGTGCTGGTGGCGTCCCGGAGCGCGCGACGACGACCCGCTGGGTGCGGACGACGGCCGGGCGTCCGGCCGCGCGGAAGGTGACGACCGCGACGACCGTGCGGGTCCCGGCGCCGGTGAGGGCCCGCCGCCCGGCCGGGGTCAGCCGTACGACGACCGGGACCGCGCCCCGACGGGTCGACCGCGCCGACGCGGTGCCCCACGTGGTGCGGCCGCCCGGCGCCCGCAGGACGACGCGCACCCGGCCCGCCCGGGGCACCCCGACCCGCGTGACGAGCCGACCGACCCGCGCGGGCGCGCGGACCTCCAGGGGCTCGTCGGAGAGGCGGGAGCCCCGGACGACCCGGACCCGCTGCGAGCGCACCACGAGGTGACCCGCGGGGTCGGCGACCGCGACCGCCACGGTGCGGGTCCCGGCACGCAGCACCACGGTGGCTGAGGGGCCGCGGGCACCGAGCACGGGACGCCCGTCGACGAACCAGGCGCGGCGCAGCGTCCGGCCCTCGGGGTCGCGGGCGGCGACCCGGAAGACGGCCCGGTCGCCGTCGGCGACCCGCGTCGGTCCGGTGAGCGTCGCGGTCGGCGGTCGGTCCGGCTGTGGCTGCGGTCCCGGGTCGGTCGGGCTGGGTCGCACCGTGAACCGCTGGGACCCGGTGGTGGTGGCCCCGTCGCCGTCGGTGACGTCGACCCGCACCACGCGGTCGCCGGCCTCCAGGACCACCGTCACCTCGCGACCCGACTGCTCGACGATCCGGCCGTCCACCGTCCAGCGGTGCTCGAGCTGACTGGTCCGGTCGTCGTCGGCGACGGCCTCGAGCACGACGGGCTGCCCGGCGACCACCTCGTCGGGACCGAGGATGCCGAGGAAGCGGGGTGGCTCGTTGGCGGCCTGCGACAGCGGTTGCGAGGCCACCGCCCGGTCACCGTCGGGGGCCGTGACGCGCACCGACACGCGCTGGGCCGTGCCGGGCGCGGAGACGACCGCCGCCGCCGTGGGGCCGGTGGCGTCGTCGAAGGCGGCGTCGTCGTCGAGGTCCCAGGCCACGGTGACCGGCCCGCCGTCGGGGTCGTCGGTCGCGTCCGGGTCGACGCGCAGCTCCACGCGCTGCCCCGCCCGCAGGTCGCCGGGCGGCTCGAGGGCGACCCGCGGCGCCCCGGTGCTGCGGGTCAGGCGGTGCGGCCGGATCCAGTCGCGGGGGGTCTGCCCCTCGAGGGCGACCCACCACGAGCCGTCGCGCTGCTCGGCCCAGGCAGGCTCCTCCGGACCGGGGCGCGCCGCCCCGTCAGGCCCCACGACGAGGAGGGGTTGCAGCGCACCGAGGGGCCCGGGGCCGTCGGCCTCGGCGTACTGGGTGCCGTTGACGGTGCGCACGACGAGCAGCGCCCGGCCGTCCTGCCCTGCCGCGTTCTGCAGGACGGTGGTGCAGCACCCCTGCTCGTCGACGCCCTCGACCTCCTGGACCGTGGCGGGCAACAGCCCGCTGCCCTCGACGGCGTACACCGGGGTGGGTCGGGTGGCGCCGAGCTCCTCCTGCGTGAACACGAACCGCCAGTGGTCGCCGTCGACCGCGAGTCGCGACCGGGACGGCCGCGCGCCCTGGAGCGACTCGTAGTCCACCCCGTCGCCGTCGACGCGGCGCAGGAGCACCTGCCCGCCGGTCCGCGTCCCGTCGCCGACGAACGGGGCACCGGCGAGGGCCACCTGCGAGACCACGCGGGTCTCGTACCGCTTGGTGCGGCCGGTCGAGGTGGGCTCGACCCGGTGCACCGGGCGCTCCTCGACCACGAGCACGGTCCCTCCGCCGGTGAGGGGTTGCATCTCCAGCGCGGCCACGGAACCGTCGGCGACGCGCGCCAGGTCGCGCTGGGTCCAGGTGCCGTCGGGCGTGCGGTCGGCGGAGGCGAGCACGACGTCGGAGGCGCCCGACGCGTCGGGCACCCGCCGGCTCGCGGCGAGCCGGACCGCCCCGGTGGCGTCGACCGCCAGTCGGACGTGCTGGGGCAGGCCGCGCTCGAACAGCTCGGTGTCCGTGCAGCCGTACGGTCCGCAGGCGGGGTAGCCGTCAGCGGACCAGACGAGCACCTCCGGAGGTCCCCACCCGTCCTCGCCGCGGACCCGGACCACCAGCGGCGGCGCCTGTCCCGGCGCCCGGGGCTCGGACTCGGCGTGCACGAGAGCGGCCTGCCCCCCGGGGCCGACGGCCAGCTGGGCCTGGACGAGCTCCCCCGAGAGCAGCGCCCCGTCGGGCCGCTCGGTGACGCGGAGCGGGTCGGACCAGGCGCCCCCCGGGTCGCGGTCGAGGACGTAGAGCTCGCGGTGGGACATCACCAGGACGTGCGCCGTGCCGTCGGGGCCGGCGACGAGGTCACGCACGAGCGCGTGGCGCAGCTCCGGGTGCTCCGCGACCACGCGCGCCCGTTCGTCGGGCCGGCGCTCGAGGATGCGCACGTGGTCGTCCTGCACCCCCTGGTCGACGCCCACGCGCACCTCGGTGCGGTCGGGGAGCACCAGGTGGCGGGCGGCGCCGGGCACGGCCCCGGCGGGAGGCACCTGCGGCGCGGGCTCCTCCGCCGACAGGTACGACGACCCGACGACCCGGCGCGAGTGCCGCTGGCGCCAGCGCCCACCGTCGGCCCCGACCGCGCTCACCCACACGTCGACCTGCTGGCCCGACGAGGCTGCCGGCAGCGTCAGCGCGACGTCCTGGGCGTCGCCGCTGACGCGCTCCTGCTGGTGCGGGAGCTGGCGGCAGTCAGCCCGGGCGAGCCTGGGTTCGTCGCACCCCACGAGCGAGACGTCGACGTGGTCGACCGGCGAGCCCGTCCAGGGGCCCAGACCGACGGTGAGGGTGTCACCGGGCCGCCACGGGCGACCGGACGGGCCGACCACGCGGACCTCGGACCCGTCGGCCGGTCGGGGACCGGTCGGTCCGACCGGAGGTCGGTCGTCGCCGAGGACGAGGGTGGCGAGACGGGCCGGGGAGCCGGCACCGGCCCCGTGGCCGGCGACGACGTAGTCACCGCCCGCGGTGGGGACGATCGCTGCCGTGCTCGGGAGGTCCGGAGACCCGTCCGCGAAGCCGACGTCCTGCGCACCGTCGCGGCCGAAGCGCAGCGCGACGGGACCGGGGTCGTCGGAGACGAAGGGCTTGTCGACCTGCACGACGACCACGAGCCGACCCTGCGGATCGAGCGTCACGGCGGTCGGCACGTCGATGACGTCACCGTCGACCGGCCCCGGCGGCTGGACGGCGCGGCTCACCCGACCGCCGTCACCGAAGGCCGTGTCGGGGGTCCCGTCGGGGTCGAGCACCTGCAGCAGCAGGTGGCCCGCGACGCCCTCGCGCCCGAGCCGGCACGTCGACGACACGGGCACCGGGAGCGTGCTCGTGACCGCGATGCGGCCGTCTGCGCCGACGGCGAGGCCGGGCTCGGCCTGCCTCTCGGCGTCGCAGGACGGCTGCGCGTCGGGGAGCCGCAGCACGCCCGCGGTGCCGAACGCCGGCACCGGGCGACCCGCGCCGTCGAAGGCGAGCAGGTAGGCCGAGCTGACGGTGCCGACCTGCTCTGTCACGTCCATCGTCCGTCGGCTGCGGGTGTCGGCCAGCACCAGGAAGCCGCCCCCCGGGGTCGCCGCCAGCCCGGAGGTGCGGACGCGGACCTCGATGAGACCGGTGTCGGCGTGCTCCGGTGAGGTCCACCGCACCTCCCCGCCGTCGCCGAAGAGCGGGTCGACCGACCCGTCGCGACGCACCCGCTGCACGACCACGTCGGTGGTGACGGCGTCCGCGCCGACCTGGCGCTGCTGGAGGGAAGTGACCACGGCCCCACCGTCGGCGGTCGCCAGCACCTCGGCACCCCGCAGCAGGGTGGAGCCGTCGGCCACGGGCAGCAGCGCGTGGCCCTGGGGCTCTCCGTCCGCCGCTGGGTACGCCGGGTCGGGTCGTCCGCGCCCGTCGAGGGCGAGGACGGCGAGCCGGTGGGTCTCGGGGCGGTCGTAGGTGCCGACGGGCCCGTGCACCGCGAGGGCCCCGCCGTCGGGACGGGCGGCGACGTCGCTGGTCCAGGACCACGAGCTGGTCGGCCCGCGGAAGGGCGCGAACCCGGCGCGACCGAAGTCCAGGCGTGGCTCGCCCGTCACCCCGTCGAGTTTGGCCACCGCACCCGGTGACCCGGCCGCGTTCCCGCGGCCGGCGGTGCCCGCCCGCACCAGCACCGCCCCGTCGGGGTAGCCCTCGACGGTGGTGCCGGGGGACGCCGCCAGGTCCGCGAGCCGCCCGTCGTACGCCGGCCAGACCTCACCCGCGCGCGGCTCGCCGTCCGCGCGGCCGACCGGGCCGTCGGCGGCGGTGGCCACCCCCGCCGGCAGGCCGGTGAGGGCCACCAGCACGGCGGAGGCGACGAGGACGGCGCGGCGGGGCATGGCCCATGGGACCACGATCCGGGGGCGGTCGGGACGCCTTTCGGGGGTCGCCCACGACCGGCTACGACCGGCGGCGCCGCCGACGCAGCGACGCGTCGACGAGGGCGGGCGGCGCGTAGCCGCGGTCGGCCTCGTTGAGCGTGGTGCCGGGCGGCACGACCACGTCGATGCGGTCGAGCAGGCCGTCGTCGAGGACGACCCGCTCGGCACCGAGCTGCGACTCCAGCTGCTCCATCGTGCGCGGCCCGATGATGGCCGAGGAGACGGCCGGGTGCTCGAGCACGAAGGCCAGCGCGAGCTGGACGAGCGTCAGCCCGGCCTCGTCCGCGAGGTCGGTCAGCCGGTGCACGGCGTCGAGCTTGGCGGCGTTCTCGGGGCTGGTCGGGTCGTGCCGCGCGGGCTGGCGCTGCAGCCGGCTCGAGGGCGGCGGCTGCTCACCGCGGCGGTAGCGGCCGGAGAGCCACCCGCCGGCGAGCGGGCTCCAGGGCAGCACCCCGACGCCGTACCGCTGGGCGAAGGGGAGCACGTCGCGCTCGACCTCGCGGGCCAGGATCGAGTACGGCGGCTGCTCGGTGACCGGGCGCTCGCGCTGGCGGCGCTCGGCGACCCACTGGGCCTCGACGAGCTGCGAGGGCAGGAAGGTCGAGGTGCCGACGTAGCGGACCTTGCCCTGCCGCACGAGGTCGGTGAGCGCGCCGAGGGTCTCGTCGACGTCGATCTCGGGCCGGGGCCGGTGCACCTGGTAGAGGTCGAGGTGGTCGGTGCCGAGCCGCCGCAGCGAGTCCTCGACCGCCCGGATGATCCAGCGGCGCGAGCTGCCGGCCCGGTTGGGGTCGTGGTCGTCCATCGCGCCGTGGAACTTGGTGGCCAGCACCACGTCGTCGCGACGGCCCTGCAGGGCCTTGCCGACGATCTCCTCCGACTCCCCACGGGAGTAGACGTCGGCGGTGTCGATGACGTTGATGCCGGCGTCGAGGGCGCGGTGGATGATGCGCACGCACTCGGCGTGGTCGGGGTTGCCCCACCGGCCGAACATCATCGCGCCCAGGGTCAGCGGGCTGACCTGGACCCCGGTGCGCCCCAGCGGGCGGTAGGACGAGACGTCCGTGCTGGTGGTGCTCATGCCGTCACCCTCTCCTGCCGGCCTCGTGCTCGGTCGACCGCCGGCCGGGGCAGTCCGAGGTGGTCGCGCAGCGTGGTGCCGGCGTACGCCGTCCGGAAGCGGCCGCGGGCCTGCAGCAGCGGCACCACCTCCTCGACGAAGACCTCGAGCCCGGCGGGCAGCACGGGCGGCATGACGTTGAACCCGTCGGCGGCGCCGGCGTCGGCCCAGGCCAGCATCGTGCCCGCCACCTGCTCGGGCGTGCCGACCACGGTGTGGTGGCCGCGGCCGCCGCCGAGCCGGCCGATGAGCTCGCGGACCGTCAGCCGCTCCCGCCGGGCCAGCGACACGATGAGCGTGTAGCGCGACTTGGCGCCCTCGATCTCGTCCTCGGCCGGCAGGTCGGCGGGCAGCGGGCGGTCGAGCGCGAGGTCCTCGGGGGCCAGGCGCAGGGTGCGCGCCAGCTGGTCGCGCGCGTGCTCGGGACGGATCAGCTCGTCGAGCTCGCGCTCCAGCGCCCGGGCCTCGGCCTCGGTCGACCCGAGCACCGGCACGATGCCCGGCAGCACGACGACGTGCTCGGGGTCGCGGCCGAGCCGGCGCGCGCGGTCCTTGACGTCGGCGCAGAAGTCCTGGGCCTCGGCGAGGGTCTGCTGGGCGGTGAAGACGGCCTCGGCGTGCCGGGCGGCGAACGCGCGCCCGTCCTGGGAGGAGCCGGCCTGCACCAGCACCGGGCGGCCCTGCGGCGAGCGCGGCAGGTTGAGCGGTCCGGCGACCCGGAAGTGCCGCCCCACGTGCTCGGGCGGGTGCACCTTCGTGGCGTCGCCCCACACGCCGGCGGCCTGGTCGGCGAGCACCGCGTCGTCGTCCCAGGAGTCCCACAGGGCCGTGGCGACCTCGACGACCTCCTCCGCCCGCTCGTAGCGGTCGCGGTGCGCCGGCAGCGCGTCGAGGCCGAAGTTGCGGGCCGCGTCGAGGGTCGCGGTGGTGACGACGTTCCACCCCGCGCGCCCGCCGCTGAGGTGGTCGAGGGAGGCGAAGCGGCGGGCCAGGTTCCACGGCTCGTCGTACGACGTCGACGCGGTCGCGACCAGGCCGATGCGCTCGGTGGCCAGCGCCATCGCGGCCAGCAGCAGCGTCGGGTCGAGCGTGCCCGCCGGGCGGCGGCCGACGTCGCCGACGAGGGCCGGGGAGTCGGCGAAGAACACCGAGTCCATCAGCCCGCGCTCGGCGGTGCGGGCGAGGGCGACGTAGTGGTGCACGTCGAGGGCCGCGGCCGGGTCGACCCCCGGCAGCCGCCACGCCGCCTCGTGGTGGCCGACGCCCATGAGGAAGGCGTTGAGGTGCAGCGGCCGCCGGCCGGTGCGCGCGGCCATCAGGCGCCCTCCCGGCCGGTCGTGCGGCCGGTCGTGCGGTCGGTCTTGCGGTCGGTGCCGCGGCTGCGGTCGGGCCGGTCGTGCGCGAGGTCGTCGGGGTCGGGGTCGTGCACGAGCCCGTCCTCGTCGACGTCGACGCCCAGGGCACCCAGCAGGCGCCGGCGCAGGGCGGCGAACCCGGCGTCGGCGGGGTCGCGGCGCGAGCCGAGCTCGACGCGCACGTCACTCTGCACGACGCCGTCGTCGAGCACGATGACCCGGTCGGCGAGCACGATCGCCTCGTCGACGTCGTGGGTCACGAGCAGGACGGCGGGCCGGTGCCGCTCGCACAGCTCGCGCAGGAGCGTGTGCATGTTGAGCCGGGTCAGCGCGTCGAGCGCCCCGAACGGCTCGTCGGCCAGCAGCAGCTCGGGGTCACGCACGAGCGAGCGGGCCAGGGCGGCGCGCTGCGCCTCGCCCCCGGACAGCTGGTGGGGCCAGGCCTTCTCGCGCCCGGCGAGGCCGACCTCGGCCAGGGCCCGGCGTCCGCGCTCGCGGGCGTCGCGCCCGTCGAGGCCGAGGACGACGTTGTCCAGGACCCGCTTCCACGGCAGCAGGCGCGAGTCCTGGAAGACCATCGACACCTTGGCCGGCACGCGGACCCGCCCGTGGCCGTCGACGCCGCGGTCGAGCCCGGCCAGGGCCCGCAGCAGCGTGCTCTTGCCGCTGCCGCTGCGGCCGATGAGGGCGACGAACTCCCCCGCCCCGATGCGCAGGTCGAGGCCGTGGAGGACCCCGCCGGTCCGGTTGAAGCTGCGGTGCAGGGCCTCGACCTCCACGGCCGGGCGCACCGCCTCTAGCTCTCGAGTGTCCGTCGCCACGTGAGCGCCTTCCTCCCGATCAGGCGTACGGCGCCGTCGGCCGCCAGGCCGAGGACGGCGTACACGACGAGCCCGACGACGATGACGTCGGTCTGCCCATAGCTGGACGCGAGCGTGATCATGTAGCCGATGCCGCTGGTGGCGTTGACCTGCTCGACGACGACCAGGGCCAGCAGGGCGGAGGTGACCGCGAACCGCAGCCCGAGCAGGAACCCGGGCAGGGCGCCGGGCACGACCACCTGGCGCAGGAAGGCCAGGCGGCCCAGGCCGATGGTCTCGGCCAGCTCGGCGTACCGGCTGTCGATGCCGCGCAGGCCGTGGTGGGTGTGGATGTAGATCGGCACGAGGACGCCCAGGGCGATCGTGCAGACCTTCATCTCCTCCCCGATGCCGAACCAGAGGATCAGCAGCGGGATGAGCGCCAGGCTCGGGATCGAGCGCTTGACCTGCACCGGCCCGTCGATGACGGCCTCGCCGAGGCGGAACAGGCCGGCGACCACCGCGAGCACCAGGCCCACCGCGACCCCGAGCCCGAGGCCGAGCGCGGCCCGGGTGGCCGAGGTGACGAGGCCGTCCTGCAGGCGGCCGTCGGCCCACAGCTCGCGGGCGGTCTCGAGGACGGTCCACGGCGCGGAGAGGGTGCGCTCGTCGAGGAGCCCGGTGGCCGAGCCCACGACCCAGCCGGCCAGGAGCAGCACCGGCCCGAGGAGGATGCCGCCGGGGACCCGGCGGCCGGGGCCGAGGCGGCGCAGCCGCACCCGGTCGTCGGTCGGCGTGCCGGCGATCCGCGTGCCGGCCGCGACCTGCTCGCTGCGGGTCAGGGTCGGGGTGCTCACGAGGCCGCCTTCTCGGACTGCTCGCCCGACGGCGCGGCCTCGGCCGCCGGCTCGTAGCGCCGGTCGTAGAGCGAGGCGACGTCGAGGGGCTCGTGGCCCTGCTCGGAGGCGAGGAGGTCGGCGGTGGCCTGGTGCTCGGTGACCACCTCGTCCCAGGTGGGCGGGACCTCGTAGGTGCCGAGGGCGGTCACGAGCGCCGTGGCGTCCTCGGGCGCGAGGCCCTCCTTCTCCACGTAGTAGCCCTGGGCGAACTCGTCGGGGTGCTCGTCGACCCACGCGACCGCCTCGGCCCAGACCTCGGTGTACTTCTTCAGGGCCGCGGCCTTGTCCGCGTCCTCGAGGGTCTCGGTCGGCACGTACAGGTGCCAGTAGTCGTCGCGGGTGCCGGGCGCGATGGTGGTGCCGCCCTCGGCGCCGTACTTGGCCAGGAAGGGCGGCACGAGGGTCTGCCCGAGCGGGGCCACGTCGACCTGCCCGCTGCCGAGGGCGTTGACGTAGACGTCGTCGACGCTGGCCATCTCGACCAGCTGCACGTCGTCCTGGGCCAGCCCGGCCTCCTGGAGCACCTTGAGCACGAGCGCCCCCTGGGCCTGGCCGGGACTGTAGGCGATCTTCTTGCCGCGCAGGTCGGCGGTCTCGGCGACGTCGACGCCGGGCGCGACCCCCAGCTCGTACGTCGGGTGCTCGAGCGGGTCGACGGTGAGGCGGGTGGCCACGATCTTGACGTCGGTGCCGGTCCAGGTGGCGAACAGCGGCGGGATGTCGGCCACGGCGCCCACGTCGAGGGCGTCGGCCCGGAAGGCCTCGAGCGTCTTGGGGCCGCCGCTGATGTTGGCCCACTCGACGTCGAAGGGCAGCTCGTCGTCGAGCCCGGAGAGCTCGAGGGCGGCCTGGGTGGTCGGGTCACCGATGCGCAGGACGGTGCCGGCCGGCACGTCGTCGGGGACCGGGGCGGAGGCGTCGAGCCGGGGGCCGGCCTCCTCGCCGCCGCAGCCGGCCAGAGCGAGGGTCGCGACGACACCGGCGGCGGTCAGCGCCGCCAGGCGTCGTCGGCCGGGCGGCCGGGTGGGTCGGGGTGCGTGGGACACAGGATCTCCTCGGGGGGTGGTTCGTTCTTGTGTATCTACATTGACACAGTAGACATATGCGGCGCTGCAGCGACTCGCGGAGTGGGACGGCTGCGTCGGGGTCGGTGCGCTCAGTCGCGCAGCAACGGCAGCAGCAGCTCGCCCTGCCGGTGGATCTCCTGCAGGTACGGCGTGTCGGAGAGCACGAACGTCGAGACGCCGAGCTCCTGGTAGCGGCGCAGCGAGGCCGCTACCTCCGGTGCGGAGCCGACCAACCAGGTCGTGCCGGCCCCGCCGCCGCCGTACCGGCCGGGAGCGGTGTACAGGTTGTCGTCGAGCACGTCGCCGCGCTCGGCCAGGTCGAGCAGCCGCTGCTGCCCCACGGCGTGGCCGGGGTGCGGGCGCTCGTCGCGCTTGAGCGGTCCGCCGCCGCCGGCCTGCTCCGCGGCCATGGCGGCCACCCTGGCCTCGGCGTCGGCCCAGGCCTCCTCGCTGGTCTCGCGCACCACCGTGGTGATGCGCAGCCCGAACTCCAGCGGGGCGTGCTCGCGCCCGAGGTCGGCGGCGAGCTTGCGCAGCCGGTCGATCCGCTCCTCGACGCCGGCGAGGGGCTCGCCCCAGAACAGCTGCACGTCGGCCTCGGTGGCGGCGACCCGCTCGGCGGCCTCCGACGCGCCGCCGAAGTACAGCCGCGGGTGGCGCCGCGTGCCGCCGGCGCCCGGGCCCGGTCGCGGCTGGATGCGCGGCCGCACGGTGGAGTCGGTGACCGAGAAGTGCTCGCCGCGGAACGTCACCGACTCCTCGGTCCACAGCCGCCGGACCAGCTGCATGAACTCCCGGGTGCGGGCGTAGCGGTGGGCCTGGTCGCCCTCGCTGTCGCCGTACGCCGCGAGGTGGTCCTGGCCGGAGACGACGTTGACGCGCAGCCGGCCGCCGGTGAGGTGGTCGAGGGTGGCGGCGGCGGAGGCGAAGTGGGCCGGGCGCCAGTAGCCCGGACGGATGGCCACCAGGGGCGAGAAGGTCTCGGTGCGGACCGCGAGCGCGGTGGCGACGGTGAACGTGTCGGGCCGCCCCCAGCTCGTGCCGAGCAGGGCGCCGAGCCAGCCGTGCTGCTCGAGCGCGCGGGCGTGCTCGGTGAGGGTGTCGAGGCTGTTGTGGTCCTCGACGACGTCGTCACCGCGGTGGCCGGGCTCGACCTGGTTGGGGATGTACCAGAGCAGCTCGGGGATGGTCATGCTGTCTCCTCGGATCGGGTGGGCGGGAGCGTCAAACTAGGTTATGACCATGAAGACACTAGACAATGGTCGTTACGGCGATCAGCCGACCCCCACCTCGGGCAGCCCCGTCGTGGCCCTGCAGGTCGCCCACCGGTCCGTGCGCCGCTTCGCCGACGGCGAGGTCTCCGACGAGCAGCTCGGGACCCTGGTCGCGGCCGCGCAGTCGGCGTCGACGTCGTCCAACCTCCAGGCCTGGAGCGTGGTCGCCGTCCGCGACCCCGACCGCAAGGCACGACTGGCCGCGCTCGCCGGCGAGCAGGACTGGATCACGCGGGCGGCGGTCTTCCTCGTCTGGGTCGCCGACCTCTCCCGCGCCCGCCGCCTCGCCGAGCGGGCCGGGACGCCCCTGGAGGCCCCGGACTACCTCGAGAGCACGATCATCGGGTTCGTCGACGCCGCCCTGGCCGCGCAGAACGCCGTCGTCGCCGCGGAGTCCCTGGGCCTCGGGTGCACCTACGTCGGCGCCGTCCGCAACCAGCCCGGCGAGGTCGCCGCCGAGCTCGGCCTCCCCCACGGCGCCGTCGCCGCCTTCGGGCTCGCCGTCGGCGTGCCCGACCCCGGCGAGGACGCCGACATCAAGCCCCGGCTCCCCCAGGGCGCTGTGCTGCACCTCGAGACCTACGACGCCGAGTCGGCCGACGCGCACCTCGACGCCTACGACGAGCACCTGGCGGCGTACAACCGCGAGCACGGGCTCACCGGCGCCTGGACCGACCGCGTCCTCGCCCGCCTCGCCGGACCGGAGTCGATGGCCGGGCGGCACACGTTGCGGGCTGCGCTGGAGGACCTGGGTCTGCCGTCGCGGTGAGCGTCTTCCGGGGCTGGTGTGGGCGGCCGCGCGCGTAGTCGATCGGGTCTCCGCGTCAAGGACGCTCGCTGCGCTCGCGCCGGCTTCGCCGGCCGCCTGCGGCGGTCCTTGACCCGGAGCCTCGCCCGATCGACTGACGGCGCGCTCAACGGCACGGGCTCCGCCCGCGCCGCCGCTGGCGCGGCCGCCCCGTCCGTCACACTGATGTCACTCCTGACGCCGATCTCCCACTCCTGGCAGGGAACTACCAACCAGGGGTGGGAGATCCGCGCCAGGAGTGGTGCCGGCGGGTCACGTGTGACCTGTGGGGCGGGTGGCCGCGCCAGCGGCGGCGCGCCGAGCTTGCGAGGCCGCGCCGACAGCGCGCAGTCCGGCGGGCCGCGCGAGGCTCGGGGTCAAGGACGCGCGGAGCGCGCCGCGCAGCGGCGGAGCGGAGCGACGTCCTTGACGCCGAGACGCGGCCTGCCAAGCGCGCGGCCACCTGACCCACCCACCGCCATCAACGCCGCCTCCCCTACGCTCCTGCAAGTCCGTTGCAACAAGAGGAAGAGCGCACGTGACCGTCATCGAGCGCGAGGTCGAGGCCGACCTCGCCGACCCGCTGGGCCTGCGCGCCGCGCGGCGTCGTACGACGGCGTGGGTGGTCGGCCTCGGGGTCGGGCTGGTGGCGACGGTGCTGGTGGCGACCGCGGTCGGGGCGTTCGCCGTGGCGCCGGGCACGGTGGCCCAGGTCGTCTCCCACCACCTGGTCGGCTGGCCGACCGAGCGCACGTGGAGCCTGCCCGCCGACGCGATCGTGTGGGACGTGCGGCTACCGCGGGTGCTGCTCGGGGCGCTGGTGGGCGCCGGCCTCGCGGTGTGCGGGGTGGCCCTGCAGGCGATGGTGCGCAACGTCCTGGCCGACCCCTACCTGCTCGGCGTCGGCAGTGGCGCCTCGAGCGGGGCGGCGGCGGCGATCCTGTTCGGCATCGGCGCCGGGCTGGTCGAGCACGCGCTGCAGCTGATGGCGTTCCTCGGCGCACTGGCCGCGGCCCTGCTCGTCCTCGTCGTCGCCCGCACCGCCGGCCGGGTCACCTCGGTGCGGCTGCTGCTCGCCGGGGTCGCGGTCGGCTACGCCCTGACCGCGCTGACCAGCTTCCTCGTCTTCGCCTCGGGCTCGGCCGAGGGCGCACGGTCGGTGATGTTCTGGCTGCTGGGCTCGCTCGGCCTGGCGCAGTGGGACGCGCCGCTCGCCGTCGTCGCCCTCGTCGTGGTCGCGACCGTCGCCCTGCTCACGCTGTCGGCCCGCCGCCTCGACGCGCTCGCCGCCGGCGACGAGACCGCGCACACCCTGGGCGTGCGCCCCGACCGGTTCCGGCTGCGCCTGCTCGTCGTGGTCGCGCTCGCCGTCGGCGTGGTCGTCGCGGCCGCCGGCAGCATCGGGTTCGTCGGGCTCGTCGTGCCCCACCTCGCCCGCCGCGCCGTGGGCGGCGCCCACGGGCGCGTGGTCGTCGTCGCCGCCCTCATGGGCGCGATCCTCCTGGTCTGGGCCGACGTCGTCGCCCGCACGCTCCTGGCCCCCCAGGAGATCCCGATCGGCATCATCACCGCGCTCGTCGGAGCGCCGTTCCTGCTCGTCCTCGTCCGCCGACTCCACGCCACCTGACCCGCCACCCGACAGGAGCGCCCGTGCGCCGCCTCGCCGCCCTGACCCTGCTCGCCCCCCTCGCCGCCTGCGGCGCCGACGCCACGACCGGCGGCCCTGCGGTCTCCCCCGACGGCTTCCCCGTCACCGTGGCCAACTGCGGCGCCGACGTCACCTTCGACGCCCCGCCCGAGCGCCTCGTGCTGCTCAAGAGCTCGGCCGTGCCGTTCCTGCAGCACCTCGGGGTGCTCGACCGGGCCGTGGCCCGCGCCGGCTCCTACCCCGAGGAGTACTACGACGAGCAGACCCGCGCGGCGCTCGCCGACGTACCCCTGCTGACCGACGAGCTCGACAGCAGCGGCCACCTGCAGATCAGCAAGGAGGTCGTCATCGGCCAGGAACCCGACCTCGTGCTCGGCGAGGTCGACAACCTGTCGCGCTCCAGCCTCGACGCGGTCGGGATCCCGCTCCTCGAGGAGCCCGCCCTGTGCGACACCGGCGACACCGACCCCGGGTTCGACGACGTGGCCGAGCAGATGACGATGTACGGCGCGGTCTTCGACCGCCAGCAGGAGGCCGATGACGCGGTCGCCGCGATGGAGGCCGACCTGGCCGGAATCACCGAGCAGGTGGGCGAGGGCAGCGGCCGCACCGCCGCCGTGCTCTACCCGACCGTCGGCGGCGGCACGACGTACGCCTACGGCACGGCCAGCATGGCCCACCCGCAGCTCGAGGCAGCCGGGCTGACCAACGTGTTCGGCGACGTCGACGAGCGGGTCTTCGAGGTGACGCTCGAGGAGCTGCTCGGCCGCGACCCCGACGTCCTGGTGCTGCTGCACAGCGAGGGTGGTCCCGGGCCGGTCGTCGACGCGCTCATCGACCTGCCCGGGGCCGGGGAGCTCACGGCCGTCCGCGACGAGGCCGTGATGACCCAGCTCTTCAACTTCACCGAGCCGCCCAGCCCGCTCGCGGTCGAGGGGCTGCGGCGCATCGTCGACCGGTTCGGGGCCACCGGGTCGTGATCGAGGGCCACGACCTCTCCTTCTCCTACGGCGACGCGGCGGTCCTGCGCGCCGTCGACCTGGCCGCGCCGCACGGCCGGGTGCTCGGGCTCGTCGGGCCCAACGGCAGCGGCAAGACGACCCTGCTGCGGCTCCTGCACGGCGCGCTGTCCAGCCCCACCGGCGAGGTCCGGCTCGACGGTGACCGGGTCGCCGGCCTGCCGGTGCGCGAGGTGGCGCGCCGGCTGGCCGTGGTGGTGCAGGAGTCGGGCGGCGAGACGTCGATGACCGTCGCCGAGACCGTGCTGCTCGGCCGGACGCCGCACCTCGGCACCTTCGCGCGCACCGGACCCGGCGACCACCGGGCCGCACACCGGGCGCTGGAGCGGGTCGGCGCGCTGCACCTGGCCGCCCGCGGCTTCGCCGGGCTGTCGGGTGGTGAGCGGCAGCGGGTGCTCATCGCCCGCGCCCTGACCCAGGAGGCCACCCACCTCCTGCTCGACGAGCCGACCAACCACCTCGACATCCGCTACCAGCACGAGGTGCTCGGCCTCGTCGCCGGCCTGGCCCACGACCTGCACCGCACGGTCGTGGTCGTCCTGCACGACCTCAACCTGGCCGCCCGCTACTGCGACGACGCCGTCGTGCTCGCCGGCGGCGCCGTCGCCGCCTCCGGGCCGGTCGACGAGGTGCTCGTCCCCGGGGTCCTCGAGCCCGTCTACGGCATCGGCGTCGAGCGCGTCGGGGCCGGTGGCCAGGCCCACCTGCTCTTCCACCCCCTCCCCGCCCGCACGACCGCCAAGGAGCCCACACGATGACCCTCCAGGACGCCATCAACGACTACTGGACCGACCGCGCGCCGTCGTACGACGCCTACCAGCAGCGCCCCGAGCGGCGCGACCTCGACGTCGACGTCTGGGGCCGGGTGTGGTCCTCGGCCCTGCCCGCGGCGCCGGCCGACGTGCTCGACGTGGGCACCGGCCGCGGCCACGTCGCCTGCCTGCTCGCCGGGCTCGGGCACCGGGTCACCGGCATCGACCTGGCCGACGGCATGCTCGAGATCGCCCGCGAGCACGCCGCGCGGCTGCCCGACCCGCCGACCTTCCGGCGCGGCGACGCCGTGGCGCCCGACCTCCCGCCCGCGTCGTACGACGCCGTGGTCGGCCGCTACGTGATGTGGACCCTGCGTGACCCGGCTACGGCCGTGGCCGGCTGGCGGCGCGTGCTGCGGCCCGGTGGTGTGGTGGCCATGGTCGACAGCACGTGGTTCACCGAGGGCCTCGGCTCGCTGTACGGCGACCGGCCCGACGCCACCCTGCCGCTGGCCGACGCCCGCAGCATCGAGGAGGCGGCCCAGGTGCTGCGCGAGGGCGGCCTCCGCGAGGTCACCGTCACGCCGCTGCACGAGGTGCTGGAGCTCGACCGCGCGCACGGCGTCGCGCCCGGCCACGACGTGCAGCTGCAGTGGCTGCTGACCGGGCTCGGCTAGGCCCCGTCCGACGGGTCAGCGGCGTCGACCGAGCGTGGTGCGCTCCCACCTCGTCGTGACGCCCTCCCACCGGCCGGGCTGCGGCGGCACCACGAGTCGGGTGCGGAGCACCTGGCGCCGTCGCGACGAGCCCGAGGGCAGCTGCGCGGTGACCACCGCGGTGTCGTCGCGCCGGACCGCCGTCGGGCCGGCGCAGGCCCGCCCCCACGGGGTCGGCCGCCACCGACGCTGGCCGCGTGGTCCGCCGTAGCGCTGGACCTCCACCCGCACGCAGCGCGCGGCCGCCGAGGGCCGGACCGTGCCGACGGCGGCCCCCGCCTGCCACCCGGCCGTGGCCGCGGGGCGGACCCGCACCAGGACCCGAGTCGTGCGCCAGAGGGCCCGGTCGGTCGGCCGCGCATCGACCTCGACCAGGGTGTTCTGCTCGGGGCGGTAGTGGCGCAGCACCGCGACGCCGCGCCCGTCGGTGACGACCTCCTCGTAGCGCTCGTCCATGGTCGCGCGGAGGTCGAGGTAGACGTCGCGACCAGCCTCGGCGGGGGCGACCGCGGCGACGACGGCGACCTGCTGCCCGTAGGTCGCCACGGCCGGGACGACGGTCGACGTCACGGTCGACGGGACGCGGACCCGGTCGGCCAGGCTCATCCGTCGCAGCTCGTGGACCTCCGAGAGGTAGTCCTCGGAGACCGTCCAGGCGGCGCCGCCGCCGAGCACCAGGCTGCGCGGCTCCTGGGACTCCGGCTCCCCCGCCGAGACCGCGGGGTCGTGGTCCGGACCGAGCTCCCACGAGCGGTAGGGCTCGGTGCGCCCCGGGTGGTAGAGGAACACCTCGGCCTCCGCCGAGAGCGGGCGCCCGATCGCCACCCGGCCGTCGGGGGCGACGGAGAGCGCCGACCCGGTCGTCTCGACGTCGCCCAGGCGGTCGAGGACGGCGAGCGTGCGGGCGTCGCGCACCTCCGGCAGGCCGTTGCCCGTCAGGTAGACGGTCCGCCCGTCCGGCGCGGCCTCGACCTCGGTGACGTCGACCTCGGCGCGGGCCACGCGGACCACCGACGGCGTGCCGTCCGCGGCTCGGGTCACCTGCAGCCGCGAGACGTCCCCGTCGTCGTCGCCTCCGACCAGCAGCGCCGCGGGGTCGCCCGGGACGTCGGCGGTCAGGCCGACGCGCCACTCACCGTCCACCGTGGCCTGGCCGGTCTCGTCGGAGGGCCCCGGACCGCCCGGGCCGGGGGTGAGCGGGACGAACCACTCCCCGGTCACCGGGTCGAGGCCGGCGAGGGTCTCGCAGTCCGAACGGTCGCGCGCGACGACCGGCATCCACAGCAGTCCCTGGACGAGCGTGAACGACGACGGGCAGACGTAGCGGGGGTCCGCACCGTCGGGGTCGACGACGTGCCGCGCGACGACCTCGAGGGTGTCGAGGTCGTAGACGACGACCTGCTGGGGGTCGGGCACGAACACGAACAGCCGCTCCTGGGCCCGGTCGGTGTCGACCACGGTCGCGCCGTCCGCGCCCTCGAGCTCGCTCCAGCGCCCAGCTCCCGTGTCGAGCACCCGCGGCGCGCTGCTGCCGGCTGCGTCGCCGGTCCGACGACCAGCGAGGAACAGTCGGTCCCGCTCGTGGTCGTAGGCGGTGTCGGCGCCGTGGACGTCGAGGTCGAGCGGCGTCCCGCGGGGCGTGAGGCTGGGCGGGTCCCACGGTCGGGGCACGGCCGGGCCGTACCGCTGGTCCGCGAGGCGGCCGACGAGGCCGGCCGGCGCGGGGGCAGCCGACGCACCGACGTCCAGCCCGGCGGGGAGGAGCGCGGCGGCGACGACGGCGGCCACCGCCGCGGCGAAGGACCGGCGACCGGTCGAGGCGGGGGTGGGCCGGTCCTTCATGCTGGGGATGAGAGCATCCGGGGCGCCCTGCCGCACCACCCCCACCGTGACGGCCACCGTCGGTCCAGACCACCTGTGGCGGGTCGTGGCCGGTCGGGCCTGGTCGGTGCGGGTACCGGGTCCCATGACCGTCACGGCCACCCCCACCGGCCCCGCACCGAGCCCCAGCCCCCACCCCACCCCCTACGACCACCTCTCCCCGGCCGAGGTCGACGCCCTGGGCGCCGATCTCGACGCCCTGCGCGAGGAGGTCCGCGCGTCCCTGGGCGCGGCCGACGCGGCGTACATCCGTCGGGTCATCGCGGCCCAGCGAGCCCTCGAGCTCGGCGGCCGGCTGGTGCTGCTGGGCAGCCGGCGCCGACCGGCCTGGTTGCTCGGCACCGCGTGCCTGACGCTGGCCAAGGTGCTGGACAACATGGAGATCGGGCACAACGTGCTGCACGGCCAGTGGGACTGGATGCGCGACCCGAAGGTCCACTCCTCCACCTGGGACTGGGACCACGTCTCCTCGCCCGCGCAGTGGCAGCGCGCGCACAACGAGGTGCACCACGTGCACACCAACGTGCTCGGCCGCGACAACGACCTCGGCTACGGCATCCTCCGCGTCGACGAGGCCCAGCCCTGGCGGCCCCGGCACGCCGCCCAGCCCCTGTGGAACCTCGTCAACGCGGTCTTCTTCGAGTACGGCATCGCGCTGTACGACCTCGGGGTCGGCGAGGCGTTCCGCTCCGGCTCCGGCCTGTCGCCGGAACAGCGCGCCGAGGCCCGCGAGACGCTCCGCCGCGCCGGGCGGCAGCTGGCCAAGGACCTCGTGGTCTGGCCGCTGTTCTCCGGCCGCGCGGCCCGGCACGTGCTCGCCGCCGACGTGACCGCGCTCGTGCTGCGCAACCTGTGGAGCCACTCGGTGATCATGTGCGGCCACTTCCCCGAGGGGGTCGCGACGTTCGAGGTCGACGAGCTGCCGGCCCAGGAGGGCCGCGGCGAGTGGTACCTGCGCCAGGCCCTCGGCTCCGCCGACGTCACCGGCCCGCGCTGGCTGCACCTGCTCACCGGCAACCTCTCCCACCAGGTCGAGCACCACTGCTTCCCCGACCTGCCCAGCAACCGGTACGCCGAGCTCGCGCCGCGCGTGCGCGAGGTCCTCGACCGCCACGGCCTGCCCCACCACGCGGCGTCGCTGCCCCGGCAGGTCGCGAGCGCGTGGCACAAGGTGGTGCGGCTGTCGGTCCCGCCCGCCGACGTGCGCCGGGGGTGGGGCGAGCGGGTCCGACGGGTGAGGGCGAGGCGGGCCGCCGGCGGCCAGGATGGTGCGGCCGGGCACCACGGCCCGGTCCAGGACCACAGCAGGAGGACCGCATGAGCGAGCTCGACCCCGAGGACACCGCCACCGAGGCCGACCGCGAGGAGCAGCAGCAGGAGATCGCCGAGGTGCAGGAGCAGCTCGACGGCGACTCCGACGGCGAGGGCCTCGGCAACGAGGCGGGCCGGGGCGAGGAGACCGGGATCAGCGAGGGCTGACGCCCGCCAGCGGCACCCGACGCGAGGTGCGGTGCCGGGCGAGCCCGAGGGCGAGGGCGCCCAGGACGGCCCCGAGCGCCGCGCCGAGGCTGTTGGAGAGCCAGTCGGCGGTCGAGCACGCCCGGCCCAGGGACGGCACGACCAGCTGCACCGTCTCGATCGCGACGGGGAGCGCCACCCCGGCCCCCAGCGCCGGCAGCACGCGACCCAGGGCCACCGCGGCGAGCAGCACCGGGCCCACGAGCAGCACCACGTTGGCGGCCAGCTCGACCCGGGCGAACGTCGGCACGGTCCACGCCACCTCGCACCGCCCGGTGCCCCGGGTCGACGTGGGGGCCAGCACCAGCACTGCGACCGGCACCAGCGAGATGGCCGCCGCCCCGCGGGCGAGGGCGGGCCGCGACGACAACCAGGCGCCGACGGGCGGCCCCAGCAGGACGAGGCCGGCGAGCAGCACCGGCGGGATCCACCGGTGCTCGATGAGGTACGTCGTGAGCACGCCCCCATGCTCGCCGTGGACCGGGGCCCGCGCCTCGGTCGCAGGTGCCGTCGGGGTGGTCGCGGGTACCGGGTCCGCCGGCTCAGTCGCCGACGCCGTGGCGCTCGGCCCAGACCGCGGCCTGCGTGCGGTCCTGCACACCGATGCGGGCGAAGGTGGAGGTCAGGTGCGCCTTGACGGTGCGGTCGGTGATGCCGAGGCGCCGGGCGATCTGCTTGTTGGCCAGTCCGGCCCGCACCAGGGCCAGCACCTCGGTCTCCCGGGGCGTGAGCTCCACCGCCGGCGGTCGACGGCGGGCGGTGAGCAGTGAGCGTGCGGCCTTGGGGTCGAGCGGCGACTCCCCGCGGTGGACGGCCCGCACGCCCTCCACGATGTCGGCGGGGTCGGCGTCCTTGAGCAGGTAGCCGACGGCGCCGGCGTCGAGGGCGCCGACGATGCGCTCCGCGTCGGAGAACGACGTCAGCACGAGCACCTGCACCTCGGGGTGCTCCGCGACCAGGTGGCGGGTCGCGGTGACGCCGTCGACGCCGGCCATCTGCAGGTCCATCAGCACCACGTGCGGGCCGCTCGTGGCCACCACCCCGAGCACCTCGGCCCCGTCGGCGGCCTGGCCGACCACGCTCACGTCGCTCGCGGCGTCGAGCAGCTGGACGAGCCCGGCGCGCACGACGGCGTGGTCGTCGACGACCACGACCCGCACCACGTCCCGGACCACGTCGGAGCCGCTCACGGGGCCACCTCCAGGCGGACGGTGGTGCCGCGGCCCGGAGCGGCGTCGACCTCGAGCCGACCACCGTGGTCGCGGGCCAGGCTGGTCAGGCCGCGCAGGCCGTAGGACGCGCCGCCCACCGCGGCGGGGTCGAAGCCGACGCCGTCGTCGCGGACGGTCAGCGTCACGGGACGGCCGCGCAGCTCGAGCACCAGGGTGGTCGCACCGGCGTGGCGGAGCGCGTTGCGGACCGCCTCCTGGGCCACCCGCCACACCAGGGCCGTCCCGTCGTCGGACAGCGCGTCGAGGTCGCGGGTCTCGACCTCCACCCGGGCCTCGACCCCCTGGTCGGCGGCACCGGCAGTGAGGTCCTGGAGCGCGGCCGGGAGCCCGTCAGCGCGCAGGCCGGGCGGGTGGATCTCGACGAGCAGCGAGCGCAGCGCTCGCATGGCGGAGCGGACCGACCCGGCGGCGTCGTCGAGCCGCCCGCGCGCATCGGGGTCGGTCTCGCGGCCGGCGAGCGCGGAGAGGGCGAAGGAGGTGCCGGCGAGGTCCTGCACCACACCGTCGTGCAGGTCGCGTGCGATCCGGCGCCGCTCGGCGTCGGAGGCCTCGGCGGCGGCGACGAGCAGGCGCTCGCGCTCGTCGGCCGCCCGGGTCAGCCGACGGGTGAGGACCCAGATCATCGGGGTCGCCACCAGCAGCACGGCGACGAGCGCGCCGAGGGTGATCGCACGGAACGGCGCCACGACCTCCGCCTGGCGCCGGTCGATCTGGTCGTCGGCGAAGTAGGCCTCGAACAGCAGCGGGGTGCCGTCGGGGGCCTCGATGCGGGTGTAGACCTCCACCAGGCCACCGCCGTCACGCGGCTCGTAGCGGTTCTCGGGCTCGGACAGGTCGGAGATCTCCGCGTCGGACCCGCCCCGCTCGAGCACCTCGAGCTCCTCCTCGTCGAGCTCGAACCGCTCACCGGTCAGCCGGGCCTCGTCGGACCACACGACGCTCCCGTCGCGGTCCCAGATCTTCACCCGCCGCACGCCGTCGACGTCGAGGCGCGCCAGCATCGTCCGGTCGAACCGGTCGACCGCCCCCGCGTCCCCGGCCAGCACGCCGCGGGTCAGCGACGGCTGGGCGACCGAGCGGGCGAGCAGGCCGGTCGTCGCCTGGGCGTCGGTCAGGGCCTCCTCGCGCGCGACCCGCTGGCCCAGCCACGAGGTGACGAGGACCAGCGCGACCAGGACGAGGACGGACAGCAGCAGGAACACCGCCACGGGCGTGCGCCACCAGCGCGCCGCCGTACGCCGTCGCGCACCCGCCCTGTCCGCCATCGCCCACCGATCATCCCCCGCCGGGCGTCAGTAGCGCACGGAGGCCAGGCAGGTCTGGCCGCGGAAGGTCGCCCGGAAGACGAAGGCGTCGGTGCCGGCGCCGTCGACGGCGCGCCGCTCGACCTCGAACGAGCCGCTGCGGCCGGTGGTCGTCGCCGTCCCGCGGGCCGAGACCGACCCGTCGTGCCGCAGGACCCAGGCCCACCGCTGGCCGGTGCGGTTGCTGTCGACCTCCGACTCGACCTCGATGCGACCGTCGTCCTCCTTGGCCTTGATCTTCCAGCGGGCGCCGCCGGAGCATGCCCCCGTGCGGATGACGCGGTCGTCCCGGTCGCGGCCGTCGTCGCCGCCGCCGTGCGAGGCGGCGGCGGGGCCGGCCAGCGCGCCCAGCGTGGCGACGGCGGCGGTGGTGGCGAGCAGGGTTCGGGTGCGGGTCATGGCGGTCTCCTCCAGGTGGGGCGGGACGGTCGTCCCGTCGTGCACCCAGCACACCGCCGGTCGGGTCCGGCCCACCACTGGACGGTGGTCGTAGTACCTCCGGACCCGCAGCCGACCGCTACGACCGCCGCGTGCCGGGTCGAGCGACGCTGAGGTAGAGGCCGAGCCTGGGCAGGGTGGGGATGCGCCCGAGGTCGGGGTCGGGGGTCGACGCCTCCGGTCCGGTGAGCACCTCGGCCAGCACCGCGGTCGTCTGGACGAGCAGCTGCAGGGTCATCGACTCCCCGGGGCACCGGTGGCCCTCGAGCGGGCCGCCGCCCTGCGGCACGAGGTCGTACGGCGTGGGTCGGCGCTCCGCGAAGCGGTCGGCCCGGAACTCCGTCGGGTCGGGGTAGTGGCGCTCGTCGAGGTCGATGCCGCGCACGTCGAGGACCACGAAGTCACCCACCCGCAGGTCGACGCCGCCGTGCTTGGTGCGGCGGCGCACCCGTCCGGCCAGGGCCGGCACGAACGGGGTGGTGCGCCGGACCTCCTCCGCGAACGCCCAGCGGCGGTCCTCCGCGGTCGTCTCGGCCAGCAGGGCCCGCTCCTGCGGCGGGAGGCCCGCCAGGGCGGCGGCCGCGTGCACGCCGAGCCAGGCCACCGCGATGGTCGGCCGGACGACGTTGCCCAGCTCGACGGCCGCGGTGCTGTCGTCGAGGTCGGTGGCCGCGATCGTGGCGAGCACCGAGCCCTCCGGCGGGGCGAGCTCGCCGGCCCGGACGGCCGTGACCAGCCTGCGCGCCCACCGGTCGGTGACCGTGCGCTCGCGCCAGGCCCGGGCGTAGAGCCGCGGCCCGGCGAACCCGAACCCCCCGACGATCCGCGCGTACCGCCTGCTCCACGCCCGCCGCTCGTCCTCGTCGAGGTCGATCCCGACCCAGGTGAGCACCGCGCCGCCGTACGCCACGGCGAGGCGGTCGTGCAGGTCGGCGGTCGAGCCGTCCCAGTCGGGCAGGGACGCCTCGAGCCGCTCGCGGGCGAGCGCCGCGCAGGCCGCCACCTGCTCCGGGCCGAGCCGGCCGGTGAACATCGCCTTGCGCGTCCGGTGCCTCCCGCCGTCGAGCGAGTGCACCGCCCCGCGCCCGAACAGCAGCCACCCCAGCGGCGGCGGCACCGCACCCTTCCGCTCCACGACGGACTCGTCGTAGAACACCCGCGCACCCTCCTCACCGCCGAGCACGACCGCCCGGCGTGCGAGGAGTCGCGAGGCGTACGTCGTGCCCCCGCCGCGTGCCTGCCGGTCGCGGTCGAGGGCGGCGTACCCGTCGCGGCGCAGCCGCAGGGCGAGGTCCATGCCGTGGCTCCCGAGGTCTCGGGGTGGGGCGCCGGCTGCTCCAGCGACGCGCTCGACGCTAGCCACGGCCCCTCCGCACCCTCACCACCTGCCCGGGTGGCGGAGCCCACCGCAGCCCATGATGGTCGAGGAGGGCGCCCTGGCGCCCGTCTCGAGGCCCCTCCACGGGACTGGACGCACTGTCGAACGCGTCATCGATAACTGTCCGTGGTCACGTCTATCGTGGTCAACATGACCAGCACCCGCCTCCTCGACCCGGCCCTCGCCGCCGTGGCCGACGCGCGTGGACGGATGCTGCGCGAGGAGGTCGCCACGCTGGTCGCGGTGCTGGACTGGTGCGCAGCCCACGAGGTCACCGAGGCCGAGGCGTCGATCCACACCATGACGCCCGGTCTGCAGCTCGGCGGTGACGGGTGCCCGTGGGTCAGCGAGTTCGACGCCCATGACTTGGCCTGCGTCCTCGGACGCTCCCCCGACTCGTGCGCTGCGTACGTCGGCAACGCCCTCGAGCTGCGCCACCGCCTCCCCCGACTCTGGGCCCGGGTCGGCGGGTCGGAGGTGCCGGTGTGGAAGGCGTTCCGCATCGCAGAGCAGACCCAACAGCTCCCGCCCGCGGGTGCGGCGGAGGTCGACCGGGCCCTCGCGCCGACCGCGCACTCGTGCACGTTCGCGCAGGTCGAGCGCACCGTCACCTCCGCACTCACCGCCCACTGTCCCGATGAGGTGGAACGCCGCAGGTTGGCGGCGTTGGAGCACCGGCGGTTCGACGTGCACCTCGACCACGTCCGATCGCTCGACGGCACCGTCGAGGTCACCGGGACCCTCGACCTGGCTGACGCGGTCGACCTCGACACCGCCGTTGCCGGTGTGGCGGCCCAGCTCGGCGAGCTGGGGTGCCATGAGTCGTGGGACGCCCGCCGCGCCCTCGCCGTCGGCGAGATCGCCCGCGCCCAGCTCGCGCTCGACCTCGAGGTCGGCAGCACCACGGGGCGTGGGGTGACGGTGTACGCGCACCTGCGCTCGGACTCCGACGTCGTCGAGACCGCCGGCACCACCGTCACCCGCGAGCAGCTCGCGACCTGGTGCCGCGCCCCCGGCACGACGGTCACCGTCACACCGGTCGTCGACCTCCCCGGCGGCGACCCCGCCGCCGCCCAGGCCCTGGCCGAGAGGGTCGCGGCCTGGCTCGACACTGACACCCACGTCCGACCTGCCATCGACCTGTCCGCCGACCTGGCCAGCAGCGGCTATCAGCCGTCACCGACCTTGGCCGAGCAGGTCGACCTCCGCGACCGGCGCTGCGTGTTCCCGCACTGCAACCGACGCCGCACCGACCGCGACCACATCCGCCCCTACGACCCAGGCGGCGAGACCCGGTCGTCCAACCTCGCCCGGCTCTGCCGAGCCCACCACCGCGCCAAGACCCACTCCACCTGGCGGTACGACCGACCCGGGCCTGGGGTCTTCGCGTGGCACAGCCCCGCTGGCGCGACGTACACCGTCGACCGCTCCGCCGAACCCTGACCGCCGAGCCCCACACCCCGCCCACCATCTGGTGCGCGGGGCCACTGGCCTGCCCACCATCGTGTGGTCGTGAAGGGCGCGCCGGCTGCGGCCATGTGGCCTCGAGACGGGACTCCGTCCCTCCTCGACCACCGTGGGAGGCCGGGCCACCCGGTGGTCGAGGAAGGCCACCTCGTGGCCTGTCTCGAGACCACGGCAGCTGCGGTCGGGCGGTCACCGAGGCAGGTACTCGTGCTCAGGCGGATCCGACGGACGACGGCGACGATGAACCCGTGAGCAGGACCCGCGACCTGGTGAGCCCCGACCGCGCGACCGTCCAGATGCTCGGCGCCGCCGTCATCGGCAGCGCCACGTGGGTGGCCGCACTCGTGGCCGTCGGCGCCGCCGGGGGGCTGTGGCTGGACCAGGCGGGGTCGGTGGCCGTCGTCCTGAGCGCCACCTGGCTGGCGGGGTCGGCCACGCTCGCGGTGGCTCCCCCGTGGCGGTTCGTGGCCGCCGGGTTGGCGCTGTCAGCGGTGACGGGCCCCGCTGTGGCGTTCGCCCTGCTCCTCGTCGCCCTCGGCGCGTGACCGCCCCCGACCCCGTCAGCCCCGTCAGCCCCGACCGCGCCACCGTCGAGCTGCTGGGCGCGGTGGTCATCGGCACGGCCGCCTGGTTCGCCGCCCTGGACCCGGTCGCGTCGATCGGGGCCAGCCACGACGCCGCCCTCGCCGGGCTCCTCCTGAGCGGCGCCTGGCGGCTCGGCGCGACCGCCCTCGCCACCCGGGCCCGCTGGCGCTGGCTCGCCACGGGGTGGGCGATCTCGGCCGCGGCTGGCCCCGCCCTCGCCGTCCTCCTCCTCACCCTCACCGTGGGTTCCTGACGCGTCCTGACCGACCTGCCGGTCGGACGGCCGACGTACGCTGGCCGACGCCATGACGACCCCCGCCACCCCCGCCGCCGTGACGCGTGCGCTGGCCCGGGTGCTGGCGTGGGAGCCCGACCTGGCGCCCGACGACCGCTACGTGCCGCTCGCGGAGGTCGACCTCGAGGCGCTGGCCCGGGCCGTTGCCCGACGGATGGGCGACCCACCGCTGCGGGTGGGCTGGTCGACGGCGGTCATGGGCATCGCGTCGCGGCTGTGGTCGCTGACCGTCGTGCCGTACGTCGTCGACGGAGTGCTCCCCGACCCGGCGACGATCCTGCTCCGCCACGACGAGGGTGCGGTCACGCTGGGCGTGCGGGAGCCACGGGGCTGGGTCCAGGCCAGCGTCGACGACCTGGAGCGGGCGGTGCACGAGGTGGTCGACCCGCTGGTGGCGGCGACACCGCTCTCGCCGCGGCTGCTGTGGGGCAACGTCGCCGGCAGCCTGGCCACGGTGCCGCGGGTGCACGTGCTCCCCCGCGCCCGGCCGGTGGTCGCGCACCTGCTCGACGGGCCCGGCCTCGCCGGCGAGGTCGTGGTCCGACCCGACGGCAGCACCCGCCGCGGCACCTGCTGCTTGTTCTGGCAGGTGCCGGGCGCCGGGCTGTGCGGCGACTGCGTCCTCGACACCGTGCCCACCCGTCGCCCGACCCGCGGCGGCCGCGCTTGCTAGGGTCACCCCGCCAGTGCGGGAACCCGGTGAGAGTCCGGGACTGACGCGCAGCGGTGAGGGTGATCGGCAGGACGGCCGGGGGTGACCGGCAGCCACTGGGTCCACGTGACGTCAGCGTGACGGGGACCTGGGAAGGCGTCCAGGGTCGGTGCGATCCCGAGTCCGAAGACCTGCTGGCCCTTGCGGCCGACCGCCGCGAGGTCGACCAGGCCCACGCGTGACGGCCCAGACCTCCGAGGACGCTGAGGACCCCCCGTGCCCCGCACCCGACCCGACCGGTGCCCCGGCGCCCTGCGCCCGTGGCTCGCCGACGACGGACCCCTGGTCCGGCTGCGCACGGTCGGCGGCGAGCTGCCCGCAGCGACCCTGGCCGGCCTGTCCGACCTCGCCGCGACGTACGGCGACGGCGACGTGCACCTGACCGCCCGGGCCAACCTCCAGCTGCGGGCGGTCGACCACGGCGAACCGTTCCTCCAGGCCGTCGAGGCCCTCGGCCTCCTGCCCAGCCGCGCCCACGACCAGGCCCGCAACGTCATGGTCTCCCCGCTCACCGGCCTGCGCGGCGGGCGCGTCGACCTGCGTCCGCTGGCCGCCGCCCTCGACCGCGCGATCCTGGCCGACGACCGCACGCCCGAGCTCCCGGGCCGCTTCCTCCTCGTCCTCGACGACGGCCGGGGCGACCTGGTCGACCGCGACACCGACCTGGGGCTGATGGCCCTCGACGACCGGTTCGCCCAGCTCCGCGTCGGCGCCGGGTGGGGCCCGGTGGTGCCGCTCGACCACGCCGTCGACGCCCTGCTCGCGCTCGTGCACCGCTTCCTCGACCTCCGCGGCACCGGCGGCCGGACCGACACGGCCCCGTGGCACGTCACCGAGCTCGACCCGGCCACCCCGCTCCTCGCGCCCGAGCCGCCCGACCGGCGTACGACGGCGCGCACCGCACCACCCGGCCACGCGCCCGGCCACGACCTCGGCGACGCGCTGCTGCCCGTCCCCGACGGCCGCCTCACCCCCGACCTCGCCGCCCTGGCCACCTCCACCGGTGGCCCCGTCGTCGTCACCCCCTGGCACTCGATCATCAGGACGGACCTGCTGTGAGCACCCCGAGCTCCCCGGCGGACGACCTCCGCCGCCCCACCCCGCGCTACGCCTACGTGCCGACCGGCCCGGCGATCTACGCCGACTCCTTCGCCACGATCCGCCGCGAGGCCGACCTGTCCCGCGTCCCGGCGAGCGCCGAGCAGGTCGCGGTCCGGATGATCCACGGCTGCGGCCAGGTCGACCTGGTCGACGACCTCGTCGTCCACCCCGACCTCGGGCCCGCCGGCCGCGCCGCCCTGGCCGCCGGCGCGCCGGTGCTCTGCGACGCCCGCATGGTCGCGGTCGGCATCACCGCCGGCCGGCTGCCGGCCGGCAACGAGATCATGTGCCACCTGTACGACGACCGCGTGCCCGACCTGGCCCGCTCCTGGGGCACCACCCGCAGCGCGGCCGCCGTCTCGCTCTGGGAGCCCCACCTCGAGGGCGCCGTCGTCGCCATCGGCAACGCCCCGACCGCGCTGTTCCACCTGCTGGAGATGCTGGCCGACGGCGCCCCGCGGCCGGCGGCGATCGTGGGCTGTCCGGTCGGGTTCATCGGCGCGGCCGAGTCGAAGGAGGCGCTGGCGACGTTCGCCGAGCGGTGGGGCGTCGACGTTCCCTTTGTGACCGTGCGCGGCCGCCGCGGCGGGTCGGCCATGACCTCCTCGGCGGTCAACGCCCTGGCCTCGGTGAGCGAGGCATGAGCGCCGGGCAGCGAGGCCGGTTCACCTGCGTCGGCGTCGGCCCCGGCGACCCCGGGCTGATGACGCTCAAGGCCGCCCGCGTCATCGGCGCCGCCGACGTCGTCGCTTACCACGCCGGCACGCGCACGACCTCCCACGCCCGCCGCATCGCCGAGGAGGCCGGCGTGCTCCCCGAGGGCGCCGTCGAGGTCGAGCTGCGCTACCCCGTCACCACCGGCACCACCGACCACCCGGGCGGGTACGCCGGCGCCATCGCCGACTTCTACGAGGCCTCCGCGGCCCGGCTGGCCGAGCACCTCGAGGCCGGCCGCGACGTGGTGCTGCTGGCCGAGGGCGACCCGCTGTTCTACGGCTCGGCGATGTACATGCACGACCGGCTCGCCGACCGGTTCGCCACCGAGGTCGTGCCCGGCGTCCCGGCCTTCGCCGCCTCGACCGCAGCCGCCGGGCTGCCCCTGGCCCGCCAGACCGACGTGCTCACCGTGCTCCCCGGCACCCTGCCCGCGCCCGAGCTCGCCCGCCGCCTGGCCGACACCGACGCCGCGGTCATCATGAAGCTCGGCCGCACCTTCCCCGCCGTCCTCGAGGCGCTGGCCGAGGCCGGCCGGCTCGACGAGGCGGTCTACGTCGAGCGCGCCTCGATGGAGGGTGAGCGGCGGGTCCCGGTGCGCGAGGTCGACCCCGGGTCGGTGCCCTACTTCGCCCTCGTCCTCGTCGGCGGCGACACCCGCGGGCGACGGCACTCCCCCGCCGTCGAGGCCGTCGTGCCCGAGCCGACCGACGACGCCGGGCGGCCCCGCTGCGAGCTGCTCGTCATCGGCCTGGGCCCCGGCCCCGACGCCTGGACCACCCCCGAGGTGGTCGAGGCGCTGGCCGGGGTCGACCACGTCGTCGGCTACGCGCCGTACGTCGACCGGGTGCCGCAGCGCGCCGGGCTCACCCGGCACGCCTCGGGCAACCGGGTCGAGGCCGACCGCGCGCGGCACGCCCTCGAGCTGGCCGCCGACGGCTGCCGGGTCGCGGTGGTCTCGGGCGGCGACGCGGGCGTGTTCGGGATGGCCACGGCGGTGCTGGAGCAGGCCGACGAGTTCCCGTCGGTCGACGTGCGGGTGCTGCCGGGCGTGAGCGCGGTGCAGGCCGTGGCGGCCAAGGCGGGCGCTCCCATCGGCGGCGACTTCGCGGTCGTCAGCCTGTCCGACCGGCTCAAGCCGTGGGACCTCATCGCCCGACGGCTGCGGGCGATCGCCGAGGCCGACCTCGTGCTCGCGCTCTACAACCCGGCCTCGCGCAGCCGCACCGAGCAGATCGCCGCGGCCCGCGACCTGCTGCTGGAGTCGCTGCCCGCCGACCGGGTCGTGGTCGTCGGCCGCGACGTCGGCCGGGCCGAGGAGTCGCTCACCGTGACCACGCTCGGCGACCTCGACCCCGCCTCGATCGACATGAAGTGCCTGGTCATCGTGGGGTCCAGCGGCACCCAGGTCAGCCGGAGCGGTCGCGTGTGGACGAGTAGAGCCACGACTCCCCACCACCGCGCGCCAGCGCCCGGCCCACGAGGATGACCGCCGCCTGACGCAGGCCGGCGGCCTCCACGGCGTCGGCGATGTCGCCGACCGTGCCGGTGAGCACCTGCTCGTCGGGCTGGCTGGCCCGGAAGACCACCGCGACGGGGCAGTCCTGCCCGTAGTGCGGCGCCACGCGCTCCATCAGCTCCCGCGTGCGGGTGATGCCGAGGTGCAGCGCCAGCGTGGCGCGGGTGCGCGCGAACGCCTCCAGCTCCTCGGTCTCCGGCATCGCCGAGGACCGCGCCTGCGGCCGGGTCACGACCACCGACTGCGCCACCAGCGGCACCGTCAGCTCGCGGCCCACCCGGGCCGCCGCGGCGGCGTACGCCGGCACACCCGGCACGACCTCCCACGGCACCCCAGCCTCGTCGAGGCGCCGGGTCTGCTCGGTCAGGGCGGAGTAGACCGACGGGTCGCCCGAGGTCAGCCGCACGCTGGCGCTCCCCGAGCGGTGGGCCTCGACCAGGTGGCCGACGATCGCGTCGAGGTCGAGGGCTTGCGTGTCGACGAGCGTGGCGCCGTCGCGGCAGTGCGAGAGCACGGCGGCGTCGAGGTAGGTGCCGGGGTAGAGCACGACGTCGGCCTCGCCGAGCAGGCGCACGGCGCGCAGGGTCAGCAGGTCGGCCGCGCCCGGTCCGGCGCCGACGAAGGTCACGGTCACGGCTGTTCCTCCCGGGTCCAGCTCCACTGGGTCACGGCCCGCGCCGGCGTCCACCCGGTGAAGGAGCCGATCGGGGCGGCCGTCTCGACCGCCAGGCGGGTCAGCTCGCCCCCGTGCGCGGCGTACGCCGCCGCCAGCACCTGCTCGGTCTCGAGCGTCACCCCGTGGACGACGAGCCGCCCGCCCGGGGCGAGCCGGTCGCGGCAGGCGTCGAGCAGGCCGGGCGCGGTCGCCCCGCCGCCGACGAAGATCGCGTCGACCAGGCCCTCGACGGCGCGGACGGAGGCCAGGACGTCGCCGTGCACGACCTCGAGGTCGGGGACGCCGAGGCGGGCGGCGTTGCGGGCGATCCGGGCGGCCCGCTCGGCCTCGCGCTCGACGGCGGTGGCCCGGCAGGTCGGGTGGGCGCGCGCCCACTCGATGGCCACCGACCCGGCGCCGGCGCCGAGGTCGAGCAGGCGCTGGCCGGGCTGCGGTCGGAGCCGGGCCAGGGCGGAGGCGCGCACGTCGCGCTTGGTCAGCTGGCCGTCGTGCTCGAACGCGTCGTCGGGCAGCCCGGCGGCCCAGGACCCGCTGACCGACCCGCCGGCCGGGCCGAGGAGGTCGAGGGCGAGCACGTGCAGGCGCGGGACGGCGAGGTCCCAGGCCGCGGCGGTGGCCTCGTGCCGCGACTCCTCGGCCGCGCCGAGGTCGGCCAGGGCGGTCATCCGCGTCGCGCCGTACCCCGCGCCGACCAGCAGCGCGGCCACCCGGGCCGGGGTGTGCTCGTCCGAGGTCAGCAGCAGCAGCCGGCGGCCCGGCGCGAGCTCGCGCAGCACCCGCTCGACCCGGCGGCCGACCACGGTGAGCGCGGTGCTCTCCTCGGCGCTCCAGCGCATCCGGGCCCGGGCCAGGGCCACCGACGAGACGTGCGGGACGACCTCGACGGCGTCGGCGCCGAGGCGGCGTACGAGCGTGGTCGCGACGCCGGAGACGAGCGGGTCGCCCGAGGCGAGCACGAGCGCGTCCGCGGGGACGCCGTCGACCGTGAAGGGCGAGGGCCACGCCCGCCGCTCCTGCCCCGGGACGTCGGGCAGCAGCGCCAGGTGGCGGGGGCCACCGACCACGACCGGGGCGGCGAGCACGCGGTCGCGCACCGCGGGCGCCAGCCCGGCGAGCCCGTCGGCGCCCATCCCCACCACGACGACCACGGGCGCCGACGCTATCGTGCGGACGTCACGAGGTGCCCCTCACGGGGAGAATCTGGGAAGCCGGTGGGAGTCCGGCACAGGCCCGCTGCGGTGACCGCGGCGCCGTCGAGCGGACGGCGACCACGGAAGTCCGAAGACCGGCCTCGCGACGTCCTCTTCCACGGCGACGAGCGGGAGCCTCACGTGCCGGACACACCCCTGACCACCTATCCCTTCACGGCGGTCGTCGACCCCGGCGACATGGCCCTGGCCCTGGTGCTCACCACCGTCTCGCCCGAGATCGGCGGCGTGCTGGTCCGCGGCGAGAAGGGCACGGCCAAGTCCACCATCGTGCGCGCCCTGGCCGCCGTGCTGCCGCCGCTCGACGACGGCGGTGCCCAACGGCGCGTGCCGCTGGTCGAGCTGCCCGTCGGCGCCACCGAGGACCGCGTGCTCGGCTCGCTGCACCTGGAGAAGGCGCTGGCCGACGGCGTCGCGGAGTACGAGCCCGGGCTGCTGGTCAAGGCCCACCGCGGCCTGCTGTACGTCGACGAGGTCAACCTCCTGCACGACCACCTCGTCGACGTGCTGCTCGACGCGGCCGCGATGGGCCGCTGCACCGTCGAGCGCGACGGGGTCTCGGTCTCGCACCCGGCGCGGTTCGTGCTCGTCGGCACCATGAACCCCGAGGAGGGCGAGCTGCGCCCGCAGCTGCTCGACCGGTTCGGGCTCACCGTCGAGGTCGCCGCCCCGCGCGACCCGGCCGTCCGCGTCGACGTCGTCCGGCGGCGGATGGCCTTCGACGCCGACCCCGAGGCCTTCTCCGCGTCGTACGCCGACGCCGAGGCCGACCTGACCGAGCGGCTGCGCGCGGCCCAGGTGCTCCTGACCGCGGGCGCGGTCGAGCTGCCCGACGACGTGCTGCTGCGCATCGCCGAGGTGTGCGCGGCGTTCGAGGTCGACGGCCTGCGCGCCGACATCGTCACCGCCCGCACCGCCGCCGCCCACGCCGCCTGGTGCGGCCGCACCGTGGTCACGCTGGAGGACGTGCGGGTCGCCGCCCGCCTCGCGCTCCCCCACCGCCGCCGGCGCAACCCCTTCGACGCCCCCGGCCTCGACGAGGACCTCCTCGACGAGGTGCTGGGCGAGGACGACCCGGACCCCGACCCCGACGGCGGGCCCGACGGCGGGCCCGACGGTGGTGGGGGTGGCGAGGACGCTGCGGACAGTGGTCTCGAGACAGGCGCCAGCGCGCCTTCCTCGACCACCGTGGACGCGCCCGACCACACGGGGGTCGAGGAGGGCGGCGAGCGACCGGGCCACACGGGGGTCGAGGAGGGCGGCCACGCCCGTCTCGAGACCCCGCAGCCGACCACGGTCACCGCGACCGACCCCTACCGCGCGCGGACGTTCCGGGTGGCGGGCACGGGCCGCGGCGAGGCCGGGCGCCGCAGCCGCGCGCTCACCGAGACCGGCCGCCGCGTCGGCGCCCGACCCGGCAGCACGGGCGGGGTGCACCTGCTCGAGACCGTCCGCGCCGCCGCACCCCACCAGGCCGCCCGCGGGCGGGCCGGCGGGCGGGTGCTCCTGGAGCCGGCCGACCTGCGGGTGGCGGTGCGCGAGGGCCGGGAGGCCAACCTCGTCCTCTTCTGCGTCGACGCGAGCGGCTCGATGGCCGCGCGCAAGCGGATGGAGCAGGTCAAGACGGCCGTGCTCAGCCTGCTCCTCGACGCCTACCGGCGCCGCGACAAGGTCGCGCTGGTGACGTTCCGCGGCACGACCGCCGACCTCGCGCTCCCGCCGACCGGGTCGGTCGACGTGGCCGCGCGCCGGCTCGACGAGCTGCCCGCCGGGGGCCGCACCCCGCTGGCCGAGGGCCTGCTCGAGGCGGCGCGGGTGATCGACCTCGAGCGCGTCCGCGACCCCCGCCGGCGACCCCTGCTCGTCGTGGTCACCGACGGCCGCGCCACCTCGGGCGCCGACGCCGCCGGCCGGGCCACCTGGGCCGCCCGCGGCCTGGCCACCACCGGCGTGACCAGCGTCGTCGTCGACTGCGAGGCCGGACCGATGCGCCTCGGCCTCGCCCGGACCCTGGCCGCCGACCTCGGCGGGGAGCACGTGCCCATCGGGCAGGTCAGCGCCGAGGCCCTGACCGGCGTCGTGCGCGGGCGGGTGGCCTGATGGCCCCGCAGGGCCGGCCCGACGTCGTACCGGACGACGGGCTGACCACCGCCCAGCGCCGCCGCCTGCCGCTGCTGATGGTGCACACCGGCGACGGCAAGGGGAAGTCGACCGCGGCCTTCGGGCTCGCCGTGCGCGCGTGGAACCAGGGCTGGGACGTCGGGGTCTTCCAGTTCGTGAAGTCGGCCAAGTGGCGCATCGGCGAGCAGACCGTGCTCGAGCGCCTCGGCGAGCTGCACGAGCAGACCGGCGAGGGCGGGCCGGTGGAGTGGCACAAGATGGGCTCCGGCTGGTCGTGGTCGCGCAAGCAGGGCGAGGCCGACGACCACGCCCGGGCCGCCGCCGAGGGCTGGGCCGAGGTCAAGCGCCGGATCGCCGACCAGCGCCACGACCTCTACGTGCTCGACGAGTTCACCTACCCCATGGAGTGGGGCTGGGTCGACGTCGACGACGTCGTGTCGACGCTGCGCGACCGGCCGGGCCGCCAGTTCGTCGTCGTCACCGGCCGCCGCGCGCACCCCGCGCTGGTCGAGGCCGCCGACCTGGTCACCGAGATGACCAAGGTCAAGCACCAGATGGAGCGCGGCCAGAAGGGCCAGGCGGGCATCGAGTGGTGACCCCGCTCCCCCGGCTGGTCGTCGGCGCGCCCGGCACCGGCCAGGGCAAGACCACCGTCGCCACCGGCCTCATGGCCGCCCTCACCGCCCGCGGCCTCACCGTCTCGGGCCACAAGGTCGGCCCCGACTACATCGACCCCGGCTACCACGGCGCCGCCTGCGGCCGCCCCGGCCGCAACCTCGACCCGCACCTCGTCGGCGTCGACCGCCTCGCCCCGCTGCTGCTGCACGGCGCCCGCACCCCGACGCCCGCCGACGTGGCGGTCGTCGAGGGCGTCATGGGCCTGTACGACGGCCGCGTCGGCGCCGAGGGGTTCGCCTCGACCGCCCACGTGGCCGGCGTGCTCGAGGCCCCGGTCGTGCTGGTCGTCGACGTGTCGCGGGCCTCGCGCACCGTCGGCGCGGTCGTGCACGGCCTGGCGACGTACGACCCCTCGGTGCGGGTCGCCGGCGTGGTGCTCAACCAGGCGGGCTCGCCCCGGCACGCGGCCGAGGTGGCCTCCTCGGTGCGGGTGCCGGTGCTGGGCACGATCCCCCGCGACGCGGCGCTCGCGATGCCGTCGCGCCACCTCGGGCTGGTCACCGCGGCCGAGCGCGAGGAGACCGCGGCGACCCTGGCCGCGCTGGCCGACCGGGTGGCCGAGCACGTCGACCTCGACGCCGTGCTCGAGGTCGCCCGGTCCGCACCCGACCTCGACGCCGAGCCCTGGGACCCGACCGCCGCGGTCGCGCCCCCCAGCGGGCGCCGGCCCGTGGTCGCCGTCGCCGCCGGCCGCGCGTTCACCTTCCGCTACGCCGAGACCGCCGAGCTGCTGCGCGCCGCGGGCTGCGAGGTGGTCGACGTCGACCCGCTGGTCGACGACGCGCTCCCGGCGGACGCGGCGGGGCTGGTGCTGGGCGGGGGGTTCCCCGAGGTGCACGCCGAGGGCCTGGCCGCCAACGCCGCCTTCCGTGCCTCGGTGCGCGAGGCCGTGGCCGACGGCGTGCCGACGGTCGCCGAGTGCGGCGGACTGCTCTACCTGTGCCGCACCCTCGACGGCACCCCCATGGTCGGTGCCGTCGAGGCCGACGCCCGGATGGTCGGCCTGACCCTGCGCTACCCGACCATCGCGGCCGCCGCCGACGGCCTGCTGACCCGGGTCGGCGAGCAGGTCAACGCCCACGAGTTCCACCACACCACCGTCGAGCCCGTCACCGGCCTGGCCCCCGCGTGGGTCGTCGACGGCGAGCCGGTCGGCTTCGCCAGCGACAGCCTGCACGCGTCGTACCTGCACACGCACTGGGCCGGCCAGCCGCACCTCGCGCAGCGGTTTGCCGACGCCGTGCACGCCCGTGCGTGACTCCCACCCGGACCCGCTCCGCCACCACGGCGACGCCGAGGTCCGCGACGCGGGGCTCCTGGACCTCGCGGTCAACGTGCACCCCGAGCCCCGCCCCGACTGGCTCGACGCCGCCCTGCGGGCCTCGCTCGACGACGTCGGCGCCTATCCCGACCCGACCGCCGCCGAGGCCGCGGTGGCGGCCCACCACGGCCTCGACCCGGCCCAGGTGCTGCTGACCGCGGGCGCGGCCGAGGCGTTCTCGCTGGTCGCGCGGCAGGCCTGGCGCGAGCCCGCGGTGGTGCACCCGCAGTTCACCGAGCCGCACGCCGCGCTGGAGCAGGCCGGCCACGCCGTCACCACCGTGGTGCTGCCCCGGCCGTTCCTCCTCGACCCCGCTGCCGTCCCGGCCGGGGCCGACCTCGTCGTCGTCGGCAACCCGACCAACCCCACCGGCGTCCTCCACCCGCGCGAGGCCGTCCTGTCCCTGCGGGCGCCGGGGCGGCTGGTGCTGGTCGACGAGGCGTTCATGGAGACCGTGCCCGGTGAGGCCGCGTCGGTGCTCGGCGAGCCGGGCGTCCTGGTCACCCGCAGCCTGACCAAGCACTGGACGATCCCCGGCGTCCGCATCGGGTACGCCGTGGGCGACCCCGACCTCGTCGCCCAGCTGCGCCGCGCGCAGGTGCCGTGGTCGGTCTCCACGACCGCGATCGCCGCCGCCACCGTGCTGGCCACCGAGCGCGCCCGGACCGAGAGCACCGCTCGCGCCGAGCGCGTCGCGCGCTGGCGGGACCACCTCGAGGCCGTCCTCACCGACCTCGGCGTCGACCACCTGCCCAGCGCCACCAGCTTCGTCCTGGCCCGCCCCGGCGCGGGCGTGCACGCCGCCCTGCGGGCCCGCGGCGTCGCGGCCCGTCGGGCCGACACGTTCCCCGGCCTCGACGGCTCCTGGATGCGCGTCGCCGTGCGCCCGCCCGCCACGACGGGCCTGCTCGCGGACCTGCTGTCCCGGGCCCTCCGCGATGCCCTAGGGTGAGCCGGCGGGCCCGAGGAAGCCGGTGTGAATCCGGCACAGTCGCGCTACTGTGACCGCCATTTTGCCGCTCTGCTGAGCGGGATCGTGGCGGAAGTCAGACCCGAAGGCCCGCTTCCACCCCATCGACAGGGACGCAGTCATCCCTCAGGAGGTCCTCATGGCCCACACTGCCGCCACCCCGGAGATCGCCACTCCGGCCACGCCCGCCATCCCGATCCGCGACCTCGGCCCGTGGGCCGTGTTCTTCGGCCTCTTCGCCGCCGTCGTCGTCTTCTTCGTCAGCGCCAACCAGGGCGGCGTGTCCGTGCCGTCGGGCACCGCGGTCCACGAGTGGGTGCACGACGCCCGCCACCTCCTCGGGTACCCCTGCCACTGACGGCCGGGAGTCCCGCGAGATGACCGCCCGCAACGTCCTGGTGCGGGGGCTGCTCGTCGGCCTCCTCGCCGGGCTCGCCGCCTTCCTCGTCGCGCACGAGGTGGGCGAGCCCCACGTCGAGACCGCCATCGCGCTCGAGGAGGCCGCCTCCGCCGCCGACCCGGCCGCCGAGGCCGCGGACGAGCCCGAGGAGGAGGTCACCGAGGTCAGCCGTCCCGTGCAGCGCACCTGGGGCCTGCTCACCGGCACCGTCGCCATCGGCGTCGTGCTCGGCGGGTTCGTGGCCCTGCTCAGCGCCGCCGCCATCGGCCGCCTGGGCCGGCTCACCGCCGTCCAGACGACCGGCCTCGTCGCCGCGATCGGGTTCGTGGCCTACAGCCTGGTCCCGTTCCTGAAGTACCCCGCCACCCCGCCCGCCGTCGGCAGCGGCGACACGATCGGCAGCCGCACCAGCGACTACTTCCTGCTCGTGCTCGTCTCGGTCGTCGCAGCGCTGGCCGCGGTCCAGCTGGCCCGCGCCCTGGCCGACCGGTTCGGGGGCCTGCGCGCCTCGATGGCCGGCGTGGCGGCGTACGTCGTCGTGGCGGGTGTCGCCGCGGCGCTGCTGCCCACGGTCAACGAGGTCGGCGCGTTCCCGGCCGACACCCTGTGGTCCTTCCGGGTCTCCTCGCTGCTGACGCTCACCACCCTGTGGGCCGTCATCGGTGCGGGGTTGGTGCTCAGCGTCGACCGCCTGGCCCGGGCCGAGCGGGCCGTGGCCGAGCGCCGCGCGCTGGCCGCCAGCCTGTGAGGGCGCCCGACGCGGCGAGCCGTGCGGCGGCGGCCGAGCGGCTGGCCGGGCTCGCCACGCCCGCCGGGGCGCTGGGTCGCCTCGGCGACCTCGCCACCTGGGTCTCGGCCTGCCAGGGCGCGGTGCCACCGCGGCCGCTGGACGACGTCCGCCTGGTCGTCTTCGCGGGCGACCACGGCGTCGCTGCCCACGGCGTCTCGGCCTACCCGCCGGCCATCACGGGCGCCATGGTCCGCACGTTCGTGGCCGGCCGGGCCGGGGTCTCCGCGCTCGCGGCCGCCCACGGCGTCGCGGTCCGGGTGCTCGACCTCGGGGTCGACGACGACCTCGACGGCCTCCCGGCCGACGTGTCGGCCCACAAGGTCCGCCGCGGCTCCGGCGCCATCCACCTCGAGGACGCCCTGACCGCCGCGGAGGCCCGCCGGGCGATCGAGGTCGGCCGGGCCGTCGCGGCCGAGGAGGTCGCCGCCGGCGCCGACCTGCTGCTCAGCGGCGACATGGGCATCGGCAACACCACGCCCGCCTCGGCCCTGGTCGCGGCCGCCCTCGGCCTGCCCGCCGAGGACGTCGTCGGCCGCGGCACCGGCATCGACGACGCGGCCCTGCGCCGCAAGCACGACGTCGTCCGCCAGGCCCTGGCCCGCGCCGGGTTGCGCACCGACGACCCGGTCGAGACGCTGGCCGCGCTCGGCAGCGCCGACCTCGCCGCCACCGTCGGCTACCTCGTCGCCGCCGCCGAGGCCGGGGTGCCCGTGCTGCTCGACGGCCTCATGTCGGTGGCCTGCGCCCTCACCGCCGAGCGGCTCGCGCCCGGCACGGCCGCCTGGTGTGCCGCCGGCCACCGCTCCACCGAGCCCGCGCAGTCCCTGGCCCTGGAGAAGCTCGGCCTCGAGCCGCTGCTCGACCTGGGCCTGCGGCTCGGCGAGGGCAGCGGCGCCGTCGCCGCCGTCCCGGTCCTGCGCAGCGCCGTCGCCCTGCTCCGCGACACCGCCCTCCTCGCCGACCTGCTGTGACGTCTCGGCTCGAGTGGTCTCGAGACGGTTGCTGCGCAACCTCCTCGACCACCGTGGGGCCCGGTCGCCACACGGTGGTCGAGGAGGGCCGCCAGGCCCGTCTCGAGACCACACGCGCGCCCAGCCGTCACCACACGGTGGTCGAGGAGGGCCGCCAGGCCCGTCTCGAGACCACACGCGCGCCCGGCCGTCACCACACGGTGGTCGAGGAGGGCCGCCAGGCCCGTCTCGAGACCACGAGAGCCGAGACCCCGTGCCGCGCGACCTGACCGACGCCTGGCGCCTGGCCACCGGTCTGCTGACCGCGCTGCCCGTGCGCGGGCCGCACTTCGACGGCGAGCCGTCCCCGGCCGTCGCGCGGGCGACCATGCTGCTGGCGCCGGTGGCCGTGCTGCCGCTCGGGGCGCTGGTCGCGGCGGTGCTCTGGCTGGGCGACCTCGCCGGCCTGCCGTCGTACGCCGTCGGGCTGCTGGCCGTGGGCGCCGTGGCCCTGGGCACCCGCGCGCTGCACTGGGACGGGCTGTCCGACGTGGCCGACGGCCTCACCGCGTCCTACGACCCGGAGCGGTCGCTGGCGGTGATGAAGACCGGCACGTCGGGCCCCGCGGGCACCCTGGCCACCGTCCTCGTGGCCGGCCTCCAGGCCGCGGCCCTGGCCGCGCTGGCCGACGACCCCCTGCTGGCCGGTGGGGCCGTCTGCCTGTCGCGCTGCGCGTTGTGGATCGTCTGCGCGAGCCCGGTGCCGCCGGCGCGCTGGGACGGCATCGGCGGTGCGTTCACCCGCACCGTCCCGGTGCCGGTCGCGGTCGTCGGCGGCGTGCTCACCGGCGTCGTGCCGGGCCTGGTCGTCGTCGCCCTGGTCCGGCGCTGCACCCGGCGCCTCGGCGGCGTGACCGGCGACGTCATGGGAGCGGCCATCGAGCTCTGCCTGACCACGATGCTGCTGGGGTTGGCGTGCGCCTAGGGCAGCCTGAGGACCCGCCCGGCGACGACGAGGTGCACCTCGTCGCACGCCGCCCCGAACCGCTGGTTGACCGAGCCCAGCAGGTCGCGGAACAACCGCCCCGACCGGTGCGCCGGCACCACCCCGAGCCCGACCTCGTTGGTCACCAGCACCACGTCGCCGCGCATCGCGGCCACCGCCTCCTCGACCAGGCCCTCCAGCCACGGCAGCAGCGCGTCCACCGGGTCGTCCCACCGGCCCGCGTCGTCGACCACGCCCGTCAGCCAGGTGCCCAGGCAGTCGACCAGCACCGGCCGGTCGGTGGCCAGCGCGGCCGCGAGGTCGTGGGTCTCGACGGTCTCCCACGACGCCGGGCGCCGCGCCCGGTGGGCGGCGACGCGCGCGGCCCAGTCGGCGTCGTCGTAGGTCGGGCCGGGCGCGACGTAGCGGCACGCCTCGAGCGACCCCACGAGCGACTCCGCGTGGCGCGACTTGCCCGACCGCACGCCGCCGGTCACCAGCACCCTCACCGGGACCTCCCGTGAACGCCGGTCTCCTGCTGGGGTACGCCGCCGACCGGCTGCTCGGCGACCCGCAGCGCGGGCACCCGGTGGCCGGGTTCGGGTCGCTGGCCGCCGCGCTCGAGCGTCGCACCTGGGGCGACGACCGCGCGCGCGGCGTCGCCCACGTCGCCCTGCTCGTCGGCGGCGCGGTCCTGCTGGGCCGCGCCCTGCCCACCAGCACCGTGACCACGGCCGCGGCCACGTGGGTCGTGCTCGGCGGCACCAGCCTCGACCGGGAGGCGGCGGCGGTGGGGGCGTTCCTGGAGGCCGGCGACCTGCCCGGCGCCCGCCGCCAGGTGGGGCGGCTGGTCGGCCGGCGCACCGACGACCTCGACGAGGCCGGGGTCGCCCGGGCCGTGGTGGAGTCGGTGGCCGAGAACACCAGCGACGCCGTGGTCGCCCCGCTCGTCTGGGGCGCGGTGGCCGGGGTGCCCGGGCTGCTGGCCTACCGCGCGGCCAACACCCTCGACGCGATGGTGGGCCACCGCAGCGAGCGCCACGAACGCTTCGGCTGGGCCGCGGCCCGCCTCGACGACGTGCTCAACCTGCCCGGCGCGCGGCTCACCGCGGCCCTGGCCACGGTGCTCGGCGGCGACCCGCGGGGCAGCCTGCGGGCCTGGCGCCGCGACGCGGGCGGCCACCCGAGTCCCAACGCCGGGCCGGTGGAGGCGGCGTTCGCCGGTGCGCTCGGCGTGCGCCTGGGCGGCACCAACGACTACGCGGGCCGGGTCGAGCACCGCGCCGTGCTCGGCGACGGCCGGGCCCCCGCCGCTCACGACGTGCGCCGCGCGCGGGTGCTGGCCCGGCGCGTGCAGCTGGCGTCGGTGGTCATCCTCGCCCTCGCACCCACGCCCGGGCGGCGGCGACGTCGGGCACGAGCCTGACGCCGGGCGGCGGCGCCGGACGGCGCACGACGACGACCGGGACGCCGAGCGAGGCGGCGGCGTCGAGCTTGGGCCGGGTGTGGGCGCCGCCGGAGTCCTTGGTGACGAGCACGTCGGCCCGGTGGCCGACCATCAGCGCCTGCTCGCCCTCGAGCTGGTAGGGGCCGCGGTCCTGGAGCAGCCGCCACGACGGCGGCAGCTCGACCTCGGGCGGGTCGACGACGCGGGCCAGCACGGCCAGCTCGCGCAGCGGCCCGACGAACCGGTCGAGGGTCTGCCGGCCGGTGGTCAGCAGCGGCCGGCGGCCCAGGCTCGCCGCCAGGGACGCGGCCTCGTCGTGGTCGGCGGCCCAGTGCCAGTCACCGGGGTCGGTCCAGCCGGGGCGCGCGAGGCGCAGCAGCGGCACGTCGACCCCGGCGGCGTGGGCCGAGATGGTGGCGGCGAAGGGGTGGGTGGCGTCGACGACGGCGTCGAAGTCACGGGCGTAGTCGACGAGCCCGGCCACCCCGCCGAACCCACCCACGCGGGTCGCGCCCTCGGGCAGCCGCGGCCGGGCGACCCGACCGGCGAGCGAGGTCAGCACCTCGTCGCCGTCCTCGACCAGCAGCGCGGCCAGCGCCCGCGCCTCGGCCGTGCCGCCCAGGATGAGCACCCTCACCGGGCTGCCCCCGACCGGGCGAGGGCCAGCAGGGCGTCGACGTCGAGGTGTTCCTCGACGAGGTCGCCGAGCAGGTCGAGGCGACGCTCGCGGGCCGCCGGGAACGACGCGCGGGAGGTGACCCCGAGCGCATCGCGCAGGAAGGCCGCGCGGGCGGCGTCGTCCTCGAGCGCCCCGTGCACCATCGTGCCGGTCACGGCACCGGAGGTGCGCTCGCCGGAGAAGCGGCCGTGGTGGATCTCGTACCCGGCGGGCGCGTGCAGGCGCAGGGTCTTCTCCTCCGCGAAGCGGGTGGTGGCGTCGAGCAGTCCGATGCCCTCCACCGTACGCGGCGGGCCCTCGACGCCGTCGGGGTCTCCCACCTCGCGGCCCAGCACCTGGCAGCCGCCGCAGATGCCGAGCACCGGACGGCCGGACCGCGCGTGCGCCACGACCGCGCGGTCGAGCCCGCGCTCGCGCATCCAGGCCAGGTCGTCGATCGTCGCGCGGGTGCCCGGCAGCACCACGAGGTCGGCGTCGGACAGCCCGGCCGGCGTGCTCGCGAAGACCACGTCGAGGTCGGGCTCGAGCCCCAGGGCGTCGACGTCGGTGAAGTTGGAGATCCGCGGGAAGCGCACCACCGCGACCCGTCTCGTGCCGGCGCCCCCGGTCCCGGCGGCGGCGCGGCGGCCCTCCAGGTCCAGCGCGTCCTCGCTGTCCAGCCACAGGTCGGGCCGCCACGGCAGCACGCCGAAGACCCGGCGGCCCGTCCGCCGCTCGATCTCGTCGAGGCCCGGGCGCAGCAGCCCCAGGTCGCCGCGGAACTTGTTGACCACCCAGCCCGCGACCAGCCGCTGGTCGGCCTCGTCGAGCAGCCCCAGGGTGCCGAAGAAGGCCGCGAACACCCCGCCCCGGTCGATGTCGCCGACGACCACGGTCGGCAGGCCGGCGTGCTGGGCCAGGCCCATGTTGACGTAGTCGCTCGCGCGCAGGTTGATCTCGGCCGGGCTGCCCGCCCCCTCGGCGACCACGACGTCCCACCGGCCCGCCAGGTCGTCGTACGCCGCGTGCGCGGCCGCCGCGAGGTGCCGCCGGCCGTCGACGAAGTCGGTCGCCCGCACCTCTCCCCCGGGTCGCCCCATCAGGACGACGTGGCTGCGGCGCTCGCCGCCGGGCTTGAGCAGCACCGGGTTCATCGCCACCTCGGGCTCGGCCCGCGCGGCCAGGGCCTGCACCCACTGCGCCCGCCCGATCTCGCCGGGCTGCCCGTCGGCGCCGACGACGACCATCGAGTTGTTGCTCATGTTCTGCGCCTTGTACGGCGCCACCCGCACGCCCCGCCGGGCCAGCGCCCGGCACAGTCCGGTCGTGACCACGGACTTGCCGGCGTCGGACGTCGTGCCCGCGACCAGCAGGCCGGCCATCAGGCGGCCCCGCCGAGCGGCCACGTGCACCGCCGGTGGCAGTCGTGGTTGGCCCACCACTGCAGGTCGACCCGCTCCACCCGGCTCCGCACGGGCAGCACCTCGGCCAGCTCGGCCCGGAGCGAGTCCACCGTGGCGCCGGTGAGCCGGTGGTCGAGCGTCAGGTGCGGCACGACCTCGGCGTACCGACCCGCGTACGGCGGCGTGGCCGGGAAGGCCACCGCCAGGGCGGCGGTCAGCCGCCGGAACGGCCCGTCGGGCTCGGGCCGCAGGTGCAGGTTGCCGTCGGGGAACTCCCCCACCTCGGCCAGCTCGACCTCGAACGCCGGCTCGGCCGCCACGACCTCGGCCACCTCCGCGAGGTCGGCGGGCGTGGGCGCGGACAGCCAGGGCCCGAGCACGGTGACGTGGGCGTGGATGAAGCCGGGGTCGGCGGAGACGAACGACGCGTCCTGCCGCTCCGTGCGCTCGCGCACCCAGCCGTCGAGCTCGCGCACGGGCACCGCCAGCACCGAGTGTCCCGACAAACCGGTCACCCGCGCTTGCTCCGGAACACGTGCCGCGCCAGCACGTCGGGCACCGGCCCGCCGTCGCGCGCCCAGTCGACGACGGCGGTGGTCGCGGTGTCGTCGAGCACGCCGCCGAGCCAGGTGTCCTTCGGCCGCCGCCCGGCGGTGAAGTCGCGCACCAGCACGACGTTGCTGCGGTCGCACTCGTCGAGGCAGTCCACGACCCGCACCCGCACGTGCTCGGCGGCGTCGCCGGCCGCCTCCAGCACGTCGCGCTGGGCGCCGTGGTCGGTGCCGGGGTGCTTGCGGGCCGTGCCGCAGCAGCAGTCGCGGCAGAGCAGCACGTCGCGGTCGGGGCGCTTCACGGCGTCGTCCCCGGGGCCCGCACCAGGTAGGTGTCCATGACCCAGCCGGCAGCAGCCCTGACCCGCTCCCGCTCGGCGGCGATCCGCTCGCGCACGTCGCCGAGCCGTCCGTGCACGAGCGACTCGTGCTCGGTGCCGAGGTCGGCGCCCCACCACACGCACCAGTCGTCGGGCACGCCGTCCGCACCCGCGGGCGGCGGCCCGGAGGTCAGCATCACGACCACGTTGGTCTGCCCACCCGTGATCGCCTCGCCGAGGCGACGCTCGGTCGTCACGTGCACGGGCCGGCCGACGTCGTGCAGCACGATGCCGCAGCGCGCGGCCAGCAGCTGCGGCGCGCCGACGCCGGCCACGACCTCGACCCGCACGTCGGGCCCCATCAGGCGGGCGACGCGGATGGTCGAGTCGTAGAGCGACGGGTCGCCCCACACCAGGAACGCCGGGTCGCCCCCGCGCGCGGCCACCACCTCGGCGTACGCCGCCGCGCGGGCCGCGTGCCAGTCGCGGACGGCCCCGGGGTAGTCGGCGGGGTCATCGCGGTCGCGGGTCGGGTCGGGCACGGCGACGACCTCGAGGCCGTGCGCGGCCGCGATCTCGCGCCGCAGCGCGAGCAGGGGGTCGTCGGCCGACTTCTCCGCCGCCACGACGTACGCCGACCGGGCCAGCGCCGCGGCCGCCTCGGGCGTCACGTGCTGGGATCCCATGCCGACCCCGACCACGCGGACGGTCAGCGGCCGGCTCACTGGCCGCGGTCCTCCAGGTCGCCCTCGAGCTCGAGGTAGACCTGCTGCATCGCGGCCATCAGCTCGGGGTCGGGCTCGGCCCACAGCCCGCGGTCGGCGGCCTCGTGCAGCTTCTCCACGATGCCGCGCAGCGCCCACGGGTTGGAGGTGCGCATGAACTCCTGGTTGGTCTCGTCGAGCACGTACTCCTGGGCGAGCGAGGCGTACATCCAGTCGTGCACGACCCCCGCGGTGGCGTCGAAGCCGAACAGGTAGTCGACGGTCGCGGCCAGCTCGAAGGCGCCCTTGTAGCCGTGGCGCTGCATGGCGCCGATCCAGCGCGGGTTGACCACCCGGGCGCGGAAGACCCGGTTGGTCTCCTCCTGCAGGGTGCGGGTGCGCACCGCGTCGGGCGTGGTCGAGTCGCCGACGTAGGCCTTGGGGTCGGCGCCGGTCAGCGCGCGCACCGTGGCCACCATGCCGCCGTGGTACTGGTAGTAGTCGTCGCTGTCGGCGATGTCGTGCTCGCGGGTGTCGATGTTCTTGGCCGCGACCTTGATGCGCCGGTAGTTGGTGCGCATGTCGTCCGAGGCCGGGGCGCCGTCGAGCCCGCGGCCGTAGGCGAACCCGCCCCAGGTCGTGTAGACCTCGGCCAGGTCGGCGTCGTCCTTCCAGGTGCCCGACTCGACGAGCTGCAGGATGCCCGCGCCGTACGACCCGGGCTTGGAGCCGAAGATGCGGGTGGTCGCGCGGCGCTCGTCGCCGTGCTCGGCCAGGTCGGCCTGGGCGTGGGCGCGCACGTAGTTGGACTCCGCCGGCTCGTCGAGGCCGGCGACCAGCTGCACGGCGTCATCGAGCATGGCCACCACGTGCGGGAACGCGTCGCGGAAGAACCCCGAGATGCGCACGGTCACGTCGATGCGTGGCCGGCCGAGCTCCTCCAGCGGCACGGGGGTGAGGTCGCGGACCCGGCGGGACGCCTCGTCCCACTCCGGACGCACGCCGAGCAGCGCGAGCACCTCGGCGACGTCGTCGCCGCTGGTGCGCATGGCGCTGGTGCCCCACACCGACAGCCCGACCGAGCGCGGGAAGTCGCCGGTCTCCTCGACGTACTTGGCGACGAGCGACTCGGCCATGGCCTGGCCGGTCTGCCAGGCCAGCCGGGACGGGACGGCGCGCGGGTCGACGGTGTAGAAGTTGCGGCCGGTCGGGAGCACGTTGACCAAGCCGCGCAGGGGCGAGCCGCTCGGCCCGGCGGGCACGAACCCGCCGCCCAGGGCGTGCAGCACCGCGTCGAGCTCGTCGGTGGTGCGGGCCAGGCGGGGCACGACCTCGGTGGCCGCGAAGGCCAGCACCCGCTGCACCTCGGGGTCGTCGTGCAGCGTGGTGGCGACGGCGGGGTCCCAGTCGGCGTCGGCCAGGGCCTGCACGAGGCCGCGGGCGCGGCGCTCGATCTCGTCGACGGCCGAGGTGGCCTCGGCCCCCTCCTTGAGGCCGAGCGCGGCGCGCAGGCCGGGCACCGCGGCGCTCTGGCCGCCGAAGACCTGGGCCGCGCGCAGGATGGCCAGCACCAGGTCGACCCGGGTCGAGCCCTCGGGCGCCTGGCCGAGCACGTGCAGGCCGTCGCGGATCTGGGCGTCCTTGATCTCGCAGAGCCACCCGTCGACGTGCATGATGAAGTCGTCGAAGTCCTCGTCGTCGGGCTGCTCGTCGAGCCCGAGGTCGCGGTGCATCTCCGCGGCGTGCATGAGCTGCCAGATCTCCCCGCGGATGGCCGGCAGCTTGGCCGGGTCCATCGCGGCGATGTTGGCGTGCTCGTCGAGCAGCTGCTCCAGGCGCGCGATGTCGCCGTAGGTCTCCGCCCGCGCCATCGGCGGGATGAGGTGGTCGACGATGACCGCGTGCGCGCGCCGCTTGGCCTGCGCGCCCTCGCCGGGGTCGTTGACCAGGAACGGGTAGACCAGCGGCAGGTCGGCGATGGTCTGGTCGGTCGCGCAGGAGGCCGACAGGGCGGCGTTCTTGCCCGGCAGCCACTCCATCGAGCCGTGCTTGCCCAGGTGCACCACGGCGTGCGCGCCGAACCCGCCCTCGTCGGGCGCGGCCCGCAACCACCGGTACGCCGCCAGGTAGTGGTGGGTCACCGCGAGGTCGGGGTCGTGGTAGATCGCGATCGGGTTCTCGCCGAACCCGCGCGGCGGCTGGATGAGCAGCACCACGTTGCCGGCCTGGATGGTGGCCAGCACGATCTCGCCCGCGTCGTTGACGAACAGCTCGCCCGGCGACTCGCCCCACGCCTCGACCACGTCGGCCTTGAGGTCGTCGGGCAGGTCGGCCGTCCAGGCGTCGTACTGGCTCTTGGTGATGCGGACGTGGGCGTCGGTGAGCTGGGCGTTGGTCAGCCACTCCTCGTCCTGGCCGCCCGCGTCGATGAGGGCGTGGATGAGGGCGTCGCCGGCCTCGGTGTCGTCGGCCATCTCGAGGCCCGGGACGGCGCCCACGGGCCCGAGGTCGTAGCCCTCGTCGCGCAGCCGGCGCAGCAGCCGGATGGTCGAGACGGGGGTGTCGAGGCCGACGGCGTTGCCGACGCGGGAGTGCTTGGTCGGGTAGGCCGAGAGCATCAGCGCGACCCGGCGCTCGGCGGGCGGGGTACGACGCAGGCGGGCGTGGTTGACCGCGATCCGGGCGACCCGGGCGCAGCGCTCGGCGTCGGCGACGTAGTGCGGCAGCCCGTCCTCGTCGACCTCCTTGAAGGAGAACGGCGCGGTGATGATGCGGCCGTCGAACTCGGGGATCGCGATCTGGGTCGCCGAGTCCAGCGGCGTCACGCCGTCGTCGCTGGCCTCCCACTCCGCGCGGCTGGTGGTCAGGCACAGGCCCTGCAGCACCGGGATGTCGAGCGCGGCCATCCGCGCCACGTCCCAGGCCTCGTCGTCCCCGCCCGCGCTGGCCGAGGCCGGCGTGCTGCCGCCGGCGGCCAGCACGGTGACCACGAGCGCGTCGAGGGAGCCGAGCGCGTCGTACAGCTCGTCGGGGGCGGAGCGCAGCGACCCCGCGAACACGGGGACGCCGACCGCCTCGCCCGTCGCGTCGACCGCGTCGGCCAGGGCGTGGGCGAAGGCGGCGTTGCCGGAGACCTCGTGGGCCCGGTAGTAGAGGATCCCGACCCGCGGCAGGCCGGTGTCCTCGCGCTCGACCATGCCCCACTGCGGCACCGCGAACGGCGCCTCGAAGCCCTCGCCGGTCAGCAGCACGGTGTCGGAGAGGAACGCGTGCAGCTGGCGCAGGTTGGCCGGCCCGCCCTCGGCCAGGTAGCGGTGGGCGTCGGCCGCGACGCCGATCGGCACCGAGGAGAGCTCCATCAGCTCGGCGCTGGGCTGCTGCTCCCCGCCCAGCACGACGACCGGCATCCCGGTCGCCTTGATCCGGGCGAACCCCGAGCACAAGTCGTCGGGCGAGCCCAGCACCCGGCCCACCACGAGGTCGCAGCCCTCGATGGTCGCGGCCATCGACTGGTGCCCCGGCCGGGACGGGTTGGCGAACACCCAGTCGGCGCCCAGGTCGTTGGCGGCGCGGGCGGAGAGCAGGTCGGTGTCGGACGTCGACAGCAGAGCGATGCGCATCAGCGGGTTTCTCCTCGGGGTTCTCGCCCCTGGTCGGCGGAGAGTCCCGTGGCCAGTGTCTGGCTGGGCCGCGAGGGCCTCACAGTGGCGGAACCGCCCCGGACTCGCACCGGGTTCCTGCTCCACGAGAATCGGTGGCGCCACTCTAGGGGCTGTGGTCCCGGGACAGGCGCCAGGGCGCCTTCCTCGACCACCGTGCGGCCCGGCCGAGCCCACGGTGGTCGAGGAGGTCGCGCTGGCAACCGTCTCGAGACCACACGACCGCAACCGGTCGAGCCGGACCCACGGTGGTCGAGGAGGGACGGAGTCCCGTCTCGAGATCACCCGACCGCAGCGTCACCGTGCCGGGTCGACCACCGTCATCCCCGCGACGACGGCGGAGTCGAACCCCGGCAGCAGCGCGGCCGCCTCGGCCAGCCCGACGGTCCGCTCGACGAGCCGCTGCGGCGCGAGCCGACCGTCGGCGATCATCGCCATCATCTCCGGGTAGTCGGCCGCGGCCATGCCGTGGCTGCCGAGCAGGTCGAGCTCCCACGCGATGACCCGGTCCATCGGCACCCGCGGGTGGCCGTCGACGGGCGGGAGCAGCCCGACCTGGACCATCCGACCGCGGCGCCGCAGCACGTGGACCGCGGTGGCCGAGGTCTGCTCGCTGCCCACGGCGTCGACGGCGACGTGGCTCCCGCCCGTGCGTCGTACGACGTCGGCGACCGTCGCGGCCGGGTCGGTGCCCGGGGCCGCGAGGACCACGTGCTCGGCCCCGAGGTCGGTCGCCACGGCCAGCGCCTCGGGGCTCCGGTCGACGGCGACCACGCGCGCGCCGAGCGCCCGGGCGACCATGACCGCGCTCAGCCCGACCCCACCGGCACCGACGACGGTCACCCACTCCCCCTCGACGACCCGCGCCCGCCCGACCAGCGCCCGGAACGCGGTGGCGAAGCGGCAGCCCAGCGACGCCGCGGTCTCCAGGTCGACCTCGGGCGGCACGGCGACCAGGTTGGTGTCGGCGGCGTGCAGGGCGACCAGCTCGGCGAAGGACCCCCAGTGCGTGAACCCCGGCTGCTCCTGGTCGGGGCACACCTGCGCGTCGCCGGCCCGGCACCACTCGCACCGCCCGCAGCCGCACACGAACGGCACGGTCACCCGGTCACCGACCGCCCACCGCCGCACCTCGGGCCCGACCTCGACCACCTCGCCGGCCAGCTCGTGGCCCGGCACGTGCGGCCAGGCGATGTCGTCGTGCCCGGCCCAGGCGTGCCAGTCGCTGCGGCACAGGCCGGTCGCGCCGACGCGCACCACGACCCCGGCCGGCGGGCAGGCCGGGGCGGGCACCTCGGCGACCCGGGGCGTCGCCCGGACCCCGTCGACGACGACCGCGCGCACGCCGCCCGTCCCGAGCCCGTCAGCCCGAGGCGCGCGCCGCGAGGCGCTGCCAGGTCGCGACGACGGTGTCGGGGTTGAGCGACATCGACTCGATGCCCTGGTCGAGCAGCCAGTCGGCCAGGTCGGGGTGGTCCGAGGGGCCCTGGCCGCAGATGCCGACGTACTTGCCGCGGTCCTTGCAGGCCTTGATGGCCAGCGACAGCATGTGCTGCACCGCGGGGTCGCGCTCGTCGAACCCGTCGGCCACGAGTGCAGAGTCGCGGTCGAGCCCCAGGGTCAGCTGCGTCATGTCGTTGGACCCGATGGAGAAGCCGTCGAAGTGGTCCAGGAACGCGTCGGCCAGCACGGCGTTGGACGGCACCTCGCACATCATCACGACCTGCAGGTCGTTCTCGCCGCGGCGCAGCCCGTGCTCGCCGAGCAGCGAGATGACGCCCTCGGCCTCCTTGAGGGTGCGCACGAACGGGATCATCACCCGCACGTTGGTCAGGCCCATCTCGTCGCGCACGAAGCGCAGCGCCTCGCACTCCATGGCGAAGCACTCGGCGAAGTCCGCGGACAGGTACCGCGACGCGCCGCGGTAGCCGATCATCGGGTTCTCCTCCTCGGGCTCGTAGCGCTCGCCGCCCACGAGGTTGGCGTACTCGTTGGACTTGAAGTCGCTCATCCGCACGATCACCGGGTACGGCGCGAACGCCGCCGCCAGCATCGAGACGCCCTCGGCGACGCGCTGGACGAAGAACTGCCGGGGCGAGGGGTACGCCGCCACCGTCTCGCGCACCTCGGCCGCCAGCTCCGGGTCGGCCTCGTCGAGCACGCCGGCCTCGAGGTCGAGCAGGGCCTTGGGGTGGATGCCGATCTGGCGGTTGATGACGAACTCGAGCCGGGCCAGGCCGACCCCGCGGTGGGGCAGCTGGGCGAAGGAGAACGCCTGCTCCGGCGTCCCGACGTTCATCATGATCTTGACCGGCACGTCGGGCATGGCGTCGAGCTCGGTGCGCTCGACGTCGAAGTCGAGGGCGCCGTCGTAGACCAGGCCCGTGTCGCCCTCGGCGCACGAGACCGTGACCTCGGCACCGTCGGCCAGGGTGCGGGTGGCGCTGGTGGTGCCGACGATCGCCGGGATGCCGAGCTCGCGGGCGATGATCGCGGCGTGGCAGGTGCGGCCGCCGCGGTTGGTGACGATGGCCGAGGCCCGCTTCATGATCGGCTCCCAGTCGGGGTCGGTCATGTCGGCGACCAGCACCTCGCCGGCCACGAAGTCGCTCATCTGCTCGACCGAGGAGAGCACCCGCACCGGGCCGGCGCCGATCTTCTGGCCGATGGCGCGGCCCTCGACGAGCACGGTGGCGTCCTTGGTCACCGTCTTGTCGATGCTGAACCGCTCCAGCGCGCCCGTACGACGCGACTGCACCGTCTCGGGCCGCGCCTGGAGCACGTAGAGCTGGCCGTCGACCCCGTCCTTGCCCCACTCGATGTCCATGGGGCGGCCGTAGTGCTCCTCGATGACCAGCGCGTGCCGGGCCAGCTCGGTCACCTCGGCGTCGGTCAGCGACAGCAGCCGCGCCTGGTCGGCGTCGACGTCGACGAACTCGGTCGTGCGGCCGACCGCGGCGTCGTTGGTGTAGACCATCTTGGTCAGCTTGGCGCCCACGCCGCGCTTGAGGACGGCCGGGCGGCCCTCGCGCAGGGCGGGCTTGTAGACGTAGAACTCGTCGGGGTTGACCGCGCCCTGCACCACGCCCTCGCCGAGGCCGTAGGCCGAGGTCACGAAGACCGCGTCGGTGAACCCGGACTCGGTGTCCATCGTGAACATCACGCCCGAGGAGCCGATGTCGGAGCGCACCATCTTCTGCACGCCCGCCGAGAGGCCGACGTCGCCGTGGGCGAACCCGTGGTGCACCCGGTAGGCGATGGCCCGGTCGTTGTAGAGCGAGGCGAACACCTCGCGCACCGCCTGCAGCACCGCGTCGATGCCGCGCACGTTGAGGAAGGTCTCCTGCTGGCCCGCGAACGAGGCGTCCGGCAGGTCCTCGGCCGTGGCCGAGGAGCGCACCGCGAAGGACGCCTCGCCGCCCGAGCCGGCGGCCAGCTCGTCGTACGCCGCGCGGATGTCGGCCTCGAGGTCGGGCGGGAACTCCTGGGAGACGACGGCCTCGCGGATCTCGCGGCCGGCCGCGGCCAGCGCGCGCACGTCGTCGGTGTCGAGGCCGTCGACGAGGCCGGCGATGCGCTCGGCCAGCCCGGTCTCGCCGATGAAGCGGTGGTACGCCGCCGCGGTGGTCGCGAAGCCGTCGGGCACCCGCACCCCGAGGTCGGTGAGGTGGCTGACCATCTCGCCCAGCGAGGCGTTCTTGCCGCCGACCTCCTCGAGGTCGCCGAGGCCGAGGTCGGAGAACCAGCGGACGTTGACGTGGTCGCGGGACTCGGACGGGGTGGTGCTCATGGGGTGCCTCCCGGGGCGTGACGGGTCTTGCTCCGCTGACGGCTGGGGACCCCGCCGTTGCGCTTGAGGGTCTGCAGGACGAGGGCGGCCATCTCCTCGACCGACTTGGTGGCCGAGTCGATGACCGGGACGCCGTGGGCGGCGTAGAGGGCCGCGGCCTGGCGCAGCTCCCACCGGCACTGGGCCACCTCGGCGTAGCGCGAGCCGGGGCGACGCTCGTTGCGCACCCGGGCCAGCCGCTCGGCGTTGGTGGTGATGCCGAAGCAGCGCGCCTTGATGTCGGCCAGCGGCCGGGGCAGGTCGCGGGACTCGAGGTCCTCGTCGACGAGCGGGTAGTTGGCCACGAAGAGGCCGTGCTGCAGCGCGAGGTACATGCTCGTCGGCGTCTTGCCGCACCGCGACGGCGCGATGAGCACCACGTCGGCCCGGTCGAGGGCGCGCAGGCTCTGGCCGTCGTCGTGCTCGATGGTGAACTCCACCGCGGCCATCCGCGAGTTGTAGCGCTTGATGTCGCCGACGCCGTGCAGCCGGGCGGGCTGCCGCACGCCGCGCTGGCCGAGGATCCGCTCGACCGGGTCCATGTGCATCTCGAAGAAGTCGATGATCGGCGCCCGGGTCTTGAGCAGCTCGAGGCGGATGCGGTCCTCGGCGGCGGTGGTGAAGGCCAGCGGCACCACCGGTCCGTCCATCGCCTCGTCGAGCTGCTGGACGACCTCGCGCGCGGCCTCGGGGGTCGTGATGAAGGGGATCGTGGTGCGCTCGAAGACCAGGTCGGGGAACTGCATCAGCAGCGCGTTGCCCATCGTCTCCGCGCTGATGCCGGTGGAGTCGGAGAGGAAGAAGACGGGCACGACCCCGTCGTCCGGCTCGGGCGACCCGCTCGGCTCCGTCGCGCTCACCCGCCGCAACCTAGCCCAGCCCGGGCCGGTGTGGCCGTCCTCGTCACCTTCCGGTCCTTGTGTCCACCGCCACACCCCGACGCTGGTGCGAGAGCGGCTGCGGGGTGATGACCGGTGCGCGGGACGCCGGCGCGGTCCGGCACGGCATCGCCCCCGCGGACGGTGCGGCCCACCGGTGGGGCCGGTCACCATGGTCCGACCCCCACCCCAGGAGCACGCCCGTGGACGACCCCGACGCCCCTGACGCGCCTGACCACCCGGTGCTCGCCGGCCGCTACGAGCTGGGCGAGCTGCTCGGGCGCGGCGGCATGGCCGACGTGCGCCGGGCCCACGACCGCGTGCTCGGCCACGAGGTGGCGGTCAAGACGGTGCGGGGCGGGGCGACGGTCGACCGGGAGCGGTTCGTCGCGGAGGCGCGGGTGCTGTCCCGGCTCGACCACGACAACGTCGTTTCCCTGCTGGATGCCGGGGTCGGCGACGACGGTCCGTGGTTGGCGCTCGAGCTCGTCGACGGCGAGACGCTGGCCGACCTGCTGGCCCGCGAGCGGCCGTCGGCCGAGCGGCTGGCGTCCCTCGGCGCGCAGGTGGCGCGCGGGCTGGCCCACGCGCACGACCGGGGCGTGGTCCACCGCGACGTGAAGCCCTCCAACGTGCTGCTCGCGGGCGACCGCGCCCTGCTCACCGACTTCGGGGTCGCGCGCCTGGCCGACGCGACCTCGGGCCTGACCCTGACCGGGGCCACGGTCGGCACCGCCGCCTACCTGGCCCCGGAGCAGGTGCGCGGCGAGACCGTCACGCCCGCCACCGACCTCTACGCGCTCGGGCTCGTGCTGCTCGAGGCCCTGACCGGCGTGCGCGCCTTCACCGGCACCCCGGTCGAGGCGGCCCTGGCCCGGCTGACGCGCGGCCCGCTCGTCCCCACCTCCCTGCCACCGGGCTGGCCCGCCCTGCTGGCCGCCCTCACCGCCGCCGACCCCGCCGACCGGCCTGACGCCGCTGCCGCGGCCGAGCGGCTCGCTGGCCTGGCCGACCCCGACCGGGTGCCCGTCCACGCCGACGGCCCGGCGACGGCCGCCGTGGCTGTCGTGCGCCGCGGGCCCGAGCACCGGCGCGGACCGGTGATCCTGGTGGCCGCCGCCGTGCTGCTCGTGCTCGCCCTGGCTGCCGGCACCTGGCGGCTGCTGGGCACCGCCGAGCCCGCGGTCGCCGAGGCCGCACCTCCCCCGACCTCGTCGAGCACGTCCGACCCGACGACGGCGTCGCCCACCCCGACGCCGACCACCACGACCGCGGCCCCCGTGGACCCGTCCGCCACCACCGAGGTCGCCCCGGTCCGCACCGGGTCGACGACGCCGGCCACGCGGTCCCCCCGGCCCGCGCGCGCACCCCGACCCACCCGCGCACCCCGGCCGCCCGCCCAGCCGCCCGCCCAGCCACCCGCGTCGCCGTCGAAGCCCTCGAAGGCCGGGCCTGCCGAGGACAAGGGCCCGGGCGGGAGCAAGGGCAAGGGCAAGAAGAAGGGGCCCGGCAAGGGGCCTGGGAAGGGTCCGGGGAAGGGTCCGAAGGGCCGCCCCTGAGCGGTCCCTAGGCTGCCCGCATGACGAGCGACCCGTACCAGCCCGACGGCCGCACGATGCGCGAGCGGATGCTCGCCGGCGACCCCTACGTCGCCGACGACCCCGAGCTGGAGGAGTGGAGCCACCAGGCCTTCGACCTGACGGCGGCCTACAACGCCACGACCTCGCGCCAGGGTCCGCTCCGTCGTGCACTGCTCGAGCAGCTGCTCGGCGCGATCGGCGAGGACACCGTGCTGCGTCCGCCGCTGCACGTCGACTACGGGCGGCACCTGACGGTCGGGGCCCGCACGTTCGCCAACATGGGCCTGGTCGCCCTCGACGTCGCCCCCATCACCATCGGTGACGACGTGCAGATCGGCCCCCACGTCCAGCTCCTGACCCCGACCCACCCCCTCGAGCCCGGCCCGCGCCGCGACAAGTGGGAGGGCGCCGAGCCCATCACCCTCGGCGACAACGTCTGGCTCGGCGGCGGCGTCGTCGTGTGCCCAGGCGTCACCATCGGCGCCGACACCGTCGTGGGTGCGGGCTCCGTGGTCACCAAGGACCTGCCGGCCGGCGTCGTCGCCGTGGGCAACCCGGCCCGGGTCATCCGCGAGCTCTAGCCCGCGCGCTCCATCCGGTGCTCGGGCGGCTCGTCGTCGGGCCAGTCATCGGGGACCCCGACGTCGACGAAGCCCGCTCGCTCGTACGCCGCCCGTGCCCGCGCGTTGTCGGCGCGCACCATGAGGTACGTCGACCGGCCCTGCTCGGCACCCCAGGCCACGACGGCCTCGACGAGGTCGGTGACCACCCCGGTGCCGCGCAGGGCCGGGTCGACCCACAGCGAGATGAGCTCGGCCCAGCCGTCCTCGGCCCGGGTCCCGCTGACGACCCCGACGACCCTGCCCTCGGCCCGGGCGACGAGGGTGAGCGGCACGTCGGTCAGCCGCTGGCGCCAGCGCTCCTCCGGGGCGTCGACCCAGTCGGCGTACCGCGACCCGAACGCGGCGGGTGCCTCGGCGAGGGACCGCAGCCGCACCTCGCGGAACGTCTCCCAGTCGTCGGGCCCGAGACGGATGGTCTCCATCGCCGCGACGCTAGCGGAGGGCGGCACTAGAGTCGGCGGGTGCTGGAGCGGTGGGGCCGGTGGGTGCACCGTCGACGCAGGATCGTCCTGGCGCTGTGGGCCGTGCTCGTCGTGGCCGGCGCCGTCCTCGGGGGCTCGGTCTTCGACCGGGCGAGCGACGTCGGGCTCCGCGCCGACGTCGAGTCGACCCAGGTCGACCGCCGGCTGGACGCGCTCGACGACGACGGCGAGCAGGTCGTCGCGGTGCTCCGCGGCGCCGACCCGGTCGACGCCGAGGTCGCGGCCGGGTCGAGCGCGGTCGTGGAGGAGGTCCGGGCGCTGCCCGGGGTCCTCGACGTGCGCGACCCGTGGGTGACCAGCGCCTACGAGCTGGTGGCCGAGGACCGCTCGAGCGCGGTCGTCGAGGTCGACCTCGACCCGGCGCTCGGCGAGGAGGAGGCCATGGCCCTGGCCGACCGGGTCTCCGCGGCGCTGCACCGGGCGCCGTTCCCCGAGGTCGCGGTCGGGGGCGACCTGCTGGCCGAGCGCACCTTCGTCGACCAGGCCGTGCAGGACGCGGCCCGGGGTGAGGGGGTGGCGCTCGTGGTGCTGCTGGTGCTCCTGGCCGTCGCGCTCGGCAGCCTCGTGGCCGGGCTGCTGCCGGTGGGCGTCGCGCTCGGGTCGGTCGCGGTGTCCCTGCTCGTGCTGGCCGGGCTGGCCGGCGTCGCCCCGGTGAGCGACTTCGCCGTCAACGTGGTGACGGTGCTCGGTCTCGGCCTGGCCGTCGACTACTGCCTCCTCGTGCTCGCCCGGTTCCGGGAGGAGCGCGCCGCGGCCGGACGACGCCCGGACGCCGAGGCCGTGCTCGGCCGGACCCTCGACACCGCGGGCCGCACCGTGCTCGTCTCGGGCCTCACCGTCGGGGCCTCGCTCGCCGCCCTGCTGCTGCTCGGCGACCCCCTGCTGACCGGGATGGCGGTCGGCGGGCTGGCCGCCGTGACCGTGGTGACCGCAGCCGGCCTCAGCCTGGCCCCCGCCCTGGTCGCGGTGGCCCACCGACGCGTCCCACCGGTCGACCGCGGCGCCCTGGGGCGGCCGGCCCGCCCCGCCGGGCGGTCGTTCCTCGCGCGCACGACGCGGCTGGCCCAGGCCCGGCCGTGGCCGGTGCTGCTCGGGTCGGCCGGGCTGCTGGTCGCCCTGGCCCTGCCGCTCCTCGGCCTGCAGCTCGGCGCCTCCGACGCCCGCGCGCTGCCGCCCGGCTCGGAGGCCCGGACGGTCGTCGAGGTCATCCAGGCCGACCACCCCGACATCGCCACGGCGCCGCTCGAGGTGCTCGTCGACGCCCCGGTCGGCGACCCGCGCCTCACCGTGCTGACCGAGCGGACCACCGCCCTGCCCGACGTCGAGGAGGTGCTGCTCCGCGACGGCCTGCCCGACGGCTGGAGCCACCTGACCGTGCTCCCCCACGGCCCCACCAGCGGCCCCGGCGCGCAACGGGTCGTCGCCGACGTGCGCGCCCTCGGCCGCGACGTACCGGTCCTGGTCGGCGGGCCCGCCGCGGAGCTCGTCGACTCCCGCGACGCCCTCGGGTCCCGGGTGCCCCTCGCGGTCGGAGCCGTGGTCGTGGCGGCCGGCCTCCTCCTGCTGCGCCTGACCGGCTCGCCCGTCGTCGCGGCCAAGGCGCTGGTGCTGAACCTCCTGTCCCTCTCGGCCACGCTCGGCGTCGTCGTGCTCGTCTTCCAGCACGGGTGGGGCGGGCCGCTGCTGGGCGGGACCGCGACCGGGTCGCTCGACCTGACGACGCCGCTGCTGCTCTTCATGTTCGTCTTCGGCCTGTCGATGGACTACCACGTCTTCCTCGTCGCCCGGATCAAGGAGGAGTGGGACCGCCGCGGGACCGTCCGGCCGTCGCTCGACGGGCGCGCCGCCAACGACCGTGCCGTGCTGGCCGGCATCACCGCCACCGGCCCGGTCGTCACCCTCGCCGCGCTGGCCATCGCCGTCGTCTTCCTCGGCTTCGCCGCCGGCGAGCTGGTGGCGGTCAAGGAGGTCGGCGTGGGCATGACCGTGGCGATCCTGCTCGACGTCACCGTGGTGCGCGGGCTGCTGCTCCCGGCTGCGATGACGCTGCTCGGCCAGCGCAACTGGTGGCGGCCGGGGTGGCGGCCGGGGAGCCGGACCGTCGCCGAGGCCTGACCGACGTCGCCGGGACCCCTAGCGCGCCCGGCCGAGCTGGCCCGGCACGACCTCGAACCGCACCGACCGCTCCTCCACGTCGGCCTCGACGAGCCGCACCCGCACGTCCTGGCCCAGCGGCAGCGGGTCGGCGGAGGTCACCGGCGCCTCGACGCCGAGCGCCCGCACGGTCACCTTGCCGCGCCGCTCGTCCTTCTCCTCCACCGACACGATCGCCCCGTCGTGCTCCGAGCCGACCCGGCCGGCGAGCAGCCCGGCCTCCACGAGGTCCACCACCCCCCGCTCGTACGACGACGCGCGCCGCGACGAGGTCGCCATCTCCTCCGGCAGGCCGGGCAGGGCCTCCAGCACCCACGCCGGCACGGGCTGCTCGGCGCAGAGCGCGAGGCACACCTCGCCGGCGTAGCGGTCGGCGAGCCGGCGCAGCGGGGCCGTGACGTGGGCGTACTCGGAGGCGAGCGCCGCGTGCTGGGGCTCGGCCGGGACCTCGCCGTCGAAGGCGACGTAGCCGCTGCCCCGCAGCAGCCGGGTGCTGGCCACGACGACGGCCGCGTGGTCGGGGCGGGCGGGGTCGAGGGAGCGGATGAAGTCGGGGTAGAGCTGCTCGGCGGGCCACTCGACGCGGAGCGCGCGGGCGACGCGGTGCAGCCGCTGGAGGTCGCGCGGGTCGGGCGGCGGGAGGGTGCGGAGCAGGCCGACGCGGGCGTAGACCATGAGCGAGGCGGCGCCGAACCCGGTGAGCAGCGAGATCTGGGCGTTCCACTCCTCGATGGGCAGCAGGCGGCGCAGCGAGAGGCGCCACAGCTCCCCGTCCTCGGGCACGTCGACGACCTGCTCGGGCAGCGGCAGCGAGACGCCGCCGCGGGCGACCTCGCGCTCGATGCGCAGCCGGCCGACCTCGGCGACCAGCTGCACGACCTCGGGTGCGGTGCCGTCGTCGAGCGCGGCCTGGGCGCCCTCGTAGGTCAGCTGCGCGGTCGAGCGCACCCGGGCCCGCTGCACGGTGACGTCGGTGCCCTCGCCGGTCTCGTCGAGCCGGATCGTCCACAGCAGCGCGGGCCGCACCTGGTCGGGCAGCAGCGAGGCGGCGTCCTCGCTGAGCACCGGAGGGTGCAGCGGGACCTTGGAGTCGGCGCCGTACAGCGTCTGGCCGCGGCGGTGGGCCTCGAGGTCGACCGGGTCGCCCGGGCTGACGAAGGCGGCGACGTCGGCGATGGCGTAGTGCACGACGAAGCCGTCGCCGTCGCGCTCCACGTGCACGGCCTGGTCGAGGTCACGCGCGCCGTCGGGGTCGATGGTGACGAACGGCAGGTCGGTGCGGTCGAGCTCCGGCAGCCGAGGCGCCGCGGCGGCCGCCGCGGCCGCCTCCTCGACCTCGGGCGGGAAGGCGGGAGTGACCTCGAGCTCGGCCTGCAGCTGCTCGACCCCCCGTCGCAAGGTGACGACGACGGACTCGTCGTCGGTGCCGACCCGGACCACGCGGCTGCTGGACATGTCCCTAACCTAGGCGTCGTGAGCGCGTCGTGCTGATCCTGCTGCCGCCGAGCGAGGGCAAGGCGGCTCCCGGCCGGGGCCGGCGCCTCGACCTCGACACCCTCTCGTCCCGCTCCCTCACCGCCGCGCGCGCCCGCGTCCTCGACGCCCTCGTCGAGCTGTGCGAGCGCGACCCCGACGAGGCCGCCCGCGTGCTCTCGGTCCCCCGCACCCAGCTCGACCTCGTCGGGCTCAACGCCCGGGCCGCCACCGCGCCCACGGCCCGCGCCGACGCCGTCTACACCGGCGTCCTGTACGACGCCCTCGGCCTGCCCAGCCTGCCCACGGCCGCCCGCCGCCGGGCCAGCAGCCGGGTCGCGATCACCTCCAGCCTGTTCGGCCTCGTGCGCCCGGGCGACCGCATCCCGGCCTACCGCCTCTCCGGCGACGCCTCGCTGCCCGGCCTCGGCCCGGTGGCGGGCGTGTGGCGCGAGGCCCTCGGCCCCGCGGTCACCGAGGCGATGGGCCGGGGGCTGCTCGTCGACCTCCGCTCCGGCACGTACGCCGCCTTCTGGCGCCCGCCCGCCGAGCTCGCCGGCCGGGTGGCGACGGTGCGGGTGCTGCACGAGGTCGACGGCCGCCGACAGGTGGTCAGCCACTTCAACAAGGCCACCAAGGGCCGCCTGGTGCGCGCGCTGCTCGAGGACGGCGGCGACCCGCGCACCCCGGCCCGGCTGGCCGAGCTCCTCGGTGACCTCGGCTGGACCGTCGAGCTCGACGAGCCCTCCAAGACCGGCACCCGCCTCGACGTCGTCGTCAGCGAGGTCTGACCCTCCGGCAGTCCCCGTCAGGCGATCCCGTCGGGCCCGACCAGCTCGGCCACCAGCTGGTCGCGCACCGGGGTGTGCTCCAGCCGGTCCTGCGGTCGCAGCGCAGCCCCGATCGCGTCGTAGGACAGCAGCGTGAAGGCCCGGTCGACGACGCGGGCCAGGCCCCAGGCCCGCCGGTGGTCGACGTGCGGGTACGCCGCGTGCCACACGCCCACGAACGCGTCGCGCACCGCCCCCTCCGCCCCCGCCCCGGCCACCCGCTCGACGCTCGTCGCGAGGTGGCGGCCGTCGAGGTAGGGGTGGGCGACGCAGGCGTCGGTCCAGTCGAAGGCGACGGGGGTGCCGTCGGCGCGCCGACCGAGGTTGCCGACGTGCAGGTCGCCGTGCACCAGGGTCGGCGGGAGACCGAGGGCGTGCAGCTCCTCGACGTGGGCGACCAGCCGGGCCCGCGCCGTCCCCTCGGGCAGCACCCGCAGCAGGCCCGCGACGGTGCGGGCGGCCCCGCGGTCGGGCGCCCCGGCGCGCAGCAGCCCGTCGAGCCGGCCGACCGTCGCGACCTGCGCCTGGGCCAGGCGACGCGCCACCTCGGCCACCACGGCGACGTCGAGGGGCTCGGCGACCTCCTCGAGGTGCTCGACCAGCAGGAGCGCGCGCTCCTCGTCGAGCCCGACCACCTCCGGCGCCACCTCGGCCGCCTCCCGGGCGACCCAGGCGGTGAGCGCGGGCTCGTCGCGGAACCCGGCGCACGGGGCCTTGAGCCACACCGGCCGCTCCCGCCCGGAGGGCTCGACGACGTCGTACCGGACGACGGCGGCGAGCGACCAGGTCTTCACCGGCACCCCGGGCCCCGTGCGACGCTCGCCCCGGCCCCGGCCGGCGAGCACCGCGTCGACCCAGGCGTCGGTCCCCTCGGCCCACGTCGGCGTCCACCACGGGGCCCGTCCGTCGGCCGGCGCCCCGACGCGGAGCTCGTGCACCGCCGCGTGCAGCCCGTGCACCGCCTCCGGCGGCAGGCCCAGGTCGGTGGCCCCGGCGAGCGGCCACCACCGGCGGCCCGGCACCGAGACCGGCGTCCGCGCCACGAGCGGGTCGACGACGTACCCGGGACCGGCGGGGAACGGCGGGCCCGCGGGCCACGCGCTGGGCTCCCCGACGACGGCGCGCAGGTCGCCCGCCGTGGGCCAGCTCCCGGTCGCGACGGGCAGCCGGGGTGGGTCGTGGGGACCGACGAGCACCAGCCCGGCCGCCGGGTCGAGCAGGGCGACGAGGTGGGCGGGCACGCCGGTCAGCCGCTCACCAGGTGCCGGGCACGAAGGCGTCGCGGGCGGGGGGCAGCGCGTTGTAGAGCCGCATGGAGCCGCGGCCGTCGTCGTGGAACGACACCACGCTGACCGACGCGGGCGCGAGCTCCATCGCGAAGACCGACGGCAGCGGCGCCCCCAGGGCGTGCGCCACGAGCGTCTTGATCGGGGTGACGTGGCTGACCACCACCACGGTGCGGCCGGCGTGCTGGGCCAGGACCCGGTCGAGCCCGGCCAGCACGCGCGCGCGGACCGTGCTGAACGACTCCCCGCCCCGCGGCGCCACGTCCACCGACCCCATCCAGGCCGTGAGCTCCTCGCCGTGCCGCTCGCCCACCTCGGCGAAGGTCAGCCCGTCCCAGTGGCCGAACTCCATCTCGGCGAAGCCGGGCTCCTCGGCCACCTCGACCCCGAGCACGGCGCCGACGATGTCGGCCGACTCGCGGGTGCGTCGGACGGGCGAGGCCACGACGCGGTCGACCTGCTCGGCCAGCGGCGCGAGCCACTCGGCGGCGAGCCGGACCTGGTCGCGTCCCTCGTCGCTGAGCGGCGGGTTGTCGCCGCCGAGGCCGCCGGAGAACCGCTTGGCCGTGGTGTGCACGGTGACGCCGTGCCGCACGAGCACCAGCGTCGTCGATGCGCCAGGGGCCGACCACCCGCGAGCGGGGGTCTTGGCGGGGTCCTCGACCTCCTCGACCACCGACTCGCCGGCCTCGCTCGCCGCGCGCGGCGCCCCGGCCACGGTGACCCCCGATCGCTTGCCGTCGAGGGCCTCGTTGGCCAGCCGGTCGGCGTGCTTGTTGCGCTCGCGCGGCACCCACGTGTACGTCGTCCCGAACGGCGCCAGCTGGGCCGCCTCGGCCGCGAGCGGCTTCATGCCGGGGTGCTTGATCTTCCACCGGCCCGACATCTGCTCCACGACGAGCTTGGAGTCCATCCGCACCTCGACGTCGGCCTCGGGGGCGTGGTCGGCCGCCATCCGCAGCCCGGCGATGAGGCCGGAGTACTCCGCGACGTTGTTGGTCGCGACGCCGATGGTGGTGCCGTCCTCGGCGATGACGGCGCCGGTGTCGGCGTCCTTGAGCACCGCGCCGTACGCCGCCGGGCCGGGGTTGCCCCGCGACCCGCCGTCGGCCTCGATGAGGACCGCCCGCGGGCCGGTGCCTCCGGCGTCGGTCACAGGCCGCTCTCCGCGGTGCGGACGAGGATGCGCGAGCACTCCTCGCACCGCACGACCGTGTCCTCGGGCGTGGCCCGGATGACCCCGAGCTCGGCGTTGTCGATGCCCAGCTGGCAGCCTGTGCAGCGGCGCTGGGTCAGCGCGGCGGCGCCGACGCCGCCCTTGGCGGCCCGGAGCCGGTCGTAGAGCGCGACCAGGTCGTCGGGCAGCCCCTCCGCGGCCGGGCCGCGCTGGGCCTCCACGGTCGCGAGGTCGGCGTCGAAAGTCGCGGTGCGCTCGCCGACGACGGCCTGCAGCTCGGCCAGCCGCTCGTCGCTGGCCGCGACCCGCTGCTCGATCTCGGTGAGCAGGGCCTGGGCCTCCTCCAGCTGCTCCATCACCTCGAGCTCCTCGTCCTCGAGCGTGCCGATGCGGCGCTCGAGGGAGGCCAGCTCGTGCTGCATGCGCTCGAGGTCCTTGGGGTTGGTGATGAGCCCCTGGGCCATCCGGTCGTTGTCGCGGGTGCGTCGTGCCCGGACCGCCTCGACGTCGACCTCGGCCTTGCGCAGGGCGGCAGTGAGGTCGTCGACGACGACCTGCTGGTCGCGGCGGCGGTCGTCCTCCTCGCGGCGGCTCGCGGTGAGCGAGGCGATCTCGGCCAGCTCCGGCAGGGAGGCGCGCTTGTGGCGCAGCTGGTCGGCGCGCGAGTCGAGGGCCTGCACCTCGAGCAGGCGCAGCTGGGCGGCGGGGTCGGCCTTCACAGGCGCATTGTCCACGGATCGGTGACGAGCGTGCTGACCCGGGTCTGCACGGGCTCCCCGGCCGCGTCGAGGGCGTCGGCCAGCCGCTGCGAGACGACCGGCAGCCAGGTCCACTCAGCCGCCCAGTGCGCCACGTCGACCAGGGCCGGACCGCCCTTCTCGACGAACTCCGCCGCCGGGTGGTGGCGCAGGTCGCTGGTGACGTAGACGTCGGCGTTCGTGCCGAGCACCCGGTCGAGGAGGAAGTCGCCCGCGCCGCCGCAGACCGCCACCCGCCGCACCCGGCGCCCAGGATCGCCGGCCACCCGCACCCCGTGCTGCGTGTCCGGCAGCGCGGCGGCCACCTGCTCGGCGAACTCGGCCAGCGTCACCGGCGTGATCGTGCCGATCCGCCCGCTCCCGGTGGCGCCGACCTCGGCGTCGGCGACCTCGACCACGTCGTACGCCGGCTCCTCGTAGGGGTGCGCGGCCTCCATCGCCGCGACCACGGCCCGGCGGCGCGAACGCTGCAGCACGGCCTCGACACGGACCTCCTCGACCTCGCTGATCTCGCCGACGGTGCCGTAGAACGGGTCGGCCCCCTCCAGCGGCCGGAACCGCCCCTGGCCCGGCGCCGAGGTGAACGACGCGAAGTCGTAGCGACCGATCTGCCCCGCCCCGGCCTCGGCGATGGCGGCCCGCACCACGGCGGCGGCCTCGACCGGCACGTAGACCGTGAGCCGGTCGGTCGGGTCGGCCGGCGCGGGGGCCAGCGGCTGCTGCTCGTGCAGGCCGAGCGCGGTCGCCATCGCCTCCGACACCCCGCCGACGGCCTGGTCGGCGTTGGTGTGCGCGGTCAGCAGCGCGCACCCCGCCCCGACCAGCGTGGCCAGCGTGCGGCCCTTCGGCGTCGTCGCCGCGAACCCGTGCACGGGCTTGAGGAACAGCGGGTGGTGCACCACCAGCAGGTCGGCACCCCACTCCGCGGCCTCGGCGGCGACCTCGGGCGTCACGTCGACGGCGAAGGCGACCTTCTGCACGGCCTGCTCCGGGTCGCCCCACACCAGCCCGACGGCGTCCCACGAGTCGGCCGTGCCGGGCGGGAACCAGGTGTGGAGCAGGTCGACGACGGTCTGCAGGCGGGGCACGCGGCCCACCCTAGGTACCGTCTGGGGGTGATCTTCATCTGGGGCTCCAAGGCCTATGTCGACCTGCTGGCCACCGGCAACCTGGTCTGCCGCCAGTGCCACAACCCCGCCGCGCACCGCCTGCACCGGGTGCGCCGCAAGTTCACCTTCTTCTGGATCCCGCTCTTCACGACCTCCACCAAGCACCTGCTCGACTGCACCTTCTGCGGCCTGCAGTCCCACCTCACCGCCGAGGAGGCCGAGCGTTGCGCGGCCGACCTGCGCTCGTCGTACGGCGGCGGGCAGCCCTCCCACCCGCAGGTCCCCCAGCACTGACCCGGCCGCACGGTGGTCGGGGAGGTTGCGCTGGCAACCGTCTCGAGACCACCTGACCCCACGGTGGGCGAGGAGGTTGCGCTGGCAACCGTCTCGAGACCACCCGACCCCACGGTGGTCGAGGAGGTTGCGCTGGCAACCGTCTCGAGACCACCCGACCCCACGGTGGTCGAGGAGGTTGCGCTGGCAACCGTCTCGAGACCACCTGACCGCAACTGACCCGAGGTCCGACCTGCGGCCAGTGGCCTCGAGACAGGCGCCAGGGCGCCTTCCTCGACCACCGTGGGGTGACAGCACTCGCGGCGCGCGCCTCCCCGCAGCGACCCGAACAGGACGACGGGGCACAGGCGCCCCGACCACATCACCACCGGGTCACCGGGCGCACGGAGCGCCGGGGCGGCACCCGCGCCGGTCGGGCCCGCCGTACCGAGCCGCGGCAGCCCTCCGAGAGCGGCGCGGGCCTGCGGCGCGCGCCGCCCCGCAGCGACCCGAACAGTCAGTTCACCTGCCGCTCGCGCCCTTCCCAGTACGGCGCGCGCAGCTTGAACTTCTGCAGCTTCCCGGTGGCGGTGCGGGCCAGCTCGTCGCGGAACTCGATCGAGGTCGGGGCCTTGTAGCCGGCCGCCTTGTCCTTGCACCAGGCGATCAGGTCGGCCTCGGAGGCGTCCTCGCCCTCGGCCAGGACGACGAGCGCCTTGATCGTCTCGCCCCACTTCTCGTCGGGGACCCCGATGACCGCGACCTCGGCGACGGCGGGGTGGGAGAAGAGCACGTCCTCGACCTCGATGGAGGAGACGTTCTCGCCGCCGGTGATGATGACGTCCTTCTTGCGGTCCTGGATGGTGACGTAGCCGTCGTCGCCGATGACCGCGCCGTCGCCGGTGTGGAACCAGCCGCCCTCGAGCGCGACCGCGCTCTCCTCCGGCTGCTCCCAGTAGCCCTCGAGCACGACGTTGGACCGGGCGAGCAGCTCGCCACCGGCCACCGGCTCGCCGTCCTCGTCGGTGGACGGCTCGGTCACCGACAGCCGTACGCCGATGGCGGGCGCGCCGGCCCGGGTGAGCTTCTGGGCCCGCTCCTCGGTGCCCAGGTCGTCCCACTCCTCGCGGGTGCGGTTGATGGTCAGCAGCGGGGAGGTCTCGGTGAGGCCGTAGATCTGGATGAACTCCCAGCCCAGCTCGGCCTCGACGCGGGCGACGGTCTTGGTGGGCGGTGGAGCGCCGGCCATGATGATGCGGACCTTGTCGCGGCCGGGGACCTCGCCCTCCCACGACTGCGCGGCTTCCAGCACCGCGGCCGCGACGGCGGGGGCGGCACACATGACGGTGACGCCGTGGTCGCGCACGCGTCGCAGGATCTCGGCGCCGTCGATCTTGCGCAGCACGACGTGGCGCGCCCCCATGCCGGTCATGGCGAAGGGCATCCCCCAGCCGTTGGCGTGGAACATCGGCAGCGTGTGCAGGTAGACGTCGCGGTCGGTGACACCGGCGTGCAGGGCGAAGGTGACCGCGTTGGTCCAGATGTTGCGGTGGGTGATCTGCACGCCCTTGGGCCGCGCGGTCGTGCCCGAGGTGTAGTTGATGGTCGCCGTGGCGCCCTCGTCGGGCTCCCACGGACGCGGCTCGACGTCGGCGAGGTCGGCCCCGCCGAACAGGTCCTCGTCGTGGCCCAGCACGAAGCGGTGCTCGGCGGTCACGCCGGCCAGCGCCTCGTCGAGCTCGGGGTCGACGTACAGCACGCGGGCGCCGGAGTGCTCGACGATGTAGCTCACCTCGTCGGGCCGCAGCCGGAAGTTGACGGGCACGAGCACGCGCCCGGAGCCCGCGACGCCGAAGAACGACGCCAGCAGCCGCGCGCTGTTGTGGCTGACCACGGCGACCCGGTCGCCCACGTCGAGGCCGAGCGAGTCCAGGTGGGCCGCCTGGCGCCGGGCGAGGCCGCCGAGGCCGGCGTAGGTCACCTCGCCCAGCGACGGGGCGGGCTGGTCGGGCTCGTCGACGACACCGATGCGCTCGCCGTAGACCTGCACGGCCCGGTCGATGAAGTCGTTGACGGTCAGCGGGACGAGCACGGGAACCTCCTGGGAGCCGGGGTGGGCCGGGTGACCCCGGTCACTGTAGTGACGGACACCGAGCCCGCCCCACCCCGCCATGAGAGTCCTCTCATGGCCCTCTCACCCCCAGTCCATGCTCGGGCAGGATCGTGTGCGACATGCTGACCAGGTGGCAGACCATCGCACTCGCAGCCATCGCGCTGCCGGTGGGTGGTTTCGTCGCGGGCACCGTGCTGACCTCCGTCGCCGACTCCCCGCCGCCCCGGCCCGGCATCGTGGTGCCCACCTCCCCCGCGCCCACGTCCGACCCGGCCTCGCCCACCTCGCCCACCTCGCCCACCTCGCCCACCAGCCCGGCTGCGCCGCCGTCGCGGACGCCGGGCACGCCGTTCACCTCGGTGACGCCGGTGGTGCCGGACCTCGACGACCGGGACGACGGACGGGACGACCGGGACGACCGGGACGACCGGGACGACCGGGACGATGACGACGGGGACGACGACCGGGGCGATGACGACGGGGACGACGACGGCGACGACTGAGCGCCCGCCCCGCGGGCGGGCCTTCTCGGTCCGGGTCCGCATCACCGTCACGGTCGCGGTGCTGGTCGCCGTCGGCCTGACCCTGGCGGGGGCGAGCGTCTACCTCATCGAGCTGCGCCGGCTCGACGACCGGAGCATGCAGGGCGCCCAGCAGGAGCTCGACGAGTTCGCCAAGCAGCTCGGCACCGGGTCGGCCGGGGTCGGGCCCGACCTGGAGGCCACGCTGCAGATCTTCCTGCAGCGCAACGTGCCCGACAACGACGAGGCGCTCATCGGCTTCGTCGCCGACGAGCGGCTGGGCAACGGCCGCGACGCCCGCGCGCTCACCCTCGACCCCGCCTTCGAGGCGGCCGCCCTGCCCCTCGTCCGGGACGGCGGCACGAGACGGCTCGACGACCCGCAGCGCGGCGAGCTGCTCCTGAGCTCGCAGCGGGCGACGGTCGGGGGCCAGCAGGGCGCGCTGGTCGTGGTCAAGTACCTCGACATCGACCGCGCCGACCTCGTCGACACCATGCGCACCTACGTCGTGGTGGCCCTGCTCGCGCTGCTCGTCATCACCGCGGCCGCCTTCGCCCAGGCCGGTCGGCTCCTGCGACCGCTGCGCGACGTGCGCACGACGGCCGAGGAGATCACCGAGACCGACCTGTCCCGGCGCCTGCCGCTGACCGGCAACGACGACATCACTGCCCTCACCCGCACCTTCAACGGCATGCTCGACCGGCTCGAGGCGGCCTTCGTGGCCCAGCGCCAGCTGCTCGACGACGCCGGCCACGAGCTCCGCACGCCGCTGACGATCCTGCAGGGCCACCTCGAGCTGCTCGACGCGGGTGACCCGCGCGAGGTCGACGAGACCCGCACCATGCTCCTCGACGAGGTCGACCGGATGTCGCGGCTGGTCGAGGACCTGATCCTGCTCGCCAAGACCGAGCGGCCGGGGTTCCTCGCCACGGCCGAGGTCGACGTCGCCGAGCTCACCGAGTCGGTGGCGGCCAAGGCCGGGGGCCTCGGCGACCGGCACTGGGCCGTCGACGAGGCGGCCGAGGTCGTCGTCCCCGGCGACCCGCAGCGGCTCACCCAGGCCCTGCTGCAGCTCGCCCACAACGCCGTCAAGCACACCCGCCCCGGTGACCTCGTCGCCCTCGGCTCGGCCACCGTCGACCACCAGGTGCTGCTGTGGGTGCGTGACACCGGCCCCGGCGTCGACCCGGCCGACCGCGACCGCATCTTCGAGCGCTTCGGCCGCGGCGCCCGCGCAGGCGAGGTCGACCCCGACGGCTTCGGCCTCGGCCTGACCATCGTCACCGGCATCGCCCGCGCCCACGGGGGCGCGGTGTGGCTCGACGACGCCTACGCCGACGGGGCGCGCTTCGTGCTGTCCCTCCCCCTGCGCCCGACGAATCCGCCGGCCAACCCGCCGACCACACCCCAGGAGGTCTGACCCATGGCCCGCATCCTCATCGTCGAGGACGAGGACCGCATCTCCTCCTTCGTGGCCAAGGGGCTGCGCGCGGAGGGGCACAACGCGACCGTCGTGACCGACGGCGTGAGCGGCCTCCACGAGGCCCTCAGCGGCAACCACGACCTCGTCGTGCTCGACATCGGCCTGCCCGGCATCGACGGGTACGCCGTCCTCGAGCGCCTGCGCGAGGGCGGCTCCTCGGTCCCGGTGATCGTGCTGACGGCCCGCGACTCGGTGAGCGACACGGTCACCGCCCTGGAGGGCGGCGCCGACGACTACATGCCCAAGCCCTTCCGGTTCGCCGAGCTGCTCGCCCGCATCCGGCTGCGCCTGCGCCAGCAGTCCGACCAGCAGGGTCCGCCCCAGGACGCGCTCGAGGTCGGCGGCGTGCGCCTCGACCTGCGCACCCGCCGGGCCACGGTCGACGGGCGCGAGATCGACCTGTCGGCACGCGAGTTCACCCTGGCCGAGACGTTCATGCTGAACGCCGGCAACGTGCTCTCCCGCGAGCAGCTGCTCGACCACGTCTGGCGGCTCGACTTCGACCCGGGCTCCAACGTCGTCGACGTGTACGTGGGCTACCTGCGCAAGAAGTTCGGGGCCCACACGATTGCCACCGTGCGCGGCATGGGATATCGCTTCAACCCATGACGCTCCTGCACGACCGCTACGAGCTCGGGGAGCTCCTCGGCCGCGGCGGCCTGGCCGACGTGCACGCCGCCACCGACACCCGTCTGGGCCGCCGGGTCGCCGTCAAGCTGCTCCGCGACAGCGCGGTCGACCACACCGACCGCGCCCGGTTCGAGTCCGAGGCGCGCACGCTGGCCGCGCTGTCCCACCCCGGCCTGGTCACGGTGCTCGACGCCGGCCTGACCGAGACCGCCGACCGGCCCTTCCTCGTGCTCGAGCTGGTCACCGGCCCCAGCCTGGCGCGCGCCCTCGACCACGGGCCGCTGCCGCTGGGGCGGGTGCGGCCCATCGGCCGTGCCGTGGCCGAGGCCCTCGCCCACGTGCACGCGGCCGGCGTCGTGCACCGCGACGTCAAGCCCGGCAACGTCCTGCTGCGCACCGACGGCGCGGTCAAGCTCGCCGACTTCGGCATCGCCCGCATCATCGGTGACCTGGCCCGCCACACGCGGACCGGCCACGCGGTCGGCACGGCGGCGTACATCTCGCCGGAGCAGGTGCGCGGTGCCCCCGTCGCGGGCGCCGCCGACGTCTACGCCCTGGGGCTCACGCTGCTGGAGGCGCTCACCGGGCGGCGGGAGTACCCCGGCCACCCGGCCGAGGCCGCGTTCGCGCGGCTCTCCCGGCGGCCCGAGGTGCCGGCCGACCTGCCCCCGGCGGTGCGCGACCTGCTGCTCGCGATGACCGAGCTGGAGCCCGCCCACCGGCCCAACGCCGCCGCGGTGGCCGTCGCCCTCGAGGAGCCGGCTCCCCCGCCGACGGTGCCCATCGCCGCCGCCACGCCGCCCGCGCCGGAGCGCACCCGGGTGCGGATGCGGCCCGCTCCCGTGGTGCGGCCCCCGGCGCCCGCCGAGCCCCCACCGTCGCCGGCACCGGCACCGGCCGCGGCCGAGCCCGAGCCGGAGGCCCCCCAGCCGTCCGGTCCCACGCTCCAGGACCGGCTGGCCGTCCTGCGGGCCCGCGCGGCCGAGGTCCCCCAGCAGCAGTGGGTCCTGGGCACCGTGGCCTTGCTCATGCTCCTGCTGCTGGTCGTGGCCGCGCTGGCCCCCTGACCGCTGCGGCCACGAGGGCTAGCGACCGACCTTGAAGGTCAGCCGGACCTCGGGCTGGGCGTCCAGCACGGGCTCGAGGGCGTCGGCGACCTCCCGGGGCTCGGGACGGTCCTCGGCGCGCGGCTCGAGCATCGCCAGGACCGTCGAGGCCACGGCCGGCGGCACGTCGTCGGGCAGCTCGTACGGCGGGTCGACGAGCTGCGGGAACCGGTCGTCGAGGTCGGCGGCGTCGGGGTCACCCTCGTCGAAGGGCCGGTAGCCCGCGACGGCGTGGAACAGCGTCGCGCCGAGCCCCCACACGTCGCTGGCGTGACCGGGCACGCCGACCTCGCCGGGCGCGGCCTGCTCGGGTGCCATGTAGAAGTCGGTGCCGATCTGCGCGGTCAGCGCCGCGGCCTCTGCCGACGTGCGGGCCACCGACAGGTCGATGAGCCGCGCCGGCGCCCCCATGATCACGTTGCTCGGCTTCACGTCGAGGTGGCACAGGTCGACGCGGCGGAAGAAGTGCAGGGCCGAGGCGATGTCGACCGCCAGCGGCAGGTACTGCTGCTGCGAGAGCCGTCCGTGCCGACGTACCAGGCTCGACAGGCGCGGCCCGTCGACGTTCTCCAGCACGACGTGCGGGCGGTCGCCGTCGGTCGCGTGCCGCAGCAGCCGTACGACGACGGGGTGCCGCGCCCGCTCGAGGGACTCGACCTCGCGGGCCAGGCCCCGCAGGCTGCGGTCGTCGTCGACCTGGTCGGGGCGGACGACCTTGACCACGACCGGGGCCAGGGTCACGTCGTCGAAGGCGAGGTAGGCCTCGTAGGCCGAGCCGCCCCCGAGCAGCCGCATCGCGGTCAGCTCGGGGGCGATCTCGTCTCCCTCGCGCAGGCGCCAGGAGGCGGCAGCGCTCACGGTGTGTCCCTCTCTCGGGTCGCGTCGGGTGGACGGAGGTCTCGAGGTCAGCGGCGGGTGTTGTTGCGCGAGCGGTCGTTGGTCTTGTTGACCGACCAGTCGCGCTTCTGCGCGCCCGGGCCGTCCTGCGTCCAGTCCTTCACCCGGCGGTCGCGGCTGTCGTCGCGGCCGGTGCGGTCGCCGGTGCCGGTGTTGTCGTTGCTGCGGGTGTCGGCGCCGACGTCGCCGCGGCTGCGGGTGTCACGCGTGCGGGTCTGCTGGTCGCGGGTGCGGGTGTCCTCGTCGCGGGCATTGGTGTCGTCGTCGTCGTCATCGGCGACGAGCACGACGTCGGGGGTGTCCTCGTCGCGCTTGGTCCAGCGGTCCTCGCTGGGGCTGGCGACCGAGGCGCCCGGGATCGCGAGGGCGCTGGCGGCGACCAGCCCGGCGAGGCCGAGGGTGCCGGTGGTGAGGGCGGTGGCGAGGGTGCTGCGCTTCATGGTGGGTCCTCCCGTCGGGGGCCGCGTCCTGCGACCCGATGACGAGAACTCAACCGCCGCGCGGTGAGCCCACCGTGAGGTCGCGGTGAGAGCCCTCTCATGGCCCCCGCCCGGGCGTCCGCGGCCGCTTGTAGGCTGCCGTCCGCGGGCGTGTAGCTCAGCGGTAGAGCGCTTCGCTTACAACGAAGTGGTCGGGGGTTCGATCCCCTCCGCGCCCACCAGCCGCCCTCAACCCAGCCGGCGGTCCGGGTTCTCGGTCTCCCACTGCCCCAGCTGCGCCTGCAGGGCCTTCATGACCTCCCACACCTGGGCGGCGGGGATGCGGACCCGGGTGACGACCTGGGCGTCGACGCGGGCGACCTGGGCGCCCTCCTCGGTCCGGGTCGGCTGCGGCGGTCGGCTCATCGAGACGAAGTCGAGGATGAACGTCTCGTTGTTGTGCCACACGCTCGCGAAGTCGGCGTAGTGGCCCTCGAGGTGCTCGGGGGGCACGGTGATGTTGAAGGCGGGGGGCAGTGCGTCCTCGGTCATGCGCCGATCATGACGAGTCGACGAAATTGCCCCACGATCCGACCCATCCGCGAGCGAGGGCTGCTCCGAACCACCGACGGAGCCCGTGCCGGCTTCCGTGGGGGTGACCGGTGCGGGCTCCGCGGCGTCCTCCGCCCGGCGAGCGACGCTCGCGACTGGTGCGGAAAAAGAGCTGAACCGCTGGCGTCTCGGGTCACCAGCGGTTCAACAACCCGAACATTACCGGGTGGGGCGTCGGACGCAAGCCGAACGGCGAGGTCCGGCCGGAATTCACCCGATCGGTCTAGACAAGGGCGCGCATCCGGGCCAGGTGCTCGTCCAGGTCGCGCGGCTGCGGGCCCGGGTTGTGCACCGACCAGCGCAGCACGCCGTCGCGGTCGACGACGTACGACGAGCGCCGCGGCGCCCCGCGGTCCTCGTCGAGCACGCCGTAGGAACGGGCGACCTCGCCGTGCGGCCAGAAGTCGCTCAGCAGCGGGAAGTTGAGCCCGTCCTGGTCGGCGAACGCCCGCTGGGCGTAGACCGGGTCGCAGGAGATGCCGAGCACCTCGGTGTGGAAGGTCAGGAACTCGTCGAGCCGGTCGCGGATGCCGGACATCTCGCCGGTGCACACGCCGGAGAAGGCGAAGGGGTAGAAGAGGATCGCCACGACCTTGCGGCCCCGGAACGACGACAGCGTGACGTCCTGGCCGAACTGGTCGCGCAGGGTGAAGTCGGGCGCCGGGCCGCCCAGCTCGATCCCGCTCACTCGTCCCCGTCGCCGCTGTCGCCGGTGTCGCCGCTGTCGCCGCTCTCGCCCTCGCCGCTGTCGTCGTGCTCGACCAGCTCGCGCTTGAGCACCTTGCCGGTGGCGTTGCGGGGCAGCTCGTCGAGGAAGACGATCTCGCGCGGCACCTTGTAGCGCGCGAGGTTCTCCTTCACCCAGCCCTTGAGGTCGTCCTCGTCCACCGAGGAGTCGGCCGAGGTGACCACGAAGGCGCGCAGGCGCTTGCCGAAGTCGTCGTCGTCGACGCCGATCGCGGCGACCTCGGTGACCGCCTCGTGGCGGGCCAGGCAGTCCTCGACCTCCTTGGGGAAGACGTTCTCGCCGCCGGAGACGATCATCTCGTCGTCACGGCCCTCGATCGCCAGCAGCCCGTGCTCGTCGATGCGGCCGACGTCGCCCGAGGACATCAGTCCGTCGACGACCTCCTTGTGCCCGCCGCCGGTGTAGCCCTCGAAGAGCAGGCCGTTGCCGACGAAGATGCGGCCCGAGGTGCCCTGCGGCACCTCCTTGCCGTCGTCGTCGAGGATCTTCACCGTCGTGGCGTACGGCGGCCGCCCGGCCGTGCCGGGGTCCTTGCGGAGGTCGGCGGGCCCGGCGATCGCGGCGTAGGCGACCTCGGTGGAGCCGTAGGTGGAGTACAGGTTGTCGCCGAACCGGTCCATCCAGGTCAGCGCGAGGTCGCCGGGCAGCGCGGAGCCGGAGCTGGCCACGACCTGGAGGCGCGGCAGGTCGTAGCGGTCGAGGGTCTCGGCGGGCAGCGCGAGCACCCGCTGCAGCATGACCGGGATGACCGCGGCGGTGTCGCACTGGTGCTCGCGCAGGGTCTCCAGGAACTGCTCGGGCTCGAACTTGCGGCGCAGCACGATCTTGGTGCCGAGCAGCATCGACAGCGCGAGGTGGGCGTAGCCCCAGGTGTGGAACAGCGGCGCGGCGATGTGGCAGGTCTGGCCGTGCTTGAGCGGGATCGAGCCGCACAGGGCGACCGCCGCCTCGACGCCAGCCTCGCTGCGGGGCGCGCCCTTCGGCGTACCGGTGGTGCCGGAGGTGAGGATGATGAGCCGGCCGTGGCGCGAGGGCGGGTCGAGGTCGTCGTCGCGGCCGCTGTCGATGAGCTGCTCGAGGGTGCGGACGCCCTCGTCGAGCCCGGACGGGTCGGAGTCGGCCCAGGCCAGGACGCGGGTGGCCACGTCGGCCTTGCTGACGAGCTCGGTGAACTCCTCGTCGTGCACCAGCACGGCGGGCTGGTCGCGCTCGAGCACCTCGACCAGCTGCGGGCCGGCGAAGGCGGTGTTGAGGTAGATGATGTCGGCGCCGAGCTTGGCGGCGGCGATGCTGGCGTCGATGAAGCCGCGGTGGTTGCGCGCCATCAGGCCGATGCCGTCACCCTCCTGGACGCCGAGGTCGCGCAGGGCGTGGGCGAGCGCGTTGGAGCGGCGGTGCAGCTCGCCGAAGGTCAGCTCGCCGAGCTCGTCGACGACGCCCACCTGGTCGGGCACCCGCAGCGCGAGCGACGTGAAGCCGCCCGCCGGGCCGGTGCCCCACTGGCGCAGGGTCTTGGCGAGCTTGACGAGGGTGGCCGGGGAGTAGGGGCGGATGACCCCGGCCTGGCCCAGCACCTTCAGCGAGGTGCCGGCGGCCTTCGCACCGGCGGCGACGTTGGAGAGCACGGGCCTCACCCTAGTGGCGCAGCGGGGTCGCCGGTCCCCCGTCGAGGGTGGGCGCCGTCACGTCCCGACGGGGTCGGGACGCGGCCGTCAGCCGACGGTCTTGGGCGCGACCAGGCGGGTCGCCGCCCAGTCCTTGCTGACCGTGACCGAGGTGGTCTGCGAGAGGCCGGCGATGGGCGCGGCCTCGGAGACGTCGGCGGCGTCGACGGCGTTGGGCCGGCCGATCTTCGGCGTCAGCAGCCAGATCACGCCGCCGCCCACGAGGTCGGTCAGCGCGCCCATGAGCCCGTCGACCAGGTCACCGTCCTCGTCGCGCCACCACAGGACGACCGCGTCGACCACGTTGCCGTAGTCGCCGTCGACCATGTCGGCGTCGATCGCGTCCTCGATCGCGACCCGGAGGTCGTCGTCGGTGTCGTCGTCCCACCCCAGCTCTTGCACGACCATGCCGGTGCGGAGGTTGAGTCGGTCGGCGATGCCGGTCTGGGCGGTGCCGCCGCCGGCGGTCGAGCTCACGGGAGGTGCCTCCATCGGGTGGGTCCGGTGCTGCTTCGGGTGGGACGCCGCGCCGTCGGGGCGCGATGCTGGGCCGTAGTCCATCGAAGATGCGCCCGGCCCGCAACCACTTCACCCGGACCGGTCGTCCTGCGACACCGTTCCGCACGGCCGTCCTCACTACTGTCCGGTAGCCCCCAGGGCGTTTTTCGGGCGTGTCCGTGCGTGCGACGATTGCGAGGTGAGCAGCGAGCAGGAGACCCCCGTACGTCGTTCCCAGCCGACCCCGACGGTCATCCACGAGGGGCTGCCGACCCAGCTCCCCGACATCGATCCCGACGAGACGCGCGACTGGCTCGACTCCTTCGACGCGATGCTCGACGAGCGCGGCCGCGAGCGTGCCCGCTACGTCATGCTGCGCCTGCTGGAGCGCGCCCGCGAGACGCAGGTCGGGGTCCCGGCGCTGCGCAGCACCGACTACATCAACACCATCCCGCCCGAGCGCGAGCCGTGGTTCCCCGGCGACTACGAGGTCGAGCAGCGCATCCGCGCCTTCCTCCGCTGGAACGCCGCGGTCATGGTCTCCAGCGCCAACCGCAAGGGCCTGGAGGTCGGCGGCCACATCGCCACCTACCAGTCCTCGGCCAGCCTCTACGAGGTCGGCTTCAACCACTTCTTCCGCGGCAAGGACCACCCGGGCGGCGGCGACCAGGTCTTCATCCAGGGCCACGCCTCCCCCGGCATCTACGCCCGCGCGTTCCTCGAGGGCCGCCTCGACGAGCAGCAGCTCTACCGCTTCCGCCAGGAGGTCCAGCACGGCGCCCACGCCGGCCTGTCGTCCTACCCCCACCCCCGGCTGATGCCGGAGTTCTGGGAGTTCCCGACGGTCTCGATGGGCCTGACCGCCCTGAACTCGATCTATCAGGCCCGCTTCAACCGCTACCTGCACAACCGCGGCCTCAAGGACACCTCGCAGCAGAACGTCTACGCCTTCCTCGGCGACGGTGAGATGGCCGAGCCCGAGTCGCTCGGCGCGATCCGGGTCGCGGCCCGCGAGGAGCTCGACAACCTCACCTGGGTCGTCAACTGCAACCTGCAGCAGCTCGACGGCCCGGTCACCGGCAACGGCAAGATCATCCAGGAGCTGGAGTCCAACTTCCGCGGCGCCGGCTGGAACGTCATCAAGGTGATCTGGGGCCAGGGCTGGGACGACCTGCTGGCCCGCGACGTCGACGGTGTGCTGGTCAACAAGATGAACACCACCCCCGACGGCGCCTTCCAGACCTACTCGGTCGAGGGCGGGGGCTACGTCCGCGAGAACTTCTTCGGCCCCGACCCGCGGCTGCGGGCCATGGTCGAGCACATGAGCGACGCCCAGATCCAGAAGCTGCCGCGCGGCGGCCACGACTACCGCAAGGTGTACGCCGCCTTCGACGCCGCGAGCAAGCACGTCGGCCAGCCGACGGTGATCCTGGCCAAGACCATCAAGGGCTGGACGATCGACGCCCTCGAGGGCAAGAACGCCACGCACCAGATGAAGAAGCTGACCCCCGACGACCTCAAGCGGTTCCGCGACCGGCTCTACCTGCCGATCTCCGACCGCGACCTCGAGCGCTCCTACGAGGAGACCGGCGCGGCGCCGTTCTTCCACCCGGGCGAGAAGTCGCCCGAGATCGAGTACATGATGCACCGCCGCGAGGAGCTCGGCGGCCCGCTCCCCCGCCGTACCCCCGAGCGCGCCAAGGCCCTCGAGCTGCCCGGCGACAAGGTGTACGCCGAGCTGGCCAAGGGCGGCGGCAAGAACAAGGTCGCCACCACCATGGCCGTGGTCCGGCTGCTGCGCGACTGGATGAAGGACCCCGAGATCGGCCAGCGCGTCGTGCCGATCGCGCCCGACGAGTACCGCACCTTCGGCATGGACTCGATGTTCCCGAGCGCCAAGGTCTACAACCCGGGCGGCCAGCAGTACGAGTCGGTCGACCGCAAGCTGCTGCTGAAGTACACCGAGTCCGAGCAGGGCCAGATGCTCCACGAGGGCATCTCCGAGGCCGGCGCGATGGGCTCGGCCATCGCCGCCGGGTCGTCGTACGCCACCCACGGCGAGCCGATGATCCCGTTCTACATCTTCTACTCGATGTTCGGCTTCCAGCGCACCGGCGACTCGATCTGGGCCATGGCCGACCAGCTCGCCCGCGGCTTCCTCATCGGCGCCACCGCCGGCCGCACCACGCTGACCGGCGAGGGCCTGCAGCACGCCGACGGCCACTCCCCCCTGATCGCCGCCACCAACCCCGCGGTCGTGCACTACGACCCGGCCTTCGCCTACGAGATCGGCCACATCATGCGCGCCGGCCTGGAGCGCATGTACGGCGACACCGGCCCGCACGGCAACGGCGAGGACGTCATCTACTACCTCACCGTCTACAACGAGCCGGTCGCGCAGCCCGCGCAGCCCGACGACGTCGACGTCGAGGGCATCCTGCGCGGCGTCCACCGGGTCTCGGTCGGCGAGCAGGGCGACGGACCCCGGGTGCAGCTGATGGCCTCCGGCGTCGGCTTCCCGTGGGTGGTCGAGGCGGCCCGCCTGCTCGCCGAGGACTGGGGCGTCCAGGCCGACACCTGGTCGGTCACCTCGTGGAACGAGCTGGCCCGCGACGCCGTCGCCTCGGAAGACCACAACCTCCTCCACCCCGACGACAGCCCGCGCGTGCCCTACGTGACCACCAAGCTCGACGGCGCCGGCGGCCCGTTCGTGGCGGTCTCCGACTACATGGCCGCCGTGCCCCTGCAGATCGCGCGCTGGGTGCCCGGCGACTACGTCGTCCTCGGCGCCGACGGGTTCGGCTTCGCCGACACCCGCCCCGCCGCCCGCCGCTTCTTCAACATCGACGCCCAGTCGGTCGTCGTCCGCGCCCTGCAGGCCCTCGCCGACGCCGGCGAGATCGACCCGGCCCTGGTCACCAAGGCCTTCACGCAGTACCGCATCGACGACCCCACCGCCGTCGCCGACGTCAAGCAGGAGGGCGGCGACGCCTGACGCCGCGCGCGCCTTCCTCCACCCACGGTGGTCGAGGAAGGCGCGCCAGCACCCACGGTGGTCGAGGAAGGCGCGCCAGCGCCCACGGTGGTCGAGGAAGGCGCGCCAGCACCCACGGTGGTCGAGGAAGGCGCGCCAGCGCCCACGGTGGTCGAGGAAGGCGCGCTAGCGCCTGTCTCGAGACCACACGACCGAGCGGCGCCTCAGGCCGTGGTGGCCGGCACCACGGTCAACCCGACCGGACCGACCGGACCGACCTGGCCGTTGCGCAGCAGCGTGCGCCACTTGGCCCGTGAGTACGTCGCGGGCTGGGTGGTGCGGATGAAGTCGTGCACGATCTTGGCGAACCGCTCGGGGTGGTCCTTGTGCGGGAAGTGCCCCGCGTTGGGGATCACCTCCACCCGCGCCTTGGGCGCGAGCGCGGCGGCGTTGCTGGCGTGCCTGACCGGGATGACGTGGTCGTCGCGGCCCCACACGACGGCCATGGGCATGGCGTCGGTGAGGTAGGCGCGGTCGGCCATCGTCACGATCTGGCCCCGCCAGTCGACCACGGCCCGCACGACGTGCCGGATCGCGGCGCGGGCCGCGGGGTCCTTGAAGGAGTCGTAGATGTCGGCGACCTCGGCGAGGTCGCGGGTGGCCTTGAGGCCGGTGTGCGAGGCGGCGCGCAGACCGGCGACGCCGACGTGGCGCACGCCCGGCAGCGTGAGCAGGCCCATGGCCTGGTGGAAGCCGGGGGTCGTGATGGCCCGGATGGCCGGCGTCACCTCGGGCCCGAGCCCGCCGGAGGCGACGAGCACCATCCGCTCGGTGCGCTCGGGGAACTGGTAGGCGAACTGCATGGCCACGCCGCCGCCGAAGCTGTGGCCCACGACCGTGCACTTGTCGATGCCCAGCACGGTGAGCAGGTCGCGCACCCCGTTGGCGTAGCCGCCCACGCTGTAGTCGGCGCGCGGCTTGTCGGACCGGCCGTGGCCCAGCAGGTCGGGCGCGACCACGGTGTAGCGCTTGGCCAGGGTGTCGATGACCGGCGTCCAGGTCGTGTGGTCGCAGCCGAGGCCGTGCAGGAGCAGCAGGGCCGGGCCCGACCCGACCTTCACGAACGCGCGTCGGTGCCCGTGCACGGTGACGTGCTGCACCACGTGCGGGTCGTCCTGCATGGCGTGCCTCCTGGGTCGTCTGGTGCCGGATTCAACCACGTGGTGTGGCCTGCGCAACATGCCCTTGAGTCGATCTGGAAGGAAGAATCCCGCTCAACCACGGGATCCTGACCCTTCGGAGCACGCCGCATGGCCCGTTCGGGGCATGGCCCGCCCCGGTGCCCCGAGCCCGCACTAGGGTGTCGTGGTGTCCCCGCGCGCCCCCCGCAGCCCGCGCGAGCGCGCGGCCGCGGCCCTGGTCCGGTCCTCGGGGGCACTCAGCACCTCGGCCATGACCCGGATGGACGCCGAGATGCCGTGGTTCGGCGAGCTCGGCGCGGCCGAGCGGTCGTGGGTCGGCCAGATCGTCCAGGCCGGCATCCGGGCCTTCGTCGACTGGTACGCCGCCCCGCCGGCCGACGACGGGACGCCCGGCGGCGACGCGACCGCGTCGTTCGCCGTGGCCGCCTCGGTCTTCGGCGCCGCGCCCCGCGCCCTCGCGGGCACGATCAGCCTGCAGCAGACCGTCGACCTGGTGCGGCTCTCGATCGAGGTGGTCGAGCACGACCTCGACGCCATCGTCGACCCGGCCGACGCGGCCGACGTGCGCGGGGCGGTGCTGCGCTACGCCCGCGAGATCGCCTTCGCCACCGCGGAGGTCTACGCCCGGGCCGCCGAGGTCCGCGGCGCGTGGGACGCCCGGCTCGAGGCGCTCGTCGTCGACGCCGTGCTGCGCGCCGAGACCGACGAGACCGTGCTGTCCCGGGCCAGCGCTCTCGGCTGGTCCTCGCGTGGCGACGTGGCCGTGGTGCTGGGCAGCGTGCCGGCCCGCCGCACCGACACCGACCTGTTCGACGAGGTACGGCGCGTGGCGCGCGAGCGCGGCATGGACGCGCTCTGCGCGGCGCAGGGCGACCGGCTCGTGGTGCTGCTGGGCGGCGTCGACGACCCGCGGGCCGCGGCCACGGGGCTGCTCGACCAGTTCGGGGTCGGGCCGGTGGTGGCGGGACCGGTCGTGGCCGACCTGGGCCTGGCCCACACCTCGGCCCGCGCCGCGCTGGCCGCCCACCGGGCCGCCCCCGGGTGGCCCGACGCGCCACGGCCGGTGCTGAGCGGGGAGCTGCTGCCCGAGCGCGCCCTGGCCGGCGACGGCCACGCCCGCCGCTTCCTGGTCGAGGAGGTCTGGCTGCCGTTGGTCGGCGCCCGGGGCGGGCTGGCCGACTCGCTGAGCGCCTACCTGGCCACCGGGGGCTCGGTCGAGGCCACCGCCCGTGCGCTGTTCGTGCACGCCAACACCGTGCGCTACCGGATGCGTCAGGTGGCCGAGCTGACCGGGCTCACGCCCGGCGACCCGCGCGACGCCCTGACCCTCCAGGTCGCGCTCGTCCTCGGGCGGCAGTCGGGTCGCACCGCGACTTTGTAGGAACCCGACAAACTTCACCCCGTCAGGTTCGTGCGAGCCCGAGGCGCGCGCGGCCGCCTGCCGACGGCAGAGTGAGGGTCGTGCTCGTGATCGTCGCCCCCGGACAAGGTGCCCAGACACCCGGTTTCCTCACGCCCTGGCTCGAGGACGCCACCGTCGCGTCCCGCCTGCACTGGCTCTCGACCGTCGCCGGCATCGACCTCGCCGAGCACGGCACGGTGTCGGATGCCGACACCATCCGTGACACCCGCATCGCCCAGCCGCTCCTGGTCGCCACCGCCCTGGTGACCACGCTGGAGCTGTTCCCGCACCCCAACGACGGCTTCAGCCAGGTCGGCGCGGTCGCCGGCCACAGCGTGGGCGAGCTCGCCGCCGCCGTCGGTGCCCGGGCCATCACCGCCGAGCAGGCAATGGTCCTGGTGCGCGAGCGCGGCAACGCGATGGCCGCGGCCGCCGCCGCCGCCCCGACCGGCATGACCGCGGTCCTCGGCGGCGACCCCGACGAGGTCCGCGCCGCCCTCGACCGCCACGGCCTGGTCGCGGCCAACGACAACGGGCCCGGCCAGGTCGTCGCCGCCGGCACCACCGAGCAGCTCGCCGCCCTGGCCGCCGACCCGCCAGCCAAGGCCCGCCTCATGCCGCTCTCGGTCGCCGGTGCCTTCCACACCGAGCACATGGCCCCCGCGGTCGACCACGTCGCCCGCCTGGCGCGCTCGGTCTCCACCCACGACGTGCGCATCCCGTTCATCTCCAACAAGGACGGCCAGGTCGTCCACGACGGCCCCGACGTCCTGCGGCGCATCGTCGGGCAGATCGCCAGCCCCGTCCGCTGGGACCTGTGCCTGGAGACCATGGCCGACCTCGGCGTCACCGGCATCCTCGAGATGCCGCCCGCCGGCACCCTGACCGGCATCGCCAAGCGCGCCCTGAAGGGCGTGGCCACCTTCGCCCTCAAGACGCCCGACCAGCTCGACGAGGCGCGCGCCTTCTGCGCCGAGCACGGCGAGGGCTCGCTGATCGACACCACCCCGACCTGGCGCATGGTCGTCTCCCCCGCCAAGGGCACGTTCTCCATCGCCGAGGACGCCGCAACGGCCGGCCTGCTGCCCGCCGGCACCGAGATCGGCGGGGTGAGCAGCCTGCGCGACCGGGTCGCCGTCACGGCCCGGCACGGAGGCCACGTCGTGGAGTGGCTCGTCGAGGACGGCGACCTCGTCTCCCCCGGCCAGCCGCTGCTGCGGCTGCACCCCGAGGGTGCCGAGGCGTGAGCGCCCGTCCGCTGGCGGCCCAGACCGGCGCCGCCCACGCCGCGATCCTCGGGCTCGGCGCCTACCGCCCGGCGCGCGTCGTCCCCAACGCCGAGGTCGTCGAGGCCATCGACAGCAGCGACGAGTGGATCCAGCAGCGCTCCGGCATCAAGGAGCGGCGCTTCGCCTCGCCCGAGGAGACCGTGCAGATGATGAGCGTCGCCGCCTCGCGACGGGCGCTCGAGCACGCCGGCATCGACCCCCGGCAGGTCGACGGCGTCATCGTGGCCACGGTCAGCCACTTCATGCAGCTCCCGGCCGTCGCCCCGTTGGTCGCCACCGAGCTCGGCTGCGAGCAGCCGGTGGCCTTCGACGTCTCCGCCGCCTGCGCCGGGTTCTGCCACGGCGTCGCGCTGGCCGCCGACATGGTCCGCGCCGGCAGCGCCCGCCACGTGCTCGTCGTCGGCGTGGAGCGGCTCACCGACATGCTCGACCGGACCGACCGCGGCACCGCCTTCATCTTCGGCGACGGTGCCGGCGCCGTCGTGGTGGGCCCGAGCGAGACCCCCGGCATCGGACCGGTGGTCTGGGGCTCCGACGGCGAGCAGTACGACCTCATCCGCAGCCGCGACGACTGGCGCGACGTCATGGCGGCCGAGACCCCCGTGACCCCGCACCTGGTCATGCAGGGCAGCGCGGTCTTCCGCTGGGCGTCGTTCACCATGGCCAAGATCGGCCTGCAGGCGATCGACCGCGCCGGCCTCACCGTCGACGACCTCGACCTGTTCGTGCCCCACCAGGCCAACATGCGCATCACCGACGCCATGGCCAGGGCCATGAAGCTGCCCGCCGGCGTCCGCATCGCCCGCGACATCGCCGAGCAGGGCAACACCTCCGCCGCCTCCATCCCGCTCGCCCTGCAGCGCATGGTCGACGACGGCGAGGCCCGCTCCGGCGACCGCGCGCTGCTCATCGCCTTCGGCGCCGGCCTGGCCTACGCGGCCCAGGTCGTCGTCGTCCCCTGATCCTGCACCACCCGGGCAGACCCCCTGCCACCCAACCCGAGGAGAGAACCAGCATGGCCACCACCGAGGAGATCCGCTCCGACCTGGCCGAGATCGTCAACGAGGTCGCCGGCATCGAGCCCGACGACGTGCAGCTCGACAAGAGCTTCGTCGACGACCTCGACGTCGACTCGCTCTCGATGGTCGAGGTCGTCGTCGCCGCCGAGGAGAAGTTCGGCGTCACGATCCCCGACGACGAGGTCAAGAACCTCAAGACCGTCGGCGACGCCGTGGCCTACATCGAGCGCGCGTCCGCCTGATGTCCCGCACGCGCGTCGTCGTCACCGGCCTCGGCACGACCAGCCCGCTCGGTGGCGACGTGGAGACGACCTGGGACGGCATGCTCGCCGGCCGGTCCGGCGTACGCCGCCTCGAGCAGGACTGGGTCGAGGACCTTGCGGTGAAGATCGGCGCGCCGGCGGCGGTCGACCCGACCACGGTCCTCGACCGGGTCAAGGCCCGCCGCCTCGACCGCAGCTCGCAGCTCGCCGTCGTGGCCGCCACCGAGGCCTGGGCCGACGCCGGCCTGGCCGCGGCCCAGGAGGCCGGCGACCTCGACGGCGACCGGGTCGGGGTCGCCATGGCCACCGGCATCGGCGGCGTGTCCACCCTGCTGGCCAACTACGACACCATGAAGGAGAAGGGCCCGCGCCGGGTCTCCCCCCTCGCGGTGCCGATGCTCATGGCCAACGGGCCGGCGGCCAACATCAGCCTGATCATCGGCGCGCGGGCCGCGGTCAACACCCCGATCTCGGCCTGCGCGTCCGGCAACGAGGCCATCGCCATGGCGATCGACCAGATCCGGCTCGGCCGGGCCGACGTCGTCGTCGCCGGCGGCACCGAGGCCGCGATCCACCCGCTGCCGATGGCCGCGTTCGCCAACATGATGGCGCTGTCCAAGACCGGCAGCGCCGACGGCGCCGACCCCACCACGGTCAGCCGGCCGTGGGACACCGGCCGCGACGGGTTCGTGCTCGGCGAGGGCGCCGGGGTGCTGGTGCTCGAGTCCGAGGAGCACGCCCGCGCCCGCGGCGCCCGCGTGTACGCCGAGGTGCTGGGCGCCGGCATCACCGCCGACTCCCACGACATCGCCCAGCCCGACCCATCCGGGTCCGGCGGCTCCCGCGCGATCAAGCGGGCGCTGCTGGAGTCCGACGTCGACCCGTCGGTCATCAAGCACGTCAACGCCCACGCCACCTCGACCCCGCAGGGCGACATCGCCGAGGGCCTGATGCTGCACGCGACCCTCGGCTCCCACGTCGGCGACGTGGTCGTCACCAGCACCAAGTCGATGACCGGGCACCTGCTCGGCGGTGCCGGGGCCCTCGAGGCCGTGGCCACCGTGCTCGCGCTGCAGCACCGCATCGTGCCGCCGACCATCAACCTCGACGACCAGGACCCGCAGGTCGAGCTCGACATCGCCACCAAGGTCCGCGACCTCCCGGTGGGCGACGTCGCCGCGCTCAACAACTCCTTCGGCTTCGGCGGCGCCAACGTCGCCGTGGTCTTCGCCACCGCCTGACCGCCCCGACCCGGGAGACCACCATGACCGCCGCCCCTTCTGCCCCGTCCGCCGCTCCGGCGAAGGTCAAGCTGCCCCGCTCCGAGGACCCCCGCAACCCGGTCACCCGGCTGCGCCACCTCCTCGACGAGGGCACGCTCGAGCTGATCACGCCCGACGACGACTCGGGCATGGTGGCCGCCGTCGGCACGGTCGACGGCACCCGGGTGGTGGCGTTCTGCAGCGACGCCACGGTGATGGGCGGCGCCATGGGCGACCTCGGGTGCCGCGTCGTGGTCGACGCCTACCACCGGGCGCTGACCGAGCGCGTCCCGATCATCGGGCTGTGGCACTCCGGCGGCGCCCGGCTCGCCGAGGGCGTGCTCTCGCTGCACGCCGTCGGCCGGATCTTCCAGGTGATGACCCAGGCCTCCGGCGTCGTGCCGCAGGTCTCCGTCGTGCTCGGCCCGGCGGCCGGCGGGGCGGCTTACGGCCCGGCGCTGACCGACGTCGTCATCCTCGGGCCCGAGGGCCGCATCTTCGTCACCGGCCCCGACGTGGTCCGCTCGGTCACCGGCGAGGCGGTCGACATGCTCCGCCTCGGCGGCCCCGAGCCCCACGGCCGCCGCTCCGGCGTCGTGCACGTGCTCACCGACTCCGAGGCCGAGGCGCTCGAGCGGGCCCGCACCGTGGCCTCGCTCCTGGGGTCGCAGGGCAGCCTCGTCGTCGACGACGTCGAGGACCTCCCGCTGGAGGACGCGCTGCCCGAGTCCAAGAAGCGCGCCTACGACGTCCACCCGCTGGTCGAGAAGGTGCTCGACGAGGGCACGGTCCAGGAGCTGCACGCCCGTTGGGCCCCCAACATCGTCACCGCCCTCGGTCGGCTCGGTGGTCGCACCGTCGGCGTGGTCGCCAACAACCCGTTGCGCCTCGGCGGCTGCCTCGACTCCCTGTCGGCCGAGAAGGCGTCCCGCTTCGTGCGCATGTGCGACGCGTTCGGCGTGCCGCTCGTCGTGCTCGTCGACGTGCCGGGCTACCTGCCCGGCGTCGGCCAGGAGTGGGACGGCGTCGTGCGCCGCGGGGCCAAGCTGCTCCACGCGTTCGGCGAGTGCGTGGTCCCGCGGATCACCCTGGTCACCCGCAAGACCTACGGCGGCGCCTACATCGCCATGAACGCCCGGTCCCTCGGCGCCACCAAGGTCTTCGCCTGGCCGGGAGCCGAGGTGGCGGTGATGGGCGCGGTCGCCGCTGTGCGCATCCTCCACCGCCGGCGGCTGGCCGAGGTGCCGCCCGAGATCCGGCCCCAGGTCGAGGCCGAGCTGGCCGCCGAGCACGAGCGCATCGCCGGCGGTGTCGACAGGGCCGTCGAGATCGGGGTCGTCGACGAGGTCGTCGAGCCCGACCGCACCCGTGGCGCGATCGCGCGCGCGATCGCCGAGGCCGTCCAGCGCGACGGCGTACGCCGCGGGGCGCACGGCAACATCCCGCTCTAGGGCTCCACGGCCGTAACCCGGGCCGCCTGCTACCCGTTGGTATGTTTGACGCACGTCACACCCACCCACGGAGGTCGATCCCCATGTTCCGGCGCATCCTCGCCTCGTCCGCCGCCGGGCTGCTGCTCGCCGCCGGGCTGAGTGCGGCCCCCACGCCGGCACCGCCCGCGTCCGCGGCCGTCGACAACAGCATCGGCGTCATCACGGCCCCGCGTCAGGCCTGGAAGCCCCAGTGCGCCCGCTACCGGCTCAACTGGCGCTTCACTCCCCCGGCCGGCAACGACGGCTGGACGGTGATCGCCAACATCATCGAGCCGCGCGGCTTCTCGATCCGCAGCGAGTTCTGGGACTCCAACTCGCCCAACAAGCTCGGCCAGACCACCGGCTCGCTGACCTTCCCGATGTGCGGCTCGAGCATCAAGCCGGGTCGCTACAAGATCAAGATGCAGATGATCGTGACCGACGGGCGTGACGAGATCACGCTCAACCGCGCGCCGACGTACTTCAAGATCTTCCGCAAGCGCCGCTGACGCCGCGGCGGTCGGTCAGACGACCTGGTGCAGCCAGCGCACCGGGGCGCCCTCGCCGGCGTGCCGGAAGGTCTCCAGCTCGTCGTCCCACGGCTTGCCGAGCAGTTTGTCGATCTCGTTCTCGAGCGTCGTCTCGCCGAGGGCCGACTTCACCACGGCGGCCTTGAGGCGGTCCTCGGGGATCATGATGTCGCCGTGGATGCCGGTCACGGCGTGGAAGACGCCGAGGTCGGGCGTGTAGGACCAGCGCGAGCCCTCCGTGCCGGGGCTCGGGTCCTCGGTCACCTCGAAGCGCAGGTGGTTCCAGCCGCGCAGCGCAGAGGCGATGGCGGCAGCCGAACCCGCCACGCCGGTCCACGAGAGCTCGGCGCGGTAGGTGCCCGACTGCGCCGGCTGCGGCGTCCAGGTCGGGTTGGTCTGCACCCCGAGGACGCCGCCGACTGCCCACTCCACGTGCGGGCACAGCGCCGAGGGCGCTGAGTGCACGTAGAGGACACCGCGGCTCAGGGTGCGGTCAGCAGTGCGAACAGTCACGACATCTCCTTTGTCTCCGGCGTGAGCTACGCCTTCCCCAGCGGGCTCTCGGAGGTGGATCCGTCGTCACGGCTGCACGTGACACGTGTGTAGTTAGATCTCTAGTGTGACGCATGAGGCGCGTCGGCACCAGTGCTCGCGTCCCTCTGCCCCATCAGGGTCGAGACGACCTCCTCGGCGATGCCGAGACCGCCCAGGTGGCTCTCGCCGCTGATCACGGTGAGCGTGGCGTCGGGCAGCCGGGCCACGAGGTGCTCGCCGTGGGCGAGCGGCACGATGTGGTCGTCGTCGCCGTGCCACCACCGCACCGGCACCTGGACGTCGGACGCCTCGAAGCCCCACGGCCGCGTGAACAGCACGAGGTCGCTCAGCGGCGCGAGCGCCTGGAAGCGGGAGCCGTTGAGCAGGTCGTCGAGGAACATGGCCTTGAACTCCGGCCGCGAGAGAAGGTTCTTGTCGCCGGGCGGCTGCACCGCGGCGTACAGGTCGAGGGCGCTGCCGGCCAGCGGCCGGACGAGCCGGACGCCCTGGGTCAGGGCCACGCCGAGCGGCACCCTCGTCGCCCGCAGCAGCGGCGCCAGGCGCACCGCGAGCCGGATCGGCCCGCCCTCGGCCGCATCGACGCCGACCGTGGGAGCGACGCCCCCGAGGACGCCGACCCCGCGCACCCGGTCGGGCAGGGCAGCTCCCGCAGCGAGCGCGTACGGCCCACCACCCGAGAGTCCCACGATCCGCAGGTCGTCGACCGCCAGCGCGTCGAGCAGCAGCTCGAGGTCAGCGGTCCAGTCGGAGATGCAGGGGTACAGGTAGGGCGTCGACGACCCGATCCCCGGCCGGTCGATGCCGATGATGCGCACGCCGTGCCGCTCGGCGTACGCACGGGCCTCGAGCGGGATCTGACGCCGCGCCCCCGGGGTGCCGTGCATCCAGACCAGCGCCGGCCCGCGCGGCGAGCCGTACTCGGCGAAGCTCAGCCGGCGTCCGGCACGCACCGCCACCGTGCCCTCGAGGGCAGGACGCTCGACGTCGGCCACGCCGCGCATCCTCCCACGGACCTCGTCGAGGTGGCGGCGGTCCGGCCGCTACTCTGTCGCCGTGTCGAGCACGGGGGGCCTGCAGGTGCGTCCCCGCCACCGGCTGCTGCTCGTGGCCGGCATCACCATCGCGGTCCTGGCCACCGGGCTCGGCCTGTGGCTGCGGGGCTCCCCCGCCGCCTTGCCGGTCGATGCCGACCGGCTCGTGCCGGCCGCGACCCCGGTCTCCGAGCCGGTGTACGTCGGCATGTTCACCGCCCCGGCCGACTTCGGCCGCACCTTGCACCTCTCCGGCGTCAAGGTGCAGGCGACCAGCAACGTCGCCGTCAGCCTGACCCCGCTGCTGTGCCGGGCGGGCTCGATCGGCGTCACCACCGAGCCCGAGTCCTTCTGCCGCCAGCTGGTCAACCCGGAGGGCCAAGACCTGTCGGCGGGCGACAGCATCCTGCTCCAGGTCGTGAGCGACCAACCGGCCGTGGCCGTGGTCGACCCGGTCCGCCTGGCGTTCAGCGAGGACCTCCAGTGGGCCACGCTCCCGGCGGGCACCGGGGCCGTCGTCAACGTCCTGCCGCGCTGAACCCGCGCAGGTGCCCGCTCAGCTCTCGTCGAGCCGGCGCTCGAGGTCGTCGGCCCGCGCAGCGGCGTCGGTGATCTCCTCGGCGTCGATGGCGTGGGTCCGGTGGAACCAGGCCAGGGCGTCCTTCTCGCGGCCGGCCGCGACCAGCGCGTCGGCGTAGGCGTAGCGCAGACGCACGACCCAGGCCTCCCGGCTCTTGCTCGTCAGCGGCGCGTTCTCGAGCACGCGCAGCGCGGCGTCGAGCTGTCCGAGGTCGCGACGGGCGCCGGCCTCGACCAGGGTCATCTCAGCCTTGGCGTCGGCACTGAACGAGGCGACCGACGGGCTCTTGGCCAGCTCGAGGGCGCGCGTCGGGTTGCCCAGGGCGCGGTGGCAGTCGGCCATGATCGGCAGGTAGGCCGTGGCGCCGTTCATCCGCTTGGCCGCCCGCAGCTCCGCGAGCGCCTCGGCGTAGTGGCCGGCCGCGTACGCCGCCTCGCCGGCCGCCTCACGCACGACGGCGAGGCGGGGCGCTCGGGCCCGGGCAGCCAGGGTGTGCTGGTAGGCCGTCTCGGGGTCGGAGTCGACCAGCAGGCCGGCTGCTGCGAGGTGCCGCGCGACGCGGGCGGCGAGCTTCTCGGGGAGACCCTTGAGCTGGGCGGTGATCGCACGGTCGAGCTCGCGGCCCGTCACGTCCTCCGGCAGCGGGGGGCCGTCGTAGACGGCCTGCTCGGCGCTCCGGGGCGCCTGCTTGTCCGCGGGGCGCTTCCAGTCGCCGCGTCGCTGGGGACGGGCGCCGCCGGCGCCCTTCTTGGCTCCGCCCTGTGCGGGCCTTCCGCTCCGGCCGCCCTGCGGCCGCGAGCCACGCTCGTTGGCCACGATCGGTACTCCCTCTTCAGATCTCGAGAAACGTCTGCAAAACAGAGTAGAGGCCACCTTTCGGTGGCCTCTACCCAATGCTTGTCCGGCGGCGTCCTACTCTCCCACAGCCTCGCGGTTGCAGTACCATCGGCGCTGGCAGGCTTAACTTCCGGGTTCGGTATGGGTCCGGGTGTTTCCCTGCCGCTATGGCCGCCGTAACT
>NZ_VDMR01000008.1 GCF_006346315.1 Nocardioides litoris | reverse complement strand
CATGGGGTTGATAGGCCGGAGGTGTACAGCAGCGATGCCTAGCCGACCGGTACTAATAGGCCGAGGGCTTGCCACACAAACCCTCAACCAACACCACACCACCACACCCACGCGCACCTAGCGCATGTCGCGTCCACTACAAGAACCAACCCCACCACCCTGGGGGCGGGCACCCACCACTGGTGCCACCACGGGGCAAGTTGATGGGGTTCATAGAGTTACGGCGGCCATAGCGGCAGGGAAACACCCGGACCCATACCGAACCCGGAAGTTAAGCCTGCCAGCGCCGATGGTACTGCAACCGCGAGGCTGTGGGAGAGTAGGACGCCGCCGGACAAGCATTCGCAACAGGGCGACCCTTCGGGGTCGCCCTGTTGTGTTTTTGCGGCCCGCCGCGGAGTGGATGTGCCGGAACGTCCACAAGAACCCGCACGGTGCCGGTCCTCCACAGACCTGCTCCCGCGGGGGTCCGCCTGTCGGTGGCCGCCGCCAGGCTCGTGGTCGGAGGTGATGGTGCGATGACCGCACAGGAGCACGAGACGCAGGTGGGCGCCGAGGTCGGCGGCCCAGTCAACGAGGTGGTGCTGGTCGGCAGGGTGTCCGGCGAGCCCCAGGAACGGACGATGCCCAGCGGCGACACCCTGGTGTCGTTCCTGGTCGTGGTGGCCCGTCCGCCGGGCTCGGTCGGTCGCACGACGGTGGACGCACTGGACTGCGTGACCTGGACCGCCCGCGTCAAGCGGTCGGCGCTGGGGTGGCGGCCCGACGACGTGGTCGAGGTGCACGGGGCGCTGCGCCGCCGGTTCTTCTCGACCGGGGCGGGTCGGGTGTCGCGGACGGAGGTGGACGTCAGTCGGGCGAAGCTGCTTCGTCGCGCCAGGACCGGATGACGACGCCGAACGTCGGCTTGGGCTGGAACGACGTGGCCTTCTCGGGCAGCAGGCGCCCCGCGCGCACGACCTGGTCGACCTGGTCGAGCGTCGGGGCCGGCATCAGCACGGCGATGCCGTGGTCGGGGCCGGCCTGGTGCAGGGCGTCCTGGGCGGTGTGGTGGTAGGTGGTCCGGCTCGGGCCGTGGCCCAGGGACGGCACGAGGCGCTCGTGCAGGACCTCGACCTCGACCCGGTCGTCGTCCAGCGCCAGCTCGACCACGACCCAGGTGCTGCCGTCGGTCGCGACCAGCGTGGCCGGCCCGAGCGCGGCGAGCGCACCCTCGTGCGTGGCCTCCCGGACCACGATCCCCAGGGCCGTCGCGGCGTCGACGAGGTCGCGCAGGGACGAGCCGTGCAGGACGCGGTGGATGGCGCCGAGGAACAGGGGGGTGTCGTCGTGGTCGACGACCATCGCGAGCCCACGGTCGGCGGGAGTGCCGGGATGGCGCTGCTGCAGCTTGAGGTAGGCCGCGTAGCGGTGGTGGCCGTCGGCGATCAGCGCACTCGTCGGGGCCAGGTGCTCCGCCACGCGTCGCTGCAGGTCGGGGTCGGTGAGTCGCCAGACGCGGTGCAGCTGGCCGGCGCGGTCGACGACCTGGTCGGCCTCGGTCTCGCGCACCTGCCGCAGCAGGTCCCGCAACGGCGCGGGCGAGCGTTGCACGAGGAGGATGGGGGCGGGGTTGACGCCCATCTCGTCCATCCGGTCGGCGAGGTCGTCGGCCTGGGCGGGGTAGACGCCCTCGTGCGGGAGGATCACGCGTTGGTCCAGCCGCGTGGCCCGGCGCGAGACGTCGACGGCCCCGACCAGGCCGCGCACCGTCATCCCGCTCACGGTGTACTCGTGCAGGTAGAGCGACGGCTCCGGGTCCTGGACGAGCAGCCCCCGCTCCTCCCAGGCGCGCAGCCGCCGGCGCACCTCGCGGTAGGGCCGCGCCAGGGCGCGGGCCGAGGCCGGGTCGGCGATCCGGGTGCCGGTCAGGCGCAGGGCTCGGAAGGGCTCGAGGCGGAACGGACCCGCGACGAGCGGGGGTGTCACCGGCGCCTGGTCCACCCGCCTCAGCCTACGAGGCGAGCCAGGGCCGGCCGCGCAGCCCGCGCCTGGGAGAGTGGCTCCGTGCTGCTCACCTGCGCCGACCCGCTGGGGCGGGCCTACGACCTGGCCATGCTCGACCTCGACGGCGTGGTCTACGTCGGTCCGGACGCGGTGCCCGGCGCGGCCGAGCACCTGGCCGCGGCACGCGAGGCCGGGCTGCGGGTCGCGTTCATCACGAACAACGCGAGCCGTCCGCCGTCCCGGGTCGCCGCGCACCTGACCGACCTCGACGTCCCGGCCGAGGTGGCCGACGTCGTCACCTCGGCCCAGGCCGCCGCCTCCGTGCTCGCCGACCGGCTCGGTGCCGGCGCCCGGGTCGTCCTGCTGGGTGGTGAGGGCCTCGAGGTCGCCCTGGCCGAGCGCGACCTCGTCGCGGTGCGTGTGGACGCCGACGCCGACGCGCTGGTCACGGGGTACGGTCCCCAGGTCCTGTGGGGCGACATCATGCGCGGGGCCGTGCGGATCCGCGACGGCCTGTGGTGGGTCGCCAGCAACACCGACGCCTCGATCCCGACGCCGTACGGCGTCGCGCCGGGCCATGGCGTGCTGGTCGACACCCTGCGCCGGTTCACCGGGGTCGAGCCCGTGGTCGCGGGCAAGCCGGCCCGGCCGCTGCTCGACGAGACCGTGCGTCGGGTCGGTGGCGAGCGCCCGCTGATGGTCGGGGACCGGCTCGACACCGACATCGAGGGCGGCCGCGCCGCCGGCTTCGACACCCTGCTCGTGCTCACCGGCGTGACCGGGCTGCCCGAGCTCGTGTCGGCCGCGGAGGCCGAGCGGCCGTCCTACATCGGCCTGGACCTGCGGGCGCTGCGCGAGCCGCACCTGGCCCCGGAGGAGTCCGACGGCGCCTGGACCTGCGAGGGCTGGACCGCCCGGTCGACCGAGGGCCGGCTGTCGGTCGAGGGCAGGGGCCCGGAGGCGGCCTGGTGGCGTGCGGCGGCGGCGGCCGGATGGGCCTGGCTCGACGCCGAGGGCGAGCCCGTCGACGTCGACGGCGTCACGCCGCCCGTGCCTGGGAGCGGGGGTGGCGCCGGGTAGCCTCGGCGCCATGTCCGACCTGCCCGACCCGCTCGACGAGCCCGACCTCCCGGCCGAGCGGCCCGAGCCGACCGGGGTGCCGCGGGTCGACGCCGTGCTCGATGCGGTGGCCGCCGCGGCCGACGCGCCGCCGGCGGAGCAGGTCGTGGTGCTCGAGCAGGCGCACGCCGAGCTGCGGCGGGCGCTCGACGACCCCGGCACGGCCTGAGCGTGCCGCCTCGCCGACTCCGGCTCGACGCCGAGCTGGTCCGCCGCGGGCTCGCCCGGTCCCGGGAGCACGCCGCCGAGCTGGTCACCGCCGGACGGGTCAAGGTCTCGGGCGCGGTGGCCACCAAGCCCGCGACCGGCGTGACCACCGACGTCGCCATCGTGGTCGCCGTCGACCCCGACCGGCCCGACTACGTCTCCCGGGGCGGGCACAAGCTCGCGGGGGCCCTGGACGTGTTCGAGCCCGCCGGCCTGCGGGTCGCGGGGCGGCGGTGCCTCGATGCGGGTGCCTCGACGGGCGGGTTCACCGACGTCCTGCTGCGCCGCGGGGCCCGTGAGGTCGTGGCGGTCGACGTCGGCTACGGCCAGCTCGCCTGGTCGCTGCAGAGCGACGAGCGGGTGCAGGTCCACGACCGCCAGAACGTCCGCGAGCTCACGCCCGACCTCATCGGCGGGGCCGTCGACCTCGTCGTCGGCGACCTCTCCTTCATCTCCCTGGTGCTGGTGCTCGACGCCCTGCTCGCCGTGACCGCCGCCGACGGTGACCTCGCCCTCATGGTCAAGCCGCAGTTCGAGGTCGGCAAGGAGCGGGTGGGCAAGGGCGGGGTGGTCCGTGACCCCGCGCTGCGCGCCGAGGCCGTCCGCCACGTGGCCGCCGAGGCGGCCGCGCGCGGGTGGGGAGCCCGCCAGGTCGCCCGCAGCCCGTTGCCCGGGCCGTCGGGCAACGTCGAGTTCTTCCTCTGGCTGCAGCGGGGACCCGCGGTCCTGGCCCCCGACAACATCGACCGGGCTGTGCACGTCGAGCCGCCTGCCCCGTCTGTGCACGCCGAGGGCGGCGCCGCCGTCCTGGGGGTGCCGGGTGAGAGGCTGGAGCCATGAGTCCCCGTCGCGTCCTCCTGCTGGCCCACACCGGCCGGGCGGAGGCGCGCGCCGTCGCACTCGCCTTCGTCGAGGGCCTCACCGCCGAGGGGGTCGTCGTGCGGCTCGTGGCGGCCGAGGCCAAGGACCTCGGGCTGGCACCTGACGACGCCCGCGGCATCGAGCTCACCGAGTCCGAGACCGACGCCAGCCGCGACTGCGAGCTCACCGTGGTCCTCGGCGGCGACGGCAGCATCCTGCGCGCGGTCGAGCTGACCCACGACAGCGGCACGCCGGTCCTGGGAGTCAACCTCGGGCACGTCGGGTTCCTGGCCGAGGCCGAGCCCGAGGAGGTCGACGACACGATCGCGGCCGTCGTGGCCGGCGGCTACTCCGTCGAGGACCGCCTCACCCTCGACGTGGAGGTCCACCGCGACGGCGAGGTGGTGGCCCGGACGTTCGCCCTCAACGAGGCCAGCGTCGAGAAGGCGGCCCGCGAGCGGATGCTCGAGGTGCTGGTCGAGGTCGACGGACGCCCGCTCTCGCGCTGGGGCTGCGACGGCGTCGTGTGCGCGACGCCCACCGGCTCCACCGCCTACAACTTCAGCGCCGGGGGACCGGTGGTCTGGCCCGAGGTCGAGGCGCTGTGCCTGGTCCCGCTGAGCGCGCACGCGTTGTTCGCCCGGCCCATGGTCGTCGCGCCCGGCTCGGTCATCGCCATCGACGTGCTCGAGCGCACCGACGGGTTCGGGGTGCTCTGGTGCGACGGTCGACGCACGGTCGACCTCCCGCCCGGCGCCCGCATCGAGGTACGCCGCGGACCCCGGCCGGTCCGGCTGGCCCGGTTGCAGCGCGCCCCGTTCACCGACCGGCTGGTCGCCAAGTTCGACCTCAACGTCGAGGGGTGGCGCGGCGCCGGCGAGCGCCGCCTGCAGGGCGGGGGAGGTCGGCTGTGATCGAGGAGATCCGCATCGGCTCGCTCGGGGTCATCGACTCCTCCGTGCTCGAGCTCGGCCCCGGCCTGACCGTCATCACCGGTGAGACCGGCGCGGGCAAGACGATGGTGGTCACCGCGCTCGGCCTGCTGCTCGGCGGCCGGGCCGACAGCGGCGCGGTCCGCACCGGCGCCCGGCAGGCGCGGGTCGAGGGCGTGGTGCGCACCGACGGGCTCGAGGCCTTCGTCCGCGCGGTCGACGAGGTCGGCGGCGAGGTCGAGGACGGCCCCGACGGCGGCACCGTGGTGCTGGCCCGCAACGTCTCGGCCGAGGGCCGCTCCCGCGCGTTCGTGGGAGGCGCGGCCGTCCCGGTGGCGCGGCTGACCGAGGTCGCCGAGCCGCTGGTCGCCGTGCACGGGCAGTCCGACCAGCACCGGCTGCTGCTGCCCCGCGCCCAGCGCGACGCGGTCGACCGCTTCGGCGGCGCCGCGGTCGCCAAGGTCCTGGCCACCTACCAGCGCACCTACCGCGCCCTCGAGGAGACCCGGCGCGAGCTCGAGGAGGTCACCGCCAGCGCCCGCGAGCGGGCGCGCGAGGCCGACCTGCTGCGCTTCGGCCTCGGCGAGGTCGAGGCGCTCGACCCGCAGCCGGGCGAGGACGCCGAGCTGGCCGCCGAGGAGACCCGCCTCGGGTTCGCCGACACCCTGCGGGCCGCGGCCGAGCAGGCCCGCGAGGCTCTCTCCAGCGAGCACGGCGGGCCGGACGCGCTCGGCACCACCTCGGCCGCCCGCGGGTTCCTCGAGAGCGTCCGCGAGCACGACCCCGAGGCCGCCGGGCTGGCCGACCGCCTGGCCGAGGTGACCTACCTCGTCTCCGACGTGGCGGCCGACGTGGCGTCGTACGCCTCGGGCATCGACACCGACCCCGCCCGCCTGGCCGCGGTCTCCGAGCGACGCGCCGGCCTGACCGCGCTCACCCGCAAGTACGGCGAGACCATCGACGAGGTGCTGGCCTGGTCGGCCCAAGCCGCGCAGCGGCTGCTCGACCTCGACGGCACCGACGAACGCATCGCCGCCCTGACCGCGCGGCGCGAGGAGCTCCAGGCCGAGCTCACGACCGCCGCCGAGGCGCTGCACACCGCGCGCGCCAAGGCCGCACGGCGGCTGGAGAAGCAGGTCACCGACGAGCTGACCCTGCTGGCCATGCCCCACGCGCGGTTGGCCATCAGCGTCGAGCCGGCCGAGCCCGCCGCCCACGGCGCCGACGACGTGCAGCTGCTGCTCGCCGCCAACACTGGCGCCGAGCCGCGTCCGCTGTCCAAGGGCGCCAGCGGTGGCGAGCTGTCCCGCGTGATGCTCGCCCTCGAGGTCGCGCTGGCCGGCACCAGCCCGGTGCCGACGTTCGTCTTCGACGAGGTCGACGCCGGCGTCGGTGGGGCGGCTGCGGTCGAGGTCGGACGACGCCTGGCCCGGTTGGCGCGCTCGGCGCAGGTCCTCGTCGTCACCCACCTGCCCCAGGTGGCGGCGTACGCCGACCGGCACGTCCTGGTGCGCAAGGCCAGTGACGGGTCGGTCACCACCTCGGGCCTGGCCGTCCTCGACGACGAGGCACGCGAGCGCGAGCTGTCGCGGATGCTGGCCGGGCTCGCCGACTCCGACACCGCCCTGGCCCACGCCCGAGAGCTGCTGGAGGTCGCTCAGCCCTCCCGCGCCGGGGCCGCGCGCGCCGAGGGCTGAGACCGGCCGTGGCTGCGATAGCATGGAGTCCCGTGAAGGCGGCCGCGGTAGACCAGTCCAAGCACGTCTTCGTCACCGGAGGTGTCGCCTCCTCGCTGGGCAAGGGCCTGACGGCCTCGAGCCTCGGTCGACTGCTCCGCTCGCGCGGCCTGCGGGTGACGATGCAGAAGCTCGACCCCTACCTCAACGTCGATCCCGGGACGATGAACCCGTTCCAGCACGGCGAGGTCTTCGTGACCGACGACGGCGCGGAGACCGACCTCGACATCGGGCACTACGAACGGTTCCTCGACGTCGACCTCGGCCAGATCGCCAACGTGACGACGGGACAGGTCTACTCCAGCGTCATCGCCAAGGAGCGCCGCGGTGACTACCTCGGCGACACCGTGCAGGTCATCCCGCACATCACCAACGAGATCAAGGACCGGATCCTGGCCATGGGCGGCCCGGAGATCGACGTGGTCATCACCGAGATCGGCGGCACCGTCGGCGACATCGAGTCCTTGCCGTTCCTCGAGTCCGCCAGGCAGGTGCGCCACGAGATCGGCCGCGACAACTGCTTCTTCCTGCACGTCTCGCTCGTGCCCTACATCGGCCCGTCGGGCGAGCTGAAGACCAAGCCCACCCAGCACTCCGTCGCCGCGCTGCGCCAGGTCGGCATCCAGCCCGACGCGGTCGTGTGCCGCTCCGACCGCGAGCTGCCCGACTCGATCAAGCGCAAGATCTCGCTCATGTGCGACGTCGACCAGGACGCCGTGGTCACCGCGGCCGACGCGCCGTCGATCTACGACATCCCCAAGGTGCTGCACCGCGAGGGCCTCGACGCCTACGTCGTGCGCCGCCTCGACCTGCCCTTCCGCGACGTGGACTGGACCGTGTGGGACGACCTGCTGCGCCGGGTCCACCACCCCAAGGAGGACGTGACCGTCGCGCTGGTCGGCAAGTACGTCGACCTGCCCGACGCCTACCTCTCCGTCGTCGAGGCGCTGCGGGCCGGCGGGTTCGCCCACGAGGCCAAGGTGCACGTGCGCTGGGTGCCCTCCGACGAGTGCGAGACCCCGGCCGGCGCCGCCCGCCACCTCGGCGACGTCGACGCGGTCGTGGTCCCCGGCGGCTTCGGGATCCGCGGGCTGGAGGGCAAGCTCGGCGCGCTCACCTTCACCCGCACCCACGGCATCCCCACCCTCGGGCTGTGCCTCGGCCTGCAGTGCATGGTGATCGAGTACGCGCGCACCGTCGCCGGCCTGGCCGGCGCCGCGTCGACCGAGTTCGACCCCGAGACGCCCGAGCCCGTCATCGCGACGATGGAGGAGCAGAAGGCGTTCGTCGGGGGCGCGGGCGACCTCGGCGGCACGATGCGCCTGGGCCTGTACGCCGCCGAGCTCACCCCCGGCAGCGTGGCCGCGCAGGCCTACGGCGCCACCCGGATCGAGGAGCGCCACCGCCACCGCTACGAGGTCAACAACGACTACCGCGACCGCCTCGCCGCGGCCGGCCTCGTCTTCTCCGGCCTCAACCCCGACCTCGACCTCGTCGAGTTCGTCGAGCTCCCGCGCGAGCAGCACCCCTACTACGTCGCGACCCAGGCCCACCCCGAGCTGCGCTCGCGGCCCACCCGGCCGCACCCGCTGTTCGCCGGCCTCGTCGGCGCGGCCATCGAGCGCCAGAAGGAGCTGCGGTTCCCCATCGACGTCGACCCGGTCGACGTCGCCGAGGGCGCCGACGCGCCGGCCCTGGTCGAGTGAGCGAGCCGCTGCGGGACACCCCGGCCTCCTGGCCGGTCACGGACACCGAGGACCTCCACCGCGACGGCTGGGTGGTCGCGCTGCGGGCCGACCGGGTGACCACCCCCGACGGCGCCACCGCCCGGCGCCTCGTGGTCGAGCACCCCGGCGCCGCGGTCGTGCTGGCCGTCGACGACGACGACCGGGTGCTGCTGCTGTGGCAGTACCGCCACCCCGCCGGCCGCCGGTTCGTCGAGGTGCCCGCCGGGCTGCTCGACGGCGACGCCGACGAGGAGCCGATCGCGGTCGCTCGGCGCGAGCTGCGCGAGGAGGCCCAGCTGCAGGCCGAGGAGTGGACGCACCTGGCGTCGTCGTACCCCTCGCCGGGCATCACCACGGAGGTCCAGCACCTCTTCCTCGCGCGCCGGTTGAGCCCCGCCGACCGGGGTGACTTCGAGCTGCACCACGAGGAGGCCGACATGACCTCGGCGTGGGTGCCCTTCTCCGAGCTGCACGACGCCGTGCTCGACGGGCGGGTCGCCGACGGCCCGGTCATCCAGTGCGTCCTGCTCGCGCGGGCGCGCGGGTTGGTCTGAGAGCTGTCGTCGCGAGCCACTAGCCTGCGTGACGCGGGTCACGAGCCCGCACCACCCAGAACCCGACACCCAGGGAGCAAGACGTGCGCATCGGCGTGCCGAAGGAAGTCAAGAACCACGAGTACCGCGTCGCCATCACGCCGATCGGCGTGCACGAGCTGACGGCCCACGGTCACGACGTGGTCGTCCAGGAGGGGGCCGGCCTCGGCTCCTCCATCCCCGACGAGGAGTACGTTGCCGCGGGCGCGACCATCGTGCCCACCGCGGAGGACGCCTGGGGCACCGACGGCGGCGTCGACCTGGTGCTCAAGGTCAAGGAGCCGGTCGCCGAGGAGTACGACCGGATGCGCGAGGGCCTGACCCTCTTCACCTACCTCCACCTCGCCGCCGACAAGCCGCTGACCGAGGAGCTGCTGGCCCGCAAGGTCACCGGCATCGCCTACGAGACCGTCCAGCTGCCCTCGGGCGGCCTGCCGCTGCTCTACCCGATGTCGGAGGTCGCGGGCTGCCTCGCGCCCCAGGTCGGTGCCTACAGCCTGCTCAAGGCCCAGGGCGGCCGTGGCGTGCTCATGGGCGGCGTCGGCGGCGTGGCCAACGCCAAGGTCGTCATCATCGGGGCCGGCGTCTCCGGCCAGAACGCCGCCAACATCGCCCTCGGCATGGGCGCCGACGTCACCTTGCTCGACACCGACCTCGACAAGCTGCGCATGTCGTTCTGGCGCTACAACAACCGCGTCCACGGCCTGGCGTCGTCCAAGCTGGCACTGGAGCAGCAGGTGCGCGAGGCCGACATGGTCATCGGTGCCGTGCTCATCCCCGGCGCCGCGGCCCCCAAGCTGGTCAGCAACGAGCTGGTCGCGCAGATGAAGCCGGGCTCCGTGCTGGTCGACATCGCCGTCGACCAGGGCGGCTGCTTCGAGGACACCCGGCCCACCACGCACGCCGACCCCACCTTCCAGGTGCACGGCTCGACGTTCTACTGCGTGGCCAACATGCCCGGCGCGGTGCCCAACACCTCGACCTACGCCCTGACCAACGCCACCCTCCCGTACGCCGTCGCGCTGGCCGACCGCGGCTGGGCCGAGGCCTGCCGGGCCGACCGGTCGCTCGCGCTGGGCCTCAACACCCACGACGGGCGCCTGACCAACGTGCCCGTCGGCCAGGCGACCGGCATCGACGCCGTCGACCCGGCCGACGTGCTCGCCGGCGCCTGAGGCGCGACGACACCCATGACCACGGCGGCCACCGACGGGGCGCTGGTGCGCGCCGTGCGGACCTACCTCGACCACCTCACGGTCGAGAAGGGGCTGGCCGCCAACACCCTGTCGTCCTACCGGCGCGACCTCCGGCGCTACCTGCAGTTCCTCGCCCACCGCGACGTCGACGACCTCGCCGCGGTCGACGAGGCGACGGTGACGGCCTTCCTGGTCGCGCTCCGCGAGGGCGACGCCGACCACCCACCGCTGGGGGCCAGCTCGGCGGCCCGGACCGTGGTCGCCGTGCGCGGCTTCCACCGGTTCGCGGTCGCCGACGGCCTCGCGGTGGTCGACCCCGCGGCCGCGGTCAAGCCACCGGCGCCGGCCAAGCGGCTGCCCAAGGCCCTGCCGCTCTCCGACGTCGAGGCGATCCTCGAGGCGGCGGGGTCGACCGGCACCGCCCTCGCCCTGCGTGACCGAGCGCTGCTCGAGGTGCTCTACGGCACCGGCGCCCGCATCTCCGAGGCCGTCGGCCTCGACGTCGACGACCTCGACCCGGCCGACGGCACGGTCCTGCTCCGCGGCAAGGGCGGCAAGGAGCGGCTGGTCCCCGTCGGGTCGTTCGCCCGCGAGGCCGTCGACGCCTACCTCGTCCGGGCCCGGCCCGAGCTGGTCAGCACCCGCGCCGTGGGCGGGGCGCTGTTCCTCAACGCCCGCGGCGGCCGGCTCTCGCGGCAGTCGGCCTGGGCGGTGCTGGTGCGGACCGCCGAGCGCGCCGGGGTCACCCGCGACGTCTCGCCCCACACCCTGCGACACTCGTTCGCGACCCACCTGCTCGACGGTGGCGCCGACGTCCGGGTGGTCCAGGAGCTGCTGGGGCACGCCTCGGTCACCACGACGCAGGTCTACACGCTCGTCACCGTCGACAACCTCCGCCAGGTCTTCGCGACCGCCCACCCCCGGGCCCGCGACTGACCGCCGGCACCCCGACCCGCCCCGACCACCACGACCCGTCTGGAGCCCGATGACCCTCCGCCCGCCCCTCGTGGCCGTGGTGCTCGCGCCGGTGGTGTGCGTCGCCCTGCTCGCCGGCTGCAGCGGGGACGACGGCCCGGGGCCGGCGGAGCCGTCGTCGACGCCCACCGACGACCTCGCAGGCGTCCCTGCGGCCGCCCGCGCCCTGTGCGCGCCGTTCCGGGCTGCGTACGCCCGCATCGCCGAGGGCGGCGCCCTGCCCGACGACCCGGCCGCGCCCGTGCCGGCCGACGTGGTCGACGCCTACCGCGACCTGGGGACGGCGATCACCGAGGCCGGGTCCGCGGCGCGCCCGGAGGACATGACCGACGACCAGGCCGCCGGGCTCGCCGTGCTCTCGCAGCGGCTCGAGGCCCTGCCCGACGACGCCACCGGCGCCGACCTGGCCGCCGTCGAGGGCGGGCTCGACCCCGACGAGGGCCGCGAGGTCGCCGAGGCGCGGGCGTGGGTCGCCAGTACCTGCGACGTCACCGGCGTCGGACGGTGAGCGGCACCCCAGCCTGGGTGCCGGCGACCGGCACGGCGCCCGACGACGTCTTCCTGGCCGTCTCGGCGTGGGCCGAGGAAGGCGGCAGGCCGCTCTACCCGCACCAGGACGAGGCCATCATGGAGGTCCTGGCCGGCAACCACGTCGTGCTGGCGACCCCCACCGGCACCGGCAAGTCCCTGGTCGCCGTCGGCGCCCACGCCGCCGCGCTGGCCGACGACCGCGTGTCGTTCTACACCGCCCCGATCAAGGCCCTGGTCAACGAGAAGTTCTTCGACCTGTGCGCGGTCTTCGGCGCCGACAACGTCGGCATGCTGACCGGCGACGCCTCGGTCAACCCCGACGCCCCGATCATCTGCTGCACCGCCGAGGTGCTGGCCAACCTCGCGCTGCGCGAGGGGGCCGACGCCGACGTCGGGCTCGTCGTCATGGACGAGTTCCACTACTACGCCGAGCCCGACCGTGGCTGGGCCTGGCAGGTGCCGCTGCTCGAGCTCACCCGCACCCAGTTCGTGCTGATGTCGGCCACCCTGGGTGACGTCACCGACCTCGCCGTCGACCTGACCCGCCGCACGGGCCGCGAGACCGCCGTCGTCGACGGTGCCGAGCGCCCCGTGCCACTCACCTTCACCTGGGCGCTGACGCCGCTGGCCGAGACGCTCGAGGAGGTCGTCACGACCCAGCAGGCCCCGGCGTACGTCGTCCACTTCACGCAGAAGGACGCCGTCGAGCACGCCACGTCGCTGCTCACCGCGCCCTGGCTGCCCAAGGGCACCGTCGTCGACCTGCCGGTCGGCTTCCGCTTCGGCGCCGGGTTCGGCAAGACACTGGCCCGGCTGCTGCGCAAGGGCATCGGCGTCCACCACGCCGGCATGCTGCCGCGCTACCGCCGCCTCGTGGAGCAGCTCGCCCAGACCGGGCAGCTCCGGGTCATCTGCGGCACCGACACCCTCGGCGTCGGCATCAACGTCCCGATCCGCACCGTGCTGTTCACCGGCCTCGCCAAGTACGACGGCAGCCGGTCGCGCGTGCTGCGGACCCGCGAGTTCCTGCAGATCGCGGGGCGGGCCGGGCGGGCCGGGTTCGACACGGCCGGCTACGTCGTCGTCCAGGCGCCGCCGCACGTCATCGAGAACGAGCGGGCCAAGGCCAAGGCCGCGGCCAAGAACGCCGCCAACCCCAAGAAGAACTCCAAGGCCCACCTCAAGAAGCCGCCGGAGGGCACGGTGGTGTGGACCGAGGCGACCTTCGACAAGCTGGTCGCGGGCGTGCCCGAGCAGCTGGTGTCGAGGATGAAGGTCGACAACGCGATGCTGGTCAACGTCCTCTCCCGCGACGAGGACGCGTTCGGGGTGCTGCGGCGCCTGCTCACCGACAACCACGAGCCCCGGCGCCAGCAGCTGCGCCTGGCCCGCCGGGCCCTGCGCCTGGCCCGCAGCCTGGTCGCCTCGGGCACCGTCGTGCGGCTCGACGAGCCCGACGACCTCGGCCGGCGCTACGTGCTGGCCGACGACGTGCCCGACGACTTCGCCCTCAACCAGCCGCTCTCGCACTTCGCCATCGAGGCGCTGGACCTGCTCGACCCCGAGTCGGTCGACCACACGGTCGAGATCGTCTCGGTCATCGAGGCCACCCTGGAGGCGCCCCGGGTGATCCTCTTCGCCCAGCAGAACGCCGCCCGCGGCGAGGCCCTGGCGGAGATGAAGGCCGACGGCCTGGAGTACGAGGAGCGGATGGCGCTGCTCGACCAGGTCACCTGGCCGCAGCCGCTGGCCGAGCTGCTCGGCGCGACGTACGAGATCTACCGCGAGCGGCACCCGTGGCTGCGCGAGGACGCGCTCGACCCCAAGTCGGTCGTGCGCGAGATGTACGAGCAGGGGATGTCGTTCCACGACTTCTGCTCCCGCTACCAGCTGGCCCGCGCCGAGGGGCTGGTGCTGCGCTACCTCACCGACGCCTACCGGGCGCTGCGCCAGACCGTGCCCGAGGCGCACCGCACCCCCGAGCTCGAGGACCTCCTGGAGTGGCTGGGGGAGACGATCCGCCAGACCGACTCCTCCCTGCTCGACGAGTGGGAGGCCCTCACCGACCCCGACCACGCCTCCCGCACGGTCACCGACCACGAGGTGCCGACGTCGCCGCGGCCGATCTCGCGGCAGGACCGGGCCTTCCGGGTCATGGTCCGCAACGCCATGTGGCGCCGGGTCGAGCTCGTCGCCCGCGACGACCTGGACGGCCTGATGCGGCTCGAGCGCGACGCCGCTGACCGGCTCGACCCGCCCCGCGCGGTGGTGATGGGCCGCTCGGCCTGGGACGCGGCGATCGAGGCCTACTACGCCGCCCACGACGAGGTCGGCACCGACGCCGACGCCCGCGGACCCGAGCTGCTGCGCATCGAGCCCGCCACCGGCGTCCCGGCGGGGGTCGACCCCGACGAGGGGCCCACCGACGTCCGGCTGTGGCGGGTCACCCAGACGGTGGCCGACCCCGCGGGGGACCGCGACTGGGTCGTGGAGGCGCTGGCCGACCTCGACGCCTCCGACGAGGCCGGCGAGCTGGTGCTCGCCACCGTGGCCTTCCGCAGCCTCACCGACGCCTGAGGCCCCTCCGCCGCCACCCTTGCGGGTCGGCCGCCTCGTCCACAGATTGCTCCACAGGAGGGGGAAACCTGTGGAGGGCAGGCGGGTCCGGTCCACCACGAGTGCACAGATCCGGCTCGGCCCTGGGGATGAGGAGCCCCGGTCTGCCGCGATGCCCGACACGGTCCTACGCTCTGCGGCGAGTCGTCCCCGATGTCGCCGTGTCGACAATCGAGACTGGTCGTACCGACACCAGCCGGCCCCCACCCCGACGACCACCACCAGGAGCAGCCATGACTGACGCACCGTTCGTCGGCACCCCCGCGATGCCGCCACGGACGACCGGGGCCACCCCGTCCCCGACCGACGGCCGGCCCGAGCAGCTGGCGGCCACGCTGCCGTTCGAGCGCCCGGCGGGCAAGGTCGAGCTCGGGCCGACCGGACGCCCCAAGCCGGTGCTGCCCGAGCCCGGCCCGCCGCCCGTCGGGCGTCCGGCCCGCGTGGTGTCGATGTGCAACCAGAAGGGCGGGGTCGGCAAGACCACGACCACCATCAACCTCGGGGCCTCGCTGGCCGAGCAGGGCCGCAAGGTGCTGCTCGTCGACTTCGACCCGCAGGGGTCGCTGTCGGTCGGCCTCGGCCTCAACCCGCACGAGATGGACCTGACGGTCTACAACCTCCTGATGCAGCGCGACGTCACCCTCGACGAGGTGGTCGTGCCCTCCGGTGTGCCCGGCATGGACCTGCTGCCCTCCAACATCGACCTGTCCGCCGCCGAGGTGCAGCTGGTGCACGAGGTCGCGCGCGAGCAGACCCTGCAGCGGGTCCTGCAGCCCGCCCTGGCGGCGTACGACGTCGTGCTGATCGACTGCCAGCCCTCGCTCGGCCTGCTCACGGTCAACGCGCTCACCGCCTCCGACGGCGTGATCGTGCCGCTGGAGTGCGAGTACTTCGCGCTGCGCGGCGTGGCGCTGCTCAAGACCACGATCGACAAGGTCCGCGAGCGGCTCAACCCCAAGCTGGAGATCGACGGCGTGCTCGGCACGATGTTCGACGGGCGCACCCTGCACAGCCGCGAGGTCATGGAGCGGTTGGTGCAGGCCTGGGGCGACGCGGTCTTCCACACCGTCATCCGCCGCACCGTGAAGTTCTCCGACTCCACCGTGGCCGGCGAGCCGATCACCTCCTACGCCTCGGCCTCGGCTGGCGCCGAGTCCTACCGCGACCTGGCCAAGGAGGTGCTGGCCCGGTGGCCCGACGAGTGAGCCTGCCCGCGGCCGACGACCTGTTCCGGCCGACCGTCGCCCCCGGCGAGCCGGACCCTGCGGAGGGGAAGCCGCAGGTCCGGGCCGTGCCGGACCGTCCCGACGACGCCGCCGACGAGCCCGACGGGGCCGAGGGGACGCCCGCCAAGAAGCGGGCCAGCGGCCGGATCAAGCACGACGAGAAGATGACCGTCTACGTCACCTCCGAGGAGCTGCTCGACCTCGAGCGCACCCGGCTGGAGCTGCGCGGCGAGCACGGCCTGGCCGTCGACCGGGGCCGTCTGGTCCGCGAGGCGATCGACCTCGTGCTCGCCGACTTCCACGCCCGGGGCGCCGAGAGCATGCTGGTCCGCGGTCTGCTCGAGGAGTGAGCACCGCCGCGACCCCCGTCGAGACCCCGGCCGAGGTCGCCGGGTTCTCCCTGCGCCTGGACAACTTCGAGGGCCCGTTCGACCTGCTGCTCAGCCTGATCTCCAAGCACAAGCTCGACATCACCGAGGTCGCGCTGTCGCGGGTCACCGACGAGTTCATCGCCCACGTCAAGGCGGGCGGCGAGGTCTGGGACCTCGAGCAGACGACGTCGTTCCTGCTGGTCGCCTCCACCCTGCTCGACCTCAAGGCGGCCCGGCTGCTCCCGCAGGGCGACGTGGAGGACGAGGAGGACCTCGCGCTGCTGGAGGCACGCGACCTGCTCTTCGCCCGGCTGCTGCAGTACAAGGCGTTCAAGCAGGTCGCGACCGTGCTCGAGGGGCGCCTGGACGACGAGTCGCTACGCCACCCGCGGGCGGTCGGGCTGGAGGAGCGCTTCGCCGGCCTGCTGCCCGAGGTGCTCATCGGCATCGGCCTGCAGCAGTTCGCCGGGCTGGCGGCCAAGGCGCTGGAGCCCAAGCCGGAGCCCGAGGTGGCCCTGGCCCACATCCACGCCCCGGCGGTCTCGGTGCGCGAGCAGGCCGGCATCGTCGTCGACCGGCTGCGCCGCAGCGGCACCCTCACCTTCCGCGCCCTGGCCGGCGACGCGCCCGACACCCTCACCACCGTCGCCCGGTTCCTGGCCCTGCTGGAGCTGTTCCGCGAGGGCGCGGTGGCCTTCGAGCAGGCCCGCGCCCTCGGCGAGCTGACGGTGCGGTGGACCGGCGACGAGGAGGCGGCCCAGGCCGTCGCGACCATCGACATCGACGAGTTCGACGGCACCCCGCTGCCCGCCGTACCGGAGGAGACCCCGTGACCCAGCAACCCGACCAACGCGACGAGGAGCTGCTCGCCGTGCCCGTGGCCGCGCTGCACCCCTCGCTCGAGGCGCTGCTGATGGTCGCCGACCAGCCGCTCGACGCCACGGTCCTCGCGGCCGCCACCGGCTACCCGGCCGAGGAGGTGGTCGAGGCGCTGCACGCGCTCGCCGCGGAGTACGCCGAGCAGGCGCGCGGCTTCGAGCTGCGCAACGTCGCCAGCGGCTGGCGCTACTACACGCGCGAGGAGTACGCCGCCGTGGTCGAGGCGTTCGTGCTGGAGGGCCAGCAGGCCCGGCTGACCCAGGCGGCGCTCGAGACGCTCGCCGTGGTCGCCTACAAGCAGCCGGTCTCCCGCGCGCGCGTCTCGGCGATCCGCGGGGTCAACGTCGACGGCGTGATGCGCACGTTGCTGACCCGCGGCCTGGTCGAGGAGGCGGGCCGCGACGGCGAGCACGGGGCCACGCTCTACCGCACGACGGGCTACTTCCTGGAGCGGATCGGGGTGCAGTCGCTCGACGAGCTGCCCGAGCTGGCGCCGTACCTGCCCGACATGGACGACCTCGACGACGAGCTGTCGGAGATGCTGGCCGGGCCGACGGCCCCGCCGGCCGCCGCGCAGGCCGGGGAGCCGTCATGAGGGACATCGCCGTCGACGACGACGGCCTGGTGCGGCTGCAGAAGCTGCTGGCCCAGTCGGGCGTCGCCTCCCGGCGCAAGTGCGAGGAGCTGATGCTCGACGGCGAGGTCGAGGTCGACGGCGAGGTCGTCACCCGCCTCGGCACCAAGGTCGACCCCCGCACCGCCGTGGTCCGGGTCAGCGGGAGGCTGCTGCCCCCGGTCTCCGACTTCGTCTACCTCGTGCTGCACAAGCCCCGCGGCGTCGTGTCGACCATGAGCGACCCGGAGGGCCGGCCGACGCTGGAGCAGTTCGTGGCCGAACGCCCCGAGAGGCTCTTCCACGTCGGGCGCCTGGACACCGACACCTCCGGGCTGCTGCTGCTGACCAACGACGGCGACTTCGCCAACCGGATGGCGCACCCGTCGTTCGAGGTCGACAAGACCTACGTCGCCGAGGTGGCGGGCCAGGTCACCCGGTCCACCGCCGAGCGGCTGCGTGCCGGCGTCGAGCTCGACGACGGCCCCGTGCACCCCACCCGGGTCAAGGTCGTCTCGCCGACCCCCGAGCGCAGCATCGTCGAGCTCGTCATCCACGAGGGGCGCAACCGCATCGTGCGCCGGCTGCTGGACCAGGTCGGCCACCCGGTCCGCAAGCTCTCCCGCACCGACCTCGGACCGGTCCGGCTCGGGTCCCTGCGGCCGGGCGAGGTCCGCGAGCTGACGCTCGATGAGCTGGGCTCGCTGCTCGACAGCGTCCGCGACACCTCGGGGTGACCGTTCGCGGCCGTGCCCTAGCCTGACCGCCATGGCAGTGCGTGCGGTGAGAGGGGCCACCCAGCTCGACGTCGACGAGCGCGACCAGATGCTCGAGCGGGTCAGCGAGATGGTGCTCGACGTGATGACCTCCAACGGTCTCGACGTCGACGACTTCATCTCGGTGGTCTTCACCGCCACCGGCGACCTGCACAGCGAGTTCCCGGCGTACGCCGCGCGGCAGCTCGGCTTCGGCGAGGTGCCGCTGCTGTGCGCCCGCGAGCTGGAGATCGAGGGGTCGATGCCCCGCGTGGTCCGGATGATGGCGCACGTGGAGACCGACCTGCCGCGCGGCGAGATCACCCACTGCTACCTGCACGGCGCCGCGGCCCTGCGCTCCGACCTCACCCGGGTCCGCTCGGTCCCCGACCAGTAGGATCACCGCCCGTGGCGGACGCAGACACCGGCGGGGACACCAACGCGGGCGGCCCGGAGACCATCGTGGTGGCCGTCGACGGCACCTCCGGGTCCGGCAAGTCCAGCACCTGCCGCGGCGTCGCGTCGCGGCTCGGGCTGCGCTACCTCGACACCGGCGCGATGTTCCGGGCGGTGACCTGGTGGATGCTGCACCACGGCGTCGACGTGCACGACCCCGCGGCGGTCGCGGCCCGGGTCGACGAGCCCGCGCTGGCGTCCGGCACCGACCCGGCCGGGCCGACCATCGCCGTCGACGGCACCGACGTGAGCGCGCAGATCCGCACCGACGAGGTCACCCGCTCGGTCTCGCCCGTGAGCACCGTCCCCGAGGTCCGGGCCCGGCTGCTGCAGATGCAGCGCGACGTCATCGGCGCCGGCGGCATCGTGGTCGAGGGCCGCGACATCGGCTCGGTCGTGTGGCCGCAGGCCGAGGTCAAGGTCTACCTCACCGCCGACCCGGCGGCCCGGGCCGCCCGCCGCGCCGCGGAGGAGGGTGGGTCCGACGTGTCGACCACCGAGTCGGTGCTGCGCGAGCGCGACCGCATCGACTCCGGCCGAGCGACCGCTCCGCTGGTGCGGGCCGACGGCGCCGTGCACGTCGACACGACCGACCACACCCTCGACGAGGTCGTCGACCTGCTGGTGGGCCTGGTGGAGCGGGCCCGCGCCTGATGCGTCTCGACCTGTCGCACGCGGCCCTCCCGCGCACCGACGACGTGCCGCACCCCGCCACGGGGGCGCTCCACCGCCTGCGACCGTTCGCGCGCTGGCTGATCCGGCGCTGGTACGACGTGCACCTGCACGGCACCGAGCACCTGCCGGCCACCGGGCCGGTCATCGTGGCCGCCAACCACGTCGGCGTCTCCGACGGCCCGCTGATGGCGATCTTCGCGCCGCGGCCGGTGCACGCGCTGACCAAGAAGGAGATGTACGCCGGCCCCATGGGCTGGTTCCTCACCTGGGCCGGCCAGGTCCCGCTCGACCGCTCCCACTCCGACCTGCGCGCGGTGCGCACCAGCCTGCGGGTGCTGCGTGACGGTGACGTGGTCGGCATCTTCCCCGAGGGCGCGCGCGGCGCCGGCGAGCTCGAGCTCTTCCACCGCGGGGCGGCCTACCTGGCCATGACCACGGGCGCCCCGATCGTGCCGCTGGTCATCTTCGGCACCCGCGAGCCGGGGGGCTCGTCGTCGTCGATCCCGCGCCGCCGTACCCGCGTCGACCTGGTCTTCCACCCGCCACACGTCGTCGATGCGGTGCCCTGGCCCCGGACGCGAGACGATGTAGCAGAGGCCTCGCGCCTCCTGCGGGCCCGGATGCTGGCCGACCTCGAGGAATCGATCCGCCTCACCGGGCGTTCGCTCCCGGGGCCCATCCCGGCCGCCCAGGACAACCAGGAACCAGACCCCGGCGGGGGTGTCACGGAGAAGTCAGCATGAGCACCGAGCAGGACCACACCGACCTCGAGACCGGGGGAGACGGTCCCGTGCCCGTGCTCGCGATCGTCGGTCGGCCCAACGTCGGCAAGTCCACGCTGGTCAACCGCATCCTCGGCCGCCGCGAGGCCGTCGTCGAGGACGTCCCCGGCGTCACCCGCGACCGCGTGCCGTACGACGCCGAGTGGTCGGGCCGGGCGTTCACCGTCGTCGACACCGGCGGCTGGGACCCCGACGCCAAGGGCCTGGCCCAGCGCATCGCCGCGCAGGCCGAGGTCGCGGTCGGCCTGGCCGACGCCGTGCTCTTCGTCGTCGACGCCACCGTCGGCATCACCGACGCCGACGAGGAGGTCGTGAAGATCCTGCGCCGCTCGGGCAAGCCGGTGGTGCTCGCGGCCAACAAGGTCGACGACCTGCGCACCGAGGCCGAGGCCTACGCCCTGTGGAACCTCGGGCTCGGCGAGCCGTGGCCGGTCTCCGCGCTGCACGGCCGCGGCTCGGGCGACCTGCTCGACGCCGTCCTGGCCGCGCTGCCGGAGGCGCCGCCGGACCGCGAGCCCGAGGTCGGCGGGCCGCGCCGCATCGCCATCGTCGGCAAGCCCAACGTCGGCAAGTCCTCCCTGCTCAACCGGCTCGCGGGCTCCGAGCGCGTCGTCGTCGACAACGTCGCCGGCACCACCGTCGACCCGGTCGACGAGCTGGTCGAGCTCGGCGGGCGCACCTGGCGCTTCATCGACACCGCCGGCATCCGCAAGCGGGTCAAGGAGGCCTCGGGCCACGAGTACTACGCCTCCCTGCGCACCACCACCGCCATCGACCGGGCCGAGGTCGCGGTGCTCGTCGTCGACGGCGGCCAGTCGATCTCCGAGCAGGACGTGCGGATCCTGCAGACCGTCCGCGAGGCCGGCCGGGCGCTGGTCATCGCGTTCAACAAGTGGGACCTCGTCGACGAGGAGCGCCGCTACTACCTCGAGCGCGAGATCGAGCGCGACCTCGTGCAGGTGCAGTGGGCGCCGCGCATCAACGTCACCGCCCGCACCGGCTGGCACGTCGACCGGCTCGTGCCGGCCATCGACAAGGCGCTGGAGGGCTGGGAGACCCGGGTCAGCACCGGCACCCTCAACTCGTTCCTGGGCCGGCTCGTGGCCGAGCACCCGCACCCGGTGCGCAGCGGCAAGCAGCCCAAGATCCTCTTCGGCACCCAGGCCGGCACCGCCCCGCCGACCTTCGCCCTGTTCACCTCCGGCAAGCTCGACGCCTCCTACGAGCGGTACGTCGAGCGACGGCTGCGCGAGGAGTTCGGCTTCGTCGGGACCCCGATCGTGCTCAACCAGCGGGTCCGGGAGAAGCGCAAGCGCTGACCCTCCACCGGGCGCTGGCGGGGCGGGCCGGGCTGCCGCACACTGGTCCACAGGGGTGACGGGCTCCGCTTGACCCGTTCGAACATCTGTTCGATCATGAAGGGTGTCCACCCGCCCCGCGCTCGCGCCCCTCGACCCGGCCCGGTCCGTGGTCGACCAGCTGCGCGAGCGGGTCGCGGCCATGGAGAGCCGACCGGCCCGCGAGCAGGTGCCGACCCTGCCCGGCCTGGCCGAGCTGGTGCCGCTCCACGCCGGTGACACCTACGCCGTCGACTCCGCCGGCCTGGCCCTGGCCCTGGCCGCCGGGGCGTCGGCGGCGGGGGAGTGGGTGGGCTTCGCCGGGTGCCCCGACTTCGGGGCCGAGGCCGCCGCCGAGCTCGGCCTGGCCCTCGAGCGCACCGTGCTCGTGCCCGACCCCGGCGAGCACTGGCTCGAGGTCACCGCAGCCCTCGTCGACGTGCTGCGCGTGGTCGTGCTGCGCCCGCCGTCAGCCGTCGACGCCCGGGCCGCGGGCATCCTCGACTCCCGGCTGCGCAGCCGCTCCGCGGTGCTGGTGGTCCACGGCGAGTGGCCGCGGGTCGCGGCCCGGCTGAGCGTCGAGGAGTCCCGGTGGACCGGTCCGGCCGGCGGGCAGGGCCGGCTGGTCGAGCGGCGCGCCCGCGTCGCCGTACGCCGGGGAGCGCGGCCGCCCGAGCGCGCCGACCTGGTCTGGCCCGGTGCCCGTCCTGCGGCGCCGATCGCGCCCGCCGTCCGCGAGCCCGTGGCGCCGCTGCGGCAGGCGTCGGGGTGAGGATCCGGTGAGGGTCTCGTGAGGGTGATGGTCGTGTGGTGCCCGGACTGGTCGGTGGTGGCCGGGCTGGCCGAGACCGGGCAGCCGCCGCGCACGCCGGCCGCGGTGCTCTCGGCCAACATCGTCGAGGTCTGCAACGCCCCGGCCCGTGCCGAGGGCGTGCGCCGGGGCCACCGGCGGCGCGACGCCCAGTCCCGGTGTCCCGAGCTGGCGCTGCTGCCGGCCAACCCCGACCTCGACGCCCGGGCCTTCGAGCCGGTGCTGGCCGCGGTCGAGGAGCTGCGGCCGGGGGTCGCGGCGCTGCGCCCGGGCCTGCTGGCCGTGCGGGCGCCGGGCAGCTGGTTCGGCTCCGAGGCCAACGCGGCGGCGACGGTGTGCCAGGTGCTGGTCGAGTCCGGCGTCTGGGACGTGCGGCTCGGCATCGCCGACGACCTGTTCACCGCCGAGCAGGCCGCTCGGTCGGCCGAGGCGCAGGGGTGGCGGGTGGTGCCTCCGGGCGGCTCGGGTGCGTTCCTGCGCGGCCTGCCGGTGCACGTGCTCGAGGGTGACGGGCCGCAGGGTCGTGAGGCGGTGAGCCTGTTCCACCGGCTGGGGCTGCGCACCCTGGGCGAGCTGGCCGCGCTGCCGGGCGAGGCCGTCGAGCACCGGCTGGGGGCCTACGGCGCGTCGGTGTGGCGCCGCGCCCGGGGGGCCGACCCGGCGCTGTTCGCCGCCCGCACCCCGCCGCCCGAGCTCGACGCCGAGGTCGTCTTCGAGCCCCCGCTCGACTCGGTGGAGGCGGTGACGTTCTCGGTGCGCACCACCGCCGAGCGGTTCCTGGCCCAGCTGGCCCGCCACCAGCTCGTGGCCACCGGGGTGCGGGTGGAGGCCGAGGCCGACGGTGAGGTGTGCTCGGCCCGCACCTGGCTGCACCCACGGCACTTCTCGGCCCGCGACCTGGTCGACCGGGTGCACTGGCAGCTGCAGTCCGGGGTGCCCGGCGCCGGGGTGCGCTCGCGCCGCGAGGCCGGCGTGGTGCGGGCGCCGATCGAGCGGGTGCGGTTCCTGCCCGAGGTCTGCGAGCCCGCCGCCGCCCACGGCGAGGCGTTGTGGGGCTCGGCCTCCGACGACCTCGTCGAGCGCGGCGTGGCGCGGGTGCAGGGCATGGTCGGCTTCGAGGCGGTGCGCCGCCCGGTGCTCCAGGGCGGGCGCGGCCCGGCCGCCCGGCAGGCCCTGGTGCCGTGGGGCGAGCGGGCCGTCGGCCTGCGGCCGGTCGACCGACCCTGGCCCGGCCGGGTGCCCGGTCCCGCCCCGGTCCGGGTCTTCGCCCAGCAGCCGGTGGCCGAGGTGGTCGACGACGCCGGCCGCCCCGTCGTGGTCAGCGACCGCGGCGCGGTCACCGGCGAGCCCCGCCGCTTCCGCTTCGGCGGCGACGCCGTCGAGCCGAGCCTGCCCTGGCACCCCGTCACCGCCTGGGCCGGCCCCTGGCCGGTCGACGAGGCCTGGTGGACCGACGGCGCCACCGGCCCCACCTCCCGCTTCCAGGTCGTCGGCGCCGACGGCCGGGCCTGGTTGCTCGTCTGCGCCCCGGGTGGCTGGAGCGTCGAGGCAGGGTACGACTGATGGCCGTCCACGCTGACCACACCGCCGCGCGGAGCGCACGGCCCGCGCTGTCCGCAGGACAGATGTAATGGGCTGGAACAACCCTTCGATGAAGTGGAGCGAGCTGGAGCGGCGGCTCAGCGGGCTCCCGGGGGCCGACGACGCTCCGGTCTCGCGGCGCAAGCGGCCACGGGTCGACGAGACGCCGATCGCCCGACCGAGCGGCGCGACGCCGTACGCCGAGCTGCACGCCCACAGCCACTACAGCTTCCTCGACGGGGCGAGCTCGCCGGCCGAGCTGGTCGAGGAGGCGGTGCGGCTGGGGCTGCACGCGCTGGCCATCACCGACCACGACGGGTTCTACGGCGCGCCGATGATGGCCGAGGCGGCGGCCGCCCACGACCTGCTCACCGTCTACGGCGCCGAGCTGTCCCTCGGGTTGAGCGGGCCGCAGAACGGGGTCCCTGACCCGGAGGGCAGCCACCTGCTGGTGCTGGCCCGCGGGGTCGAGGGCTACCACCGGCTGGCCGCGGCGATGACCGAGGCGCACCTGCTCGGCGACGAGAAGGGCCGGCCGGTCTACGACCTCGACGAGCTGGCCGATCGGGGTCGCGGGCACTGGGCGGTGCTCACCGGCTGCCGCAAGGGCGCGGTGCGCCAGGCCCTCGACGCCGGTGGCCGGGCGGGGGCGGCCGCCGCGCTCGACGACCTGACGGCGAGGTTCGGGCTCGAGCACGTCCTGGTCGAGCTCTCGCCCCGGCCCGGGTCCGACGAGACCAACGCGGTGCTGGCCGCGCTGGCCGCCGACCACGGCCTCGACGTGGTCGCCGCCGGCAACGTGCACCACGCCACCCCGCGCGGCCACCGGCTGGCGGCCACGGTGGCCGCCGTGCGCGCGCGGCGCAGCCTGGCCGAGCTCGACGGGTGGCTCGACCTGTCGGCCTCGGCCCACCTGCGCAGCGGGGCCGAGGTGGCGACCGCGCTGGTCGCCCACCCCGGTGCCGTGCGCCGGAGCGTGAGCCTGGCCGACGAGCTCGCCTTCGACCTGCACAAGGCCTCGCCGTCGCTGCCCAAGCGGATGATCCCCGAGGGCCACACCGCCGACTCGTGGCTGCGGGTGATCGCCGAGCAGGGGTTCGCCGAGCGCTACGCCCACCTCCCGCACGCCCGGGAGGCGCGCACGCGCATGGAGCACGAGCTGGCGATCATCGCCGAGAAGGACTTCTCCGGCTACTTCGTCATCGTCCACGACATCGTGGCCTTCGCCCGCGAGCAGGGGATCCTGTGCCAGGGCCGCGGGTCGGCGGCGAGCTCGGCGGTGTGCTTCGCGCTCGGCATCACCGCGGTCGACGCGGTGTTCTTCAAGCTGCCGTTCGAGCGGTTCATCTCCGCCCACCGCGACGAGGAGCCCGACATCGACGTCGACTTCGACTCCGACCGCCGCGAGGAGGTCATCCAGTGGGTCTACGACACCTACGGCCGCCGCAACGCCGCCCAGGTCGCCAACATCGTCTCCTACCGACCGCGGATGGCGGTGCGCGACGCGGCCAAGGCGCTCGGCCACTCCCAGGGCCAGCAGGACGCGTGGTCCAAGCAGATCGACGGCTGGCACTCCGTGGTCACCGGCGACGCGGGCGACCCGGCCGCCCACGACGTCCCGGCGCCGGTGGTCGCGCTGGCCGAGGAGCTGCTCGGCGCCCCGCGCCACCTCGGCATCCACTCCGGCGGCATGGTGCTCACCGAGCGTCCCATCGGTGAGGTGTGCCCGATCGAGCGGGCCCGGATGGACAAGCGCACCGTGCTGCAGTGGGACAAGGACGCCTGCGAGTCGATGGGACTGGTCAAGTTCGACCTGCTCGGCCTCGGCATGCTCGGCGCGCTCGACCACATGATGCGCCTGGTCGCCGAGCACCTGGGGGAGCAGTGGACGCTGGCCACGATGCCCAAGGAGGAGCCAGCGGTCTACGACATGCTGTGCCGCGCCGACTCCATCGGGGTCTTCCAGGTCGAGAGCCGGGCCCAGATCGGCACCCTGCCGCGGCTGCGACCGCGGGAGTTCTACGACCTGGCCATCGAGATCGCCTTGATCCGGCCGGGCCCGATCCAGGGCGGGGCGGTCCACCCCTACGTCCGCCGCGCCACCGGGCAGGAGCCGGTCACCTACGACCACCCCGACCTGGTGCCGGTCCTCGAGCGCACCCGCGGGGTGCCGCTGTTCCAGGAGCAGCTGATGGCCATGGCGGTCGCGCTCGGGGACTGCACCCGCGACGACGCCGACCTGCTGCGCCGGGCCATGGGGTCCAAGCGCGGGGTCGAGCGGATCGAGTCGATCAAGGAGAAGCTCTACTCCGGCATGGCCAAGCGCGGCCTGGTGGGCGAGGTCGCCGACTCGATCTACGTCAAGATCCTCTCCTTCGCCAACTTCGGGTTCGCCGAGTCGCACTCGCTGTCCTTCGCCCTGCTGGTCTACGCCTCGTCGTGGTTCAAGCTGCACTACCCGGCCGCGTTCCTGGCCGGGCTGCTGCGCAACCAGCCCATGGGCTTCTACTCCCCGCAGTCATTGGTCGGTGACGGCCGGCGCCACGGCGTCGAGGTACGCCGACCCGACGTCGCGCTCTCCGGGGCCCAGGCCGACCTCGAGCACCTCGAGCACCGGCCGGGTGGCACCGGGCCGGTCGCGCCGTCCGGGTTCCCGGAGTGCCGGCGGCCGCTGTTCACCCGCACCGAGTGGGACCCGCGCTCGCCCGACCCGACCCTCACGCACCGCCGCGACGAGGGGCTGGCCGTCCGGCTCGGCCTCGACTCGGTGCGGGGCATCGGCCTCGACGTGGCCCGCCGCATCGTCGCCGCCCGTGCCGAGGCGCCGTACACCGGTGTGACCGACCTGTCGCGCCGGGCCGGGCTGACCACGGCGCAGATGGAGGCACTGGCCACCGCGGGGGCGTTCGACTCGTGGGGGATGGATCGCCGGGCAGCGCTGTGGGCGGCCGGGTCCAGCGAGAGCGCCGACCACCTCCCCGGCACGACCCCCGCCCCGGCGGCGCCGATGCTGCCCGGCATGAGCGAGCCCGAGCTGACCCTGGCCGACCTGTGGGCCACCGGGGTCTCGCCCGAGCGGCACCCGGTCGAGCACCTGCGCGAGGACCTGCGCCGCGCCGGGGTGCGCTCGGTGGCCGACCTGCAGTCGGTGGAGCACGGACGCCGGGTGCTCGTCGGCGGGCTGGTGACCCACCGGCAGCGCCCGGGCACGGCCATGGGGGTCACCTTCCTCAACCTCGAGGACGAGACCGGGATGCTCAACGTCGTGTGCTCGGTCGGGGTGATGAAGACCCACCGCCAGGCCGCCCGCAACCGGGTCGCGGTCGTGGTGCGGGGCATCCTCGAGCACGTCGAGGGGGCCACCAACCTCATCGCCGACCGGGTCGAGGGCATCGACGTCGTCGTGCCCGGCGCCGGGGCGGTGCTGCAGGCCCGGGCCTCCTCCCGTGACTTCCGGTGAGCCGCCGCGGCGTCAGCCCACGACGAGGTAGCGCTCGTCGCCGGGAGGTCCGCCCCACAGCTCGGTCCTGTCCGACAACCCGACGACCCGGGGGTCCCGTCCCGCGCTGCGCACCAGCGCCGCGGTCTCGGTCGCGCGCAGCCCGGCGCCGGTGCCCCAGAAGCCCTCGACCAGCACCAGCCGCCCGTCCGGGCCCAGCAGGTCGATCCACCGCGCCAACGCCACGGCCGGGTCGGGCAGCGCCCACAGCACGTGGCGGCACAGCACCACGTCGTACGCCGCCCGGTCCAGCGGCGGGTCGCCCGCGTCGCCCTCGTGGAAGGTGACCACCCGGCCCGCCTTGGCCCTCGCCTGCGCGAGCATCGCGGGGGAGAAGTCGACCCCGTCGACGGCGTACCCCTCCTCGGCGAGCAGCAGGCCCAGGGTGCCGGTGCCGCAGCCGAGGTCGGCCACCCGGGCCGGGGCGGCCGGCAGGTGCTCGAGCAGCAGGGAACGCCAGGCGTCCCGGACGGACGCGTCGCGCAGGCCGTGGTCGGCGGGCTCGTCGTAGCCGGCGGCCTCGGCGTCCCACAGGTCCGGTGACTGGTCGCTCATGCCACGAGCACACCACGCTGCGGTCAGGTCGCGGGGTCGCGGGGGACGACGTATCGCTCGTAGGCGTTCAGGGTCAGCTCGTGCATCCCGCCGACAGCGGCCACGGGGACCAGGTAGTGGCGCAGGTCGCCGTCGATGACGAAGAACCAGTCGATGTCCTCGGGGTCGTAGACCCGCCGCGGGCCTGGCGTGCTGGAGATCGTCACCACCCAGGACCCGTGCCGTCGCCAGCGAGTCGTCTTCACCTGCACCCGCGCGACGACCCCGGCCCGCACGACGACCAGGTCGTAGCGACACGGTTCGAGGGGCCACGACACGTCGTACCCGGCGAGGGTGAACCACGCTGCCGCCAGCAGCGCCCCAGCCCTCGGCAGGTGGGCCAGGTCGGGGGCGGCGGTCGCGGGAGGCTGCGGCTCCACGGCAGGCGTGCGTCCCGCCAGGTGACCGACGTCGAGACCCAGGCGCAGGGCGTGACCACGCAGGAGGGCAGCGCTGGAGCCGCCGGCGAGCCCGAGACGTTCCGCGACCGCCGTCCACGACCGCGCGTGGGCGACGGCCTCGGCCAGCTGCGTCTCGGTCCAGCGACGCTGGCCGGTGAAGTGCGAGGTGTCGAGGCCGAGCCGGTCGGCGTGGCCCCGCACGGAGCGGATGGCCGCCGAGGAGGTGGCGCTCAGCCCCAGGGACCGGAGCACCCCGCGCCACGAGCGTGCCGCGGCAACGGCCGCGACGAGGTCGCCGTCGGTCCAGGTGCGCCCGTGGTCCGCCATGGCGCGGACCCTAGTGCCGCTCACCATCGTGCGTCATGCAGTGCGGTCGGGCTGACAGGATTTGAACCTGCGACCCCTTGACCCCCAGTCAAGTGCGCTACCAAGCTGCGCTACAGCCCGCTGCCGGTCCGCGACGTCAGGACGCCGTCGACCAGCGAGGCGAGACACTACCGCACCGGTGCCGCGAACCTGGAACCGGTGGCCCGGGAACGGGGCGCGCGCGCCTGGTGCGGGACGCCGAGGTCCCGGCCTGCGTCAGACAGGGTGTGAGCCCGCCGCGAGGAGCACGCATGTCGAGACCGACCCACCTGTCCCGTCGCCAGGCGAGGGAGCAGGACTCCATCGACTCCGCCCGGGCTGCGATGCCGCAGGTGGCCGTGGTCGGTACCGCGGCGGCCGCCACCGTCGCCCTCACCAAGGGGGTCGCCGGCACCGTCCGCGTCGCCGGGGGGACAGGTGGTCCCCACCGACCGAGCTCTGGCACCCGATGCCGCGCTCGTGCGCGTGCTCACCCGCCTCGCCTCGGCGCACGGCCACGTGGCGGGTGTCGGGGTCGACCGCGCGGTGACGCGCACGACGGGCCACACCGCCGACCGGACGCGGGACGGGCGGAGGATCTCCTCCGCCCGCGCCGGGACGGGTGCGTCGGTGACCGTGCAGCGCTGGGACGGCTACGCCGCGGCCGGTGCCGACCTGCCGCCGGGGTACTCGGGCGGGCCGCTCGACGACGCTCTCGTGCAGGCCGTCGCCCGCACCGCGGAGGAGGCGTGCCGACGGCACTTCACGTGCCGGCGCACGATCGGCGGATGGTACCGGACCGACCGGCCCAGCCCGGGTGCGTCGATGCCGGTGTCCTACCAGGAGCTGCTGGTCACGCTCTCCACCAGCGTCGGGTGGGTGGTGCAGGTCGACGCCCACACCACCCCAGCCGAGAAGGCGGGACCGCCGGTGGCCTACCACCCGCTGCGACGCGGCGGAGGCGGTCACGCTCGCCTCGAGCCCCGACTGGTCCCGGGTGACCTGAGCCTCAGCGCGGGCGGCGCGCTCCGCGCTTGGCCTGGATCTTGCGCAGGGCGTCCTGCGCCTTGGCCTTGTTCTCGGGCTTGCGGGCCTCGTCCATGACCTTCTTGGCGACGCCCGACTGCTGCAGCTTCTTCATGATGCTCATGTCATCGGACGCTAGCCAGCGGGGATGAGAGACGGATGAGACCACCGGGTTCCGCGGGGTGACCTTGCCCGCACCGGGGTGGTCGCCCGGCCTCGGTCGTGCGGCGGGCCCGCCGAGCCGCACCTCGGGCCAAAAAGCCGCGGACCCGTCGCGGAGGGGGCGACGGGTCAGCGCGGAGGGCCGGGCGGGGGGAGAGCGGTCAGCTGGGACGTTGCTCCCACCAGGCCACGGCAGGGGCGTCGGGCCGACCCACGATGATGCGGGCCAGGACGCGACGCAGGGCGTTCACGCAGCGCTCCCCGGCTCGTCGAGCAGGCCGTGCTGGAAGCCCCAGATGACGGCCTGGGCGCGGCGGGTGACGCCGATCTTGCGGTAGGCACTGCGGATGAAGCTCTTGACGGTGTTGCCCGTCACGAACAGCTCGCGGGCGATCTCCTCGTTGGAGAAGCCATGGGTGATCAGGCGCAGCACGTCGATCTCGCGCTGCGACAGGTCGTCGAGGGTGACGGCCGGCAGACCGCCCCGGGTGATGACCGGCTGGGTGTCGAGGGTGTTCGTCATGGCAGTTCCTTCCGCTGTGGGTGCCGCCGCCGGACGCAGCGCCATCCCGTGAACAAGGAGTCGAGGTCTGCGACCGTCCCGAGCCGCCCGTATCTCAACAACCTGTCGAGACCTGTCTACCTCACCGTGTTCAGATGTGAAACCTCGACGCCCCCGCAACACCCAGAATCACCCCTGCGGAGTAGCCGGCCCCCCGCTCCCGCGCACGCGTGACCGGCGTCGCAGTCCATCCCTCCCTGCGGGTGCAGCGCCGTCGGGAGGGTCCGCAGCACAGTGGAGGCCATGTCCGGTCGCGTCATCGCAGGGTCCGTCATCGTCCTCGTCCTGGTCGTCGGCGCCGTCTTCCTCGTCGTCGGTTCGCTCGCGGGAGGCGATTCCGACAAGGGCGACCGCACGGCGCCCGTGTCGGTTCGCGTCGCGGCGCCTGCACCCGCCGGCGCCCCCGCCGTCGACTAGTCGCGCGCCCCTGGCGGGAACCGAACGCCGGCTCGTCCCGTCCGAGCCCCCATGAACCTCCTCGTGCTCGCCCTCGCGGCCCTCGGGTCCCTCCTCCTCGGCATGCCCACGCCCGCGGTCCCCGCCACCGGCGCGGCCGACCCGATGACGCCTGCCGGCCGGTGGAGCGAGGCCGACGACCCGGCCGTGGGGGACTGGACCCAGGCGCTCGGCCAGCCGCTCGCCGCGCCGGGCCTCGTCCTCGAGACCGCGGAGGACCAGCGTGCGTTCGTGGCCACCGCGCCGCCGTCGGTGCGGTCCGACGTCGCCTCCACACTCTCGCTGGTCGACCTCACCACCGAGGTCGCCGTCGTCGGCGGGTTCGGCCGCTGCACCGAGGAGAGCCGGGTCGACGGCCTGGTCCTCACCGTCGTCGACCCCGAGCCCCGCACCGACTGCGGCTGGTCGCCCTGGACCGTCGACCTGCACGTCGTACGCCGCTGAGGCCGCTCACCCACCGCGGCTCCTCAGGGGCTCCACGGCGTGCGTTGCGGTGCCGATTGGGTGCCTCGGCCACCATGGGCGGGTGACGACCGACGCCGGCGCCCGCCGGGACGAGGACGGGACGGGAGCCCTGCTGCCTTCCCGCGGCCTGCTGGTGGCCGAGCTCGTCATCGTGCTCGCCCTCTCGCTGGGCCGCAGCGGGGTCTACTCGCTGGTGCGCATCATCGAGGCCGCCACGGCTCCGGGCGGGCTCGGCGCCCAGACCACCACGATGAACGCCTCGGTGCGCCCGGACCGGCCCTGGTTCGACCTGACCTACCAGCTGCTCAACATCGCCTTCGCCCTCGTGCCGGTCGCCCTGGCCGGCTACCTGCTCGTGCGGTCGGGCACCACGCTGCGCGACGTGTGGTTCCGCGGCGCCGGGTGGGGCGACCTGCCGCGCGGGGCGGCCATCGCCGCCGGCGTCGGCTCGGTCGGGCTCGCCTTCTACCTCCTCATGCACGCCCTCGGCCTCAGCGTCACCGTCGCCGCCTCCGGCCTCGACACCTCCCGGTGGTGGACCGTCCCGGTCCTGGTGCTCGCTGCCCTCGAGAACGCCGTGCTGGAGGAGTTCATCGTCCTCGGGTACGTGCTCGTCCGGCTGCGGCAGCTCGGCTGGTCCGACACCCGGGCCATCGTCGCCGCGGCCGTCCTGCGCGGCAGCTACCACCTCTACCAGGGCCTCGGCGGCTTCGTCGGCAACCTCGTCATGGGCCTGCTCTTCGGCTGGCTCTACCGCCGCTGGGGCCGGGTGGGGCCGCTGGTGGTGGCCCACACCCTCCTCGACGTCGGTGCCTTCGTCGGGTACGCCGCCCTGGCGGGCCGGGTGGGCTGGTTGCCGACCTAGCGCGACCCGGCCGTGCCGGCCGTGCCGGTGGAGGCGTCGGGTGCCCCGACCTCGACCCGCGGCTCGACGGTGACCGTGGCGTCGGTGTCGAACCGGTAGAGCTGGTACCCGGTGACCATCCGGGTCTCCTCGTCGAGGAACAGCACGGGGAACGACGCCTCCTGCTGGGGCCGCGACCACGGGGTGGAGAAGTTGCCCAGGGTCGGGGTGTCGATCGCGCCGCCGCTGGTGTCGAGCTCCATGACGAACGTCCAGCTGCCGTCGGAGTTCCAGGCGACCCGGGGCTCGACCTGTCGGTGCCAGTGCCCGTAGACCACGACGCCGGCCGGCACGTCGGGCACGCCGTCGGCCTCGGCGTCGTCCGGCCGCTCGGCCACCCGGGCGGCCCCGGTGCCGGTGTCGTCGCCGGTCAGCCACTCGTCGACCGACGCGATCCCCAGGAACGCCTGGGCGGCGTAGGCCTCGTGGACCATGACGAGGTCGGGCCGGTCGTCGCCGGCGTCCTCGGCCACGTCGCGCAGCCGCCGCCCCTGGCCGTCCTGGCCCTCGTCGCCGCGCAGCGAGCTGCCGCCGAACAGCTCGGTGCGCGACGGGTCGAGGTCGCCGAGCACGCGCACGTCGCCGACCTCCTCGACGTCGCCGTCGAGCACGGTCATGCCGGCCTCGCGCATCTGGTCCTCGCTGGTGGCCGACTCGTGGTTGCCGCCGATCGCGGCCACCGGGGCGTCGCCGGCGATCGCGCGCTCGTCGCGGATGCACACGCCCTCGGCCGCGGTGCCGTTGGTGGTGAGGTCGCCCGCGATGGCGAGCACGGCCGGGGCCGACCCGGCCTCGTCGAGCGTCGACCACACCTCGCGCTGCAGCCGGATCATCGTGGTGTTGCAGTGCATGTCGGACTGCATCATCACCGCCACCTCACCCTCGCGGGGTGCCTCCACGAGCGGGGCCTGCCCGGCCAGGGACGCCAGGGCGGCCTCGCGGTAGGTCTTCTCCTGCTCCTCCTGGCGGTCGACGAGCACCTGGGCCTTCGACACGACACCGCCGAGGAGCGCGCGCACCACCGGGCTGTCGGTGGTCGCCCCCGCGGCGAGGGTGCCGTCGAGGGCGGTCAGCGGGTAGACGCCCGCGGTCGGCCCACGGCCGCCGTCGGACCCGCGCAGCTGCACCCAGGCCAACCCGCTCGTCGTCGCGAGCACCAGCAGCGCGGCCAGGCCGATGCGGAGCCGGGCGTGGCCGCCCTCGCGCCGCACGCTCACGGGGGCGAGCCGGAGCACGGCGTACGCCGCGAGCCCGCCGACGCCGGCGGTGAACGCCACCGCGAGCAGCAGCTGGCGGCGTAGCTCGTCCTGGACGAGCGAGACGTACTCCTCGACCGCCGCGCCCGGGTCGTGGAACAGCCCGGTGTAGAGCTGCAGCATCTCGGGCCGCACGTAGGCCGCGAGGTCGCCGTCACCGGCACCGGGGTCGCCCGGGCCGTCGAGGGTGGCCACGATGCCGAGCCGCCCCTGGGACTCGGGGACGTAGACCGTGCCCGCGATGCCGAGCCGCACCTCGCTGTGGCCCTGGGTGGACAGCGTGAACGTCGTCGGAGAGGTGCCGATCTGCTGGGTCACCTCGGTGTGGGTGACGGCCCAGGAGAACGCCAGCGGCAGGCCGAGCAGGCCGGCCACGAGGACGCAGACGGCGAGCCGACGGGCCTCCCTCAGCGCTCGGTGCACGCCTCCACCGTACGGGCGTGCCGCGGCCCCTCCGTCACGCCCTCAGCGCAGGACCTCGACCTCCTCGCGGCGCACGAAGGCGATGCGGTGCCCGAGGTTGATCTGGACGTACTCGTCGCGGCCGACGATGTCGACGTGGTCGCCCGGGGTGTCGGGGGAGAAGGTCTTGGCCTTGTAGTAGTCGGTGACCGGGGCGAGGTCGCCCACGGCGTACAGCTGGCCTGCGGGGAGCGTGTAGAGCAGCGGGGAGACCGTCTGCACGTCGGCCGGGTTGGCGTAGGCCGCGGCCTCGGGGTAGCAGCGGCCGTAGGTCTTCGCCGAGGCGCCCCTGGCCCGCACCCGGCCCACCGGGTGCTGGACCACGCGCAGGGTCGGGCGGCGCCGCGGGTTGGCGATCCAGCCCTGGACGCCGAGGAACCACACGGCGGTCCAGTCACCCTCGACGGCGGCGACGACGTACTCGGTGCCGGCGGTGGCGCGGGCGCTGATGTCGGAGACCTCGGTGGTGGCCGGCTGGCCCTGCTGGTGCAGGCCGGGGTCGTTGACGAGCGGCGCGTCGTCGGCCGGCTCGGTGCGGACGGTGACGAAGTTGGTCTCGCGCGGGGCGCCGCACGTGTCCCCGGCGGTCTCGCACCCGGTGACGGGCTGGACGTTGCCGGCGAACCCCGGCAGCACCCGCACGACGTCGCCGACCTGGGGCCGGCGACCCGACGTGCCGCGGCGCAGCGGGGCACCGAGCAGCTCGAAGTAGTGCTCCCAGTCCCAGAAGGGGCCCGGGTCCCAGTGCATGCCGGGGATGGTGGGCGTGGTCGTGCCGGGCACCTGGTCGTGGCCGATGACGTGCGCCCGGTCGAGCGGGATGCGGTGCTGCTTGGCCAGGTAGCGCACGAGCCTGGCCGAGGTGCGGTACATCGCCTCGGAGAACCACGGTGCGCCCTGGGCCGCGAAGCCCTCGTGCTCGAGGCCGATGGAGTGCATGTTCATCCACCAGTTGCCCGCGTGCCAGCACACGTCGCGTGCCTTGGCGTGCTGGGCGATGTGGCCGTCCTCCGAGCGCAGGGAGTACTGCCAGGACACGTAGGTCGGGTCGCTCACCAGGTCGAGCACGGTGTCCCAGTAACCCTCGGTGTCGTGGATGACGACGTGGGAGATGGTCGGCGCCTGGGGCCGGTCGGCCAGGTCGTGGTTGCCGTAGTCGCCCGCGCCGGGGCCGTACTGCTCGTACGGCGCCGGGATCCACTCGACGTCGAGGCCGCGCGGCGCCTCGGCCTCGCGGCCCCGGACCGCCCCGGCACGGCGGGCGGCCTTGGCGCGTCGGTGCAGGGCCGTGCGCTGGGCGCCGGGCCGGCCGGTGCGGCGTGCGGGGACGAAGAAGCGCGCCCCGTCGGCGGTCTCGACGCGGGCGCCGTCGCGCACGGTGGCGAGCACGGTGTCGGCCAGGTCGAGCTGGGCGGCGGCCGTCGTCATGCCGCTGGTCGCGGCCACGGCGTCGTACCACTGCGCGGGGTCGGTGCCGACGCCCACCGGGTGTCCGGCCGCGCGCTGGCGGGTGGCGAGCAGGGCCGCGGCAGCGCGCACGTTGGCGTCGGCGTCGCGGCGCACCTCCTCGATGTCGAGCCCGGCCGCTGCCGCGGCCTCGCGCAAGGTGTCGACCACGGGCGCCGGGTCGTCCTTGCCGACCCGGGCGCGGGCCTCGGTGGCCGCGGCGCCGTCGACGAGGTGCATCGGGCCGTAGCCGAGCGACGAGCTCGGTCTGCCCGCCTGGTCGGCCCACCGGGTCTGGGCGTGGCTCAGCGCGGCCAGCAGGGCCGGCGGGACGCCGTGCGCGCGGCCGGCGCCGTCGAAGACGGGATGGGCGTCGACCCGCACGCGGGACGTGGCGGTGCCAGCCCCGGCGCTGCCGGGCGCGGCGAGGGCGAGGGCGGTGCCCGCACCCGAGGCGAGCAGGAAGTGACGACGACGGACGTGCGTGGGCACAGCTGTTCCTCCAGACCGGAGCCCGAGACGGCTCGGGTCCCACCTTGCTCCGGCCCGGGCCGCCCTGTCCACCTCGGGGGGTGTGGCGCGGCGTGGTCGAGGAGCCCGCGAGGACGCGGGCCCTCAGCGGCCGTTGAAGACCGGCCGACGCTTCTCGGCGCGCGCCGCAGCGGCCTCGCGGACGTCGTCGCTGGCCCAGCAGGCGGCGAAGGTGGCCTCGGCGTCGGCGTCACCCGCGCCGTTGAGGACCGCCTTGTTGTGGGCCAGGGAGAGCGGGGCCAGGGCGGCGATCTCGTGCGCCCAGGCCACGGCGTCCTCGAGGGTGCCGGCCCGGTCGGCCAGCCCGCAGGCCAGGGCCTCGGCGCGGTCGACGGTCTCGGCGGCCATCATCAGCCGCCGTGCGACGCCACCCCCGGCGACGTCGGCGAGCCGCCGGATGGTCCAGGCGTCGACGGCCATGCCGTTGCGGGGCGTCGGCACCGCGAAGGCGGCCGTCTCGTCGGCCACCCGCAGGTCGCAGGCCAGCGCGAGCTGGGTGCCGGCGCCGATGGCCGCGCCGTTGACGGCGGCGACGAACGGCACCGGCAGCGCGGTGAGCCCGCGCGGGCCGTGCAGCATGCCGTAGAGCGCCTCGAGGAACTCCTCGCCGTACACGCCGGTCAGGTCGGCCCCCGAGCAGAACGACGAGCCCTCACCGGTGACCACGACCACCCGGGCGCCGTCGGCCACGACCTCGCCGGCCGCGACGAGCAGGGCCCGGCACAGCTCGAGGTCGAGCGCGTTGCGCCGCTGGGGTCGGCGCAGCTCGAGCACCGCGACGGGCCCGTCGCGGCGGACGTCGAGCACGGTCACGGGCGGTCGACCGGGGTCGCGGGCTCGATGCCCTCGACGATGCGCATGTCGCGCACGGCGCCGTCGCCGAGCGCGGCCAGCGCCTCCTGGTAGCCGGGGGAGGCGTGCGCGGCGATCGCCGCGTCGACCGTGGGGAACTCGATCACGACCGTGCGCTGCTCGCGCCCGGCCTCGAACGTCGCCGCCGCCGTGGAGCGGGCCAGGAACGTGCCACCGGCCGCGAGGATGGCCGGGCCGGCCAGCTCGGCGTAGGCCTTGACCTTCTCCGCGTCGGTGACCTCGAGGTAGCTGTTGATCCAGTACGCCGTCATGGCGCCATCGTGGCAGCCGCCGACGTCACTGCCGCAGCAGGTCTCGCACCACGGGCCGGAAGAACCGCTGCAGGGTGGCGGCCAGCGCGGCGCCGAGGTGGATGTCGTCGTACCACGTCGGGACGCCGCGCACGGTGGCCCGGCACGTGCGCCGGTCGCAGTAGGCCGGGGAGGGGTCGACCAGGCGCGGGCGGCCGGGCAGCGGGGCGAGCAGGTGGCGGCGCACCCAGCGTCGGTTGGCGGCCTCGTCGCGCAGCGCGGCCGCGCGGGGCAGGTCGCAGCGGTAGGGCTCGCGACCGACCGCGCACGGGGGCGGCGCGAGGGGGACGGTGGCGGCCGGGGCGAGCACGTCGACCGGCACCCCGAGCCGGGCGATGGCGCGGGCCATCGGTGCGCTCCGCTCGACCCCGAGCCGCGCCATCTGCGCCCGGTAGGCCGTCAGGCCGGACGGCTCACCGGTGCGTTCCTCGCGGCGGAGCAGGTCGTGGGCCAGGCGGTAGCCCGACCAGAACCCGCCGAGCAGCAGCCGGGTCCGCGGCCGGTCGCGCACGATCCGGCGCACCGCGGCGAGGGACGCGACGTTGTGCCGGTCGCAGCCGGTGCGCCGGTGGCCCGCGGAGCGTGGGAAGGGCAGGCTGGTCGGGCACCCGCCGTACACCACGACGACGAGGTTGACCCGCTGCCGGCTCGCGACGGCGTGGACGGCGGGGAGGTACATCTGGGCGTGCGAGTCGCCCCACAGGACCAGGGTCGGGCGGCCCGGGAAACGGGTCACCCGGCACGGTCCGTCGGGGACGCCGCGCTCGTCGACGCAGCGGGCGGGCAGCACCGGGAAGTCCTCACCGGGCGCGAGCGCGGGCGCCGCGGCCGCGGGGTGCGGGGCGGCGACCACGGGGGACACCGTCGCGAGCAGCAGGGCCGCGAGCACCGCCGCGAGCACCGCTGCGAGCAGGCCCCGGAGCGTCGGCACCGCGGGTCAGCGCCGACGGCGCGCGTCGCGCACGGAGGCGGCGAAGTAGGACGCGAGGTTGCGGGTGCGGGTGGCACTGAGGTGGAGGTCGTCGAACCAGGTGGCGACCGAGCCGACCCGGCCGCGGCAGGTGGAGGCGGTGCAGTAGCCCGGGGTGGTGTCGATGACGCGGGAGCGCGCGTGCCGCTGGATCTTGACCTGCTGCTCGCGCAGGTAGCGGGCGGTGCGCCGCTCCTCCGGGATCGCCCGCCAGCGCGGCAGGTCGCAGGCGTACGGCGTCTCGCCCGCCGCGCAGGCCGGGCGCGCGTCCGGCACGGTCGCGGCCTGGCCGATGATGTCGACGTCGACGCGCATCTGGGCGAGGCGGTCGAACAACGCGGGCGTGCCCTGGTGGGCCAGGCGCACCATGTCCTTGGTGAAGCCGTCGTACCCCGACGGCATGCCGGCTGCGCCCTCGAGGAAGAGCCGGCGGTAGGCCCGGCGGAACCCGGACCAGTTGGACCCGATGACGACGCGCAGCGGGCGGCCGGCGCGCTGCATCGAGGCGACGTAGCGCAGGGCCTTGTAGTTGCTGCGCCGGCACGCGGCGCCGGGCCCGCGGTAGCGGCCGTCGGTCACGAGGACGGGCGGGCAGCTGCCGGCGACGAACGAGACGAGGTTGACGCCGCGACCGCGCACCGCGCGGACGAGCGCGGGGATGTACATGTAGGCGTGCGAGTCGCCCCAGAGCAGCACCGTGGGGCGGCCGGGCCGGTGGGCCACCAGCGGGCACGGGAACGGCTCGATCCCCGATCGCGCCGGGCCGAAGCACCCCTTCGGCATCACCGGGGCGTCGACGCCGGGGACGTCCCCGCGCAGCGCCGGACCCGGCCGCACGTCGGCGGCCGCCGTCGGGGCACCGGGGCCGGTGAGCAGCCCGAGCGCGACCACGAGGGCGAGCGCGAGCGCCACCAGGCGGGGAGGGAGCGTGGCCATGGTGGTCATATCGTGGCACAGCCCCGACGCCCGCGCGGGCGAGTTCGGAGGTCCCGGTGCCGCAGCGTGAGGTCGTCACGGCCGAGCACCGCGAGGCGTTCGTGGTGCGCACCGACGGCCACCCGCAGTCGCACGTCGACCTGGCCGATCCGACCCGGCTCGTCTTCGACTACGTCCGGCGGACCGGGGACGTGGTCGACGCCCTCGACCCACCCGGGGCGCCGCTGCGGGCCCTGCACGTCGGCGGGGCCGGGCTGACGCTCCCGCGGTACGTCGCCGCGACCCGTCCGGGGTCGACGCAGGTCGTCCTCGAGCCCGACGAGGAGCTGACGACGCTGGTCCGCGACCGGTTGCCGCTGCCGCGGCGCAGCGGCATCCGCGTGCGGCCCGTCGACGGTGCGTCGGGCATCAGGGCGGTCCGCGACGCCTGGGCCCGGCTCGTGGTCGTCGACGCCTACGACGCGGGCGTGGTGCCCGAGGACCTGCTCTCGCCCGGCTTCGCCGCGCAGGTGGCCAGGGTCCTCGACCCCGCCGGCGTCGCGGTGCTCAACCTGGCCGACCGGGCGCCGTTCCGCCGGACGCGCGACGCGGTCGCCCGGTGGCGGGCGACGGGCCTGCGGGTCGTGGTGAGTGCCGAGCCCGCGACCCTGCGCGGGCGCCGGGAGGGCAACCTGCTGGTCGTGGCGGGCACGCGGCCGCCGGAGGAGGCGCTGCGCCGCAGCGCGGCGACCTCGGCGGCGCCGTACCGGGTGCTGGGGGAGCGGGAGGTCAGCGACACCCTCGGCGGGGGCCGCTGACCCCCTTCGCCCTGGGGAGGTCGGGGTCGTCGGTCGAAAGGACCGGCCGAGGTCTCAGCTGCGGACGCCGTTGATGCGGAAGAGGAGCCAGATCGAGGCGTCGGCGACGCGCTGCACCGCGGACTCGGCGTGGGCCGCGACCGTCGAGCGGCCGGGGGACGTGCTGGCGGGGACGGTGGGGTGGTGCATCGCGGCCTCCTCGGCGGTCTCGACCCGGCCCGATCCGGGTGTCGCGGCCTGGTCGCCGCGGTCCTGGAAGGGTGCCTCCTCCCCGGTCGTCGAAACATCACCCGACCGGGCACGGGACCGTGGCCCGGGAGGCTCGGTAGGCTGGCCGCTCGCGGTCGACCACGCCCGCCCCTCCCCGAGACCCGCGAGGACCAGCCCCGCCCCATGGACGGCTCTCACAGTACGAGCTCCCCGCACCGCCCGGCCGCCGACGACGGCCCTCCCGGACCTGACGGGCCGCAGCGCCACGAAGCGGGGTCCCGGTGACCGCCTGGCTGCTGCTCCTGCTCGCCCTCGTGCTCGTGGCGACGTGCGGCGTCTTCGTGGCCGCCGAGTTCTCCTTCGTCACCGTCGACCGCGGGCAGGTCGAGCGGGCCGCCGAGGAGGGTGACGCTGCGGCCGGCGGTGTGCGCTCGGCGCTGAAGTCGCTCTCGACCCAGCTCTCCGGGGCGCAGGTCGGCATCACGGTCACCAACCTCGGCATCGGCTACCTCGCCGAGCCCGCCATCGCCCAGCTCGTGCGCGACCCGCTCGGTGCCGTCGGGGTGCCCGACGGCGCCGTCGGCCCGGTGGCCCTGGCCCTGGGTTTCGCGGTCAGCACCGTGCTGACGATGCTCTTCGGCGAGCTCGTGCCCAAGAACCTCGCCATCGCGCTGCCCATGGCCACCGCTCGCGCCACCCAGGTGCCCATGCGCGTCTTCACCGCGGTCATGCGTGGCCCGATCCGCGTGCTCAACGGCTCGGCCAACGCCATCGTCCGGCGGCTCGGCATCGAGCCCCAGGAGGAGCTGCGCTCGGCCCGCAGCTCGACCGAGCTGGCCTCCCTCATCCAGCGCTCGGCCGACGAGGGCACCCTCGACGCCGACACCGCCGAGCTGATGGAGCGGTCGGTGGAGTTCGGCACCCGCACCGCCGGCGAGATCATGACGCCACGGGTCCGCGCCCACGGGCTGGAGGTCGGTGACCGCGCGGCCGAGGTCATCGAGCTCACCCGGCGCACCGGCCACTCGCGGTTCCCCGTGATCGACGACGAGGAGACCGTCGTCGGCACCGTGCACGTCAAGCACGCCGTCGCGCTGCCGACCCACGAGCGGGCGACGACCCGCGTGAAGCACCTGATGACCCGCCCCGTCGTCGTCCCCGACTCGATGCGTCTCGACCCGTTGATGGCGCTGCTGCGCGCCGACGGCTTCCAGATGGCCGTCGTGCTCGACGAGTACGGCGGGTACGCCGGCCTCGTGACCCTCGAGGACGTCATCGAGGAGATCGTCGGTGACATCGCCGACGAGCACGACCGGCTCGGCGCGCGCGCCCGCCAGCGTCGAGACGGCACGTGGTCGCTCTCGGGGCTGCTGCGGCCCGACGAGGTCGAGGACCTCACCGGGGTCGAGCTGCCCGAGAGCGAGGACTACGACACCGTCGCCGGCCTGGTGCTGCAGGTCCTGGGCCGCATCCCCTCGCCCGGGGACATCGCCGAGGTCGAGGTGCCCGACCGCGCCGACCCCGAGGCCCCCCGCCGCCGGCTCGCGGTCCTCACCGTCGACCACATGGACGGCCTCCGGGTCGACCGGATCTCGCTGCGCGTCCACGGGCCCGATCTCGACCACGGGGGAGCGCCCGACGCGCCCGGCACCGACCGACGGGAGGCGCGCGCGTGAGCGACTGGACCGCCCTCGCCATCGCGGTGGCCCTGCTGGCCTTCAACGCCTTCTTCGTCGGCGCGGAGTTCGCGCTGATCTCCGCCCGACGCAGCCAGATCGAGCCCCGGGCCCAGTCCGGGTCGCGGATGGCCCGCACGACCCTGCACGCCATGGAGCGGGTCTCGGAGATGATGGCGGCCGCCCAGCTGGGCATCACCATCTGCTCGGTCGGCCTCGGTGCGGTCGGCGAGCCCGCCGTGGCCCACCTCATCGAGCCCCTCTTCGAGCGGCTCGGGGTGCCCGAGGCGTTCGTCCACCCCATCGCGTTCGTGATCGCCCTGACCGTGGTGGTCTTCCTGCACGTGGTGCTGGGGGAGATGGTGCCCAAGAACATCGCGCTCGCCGGGCCCGAGCGCTCCGCGCTGGTCCTCGGCCCGGCCCTGGTGGCCGTGGCGACCCCCCTGCGGCCGGTCATCAAGGCGCTCAACGCGATCGCCAACGCGACCCTGCGCCTGCTGCGCGTCGAGCCCAAGGACGAGGTCAGCTCGACGTTCACGCGCGAGGAGGTCGCGGCGCTGGTCGAGGAGTCGCGCGGCGAGGGCCTCATCGAGGCGGGGGAGTACGACCGGCTCGCCGGGGCGCTCGGGTTCACCGAGAAGACCGTCGAACGGGTCTGCCTGCCCACCGCCTCGCTCACCACCGTCCGGCGCGGCTCGTCGCCCGCGGACGTGGAGGCCCTGTGCGCGGCGACCGGCTACAGCCGCTTCCCGGTGGCCGGCTCCGACGGCGACCTCGCGGGCTACCTCCACATCAAGGACGTCCTCGAGACCGACGAGGCCCGCCGGTCCCGGCCGGTCGACGACAAGTGGGTCCGGCCGTTCGCCACGGTCGGCTGCTCGACGCCGCTGCACGAGGCGCTCGAGGTGCTGCAGCGCCGGGGCGCCCACATGGCACGGGTCGTCAGCGCCGAGGGCAGCACGCTCGGCGTGGCCACCCTCGAGGACGTCATCGAGGAGCTGGTCGGCGAGATCCGCGACGCCGCCCACCTCGAGGACGCCTGAGGCTGCAGGACGCCTGCGGCTCCAGGACCGGAGGGCGTGCCGGGGCGCGCGGCGGTGCGAGCCGGCGGCCGGCGCCCCACTAGGGTGACCGCGTGCCAGAGGGAGCGGTCGGTCCGGTCGCGGGCGACCAGCGTCCCCGCCCGCTGGTCTGGACGATCCCCAACGCGCTGAGCGCGGCCCGGCTGCTCGGCGTACCGCTGTTCCTGTGGCTGGTGCTCGGGCCGGAGGAGGACCTGTGGGCCCTCGCGGTGCTCGTGGTCTCCGGCATCACCGACTACCTCGACGGCTGGCTGGCCCGCCGCCTCGACCAGCAGTCGCTGGTCGGGCAGGTCCTCGACCCCGTGGCCGACCGGCTCTACATCCTGGCCGTCGTCGTGGGGCTCGCCCTGCGCGACGTCATCCCGTGGTGGCTGGCCGTCTCGCTCCCGCTGCGCGACCTGTTGATGTGGGGCCTGGTGCCGCTGCTGCGCACCCGCGGCTACAGCGCGCTGCCGGTGCACTTCCTGGGCAAGGCCGCCACGTTCAACCTCCTGTACGCCTTCCCGCTGCTGCTCCTCGGCGACGGGGACGGCACCTTCGCGACCCTCGCCGACGTCTTCGGGTGGGCCTTCGCCTTCTGGGGTGTCGGGCTGTACTGGTGGGCGGGGGTGCTCTACGCCTGGCAGGTCCGCAAGCTCCTGGCCACCACCGAGCCGCGGCCCCGCGGCGAGCGGCAGCGCGGGCCCGCCCCCGATGGCTGACCGTCCGCCCGGGCCACCGGGGGTGCCCACCGACCCGGCCGACCGGGTGCGGGTGCCGCTGCTGACCCTCATCACCCAGCAGTCCCTCGACGAGGACTACCAGCACGCCGCCGAGCGGCGCGCGGCCGCGGGCCGGAGCGGGCCGCCCGTGCAGTCACGGCGCTCGCTGGCCGTCGTCGTGGTCGTGGTGGCCGTCTTCGGGGTGCTCGCCTCGACCGCGTTCGCCCAGACCAGCCGCAACGCCGACGTCGCCTCGGCCAGCCGGGCCACGCTCATCGACCGCATCCAGGGCGCGACCGACCGCCGGGCCCGGCAGGAGGAGCGCGTCACCGGCCTCGACCAGCAGGTCACGGCCCTCACCGAGGACGTCACCGACCTCGTCGACGACCAGCAGGTGGAGACGCTCGACCTGCGCGAGCTGCAGGCCACCGCGGGCTTCGTGGCCGTCCGCGGCGACGGTGTCCGGGTGACGGTGCGGCAGCGGGCCGACGCCGACGACAACCAGCAGGTCAAGGACCGCGACCTGCGGCTGCTGGTCAACGGCCTGTTCGCCGCCGGCGCCGAGGCCGTGGCGGTCAACGGCCAGCGGATGTCGGTGACCTCGGCCATCCGGACCAGCGGCGAGGCGATCGAGGTCAACTTCATCGGCATCGCCCCGCCGTACGTCGTCGAGGCGATCGGCGACCAGCGGACCCTCGAGGCACGGTTCGCCCAGACCGCGACCGGGCAGCAGTTCGCCAGCACGGCCCAGTTCTTCGACTTCACCTACGACGTGCAGAATGTCGACGACCTCCGGCTGCCCGCGGCCCCGGCGGCCCGCGCCCTGCTGCGCCAGGCCCGCCAGGCCCCGACGGGACCCGACCCGGAGGAGAGGGAGAAGGGAGGGGGCACCCCGTGATGCACCGGTGATCGCCGCCCTCGGGCTGCTCGTCGGCATCGTGCTCGGGCTGGTGTTCCGCCCCGACGTGCCGCTCGCGGTCGAGCCCTACCTGCCGATCGCGGTCGTGGCCGCGCTCGACGCCGTCTTCGGGGGCCTGCGCGCCTACCTCGACGGCATCTTCGACGACAAGGTCTTCGTCGTCTCCTTCGCCAGCAACGTGGTGATCGCCGCCGGCATCGTCTACCTCGGCGACCGCCTCGGCGTCGGCGGCCAGCTCTCCACCGGCGTCATCGTCGTCCTCGGCATCCGGATCTTCTCCAACGTCGCGGCCATCCGCCGGCACCTGTTCCATGCCTGACCCCGAGCGGCCCGAGCGGCCCGAGCGGCCCGAGCGGCCCGAGCGACCCACCGGTCGGTCGCGGCTCGTGCGGGCCTTCGTGCGGCCCTCGCGCACCCAGGCCGTGGTCGGGGTGCTGCTGGCGCTGGTCGGGTTCGCCGGCGTCACCCAGATCCGCGAGACCGACGATGCGGCGTACGCCGGCCTGCGCGAGCAGGACCTCATCGACGTGCTCGACGGGCTGGCCGGCACCTCGCGGCGCACCCAGGACGAGATCGACCGGCTCGCCCAGGCCCGCGAGGACCTGCAGTCCGAGACCACCCGCCGCGGGGCTGCGCTCGAGCGCACCCGCGAGGAGGTCGCCGCCCTCAACGTGCTGGCCGGCCTGGTGCCGGTGACCGGGCCCGGCGTCCGCGTCACCATCAAGGAGGTCGACGGCGAGGTCACGGTCTCCTCCCTGCTCGACGTCGTGCAGGAGCTGCGCGCCAGCAGTGCCGAGGCCATCCAGTTCAACGGCCGGGTGCGGCTCGTCGCGTCCAGCTCGATCGAGGCCGCCCCGGGGGGCGTCCTCGTCGACGGCGAGCTGGTCGAGCCGCCGTACGTCATCGACGCCATCGGCCGTCCCACCTCGATGGCCGCGGCGATGGTCTTCCCGCTCGGGCCGCGCCGCGAGGTCGCCCGCAACGGCGGCGAGCTGACGGTCGAGGAGGTCGAGTCGCTCGACATCGACTCGGTGCGCCGGCGTACCGACCCCGACCTCGCGCAGCCCGACTGAGACCGGCCCACCGGGGTGCCGCAGCCCCGGCCCGGGACGCTAGTTTGGGCGCGCCGACCCGGCCCGACGACGGGCCCGACGATCAAGGAGTCCCGTGTACCCCGAGGACCTGAAGTACACCGCCGAGCACGAGTGGGTGCGCAGCCCTGGTGAGCACGAGGGGTCGGTGCGCATCGGCATCACCGACTACGCCCAGGACGCGCTGGGCGACATCGTCTACGTCTCCCTGCCCGAGATCGGCGACACCGTCGAGGCCGGGAGCACCTGCGGCGAGCTCGAGTCCACCAAGTCCGTCAGCGACGTCTACGCGCCGGTCACCGGCGAGGTCGTCGCCCGCAACGAGGCGCTCGACGCGACCCCCGAGCTGGTCAACAACGACCCGTACGGCGGGGGCTGGCTCTTCGAGGTCGTGCCCGCCACGGCCGGCGACGTCGACGGGCTGATGACCTCCGAGGCCTACGTCGCCACGCTCGACGGCTGAGCCTGCGGCACGGCCGGGGGCTCGGCCCGGGCCGGGCCGCGACGTACCCCCGCGGGTGCCACGGCCCGGCTGGTAGGTTCGTCGAACCGTGACCCTCTACGACCAGGTGAGGGTTGGTCAGGTCGACCGGGAGGGACCACGCAATGCCGTTCTGCACCAGCTGTGGCAGGCAGAATCCCGATGACGCCCGCTTCTGCGCCCAGTGCGGCACGCGGCTGCTCTCCCTCGAGCCGCAGGCGCCCGCGCAGGGCGGCGAGCCGGTGGGGGAGTCGACCGCGACCATCCAGATCGGGGTCGGGGTCGACAAGGTCGAGACCTCCGACCGGGCGCTCAACCCGGTCGACGCGGCCGCCGTCGACGCGCTGCCCGTGGGCCATGCGCTCCTGGTGGTGCAGAAGGGCCCCGGCGCGGGCAGCCGCTTCCTGCTCGACGCCGACGAGGTGCACGCCGGCCGGCACCCCGACAGCGAGATCTTCCTCGACGACGTCACCGTGTCCCGCCAGCACGCGGTGTTCGTCCGCGACGGCGACACCTTCACGGTCAGCGACGCGGGCAGCCTCAACGGCACCTACGTCAACCGCGACCGCATCGAGAAGGTGCACCTCAAGGACAGCGACGAGGTCCAGATCGGCAAGTACCGCCTGGTGTTCTTCGCCGGGCACGAGGCTCCCTGAGGCCTGGGTCGTGCCGAGCACGGCCCCCGGCGGCCGTCCCGCCGAACGGCCCGCCGAGGGGGCCGAGGCTCCCGCCACGATGACGATCGGGCAGGTCCTCGACCAGCTGCGCCCCGACTTCCCGGCGATCTCCATCCCCAAGATCCGGTTCTGGGAGGAGGAGGGCCTGATCCGGCCCGAGCGCACCCCGGCGGGCTACCGCAAGTTCCGCCCCTCCGACGTCGACCGGCTGCGCTACGCCCTGACCATGCAACGCGACCACTACCTGCCGCTCAAGGTGATCGCCGAGCACCTCGACGCCCTCGACCGCGGCCTCGAGCCGCCGCCCGTCGACCCCGTGGTCCCGACGGTGCCCACGGTCGCGCTGGCCGGCGACGGCACGCCGTCGGCGGAGTCCTTCGCCCGGCGCGACCAGCTGCGCCTCTCGCGTCGTGAGCTGCTCAAGATCGCCGAGGTCGACGAGGCGCTGCTGGCCGAGCTCGAGCAGTTCGGGCTGATCACGCCGCGCCCGGGCACCGGCCACTACGACACCGACGCGCTCGTCATCGCCACCACGGCGCGCGAGCTGGCGGCGTACGGGCTCGAGCCGCGGCACCTGCGCGGCTTCCGGGCCGCCGCCGACCGCGAGGTCGGGCTCGTCGAGCAGGTCGTGGCGCCCGTACGACGCGGCCGCGACGCCGGCGCCGCGGCCCGGGCCGACGAGGTGGCCACCCAGGTCGCCGCGCTCTCGGTCCGGCTGCACGCCACGTTGGTCAAGGCCGGGCTCAAGCGGTCCTGACCCACCGCTGACCTGTCGCTGACCCGCTGGCTCGGGTGGAGCGGGGTCGACCGGGGCGGGTCTAGGGTGGACGCATGCGCGAGGTGGACGTCATGGGTGTGCGGGTCGAGATGCCGTCGAACCAGCCGATCGTGCTCTTGCGCGAGGTCTCCGGCGAGCGGTACCTGCCGATCTGGATCGGCGCCGTCGAGGCGACCGCGATCGCCTTCGCCCAGCAGGGCGTCGTCCCCCCGCGCCCGCTGACCCACGACCTGTTCAAGGACGTCATCGAGGCCACCGGCAACGCGCTGAGCGAGGTGCAGATCACCGACGTCAAGGACGGGGTGTTCTTCGCCAACCTGGTCTTCGGCTCGGGCGTCGAGGTGAGCGCCCGCCCGTCGGACTCCATCGCCCTCGCCCTGCGCACGGGCACCCGCATCGTGTGCTCCGAGGACGTCCTCGACGAGGCCGGCCTCGCCGTCCCCGCCGAGCAGGAGGACGAGGTCGAGAAGTTCCGCGAGTTCCTCGACCACGTCACGCCCGAGGACTTCGAAGCAGAGCACTGATCTCGCCGGCCGGCCCGGGGATGCAACTCACCGTCCGGTCGACTCACCCGCCCGCATTCGGGCGGGGAAGAGGTGCCAGCGGTGAGGGAGTGCCCGCCGGGCCGGGGCTGTCCGGGCGGCAGCGCGCCGTCGCGCCCCGTGGCTGTCCACAGGCTGCGTCCGCAGGCGAGCGCGCCGCCGTACGACAGGGCACGCTGCAGCGCCATGACCTCTCGTCCGGTCCGCACCACGCCCCGCGTGCTCGCCCGCATGTCGGCGCAGCACGGCCTCATCACCCGGGCTGACGCCCTCGACCTCGGCCTGAGCCCGACCATCATCACCGCGCTCCTGCGCGACTCGGAGTGGGTCGTCGCCCACCGCGGGGTGTACGGCGACGGTGAGGTCTGGCGGGCCGCCGAGCCGTACCGGGAGCGTCCACTGCTCCGGGCGCGGGCCGCGGTCATGGCGATGCGGAGGGCGTGGGTGCTCAGCCACGACTCGGCGGCGCACCTGCTCGGGCTGGCGGTGCTGGCCGACGAGGACGCACACGCCCACATCACGCGGCCGGGGTTCACCAACGCGTGGACCAAGGGCCGGGTCAAGCACCACCTCGCCCGCTACCGCGACGGCCAGGTGGTCGACGTGGACGGCACGCCCGCGCTCGACGCGGCCCGGACGGTGTGCGACGTGGCGCGCGAGCACGGGTTCCGCGCCGGCCTGGTCACCGCCGACAGCGCGCTGCGCCTCGGCGTACGTCGCGGCGACCTGTGGGAGGCGGTGGACTCGATGCGCAGCTGGCCCTACGTCACCACGGTGCGCAACGTCATCGAGGCCGCGGACGGCCGTGCGGAGACGCCGATCGAGTCCCTCGCCCGCGAGCTGCTGCTCGAGATGGGCCTCGCGGTCGACCCGCAGTTCCCCGTGGTGCTGGCCGACGGACGCGTGGCGTGGGCCGACCTGCGGGTGGGGTGCCACGTGTTCGAGACGCACGGGCTGGTCAAGGTGCTGACGCCCGAGCAGGGTGGCGTGGCCGACCGCGAGGCGCGTGCCGTGCTCTTCGACGAGCGCAAGCGGGAGCGGCTGCTGACGGGGGAGGGCCTGGGCGTCACCAACCTCTACTGGTCCGACTTCTTCTCCGGCCGGGCGGCTGCCCGGGCCCGCATCCGGGCCGACCTGCGGGAGTCGGAGCGGCGGTTCGGTCTCGAGCTGCCCGAGCACCTCGCGCGCAACGCCCGGGAGCTCCGTGGACGCGACGGGCGGCCGTCGGCCGGCTGAGCCAGCCCGGGGGAGCGGGCGGCCCGGTCGGGGCCACTCCCTCACCGTCGTACGTTCTTCCCCGCCCGAATGCGGGCGGGGAAGACCACCGGACGGTGAGTTGCATGCGTGCCGGCCGGGCCGTCCAGACCGTCAGGGTCGAGTGGAGGGTGAGGGTTGCGACACGCCGGGAGGTTCTTTGACCGGGTCGGGCGGACGTCGTACCGTCGAGTGTCTTCGTTGTAACTCCACGCGTGTCGCCCCCGACACCTTCCCCGGAGCTGCAGGGCCGCCGGCCGCGAAGCAAGAGACCCGGAGGACCGCAGTGTTCGAGCAGAAGCCGCAGGACGGCGCCGACGGCCGCGAGGCCGAGGCCGCCGAGGCCGCGGAGGAGCAGGGGCTGCTCTTCACCGACGACGTCTCCCCGCTGCCCAGCGACCGGGGCTACCGCGGCCCGACCGCGTGCAACGCCGCCGGCATCACCTACCGCCAGCTCGACTACTGGGCCCGCACCGGGCTCATCGAGCCCGAGGTGCGCGGCGCGAAGGGGTCGGGGTCGCAGCGGCTGTACTCCTTCCGCGACATCCTCATCCTCAAGGTCATCAAGCGGCTGCTCGACGCCGGCATCTCCCTGCAGCAGATCCGGGTCGCGGTCAACCACCTGCGCGAGCGCGGCACCGACGACCTGACCACCGTGACCCTGATGAGCGACGGCGCCTCGGTCTACGAGTGCACCTCCAACGACGAGGTCATCGACCTGCTCCAGGGCGGCCAGGGCGTGTTCGGCATCGCCATCGGCGGTGTGTGGCGCGAGCTCGAGGGCACCCTCACCGAGCTGCCCAGCGAGAAGGCCACCGAGACCGCCGCCCCGGCCGCGCCCAGCGCGGGCGACGAGCTCGCCGCCCGGCGCCAGGCGCGCCAGACCGGCTGACACCCCGCCCGAGTCCTCACGGTCCAGACGGCCCGTCGCAGCCTGCGGCGGGCCGTCGTCGTACGCCGGGGCGCCGGCGGTCTAGCGTGGCCGGGTGCCCACCCCGCCGTACGTCCTGGCCCTGCGCGAGAAGGTCGGCACCGCGCTGCTGTGGATGCCGGGCGCGACCGCGGTGGTGCTGCGACCGGCGCCCGACGGCGGTGCCGACGAGGTGCTGCTCGTCGAGCGCTCCGACAACGGGTGGTGGACGCCCGTCACCGGGGTCGTCGACCCGGGGGAGCACCCGGCGACGACCGCGGTGCGCGAGTGCCTGGAGGAGGCGGGCGTCGTCTGCGAGGTCGAGGGCCTCGTGCGAGTGCACGTGCTGCCCGAGATGACCTACGACAACGGCGACCGGGCGCAGTACCTCGACCTGACCTTCCGCTGCCGCTGGGTCTCGGGCGAGCCGCGGGCCGCGGACGAGGAGTCGACCGACGCCCGGTGGTGGCCGCTGGACGGGCTGCCCGACATGCCGGCCGACCTCCGTGCCCGCCTCGATCTGGCCGTGGCGTGGGACGGCGGCCCGGCCCACCTCTGACCGCACCTCTGGCTGGCGTGGATCTGACCGCATGACGACCGGTCGGCTAGCCTGGAACGGCTGATGATCCCGCGCGGGAGAGTCTTGTGCAGCAGGCAAGCGCCGAAGGGGCAATTCCTCCCCGGAACCTCTCAGGCAACCGGACCGCGCGGAGCAGGCACCTGTGGAGCCCCACCGGCGGGGTGACAGAGGGGGAGGCGACCGGTCATCCGACCCGAGGAGCCCCTGTGTCCGACCACCCCAGCCTCAGCGAGCTCGACGCCGCGCTGCCCTTCGTCGACCGGCACGTCGGCCTCGGCCCCGACGACGTCGCCACGATGCTCTCCGCCCTCGGCTACGCCTCGCTCGAGGAGCTGATGGCCGCGGCCGTGCCCGGTGGCATCCGCGACACCGAGGTCCTCGACCTGCCCCGCCCGCTCAGCGAGGCCCAGGCCTCGCGCGAGCTGCGGGCCATCGCCGGCATGAACCGACCGGCCGAGCCGATGATCGGCCTGGGCTACCACGGCACGATCACCCCGCCCGTGGTGCGCCGCAACGTGCTCGAGGACCCGAGCTGGTACACCGCCTACACGCCGTACCAGCCCGAGATCAGCCAGGGCCGCCTCGAGGCCCTCATCAACTTCCAGACCGTCGTCTCCGACCTGGCCGGCCTGCCCGTGGCGGGCGCCAGCCTGCTCGACGAGGGCACCGCGGCCGCCGAGGCCATGACGCTGGTGCGCCGGGCCAACAAGAAGGCGACCGGCCCGTTCGTCGTCGACGCCGACGCGCTGCCGCAGACCATCGAGGTCGTGCGCACCCGTGCCGAGGCGATGGGCATCGAGGTCGTGGTGGCCGACCTGGCCCAGGGCCTGCCGACCACCGAGCAGCCGCCGTCGGGCGTGCTCCTGCAGTACCCCGGCGCCTCGGGCCGCATCCTCGACCCGCGCCCGGTCGTGCAGGCCACCCACGAGGCCGGCGGCCTGGCTGTCGTCGCCGCCGACCTGCTCGCCCTGACCCTGCTCGAGTCGCCCGGGTCGATGGGCGCCGACGTCGTCGTCGGATCGAGCCAGCGCTTCGGCGTGCCCCTGTTCTACGGCGGCCCGCACGCCGGGTTCATGGCCGTCGGTCCCGGTCTCGAGCGGCACCTGCCCGGCCGCCTGGTCGGCGTGAGCGTCGACGCCGACGGCCGCCCGGCCTACCGCCTGGCCCTGCAGACCCGCGAGCAGCACATCCGCCGCGACAAGGCGACGTCCAACATCTGCACCGCCCAGGTGCTGCTGGCCGTCGTGGCCTCGATGTACGCCGTCTACCACGGTCCCGAGGGCCTGCGGCAGATCGCGACCCGCACCCACCGGTACGCCGCCGTGCTGGCCCGCGCGCTCGCCGACGGCGGGTACGCCGTGGCCCACGAGCAGTTCTTCGACACCCTGGAGGTCGCGGCCCCGGGGCGGGCGGCCTCGGTCGTCGCCGCGGCTCGCGCCCTCGGCATCCACCTGCGCCTGGTCGACGCCGACACGGTCGGGCTGTCGACCTCGGAGACCACGACCCGCTCGACGGTCGACGGCGTGCTCAAGGCCTTCGGCCTGACCGCCGACGTCGACGGGTTCGACCAGGCCGTCGGCGACGCGCTGCCCGACCCGCTGCGCCGCCAGACGCCGTACCTGACGCACGAGGTGTTCTCCGCCCACCACAGCGAGACCTCGATGCTGCGCTACCTGCGCCGGCTCTCGGCCCGCGACTACGCCCTCGACCGCGGCATGATCCCGCTCGGGTCGTGCACGATGAAGCTCAACGCCACGACCGAGATGGAGCCGGTCTCGCTGCCGGGCTTCGCCGACCTGCACCCCTTCGCCCCCGCCGAGGACGCGGCCGGCTACCGCCGCCTGGTCGACGACCTCGAGGGCTGGCTGGCCGAGGTCACCGGCTACGACCGCGTCTCGATCCAGCCCAACGCCGGCTCCCAGGGCGAGCTCGCGGGCCTGCTGGCCATCCGCGGCTACCACCACGCGAACGGCGACACGGGCCGCGACGTCTGCCTCATCCCGGCCTCGGCCCACGGCACCAACGCCGCCTCGGCCGTGATGGCCGGCATGCGGGTCGTCGTGGTCAAGAACGCCGACGACGGCACCGTCGACATGGACGACCTGCGCGCCCAGTGCGACAAGCACGCCGACGCGCTGGCCGCGATCATGGTCACCTACCCCTCGACACACGGGGCCTACGAGGACACCATCACCGAGCTGTGCGAGGTCGTGCACGCCGCCGGGGGCCAGGTGTACGTCGACGGGGCCAACCTCAACGCCCTCGTCGGGCACGCCAAGCCCGGCGAGTTCGGCGGCGACGTGTCCCACCTCAACCTGCACAAGACCTTCTGCATCCCGCACGGCGGCGGCGGCCCCGGCGTCGGCCCGGTCGGCGTGCGCGCCCACCTGGCGCCCTACCTGCCCAGCCACGGCATGCACCCCGAGCCCGCCAAGCGGGAGGGCATCGGGCCGATCAGCGCGGCGCCGTACGGGTCGGCGGGCATCCTGCCGATCTCGTGGGCCTACGTGCGGCTGATGGGCGGCGCCGGGCTGACCCGCGCCACCTCGAGCGCGGTGCTGGCGGCCAACTACGTCGCCCACCGGCTCGGCGAGCACTTCCCGGTGCTCTACACCGGCCACGGCGGGCTCGTCGCCCACGAGTGCATCCTCGACGTCCGGGGCCTGACCAAGCAGACCGGCGTCAGCATCGACGACGTGGCCAAGCGGCTCATCGACTACGGCTTCCACGCCCCGACGATGTCGTTCCCGGTCGCCGGCACCCTCATGGTCGAGCCGACCGAGTCCGAGGACCTCGCCGAGATCGACCGGTTCTGCGACGCGATGATCGCGATCAAGGGCGAGATCGACCGGGTCGGCGCCGGTGAGTGGGCGCCGGAGGACTCGCCGCTGCGGGGCGCGCCGCACACCACCCGCGCCCTCGTCGGCGAGTGGGACCGGGCCTACTCCCGCGAGCTGGCGGTCTTCCCGACCGGCCCCGACCCCGACAAGTACTGGCCGCCGGTCGGCCGCATCGACCAGGCCTACGGCGACCGCAACCTGCAGTGCTCGTGCCCCTCGCCCGAGGTGTTCGCCGAGGCCTTCGACGAGGCGCCCGCCCCGGCGTGAGCCTGCAGACGCGGCTCGTCGCCCTCCAGCGCCGCGGCCGGCTGCCCTCGGTGGTCGGCGCGGTGCTGCGGGGCGGCGAGGTCGCCGACAGCGCAGGGGTGCGGGCCGACCCGGCCACCGCCTACCGGATCGGGTCGATCACCAAGACCCTGACCGCCGTCCTGGTGCTGCAGCTGCGCGACGAGGGCGTGCTCTCGCTCGACGACCGGCTCGGCGACCACCTGCCCGTGCGCGGGTACGCCGACGTGGTGCTGGCCGACCTGCTCGGCCACACCGGCGGGATGCAGAGCGAGCCCGCCGGCCCGTGGTGGGAGCGCACCGACGGCGGCGACCTCGACGCGCTCCTCGCGGCCCACGACGGCTCGGGCGCGGTGGTCGGGCCGGGGGACGAGCCGTTCTACCACTACTCCAACCTCGGCTACGGCCTGCTGGGCGGCGTCGTCGAACGGCACCGGGGCGCGCCGTGGCGCGAGGTCGCGCAGGAGCGGCTGCTCGACCCGCTCGGCATGGACCGCACCACGTGGGGTCCGGTCGCCCCGCACGCACAGGGGCACAGCGTCGAGCACTTCACGGGCCGGCTGGCCGAGGAGCCGCACACCGACACCGGCGCCATGGGCCCGGCCGGCCAGCTGTGGAGCACCGTGGGCGACCTGGCCACCTGGGCCGCCTTCCTCGCCGGTCGCCACCCCCGCGGCGCCGACCTGCTCGCCAGGGCCACCCTGGCCGAGATGCGCGAGCCCCGCCTCGACCCGGGCTACGGGCTCGGGCTGCGACGGGTCGAGGCCGGCGGGACGACGTACGTCGGGCACACGGGGTCGATGCCGGGCTTCGTGGCCTCGCTGTTCGTCGACCCGGCCACGGGGGACGGCGCGGTGGTGCTGGCCGACGCCACGACCGGCCTGCTCGCCGACGGCGTGCCGGCGGCCCTGCTGACCGGACCCGAGCCCGGGCCGGCCGAGCCGTGGGAGCCCACCACCGCGGTCCCTGCCGTCGCCGAGCCGCTGCTCGGGCTGTGGTTCTGGGGCCACACCGCCCAGGACTGGCGCTGGCAGGACGGCCGGCTCGAGGTGCGCGGGCTGCAGACGGGCGCCTTCCAGCACGCCTTCACCGTCGGACCCGACGGCCGCCTCGTCGGCGTGGAGGGCTACCACCGCGGCGAGACGCTGCACGTGCACCCCACCCACCTCGAGTGCGCCACGTTCGTCTGGACGCGGGTGCCCCACGACCCCGCGGCGCCGATCCCGGGCGGGTGAGCCGGGGCGTTCACCCCGGTCCGCTACTACTAGGGGCGTGAGCGCGCACCACGAGGTCGAGCGGGCCTGGGCCCTCGACGCCACCGACGTCCTGCCCGACCTGTCCGCGCTGCCCGGGGTGGCCTCGGTGGGCGAGCCCCGCACCGACACCCTCGCCGCGACCTACCTCGACACCGACGACCTCGCGCTGGTGCGTGGCGGGGTGACCCTGCGGCGGCGCACGGGTGGCCTCGACGAGGGATGGCACCTCAAGGTGCCGGCGGGCGACGGCCGCGACGAGCTGCGCCGGGCGCTCGGCTCGGCACAGCGGGTGCCGGCCCCGCTGGCCCGGGCGGTGACGGCGTGGAGCCACGGCCGCTCCCTGGCTCCGGTGGCCACGGTCGAGACGGTGCGCACCACCCGCCTGCTCCTCGACGCCGCCGGGGAGACCCTGGCCGAGGTCGCCGACGACGCGGTGGTGGGCACGCCCGCCGACGGTCGGCCGGGCTCGTCCTGGCGCGAGGTCGAGGTCGAGCTCGTCGGCGCCGGACCGGCGCTGCTCGACGCCGCCGAGGAGCTCCTGGCCGAGGCCGGCATCCACCCCGCCCAGGAGCAGCGCAAGATCGGGACCGTCCTGGCCGAGCGGCTCGCCGCCCATCCCGCCGCACCCCGACCCGGGTCCGACGACGCCGACCGGACGGCGGGGGAGGTGCTGCACGGCCGCCTCGCCGAGCTCGTGGGCGAGCTGCGCCACCGCGACTGCGACGTACGACGCGGGGTCGACGACGGCGTCCACCAGCTGCGGGTGACCTGCCGACGGCTGCGCGGTGCGCTGGCGACCTACCGGCCGGTGGTCGACCGCACCGTCACCGACCCGCTGCGCGACGAGCTGCGCTGGCTGGCCCGCACGCTCGGCGACGGTCGCGACGCCGAGGTCATGCACGAGAGGCTGCGCGAGCTGGTCGACGAGCTGCCACGGGGGCTGGTGGTCGGCCCGGTGCGGCGCCGCATCGACCGGACGTACGCCGAGCGGCTGCGCGCCGCCGACGGCCACGCGCAGGCCGTCCTCGACTCCCCGCGCTACCTGCGGCTGCTGCGGCGGCTCGCCGCCCTGGAGGCCCGCCCCCCGTTCACCGACGCCGCCGAGGCGCCGGCGGCGGAGGTGCTGCTCGACCGGGTCGCCCGCGACTGGCGGCGGCTGCGGCAGCGCGTCGACCTGGTGGTCGCGCTGCAGGACGTGCGCGCCGCGGGGCCGGCCGGGTCCGGCGGGGCGGCGGCGAGCGCCGACGAGGCGATCGACGAGGCCCTGCACGACGTCCGCAAGGCGGCCAAGCGCGCCCGCTACGCCTGCGAGGCGCTCGAGCCGGGCTGGGGCGGCGACGCCAAGCGCCTGCGCAAGGCCGCCCAGGACGTCACCCAGGTGCTGGGTGACCGCAACGACAGCGCCGTGGCCCGCGTCGAGCTGCTGCGGATCGCCCGCGCCGCCGCCACGGACGGCGAGAACGCCTTCACCTACGGCGTGCTGCACGCGCGCGAGGCGGCGCGGGGCGAGACGCTGGAGGCGGAGTTCGGCGAGGTCTGGCAACGGGTGCGCAAGGCGCGGCTGCGGGCCTGGCTCCGCTGAGCGAGGAGCTCGTGGCGCGCGGGCTCAGCGGCGGCGCAGGCCCCGGACGACGCCGTCGCCGGCCGTGACGACGACCCCGCGGTCGCGCACGAACCCGACCCAGTAGGCCGAGGCCTGGCGGACCTTGAGGGTGACGGCGCGGTTGGCCGGCACCGACCGGGTGCCCGAGGGCCGGCCGGAGGACTCGCTGCCCCAGCTCACCGTGACCGGCACCTGGTTGGGGTTGCGCACGACGAAGGCGCCGGGTGCACCGCGCTTGCGCCTGGCCCGCAGGTCGAGGAGGGCGTCGACCTCGACGGTCATGGTCGCCGACGCGCGGGACTCGCCGTCGCACACGTCGTAGGTGTAGGTGAGCGTGCCCCGCCAGCCCCCGAGGGCCTCGACGACGACCCGGTCGCCGGACGTCTCGACGTACGCGCGGGACGGGTGGCCGCCGCGCAGGCCGCACAGGCGGGGGCGGCCGCGGTCGCCGACGGCGCCGTCGTTGGCCAGCGGGGCCAGGGTGTAGCGGCTGCCGGCGTAGACGAGGAACACGTCGTCGGAGGGCAGCACCTGCGCCTGGGCCGGGGCGGCGGTGGTCACGGCGGTCACGGCGAGCAGCGGGCCGGCAAGCAGGCCGGCCAGGGCGAGCGCGGGGGTGCGGGCGGACATGCGGCTCCTGGGGAGAAGGGCGAGCAGGCCCACGGTAGTGGCGGGGCCGCCCGTCCGTCCGCCGAACGGCACCGTCAGCGTCGGTGCTGCACGCCGCGCACCGTGCCGGCGCCGACGACCTCGCCGGTGCGCGGGCGCGACGCGGTCCAGGCCAGCCGCTGCCGCGGGGTGCGGACGGTGCGCCAGCCGCGGGCGGGGATGCGCACCCGCGCGTCGGGCGCGGGCCGGGCGCGGCTGCCGTAGGCCACGACGACGGGGCCGCGGGTCGGGTTGTGGAACAGCACGCGCCCGCGCCGCGCCGCCGGCCGCGCCTCGACCTCGGGGGCGGCCTGGACGGTCACGGTGACCGTGGCCGGGGTGAGGAAGTCGTGGTCGCAGGCCCAGTAGGTCAGCTCGTAGGTCGCCGAGCGGTGGGCGGTCGCGACCAGGACGAGCCGCTGCCCGGTGAGCGGGTCACCGTCGGCGACGGCGTCGAGCGGGACGCCGCGCGGCACCTCGACCCGGCAGATGGCCAGGCTGTCGCCGTCGGGGTCGTGGTCGTTGGCCAGCACGTCGACGTACGCCGGCCCGCCGGCGTACGCGCCGGTGCGGAGCGTGGTGGCGTCGGGCGCGGTGACCGGTGCGGCGCGCGGCGTGGACGGTTCCTCGGTCCCGGCGGCGTGGGCCGGGGCGACCACGGCCAGCGCCAGGGTGGCGGACGCGAGCAGGGCGACAGGACGAGCGACGGGACGAGCGGTGGGGCGAGCGGGGGTGGCACGCACGACGACTCCTGGGGGAGGAGGGACGGACGTGGGGGGAGTGACCGAGCCTAGGGGACGGCGGGCCCGCTGTCCCGGGTTGCGTCGCCACCGATCGACGCCGCGACCTACATCGCCTGGCTGACGCTCGACATGTTGAAGTCGGGCACCCGCAGCGCGGGGGTCGCGGTGCGGGAGAAGTAGTCGTCGCCCCACTCGCGGCTGAAGCTCGGCACGGTGGCCGAGGCGTGGGTGGAGCGCCGCAGCAGGTCGATGGGGCTCTCGTTCCAGCGGAAGTTGTTGACCGACCCGGTGATCTCGCCGCCCTCGACGAGGTAGACCCCGTCGCGGGTCAGGCCGGTCAGCAGGAGCGACTGCGGGTCGACCTCGCGGATGTACCACAAGCAGGTCAGCAGCAGGCCGCGCTCGGTGCCGGCGACGAGGTCGTCGATGGACCCGGCGCCGGCGTCGACCTCGAGGACGAGGTTGTCGATCGCGGGCGTGGTCGGCTGCCCGGTCAGGGCGGCGGTGTGGCGGGTCTGCAGCAGCGCGGTGAGCTCGCCGTCGCGGATCCAGTCGGTGCGGCCCAGTGGCAGGCCGTTGTCGTAGACCGAGCTCTCGTCGCCCGAGGACGTGGCGACCGCGAACGGCGCGCACTCCAGCCCGGGGTGGGCGGGGTCGCTGAAGAGGTGGACGCCGGGCGCGGTGATGCGCTCGCCGATGCGGGTGCCGGTGGGGCGGCGGCTGTAGACCGACTGCCCCTCCCACGCGGTGCGGGCGCCGGCGTACCAGTAGGCGTCGATCATCACGTCGGCCACGGCCGAGGGCGGCAGGATCGTGTCGTAGCGGCCGGCAGGCAGGTCGACGCGGCGACGGCCCCAGGCCAGCCGTTGGGCGACCTCGGCGTCGATGGCCACGGCGTCGACGTCGGTGAAGTCGCGGGTGGCGCCGCCGACCCAGGCGCTCTCGGTCAGCGCGGTGTTCTTGCCGGTGCAGCCGTAGTGACCGGTGGGCTGCACGTGGCGCAGCCGCAGGCCGGTGGTCGAGCCGAGGTAGGTCGTGGTGACCTCGTGGTTGACGAACCCGTAGAGGATGCGGTCGCCGGCCTGCGCCCGACCGAACGCCTCGCCCAGCGCGGGCGCGAACACGTCGTAGACGTGGATGTCGGTGGGCTCGGGCGCGTCGTCCCAGTCGGCGCCCGCGCCCGCGGGCGCGTCGGCGGGGGTGAGGAGCGGGTTGCGGTCCTCGGCCGGCGACGCGGCGCGGGCGGCGGCGTCGGCCTTGCCGACCAGGTCGGTGACCTGGGCCTGCGTGGTCGCGCTGCCGGTGACCGAGGCCGTGGCCTCGCCGACGAAGGACACCACGGTGACGCTGAGGCCGTGCATGACGCCGTTGGTGGTGAGGGTGTTGCCGGCCCAGCGCAGGTTGGCGCTGGTCTGGTCGCGCACGACGACCACGCAGTCGTCGGCGGTGGTGGCAGCGAGGGCCTGCTCGACCAGGGACTGGGGCGTGGTGTTCGTGCCCGTGCTCATCAGTTGCCGCCCTCCTGGAGCGTGTTGAGGATCCGGACGCCGCGGAACAGCGAGGTGGGGCAGCCGTGGCTGACCGCCGCGACCTGGCCCGGCTGGGCCTTGCCGCAGTTGAACGCGCCGCCGAGCACCCAGGTGTCGCGCCCGCCCACGGCCTCCATGGACCCCCAGAAGTCGGTGGTCGTGGCCTGGTAGGCGACGTCACGGACCTGGCCGACCAGCTGGCCGTCAGCGATGGTGTAGAACCGCTGGCCGGTGAACTGGAAGTTGAAGCGCTGCATGTCGATCGACCACGACTTGTCGCCCACGACGTAGAGGCCGCGCTCGACCCGCCCGATGAGGTCGTCGGTCGAGGGCGCGTCGGGCGACGGGTCGGGCTGCAGGGACACGTTGGCCATCCGCTGGATCGGGATGTGGCCGGGCGAGTCGGCGTAGGCGCAGCCGTTGGAGCGGCCCCTCCCGTCGGGCCCGGGGTTGAGCTCGGGCAGCATCACGCCCATCGGCCGGTCGAGCTGGTAGCCGACCAGGACGCCGTCGCGCACGATGTCCCACTCCTGCGTCTGCACCCCCTCGTCGTCGTACCCGGTGGTGGCCAGGCCGTGCGGCTGGGTGCGGTCGCCGGTCACGTGCATGACGTCGCTGCCGTAGCGCAGCGTGCCGAGCTGGTCGGGCGTGGCGAACGAGGTGCCGGCGTAGTTGGCCTCGTAGCCCAGCGCCCGGTCGAGCTCGGTGGCGTGGCCGATCGACTCGTGGATCGTCAGCCACAGGTTGCTGGGGTGGATGACGAGGTCGTAGGTGCCGGCCTCGACGCTGGGCGCCTTGAGCTTCTCGGCCAGCAGCTCGGGCACCTCGTCGACCTCGGCGTCCCAGTCCCACGCGCCCTGCTCGGCGCTCCCGGTGACGTACTCCCAACCGCGGCCGACCGGCGGGGCGATGCTGGCCATCGAGTCGAAGGTGTCCGCGCCCGCGCCCATCGCCTCGAACCCCGGCTGCAGCCGCACCCGCTGTTGGGTGGTCGTCGTGCCGGCCAGGTCGGCGTAGTACTTGTTCTCCTGCACCTGCAGCACGTACGCCGACGCGTGGTCGACGGCCGCGCCGGTGCGCAGCCGCTCGGTCCAGTCGACCAGCACCGCGGCCTTCTCCGCGACGGGCACGTCGAGCGGGTTGACGTCGTAGGCGCTGACCCAGGTGGCGTCGGCGTGCACGGGCTCGTCGGCGATCTCGACCGGGCTGCTGGTCATGCCGGCCGCGACGGTGGCGACGGCGACGGCGGTCTCGGCCACCCGCACGGCCTCCTCGGGCGTGAGCACGACGCCCGCGGCGAAGCCCCACGAGCCGCGGTGGACCACGCGGACGGCGAAGCCGAGGTCCTCGGCGTCGCTCGCGCCCTGCAGGACGCCGTCGCGCACCCGCAGGCTCTGGTAGCGCACGCGCTCGAACCGGAAGTCGGCGTGCGTCACGCCCAGCTCGCGGGCCCGGGTGAGGGCCGCGTCGCCGAGGGCGCGGAACGGGAGGTCGAGGAAGGTCGGGTCGAGACCACTCATGTCGAGGAACCTAGCGGGCGCCAGTAGGGTCCGCGCCATGGGAATCGCGGGGTCGGGGGCGGGTGCCGGTCCGGCGTGGCTGGGGATCGGCGCGCAGCGCAGCGGCACCACCTGGCTGACCGACCTGCTCGTCCAGCACCCGCGGGTCGGCCTCGGCACCAACGGCAAGAAGGAGCAGCACCTGCTCCACAAGGTCGGCGACGGACGCGAGCCGGCCTCGGCCTACCTCGACCTCTTCCCGGCCGACGGCGTCGCCCGCGGCGACTGGACGCCGCAGTACCTGCGGCACGCCTCCTGCCCCGGCGCCGTGGCCCGGCTGCTGCCCGACGTGCCGGTGCTGGTCGTGCTGCGCGACCCGGTCGAGCGGTTCCGCTCAGCGATGCGGCTCGCCGCCACCCGCGAGGCGTCGGGCCAGAAGGCCCCGTGGCCCTACCCGGTGCCGATCACCGTGCAGACCTGGACCGGCATGTACGCCGACCAGCTCGACGTGTGGGCCGCCGCGATCGGGCGCGAGCGGATGCACGTGCTCGTCTTCGAGGAGGCCCGCCGCGACGCGCAGGCCACCCTGGACCACCTCTGGGGCCTGCTCGGTCTCGACCCGGTGCCGCTCGCCGACGTCGACCGCGCCTCCGGGTCGTCCTCCCGGGAGGACTGGGAGTGGACACCCGGGCTGCGCGAGTCGCTGGAGGTGCTCTACCGCCCGCAGGCCGCGCGCCTGCGCGACGACTGGGGCCTCGACGTTTCGTCGTGGTCGGTCTCCGGCTGAGGCCGGCGCCGCCTTGATGCCCCGGGGGGTGTGAGGAACACCCGGTTGACCGGGTGTTCCTCCAGCTGGGCGGGCAGTTCTCGCGCTCGTCGGCCAATGCATTGCCCGCCCAGCGCGGGATCTCCCTGGCCAGCTCGGACACCGCACCGGTGGGGTGAGGACCAGCCACCCGCCTGGGCGGGGTGGTGGGCGGACCGGCCTGCCTACCGTCGGGGCATGGCCACCAAGATCGCGTTCCTGACCGCCAACGAGGGCATCGAGAAGGTCGAGCTCACCGAGCCGTGGGCCGCCGTGGAAGATGCCGGGTTCGAGCCCGTGCTGCTGGCGCCGGAGTCCGGCGAGGCGCAGCTCTTCGACCACCTCGACAAGGCCGGCACCCAGGCCGTGGACAAGCTGGTCGCAGAGGCCGACGTCGACGACTACGCCGGTCTGGTCCTGCCCGGCGGCGTCGCCAACCCCGACGCGCTGCGCACCGACGAGGACGCCGTGTCGTTCGTCAAGCAGTTCGTCGAGTCCGGCAAGCCGGTGGCGGCGATCTGCCACGCGCCGTGGACGCTGGTCGAGGCGGGCGTGCTCTCGGGCCGCACGATCACCTCGTGGCCCAGCCTGCAGACCGACGTGCGCAACGCGGGCGGGGAGTGGAAGGACGAGGAGGTCGTCACCGACGCCAACCTCATCACCAGCCGCAACCCCGACGACATCCCGGCGTTCACCAGCGCGCTGCTCGACGCCCTCGGTTCGCCCTCCTGACCGGTGCGCACCGGCCGGGCACGCTAGCGCCGCAGGGCCAGGGTCGACCCGCGGCGTGACTTGGTCACCACGACCTGGGCGGGGATGCGGTCGCGCATCTCCGCCACGTGGCTGACCACCCCGACCACCCGGCCGCCGTCGCGCAGCGCGTCGAGGGTGTCCATGACGTCGTCGAGGGTGTCGGCGTCGAGCGAGCCGAAGCCCTCGTCGACGAACAGCGTCTCCAGCCGCACGCCGCCCGCCTCGTGGGCGATGACGTCGGCCAGACCGAGCGCGAGGGCCAGCGAGACGACGAAGGTCTCGCCGCCCGAGAGCGTGGCCGGGTCGCGCGACTCGCCGGACCAGTCGTCGCGCACGAGCAGGCTCAGCCCGCCGCGGGTCTCGCCGGCGCCGCGGCGGCCGGTGTGCTCGAGGGAGTAGCGCTGGTCGCTCATCCGGGCCAATCGCTCGTTGGCGGCGTCGACGACCTGGGAGAGCCGGTAGGCCAGGACGTACGCCGAGAGCCGCATCCGCAGCTGGTTGTCGGGTGAGGTGCCCTCGACGAACGACGCCAGCCCGGCGGTCAGCGCGTGCTCGGCGCGCAGCGGCTCCTCGTCCGCCAGGGCGCGGTCGAGCTCGGTGCGCAGGCCACCGAGCCGTCCGAGCCGCGCGGCGCACGAGCGGGCCCGGGCCTCGGCGGCCGTCAGTGCCGCCAGGGCGGCCCGATGGCGGGACTCGTGGATGGCGACGTCGGGCACCTCGGTCTCGGCGATCTCGGCGACGACCTCACGCAGGGTGGACAGGCGACGGTCGTGGGCCTGGACCCGGTCGGCGAGCGCGGCCAGGCCGGCGCGGTCCAGGGCCGCGGCGACGGCCTCGTGGGGGTCGTCGAAGCCGGCGTCGGCGGCGGCGTCGACCAGTGCCCGGCGGGCGTCGGCGGCCGCCGCGCGGGCCCGGTCGGCGTCGTCGGCCCGGCGCTGCGCGTCGGCGCACAGGTCGGCGGTCTGCGCATGGTGGTCGACCAGGTCGTCGAGCGTCGGGTGGTCCTCGAGCAGCGCCGCGAGCTCCTCGTCGAGCCCTGCCACCTCGGTCACCAGGACCTGCTCGGTCGCGACCAGCGCGGCCCGCCGCTCACGCAGCTCGACCAGCTCGCGGTCGGTCCGCTCGAGCTCGGCGGCCGTCTGCACGGCCTCGGCCTCGTGCGCCTCGCGCTCGGCGGCCTCCTCCTGCGCCGCCGCGGCCCGGGCGCGGGCGTCGTCGAGGCGTGCGGCCGTGGCGTCGGCGGTCTCGTCGCCGGCCCGGGCGCGGGCCGCGGCCAGCGACGACTGCAGTCCGCGCACGTGGTCGTCGAGCGCGAGCTCCTCGGCTGCGGCATCGTCGACGGCGCTCCGCGCGGCGCGCTCGGCCACCGCGTCGGGCGCACCGGGGGCGGTGCGGGCCTTGTCGGGGTGGTCGGCCGAGCCGCACACCGGGCAGCACGCGCCCACGGCGAGCGCGCCGGCGAGCTCGGCCGCCATGCCCTCGAGCCGGGCGTGCTGCAGCACCACGAGCTCCTCGCGGCGGCTGACCGTGCGCTCGCGGGCGTCGAGCCAGGCCTGGCGGGCCCGGTCGGCGAGCGTGGACAGCCGGGCCACCTCGAGGTGGGCGGCGAGGCGGCTCTCGAGCGTCACGCGCTCGGCGGTGAGGGTCTCGACGGCGGCGGCCGCCGCGGCGGCCGACGAGGCCCGGAGCCGGGCCTGCTCGAGCAGTCCGGGCAGGACGGCACGGCGGTGGTCGGCGTCGGCCACGGCCCGGGCGACGGCGGCCAGGTCGGCGGCGGTGGAGGCCAGGTCGGCGCGGGCCGCCGCCAGGCGTGCGGCGCGGGGTCCGAAGGCGCGGGCGCGAGCGACCTGCACCGAGGCCTGCTCGGCCAGCGCCCGGACCGGGGCGTCACCGGCGTGACGACGCAGCCGCCCCCGTGCCTCGTCGACGGCGTCGGCGGCGGCGACGGAGGCCGCGGTGGCGGCGAGGACCATCTCGTGCAGGGGGCGTACGCCGGCGGCCCGGCGCGCCGCGTCGAGCCGGGCCAGGTCGACGGCGTGGGTCGCGGCGTCGGCCTCGAGGGCGGCCAGCTCGGACGCAGCCCGGGCGCGGCGGGTGGCCCGGGCGGCGACGGCGCGGACCTCCTCGGCCTCCACGCGCGCGGCCTGCTCCTCCTCGGCAGCGGAGGCCGCCGCCTCGCCCGTGCCGGAGGCCTCGGAGGCGGCGTCGGCGACCAGCGCCGCCAGCCATGCCCGCAGGTCGAGGTCGGGGTCGTCGCGGTCGGGCCCCTCGACGCCCGCGGCCTCGGCACTGCGGCTGACCACGGCGTCGACGTGGTGGCGGGCCTCGACGTGGCGTCGGGCCAGGGTGCGTCGACGCTCGACCAGCCAGCGCTCGACGGCCTCGAAGCGGCCAGTGCGGAAGAGCTGCTGGAGCAGCCGGTGCCGCTGGTCGGAGTCGGCGCGCAGGAAGGTCTGGAACCGGCCCTGGGGCAGCATCGCGACCTGGGTGAACTGGCTCATCGTCAGCCCGGTGACCCGGGCGACGAGGTCGCCGGTCTCGTCGATCCGGCTCGACAGCGGCACCCACGCGCCGTCGACGAGCTCGGAGACGGTGGCGTGGGCCTGCTCGGTGGTGGTGCCGGTGCCGCGCTTCTTGGGGCGCTGCCAGGCGGGGGACCGGACGAGCCGGAAGCGGCGGCCGCCCAGCGTCGCCTCGAGCCGCACCTCGGGGGCCAGGCCGGGCTCGGCCTGGTCGCACCGCAGCCGCTTGGCCGCAGCCCGGTCGCCCGGCACGTCGCCGTACAGCGCGAAGCAGACGGCGTCGAGGACGCTGGTCTTGCCGGCGCCGGTGGGACCGGAGAGCAGGAACAGCCCGGCCTCGGACAGCTCGTCGAAGTCGACCTCGACCCGGGCGGCGAACGGGCCGAAGGCCTGGGCCTCGAGGCGGTGGAGCCGCATCAGCCCGTCGCCACGAGCGTGTCGGGACGCTCGCCGTCGGCGGCGTCGAGACCGCAGCAGGCGTCGACGGCGAGGTCGAGCAGCGCGCCCTCGGCCCCGGTGGGCGCGCTGCCGCGCAGCTCGGTGACGAACTCGCGGGCGACGTCGTGGTCGCGGCGACCCCGCGAGGCCATCGCGGGCGCGGCTCCGACGACGGGACGGCCGGTGTCGAACCCGAGCAGGAGCGTGTGCGGGAACCGCCGGCGCAGGCGGTCCATGGCCTGCGCGGGACGCCGGGCGTCGGTGAGCGTGACCTCGACCCAGGCGTCCTCGGCGGGCGCGTGCGCGGGGTCGGCGAGCAGGTCGTCGAGCGTGCCGCGGAGCCGGGCCAGCGGCCGCGGGACCGGCGCCTCGACCCAGGTCGCGTGCGCGGCCCCGGCGGCATCGAGGTCGACGAGCCACGACCCCTTGCGGTGGCCGGCCTCGGAGAAGGAGTAGGCCAGGGGCGATCCGCTGTAGCGGACGTGGTCGGCCAGGACGTGCGGGCCGTGCAGGTGCCCCAGGGCGACGTAGTCGACGCCGTCGAAGACGCTCGTCGGCACGCGCGCGACGCCGCCGACGCTGATGTCGCGCTCGGAGTCGGACGGCTGCGCGCCCGCCACGAAGGCGTGGGCCAGCACGACCGAGCGGGTGCCGGGTCGGGCGGCCAGGTCGCGGCGCACGCGGGTCATGGCCTCGGAGAGCGCGGCCTCGTGGCTGCGCCGCGGCAGCGCCCAGGGGTCGGCGACCGCGTGCGGGTCGAGGTAGGGCAGGCCGTGCACGGCGACCGGTCCGTGGGCGTCGTGGAGCACGACGGGGGTGCCGACCCCGCCGACGTCGGTGCGCAGGTGCACGCCCGCGGCGTCGATGAGCCGGGAGGAGAACCCGAGCCGCTGCGCGGAGTCGTGGTTGCCGCTGGTCACCACGACCGCGGCCCGAGAAGCGGCCAGGCGCACGAGGGTCTCGTCGGCCAGGCGCACGGCGTCGACCGGCGGCAGGGCGCGGTCGTAGACGTCGCCGGCGACGACGACCAGGTCGACCCGCTCGGTCGCGACGACCTCGAGCAGGTGGTCGACGAACGCGGCCTGGTGGGTGAGCATCCCCTCGCGGTGGAACGACCGGCCCAGGTGCCAGTCGGAGGTGTGGAGGATGCGCACGCGACGACGCTAGGGCGCACCGCCGACACAACCGCGGACCCACGCCGGGCGCCGGGGTGGACGGCGCTGGTGGGAATGGGGTCGGGGTCGGGCGGGACGTCGTACGAGGTGGTGGTCAGGGCGACCGGGTCGGATGACGTCCCGCTGGACCCCAGGCAGCGTCCTACGAGCCGGCGGCCGAGACGACCGGGACGCATGACGCTCCCACCGGGCCCACCGGGCCCACGGGGAGCCGCGCGCCGGGGCGGGGAGGTCAGGTGTAGCGGACCGCGCGGTCGGCGGAGGTGAAGCCGTAGAGGACGAGCCCCGCGCGGCGGGCGAGGTCGACGGCGAGGCTGGTGGGGGCGCCGACGGCGACCAGGGCGCCGGTGCCGGCGGCGACGGCCTTCTGCACCAGCTCGAAGCCCGCGCGGCCGCTGACGACCAGGGCGGCGCCGGCCTCGGGCTCGCCGGCGAGCATCCGGGCGCCGGTGACCTTGTCCACGGCGTTGTGCCGGCCGACGTCCTCGCGCACGACCAGCAGGTCGCCGGTGGCGGTGGCCAGGCCCGCGGCGTGGACGCCGCCGGTGCGGTCGAAGACCTTCTGGCGCTCGCGCAGTAGCCCGGGCAGGCCGCGGACGACCTCCTCGGTCGGCAGGTCGCCGGTCCAGGGCCGGCCCGTGGTGGCGAGGGCGTCGTCGACGCTGTCCCGGCCGCACACGCCGCAGGCCGACGACCCGGCCGACTGGGCCTCGTGCTGGTGGGGGAGCGAGGCGGGCGGGCCGTCGAGGGTCACGGTGAGGACGTTGAACTCCTGGTCGGGCGCCAGGGTCTCGTCGGTGCAGTAGGCGACGCCGTGCACCCGGGGCGCCAGCCCCTCGTGCCGCACCCACCCGGCGGCGAGCTCGAAGTCGTGGCCGGGGGTGCGCATCGTCACCCACACGCGGCGAGCGGGCGCACCGGGCCACTGCAGCCGGATCTCGAGCGGCTCCTCGGTGACGACGCGGTCCTCGCGCGTGCGGTCGCCCTCGGTCACCCGCACCCGGACCGAGGGGCCGGGACGCCGCTCCTTCACCGGTCCGCCCCGAACGCGTCGCGCACGGCCAGCCGCCGGGCGAGCGCGTCGGCGGCGTCGGTGACCCGCCGTTGCACGGCCGGCTCGAGCACCCCGGGGTCGAGCAGCGTCCGCACCCGGGCCAGCGTGTCGTCGGTGACCACGCTGCCGGGGAAGAACGCCTGGGCGGCCAGCGCCAGCAGCCACCCCGACCGGACCGCGGAGGTGGCGGGCAGGTCGGTGACGTAGCGCTCGACGTACGGCGCCACGAGGTCGGGCCGCCCGCCCTGCCACAGGCCGGCGCCGGCCGCCTCGAGCTCGTAGTTGCTGACCTCGACCTCCCCGGTGAACATCCGCCAGGCCAGTGCCTTGGCCTCCGGGTCGGGCCGGGCCGTGCTGGCCTCGGCGTGCGCCACCCGGGTGGTCGCGGTCGGGTCGTCGGCGAGGGCCGCGTCGAGCTCGTCCTGGTCGGCGGCCCCGAGCGCGGCCAGTCGCCGCAGCAGCCGCCACCGCACGTCGCTGTCGACCTCGACCCCGTCCGGGGGCTGCCACAGCCAGCCGCGCACGATGCCGGGGTCGTCCCCGGTGCGCACCGCGGCCCGGAAGGCCGACAGCTGCTCCTCGGACCCCGGCGCGGCCGCGTCCATCGCACCCACGGCCGCGGCGTGCACCCGGGCCCGCGACCCCGCGGGCGCCAGCGGCAGCACGTCGGCCAGCACCCACGGCACGGTGTGGCGCGCGGAGTCCTCGGTGTCGTAGGCCGGGAAGTCGGCGACCAGCAGGTCGACGACGTCGGCGGGGTCGACGGCGGCGACGGAGTACCCGCTGCGGACGTTGTTCCACACCCCGGCCCGCAGCTGGGGGTCGGTGGTGCGCGGCAGCTCGTCGACGAGCGCGCGCATCGTGGCCGCGTCGGGGACGTAGACCCCCCAGCTCTGCTCGCGCGGGTCGATGACCACGGCGCCCGCGCCCACGGCGCACGGCGTCTCGGCCCCGGTCACCACGACCGCCGTCGCGGCCGCGGACCCCTCGGCCAGCTCGACGACGTCGAACCGGTGCGCCCGGTCGGCCGGCCGCGCACCCGCGTCGACCGGCGGCGGCGTGCGCCGCAGCGAGCCTCGCGAGCGGTCGAGGGTGAACGTGTCGGCCCCGGCGGTGCGCAGCCACTGGTCGACCACCCCCGACAGGTCGCCCGCGCCGGAGCGCTCCCAGGAGCCGAACAGGTCGTGCATGGTCGCGTTGCCGAAGCGGTGCCGCTCGAAGTGGTCGCGCGCCCCGGCCAGGAACACCTCGTCGCCGAGGGTGGTCGCCAGCTGGCGCAGGATGCTCGACCCCTTGGCGTAGGAGATGCCGTCGAAGTCCTGCAGGGCCGCGACCGCGTCGGCCGCGCCGTTGCCGGCCACGGGGTGGGTGCTCGGCGCCTGGTCGGCGCGCAGGCCCCACTGGCGACGCGCCCAGGACACCTCCGTCCAGGCGTCGTCGTACTGCGTGGCGTCGGCCGTGACCCGGTTGCCCATGTACTCGGCGAACGACTCGTTGAGCCACAGGTCGTCCCACCAGGCCGGCGTCACGATGTTGCCGAACCACTGGTGGGCCATCTCGTGGGCGACCGTGGTGGCCCGCAGCACCCGCTTGCCGCGGGTCACGCGGCTGTCGAAGACGTACTGGTCGCGGAAGGTCACGCAGCCGGGGTTCTCCATCGCCCCGGCGTTGAACTCCGGCACGAACGCCTGGTGGTAGTCGCCGAACGGGTAGCGCACGCCGAAGACGCGGTGGTACTCGTCGAAGCACTGCCGGGTGAGCGTCAGCAGCTCCTCGGCGTCCTTGTCGAGGTGCGGCGCGAGGCTCTGGCGGCAGCTCAGGCCGAGCGGGATGCCGTCGTGCTCGTCACGGACGAGGTGGTAGGGCCCGGCGACCACCGTGACGAAGTACGTCGACAGCGGCTGCGTCGGCCCGATCTCCCACTGACCCGGCTCGGGGTTCGTGGCCGGGGCGTTGCCGACGACCGTCCAGTCGTGCGGCGCCCGCACGTGCAACGTGTACGGCGCCTTGAGGTCGGGCTGGTCGAAGCAGGCGAAGACCGTGGGGGCGGCGTCCATGAAGGACATGCCGTAGACGTAGCGCCGACCGTCGGCGGGGTCGACGTGCAGGTGCAGGCCCTCGCCGTCGTGGCGGTAGGGCATGGCGGCGTCGACCACGACCACGTTGGTGCCGGCGACCGTGTCGAGCGGCAGCCGCCCCTCGGCCAGCGTGTCGAGGTCGAGGGGCCGGCCGTTGAGGCTGGCCGAGGCGACCCGGGTCGGCTTGAGGTCGAGGAAGGTCGGGCCGCCGCGGCTCTCGAACTTGATCTCGGTGACCGAGCCGAAGGTGCCCTCGTCGCCGGGCTCGCCCCCGCCCGGGTCGGTCAGGTCGAGGGTGACGTCGTAGGAGACCAGGTCGAGGAGCTCGCGGCGGGCGACCGCCTCGGTGCGGAGCAGGCTGCGGGACGACGCGACGGGCATGCGTCGACCCTAGACAGGCCGGTGCCGCCCGACGCAGGGCCCTCTCGACCTAGAGAGGTGCGGCGAACTTCTGCACCCAGTAGTGGACCGAGTCCGACGCGGGGTCGTGGACGTGCCCCACCCCCAGCTGCGTGAACCGCGTGCTCATGGTGTTGCTGCAGTGGGCCGGGCTCTGCAGCCAGCCCTGCACGACCTGCGCGGGGGTGGGGTAGGCCGCGGCGATGTTCTCGCCCCAGGCGCGCCACCGGTAGCCCTGGGCCTCGATCCGCTGCCGCGGCGTGCTGCCCTCGGGCGAGACGTGCGAGAAGTAGCCGCGGCGGGCCATGTCGGCCGCGTGCAGCCCGGCGGCCCGGCCCAGGCGCGGCTCGAGGGAGAGCGGCGGCGCGGCGGCGTACGGCGTAGGGCCGCAGGTGCGCGGGGTGGCGCGGGCCTGGTTGACCAGCCGCAGCACCTCGCGCTCGGTGGCGTCGTGCGGGTCGGGCGTGCTGGTCGGCGCGCTGGCCGGGACGACGCGCACGGTGCGGGGGCGGGTGGTCGCCGCCCGCCGGGTGCGGGTCGCGGGCACGCGCACCCGCAGGGTGTGGCTGCCGGCGCGCGCGGGCGGGGTCCAGCGCAGCACCGCGAACCGGGTGCGCGTGGTCCGGGCAGCGTCCGCGCGGACCCAGCGGGTGCCGAGGCGACGCTGCAGCAGGACGCGGCGCGGCGGACCGGCGACCCGCACCCGGAACGAGACGGCTCGCCCGGGGCGGACGACGACGGTGCTGGTGGACCAGCCGGAGACGGTCGTGGGGGCCTTCCGGGCGAGCACACCGACGGGAGGAGCGGCGGGCGCGGCGGAGGCGGGGGTCGGCACGGGGCCGAGCAGCGGGAGCACGAGACAAGCGGCCAGGACGGCCGCGTGGGGGGAGCGGCGCATCCCGTCATGGTGACCCGTGCCACAGGCCTCTGTCGACCCTCAGCGGGGCGTTGCGAAGACCTGCACCCAGTAGCTGCCGTAGCGGCCCGGGCCGGTGGCCCGGGCGATCCCGGTCTGGGTGGTCGCGCCCATGATGGCGCGGCAGTGCCCCTCGCTGGTCAGCCAGCCGCGCACGACCGCGGCGGCATCGGGGTAGCCGGCGGCGATGTTCTCGCCGTGGCTGCGCCAGGCGTAGCCGGCGGCCGTGACCCGGTCGCCCGGGCTGCTGCCGTCGCGCCCGGTGTGGGAGAAGTAGTCGTACGTCGCCATCGAGGTCGCGTGCGCGGCGGCGGCCGCGGCCAGGCGCGCGTCGGCCACGAGCGGCGGCACGGGCGGCAGTGCCCGCCCGCCGCAGGTCGCGCCCGTCCGGCGGGCCTCGTTGACGAGGTCGAGGACGGCCTGCGCGGTGCGGTCGACCGGGGTGGTCGGGGTCGACGGGGTGGTCGGGGTGGCCGGGGCGGCCGGGGCGGTCGGGGCGGGGCGACGGACCACGACCGCACGCGGCGGGGTGGTGGCGCTCCGCCGGCCCGGCGTGGCGGGCACCCGGACCCGCAGGGCCACCGTCCCGGACACGCCCCGGGTCGGCCACACCAGGGTGGTCGACCCGCTGCGGGCGGACCGCGCGACGTCGACCGGCCGCCAGGCCGACCCGGCACGCCGCTCGAGGAGGACGAGGCGGCCGCCGCCGGAGACCTGCACCCGCGCGACGTACGACGACCCGGCGGTGACCGTGGCCGGTGCGGTGCTCCACCCGGTGACCACGGTGGTCGCCCGGGCCCGGGCGGCCGTCGCGGGGGAGGGGAGCGCCACGACCACCAGCGCGGTGACCAGCGCAGTGACCAGCGCGGTGACCAGCGCAGTGACCAGCGCGGCGAGGGCAGCCGCCGGCCCGACCCGCGGGCCGTCGCGGCGGGACGAGGTGCTCATCGGGTCGCGAGCACCTGCACCCAGTAGTGGCCGTAGGTCGACCCGGTGACGTAGGCGTGGCCGAGGCCGATCTCGTCGAACGCTCCCATCAGGTTGCGGCAGTGGCCGGGGCTGGCCAGCCAGCCGTCGACCACGGCGACGGCCCCGGTGTAGCCCGCGGCGATGTTCTCGCCGTAGCTGCGCCACCGGTAGTCGGCCGCGGTGATCCGGTCGCCGGGGTCGCGGCTGTCGAGCGAGGTGTGGCTGAAGTAGTCGTGGGTGCCCATGTCGAGGGCGTGGGCCCGGGCAGCGGCGGAGAGCCGGGGTTCGGCGCGCAGCGGGCCGACGGGGGCGTGGCGGACGCCGCCGCACGTGGCGCCGCGGGCGCGGGCCCGGTTGACCAGGTCGAGCACCTGCTGCAGGAGCGGGTCGGGCGCCGGGACGACCCGGTCGCCGCGGCGCACCGTGACCGTGCGCGGCGCCGTCACCGACGCGGGCCGCAGCCCGGCGCGGGGCAGGCGCAGGCGCAGCGCGACCCGGGTGGGGGCGGCGGGGGTCGACCAGCGCAGCACGGCCCGGCCGGCCCGGGTGGACCGGGTGGCCGCGACCGTGCGCCAGGTGGTGCCGGCGCGGCGCTGGAGCTCGACGCGGCGGGGGGAGCCGGCGACGCGGACGGCCACGGTGAGGGCCGAGCCGGGGGCGACGACGGTCGGGGTGGCCGCCCAACCCCGGACGGGGGCAGGACGGACGCTCGAGTGGGCGGGGGACGGGGGGAGGCCGACCAGGGCCAGCAGCGTGGCGGTGAGCACGGTGACCAGCAGGACGGCCCGGTGGGGGGACGGGGCCATGGCTCGATGGTGCGTCGCCGACGGGTCCGGGACGAGGCCTCGGCGCCGGTTCTGGCCGCGTGCGGCTCCAGTCGACCCGGTGTGACTACTCGGCGGTGTCCAGTCGGATGAGCATCTTGCCGGTGTTGGCGCCCTCGCCCAGCCCGAGGAAGCCCTCGACGGTGCGGTCGAGGCCCTCGAGGACGGTCTCGCGGTAGGTGACCTCGCCGGAGGCGAGCCACGGCCCGACCGTGCGGTAGAACTCACCGGCCAGCTCGGCGTGGTCGCTGACGATGAACCCGCGCAGGGTCAGGCGGCGGGCGACGGCCAGCATCATGTTGCGCGGCCCGGGGACCGGGGTGTCGTAGCCCGCGATGCCGCCGCACAGGGCGAACCGGGCGAAGTCGGCGGAGTGCTGGATCGCAGCCTCGAGGTGGTCGCCGCCGACGTTGTCGAAGTACACGTCGACCGGGCCGTGGTCGCGCAGCTGGGACCCGATCGGGGCGGCCGTGTAGTCGAGCGCGACGTCGTACCCGATCTCGCGGAGCCAGGCCGTCTTGTCCGCCGACCCCGCCGAGCCGATGACCTTGCTCGCGCCGAGCCGGCGGGCGATCTGGCCGGCGAGCGACCCGACGGCCCCGGCGGCGCCGGAGACGAAGACCCTGTCGCCGTCGGTGACGGGGGCGATCGCGGTCAGACCGACCCAGGCGGTGAGGCCGGGCATGCCGAGGGCGCCGAGGTAGGCCGACGCGGGGGCGGCGTCGGTGTCGAGCACGCGCACCTGGCCGGCGTCGAGGACGGCGTGCTCGCGCCACCCGGCCATGTGCTGGACCGTGGCACCGACGGGGACGTCCTCGGACGTGGACTGCTCGACCACGCCGACGGCGCCGCCCTCGAGCGGCTCGTCGAGGCCGTAGGCGGGCACGTAGGACTTCACGTCGTTCATCCGGCCGCGCATGTAGGGGTCGACCGAGAGCACGGTGTTGCGCACCAGCACCTGGCCGTCGGCGGGGTCGGGCAGCTCGACCTCGACGGTGCGGAAGTCCGAGGGCTGCGGACGGCCCTGGGGACGGGCGGTGAGCTGGATCTGGCGGGTCGTGGTGGTCACCGACCCAGCCTGGCAGGCCGCGGGTCGCCCGCGGGGAGGGGGCCGTGGGAGCCTGACCGGCATGACCGACGCGCCCGACTCGCTCCGCTCCGTCACCCTCACCCGCACCGGCCGCGGCGCGTTCCGCATCACCAACGCCGCGGGCGGCAGCATCGAGGTCGGGGGCTCCGAGACCGACTTCACCCCCGTCGAGCTGCTGCTGGCCGCGCTGGCCGGGTGCGCCGCGGTCAACGTCGAGGAGCTGAGCAGCCGCCGGGCCGAGCCGGAGCGGTTCGAGGTGCGCGCCGAGGGCCACAAGGTCCGCGACGAGACGGGCGGCCGCATGGAGGACCTGCGGCTGCTCTTCGACACCGCCTTCCCCGACGACGAGGGTGGCGACAAGGCCCGCGAGATGCTGCCGCGCTTCCTGGCCCAGACCCACGACCGCATCTGCACCGTCTCGCGCACCGTCGGCCTCGGCACCGACGTCGCCTACCTGCTCGCCGACGGCGAGCCCGGCCCCTCCGCCTGATGGTCCGGGCCGTTCCGGTGCGGCCGTGGCCGGCCCCGCCGCGCCAGGACGGCCGCCGGTTCGTCGTCACCGGGGCCAACAGCGGCGTCGGTCTGGAGACCACCCGGGCGCTGGTGCGCGCCGGCGCGCACGTGATGATGGCCTGCCGCGACGAGGGGCGGGGCGCCACCGCGCGCGACGACGTGCTCGCCAGCGAGGGCCGGGCTGCCGCCGAGCGCGTCGAGGTCGGTCGCCTCGACGTGGCCGACCTGGCCTCGGTGCGCGACTTCGCCGACGGCGTCGGGCCGGTCGACGTCGTCGTCGGCAACGCCGGCGTGCTCGGCGTGCCGTTCGGGCTGAGCCCCGACGGGGTCGAGCTGCACCTGGCGACCAACCACCTCGGTCACGTGGCCCTGGCCCTGCGGCTGCTGCCGCGGCTGACGGACCGGGTCGTCGTGGTGTCCTCGGTGAGCCACCGGGCGGGCGACCTGCGGCTCGACGACCTCGACTGGTCGCGCCGCGGCTACTCGGCGTACGGCGCCTACGCGGCGTCCAAGCTGGCCAACCTGCTCTTCCTGGCCGAGCTGCAGCGTCGGCTCACCGCGGCCGGCTCGACCCTGCGCGCGACCGGAGCCCACCCGGGCAGCACGGCCACCGCGATCACCGCGAGCCGGGGCGGCCTGCTGAGCTGGGTCGGCTCGTGGGGCCACGGCCTGGTGGGCATGTCACCGACCCAGGGCGCGGCACCCGTCGTCGTCGCGGCCACCGCCGACCTGCCGGGCGGCACCTACCTCGGCCCCCACGGCTGGCGCGAGATGCGGGGCCACCCCGTCGGCGCCCGCCGCAGCGCATCGGCGCTCGACCCCGAGCTCGCCGCCCGGGCCTGGGAGCGGTGGGAGGAGATGACCGGGCTCGGCCTCGACCTCGGTCTCAGCCCACCGTGACCTTGGTGAACGTGACCGGGGTCTTGGGCTGCCCGTCGGGGCCGACGTCGACGGTGCCCGCCCTCGCGACCCGCTCCACCACCTGCAGCCCGGCCCGGGCGACCTTGCCGAAGACGGTGTACGACGGCGGCAGCGGCGTCTCGCCGTAGACGATGAAGAACTGCGACCCGTTGGTGTCGGGCCCGGCGTTGGCCATGGCGAGGATGCCGGCGGGGTAGGTCTCGTCGCCGCTGAGCTCGTCGGGGAACTGGTAGCCGGGCCCGCCCGTGCCGGTGCCGGTGGGGTCGCCGCACTGCAGCACCTGGATGCCCTGGGTGGTGAGGCGGTGGCAGCTGGTCCCGTCGAAGTAGCCCTGCTGGGCCAGCGAGACGAAGGAGCCCACGGTGCACGGCGTGGCCGCGGCGTCGAGGACGAACGGGATGGCACCGGCCGAGCTCTGGATGCGGCCACGCACCTGGCCCTCCACCGTGGGCTCTGCCGGCGGGGCCTGGACCTGCGCGCTGCCGGACCCGCCCGTGCCGTCGCTGGTGTAGGTGCAGGTGCCGGTGGGCGCGGTGGGGGCGGTGGTCGTGGGGGTGGTGGTCGGTGCCCCCGGCTCGGCCGGGGCCGCGGCGCCGGCCTCGCCCACCTCGACGAAGTCGAGGGTGACCGGGTCGGCGGGCGCGCCGTCGCCGGTGCCGTCGGCGGTGCCCTTGTCGGCGATGTCGGTGACGACCTGGACCGACGCCTCGTCGATCGTGCCGAACACGGTGTAGGACGGCGGCAGCTGGGTCTCGGCGTACACGACGAAGAACTGGGACCCGTTGGTGTCGGGTCCGGCGTTGGCCATGGCGAGGGTCCCGGCGGGGTAGGTCTCGGCGCCGCTCAGCTCGTCGGGGTAGGCGTAGCCGGGGCCGCCGGAGCCGGTGCCGGTCGGGTCACCGCACTGCAGCACGTAGATGCCCTCGGTGGTGAGCCGGTGGCACGGGGTCTCGTCGTAGTAGCCCTGGCTGGCCAGCGAGGTGAACGAGTTGACCGTGCACGGCGCCTTCGAGGCGTCGAGCGTGGCGTCGAGGTCACCGGCGCTCGTCTCGAGCGTCACCTGGACCGTGCCGGCGTACGCCGCCGTGGCGGCCGGCGGGTCGACGGCCTTGGCGGACTCGCCACTGGCGGAGTACTGGCAGGGGGCGCCGTCGGGGTTGGCCGGCTGCGGCGCGTGGGTGCGCTCCTGGCCCGCGGTGCCGCTCCCGTCACCGGGCTCCTCGCCACCCTCGTCGCCGCACCCGGTGAGCACCAGGCCGGTCGCGACCGCGAGGGCCAGCAGCCCCGCGCCCGACCGGCGTCCGGACAGTCCTGCACGCCGACGCCACATGGCCGCGATCGTAGGTCAGTCGTGGGCGTCCTCCGGCAGGGCCTCGTGGCCGGGGAGCCCGGTCGTGCGGCGCAGGTCCTTCATCTCCGCCTCGAAGAGGTGCCGCCGGCCGCCGACCAGGACCGCGAGCGCCCGCCGCTCGATGTCCTTGAGCGGCTCCCAGAAGCCGTCGTCGAAGTGCTCGACCATCTGGAAGGACCACATGCCCGGCAGCGGGTTGCGGCCCAGGGCCTCGCGCTCCATCTCCTGGACCCACTCCTCGAGGCCGGCCTCGCGCAGCTTCTCAGTCGCCTCGCCGAGCACCCGGTCGACGGCGCCCATCCGGCGGTGGAAGGCGTACATCAGCCCGCGGGCCTCCTCGACGTGGTCGAGCGCGGCCGAGAGCTTGCCGAGCGCCTCCACGGTCGCGTCGTCGACACCCGCGGGGCGACGGTGCGCCTCGTCGCGGCCGTCGGCGGGGTCCTCGCCGGTGCTCGTCGTCTGGTGGTCGGTGGAGCTGGTCATGGCGTCCACGCTGGCAGGCCCGTCGGGGGCTCGCCCACCCCTCGAACGAATGAGCGGTCGGCCCTGGACGACGATCGCCCCGCATGCCTCGCGAGGAGGGATACGGGGCGTTGGCCCGCCGGTCAGGATCACATGGGGAGACCCTGCGGCCCGTCCCACTGTGCCGGGAACCTACCCATGGGTCAAGGCGACCCCAGGCCCTCACGGAATGTTCACAGGACGCCCTCCGAGCGCCTGCCGTGCACCGGCCGTCCACCTCCCGTCCACCGTCCACCCGACGTCGTCACAGGTGGCGGCGGACCTCGTCGAGCACCCCTCGCGGGTCGTCGGCCCACAGCCGCACGGCCTCGAGGACCTGCGCCCCGCCCCGGGGGGCCGAGCCCGGCAGCCGGACCTCGGCGGGGCCCTCCAGGACCACCGTGACGTTGGTCTGGTGGGAGACCGGGAGGGCGAGCGTGACCAGCCCGTCGCGGTCGGCGACCTTCGGGGTGTCGGGCTCGTGGGTGCGGGGGCGGTGGGACACCGAGTGCACGAGCTCCCACGGCAGGTCGAGCTCGAGGTCGAGCCCGTCGCGCACCCGCAGTCCCCGGGGTCCGACCGTGTGCGGCCTCACCGCGTTGGCGCAGAGCAGTCCGATGCACCAGACCACGCCCCAGAGGCCGAGCACGAGCAGGGGGACCCGCACCGTGGGCCACCGGCTGACGACGACGTCGATGACGACCACCTCGACGGCCGAGAGGACGGCGAAGACCCACAGCAGGAGCCGCACCGGTGCGTCGTAGCGGAACCCCGTCGCACCCCGCGGCACGTCGGGGCGCCGGGCCAGGGCCCGCGCCAGGGCGCCGTACATCCGGAGCTCGATGCGCACCGCACGCGCGGCGAACCGGCCCACGCGCGCCCAGCGGCCCGGCCCGCGGGGGAGCGCGACGTCGGCGCTCACGAGCCGGCCGCCTCGGCGACGAGGGCCGCGAGCCGACGCGTGACGGCCGCGAGCCCGCGGTCGAACGCCGCCCGGTCGGCCGGGTCGACCGCGTCGAGGAGGTCGGCAGCCAGCGCGGCGTGCTCGCGCTGCATCGCGGCCACGACCTGCTCGGCCTCGGGCGTCAGCGCGACGACCACGGCCCGCCGGTCGGTCGGGTGCGGCCGGCGGGTGAGGTAGCCGTGCTGCTCGAGCACGTCGACCAGGCCCGAGACGTGCCGGGCGCTCACCCCGAGGGCGGCGGCGACCGCCTGCTGGGTCGAGGGCCCCGACGCCCCGAGCACCCAGAGCACGCCGACGCGGGACGCCGTCAGCGGGGTGTCGGCGAAGGCGCGCTCCATGTCGCGCTGGAGCAGGTCTCCCACCAGCAGCAGCCGGTCGAGCACGGTGTCGTCGGCCATGTCGTTACCTTACCTCACGATGAACACAGGTAACGATTGTTCGCAAGGCGTGCGGGTCCGGCACCCCGAAGGGAGAGACGTGCCCGTTCGTGACATCGGGCATGCGGGCAGACCGCGGGTATGGCCGGTCGACACCCCGACCCACCCGAACGGGTCACCGACGACGACCGACCAGGCTCATGTCGGGGCGCATTGCTGCCGATGCAATGGGCACGTACTCGTCGGAGGAGCACTCGGGCTCCTTCTCCCCCCTCCCCCCCGAAAGTCCCCCCACCATGCGACGCACAGCGATCGCAGGGTTGGCCTTTGCCACCCTGCTGTCGGGGTGTGCCACCACGGGCACCCCGGAAACCGTCCGCGCGGTTGACCGCGCCACCTTCGTCCCGTCCACCACCGCCGCCGCGGCCACCCCCCTGGCGGCGCCGGCCTCGGTCGTCCCGCTGGTCGAGAAGCGCCGCAAGCGCCGCGGGCCGCCGGCCGCGGCCGTGGGCGTCCAGTTCCACGGGCTGTGGTCGAGCTACAGCGACCGGGACCGGGCGGTCGCGCTCGACCGGATCGCCGCGATGGGTGCGCGCTGGGTGCGCATCGACATCTCGTGGGCGATGCTGCAGCCGAACCCGGGAGCGATCGACGCCCGTGGCTGGGGTCCGCAGTTCATCGACCACGTGATCTCGATGGCCCACGCCCGCGGGCTGCGGGTGCTCGGCACGTTCTGGCTCACGCCGGGCTGGGCCAACGGCTACGCGGGGGAGCGGGTCGCCCCGCGCGACCCCGCGACGTACGGTCGGGCCTTCGCCTGGGCCGCACGCCGCTGGGCCGGCAAGGTGCAGGCGTGGGAGGCGTGGAACGAGCCCAACTCCGGTGACTTCCTCGTCGGGGCCGACCCGACGACGTACACCCGCCTGCTCTGTGCGGCCTACCGGTCGACCCAGGCCCTGCCCGGACCGGCGCCCGCACGGGTCGTGTACGGCGGCACCATGCACAACGACGTCCCGTGGATCGCCCGCACCTACCGCGCCGGCGCCAAGGGCTGCTTCGACGTCATGGCGACCCACCCCTACCAGTCGCCCTCGGGCACCTCGCCGCTCTCGGGCCGCGGCACCTCGATCTGGGAGTTCCAGCACCTGCGCGCGGTGCGGGCGCTGATGGTCCGCAACGGCGACCGCCGACCGGTCTGGTTGACCGAGTTCGGGTGGTCCTCCCACGCCAACACCGGTCGCGAAGCCGGCTGGGAGCAGGGCGTGACCGAGGCCCAGCAGGCGTCGTTCACGGTGGCCGCGCTGCGGACGCTGCGCCAGCGCTACCCGTGGGTGCGCCGGGCGTTCCTCTACACCGACCGGGCCAACCCGGGCGAGGGTGTGCACCAGGCCGGGTTCGGCCTGATGACCAACGACCTGCGGCCCAAGCCGGTCTACCACGCCGTGCGGAGCTGGGTCCGCTCGAACCCGCCGTGGCTGCGCTACCTCCCTCGGAAGGTAGGCCGCACCGGCTGACCCCGCGGGGGACGCGGGACGGGACGGCGCGCCCCGGGATTGTGGAACAATCCTGGGGTGCGTCCCGTCTGTGCCGTGCTCCTGGCCGCCCTGCTCTTCGGCACGACCGGCACCGCCCGGGCCCTGGCCGACCTCGACGCGTCCGCGAGCACCGTCGGCCTCGCCCGGGTGCTGCTCGGCGGGGCGGTGCTCGCGGCCTGCGCGCTCGCGACGCGGCGGCGGCCGGGGGAGCGGGGCGAGGCCACGCCGCGGACCGGCGTCCTGTCCGCGCTGCCCGCGCCGGTCGTCGTCGCCGGCGGCGCGGCGGGCGTGCTGGCCTACCAGCCGACGTTCTTCGCAGGCACGTCCGGCGGGGTCGCGGTGGGGACGGTCGTGGCCCTCGGGTCGGCCCCGCTGGTCACCGGCGTGGTCGACGCGGTCCTGCGCCGTCGGCGACCCGAGGGCCGGTGGTGGGGCGCCACGGGGCTCGCCCTGGTCGGGCTGGTCCTGGTGGCCGGCCTCGGGGCCCCGGGGGCCGGGCCGGGGCCGTCGGTGCTCTGGGCGGTCGCCGCCGGGGCGTCGTACGCCGTCTACACGGTGACCGGCAAGGAGCTGCTCGACCGCGGGTGGACACCGGCGGGCGTGATGGGGGCGCAGTTCGGGGTCGCGGCCGCGGTCGCGCTGCCCGCCCTCGTGGTGGTCGGTGGGGCCGGTGACCTGACCGGGCCGGGAGGGCTGCTGCTCGTGGCCTGGCTCGGGGTGGCGACCGTGGCCGTGGCCTACCTGCTGTTCGGGTGGGGGCTGGCCCGCCTGCCGGCCACGACCGTCGCGACCCTCACCCTGGCCGAGCCGCTGTGCGCGACGCTGCTGGGTGTCGGCCTGCTCGGCGAGGACCTGTCGCCGGCGGTGGCCCTGGGGCTCGCGGTCCTCGCGTCGTCGCTGGTGGTGCTCACCGTGCCCCTGCGCCGGGGGAGGCCGCGTGCCGCCGTCGCCGCCTGAGCGGGCCACCGCGCCCGCCCTGCTCGCCGACCTGCTCCGTGACGAGGTCCTCTCGGGCCGCCTCGGACCGGGGACGCCGCTGCGCGAGGAGGACATCGCGACCCGCACCGGCCACGCCCGGCACACCGTGCGCGCCGCCCTGGCCCGCCTGGTCGACGAGCGGGTCGCGGTCTCCGAGCCCTACCGCGGCGTGCGCGTCACGGCCTTCGACGACGCCGACGTGGTCGCGCTCCAGCAGCTGCGCGGGGCACTGGAGTCGGAGGCCGTGCGGCTGCTCGGCGGGCAGCACGGGCCGCGGTGGCCCCGGGCCGTGCTGGCGCCGGTGCGCGAGGCCCTCGACGCGCTGGCCGCCGAGCCCGACGACGACTGGCCGGCCGTCGCCAGGGCGCATGCGTCGGTGCACCGCACCCTCGTCGCGGCCGCCGGCAGCCCGCGGATCACCGCCGCCCACGACCGGCTCGACGCCGAGCTGCTCCTCGTCCTCGTGCAGGTCCGGCCGGCGTACACGGTGGCCGGGCTGGTGCGGGAGCACCGCTCCTACCTCGCCGCGGTGCAGCGCGACGGCCCCGACGCCGTACGCCGGCACCTGGCGCACTCGACCCGGCTCATCCTCGACGCGCGGGCCGGGGCGGGCTGACGTCAGGCCCGGGCACCCAGCTCGACGGCGGCGGCGTCGACCAGCGCCTGCAGCAGCGGCAGGGAGCGCTGGACGTGGAGGCGGGCCTGGTCGGGCTCGGCGGCGCAGAGCCGGTCGAGGGCGTGGCCGATGCCCGCGAAGGCGTCGGCGACCATGCGGGCGACCGGGTGGTCGGGCGTGACGCCGAGGTCGCGGGCCACGTGCGGTCGGGCGATCGCGCTGAGCGCCGCGGCGCGGGTCGTCGACACCTTGCCGGCGACCTCCGGGACCGTGCGCTCGACCTCCCAGCGGACGCGTCGGGTCGCGCTGAGGTCGCCCATCTCGTCGACCCAGCCGTCGGCGGACGCCGCCAGGACGTCGACGAACGTCTGGCCCTCGGTGCGCCCGGCCAGGGCCCGCTCGAGGACCCGGAGGTCGTCGGAGGCGCCCACGAGCAGGGCGTCGTCCTTGCTGGGGAAGTGGGTGAAGAAGGCGCGACGCGAGATGCCCGCCTCGGCGGCGACCTGGGCGACGGTCACGGTGGTCCAGGGGTGCTCGGCGGCCAGGCGCAGCGCGGCCTCGGCGACCTCGCGGCGCAGCTGCTCGCGGCGACGGTCGGTCAGGGGGGCGGGCACGCCGCTCATCCTAGGGACCACCCTTCCGTAGGTTCTGCACTGCGTGCACATCCCGCACGCTGTGCATCATGGTTTCGACATCCCGCACCTCCCACCCGCCCGCCGGCGGGGACGCGACGGCCCAGGACGGCCATCACCCCCGCCTCGGCCTCCTGCTCGCCACGATGTGCAGCGCCCTCGGCCTGGTCATCGCAGCGACGTCCTCGCTGGCCCTGGCCCTGCCCGACGTCGCGGCCGACACGGGCGCGACGCAGAGCCAGGCCACATGGGTCGTCAACGCCTACGCCCTGGTCTTCGCGGCGCTCCTGCTGCCGATCGGCATCGCGGCCGACAAGCTCGGCCGCCGCGGCTTCCTCGTCGGCGGCCTCGGGCTCTTCGCCGCCGCCACCGCCGTCTCCGGACTGCTCGACGACCCGGTCGCGGTCATCGCCCTGCGCGGCGTCGCCGGCCTCGGCGCCGCCGCCGTCATGCCGGCGACGCTCTCGGTCCTGGTCGAGGCGTTCCCCGAGGACCGACGCGACCGCGCCGTGTCGGTGTGGGCCGCCGTGTCCGGCGCGGGGGCGATGGTCGGCCTGGTCGTCGCCGGTCTGCTGCTCGAGTCGTTCTGGTGGGGGAGCGTGCAGCTGACCACCGGCGCCGCCGCGGCCGTGCTGGCCCTGGTCTGCCTCCGGGTCGTGCCGCCCTCGCGCAACCCCGACCTGCGCCTCGACCCCGCAGGTGCCGTCCTCTCGCTCGTCGGCCTCGCCGGCATCGTGTACGCCGTCGTCGAGGGCCCCGAGATCGGCTGGACCTCGCCCCGGGTCGTGGTCGCGGCCGCGGTCGGGGTGGTCGCGCTGGGCGCGTTCGTGGGGCACGAGATGCGTACCGAGGCGCCGATGCTCGACGTGCGCCTGTTCCGGTCGCGGTGGCTGGCCACCGGGAGCGTCCTGGTCTTCCTGCAGTTCTTCTCCGCCTACGCCTTCTTCTTCCTCGGTCCGCAGTGGCTGCAGTACGTGCAGGGGGAGGGGCCGCTCGGGGCTGCCGCGTGGTTCCTGCCCTTCGCCCTCGGCGTCGCCCCGGCCTCCTTGCTGGCGCCCGTCCTCATCGACCGTCTCGGCCCCGGCACCGTCGGCGCCTGGGGCATGGCGCAGATGGGTCTCGCCCTGGGCGCGGTGGCGCTGCAGGCCGACGGGGAGACCTCGCTGTGGTGGTTCGCGGCCACGGTGGTGGTGCTCTCGTTCGGGTTCGGGCTGGCCGTCACCCCCGGGACCTCGCTCATCATCGGGGGCCTGCCCGAGGACCGGCGGACCCTCTCCGCCGCGGTCAACGACGTCACCCGCGAGGTCGGGGGAGCCCTCGGCAGTGCGGTGGCCGCCTCCGTCCTCCTCGCCGTGTACGGCGCCCGCCTCGACGGCCTGACCGGCCTGCCCGGGCCGGTCGCGGCCGCGGCCGAGGCGGGCTTCGTGCAGGCCGCCGGGGCCGCCGGGGAGCTCCCGCCCCGCGAGGGTGCACGGCTGCTCAGCACCGCCACCGACGCGTTCGGCGACGGGTTCGCCACGGCGCTGTGGATGGCGGCGGCCGTCCTCGTGCTCGGCGCCGTGGCCACCGCGGTGGGTGCCCGGCGCCGGTGAGGCCACCCCGGCCGGGCCCGGCGCCGGTCCCCGCCGGGGGTCAGCGCAGGGGAGAGCCGTAGCGGAGCAGGTTGCCGTCGGGGTCGACGTGCGCACCCTCCCGCAGCCCGTAGCCGGTGTCGACCGGCTCGGCGTCGCGGCCTCCGACGCCCTGCGACCACGTGCGGTGCAGGGCGTCGGCGTCGTCGACGTGCAGGTAGGCGCACCCGGCGGTCGTCGCCGGGTCGTGGTCGTCGCGGTGCGAGACGTGCAGCTCGACCGGGCCGAGTCGGGCGAAGGCGTAGTCGTCGCCGTCGTCGTGGCGGGAGACCTCGAACCCCAGGGCGGCGTAGTGCTCGACCCACGCGCCGACGTCGGAGGTGGAGAAGACGGGGGCTGCCGCACGGGGACGACCGGCTCGCCGCCGTTCGAGCGCGCGCTCGCGCACCAGCAGGAAGAGCGGGATCGCGAAGGCCGCGGCCACGACGCCGCACAGCACCAGGTAGACCCACCAGCGGCGGATGCCGAGGCGGCGCCCCTCGGTGACCACCAGGACCACGCACGCCGCGGCCAGCACCGCGAGGTCGAAGGTCAGCGACCGGCCGGCCGGCGTGCTCGTGGCGTCCTCGACGAAGCCCAGGGCGCTGCCCCGGTGCATGAGGTTGTTGGGCACGGTGAGGGCGGCGCCGAGCACCGCCAGCACGGCGTACGCCGCCTGGCGGACCTGCGAGGACCGAGAGGCATCCATGCCGCGACCGTAGACGGGCGGGTCAGGGGAGGTCGGTCATCAGGCAGACCATGCTGACCTCGCCGTCGGGCTCGACGGTGAGGTGCAGGTGCCGGCCGCCGACGACCCAGCGGGCCCACCCGTGCTCGTCGGACCGTTCGGCCGGCTCACCGAGGTGGGAGACGACGTCGTCGACCCGGGCGTCGTCGGGGAGCAGGTCGAGGAGCCGGCCGATGGTGAGCCCCCGGACCCACAGGGTGGCGAGCGTGCCGCTGTCGAAGGCGGCCTGGACCCCGCGCGAGCGCAGCCTGCGGCCGGCCCGGCGCAGGCCGCCCGCGCCCAGGGGCACGTCGAGCAGCTCGGCGAGGGCGGCGACCTGCGGCGACCCGTCCGACGTGCCGAGCGCGTCGAGCAGCACGACCAGGTCACCGGCGACCTCGGGCGGCCAGGTGCGCCCGTGGTCGGCAGCGTCGTCGGCACCGTCGTGGGCACCGTCGTGGGCACCGTCGTGGGCACCGTCGTCCGGCCCGTGGTCGGGGGAGTCGGGCACGTCCTCACCCAGCTGCCGGCGTACCCACGTCGTGAACGCGCCGTGCTCGGCGGGCGGCCACTCCGTGGGCACCGCGACGCCGTACGTCGCGGTGACCCAGGACCGGAACCCGGCCACGGCCTCGACGGCGTCGGGCTCCGCGGGCGGCGCCCCGAGCTCGACGTCGACGAGCTCGACGTACCCGACGGCGACCAGCGCGAGCAGGTCGAGCGGCGTGCGGGCGACCTCGTAGGCGTCGCCCTCGGAACCCAGCACGACCGCGCGGACCCCGTCGCGGTCGCCGTCGTCGCCGTCGTCGCCCTCCGCGACGTCGGGGCGCCACAGGGCGAGCACCGACCCGTCGCCACCCGCCTCACCGATGGGTCGGAGCCGGCTCCCGGCCTCGGTGCCCACCCCGAACCAGGCCTCGAGCCAGCCGTCGAAGCCGCCGCGGAACACCGGCCCGAGGACCCGGCGACCGGCGTACGCCGTGAGGAACGGCTGGTCGGGCTCGCCGCCGCCGAAGCCCTGGGACTCCATCCAGTCCCAGGCCGCGGCCAGCTCGTCCGGGACGTCGACGGGGTGCGGGGGGAGCGCTTCGAGGAGTCGCGACACGCGCGGATCGTAGCGCCGGTCCGACCACCGCGAGGCCCACCGGACCCCGGTCCACGGCGCGCAGGACTACGGTCGGGTCATGTCGCTCGAACCCGCGATGGCACCGCGCCCGATGCCCCCGGCGCCGGGCGAGGCGGAGGCACTGCTCGGGGCGCTGCACCGCAACCGGCGGACCTTCGCCTGGAAGACCGGCGGCCTGACGGCGGAGCAGTTGGGCCGCACCCTGGCTCCGTCGACGCTGACCCTGGCCGGCCTGGTCAAGCACCTCGCCCTGGTCGAGGACCACTACTTCACCCACCAGCTGCTGGGCGAGGACTACCCGGGCGTCTGGGCGCCGATGGCCGCGGAAGCCGACTGGGAGTGGAACTCGGCCGTCCACGACACGCCCGAGGAGCTGCGGGCGCTGTGGCTGGCGGCGGTCGAGCGTTCGGAGCGCGCCGTCGAGACGGTGCTGCGCGAGCACGACCTCGACCACCGGGTCGCGCAGCCCGACGGGCACGAGCCGTTCAGCCTGCGCCGGGTGCTGGTCGACATGATCGAGGAGTACGCACGACACACCGGCCACGCCGACCTGCTGCGCGAGTCGATCGACGGGCTGACCGGGGAGGACGCCCCACCCCACGCCTCTGCCTGACCTGTGACCTGACATAATGTCACTTATCGGCGATATCTGGACGAGCCAGGAACAGGCCTGGGAGCGCCCAGCCGACCGCCCGACCAGGCCGACCCAGGGGCGCCGACGACCCACGTCGCGAAGCATCGCCGCGTCGCGTGGTCGTCCGGCACCCGGGCGGAGCCGGGACAGCCGTGCGCCGATGCCAGCAGCTGGCACCGGCGTACGGCTGTCGTGGGCCCCTTGAGCTCGGGCGTCAGCGCCAGACGGCGGACTTGGAACCGACCTTGAGCGTGCCGGGCTTGCCGGCCTGGCCGACGAAGGCGATGCCGACGCCACCGCGCTTGGACGTGCAGGCCTTGTAGGCGCGGCCGACGACCACCTGGCCGCCGGGCAGCGGGCTCGAGGAGACCTGCTTGCCCTTGGTGCCGGTGATGCGCTTGACCTTGGCGACGGTCATGCCCTTCTTGATCTTGCGGTACTCGGCCTTGGTGACGCAGCCCTGGCCGGCGCGCTCGGAGACCTGCGGGGCGGAGGCGGCGGTGGCGCTGCCGATCGGGGCGACCAGGCCGGACGTGGCGACGGCGGTGGTCAGGACGGCGGCGGCAGCAGCGCGGCGCAGGGACATGACAGGGCTCCTCGGGAGTCGTGGGGGTGCCGCCGGGATGTCGGCGGTCGGGGCCGTCGTTCCCGCGGCGCGCCCGGCGAAACCCCCATCCGCCGGGCGGATGTCAGAAGTCCCGCCTCGACGCCCGCGCTCGGCCCTTGATGGCCTCGATGACCTCGGTCTTGGCGTCGGAGTAGGCGTTCATGTCCGCCCAGTCCTGGGCCACCAGGTCGCGCTTGACCGACTCGTAGAGCCGACGGTCCGCCTCGTCGCTGCGCAGCCGGTCGCGCAGCAGCAGGTAGTCCGCGGCGGCCGGGGCACCGACCTCGAGCACGTGCACGTGGACGTCGAGGTCCGGCGTGCGGACGAGCCGGTGGCCGGGTTCACGCACGCGCAGCAGGTAGCCGGCCGCCAGGAGCGGGTCGAGGTAGTCGGCCTCGGCCGTGATGTCTGGGACCGTGACGAGCACGTCGATGATCGGCTTGGCGGCCAGGCCCGGCACGGACGTCGACCCGATGTGCTCGACCTGGACCCCGGTCTCCCCCAGTGCTGTCCGGATCCGGGCCTCGTGCTCGGCGTACGCCGTCGCCCAGCCCGGGTCGTGGTCGACCACGACCAGCGCGCGCTTCTCGACTCCCCCGACGAGCTCGGTGTCCGTGACGTCGTCCACCCGCGCACGCTAGCGGCGCGGCCCGTCCTCGTCGGGCCTGGGCTCGTCGGGCCTGGGCTCGTCGGGCCTGGGCTCGTCGGCCTGTGCTCGTCGGTCCTGTCCCCCGGTGCCTCCGCTCGGCGCCAGCGCAACCCTGCGGCGGACGGAGGTGGTAGCAAGGGCGCGTGCCCAGCCCCGTCCCCGAGATGCTGTGGGCCGCCGCGGACCCGCACGAGGTGCTGCGGGACCGCTTCGGGCACGTCGACGGCGCGTCGGTCGTCACCTGGTTGCGCGACGTGCTGCGCACCCACTGGCAGGTCGAGGTCGTCCACTGCTCACGACTGGTGCTGAGCGACGCCAACGCACTGGCCTGGGTGTCCACGCGCGACCGCGGAACGCTGGTGGCGAAGTGGTGCGTCGCCCCGGCCCGCACGCCGCGCCTGCGGACGGTGGCCGACCTGACGGCCTGGCTCGACCGCCGCGGGCTACCGGTCTCGGCGCCCCTCCTGGCCGACGACGGACAGCTGCTCGTCGAGGTCGATGGCGCCCTGGTCGGGCTGCAGCGCGAGGTCGAGGGCGACCTGCTCGACGTGACCGACGCGCGGCAGGTCGTCGAGGCCGGTCGCACCGTCGCGCGCCTGCACACCGCGCTGGCGGCGTACGACGGCGGGGTGCCGGGCCCGCACGAGACCCGGACCCTGCGCGAGCGCCTCACCGCCTGGCTGGCCCACGCCCCGCCCCACCTCCTCCCTCGCCACCTCGACGCGCTGCGCCACCGTCTCGCCAAGGCGCCCACCGACGAACCGGAGCGGCAGGTCGTGCACGGTGACGTGCGGGCCGCCAACCTGCTCGTGCGCGGCGGCCGCGTCGTCGCGGTGCTCGACCTGGAGGAAGCCCGCCACGACCACGCCGTGGTCGAGCTGGCCCGGTCGGCGGTGCTGCTGGGCACCCGGTTCCGCGGGTGGGGGCCGGTGCCGGCCCCGGTCCGGGCGGGCTACGTCGCGGCGTACGACGGCGGGCGTGCGCGCAGCGAGGTCGAGCGCGGGTGGTGGCCGGCGCTGGAGCTGTGGCAGGCCCTGGCCATGGTGCCGGCCGGCGACGACCCGACCGGCTGGGGCGCGGCCGTCGAGGAGCTCCTGCGCGACGGGTGAGCCGGGGCGGCGTCGCCGCCGACGATGCTGGGGACCGTGCCCGAAGGACACACCATCCACCGCCTGGCCCGCCGCCACCGCCGGATGCTGAAGGGCAAGGTGGTGCACACCTCGAGCCCGCAGGGACGGTTCGCCGAGGGGGCCGCGCAGCTCGACGGCCGCACCGTGCTCGGCACCGACGCGTGGGGCAAGCACCTGTTCCACCGGTTCGACGACGGCTGGCTGCACGTCCACCTGGGCCTGTTCGGACGCTACCGCGACGGCGCCGGCGAGCCCCCGGAGCCGAAGGGCGCGCTGCGGCTGCGGATGACCACCGAGGACCACTGGATCGACCTGCGCGGCCCGACCGCGTGCGAGCTGCTCGCCGACCCCGAGCGCGACGCCCTGCTGGCCCGGCTCGGACCCGACCCGCTGCGTCCCGGCACCCCCGCGTCGGCGGCCGCGCAGCGGATCGGCCGCTCCCGCTCCCCCATCGGCACGCTGCTGATGAACCAGGCGGTCGTGGCCGGCATCGGCAACGTCTACCGCGCCGAGATCCTCTTCCGGCACGGCCTGCACCCCTGGACGCCCGGCCGCGAGGTCGACGAGGCCACCTGGACCGTGCTCTGGGACGACCTCGTGGTGCTGATGGAGTCCGGCGTGCGCACCGGTCGCATCGTCACCACCGAGCCCGAGGACCGCGAGCGACCCGGCGGACGGGTGCGCCGGGTCGACGCGTCGTACGTCTACCACCGCACCGGCCGGCCGTGCCGACGCTGCGGGACGCCGGTCGAGAGCGCCGAGCTCGCCGCGCGCACCGTCTACTGGTGCCCGGTCTGCCAGCCGGAGACCTGACCCTCAAGCCAGGTCGGACGGCGTGGCCCCTGTACTCCGGCAGCGCGCGGCCCGGCACGAACCCGACGCCCTCGTAGACCACCCGCGCCGCCTCGGTGCCGAACCCGATCTTGACCCGCGCCATCCCCGCTGCGGCCAGCCGGGCCACGCCCTCGGCCACCACGGCCGAGGCGAGGCCGCGCCGCTGGTGTGCGTCCTCGACCCGCACCGGCTCGACCAGGCCGACCCGGGTCACCGGGTCGGCCCAGCACAGCACGTAGCCCGCGACCTCGCCCGCGGCGGTCTCGACGCGCAGGTCGAGGGAACGGTCGTAGAGCGAGCACGCGTCGAGGGCGCGCGCCCACGGCCGGCCCGTTGCGGCCGACCATCGGGTGCGGGTCGTCGGGTCGCTGCGTCCGGTCGACCACGCGGTAGCCCTCGGCCACGGACCGGCTCGGGCCCGACCACGTGGCGGTGTCGAGCCAGGAGTCCCACGAGGTCTCGCCGACGGTCCAGCCGAGGTCCTCGACGAGGTCGCGGAGCTCGGGCGCGTCGTCGTGCACGGGCACGCTCACCGTCTCGACACCGTGCGCCGACAGCCCGGCGCCCAGGGTGCGCGCGGCCTCCCACACCTCGGCGACGGTGGGCGCGCCGGGCACGGGCGCCACGACGACGTCGAGCTGCCAGGTCCTCTCGCGGAACGCGGTCAGCACGAGCCCGGCGACCGGGCCCTCGTCGTCGGCCCAGAACGGCCGCTCGACGTCGTCGGAGGGCCGGGGCCGCCGCGACCACCACTGCGGGTCGGCGGCCTCCCACGACCCGACGTGCGGGTCGGCGAGCCGGACCCGGTGCAGGAGCCGGGTCGTCAGGTCGAGCGCCTCGGCGCCGCTGGCGGTCGTGCGGGTCAACGAGCTCACCCAGCCGATCGTCGTCGGTCCGCTCGCCGGCCGCCACGCGTTTGCGTGCGGCGGAGGTCAGCCGCCCCAGAGCCCGTGGGCTGCGTGGAGCGCCGCGGCGAGGACCACCTTCTCGGGCCGACCGAGCGCCGCCGCTGCCGCGACGACGTCGTCGTGCTCGGGGTTGACGTTGACGACCCGGCCGTCGAGCCGGGCGACCTTGACCCGGATGCGCTGCCCGTCGACCGAGACGAGGGCGTCCTCGCGCGGCAGCGGCAGCTTGTCGACCGGACGGCGGCGCAGGCCGATGGTGCTGGTGTGGGTGACCAGCACCCGCACCAGGTCGTCGACGCGGGCGGGCGCGCAGAGCACCGAGACCGTGTGGGCCGGGCGGCCCTTCTTCATCTGGATCGGCACCAGCCAGGCGTCGTCGGCACCGGCCGCCATCAGGGCGGCCAGCACGCCGGGCCACAACCGTGGGTCGAGGTCGTCGACGTTGGCCTCGAGCACCAAAGCGGGCTCGGCGCCCTCCCCGGGGACGCTGGAGCCGACGACCAGCCGCAGCACGTTGGCGTGGCCCTCCGGGTCGCTCGACCCCGCGCCCACCCCGACCACCGACGGCACCATCGCCGGCATCGGCCCGAACCCGTCGACCAGCACCGCCAGCAGCGCCACGCCGGTCGGCGTCGCGAGCTCGCGCTCCAGCGGTCCGCCGTACGACGGCATGCCGCGCGCCGACAGCAGCTCGAGCACCGCGGGCGCCGGGACCGGGATCGAGCCGTGCTCGGTGCGCGCCCGCCCGCCACCGAGGGCGACCGGGGAGCAGACCAGGCGGTCGAGCCCGAGGTGCTGGACGCAGGCCACGACCCCGACCACGTCGGCGATGGCGTCGAGCGCACCCACCTCGTGGAAGTGCACGTCCGCGACGCCGACGCGGTGCACCCGCGCCTCGGCCTCGGCCAGCACCCGGAACACCTCGGCCGCCACCGACCCCGCCACCGACCCCACCACCGGCTCCAGCCGCGACAGCAGCGCGAGCACGTCGGCCAGCCGGCGGTGGTGGTGCGACTCCCCCGTCGTCACGTCGACCTTGGTCGCGCTGATCGCCGACCGCGTGACCTCGGCCGAGGACAGGACCACCCGCTCCGGCAGGTCGAGTGCGTCGATCGCGGCCTGCGGCACGGCCAGCGGCACGCCGGCCCCGACGCACGCGCCGAGCAGCATGTCGCCGCTGACGCCGCTGCTCGCGTCCAGCCAGCCGAGCGGGCCCGGCACGCCGGGCACCCTCACGCGGTCTCGTTCATCGACCCCGAGCGGAACCCCTGCGGGTCGACCTCGACGGACTCGAACCCCGTGACCGCCGCCAGCACCTCGGGTCGCGCCAGCAGCGCGGGCACGAGTGGCGCGTCGACCTCGACCCGGGCCCGGTCGCCGAGGTCGCGCACCCGCAGGTCGGCCACCGCCAGGCCGGCGTCGAGCATCGCGCGGCGCAGGTCGCGCTCGGCGGCCTCGATGCGGCCGAGGCGGCGCGGGGAGATCTGCAGGCCGTAGGCGACCCGGCTCGACAGGCAGGCCGCGGCCGGCTTGTCGGCCGTGACCAGTCCCCACGCCCGCGACGCCCGGCGCACCTCGGCCTTGGTCAGCCCGGCGTCGGCCAACGGGGTGACCGCACCCGCGGCCGCCGCGGCACGGATGCCCGGCCGGAACCGGTCGACCACGTCGTCGGCGTTGGTGCCCGTCGCCACCGGTCCCGCCCCGAGCCGCTCGGCCAGCGGGCCGAGCACCGAGAGCAGCTCGCTCTTGCAGTGGAAGCAGCGGTCACGGCCGTTGGCCACGTACCCGGGGCGCGCCATCTCGTCGGTGCGCGGGGCGTGGTGGGTGACGCCGAGGTCGGAGGCGAACAGGCGCGCCGCCTCGAGCTCCTCGGCGGGCAGCGACGGGCTGACCGCGGTCGCGGCGACCACGGACGACGGGCCCAGGGCGCGCACCGCGGCGGCGAGCACGAACGCGGAGTCGGCGCCGCCCGAGAAGGCGACCAGGACCGAGGCGTGCGCCCGCAGCCCCGCCTCCAGGGCGGTCAGCTTGTCCTGCAGGACCACGTCGAGCCCGCTCACGCGTCCACCCTCGCCCCGAGGAACCGGACGGCGGCGCACCCGGCGCCGAAGCCGTTGTCGATGCCCACGGCGGTGATGCCGGGGCTGCACGAGGCGAGCATGCCGAGCAGCGCGGTGACGCCCTCGAGACCGGCGCCGTAGCCAGTGCTCGTCGGCACCGCGACGACGGGCGCGCGGGTCAGGCCGCCGACGACGCTGGCCAGGGCACCCTCCATGCCGGCGACGACCACGACGACGTCGGCCGCGGCCAGCCGGTCCTGCTGGCCGAGCACGCGGTGCAGTCCGGCCACCCCGACGTCGGCCACCAGCGCGACCTCGTGCCCGTAGGCCTCGACCACGGCCGCGGCCTCGCGGGCCACCGGCAGGTCGCCGGTGCCGGCGGTCAGCACCAGCACCGACCCGGCGTGCTCCCGGCGCTCGCGGGCGCGCCACAGCAGCGTGCGCAGCTCCTGCCCCTCGTCGTACGACGCCACGGCGGCGCCCGGGGCCGCGGCCGTCGCGGCGGCGGCCTGGGCGGGGTCGGCGCGCGTGAGCAGCACGGGGCCGTCGCCGGGGCCGGCGAGCAGCTCGGCCACGGCGGCCGCGCACTGGTCGGGGGTCTTGCCGGGGCCGTAGACGGCCTCGGCGAGCCCGGTGCGGGCCTCGCGGAGGTGGTCGATCCGGAGCTCGGGGAGCTCGGTGACCGGGGCCTGCTCACTCACCCGAGCGATCCTGTCACAGGGTGCGCGGGCCACCGGCGACCCCCGGTCGTCGACGGGCTTGACCCGGTGTGGAAGGTTTCGGGGTCATGAGCGAGGTCTCGGACGCCCCGGACCGAGCCGGCGGGGCGGGCGGGGTACGCGTCCGTGACGCGCTGGCCGGGCAGCACGTGCTGCTCACCGGGGTCACGGGCTTCCTCGGCGAGGCCCTCCTCCAGCGCCTGCTGCGCGACGTGCCCGAGGTGCGCACGAGCGTGCTGGTCCGTCCGCGCGGGTCGACCACCGCGGCCTCCCGCGTCGCCACCCTGCTCGGCAAGGCGATCTTCGCCGACACCGTCGAGGCAGCCGGGGGCGTCGAGGCGCTGATGGCCGCGCGCATCGCCGTGGTCGAGGGCGACCTGACCGACCCGCCCGCGCTGCCCACCGACCTCGACGCCGTCGTGCACTGCGCGGGCGACGTGTCCTTCGACCCGCCGGTCGACGAGGGGTTCAGGGCCAACGTCGTCGGCGTGCGCGAGCTGCTCGAGCGCATCGAGGAGGCCAGCGGCCACGGCGAGCGCGACGTGCACTACCTGCACGTCTCCACCGCCTACGTCGCCGGTCGTCGCCGCGGCGCGGTGTTCGAGGAGCCGCTCGACCACGCGGTCGACGTCGACGCCGAGGTCGCGTGGGGCCTGGCCCGCCGTCCGGAGGTCGAGGCCCGTTCGCGCAGCGTCGACGTGCTCACCGAGCTCGGCAAGGACGCCGGCCGCGACCGCCGCCGCGCCGGCCCGCTGACCACCGCCGCCGCCGTCGAGGAGGCCCGCCGCACCTGGGTCAAGGACCAGCTCGTCGCCCTCGGCGCCGAGCGGGCACGCAGCCTCGGCTGGACCGACTGCTACACGTTCACCAAGGCCCTCGGCGAGCGCGTCGTGGAGGCCCACGCCACCCGCGACCCGCGCGGTCGCCGCGTCACCGTGCACCGCCCGACCATCGTCGAGTCGGCGCTCGAGCAGCCCTACCCGGGCTGGATCGAGGGCTTCAAGATGGCCGAGCCGCTGATCCTGGCCTACGGCCGCGGCGAGCTGCCGATGTTCCCCGGCGGGTCCGACACCATCGTCGACGTCGTCCCGGTCGACCACGTCGTCGCCTCGATCATCGCCTGCCTGGCCCGGCCGCCCGAGCCGGCCGCGCCGGCGTACGTCCACCTGAGCTCGGGCCACCGCAACCCGCTCACCTTCGGTGCCGTCTACGAGAACGTGCGGGCCTACTTCCAGGCCCACCCGTTCGCCGCCACCCCGCAGGGCCACGTGCCGCTGCCGGTGTGGTCGTGGTCGGGCACCGCGTCGGTGCAGCGCGCGATGAGCACCGGCGAGCGGCTGCACCGCACCGCCGAGCGGCTGCTCTCGCTGGCGCCCCGCACCGACCGCACCACCGGCTGGATCCGCAGCCTGGAGACCCAGGGCCGGCGGCTGGCCTTCCTGCGCCGCTACCTCGACGTCTACCAGGAGTACGCCCAGGCCGACCTGCGCTTCGTCGACGACGCCGCCGTGGCGCTGCGCGACGGGCTGCACCCCGACGACCGCGAGGTCTTCGCCTTCGACACGGCGGTCATCGACTGGGCGCACTACCTGCAGGAGGTGCACTGCCCCTCGGTGACCCAGCCCGTGCGCGAGCTCGACGTCGTGCGCGCCAAGCGCAAGAAGGTCGACCCGGCCGCGCTGCGCACGCTCGAGCCGCGTGCCGACGGCGCCGGCGGTCAGGTCGCGGCGTTCTTCGACATGGACGGCACGCTGCTGTCCTCCAACGTCGTGGAGTCCTTCCTCTGGCTGCGCCTGGCCGACCTGCCCGCGAGCCGTCGCGTCGGCGAGACCGCGCGACTGGCCCGGCGGCTGCCCAGGATCGTCCAGGCCGACCGCCACGACCGGGCCGCGATGCTGCGCGAGGTCTACCGCGAGTACGCCGGCGCCCGGCTGGAGGACCTCGAGGCCATCGTCGACGAGCACCTGACCGCCCACGTGCTCGAGCGCCTCGCTCCCGCCGCCGTGCGCCGGGTCCGCGAGCACCGCGCGGCCGGTCACACCACGATCCTGATCACCGGCGCGCTGCGACCGCTGACCCGCCCCGTCGCCCCCCTCTTCGACCACGTGCACGCCGCCGACCTCGCCGTCGACGACCGCGGCCGCTGCACCGGTCAGCTCGCCGCCTCGACCGTGGTCGGCGAGTCGCGGGGCGCGCTGGTGCGCGAGCTGGGCCGCTCGCTGGGGCTCGACCTCGCGGCGTCCTACGCCTACGCCGACTCCTACTCCGACCTCCCGCTGCTCGAGGCCGTGGGCCGCCCCGTCGCCGTGCGCCCCGACGTGCCGCTCTACCAGCACGCCCGCACGAAGCGCTGGAACATCGTCGACTGGACCTCCCCCGAGACCTCGACCCGCAGCCTCGACCCCGCAGGAAGGCGGTGACGGCCGTGCTGGCGCTCGAGATGGTGCGCAGCGTGCCCAAGACGCTGCTCGGCCGGGCCACCGGTGGCCGCGTGCCCGCCCTGGCCACCGGCGCCGGCGTGCCGCTGCGGCTGGCCACGATCGACCCCCCGCAGGTGGCCCGGCCCGGGTGGGCCCGGCTGCGCACCCGGCTGTCCGGCATCTGCGGCTCTGACCTCGGCATGCTCTCCGGCACCACGTCGCTCTACTTCAGCGCCGTCGTCTCGCTGCCCTTCGTGCCCGGGCACGAGGTCGTGGCCGACCTCGTCGACGACTGCGAGGACCTGCCGGTCGGCACCCGCGTCGTGGTCGACCCGGTGCTGCACTGCGCGGCGCGCGGCGTCGACCCGTGCCCGGCCTGCGCCGAGGGCCGGACCAACCGCTGCTCGCGCATCACCGTCGGCGACGTCTCCGCCGGGCTGCAGACCGGCTTCTGCCACGACACCGGCGGCGGCTGGGGCGAGGTGCTCGTCGCCCACCGCTCCCAGCTGCACCCCGTGCCCGAGGGCTTCTCCGACGAGCAGGCGCTGCTCGTCGAGCCCCTGGCCTGCGCCGTCCACACCGCCACCCGGGCCGGCGTCCGGCCCGGCGACCGGGTGCTCGTCTCCGGCGCCGGCGCCGTCGGGCTCCTGGCCACGCTCGCCCTGCGCGAGCTGACGGAGGCCGGCGAGATCGTCGTCGTCGCCAAGCACGCCCACCAGCGCGAGCTGGCCCGCGACTTCGGGGCCACCGAGGTCGTCGGCCCCGACGAGGTGCTGCGCCGCGTGCGCCGGGCGACCGGTGCCTTCCAGCTCGAGCCCGAGCTCGGCTCGCCGTACCTGCTGGGGGGCGTCGACGTCGCCCTCGACGCCGTCGGCAGCAGCGGGTCGCTCGAGACCTGCCTGCACGCCACCCGGGCCGGTGGCCGGGTCGTGCTCAGCGGCATGCCGGCCAAGGCCGACCTGTCCGCGGCCTGGTTCCGCGAGCTCGAGCTCGTCGGCACCTACGCCTCCGCGCGGGGCACCGAGGACTTCCCCCGCGCCATCGAGCTGGCCGCCCACGACGGCGTCGCCCGGCTCGCCAAGACCGTCTCGCCCTACCCGCTGCACCGGTGGCGGGAGGCTCTCGACCACGCGCACTCCGCCGGCCGCCTCGGCACGGTCAAGGTCGCGTTCGACCCCAGGAGGACCCGTTGAGCAGGCCCGGATTCGTGCTCGAGGTCGACGACCGCACTCCCCCGCTGCTGGTGCACGAGGGGCTCGGCTTCCGGCTCGAGGAGTTCCCGCTCGGCACCCGGGTGGTCTACCCGCCCGAGCCGCAGCCCACGGTGCCCGACGTCGACGAGGCCATCCTCGAGGCGCTGCTCCACCCCGTCGACTCCGAGCCCCTGCCCGCGCTGCTCAAGGCCGGGATGCGCCTCACCATCGCCTTCGACGACCTGTCGCTGCCGCTGCCGACCATGCGCCCGCCCGACATCCGCGGCCGGATCATCGAGCACGTCCTCGAGCTGGCCGCCCAGGCCGGCGTCGACGACGTCGAGCTGGTCGCGGCCAACGCGCTGCACCGCCGGATGACCCCCGCCGAGCTGCGCCACATCGTCGGCGAGCGCGTCTTCCGGTCCTTCCACCCCAGCGGCAAGCTCTACAACTTCGACGCCGAGGACCGCGCCAACCTCGCCCACCTCGGGCACACCGACAAGGGCGAGGACGTCGAGATCAGCAAGCGGGCCGCCGAGTCCGACCTGCTCGTCTACGTCAACGTCAACCTCGTCGCCATGGACGGCGGCCACAAGTCGGTCGGCATCGGGTTGGCGTCGTACAAGAGCCTGCGGCACCACCACAACGCCAAGACGATGGTGCACAGCCGGTCCTTCATGGACCACAAGCACTCCGAGATGCACTCCTCGGCCTGGCGCATCGGGCGGCTCATCAAGGACCACGTCAAGGTCTTCCAGATCGAGACCACGCTCGACAACAACGTCTTCCCCAAGCCCTACGAGTTCATGATGAAGCGCGAGTGGGAGTGGACCCGCCGCGACCAGGCCACCGCGCTCGGCATGCGCCGCGGCCTCGGACTGATGCCGCAGAAGCTGCGCCACCGCACCTTCCACGACGTGCGCTCGGCCTACGGCCTGACCGGCATCAACGCCGGCGAGGTCGAAGCCGTCCACGACCGCACGCTGCGCAAGGTCCACCAGCAGCAGCGCGTCGAGGTGCAGGGCCAGACCGACGTCGCCGTCTTCGGCATCCCCTACGTCGGGCCCTACAACGTCAACAGCTGGATGAACCCGATCCTGGCGACCTGCGTCGGCCTGGGCTACTTCTTCAACTCCTACCTGGGCTCGCCGATCGTGCGCCAGGGCGGGGTGGCGATCCTCTACCACCCGCTCGACGAGGGGTTCAGCACGCTGCACCACCCGTCGTACGTCGACTTCTACGACGAGGTGCTGGCCGAGTCGACCGACCCGGCCGTGATCGGGGAGAAGTACGAGCAGCAGTTCGCCACCGATCCGTGGTACGTCCACCTCTACCGCACCTCCAACGCCTACCACGGCGTCCACCCCTTCTACATGTGGTACTGGGCGGCGCACGCGATGGACCACCTCGGCGACGTGATCTGGGTCGGCGCCGACCGCAAGGCCGCGGCCCGCCTCGGCTTCCGGGCGGCCTCGACCCTGCGCGACGCGCTGGAGATGGCGTCCTCGACGGTCGGCAACGACCCGACCATCACCTACCTGCACAACCCGCCGCACGTGCTCGCGGACGTGCGCTAGCACCATGGGCTACCTCAAGGACACCGTCGACGACGTCCGCCGGGTCAAGAACGGCTGGCGCTGGGGCCGGCACCCGCAGGTGCCGCGCTCGGCCGAGCCCTACGTACCCGCGCCGTCCAGCAACGTCTACCCCAACGACTGGTCGCGCACCCCGGCTGCCTCGGCCGCGCGCGACGTGGTGCAGAAGGTCGGCCTCGAGCCCGTCTTCCGCTCGCAGGTGCGCACCCGCGTCGAGGGTCTCGACGTCCTGGCCCGCACCACCGGCCCGGTGATCTTCGCGGCCAACCACGCCTCCCACCTCGACACCCCGCTCATCCTGCTCTCCCTGCCCGACGCGTGGCGGCGGCGTACGGCGGTGGCGGCGGCGGCCGACTACTTCTTCGACTCCTGGTGGCGCGCCGTCGGCTCCTCGCTGCTGTTCAACACCATGCCGATCGACCGGCGCGGCGGGTCGATGGCGACGACCCCCGGCGAGGTCCTCGACGCCGGCTGGAACCTCGTGATCTTCCCCGAGGGCACCCGGTCCAAGGACGGCTGGCTCGGCTCCTTCCGCATGGGTGCGGCCTACCTCGCCGTCGAGCACGGCGTGCCCGTCATCCCGGTCGCGCACCGCGGCACCTTCGCCGCCATGCCCAAGGGCGCCTCGTGGCCCGGCCGCGGCCGGCGCCAGCTCACGGTCCGCTTCGGCTCGCCGCTGCGGCCCGCGGAGGGCGAGTCGGTGCGCGCCTTCGCGCCCCGCATCCGCGACGCGGTGGCCACGCTGCTCGATGAGGACGCCACCGACTGGTACGCCGCCCGCCTGCGCGCCTCCCAGGGCGCGACCCCCGACCCGTCGGGGCCCGACGTGGCCGAGTGGCGGCGTCTGTGGGAGACCAGCACGTCCCCCGAGGTCGCCTCCCGCCCCTCCCGCGCCTGGCGCCGAGCACGCTGACCCGTCGTGAATTCACGACGGGTCGGCGAGACGGGCGATGAGTCCGGCGAGCCGGGCGGGTCGGTCCGGGCATGAGCCAGCTGCTGCGCGTGCAGAACTTCGGCGTCTCCCGCGACGGCTTCGCGGCCGGCGAGGGCCAGAGCCTCGAGACCCCCTTCGGGCACGCCGACCCCCGCGACCTGCTGGGGTGGGCCTTCACGACGGCGAGCTGGGTCGGTCGGACCGAGCCCGGGGGCACCCGCGGCATCGACGACCACCTCACGCGCGACTTCGCCCACGGCATCGGCGCGGAGATCATGGGCCGGCACAAGTTCGGCCCGCAGCGGGGACCGTGGACGGACCTCGACTGGGAGGGCTGGTGGGGTGACGAGCCGCCCTTCCGCACGCCGGTGTTCGTGATGACCCACCACCCGCGGCCCTCGATCACCAAGGGCGCGACCACCTTCCACTTCGTCGACGGGAGTCCCGCCGCCGTCCTCGAGCAGGCCCGGGAGGCCGCTGGCGGACTCGACGTACGGCTCGGTGGTGGAGCCACCGTGGTCCGGTCGTTCCTCGACGCCGGCCTCGTCGACACCCTGCACGTGGCCGTCGTCGACCTCGACCTCGGCTCGGGCGTGCGGCTGTGGGACTCCCCCGACGACCTGCTCGACCGCTACGAGCGCGACGTCGTGCCCAGCCGCACCCCGGGCGTCACGCACCACCTCTTCTGGCGCTGACCCGCGCCGACCCCCGCTGACCCGTCAGCGGCCGACGTACGCCGCCAGGTGCTGGCCGGTGAGGGTCTCGCGACCGCGGTCGACGAGCTCGGCGGGCGTGCCCTCGAAGACGACGGTGCCGCCGTCGTGGCCCGCCCCCGGGCCGAGGTCGATGACCCAGTCGGCGTGGGCCATCACGGCCTGGTGGTGCTCGATGACGACGACCGACTTGCCGGAGTCGACGAGCCGGTCGAGCAGCGCCAGCAGGTTGTCGACGTCGGCGAGGTGGAGGCCGGTCGTCGGCTCGTCGAGCACGTAGACCTCCCCCGCCTCGGCCATCTGAGCCGCGAGCTTGAGGCGCTGCCGCTCGCCGCCCGAGAGGGTCGTCAGGGGCTGCCCGAGCCGGAGGTAGCCGAGACCGACGTCCTCGAGCCGGGCCAGGACCTTGTGGGCGGCGGGCGTCCGGGCCTCCCCCTCGGAGAAGAACGCCTCGGCCTCGGTCACCGACATGTCGAGCACCTCGGCGATGTCGCGCCCGCCGAGGGTGTGCTCGAGCACCTCGGCCTTGAACCGCCGACCGCCGCACTCCTCGCACGGCGACTCGAAGGTCGCCATCGGTCCGAGCTCGGTGAAGATGACGCCCGCGCCGTTGCAGCCCTCGCAGCCGCCCTCGGAGTTGGCGCTGAACAGGGCCGGCTTGACGCCGTTGGCCTTGGCGAACGCCTTGCGGATCGGCTCCAGCAGTCCCGTGTACGTCGCGGGGTTGCTGCGGCGGGACCCCTTGATGGCGCCCTGGTCGACGACGACCACGCCCTCGCGTCCGGCGACCGAGCCGTGCACCAGCGAGCTCTTGCCCGACCCCGCCACGCCGGTGACCACGCACAGCACCCCGAGCGGCACGTCGACGTCGACGTCGCGCAGGTTGTGGGTGCCGGCGCCTCGCACCTCGATGACGCCCGTGCGCTCGCGCACCGCGTCCTTGAGGGCGGCCCGGTCGTCGAGGTGCCGGCCGGTGGTGGTGCCGCTGGACCGCAGCCCCTCCACGGAGCCCTCGAAGCACACCGTGCCGCCGGCGGTGCCCGCACCGGGGCCGATGTCGACGACGTGGTCGGCGATGGAGATGGTCTCGGGCTTGTGCTCGACGACGAGGACGGTGTTGCCCTTGTCGCGCAGCCGGAGCAGGAGGTCGTTCATCCGCTGGATGTCGTGGGGGTGCAGCCCGATGGTCGGCTCGTCGAAGACGTAGGTCACGTCGGTCAGCGACGACCCGAGGTGGCGGATCATCTTGGTGCGCTGCGCCTCACCGCCGCTGAGCGTGCCGGAGGCCCGTTCCAGGGAGAGGTACCCCAGGCCGATGCTCCCGAAGGAGTCGAGGAGGTGCTGCAGGCCGCCGACCAACGGGGCGACCGACGGCTCGTCGAGGTCGCGCACCCAGTCGGCCAGGTCGCTGATCTGCATCGCGCAGAGGTCGGCGATGTTCTGGCCCCGGATGCGCGAGGACAGCGCCTCCTGGGTCAGCCGGGTGCCCCCGCAGTCGGGGCACCGCTGGAAGGTGACCGCCCGCTCGACGAAGCGACGCACGTGCGGCTGCATCGCCTCGGGGTCCTTCGACAGCATCGACTTCTGGATCTTCGGGATGATCCCCTCGAAGGTCAGGTTGATCCCCTCGACCTTGATCTTGGTGGGTTCGGCGAAGAGCATCGTGTCGAGCTGCTTGGCCGTGAACGCCTGGATGGGCTTGTCCATCGGGAGGCCGACGCCCTCGAACAGCCGGCCGTACCACCCGTCCATCGAGTAGCCGGGCACCGTGAGGGCTCCCTCGGTGAGCGACTTGGTGTCGTCGTACAGCGCGGTGCGGTCGATGTCGTTGACGTGGCCCATGCCCTCGCAGCGGGGGCACATGCCCCCGAGGTAGACCTCCTGCTTGACGACCTTCTTCTCGACCCGGCCACCTTTCTCGGTGGTCATCACGCCGCCGGCCTTGCGGGTCGGCACGTTGAACGAGTACGCCGTGGGCGGGCCGATCACCGGCTCACCGACCCGGCTGAACAGGATGCGGAGCATCGCGTTGGCGTCGGTGACGGTGCCGACGGTCGAGCGCGGGTTGGCCCCGAGCCGCTCCTGGTCCACGATGATCGCGGTCGTCAGGCCCTCGAGGCGGTCGACATCCGGGCGGGCCAGGGACGGCATGAAGCCCTGCACGAACGCGCTGTAGGTCTCGTTGATCATGCGCTGCGACTCGGCCGCGACGGTCGCGAAGACCAGCGAGCTCTTGCCCGACCCCGACACCCCGGTGAACGCTGTCAACCGGCGCTTGGGGAGGTCGACGCTGACGTCGCGCAGGTTGTTCTCCCGAGCGCCCAGGACCCTGATCAGGTCGTGGGTGTCGGCGGGGTGTGCCCCGTCGTCGATGGCAGTCATCTCGGTCCCTCCGCGCGGCCGGGTAGCGGAGATGTTCTACCAGGCGGCGCGGGGGCCGGTCAGGCGATGGTGCGTCCGGTCAGGCCGCGGCGCTGGCCGCGTCGCGACCGACGCGGTAGACCCAGGCCAGCACCCAGCCGCGCGAGCCCACGAGGGGCAGGCCACCGTCCGACACCGGAGCGGCCGCCGAGCTCCACACCCGCTCGTAGGCCTGGCGGATGACGTCGCCGGCCCGGACCGGACAGCGGACCGTCGAGACCGCGATGCGCCAGGCGTCGTCGATCGTGTGGTCGTAGACCGCACGCGCCGCCTCGGCGTCGCCGGCACCGGCCTGTGCGACGAGGGTCGTGAGGTCGACCGGCCCGCTGTTGGACACGTGGCGAATCTAGGAAAGCCCGGTCACGACGTGAACCACCCATCGGGGTTGGCCCCCGTGACCCATGTCTCGGCCGCCCGGCCGCACCGCCGGGCCTACGACAGCCGGTCACTGCCCGCGACCGGTGGCGTCCTGCAGGCGCTCGATGTGGGCCGAGGCCTCGGCCTTGGTCAGGTCGGCCGACAGGGTCTCGCCGGCCTCCCGGGCGAGGGTGTCGAGGTAGCTCTTCTGCGCCCCGGTCATCGGCTCGTCACCGGTCACCCAGTCGTCGGGGTCCTTCTCGGCGCTGCTCGGCGCCTCGGCCCCCAGCACCTCCTCGTTGGTCCCCTCGGGGGTCCCCGCGCTGGTCCCGTCCTTGGCTGCCTGGTCGGCGGCGGGGTCGGTGCGGTCCGTCGAATGCGTGTTCGAAGTCATGGCTCGACCCTAGACGCCTCCACCGACAGTCCGACCACCCCGACAGGCGGGTGACCGCCCGCCGGACCCGGGTCGACCGGGTGGCGTCCCTGGTCCGTTGTGACCAGATCGGTGCTGAAGCGGCCCGCGGGCCTGCCCGCCGTCCTACCGTCGAGTGGTCGACCACCCAGCACGCCACGCCAGGAGGGAGGTGGAGACGATGTGGGACACCGTGCGGGACCAGGTGCCGAGCCACCTGACCCACGACCTGCCGTGCGCCCGGTGCGGGCACGCGGTGCACACCTACCTCGCCTGCAGCGACAGCTGCGCCTGCGCGCCCTGCGTGATGCCGGGCGTCGCCTGAGGCGCCGCCGCGGGGCCCTCAGGGCTCCAGGTAGACCTTGATCGCGGTGCGCTCGTCCATGGCGCGGTAGCCGTCGGCCACCTCGGCCAGCGGGAGCGTGAGGTCGAAGACCCTGCCGGGGTCGATGGTCCGCGCGAGGACCAGGTCGAGCAGCTCGGGCAGGTAGCGCCGCACCGGCGCCATGCCGCCGGCCAGCCCGACGTTCTTGCTGAACATCACCCGCAGCGGCACCTCGGCGCCGTGCGGCACCCCCACGAACCCGACCGTGGCGCCCGGCCGGGCGACCCGGAAGGCCTGCTCGAACGCCGGCCCGTTGCCGACGCACTCCAGGACCGCGTCACCACCGGTGCCCCCGAGGATCTCCTTGACCGCCGCGACGCCTTCCTTGCCGCGCTCGGCCACCACGTGGGTCGCGCCGAAGGCCCGGGCGATCTCCTGGCGCGGCTCGTGGCGCGACATCGCGACCACGGTCTCGGCGCCCATCTGCGCGGCGGCCAGGACGCCGCACAGCCCGACCGCCCCGTCGCCGACGACGACCGCGGTCCCGCCCCGGCGCACACCGGCCGCCACGGCCGCGTGCCAGCCCGTCGCCATCACGTCGGAGAGGGTGAGCAGGCTCGGCCACAGGTCGCGGTCGGGCGTGCCGTCGGTCTTGACCAGCGACCCGTCGGCGTGGGTCACCACGGCGTACTCGGCCTGACCGCTCTGGGTGATGCCGACGTTCTCGCACGGGGCGCCGTTGAGGCAGGCCGAGCAGGTGCCGTCGCAGTGGTCGAAGGGCACGACCACGAAGTCGCCCGGCGCGACGTCGCGCACGTCGGCGCCCACCTCCTCGACCACGCCGAGGCACTCGTGGCCGATCGTGTGCGGCTCGTGGGTCGGGTCCTCGCCGCGGTAGGACCACAGGTCGGACCCGCAGATGCACGAGGCGACGACCTTGACGATGGCGTCGGTGGGCGCCGAGATCGTCGGGTCGGGCACCTCCTCGAACCGGATGTCGCGCTCGCCGTGGATCATGGTCGCCTTCATGGCTTCGATCCTGGCAGACTCCGCTCCACCCCTGCGACCCCCCCGGGCGCGCCGAGTTGCCTGGATATCTCACATGTGAGTTACCGTCGTGGCATGGCGACCGACTACAAGTCCGGGGTGGGCACCCTCATCCGTGACGCGCGCAAGCACCGCGGGCTGACCCAGGCCCAGCTGGCCGAGCTCCTCAGCACCAGCCAGAGCGCGATCAACCGGATCGAGAAGGGCCACCAGAACCTCTCGCTCGAGATGGTGGCCCGCATCGGCGAGGCCCTCGGCTCCGACATCGTCTCCCTCGGCTCCGGCCCCACCCACCTCCGCGTCCAGGGCCCGACCACCCTGACCGGCTCCATCGAGGTCAACACCTCCAAGAACGCCGGCGTCGCACTGCTGTGCGCCTCCCTCCTCAACCGCGGACGCACCACGCTGCGCAAGGTCGCCCGCATCGAGGAGGTCAACCGGCTCCTGGAGGTCCTCAACAGCCTCGGCGTGGAGACCCGGTGGATCGGCGACCACGGCGACCTCGAGATCGTGCCGCCCGCCGAGCTCGACCTCACCAACATCGACGAGGCCGCCGCCCGGCGCACCCGCTCGGTGATCATGTTCCTCGGCCCGCTGCTCCACCGCACCGACACCTTCGAGCTGCCGTACGCCGGCGGCTGCAACCTCGGCACCCGCACCGTCGAGCCCCACATGACCGCGCTGCGGCCGTTCGGCCTGGAGGTCAAGGCCACCGACGGCAGCTACCACGCCCAGGTCAACCCGGCCATCGAGCCCCAGCGGCCCATCGTGCTCACCGAGCGCGGCGACACCGTCACCGAGAACGCGCTGATGGCCGCGGCCCTGCACCCCGGTGAGACCGTCATCCGCAACGCCTCGTCCAACTACATGGTTCAGGACCTCTGCTTCTTCCTGCAGAAGCTCGGCGTCCGCGTCGAGGGCGTCGGAACCACCACCCTGCGCGTCACCGGCCGGGAGCGCATCGACGTCGACGTCGACTACGCCCCGGCCGAGGACCCGATCGAGGCCATGTCGCTGCTCGCCGCGGCGATCGTCACCCGGTCCTCCATCACCATCCAGCGCGTGCCGATCGAGTTCCTGGAGATCGAGCTCGCCGTCCTGGAGGAGATGGGCTTCCTCTACGAGCGCTCCGAGGAGTACGTCGCCCGCAACGGCCACACCCGCCTCGTCGACCTCCACACCAAGCCGTCGACCCTCCACGCTCCCCTCGACAAGATCCACCCGATGCCGTTTCCCGGCCTCAACATCGACAACCTGCCGTTCTTCGCCGTCATCGCCGCCGTCGCCGAGGGCCAGACCTTCCTGCACGACTGGGTCTACGAGAACCGCGCCATCTACCTCACCGAGCTCACCAAGCTCGGCGGCCAGGTCAAGCTCCTCGACCCCCACCGCGTGATGATCGAGGGCCCCACGTCGTTCTCCGGCGCCGAGCTCGTCTGCCCGCCCGCCCTGCGCCCCGCCGTGGTCATCCTGCTCGCCATGCTCGCCTCCAAGGGCACCTCGGTCCTCCGCTCCACCTACGTCATCCACCGCGGGTACGAGGACCTCGCCGAGCGCCTCAACACCCTCGGCGCGAGCATCGAGACCTTCCAGGACTTCTGAGTCAATTGGTCGCGGCTCGTCCGCGCCGCGGCCCCGCGCCACTTCTCAGGGGCTGCCGCCGGTTCGGTACGGCGGGGCCGACCCGCGCCCTGCACGGCCGACCGCGACGTGCGCCCTGGGGCCCGGTCGACCGTGGCCCGGGCGCCCGCACGTGGTCCGATCACGGCTCGTCCGCGCCGCGCGGCGGCCCCGCGCCACTTCTCAGGGGCTGCCGCCGGTTCGGTACGGCGGGGCCGACCCGCGCCCTGCACGGCCGACCGCGACGTGCGCCCTGTGCCCCGGTCGACCTGTGGCCCGGGCGCCTGTGCCCCCGCACCGCACGGTGGTCGAGGAAGGCGCCCTGCGCCTGTCTCGAGACCCCTCACCGGCTGCGGTCAGGTGGTCTCGAGACGGGACTCCGTCCTTCCTCGACCACCGCGGGTCGGCCCCGGGCCACACGGTGGTCGACGAAGGCGCCCTGGCGCCTGTCTCGAGACCCCTCACCCGCTGCAGTCAGGTGGTCTCGAGACAGGACTCCGTCCTTCCTCGACCACCGCGGGTCGGCCCCGGGCCACACGGTGGTCGACGAAGGCGCCCTGGCGCCTGTCTCGAGACCCCTCGCCGGCTGCGGTCAGGTGGTCTCGAGACAGGACTCCGTTCTTCCTCGACCACCGCGGGTCGGGTCCGGGCCTTACGGCGGTCGACGAAGGCGCCCTGGCGCCTGTCTCGAGACCCCTCACCGGCTGCGGTCAGGTGGTCTCGAGACAGGACTCCGTCCTTCGTCGACCACCGTGGGTCGAGCTGTCCCTCCTCGGCCACCGTGGGTCGAGCCCCCGGGCTCATGACCGCGACGGGCCCGGGCGCGATACTCCTGCGGTGAGCACGCCCCGCACTGGCCGTCCCTACCTCGACGAGGTCCTGGAGCAGCCGGGGGCGGTGCTGGCGTTCGCGCACCGCGGCGGCGCCTACCACCCCGAGATCGAGGGGCTGGAGAACACCATGGAGGCGTTCCGGCACGCCGCCGCCCTCGGCTACCGCTACCTCGAGACCGACGTGCACGCCACGGCCGACGGCGTGCTGATGGCCTTCCACGACGACGTGCTCGACCGGGTCAGCGACCAGCAGGGCGCGATCGCGGCCCTCACCCACGCCGACGTACGACGCGCGCGCATCGGGGGGCGCGAGGAGGTGCCGACGCTGGCGCGGCTGCTCGACGAGCTGCCGGGCGTGCGGTTCAACATCGACCTCAAGTCCGAGGGGGCCGTGCGCCCGCTGGCCGACCTCATCGCCGCCCGCGGGCTCTGGGACGACGTGCTGGTCGGGTCGTTCTCCCACCCACGGATGCGCGAGTTCCGGCGCCTGACCGACGGCCGGGTGGCCACGTCGGCGACGCCTCCCGAGGTCGCGGCCTTCGTCGCCGGGGTGCCCGGCCGCGGCCGGCGTGCCGACTTCGACGCCCTCCAGGTGCCCCACCGCCGCGGACGGCTCCTGGTCACCTCGGCGCGGCTCGTGCGCCGGGCGCACGCGGCAGGCAAGCATGTGCACGTCTGGACGATCGACACGGCCGAGGAGATGAGGGAGCTCCTCGACCGGGGCGTGGACGGCCTGTTCACCGATCGCACCGACGTGCTGAAGGACGTGCTCACCGGCCGCGACCAGTGGCTGGGCCCGGGCACGACCACGGGGAGGGAGACCACGTGACGGCGTTCGCCGACCTCGCGCCGCTGGAGCGCGCCCGGGAGCAGAAGGCCTGGTACTGGTACGACTGGGCCAACAGCGCCTACTTCACCACGATCCTCTCGGTGCTCTTCGCGCCCTACATGGCCACCGTCGCCGGCCGCGCCGCCGGCTGCGGCGACGAGGTCGAGGGCTGCGGCCGCACCCTCTCGGTGCTCGGGCTCGCCGTGGCACCGGGGTCGCTGCCGTTCTACCTCACCAGCTTCGCCACGATCCTCAGCGCGTTCGTCCTGCCCGTCGTGGGCGCCGTCGTCGACCGCTCCGGCCACAAGAAGCGGCACATGGCGGCCTTCGCCTGGACCGGTGCGGCCAGCGCCAGCGTGCTGTTCTGGATGCGGGGCGACGCCTGGGAGGTCGGCGCCGTCGCGGTCGTCGTCTCGAGCGTGCTCGCGGGCTGCTCGCTGGTCAGCTACTCCGCGATCCTCGTCGACATCTCCACCGAGGAAGAGCGTGACCACGTCTCCTCCCGCGGCTGGGCCTTCGGCTACCTCGGTGGCGGCGTCCTGCTCGCGCTCAACCTGGTCGTCGTCCTCGGCCACGACGCCTTCGGCCTGACGACCGAGACCGCCGTGCGCACGTCGATGCTATCGGCCGCCGTGTGGTGGGCGGCGTTCACGATCATCCCGTTCCGGCGCCTGCGCGACCGTCCGCCGCTGGCCCGCGAGGACGTGTCCGGCAGCGTGCTGGACCGCAGCTTCGGCCAGCTGTGGCGCACCCTGAAGGACCTGCGCAACTACCCCGTCACGCTGACCTTCCTGGCGGCGTACCTGTTCTTCAACGACGGCATCCAGACCGTCATCTACGCCGCCTCGACGTACGGCGAGCAGACGCTCGAGTTCGGCACGTCGGTGCTCATCGGCACCATCCTGCTGATCCAGTTCGTGGCCTTCGGGGGCGCGCTGCTCTTCGGCCGGCTGGCGCGCCGGTTCGGCAGCTACCGCCCGATCCTCTACGGCATCGGCGTCTGGGTGGTGATCGTGGTGCTCGCCTTCTTCCTGCCGGCCCGCAACGTGCCGCTGTTCCTGCTGGTCGCGGTGGCCATCGGGCTCGTCCTCGGCGGCACGCAGGCGCTGTCGCGGTCCTTCTTCAGCCTGCTCATCCCCCGCGGCCGCGAGGGTGAGTACTTTGCCCTCTACAACGCCTGCGAGCGCGGGACGTCGTGGCTGGGCACGGCCGTCTTCGGGCTCGTCTTCCAGCTGACCGACTCCTACCGGCCCGCCCTGCTCGCCCTGATCGCCTTCTTCGCCGTCGGCGGCGCCCTGCTGCTGCGGGTCGACCCCGAGCGGGGCGTGCGCGACGCGGGCAACGCCGTGCCCCGCAGCCTGGCCGCCTGAGGCGCCCCTCACACGACCCTGCTGCCGCGTCAGGGTTGGAATCTTGGGGGCCTGGGTAGCGTTGACAACCAGTGTCGGGCCACCGCCCGGCGACACGCCCACCACGTACACAACGTTTGGAGGTGCCTCATGGCAGAGCGCACTCTGCGTGGCGCACGGCTCGGCGGCCAGAGCTTCGAGGACGAGCGCGGCATCGAGTTCGCCGCCCGGCAGCAGGTCGGCTACCGCTGTCCGCAGCAGCACGAGTTCGAGATCACGATGTCGGTCGAGGCCGAGGTCCCCGCGGTGTGGGAGTGCCCGCGCTGCGGCGCCGAGGGCCTCAGCACCGCCGGGATCCAGCGCGAGGAGAAGGCCGAGAAGCCCGTCCGCACCCACTGGGACATGCTGCTCGAGCGCCGCTCCGAGAAGGAGCTGGAGGACATCCTCAAGGAGCGCCTGGAGCTGCTCCGCGGCGGCGAGATCGGCCCGGCCCACCTGCACCGGCCGAGCGCGTCGAAGAAGAAGGCCCGCGCCAACGCCTGACGGGCGACGCCGCCACGAGGCGGCGCACCCGGCGACGACTCAGTCGTCGACCACCTCACCCCGGACCACCGGTCCGGGGTGTCGTGCGTCCGGGCCCGGCCGGGGGCCAGCCGGGCCGAAGGGCCCGAACGGGCCGGGGCCGGCCGGAGCGGCCGCGAGCCGCCGGGCCACCGCCCGCGCCAGCACGCGGCGCAGCAGGGGCCGGGTGACCGGCAGGATGGCCGCGATGCCGAAGACGTCGGTCACGAAGCCGGGGCTCAGCATGAGCGTGCCGCCGATGAGGATGAGGGCGCCGTCGGCCAGCTCGCGGTCGGGCATCCGACCGGTCTCCAGGGCCTCGCGCAGGGCGCGCCACGCGCGACCGCCCTCACGCTTGATCAGCCAGCTGCCCAGGATGCTGTCGGCGACGAGCAGCACGATCGTCCACCACGCGCCGATGACCTGGCCGACCTGGATGAGCACGTAGATCTCGGCCAGCGGCACCACGACGAACGCCAGGACGAGGATCCAGGTGAGGCGGCGGCGACGGGCGGGGGCCATGCGCCCATGCTAGGTGGGGCCAGGGAGGGCCGCGGTCAGCCGCGGCGGCGCTCGAGCGCCCGCTTGACCTGCTCGCGGCGCTCGCGCAGCCCCCACAGCGTGATGCGGCGCAGCGACTCCGCGGCCACCGCGCCGCTCATCTTCGACTCGCCGCGCACCCGCTCGACGAACTCGATGGGCACCTCGCGCACGGTCAGGCCGGCCTGGAGGGTGCGGGTGACGAGGTCGGTCTGGAACACGTAGCCGGTGGACCGCACCTGGTCGAGGTCGATCTTCTCCAGGGTGGCGCGGTGGAAGAGCCGGAACCCTGCGGTCGCGTCCCGCACCTCCACCCCGAGCAGCAGCCGGACGTAGAGGTTGCCGCCGCGCGAGAGGGCCTCGCGGTGCAGCGGCCAGTTGACCACGCTCCCGCCGGGCACCCACCGCGACCCGATGACCAGGTCGGCGCTCGGCAGCGCGGCGAGCAGCCGGTGCAGCTGCTCGGGCTGGTGCGAGCCGTCGGCGTCCATCTCGCCCACGACGTCGTACCCGCGGTCGAGGGCCCACCGGAAGCCCGCGAGGTACGCCGCCCCGAGGCCGCCCTTGGCGGTGCGGTGCAGCACGTGGACCCGGGGGTCGGCCGCGGCGAGGCCGTCGGCGATGGCGCCGGTGCCGTCGGGCGACTGGTCGTCGACGACCAGGACGTCGACCTCGGGCTGCGCCGCGCGCAGGCGCCCGACGATCCAGGCCAGGTTGTCGGCCTCGTCGTAGGTCGGCAGCACCATCACGGTCGCCGGCTGCAGGGCCGGCTGCGGGTGCGGGGCCGGGTGGGTCACGCGTGGACGTCCTCGGGTCGGTGGGCGGTCGGCGAGGGCGTGACGGACTCACCGCCGTCCTCCCTGTCGTGCCGGGCGCGCCGGCGGGCGCGCCACCCGAGGATGATCCCCCAGGCCAGCCCGACGAGCGTGATCGCGGGCGCCACGGTGCCCATCGAGGTGCCGACCCGGAGGCCGGGGGTCATCCCGCTCTTGAGGTCGACGGTGCCCTGCACCAGGTCCTGGGTGAGCCGCTCGGTGCGGTCGAGCACCGAGCCGTCGGGGGCGATGATGCCGGCGATGCCGTTGGTGGAGGCCACCACGAGCCAGCGGCCCGACTCGATCGCCCGGGCACGGGTGATGGCGAACTGCTGCTCGACCTGGTCGGTGAAGATGAAGCTGGCGTTGCTGGTCTGCACGACCAGCAGCTCCGCACCGCCCGCCACCTGCTCCTCGAACCCGTCGTCGTACCCGACGTCGAAGCAGATCGCGTCGGCCACCAGCACGCCGCCGACGTCCAGGGGCGTGGCCCGGGTCCCGCTGAGCATGTCGCGCGGGATGCGGGCCAGCTGGCCGCTCTGCACCAGGCTCTCCGGGAGGCGGTCGCGGAACGGGATGTACTCGCCGAACGCCACCGGGTGGCGCTTGGCGTACCGCTCCCCCGGGCCCGTCCGCGGGTCCCACACGATGCCTTGGTTGAGCACGTGGTCGGGACCGCCGTCGACGATGCCGCCCACCATCACCGGCACCCCGATGGCCTCGACCGCGCGGCTGATGTCGGCGTAGATGGTGGCGTCGGAGAACGGGTCGCGCGCAGTCGAGTTCTCCGGCCAGACCACGAAGTCGGGACGCACGGCGTCGCCCGCGTCGACCTGCTCGGCGAGGTCGAGGGTCACGTCGACGTGGTTGCGGGTGAGCTGCTCGACGTCGTACAGGACGTCGTTGCCGCGGCCGGGCACGTTGCCCTGCACAGCGGCCACGTCGACCTGGCCGGTCGTGGGCAGGGTCCAGGGCACGAAGGTCGGCGCCACGGCGACCGCTGCGAGCCCCACCAGCGAGGTGCCGGCGGCCAGCCGCTCCGCGCCGCGCTCGGCCACCGCCACCCGGGCCAGCAGGAAGCCGAGGCCGGCGAGCAACAGGCTCACCCCGTTGGTCCCGAGCCAGGCCAGCGCCGGCGCGACCGGGGTGTCGACGACCGCGAACCCCAGCCGGCCCCAGGGCATCCCGCTGAAGGGCCAGGTCGTCCGGACGCACTCCATCGCCACCCAGCCGAAGGCCAGCCAGGCGGGCCAGGCGCGCAGGCGCTGCAGGACCGGCGAGGCGCCGCCGAGGAGGCCGTAGAAGAACGCCTCGACCGAGGCCAGCAGGACCCACGCCGGCCAGCCGATCGACTCGCTCATCCACCAGATGTGCGGGAAGTAGAACGCGACGCCGAAGACCAGCCCGACCAGGAAGCCGGACCGGACCCGGAGGCCGCGGGTGGCCAGGGCGTAGCCGGCCAGGCACAGCGGCACGACGTAGGGGACGGCGACGGGCTCGAACGCCAAGGACAGCGAGCCACCGGCGAGAGCCGCGAGGGCGAGGCGGCGCAGCACGCGGCAACGCTACCGGTGGCGTGGTCGCCACTTCGCGAGGCCCGTGCGGGGCGTCGTACGACGTCCTGCAGGGCTTCGGGAGGGCCTGCCGGGGCTCCGGCCGTCCCCGCGCACGACGGGCTGCCGTGGAGGGGTCGTTGTCTCGGCCCGGGCGGGCCCTCCCGCGTCGCTCCCGCGGTGCGGACCGACCTCCGCGAACCACGGTCCACCACGATGTTGGCGCTACACCTGGCGGTCCCCGGCCACTCGGACGTCGGTCCGCCGGCCACGACCTGCACGAGCGAACGGCCGCAACATTCCCGGTCGTGAGGGGTGGGTGTCAACCGGCTGCTGACCTGCGACGACGCGAGAAACCGCAGGTCAGTGACGGGGCAGCCGGCTCCAAATTGGTCCGAGAACTAGTCACCCTGAACGGCGTGTCGCGGGCGGCGCGCCGTCACGGTGCGCTAAAGACGGCCCTTCGGGGTGAACCGCCGACCGCCCGGGCCGGATCGGTCAGGGGACGACGACGGTGCCGGTCGCGGTCGTGGCCAGCAGCGGCGGGTCGAGCACCTCGGCCCGACCCGGAGCGTCGGCGGTGGCGGCACCGCGGGCGACGACGTGCACGGTGAAGTCCATGACCCGTGAGCGGCGGCCGGCGCGCACGAGCTCGGCCGCCACCTCCAGCACGTCCCCCGCCCGCACCGGTGCGCGGAACTGCACGTCGTCGTAGGAGGCGAACAGCCCCTCGTCGCCGTCGGTGACGATGCACAGCTCGGTCGCCACGTCGCCGAACAGCCCGAGGCTGTAGGCGCCGTCGACCAGGTTGCCGGCGTAGTGGGCGTGGCCGTGGGGGACGTAGCGCCGGTGCACCACGCGGGTGCCGGTGCGCGGGTGGGGCGTGCGGGGGCTCTCGGTCATCAGGCGGCCTTCCGGGCGAGCTTGTGGGCGATGAAGGAGGCGACCTCGCCGGGCGTCGTGCCGCGGCCGAAGACCCGGTCGACACCGAGCTCGCCGGCCATCGTCTCGTCGAAGCGGGGGCCGCCGACGATGAGAAGCGGCCGGCGGTCGGCCGGGTAGGACTCCCGGAAGGCCGCCGACATCTCGCGGGTGTTGAGCAGGTGGGCGTCGCGCTGGGTGACCACCTGGGAGACGAGCACGGCGTCGGCCTTCTCGGCGCGGGCCCGCTCGACCAGCTGCGGCACCGAGACCTGGGCGCCCAGGTTGACCACCTTGAGCTCGCGGTAGTACTCCAGGCCCTTCTCCCCCGCGAAGCCCTTGATGTTGAGGATCGCGTCGATGCCGACGGTGTGGGCGTCGGTGCCGATGCACGCCCCCACGACGGTCAGCCGGCGGCGCAGGGAGCGCTTGACGGCGGCGTTGACCTCCTTGGGCGTCAGGAGCGGGTAGTCGCGCTCGACGACCTGCACCTGGCTGGGGTCGACCACGTGGTTGACGCGGCCGTAGACGACGAAGAACGTGAAGTCGGGCCCCATGGGCTTGGCGTGCACGAGCAGCGCGGGGTCCATGCCCATCTTGTTGGCCAGCTGGACCGCGGAGCCCTCTGCGACCTTGGAGTGCGGCATGGGCAGCGTGAAGGACAGCTGCACCATCCCGTCGCCGGTGGTGTCGCCGTACGGCACGAGGACCGTCATCGGGTCGCCCCTTCCTCGAGCAGGTCGGTCGCCGGGTTGTAGAAGGCCTCGGACTTGCGGGCCACGCCGTCGAGGCCACGACCGGCGTCGGCCGGGCGCTTCATGAGGCCGAAGGTGCCGTCGGCGATGGCCTGGAGCAGGCCCTCGTCGACGATCTGGTCGAGCAGCTCGATCGACTCGGCGAGCACCTGGTGGGCCCGCTGCTGGATGAAGCCGCCCGGGGTGGGGTGGAAGTCCTCGTGCAGGCGGCCTGCGGCGTCCATGACGTAGCGGACGTTCTGGAGGGCGATGTCGCGGTCGGAGAGCCAGGGCGTGACCACGGCCTCGGTCATCATGCCGACGAGCAGGATGCCCTGCCCGGTGAGCGCGCCGGCCAGGTTGAAGAAGCCGTCGAGCAGGTTGCCCTTGAACACGTCGCCGGTCATGTGGCGCGTCGGCGGCATCCACTTCAGCGGGGCCTTCGGGAAGACCTCGCGGGCCAGCAGCGCGTGGGCCAGCTCGAGGCGGAAGGAGTCGGGCACCGCGGGGTCGATCTCGAAGGCGTGGCCGAGGCCGAGCTGCCAGTCCTCGAGGCCCGCCTCCTTGGCGAAGTACTCGTTGAGCAGCTGGCTGGTGGTGACGGTGTGGGCGGCCTCGACGGCGTCGGCGGTGGTGAGGTAGTTGTCCTCGCCGGTGTTGATGATGATCCCCGCGCGGGCGTGGACCTGGCGGCTGAAGCGCTGGTCGACGAAGGTGCGCACCGGGTTGATGTCTCGGAAGAGGATCCCGTACATCGAGTCGTTGAGCATCATGTCGAGCCGCTCGAGGCCGGCCAGCGCGGCGATCTCGGGCATGCACAGGCCCGAGGCGTAGTTGGTCAGCCGCACGTAGCGGCCGAGCTCCTTGCTCGACTCGTCGAGCGCGGCCCGCATGAGCCGGAAGTTCTCCTGGGTGGCGTAGGTGCCGGCGTACCCCTCGCGGGTCGCGCCCTCGGGCACGAAGTCGAGCAGGCTCTGGCCGGTGGACCGGATGACCGCGATGACGTCGGCTCCCTCGCGGGCCGCCTGCTGGGCCTGCGGGATGTCCTCGTAGATGTCGCCCGTGGCGACGATGAGGTAGATCCACGGCTGGCGGGGCGCGTCGCCGTGGCGCTTGACCATCCGGTCGCGCTCGGCGCGGCGGCGGTCGACCGTGCGCAGGCCGGCGGCGACGGCCTTGCGGCTCGCCGTGCGCGCCCGCTGGGCGTCGCGGCCCTCGGGCAGCCGGAAGCGCACCGACCCGGCGGCGGCCTTCTGGGCGAGCACGGAGAGGTCCTCGGCCTCGCCGCGCAGCAGCGCGTCCCACACCGGGAGGGCCACGCCGTGGGCGAGCCCGCCGTCGTCGTGCAGGTCGGCCCGGACGGTGTCGGCGAGCCGGTTGACCCAGGGCGTGCCCTCCTCGTCGGCCCCGCCGAGGCCGGCGAGCCGCAGCGTGGCCCGCTCGACGGCGACGGTGGTGTGCTCCTGGGCCATCCTCACGATCGGCCGCCCGGCCTTGCGGGCCAGGCTGCGGGCGTGCCGGACGGTGGCCGGGTCGAGGTCGAGCTTGCCCCGCGGCGGGCGGCTCACGGCTCGAGCCGCCGCTCGAACAGCTCGCGCACCCCGGCGTGGGAGCGCAGCAGGCCGACGGCGTACGCCGCGTGGCCGGGGACGTAGCCGTTGCCGACGAGCATCCGCACGTCGGCGGCGAGGCCCTCGGCCCCGAGGGCGGCGGCGGAGAAGGAGGTGGCCATGGAGAAGAACACCACGGTGCCGCCCTCCGCGGTGGCCAGCACGGCGCCGCCCTCGCAACCGGGCACGTCGACGCACACCACGGTGACGTCGGCCGGGCCGCCCGCCTTGGCGACCGCGTCGCGCAGGCCCACCGGGTCGCGGGCGTCGGCCAGGCACACCTCGTCGGCGAGCCCGGTGGCGGTCAGCAGGTCGGCCTCGGCCTGGTGGGGCACGACCCCGATGGTGCGACCGGCGCCGGCGTCACGGGCGGCGGCCAGGCTGAGCGAGCCGGACTTGCCGGCGCCGCCGACGACCGCCACCACGGGGGCGCGTCCGTCACCCCCCGCGCAGTCGAGGTGCTCACCGACGACACGTGCGGTCAGCGCGGGGGCGCCGCACACGTCCATGACCGACAGGCTGAGCGCGGTCGGCAGGTCGTCGGGCAGCACGGCGGCGATGGAGCGGCCGAAGAGCACGGCGTACCCGTCGCAGGGCACCTGCTCACCGAGGCCGTCCCAGGCCGCGAGGTCGTCCTCGATGACGAGGGGCGTCAGGGTGAGGGAGACGAGGGTGGCGACGCGGTCGCCGACGGCGAGCCCGAGGGGCGAGTCGGGCCCGACCTCCTCGACCGTGCCGACGAGCATGCCGCCCGACCCGGTCTCGGGGTTCTGCATCTTGCCGCGGGTGCGCACGATGTCGAGGACGGCCGCCCGCACGGCGTCGCCGTCGGCGTGGGTGCGCTCGAGCTGACGGAACGACGCGGCGTCGAGGTTGAGGCGCTCGACGCGCACGCGCACCTCGTCGGGCCACAGCTCGCGCCGGGTGTCGAGGCGCTCGGCGGCCTGCGGCAGCACGGCCGGCCGGTCGAGCACGCGGTGGAGACCGGTGGGGTCGCTCTCGGGACGGTCCACGGGGACGCCCTCCCTCGTTTCGGGGGTATGACAGGAAGTCTTGCGGTGCGGCGGGGTGCACGCCGCACGATCTCCGCGTACTGTAGCCGCACGCCGCCCCTGGTGGCGCCCACGAGCGGGCTGTGTCGCGCCCCTCCCCCGTCCGACGACCGACGTCCGAGAGGCAGCACCCCCGCGATGAGCATCGAGACCAGCGTCGGCGCCCTGGTGGCCGAGTCCGGCCAGCCCTACCCCTACGAGCGCGTCGAGCTCGTCGAGCCCGACTGGACCCGCTTCCCCGGCTGGAAGGACGTCACCGCCGAGGAGTGGGCCTCCGTGCAATGGCAGCGCGCCCACTGCATCAAGAACGTCCGCCAGCTGCGCGAGCTGCTCGGCGACCTCGTCGACGAGCGCTTCTACGCCGACCTCGAGCGCGACCAGGCCGAGCGCGCCACGATGTCGATGCTCGTGCCGCCGCAGATGATGAACACGATGGTGTCGCACGTCGAGCCCGCCGGCCCCGGCTCGCTCACCGACGCGCTGTACGCCGACCCGGTGCGCCACTACATGGTCCCGGTCTTCTCCGACCGCCGCACCGACTGGTCCTCCCACCCCCACGCCACCCGCGACTCGCTGCACGAGCACGACATGTGGGCCACCGAGGGCCTGACCCACCGCTACCCCACCAAGGTGCTGGCCGAGCTGCTGCCGACCTGCCCGCAGTACTGCGGCCACTGCACCCGCATGGACCTCGTCGGCAACTCCACCCCCGTCATCGACAAGCTGAAGTTCGTCGGCAAGCCGACCGACCGCATCGGCGACATGCTCGACTACCTGCGCCGCACGCCGAGCGTGCGCGACGTGGTGGTCTCCGGCGGCGACGTGGCCAACATGCCGTGGCCCCGCCTCGAGGCGTTCTTGACCCAGCTGCTCGAGATCGACAACGTCCGCGACATCCGGCTGGCCACCAAGGCGCTGGTCGGCCTGCCGCAGCACTGGCTGCAGCCCGACGTCGTCGAGGGCGTGCACCGCGTCGCCACCACGGCCCGCGCCCGCGGGGTCTCGCTCGCGATGCACACCCACGCCAACCACGCCAGCTCGATCACGCCCCTCGTCGCCCAGGCCTCCCGGGCCATGCTCGACGCCGGCCTGCGCGACGTGCGCAACCAGGGCGTGCTGCTCAACGGCGTCAACGCCGACCCGCACGCCCTGCTCGACCTCTGCTTCCGCCTCCTCGACGGCGCGCAGATCACGCCCTACTACTTCTACATGTGCGACATGATCCCGTTCAGCGAGCACTGGCGGGTCTCGGTCGCCGACGCCCAGCGGCTGCAGCACCACATCATGGGCTACCTGCCGGGGTTCGCGACGCCGCGCATCGTCTGCGACGTCCCCTTCGTCGGCAAGCGCTGGGTGCACCAGCTGGCGTCGTACGACGAGGTGCGCGGCATCTCGCGCTGGACCAAGAACTACCGCACCTCCATCGAGGCCGCCGAGGGCCACGACATGGACCGCACCTACGAGTACTACGACCCGATCCACACCCTGCCCGCCGAGGGCCAGGCGTGGTGGGCCCAGCACGCCGACCTCGACACGAGCGCGCTGAAGGCCGCCGAGGTCGCCGAGGCGTCGCGGCGCACGGCGGCGCTCCAGGCCTGGTGAGCCGGGCTCAGGCCTCTGCCGCGCCGGCGCCGAGCACCGGCCGGTTCTCGTAGTACGTCGACAGCACGATCGTCGTGCGCGTGGAGACGTTGGCCGCGGCCCGCACCCGGGCCAGCAGGTCCTCCAGGGCGGCCGGCGTCGCGACCCGGATCTTGAGGATGTAGGACTCCTCCCCCGCCACCGACCAGCACGACTCGATCTCGGGCAGGTGCCGCAGCCGCTCGGGGCTGTCGTCGGGCTGGGACGGGTCGATCGCGCGGATCGAGATGAACGCCGTCAGCGGCAGTCCCACCGCGTCGTGGTTGACCGTGGCGCCGTACCCGAGGATCAGCCCGCGCGCCTCGAGCCGCTTGACGCGCTGGTGCACCGCCGAGGTCGACAGCCCGGTGGCCTTGCCGAGGTGGGTGAACGACATCCGGCCGTCCTCGGCCAGCAGCTCGAGGATCCGGCGGTCGGTGGCCTCGAGCTCGCTCGTCACGCGGGTCAGGCTAGTGCGGATGGTCGTGGCACCCGGAGCCGTCCCGGCGGGCGGGCCCGCGGCCGACACGGGTCAGGTCGGCGGCCCGAGAGCTCGGTCGAGGAGCACGTGGGCGACGGTGACCGCGGTCGGCATCGCGTCGACGCCGGTCGCCCTGGTCCGCGCCGACACGCCGTCGAGCAGGAGGGCGAGCTGGTCGCCCAGCACCTCCGGCTCCGCCGCACCCGCGTCGCGGGCCACGGCCGCCAGGCGCGCGGCCAGGTCGACCTTGTAGTCACGGGCGATCCGCCGTGCCGGGTGCTCGGGGTCGGCGATCTCGACGGCGGCTCCGATGAAGGGACACAGCGGCGGCGTCGCGTCGAGGGCGTCCTCGAAGATCGCGACGAGGCGTTCGCGGGGGGTCAGCCCGTCGCGCTCCAGGGCGGGGACGGGCGCGGCGTCGTGGAGCTGCAGGTAGGCCTCCACCAGGCCGTCCTTGCCACCGAAGTGCTGGTAGACCGTGCGCCGGGAGACCTGGGCGGACTCGGAGACCTGCTCGATGCCGGTCGCATTGACGCCGTGCTCGCGGAACAGCTCCCCCGCCGCCCGCAAGATGCGCTCACGCGCGCCTCGTCCCCGGCGCTGGCCCGTCGGGCCCATCTCGAGCGAGGTCATGCCCCGAGCCTACGTGGTCACGATGTGTACCTAGCTTGGGCCGGTCGCGGCCGTCCTGCTAACGTCACACATTGTGTACTTAACGACGACAGGCACGACGGAGACGCGGCCCGACGCACGCCCGCGGGTCGCTCTCATCACCGGCGGCACGAGCGGCATCGGTCGCGCGACCGCAGAGCTCCTGCTCGACCGCGGCCACCACGTGGCTCTCACCGGCCACGATCCCGAGACCGTCGCTCGTGCGAGAGATGACCTCCCCGGCGCCCTCGTGATCTCCGCCGACGCCAGGTCGGTCAAGGAGACCGAGCGGGCCGTGTCGCAGGTGCGCAGCGCCCTCGGACTCATCGACACGCTCTTCCTCAATGCGGGCGTGAACGTGACCCGGGAGCTCAGCCAATGGGACGAGGCGACCTTCGACGACGTCTTCGCCACCAACACCCGCGGGCAGTTCTTCACCCTGGTGCACGCCTTGCCGCACCTCGCCGACGGCGCCTCCGTCGTCGTCAACGTCGGCATCGGGGCGTCCCGCGGTGCGCCGGGGATGAGCGTGGGAGCAGGTTCGCGCGGCGCCCTGCTGGCGATGTTGCCGTCCCTGGCCATCGAGCTGGCGCCCCGCGGCATCCGCGTCAACGCCGTCAGTCCGGGCGCGGTCGAGACCCCGATCTGGCGCAAGGCCGGCCTGTCGCCCGCGGCGGTCGAGGCCACCCTCGAGCACCTCGCCCGCAGCACGCCGCTCGGCCGGGCCGGTCGGCCGTCCGACATCGCGAGCACGGTCGCCTTCCTGGCCTCGGCCGAGGCGTCGTACATCACGGGCCGGGAGGTCGTCGTCGCCGGCGGCCTCGGGCTCGGGCTCACCTGAGCCAGCACGGCCCGCACGACCTCCACGACCCACACGACCCACACGACCCACACGAACCGAGACCCGAAGGACCACCCTGATGCTCACCTTGGACACCTACCGACTGCTTGGCCGATCCGGACTGCGGGTGTCACCCCTCGCCCTCGGCGCCGCGACGTTCGGCGACGAGTGGGGCTGGGGCGCCACCAAGGACGAGGCCCGCCGCATGTTCGACACCTATGTCGATCGGGGTGGCAACTTCGTCGACACCGCCGACGTCTACACCGACGGCACCTCCGAGGTGCTCGTCGGTGAGTTCGCCCGGCACCGCCGTGACAGCCTCGTCATCGCGACGAAGTACTCGTCGATGACCGACCGGCGCGACCCCAACTCCGGCGGCGGCCCCCGCAAGAACATGATGACGTCGGTCGAGAGCAGCCTGCGCCGCCTCGGCACGGACCACGTCGACGTGCTCTACCTCCATGTCTGGGACGACATGACGCCGGTCGAGGAGACCCTGCGAGGCATGGACGACCTCGTGCGCCAGGGGAAGGTGCACTACGTCGCGATGTCGAGCGCGCCGGCCTGGCAGGTCTCGCGCATGCAGGCGATCGCCGACCTGCGCGGGTGGTCACCCCTGGTGGCCCTGCAGGTCGAGTACAACCTCCTGGACCGCACGCCCGAGCGCGACCTCGTCCCGATGGCACGGGAGATGGGTCTCGGTGTCGTCCCGTTCTCCCCGCTCGCCGGCGGGGTCCTGAGCGGGTCCTACAGCCGGTCCGACCTCGGGGCACCCGCATCCGAGGATGAGCCCGACGGGACCCGCCGCCACCTCAACCGCGCCCTGGGCACGGTCACCGAGCGCAACCTCGCGATCGCCGACGAGGTCCGCGACATCGCCCACGAGGTGGGCCGCTCGCCGGCCCAGGTCGCGCTGGCGTGGGTCCTGCACCGTCCCGGGGTCACCGCTCCGATCCTGGGCGCGCGCACGGTCGAGCAGCTGGAGGGCAACCTCGGCGCGCTCGAGGTCGACCTCGACCCCCAGCACCTGGACCGGTTGGAGACGGCGAGCGCGTTCGAGCTGGGCGCGCCGCACGCCCTGCTGGCCAGCGACCACATCCGAGCCGTCACGCGAGGCGACCTCGTCATCCAGGGCCGCGGCTGAGGGCGGGGCTCCCCCGACGGCGCCGGCCACGCTCGGCGCGCCGCTAGGGTCTCCCCCGTGGCCCGCGCCCCGAGACTGCTCCTGCTCGACACCGCCTCGATGTACTTCCGAGCCTTCTTCGGGATGCCGGAGTACGCCGCGCCGGACGGCACCAACGTCAACGCCGTGCGCGGGATGCTCGACTACGTCAGCCGCCTGGTGGAGCAGTACGAGCCCACCGACCTCGTCTGCTGCTGGGACGACGACTGGCGCCCGCAGTGGCGGGTCGACCTGATCCCGTCGTACAAGGCCCACCGGGTGGTCGAGGAGGTCGCGACGGCGCCCGACGTCGAGGAGGTGCCCGACCCGCTCGAGCTGCAGGTGCCCATCATCCGCGAGGTGCTGGAGGCCTTCGGCATCTGCGTGCTCGGGGCCCCGGGCTACGAGGCCGACGACGTCATCGGCACCCTGGCGACCGGTGCCGGCAAGGCCGTCGACGTCGTCACCGGCGACCGCGACCTCTTCCAGCTGGTCGACGACGACGCCGAGGGCGGCCCGGTCCGGGTCCTCTACATCGGCAAGGGGGTCGGCCGCCACGAGCGGGTGACCGAGGAGTGGGTGCGCGAGAAGTACGCCATCGAGGCCGGGCAGTACGCCGACTTCGCCACCCTCCGCGGCGACGCCTCCGACGGCCTGCCCGGGGTCGCCGGCGTGGGCGAGAAGACCGCGGCCAGCCTGCTGCAGAAGTACGGCGACCTCGACGGCGTCCGGGCCGCGGCCGAGGACCCCGCCTCGCCGCTGGGCCCCGGCCCGCGGGGCAAGATCAAGGCCGCGGCCGACTACCTCGCCGTCGCCCCGCAGGTCGTGGCCGTGGCCCGCGACCTCGACCTCGACCGCAGCCGCACCGCGCTGCCCGTCGAGCCCGCCGACCGCGAGCGGGTGACCGAGCTGGCCGAGCGCTGGGGCCTGGCCAACCCGGTCGAGCGCCTGACCGGCGTCCTGGCCGGCCTCGCCGGCTGAGGCCGTCGTGGAGCCCTTCGTCATCCACAGCTCGCAGACCAGCGGTCTGCGCTGGCTGCGCGGCGTCGCCGTCGGCTTCACCGTCTTCTCCGGTGCCATCGCCGTCGCCTGCGTCGTCGGCCTGCTGACCCGCGACCTGCCGGCCACGTCGGGCCTGTACGCCGCGGTCATCGGTGCGATGGCCGCCTACGGCGTCCTCGCCGGGGTGCGGTGGACCCGGGGGCTGCGCGGTGTCGCGGAGCCCGTCGAGGTCGCCCGGCTCGACGCGGAGGGCCTGCACCTGCACGAGGGCGCGGGCGTCCCCGACCTGCCCGACCGCGACGCGTGGACCACGGTCCCGTGGTCCTGGATCGCCTCGGTCACCCACAGCACCCTCGACCTGCGCACGGTGAAGGACCTCGGTGCCGAGGTGCCGCTGGAGGTGCTCCGGTTCACCGTCGCCGACGACCGGCTGCTCGAGCGGCCCCCGGTCCTCCGGCTGGAGCTCGAGGTCGCCGCGCGCCTGCTGTGCCTGACGCCGGGCCAGGCGCGCACGGCCTTGCTCGGCGAGGCCGGCGCGACGTCGTACGCCGATGCCGTGCGCTGGGTGCAGCAGCACCAGCCCCACCTGCCGACCCTCAGCGGCACCACGCTGCCGTGGTCCAACCGGGCCCAGCCCGACGCGTGGCCCGACAGCCCGCGCATCGCCGTCGTCGGCGCCTCGGGCCGCCTCGGCCGGGAGGTCCTGCGGGTGCTGGGGCGTCGCGAGAAGGCGCCCCCGGTGGCGCTCGCCCGCAACGAGGCCCACCGCTCCGAGCTCGAGCGGCTCGGCGCCGAGGTGCGGATGGTCGACCTCACCCAGGGGCCGCTCCCGGTCGGCGACGCGCTGCGCGACTGCACGGCCGTCGTCCACCTGGCGCCCACCGGGCTGGACGCGGTCGTCGAGTCCGCCGACCGGGCCGGCGTCAGCCGGCTGCTGGTGGTGCCGGCCGGCCCCGACGCCCAGCAGCAGGTCGGCCTGGCCGCGGCCAGCGGGCTGCACTGGACCGCGTTCGTGCCGTCCGCGCTCACCGACGCCGCCCCGACCGGCCAGGTCGCGCTCGGCGAGGGGGTGGTGCCGGGGCCGGTGCCGCGCACCGACCTCGCCGAGGTGCTGGTCGCGGCGATCCGCGACTTCGACTCCGTCGGCGCCGCCTGGCCCATCGCGGGCGCCCGGGCCGACGAGGGCACGGGCTCCTCCGGCGGGGTGACCGCCGAGGGGTGAGGGCTCCGCACCGGGCCCGTGGCTAGCGTCGAGGACATGAGTCGAGTCGCTGTCGTCGGGGGCCACGGCCAGGTGGCCCAGCACCTGCTGTCCGAGCTGCGTCGTACCGGTCACGAGCCGGTCGCGCTGGTCCGCAAGGAGGAGTACCGCGAGGAGCTGGAGGCGCTCGGCGCCGAGGTCCGGCTCCTCGACATCGAGCAGCAGGAGGCGCCGGCGTTCGCCGAGGCCTTTGCGGGCTGCGACGCGGTGGTCTTCGCCGCCGGCGGCGGGCCTGACGGGAGCATCGAGCGCAAGCGCACCGTCGACCTCGGCGGGTCGGTGAAGTCGATCGAGGGCGCGCACAGCGCCGGCGTGCGCCGGTTCGTGCAGATCTCGGCCATCGGCGTCGACGACCCGCTGCCCGACGACACCGACGACGTCTGGCGCGCCTACGTCGAGGCCAAGCGCGACGCCGACGCGGCCCTGCGCGACTCCGACCTCGACTGGACGATCATCCGGCCCGGCAAGCTCACCGACGACGAGGCGACGGGCCGCGTCGCGCTCGGGCCCGACGTGGAGCGGGGCGAGGTCACCCGCGCCGACGTGGCCGCCGTGGTGGCCGCGGTGATCGGGGAGAGCGACACCGTCGGGCAGCAGTGGGACCTCGTGGGCGGCGACGTGCCGGTCGCCGAGGCCGTGCGCCCCCGCTGACCGCCCCTCCCGCCGTACGACGACGCCCCCGCGACCGTGGTCGCGGGGGCGTCGTGCGTGGTGGCGCGGGGGCTCAGGTCGAGAAGAACAGGCTGCCGAAGCCGCGCTGGCGGTGGTGGCCGTGCTGGTAGTGCGGCTGCTGGTGGCCCTGGTGCTGCCACTGCGGGGCCGGCTGGTAGCCGGCGGGCTGCTGGTAGCCCTGCTGCGGCTGGGCGTAGCCCTGCTGGGCCGGCGGCGGCGCGGCCGGTGCGGCCTGCTGCCACTGCGCCTCGGCGCGCTCGACGGCCTCGAGCTCGCCGTAGTCGAGGAAGATGCCGCGGCAGTTGTCGCACTGCTCGATCTGGACGTTGGCCCGGGTGTAGGTGCGCATCATCCCGGGGCACTTCGGACACTTGAAGTTGCTCACGTGCTTGCCTCCTGCAGGAAGGGGCGCCCTGGGGCGAGGGCCTCAGAGCGGTCCCGGGACGCTACCACCGGCCGCGATCCGGCGGCAGGCCTCGACGAGCAGCCGGCGCGGCAGGTCGTCGTCGGCAGGCAGCCCACCCCGGCCCAGCAGCCCGCGGGCCGCGGTCTGCACCGTGAGCGCCCGCGCCGCGGGCTCGAGCTCGGGCCACGGCCCGCGCGGGTCGGTGGTGAGCGGCCCCCCGGCGTCGGCGTACCCACCGAGGAGCGAACCCCACTCCTGCTCGCCGACCAGGCCGGTGAGGAACCACGCCGCCGGCCGCGCCAGGTCCCACGCGGACACCCCCACGCCGAGGTCGTCGACGTCGAGGAGCACCAGGCCCGCACCCGCGTCGACGAGCTGGCCGAGGTGCACGTCGCCGTGCACCAGCACCGGCCCGTGCACCGACGACGGCCACGGAGCCTGCCCGCAGGTCCAGGGCGCGAGCGTGGCGGCCGCGGCGAGCACCGCCCGCGCGTCCTCGTCGTCGCGGCCGGTCCGCCGCAGCGCCTCGACCGACCGGGCGACCCGGTCGGGACCGGCCGCCGCCAGTCCCCCCGCCTCCTCCGGCTCGCGGCGGTGCAGGCGGGCGAGCAGCCCACCCAGCCCCCGCCACGGCGCGGCGTCGGGGTCCTCGCGGTCCAGCGGCACGCCGCGTGGCCACACGGTGACCGCCCGACCCCCCTCGACCGCGACGTACGGCGCCAGGTCGGCGCCCGGCAGGGCGACGGGTGCGAGCAGCTCGGGCAGCCGCGCAGCCAGGGCGGCGCGGGCCGCGACGACCGCCGGGGCGTCCCCGGCGCGGTGGGCCTTGACCACGACGTCCCCCACCGCGACGACCACGGTGCGGTCGTGGTCCGCCAGGACGACCGGTGCGGTGGCGTGTGGGGCACCGGCCCGGCGGGCAAGGGACGCGAGTCGTCCGAGCAGGTCCGGACCTGCGCCCGTCGACGACGTCACTGGGCCATGATGGCCGAGCCCACCCCCGCCCACCCCCGCACCCACCCCCGCACCCACCCCCGCACCCACCCGAGGAGCACGCCGCCGATGGTCGTCCTGCAGTCGAACTGGACCAGCGCCGAGGAGGCCCGCGAGCAGGGCCGCGCCCTGCGCGACACGACCCCGCTCGACGTCCACGCCGGCTGGAGCCCGCCCGCGGTGCGCCCGTCCGTCACGGAGTTCCTGGCCGACCGCAACGTCGGGCGGATGCCCGAGCTGCTGCCCATCGGCCACGGCCGGATGGCGGCGAGCGCCTTCTCGTTCTACCGGGGGTCGGCGGGCCTGATGGCCCACGACCTGGTCGGCTGCCCGGTCACCGGCCTCGACGCCCAGATCTGCGGTGACGCGCACGCGGCCAACTTCGGCCTCTACGGGACGCCGTCGGGCCGGATCATCATCGACATCAACGACTTCGACGAGACCGTGCGCGGCCCGTGGGAGTGGGACCTCAAGCGCCTGGCCACCAGCCTGGTGCTGGCCGGCCGCACCGGCAGCAACGTCGGAGACAAGGCGAGCCGCAAGGCCGCGCGCGACTCGGCGAAGGCCTACCGCAAGGCCTGGAAGAACCTCGCCGCCCAGCCGTTCGTCGACTCCTGGGCCGCGCTCGGTGACGAGGACACCATCGCCGAGGCCGAGGCGGAGGCGCTGTTCGACGACTTCCAGGAGGCCGCCGACGAGGCCGCCCGCAACACCAGCGAGAAGGTCGCCCGCAAGAACACCGAGCGGCTCGACGACGGCACCTGGCGGTTCGTGGCCAAGCCGCCCGTGCTGACGCCGGTCTCGGAGGAGGTCAGGCAGGCCGTCTTCGACGCGCTGCCCGCCTACTACGGCACCCTGCGCCGCTCCTCCCAGCCGCTGGCGCAGCGCTACCGGCCGCGCGACGTCGCGATGCGCGTCGTCGGCACCGGCAGCGTCGGCATGCGCGCCTACGTCGTGCTCATGGAGGGCAACGAGGACGAGGCCCTCATCCTGCAGGTCAAGCAGGCAGGCCCGTCCGCACTGGCGCCGTACCTGCCCGACCACGGGCCCTCCGGCGGCGAGGCGCACGAGGTCGTCGGGCACGTCGAGGGCCACGCCGAGCGGATCGTGCTCGGCGCCCGCCGGGTGCAGGCCGAGACCGACCAGCTGTTCGGCTGGGCCGACGTCGCCGGCACGCCCTACATCGTGCGCCAGTTCCGCAACCGCAAGGGCTCCATCGACGCCTCGCTCCTCACCGCCGACCACCTCGACGACTACGCCCGCCTGGTCGGCGCGCTCCTGGCCCGCGCCCACAGCCGCACCCTCGACCCGCGGGTCATGGACGGCTACCTGCGCAAGGGCAAGGAGTTCGACGAGGCCCTCGCCGACTTCGCCACGACGTACGCCGCGCAGGTCGAGACCGACCACGCCGAGATGCTCGACCTCATCGCCGACGGCACCGTGGACGCCGACACCACCGTCTGAGGCCCTCCCCCACGCTGGCCCGTCGTCGATCCACGACGGGCCGGCGTGCTCGGACCTCAGTCGTCGGCGAGGCCCGAGTAGGCGACCACGCCGCGCTTGACCTTGGCGACCACCTCGCGCGCCGTGCGCCGCAGCGGGGTGTCGCCGGCGGCGTCGGCGACCTGGCCCGCCAGGTCGAGCAGCTGCTTGGTCCAGCGCACGAAGTCACCGGCCGACAGGTCGGAGTCGCGGAGCAGGTCGTCGAGGTCGTCGCCCTCGGTCCAGCGGAACGCCTGCCAGGCGAAGCCCACGTCAGGCGGGCGCAGGAACGTGAGGTGGTGCTCCTTCTCGAGCGTGTCGAGCTCGGCCCACAGCCGGCGGGTGGCCTCCAGGGCCTGGCCCGTCCGGCCGCCGGGCACCCGCGGCAGCGCGTTCTCGTCGGCGCGGCGGGTCTCGTAGACCAGCGCCGAGAGCGCGGCGGCGAGCCCGGCGGCGGGCAGGCCGTCCCAGAGCCCGAGCCGCAGCGCCTCGGCCGCGACGAGGTCCATCTCGCCGTACAACCGCATCAGCCGGCGGCCGCGGTCGGTGACCTCCTCGCCGTCGAGGTAGCCGAGCGCGGTCAGCACCTCGCACACCCGGTCGAACTGCCGGGCCACGGTGTTGGTGCGCTGCTCGATGCGGCGCCGCAGGGTGTGGGCGTCCCGGTCGAGCTTGAAGTACCGCTCGGCCCAGCGGGCGTGGTCCTCGCGCTCGGGGCAGCGGTGGCACGGGTGGGCCTTCATCTGCTCCCGCAGCGCCTCGACCTCGGGGTCGGCGCCGGCGCGGCCACCACCCCCGGCGCGGGCCGAGCGGGAGTCGGGCGGGGTGAGGGTGTGCGTGCGCTCGCGCAGCGCAGCGGCGAGGTCGCGGCGCATCTGCGGGTTGCGCCCGGTGAAGCTCTTCGGCACCTTCATCCGGGTCAGCGCCGCCACCGGCACCGGGAAGTCGATCATCGCGAGCCGGCGCGCCTGCCGGTCGGCCGTGACGACCATCGGGCGGGGGTTGTCGGGCGACCACCCGGGGTCGACGACCACGGCGTACCCGGCGAACTTGCCGGCCGGCACCGAGATGACGTCACCGACCTTGAGGTGGCGCAGCGACTCCACGACCTCGTCGCGGCGGTCGCTGCGCCGCGACCGGCTCGAGGACTTCTCGAGGTCGTTGATGCGGCGGCGCAGCCCGGCGTACTCCATGAAGTCGCCGAGGTGGCAGGTGGCGGCCTCGGCGTAGCCGGCGAGCGCGTCGTCGCTCTTGGCCAGCTGGCGGGCCAGCCCGACGACGGCCTTGTCGGCCTGGAACTGGGCGAAGGACTGCTCCAGCAGCTCCCGCGAGCGCTCCCGGCCGTACTGGTGGACCAGGTTGACGGCCATGTTGTACGACGGCCGGAACGACGACCGCAGCGGGTAGGTGCGGGTCGAGGCCAGCCCGGCGAGGTCGCGCGGGTTGGTGCCGGGCTGCCACAGCACGACGCCGTGGCCCTCGACGTCGAGCCCGCGCCGTCCGGCTCGCCCGGTGAGCTGGGTGTACTCCCCCGGCGTGATGTCGGCGTGGGTCTCGCCGTTCCACTTCGAGAGCTTCTCGATGACCACCGTGCGGGCCGGCATGTTGATGCCGAGGGCGAGGGTCTCGGTGGCGAACACGACCTTGCACAGCCCCCGCAGGTAGAGCTCCTCGACGACCTGCTTGAACGCCGGCAGCAGGCCGGCGTGGTGGGCCGCGACGCCGCGTGAGAGCCCCTCGAGGAAGTCGTGGTAGCCGAGCACGTGCAGGTCGTCGGACGGCAGGTGGCGGCAGGCGCCCTCGACGTAGGTGATGATCTCGTCGCGCTCGTCGGGCGTCGTCAGGTGGACCCCGGCGGACAGGCACTGCTGCACCGCCGCGTCGCAGCCGGCCCGGCTGAAGACGAAGACGATGGCCGGCAGCAGCCGCTCGCGGTCGAGCCGCTCGATGACGTCGGTGCGGCTGGGGATCCAGACCCTCCGGCCGTTGCCGACCTGGCGCGACCCCGGCGCGCCGCGGCGCTGGCCCTTCGGCACCCGACGGTCCTTGATCCGGCTGGCCGCCCAGTCGTCGCGGGCGACCTTCATCAGCTCCTCGTTGACCGGGGCGCCCTCCTTGACGAACCCCGCGGCCGCGTCGACGTCGGAGGAGGCGAACAGGTCGAGCAGGCGCCGACCGACCATCACGTGCTGGTAGAGCGGCACGGGACGGCGCTCCTCCACGATGGTCGTGGTCTCGCCGCGCACCGTGGCCAGCCACTCCCCGAACTCCTCGGCGTTGGAGACCGTCGCCGACAGCGAGACGACGGTGACCGACTCGGGCAGGTGGATGATGACCTCCTCCCAGACCGCGCCGCGGTTGCGGTCGGCGAGGTAGTGCACCTCGTCCATCACCACGAACCCGAGGCCGATGAGGGTGCGCGAGCCGGCGTACAGCATGTTGCGCAGCACCTCGGTGGTCATCACGACCACCGGCGCCTCGCCGTTGACCACGTTGTCGCCGGTGAGCAGGCCGACGTTCTCGGGGCCGTAGCGGGCCACGAGGTCGTGGTACTTCTGGTTGCTCAGCGCCTTGATCGGCGTGGTGTAGAACGCCTTGCGCCCGGTCGCCAGGGCCAGGTGGATGGCGAACTCGCCGACGATCGTCTTGCCCGAGCCGGTCGGTGCCGCGACGAGCACGCCGCGGCCCTCCTCGATCTCCCGGCAGGCGCGCTGCTGGAAGTCGTCGAGCGGGAAGTCGTAGTGGGCGGCGAAGTCGTGCAGCACCGGGTGGCGGGCGCTGCGGCGCGAGGCGGCGTAGCGCTGCGCCGCGGTCATCTCCTCGACGGGGTCGTGCGTGGTCACGCGAGCACCTCCAGGGCGGCCGGGACGGCCTCGACGGTCAGCGGCAGCGGCCCGAACCGCTCGCCGTCGGCGTACCCGACGACGCCGGCGGCCGCGACGGTCACCCGGCGCACCCGGTGCCGCTCGAACTGCGGGTGCGTCGTGTGGGTGCCGCGGAACAGCCGGGGGTAGGTCCGCACCAGCTCGGGCTTGCTGATCGGCTTGATGACGACGACGTCGAGCAGGCCGTCGTCGGCCCGGGCGCCCTCGGCGATGCGCAGCCCGCCGCCGAACGAGGGGCCGTTGCCGACCGCGACCAGCATGGCGTCGGTGCGGTGCTCGCGGCCGTCGAGGTCGAGCACGTAGGACAGGGGGGAGAACGTGCGCAGCTCGCGCACGGTGGCCAGGTTGTAGCGCATCTGGCCGCGCGGCCAGGTCATCTGGTTGGCGCGCTCGTTGACCACGGCGTCGAAGCCGGCGGCCAGCACGGTGGCGTAGTAGCGCCCGCCGGCCCGGGCCAGGTCGAGGGTGCGGCGGCGGCCGGTGGCCAGGGCGTGGACGACGCGGTCGGCGGCGGCGAGCGGGTCGCGACGCCGCAGCCCGAGGAGCCGGGCCACATCGTTGCCGGTGCCGGCCGGCACCAGGCCGAGCGGGGTCGCGGTGGTGGCCACGGCCTGCAGGGCGACGTTGACCATGCCGTCACCGCCGACCACCACCAGCGCGTCGACGCCGTCGCGCACCGCGCCGCGGGCCAGGTCGTGGGCCTCGTCGACGTCGGCGCCCACGAGGGAGCGGACCGCGAGGCCGGCGGCCGCGAACCGCGGTCGGACGACGTCGACGGACTGCACCGCACGACCCTTGCCGGCCGCGGGGTTGACGAGCAGCGCGATCTCACGACGCTGGTGCCCACTCACCCGCCGAGCCTAGCCAGGAGGGGCTGACCGGCGCCGACCGGCGCCGCCGGCGCCGCCCGGGTCCCCTCAGCGACCCAGCCGCAGCAGCACGGCGTACGACGCCGGGTCGGCGCCCAGGGCCCGGGCCAGCCGGGCGACCACGTCGAGGACCAGGTCGGCGGAGAAGCCGGAGCCGGGGACGAGCAGGGTGAGCCGGTCGCCCTGGGAGACGAGGTGCACCTGGCCGTGGCGCCACGCCTGGTGGGCGCACGAGCGGGCGGCGTCGTCGGCGACCGGCGCCGGGTAGGCGTCGTCGACCGCGAGGAGGTCGCACACGACGTCCTCGTGGCCGTCGACGACGAGGCGCCCGTGCACCAGCGGGCCGTCGAGGCCGTCGTCGGCCCGCCACACGACGGCAGCGGTGCCGAGGTGGTCGGGCAGGTCGAACGGGTCGACCGGGTCGCCCGTGGGCGGGCGGATCACGACCGGGTCCGCATCAGGCCCGCATCAGATCGGCGAGAGCTGGTCGTCGTCCCACTGGTCGGTGCCGGTCTGCCGCCGGCCGCGGATGCGGTCGACCCAACGGGCGATGACCTCGGCCACGAGGAAGAGCACCAGCATCGGCAGGGCCAGCATGATCATCGAGAACGGGTCGGTCGACGGGGTCGCGACCGCGGCGAAGACGAACGTGCCGAGGATGATCCAGGCCCGGTAGCGGCCCAGCGCCTTGCCGGAGACGATGCCGGCGAGGTTGAGCATGATGACGAACAGCGGGATCTCGAAGGCGATGCCGAAGACGAGCAGCATGCGGGTCAGGAAGCTGAAGTACTCCCCGAATTCGACGAGGTTGGCCAACCCGTCGGGGGTGAAGCCGATGAGGACCTCGAGACCCTTGGGGAGCACGTAGTAGCCGGTGGCCACGCCGACGAAGAAGAGCGGGCCGGCGATGGCGCTGAACAGCCGGGTCCACTTCTTCTCGTTGGGGTGCAGCCCCGGCATGATGAACGCCCAGATCTGGTAGAGCCAGAAGGGGCTGGAGATCACCAGGGCCGCGACGCCGCACAGCTTGAGCTGCAGCATGAGCGGACCAGTTGCGCCCTTGACGTAGGCGCTGGTCTGCGTCGTGGCCCCCAGCGCCTGCTGGGCGTCGTTGTAGGGCTGGAGCACGATGTCGAGCAGCTCGTCGTAGAAGAAGAGCATCACCGAGAAGGCGACGACGAGGAAGACGATGCAGCGCAGGATGCGCGCCCGCAGCTCGCGCAGGTGGTCGCTGAGGGCCATCCGCCCGTCAGCACCGACGTCGTGCTGCGGGCGGGCGGAGAAAAGGCCGAGGACTCCGGTGACGGACACCGTCGTTCAGTCCGGCGGGGCGGCCGGCGTCAGGCCGGGTCGCTGCGGCGGGTCGACTCGGGGGTGTCGACCTGCTCGGCGGTCACGGAGCCCGGGAGCTCGGCCGAGGTGCCGCCCTCGGGCCGGGTGCCGTCCTTCTTGTCGTCGTCGTCATCCATCAGGCCCTTGGTCTCGGCCTTGAAGATGCGCAGCGCGCGGCCGCTGCCGCGGGCCAGCTCGGGCAGCTTGGCCGCACCGAAGAGCAGGATGATCACACCGAAGATGATCAGGAGCTCAGTGGTGCCCAGTCCGCCGATGGCGAGCGTGTTCATGAGAGTCCTCACGTGGTGGGAATCGGTCTTCCGGAGTCTACGCCGCCCACCCCGAAGTAGAGACCCAGCGTCTCCTGGGCCGCGGCTGTGAGGTCGGCGCCCCACGCGACCGGGTGCACGACCGCGGCGTGGGGGGCCAGCCGCAGCAGCAGCTTGGTCAGCCAGCGCCGGTCGGCCACGAGCAGGTCGACGTCGACCGATCCCGGCTCGGCCGGGTCGTCGACGGGGCGCACGTCCTCGACCGGGTAGTACTCGGTCACCCACCGCGCCGCGGGCGCCAGGCGCAGCGTCACCCGGGTGACGTCGTCGGCGCGGGCGAAGATGCCGTCGGCCAGGTCGCGCGGCGCGGCCGGCTCGGAGGTGACCGGCGTGTCGAGCACGGTGGCCGAGGCGATCCGGTCGAGGCGGAACAGGCGCGGAGCCTCGGCGGAGTGGCACCAGGCGTCGAGGTAGGTGTGGCCGTCGCGGTGCACCATGCCCCGCGGGTCGACCGTGCGGTGCGAGACCTCGTCGCGGGCCGGCACGTAGTAGTCCATCTCGACCTGGACACCGCGGCGGCAGGCCTCGGCCAGCCGGCGCTCGAGGGCACGGGTGCTGGCCGGCGTCGGCTCGGGCGTGGCGTCGACCAGTCCGGGCGCGAGGCCCGGCGCCCCGGTCGGTCCGGCCGCGGCCGCCCGCTCGAGCTTGGCCAGCACCCGGTCGACGATCTCGGCCGTCTCGGGGGCGGCCCCGGCCCGCAGTGCGCGGAGGGCGACGATCATGGCCGAGGCCTCGACGGCGTCCAGGCGCAGGGGCCGGGCGAGGTAGTCGGCGTTGCTGACCGAGACGACGGCGTCACCCTGGGCCCGGCCGCGCTCGTCGACGAGCGCGTCGAGGTCGACGTCGATCAGCTCGTCGGGGTACCCGCCCGGGAGGCCGCACATGAAGAGGACCTTGAGGTCACGCAGCAGCACCTCGGGTGTCACGCCGAGCGCCTCGGCGGCCTCGGCCAGCCGCACCGAGCCGCGGGAGTGCAGGTAGGGCACCAGGGTGAGCAGGCGCGCGACCTGGTCCTTGGCACCCGAGCCGGCCGGGGTCACCGGTCCCCCACCGGACCCTCGCCCGCCAGCACGCCACGCAGCCGGCCCACGACCTCGTCGCGCAGCCGCTCCGGCGACTCGACGACGACGGCACCCGAGAGGCCGAGGACCTCGTCGGCGATGCCGACCGAGGCCCGGAGCAGGGTGAGCCGGTCCCACCCCTCGGTGCCGTCGGGACCCGGTACGCCGGGCTCGGTGCGGTCGGCCGCCCGCCGCAGCGGGAGGGCGGCGCCGGTGCGCACCAGCAGCACGACGGGCTCGGTGGACAGGGCGGGCGCCAGGCGCCGGGTCACCGCCGAGACGTCGGTGCCCTCGGGGATGGCGTAGGCGCCGGGCGGCCCGACCTTGACGGCCTCCCCCTGGACCCGGGACAGCCGGAAGACCCGCTCTGCATCGCGGTCGAGGTCGTGGCCGACGACGTACCAGCGGCCGGAGTAGCGGGTGACGCCCCAGGGCTGGAGCCGCCGGCGCGTGGTGCTGTCGGACCCGCTGCGCCGGTAGTCGAACTCCACCGCGGAGCGCTCGAGGATGGCCTCGAAGAACACGTCGAACGCCGGCTCGTCGGCCGGCAGGCGGGGCTGGGCGATGTCGAGCGCGCCGAGGTCGATGTCGGCCCCGGCGGCGGTGAGCTTGCGGACGGCCTCGGTGGTGGCGCGGGCCATCCGCTGGTGGTCCCAGACCCGGGTGGCCAGGCCGACCACGGCCGCCTCGTCGGCGGTGAGGTCGACCTCGGGCAGCGCGAACTCGTCGGGCTTGACCCGGTAGCCGGGCTCGTCGTCGAAGTAGGCGTCGATCTGGCCCACCTCGACCGGGACACCGAGGCTGCGCAGCTCCTCCTTGTCACGGTCGAACATCTTCTCGAACGCCTCGTCGGAGGCGTCGGCGTAGAGGATCTCGCGGATGCGCGACTTGGGGACGAGCCGGGTGGAGACCAGCAGCATGATGAGCAAGTTGAGCAGCCGCTCGCTCTTGGCCGCGGTCATCGGTCCCCGCTCCCGGGTGTGCTCAGACCGCGGCCAGGATGTCGACGACGAAGTAGAGCGTCGAGTTCTTCGGGATGCCCGGCTGCTCCTGCTCGGCGTACCCCTTGGCGGGCGGGATGCGCATGATGACCCGGCTGCCGACCTTCTTGCCGACGAGCACCTCGTCCCAGCCGGCGACGACGTTGCCGAGGCCGATCGGCGTCGAGATGGGCTCGCGGTCGGCGCCAAAGCTGGAGTCGAAGGGCTCGGCGCCGTCGAAGACCTGGCCGATGTAGTCGGCGACGATGAGGTCGCCCTTCTGCACGGCCTCGCCCGTGCCCTGGCGGAGCTCGGCGGAGACGAGCTCGTCGTCGGCCGCGGGCTTGGTCAGGCCGCGGAAGTCGAGCCGCGCGATGCCCCCGCCACCGAAGACGACCCGCGGCGCCCAGGCCGGTCGGGCGCCCTCGCCGCCGTCGGGACCCGCGAGGACGGTGGTGTCCATGACGTCGACGACCATGACCAGGCCGTCGTCGTTGCCGATGCCGTCCTGGGCGAGCAGGGCGCCGAGGCCGGTGGTGTCCAGGCCCGGGAAGAACGCCGGGGAGTCACCGGTGATGACGATGCGGCTGCCCTTGGTCACGCCGGGCTTGACGTACTCGCGCAGCAGGTTGGCGATGACGTCGTCGAGCGAGGCGGGCTCGGGGTTCTCGGCGGCGCCGACGGTCACCTCGACGGCTGCGGCCTCCTCGCCGAAGGAGTCGATCGCGGTCGACTGGGTGTAGCCGTTGCCGATGGCGTAGTTGACGAAGGCCTTCTCGTCCTGGGCCAGCGCCGGTCCGGTGCCCTTGATGGTGGTCTCGGCCTCGAGGGCGCCCGCCGTCATCCGCTCCTCGAAGTCGATGGTCGCCGCGCCGATGCCGCCGTCGACCGTCACGGCGTCGAGCCGATCGGCGGACGGCAGGCCCGTGCCCGGCGTGGCCGAGCCTCCGCAGCCCGCGAGGGCGACGGACAGGACGAGCGAGGCCACGATCGTGGCGGTGGGGCGGGAGCCTCGGAGCACGGGTTTCAGACCTTCGGTACCGACGTCGGATGGGCAGTCCGGCCACGACGTGGGGACACGCGACGACCGGAGGCGTCGGAAGCCTACAAGGCCGACCCGAGCGGGCCCGCCTGCGGGCGGGGCCCTGTGGATCGCGGGCGCTACATCCCGTCGATGAGCCGCTGCACCCGGTCGTCGTAGGCCTTGAACGGGTCCTTGCACAGCACGGTGCGCTGGGCCTGGTCGTTGAGCTTGAGGTGGACCCAGTCGACGGTGAAGTCGCGGCGCTTCTCCTGGGCCTTGCGGATGAACTCGCCGCGCAGGCGGGCGCGGGTGTCCTGGGGCGGGACGGACTTGGCCTCGAAGATCTTGAGGTCGGTGGTGACCCGGGCGACCGAGCCGCGCTTCTCGAGCAGGTAGTAGAGGCCGCGGTTGCGGTGGATGTCGTGGTAGGCCAGGTCGAGCTGGGCGATCCGCGGGTGGCCGAGGGGCAGGCCGTGCTTGGCGCGGTAGCGGTCGATGAGCTTCCACTTGATGACCCAGTCGAGCTCGCGGTCGACCAGGCCCAGGTCGTCGGACTCGACGGCCTTGAGGCCGCGCTCCCACAGGTCGAGGGTGCGCTCGATCAGGGGCGTGCTGATCTGGCGGCGGTCGACGAAGTCGCGGGCCTTGGAGAGGTACTCGGCCTGGATGTCGAGCGCGCTCGCCTCGCGTCCGTTGGCCAGGCGCACCTTGCGGCGCCCGGTGACGTCGTGGCTGATCTCGCGGATGGCCCGGATCGGGTTCTCCATCGTGAGGTCGCGCATCACCACGCCCTCCTCGATCATCCGGAGCACCAGGTCGCAGCTGGCGACCTTGAGCATCGTCGTCGTCTCGCTCATGTTGGAGTCACCGACGATGACGTGCAGCCGGCGGTACTTCTCGGCGTCGGCGTGCGGCTCGTCGCGGGTGTTGATGATCGGGCGGCTGCGGGTGGTGGCGCTGGAGACGCCCTCCCAGATGTGCTCGGCGCGCTGGGAGACCGAGTACGACGCCCCGCGCGGGGTCTGGGTGACCTTGCCGGCACCCACGACGATCTGGCGCGTGACGAGGAACGGGATGAGCACGTCGGCCAGTCGGCTGAACTCCCCGGCGCGGCCGACCAGGTAGTTCTCGTGGCAGCCGTAGGAGTTGCCCGCGGAGTCGGTGTTGTTCTTGAACAGGTAGATCTCGCCGGCGATGCCCTCGTCGTGCAGGCGCTGCTCGGCGTCGAGGAGCAGTCCTTCGAGGACCCGCTCCCCCGCCTTGTCGTGGGCCACGAGCTCGGCGACGTCGTCGCACTCGGGCGTCGCGTACTCGGGGTGGCTGCCCACGTCGAGGTAGAGCCGCGCCCCGTTGCGCAGGAAGACGTTGCTGCTGCGGCCCCAGCTCACGACCTTGCGGAACAGGTAGCGCGCGACCTCGTCGGGGCTCAGCCGTCGCTGCCCCTTGAACGTGCACGTGACGCCGTACTCGTTCTCGATGCCGAAGATGCGCCGGTCCATGACTCGACCCTACGGGGCGGGTGGCCGGAACGGGTGGCATCCGAGGGGTGGTGTCATGTCCTCGGCGAGGGGCGGGTCAGAGCAGGCCGGCGTGGTCGAGGGCGAGGTAGGCCTGCTCCGTCGTGCCGAGCCGCCCGGTCGGCAGGCGCCGGCGCAGCTCGGCCACGTCGAGGAGCACCACGGCGATGTCCTCGAGCGCGTCGAGCTGCTGGTCGGCCTCGAGCCGCGCGCCACGGGCCAGCACCGTGTGGCGGGGCCGGGTGTGGCTCGGCGGGTCGACGGCCGCGACGTGCACGGCGTCGGTGGCGACGTACCCGGTCTCCTCGCGCAGCTCGCGCAGGCCGGCCGCCACCGGGTCCTCGCCGGGGTCGACGAGGCCGCCCGGCAGGCTGAGCACGACCCGGTCGGGACCGGGCCGGTACTGCTCGACCAGGACCACGCGGTCGTCGTCGGTCAGGGCGAGGACCGAGACCGTGGCCGGGTTGTCGTGGATGTCCCAGGTGGCCGTGCGCCCGTCGGGCAGGCGCAGCGGCCGCTTGAGGATGCGGACGAACCCGGCGTAGGCGACCTCGTCGTCCCCGGCGCGCGACCAGGCGCGCTGGTCGGGGTCGGTCACGAGGGAGGAGCGATGGGCGGCTCGCCCGTCGTCGGGTCCTCCAGCGGAGGCACCGACCCGCTGACCTGGTCGGTCGGGTCGCGGGGGTCGTCGACCGTCGGGGACGTGGGCGCCCGGCCGGCGTCACCGTCACCCTCGGCCGCCGGAGCCGGCGTGGCCGTGCCGCGGTCGCCGAGCAGGGCGTCGAGGCGGGCCGGCGAGAGCCGGGAGAACTTGCGCGTCTGGGTGCGGGTGCGGTCGAGCACCGCCACCTCGAGGTGGCCGGTCGGGATGACCCGGTCGCCGCTGTCGGAGTGGCCCAGCGCCTTGACCACGGCCCGGAGGACGTCGGCCAGCGGCGCGCCCGTCAGGTCGGCGTCCTTGAGCCCCTCGGAGACCGTCTCGACCTGGCCGCCCATGACCGCGAACCCGTGCTCGTCGGCCACCTGGCCGTCGTAGGTGAGGCGGAAGAGCTGGTCGTCGGCGGCGACGTCGCCGACCTCGCCCACGAAGATCTCGACCTCGTAGGGCTTCTCCCCGCCGCTGGAGAAGATCGTGCCGAGGGTCTGGGCGTAGGCGTTGGCCAGGCCGCGCCCGGTGACGTCGCGCCGGTCGTAGGCGTAGCCACGCATGTCGGCGAGCCGGACCCCCGCGATGCGGAGGTTCTCGAACTCGTTGTAGCGACCCACGGCGGCGAAGGCGATGCGGTCGTAGATCTCGGAGACCTTGTGCAGCGCCTGGGAGGGGTTCTCGGAGGCGAACAGCAGGCCGTCGGCGTACTGCGCGGCGACGACGGACCGGCCGCGCGCGATGCCCTTGCGCGCGAAGTCGGCCCGGTCCTTCATCAGCTGCTCGGGCGAGACGTAGAACGGGCTGCTCATCGGTGGGCACCTCCCTGCTCGACGCCGGCGTCGCGGGTCAGCTCGGCGGCCGGCCCGTCGGGCCGGACCATGCGGGCCCCGATGACGCGGTCGGCGATCGCGGCGACCTCGTCGTCGGCGAGCCGGCGGCCACCCTCGGGCGTGATGACGTGGACGACCGGGAAGATGCGGCGCATCAGGTCGGGTCCCCCGGTGGCGGAGTCGTCGTCGGCGGCGTCGTACAGCGCCTGGATGACGACCTCGGTGCAGCCGGCCTCGTCGAGGTCGTCGCGGTAGAGCTTCTTCAGCGCGCCGCGGGCGAACACCGAACCGGAGCCGACGGTGTGGAACGCGGTCTCCTCGTAGCGGCCGCCGGTGACGTCGTAGCTGAAGATGCGGCCCTGGTCGGCGCGCAGGTCGTAGCCCGCGAACAGCGGCACGACGGCGAGGCCCTGCATCGCCATGCCGAGGTTGCCGCGGATCAGCGTCGAGAGACGGTTGGCCTTGCCGTCCATCGACAGCGTCGAGCCCTCGATCTTCTCGTAGTGCTCGAGCTCGACCTGGAACAGCCGGACCATCTCGATGGCGAGGCCGGCCGTGCCGGCGATGCCGACCGCGGAGTACTCGTCGGCCGGGAAGACCTTCTGGATGTCGCGCTGGGCGATGACGTTGCCCATGGTCGCGCGCCGGTCACCGGCCAGCACGACGCCGCCGGGGAACGTGGCGGCCACGATGGTCGTGCCGTGCGGCGCGATGTCACCGTGCCCGGCCCCGCCTCCGGTCGCCGGCAGCTCGCGGCGCAGCGGCATCAGCTCGGGTGCCTGCTCGGCCACGAAGTCGCTGAACGACGCGCTGCCCGGGCGCAGGTAGGCCGCGGGCAGGCGCGGGTCGGGATGACTCACTGGCCGCCCTTCTGGATGAACGACTTCACGAAGTCCTCGGCGTTGGACTCCAGCACCTCGTCGATCTCGTCGAGGATGTCGTCGACGTCGCTGTCGAGGGTCTCCTTGCGCTCGGCGACGTCGGTCTCCGGCGCGGTCTCGGTGACCTCCTCGGTCTCCTGCGACTTGCGCGGCTGCTTCTGCTCCTGGGCCATGTCCTCGACCCTATCGACCACCGGGGACGGTTTCGACGGGATCTAGGGGTGAGGCGGGTGGTCACGGCCGCCGCCGTGTCTTCCGGGGTCGGTGTGGTGGGGTGCGTCGGGTGGCCGCGCGGCAGGCCGCGTCTCGGCGATAAGGACGCCTGCGGCGCCGGCTCCGCCGGCCGCTTCGCGGTCCTTGACCCCGAGCCTCGCGCGGCCCGCCGGACTGCGCGCTGTCGGCGACGCCTCGCAAGCTCGGCGCGCCGCCGCTGGCGCGGCCACCCGCCCCACAGGTCACGCGTGACCCGACCGCACCACTCCTGACGGGGATCTCCCACTCCTGGTCGGTAGTTACCCACCAGAAGTGGGAGATCGGCACCAGGAGTCAGGGGCGGCCGCGCCAGCGGCGGCGCGGGCGGAGCCCGTGCCGTTGAGCGCGCCGTCAGTCGATCGGGCGAGGCTCCGGATCAAGGACGACCGAAGGTCGCCGGCGGAGCCGGCGCGAGCGCAGCGAGCGTCCTCGACGCGGAGACCCGATCGACTACGCGCGCGGCCGCCCACACCAGCCACGAAAGACGGCCGTCAGCTCCGGGTCAGCGCGGTGAACAGCTCCTCGGCGGTGTCGCACCGGTCGATCAGGTCCCCGACGTGCGCCTTCGAGCCGCGCAGGGGGTCGATGGTGGGGACGCGCTGGAGCGACTCGCGGCCGGGCAGGTCGAGGATGACCGAGTCCCAGGAGGCAGCGGCGACGTTGGCGGCGTACTTCTCCAGGCACCGGCCACGGAAGTAGGCGCGGGTGTCGGTGGGCGGGTCGTGCATGGCGTCGTCGACGGAGGACTGCTCGAGCAGCCGCTCGATGCGTCCACCGGCGACGAGGCGCTGGTAGAGGCCCTTCTCGGGCCGGATGTCGGAGTACTGCAGGTCGATGAGGTGCAGCTTGGCGTCGTCCCAGTCGAGGCCGTCGCGCGAGCGGTACTGCTCGAGCAGCTGGAGCTTGGCCACCCAGTCGAGCTCGCGGGCGCACAGCATCGGGTCGCGCTCGAGGCGGGTGAGCACCGACTCCCAGCGGGCCAGCACGTCGACCGTCTGGGGGTCGGCGTCGGCGCCGTACCGGTCCTCGACGTACTTGCGGGCCAGGTCGAGGTACTCCATCTGCAGCTGCACGGCGGTGAGCTGGCGACCGTCGTGCAAGGTGACCAGGCGCTTGAGCGTGGGGTCGTGGGACACCCCGCGCAGGGCGGCGACCGGGCCCTCGACGCCGAGGTCGACGGAGATGAACTTCTCCTCGATCATCGCCAGCACCAGGGCGGTGGTGCCGATCTTGAGGTACGTCGAGACCTCGGCCAGGTTGGCGTCGCCGATGATGACGTGCAGGCGGCGGTACTTCTCCGGGTCGGCGTGCGGCTCGTCGCGGGTGTTGATGATGGGGCGCTTGAGCGTGGTCTCCAGACCGACCTCGACCTCGAAGAAGTCCGAGCGCTGGCTGACCTGGAAGCCGTGCTCGCGGCCGTCCTGGCCGATGCCGACGCGGCCGGCGCCGGCCACGACCTGCCGGCTGACCAGGAACGGGGTCAGGTGCCGCACGATGTCGCCGAACGAGGTCGAGCGGCGCATCAGGTAGTTCTCGTGGGCGCCGTAGGAGGCGCCCTTGTTGTCGGTGTTGTTCTTGTAGAGCAGGATCTGCGGACCGCCCGGCACCTGGGCGGCGCGCTTGGCGGCGTCGAGCATGACCTGCTCCCCCGCCTTGTCCCACCGCACGATGTCGAGCGGGGTGGTGACCTCGGGCGTGGAGTACTCCGGGTGGGCGTGGTCGACGTAGAGCCGGGCGCCGTTGGTGAGGATGATGTTGGCCAGGCCGAGGTCCTCGTCGGTCAGCTGGCTCGGGTCGGCGACGGCCCGGGACATGTCGAACCCGCGGGCGTCGCGCAGCGGCGACTCCTCCTCGAAGTCCCACCGGGCGCGACGAGCCTGTGCGGTGGCCGAGGCGTAGGCGTTGACGACCTGCGACGAGGCGACCATCGGGTTGGCCGTCGGCTGGCCGACGACGGAGATGCCGTACTCGACCTCGGTGCCCATCACCCGTCGCACGCTCATGCTCCGAGCGTACGGGGGCGCCGGGCCCCTCGGGCTACCAGGACCGCCGGTCCTCCTCGCGCAGCCGCGGCACCGTGGCGAGCTCGGGTCGGATGCCGTGCTTGTCGGCGTAGAAGGCGCGGATGCGGTCCATGTCGGCGGCGACGTCGCCGGTGAGGGTGATGGTCGGGCCCCAGCCCACGGTGCGCGAGGGTCGGTCGAGGTAGGCCAGGGTCACGGGCAGGCCGGTCTGCTGGGAGATCCGGTAGAAGCCGGACTTCCAGTACTCCGCCCGGCTGCGCGTGCCCTCGGCGGCCAGCCCCAGCAGGAACGCCTCGTCGGTGGCGGCGTCGGCCAGGAGGGCGTCGATGGTCGCCTTGGGGTCGTCGCGGTCGAGCGAGACCGCACCCGTGGCCCGCATGAACGGCCCCATCGGCCCCCTGAAGAAGGACTCCTTGACGAGGAGCCGGATCCGGACCCCGCTGTCCCACGCCAGGAGCTGGGTCAGGACCCAGTCCCAGTTGGACGTGTGCGGGGCTCCGACCAGGACGCCGCGGATCGGGACCTCCCCCGCGGTGCGCCAGCGGACGAGACGGAGCGCGGCACGCGCCAGGACACGGAGGACGGCGCGGCGCATGCGGTGAACCTACCGGCCCGGAGACGACGCGAGCGGCCCTGGTCTCCCCCCGGAACCCAGAGCCGCTCGGCGTCCAGCAGGACCGGCCGGCCTCATCCCCCCGGATCGGCGGCTCGTGCGTCCTGCGATGTGCCTAGACAACCGGACCCACCTCGGCTCCACCGCAGGGAATGCTCAGGTCTTGCTCAAGACCCGTCGCGGTGTCCGTGGGTCGGTGCGGTGCGGTCGTGTGGTCTCGAGACAGGCGCCAGGGCGCCTTCCTCGACCACCGTGGGTGCAGCCAGGGCGCCTTCCTCGTCCACCGTGGGTGCAGCCAGGGCGGCTTCCTCGACCACCGTGGGGTGCCGCCAGGTCGCCTCCCGCGACGACCGTGGGGTGCGGTCGGGCCGCCTCCCACGACGACCGTGGGGTGCGGGCAGGCCGCCTCCCTCGGCCGCCGCCGGGCGGGGCACAAGCGCCCCCACCCCTGCCCGGGCCAGCCACGGGGCGCACGGAGACGGAGGGAGACGAGGGTCCGGCGGCAGCCAGAGCCAGGCGGAGGCGGCCAGCGGACCCGGACCGACCGGAGTCGACCAGTCCTACAGGTACTGGCCGGTGTTGGCGACGGTGTCGATGGACCGACCCGGCTCCGTGCCCTGCTTGCCGGTGATGAGCGTGCGGATGAACACGATCCGCTCGCCCTTCTTGCCGGAGATGCGGGCCCAGTCGTCGGGGTTGGTGGTGTTGGGGAGGTCCTCGTTCTCCTTGAACTCGTCGACGCACGCCTGGAGCATGTGCGAGACCCGCAGGCCGCGCTGGTCGTGGTCGAGCAGGTCCTTGATCGCCATCTTCTTGGCGCGGTCGACGATGTTCTGGATCATCGCGCCGGAGTTGAAGTCCTTGAAGTACAGGACCTCCTTGTCGCCGTTGGCGTAGGTCACCTCGAGGAAGCGGTTCTCCTCGGTCTCGGTGTACATCCGCTCGACGGTCGCCTGGATCATCCCGGCCACCGTCGCCTCCGGCGAGCCGCCGAACTCGGCGAGGTCGTCGGCGTGCAGGGGCAGGGACGGCACGAGGTACTTGCTGAAGATGTCGCGCGCCGACTCGGCGTCGGGGCGCTCGATCTTGATCTTCACGTCGAGCCGGCCGGGTCGCAGGATCGCGGGGTCGATCATGTCCTCGCGGTTGGAGGCGCCGATGACCAGCACGTTCTCGAGGGTCTCGACACCGTCGATCTCGCTCAGCAGCTGGGGGACGATGGTGTTCTCGACGTCGGAGGAGACGCCGGAGCCGCGGGTGCGGAACAACGAGTCCATCTCGTCGAAGAACACGATGACCGGGGTGCCCTGCGAGGCCTTCTCACGAGCGCGCTGGAAGACGAGCCGGATGTGCCGCTCGGTCTCGCCGACGTACTTGTTGAGCAGCTCGGGGCCCTTGATGTTGAGGAAGTAGGCCCGACCCTCCTGGCCGCTCTCGGCGCCGGTCTTGGCCGCGACCTTCTTGGCCAGGCTGTTGGCGACCGCCTTGGCGATGAGGGTCTTGCCGCAGCCCGGGGGGCCGTAGAGCAGCACGCCCTTGGGCGGCTTGAGCTGGTGCTCCTTGAAGAGCTCGGGGTGCAGGTAGGGCAGCTCGACGGCGTCCTGGATCTGCTCGATCTGCCCGCCGAGGCCACCGATCGACTCGTAGGCGATGTCGGGCACCTCCTCGAGCACGAGCTCCTCGACCTCGGACTTCGGCACCCGCTCGTAGACGTAGCCGGCACGCGAGTCGAGCAGCAGCGAGTCGCCGGCGCGGAGCGTGGTCTCGCGCAGCGGCTCGGCGAGCCGCACGACCCGCTCCTCGTCGGCGTTGGCGATGACCAGGACCCGCTCGCCGTCGGCGAGCAGCTCCTTGAACATCACGACCTCGCCGACCTGCTCGTAGTCCATCGCGGCGACGACGTTGAGGGCCTCGTTGAGCATGACCTCCTGGCCGCGGCGCAGCACGTCGAGGTCGACCCCGGGGCTGACGTTGACCCGCAGCTTGCGGCCGCCGGTGAACACGTCGACGGAGTCGTCGTCGTTGCGGGCGAGGAAGGTGCCGAACCCTGCCGGCGGCTGCGCCAGCCGGTCGACCTCCTCCTTGAGCTTGGTGATCTGGTCGCGGGCCTCGCGCAACGTCTGCGCGAGGCGCTCGTTCTGCGAGGTCACCGCGGCCAGCGAGCGCTGCGTGTCGGCCAGGCGCAGCTCGAGCCCGCGCGAGGACACCGGGCCCTCCGACAGTCGGCGGCGCAGCTCGCCCACCTCGGCCTCGAGGAACCGCACCTGCGCGTGGAGCTCCTCCGCGCTGCGCCCTCTGCTGGATCCGTCACCGGTCATCGACATTCGGCCCACCTCCTGTCTTGTCGACCCTACCCACACCGTCGGGGTGGGGAAGGGCTCGCACCCAGGTGTCGATCACATTTCGGTCACTGCCCGGTCGCAGCCCGGCTGCCGCCGGGCCGCCCGCCGGTGGGTGGGCCGGGACGTCAGGACCGGTAGCGCGCGGCGAAGTTGTGCAGCAGGGTCATGGGGTGGGTCACCTCGACGGCGTCGGCCGCGTCGTGCAGCTCCTGGGCCTCGGTCGGGTCGAAGTAGCCGAACGTGGCGTAGGTGTCGATGCGGGTGTGCAGCCCGGCGAGGTCGAGCTCGGGGTGGAACTGCGTGGCGTACACGTGCTCACCGACCCGGAAGGCCTGCACCGGGCAGGCGGCTGACGTGGCGAGCACCACGGCGTGGGGAGGCGGCACGGTGAGGGCCTCCTTGTGCCCGCCGTACGCCGCGAAGTCCCGGGGGACGCCGGCCAGCAGCGGGTCGGCGGCGCCCGCGTCGGTGAGGGTCACCGAGAGCGGGCCGACCGGCTCGGGGTGGGAGCGGTCGACGGTGCCGCCCTGGTGGGAGCCGAGGGTGCCGATGCCGTAGCAGGCGCCGAGGAACGGGAAGTCGCGCGCGACGACGGCGTCGAGCACGGGCCACAGGTCGGCCTCGGCCCGGCGCTGGACCTCGGACTTGCCGACCGGGTCGTCGGACCAGGTGAACGACCCGCCCCCGAGCAGGACGCCCGACCACCGGTCGAGCCCGGTCGGCACGTCGGAGACGTCGTCGACGCCGAGGTGGCGTCGTACGACGGCCTCGGGGTCGCCGCCGAGGAACCGCGCGAACGCCGCGTGCTCCTCCTCGGCCGCGACCTGCTCGGCCCGGATCGAGAGCAGCAGGAACGGCCTCACGCCCCGCCGGCTCCCTCGTCCGGGTCGGGCGCGGCGTCGGCGGGGGCCTCGACCGGGACGCCGGGGGGTCGAGGCCCGGTGTAGTCGGGCCCGTAGGCACCGGGCGCGGGGCGGCGCTTCTTCATCGGCGCCTTCTGGCCGGGGGCCATCCGGCGGGCCGTGACCAGGAACGCGGTGTGACCGATCATCTTGTGGTCGGGCCGCACCGCCAGCCCCTCGACGTGCCAGTCGCGCACGAGCGACTCCCACGCGTGGGGCTCGGTGAAGCCGCCGTGGGCGCGCACGGTCTCGGTGAAGCGGGACAGCTGGGTGGTGGTGGCGACGTAGGCGCACACGATGCCGCCGGGGCGCAGGGCGTCGGCCGCGGCCTCGAGGCACTCCCAGGGCGCGAGCATGTCGAGGATGACCCGGTCGGCGCGCCGGCCCGAGGCGGGCAGGGCCTCGGCGAGGTCGCCGAGGGTGAGCTCCCACGACGGGTGGTCGCCGCCGAAGAACTGCGTGACGTTGCGCCGGGCGACGTCGGCGAACTCCTCCCGCCGCTCGTACGACGACACGCGGCCGTGCGGACCGACCGCCCGCAGCAGGGAGCAGGTCAGGGCCCCGGACCCGACGCCGGCCTCGACGACCTCGGCGCCGGGGAAGATGTCGCACATCGCGACGATCTGCGCGGCGTCCTTGGGGTAGACCACGGCCGCGCCCCGGGGCATGGAGACGACGAACTCCGAGAGCAGCGGGCGGAAGACGAGGTACTCCCCGCCGGTGGAGGCGGTGACCGAGAACCCCTCCTCGCGGCCGATCATCTCGTCGTGCTCGACGTGGCCGCGGTTGGAGAAGAACCGCTTGCCGGCCTCGAGCTGGATGTTGTGTCGGCGGCCCTTGGCGTCGAGCAGGCGCACCCACTCGCCGGCGCGCAGCGGGCCGCGGTGGACGCCCGACCAGGCCTCGGCGGGGACGTCGTCGTGGGTCTCTGGCACGCGCGGCAACCTACCGCCCGGCACCCCCGCGAGCCGCCTCGACGGACGCGTCGTCACGGCCTCCGGGTCCTCAGTGCTCCTCGGGAGCGCGGGCCGCGGCCGCCGCGAGCTGGGCGGACGAGCCGGCCCAGGCCAGGAGCGCCAGCAGCAGGCAGGCCGCCCACAGCGTGAGGGTGGGTGTGCGGCCCGTGGTCGCGGCCACGGCGAACGGCACCAGGACGAGCACGCCGGCCACGCCGCGACCCACCCACCCGGCCGCGAGGTAGGACCGCGGCACCGAGCCCGTCACCGCCCACGCGGCCGCCCGCACGAGCCGGCCGCCGTCGAGCGGGGCGGCGGGGAGCAGGTCGAGCAGCCCGATGACGAGGTTGGCGACCACCAGGGCCTCGAGCACGAGCGCGGCCACCCCGCCGTCGACGGCCAGCCGTCCGGCCAGGGCGAGCAGGCCGAGCGCGAGCGAGACGGCCGGCCCCGCGGCCGCGGTCACCGCCTCCTCCGCCGGGGTCGCCGAGGTGCCGTCGACGGCGGTGCGCCCGCCGGCCGCGGTCAACCGGATGGCCGGGACCGCGTGCCCGTGGCGCCGCGCCACGAGGGCGTGGGCCGACTCGTGCAGCAGCGCGGCGGCGTACACCAGGACGCCGACGGCGGCGCCGACCAGCAGCGCGGCCGCCTCCAGCCCGGGCACCAGGTCGACGGCACGCGGCGCGAAGAGCACCGCGAGGAGGGCCACGACGAGCAGGCACGACGCCGAGACCTCGACCCGGGTGGCCGCCCCGCGGCCGAGGACCAGGGTCCCGGGCGGGACGGCGTCACGGGCCATGCGCGCAGCCTATGTCGGTGGCCGCACCTACCCTGGCGCCATGAGCAGCGCGGGAGGGGGCGAGCGCACCCCGGTCGACGGGGTCGACGTGCTCTACGCGCTCTCCCCCAGCCGGGCCTCGGAGTTCACCTCGTGCCCGCTGCTCTTCCGGTTCCGGTCGGTGGACCGGCTCCCCGAGCCCCCGTCGCCGCAGGCCGTGCGGGGCACGCTGGTCCACAAGGTGCTCGAGGACCTCTTCGAGCTGGAGGCCGGCGAGCGCACGCCCGAGCGGGCCGCCGCCATGCTCGAGCCGACGTGGGCCGCACTGCAGGCCGACGAGCCCGAGGCCGCGGCCGTGCTCGACGACGAGGCGCTCGACGAGCAGGAGTGGCTCACGTCCTGCCACGAGGTCCTCGCACGCTACTTCCGCCTCGAGGACCCGCGTCGCGTCGAGCCGGCCGAGCGCGAGCTGTTCGTCGAGGCCGTCCTCGACTCCGGCCTGCTGCTGCGCGGCGTCATCGACCGGGTCGACGCCGCACCCGACGGCGCGCTGCGGCTCTCGGACTACAAGACCGGCAAGGCGCCCCGGGAGGGGTTCGAGGCCGCGGCGCTGTTCCAGCTGCGGTTCTACGCCCTGGTGCTGTGGCGCACCCGCGGCACGGTGCCGCGCAGCCTGCGGCTGCTCTACCTCGGCGGCGACGGCGAGGCCGTCACCCACGAGCCCGACGAGGACGACCTGCGGGCCACCGAGCGCAAGGTCGAGGCCATCTGGCGGGCCATCCGGTACGCCGAGCAGACCGGCGACTACCGCCCGCGCCGCTCCAGCCGGTGCTCCTGGTGCCCGCACCGGTCGCTGTGCCCGGCCTGGGGCGGCACGCCGCCGCCCCTCCCCGGGCCCCGCGACGCCTGAGCCGACGGCACCCCGGCCGGGCGTCAGCGCTGGGCGTCCGCGACGTCCTGGTCGGTGACCTCGTGGGGCCGCACCGTGCCCGCGGCGATCTCCTCGGCGAAGTGGCAGGCGACCCGGTGCCCGGGTGCGACCAGCCGCAGGGCGGGACGCTCGTCGTCGCACCGCGTCTCCTGGCGGAACGGGCAGCGGGTGTGGAACCGGCAGCCCGTCGGCGGGTCGGCGGGCGAGGGCAGGTCGCCGGCCAGCACGATCCGCTGCCGCTTGGCCTCGACCTCGGGGTCGGGCACCGGGACCGCCGACATCAGCGCCTGGGTGTAGGGGTGCCGCGGCGCGGCGTACAGGTCGTCGGAGGAGGCCTGCTCGACCACGCCGCCGAGGTACATCACCGCGACCTCGTCGGAGACGTGGCGCACGACCGCGAGGTCGTGGGCGATGACGAGGTAGGTCAGCCCGAGCCGCTCCTGGAGCTCCTCGAGCAGGTTGAGCACCTGGGCCTGGATGGACACGTCGAGCGCCGAGACCGGCTCGTCGGCGATGACGAACCGCGGCTCGAGCGCCACGGCCCGGGCGATGCCGATGCGCTGGCGCTGCCCGCCCGAGAACTCGTGCGGGTACTTCGCCGCCGCCGACCCGGGCAGCCCGACGAGGTCGAGCAGCTCGCGCACGCGGCGCTGCTTGTCGTAGGAGATGCCGTGGGCCCGCAACGGCTCGGTGAGGATCGTCTCCACGCTCTGGCGCGGGTTGAGCGAGGCCATCGGGTCCTGGAAGACCATCTGCATGTGGCGGCGCATCCGGCGCAGCGCCTCGCCGCCGAGGGCGGCCACGTCGGTGCCGTCGTACTCGACGCGGCCCTCGGTGACGGGCGTGAGCCGCAGGATGGCCTTGCCCAGGGTGGACTTGCCGCAGCCCGACTCCCCGACCAGGCCGAGCGTGCGGCCCGCGGGGATCTCGAGGTCGACGCCGTCGACGGCCTTGACGGCGCCGACCTGGCGGCCGAGCAGCAGGCCGCTGCGGATCGGGTAGTGGACCTTGAGCCCCTCCACCCGCAGCAGCGGCTGGGTGTCCCCGACGTCGTCGGTGGCCTCGGTGGACCTCGTGGAACCGGTGCTCATGCGTCCTCCTCCGTCGGCCGCCGGTACGCCGACTCGTCGGCCACCCCCGCCGCAGTGGGCCGCGCGCCGGCCGAGCCGCCCCCGGGCGTGGGTCCGTCGCTCCCGTCGAGCGGGTGGTGGCAGCGCAGCATCCGCGGGCCGTGCTCGAGCAGGGCCGGCGGGTCGGTGCGGCAGTCGTCCTGGACGTGGGCGCAGCGCGGCGCGAACGCGCACCCCTGGGTCCAGGGCAGGGTGTTGGTGGGCGAGCCGGGGATCGCCACGAGCGGCTCGCCGCGCGGGGCGTCGAGGCGCGGGATGCTGCGCAGCAGCCCACCGGTGTAGGGGTGCCGGGGCTCCCCGAACAGCACCGAGCGGGTCGTCGACTCCACGATGCGCCCGGAGTACATGACGTTGACCCGGTCGCACAGGCCGGCCACGACGCCGAGGTCGTGGGTGATCATCAGCAGGGCGGCCTCGGTCTCCGCGACGAGCTCCTTGAGCACCTCGAGCACCTGGGCCTGGATGGTCACGTCGAGGGCCGTGGTCGGCTCGTCGGCGATGAGCAGCCGCGGCTCGCAGGCGAGCGCGATGGCGATGAGGACCCGCTGGCGCATGCCGCCGGAGAGCTGGTGGGGGTACTCCTTGAGCCGGCGTCGCGGGTCGGGGATGCCGACCCGGGCCAGGAGGTCGCCCGCGCGGTCCCGCGCCTCGGACTTGCTCAGCCGCCGGTGCCGGGTGACGACCTCGGCCAGCTGGGTCCCGATGGGGACCACGGGGTTGAGGGAGGTCATCGGGTCCTGGAAGACCATCGCGATGTCATTGCCGCGCAGCTGCGACATCTCCGCGCGCGACGCCGTGAGCAGGTCGCGGCCCTCGTACGTGATCCGGCCCGAGACGTGCGCGCCACGCCGCGGCAGCAGGCCCATGATCGCGAGCGAGGTGACCGACTTGCCGCTGCCGGACTCCCCCACCAGACCGACGTGCTCGCCGGGCCGGATGTCGAAGGAGACCGAGTCGACGGCGCGGACCCGCTTCTGCCCGCGCAGGCCGAACTCGACGCTGAGGTCCTGCACCGAGAGGAGGGGCTGGTCGCCCTGGACGGGGGTTCGGTCGGCGCGGCCGTCGGTGAGGACGTCGGCGCCGTGCTGGTGGCTCGGGGGGCTCACGGGCTGGTCACCTCCGCGACCGGGGGTCGAGGGACTCGCGCAGGGCCTCGCCGAAGAGCGTGAAGCCGAGGGCGGTCACGACGATGCAGATGCCGGGCAGGATGGCCAGCCGCGGGTCGGCGTCGAAGCGGGACTGGGCGTTGACGAGCATCCGGCCCCACTCGGCGACCCGCGGGTCGTCGGGACCGAGCCCGAGGTAGGACAGCGCCGCCACCTCGAGAGTGGCGGTGGCCAGGTTGAGCGTGGCCTGGACGATCGTCGGGCCGATGGCGTTGGGCAGGATGTGGCTCATGACGATGCGGCGCTTGCGGAAGCCGAGCGCGCCGGCGGCCAGCACGTAGTCGCTCTTGCCCTGCGCGAGCATCGAGCTGCGCAGGAGCCGGGCGAAGATCGGCACCTGGGCGGCCCCGATCGCGATGATGATGGCCAGGGAGTCCTGGGTGATGATCGCCGCGATGCTGACGGCGAGCAGCAGGCTCGGGATCGAGAGCAGGATGTCGACGACCCGCATGACCGCGGTGTCGACCCACCCGCCGACGCGGCCGCCGACGGCGCCGAAGCCCCCGGCGAGCACCCCGAGCGCAGCGCCCGCGGTGAGGCCGACCAGCGTGGAGGCGACGCCGTAGACCAACGACTGCCGGGCGCCGTACAGGAGCTGGGTCCACATGTCCGACCCGCCGGTGTCGAGGCCCAGCCAGTGCTCCTGGCTGGGGCCGGGCACCGAGGACGGCGTGACCTGCCCGAAGAACTCGCCCGTGCCGGGCCGGAAGCTGGTCAGCAGCGGCGCGAAGATCGCCACCAGCACGAAGACCAGCATGATCGCGGCGCCGATGATCGCCGAGGGGTTGCGCCGCAGGCGTCGGAACGCCCCGCGCCACAGGCTGGTGCCGCGCTCGTCGGCCGGCGTCGCGACGAGGTCGAGCGCGTCGTCACCGGCGGACGGGCCGGCCGGGGTCATCGGGATGCTCATGTGCTCACCCGCACTCTCGGGTCGATGACGCCGTACAGGAGGTCGACGACGAGGTTGATGAGGGAGTACATGATCGCGATGAAGATGATGTAGCCCTGCAGCACCGGGTAGTCGCGCTGGCTGATGGCCTGGAACAGGTAGGACCCGATGCCCTGGAAGCTGAAGACGGTCTCGGTCAGCACCGCGCCGGAGAACAGCAGTCCGACCTGGAGCCCGATGGTCGTGGAGACCGGGAGCATCGCGTTGCGGAGCACGTGGCGCCGGGCGACGGTGCGGCGGCGCAGGCCCTTGCTCTCGGCGGTGCGGACGTAGTCCTCCTGCAGCACCTCGGCCACCGAGGCGCGCGTGATGCGCACGATGATGGCCAGCGGGATCGTGCCGAGCGCGATCGCGGGCAGCAGGAGGTGCAGCACGGCGTCCCACGCGGCGTCGTACTCGCGGGTGAGCAGGCCGTCGAGGACCGCGAACCCGGTGACCTGGGTGGCGTCGATGCCGGGCGTCTGCCGGAACGTCGCGGGCAGCCACCCCAGCCAGTTGGCGAACACCAGCTTGAGCAGCAGGGCCAGGAAGAACACCGGGGTCGCCACGCCGAGCAGGGAGCCGGACACCACGGCGGTGTCGGGGGCACGCCCCTGGTAGCGCGCGGCCACGTAGCCGAGCGGGATGCCGACGACGATCGCGAACAGCAGCGCCGCCAACGACAGCTCGACGGTGACCGGGAGCTTGTCGAAGAAGGTGTCGAGCACCGGCTTGCCGTCGCGGATCGAGCTCAGGAAGTCGCCGCGCAGCAGCGACCCGACGTAGCGCAGGTACTGCTCGAGGAGCGGGTCGTTGAAGCCGTACTGCTCGTTGATCGCCTCGATGCGCTCGGGCGTCGCCCGGGTGCCGAGCAGGGACCGGGCCGGACCCTCACCGGGCAGGCTGCGCACCCAGATGAACAGCAGGATCGACAGCCCGAGCAGGACGGGGACCATCAGCGCCAGTCGGCGCAGGACGAAGCGGATCACGCCGCTCCGCCCCGCGCCGACCGGGCCGGTCGTTGACCGGGGTGGGTCACTGCTCGACCGTCACCGCGTTCCAGACCTCGTCCTGCACGGGGCTTGCGGTGTAGCCCTCGACGCCGGGCGCGAAGGCCAGCGAGGGGACCGGGTGGGCGAGCGGGACGCCGGGCAGGAACTCCATGACGTCCTCGTTGATCTCCTCGTACAGGGGCGTCTGCTCCTCGACGGTCGGGATCTGGCGCGCCTCGCGCAGCTTGCCGAACAGCTCGGGGTTGTCGAAGCCCCACTCGGGCTGCTCGGTGCCGAAGAAGACGCCGACGAAGTTGTCGGTGTCGTTGTAGTCCCCGGTCCAGCCGAGCAGGTGGATGCCGTGGTCGGACGTGCCCTGGATCTTCTCGAGGTAGTCCGGGTCCCACTGGTCGGCGGTCGGCTTGATCTCCAGGCCGACGGCCTGCAGCTGGGTGCTGAGGATGTTGAAGGTGGCCTCCGGGTCCGGCATGTAGGGCCGCGAGACGCCGGTCGGGTAGTTGAACTCGATCGTCGCGCCGGTCGCGCCGGCCTCGTCGAGGAGCTGGCGGGCCCGCTCGGGGTCGTACTCGTAGGTGGTGACGTCGGGGTTGTAGCCCGCCACCACGTCGGGGATGAACTGGGTGGCCTTGACGGTGCCCTCGGGCAGCGAGGTGCTGACGACCTCGTCGAGGTTGATCGCGTGGGCGATCGCCTGGCGGACCCGGATGTCGTCGAGCGGCTTCTGCTTCTGGTTGAAGCCGAGGTAGAGGACGTTGAACGCCGGCCGGTTCTCGATGGTGAAGCCCTCGCCCTCGAGCGCGGTCAGGTCGGCCGGGCCGACCAGGTCGTAGCCGTCGATGTCACCGGCGCGCAGCGCGTCGGCGCGGGCGGTCGGGTCGTCGATGGCCACGACGATCGCGCGGTCGACCTTGGCGACGTCGCCCCAGTAGTCGTCGTTGCGGACCAGCGTGACGTTCTCACCGGGGGTGAACGACTCGAAGGTGAAGGGCCCGGTGCCGACCGGCGCACCCGCGGAGTACGTCGTCTGGCGCGGGTTCTCCGCGGCGTCGTCCTGGTCCTTCTGCAGGGCCGTGGGGCTCTGCATGGAGAAGGCCGGCAGGGACAGCGCGGACAGGAAGCCCGCGAACGGGGACTTCAGGTTGACGGTGGCGACGCCGTCGCCGGCCTCGCAGGACTCGTAGATCGCGTCGCCCGAGGTCTCGCCGGTGGCGAAGCCACGGAACAGGGCGCCGTAGTAGTAGGTGAGGTCGGGGCTCTGGGCCGAGGCCGGCATGTTGTACCAGCGGTCGAAGTTGAAGCAGACGGCCTCGGCGTCGAAGTCGGTGCCGTCCTGGAACGTCACGCCGTCGCGCAGGGTGAAGGTGTAGGTGAGGCCGTCGTCGGAGACGTCGTACTCCTCGGCCAGCAGCGGCGCCGGGTCGGCGGTGCCGGGCTCGGTGCCCACGAGGCCCTCGAAGATCTGGCGGGCCACGCGGAAGCTCTCGCCGTCGGAGGCGAAGAACGGGTCGAAGGTGACCGGCTCGGCCGAGCCGGCGAACACGAAGTCGCCGCCCGTGGCGCCGCCGCCCTCGCTGCCCCCGCCGGAGCCGCCCTCACCGTCGCGGTCGCTGCTCGCGCAGCCGGCCAGGACCAGGGTGGCGGCCGCGACCAGGGCCAACCCGCTACGCAGCGGTCGATGGTTCAGACGCACTTTTCACCTTCTTGCCTCGGGGGTGCCGGGCCCGGGCCCGGCTGAGTCCCGGGCACCCTACTGTCGGGCGGCGCGAGGGGGCTACGGCCACCGGGCCGCAACGTGTCTCGCTTCGGTAACGAACCGCCGTCGATCCGGCGACCGTCGCGAGCTGCGCCCGCAGATCCTCCGGACGGGCGGGCCTCAGGCCGGCAGCAGGTACGACGCCAGGTCGGCCGGGGCGACGTCGACCAGGGTCTCGGCGAAGACCCGCCGCTCCCCCGGCTCCACCGGGACGTGGTGGGGCACGACGAGCACCGTGCACCCGGCGGCCTCGGCGGAGCGGCTGCCCGTGCCGCTGTCCTCGATCGCCAGGCACTCGGCCGGGTCGACACCGAGCTGGCGGGCGGCGGCGAGGTAGGGCTCCGGGTCGGGCTTGCCGCGGCTGACCTGGTCACCGGTGACGACGACCTGGAAGGAGCCCGGGGGGAGCACCTCGAGGATCGGGGCGACGAAGCGTTCCCACGACATCGTCACGAGCGCGCAGGGCACGCCCTCGGCCCGCAGCGCAGCGAGCAGCTCTCGGGCACCGGGGCGCCACGGCACCGACCGCTGGACCTTCTCCACGACGCCGTCGAGGAGCAGCTCGACGATCTCGATCGGCTCCAGCGGCAGCGGCATGTGGTCGCGGATGAAGGCGCCCGACTCGAGCAGGTCGTTGCCGACGAGCTGCAGGGCGAGCTCGTCGTCCCAGTGGCCGCCGTACCGCTCGGCCAGGGCGTACTCGGTCTCGATCCAGTAGGGCTCGGTGTCGACGAGGGTGCCGTCCATGTCCCACAGGACCGCGGCCGGGCGCGTGGTCTCGAGACGGGCGTGGCCGCCCTCCTCGACCACCGTGTGCTCGGCCGGGCGCGTGGCACCGGGACGGACGTGGCCGCCCGCCTCGACCACCGTGTGGTCGACGGGGTCCGCCACGCTCAGTCCTCCGGCTCGTAGCCGAGGTTGGGCGAGAGCCACCTCTCGGCCTCGGCGACCGTCCAGCCCTTGCGCTCGGCGTAGTCGGCGACCTGGTCGCGACCGAGGCGGCCGACGACGAAGTACTGCGACTGCGGGTGGCTGAAGTACCAGCCCGAGACCGAGGCGCCGGGCCACATGGCCATCGACTCGGTCAGCGTGATGCCGGTGGCGGCCTCGACGTCCAGGAGCTCCCACAAGGTGAGCTTCTCGGTGTGGTCGGGGCAGGCGGGGTAGCCCGGGGCGGGCCGGATGCCGTCGTACTTCTCGGCGATCAGGTCGGCACTGGACAGGTGCTCGTCGGGCACGTGGCCCCAGAACTCCGTGCGCACCCGCTGGTGCAGCCGCTCGGCGAAGGCCTCGGCAAGCCGGTCGGCGAGCGACTCGAGCAGGATCGCGTTGTAGTCGTCGTGGGCGTCCTTGAACGCCTGCACCCGCTCGGGCAGGCCGATGCCGGCGGTGACGGCGAAGCCACCGACGTGGTCGGCCAGGCCGCTCTCGCGCGGGGCGACGAAGTCAGCCAGGGACTTGTGGGCCACGCCCTGGCGGTGGTCGCCCTGCTGGCGCAGGTGGTGCAGGGTCGCGCGGACCTCGGTGCGGCTCTCGTCGGTGAAGACGAGGGTGTCGTCACCCTTGCCCTCGGCGGGCAGGAAGCCGTAGACGCCCTTGGCGGTCAGCCACTTCTCGGCGATGACCTGGTCGAGCATCTCCTGGGCGTCGTCGTACAGCTTGCGGGCGGCGTCGCCGTGGGTGGGGCTGTTGAGGATGTCGGGGAACTTGCCCTTCATCTCCCAGGCGTTGAAGAAGGGCTGCCAGTCGATGTAGTCGCGCAGCTCGGCGAGGTCGTAGTCCTCCAGCTGGTGCACGCCCGGCTGCTGCGGCACCGGCGGGACGTAGCCGGTCCAGTCGATCGGCGTGGCGTCGGCCTTGGCCTTCTCGAACGTCACCAGCTTGCGGTCGCCCTTGCCGGCGTGGCGGGCGCGCAGGGCGTCGTAGTCGGTGCGGACGTCGGCCAGCAGCGTCTCGCGGCGGGTCTCGTGCAGCAGCGCGGCGACGGTGGGCACCGAGCGGGAGGCGTCCTTGACCCAGACCACGGGGCCGTCGTACCGGGGGTCGACCTTGACGGCGGTGTGGGCGCGCGAGGTGGTGGCACCGCCGATGAGCAGCGGGATCTCGAGGCCTTGGCGCTGCATCTCGGAGGCCAGGTTGACCATCTCGTCCAGCGAGGGCGTGATGAGCCCGGACAGGCCGATGACGTCGGCGTCGACCTCGGCGGCGGTGTCGAGGATCTTCTGCGCCGGCACCATGACGCCGAGGTCGATGACCTCGAAGTTGTTGCACTGCAGCACGACGCCGACGATGTTCTTGCCGATGTCGTGCACGTCGCCCTTGACCGTGGCCATGACGATCGTGCCGTTGGTCTCCTTCGCCGTGGCCAGGGCGGGGTTGTCGAGCTTCTCCTGCTCGATGTACGGGATGAGGTAGGCGACCGCCTTCTTCATCACGCGCGCCGACTTCACCACCTGCGGGAGGAACATCTTGCCGGCGCCGAACAGGTCGCCGACGACGTCCATGCCGCTCATCAGCGGGCCCTCGATGACCTCGATGGGCCGGCCGCCGCGGTCGGCGATCTCCTGGCGGAGCTCCTCGGTGTCGGCCTCGACGTGGGCGTCGAGACCCTTCACCAGCGCGTGGGTGATGCGCTCGCCCACGGGCAGGCTGCGCCACTCCTCGGCGGTGGCCTCGGCCTCCTCGCCCACCTTGTTGTGTGCCTCCGCGATCTCCAGCAGCCGCTCGGCGGCGTCGGGGCGGCGGTTGAGGATGACGTCCTCGATGCGCTCGCGCAGCTCGGGCTCGACCTGGTCGTAGACGACCAGGGCGCCGGCGTTGACGATGCCCATGTCGAGGCCGGCCTCGATGGCGTGGAAGAGGAAGACCGCGTGGATCGCCTCGCGCACCGGGTTGTTGCCGCGGAAGGAGAAGGAGACGTTGGAGATGCCGCCGGAGACCTTGGCCCCCGGCAGGTGCTGCTTGATCCAGCGCGTCGCCTCGATGAAGTCGACGCCGTAGTTGGCGTGCTCCTCGATGCCGGTGGCCACGGCGAAGACGTTGGGGTCGAAGATGATGTCCTCGGCCGGGAAGCCGACCTCGTCGACCAGGATCCGGTAGGCGCGCTCGCAGATGGCGATGCGGCGCTCGTAGCTGTCGGCCTGGCCCTCCTCGTCGAAGGCCATGACGACCGCGGCGGCGCCGTACTTCTTGACCAGGCGGGCCTGCTCGCGGAACGGCTCCTCGCCCTCCTTCATGGAGATCGAGTTGACGATGGCCTTGCCCTGCACGTTCTTCAGGCCGGCCTCGATGACCTCCCACTTGGAGGAGTCGACCATCACCGGGACGCGGCTGATGTCGGGCTCGCTGGCGATGAGCTTGGTGAAGCGGTCCATGGCCGCGACGCCGTCGATCATGCCCTCGTCCATGTTGACGTCGATGACCTGCGCGCCGTTCTCGACCTGCTGGGCGGCCACCGACAGGGCGGTGTCGTAGTCGCCGTCCTTGATCAGCTTGCGGAACTTCGCCGAGCCGGTGATGTTGGTGCGCTCGCCGACGTTGACGAACAGGCTGTTGGCGTCGATGGTGAACGGCTCGAGGCCCGAGAGGCGCAAGGCCGGGTCGGCGGCCGGCACCTCGCGGCGGGGCTTGTCGGCCACCGCACCCGCGATCGAGGCGATGTGGTCGGGCGTGGTGCCGCAGCAGCCGCCCGCGAGGTTGATGAACCCCGCCTCGGCGAACTCGGCCACCATCGCGGCGGTCTCGTCGGGCTCCTCGTCGTACTCACCGAAGGCGTTGGGCAGGCCGGCGTTGGGGTAGCAGGACACGAACGTGTCGGCGATGCGGCTGATCTCGGCGATGTAGGGCCGCATCTCCTTGGCCCCGAGCGCGCAGTTGAGGCCGATGGCCAGCGGCCGGGCGTGGCGCACGGAGTCCCAGAAGGCCTCGGTGACCTGGCCCGAGAGGGTGCGGCCCGAGGCGTCGGTGATGGTGCCGGAGATGATGACCGGCCACCGCCGGCCGTGCTCCTCGAAGAGGGTGTCGACGGCGAAGATCGCCGCCTTGGCGTTGAGGGTGTCGAAGATCGTCTCGATGAAGATGAGGTCGGCACCACCGTCGACCAGCCCGCGGGCCGCCTCGAGGTACGCCGGCACGAGGTCGTCCCAGGTCACGTTGCGCGCGCCCGGGTCGTTGACGTCGGGGCTGATGCTCGCGGTCCGGGTGGTGGGACCGAGCGCGCCGCCGACGTACCGCGGGCGACCGGTCTCGGCCGCGACCTCGTCGGCCACCCGACGGGCGAGCCGGGCGGCCTCGTGGTTGAGCTCGTAGGCCAGGTCCTGCATGCCGTAGTCGGCCAGCGAGATCGCGTTGGCGTTGAACGTGTTGGTCTCGATGACGTCGGCGCCGGCCTCGAGGTACTCGCGGTGGATGCCCGCGATGATGTCGGGCTGGGTCAGCGTGAGCAGGTCGTTGTTGCCTTGGAGGTCGCTCGGCCAGTCGGCGAACCGCTCGCCGCGGTAGCCCTCCTCCGAGGGCCGGTCGCGCTGGATGGCGGTGCCCATGGCGCCGTCGAGGACGACGATCCGCTCGCGCAGGAGCGCGGTGAGCTCGTCGGTGGCGTCGGGACGCAGGTCAGGCACGGGTCTCCTCCTCGGTCTGCCAGCGTAGGAACGGCCTTCCACCACGCGGACAGGGTTCTCAGATCGTGGCACCCGCCACGGGGGCTGCGGTAATCGCGAGGGCGGTCGCCACCGGGACAACGCACCGGCCCTGGATAGGCTTCCCGGATGATCGAGATGGAGGAGACCCCCGACCTGGTGGACCCGCTGGTGATCGCGGCGTTCGAGGGTTGGAACGACGCCGCCGACGCGGCCTCGTCGGTCGTCGACCACCTCATCGAGGTCTGGGGCGCCCGGGTCGTGGGGACCCTGGACCCGGAGGACTTCTACGACTTCCAGGTCAACCGGCCGCTGGTCTCGACCGGTGACGACGGCCACCGGCGCATCACCTGGCCCACCACGCGGATCGCGGTGGCCTCCCCGCCCGACCTCGACCGCGACGTCATCCTGGTGCGGGGCATCGAGCCCAACATGCGGTGGCGGCAGTTCTGCGCCGAGATCCTCGCCGCCTGCGACGAGCTCGGCGGCGAGCTCGTCGTCACCTTCGGCGCACTGCTCGCCGACACCCCGCACACCCGGCCGATCCCGGTCTCCGGCACCGCGACCGAGCCCGAGCTCGTCGACCGGCTGAAGCTCGAGCCGTCGACGTACGAGGGTCCGACCGGCATCGTCGGGGTCTTCCAGGACGCCTGCGCGCGCCTCGACATCCCGGCGGTGTCCTACTGGGCGGCCGTGCCGCACTACGTCGCGCAGCCCCCGTGCCCCAAGGCCACCCTGGCCCTGGTCGGCCAGCTCGAGGACCTGCTGGAGGTCTCGATCCCGCTCGGCGAGCTGGCCGAGGACGCCCGGGCGTGGGAGCGCGGGGTCGACGAGCTGGCCGAGGAGGACGAGGACGTCGCCGACTACGTCCGCTCGCTGGAGGAGTCGCGCGACACCGCCGAGCTCCCGGAGGCCTCGGGCGAGGCCATCGCGCGGGAGTTCGAGCGCTACCTCAAGCGGCGCGACGACGACGGCCCCGGCAGCGGTCCGGGCAGCGGTCCCGGCAGCGGTCAGGGGCCGGTCGCCGGGGGCTGACCCACGGAGGCTCGGGCGTCGTCAGCCGCCCATCGCGGCCCGCACCTCCTCCGGCGTCGCGTCGTCCGGGGTGGCGAGGAGCCACTGCACCCCGAACGGGTCGCGCACCCGGCCCCACCGGCCTCCCCACGGCCGGTCGGACATCGGGTGGACCACGGTGGCCCCGCGGTCGAGCGTCGCCCGGGCCAGGGCATCGGGGTCGTCGTGGACGACGTCGAGGATCGGCCCGGGCGTGGGCGCCGGGTCCGCACCGTCGGCGTCCTTGAGCGTCAGCCGCGTCCCGAGCACGTCGAGGGTGGCGAAGACGACTGTCCCGTCGTGTCCGAAGACCGGGCCCACCTCGGCGCCCAGCACGTCGGCGTACCAGGTGAGGGCGTCGGCGGCACGGCCCACGACGAGCTTGGGGCGGACGGCGTTGGGTTCGTCGGTCATGCCGCCCATCATCGCCCAGGGCCGGGCCGTGGGTCAGTGCGTCAGGACGACCTTGAGGACGACGATGACGCTGCTGGCCACGGCCAGCACCACCCCCGCCCACCACGACCGCGGCGAGGGCGCCCGTCCCTCCAGCCGGGCGACCAGCACCCCCATCCCGGCGAGCCGCACCACCACCGCGGCGCCGGCGAGCGGCAGGGCGACGGCGGGGTCGAGCGCGAGGAGCCAGGCCAGCAGCAGCACCAGGGTGGGCAGGCTCCCCGAGGACAGGATCGGGACGGCGTCGCGCAGGTCGGCGCGGCGCTGCGCCCGCGGGCGGGGCTGGTCGGGGTCGGCGTCGATGGCGCCACCGACCGCGTGCGCGACCACGTGGGCCAGGAAGGTGGTCACGGTCGTGCCGAGCACCACCAGCACGGCGCGCCCGTCCTCGACGTCCTCGGCGCTCGTCACGGCGAGCGCGCCGAGCACCAGGATGTTGCCGTAGGTGTAGGCCGAGACCCGCTCCCGCGCCCGGTGGACGTCGAGCGAGGCGCCGTACCGGTGGGCGAGGCGGTCGAGCCGCCGCGCGTGGGCGCCGTTCAGAGCAGGACGCCGAGAGCGGCGTCGACGACCGCGAGCACCGCGGTCGCGGCGTCGGGGTCGGAGGTGTCGGCGAGGCCGTCGGTGCCGAGGGTGGCGTCGACCCACGCGGTGACGGCCGCGACGGCGCGCGGCGCGTCGAGGTCGTCGGCGAGCGCCGCGAGCACCTCGGTGACCACCGGCGCGGCCGGGGCGCCGGCGCCGAGCGCGACGGCGCGCCGCCAGCGGCCGAGCTCGTCGACGGCGTCGAAGAGCTCGGCGTCGGTCCACTCCCAGTCGGCCCGGAAGTGGTGGCGCAGCAGGGCGAGCCGGATGGCCATGGGGTCGATGTCGCTGTTGCGCAGGGCGGAGACGAAGACGAGGTTGCCGCGCGACTTCGACATCTTCTCGCCGTCGTAGCCGACCATCCCGGCGTGGCTGTAGACCTGCGCGAACCGGGCACCGGGCTCGACGACCTGGGCGTGGCCGGCGCACATCTCGTGGTGCGGGAACACCAGGTCGCTGCCGCCGCCCTGGACCTCGAAGGCGGCGCCCAGGTGTTCGCGGGCGATGGCCGCGCACTCGACGTGCCAGCCGGGGCGTCCCGGCCCGAACGGGCTCGGCCACGACGGCTCGCCGGGGCGCTCGGCGAGCCACACGACGGGGTCGAGCGGGTCGCGCTTGCCGGCGCGGTCGGGGTCTCCCCCACGCTCGCCGAACAGCCGCAGCATGGTCTCCCGGTCGTAGCCGGACTCCTCGCCGAACGCCGGGTCGGCGGTCGCCGACTGGTAGAGGTCGCCGTCGACGGAGTAGACCGCGCCCGCGGCCTCGAGCGCCTGGATCATCTCGACCACCAGCGGGATCGACTCGACCGCGCCGGCGTAGTGGTCGGGCGGCAGCACCCGCAGTGCCTGCATGTCCTGGCGGAACAGCTCGGTCTCGCGCTCGGCCAGCTCGACCCAGTCGACCTTGACCTTCGCCGCCCGCTCCAGCAGCGGGTCGTCGACGTCGGTGACGTTCTGGACGTAGCGGACCTCGTGCCCCGCGCTGCGCCACGCCCGGTTGAGCAGGTCGAACCCGACGTACGTCGCCGCGTGGCCCAGGTGGGTCGCGTCGTACGGCGTGATGCCGCAGACGTAGAGCCGCGCCGGGCCGTCCTTCGGCGTGATGGTGACGCGCCCGCCGGTGGCGGTGTCGTGGAGCGAGACCTCCGGGCCCGTGACGGGCAGGGCGGGGACCTCGGGGGCCGACCAGGAACGCATGGGCGCAGCCTAGTGAGGGTCGTCGCCGGCTGCTGAGGTGGCTGGTGGCCGCGGGTGGGGCGGGTGGCCGCGCGCGTGGCAGGCCGCGTCTCGGCGTCAAGGACGCCTGCGGCGCCGCTGCGCGGCCGCTTCGCGGTCCTTGACCCCGAGCCTCGCGCGGCCCGCCGACCTGCGCGCTGTCGGCGACGCCTCGTGTCCCGTGCCCGGCGCGCCGCCGCTGGCGCGGCCACCCGCCCCACACCTCACACGTGACCCGCCCGCACCACTCCTGGCGGGGATCTCCCACTCCTGGTCGGTAGTTCCCCGCCAGAAGTGGGAGATCGGCGTCAGGAGTGACACTGGTGTGACGGATGGGGCGGCCGCGCCAGCGGCGGCGCGGGCGGAGCCCGTGCCGGCAAGCGCGCCGTCAGTCGATCGGGCGAGGCTCCGGGTCAAGGACGACCGAAGGTCGCCGCGCAGCGGCAGAGCGAAGCGACGTCCTTGACGCGGAGACCCGATCGACTACGCGCGCGGCCGCCCACACCAACCACCAAGCCCGGCGGCAGCCCTACGAAGGCGGCGCGTGGGGGCGGCGCGGCGCCACCGGTCCGCGACCGACCGAGCGGGGCGCAGGCGCCCGGGCCCAGGTCAGACCGGGCCACACGGCGCACGGAGCTGGAGGGAGGCCGCCCGCGGGACGCGGCGCGGTGGCCAGACCGGCGGCAGCGATCCAGAAAAGCCGCGCGCGGCCGCGGGTGCCGAACCGGAAGCGACCAGTCGACTCAGAACGGCGGCCAGGGGATCATCGGCCACTCGCCCCGCGGCACGGGCATGACGCCGCGCTCGAGCAGCCGCCGGCAGCGCCGGGCGAAGGCGTCGACCTCGAGGTCGGTGAGGTGGTGGGAGAGGGTCGCGCCGAGGTCGCCGGCGAGGGCGGCCAGGACCCGCTCGACGCCGGCGACGTGCTCGTCCTCGAGCGGGTAGCCGTGCCAGCCCCACAGGACGGTGCGCAGCTTGGGCTCGTGGTGGAAGGTCAGGCCGTGGTCGACGCCGTACCGGTGGCCGTCGGCCATCGAGAGCACGTGGCCGCCCTTGCGGTCGGCGTTGTTGGTGATGACGTCGAAGACGGCCATGCGGCGCAGCGGGGCGGAGTCCTCGTGGACCAGCGTGACGTCGCGGTCCTGGTCGTCGAGGCCGTCGAAGACCGAGAGCATGCCCTCGGGCACGGTGCCGGTGCGGACGAGCGTCACCGCCTCCTGGTCAGGGTCGGGCTCCTGCCACTCCTGGACCATCCCGGGGCCGTGGGGGCCCTCGGCGAGCCAGGTGCGTGGGACGACGTCCCAGCCGATGGCCTCGGAGACGGCGTGGGCCGCGACCTCGCGGTCGGCCAGGGTGCCGTCGGGGAAGTCCCAGAGCGGACGCTCGCCACGGACCGGCTTGTAGACGACGCTGGTGCCGTCGAGCTCGCCGAGGAAGGTGGCGTTGGAGGCGGGCATGATGCGCCCGCGCAGCTCGAGCCCGGTGGCATCGGGCAGAGCGCCGGAGGTCGGGCCGGTCACGCAGGCGACCTCACGGGGCCTCGGGGTCGCGCCGGCGGAAGCCGTTGGCGCGGACGCACAGGTGGCCGTCGGGGTCGATCGGGTTGCCGCAGAACGGGCAGCTGGGGCGCCCGGCCTCCAAGACCTGCTCGGCGCGCTGGACGAACGAGCGGGCCGCGGCGGGGGTGAGGCGCACGAGGAGCACCTCGTCGGGCTCGGGCTCCTCGAAGTCCTCGTCGACCTGCTCGGGCGAGACGACGGCGGCCTCGGTGAACGGGAAGACCTCGATGACCACGCGCTCGTCGTCGGGGTCCCACGACAGGGTCATGGTGCCGGCGCGGAACTCCTCCTCGATCGGTTGCTCGAGGGGGTTGGTGTCCTCCATGCCCAGCGGGGCGACCGCCGGCACGACGCCGGAGGTCTGGGTCGCCATGACCTCGTCGAGCAGCTCGTCGACCCGCTCGGCCAGCGCAGCGACCTGCTGCTTCTCCAGGGCCACGGAGGTCACGCGAGGACCGGTGCGGGCCTGGAGGAAGAACGTGCGGGCACCGGGCTCGCCCACGGTGCCGGCGACGAACCGCTCCGGGGGGTCGAAGGAGTGGACGATCGGCATGTCGACCACCCTAGGACCGTGCCGTCGGGCCCGCGCCACCCCCGACGGGTGCGTCGGCGGCCGGGGTCTTGGTCGAGCGGCGGCGCCCCTTCTTCGGGGGCGGCGGCCGGAGCCAGGAGAGGTCGCCGGCGTGGGTGTTGGTGGCGAGCACGTAGGGCCGGGACTCGGTGTAGCGCACGATCGAGACCGAGGCCGGGTCGACGTTGATGCGCTGGAAGAGGTCGAGGTGCATGCCGAGCGCGTCGGCCAGCACCGACTTGATGATGTCGCCGTGGCTGACCGCCACCCACACCGCGCCCGGGCCGTGGGCGGCCTCCAGCGCCGCGTCGTGCCGGCGTACGGCGGTCACGGCCCGCGACTGCATCGCCGGCAGCGACTCCCCACCCGGGAAGGCGGCGGCCGAGGGCTGGGTCTGCACGGTGCGCCAGAGCGGCTCCTTGGCGAGGTCCTTGAGCAGGCGCCCCTGCCACTCGCCGTAGTCGCACTCCGAGATGCCCTTCTCGGTGACCAGCGCGAGGTCGGACCCGTCGGCCGCGGCCGTGGTCTCGCGGGCGGCCAGCAGGGCCCGGGAGGTCTGCTTGCACCGCTCGAGCGGGCTGCTGACCACGGCGGCCAGCGGCACGACCGCCAGCCGCTCCCCCGTGCGCCGCGCCTGCTCGGCCCCGACCTCGTCGAGCCGGACGCCGGGCAGCCGCCCGGCGAGCGTGCCCGACGCGTTGGCCGTCGTGCGACCGTGCCGCACGAGGATCACCGTTGCCATGTCGTGGACTGTAGACGGCCGGTCCGCGCCGTCGCGGGGACTACGGTGACGCCCGTGATCGTGGACAGCGCCGTGTACCGGGGCGGGTCGAGGGTGCCGCTCGACTGCGCCCACCACGACTACGCCGCGCTGCGCGCGTCGGCGCGCGAGCACGACGGGTTCGTGTGGATCGGGCTCTACCAGCCGAGCGAGACGGAGCTGGGCGAGGTCGCCGAGGCGTTCGGCCTGCACAAGCTGGCGGTCGAGGACGCGGTCAAGGCCCACCAGCGCCCCAAGCTCGACCTGTACGACGACAGCTTGTTCCTCGTGCTCAAGACGCTCTGGTACGTCGACGAGGACGACCAGGTGGAGACCGGCGAGATCAACCTGTTCGTCGGCCCCGACTTCGTGGTCTCGGTCCGGCACGGCCGCGGGGCGCGGCTGGAGAAGACCCGCCGCTTCCTCGAGGACGCCGAGCACGTGCTGACCCACGGCCCGTCGTCGGTGGTGTACGCCGTGTGCGACACCGTGGTCGACGGCTACACCGAGGTCGTCCAGTTCCTCCAGGAGGACGTCGACGAGGTCGAGGAGTCGGTGTTCTCCCAGCAGCGCACCCGCGACTCGGCCCGCATCTACACGCTCAAGCGCGAGATCGCGGAGGTGCGCCGGGCGGTGCTGCCGCTGCGGGAGCCGATGCGCCGGTTCGCCTCCGGGCTCGTGGCGGGTGTGGAGGCGGAGGCGGCGCCGTTCTTCCGCGACGTGGTCGACCACCTCGCCCAGGCCGCCGAGATCGTCGACACCCTCGACGGCCTGCTCTCCAGCGCCTTCGACGCCCACCTCGCCTCGATCTCGGTCCAGCAGAACGACGACATGCGCAAGATCTCCGCCGGCGCCGCGCTGGTCGTGGTGCCGACGCTGATCGCCGGGGTCTACGGCATGAACTTCGACAAGATGCCCGAGCTGCACTGGACCTACGGCTACCCGTACGCCGTGGGCCTGATGGTGCTGGTGAGCCTGGGCCTGTACTGGTTCTTCAAGCGGTCCGGCTGGCTGTAGCCGGGGTGCGGCCGGGTCAGGCGACCAGGACGCCCGTGGCGAGCAGGGCCATCGTGGCCAGGCCGAGGGCGACCCGGTAGAGCACGAACGGCGTGTAGGAGCGGGTGGAGACGTAGCGCAGGAGCCAGGCGATCGCGGCGTACCCGACGACGAAGGAGACGACGGTGCCGACGATGGTCGGCGCCCAGCCGTAGGGGTTGTCGCCGCCGGGGATCTCCTTGAGCTCGAACAACCCGGCCCCGACGACGGCGGGGATGGCGAGCAGGAAGGCGTAGCGGGTGGCCGCCTCGCGGTCGTAGCCGAGCGCGCGGCCCATGGACAGCGTGGCGCCGGACCGGGAGACGCCGGGCAGGAGCGCCAGCGCCTGGGCACCGCCCATCAGCACCGCGTCGCGCAGGGTGATCTGCGCGATCTGCTTGTCCTTGCGGCCGAACCGGTCGGCCAGCCCCAGCACGATGCCCATGACCACGAGTGCGGTCGCGATGACCCACAGGTTGCGGAAGTCGCGCTCGATGACGTCCTTGAGCGCGATGCCGAGCACGACGATCGGCAGGGAGCCGATGATGATGAACCAGCCCATCCGGGCGTCGAGGTGCCCGCGCAGCTCGGGCTTGACCAGCGAGCGGAGCCAGGTGGTGGCGATCCGCCAGATGTCCTTGCGGAAGTAGAGGAGCACGGCCAGCTCGGTGCCGATCTGGATCACGGCGGTGAACGCCGCGCCCGGATCGCCCCAGCCGAACACCTCGGGGTAGATCCGCAGGTGGGCGCTGCTCGAGATCGGCAGGAACTCCGTCAGACCCTGGATGACACCCAGCACGACGGCCTGCAGCAGCTCCACCACGACGACGGAGGCTAGTGCCCGCGCCCGCGCGCCCCCGCATCCACGCCGACGCCCGTCGACTAGGTTGGAGGTCATGCAGCAGCGCTCCCTGGGCTCGACCGGGCTGCGGGTCTCCCGCCTGGGGCTGGGCACGATGACCTGGGGCCGCGACACCGACGAGCACGAGGCCCGCGACCAGCTGATCGCGTTTGCCGAGGCGGGCGGCACCCTGCTCGACACGGCCGCGGGCTACACCGACGGCGACTCCGAGCGCCTCATCGGCTCGTTCCTCGGCGACGTGGTCGCGCGCGACGAGGTCGTGCTCGCCACCAAGGCCGGCATCTCGCGTCGCACGGGCGAACGGGTCACCGACACCTCCCGCGGCCACCTGCTGACCACTCTCGACGCGTCGCTCCGCCGGCTCGGGGTCGACCACGTCGACCTGTGGCAGGTGCACGTGTGGTCCGACCGGGCCCCGATCGAGGAGACCCTCAGCGCGCTCGACCTGGCCGTGACCTCCGGCCGGGCGTCGTACGTCGGCATCAGCAACTACACGGGCTGGCAGACCGCCCAGGCCGCCACCTGGCAGCGCGCCGTCCCGGGCCGGGTGCCGATCGCCTCCACCCAGGTGGAGTACTCCCTGCTCAACCGGCAGGTCGAGCACGAGGTGCTCCCGGCCGCGGCCGCCCTCGGGCTCGGCGTGCTCCCCTGGTCGCCGCTGGGCCGTGGCGTGCTCACCGGCAAGTACCGCGGCGGCACCCCGTCGGACTCCCGGGGAGCCTCGCCCGTCTTCTCCGGCTTCGTCGGCGCCTACCTCGACGACGCCTCCTCGCGGGTCGTCGAGGCCGTCGCCCGCGCCGCCGACGGCCTCGGCTGGTCCCCGCTCGAGGTCGCGCTGGTCTGGGTGCGCGACCGGCCGGGCGTGACCGCCCCCGTCGTCGGTGCCCGCACCGCCCAGCAGCTGCGCGGCTCGCTCGACCTCGACGACAAGCAGCTGCCGCCCGAGCTGGTCCAAGCCCTCGACGACGTCTCCGGAGGTCTCTGAATGCCCCGTGTGGACCGACGCCCGCCCCGCCCCGGCGTGGAGTGGGAGTTCGACACCGTCACCTACGCCCGCGACTTCTCGCGCAACGTGGTGACCAAGCTGCTCGTCGAGCGGGCCGAGCACGGCGGCTGGGAGCTCGACCGGGTGCGCATCGGTGCCGACGGCAAGCGACGCGTCGTGCTGCGGCGCAAGATCATCCGCGCCGTCCGCACCGCCTGACGCCGGCGCGACGCCCCTGGCTCAGAGGTCGCCCAGGAAGCGGTCGAAGACCCGGGCACCGAACTCGAGCGCGTCGACGGGCACCCGCTCGTCGACCCCGTGGAAGAGCGCGGTGAAGTCCAGGTCGGCGGGCAGCCGCAGGGGCGCGAAGCCGTAGGACCGCATGCCGAGCTTGCGGAAGTGCTTGGCGTCGGTGCCGCCGCTCATCGTGTACGGCGCCACGAGGGCCTCGGGGTCCTCGGCGAGCAGCGACCGGGTCATCGCGTCGACCAGGTCGCCGTCGTACGCCGTCTCCCAGGGCTGCTGGTGGGACAGGTAGTCCCACTCGACGCCGTCGCCGCACAGCTCGCGCAGGGTGTCGAAGAACTCGTCCTCGTACCCGGGCAGGAAGCGGCCGTCGACGTGCGCGGTGGCCTCGGTGGGCACGACGTTGACCTTGTAGCCCGCGCCGAGCTGGGTCGGGTTGGCGGTGTTGCGGATGACGGCGCCGAGCATCCGGGCGGCGCCGCCGAACTCCTCCACCAGCGCCGGGGCGTTCTCCGGCGTGGCCTCGGTGCCGGCCAGGTCGGCCACCGTGGCCAGCAGCACCTCCATCGCCGGCGTGAGCCGCACCGGCCACTCGTGGGCGCCGATGCGGGCGACGGCCCCGGCCAGGCGGCTGACGGCGTTGTCGGGGTTGATCATCGAGCCGTGCCCGGCGGTGCCGCGAGCGGTCAGCCGCATCCAGGCCATGCCCTTCTCGGCCGCCTCGACCAGGTAGAGGCGTCGGCCGCGCACCGTGGTGGAGAACCCGCCGACCTCGCCGACGGCGTCGGTGCAGCCCTCGAGCTCGTCGCGGTGCTGCTCGACCAGCTGCTCGGCGCCGTGGTGGCCACCCGCCTCCTCGTCGGCGGTGAAGCAGAGCACCGTCGGCCGCGAGGGCACCGCGCCGGCCCGTTGCCGCGCCCGCACGACCGAGAGCAGCATGGCGTCGAAGTCCTTCATGTCGACCGCGCCGCGGCCCCAGACGTAGCCGTCCTGCACCTCGCCGCTGAACGGGTGCACCTGCCAGTCCTCGGCGGCTGCGGGGACCACGTCGAGGTGGCCGTGCAGGAGCAGCTTGTCCTCGCGCGACCCGTCGCCGCCCCAGTGGGCGACGACCGAGGTGCGCCCGGGGGTGGTCTCGTGCAGGCGGGCCTCGATGCCGACCTCGTCGAGCAGCGCGGCCACGTGCTCGGCGGCCTTGCGCTCCCCCGGGCCGCCCGTGCCGTCGGGCTCGCCGTAGTTGCTGGTGTCGATCCGGATCAGGTCGCGGCACAGCTCGACGACCTCGCCGGCCGGGTCGTAGGACTGCGCGGTCGTGGTGGTGTCCTGGGCCTCGTCCATGCCCTCCATCCTGGCACCCGCCGGGAGCACCCCCGATGCGGTCCCGACGGCGCTGCTCCGCTATGGTTCTGACCGCACTCGTCCGGGTGGCGGAATTGGCAGACGCGCTAGCTTGAGGTGCTAGTGCCCGTATTAGGGCGTGGGGGTTCAAGTCCCCCCTCGGACACACATCGGCCGGCCAGGCCGACCAGAAGGCCCCGGGTCCCCCGGGGCCTTCTCGTCTTTCCAGACACCTCGGCCCCTGTTCTTGACTCGTTCAAGAAGACGCGGCAAGGTCGGACCCATGGCCACCGACGTCCCGGAGCAGCTGCTGCGCGGAGCCGGCCTGCGGGTCACCCGACCCCGGCTCGCAGTGCTCGACGCCCTGCGCCGTCGTCCGCACGCCGAGACCGACGCCGTCATCGCCGCGGTCCGCGCCGACATCGGCGACGTCTCCCACCAGGCGGTGTACGACGTCCTACGGGCCCTCACCGAGGCCGGCCTCGTCCGCCGCATCCAGCCGGCCGGCTCGGTCGCGCGCTACGAGACCCGCGTCGGCGACAACCACCACCACGTGGTCTGCCGTGGCTGCGGTGCCGTCGCCGACGTCGACTGCGCCGTGGGGCACACGCCCTGCCTGACTGCCTCCGACGACCAGGGCTTCACGGTCGAGGAGGCCGAGGTCATCTTCTGGGGCACCTGCGCCGCCTGCACCCCTGCCCCCTCCTGACCTTCCCCACCGACTTCCCCACCGACTTCCCCCACGCCTGACCGCACGTCCCACCCAACCCAACGGAAGGACTCCCTCGTGTCCCAGCACGACCACGAGACCGTCGAAGCAGACATGAACACCGAGGAGGCCGGCGGCTGCCCGGTCCACGCCGGCCGGATGGGGCACCCCACCGAGAGCGCCGACAACACCGACTGGTGGCCCGACCAGCTCAACCTCCGCATCCTGCGCAAGCACACGGGCGTCTCCGACCCGATGGGCGAGGAGTTCGACTACCAGGCCGCGTTCGAGTCCGTCGACCTCGACGAGCTGGCCCGCGACGTCGACGCCGTCATGACCGACTCCCAGGACTGGTGGCCGGCCGACTTCGGCCACTACGGCGGGTTCTTCGTGCGGATGGCCTGGCACAGCGCCGGCACCTACCGCACCTTCGACGGCCGCGGCGGTGCGGGCGCGGGCATGCAGCGCTTCGCCCCGCTCAACAGCTGGCCCGACAACGGCAACCTCGACAAGGCCCGCCGCCTGCTGTGGCCGGTCAAGCAGAAGTGGGGCGCCAAGGTCTCCTGGGCCGACCTGATGATCTTCACCGGCAACCGCGCGCTGGAGACCATGGGGTTCAAGACCTTCGGCTTCGCCGGCGGCCGCGCCGACGTCTGGGAGCCTGACGAGGACGTCTACTGGGGTCCCGAGCGGGAGTGGCTCGGCGACGACCGCTACACCGGTGACCGCGAGCTGGAGAAGCCGCTCGGCGCCGTCCAGATGGGCCTGATCTACGTCAACCCCGAGGGCCCCAACGCCAACCCCGACCCGCTGGCTTCTGCCCGCGACATCCGCGAGACCTTCGGCCGGATGGCGATGAACGACGAGGAGACCGCGGCCCTCATCGCCGGCGGCCACACCTTCGGCAAGACCCACGGCGCGGCCGACCCCGAGCAGTACGTCGGGCCCGAGCCCGAGGGCGCCTCGATCGAGCAGCAGGGCCTGGGCTGGAAGCAGGGCTTCGGCTCCGGCAAGGGCCGCGACACCATCACCAGCGGCCTCGAGGTCACCTGGACCTCCACGCCGGTCCGCTGGAGCATGGACTACCTCAACAACCTCTTCAACTACGAGTGGGAGCTCACCAAGAGCCCTGCCGGCGCCTGGCAGTTCCAGGCCGTGGGCGACGAGGCCGCCAACACCATCCCCGACCCGGAGACGGGTGAGATGAACCGGCGGCCCACCATGCTGGTCTCGGACATCGCGCTCCGCGAGGACCCGATCTACCGCGAGATCTGCCTGAAGTTCAAGGAGGACGAGGCGTACTTCGCCGATGTCTTCGCCCGCGCCTGGTACAAGCTCACCCACCGCGACATGGGCCCCAAGCAGCGCTACCTCGGCGCCTGGGTGCCCGAGGAGGAGCTGCTCTGGCAGGACCCGGTGCCGGCCCTGGACCACCCGGTCGTCGACGACGCCGACATCGCCGAGCTGAAGGAGAAGATCCTGGCCACCGGCCTGGGCGTCTCCGACCTGGTCAAGGCGGCGTGGGCCGCGGCGTCGTCCCACCGCGTGAGCGACAAGCGCGGCGGCGCCAACGGCGGCCGGCTGCGCCTGGAGCCGCAGCGCGGCTGGGCGGTCAACGACCCCGACGTCGTCGCCCGGGTCACGACCGCGCTGGAGGGCGTGCAGGCCGAGTTCAACGCCTCGGCGCAGGGCGGCAAGCAGGTCTCCTACGCCGACCTCGTCGTCCTCGGCGGCGTCGCGGCGGTGGAGAAGGCCGCCGCCGACGGTGGCGTGTCGATCTCGGTGCCCTTCACGCCCGGCCGCACCGACGCCACGCAGGAGCAGACCGACGTCCACTCGTTCAGCTTCCTCGAGCCGACCTCCGACGGCTTCCGCAACGTCCTCGGCAAGGAGGGACGCCTGCCGGCGGAGTACCGCCTCGTCGACCGGGCCAACCTGCTCGGCCTCACCGCTCCGGAGATGACCGTCCTGGTCGGCGGCCTCCGCGTCCTCGGTGCCAACACCGGCGACAACCCCAAGGGCGTCCTCACCGACCGCGTCGGCACGCTGAGCAACGACTTCTTCGTCAACCTGCTCGACATGGGCATCGAGTGGCACGGCGTCGAGGGTGACGAGGACGGCTTCACCGCCACCGACGTCGCCACCGGCCAGGAGAAGTGGACCGGCAGCCGCGCCGACCTGGTCTTCGGGTCCAACTCCGAGCTGCGCGCCGTGGCCGAGGTCTACGCCTCCTCCGACGCGGGCGAGAAGTTCGTGCGCGACTTCGTCAAGGCCTGGACCAAGGTCATGGACCTCGACCGGTACGACATGGCCTGATCCCTCGGGCCCGGCCGCCAGCCGGCCGGCCCCACCCGCTCCACCGCGCGGCCCTCCCCGATCCTCGGGGAGGGCCGTCGTGCGTCCGCAGGGGCGCTGAGGAACGAACGCCGCGGAGTGGGTCCAGAGGGGTGAGCCACGCGCGGCTGCGAGGTGCAGAGGTGCCCGCCGGCCCGCTGGGCCGAGGCCGCTGGTCTAGATCGGCGCATAGCCAAGCGCCTGGGCGGGGCGTGACGCGTGTGACTGATGTGACTGATGAGGCGCTAAGACAGTCGTTCAGAGGCACAGGGGTGGTCAAGTACAGGAAATGTCTGGGATCGTTGGACTTTCCCAAGACATTTGCCACCTGAATTTGCCACAATGTTCCTTGCCTCGGACGCACCGGCCAGTGGTGTCGTCGCTCACAAGGAGACAATCATGTCGAAGATCCGCGCCCTCCTCGTCTCGTCGCTCCTCGCTTCTGTCGTCCTGGGGGGCACTCTCGCGGCGCCCGGTTCGGAGGCGGCTCCCACCAACGCCCGCGTCGGTGGCAACACCTGGTGCTGCTGACCAGCTAGCGGTTGCTGCTCGATCGCTGCGCCGCCCGCGCCTGCGGGATGGTGGAGTGGGTCAAGCCGGTCGATGCGCCGGCCCGACGGAACGCCTCGATGGCCTCCTCGACCGCGCCGTGGTCCTGCAGCAGGTTGGCCAGCTCGAACCAGAGCTGGGCCGCTTCGCGCTCGGCTCCGACCCCGCCCATCACCACCAGGGCGCGGCGCAGGTGCGAGACGGCCGTCACCACGTCGTCACGAGCAGCCGCCACCTGGCCCAGCACGACCAGGGCCTCGGCCGCGACGAGCAGGTGCGACTCACGCATCCGCTCGAAGCAGTCCTCGGCGAGCCGCTCGGCCTCCTCGGCGTCGCCGATGAGCAAGCGGCACCGAGCGCGTCCGACCTGGTTGCGACCGCGGTCGAGCGGGCTGGTCTCGGACGCCTCCATCTCGACCCGGGCGCGCTCGAGGTTGAGCAGCGCTCCGTCGAGCTCAGGCGGGTCTGTGGAGAGCTGGATGAGACCGAGCTGGTTGCGCAGACGAGCCATGCTGCGCGCGTCCTGGGTCTGCTCGAGCAGGGCGACGGCGCGCTGGGCCAGCGGCAGGGCGTCGGCGATGTTGCCCTGGCCCTGCAGCACGATGCTGCTGTTCCAGTAGGCCGACGCGCGCGCCTGGGGCGACTCGAGCCGCTCGGCGCTCGCGACCGCCCGCTCGCACAGGCTCAGCGCGTGGTGGGTGTCCCCCCGCTCGAAGTAGGCAGCCGCGACCGTGACTGCCAGCTGCACCCCCTCGGTGCTGCCCGCGAGGTCGGCTGCGTCGACCAGCACCCCGGCGCGCTCGCCGATCTCGCAGGCCCGGACGAAGTCGCCCTGCTCCCGGTAGCAGCGGCTCAGGGCGATCAGGAGCCGGATGCGCCCGAGGGCGTCCGCGGTCTCGGTCAGCAGGGCCTCGAGCTCCGCCACTGCGGCCGCCAGGTCGCCGGTCATCTCCAGCGCCTGGGCGTGGAGGAGCCGGGCCTTGGCCTCCAGCGGCGGCGTGATCTCCTCGTCGTCGAGCACGGCCTCGACGCGCGGGAGGGCCGCGTCCGCGGCCCCCGTGCGCAGCTCGAGCTCGGCGTAGTCGAGCTCGAGGGTCAGCCGCGCCTCGTGCTCGCGGGCGAGCACGTCGTCGTCGGGGGCGAGGAGCTCCTCGGGATCACAGCCCAGCCGGTTGGCCAGGGCCACGAGCAGCTCGGCGCTGGCCCGGCGCTGGCCGGCCTCGATGCGGGAGATGTAGGCCGTGGACATGAAGTCACCGGCGGCCTCCCCCTGGGTCAGGCCGGCACGCTGGCGGGCGAGGCGGATGCGCGAGCCAACGAGCTCGGCGTCGATGTTCTTGGCCCGGACACGCAGGTCGGGCGTGACCTGGGCAGGCACGGTTGAGGGCTCCACCCGGGCAGTGTGCCCGAATGTGACTTCACGTATGCACAACTTGTGAAGAATTTGCTTCCAGGCACGGGGCGAACACCTGTCCGGTTCGTGTCGAACCGGGTGGTCAGGCCAGGGTGGAGCCCACCCAGGCGGGGTCGCTGGCCGCCTGGCCCTGCACGTCGCCGTCGATCGAGGTGGCGGCGGTGTCGCCGGCCAGCGACCGCCGCACGGCCTCGTCGAGGGACAGGTACGGCGTCCCCGGATCGAGGTCACGGCGGACGTCGTCCTCGAGGCAGACCATGTCGTGCGTCAGGCTCTTGACCAGCGCCTTGACCGTCGCGCGGGGCACCCCGGTCAGCAGCCCGACGGCCTCGCCGACCAGCGGGGCGGGCGCCACGGGGATCGGCACCTGCGGGCGGTGCAGGCCCGCGATCTCGGTGAAGCGGGCGATCAGCTCGCGGTAGGTCAGCACCTCGTCGCCGCCGACGTCGTAGGCGCGGTTGCGCGGCTCGCCCTCCAGGGCCGCGACCAGCAGCCGGACGACGTCCTCCACCGCCACGGGCTGGATCCGGCTGTCCATCCACCGCGGGATCGTGGCCACCGGGAGGCGCTCGCTCACGCGTCGGAGCACCTCGAAGGACATCGAGCCGCCCCCGATGACCATCGAGGCGCGCAGCACCGTGGCCGGCGTCGGACCCTCCAGCAGCACCTCCTCGACGTCGAGGCGGGAGGACAGGTGGTCGGAGAGCCGGTCACGCGGTTCGTCGGGCACCAGGCCCGAGAGGTAGACGACGCGGTCGGTGCCGGCGTAGGAGCACGCGGCGACCACGCTCTCGGCGCCCTCGCGGTCGCGCTTGACGAACTCCCCCGCCCCCATCGAGTGCACGAGGTAGACGACCGCGTCGGCCCGGCGCACGGCGAGGTGGACCGAGACGGTGTCCTCGACGTCGAGGTAGACCCGCTCGACCTGGTCACCCCAGGCGAACCCGTCGAGCCGCTGGGGGTCGCGGGCCGCGGCCACCACGTCGTGGCCGGCCCGGAGGAGGGCGGGCACGAGCCGGGAGCCGACGTAGCCGGTCGCACCGGTGACGAGCACGCGCACGCTGCGAACCTACGCCAGCGCCTAGGCTCGTCCCATGACCTTCCGGGTGGCCTTCGTGACCGGGGCGACGCCCGACAAGTGGGCCCGGGCCTGGCGCGAGCGCACCACGGAGCCGCTGGAGCTGCTGCCCGTCGAGGAGGCCGAGCAGGCCGACGGGGTCCGGGCGGGCGAGGTCGACATGGCCATCGTGCGCCTGCCCGTCGACCGCTCCGGTCCCCCCGCGCTCCACGCCGTCCGCCTGTACGACGAGGTGCCGGTCGTGGTGGCCGGGCGCGACCACCTGGTGGCGGCGGCCGGCGACGACGGCGTCTCGCTCGACGACCTGGCCGAGGAGCAGCTCGTCCTCCCCCACCCGTCGGGCTGGGCGCCCCGGGTCGACCAGCTGGCCTGGCCGCCGATGTCGGCCGGCGAGGCCGTGGAGACCGTGGCCGCCGGCACCGGTGTGGCGATCGTGCCGATGTCGGTGGCCCGCCTGCACGCGCGCAAGGACGTCGTCACCCGCCCCGTCGTCGACCTGGAGCCGACGACCATCGCCCTGGTGTGGCAGGTCGAGCGCGACGACGACCGGACGCAGGCCTTCGTCGGCATCACCAAGGGACGGACCGCGCGCTCCTCCCGCTGACGGCCGCGACCTACCAGCTGGTCGAGAGCGGACGTCCCTCGTGGAACCCGGCGGCCGACTGGACGCCGACGAGCGCCCGCTCGTGCAGCTCCTCGAGGGTCGAGGCGCCGGCGTAGGTGCAGGCCGAGCGGAGGCCGGAGCAGATCTGGTCGATGAGGTCCTCGACACCGGGGCGCGCGGGGTCGAGGTACATGCGCGAGGAGGAGATGCCTTCCTCGTACAGGCCCTTGCGGGCCCGGTCGTAGGCCGACTCCCCCGCCGTGCGCGAGGCGACCGCGCGCGCGGAGGCCATGCCGAAGGAGACCTTGTAGGCCCGGCCGTCGGCGTCGTGCTCGAGGTCACCCGGCGACTCGTGCGTACCGGCGAACCACGACCCGACCATGACCGACGAGGCGCCCGCGGCCAGGGCGAGGGCGACGTCGCGGGGGTGGCGCACCCCGCCGTCGGCCCACACGTGGGCACCGAGCCCGCGCGCGGCGTCCGCGCACTCCCGCACGGCGGAGAACTGGGGTCGGCCGACGCCGGTCATCATCCGGGTCGTGCACATCGCACCCGGGCCCACCCCGACCTTGATGATGTCGGCCCCGGCCTCGACCAGGTCGCGGGTGCCCTCGGCCGAGACGACGTTGCCGGCCGCGACCGGGACCTGCGGGTCGAGCGCACGCACGGCGCGCAGCGCCTCGAGCATCCGGTCCTGGTGGCCGTGGGCGGTGTCGACGACGAGGCAGTCGACGCCCGCGTCGAGCAGCTCGCGGGCGGTCTCGGCGACCCGGCCGTTGACGCCGACCGCAGCGGCCACGCGCAGGCCGCCGTGGGCGTCGGTGGCGGGCGTGTAGAGGGTCGCGCGCAGCGCGCCGGTGCGGGTGAGCACCCCCACCAGCCCGCCGGAGACGTCGACCGCGACGGCCAGGCCGGCCCGGGCGGCGTCGAGCCGGTCGAAGACCTCCCGGGCGTCGGCGTCGTCACCGACCACGACGGCCGGCTCACGCATCACGGCGCCGACCTGGGCGAACCGGTCGACCTCGCGGCAGTCGCGCTCGGCGACGACCCCGACCGGGCGACCGTCGTCGACCACCACGGCCGCACCGTGGGCCCGCTTGGGGATGAGCGCGAGCGCCTCGGCGACCGTCTGGTCCGGCCGCAGGGTGATCGGGGTGTCGAAGACGAGGTGGCGTGACTTCACCGAGGCCACCACCTCGGCCACGACGGCGGCCGGGATGTCCTGGGGCACGACCACCAGGCCGCCGCGGCGGGCGACCGTCTCGGCCATCCGCTTGCCGGCGATGGCGGTCATGTTGGCCACGACGATCGGCAGGGTCGCGCCGGTGCCGTCGGACGTCGTCAGGTCGACGTCGTACCGGCTGGTGACCGTGCTGTGGCGCGGCACCATGAAGACGTCGTCGTAGGTGAGGTCGTGCGCGGGGGTCTCGCCGAGGAGCTGCACGTGCACCAACTCTAGGCTCTCGGGGTGGACCTGACCGCACGGGCGCCCGGACGCGTCAACCTCATCGGGGAGCACACCGACTACAACGCCGGGCTGTGCCTGCCGGTGGCGATCCCCGCGGCCACCGTCGCGCGGGTCACCCGGCGCGACGGCCGGGCGTCGCGGATCACCAGCGCGCAGCAGCCCGAGCCGTGGGAGGGCACGCCCGCCGACGCCGCGCCCGGCGCGGTGCGCGGCTGGGCGGCGTACGCCGCCGGCGTGCTGTGGGCGCTCGAGCAGGCGGGCTGGGAGGTCCCCGCCCTCGACATCGCGCTCGGGACCGACGTGCCGCTCGGGGCCGGGCTGTCGAGCTCGGCGTCGCTGGAGGCGGTCGTGGCGGTCGCCGTGGCGGGTGCGCTCGACCTGCCCCTCGACGCCGAGCGCCGCCGCGAGCTGGTCGCGGCCTGCCGCCGGGCCGAGACCGAGGTCGTCGGGGCGCCCACGGGCGGCCTCGACCAGACCGCGGTCCTGCTGGCCGAGGAGGGCCGGGCCCTGCTGCTCGACTTCGAGACCGGCTCGGTCGAGCCGGTGGACGTCGACCCGCGTGCGGCCGGGCTCGAGCTGCTGGTCGTCGACACCCGCGTCTCGCACGAGCTGACCGACGGCGGCTACGGCACCCGCCGCGAGCAGTGCGAGGAGGCAGCCCGCCTGCTCCACCACCCCTCGCTCCGCCCGGCGACCCTCGAGGAGGTCGAGCGCCTCGACGACGACGTGCTGCGCCGCCGCGCCCGGCACGTCGTCACCGAGAACGAGCGGGTCCTCGCCACCGTCGAGGCGCTCGCCGCCGACGACTGGCCGCGCGTCGGCACGCTGCTCACCGCCTCCCACGTCTCGCTGCGCGACGACTTCGAGGTCTCCTGCGCCGAGCTCGACCTCGTGGTGACCACCGCGCTCGAGGCGGGCGCGCTCGGCGCCCGGATGACCGGCGGGGGCTTCGGCGGCTCCGCGATCGCGCTCGTGCCCGCCGAGCGCGCCGAGGCCTGCCGCCGAGCCGTCGACGCCGCGTTCGTGGCCGCCGGGCACCGCGCCCCCGGCCACCTCGACGGCACGCCGTCGGCCGGAGCCGGCCTCACGCCGTAGCGGTCACCCCGACCGACCCGTCGCGGAACGCCTCGACGAACAGGCCGTGGTCGCGACGCACCTGCTCGGCGTACGACGCGCCGAAGTCGGTCACCCAGCGCACCAGCTCGTCCTCGCGGCCGCCGACGGCCCCGACGATGGCGTCCTCGACCTGGAAGTCGACGAGGTCCTCCTCGCTGTCCTCGTCGGAGGCGCAGTGGATCTTCGCCGTCGCCCGGCCCAGCAGCCCGACGACCTGCCCCATCTGCGAGGGCTCGGTCAGGCCCGACCAGTCCAGGTCGACCTCGTACGGCGACACCTCGGCCACCAGGAACCCGGTGCCGTCGATGTCGCTGTAGCCGAGCAGCGGGTCGGTGTGCACCTGCAGCGACCGCTGGCTGACCACGGTGCGGTGGCCCTCGTGCTCGAAGTACTGCTCGACGTCGGCGGTGTCGACGAACCGGCTGATGGCGGGCACGTTGGCCTGCTTCATCGACAGCAGCACGTCGTTGTCGAGCGCCTGGCTGTAGCCCTCGATCAGCAGGTTGTACGCCGGCAGGCCGGCGCTGCCGATGCCGAAGCCCGACTTGCCGACGACGTCGCGCAGGTCGTAGAACAGCGGCCGCTCGGAGCGGCGGTGCTCGGGGATCGTGTCGAGGTAGCGCTCGTAGGCGACCTCGACGCGCTCGCGCTCGGCGTCGTCGAGGCGCCGGACGCTGCTGTGGTCGCGGAACCGACGGACCCCGTCGACGACCCGGGTGTTGGCGTCGAGCAGGTCGGCCCGCCGCTGCGCCCGCGCCTCGACCAGTGCGTCCTGGATCGGGCCCTCGGTGTTGCCCAGGGTGAGCGCGAAGTCGTCGGTGGCGTCGGCGGCGTACGCCCGCACCTGCTCGAGGTAGGAGCGCAGGTAGGTGGCGGTCAGCGACTCGACGTCGGCCACCGGGAGCGCCTTCTGCCAGCCCATGAGGGCCAGGGAGGCGGCGAAGCGCTGGAGGTCCCAGGTGAAGCGCCCGAGGTAGGCCTCGTCGAAGTCGTTGACGTCGAAGACGAACCGGCCGTCGGCGTTGAGGTAGGTGCCGAAGTTCTCGACGTGGAGGTCGCCGTGGACCCAGATGCGGCCCGCGGCGCCGGTGGCGAAGGTGTCGTCGTCGGCGCGCTCGCGGACGAGGTCGTGGAAGAACAAGCAGGCCGAGCCGCGGTAGAAGGCGTGCGGGTCGCGCGCCATCTTGCGGTACTTGGCCCGGAAGGCGACGGGGTCGGCCTCCATCAGCGGGGCGAACGCGTCGGCGAGGACGGAGACGATGGTCTCGGTGCGGGAGTCGGCCACGGGGTCACGCTGCCACGGCCCCGGCCACCCGAAACGGCGTGGCGCCGGTCACAACCGCCGTCCGTCCACCCGACAGGGCGCTGACCAGCGGCGGCGGGGGTGCCACTCTGGGGCCATGCCCCTCCTGAAGACCGTGAGCTCCGTGGTCCGTCTCCCGCTGCGCGCGGCCGGCAAGGCGGTCGGTGCCGTCGGCCACGTGCTGCCCGGCCACGGCAAGTCCGAGCGCCCCGCGCCCCCGCCCACCGACGTCAAGGCTCCCCCGGCACCCTCGCCGAAGCCCGCCGCGAGGAAGGCCCCGGTGCAGAAGCCGCCGGCCAAGGGGCCGGTCAACCCCGGCGCCGGCACGGGCGCCCCCGCGAAGAAGGAGCCCGCCTCGAAGGCGCCGGCCAAGAAGGCGCCCGCCGCGAAGAAGGCTGCCACCCCGGACCCGGCCGCCCCGGCCCCGGCGAAGAAGGCGCCGGCGGCCAAGAAGGCTGCCACCCCGGACCCGGCCGCCCCGGCCCCGGCGAAGAAGGCGCCGGCGGCCAAGAAGGCTGCCACCCCGGACCCGGCCGCCCCGGCCCCGGCGAAGAAGGCGCCTGCGGCCAAGAAGGCCCCGACCAAGAAGTCCGCCCCCGCGAAGAAGGCTGCCGCGACCCCGGAGCCGGCTCCGGTCACGGAGATCGACAAGGCCGCCGAGGACGAGAAGGTCGAGGTGACCCCGGCCGACATCGCCCCGGTCGCCGGCCACGACCTGGAGGAGTCGGCCGCGGAGACCGAGACCCCGCCCGCCGCGACCGACGCCCCGGAGGACGCCGGCGCCGAGGCCGGCGCACAGGGCGGCGACACGCCGTCCGGCACCCTGCCGCCGAAGCCCCCCGAGGCCTCGGGCGACGTCGACGGTGACCGCCCGCCCAGCCCCTCCTGAGCCCTGCCGGCGCCACCCTCCCGCTGACCCGTCGTGACCTCACGACGGGTCAGCGCTCATTCCGGGCCACGAGCAGGGTCGGAGGAGCATGGACGCCCGCACCGCACGACGGTTCCACGACCTCGTGGAGCCGATCGGCCTCATCCCCTACCGCCACGAGGGCGCCCACGACGGCCTCGTCGCGCTGGGGCTCAGCAGCTACTGGGACGGCTACTTCGCCGCCCGCGCCGCGCCGCTCGGCCGGCCGCCCGCCGAGGTCGTCGACGCCATCTTCTACAGTTTCGCGCCCGGTGAGGTGGCCCGGCACGTCCCGCAGGTGTGGGACCGGGTCGCCCCCGAGGCGGCCCGGCAGGCCCGGGTCGCGGGCTGCGTCGGGGTGCTGCGGTCCGCGCTCGGGGACCGGGCGACCACGCCCTCGACCGTCCGTGCGGCCGACCTGCTGGTGCGCGCGGCCACCGGGGCGCCGGTCGCCGGACGCCCCCTGTACGCCGGGCTGCGCGGCGTACCCGTGCCGGCGGAGCCCGTCGAGCGGCTGTGGCACGCGGCCGACCTGCTGCGCGAGCACCGCGGCGACGGGCACGTGGCGGCGCTGCTGACCTGCGGGGTCGGCGGCACCGAGGCGCACGTGCTGTGGGCGGCCGGCGAGGGCACCGCACCGCGCACCTTCGGGCGCGTGCACCACCTGCCGGCGAGGTACCTCGACGCCGTCATCGGCGGACTCCGCGAGCGCGGGGTGCTCGACGAGGACGAGGGGCTCACCGATGCCGGCCGGGCGCTGCGGGAGCGCGTGGAGCGCTTGACCGACGAGCTCGCCTGCCCGCCGTACGCCGTGCTCACCGGGGCCGAGCGCGCCGAGCTGCTCGGCCTGCTGCCCCCGATCGCCGCGGCCGTGGACCGAGCACGCTGACCCGCCGTGGATCACGACGGGTCAACGAGGGGTGGTGCGGGTGGGGCTACTTGAGCTCGGCGCTGGAGAGACCCAGGATGCGGCGGGCGACGATCAGCTGCTGGATCTGCTGGGTGCCCTCGAAGATGTCGAGGATCTTGGAGTCGCGCGACCACTTCTCGAGCAGCTCGGCCTCGCTGTAGCCGATCGAGCCCGCGAGCTCGACGCACGAGAGCGTGATGTCGGAGCCGACGCGGCCGGCCTTGGCCTTGGCCATCGAGGCCTCGAGCGAGTTGGGCTGGCGGTTGTCGGCCATCCAGGCGGCCTGGAGCATCAGGAGGTAGGCGCCCTCCCAGTCGGACTCCATCTGCAGGAACTTGGCCGCGGCCGCCGACTGCACGATCGCCGGGCGGTCGTAGTCGACGGTGGTGCCGGCCTCGGCCAGCAGGCCGCGGGTCAGGTCGAGGGCGGCGCGGGCGCAGCCGACGGCCATCGCGGCGACCAGCGGGCGGGTGTTGTCGAAGGTCGCCATGGCGCCCGCGAAGCCCTGCTTGACGTCGACCTCGGGCGAGCCGAGCAGGTTCTCCTTCGGCACGCGGCAGTTCTCGAAGATGATCGTCGCGGTGTCGGAGGCCCGGATGCCGAGCTTGTGCTCGAGCCGGTCGACGCGCATGCCCGGCGTGCCCTTGGCCACCACGAAGGACTTGATCGCCGCGCGACCGAGGTCGCGGTCGAGGGTCGCCCAGACCACGATGTGGTCGGCCCGGTCACCGGAGGTGACGTAGATCTTCTCCCCGTTGATGACGTACTCGTCGCCGTCGAGGACCGCGGTGGTCTTGATGTTGGCCGAGTCGGACCCGGTGCCGGGCTCGGTGATGGCCATGCCGGCCCACACGCCGTCGAACTTCTTCAGCTGCTCCTCGTCGGCCACCGAGGCGATGGCGGAGTTGCCGAGGCCCTGGCGCGGCATCGAGAGCAGCAGGCCGACGTCGCCCCAGCACATCTCGGTGATCGACATGACCGAGGCGAGGTTGGCGCCGTTCTTGGTGCCCGCGCCCTGCTCGGACGGCTTCTCGTCGCGGCGTACGCCGGCCGCGCCGGCGCCCTCGGACGCACCGGAGTCGGACAGCCCGTCGATCATCGCCGCGAGCATGTCGAGCTCCTTGGGGTAGGCGTGCTCGGCGCGGTCGTACTTGCGCGAGATGGGCCGCAGCATGTTCATCGCGACCTGGTGGGCCTGCCCCACGAGCGGGCGGAACTTCTTGGGGTCCTCGAGGTTGATGGCCATCAGACCAGCACCGTCCCTTCCATGATGCCGATGGCACGCAGGTCGCGGTACCACCGCTCGACCGGGTGCTCCTTGACGTAGCCGTGGCCGCCGAGCAGCTGGACGCCGTCGAGGCCGATCTGCATGCCCTTGTCGGTGCACGCCTTGCGGGCCAGCGCGACCTCGCGGGAGAAGTCCTTGCCGGCGGCCGCGCGGGAGGCGGCCTTGTAGGTGAGCAGGCGCATGGCCTGCAGCTCGATCGCGATGTTGGCGACCATGAACGCCACCGACTGCCGGTGCGCGATCGGCTCGCCGAACGCCTCGCGCTCCTTGACGTAGGGCGTGACGTAGTCGAGCACGGCTTGCGCGGTGCCGACGGCCAGGGCGCACCAGGCCAGGCGCGAGAGCCGGACGGCCTCGGTGTAGGTCGACCCGTCGGACTCGCCGAGCACCGCGTCGGCGGGGACGGTGACGCCGTCGAGGGTGAGCCTGGTCAGGCCGGCGGCGCGGACGCCCATCGACGGGTCGCCCTCGACCGACAGCCCGGCGACGCCGGACTCGACGAGGAAGAGCACCGGCTTGCCCTCGAGCTCGGCGCCGACGACGAACAGCTCGGCCTTGTCCCCGCGGGCGACGGCCGACTTCACGCCGTCGAGCACGAAGCCGTCGGCGGTGCGACGGGCCGTGGTCGCCGGGTTGAGCACGTCGAACAGCACGGTCGGCTCGACGAGCGCGAGCGCCGCGGCCGGCACGTCGTCACCGGTGAACGCCGGCAGGTAGGTCTGCTGCTGGGCGTCGGTGCCCCACAGGCCGAGCGCGGTCGCGACCGACCCGGAGGCGAGCGTGGCGACGGCCAGCCCCATGTCGCCCTTGGCCAGTGCCTCGGCCACGAGCGTGCCGGCCATCGCCGAGCGCTCCTCGGAGATCCCGCCGAGCGCCTCCGGCACGCCCAGGATCGGCAGGCCGATCTCCAGGCTGGCCTTGAGGACCGACTCGGGCGCCTCGCAGGTCTCGTCGGCCTCGACGGCGGCCGGGCGGACGACCTCCTCGGCGTACTCGGTCACGACGTCGACGAGCATCTGCTCGTCCTCGGACGGGGTGAGGTCGAAGACGCCGGTCCGCGGTGCGGCGGACGGGCGGGTGCCCGCCGTGCCCTTCGACCCCGCCCTGGCGAACGTGCGGCTGGCGGTGGTGAGGGTCTTGAACCCGTCGCGGGTGACGGTGAAGACGGCCTGCTCGGCGGGCTTGCGCAGACCGACCCGGTCGAGCAGGTCGCTCTGGGCGAGCTTGTTCAGACCCGCGACGAGGTAGCCGATCGGGTCACGCGACTCCGAGCTCGGGACGCCGTGCCGGCCCCCGGGCTTGAGGCTTGGGATGAGGGACATGACCCAAATGTAACTCGGAGTTACACAGTGCGCTACAGCAACCTCGGTGAGGGGCGTCACCGTGGCCGGCGGCGCCCTCCCTAGGATGCGGCGCATGCCCAGCGACGAGGTCCGCGCACCCCACGGTCCCCTGCCCGAGGGCGGATCGGTCCGGCCGATCACCCGCTGGGGCACCCCGGTCATGCACCGCCCGCAGCAGCAGGTGACGGCGTACGACGACGCGCTGCGGACGCTCGCCGCCGACATGGTGGCCACGATGTACGCCGCCGACGGGGTCGGCCTCGCCGGCTGCCAGGTCGGCGAGGACGTGGCGCTGTTCGTCTTCGACTGCCCCGACGAGGACGGCGTGCGGACCGTCGGCGTCGTGTGCAACCCGGTGCTCACCCTGCCCGAGGGCAAGGACCGGCGCCTGGAGGAGTCCGACGAGGGCTGCCTGTCACTGCCCGGCGCGTTCGTCGACTGCGCCCGGCCCGACCGGGCCGCCGTCGACGGCACCGGGCTGGACGGCGAGCCGGTGCACTTCGAGGGCACCGGGCTGCTCGCCCGCTGCCTGCAGCACGAGACCGACCACACCAACGGCACCGTCTTCGGCGACCGGGTCTCGGCCAAGGCGCGCAAGAAGCTGCAGAAGCAGCACGACTCCCTCGCCGAGGACTACCCCGCCGACTGGCCCGTGGGCGAGGAGCCCGCGGCCGACTGAGCGTCCCACCGGACGGTGGTCGAGGAGGGCCGGACGTCCCGTCCCAAGGCCTCCCGACGGCTGCGGTCGCGTGGTCTCGAGACAGGCCGCCAGGCGGCCTTCCTCGACCACCGTGGGGGCCAGATCGACCACGCGCAGGCCGCGTCGTCCCGGACCACACGGTGGTCGAGGAGGGCCGGGCGTCCCGTCCCAAGGCCTCCCGACGGCTGCGGTCGCGTGGTCTCGAGACAGGCCGCCAGGCGGCCTTCCTCGACCACCGTGGGGGCCAGATCCACCACGCGCAGGCCGCGTGGTCCCGGACCACACGGTGGTCGAGGAGGGACGGAGTCGCGTCTCGAGACCACGCCGCGGGCTCCGTCAGCGGCGGGCGGTGACCCAGCAGGCGACGGCGGCCGCGGCGGCGACGTTGAGGGAGTCGACGCCGACCTCGGGGCCGCGGGCCATGGGGATGGTGGCGCGGACGTCGGCCGCGCGCTCCCAGGCCGCCGAGAGGCCGTGCCCCTCGGAGCCGAGCACGAGGGCGACCTTCTCCCGGCCCGCGACGGCCTCGTCGAGGGGCACGGAGTCCTCGGCCAGGGTGAGGGCGACGGTGGTGAACCCGGCCGTGGACAGGTCGGGCAGGGCCGTGCGCCAGTCGGGCACCCGGGTCCAGGGCAGGGCGAAGACCGCACCCATGCCGACCTTGACCGCGCGGCGGTAGAGCGGGTCGGCGCAGCGGGGCGCGAGCAGGGCGGCGTCCAGGCCGAGCGCGGCGGCGGAGCGCAGGACGGCGCCGACGTTGGTGTGGTCGACGAGGTCCTCGAGCACCACCACCGACCGCGCGCCCGCGAGCACCTCGGCCACCGGCGGCAGCGCCCGCCGCTCGTACGACGCCAGCGCGCCGCGGTGGACCTGGAAGCCGGTCACGGCCTCCACCACCTCCTCCGGTACGACGAAGCACGGCGCCCCGAGCGCGGCGGCGGGCGCCAGCACGTCGGCCAGCCCGTCGACCCAGCGGGCGGACATGAGGAAGGAGCGGGGACGGAAGCCGGCCTCCCACGCCCGGCGCACGACCTTCTCGCCCTCGGCGAGGAACAGGCCGTGCTCGACCTCGAGGCTGCGCCGCAGGGTGACGTCGCGCAGGTCGCGGTAGTCGGCCAGCCGGGGGTCGTCGGGGTCGGTGACCCCGACCGTGGGGACAGCGACCTCAGGCATCGGCCGCGACCGCGGCGCGCTCGGGGTAGTGCGCAGGGTGGGCGACCGCGACGACGTCGCCCACGACGATGATCGCGGGCGGCTTGACGCCCTCGGCCGCAAGGTCGTGCTCCAGCTCGCCCAGGGTGGAGAGCACCGTGCGCTGGGTGGCCATGGTGCCGTCGCACACGACCGCGACCGGGGTCCCGGCGGGGCGGCCGCCGGCGACGAGGGCGGAGGCGATCTGGGGGCCGTGCTCGACGGCCATCATCAGCAGGAGGGTGCCGCGGAGCCGAGCCAGGGCGTCCCAGTCGACGAGGGAGCCGGGGTGCCCGGGCGCGAGGTGGCCGGAGACGATGGTCATCTCGTGGGCGATGCCGCGGTGGGTGACGGGGATCCCGGCGATCGCCGGGACGGCGAGCGGGCTCGAGAGGCCCGGCACGACGTCGACGGCGACGCCGGCCGCGCGGCAGGCCAGGACCTCCTCGTAGCCGCGGCCGAAGACGAAGTTGTCGCCGCCCTTGAAGCGCACGACCCGCAGGCCGGCCTGCGCCCGCTCGACGATGATGCGGTTGATCTCCTCCTGCTGCGCGGAGCGGCCGCGCGGCAGCTTGGCCACGTCGACCAGCTCGACGTCGCTGGGCAGCTCGCCCAGCAGCTCGCGCGGCGCGAGGCGGTCGGCGACCACGACGTCGGCCTCCATCAGGGCCCGGCGACCGGCCAGGGAGATGAGCTGGGGGTCGCCCGGCCCGCCGCCGACCAGCGTGACGCCGGGGGTCTGCACCCGGTGGCGGGTCGAGGAGATGGTGCCGGTGCGCAGGCCGTCGAGCACCTGGTCGCGCACGGCGACCGAGCGCCGGGGGTCGCGGTCGCCGTGGACGGCCACCGTCACCCCCGCCGCCGTGCCGACGGCGGGCGTCCAGGCGCTCGCGCGGTCGGCGTCGTCGGAGCGGACGCAGAACACGCGACGCTCCTCCGCCGCCGCGCCCACGGCCTCGTTGACCGCGGCGTCGTCGGTCGCCGCGACGGCGTACCAGGTGTCGTCGAGGTCGGCCGGCTCGAAGCCGCGCTCGTGCCACTCGACCTCGCCCGCGGTCACCAGGCCCTCGATGGCCGGGGTCACCGCCGGCGCGACCACGACCACCCGCGCACCGGCCGCCAGCAGGGCGGGCACGCGCCGCTGGGCCACGTGACCACCCCCGACGACCACCACCCGGCGTCCGCCGAGCCGCAGCCCGGTCGCGTAGATCTGGCTCTCCTTGTGGGCGTCCTGCACCCAGGCATCCTCCCGTACGTTGCTGTCATGGATCTCGACCGCCCCGTTTCACCGGACCCCTACACCCTGCTGCCGGCCGTCCCGTCGTTCTCCGTGACGAGCACCGACGTGACCGACGGACAGCCGATCAAGGACGACCAGGTCGCCGACGCCGGCAACACCTCGCCCCAGCTGTCCTGGGAGCCCGTCGAGGGTGCGCAGAGCTACACCGTCACCTGCTTCGACCCCGACGCGCCGACCCCGAGCGGCTTCTGGCACTGGGTGCTGGTCGACCTGCCCGCCGACGTGACCTCCCTCGACACCGGGGCCGGGGCCGAGGGCGCCGACCTGCCCGGCAGCGCGTTCCACTGCCGCAACGACGGCGGCAGCAAGGGCTTCATGGGCGCGGCGCCGCCGCAGGGCGACCAGGTCCACCGCTACTACTTCGTCGTCCACGCCGTCACCGAGCCCTCGCTCGGCGTCGACGCCGACGCCTCGCCCGCGGTCGTCTCGTTCAACCTGGTCTTCAAGACCGCCGCCCGCGCGATCCTCCACGGCACCTACCAGCACTGATCCTCGCTCGTCGCGACCAGCTCGGCCGGCCGCAGTACTCAGCCACCACCTGAGTACTGCGGCCGATCCGCGTCAGGCCCCGCGCGACGAGGGTGGGTGCATGACCACGCAGACCGCCCCCGACCGTCGTACGACGACCGCGCCCGCGGCCGCCCGGCCGCGTCGTCGCTGCCCCTGGTGGGTGCCGTCGCTGGTGCTGCTGGCCACCGAGGCGCAGCTGCTCGTGGCGGAGTACGTGCCGGGCATCGACCGGTTCGCCGACAAGGCGTTCGGGGCCCGGCTGGTCGCCTACCCTGTGCTGATGCTGGTCGTGCCGGCCGGCTGGTGGCTGGTGCACCGGCGGCGCCGGCGGTCGGGCGGTCCGAGCGACACGCCGCCCTACGGGGCCTTCACGCTGGTCATGCTCGGCTTCCTCGTCGACGTCACCGGCAACAGCCTCGACCTCTACGACACCGTCGGCTGGTGGGACGACGCCAACCACCTCGTCAACTGGGTCTTCCTGCTCGGCGGGATCGGCCTGCTGCTCGCCCCGTCGGTCCGCCCGCGGTGGGTGCTGGCGCTGCTGGTGACCGGGCTGGGGGCGCTGCTGGCGCTGGCCTGGGAGCTCGGCGAGTGGTTCACCTTCATCCGGCACGGCACCGAGCTGGCCACGGCGTACGAGGACACGCTGGCCGACATGGCCCTGGGCACGCTCGGCGCCCTGGTGGCCGGCCTCGCCGTGGCGTCACGGGGCCGGCGAGCCTCGACCGCGCGGCCCGCTCAGCCGGCGGGCTCGTCGACGCCGTCGGTCGCCAGGCCCGCCAGGTAGCCAGCGAAGCCGCCGGGGGTGCGCCCCTGGAGCCGCGAGGAGGTCAGCACCGGGGTGCGGGCGGCGCCGTAGCGGGCCCCGTCGGCGAGGAGGCGGCGCACGAGGTCGAGGTCCTCGCGCTCGGCCAGCGCGCCCAGCCCGCCCACGGCGTCGTACGACGACAGGCGGAAGCCGAGGTGGGCCCCGTGCACGCCGACGCGGCCGTCGGCGTGGTGGGCGTGCCACTGGTCCAGGACCGCCGGTGGGGCGGTGGGGTCGGGCACGACGCGGCCGAGGACCACGTCGGCCCCGGTCGGGCCGTCGGCCACCTCGACCTGGTCGAGCAGCCAGCCGACCGGCACCACCGAGTCGGCGTCGGTCCACGCGATCCAGGTGCGCTCCGGCGCGAGACCCACCGCGGCGGCGAGCGCCCGGGCCCGGTCGACGCCGGCCGCCCGCGCCAGGCTGACGTTGCCCGCACCCAGCACGACGACGTCGACGCCGTGCGCGGCGCAGACCTGCGCGCTGTCGTCGGAGCAGGCGTCGAGCACCACGGTCAGGCGCACCGCCAGGTCGGGCCGGGCCGAGCGCAGGTGCACCACGGCCGCGTCGAGGGCTCCCAGGCAGACCGGGAGGAGCAGCGCCTCGTCGTGGGCCGGGACGACGACGTGGACGGCCGCGACGTCGTCGGACACGTCGACGAACCTAGCGGGCCGCCGACCTGTCAGGGTGGACGTGGCCCGGGCGGACGCGCGGGCCGACGATCGCGAGACCGGGAGGCCGGCGCGTGACCACCAGCACAGGCGGGGCCCCCGTGCTCCTCGACCCGGGCTCCCCCGCCGACGAGCGGCTCGCCGGGGTCTGCGACGACGTCCGCGGACTCGTCGCCACCGGCACCGACGGCCGCCGCACGGTGGACGTCGCCGCCGCGCTCGGCTGGGCCGTCGACCTCGGCACCTGGCTGCCCGACCCCGCGGGCGGCGCGACCCGGCTGCGGTGGGAGGTGCTGGCCACGGTGGGTGCGCACGACCTCACCGTCGCCCGGGCCGTCGAGCCCCACCTCGACGCCGTGGCCATCCTGGGGGAGCTCGGTGCCGACGACGCGAGGATCGCGGCCGGCCCCACGTGGGGCGTGTACGCCGCCGAGGGGCCGCCCCCGCGGCTCGAGGCCACCCGGGCCGAGTCCGCCGGCGCGGGGTGGAGCCTGACGGGACGCAAGCCGTGGTGCTCGCTGGCCACGGTCGCCTCCCACGCGCTCGTCACGGCCTGGGTCGAGCCCGCCCGGCGCGGCCTGTTCGAGATCGACCTGCGCGACCGCGGCGTCACCGTCGAGGACGCCGTCTGGGCGCCCCACGGGCTGCGCGAGATCACCTCCACAGCCGTGCTCCTCGACGACGTCCCGGCCCGCCCGGTGGGCGGACCCGGGTGGTACCTCGACCGGCCCGGCTTCGCCTGGGGCGGCATCGGGGTCGCCGCCGTCTGGTACGGCGGCGCGGTCGGCCTCGCCCGGCGGCTGCGGCAGGCGGCCGAGCGGCGAGCGCCCGACCAGGTCGCCCTGGCCCACCTCGGTGCCGTCGACACCGCGCTCGCCGGCGCCCGCGCGGTGCTGCGCGAGGCGGCCGAGGTCGCCGACCGCGGCGGCCCCGCCGCGGACCGGGGCGGGACGGCGCTGCTGGCCGCGCGCGTGCGCAACGTGGTGGCCGGCGCCGCCGAGACCGTGCTGACCGAGGTCGGCCACGCGCTCGGACCCGGCCCGCTGAGCCAGGAGCCCGAGCACGCCGACCGCGTCGCCGACCTCGTGCTCTACCTGCGCCAGCACCACGCCCGGCGCGACCACGCCGCGGCGGGCGGCCTGCTGCTCGACCAGCCCGACGGACCGCTCCCGTGGTGACCTTCTCCCCCGACGCCGACGGCACCCCCGAGACCGCCTGGCGCGGCGAGGTCGACCGCCGCGACCTGCCCGGGGTCGCGCTCGACCGGGTGCGCCGGGTGGTGGTCCTCGCGGCCCACCCCGACGACGAGACCCTCGGCGCCGGTGGCCTCGTCGCCCGTGCGCACCGCCTCGGGCTCGAGGTGCAGGTGGTGGTCGCGACCCGCGGCGAGGCCAGCCACCCGCGCTCGCCGACCCACCCCCGTGAGCGGCTGGCCGCGCTGCGGGAGACCGAGCTGGCCGACGCCGTCGAGGTGCTCGCACCGGGTGCGACCCCGCGCGTCCTCGGCCTGCCCGACGGCGCGGTCCCCGAGCACGAGGACGCCCTGCTCGACTCCGTCGTCGACCTGGTGGGCGACGGGCGCGCCACGCTGCTGGTCGCGCCGTGGCGCGGCGACGGCCACCCCGACCACGAGGCGGTCGGCCGCGCGGCCGCCACCGCGGCGGCGCGGACCGGGGCGGCGCTGCTGGAGTACCCCGTCTGGGCCCGGCACTGGGCCGACCCGGCCGACGCGCCGTGGTCGACCGGCCGGGTCCTCGCCCTCGACGGGACCGAGGTCGCGGCCAAGCGGACCGCGATCGAGCGCCACCGCACGCAGGTCGCGCCCCTCTCGCCCGCGCCCGGCGACGAGGTGCTGCTGCGGCCCGGCTTCCTCGCGCACTTCACGGCGTCGTACGAGGTGTTCTGGGCGGGACCCACCGGTGACGACGCGCTCGACGAGCTGCACGCCGCCTCGGCCGATCCCTGGGGCGTCGACCGGCGGTGGTACGAGCGCCGCAAGCGCGACCTGGTGCTGGCGGCGCTGCCGCGCGAGCGCTTCCGGCTCGCGGTCGAGGTCGGGTGCTCGACCGGCGCGCTCGCCGCCGACCTGCTCCCCCGCTGCGACCGCCTGGTCGCGCTCGACGCCAGCCCGACCGCGGTGGCCGCCGCCCGTGGGCGTCTGCCCGGCGCCGACGTGCGTCGGGCCGCGGTGCCGCAGGACTGGCCGCGCGACGTCGCGTCGGGGTCGGCCGACCTGGTCGTGCTGAGCGAGGTCGGCTACTTCCTCTCGCCCGCCGGCCTGGACGACCTGGCCGAGCGGATCTCGAGCTCGCTGGCCCCCGACGGCGTCGTGGTGCTGTGCCACTGGCGGCACGAGGTGGTGGGCTGGCCGCTCGACGGGCCGGCGGTGCACGCCCGGCTGCGCGGCCCCGGCCTGCCCCCGGTCGTCGCCGAGTACGCCGACCGCGACGTCGAGCTGCTCGTCCTGGCCGACCCCTCCCAGCTGCCCGACCCGCACGCCTGAGGCCGCGCCGGCCGGGTCGCCGCCCCCGGCGGCCTCAGCGCCGGGCGTGCCACCCCGGGTCGGCGACGACCCGACGGCCGGCGAGCGGCTGGGTCGGCCGGGAGTCTCCGTCGGGGAACAGGCTGCGGAAGGCGTCGATGCCGGCGCGCGAGGTCGTGCGCGGCACGGTGAGGAACCACCGGACGCCCTCGGTGTAGGGGTCGGTGGTCAGCGAGCCCCGGTAGCGCAGGGTGCGCGGGCGGCGGGGCACCAGCGAGGCGAGGTCGAGGTCGGGCACCTCGACCGCCTGCCCGCACTCCTGCGGCAGCCGGACCAGGATGCGGTCGAGCTCGCTGCGCCGTCCCGGGCGCAGCAGCACGCCGATGACCAGGCGCCGCTCGGCCGCGTCCTGGTGGACCAGGTGCAGCTCGAGCGGGAAGTGCCGCCCGTCGACGGTGTGCTCGGAGCGGGTGTGGAAGTGGAGCTGCAGCAGGTCCCAGCGGTGGCCGGCGAGCGTCACGTGCCCGGCACCCTCCTCGACGTCGACCTCCTCGGTCTCCTGGTCGCCCCGGGCCTGGCAGCCGCCGCCGGCCGGGTCGTCCTTGGAGACGTAGCGGACCGAGACGGCCGCGCTGCGGGCGTAGTGGACCTCCAGCGGCGGGAGGCCGGCCACGCGGCGCACGCGGTCGGGACGGATGTCGATGGGGCTCTGCCGAGCCGGGCGCGCCGCCCCCGGGGCGACGGCCCCGAGCGCGGGGTCGGTGGCGAGACGGGCCACGGCGGTGGCCCCGGCGGCGGCGAGGGGCAGTCCGAGCAGGGAACGACGGTCGACGGGCACGAGCACTCCTGGGAAGTTGTCGAGATCAACTACCCGGACGCTACTCCCCGCGGCCGACCGCCCGGCTGAGGACCAGCACCGCGCGGTCGTCGTCGCCGCGGGGCACGGACCGGATGATGCGCCGTGCCGCGCCGAGGCGCCCGCGCGTGTACGCCGTCGCGGCGACGCCCTGCAGCCAGGCGATGCCGTCGCCGATGTCGGTGCCGGGCGCCTCGACGACGCCGTCGGTGTAGAAGAGGAGCGCCTGGCCGGGGCCGAGGACACCCGTGCTGGCCTCGAGCTCGGGGTGGGCCATCACGCCGAGGGCGAGGCCGCGCGCGTTGTCGACGACCCACTCCCCCGGGTCGGGCTCCCACCGCAGCGCCGGCGGGTGGCCCGCGCTGAGGATCGTGTAGCGCCCGGTCGCCAGCTCGACGCTGACGTGGACCGCCGTCGCGAACGTCTCCTCGGAGTAGCGCTCGTCCTGCTTGAGCAGGAAGTCGTTGGCGGCGTCGAAGAGCGCCCGGCCGCGCAGGGTGCCGACCACGCCCCCGAGCGCCCCGGCCAGCAGCAGGGCCGACGGGGCGGCCTTGACGCCCTTGCCGACCACGTCGACGAGCACGAGGTCGAGCAGGCCCTCCTCGGTGTCGAGGTCGGCCACCATGAAGTCGCCGGCGTACCCGACGCCGTGGGCGGCCACCATCGCCGTCTCGCAGCTCCACGGCTCCGGCAGCGGCGGCACGCGGCCCTGGGCGTTGAGGCGGTCGCGCAGGTCGGCGAGCAGGGCCGAGCTCAACGGCCCGGGCAGGCCGCTGCGCTGGCGGCTGGAGGCGAAGACCACCAGTGCGCACGCCAGCAGCAGCAGGACCACGCCCGAGACCCGGCCCCCGACGACGTCACCCTGGTCGAGCCGGGAGATGGCGCCCGCGACCAGCACCAGCCCGGCCAGGAGCACCTGCTCGCGGAAGCGCAGCAGCAGCAGCCCGAGCAGCAGCCAGATGAAGAAGCCGGCGATCGGGAAGAGGTCGTAGTCGGCCAGGCTCACGACCATCGACAGCACGACGCCCACCGCGAGCACGCCGAGCACGCGCTGCTGGCTGCGCTGGGTGCCGGAGCGCCACGTCTCGACGGCGTCGTGCACCACCCGTCGCAGCCTCGTCACCCCCGCACCGTAGTGGGGCCCGTGGCTCCGGGGGCGGGGTGGCAGGATCCTCGCCGTGCGTGTCGAGCAGTCCGTCGACGTCCTGGGCGAGCCCTGGCTCGCGGAGACCATCGGGCTCCCGCCCGACGACGAGGGCCCCGTCGTGGCGACCCTGGTCTCGCGCCGCGTCGAGCGCCCCACCGGGCGGGCGGTGCTCCACGTGCACGGGTTCGCCGACTACTTCTTCCACACCGAGTACGCCGCGTGGTGGCTCGAGCGGGGCTACGACTTCTACGCCCTCGACCTGCGCAAGTACGGCCGCTCGCTGCGCCCGCACCAGACCGCGACCTACGTCGCGGACCTGCACACCTACTTCGCCGAGCTCGACCTCGCCTGGTGGCGCATCACGCAGCGCGACGGCCACGACGGCCCGGCCGCGGTCGTGCTCTCCGCGCACTCGACCGGTGGCCTGACCGCGCCGCTGTGGGCCCACCACCGGCAGCCGTCGGGCCTGGGCGGCCTGGTGCTGAACTCGCCGTGGTTCGACCTGCAGGGCGCCCCCTGGCTGCGCTCGGCCCCCGCGGGCGCGGCGCTCGACCGGCTCGGCGCCCGGCACCCCATGCGCGAGATCAGCCGCGAGGTCACCGGCCTGTACGGCCGCAGCCTGCACCGCGAGCACGACGGCGAGTGGGACTTCGACCTGACCTGGAAGCCGCTGACCTCGTTCCCGGTCCGGCTGGGCTGGCTGCGCGCGATCCGGGCGGGCCACGCCGAGCTGCACGCCGGCCTCACCGTGCTCGCCCCGACGCTGGTGCTGTCCTCGGCGGCCACCGTGCGACCGGCGGAGATGGACGACGACGTGCACACCCACGACGTCGTCCTCGACGTGCCGCACATCCGGCGGTGGGCCACCTCGGTCGGCCCGCACGTCACCTACGTCGCCGTCGACGGGGCCCGCCACGACGTGGTGCTCTCGCGGGCGCCGGCGCGCGCGATCGTCTACGCCGAGCTCGACCGGTGGGTGACGGCGTACGTCGACGGGCCGCGGGTCAGCACCGGCTGAGCGAGTCCGCGAGCCGACGCTCCAGGCGGAACCGCTCGACCGGGTCGCGGACCATGGCCGTCCTGCCCGGTGGAGGCAGCAGCCCGACGACGTCCATGACCTCCCACCAGGGCTCCCGGGGTCGACCGGTGAGCGCGGTGCAGTCGGCCGCGAGCCCCGCGGCGTCGCCCCCGACCTGCGCCAGGCTCGTCGCGCAGTGCGCCACGTCGAGCCAGGCCGGACCGGTCGAGGTCTCGACCCAGTCGACGACCCCGCTGACCCCCTCGGCCGTCCACAGCACGTTGGGCGGCCGGAGGTCGCGGCGCAGGAAGGTCGGCTCGTACGCCGGCGGTCCGGCACGCAGCAGGTCGACGCGGCCCGCCACACGCCGGGCTCGGTGGCCCAGTCGGGCACGACGTGCTTGGCCTCCCACGCCCACGACTCGTAGGTGCGCGGCGGGCCGGCGGGCCGCTGGTCGTGGATGGTGGCGAGCACCGCCGCGAGCCCACGCGGCGAGCCGGCGTCGGTGCGGGTCGGGTCGACGCGGCCCGCCACGAAGGTCATCAGGTGGCGCCCGGCCGCGGCATCGAGGCCGACGGTCCCGGGCGCGGGCACCGGGGTCGCGGCGAGGAAGCGCTGCGTGACGTGCTCGCGGGTCGTCAGCGCCTCGCGGTGGGTCGCCCACGGCTCGCGGTCGACGACCCGGAGCACGGTCTCCCGCCCGTCGGCGTGGGCCAGGGCGGTGATGGACGATGTCCACCCCCGGCCAGCGGGCGCGAGCCCACGACCGGCGACCCCGCCGCGTCGGCGACCCAGGCCACGTCGGGCCCGGTCACGGCATCGGCACCGGCGTCACAGCGCGGGGCCGTCGTACCGCTCGCGGGTGACGAACTCCTCGATTGGCTGGCGCTTGAGCTTGGTCAGCACCTTGACCGGGCGGCCGAGCGGCACCACAGCGGCCACGGCGTAGGTGTCGGGCACGCCGAAGAGCTCCTTGACCTTCGCCTCCTCGACCACCGCCATGGTCGTGATGGTGCCGCCGAGGCCCTCGTTGCGGGCGGCGAGCAGGACGTTCCACACGAGCGGGTAGACCGAGCCGCCGCTGATGACGCCGACGCGGTCGAGGTCCTGGTCCATCGAGGCGACGACCGAGAGGTCGACGAAGAACACCAGCACCACCGGCGCCTCCAGGACCGGACCGGTGAACCGGTCGGGCACCTCGGTGGCCTCGATCTCCTCGGGCGACGGCCCGGGCGGGTGGACGCTGTTCCACGGGGCCTCGCCGGCCTTGACCTGGGCGACGTACCGCTTGACCGCGCTGGGGTAGAGCTCGACCAGGGCCTGGCGGGTCGCCTGCTCGCGGACGACGACCACGTGGGCGCCCTGCCGGTTGCCGCCGCTGGGGGCGAACCGCGCGTGGTCGAGGATTCGCCGCAGCGTCTCGTCGTCGACCGGGTCGTCGGTGAACTCGCGGGTCGCCGGGGTCGTGCGCATGACGTCGTAGAGCTCCATGGGGCTCACGCTACTGAGGGGATCCGGCTGCACGACCCGGCCTCGGTCGCGAGACTGGGGCGGTGTCATCGCAGCAGCCCGTGCGCCGGTTCGTCGTGCTGGTGCTGGTGGGGCTGCTCGCGGTGACCGGGGCCTGGGGCGTCGCCTTCTCCCGGGCGACGGGCGGCCGGGACGGGCCCGCGACCGGGCCCACCAGCCCCTCCTGCACCACCTCGGTCTTCCAGTGGCTGGTCCCCGAGGTCTCGATCGAGCAGCTCGAGGCCCGCCACCGGAGCGGCACGGTGCGGCTCGTGATGGACGTCGCCGGCCTCCGCCACCGCACCACCACCTCGGCGTCCTTCACGCTCCGGACACCCGGCCGCCGCTGGTCGGTGCACGTGGACAGCACGGAGGGGACGACGTGGGCGGGCCTGGCCGAGATGTCGCCTCCCCGCCAGGTGCGCCGGCAGGCGCCCGCGGGCCCGTCGGACGGGCACTGCGTGTCCTACCTCGACGTGGGCGAGGTGCCGGTCTGCCCGGCGCCGACGGGCACGGTCGACGTCGAGCGGGGCCGGGTCACCGCCGTCGTAGCCCGGTCGTGCCTCGACGACCCGGCGTGGGTGCGGGTCGGCGGGTCCGTCGACGTCGGCCCCTACGGCCAGTCGGCCGGCGACGTGGCCCGCCCGACGCTCGGCCCGCGGGTCCTCGCTCCGGCCGGTCCGCCCGGCTGAGCCGGTTCGCCTGCAGGACCCCGCCGCGGGACCCACACTGGTGCCCGTGACCTCGGCCCGGCGCGTCCGCCGCCTCCTCGCCCCTGCCACCGTGCTCGTGGTGCTCGCGACGGCGGCCCCCGCCCTGGCCGCCTCCTGGACCGGGAGCGACCCGGGCGGCGACGCCGTCACCACGACGTACGACCCCGAGCCGGAGCCCTGCGGCACGTCCACCGAGTCCCCGGCGTCCGGCGGGGACCTGCGGCGCCTGTCGGTGCAGCACACGCGCGACGAGCTCCTGCTCACCATGCGCGCGACCGGGCTGCCGGGCGTGCGCCGCACGGTCGCCAGCTTCGTCGTCGCCACTCCCGCAGGCGTCTGGGACGCCGACGTCGCCAGCGGGGCCTCGGGCCGCAGGCCCGTCGTGACGGTCACCCGGCAGGCCCGACGCCTCCCGCCCGCCGGCGAGTGCGGCACCTACGCGTTCTTCTCCGAGGCAGGCCGCTGCGCGGGCGCCGCCGCCGTCGTGCGGCCCGGCACGGGGCTGGTCCGGGTGACGCTGCCCCGACGCTGCGTCGGCTCGCCACGGTGGGTGCGCGTCGGTGGATCCCTGCAGGTCCTGGTGCCGGACCGCACCGACTCGTCGTGGGACCGGTGGGAGCCCCGCTCGGGTGGCACCGAGGTCGGCGTCTTCGGCGACCCGGTCGGCCCGCGGGTCCGCGCACCGCGCGGCGCCCCCGGGCGCTAGGTTGCCCGGCATGAACCCTGTCACCGGACTGGCACTCGGCCGCATCGCGGTCGGCGTCGCCTCCCTCGCCCGGCCCGAGCTCGTCGGCCGCACCATGGGCATCCCCTCCAGCCACCCGCTGCTGACCCGCTGGTTCGGCACCCGCGAGGTCGCCCTCGGCGCCGCCACCCTCCTGACCTCCGGCTCGGCCCAGCGCACGCTCGTCCTCATCGGCGTCGCGGTCGACGGCGCCGACGCCGCCACGGCGTACGCCGGCGTGCAGGACGACGAGCTGCCGGCCAACCCCGGCTACGCCCTCGTCGGCGTCGCGGCCGGCGCGGTGGTCTCGGGCCTGCTGGGCCTGCGCGTCCGCAAGCGCGGCGTCGCCCTCGAGGTCGCCTGACCGACGCACGGCCGGCCCGTCGTGGACGACGACGGGTCGGCGTCGATCAGGTGGTCAGCAGGACCACGAGGGCGACGACGCCGACGACCACGATGGCCGCGCGCAGCCCGGTGGGCGGCAGACGGCGGCCGACGCGGGCGCCGAGCAGCCCGCCCACGACCGACCCCGCACCGATGAGCGCGACGACGCGCCAGTCGACGTCGGCGACGACGGCGAAGATGAGGCCGGCGACGCCGTTGACGAAGGCCGCCAGGACGTTCTTGACCGCGTTGCTGTGCTGCAGCGACTGGGCGACGCCGATCCCGAGCACGCCCATGAGCAGCACCCCCTGGGCGGCACCGAAGTAGCCGCCGTACACCCCGCACAGGAGCACCGCCGGCCAGACCCACCAGGCGTCGGCCGGGGCGGCCTCGCGCCCCTCGGCCCGCCGGCGCACCCGCTCCGAGAGTCGTGGCTGGACCACGACCAGCACCAGGCCGAGCAGGATCAGTGCCGGCACGATGGCCGCGAAGGCCCCCTCGGGCAGCACGAGCAGGAGCACGGCACCCGCGGCGGCGCCGAGGATCGAGGCCGAGGCGAGGCGCAGGACGCGCGACCGCTGGCCGCGGAGCTCCTCGCGGTAGCCGAGCGCGCCCGCCACCGACCCGGGCACGAGACCGATGTTGTTGGACACGTTGGCCGTCACCGGCGGCACGCCGAAGGTGAGCAGGGTCGGGAAGGTGATGAGGGTGCCGGATCCCACAACGGTGTTGATCGTGCCGGCGGCGACGCCCGCGAGGACGACGAGGAGGGACTCGAGCGGGCTCACTCGCCCTGATTGTGCCCGGGGGGCTCCGGTGGCACGTTGGTCGGGTCGATCGCGGGATCGGTGGCGAGCGGGGCCGTCGAGGCGTCGGGGCGGCCCGGGTGGGCGGCGTCCTCGGCCTCGGCGATCGCGGCACGCACGGCGTCGTCGGCCGAGGTCTCGGTGCGCTTCGTCAGGGCCTCGGGCGTCACGCCCGGGCCGAGGTCGACGCGCTCGCGCGGGCCCTCGGTCTCGGTGGGGATGCCGCCGATCTGGCTCATGGTCGAGCCGAGGCCCTCGAGGGCCTTGCCGATCTCGCTGGGCACGATCCAGACCTTGTTGGCGTCGCCCTCGGCGATCTTCGGCATCATCTGGAGGTACTGGTAGGCCAGCAGCGACTGGTCCGGCCGCCCGTCGTGGATGGCCTGGAAGACCGTCTGGATGGCCTGGCCCTCGCCCTGGGCGCGCAGGATCGCAGACTCCCGATCGGCCTGGGCGCGCAGGATCTGCGACTCGCGCTCGCCCTCCGCGGTGAGGATGGCCGACTGCTTCTGGCCCTCGGCGGTGAGGATGGCCGACTGCCGGCCACCCTCGGCGGTGAGGATCTGCGCGCGCTTGTCGCGGTCGGCGCGCATCTGCTTCTCCATCGAGTCCTTGATCGACGGCGGCGGGTCGATGCCCTTGAGCTCGACCCGGTTGACCCGGATGCCCCACTTGCCGGTGGCCTCGTCGAGCACCCCGCGCAGTCCGGTGTTGATGGAGTCGCGGCTGGTGAGCGTCTCCTCGAGGTCCATGCCGCCGACGATGTTGCGCAGCGTGGTCATCGTGAGCTGCTCGATGGCCTGGATGTAGTTGGCGATCTCGTAGGTCGCCGCGACCGGGTCGGTGACCTGGAAGTAGATGACGGTGTCGATGGAGACGACGAGGTTGTCCTCGGTGATCACCGGCTGCGGCGGGAAGCTGACGACCTGCTCGCGCAGGTCGATCGTGTAGCGGACCTTGTCGACGAACGGCACCACCGTGTTGAGGCCGGCGTCGAGGGTCGTCTTGTACTTGCCGAAGCGCTCGACGACACCCGCCCGCGCCTGCGGCACGATGCGGATCGTCTTGGCCAGCAGCACCGCCACGAACACCAGCAGCACCGCGAGCACGATCAGCAGGACCGATGCTCCATCCATGGTCTCTCCTCCTCCTTGACGCCGGCCTCAGCCGACCGAGCCGGACCCGAGCTGTCCCGGGCCTGTGCCCGCGACGGGGTGGACGTACGCCGTGGCGCCCTTGATCTCGAAGATCTCGACCGTCTGGCCCTCGGCGATCTCGAGCGTGTCGTCGTAGGGCACCGCCGACCACACGTCGCCGTCGACCCGGATGCGCCCGGTCGTCACGCCGTCCATCGCGGCGGTGACCACGGCGCGGCGGCCGACCAGCTTGCCGTGGCCAAGCCGCAGCTCGGGACCGGTGTGCAGGCGGCGCACGACGCCGGGCCGGACGAGGGCGAGCATGGCGACCGACGCGCCGCCGGCGAGCAGCAGCTGCAGGACGATCGGCGCCCCGGCCAGGGCCGCCACGCCCCCGGCGACCGCGCCGACGGCCAGCATGGCCAGCACCAGGTCGAGGCTCATCAGCTCGGCGACGCCGAGGACGACCGCGACCGTGAGCCAGATGCTCCACAGGTGGTCGCTGAGCCAGTCCATGGCGCGAGCCTAGCCGCGGCCACCGACAGCCCCGACCGAGCGCGCGGACCTCAGCGGCGGCGGCGGACGTCGCGGCGCGCGGCGTACCGGCCGTCGACGTGCTCGAGCACGAGCGGCATGCCGAACGTCGCCGACAGCGCGCGCTCGGTGAGCACCTCCTCCAGCGTGCCGGCCGCGACGATCGAGCCCTGCCGCAGCAGCAGCGCGTGGGTGAACCCCGGCGGGATCTCCTCGACGTGGTGCGACACGAGCACCGTGGCCGGGGCGTCGGGGTCGTAGGCCAGCGTGGACAGGGTCGAGACGAGGTCCTCACGTCCGCCGAGGTCGAGGCCGGCGGCCGGCTCGTCGAGCAGGAGCATCTCGGGGTCGGTCATCAAGGCCCGGGCGACCTGCACCCGCTTGCGCTCGCCCTCGCTGAGGGTGCCGAAGGTGCGGTCGGCCAGCGGCAGCACCCCGATCTCGCGCATCAACGCGTCGGCGCGCACCACGTCGTCCTCGACGTACTCCTCGCGCCACCGGCCCAGCACGCCGTACGCCGCCGAGATGACGACGTCGCGGACCTTCTCCTGGCGGGGCAGCCGCTCGGCGAGGGCCGCGCTCGTCAGGCCGATGCGGGGGCGCAGCTCGAAGACGTCGACCGTGCCGAGCAGCTCACCGAGGACGCCGGCCAGCCCCGAGGTCGGGAACATCTGGGCCGAGGCGATCTGCAGCAGCGTGGTCTTGCCGGCGCCGTTGGGACCGAGGACGACCCAGCGCTCGCCCTCGCGGACGACCCAGGTGACGCGGTCGAGCAGGGTGGCGTCACCGCGCCGGACCGTGACGTCGGCGAGCTCGAGGACGGCAGCCATGCCGGCCACCCTATGCCGTGCCCGGGGTGGCCGGACCGAGGCCCTGACCCATGGCCTAGCGTCGGTTCCGTGCCGTCCGACGACCTCGTTGCGCTGCCTGTCTCGGCTCGGCTGGCGTGGTGGGCGACCTCGTGGGTGCGCGGGCACGTCGGCCCCGACGACATGCTCGACGGGGTGCTCGGCGACGACGTCGCCCACCTCGTCCTCGGGCCCGACGACGGGCTGGTGACGACGCTGGCCTCGCTGCGGGCCGCGGGCGCGACGTCGTTCGGCGCGGCGTTCCCCGTCGAGGGCGACCTGGTCGGGCTCGGCGGGCCGCCGGCCCTCAACTCCGCCGCCCTCGACGCCGGCGAGGCCGTGGTCGCCGTCGGCGCCGACGCCGGCCTCGTGCCCACGCGCGTCGGGCCGACGGTCGAGTGGACGCCGCTGCCCGCCCGCCGCCGCCAGCTGCCCGACGTCGGCGAGGCCGACCGCGAGCTGCGCTCGGTGCTCCTCGACTCGGCCGAGCGGCTCGCTGCGCTCGACGTCGCCCGCTGGCGCCCCGAGGTGGCCGACCGGCTGATGAACCTGCGGCACCGGCCGTCGGTCCCGGCTCCCCCGGGCGTGCCGCCGCGCTGCGTCGACCTCGCCGCCCGCGGCCTGCAGGCCATGGGCATCGCCGACCTGGCGCTGGAGGACGACGGCGGCGCCGTGTCCCTCTCGGAGATCGAGCACCGCCGGCAGGCGCTCGCCCCGCTCGCGCGGGCCGGGCGTCGAGCCCTCGTCGCGGCGACCTCGCCCGAGGTGTGGCCCGACTGACCGGGCGGCGGCCGCGGAGGCGGGCGCGTGCGGGCGTGTGCCGGCTGGCGGGGACGTCATGCGAACGGGTCGCCGGCGCAGCCAGCCCGGAGGACGCACCCCCGGGCCGCACGCCGTCCCCAGCGGCTCGGCGAGCCCGACCTCACGGTCGCGGTCGGAGGGCGGGGATCCAGGGGTGCCCGGGCAAGGTGCGGTCGAGCGCGGCGGCCAGCCAGCGTCGCCGGCGGTCGTCGAGGTGGGGCAGGGTGGCGTCGAGGTCGGCCTGGTCCTTCGGCCGCAGGCCCTTCGCCTTGTGGAGCAGCTGGACCTCGGGCTGGAGGTAGCGGACGCCGTCGCGCTGCCACAGCGCCTCGGCCATGGGCATCCGCAGCGACGGGTCGCGCTTGTAGACCCACTCCTCGCGGGTGCCCGGTGAGAGCAGCACGTCGTGCTCCCACGGCTCGGCCGCCGAGGGGCGCAGCCAGACCTGGCCGCAGCCGGCCGGGAGGTCGTCGTCGGTCCCGAGCGGCGTCAGCACGCCGTCGGTCGCCGCCCACACCTCGAGGCGTCCCGACAGGTGGGCCCGGAGCAGCGGGAGGTCCGACCGCAGCACGCACGGGTCGCAGTCGTCGTGCTCGCGGGCCACCCCGGTGAAGGCCTGCAGCGCCCACCCGCCGGCCATCCACCACAGGCCCGGGTAGCCGGCCAGCAGCGCGGCCGCGTCGGCCGGCGTCCGCCGCACCCACCCCTCGGCCACCACCCGCCCACCCTAGGGACGTCAACCTCCGGGCGCCGGCGCGCGTCTCCCCTGCATGAGGACCCCACGCCACGCCGCCACCGCCACCGCCGCCGCCGCTGTCACCGCCCTCGCCCTGGCCCTGGCGGCCGGGTGCGGACCGAGCGGCGCCGCCGGGCGACCCGGCCCCACGCCACCGGGCGCACCCTCGACCGCGCCGCAGACGGGTGCGCCGGACGGTCCGGGCGGGCTCGTGCTGACCGACGTCGACGTCGTCGAGGGCGACGGGAGCGACCGGGTGGTGATCACCTTCGACGGCACGGGGACGCCCGGCTGGCAGGCGCGGTACGTCGACCGGCCGGTCGTCGACGGGAGCGGGGAGACCCCCGACCTCGGGGGCGGGGCGACCCTCGACGTGTACGCCTCGGACACCACGTGGCCGGCGCCGGGCTACTACGACGGCCCAGCCCGCCTCCCCACCAGCACGGGCGGGGCCGTCGCGGCGTCGTACGTCGCCGGGACGTTCGAGGGGGTCACCCAGGTGCTGGTCGGCCTCGAGGGCGGGCCGGCGTCCTACCGGGTGAGCACCCGGACCGACCCGACCCGCCTCGTCGTCGAGGTGGACGACCCCGCCTGAGACGACCGGCCTCAGGCGGCGACGGCCGCGCCCCCGGCCGCCGCGGGCTCGAGCGCACCGCGCACGACGTCGAGCACGTCGCCGACGACGTGGACGGTCACGGCGTCGAGCACCTCGGCCGGCACGTCCTCCAGGTCGGCCTCGTTGCGCAGCGGCACGAAGACCTCGGTGAGGCCGGCGCGCTGGGCGGCCAGCAGCTTCTGCTTGAGGCCGCCGATGGGCAGCACGCGGCCGTTGAGCGTGACCTCGCCGGTCATGCCGACCTCGCTGCGGACGGGGCGGCCGGTGGCCAGCGACGTGAGCGCGGTGACCATGGTGATCCCGGCCGAGGGGCCGTCCTTGGGCACCGCGCCCGCGGGCACGTGCAGGTGGATCGAGCGGTCGAGCACCGCCGGGTCGACCCCGAGCTCGGCCGCGTGCGACCGGACGTAGGTGAGCGCGATGCGCGCCGACTCCCTCATCACCTCGCCGAGCTGCCCGGTGGTGGTGAGCTCGGCCGGGCCGTCGTGGGCGGTGGCCTCGATGAACAGCACGTCGCCCCCGAGGCCGGTCACCGCGAGCCCGGTCGAGACGCCCGGCACCGCCGTCCGCTCGGCCGACTCGGGCAGGAAGCGCGGGCGCCCGACCAGGGCGTGCAGGTCCCCGGCGTCGATCGACACCTGCTCCTCACCGGTGGCCAGCCGGGTCGCGGCCTTGCGCAGCGCCTTGGCCAGCAGCCGCTCCAGCTGGCGCACGCCGGCCTCGCGGGTGTGGTGGGCGGCCAGCTCCTGCAGGGCCGCGTCGGTGACGGTCACCTCGGCCTCGGTGAGCGCGGCGCGCTCGAGCTGGCGGAGCAGCAGGAAGTCGCGGGCGATGGCGACCTTGTCGTCCTCGGTGTAGCCGTCGACGGTGATGAGCTCCATGCGGTCCAGCAGGGCCGCGGGGATCTGCTCGACCACGTTGGCGGTGGCGATGAACAGCACGTCGGACAGGTCGAGGTCGAGCTCGAGGTAGTGGTCGCGGAACGTGTGGTTCTGCGCCGGGTCGAGCACCTCGAGCAGCGCCGCGGCCGGGTCGCCGCGGTGGTCGGTGCCGACCTTGTCGACCTCGTCGAGCAGCACGACCGGGTTCATGGAGCCGGCCTCCTTGACGGCGCGGACGATCCGGCCCGGCAGCGCGCCGACGTACGTGCGCCGGTGGCCGCGCACCTCGGCCTCGTCCCGCACGCCGCCGAGGGCCACGCGGACGAAGGAGCGGCCCAGGGCCCGGGCGACGGACTCGCCGAGCGAGGTCTTGCCGACGCCGGGAGGCCCGGCCAGCAGCAGCACGGCGCCGGAGCCGCGGCCGCCGACCACCTGCAGGCCGCGCTCGGCCCGCCGGGCGCGGACGGCGAGGTGCTCGACGATGCGGTCCTTCACCTCCTCGAGGCCGTGGTGGTCGGCGTCGAGCACGGCCCGCGCGGCGACCACGTCGGTCGTGTCGTCGGTGGTGGCGCCCCACGGCAGGTCGAGGACGGTGTCGAGCCAGGTGCGGATCCACCCGGTCTCGGGGTTCTGCTCGCTCGAGCGCTCGAGCTTGTCGACCTCCCGCAGCGCGGCCTCGCGGACCGCAGGCGGCAGGCCCTCGTGGGCCTCGACGCGGGCGCGGTAGTCCTCGGAGCCCTCGGGCTCGCCCTCGCCGAGCTCCTTGCGGATCGCGGCGAGCTGCTGGCGCAGGAGGTACTCGCGCTGCTGCTTCTCCATGCCGTCGCGGACGTCCTCGCCGATCTTGTCGGTCAGCTCGACCTCGGCCAGGTGCTCGCGGGTCCACTCCAGGAGCAGGGTGAGCCGGTCCTCCACGTCGGGGGTCTCGAGCAGCTCGCGCTTGCGCTCGTCGGAGAGGTAGGACGCCCACCCGGCCGCGTCGGTGAGGACCGAGGGGTCGGTCATCCGCTGGACGGTGTCGACGACCTGCCAGGCCTCGCGGCGCTGGAGCAGGGCGACGACGAGGCGCCGGTAGTCGTCGGCCATCTCGCGCACCCGGTCGGTGACCGGCCGCTCCTCGACCGGGTCGACGTCGACCCACAGGGCGGCGCCGGGCCCGGTGGTGCCGCTGCCGATGCGGGCGCGGCCACCGGCGCGCAGCACCGCGGCCGGGGCGCCGGACTGCAGGCGGCCGGTGCGCTCGACGGTCGCCAGCACGCCGTACGACGCGTAGCGGTCCTCGAGCCGGGGTGCGAGCAGGAGCGTGCCGTCGCTGCCGGCGCCGGCGGCGTCGATGGCGGCACGGGTGGCGTCGTCCAGCTCGACCGGCACCACCATGCCGGGCAGGACGACCAGGTCGGAGACGAGGAGCAGGGGGACGGATCGGGTCATGCCGGCACAACGGCCGCGGCCCGAACAGGTGTTCCGGTGTTCGTCCTGAGCGGAATCCGGGTACGTAGGGGGGCATGCACCCCCTCGTCGTCATCGCCCTCGCCGTCGGCGTCGTCTTCGTCCTGCTGGTCGGCCTGCTGCTGCTGGCCGGGCTCCGGCCCCAGCGCCACCGCCGCCGTTCGATCTTCCGCAGCGGGTCGGCGTCCAGCAGCACCTCGATGCCCTGAACCCCGCGCGCGCCGATAGCCTCGGGCCCGATGAGCACGCCGGCGCCTCCCGACACCCTGCTGGTGACCCTCACCGGCCACGACCGTCCCGGCGTCACGTCGTCGGTCTTCGCAGCCCTGAGCCAGGTCGGGGTCGAGGTGCTCGACGTCGAGCAGATCATCCTGCGGCGCCGCCTGATCCTGGGCGTGCTGGTCACCGCCCCTCGCGACCTGAAGAAGGTCGCCGCCGCGGTCGAGCGCACCGCGGCCGAGCTGGGGATGACGGTCGAGCTCGAACGGGGCACCGGTGACAACCGGTCCCGCGCCGCCGGCCGCGTGCACGTGTCCGTGATCGGCAGCCCGCTCAAGGCGACCCAGATGGCCGCGATCGCCGGCCGCATCGCCGACACCGGCGGCAACATCGACCGCATCGAGCGGATGGCGCGCTACCCCGTCACCGCCATCGACCTGCACGTCTCCGGCGCCGACCCCGACCTGCTCCGCGCGCTGCTGGCCGGCGAGGCGGCCGCCCAGGGCGTCGACGTCGCCGTGCAGCCGGCGACCCTGCTGCGCCGCGGGAGCCGGCTGATCGTGATGGACGTCGACAGCACGCTCATCCAGGGCGAGGTCATCGAGATGCTCGCCGCCCACGCCGGGCACGAGGAGGAGGTCGCCCGCGTCACCGAGGAGGCGATGCGGGGCGAGATCGACTTCGAGGAGTCGCTGCGGCGGCGCGTGCGGCTGCTCGCGGGTCTCGACGCCTCCGCCCTCGACGCGGTGTACGACGACATCGTGGTCACGCCGGGTGCCCGCACGATGGTCCGGACCCTCCGGCGGCTCGGCTACCGGTTCGCCATCGTCAGTGGCGGGTTCACCCAGGTCACCGACCGGCTGGCGGCCGACCTCGGCATCGACTTCGCCCGGGCCAACGAGCTCGAGGTCGTCGACGGGCGGATCACGGGCGAGATCGTCGGCGCGGTGGTCGACCGGGCCGGCAAGGCGACCGCCCTGCGCGAGTTCGCCGCCGCCGCGGGCGTGCCCCTCGAGGCCACCGTGGCCATCGGCGACGGCGCCAACGACCTCGACATGCTGGGCGCCGCCGGCCTCGGGGTGGCCTACAACGCCCGCCCGGTCGTGCAGCAAGCCGCCGACACGGCGGTCAACGTGCCCTACCTCGACACGGTGCTCTACCTGCTCGGGATCTCCCGCGAGGAGATCGAGGCCGCCGACGCCGAGGCGGGCATCGTCACCCCGTCCCCTCCGGTCGCGCGCGCCTGACCCGCACCAGCCGCCCCAGCCGCGGCACGACCAGCCCGAGGACCACGGCCGCGACCACCACCACGACGAGGGCGACCATGGGGTCGGGGATCAGCGCGTCGCCGACGATGCCGACCGTCGCGTAGACGCCCGCCCACAGCAGCGCCGCCGCGACGTCGGCCGAGGCGAACCGGGCCACCGGGTAGCCGCCGAGCGCCGCGGCCAGCAGCACCGGCACCCGCCCGCCCGGCACCAGCCGCGAGAGCAGCAAGGAGCGCACCTCGTCGGCCTCGAGCCGGGCCCGCAGGTGCTGCAGGGCGCCGTCGGGGTCGTCGGCGCCGAGCCAGCCGATCCGCTGGGCCAGCGGACGTCCGGCGAGCCGCAGCACGGCGTAGGTGATGACGTCACCGACCCACGCCCCGGCACCGCCGACGAGGACGACCAGCACCAGCTCCCACGGCTGCTCCGCGCGAGCCAGCACGGCCGCGGCGCTCACGGCCGCCCCGGTCGGCACGACGGGCACGACGGCCCCGAAGGCGACGACGCCGAACAGGGCCGCGAGCCCGGCGAGCCCGAGGTCGGCGTTCACGCGTCGCCCGCGAGGCCGCCAGGACCGCCAGGGCCGCCAGGACCGCCAGGACCGCCAGGACCGCCCAGCACCAGGCGCTCCCCCGCCGCCGGCGTCAGCGCCGTGGCCCGCGGGCACCGCTCGGCCAGGGCGCGGTGGAAGCGCTGCGGCGGCGTGACGAAGAGCCGCCGGTGGTTGGCGGGGTGGAGCCGCCGCAGGCCCATCGGCCAGTAGGTGCCGTAGTGCACGGCCAGGGCCCACCTGGCTCCGACGGCCCGCACGGCGTCGGCGGCCTGCTCGGGGTCGAGGTGCTCCTCCCCCAGCGTCGGGCCCCAGCCACCGATGGGCACGGCGGCCAGGTCGACGGGCGCGACGTCGGCGAAGTCGGCCCGCACACCGGTGTCGCCGGGGTACCAGACCGAGGTGGTGCCGTCGTCGATGCGGAAGCCGAGCGCGGGGGGCGCGCCGTCGCGGCCACGCAGCTTGTCGCGGGATCCGTCGTGGGTGGCGGCCAGCACCTCCACCCGTACGCCGGCCAGCTCGACGGTCTCGCCGGGCTCGACCTCCACGACCTCGCGGCCGACCAGCCCGCGCACCCGCGCCGGCGCCCCACGGGGCACCACCAGCGGCACGGCGGCGTCGAACCGGCGCAGCGACGGCACGTGCAGGTGGTCGTGGTGCAGGTGGGAGACGAGCAGGAGGTCGGCCTCGGTCGCCCGGTCGGCCGGCTCGGGCAGGGCCCGGCGCAGGTGGAAGAGCCGGGCGGTGAGCAGCGGGTCGGTGACCACGCGTGCCGTGCCCAGCTCGAGGGTCATCGACGAGTGGCCCCACCAGGTGACCGCGGGTGCCGCACCGCCCGTCACGACCCGACCCCCGCCGGCGACGGCTCGGGGGAAGGGGCGTCGGTCTCGGGCCGGCGCAGGCCCTGCTGGAGCAGCCGGTCGACCAGCAGGCGGTGCACGTCGATGCCCGCCAGCGGCCGGTCGGGCACCGCCCAGTCGGCCGGGTGCACGAAGAGCGCGCGCGTCTGGTCGCCCCCGAGCCCGCCGTGGGACCCCACGAGCTCCTCGAAGGCGGCCACCTCGTGCAGGCCGGGGTCGTAGCGCCCCAGTGCCACGACGTCGCCCACGTGGTCGCGCCGGTCGAGGTCGAGCAGGTCGGCCACGGCGGTCGGGCCGTAGACGGCCGTCGGATCCTCGCCGGACGCCTCCACGACCACCGGCCCGCCCGTGCGCCGCTCGAGAACGACCCGACCCGACCCGCCCTCGACCACCAGGCACCCGTCGGCGCGCCGGGTGGCCACCAGGCCGACGTACGGCAGGAGCCGGAGGCCCTCGACGAGCCCGGGGGCGGCGGCCTCGACCTGCTCGCGGACCAGGCGACCGGGGTGGTCGGGGAGGTAGAGGTGGGCGATGCTGCCCCCGGCGACGACCTGGACGTCGCAGCGCGGCTTGGCGGGGTCGGTGGCAGCCTCGGACGCACCGACGACCCGGTGCAGCGGCCGCCGGACCAGCTCGGCCGGGCGGCCGCCGTGGGTGCGGAGCATGTTGGCCGGTCCGAGCACCTCGGGCGAGCCGCCGGGGCCGTCGACGTCGCCGTCGACGATCGCGTCGACGTCGTCGGCCAGGGTGCGACCGGCGAGCTGGAGGTAGGTGCTCCCCTGGGTCTGGCCGTGGTCGGAGAGCACGACCAGCTCGTAGTCGCGGCCGACCTCCTGCGAGACCTCGGCGAAGAACCGCAGCACCCGGTCGAGGCTCTCCAGCGTGCGCACCGACTCGGGGCGGGTCGGGCCCGCGTGGTGCGCGACCTCGTCGTAGTCGAGGAAGTCGACGAAGACCACCGGCGTGCCGCGCGCCATCCGGTCGGCGACGATGGCGACGCTGAGGTCCTTGAGCAGCACGGTGGTCAGCCCGCGCAGCAGCACGAAGGTGCGGCCGCGGCGCACCCGCGGCACGACGTCGCGGTAGCGCTGGCGGCGCCCCTGGTACCACTCGGTGGCCACCTGGCCGACGAAGAGCACCATCGAGCGCACGAAGCCGCTGCGCGAGGCGGCGTACGCCGCGGCGCCGGGCTCGGAACCGGGCAGCCGCGCGTGGCTCATGGTCAGGGCCCGGAACGGCGCGTCGCCGGAGAAGAGGTTGGCCACGCTGGCGCCGTCGTCGGCCAGCAGCCCGCGGCCGGTGGTGAAGCCGCGCTCGACGTCGCCGGCGTCGACCGGGCGGCTGCACTGGACGACCTTGCCCTGCTCCTTGTCGTACCAGCGGAACGCCGGGACTGCTCGCTCGTCGCCGTGCAGCAGCACGGCCTGGCCGGCCGGGGTGGTCGAGGGCAGGCCGGTGTGCCACTCACGCAGGCGGTGGCTGCCCGAGCGCAGCAGGCTGGTCAGGAACGGCACGGACCCGGCGGCCGCGGCCTGGCGCAGCAGCGGCTCGCTGACGCCGTCGAGCTGCACCACGAGCAGGCCGGGACCGGTGACGTCGGTGCGGCGGGCGGTGCTGACCGTGCGGCCCATCACCTGGGCCAGGTGGACCTCCTCGCCCGAGGCGTCGACGACCCAGTTGATGACCGCGGCGAGGACCGCGACCAGCCAGGCGGCGAGCACGATCTCGGGGAAGTCGATGGGCTGGATCGAGGGCACCGCGGCCAGGGCCAGGCCCAGCACCAACGACTGGGCCAGGAACCCGGTGACCAGCAGCCCCCAGACGCCCGTGACCACGACGAACCGCACCAGCAGCGGGCGGAGGAGGGCACCGAGGCCGAGCACGACGAGGGCCAGGCTGACGACCGACAGCACGTCGCCGCCGGGCACCTGCTCGCCCGGCACCAGCCAGAACGTGAGGGTCAGCGCCAGCGCCGACACGGCGGCCGACCGGGCCACCCCGCGCAACCAGCGCCAGGACGGCCGGAAGCGTCGGACCTCGCGTCCCGCGAGCTCCGACCGCCGACCGAGCGACCCGCCTGACCCCACGGGTCGGACTCTAGGAGACGTCGCCGACAGGTCTCGCCGGGGTCAGCCGCGCCCGACGTGGTAGGCGACCACGCTGGCCCCGCCCGGGCCGAGGTCGCTCCAGGAGCCGGGGACGGCCAGCACCACGGTCGCGCTCGTCGGGAAGCCGCCGATGGCGGTCTCGGTGCTGGCGCGGGTGTCGCCGCCGGCGTCGTCGAGGGTGGTGGCGAGGGAGTGCATCGTCGGGTTGTGGCCCACCACGACCGCGGTGGTCACGTCGTCGTCGAGCAGGCGCAGCAGGTCGATCGCGGTGTCCACGCCCGCGGCGTACAGGCCGCGGTCGAGCTCGGGCTCGAGGGACCAGCCCGCCCCCCGGCACACGTGCTCCCAGGTCTGGCGGGTGCGCAGGGCGGCGGAGACGAGCGCGTGCTCCGGCTCGACACCGCTCTCGGCCAGCCAGGCCCCGGCCGCCACCGCGTCGCCGTGGCCCCGCTGGGCCAGGGCCCGCTCGAAGTCGCTCGGCCCGTCGGGCTCCGCCTTGGCGTGCCGCATCACGACCAGCGTCCGCGCGCCCGCCTGCCCTGCCGTCATGGGCCGAAGCGTAGACCTCGCGGCGCCCCCGGAAGGGTGCCCGGCGGCGGGTGCGGCGCCTCACTAGGGTGTCCGCATGCCTCCCGGTCCCCTCATGATCATCGGCGGCGCGGAGGACAAGCTGCGCAAGCGGACGATCCTCAAGGAGTTCGTCGCCGCGGCCGGCGGGCCCGAGGCCCGCATCGCCGTCGTCCCGACCGCCTCCTCGCTGGGCCCCGAGGTCGTCGAGGTGTACGACGCCCTCTTCCGTCGCGAGGGCGCCGCCGACGTCGTGGCCGTGCGTCCGGAGAGCCGCGACGACGCGCACGACCCGGCGCTGGTCGAGCGGCTGCGCGGCGCCACCGGCATCTTCATGACCGGCGGCAACCAGCTCAAGCTCTCCGCCCTCGTGTGCGGCACACCGCTCGGCGACGAGGTCGTCGCCGCCCGAGACCGCGGTGTGGTGGTCGGCGGCACCTCGGCCGGGGCCAGCATCCAGTCCAGCCACATGGTCGCCTTCGGCGGCCCCGGCTCGACGCCCAAGCAGCGGATGACCCAGGTCGCGGCCGGGCTGGGGCTGCTCGGCTCGAGCGTGGTCGACCAGCACTTCGACCAGCGCAACCGCTACGGCCGGCTGCTGATGATCGTCGCCCAGTCGCCCCAGCTGCTCGGCATCGGCGTCGACGAGGACACCGCGGCGGTGGTCGAGCGCGACGAGCGCGGCCACGAGGTGGCCCGGGTCATCGGCCGGGGCGCGGTCACCGTCATGGACCCGGCCCGCATCACCACCAACGCCTACGAGGCCAAGCGGTCCTCGGCCATCCTGGCCAGCGGCGTGGTGCTGCACGTGCTGCCGGCCGGCTCGGCCTTCGACCTCACCGCCCGGACCCTGGTCACCCACGCCCCGGAGGTCGACCCCGTGGTCGCGGCCGAGACGGCCGCCGACCTCGCCGAGGCCGGACGAGACCTGCGCCAGCTGGCCCGTGACATCGCCGCGGCCGATGCCGACCCCGGCTCGCTGCGCCGCCGACTAGCCCGCACCCGCGGCAGGAAGGACCCCACCCCATGAGCGAGCGCCCCACGCCCGACCTCACGATCATCGAGACCCGCGTCTACCGCGGCGCCAACGTGTGGTCCTACGAGAAGGCCATCCACCTGGTCGTCGACCTCGGCCGGCTCGAGGAGTTCCCGACCAACACGATCCCCGGGTTCACCGACACGCTGCTGGAGATGCTGCCCGGCCTGCGCGAGCACTCCTGCTCGCGCGGCAAGCGCGGCGGGTTCGCCGAGCGGCTGCACGAGGGCACCTGGCTCGGACACGTCGCCGAGCACTGCGCCCTCGCGCTGCAGCAGGTCGTCGGCCACGACATCCGGCGCGGCAAGACCCGCGGCGTCAAGGGCCGCAAGGGCGTCTACAACGTCATCTTCGGGTACGCCGACGAGAACGTCGGTCTGGCCGCGGGCCGGCTCGCGGTCCGCCTGGTCAACCACCTCGTCGAGGCCGACCCCGAGTTCGACTGGGAGGCCGAGCTCGAGGCGTTCATCAAGCGGGCCCAGCGCTCGGCGTTCGGGCCGTCGACCCAGGCCATCCTCGACGAGGCCGTCTCGCGCGACATCCCGTGGATCCGGCTCAACCAGTACTCCCTGGTCCAGCTCGGCCAGGGCGTCCACGCCAAGCGCATCCGCGCCACGATGACCAGCAACACCAGCGCCATCGCCGTCGACATCGCCTCCGACAAGGACCTCACCACCTCGCTGCTGAGCGCGGCCGGCCTGCCGGTGCCCAAGCAGGAGATGATGCGCACCGTCGAGGCGGCCGTGCGGGCCGCCGAGCGCATCGGCTACCCCGTGGTGCTCAAGCCCCTCGACGGCAACCACGGCCGCGGGGTGATCCTCGACAACGAGTCCGAGGAGGACGTGCGGGTCGCGTTCGAGGCGGCCCGGGCCGAGTCGCGTCGCGGCGTCGTGCTGGTCGAGCAGCAGATCGTCGGCAAGGACTACCGCTGCCTGATCATCGACGGCCGGGTCGCTGCCATCGCCGAGCGGGTGCCCGCCTCGGTCACCGGCGACGGCATCTCCACCGTCGAGCAGCTCGTCGACACCGCCAACGCCGACCCGCGCCGCGGCGTCGGCCACGAGAAGGTGCTCACCCGCATCAAGGTCGACGACGCCGCCGTACGGCTGGTGGAGGAGCAGGGCTTCGCCATGACCGACGTGCCCCCCGAGGGCACGCAGGTCAAGCTGGCCCTGACCGGCAACATGTCGACCGGTGGCATCTCGATCGACCGCACCTTCGAGGCCCACCCGGAGAACATCGACATCGCCGAGGAGGCCGCCCAGATGGTCGGTCTCGACATCGCCGGCATCGACTTCATCTGCCCCGACATCACCCAGCCCGTGCGCGAGACCGGCGGCGCGATCTGCGAGGTCAACGCCGCCCCGGGCTTCCGGATGCACACCCACCCGACGATCGGCGAGCCGCAGTTCATCGCCAAGCCGGTCGTCGACATGCTCTTCCCGCCGGGGGCGACCTCGCGCATCCCGATCGTGGCCGTGACCGGCACCAACGGCAAGACGACCACCTCGCGGATGATCAGCCACGTCTTCAAGGGCATGGGCCGCAAGGTCGGCATGACCTCGACCGACGGCGTGGTCATCGACGAGCGGCTCCTGATCCGCGCCGACGCCTCCGGGCCGCGGTCGGCCCGGATGGTGCTGCAGAACCCCCGCGTCGACTTCGCCGTCTTCGAGGTCGCCCGCGGCGGCATCCTGCGCGAGGGCCTGGGCTACGAACGCAACGACGTCGCGGTCGTGCTCAACGTGCAGCCCGACCACCTCGGCCTGCGCGGCATCGACACCGTCGAGCAGCTCGCCGACGTCAAGGCCGTCCTCGTCGAGGCGGTGCCGCGCGACGGCCACGCGGTGCTCAACGCCGACGACCCGCTGGTGCGCGAGATGCGCCGCCGCTGCTCGGGCCAGGTCGTGTGGTTCTCCATGGAGGAGCCGGGCTCGGAGGTGCGCGACATGATCGACGCGCACTGCCGCCGCGGCGGCAAGGCGCTGGTGCTCAACCCCAGCGAGCGCGGCGAGATGATCGTGGTCAAGCACGGCTCGCGCGAGATGCAGCTGGCCTGGACCCACCTGCTGCCCGCGACCTTCAACGGCCGGGCCCGGATGAACGTCCAGAACGCGCTGGCCGCCGCGGCCGCCGCCTTCGCCGCGGGCGCTCCCCTGCACGACATCCGGCAGGGCCTGCGCACCTTCTCCACCAACTACTACCTCGCGCCCGGCCGGCTCAACGAGGTCGACGTCAACGGCGTCAACGTCATCGTCGACTACTGCCACAACGCGCCCGGGATGAAGATGCTCGGCGACTTCGTCGACCGGGTGGGCGACTCGCTCGAGTCCTCCCACGAGCTGGCGCGGCCCTCCCGCATCGGGGTGATCGCCACCGCCGGTGACCGCCGCGACCAGGACATGCGCGAGCTGGGCGAGATCGCGGCCCGCCACTTCGACGTGGTCATCGTCCGCGAGGACGCCCACCCCCGCGGGCGGCAGCCCGGCGAGGTCGCCGCCCTGGTCACCGAGGGCGTCCGCACGTCCATGGCCGACGGGGCCCGGTGCAAGCAGGTCGAGGAGGTGCACGACGAGATCGAGGCGGTCCACCACGCGATGTCCCGGGCCAACCGGGGCGACCTCGTGGTGATCTGCGTCGACAAGCACGCCGCGGTGATGACCGAGCTGGAGAACTGGTCCTCGGTCGCCCAGGCCGGGTCGGGGGCCACCGACGAGGCGCCCGGCGCCGACCCCGACCTCGTGGCCCCCACGACCGCTCCCCCAGCGGCGGAGTGAGGCTCCTCGACCTCGGCTCGGTGCCGCACCGCCCGGTCGAGGCCCACGGCAGCCGTGGGTTCTCGATCGGGGCGTTCGCGGTCGGGGCGGAGACGCACCTGGTGATGGTGCGCCTGGGCCCGCGGGGCCGGATCGGCCGGCACCCCGCGGCCGGCGGGCAGCTGCTCGTCGTCCTCGAGGGCGATGCCGTGGTCTCCGGGGCCGACGGCGTCGGGCACGAGATCGGTCCCGGTCGCGCCGCCGTGTGGGAGGCCGGCGAGCCCCACGACACCCGGACCACCGGCGGGCTCGTGGCGATGGTCGTCGAGGGCGACCTCGACGTCGGCCTGCCCGGGCACGTGGTGGACCCCGGCGACACCTGAGGGAGCCGAGGGGACCTGAGTCCCGGTGCTCAGGCGTCGCGCCCGGTCCGCGGGGCAGGGTGGCGCCATGGAGCCCTGGGGCACGTCGCACCTGGTGGTGCTGGCCGTCTTCGTGGTCGGCCTGCCCACCGCCTGGCTGCTCGGACGGGCGGAGCGGCGGCGGGGCGACCGGCGGTGGAGCCGAGCCCTCGCCGTCGCGATCCCGGTGGTGCACGTGCCGACGCAGGTCCACGACGTCGCGTTCCACTTCGAGCTCGGGGTCTCGCTGCCGGTGAACCTGAGCGACCTGGCCTGGGTGGCGGCCGCGGTCGCGCTGTGGACCCACCACCGGTACGCCGTGGCCCTGACCTACTTCTGGGGCCTGGTGCTGACCACGCAGTCGGTCCTGACGCCCTCGCTGGGCGAGGCGTTCCCCGACGTGCGGTTCTTCGCCTACTGGTTCATCCACCTCGTCGTGGTCTGGGCGGCGGTGTTCTTGGTCTGGGGCGCCCGGGTCCGGCCGCGCTGGGAGGACTACCGGTCCACCGTCGCAGTGACCCTGGCGTGGGCCGCGGCGGCGTACGGCTTCAACGCGGTCGCGGGCACCAACTACGGCTACCTGCAGCGCAAGCCGACCGGGGGCTCGGCCCTCGACCTGCTCGGCCCGTGGCCCTGGTACGTCGTCGCGTCGGTCGTCGTCCTGGCGACGGTGTGGGCGTTGATGACGTGGCCGTGGGAGCGGGTGCGGGCCCAGGAGGAGCCCGCCACCGCCGATCCGGCGACCGGCCGACCTAGCGTCGGTGCGGGCTGAGGGTGCGGCGGTAGATCGCGGCACCGTCGACGTCGCGCAGCGTGACCGTGAGCTCGCGGCTGGCGGCGTCGACCTCCACCTCGCCGAAGAACTGGAAGCCGTCGGCCGGCGAGGTGTTGGCCGTCGGGGGCGCGGCCACGAAGTCGGCGCGCGGCCCGAACGTGCCGTCGAGCGCGTTGGGGCCGAAGGCACCGGCGTTGAGCGGCCCGGAGACGAACTCCCAGAACGGGTCGAAGTCCTGGTGCGCCGCCCGGTCCGGCGAGTAGTGGTGGGCGGCGGTGTAGTGGACGTCGGCGGTGAGCCAGACGTGGTTGCGGATGCCGAGGCGCTGCAGCCCGGTCAGCACGTCGGCGATGTCGAGCTCGCGCCCGAGCGGTGCGCCGGGGTCGCCCTGGGCCAGGCCCTCCTGGGCCGAGGACCCGTCGGGCACGACGAGCCCCAGCGGGAGGTCGGCCGCGATGACCTTCCAGGTCGCCCGCGACCGGCCGAGCTCGTCGAGCAGCCAGCGGGTCTGCCGGGTGCCGAGCACGCCGCCGTCGCGCGCGGTCTCGCGGCCGGCGGTGTTGGCGTCCTTGTGGGTGCGCATGTCGAGCACGAACAGGTCGAGGTGGGGACCGTAGTGGATGACGCGGTAGACCCGGCCCTCGGCGTCGGGCGAGATGTCGGCGACCGGCAGGTAGTCGTGGAAGGCCCGCCGGGCCCGCTGGGCGAGCACGTCGACGCGCTTCTCGGTGTAGCGGGCGTCGTCGAGCAGCTCACCGGGGTACCAGTTGTTGGTGACCTCGTGGTCGTCCCACTGCACCACCTGGGAGGTCTCGGCCAGGAAGGCCCGCCAGTTGTCGGCCAGCAGGTTGTAGCGGTACTGGCCGCGGAACTCCTCCAGGGTCTCGGCGACCTTGGCCTTCTCGGGCGTGACGACGTTGCGCCACGTCGAGCCGTCGGGCAGCGCCACCGAGGCCACGACCGGCCCGTCGGCGTACACGTTGTCGCCGCTGCAGAGGAAGAAGTCGGCGTGCCGGGCGCGCATCGCGTCGGCGATCCGGAACCCGCCGAGGTCGGGGTTGACGCCCCAGCCCTGCCCGGCGATGTCGCCGGACCAGAGGAACCGGACGTCGTCGTGGCGGCCCGGCGCGGTGCGGAGCCGACCGGTCACCGGGCGGCTGGTCCGGCGCCGGTCGTCGAGGTCGACGGCCGTGATGCGGTAGTGCAGGTCGGTGCCGTCCGGCAGCCCGGTCAGCGCGATCTCACCGGTCAGGTCGGTCGTCGGCGTCACGACCGGCCCGCGCACCGTGCGGGAGCGGCGGAACGACGGGTCGCGCGAGATCTCGGCCACCAGGCGCGAGGGCCGGTCGGCGCGGCTCCACAGCACGGCCCGGCCGTCGCGGACGTCGCCGGACTGCACGCCGTGGGTGAGCAGCGGCCGGCCGGCCCGCACGAACGCCGGGGCGCTCGCGAACGCCGGCGCGGGCGCGTGCAGGGCGGCGGCGCCGACCGCGAGGCCCGACAGGGCGGAGGCTCGCAGCAGGCCGCGGCGGTCGAGCCGGTCGGGGCGGTCGAGGCGGTCAGGTCGGGAGGCGTGGTCCGAGGTCACCCCGCGACCGTGCCAGCAGCGCCGGACCGGCCGTCGACGCCCAGGTGAACGTGGGGTGGCCTCGGCTCAGGAACGCGGGCGCCGGCCGGTGCGCGCGACGACGCGGGCGTTGGCCACGAGGTCACGCAGGGCACTGCCGTGCCGGCCGTCGAGGGTGTTGCCCTCCTCGCGCGGGTGCAGCACGTTGCCGTCGGTCGGGGGCACCGGGCGGGCCAGGTCGGTGGCGCCGATGGCGAACGACGTCTCGATGATCCGCTCGTAGACCCGGGGCAGGTACTGGTGACCGAAGCGCACGACGTCGTTGGCCCAGGTCAGCTGCGCCCGCCGCCGGGGCCGGGCGACCCGGTCGAGCACCTGGCGCGCCGCCCGCTCCGCGCTGCTCACCGGCGGGGGCGGTCGTCCCGCGAACCCTGCCCAGTTGGCGGCCTGCCGGTAGATCGGGGTGTCGACCCCGCCGGGCGCGGCGTACGCGATGCCGACGCCGGGCCGGTCGCGGTTCTCAGCGCGCAGCTGCCCGACGAGGCAGCGCACGCCCCACTTGCTCAGCACGTACGGCGACATCGACGGCACCGTGAGGTGCCCGACCACCGAGCCGACCAGCACCAGGGTGCCGTGGTCCTGGCGGCGCAGGACGGGCACGACGTGCCGGGCCAGGTTGACCGAGCCGTGCAGGTTGGTGCGCAGGACGCCGTCGAAGACGTCGACCGGCACCTCCTCGGTGCGGCCGTAGGCGACCACGCCGGCGCTGCTGACCACCGCGTCGATCCGGCCGTGCCGGTCCAGCGTGGCGGCGACCAGCGCCTCGACGGCCGCGTCGTCCCCCACGTCGGTCGGCACCACCAGGGTCGACGCCGCCCCGGCGGCGTCGCACTCGGTGGCCGCCACCTGCAAGGACGCCGGTCCGCGGGCCGCGAGCACCACGTGCCAGCCGCGGCTGGCGGCCAGCAGGCAGGTGGCCAGGCCGATGCCGCTCGAGGCGCCGGTGACGAGCAGGACGGGCGTGCGGTCTGCGGGGTCCATGGGCCCCGGTGCCCCGTCAGCCGCCGGCTGCGCGGACCTTCGCGGCGAGGGTGGCGGTGGTGTCGGCGGTGCCGCCGTGGGCGGCGATCCAGTCGTAGCACTCCTGGCGCTCGGCGTGGCACATCAGCCCGACGACGTCGCCGGGCAGGGCCTGGCCGACGAGCGCGGAGAGCGCCGCGACCTCGGTGGGGTACGCCGGCACGCCGGTCACCCCGACCCGCTCGGCGCCGGCGCGCATCAGCGCCTCCAGCTCCTCGGTCGTGCGCCCGCGCAGGTAGCGCTCCTTGTGGCCGATGGCGACGACGTCGCTGTCGCGGGCGGCGATCTCGCCGAGCTTCTCGATGAGCTCGTCGGTGCGGTCGCCGACGACCCCGAGGCCGAGCAGCACCCGCTGCCCGGGCGCGCGGACGCCGTTCATGATCTCGACCATCGCCTCCAGGCCGGCCTCGTTGTGGGCGAGGTCCATCACGACCGAGACCCCCCCGGGCATGGAGAAGAAGTTCATCCGGCCCGGGTTGTGCTCGGCGTCGGGCAGGAAGCTGCGCAGGCCCTCGACGACCGTGGCCCGCGGGATGCCGACGGCCAGCGCGGCCGAGGTGGCGGCGAGGGTGTTCTCGACGTTGAAGCGCGACAGCCCGGCCAGGGTCATCGGCACGTCGACCAGCTCGACGAGCGGGTCGGGGTCGGCGTTGGGTCGCAGCACCGCGACCCAGCCGTCGATGACGACGGTGGCCCGGCCGCCGTCGGAGAGGACCTCGCGGACGCCGGGCGAGTCGACGTCGCGCGAGAACACCCACGGCCGGGCCCGGATGACGTGGCGCATGGCGTAGACGCGCGGGTCGTCGGCGTTGAGCACCGACCAGCCGGAGCGGCGGGTGATCTGGGCGACGACCGACTTGACCTCGGCGAGCTGGTCGACGGTGTCGATGCCGTGCAGGCCGAGGTGGTCGGCGGTGACGTTGGTGACGACCGAGACGTCGTTGCGGACCAGGCCGATGCCCTTGAGCAGGATGCCGCCGCGGGCGGTCTCGGTGACCGCGAGCTGCACCTGCGGGTGCGCCAGCACCCGGCCGGCCCCGCTCGGCCCCGAGTAGTCACCGGCCTCGACGAGCTCGCCGTCGATGTAGATGCCGTCGGTGTTGGACCAGCCGACCAACCGGCCGTGGCAGCGGCCGATGTGGGCGACCATCCGCGAGGTCGTCGTCTTGCCGTTGGTGCCGGTCACCGCGACGACCGGGACGTCCGGCTTGATCGTCGTCGGCCCGGGCCCTGCCTCCGCCGCGGCGACCCGCCGCGCGGCCCGGCCGACGGCCTCGTCGATGTCGGCGCCCGGGACGGCGTCCAGCACGTCGGCGATGGCCCGGCCCAGCTCCTGGGCGCGGGTGCGGTGCCGCCACGGGAAGGCCACGACGATCGTGTGCCGGTCGGCGGTCGGCCGCACCCGCACGGCCAGCCGCATGGTCCCCGACTCGTGCGCCACAGCCCGCAGGAGACGTCCGACGGCGCGCAGCGCGAACCGCTGCCGGAACCCCGTGCCCGGCTCCCCCGGCCGCGCGTTGCGCAGGCCGATCCGGTCGGCGAAGCGAGCCGCCGTGGCCTCCGAGGCGCCGCTCAGCCCGCTGATGTCGAGGGTCACCTTGATCGCGGCCCGCGGGAAGTACAGGTTGGGCCCCTCGAGGACCCGGAGCTCGATCAGCGACGTCGGCGCGGCAGTCGGTGGCGGCGAGGAAGGCACGCCCGCACGCTACCGAGTGGGGTCGCGGTCGCCCCCGAGGGTCGACCGGGTGGCGTGGCGCGGGCGGCGCTCAGGCGCCCATCGCGTGGAAGCCGCCGTCGACGTGCACGATCTCGCCGGTCGTGGCCGGGAAGAAGTCCGAGAGCAGGGCGACGACGGCCTTGGCGGTCGGCTCGTGGTCGGCGTTGTCCCAGCCGAGCGGCGACTTGGTCTCCCACAGCGCCTCGAGGTCCTCGAAGCCGGGGATCGCCTTGGCCGCCAACGTCTTCAGCGGACCCGCGGAGACCAGGTTGACCCGGATGCCGTCGGGACCGAGGTCGCGGGCGAGGTAGCGCGAGGTCGACTCGAGGGCAGCCTTGGCCACGCCCATCCAGTCGTAGACCGGCCAGGCCGTGGTGGCGTCGAAGGTGAGGCCGACGACCGAGGACCCCTCGCCCAGCAGCGGGCGGGCGGCCATGGCCAGCGACTTCAGCGAGTACGCCGAGACCTGGACGGCCTGCGCGACGTCGTCCCACGGGCCGGTGAGGAACTTGCCGCCGAGCAGCGTCTCGGGGTTGCCGTAGGCGATGGAGTGGACGACGCCGTCGAGTCGGGCGTCGGGACCGAGGTGCTCGCGCACCTGGTCGGCCAGCCCGTCGAGGTGGGCCTGGTCGGTGACGTCGAGCTCGAGGACCGGCGGCTCGGTCGGCAGCCGCTTGGCGATGCGGCGGGTGATGCCGAGCGCCCGGCCGAAGTTGGAGATGAGCACGGTGGCGCCCTGCTCCTGCGCCACCCGGGCGGTCGCGAAGCCGATGGAGGAGTCCATCGTCACGCCCGCCACCAGGATCGTCTTGCCGTCGAGGATGCCCATGTCGGTCCTTCCGTCGGGTTCGGTGCTGGGGTTGCGGCTGCGAGGAGGGGTCAGTGGCCCATGCCGAGGCCGCCGTCGACCGGGATCACGGCCCCGGTGACGTAGCCGGCGCCGTCGCCCGCGAGCCAGGTCACCGCCGAGGCGACCTCGGCCGGGTCGGCGTACCGGCCGAGCGGGACCTGGGTGCGGATCGCGGCCTTCTGGTCGTCGGTCAGCACCGCGGTCATGTCGGTGTCGACGTACCCCGGGGCGACCACGTTGGCCGTGATCGAGCGCGACCCGAGCTCGCGGGCCAGGGAGCGCGCCATGCCCACCAGGCCGGCCTTGGACGCGGCGTAGTTGACCTGGCCCGGGGAGCCGAGGAGGCCGACGACGGAGGAGATGAAGATGATCCGGCCGCGCCGCAGCCGCAGCATGCCCTTGGCCGCACGCTTGGCCAGCCGGAAGCTGCCGGTGAGGTTGGTGTCGATGACGCGCGACCAGTCGTCGTCGGACATGCGCAGCACCAGCGTGTCGGCGGTGATGCCGGCGTTGGCCACCAGCACCTCGACCGGGCCGAGCTCGGCCTCGACCGTCGCGAAGGCCGCGTCGACCGCCGCCGGGTCGGTGACGTCGCACGTCACGTCGAGCGCACCCTCGGGCGCCCCGCCGCTGCGCGTGGTGACCGCGACCTTGTCGCCCTGGGCGAGGAACGCCTCGGCGATGGCGCGGCCGATGCCGCGGTTGCCGCCGGTGACCAGGACGACACGGGGCTGCGTCTCGGGCTGGGGCTGCTGGGGGCTCTCGCTCACGCTCCGCGACGCTAGTGATTACCGTGAGGTAGACCTACTCGTCGTCCTCGAGGCGGAACCCGAGCTTGAGCCCGACCTGGTAGTGCTCGACCTGGCCGTCCTTGATCTGGCCGCGGATCTGGGTGACCTCGAACCAGTCGAGGTGGCGCAGGGTCTTGCCGGCCCGCTCGACGCCGTTGCTGATGGCCTGCTCGACGCTGTCGGGCGAGGTGCCGACGATCTCGGTGAGGCGGTAGGTGCGGTTGCTCATGGCCGCACCCTAGGGCGTGCCGGGTGCCGCCGGGCGCGGCGCGCGCGAGGCGGTGCGCGGTGTCACGAGGGTCACGAGGGTCACCCTCGGGTGTACCTGGTGCCCGGACCCCGCGACGTAGGCTCGGAGCATGGCCAGGACGAAGGCGACCGACGACGACGTCGTCCGCATCACGACGGCGTCCGAGAGCCGCGCGGCCGACATCCGGCAGCGGCAGAAGCGCTACCTGCTCTCGATGAGCCTGCGCACGATCTGCTTCGTCGGGGCGATCCTCGCCTCGATGGCCGGCATCGACTGGCTCTGGCCGATCCTCATCGCCGGGGCCCTGATCCTGCCCTACATCGCGGTCGTCGCGGCCAACGCGGCCGCCAACCTGTCCGACGGCTTCCGGCTGCGCGAGGGTGACTTCAGCCGCCCCGAGCTGGAGTCCGGCGAGGGCCGGCGCCGCCAGCTGTGACCGGGCCGTTCCCCGACGGACCCGCAGAGCGCGAGCCCGACACCTGCTCGGCCAAGGGCTGCCACGCGCCTGCGGCGTGGCAGCTGCTGTGGAACAACCCCCGGCTGCACACGCCCGAGCGCCGCAAGACCTGGCTCGCCTGCGACGTGCACCGCGAGTCCCTCTCCCAGTTCCTGGGGGCGCGGCAGTTCCTGCGCGACGTCGTGCCGCACGTCGCCGGGCCCACCGGGACGGGCTGAGCCGCTCTCGGCGGTTCAGCCGCCGATGGCCGACATCGGGCGCGCCGGCTGCAGGAAGGTCGGGTCGTCGATGCCGTGGCCGGCCGCCTTGCCCCGCATCGCCACCACCCAGCGCTCGGCGAGCTCCTCGTCGCTCGCCCCGGCCCGCAGGGCGCCCCGGAGGTCGGACTCCTCACGCGCGAACAGGCAGGTGCGCACCTGGCCGTCGGCGGTCAACCGCACGCGGTCGCAGTCACCGCAGAACGGCCGGGTGACCGAGGCGATGACACCGACGGTCGCCGGGCCCCCGTCGACGAGGAACCGCTCGGCGGGCGCGCTCCCCCGCGGCTCCTCGGCCGGGGTCAGCACGTACGACGCCTCGAGTGAGGCGAGGATCTCCTCGGCGGTCACCATGTCGTCGCGGGTCCAGCGGTGCTCGGCGTCGAGGGGCATCTGCTCGATGAAGCGCAGCTCGTAGCCGCGCTCGAGGCACCAGCCGAGCAGCTCGGCCGCCTGCTCGTCGTTGACTCCGCGCATCAGCACGGCGTTGACCTTGACCGGGCCCAGGCCGGCCTCGGCCGCCGCAGCGAGCCCGGCGACGACGTCGTCGAGGCGGTCGCGGCGCGTGAGCGCGGTGAACGTGTCGCGGCGCACCGAGTCGAGGCTCACGTTGACGCGGTGCAGGCCGGCTCCGGCCAGGGCGCCCGCCGTGCGCGCGAGACCGAGGCCGTTGGTGGTCAGCGAGGTCTCGACCGTCGGGTCGAGCGCCGTCGTGCGGGCCACGATGTCGACCAGGCCACGGCGCACGAGCGGCTCACCGCCGGTGAACCGGACCTCGCGCACGCCGAGGTGGCCGACCGCGACCCCGATCAGCCGGACGACCTCGTCGTCGGTGAGCTGCTGCGAGGTCGGCATCCAGTCGAGGCCCTCGGCGGGCATGCAGTAGGTGCAGCGCAGGTTGCACTTGTCGGTCAGCGAGACCCGGAGGTCGGTCGCGACACGGCCGTAGCTGTCCTGGAGGGGCTGCACCGCTCCAGTCTACGGAGCGGTGGCTGGCCCGCGGCTGGTCCGGGAGCCGGACCGGCCGTGCGGCGCGACGATCGAGCCGGTCAGGGCTTCCACACCGACAGGTTCTGGGCCGGGTTGATGCTGCTGCCGGGCAGGGCCGGGAGGCGCAGGGCGCCCAGCACGAGGTTGGCCACCGACCCGACCTGCACCGACCCGTTGGTGTAGGTGCCCTGGGTGCTCTTGGGGTCCCGCCAGGCGGGGTTGAGGGCGTAGAGGCCCTTGCCCTCGGCGACGCCGGGGCCGACGGCCAGGAACGGGACCCGGAACTGGGCGTAGCGGGTCGGGGTGGCGTTGGACCGGCCCTCGCCGCCGGAGGTGCCGACGACGACCACGAGGGTGCGCCCCTCGAGCGCCGCCGCGCGCGTGGTGGTCTGGATGACGGCGCCGATCCGTGTGTCGGTGGAGCGGACGGCGGCGGCGTACTCCGGGCTCTCGAACCCGTGGGCCAGGCCCGCCTCCTCCGGCGCACCGAGCTCCAGCACGGACACCGCCGGCGGCAGCGACCCGCCCAGGTCGCGGACCAGGGCGGCCGTCGAGGAGGCGTCGTCGGCACCGGCGCCGACGTAGGTGAGCTTGTTGGTGCCGTTGTCGACGCCGTACGGGTCGAGACCGCCGGCCTCGGTCCAGGTGCGCGCGAGCACCCGACTGCGCGCCTCGGCGGAGTAGAACCCGGTGCGGTAGCCGTTGTTGTGCGCCATGTCGAACATGCTGGAGACGTAGCGGCCGGCCGCCTGGTGGACCGTGCCGCCGGAGTCGACGTCGGTGGCGACCCCGTGGCCACCGATCGTGGTGCTCACCGGTCGGCCGGTGAGGATGCTGGTCAGGTTGGGCAGCGGCAGGCTGCGCTCGGGGGTCGTGCGGGCGTTGAGGGTCGACGTTCCGCGGCTGCGCAGGTAGCCGAACCACGGCAGGGCCGACGACGGGTCGATGGCCGAGGACCGCAGCCCGTCGACCGCGACGACGACGACCTGGCGGACCGGCGAGCGCCGGGCCTGGAGCGAGGGGATGGTCGCGTTGGCGATGATGAAGGGGTGGTCGCTGGCCGCGTCGACGATCGCGTCGTCGCGGGCGTGGAAGGCGCTGAAGGTGGACCCGGACGTGCTGAGCAGCCAGTCGACGTCCATCGGCGAGGGCGGGGTGCAGGTGCTGCCCACGACCGAGCCGCCGTTGGCCGCCTGCAGCGGCGCCTGGGCCAGCATCGGGCAGAAGAACTTGGCCCGGTCGTTCATGTCGCCGGTGAGGTAGACCGGCACGCTGGGCCGGTGCTTGCGCAGGCGCTTGACCAGCGCGGCCTGGCGGCGGATGCCCTCGTCGCGGTAGCGCTGCGCGTTGCCCACGGTGTTGGCCGGCAGGTGCACGTTGGACACCCACAGCAGCTGCTTGGTCTTGCGGTGCCGCAGCAGCACGTACGGCATCTTGTACGTCTCGCCCTTGAAGTAGGGCATGTCGAGGGTCTTGGCCTTGACGAGGTCGAACATCGTCTTGCGCCACGTGATCGAGTTGTGGCCGGCCGGGTAGCGCACCTGGCGCCCCGGAAAGAGGCCCCACCAGCGGCCGTGGCGCTTCTGCCACATGTCGATCTGCTTGTCGTGCATCTCCTGGAAGCCGATGAGGTCCAGGCCCTCCTGGTCGACGACCCGCTTGGTCAGGGTCAGCCGCTGCGGCGAGTTGGCGAAGCCCTTGCGCGGACCGTTCTTGTCGGTGTGACCGGAGCCCAGCAGGTTGAACGAGGCGATCTGGAAGACCGTCGGGCCGAGCGGCTGCGCCGCCGGCCGCTTCTTCCGCTTGCGGGCCTCGGCGACCCCGGTCGCCCCCGCCGGTGCGACGGAGGCCGAGGCCACCGCACCCGCCCCGCGCGTCGGGGCCGGGGCGGCCTCGGCGCCTGGGCCGGCGGCGAGGCCGAGGGCGGTCACGAGGGCGGTGAGCGTCGCCAGGGCGCGGGGCGCGCGGCGGGAGCCGGAGCGGGGGAGCATCGTCGTACCTCCAGGCGGCGAGGGCGCCCCCGCGGTCGCGGGCGGCGCCTCTCTGCGACGGGTGTGACCAAAGTGTCGGATGGTGCTCCGGCATCCTAAGCCCACGACCCCGGTCCGGGGCCAGGCTCGGCCAGGCTCGACCGAACTCTCGACCGTACGGCGGGGTGGACCCACCCGCCGTGAGGACACGCCGAGGACCGGTCGGCGGCACCCGCTCAGGCCCACCCGGCGGTCGATAACCTGGAGGCGTGGGGTCCTACCGTTTCCTGCTCAGTCGACGCTGGGTCACGTTCGGGGTGGTCGTGGTCCTGCTCTCGGCCTTCGCCTGGTGGCTCGGGGAGTGGCAGTTCGGCCGCCTTGACGAGCGCAGGTCCGACAACCGCGTCACCGAGACCAACGAGGCCCGCCCGGTCACCCCGGTCGAGCAGGTCCTCTCCCCCGGCCGCGACGCCGACCCCGACGACGAGTGGCGGCGCGTCGAGGCGACCGGCACCTACGACGCCGCCAAGACGGTGATCGTGCGCTACCGCAGCGACGACGACGGCCAGCCCGGCGTCGCCGTGGTCGTCCCGCTGGTCACCGACGACGGCACCGCCCTGGTCGTCGACCGCGGGTTCTGGGCCATCGCCGACCGCTCCCCCGACACCACCGACGTGCCCCCGGCCCCGGCCGGCGAGGTGACGGTGGTGGGGTGGGTGCGGGTCGACGGCACCGGGGACAGCACGGAGGTGACCCCCGACCTCTACACGCGCGCCATCTCCTCCGAGCAGATCGGGCGCGCCATCGACCGGCCGGTCTTCGGCGGGTTCGTCGACGCGATCAGCGAGAACGGCGAGCCCGTGCCCGACCTCGCCCCGCAGGAGCTGCCCGAGCTCGACAACGGCCCGCACTTCTTCTACGGCCTGCAGTGGTGGTTCTTCGGCGTGCTGGCCGTCTTCGGGTTCGGCTACCTGGCCTACGACGAGCGCAAGCGCGGCCCCCGGGGCGAGCGGCCGCACCGGGGCGGCCGCGGGCCCTCCGGCCCCCGGCCCCCCGCGGGCCCGAAGCCCAAGCGCGAGCGCCGGACCAACGTGCCGGCGGAGTACCAGCGACGCTGACGGGCCGGCCGGCAGTCCCGTCAGCGGCGGCCGGGGGCCGGCAGCCAGGGGCCGGCGGGCTCAGGCCGCGCCGGCGTCGTGCAGGAACTGGGTGCGGTAGAGCTCGGCGTACAGCCCGCCGCGGGCCAGCAGCTCGTCGTGCGTGCCGTGCTGCACGATGCGGCCGCCCTCGAGCACCAGGATCTGGTCGGCGTTGCGCACCGTCGAGAGCCGGTGGGCGATGACGAGCGAGGTGCGCCCCTCGAGCGCGGCGTCGAGCGCCCGCTGCACGGCCGCCTCGGACTCGGAGTCGAGGTGGGCCGTCGCCTCGTCGAGGACGACGATCGAGGGGGACTTCAGCAGCAGCCGGGCGATCGCGAGACGCTGGCGCTCGCCGCCGGAGAGCCGGTAGCCGCGGTCGCCGACGACGGTGGCCAGGCCGTCGGGCAGGGCTCGGACGAGGTCACCCACCTGGGCCGCGTCGAGGGCGTCCCAGACCTGGTCGTCGGTGGCCTCCGGCCGGGCGTAGCGCAGGTTGGCGCCGATGGTGTCGTGGAACATGTGGGCGTCCTGGGTGACGTAGCCGACGACGTCCTCGAGGGAGTCGAGGGTGACGTCGCGGACGTCGACGCCGCCCACACGGACCGCGCCCTCGTCGGCGTCGTAGAGGCGGGCGACGAGGTGGGTGATGGTGGTCTTGCCGGCGCCGGAGGGGCCCACGAGGGCGACCATCTGGCCGGGCTCGGCCACGAAGCCGACGTCGGTGAGGACCTGGCGGCGCTCGCGGGACTCGTTGCGGGCGACCTTTTCCAGCGAGCCCAGCGAGACCTCCTCGGCGCCGGGGTAGGTGAACGAGACGTGCTCGAGCTCCAGGCGCCCCGCGGTGCGGGGCAGCACGACCGCGCCGTGCTTCTGGCGCACCAACGACGGCAGGTCGAGCACCTCGAAGACGCGCTCGAAGCTCACCAGGGCGGTCATGATGTCGACGCGCACGTTGGACAGGCCCTGCAGCGGCCCGAGGAGCCGCAGCAGCAGCGTGGCCAGGGCGAGCAGGGTGCCGACGGTGAGCTCGCCCTGGATGGCGAGCCAGCCCCCGACGCCGTACACCAGGGCGGTGGCCAGGGCCGGCACGAGCGTCATCGTCGCCCCGAAGACGCGGGTGATGAGCGAGATGCGCACGCCGAGGTCGCGGACCACGGCGGCCTTGGTGGCGAAGAGCGCGTCCTCCTCGGGGCGGCGACCGAAGAGCTTGAGCAGCATCGCGCCGCCGACGTTGAAGCGCTCGGTCATGGCGTTGCCGAGGTCGGCGTTGCCGTCCATCTGCTGGCGGGTCAGGCCCGCCAGGCGCGAGCCGACCCAGCGCGAGACGAGGAAGAGCACCGGGAACATGAGCAGGCACAGCAGGGTCACCTGCCAGCTCAGCGCGAGCATCGCGATGCCGACCACGACCACGGCGATGCCGTTGGACACGGTGCTGCCGAGGGTGCTGGTGAAGGCGCGCTGGGCGCCGACGACGTCGTTGTTGAGCCGGGAGACCAGCGCTCCGGTCTGCGTGCGGGTGAAGAACGCGAGCGACTGGCGCTGCACGTGGGCGAAGACACGGGTGCGGAGGTCGTAGATCAGTCCCTCGCCGATGCGCGAGGACAGCCACCCACTGAGCACGGCGAGGAGCGCGCTGACCAGGGCCGCGACGGCCATCAGCGAGGCGAAGGTGGCCACGACGCCGGCGTCCTTGGCCGCGATGCCGTCATCGACGATGCGCTGCACCAGCAGCGGGGTGACGACGACCATCGAGGCGTCGACGACCGTGACGGCGAGGAAGCCGGTGATGAGCCGCCGGTGGGGTCGGGCGAAGCCGACGACGCGGCGGACGGTCTGGCGCGAGACGCGCCGGTCGACCACGCTGCGGTCGGTGCGCAGGCTGCGCCAGGCGGCCGCGTTGGGTGACATGGACGACATCGGCGTCCTCCTCTGTGGGTCTGGCTCTAGGTGGCGGCCCCCAGCAGGGCGGCGAGCTCGCGGAACCGGCGGGTCTGGGCCTCGCGCTCGAGCCGGCGCTGGGTGTCGAGGTCGGCGGCGGCCGCGCTGGCGACGAGCGCCTTGGTCTCGCGGACGGCGCCGGCCATGGGGGCGGTGAGGGCAGAGACGAGGTCGGCCAGCCGGGCGTCGAGCGCGTCGACCGGGACGGCGTCGAGCGCGAAGCCGATGCGCACCGCCTCCTCGGCACCCACGTTGCGGGCCGTGGCGCAGATCTCCAGCGCCCTCGGGTAGCCAACCGCCTCGACCAGCGGTTTTGTTCCCGTGAGGTCGGGGACCAGCCCGAGCGCGGCCTCCTTCATGCAGAAGTAGGCGTCGTCGGCGGCCAGCACCAGGTCGCAGGACAGGGCCAGCTGGAACCCGGCACCGATGGCGTAGCCGTGGACGACGGCGATGGAGACGAACCGCGGGTCGCGCAGCCAGGTGAAGCCGCGCTGGTAGGCGTCGATGGTCTCGGAGACCACCTCGTCGGAGGCGGCGAGCAGCTCGGCCACGCTCTCCTGCCCGTCTCCGCCGCCGGGCGCCAGCAGGGTGCGGTCGAGCCCGGCACTGAACGTCGCGCCGGCCCCGCGCAGGACGACGACACGGACCTCGTCCGGGAGCTCCTCGCCGATGGCCGCGAGGGTGCGCCACATGGTCGGGGTCTGGGCGTTGCGGGCCTCGGGCTTGTCGAGGGTGATCGTCGCGACCACCCCGTCGACCTCGTAGCGGAGGCGAGCGGCGGCGAGCTGGTCGGGCGTCGGCGGCATGGTCCGGAGTGTAGGGACGGGCGGGGACAACCCTCGGGGTGGTCGGCCGGGCCGGGGGCGCGGATGTGTCGGCCGTCCGTCCTAGGGTCGGCCCCGTGACGACCGACGACGTGACCCGCGACCCCGTCGGCCGGGTGCTGGGCACCCAGCCGGCCTCGCCGCTGACCTTCTGGACGGCCCTGCTGCCCGAGCAGTGGCTGCAGCTCGACGACGTCGTCGTCACCGAGCGCGACGTGCCCGGTCGCGGCCGGGTCGTCACCTCGGGCATCGTCACCCAGGTCGAGGCCCGCCACGAGGGCGCGACCTTCGCCTCCGACGTCCACCTGATCGCCGACGGCACCCTCCCGGCCGAGGTCGTCGAGCAGGCCGAGGTCACCGTGACCCGGGTCGAGCCCGAGCTGTACGTCCCGCCCACGCCGGGCGCCGCCGTACGCCGGGCCGAGGCCGGCGAGCGCGACGCGGCGCTCCACTTCGACGCCATGGAGCGGCAGCTGCCCATCGGCACCGGCCGCGACGGCCGCCCGGTCTTCGCCAACTTCGACTTCGTCGACGGCACCAAGGGCGCCCACGTGTCGATCTCCGGCATCTCCGGGGTGGCCACCAAGACCAGCTACGCCCTGTTCCTGCTGCACTCGGTCTTCACCTCCGGCGTGCTCGGGGCCAAGGCCGCCAACACCAAGGCGATGGTCTACTGCGTCAAGGGCGAGGACCTGCTCTACCTCGACTACCCCAACACCCGGCTCACGCCCGAGGCCGAGGCCGACTACGCCCTGCTCGGGCTGCCCGCCACCCCGTTCCGGTCCGTGCACGTCTTCGCCCCGCCCCGGCCCGGCGACCCCTCGGGCACGCCCGCGGTGACCGGCCGCCAGGGCGGGGCCGTGACCTCGATGTTCTGGACGCTGGCGGAGTTCTGCCGCGACGAGATGCTGCCGTTCTGCTTCGCCGACGCCGAGGACGACCGGGCGCAGTACACCCTGCTCATCGGGCAGGTCGCCGCCCGCCTCAAGCGCGAGGCCGTGCCCATCGGCGACACCGGCGCCGTCCAGGTCGCGGGCCACACCGTCCGCACCTGGGAGGACCTCGTGCGGCTGCTCGACGCCGAGCTCACCGACGACGCGACCCGCAGCGGGTGGACCCCCGGCGCGACGGCCCTGGGGTCGGTCAACGCCTTCCTGCGCCGGCTGCACTCCTCGGTGCGGGCCCTCGGGCCGCTCGTCCGGGGCGACCTCGACCTGCGCGACCGGGTGCCGGTCTCGACCTCGCAGGCCCAGGTCACCGTGGTCGACATCCACTCCCTGCCCGACCGGGCGCAGCGGTTCGTCGTGGGCACCACCCTGCGCCGCCAGCTGCGCGACAAGGAGGCCAGCGGCACCGCCGACCCGCTGACCTTCATCGTCCTCGACGAGCTCAACAAGTACGCCCCGCGCGAGGGGTCGCACCCGATCAAGGAGATCCTCCTCGACGTGGCCGAGCGCGGCCGCTCGCTCGGCGTCGTGCTCGTCGGGGCGCAGCAGACCGCCTCCGAGGTCGAGCGCCGCATCGTGTCCAACTGCGCGATCCGGGTCGCCGGCCGGCTCGACCCGGCCGAGGCCGGCCGCCCCGAGTACGGCTACCTCCCGCCGTCCCAGCGCCAGCGGGCGCTCCTGGCCAAGCCGGGCTCGATGTTCGTCAGCCAGCCCGACCTGCCCGTGCCGCTGGCCGTCGGCTTCCCCTTCCCGGCCTGGGCCACCCGGGCTGCCGAGGCCGGCGCCCCGCCCGAGGCGCCCACCGGGGTGCAGGCGAGCAAGGTCGCCGCCGACCCGTTCGCCCGCTTCACACCCGACCGCGGCGACGACCCCGCCCCCTTCTGAGCCGACCGCCCCACCGAGACACCTGGAGCCCCGTGCGCATCCTGCACACCGCCGACTGGCACGTCGGCAAGGTCCTCAAGGGCCGCCCCCGCCTCGAGGAGGAGCACCGCCCGGTGCTCCGCGACCTCGTCCGCACCGCGCACGAGGAGGACGTCGACCTCGTCCTCGTCGCCGGTGACGTGTTCGACACCGCCGCGCCCACGCCCGCCGCGCAGCAGCTGGTCATGCAGACGCTGATGCAGCTCAACGCCGACGGCCGCAGGGTCGTCGTCCAGGCCGGCAACCACGACAACCCGCGCCAGCTCGACGTCTTCCGGCCCCTGCTGGCCGAGCTCGGGATCACCGTCGTCGGCCTGCCGGTGGGCCCCGCCGACGGCGGGCAGGTCGAGATCACCACGCGCGCCGGCGAGACGGCCCGGCTGGCCGTGCTCCCCTGGGTCTCGCCCCGGAGCGCGGTCAGTGCGGTGCAGGCGATGACGCGCACGCAGGCCGAGGTCAACCGCGACTACGCCGACAACGTCGCCCGCATGGTCCAGGTGCTCTGCGACGGGTTCGACCGCCCGGGTGCGGTCAACCTGCTGATGACCCACGCCACCCTCGTCGGCGGCACGAAGGGCGGCGGCGAGCGCGACACCCACCTGTTCGACTACTCGGTGCCCGCGACCGTCTTCCCGCCCCACCTGCACTACGGCGCCCTCGGCCACCTGCACCGCCGCCAGGTGGTGCCCGGGCCGGTGCCCCTGCACTACAGCGGTGCTCCGCTGCAGGTCGACTTCGGCGAGGTCGACAACACGCCGGGCGTCGTCGTCGTCGACGTCACGGCCGAGACGCCGGCGGTCACCCGCGACGTCCCGCTCACCGGCGGACGGACGCTGCGCACGGTGGCCGGCACGCTCACCGACCTCGAGGCGCTCGCACCGCACACCGACCCGCGCGACTGGCTGCGGGTCGTCGTCCGCGAGCAGCCGCGCACCGGCCTGGCCGACGACGTGCGCGACCTCCTGCCCGGTGCGCTCGAGGTCCGCATCGACCCCGAGCTGGTCGCGGCTGCCGGCGGCCCCGCCACCGACCGGCTGGCCGGGCGCAGCCCGGTCGAGCTGTTCGGCGACTACCTCGCCAGCCTCGAGCGGGCCGACGCCGAGGTCCTCGGCCGTCGCTTCGCCGAGCTCCACGACGCCCAGACGGGAGCCTGAGGTGCAACCCCTCCGCCTCGACCTCGAGGGCTTCGGCACGTTCCGGGCCGCCCAGACCCTCGACCTGTCCGACGCCGAGTACTTCGCGCTCGTCGGCCCCACCGGCTCCGGCAAGTCGACCATCATCGACGCCCTCTGCTTCGCCCTGTACGGCACGGCGCCGCGGTGGCGCGACGAGCGGCAGATCCACCTCGCCCTCGCGCCGTCGACCACCCGCGGCTCGGTGTGCCTGACCTTCCGCAGCGGCGGCCGCACGTACGCCGCCCTGCGGGTCGTCGTGCGCAACGCCCGCGGCCAGGTGGGCACCAAGCAGGTCCGGCTGGTCCGGCTCGCCGACGGCGCCGACCTCGGGGGCAGCCTGGCCGACCTCCTCGACCAGGAGGCCGAGGAGCTGGCCAACGGGCCGGCCGCGGTCCGCTCCGGCGTGGTCGAGCTGCTCGGCCTCACCTGGGACCACTTCGTGCAGTGCGTCGTGCTGCCGCAGGGTGACTTCGCCAAGTTCCTGGGCGCCCCGCGCCGGCAGCGCCAGGACCTCCTGGTCAACCTGCTGGGCCTCGGGGTCTACGACCGGGTCGCCACCGCGGCCCGCCGGATCGCCAGCGACGAGGTCGTCCGGCGACGCACCCTCGACGGGCAGCTGGAGCGGCTGGCCGACGCCACCGACGAGGCGGTGGCCGAGGCCCAGCTCGAGGCCGACCGGCTCGCCGGGCTGCGCGACGACCTGGCCGCGCTGGTCGAGCCGTGGACCGGCGCCACCCGTGCGCTGGCCGACGCCGACGACGCCGTGGCCGACCTCCAGCGGCGCTCGGCCCGGCTGCGGGCCGTGGCCGCCCCGCCCGGGCTCGCCGAGCTCGGGAGCGAGCGGTCCGCGTCCGAGGCCGCGGTGGCCACCGCCCGCGACCGGCTCGGGCGCGCGCAGGCCGCGGCCGAGAGCGCCGACGCGGCCGCGGAGGAGGCGGGTGACCCCCGCGACTGGGCCGGACTCGTCCAGGCCCACACCGCACTCGCCGACCAGCGCGCCCAGCGCGACGCCTGCGCGGCCGACCTCGCCGTCAGCCGCGAGTCGGCCGCGACCGCCGCGACCGCGGCCGAGCTGGCCGCCGCGACCACGGCGCGAGCCCGCGCCGACCTCGACGCCGTCCGCACCGCCCACGCCGCCGACGACCTGGCCCGGCACCTGGAGGCCGGGGAGGCCTGCCCGGTCTGCCTGCAGGACGTCGCCGTCGTGCCCGACCGGCCCGCGCACGCGGGCATCGCCGAGGCGGAGGCCGCGCTGGCCGCGGCCGTCGCCGCGGAACGCCGCACCTCCGCGGAGGCGACCACGACCGCGGGCGAGGTGGCCCGGCTCGAGGGGCGCCTGCACGACCTCGAGGGCCGCCAGGCCGAGATGACCGGCGCGCTCGAGGGCCGCGACGACCTCGCCACCGCCCAGGCCCGGCACCGCGCGGCCGTCGACGCCGCGGCGGCCGCGGCGACGGCGCGGCAGGAGCTGCGCGCCGCGGTCGGCGACCAGCGGCGGGCCGAGCAGGCCCTGGCCGCGTCCGGCGAGCGCTGGACCGCGGCCGGCGCCGCCCTCCACGATGCCCGGCAGGCCGTCGCGGCCGAGGACCCGCCACCGACGACCGGCGACCACGCCGCCGACTGGACGGCTGTCACGGCGTGGGCCGCGGCGCGCCGCGACGAGGTCGACGCGCAGGTCGCGGCGCTGCGCGAGGAGCAGCGCCGACGCGCCACCGAGGCCGAGACGCGCCGCGACGCGGTGCGCGACGCCCTGTCCGCGGCGGGGGTGCCCGCGCCCAGCCCGCTGACCGAGGTCGCGGTGAGCACCGCGGTCGGCTCGGCGGTGACCGCCGCCGGGGCCCGGGCCGACCGGTTGCGCGAGCGTGTCGCCGAGGCCGCCGACCTGCGCGCCCAGGTGGCCGCCTCGCTCGAGAGCGAGCGCGTCCACAAGACCCTCGGCCAGCTCCTCGACGCCACCCACTTCGAGCGCTGGATCGTCGAGGAGGCCCTGACCGGCCTGGTCGCCGAGGCCTCGCGGACGCTGCTCGAGCTCTCGGGCGGGCAGTTCGAGATCACCACCGACGACGAGCAGGAGCTGCTGGTCGTCGACCACAACGACGCCGGGAGCACCCGACCGGTCACCACCCTGTCCGGCGGCGAGACCTTCCAGGCGTCCCTCGCCCTGGCGCTGGCCCTGTCCACGCAGGTCGCCTCGCTCTCGGCCTCGGGCGCCGGGCGGCTCGACACGATCCTGCTCGACGAGGGCTTCGGCACCCTCGACCCCTCCACCCTCGACGTCGTCGCCGGCACGCTCGAGGCCCTCGCCGGCGGGGGCGGGCGCACCGTGGGGGTCATCACCCACGTCGCGGCCCTGGCCGAGCGCATCCCGACCCGCTTCCAGGTCGCCCGGGAGGGGTCCTCGTCCACCGTCACCCCGGTGGGGGCCTGAGGTGCGGGTCGCGGTCGACCCCTGGGACCCGGGCTACGGCACCCCGGGCGCCGGCGGCGAGCCCGACGACGTCTCGGCCCGCGTCACCCTCGACCTCGAGGTCCCGGCCGACCAGTGGCGACCGCTGCCGGCCGACCGCGAGGGCTGGGAGCCCACCCAGGTGCTCCTCGTCGACGGCGTACGCCGCGTCGACGCCCGCCTCTGGTTCGGGCTCGACGACGACCCGGTGCCCCAGCCCGGCCTGGCCGCGAGCCACGCCGCCGGGGTCGTGCGTCTCGACGGCTCCGCCCGGGTCGTGGCGCAGCGGGTCGAGCGCACGCTGTTCACCGCGCTCGGCGCGGCCCGCGACCTGGTGACGCCGCTCGGCACCTACCGGGTCGCCCACGCCGCCGGGGGCGACGACGACGCGCTCCGCCTGGCCCTGCAGCAGCGGATGACGTCGCTGGAGGTCGCCGTGGCCGACGCCGCCCGGGTCGACGACGACCTCCTCGTGGTCGACGGGCCCCTGCGCGGCCGCACCGCGCTCCCCCGGGCCATGGGCTACGTCAAGGCACACCACGCGACCTACCTCGACGACGCCCGCAACGCCGTGGTGGCCGCCCTGGGACCCTGCGAGCGCACGCCGGTCTTCACCATCGGCACCTCCTGGACGCGGCACGCCTGGTACCTCCGGCTGCCGACGTCCTCGACGATGCCGTGGGCCGGCATCGTGCGCTGCGAGGTGGCCGACACGCTCTCCCGCGGCGAGGCCGTGGCCCTGGCCGGCGTCTCGTGCCGGGTGCTGCCGCCCCTGGCCTCGCTGCCCCACAAGGACCCGCGCGCCCCGGCCAACCTGGTGCCGGTCGGCGGGCTGGAGCGCACGCTGCGGCACCGGCTCGGAGACGCGGTCAAGCTGCACCGCGCCATCACCGTGGCCGCGGCCCGGGTGGCCTAAGCCTCAGGCCAGCGAGACCAGGTCGGCGTACCCCTCGTTCCAGAGGTCCTCGTCGCCGTCGGGCAGCAGCAGCACGCGGTCGGGCTCGAGCGCGCGCACCGCGCCCTCGTCGTGGGTGACGAGCACGATCGCGCCCTCGTAGGAGCGGATGGCCGCGAGGACCTCCTCGCGGGAGGCCGGGTCGAGGTTGTTGGTGGGCTCGTCGAGCAGGAGCACGTTGGCGCTGGACACGACCAGCGAGGCCAGGGCCAGCCGGGTCTTCTCCCCGCCGGAGAGCACCCCGGCCGGCTTGGCCGCGTCGTCGCCGGAGAAGAGGAAGGAGCCGAGCACCGAGCGCGCCTCGGTGTCGGTGAGCTGGGGCGCGGCGGACTGCATGTTCTCCAGCACGGTGCGCTTGGTGTCGAGCGTCTCGTGCTCCTGGGCGTAGTAGCCGAGCTTCAGGCCGTGGCCGGGCACGACGGTGCCGGTGTCGGGCTGGTCGACGCCGCCGAGGATGCGCAGCAGCGTGGTCTTGCCGGCGCCGTTGAGGCCCAGGATCACCACGCGCGAGCCCCGGTCGATGGCCAGGTCGACGTCGGTGAACACCTCCAGCGAGCCGTAGGACTTCGACAGCTCGGCCGCGGTGAGCGGGGTCTTGCCGCACGCCGCCGGCTTGGGGAAGGCGATCTTGGCCACCTTGTCGGCCGCCCGCTCGGACTCCACGCCCGCCATCAGCTTCTCGGCCCGCTTGAGCATCGACTGCGCGGCCTGGGCCTTGGTGGCCTTGGCCCGCATCTTGTTGGCCTGGTCGGTGAGCGTCTTGGCCTTGTTCTCGGCGTTCATCCGCTCGCGCTTGCGGCGCTTCTCGTCGGTCTCGCGCTGCTCGAGGTAGCGCCGCCACCCCATGTTGTAGACGTCGATGACCTCGCGGTTGGCGTCGAGGTGGAAGACCTTGTTGACGGTCTGCTCCAGCAGCCCGTTGTCGTGGCTGATCACGATGAACCCGCCGCGGTGGGCCTTGAGGAAGTCGCGCAGCCACACGATCGAGTCGGCGTCGAGGTGGTTGGTCGGCTCGTCGAGGATGAGCACCTCGGCGTCCGAGAACAGGATGCGGGCCAGCTCGACCCGGCGGCGCTGGCCGCCGGACAGGGTCTTCAGGGGCTGGTGCAGGATGCGCTCCTCGATGCCGAGCGACGCCGCGATGGTGGCGGCCTCGGACTCCGCGGCGTACCCGCCGGCGGAGTGCATCTCGTCGTCGGCCCGCGCGTAGCGGCGCATGGCCCTCTCGCGCACGGCCGGGTCGTCGGAGCCCATCTGCTCCTCGGCCTCCCGCATCCGGCGCACGACGTCGTCGAGGCCGCGCGCGGACAGGATCCGCTCGCGGGCCAGGACCTCGGGGTCGCCGGTGCGGGGGTCCTGCGGCAGGTAGCCGACCTCGCCGGTGCGGGTGACGGACCCGGAGGCAGGCTGGTTGTCCCCGGCGAGGATCTTGGTGAGGGTGGTCTTGCCGGCGCCGTTGCGACCGACGAGGCCGACCTTGTCGCCGGCCGCGACCCGGAAGCTGACGTCGCTCATGAGGAGCCGGGCACCGACGCGGACCTCGAGCTGGTGGGCGGTGATCATGGCGGCCCCTAGTGTGTCAGCATGCGTTTCAACCCCAAGGCCCGGCTCGACAGCAGCCGGGTCGGCGACGCCGGACGTGGCGGCGGCGGGCTCGGAGGCGGCCTCGGCGGCGGGGGCGGTCGGATCCCGATCCCCGGCGGGGTCGCGGGCGGCGGCGGGGTCGTCGGCGTCATCATCGTGGTCGTCTTCGTGGCGATCCAGCTCTTCAGCGGCTCCGGCGGCGGGGGTGGCGGCCTCGGCGGCGGAGGCGGCCTCGGCGGCAGCACGCTCGACGCGAGCCGGCTCAACGACTCCGAGCGCTACACCTCCTGCCGCACCGGCGAGGACGCCAACCGCTCGGCCGACTGTGCACGCGTCGCGGTGGAGAACTCGCTGCGCGACTTCTGGTCCGACACCCTCGGCCCCGACTTCCGGCCCGCCGACATGATCGTCACGTTCACCGGGTCGGTCGCGACGAGCTGCGGCGAGGCGTCCTCGGCCGTCGGCCCCTTCTACTGCCCGTCGGACCGGCGCATCTACCTCGACTCGGGGTTCTTCGACGAGGTGCTCGAGCGCCAGCTCGGCGGGCCCGACGGCGGGTTCGTCGAGCCCTACGTCCTCGCCCACGAGTACGGCCACCACGTCTCCAACCTGATCGGCACCATCGGCCAGGTCCGCGGCGACCGCGGTCCGCAGAGCTCCGGCGTACGGCTGGAGCTGCAGGCCGACTGCTTCGCGGGCATGTGGGCGCGGGTGGCCACCACGACCGAGGACGCCGACGGCAACGTCCTGCTCGCCGAGCTCACCGACGACGACATCCGGCTCGCGCTCGACGCCGCGGCCGCGGTCGGTGACGACCGCATCCAGCAGAAGACCACCGGCCAGGTCGACCAGGAGTCGTGGACGCACGGCTCGGCCGAGCAGCGCCAGCGGTGGTTCCGCACCGGCTACGAGCAGGGCTCGATGGAGGCGTGCGACACCTTCGGCGCTGCGTCGGTCTGACCCGCTCGGGGGCGACCTACCAGCCGAGCAGGGCCTCGACGTGCGGGGCGATGCGTTGCAGCGCCCGGAGGTACGGCGCCACGGCGGGGTGGCGGTACTTGCCGGCCAGCGCCCCCTCGCCCGTCGCGACGCGGGCCAGGGCCCACTCGGCGCGGCCGAACGCGGTGAAGACGGCGGTGACCCGTGCTCCCAGCAGGACCTCGTCGGTCGTGGCCACGTCGTGGCGCTCGCCGAGGCCAACGAGGTAGGCGTCGAGCAGGGGCTCGAGCTCCTCGCGCGCACCCAGCGCGAAGTAGCCGAGATCGCCCCCCACCGGGCCCAGTCCGAGGGTCGCCCAGTCGATCGCGACGGCGTCGTCGCCCGCCCGGCCCGGGACGTTGCGGTGGGAGGGGTCGCCGTGCTGCGGCACCTGGGGCAGGCCGTCGAGCAGCTCGCAGAACTCCTCGCGGCGTGACCACAGGTGGTCGGCGACGTCGGCCGCGGTGGTGCGGGCCAGCGTGGGCCAGCCCCCGGCCCGGTGCTCGGTGCGGGCGAGGCGCTGGCGCAGCTGCTCGCGCACCAGGAACCGGGGTCGCGGCAGCTCCGCCCCAGCGAAGCGGCCGAGCGAGACGGCCACGAACAGCCCGCTCGTGGCGGCGTCCTCGACCCACTCGCGCGTGATCGTGATGCCGGCGTCGTCCTCCTCGACCGCGGCCTCGACCGAGCGGAGCCCCGGCGCGCCGGCCACGACCCGCGTCTCGAGCACGTCGGCCTCGCGCCGCCAGTAGGCCGCGTGGCGCGGGTCGGACAGCTCGGCCGGGTCGTGCGGCTCCGGGGCCGCGAGCCGCTTGACGACGACCGGCTGGTCGCCGTACGCCGTGCGCCACACCCCCACCGTCGAGGCCCCGCTGCCCGCGGGCAGGGCGTGCCACCCCGGGTCGGGCTCCCAGGTCGGTGGGCGCATGGCACGGACGCTACACACGCCGCGCGCCTCCGGGCGGCACCCGACGCGCGACGGTCCCTCGTGTCCTGCCGGGCGGGGCGGCAGCACGCGGCTCCGGCCAGTTCGGCCAAACGGCGGACGGCACACCCCGAAGGCTGGTTTGATCGAGCGTCGGCGTCGTCGGGAGGCGCCCCACCCCCGGGAGCCTGTGTTGTCGAGCGCGCTGCGACGTGGCCTGACCGGCGTCCCGCTCGCGCTCCTCTCGACCGCCTGGTGCGTGCACGCCGCCGGTGCCCCGGCCACCACCGCCACGGCCGCTCCGGCCACCCCCGCCCCCGGCATCGCCGCCACCCTGACCGTCCCGGCCGAGGGCTTCGACGCCCCCGTCAGCGTCACCCCGTCGCCGGGCGGCGTCGTCGCGACCGACGGCGTCCTCCCGGTGGTCACGGGGGCGACCACGACCGTCGACGTCCCCGCCCGCGCCCTGGCCGCCTACCAGCGGGCCGAGGCCGTCATCAACGCAGCCGACCCCGGCTGCCACCTGGCCTGGCAGGCCGTGGCCGCGCTGGGCCGCATCGAGTCCGACCACGGCCGGTACGCCGGGGGTGCGCTCGACGCCGACGGACGGGCGACGCCGTCCATCCTGGGCATCCGCCTCGACGGGTCCAGCGGCACGGCGGCGATCCGCGACACCGACGCCGGCGACCTCGACGGCGACACCGCGTGGGACCGGGCCGTCGGCCCGATGCAGTTCATCCCGTCCACGTGGGCGGCCGTCGGGGTCGACGCCGACGGCGACGGCGCCCGCGACCCCCAGGACATCGACGACGCGGCCCTCGCCGCCGCGGTCTACCTCTGCTCCGGCTCCGACGACCTCGGCACCGACGCCGGCCTGCGGGCCGCGGTCTTCCGCTACAACCACAGCCAGGCCTACGTCGACCAGGTGCTGGCCGTGATGGCCGACTACCTCGCCGCGGGCGACGGCGCTGCCGGCACGGGCGACCCGGCCGGCACCGCCACGGTCGTCCAGGCCGCGCCGCCCCCGCCCGTCGGTCCACCGGTGCCCGGCGTCCCGGTCGGCGGCCCCGGTGCCGGCGGGACGGGCCTGGTCGCCGGCGCCGGCACGGTGTCCTTCGTCGTCGAGACCCCCCAGGGCAGCGGCACCCCGCCGCTCCTGGGACCGGTCGTCCCCGGCTCCCCCGTGACCACCGGACCGAGCACCCCCTGGACCCCCGGCCCCGGCCCGACGGGCCCGACGGCGCCCACGCACCCGACCGATCCCACGGACCCGACCGGACCCGACCCGACCGACCCGACGGGCCCGTCCGGACCGACAGGCCCGTCCGGCCCGACCGATGGCGAGCTGGCCTGCACCGCCGCCGGGCACGTCGACGACCCGCTCGACGCCGACGACGTCTGGGACCGGTGCCTCGCGGCCGAGGAGCCTCCCGTCGACGAGCCGACCCCCGCGCCGGAGTCGCCCGTCGAGCCTCCGCACGTCACGCCGAGCTCCGGCGCCTCCCCCGACGTCCCCTAGCACCACCGGGGCACGCCGGCCTCAGCCCAGCAGGACCACGAGCACCACGACGAGCAGCAGCAGCGTCACGCCGCCGAGCACCCACCACCACACGGGAGTGCGGGTCGGCTCGGGCTGCGGCTCGGGCGCGGGCGGCGGGGTCGGCGCGACCACGACCGGCGGGGGCGGGGCGACCGGGTGCAGGTCGCCCCCGCACCGCAGGCACAGCACGCCGGAGACCGGGTTGACCTCGGAGCAGTGCGGGCACGGGAGGGATCCCACGGTGGTGCGCCCGGCGGTGCCGGGCAGCCGCCGCAGCGCCGCCGCCCCGGCCCCCTCCTCGTCGCCGCGGACGACCTGGTCGGGGGTCCAGAACAGCGGGAAGTCGCAGGTCGCGCAGAAGTCGTGCGACTCCCGGCGGTTGACCGCCACCCGGGCCACCGTCCCGCACTCGGGGCAGGTCACCTCGCGGCCGGTGCCGGCGTACGACGGCGACGTGGTGGGCCCGGTCGGCCCGGTCGGCTCGTCGGCGGGCGCGTGGGCGTCGCGGTCGGTCGACGGGTCCTGCGACGCCGACCAGGAGGTCGTCTCGTCCGCGTGCGCGTCGGAGCCCTCCGCGTCCCACGGACCCTGCGAGAGGTCCTCGGGGGACCGCACGTGCCTGCTCACCGAGCACCCACCTTCCAGCTCACGTCGTGCTCACCACTCGTCGTCGTGCTCGGAGTCCCAGACCACGCGGTCGGCGACCCACAGCTGCGCCCGGACGTGGGCCGGGACCTCGTCGCGGACCATGTCCACGAACGCGTCCTCCGGCACCGCACCCGTCGAGGCCACGTGCATCCGGACCCAGGCCGTGTCGGCCGGGACCTCCCCCGCCCGCCACACCCCGCCGCCGTCCTCGACCTCGGCGGCACCGCCGCTGAGGAGCTCGAGGTAGGCGCGGAGCCCCTGGACCGTGCCGCGTGTGGCCAGCGTCTGCGCAGCGGTCGCCACGATACGGCGTCGCAGCTCGGCCGGCATGGAGTTGTCGAGCTTCTCCACCCCGATCCACGAGCCCAGCCAGGCGATCGAGCTCTCCGGCGCGACGGTGAGGTCGACGGCGTGGTCGACGTTGTCGGCGTCGTCGAGCAGCGAGGACCCGAGCTCCTGGAAGATCGAGACGAAGCGGACGAAGAAGTCGTGGGCCAGCATCTGCACCGGCAGCTGGCGCAGCATCCAGTCGTCGGGGCGCGCGCGCCGTGCCGGCCGGGCCGGCAGGCGCGCGGAGCGGACCAGCGAGCTCATCGCACGACCACCTGGTGGGCGGCGGAGAGGAACAGCGACTGGCGGTCGAGGCGCACGACGTCCTTGGCCGCGCCGAGGCGGCGACCGGTGCGCAGGTCGTACTCGAACAGCAGCGCCTCCTCGACCCGCTCGACGCCCTCGACCGACTCGAGCAGCTGGGTGATGCCGGCGACGTTGAGATCGGCGTCGAAGGGCCAGCCCGCGCTGTCGGGCCCGCCGGTGAGGGGGTTGATGAAGCGGTTGAGGGCGTCGACGGCCCGCTGCTTGACCAGGCCCTGCGGGCGGCCGGGGGCGCCGTGGACGAGCGCGACGACGGACACGCCCTGGTAGAAGGGCGTGGTCACCTCCGCCGACGTGCCGACGACGCGGTGGCGGTCGAGGTGGTCGGAGATCGTGCGCATGAGGGAGTCGGAGATGGCGAAGTCGTCGATGCCGTGGCCGCCGACGTCGCCGCGCACCTGCGGCACGACGAGCAGCTGCACGGTGCCGTTGCCGCGTCGGGCCGAGCGGCACCGGGCGCGGGCGACCTGGGGCGAGGCCTCGAGCGTGAGGCGCTCGTAGTCACCCGCGGTGACCGCGCGCTGGCCGGTGCGCAGCGCGAGCGGGCCGCGCACCTTGGCCTCGGCGACGGTCTCGGCGTCCACGCCGCCGGTCGCGGCGCGCAGGTTGGTCACGCCGCTGACGAAGGGGACGGTCGATCGCAGCAGGGTCAGGGTGCGGGCGCCGACGTTGCCGCGCGAGCCGCCGCCGTGGCGGTAGCCGGTGACCTCGACGAACGCGCCGTCGCGCGGGATCGCGCCGTGCTGGCGCACCGAGCCGTCGGGGTAGCGCACGCTCGGCCCGAAGACGACCTCGCCCGTCGAGCTGTCCCACACGTAGTGCCGGTCGCGGTGGTCGGAGCCGGAGAAGTCGGCGACCTCGGTCCACTCGTGCACGTGCTCGCCGTCGACGACGCGCACGGTCTCGCCCTCGCGGCGCGGCAGCACCGGGGCGTGGGCGACGGCGAACTTCTGGGCCGGCGCGCCCTCGCTGCGGCCGAGCTGCTCGGCCTCGGCCGTCTCGGCGTGCTCGGCCGGCACGGTGCCGCCGAGCGCGGAGACCTCGACGCGCTGCAGCCGCGGCGAGGCCTGGTACGTCGGCCGACCGCTGGCGGTGGGCAGCAGCCGGGCCCGCAGCCAGTGGGCCGTGCGGTTGCCGATGCTGAGCGGCTGGTGCTCGACGGGCACGAGCAGGACGATCTCGCCGGCGCGGTTGAGGCCGCCGGTGGTGTCCTCGTAGACGTCGGCGGCGATCCAGCCCTCGCCGTTCCAGACCTCCCAGGCGATGGGCGGGTTGCGGGGGTCGACGCCGATGCCCTCGGCCTCGGCCGTCACCGACAGGCGCAGCACCATGCCGGCCAGGGAGTCGGCGAACCCGAGGCAGAAGGTGTCGCCCGCGGTCATCGTGGACGAGGCGAAGGTGCGGGCCCCCTCGGTGCTGAACCGCAGGTCGTCCCACACGTCCTCGACGCGGCCCTCGAGCACCGTGGTCACCTTGGCCGTCTCCAGGACCGGCGGGGCGATGACGAGGTCGGTGACCGTGCTGAACACGACCGGGTCCTCGCGGCCCGCGCTGGCGCCGGCGACCGTCATGACCTCGGTGCCCGACGGCACGACGACCGGGGCCTCGAGCACCGCGGAGAGCCAGAACGTGAGGTTGGTCGAGGCGACCGACGGCGGGAACGGCTGGATGCCGACCATGTTGAGGAAGTGCGTGTAGAGCCGCTCCGGCACCTGGTTGACCCGGTACAGGACCATCTCGCTCATCCACGCGAACAGCTCGATCAGCGCGACGCCGGGGTCGGAGACGTTGTGGTTGGTCCACTCGGGGCAGAACCGCGGGATCATCCGCTTGGCCTCGTCGACGATGTCCTGGAACGTCCGGTCGTCGAGGGCGGGGGTGGGAAGGGGCATGGCTCGCGTCCTACTCGGCGTCGTGCGGGATGACGTAGAAGGGGTAGACCAGGTTGCGCCGGTCGTTGGTGGCGCGGACCCGGTAGCCGACGTGGATCTGCACCAGCGCCGACTGGTCGTCGTCGGGGCGGCTGACGACCTCGTCGACGACGATGCGCGGCTCCCACTGGGCCAGGGCGGAGCGGACCGCCTCGTTGATCAGGCCGAGCAGGTTGGGCGTCACCGGCTCGAAGAGCAGGTCCCAGATGCGGCAGCCGAACTGCGGGCGCATGAGCCGCTCCCCCGGCGCCGTCATCAGCACCAGCTCGATCGAGCGGTCGAGCTCGGGGACGCCGTCGGAGAGCCGGAGGGCGCCGGTCTGGTCGACGCCGAGCGGCCAGCCGAGGCCGCGGCCGACGAAGGACCCGTCGTCGCTGGTCAGGGAGGTCTCGGTCATCAGTTGATCGCCACCGTCGCGCCCTTGAGGGTCAGCGGCCCGCTGGCCTCGACCGAGCCGACGCCGTCGGCCTTGACCTGCACCTGCGCGCCCTGGACGGCGACGCCGGCGTTGCCCTTGACGGTCACCTTGCTGGTGGCCGTCAGCTTGATCTCGGACTTGGCCTTGAGCTCGATGTTGTTGCCCTCGATCGTCACGTCGCCGTTCTTGGCCAGGGTGATCGAGGCCTGGCCGTTGGTCAGCTTGATGGGGGTGCCGTCGGAGACGACGTCGACCTGGTCCTTGCCGAGCCGGATCTTGTCCTTCTTGCCCTCCAGGGTGATCAGGACGTGCTGCTCGGCGGGCGAGGTCCCGTCGGCCAGCTCGACGACGTGCCCGAGCCGGGAGGTGATGCGGCGGAACTTCACCTTGTCCTGGTCGAGGGTGTCGGCGCTCGGCAGCGTGTTCTTGGTGGAGTAGAGGCCGCCGAGGACGACCGGGCGGCGTGAGTCCCCGTGCTCGAAGGCCACCAGCACCTCGTCGCCGACCTCGGGGAACAGGACCATGCCGCGCGACTTGCCCGCCCCCAGGGTGACGATCCGGCCCCACGCCGACTCCACCAGGTCGTCGACGACCTTCCAGGTGACCTTGACCCGCCCCTTGTTGTCGGGGTCCTTGACGTCGCTGACGACGGCGGGGTGCACGCCCGGTACGTCGAGACCGGCGCTCGGGCGCGAGCCGCCCAGCAGGTCGACCAGGCCGGACGGACGCACCGGACCGGCGGTGAAGCGGGTCGTGAACCCGGAACGGTTGTAGGTGTGCTCGATCCGGCTGAGCCGGTAGGTGCCGGACGCGGGACCCGCGTTGTCGACCGTCACAGCCGTGGTCAGGGTGAGCGCGGGTGCGACCACGCCGGTGCCGGTGGCCACGACGGACGCCGAGGCCGCCTCGGCGAACCGGGCCTTGGCGAGGGTGTCGGCCTCCGCGGCGTCCAGGGGCCGGTCGGCGGCGAGGGCGACCGCAGTCGTCACGCCGGTCGCGGCCTTGCGGCCGGCCGCGGAGGCCACGAACTCCGACTCCTTGGTCCGCTTGGTCTCGTAGGTGCCGGTGATGGCGGCCTGCTGGTCGGGGTTCCACCCACGGACCTCGACCTTCTCCGGACCGGTCGCCGTCGCGCGGACCGAGAACGAGGTCAGGTCGGGGGTGCCGAGGCGCAGCGTCGCCGTACCGGACCCCGCCCCGGCGGCGGCGATCTTGAGCTGCTTGCCCTGCACCCACCAGACCAGCCCGGCCCGCGCGCAGATCTCCTGCAGCATGGCCAGGTGGGTGCCGGCCTGGAGGACGTAGGGCAGCTGGGTCTTCGGCAGCACGCTGGCGTCCTGCCCACCGAGGCTGAGCCCGGCGGCGCTGGCCATCTTGGAGACGAGGTCGCTGTGGCTGTGGTTGGTGAAGGCCTTGTTCTGGGTGCCGCGCCCGAGCCGGCAGGCCCGGTCGTCGACGGTGACGACGAGCTCGGGCGCGGGACGGTCACCCTGCTCGAGCGCGATGGCGGTCACCTCGCCCGACAGCAGCGTCGTGCCGCCGGCCCTGACCTCGACGTCGGCGGCGATCGGGAACAGGGCCGAGGTCGCCATCTCGTAGCCGGTGTCGACGAACCGCAGCACGGCCCGGCCGGGCAGACCGAGCCCGAGGTCGATCCGCAACGAGGTCAGGGCGTCGTTGGTGCGGGCCGTCAGCGGTCGGCCGTTGACCTCGACGACCGGGGCGAGCGGTGGCGGCATCAGCCCTCCAGCCGCGGCACGTCGATCACCGTGCCGGGGCGGACCGCGAGCGGGTCCTCCAGGCCGTTGGCGTCGGCCAGCATCCGCCACCGCGTGCTGTCGCCGTAGTAGCGCGCGCTGATGCGGTCGAGGGTCTCGCCGGGCAGGACCCGGTGGGTGCGGTGCGGCTTGGGCGTGCCGGAGGTCGGGTTCTGGGGACCGAAGGCGTGGGACTCCTCGTACTGGCGCAGCTCCAGCGCCATCCGGGCGCGCAGCGGCACCCCGCTGGAGGAGAAGTAGGTGAAGGTGAGCCGCAGGTCCTGCACGACCGCCTTGAACGAGTGCAGGTCGCCCCAGTGGAAGGTGACCGTCGGCGGCCGGACGTTGTTGCTGGCCTCGTCGCTGCCGGGCAGGTCGGGGTCGACGTCCATCAGGGCCAGGATCTTGCCGGTGTGGGTCGTCACGGCCGTGCCGTCGGAGGTGGTGTCGAAGAACAGGTCGAGCCGCATCCAGCCCGAGCTCGCGCCGGCGTACCGCAGCTGCGAGACGCCCTTGCCAGGCATCGGGTTGGACACCCAGTTGTTGCTGCGCCCGACGCTCAGCGTCTCGGGGTTGTAGAGGCACGGCACCCGCGCCCCGTCCTCGATCTCGAGGAACGCCTTCTCCAGCTCCGCCATCTCAGATCACTCCCCAGTCCTGGCGCCGACCGCGCCGCTCGAGCTCGTCGATGACCCGCTCCTCGATCCGCGCGACGACGGCGTCGACGAGGGCGTCCATGGCCTCGCCCGGCAGGACCACGCCCGTGGCGGGCTCGCCGCCCGCGGCGGTGGCGGGCTCCCAGGTGGAGGGGACATCGTCGGGTGCGGTGGCCAGCCGGCGCACGATGGCGCCACTCCCCGGCGGGTCGGCCGACCAGTGCGCTGCGGGGTCCATGGTCCCTCCCGGGAGCTCGCTGTGACGTGCCGGCAGACCGCCGGGCTGCTCGGCGAGCAGGCGGCGTACGACGCCGGCCGCGGCCGAGGTGGAACCGCCGGACGCCGGGGCGGACCCCGCGGCGTCGGCGAAGAGGTGGGCGGTGGCCGCGACGAGCGACCCGCCCGCGGGCGCAGCGGCCGGGGTCGCGGGCGTGGTGGTGCGGGCGACGGCGGGCACGGGCGGGGCGCCGCCGGCTCCCGTGGTCGCGGTGCTGCGGGGGGCGATGCTGACCCTGGGCGGGGCGACCGTCATCCGGCGCAGGCTGCCGGCCGCGACCTGGTCGGCGACCGAGGGACCGCCGGGCACAGGCGACCGGCCACCGGGACGGGCCACGTCGGGCACGGGCGGGCCGCCGGCCGGACCAGAGCGCAGGGCCGGGACGCCTGCTGTCCCGCCGGCGCGCACCAGGGCCCCGGTGCGGGCGGCCGAGCCCGCGGGGCCGGCGGTGACGAGGCCCCCGAGGGCGGGGCCCGGGGTGGACCCGGCGGCCGGAGCGCCCGGGGCGGGCACCGCGGCCGGGGTCGTCGTGGCGAGGCGTCGGACGGGTCCGCCAGGGCGGGCCCAGCGGAGGACGGTCGAGGTGTCACCGCGGCGGCCAGCGCCCGGGACGGCCGTGCCGGTCGTGCCGGTCGGGCCGCTCGGGCCGCTCGCGCCGGTCGTGCTGCTCGTGCCGGTGCGGGACCGGGCGGCGGATGCGCTGCGCACCCCGGCCCCGACGGACGCGACAGCGCCGCTGGTGGCGGGACGGATCTCCTCCGGCGCCGCGAGCGCCGAGGCGAGCGACCGGCCGGACTCGAGGCCGTGGACCGGTGCGCGACGCACCGAGTACAGCTCGGGCATCGGGTGGGCGGCCGCGGAGACCGCGCCGATCGGGCCGACCACGCGGCTGATCCGGGGGCCGACGACGGGCACGACCTCGACCGGCGGCGCGGACGCGGGGCCGGTGGTGTGGAGGGCGGCCGCCGGGGTCTGGAGCGACGCCGGGGCGCCCGGGACGCCCGTGCTGGGGCTGGTGGGGCTGGTGAGGCCCGTGGCCGGCGTGCGGCGCAGGGGCGTGCTCGCCGCGCCCGGGGCGGCCGGGGTCGGGGCGTCTGGGTTCGCTGTCGGGGCGCCCGGGGCGGCCGGGGTGCCGGGCGCCCATGCCTCAGCCGGCCGGGCGGGCGGGGTGGGGGCGGTCGTCGGGGCTGCCGACGAGGCGGCGGACGGCGCCGAGGCGGCCGGGGTGCGGCGCAGCGCGGCCGGACCGGCCACCGCCCCGCGGGAGGGGGTGTCGCCTGCGCGGCGTGCCGGCACGGCGGTGACGCCGCCGGTGCCGACCGTGAGCCGGGTGGGGTCGGTGGCCGGGCGGAGCTGCTCGTCACCGCCGAAGACGCGGCGCAGCCGGCGCGGCGCAGCGGGGGCCAGGTCGGCCCCGGGCCGGGCGGCGACGCCGCCCCGAGCCGCACTGGACGGAAGGTGCGGGGTGGACGGCGCAGCCGACGGGTTGGCCGCGGGACCCGGGCCGGACCCGGGGGCGAGGGCCCGGCGCAGTGGGGTCGCGGCAGCCTCGGGCACGGCTCCGGGTGCGGGCCGGGTCGAGGTGGTGCCGACGGCCGCCCCGGGCGCGGCGTCGGTGCCGCGGAGCTCGGGGGCCAGCGGGGTCGCCGATCCGGACGCCGCCGGGCGGGCGGACCCGCCCACGCCCGGCGTCGACGACGGAGACGTCGGGGTGGGGGTCGCCCCGCTCGGCGCGGTCCGGACCGGGGCGGCGACGCCTCCGGACCCGGCGGGAGCGGCACTCGCAGCGGCCGTGCGGGCCACCGGCGCGACCGGGGTCGTGGGTGTCGTGGGCGTGGTGGACGCCGAGGTGCGCGCGACGGGGGCGGGCGTGGCGGCCGCCGGGGTGGCCGTCGTGGTGGCCGTCGGGGTGGTCGTCGTGGTCACCGGCGTGCGGGTCAGCGGCAGGCCCGCGGTCCGGCCGGCCTGGCGCATCACGACGCTGGACGCCGACCAGGCGTCGCGCCGCGAGGCCCCGGCGCGCGCCGCGAGCGCGGGGCTCGAGGCCGGGGCCGAGGCGGCGATCAGGGACGGCCCGGCCGCCGCGACCGGGGCCGAGGCCCGGACGCTGCCGGACAGGGCGGCATCGGCCTCGCGGCGCAGCGGCGCCACCGCGCGCGGGGTCGCACCCGGGCGGGCGCCGAGGGCGAGCCGCCGGGCCACGAGCCGCGACCCGACCGGCTGGCCACCCAGGCGCCACCCGGCCCGGGGCGGGGCGGCCGCGGGGGGTGCGCCGGCGGGGGCCGCGGCGGGTGCGGACGCGAGAGCGGTCGCGTTCGGGGCCGAGGCGGTGCTCGTCGACGAGCCGGACCTGGCGATCGGGGCAGCCGGGGCCGCGCTCGGAGCGGCGGCGCCCCCCGGGCCGGCGGGCGTGCGGCGGACCTCGGTCGCCCGACCGGCGGGCGTGGGACCGTCGGCTGCCGGAGGAGCCGTGGGCATCGCCGCGGACGACGGGGCCTGTGCCCCCGGGGCGCCGGGTCCGCGGGGTGCGGGACCGGGGCCGGACGAGCCCCGGACTCCCCCGCCACCCCCGCCGCCCGAGGGGCCGGGGCCCCCGGGGCCCCCGGGTCCGTCGTCGGAGCCGCCGGAGGGGCCGCTGCGGGGCATCGCCGGGCCAGGCGCCGTGGCGGCGCTGCCCGACGCGCTCGAGGGCGTCGGGCCGGACGAGGCCGGGCCGGCCGGGTCCGGGGTGCGGCGGACGGCGTCCGCACGACCGGCGTCCGATCCGGTCGTCGGCGCGGGCGCGGAAGCGGTCGGGGCAGGCGGCACGGCCGTCGACGGGCCGGGCGACGCGGACGCCGGGGCGGGTGTCGCGGCGGGTGCCGGGATGGGTGCCGGGATGGGTGCCGGGATGGGTGCCGGGGCGGGTGCCGACGGCACCGCGCGGCGTACGACGGGGGCGGGCTCGACCGGCAGCGGCGCGACCCGCTGCGCGGCGCGGAGCCGGGCGTGGTCGGTGGCGTTGAGCATCGGGCCCGCGGCCTGCACCTCGGTGTGGCGACGTACGGGCACGACCTCGGCGGTCAGGCCGCCGAGGATGCCGCCGGGTGTGTAGGTGTCCTCGTGCGGGACGGACCGCGCGGCCCGGGGCAGCTTGCGCTCGGGCAGCGCGTCGGTGGACACGGGCCGCGACGGCGCCAGCCACGGGACGGCCGCACGGCGCAGCGGGGCCGGGGCGGCCGCGCGGGCCGTCGACGTCGGGGCCGCGGCGGGCGCCTCGTCGACCTCCTCGGGTCCGGTCCACCACCGCGGCGGGCGCACGGCCGGCTCGGGACCGGCCAGGGCGCGGCGGATGTCGACCGGGCGTGACGTCGAGGCCGCGAAGCGCGAGACCGCGGAGGCGATCGACCCCACCCGCGTCGGGAGGGGTCGGCCCAGGGGCGGGCCGGGCTTGCGGAGCCGACGCACGACCGTCGCCCCGAGCCACGGCTCGGGGCGCTCGGGACGGTCGGGGCGGTCGTGCCCGCTGGTCTCGCTCATCGTCGGTAGGCCTCGGTGCTCACTTGTCCTGCGCGCGGAACCCGTGGTGGGCGATCTCGAGCTCCTCCTCCAGCGCGTCCTGGCTGTCGACGGAGAAGTCCGGCCCCTTCCACCGTACGGGGAAGACGTCGATCAGCTCCCAGGCTCGCAGCCGGGTGCCCTGGTGGTCGAGCGCCGTGACGGCGCCCGTGGAGCGGACCAGCTTGTTGCCGGACGTGGCGAACCCCTCGCCCGAGCTCTTGGAGAGCCAGTCGAACAGGGCGTTGCCGGAGGTGACACCGCGCTTGAAGACGAGGTTGGGCCAGCTCATCCGGCCGGGCACCCGGTGGTGGAAGCTGTTCTGCCCGCCCTCGCGGACCTCCTCCACCGCCACCGTGACCTGCAGCCCGTGCAGCTCGCGGAAGACGCCGATCTCGACGCCGTCGAGCTCGAAGAGGAACCGGTTGGCGGTGGGGACGTCGCCGCCGAGGAGCTCGACGGACTCACCCCCGGCGCCGCCGCTGTTACTGGCCATGCTCACGGACCACCTGCCAGGCTCGTTCGTTCAGGGAGACCACGGCCCGGACCATCCGGACCCGGTCCATGTGCTCGAGGTCGAGCAGCTCGTCGAGCGGCCAGTGCAGGTGGTAGGCCAGGTAGGCGATCTCCTGCCACAGGGCGTCGCTCGGGTAACGCATCATCGCCGTCAGCCGGCGCCGTAGGAGACCCGCCCGGTCACGCCCGGCCGCGAGGAGCCGGGACCGTCGTCGACCGTGTCGCCGGCGTCGTCGGCGTCCCCGCCCTGGTCGGGCGCACCGTCCTCGGCCCCCGGCTCGGGCGCGCTGGGCGCCGCGGGCCGGGCCGCCGGGGAGCCCACCAGCGTGGTGGCCTCCTGGGCGGCGATGAGGGCCTCGAACTCCTCCTGGTTGCCGAAGTTGATGACCCCGTAGAAGTCCTGCAGGAACGCGAGGTCGACGGCGAAGAGGCCCTCGATGACGTGGGAGTTGACCTGGTCGAGCGTGCCGAGACCGGTGACCACCCTCGTCAGGACGAGGATGGTCAACCGGGGGTCGTCGGGGCCCTGCACCGTGGGGTCCCGCAACGGCGCGAGCTCGTCCCGCGCCGTTGCGAGCCGCATGGTGCCCTTGCGGTGGAGGCCGCCGTCGTCGTCCACGTAGCCGCGCGGCAACGTGAACTCGTACGAGGTGCGGAGACTGCTCACTTGATCCTGTCGAGGCGCTCGATGACCAGGGTGATGGTCTCCTTCACGGCCTCGTTGGAGTCGGTGCTGACCGCGTCGGTCGCGATCTTGCTGGGCCAGCCCTTGGAGAAGTTGAAGCGGCCGACCTCGGCGTAGGCGCCGTCGTACAGGACGATGGAGCCGTCCTTGCGGGTGGCGGTGCGGGCGGTGCCGCCCATGCCCTTGTCGCGGATGTCCTTGAACCACTTCCAGATCGGGTCCGACATGGCGTCCATGGGGGCCATCCGGGTGATCGTGATGTCGGCGGCCTTGTTGATGTTGCCGCGGGTCTTGACCATCTCCGAGCGGCCGGTCTTGCCGACCTGCTGGATGGAGACGACGTCGGCCTCGACGTCGAGACCGGACACGCCGGTCAGGATGATGTTCTCGCCGGCGATCTCCAGGTAGAAGTTCTGGGCGACGATCGGGTCGGTCGAGATGAGGGCCTCGTTGGGCATGCTCTGCTCTGCTTCCTGTGTCTACGGGTGGGTGGCGTGGGAGTGGACTCCGGCGGTCAGCCGGCGACCTGCTTCTTCTGGCTGATGCGGAACACGACGAACTCGGCGGGCTTGACCGGCGCGATGCCGACCTCGACGACGAGCATGCCCGCGTCGACCGACTCCGGCGGGTTGGTCTCGGCGTCGCACTTGACGTAGAACGCCTCGTCGGCCGACAGGCCGGACAGCGCGCCGGCGGTCCACAGGCCGCGCAGGAAGCCGCTGACGGTCCGGTTCACGCCCTCCCACAGCGCCATGTCGTTGGGCTCGAAGACGGCGTACTGGGTGCCCTCGAGGATGGTCGACTCGACCATGTTGAACAGACGACGGACGTTGATGTAGCTCCAGTCGGTGTCCGAGGCCAGGGTGCGCGCACCCCAGATGCGGATGCCGCGGGTGCCGAACGGGCGGATGCAGTTGATGCCGATCGGGTTGAGCAGGGACTGCTCGTTCTGGGTGACCGCGCGCTCGATGTCGAGGACGCCGCGCATGGTGTCGTTGGCCGGGGCCTTCCACACGCCGCGGGTGTCGTCGGTGCGGGCCCACACGCCGGCGATGTGGCCGGACGGCGGCATCAGGATCTCGCTGTCGCCGTTGGTGCCGATCGGGTTCTCGACCTTGATCCAGGGGTAGTACAGCGCGGCGTACGCGGAGTCGTACATCGCGACCTCGCTGCGCCACTCCTTGATCTGCTGGGGGTTCATGCCGGGAGGCGCGTCGAGGACCGCCATCCGGTTGCCGTTCTGCTCGCAGTGGGAGATCAGGGCGGTCTGGACGGCCTTCCACAGGCCGAGGTCGATGCTGCCGTCCTCGCTGGTGGCGGCGGTGACGAGGTCGGGGACGACGACCATGGTGACGTCCTCGGCCACGGCCAGGCCGCCGATGCCGGCGCGGGCGGACTCGGAGCCGGCGAACTTGCGGCCGTTGACGGGCACGGCGACCGGGGCGGCCTTCTCGAGGTCGTAGAAGCCGGGCTTGACCAGCTCGAGCTGGTTCTCCACGTCGGCGTCCTCGGCGAGGTCGAGCTCGACCTTGACCTTGGTCGAGGTGGCGTTGACCTTGGTGGCGACGTTGTTCTCGCCCTTGGCGAAGCCGAGGCCGGAGAAGGTCTCGACCGGGTCGCCGCCCTCGAGGATGGTCATGGTGAACGTCGAGGGGCCGTCGTCGTCGCTGTCGCCCGGGTCGTCGGTGGTGATGGCGACGGTGATCGCGGCGTCGGGCTCGATGCTGGTCACGGCGACCGGCAGGCCGAGGGCGCGGTCGGCGGCGGGCAGCGCCAGGCGCGAGGGCTCGCCGGCCGGCTCGGTGTTGGGGACGCGGCAGATGTAGGCGATCGAGCCGCCGTTGGCGAAGTAGCCGTAGACCGACAGCGGGAGCATGCAGCCGGGCGCGAAGCCGCCGTACAGGCTCTCGAACTGGGTCCAGCTGGTGACCAGGCGCGGAGCCAGGCCTTGGGGGTCGTTGGGGTCGTCGGTGGGGGCCAGCTCGGTGAAGCCGACGAACGCAGCCACGGCGGTGGGTGCGGCCGAGAGGATCTTCTGCGAGGAGGGGACCTCTTCGACGTACACACCCGGTGCGGTGTAGGTGGGCATGGTGTCTCCGCTCACGATGGGACGGCCGGTCGGGATGACCGGCAGTGGTCTGGTCAGGCATGACCAGCAGGCGAGGAGATCGTTTACCTGGGCGGGGTCCCCCGGAGGGCCTTTGTCGGCATTGGTCCCGATTGACCAGGGTCTCGTCCCAGGACGTCTTGACGTTTCCCACCCCGAGGGACGTCCGAGCGGGCAGACTGCAGGCGTGAGGGACTTCTCGGCCCCGGACCCGTCGCTGTCCGACGCGTGGGGCCTCGGTGCCCTGCCGGCGGCGGCCCACCGGCGCGGCGGTCGGGCGCGCCCCCGGCCCGGTGACGTGCCCCAGCTCTCCGCCTGGGCGGCCACGCCGTCGGCGCTCGGCCTGCGCGCGCGGGCCGTGCTGCTCGCCGGCCAGGGCTTCGGGCCGGCGCAGGTGGCCGGGGCGCTGGGCGTGAGCCGGCAGACCGTGCACACGTGGTCCCGGCGCTACGACCTCGAGGGGCTCGCCGGTCTCGTCGACCGTGTGCGCCCGCCGGCGCGCCCCGTCGACGACGCCGCCATCGCCGCGGCCACGGTCGTGCCTCCCCCGCGCGCCCTGGGCCTGACCCACTGGAGCGCCCGCAGCCTCGGCGCCCACCTCGGCGTCGGCCACAGCACCGTCGCGCGGGCCTGGGAGGCGCACGGCGTGCGCCCGCACGGCCTGGGCACCTTCCGCTTCGCGACCTCCCCCGCCCTGGTCGCCCACGTCTCCGACGTCGTCGGCGTCGTGGTCGCCCGCGACCTGCGTCTGGTCGCCGTGTCCACCGTCCCGGCCGGCAGCACCCGCGGCACCCGCCACCACGCGCCTGCCGGCCTCGTGGCGGGCGACCCGGTCGCCGAGGCCGGTCACGGCCCGCTACGGGCCTACGCCGCGCTGCGCGCCGCGGCCGAGCGCCGGCCCGGACGCCACCGCCCGACCGCGGCGGACGCCGTACGACGGGTGCTCGACGCACGGCTCCCGGCCCGCCACCCCGACCGCCACCACCAGCTCGCCCTGGTCGGCGACCGGCCCGACGTCGCCGACCTGCCGGAGCTGCAGGCCTGGCGACGGGCGCACCCCTGGGCGGTCGTGCGCCACGTCGAGGGCTCCGAGCAGTGGCTGCGCACCGTTGAGCTGCTGCTGCGCCTCGCCGAGGTCGGGCCCGTGGGCCGGGGAGCGGGCGGCTGCGCGCCGGAGCTCGCGACCGCGCTGCGCCGTCTCGTCGCGGGCGACCTGGTGGTGCCCGGCGGGTTCGCCTGGGCCGACCCGGCGTGGCGTCGGCCGCTGGCCCGACGGGCCGGCTGAGGACCCGGACCCGTCAGTTGACCTGGGTGCGCATCGCGCCCGGCATGGTGATGCTCACGACGCCGCCCCAGGCGCAGTTGCAGGTGGAGCCGGCGGCGAGCACCGGCTTGCCCCCGGCGGTCGTGCGGGGCGTGCCCGGCTTCCACGGACCCGCGATGACGGGCACGCAGGGCATCGGCGTCAGCACGCCCAGCGCCGCGGTGGTCGCGGCCGCGACCTGGGGGTTGGACAGGCTCGTGCACATCCCGAACGGGGGCACGTTCAGGCCGGGTGCGATGTCGGGGATCGTGCCGACGGGGCGTCCCTCGATCATCACGCGCGAGGTCGGCAGGAAGTTCAGGGTCGAGGGCGCGATCCCGAAGCTGCACATGGCCATGGCTCCGGTGACGACGGGGTTGGGCACGGTCTCTCCCTCGGTACGGGTCTGGGTGCGGGTCTGGGTGCCGGTCGGTCAGGACTCGGCGTCGGCGTCGGGGTCGCGCACCGAGCGGTCGAGGCGCCGCCCGGGGTCGAAGGCGAAGCAGACGACGTCGCGGTCGCCGGACTGCCACGAGCGGGGCGAGGGCAGCAGGTAGGTGAAGTACAGGTCGGAGTCGAGGTACGGCGTGCCGGTGTAGTCGCCGAAGGCCGACGCGCACCGCCCGTCGGCGTACCTGGTGAGCGTGTCGTCGCCGGGGAAGACGTCGGCGTCGGTCTCGTCGTCGGGCGGCTCGTAGCCGATGACCGCGAACGCCTCCCGGTCGTGGGGCTCGTCGCACGGCACCTCGTCGAGGTCGGCGAGCTGCTCCTTGACCTCCGACGGCACCTGGAAGCACTGGCCGGGCTCGATGCTCTGCACGCCCTCCTCGCCGTCGTCACCGCCGAACAGGCCACAGCCACCGAGGGACGGGACGAGCCCGACCACCACCGCCACCGCGGCCACCCGACGTCGCAGGACCGTCGTCGCCACCGGGGTCACCGACCCCCGGCGCCGAGGCGCCGCGGGTCGTCGGGGGTCATCCGGTCGGCCATGGCCGCGATGCGCTCGACCGGCGGCGCCTGCTCCTGCCAGTCGAAGGCGTCGGCCCCGACGGTCGCGACGAGGCTGACCGAGGCCTTGAGGCCGCCGCCGATGCCGCTCCACAGCTCGCGCCCCAGGTTGCGGTCGTCGCCGGTCGCGAGGGTCACCGAGGTCGTCGGCGCGGTCACGAACATCTCCGGCGGGACCGTGTCGGTGCCGCTGACCATGCTGACCAGGTCGCCGAGGAGCTGGTGCTCGTCGCGCGGGCTGCCCGCCCAGGCGCTGACCAGGTAGGCGAGCTCGACCATCGGCTGCGGCCGCCGGCGCAGGCCCCGTCCGTCGCCGTCGACCCGCACGGTCGCCGAGCGCGACGGCTGGGTGCTGCGGCGCACGTCGTACAGGAACATGCTGACGGTGATCCGCGACAGCTGCGCCGACCACGTCGAGGTGGGGGCGTCGAAGACGACGTCGCCGATGTCCTCGGGGAGCGGCAGGCGCTCACGCACCATCCGCTCTAGACCAGCGTCGACGTTCGCGATGAACACGCCGGGAGTTTTGCACGCCCACCGGCGCATCGTGGCCGAAACGCGTGACGTGCGCCCGGATCGGACCTAGCCTCCCCCCATGTCCCGACGTGCCTACGCGCACCACCAGTCGGCTGACGGCGACCTCGAGGTCGAGCACGCCAGCACCCCTGCTCCCGTGCGCCGCACCGCGGCGCCCCTGGTCGTCGGTGCCGCCGACGACCGTGCCGAGGTCGAGGCCGACCGCGTCGCCGACCAGGTCATCTCCCGCCTGCAGGGCGGCGAGGCCGGCGAGACGCACGTGCACGACGGCTGCCACGGCATCGCCCGCACGGCCGCCCCCAGCACCTCCGGCGCCCCCGAGGTCGGGTACGCCGGCGGCGAGATCTCCGACGGTCTGACCTCGCGCATCGAGGCCAGGCGCGGCAGCGGGTCGGCCCTGCCCGACGGCGTGCGCCAGCGCATGGAGTCGGGCTTCGGCCGGTCGCTGGCCGACGTCCGCGTGCACACCGACGGCGAGGCGGCCACCCTCAACCGCTCGGTCTCGGCCCGTGCCTTCACCACCGGCAAGGACATCTTCTTCGGTGCCGGTGAGTTCAGGCCCGACACCCCGGCCGGCGAGAAGGTGCTGGCGCACGAGATCGCGCACACCCAGCAGCAGGGGGGAGGCGCGAGGCGGCTGCACCGGTGGGCGTTCGGGGGCAAGCTGGAGTTCGACAAGACCAAGAGCGTCGGTGTGGTCGGCTCCGGCCAGGCCGTCTTCTTCCTCGACGACACTTCCGGTGACCGTCTCGTCATCAAGGACGAGAACAAGGAGACCGGACTGGCCAACCTGTCCGGCGTCGCTCTCGAAGGCATGGGCGGGGTCAAGTCCGTCCGCCAACGCAAGCTGAGCGCCGAGGAGGCGCAGAAGGTATCGAGCCTGATCCTGTCCAAGGGCGGTGGCAAGCTCGACAAGAAGGCCTGGGCCAAGCTGGGCGCGGAGATGCGGGCCGACAACGGCGGACGTGACCAGGTCAACATGGCCCTCGGCCGACCTGCGGACGCATCGCTCGACGAATTCTCCGACATCGAGGTCGCTCAGTTCTACCACCAGAACAACATTGGCGACGGGTCGAACTTGGTGGCCCAGAACTACGCGGGAGCCGACACCGGGATCAAGACCGCGAAGTCGGCCGACCCTGACCAGATGAAGCCCCAGGAGAACAGGTTCCGCGCCCTCCTCAGTGACTACAAGCACATGGAGGGCCTGGGCCGGCTCACCGCGATCGACCTCTTCCTGGGTAACGCCGACCGCGTGCTCGGAGGCAACATCGGCAACTGGATCTACGATCCCTGGTCGACGGCGATCACGGTCATCGACAACGTCGACCGCGACGTCAGCGAAAACTTCAAGGGCGGCAAGAGCGCCCAGGACTTCGAGCGCTACCTCAGCGAGCTCAAGTCCAGCGAGCTCGGCCAGACAGCCAGCCAGTGCGCCAGGCGACTACTGATCGGGCTGGAGGCCCGCGGTGGGGACAAGGGGGCCATGGCCTGGGCCGAGGCCGACGGCGGCTGGCGAAAGGAGATGATGGCCGAGGCCTTGGAGCGCGGCTTGGTCGAGGGCAGGAAGACGATCATCAAGACGTTCTCGGCCACCCGCTTCTCGCTGGGCTCGTCGGGCAAGAAGGCGCGTTCTGTGAAGAAGTCCATCAAGGCGGCCAGCCGCGAGGCGGCGGTGCTCGACGGGGCCTCGCCCGAGGACTACTACGCGATGCTCAAGGAGCGGGCGAAGTGGTTGAAGACCAACTGAGGCCGTGACGGACGCCCCGGCCGACACCGACTCGCCGTTCGACGCCGTCGCAGCGTCGGCAGGCCTCACTCCGCTCGAGCAGCGCGTCCTCGCCCTCTGCGCCGCCTGGGACCAGGAGTCGGACCGCGACGTGCTCCTGACCCTCGCGGATGTCGAGCGCGAGCTCGGTCCGGAAGCGGTCGACGTCCTCGCCGACGACGCCAGGCTCCGCTCGGCCGGCCTGGTCGAGCTCGTCGCGGCCAACACGTTCCGGCACACCCAGGTGACGGTGCCGCGGCGCGTGGCCTGGGCGCTGCGTGACGACCTCTCGTTGGATCCCGAGCTGTCCCTCGGCACCGAGCTGGTCGCACTGCCGCCCGACACGATCGGGACGGCCGACCTCGTGCTCGTCCACGGCTCGGACGCCGTCCGGCGCCAGCAGCGCGCCCTCGCGGCCCTCGCACCGACGGCGTTCCTGATCACCCGGCCGCCGGCAGACGATCGCTCGTGGCGCGTGCTCGTGCGCCAAGCCACCGTGCTCGGGGTGGGTGTCGTGCTCGACGTGCCCGCCACCCCCGACCCGGCAACCCGTCACTGGGTCGAGCGGGCCGACCACCTCGCGTGGGGCCTCCTCTCCGAACGCCCGCTCGACGTCGGCGCGCTCCCCCGACGCCCGTACATCGAGCTGGCCGCCGAGCCGGCGGAGGTCGCGTCGGCGGAGTGGCGTGCGGTCTTTCCCGAAGCCCCGGTGCCTGCGCGGGTTCCGACCGCCTCGCAGCTGCGCGCAGTCGCCTCCGTAGCGGACAACGTGCAGGGCGCCGAGGCCAGACTGCGTCGCGTCACCACCGGCACCCTCCTCAAGCACGCGACCCGCATCGTGCCGAAGGTGGGCTGGGACGACCTGGTCCTCCCCGAGAGCCAGGAACGTCAGCTCCGCGCACTCATCGACCGCTACCGCCAGCGCAGCCGCGTCCACGACGACTGGGGTCTCTCGCTCTACCCCTCCCCCGGCGTCGTCGCGCTGTTCTCGGGGCCCTCGGGCACGGGCAAGACGACCAGCGCCGAGGTCATCGCCCACGAGCTGGGCATGGACATGTTCCGCGTCGACCTCTCGGCCCTGGTGAGCAAGTACATCGGTGAGACGGAGAAGAACCTCGAGGAGATCTTCTCCGCCGCCCACACCGGCAACTACCTGCTGCTCTTCGACGAGGCCGACTCGCTGTTCGGCAGCCGCTCCAAGGTCGAGGACTCCAAGGACCGCTACGCCAACATGGAGGTCTCCTACCTCCTCCAGCGCCTCGAGACGTACGACGGCGTGGTCGTCCTGACGTCCAACTTCCAGGGCAACATCGACCAGGCCTTCCTGCGCCGCATCCACGTCACCGTGCACTTCCCCGTGCCGAGTGCCGAGGAGCGCGAGCGCATCTGGGACCGGGCCCTGGGCCGGGCGCCGCGCCTCGACCTCGACCTCGGGTTCGTGGCCGAGCAGTTCGACCTGACCGGCGGCTCGATCCGCAACGCCGCGCTCACGGCCGCCTTCACCGCGGCGGCCCGCGCCGAGGACCCGGAGGCCTCGGCGCCGGTCGCGGGCATCGACATGGTCGACCTGCTGCGGGCGGTCTCGACGGAGATGACCAAGCTCGGCCGGCGACCGCAGGACGCCCAGTTCGGGACCTGGCTCGGCGCGGTGTTCCCCCAGGCACCACACCCCCGAAGGTAAAGAATCCGGGTGGGCCGGTGAACAGTTCCGGCATTCGCCCACGGACGGCCGCCGGCGACCCTAGGGTTCGGTGGTCCAGACATCCGTCACCACCAGGGCAGGTAGTTCGTGCACGGCTCGGTCACCGGCAGCTCCGCCCGCCGCGGTCGCTCCCGTGCACCCCGGCGACGGACGGTGAGCGCGTGCGTCTAGCCACCGAGCACCGGGTCCTGCAGGTCGAGCCGGGCAGCACCGTCGACGTCGACGTCGACGTCGTCAACACCGGTGAGCTGATCGACGGCGTCTCGGCCCACGTGCTGGGCCTGCCCGAGGCCACCGTGGTGGTCGAGCCCCAGCTGCTCCCGCTCTTCCCCGGCGCTACCGGGCGGATCCGGCTGAGCATCGCCGTGCCCGGCACGCTGCGCGCCGGCAGCCACCCGATCACCGTCGAGGCGGTCTCCCACGGCACGGGCGCCCCGACCCAGCACCTCGACCTCGACCTGTCGGTCTCGGCCCACCCGGCCGTGCGCCTGCACCGCACCCCCCGCACGATCCGCTCGCGCCGCGCCGGCCGGTTCCTCCTCGAGGTCGAGAACCCCGGCAACACTGCGCTCGACGTCACCCTGTCGGCCTCGCTCGAGGACGGCCGCAGCACGGTCCGCTTCAACCCCCGCAGCCTGCGCGTCCAGCCCGGTGCGCGCACCCCCGTCATCGCCGCCCTCAAGGGCCCGCGCATGGTCACCGGGGCCGAGGTCGACCGCACCGCCACCGTCGACCTGACCGCCAGCCGCACGCACTCGATCCCGGCGATGACCGAGCTCGAGGCCGAGACCCTCGCGGCGGCCGACGGCGACACCGAGACCGAGCGCGCCCCCGACCTGACCGCCCAGACCTCGCTGGTCCTGCGGCAGCGTCCGATGGTCAGCCGCGGGCTGCTCACGGCGCTCATCCTGCTCGGTATCGTCGGGCTGTGGGCCTCGGTGTTCCTGCTCGGGCTGACGCAGGTCTTCGCCGGCGACCCGGTGACCAAGACCGCGGTCCCCACGATGTTCGTCACCGACTACCGCCAGGTCGCCGACGGCGGCTCCCCTCCGGGCACGCTGGCCAAGACCGGCATCGTCCCGCCGGGCGTCGGCGGCACCGTCTCGGGCACCGTGGTGGCCAGCAGCAACGGCGCCCCGGTCGGGCGGATCCTGGTCAAGGCCTACCGCGACGGCAAGGACGGCCCCGTGCTGGTCAGCTCCGCCGCCACCCAGGCCGACGGCACCTACACCCTCGCCGGGCTGTTCCCCACCGACTACCGCCTCGAGTACGCCGCCGACGGGTTCACCAAGGTCTGGTACCGCTTCGCCAAGGGCCGCGGCGCCGCCGAGCGCGTGTCCGTGGCCCCCGGCGGCACGACCGACGCCGCCACCGTCACCGTCGCGGGCAAGCCCGCCTCGATCTCCGGCACGGTGGACGAGGGCTCCGCGCTCGCCGACGTGCCCACTACCGTCACCGCCCGCGCCCTCGACGTGCCGAGCAGCGTCGGTGTCGTGGCGACCGACGTCACCGACGCCTCGGGATCCTACACCCTGGCCGACCTGCCGGCCCCGGCGACGTACGAGCTCAGCTTCAGCGCCGAGGGCTACGAGACCAAGACGCTCACGACGACCGTCAACGGCGGCGAGCAGCGCAGCCAGCCCAGCGTGGTGCCGAGCTCCGACTCCGGGGTCATCGGCGGCACGGTGCGCGACACGCTGGGCAACGCCGTCGGCGGCGTCACCATCAGCACCACGGTCAACGGGCAGGCGGTCTCGGTGATCACCCCGACCGTCGGCTCCGTCGGCGCGTTCACCCTCGGCGACCTGCCGACGCCGGGCACCTACGTGCTCACCTTCGGCGCCGAGGGCTACGGCTCGACCACCGAGATCGTCGACCTCGAGGCCGGCGAGAGCGACACGAGCGTCGCGGTGGAGATGTCCAAGGGCACCGGGAGCCTCAGCGGGCGGCTCCTCGCCCCCGACGGCACCGGCGTCGGCGGGGCGACCCTGACGGTCGGCGGAGCGCAGACCACCACCGGCACCGACGGCACCCCCGTCGCGGTGCCGACCACCACGACGCTCACCGCCGGCGAGGTCGGCAGCTTCAGCCTCAACGGGCTGGCCGCGCCGGGCGACTACACCCTCACCTTCACCGCCGAGGGCTACGCCCCGACCACCGTGCCCGTGCGGCTCGAGGCCTCCGGCCAGCCGCCGGAGCTGACCGTGCAGCTCGACACCAAGCTGGGCAGCGTCGCGGGCGTCGTACGCCGCCAGAACGGCTCGGCCGTGCAGGGCGCGGTCGTGACGATCACCAACGGCTCGGGCAGCTGGAGCGCCACCACCGGCGGTCCGGGCAGCCTCGGCGGGGCCGGCGGCTTCGAGGTCGCCGACCTGCCGCCGGGCACCTACAGCGTCACGGCCCGGGCCGACGGGCTCGCGCAGCGCACCGCGATCGTGACCGTGGTCCCGGGCGTCACCTCCGACACCGTCCTCGAGCTCGGACCGGGGGGCTGAGGTGCACGTCGACGTCTCCCCCCGGCACTTCGACCTCGTGCCGGGCCTCGCCCAGCCGATCGCGGTGACCATCAGCAACACCGGCGACGTCATCGGCGGCTACGCCGTGCGCGTGCTGGGCGCCGACCCCTCCTGGGTCTCCATGGACGACGCCGAGGTCTCGCTGTTCCCCGGGGAGTCCCGCACGGTGCTCGTCACCGTGGAGGTGCCGCTCGGCATGTCGGCCGGCGAGCGCCGCGTGAGCGTCCAGGTGCGCGAGCTGACCCCGCCCCACGAGAGCGTCGTCGAGGACGTCGTCCTCTCGGTGCCCGAGCGGCCGGCGGTCCTGGTGCGCTGCGACCCGATGGCCGTCACCGCGGGCCGGCGGGCCCGGCTCAGCGTGGTCGTCGCCAACGACGGCAACACCGTGCTCGACGGGCGCCTGCACGGCCAGGACCCCGAGGACCGCGTCCACTTCGTCTTCACCCCGCCGACGGTCACGCTCTCCCCCGGTGAGCACGCGATGGTCGACGTGCGGGCGAGCGCTCGCCGCCCCTTCACCGGCAACCCCGTCGTCCGCCCGCTCGAGCTGTTCGTGCTCGACCCGACCCAGTCGGCTGCGCTCGACCGTGCCTCGGCCCAGCCCGCGGCGCCGGCCGCCGACGCGCCGGCCGACCCGGCCGACCGCCTGCAGGTGAAGATGGCCCGGCGCTCGACGCCGCGGGCCCGGGTCGGTGACGACGTCACCCCGCACGCCCAGGCCACCTTCGTGCAGCGGGCGGCGCTCTCCCGCGGGCCGATCGGGCTGGTGGGCCTGCTCGTCGCGGTCACCGTCTTCGCGATCGTCATCACCGTCGCCCTGTCCCGCCTGGTCACCCAGTCGGCCGAGGACCGCGACCTCGCCCTCCAGGTGGCGGCCGCCAGCGGCGCCCGCCAGGCCGGTGGCACCTCCGGCATGGCCGGCGCGGTCTCGCTGCTGACCTCCGGCGCCCCCGTGGCGGGCGTCGAGGTCAGCGTGTTCGCCGCCGACGACACCGAGGCCCCGCTGCTGACCGCGGCCACGGCCGACGACGGCACGTGGGGCGTCGGCGACCTGCCCGCCGGCGACTACAAGGTCAGCTTCCGCGGCGCCGGCTTCGTGCAGCTGTGGTTCCCGCAGGCCGTCGACGCCGCCGACGCCGAGGCCGTCACCCTCGAGTCCGGCGCGCGCCGCGAGGGCCTCGACGTCACCCTCGGCGGCGTCCCGGCCACGGTCTCCGGCACCGTCGCCGGCCTCGACGTCTCCAACGCCACCCTGACCCTCAAGCGGCCGCTCGACCTCCTCGGCGGTGCGGCCGGCCCGAGCGGCACCCCGCCGGCCCAGACGGTCGGGTCCGTCGGCGCGCCGTCGCCCGCCGCGGTCGCCGCGCAGGGCGCGACGGTCAAGTCGGTGCCGATCGGCTCCGACGGCACCTTCGAGCTGACCGACGTGCCCTCCCCCAGCGTCTACGACCTCATCGTCGAGAAGCCCGGCTACGCCACCTCGACCCAGCGCATCGACGTCACCGCCGGCGAGGACCGCGACGACGTGGAGATCACCCTGCGCCAGGGCGACGGCGTCATCACCGGCACCGTGGCCTCGGCGGGCCAGCCGCTCGAGGGCGCCACGGTCACCGCGAGCGCCGGCCAGACCTCGGTGACCACGATGTCGCTGACCGGCGACGAGGCGGGCGCGTTCGCCGTGCGCGGGCTCCCCACCCCGGCCAGCTTCACCCTGGTCGTCTCCCTCGACGGCTACGCCTCCCAGACGCTCACCATCGGCCTCGGCGACGGCCAGGCCCTCGACGGCGTCGACGTCGTGCTCGACCGGTCGTCGGGCTCGCTGACCGGGTCCGTCGGCCTGCGCGACCCCGGCTCGAGCCTGGCCAGCACGGCGGCGGGCGTGATCGTCACCGTCACCGACGGCACCCAGACCGTGCAGACCGCCACCTCCGTCCCCGACGACGGCGAGGACGGTGCCGACGCCGACGGCACCGCGCGTGGCTCCTGGAAGGTCACCGGCCTGCCCGTCCCGGGCTCCTACACGATCACCTTCAGCCGCGACGACCTCGCGCCGCAGACGGTCGCCGTCACCGTCTCCGGCGACGGCGTCGTGACCGGCGAGGGCGGGGTGGTCGACGACCGGGGCCGGGTCGCGGTCGACCTGAGCCGGTCCTCGGCGACCATCGCCGGCGTCGTCAGCCAGCGCACCGGCCCGGCGCGCAACGCACCCAAGGAGCGGGTGGGCGAGACCGAGGTGCGCCTGGTCTCCAACGAGGCGACGTTCAGCGTCGTGTCGGCCTCGGTGCCCGCCGGCAGCGTCGGCGCCTACCGCTTCGACTCCGTCCCGCCCGGCACCTACACCCTGCAGACCAGCCGCAACGGCACCACGCCCGTCTCCCAGACCGTCACCGTGGTCGCCGGCGACGACGACCTCTCGCGCGACCTGGTGCTCGACCAGCCGGCCGCGGTCGACGGGGTCGTGCGGGGCGCCGGCACCGGGTGGGTCGTGCAGCTGTACCGGTCCTCGGAGTACCCCGGCACGCCCTACCGCACGACCACCACCAAGGCGGGCGGCGTCTTCTCCTTCACCGACGTCGACGCCCCGCAGTCCTACGTCGCCGTCGTCCGCCGTACGGCGGGTGGCGCGGCGCGCGCCTCGACGACGTTCACCGTCGACCGCAGCCAGACCAAGTCCGTCGAGCTCGAGGTGTCCAGTGGCTGACCAGCGAGGACCCGCCGGCACCACCGGTCCCGACCGCCGCCCCGCGGTCGCGGTCGCGCCGACGACCAAGGTGGCCGCGGGGGCGACGGCCGAGCTCGCCGTCCGCGTCGTCAACCGCTCCACGGGCCCCCGGGTGCTCGCCGTCGCCGCGGTCGGGGTCGACCCGGCCTGGCTGTCGGCGCCGGTGCGCACCGGCGTGCTGGCCCCCGGCGAGCACGCCGACGTGGTGCTCACCCTCGCCCCGCCCGCCGGCACCTTGCCCGCGGGCTACCCGCTGGCCGTCGCCGCACAGGCCGTCGACCCGGCGACCGGGCGCTCCCCCGCCGACGAGCAGGCCACCGGCCTCGCCGAGACCACGCTCGTGGTCAACCCCCGTGCCCGCGTCGACGTCAGCCTCGAGCCGCAGGAGCTGACCGCGGTCTCCGGGCGCCGCTTCACCGTCGTGGTCCGCAACAGCGGCGGCGGCACCGCCGACGTGCGCCTGGTGGCCCGCGACCCCGGCAACGGACGGGTCCGCCTCGGCCGCACGTCGGTCCAGGTCCCGCCCGACGGCGAGGTGCGGGTGCGCGCCAAGGCCTCGGTCCGCCGGCCCCGACTGGTCGGCTACGGCCACCGCCACCCCTTCGACGTCACCGCGCACTCCCAGTCGACCTCCCGGGTCGCCGAGGGCGCGCTGACCCAGCGCACCGTCGTCGGTCCGGCCGGGCTCAAGCTCGTCGCCATCGCCGCGGTCGTCGTGGTGTGGATCGCCGCGGTGCTCGTGCTGGTCCCCCAGCTGAGCGAGCGCGTGCGGCAGTCGTCGCAGGAGCAGGCCGCCCAGGCCGACGGCGGCGCAGGAGCCGACGGCGGCGCGGCCGACGGCGGCGCGGGCGCCGACGGTGGCTCCGACGGTGGCTCCGACGGTGGCTCCGACGGGGGTGCCGACGGGGGCGCGGCGGGCGACGGTGGTGCCGGCGCGGGCTCCGACGACGGCGTCCAGCTCGCCGGCACCGTGCTCGGGTCCGCACCCGACGGTGTGACCGTCACCCTCGACCCCCGCTCCCTCGTCGACGAGGAGATGGTCGGGCGTGGCGTCGGCGTCGACCCCGACGCGCTCGACTCCGACGGCCTGCGTCCCGCCGCCTTCACCGCCGTCGCCCCCTCCGAGGCGCGCTCGGCGCAGAGCGAGCAGACCGCCGCCGACGGCGCGTGGTCCTTCGCCGGCGTCACCGCCCCCGGCTACTACCTGCTCACCTTCGCCAAGGCGGGCTACCAGACCCAGCGGTTCGTCGTCGACAGCGCCTCCGAGGCGGCCAAGGAGCCCCTCGAGGTCTCCCTCGCCCCGGGCGAGGGCGTGCTCTCCGGCACCGTCCGCGGACCCGACGGGGCGCCGTACGGCGGCGCGAGCGTGACCATCAGCGACGGCACCACCTCGATCACGACGAGCAGCACCTCGCCCGGCGGTCGCGGCGAGACCGGCACCTGGCGGGTCACGGGCCTGTCCACGCCCAGCACCTACGTCGTCAGCGCCACCGCCCACGACATGAGCACCGAGGCGGCCACCGTCGACCTCGCGGCCAGCGGGCAGGGCCGCGCCGACCTCGAGCTCGCGGCGGGCGTCGCGCTGGTCAAGGGCCGCGCCGTGGTCATGGGCGACGACGGGCAGCCCCAGGGCCTCGGCGGTGTCGAGGTCTCGGTCTCCGACGGGTCCGACACCGTGCACACCGCGACGTCGCTGACCGACGGCAGCCCCGGACGCTTCTTCGTGCCCGGGGTGCGTGCCCCCGGCCGCTACACCGTGACCCTGACCGCCGACGGCTACCAGCCCGTCAGCCGCACCCTCGACCTCCGCCGCGGCCAGGCGACGGAGGACCTGCGCGCGGTCACGCTGTCCACCTCGACCGGCTCGGTCGTCGGCTCCGTCGGCGGCCAGACCGAGGCCGGCTCGGCCCGTGCCGTACGCCGGGGATCGGCCCGGGCCGGGGCCGGCGACACCGTCCTCGCCGCCACCGGACTGACGCTGGCCAACAACGACCACACCTACAAGACGACCTCCTCGACGCCCGAGGAGGGCGGCCGGAGCACGTTCGGCTTCCACGGCGTCGCGCCCGGCGTCTACACGCTCTCGGCCGACTACTTCGGCTACGACGCCTGGACCCGCACCGTCCGGGTGCAGCCGGGCCCGGCCTCGGGCTCGACCACCGTCTCCCTCGTCCCGCGGATCGGCGGCGGGCAGCCGTCGACCGCCACCGTGTCGGGGTCCGCGGCCTCCACCGACCCGGTGACCCCGCTGACCTGCCAGGACGACTGCCTGCGGGCCACCCTGACGACCACGGTGCCCGGCCCGGGCGGCACCGAGGTGCCCGTCACGTGGACCGACGACTTCCCCGCCGACGGCGGCTACTCGCTCCCGCCGACCGGCGGCCTGCGCGCCGGCCTGTACACCGTCAAGGTCTCCTCGCCCGGCTACGTCACCACCTCGGTACCGGTGGAGGTCGCCGAGGGTCGGGTCACCACCGCCCCGGTGGCCGAGATGGTCCCGGTGCCCGCGCTGGTCGGACGGCTCTCGCTGGCCGACACCGACGGCGCCCCCAACACCGACCCGCTGCCCGACACCTGCATCTGGGTGGAGTCCACCAGCACAGCCCGCGCCGACCACTCCGTCGAGGAGTGCCGCAAGGCCATCGAGGACGGCCGGCCCGTCGCGGGCGGCGACCCCGACGGCCCCGCCGACGACGCCGACGCCTGCACCGCGGGCGGCCACGCCAACCAGGGTCTCGAGACCGGCCGGCGCACCTGGTGCGCGGCACTGACCGACGGGACCGCCGACTACCGCGTCGAGGTGCCGCTCGAGGGCGCCTACACCGTCACCGTCGTCCCGGTCGACAAGCAGTACGTCGCGCCGTCGGGCCCGGCCGTGCTCGACCTGCGCCGCGGCACCCAGCCGTACCCCGTCGCGCTCCAGCGCCTGGGCCGGGCGGTGCTCACCGTGCTGCGCCCCGCCGCCGGCCCGGCCGGCAGCACCGACGACGACGTGCTCGTGCCGGCCGAGGGCGTCAAGCCCGTCCTCTCGCCGGAGCCGCCGACCGCCACGATCGGCACCTCCGGCGAGGACGGCCGCGTCACGATCACCGGCCTGCCCACCGGCACCTACACCGTGCGCGGCGTCAGCGGTGTCAACGGCGGCCAGGCGGCGGTCACGACCAGCACCAACACCACCGTGCAGCGTCGCCTGCCGCTGACCGAGCCCGTCACGGCCCTCGTCGGGCGGGTCGTGGGCGCGGTGCGCGGCGTCGACCGGCCCGTCCCGGGCGCACAGGTGGTGCTCGTCGGCGCCACCGGCTTCGACGACGCCGGCAAGGCCACCAGCACCGACACCGTCGAGCTCACCTCCACCACCGACGGCTGCTGGGGCATCGGCTCGCGGATCATGTCCGAGCCGACCTCCACCACCTGCCGCTCGTGGGCCGCGGGCAGCCGCGCCCCGACGTCGTTCGCCACCACGGCCATGCAGAGCGTCACGGTCTCGGCGGCCGGCTGGGAGACCCGCACGGTGCGCCGCCGGACCCTGCAGCCCGGCGTCGTCAACGACGTCGAGCTCTTCCCGGCGCTCGTGCCCGCCACGCTGCCGGTCCGGGCCGTGCCGACCGCCACGCTCGACCCCGCCACGGTGAGCGTGCAGGTCACCGACCCCACGGGCCGCGAGGTGACCGCGGGCATCACCACGGCCGCCGACGGCTCGTCCCGGCTGCGGTGGCAGGACGCGGGCCGCTACGACGGTGACACGGCCGTCCGGGCCGGCACGGCGGCGGTGCCCGGGACCTACCGCGTGACGGTGGCCGCCGAGGGCTACGCCCCGGTCACCCGCACCGTGACCTGCGACCTCGGCGCAGCGACGTGCGGGACCGACGGCGCCTTCGACCTGCCCCACCTCGCGACGGTGCACCTGACGGTCGTGGGCGGCGACCCCAGCGACCCGATCGCGGTCGCCGGCGCCCGGGTCACCCCGAGCACCACCGCCGGTCCGGGCGCCTCCCGCGACCACGTCACCGGCACCACGGGTGCCGACGGCACGGTCGACCTCACCGACGTCGTCGCCGGCAGCCCGACGGCGTACGTGCTCGGCGTGAAGGCCCCCGGCCACGTCTCGGCGACGACGACCCTCCCGCCCGCGGCGGTCGGCGACGCCGCGCTGTCGTGCGGCCCGACAGGTTCCCGGCGCATCTCGGTCGACCCGGGCGACACCGTGGACTGCACCCTGACCCTGACCCCGCTGGGCCTGGTCCGTGGCACCCTGCGCGCGGTCTACGACAAGCAGGGCCAGACCGTGCAGCACTTCGACAAGCTGGTCGGACGCCGGGTCACCGCCCGGAAGTGCACGGCCACCGCCGACGGCACCGACGGCACGACCTGGTGCACCGCGGTCGCCGAGACCCCGGCGTTCTCCTCCGTCACCGACGCCGACGGGCGCTTCACCCTCAGCGGCACCGTCGAGACCCCGGGCCTGCAGGACGGCACCTGGCTGCTCACGGCCCCCACAGCCGTCGGCTTCCGCCTCCGCAGCCCCGAGGCCGACCCGGCCGCACCGACCGGCGCGATGGCCGGCACCGTGGTCGACGTCGCCCCGCGCGCGGTGACCCGGGCCGACGTCGACCAGTTCGCCGTCCCGACCGACCTGTCGGTCGAGGTGACCGACGGCTACAACCCGATCCGGGGCGCCACGGTGACCCTGCTGCGCGACCCCGCCGACACCTCCGGCATCCCCCTCACCGCGCCGACCGCGCCGGCGACGGCCTACACGATCCGTGACCTCGTCCCCGGCTACTGGTGGATCAAGGTCTCCGGCACCGACCTGGTCACCTCCACCGCCCAGAGCGTGTACGTCGCGCCCGGCTCCACCGGCACCGGCGCCCGCGTCGTGGTGACCCGGGTGACCGGCGCGCTCAAGGGCGTGGCCTCCGAGACCGGCACCGGCCTGCTCGTGCCCAACGTGCGGGTCACCCTCACCTGCACCACGACCGGCACCGACCTGTGCCCCGCCGACGGCCCCGCGAAGTCGGGGTCGCGCACCGACCTCACCACCACCACCGACGCGCGCGGACGCTACCGGCTCGACGGCGTCCCCAACGGCAGCTACTACGTCGACGTCGCCGCCGACGGCTACGGCGCGGTCGCGCGCACGACGCTCTCCCTGGGCACCGGCGGCGAGGTCACCCGAGACCTGTCGCTGGTCCCGGCCTCCCGCAAGGTCACCGCGACCATCACCGCCCCGGTGGCCGGGGACGACGTCCGCGGCAGCACGCTCCGCCTCGTCCCGGTCGGGTCGACGCCGGGCAGCGCCCAGACGGTGCCCTTCTCCGGCGTCGCGGGCCAGGTCACCGCCGTCGTCCCCCAGCTGCGCTGGGGCTGCTGGGACGCCCAGGTCGTCCAGGCCCCCCGCCACTACGGCCCGCTCACCGGCCCCACCGTGCAGGTCAGCACCGGCGCACCCGGCGCCGGCGACCCGCTCCTCAGCTGCCCGAGCGGGTCGCTGGAGGTGCCGCGCACCGGCTCCGGCGACATCACCCTCGACTGGACCAGCTCGGCCACCGAGCTCGCCTACCGGTTCACCACCACGCCGGGCGCGCCGCTGCAGCCGAGCCCCGTCTCGCTGCTGGTGCAGCGGGCCGGCCGACCCGACATCACCGTGCCCGACGCCTACGGCGGCTCCATCTGGGTCGAGCCGGGCACCTGGACGGTGACGCCCGTGCTCTCGGCCGCCGACGCCCCCTGGTGGGTGGTCACCCCGGCCACCGGCCAGCTTCCGGGCGGCACCTTCGCTCCCACCGCCGTCGAGCGCACCGCCTCGGTGCCGGTCAGCGTCAGCGGGCTCGCGGCCACCGAGCGCGCCACCGTCACGGTCACCCCCGGTCCGGGCCAGCGCCACCCCGTGCCCGCCGTCTCCTCGAAGGTGGTGACCGGCTCCGGCACCGCCACCTTCGACCTGCCGCGCGGGTCCTGGATCATCGAGGGCACGTGGGCCCGGGGCCCGGCCACCCAGGTCGTCACCGTCTCCGCGCCGGGACCGGCCGCCCCGGTCGTGCTCCAGCCCGACCCCGACGCCCCGGCTGCGCCGGCGGCCCCGGCGGCCCCGGCGGCCCCGGCGGATCCGCCCGCGCCCGCGCCCGACCCGGTCGCCCCGGACGGCGGCACCGGCACCTCGACCGACCCGGCCGGCCCGTGACCGCCCGGTCGCGCGCCCGGCTCGCCGGGGCCCTCGCGTGGGCGGTCGTCGTGGGACTCCTGTCGGTCGGAGTCGTCCCCACGGCCCTGGCCGCCGACGCGGCCACCCCGCAACCCGTCACCCTCGACGAGCTCGACGCCGCCGCGGGCGGGCCGTTCGTGGCCGGCACCACGCGCACCCCGCCGGTCACCACGGCCGCCCCGTCCTCGGCCCGCTTCACCTCGACCCCGGCGACGGTCTGCGAGCCGACGGCCGACGGCAAGCGGGTGCGCCTGAACACCGTCGGGTCGTGCTCGGTGACCGTCACGGTGCCGGGCACCGGAGGCAACACCGAGGGCACCGCCACCCGCGCCTACGACGTCGTCCGCGCCGCCCGCACGATCGAGGTCGCGGCCCCGACCACCGCCGCCGTCGTCGGCGGCACCTGGACGCCCGTGGTGACCGCCACGACGGGGGCGATCGGCACCGACGCCGTCACGCTCGTCCCGACCGACCCCGCGGCCTGCAGCGTGTCCGGCACGACCGTCACCTACCTCAAGGCCCGCCTGTGCACGGTCACGGCGACGGTGGCCGAGGGCCCCGTCTTCGTCCGGGCCACCGACGACGTGGGGGTCACCCCCGGCCTGAAGGCCCAGACCGTGACCATGACCGCGCCCACCGGCGCCGTCGTGGGAGTGCCGGCGACCCCGGCGGTCACCTCCGACTCCGGCGGCACCGCGACCTACGCGACCAGCACCCCCGGCGTGTGCCGCCCCACCACCGGCGGCGCCGCCATCGAGCTGCGCGCCACCGGGTCGTGCACGGCCACCGCGACGGTCGCGGGCGTCGCCGAGGAGTCGGCGTCCGGCACCAGCGCCGCGGTGACGTTCACCGTCGCGGCCCGCACCGTCGCCCTCGCGGTCACGCTGAGCGACCCGCACCGCTTCCGCGACACCGTGACGGTCACGGTGACCGCGACCGACACCTCGGGCGGCACCGCCCCGGCCGCCAAGGTCGCGGGCGCGGGCACGATCCTGCTCGGCGACGAGCGGGCCACCCCGGGCACGTCCGGCCCCGAGGACGTCACGTGGGTCGACGGCGTCGCCACCCGGACGATCAGCTCCGCCGCCGCCGGCCGGCTCGCGGTCACCGCGACCATCACCCCCACGCCCACCAGCGCCTACACCACCACGACCTCGACCACCGAGGTCACCATCGACGACCTGCCGCAGACCGTCGCCTTCGGCACGCCCCCGCGGGCGGTCATCGACGGCACCTGGACCGCTGCGGCGACCGTCACCCCGGCCACCGAGGCCGACGGCACGGCCCGCAAGCCCGTCCTCACCTCCCTCACCCCCGCGACCTGCACCGTGGCCACCGGCACCACCACGGTCACCTACGTCGCCGCCGGCCCCTGCCGGCTCCAGGCCGCCCACCCCGGGGGTGGCGGCTACGCAGCGGCCGTCCCGGCCACCCTCGAGGTCACCGTCCACAAGCTCACCCGTGCCCTGGCGTGGGGCACCGGCGCGCAGGCGCCGCCCACCACGGCGTACGCCGGGGAGACGTGGACGCCCACGGTGGTCACCGACGCCGCCGCCGGCCCGGTCGTCTACACGACCTCCGACACCGCTGTGTGCACGGCCACCGGCAGCACCGTCGCCTTCGTCGGCCAGGGCGCCTGCACGGTGACCGCCACCATGGCCGGTACCGACCGCTACGACACGGTCTCGGTCCAGACCGGTCCGATCGCGGTGGCTCTGCGACCGGTGACCGTCACCGTCAGCCCGGCCACCACCTCGACGGTGTACGGCGCGTCCCTGGCCCTCACCGTGCGGGTCCGCGACGACCGCGCCACCGTGCGCCTGCTCGACGGCACCGGCACGCTGAGCGCCCCGGGCATCCTCGCCACGCCGCGGACCCTGACCTTCACCGACGGGGTCGCGACCACGACGCTGACGTCGCTGCCGGTCGTGCCGACGACCACGCTGACCGCCCACTTCGTGCCCACCACCGCCGAGCAGCGGGTGTACGAGGAGGACGAGGGCACGGCGACGGTCACCGTCACCCCGGCGCCGCAGACCATCACGACCGACCCGACCGACCCCGGCTCCGGCAGCGTCGGCGACGTCCTCGAGCTGCACGCCACCGGCGGCGGCTCGGGCAACCCGGTGACCGGCTCGGTGCCCGGCGGGGCCCCCTGCTCGGTCGCCGCCCCCGTCGCCGGCCAGCCCGTGCGCGTCACGCTCGAGCGGGCCGGCACCTGCACGGTGACGCTCCGCCAGGCCGGCAACGGCAACTTCCTCGACGCGACGCCGGTGACCGTCCCGCTCTCCTCGGCCAGGCGGCCGGTCAAGGTGGTCGTCAGCACCGCGCCGTCGCCGTTCTTCTGGAACGAGCAGGTCGTGGTCCGCGTCGCGGTGGTCGACGACTCCCCCGGCCGCGAGCGGGGCACGCCGGCGCCGGGCACCGTCACCCTCTCCCTGCCCGACGCGCCCGCCCCGGTGCTCGCCAGCAACGACGAGGCCGGCACCGCCACGGCGACCTACACGGTCGCGGCGGCCGGCACCCAGCGGGTCGTGGTCACCTACCGGCCCACCAACCCGCAGAAGTACGACGCGATCACCCCGCCCGAGCCCGCCTCGGAGCAGTCGGTCACCGCGCAGCCCGCGCCACAGACGCTGCTCTTCGACGACACCACCAAGCCGGCGACCGCCTGGGCCACCCGGACCTTCGAGCCGGAGTTCACGGGCACCGGCACCGGCGCGCTCACCCTCACCGCCCGGCCCGGTCCCGACCAGGCCGTGCACTGCTCGGTCAGGGGCGCCGCGGTGCGGTTCGACACCCCGGGCACCTGCGTGGTCGACGCCCGTCGCGAGGCCGTGACCGGCCAGCAGGCCGCGTCGCCGGTGCGGACCATCACCTTCTCCGTCCAGGCCCTGCCCCTCCGGCTGCGCCTGGTCACCCCCACGTCCGCGACCGTGGGCCGCGCGACCCTGGTCTCGGCGACCGCGCGCGACACCGTCTTCGCCGGGCTCGTCCCGGGCAGCGGCCACCTCGCGGTGGACCGCCTCGTCCGCGGCACCGGCGCCGATCCCGGGGACTGGGAGCGGGTCACGCCCGCCGCCGGCAGCGACGACGAGGCCGACACCACGTGGACCGGCAGCACGCGGTCGCTGGCCTTCGAGCCGACCCGGGCCGGCACCTACCGCGTCGTGCCCACCTTCACCGCGAGCCCGGCCGCGGCGTACGCCGTCCAGGCGCCGAGCTCCGACGGCCGCTTCACCGTCGCCCCGGCCCCGCAGGTCGTGAGCGCCGTCGACCCGCCCGCCACGGCCGCGGTGCTCGACACCTGGTCCGTGCGAGCCGTGGGCGGCGGGTCGTCGGCCCCCGTGCTGGCCACCGTCGCCACCGGGTCCGTGGACGTCTGCTCGGTCGGCGGGCCCGACGCCGCCCAGGTGATCACCTTCGACCACGACGGCGCGTGCACCTTCACCCTCCGCCAGGGCGCCGACGCCGACCACGACGCCTCCCCCCCGAGCGACCCGGTCACGGTCACCGTCGCGGGCACCACGTCCCAGGTCTCGCTCGCGGCCCAGACCGTCGCCCAGCCGGTGGTCGGCGAGGAGCACCTGATCTCGGTGCGCAGCACCACCGCCAGCGGGCGCCCGGTGCCGGGCCGGTTCACCCTCACCACCGACAGCGGCATCACGATCTCGGTGCCCGAGGACGAGGCCGGCGCGCCGGTCACCAGCGCCGACTTCGCCCTGGTGCCCGACCGCACCGGCACCCTCCCGACGCGGGTCGCCTTCGTGCCCACGCTCCCCGCCGACGAGGTCGCCGGCTCCAGCCTCACCCGCACGCTCAGCGTGCTCCCGGGCACCCAGCGGGTCACCCTCGCCCCCGCGCCGCCCTCGGACGCGTCGTACGTCGGCGACACCTGGGACCCGGCCCCGGGGCTGGTCGGCGGGCCGTCCGGGGCCCGCCCGGTGCTGGCCGTCACCGCCGACACGAGCCCCGCCCGGTGCGCGGTCGGCAGCGACGGCAAGGTCCGGCTGCTGCGCCCCGGCACCTGCACGGTCACCGTCAACGCCCCCGCCTCCCCGGGTGGCGACTGGAAGGCCGCCGACGAGGTCTCGCGCGAGTTCCAGGTGGCCCTGCGCCCGACCGCGCTCACCCTCGTGGGGCCCGACCGGGTCGACGTGCGGGAGCCGTTCACGATCCGGGTCGAGTCCTCGGGGGCGGGCACGGGCAGCACGCCCGGCACCACGACGCCCGTCGCCGTCACCGGCACGGTCCGGCTCACGCTGGCCCGGGTCGGCGACGCCCCGGCGGACGCCGTGACCTGGCCCGTGACCGTCACCTCGATGCTCACGACCGTGACGGCGCAGGCCGACCTCGCGGGCGAGTACGTCCTCAGCGGCACCTTCACGCCGTCCTCCGACCAGTACGAACCGAGCGCGGCCCGCAACCTGCGGCTCTCGGTCGACAAGCGGCGCCAGACCCTCGACGCCGCCCCGGTCACCCCGGCCCAGCTCCCCGTCGGCAGCCGGTGGACGCCGGCGCTGACGAGCTCGGCCGGCCTCGACGCGGCCGTCGCCTCGACCACCCCGTCCATCTGCACGGTCTCGGCGACGGGCACCGTGACGACCCTGGTCTCCGGGGAGTGCCACGTCACCTTCACCGTGGCGCCCGACCACCCCGTGTACGACGACGTCGACCCGGTCGAGGCGGTCGTCCCGGTGCGCGTCCGACCGACCACGGTGACCCTGCTCGACCCGGGCGCGGGCGAGGTGGGCACGCCGCAGGTGCTCACGGCCACCGTCACCGCCCCGCCCGTGGCGGCCGTCCCGCGCACCGTCGACCAGGCCCCGCCGCTGAGCGGCACGGTGACGTTCACCGCCACCGCCCAGCCCACCACGGGCGGGGCCTCGCAGACGAGCACCACGGTCGCGGCCGAGCGGTTCACGATGCCCGCCGGCGCCACCAGCCTCCCGGTGACCACGACCTGGCGCCCGCCGGGCTCGACGACCGGCGTCACCCGCACCCTCCGGGCCGCGGTCACCATCGACCCGGTCGCGGACCCCGTCCCGGCCGGGACCGACCCGTGCGGTCCCGACGCCGGCCCCCGCGTCTGGTCCTGCTCGACCTCCCCGGCCCGCACACTGGTCGTCGCCAAGGGCGACCCCGCCCTGGTGCTGTCGGTGAGCGGCACCGCGAGCGGCGAGGTCACGCTGACGGCGAGCCTGCCGCTGCCCTCCGGCTACGCCACCACGCCCGGCACGCTGGGCACCGTCACCTTCAAGGCGCGCGAGTACGGCTACGCCGGCGAGGACGTCCCGGAGGAGACCGCCGTCGTCGGCGACCGGCTCGTCGCGACCCGGACCGTCCTCGACTTCCGGCCCGAGCAGCGGCTGACCCTCACCGCGACGTACTCCGGCACGACCGACCTCGCCGCCACCGCCACCACCACGGTGCGCGACGCCCCGCAGGCCACGGTCGGCGGCGCCGCCCCGACCGAGTGGCAGCGGGGTCCGGTGTCGTTCCCGCTCACCTGCACCGAGACCACCGCGCACCTGGTCACCCCGTGCCCGGCCAGCGTGGTCGTCAGCGGCGACGGCGCGCAGCAGTCGGGCTCCGTGCGGGTGCTGGCCGAGGACGGTGGTGCCGTCACCGTGCGCACGCCCACGGTCCGCATCGACGCCACCCCGCCGGTGCTGGTCGTCCAGGGGGTCGCCCAGGGCGCGGTGTACGCCGGGCCCTCCCGCAGCCCGCTGTGCGTCGCCACCGACGCGACGTCGGGCCTCGCGTCGTGCACCGTGCAGACAACCCGCGTCGACCGCGTCACCCGCCGCGCCACCGTCCGCGCCGTCGACGTCGCCGGCAACGTGGCCACGCGCACCGTGACCTACCGCGAGCTGCAGGAGTACGTCGTCGGCGCCGCCCGCGACTCTGCCGGCCGCTTCGTCGTCCGGCCCGGCCAGCGGCTGCGGGTGGAGACGATCACGACCGGCGCCCGCCGCCGGCCCCAGCTCGTCGTCCGCAGCCCCGGGAAGCCGTGGCGGTCGGTCGCCACGATGGTGCCGCTGCGCCTGCGCGACGGCCAGTACACCTGGTACGCCCTCTACCGCCTGCCCGCGCGCTGGCGTCCGTCCACCGAGGTCGGGGTGCGCACCGGGTCGACCGTGCAGCGCGTCGGCCTCGTCCGCGGCTGACCCCGGCCCCGCTGCCGCGGTCGGGTCCGTGCCCGGTCTCAACGACGGGGCGGGAGCCGGTGCAGCTCGACGTCGCTGATCGTGCCGTCGGCGGCGGTGAGGGTCAGGTAGGTGCAGTGGGGCTGCTGCCGGCGGTCGGTCGGCGAGCCGGGGTTGAGCAGCCGCAGCCCCCGCGGGGTCGTGGTGTCCCAGGGGATGTGGCTGTGCCCGAAGACCAGCACGTCGACGTCGGGGTACGCCGCCTCGCAGCGCGCCTCGCGCCCGTGCTTGCCGCCGGTCTCGTGCACCACGGCGAAGCGCACCCCGCCGACGGTCGCCCGGGCCACCTCGGGAAGCCGGGCCCGGAGGCCGGGGCCGTCGTTGTTGCCCCAGCAGGCCAGCAGCCGGCGTGACCGGGCGTCCAACCGGTCGAGGGTCTCCTCGTCGACCCAGTCGCCGGCGTGCACCACCACGTCGGCGGCATCGACGGCCTCCCAGACCGGGGCCGGGAGGTCCCGGGCGCGCTTCGGCAGGTGCGTGTCGGCGAGGACCAGCAGCCGGGTCACGCGCCCTCCACCGGTGGGTACGTCGCGTCGTCGAGCGGGCGGTCGGCCCACGCGTGGCGGACCACGCCGTCGACCGAGCCCCGGCGCAGGCCCTGGTCGGCCAGGCCACCACGCCGCGCCACCCGCCACGAGGCGGGGTTGCCGAGGTCGATGAACGCGATGCAGGGGGCGTCGGCGTCGTGGGCGGCCGCCGCGTCGAGCGCGGCCGCCAGCACCTCGCCCGCCAACCCGCGTCCCTGGTGGGCCGGCGCCACCCGGTAGTTGAGGTTCCAGTGGCCGGGGGCGTGCCGCTGGGCGCCACCCGAGCCCACGACCTCCCCGGTCGCCCGCAGCCGGGCCGTCCAGTAGCTCAGGCCGTCGGTGTCCCAGCGGGCCGCCGCGCGACGGACGTAGTCGGCCGTCTGCTCCCGGGCGCGGTGCACGGCCGGCGGGTCGTAGGCCCACATCGCCGCCTGGGAGAAGATCGCGAACAGCTCGTCGACGTCGTCGGCCGCCATCGGCCGGAGGTCGAGCCGGGTCGGGAGGGCGGTCACGCGTTGACCACCTCGACGACCAGGGCCTGGGCGTCGGCGACCGCGCCCTCGAGCACCGAGCGGCGCGGGTCGGGCACCGCGAGCCACGGCTCGACCCGGACCACGCCGCGCAGCCGCGGGTCCTCGAGCACCTCCTCGACCGCACCGTGGTCGCCGCCGGTCACCAGCGGGCCCCGCAGCCCGCCGAGGATGCGGGCGGCGTGGTCGGCGGCCGCCTCGTAGGCCTGGCGGGCCTGGTTGTCACGACGCCGGGCGAAGCGCTGCTGCGACTGCCCGCCCGCCTTGGTGCGGCCCTGCACGTGCCGCTGCCCGGTCTTCGACTCCCCGAGCGCGGTGCCGGCGAGCCGGGCCATCGCGAACCCGCCCTTGCGCACCAGCAGCACGCCCCAGTCGTCGGGCACCCCCGCGGCCGCCACGAACGCGGTCGGCTCCGCCGGCCCGTCGTACGACGCCCCGAGCGGCAGCCGGGCCACCACCGTCGACCCGTCGTCGGCGACGCCGTGCAGCGCGCCGTCGCGCACGTCGTACGACGCGGGGCCGTGGCTGCGCTCGAAGTTCTCCACCCAGCGCGCCCAGCGGGCGGTGGGGACGAGGACCTGGGTCACGTCGATGCGGCCGAGCGGCCGCGGGCGCCGGGGAGGTCGAGGGTCCAGTAGCCGAGGCGGTCGCGCTCCTCGTGCTCGACGCCGCGGTGGTCGGTCCAGGTCCAGTCGACGACGGGCGCGAGACCCGGTCGCAGCGACCAGCCGAGCCGTCGCACCAAGGTCACCACCTGGTCGTCGGGCTCGACGGCCAGCCCCAGGGTCGTGGCCCCCGCCTGCTGGGCCCGCCCGGCGGCCGCGCCGAGCAGCGCCGTCCCGACGCCGCGGCGGCGGGCCCGCTCGGCCACCGCCAGGGAGTCGACCTCCGGGTGCTCCCCCAGCTCACGGCGCACGGCGGGGTGGGCACTGCGGTCGCGGAGCACGACGTGGCCCACGACGTCGGGGCCGTCCCAGGCCAGCAGGTAGGTCGCCCCGCCGTCGCGCTGCTCCTCCCACCGCCGACGGTGCGCGCCGCTCGGCGAGGGCACCGCCCGGTCGGCGGCCGCGGCCTCGGCGTCGTCGGCGCACGGCCGCACCTCGACCGTCAGGTGGTCGCGCTCGAGGGAGCGGTGGAACCAGACGGTCTGCCAGTGCCACTCGGTGCTCGACTCGCGCCAGCTCTCGGACCAGCCGAGCGCGCGGTAGAACCCCAGCGCCTCCGGCTGGTGGTCACCCACGTCGAGCACGAGGTCGGTCAACCCCTGCCGCCGCGCGGCCGACTCGAGGGCGGCCATCAGCGCCCGGCCCGCGCCGACCCGGCGCACGGCCGGGTGGACCCGGATCCGCACGAGCCGTCCCAGCCGGGGTCGGTCACGCACGGCCCGCAGCCCGCCGAACCCGACCACGTGGCCCTCGCGGGTCGCCACCAGCGCGGTGCCACCCGCGGCCAGCACCGCCCGGGCCGGGTCGACCAGCTCGGGCGGCCCGCTCGGCGGCGTACGACGGGCCGGCAGGGGCAGGGGCACCGACGGGTCGGCGGTCTCACCCGCGTCGGGCAGCCGGGCCATCGCCCACAGCACCGGCAGGTCGTCCGGCTCGTACGGGCGCACCTCGATCACCCGCCCACCCTGCCAGATCCCGGCCGGCTCAGCCTCGCGCGAGGACCAGCGGCACCTCCTGGCCCGGCTGCACGGTCACGGTCTCGGGGCGGGGGTGCCGGGTCACGTGGTCGTCGGCGTAGGTCAGGCCGCGCACCGTCAGCGTCAGTGGTGCGCGACCGTCGCGCAGGGTGGCCAGGGGTGCGTCGGTGCGGTCGAGCCAGCGCACCAGCTCGCGCCCGAGGTCGGCGACGACCGCCGGCCGCTGGTCGGCGAGGTCGACCTGCTCGCCGGGGTCGGCCTCGAGGTCGTGGAGGCGCCAGATCTGGTCCTCGTAGGTGTAGGCGAGCTTCCACCGGCCCGAGCGCACCGTCGACTCCGGTCGCTGGTCGCGGCCGCTGTCCACGAGGTAGCCGGGCACGTGCTGGAACACCGGCCGGTCGACCCTCTGGCCCCGCGCGATCGCCCGGCCGAGGTCGACGCCGTCGAACGGGACGCCACGGGGCAGCCGGGCCTCGGCCCACCCGGCCAGCGTCGGGTAGAGGTCGGTGCTGCCGATCGGCGAGCGCTGGGTGCTGCCGCCGCGCACGAGCCGCTCGGCGTCGCTCCACACGATCCACGGCACGCGGACGCCGCCCTCGGTGAGCTCGCCCTTCTGGCCCCGCAGCGGTCCGTTGTCGGCACCGAGGTCGGTCCGACCGCCGTTGTCGGAGGTCACGACGACGACCGTGTTGTCCGCGAGCGGGTGGCCGGGGTTGCGGGGGTCCGGCGTGGTCTCGAGGTGGTCGACGATCCGGGCGACCGACTGGTCGAAGCCCTCGGCCAGGGCGGCGTACCCCGGCCGCACCGACCCGGCGGGCAGCCCGGCGGCCTTGGCGCGGTACTTGGCCAGCAGGTCCGCGCGCGCCTGCCGGTCGCCGACCGGGCTGTGCACGGCGTAGGTGCTGACGAAGGCGAAGAACGGCGCCTGCGCGGCCGCGCTGTCGTCGACGAAGTCGACCGTGGCGTCGGCCAGCGCGTCGGAGACGTGCTTGTCGGTGCCGACGAGGGCGTCGAGCGCCGCGTCGTCGACGCCCGTCGCCCAGGGCTTGAGCTCGGTGTCGACGTACTCCTGGGTGTAGTCGGCGGCGTACGGGTCGAGCGACGGCGCGACGGAGTCGTTGAAGGTCCCGTCGCTGGCGAAGTACTGGCTGGCGTGGCCGGCGGAGCTGCCGCCGTAGTTCACGTCGAAGCCGTGCTCGGTGACGATCTCCTCGGGCGACCGGCCGACGTGGAACTTGCCGACGTAGCCGGTGCGGTAGCCGGCGTCCTGCAGCGTCTCGGCGACGGTCACGGTCTCGGGGAGGAGGACCTCCCGCCCGTCCTCGCGGCCCTGGGCCGGGCCCACCAGCAGCGTGTCGTCGCCGGCGCGGTTGAGGTCGGTGACGGCGAAGACGTTGTTGTCGGGCCGGGCGGCCCAGCGGCCGGTCTGCAGCGCCATCCGGGTCGGCGCGCAGTTGAAGGAGGCGTAGGCGTTCTCGAAGGTCGTGCCCTCCTCGGCGAGCCGGTCGACGCCCGGGGTCTCGACGAAACCGTTGCCGTGGTCGCCGTTGGTGCGGCCGGTGCTGAGGTCGGACCAGCCGAGGTCGTCGGCGAGCACGAAGACGACGTTCGGCCGGGGTGCGTGCGGCGCCCGCGGGCCGGCCTGTGTCGTGGCCTGCGCGGTGGACGCGCGCTCGAGCGGCTGCGTCGCTCCGGCCGTGGTGGCGGTGAGAGTGGTGGCCGCGAGGGCGAGGACCGCGGTGGCGGCGAGGGAGGGGGTCCGAGACATGCGGCGGACCGTAACACGAGTGAGTCAGTCGAGTTAGGGTGCGGGCCGCTGGTCGTCGAGACCAGGCCCGGCCAGCAGCGCGGCTCGGGAGGTCTCGAGCCGCCGTCGCGGCTTCGCCGGCTCAGCCGCGGGGCTCCCTCGACCTCGTCGGGTCGTGAGGCTGCTCGTGCCCCGCAGCCTCACGCCTCAGACGTTGAAGCCAAGGGCGCGGAGCTGCTCGCGGCCGTCCTCGGTGATCTTGTCCGGGCCCCACGGCGGCATCCAGACCCAGTTGATGGCGACGTCGTTGACGAGGCCCTCGAGCGCGGCGTTGGTCTGGTCCTGGATGACGTCGGTCAGCGGGCAGGCCGCCGAGGTGAGCGTCATGTCGAGGACGCAGTTGGAGCCGGCGTCGAGGTGCACGTCGTAGACGAGGCCGAGGTCGACGACGTTGATGCCGAGCTCGGGGTCGACGACGTCCTTCATCGCCTCGGTGACGTCGTCGACGGACACGGTGGCGGTGCCGCCACCGGCTCCGCCGGTGGCCTCGGGGACCTCGGGCAGGTCAGCGTGGTCGGGTGCGGTGTCGGTCATGACTGGGCCTCCAGTGACTGGGTCGTGGCGTCCTTCCAGGCCATCCACGACAGAAGAGCGCACTTCACGCGCGCGGGGAACTTGGCGACACCGGCGAACGCGATGCCGTCCTCGAGCACGTCCTCGTCGGGCTCGACCTGGCCCTTGCCCTGCATGAGGGCGAGGAAGGTCTCGTGCACGGCCATGGCCTCCTCGACCGGCTTGCCGATGACCAGGTCGGTGAGGACCGAGGCCGAGGCCTGCGAGATCGAGCAGCCCACGGCGTCGTAGGACACGTCGGCCACGGTGCCGTCGGCGACGTGGACGCGCAGGGTCACCTCGTCGCCGCAGGTCGGGTTGACGTGGTGCACCTCCGCCTCGAACGGGTCGCGCAGACCCGCGTGGTGGGGGTTCTTGTAGTGGTCCAGGATGATCTCCTGGTAGAGCGCGTCGAGGTCGTTCATCGCCTCAGTCCAGCTTGAAGTAGGAACGGGTGTAGTGCAGCCCCTCGACCAGCGCGTCGATCTCGGCCGGCGTCGTGTACAGGTATGACGACATCCGGGTCGAGCTCTGCACGCCGAAGCGGGCGTGGGCCGGCTTGGCGCAGTGGTGGCCGGCGCGCACCGCGATGCCGCGCGCGTCGAGCACCTGGGCCACGTCGTGCGGGTGCACGCCGTCGATCTCGAAGGAGATCGCCCCGCCGCGACCCTCGGCGTCGAGCGGGCCGAGGACCGTCAGGCCGGGCACGGTGGCCAGGCCGTCGAGGGCGTAGGCGGTGAGGGCGTGCTCGTGGCGGCGTACGTCGTCGAGGCCGAGGTCGCGCAGGTAGTCGACCGCCGCGCCCAGCCCGACCGCCTCGGCGATCGGCGGGGTGCCGGCCTCGAACTTGTGCGGGATCGGCGCGTACGTCGAGCGCTCCATGCGCACGGTCTCGATCATCTCCCCGCCGCCGAGGAACGGCGGCAGCTCCTCCAGCAGCGCCCGCGAGCCCCACAGCACGCCGATGCCGGTGGGCCCGACGACCTTGTGGCCGGTGAAGACGACCGCGTCGGGCCGCTCCTCCGGCGCCATGGCCTGCAGGTCGATCGGCAGCTGCGGCGCGGCCTGGGAGGCGTCGACGACGACGATCGCGCCGACCTCGTGGGCCCGCCGGGTCAGCTCGGCGACCGGGTTGATCGTGCCGAGCATGTTGGAGACCCAGGTGAAGGAGACGACCTTGGTCCGCTCGGTGATGAGCTCGTCGATGTCGGACAGGTCGAGCCGGCCGTCGTCGGTCAGGCCGAACCACCGCAGCGTGGCGCCGGTCCGCTCGGTGAGCATCTGCCACGGCACGATGTTGGAGTGGTGCTCCATCTCGGTGATGACGACCTCGTCGCCCTCCCCGACCTGCCGCGGACCGCGGAAGGCGAGCGTGCTCGCGACCAGGTTGAGCGCCTCGGAGGCGTTCTTGGTGAAGATGACCTCGTCGCGGCTGGGGGCACCGAGGAACGCGGCGACCTTGTCGCGCCCGCCCTCGAACGCCTCGGTGGCCTCGGCCCCGAGGGTGTGCATCGCCCGGGCGATGTTGGCGTTGTGCCGCTCGAGGTGGTCGACCATGGCGTCGATGACGCACTGCGGCTTCTGCGAGGTGTTGGCGCTGTCGAGGTAGACCAGCGGCAGGCCGCCCGCCACCGACCGCTCGAGGATCGGGAAGTCCTTGCGGACCACCTCGAGCTGGGGCAGCAGGCCCTCGAGGGTCAGCTGGGACGGCGCGGTCATCTCAGGCCGTCGCCTTCTCGCCCAGGAACCGCTCGTAGCCGTTGGCCTCCAGCTCCTCGGCCAGCTCGGGGCCGCCGGACTCGGCGACCTTGCCGGCCACGAAGACGTGGACCCGGTCGGGCTGGATGTAGCGCAGGATGCGGGTGTAGTGCGTGATGAGCAGGACGCCCTTGCCCTCGCGGCCGCGGAAGCGGTTGACGCCCTCGGAGACGACCTTGAGCGCATCGATGTCGAGGCCGGAGTCGGTCTCGTCGAGGATCGCGACCTTGGGGTCGAGCAGCTCGAGCTGGGCGATCTCGTGGCGCTTCTTCTCGCCACCCGAGAAGCCCTCGTTGACCGAGCGCTGCGAGAACGTCGGGTCGAGGTCGAGGTCGCCCAGGGCCTTGTTGACGTCCTTGACCCAGGTGCGCAGCTTGGGGGCCTCGCCGTCGATGGCCGTCTTGGCCGTGCGCAGGAAGTTGGCCACCGAGACGCCGGGCACCTCGACGGGGTACTGCATGGCCAGGAACAGCCCGGCCCGCGCCCGCTCGTCGACCGACATGGCCAGCACGTCCTCGCCGTCGAGGGTCACCGTGCCGCCGGTGATCTCGTACTTCGGGTGGCCGGCGATCGAGTAGGCCAGGGTCGACTTGCCCGAGCCGTTGGGGCCCATGATCGCGTGAGTCTCGCCGTCGGCGATCGTCAGGGTGACGCCCTTGAGGATCTCCTTGGGGCCGTCCTCGGTCGCGACCTGGACCTGCAGGTCCTTGATCTCCAGGGTGCTCATGCTGGGGTGACTCCGTTCAGGGTGGTGGTGGTGTCGACGTAGAGGCCGTCCTCACGGACCTCCACCGGGAAGGTCGCCACCGGCTCGGTGGCGGGCAGGCCGGTCGGCTTGCCGGTGCGCAGGTCGAAGCGGGAGCCGTGCAGCCAGCACTCGATGGAGCAGTCGGCCACCTCGCCCTCGCTCAGGGAGACCTGCGCGTGGCTGCACAGGTCCTGGACGGCGAAGAACTCCTCGCCGTCACGGGCGACCGCGACGTCGTACGCCCCGACGGTGACCGCGAGGCCCTCGTCGGTGGGGACGTCATCGGGCGCGCACGCACGCTCGAAGGCCATCTCAGGCGGTCCCGCCCGGCGTGCCGCCCGTGCCGACGGGCTCGAGCCCGGCGCGGACGTTCTTGGCCAGCTCGGCCTCGACGGTGCGGGTCAGCCGCTCCTCCAGCGAGGGGACGCCGACCTTGCGGATCAGGTCCTGGAAGAAGCCGTGCAGCACCAGGCGGCGGGCCTCCTCGTCGCTGACGCCGCGCGAGCGCAGGTAGAACAGCTGCTCGTCGTCGAAGCGGGCGGTGGCCGAGGCGTGCCCGGCCCCCTCGATCTCGCCGGTCTCGATCTCCAGGTTGGGCACCGAGTCGGCCTGGCAGCCGTCGGTGAGCACGAGGTTGCGGTTCTCCTCGTAGGTCTCGATGCCCTCGGCGACCTTGCGGATCAGCACGTTGCCGATCCACACGGTGTGGGCGCCCTGCCCCTGCAGGGCGCCCTTGTAGACGACGTTGCTCTTGGTGCGGGGCTGGTTGTGGTCGGCGAAGAGCCGGTGCTCCAGGTGCTGCCCGGCGTCGGCGAAGTAGAGGCCGAGCAGCTCGGCCTCGCCGCCGGGGGCGGCGTACTCGACGTTGGCGTGCATCCGCACGACGTCGCCGCCGAAGCTGATCGAGGTGTGCTTGACCCGGGCGTCGCGGCCGACCCGGATGGCGTCGCGGCCGAGGTGGACGGCGTCGTCGTCCCAGTCCTGCAGCGAGACCACGTCGACCTGGGCGCCGTCGCCGACGAGCACCGAGGTGGTCGCGGCGTACCGGGCCGAGCCGGTGTGCTCGAGGACGACGGTGACCTTCGCGAACGCACCGACCCGCAGCACGAGGTGGCCGTAGACGAGGTCGTCGACCGACTCGCCCGACAGTCGGAGCACGACGGGCTCGTCGAGCTCACGCTCGGCCGGCACGTCGAGCAGCACCGTGCGGACCGCACGGTCGACCGCGAGCGCCGAGGGCCGGTCGTTGGGGGCCAGCTCCCCGAGCTCGCGGGCCTCGTCCTTGCTGATCTCCTGCAGCTGCAGGCCCTCGGGCAGGCTCGCGTCCCAGGTCAGCTGGGTCTCGGACGCCTCACCGTCGAGCAGGCCGCGCAGGCGCTTGAGCGGGGTGAACCGCCAGATCTCCTCGCGGCCGGTCGGGGCCGGGTGGTCGCCCAGGTCGTAGGACGGCGGCGGGTTGAGGTGCGAGAAGCTCGGCGTCGAGGACTGCTCGAGCGCGGACTCCACGCTCTCGCGGGCAGCATCGGTCACGGTCACGTTCGTGTCTTCCTAGCGTCGGTTCGTACGTCGTGCGGTCTCGAGGTAGGCGCCGGGGCGCCTCCCTCGACCACCGTGGGGTCGGCTCGGCAGCGCCGGCTCAGCCGACCGCACCCTCCATCTGGAGCTCGATCAGCCGGTTGAGCTCGAGGGCGTACTCCATGGGGAGCTCCTTGGCGATCGGCTCGACGAAGCCGCGCACGATCATCGCCATGGCCTCGTCCTCCTCCATGCCGCGGGACATGAGGTAGAAGAGCTGGTCGTCGGAGACCTTGGAGACCGAGGCCTCGTGACCCATCGAGACGTCGTCCTCGCGGATGTCGACGTAGGGGTAGGTGTCGGACCGGCTGATCTGGTCGACCAGCAGCGCGTCGCACAGCACGTTGGACTTGGAGCCGTGGGCGCCCTCGTTGACCTGGATCAGGCCGCGGTAGGACGTCCGGCCACCGCCCCGGGCCACCGACTTGGACAGGATCGAGGAGGAGGTGTGCGGCGCGGCGTGCACCATCTTGGCGCCGGCGTCCTGGTGCTGGCCCTCGCCGGCGAAGGCGATGGACAGCGTCTCGCCCTTGGCGTGCTCGCCCATGAGGTAGACGGCCGGGTACTTCATCGTCACCTTGGAGCCGATGTTGCCGTCGACCCACTCCATCGTCGCACCGGCCTCGCAGGTGGCCCGCTTGGTGACGAGGTTGTAGACGTTGTTGGACCAGTTCTGGATGGTCGTGTAGCGGCAGCGGCCGCCCTTCTTGACGATGATCTCCACGACCGCGGAGTGCAGCGAGTCGGAGGAGTAGATCGGCGCCGTGCAGCCCTCGACGTAGTGCACGTAGGCGTCCTCGTCGACGATGATCAGCGTCCGCTCGAACTGGCCCATGTTCTCGGTGTTGATGCGGAAGTAGGCCTGCAGCGGGATGTCGACGTGCACGCCCTTCGGCACGTAGATGAACGAGCCGCCCGACCACACCGCGGTGTTGAGCGCGGCGAACTTGTTGTCGCCCACCGGGATCACCGTGCCGAAGTACTCCTGGAACAGTTCGGGCTGCTCCTTCAGCGCGGTGTCGGTGTCGAGGAACAGCACGCCCTGGGCCTCGAGGTCCTCGCGGATCGAGTGGTAGACGACCTCGGACTCGTACTGGGCGGCGACGCCCGAGACGAGGCGCTGCTTCTCCGCCTCCGGGATGCCGAGCTTGTCGTAGGTGTTCTTGATGTCCTCGGGCAGGTCGTCCCAGGTGGCCGCCTGCTTCTCCGAGGAGCGCACGAAGTACTTGATGTTGTCGAAGTCGATGCCGCCGAGGTCGGAGCCCCAGGTCGGCATGGGCTTGCGGCCGAACAGCTTGAGGCCCTTGAGGCGCAGGTCGAGCATCCACTGCGGCTCGGACTTCTTCGAGGAGATGTCGCGCACGACGTCCTCGTTGAGACCCCGCTTGGCGGTGGCGCCGGCGACGTCGTTGTCGGCCCAGCCGAAGTCGTACCGGCCGATGCCCTTGAGCTCGGGGTTGAGGTCCTCGATCGAGGTCATGAGGTGACCGTCTCCTTCGTGGTTGTCGTGCCGGTCGTAGCGGTCGTGCCGGGTACGTCGGGGATGCAGGTGGTGCAGACGCCGTCGCCGTGGGCGATGGTCGCCAGGCGCTGCACGTGGCGGCCGAGCACGCGGCTGATGGCCGCGGTCTCCTCCTCGCACAGCTGGGGGAACTCGTGGGCCACGTGGGAGACCGGGCAGTGCTGCTGGCACAGCTGCTCCCCCACGGGCAGGTCGCGCACGCTGGCGGCGTAGCCCTCGCCGGAGAACACCCGCGCCAGCACCTCGGCGGGCCGGAGGTCGGGGTGGGCCTCGGCGACCGCGCCGAACTTCTCCTCGATGAACGCCGCGCGCCGCCGTGCGAATTCCCGCACCGCGCCGTCGCCGGCGGTCTCGGCGACGAACCGGAGCGCGTCGGCCGCGAGGTCGTCGTACTGCTGGTCGAAGCCGTCGCGTCCGGCCTCGGTGAGCGCGAACTCCTTGGCCGGGCGACCGCGGCCGCGGCTGCCCGAGCGGCGCGGGTCACGCGCCACGACCTGCCCGTCGGCCTGCAGCTGGTCGAGGTGGCGGCGTACGGCGGCCGGCGTGAGGTCGAGCCGCTCGGCGAGGGCCGCGGCGGTGGAGGGGCCGTTGACGAGGATCGAGCGGGCGACGCGCTGGCGCGTCGTCACGTCCGATCCGTGCGTCCCGGTGAATTCCACAACACCAGTGTGCCGATATTGGATCGGGCCGTTCAAGCAAGGCCACCCTTAGTGACCCGGGCTACCCCCGTGGGCGCCGGGCCGGGTCGCCCGCAGCCAGGCGAGGCCGAGGACGGGCAGCACCAGGGGCAGGTAGCCGTAGCCCTGCCCGAAGTGGGACCAGACGGTGCGGTCGGGGAACCACTGCGTCTCGACGTAGGACAGCGTGCCGATCGAGAGCACGCCGACCAGCTCGACCGAGCAGGCGGCCAGGGCGATCGTCCAGGCCCGGCGGCTGCCCGCGAGCAGGCACGTCGTGGCGACGAGGTAGAGCACGGCGGCGACCACGGAGAGGGAGTAGGCGAACGGCGCCCGTCCGGGGTCGGCGCCGAGCTGGACCAGTGACCGGCCGGTGGCCGCGACCGCGAACAGCCCGTAGCCGAAGACCAGCACCCGGCCCGGCCCGGACGACAGCCCGGTGCGCACCTCCGGCGCCCCGCTCACGCGCCGCCACCCCAGATCGTCTCCAGCCGCAGCTGCAGCGCCACCACCGTCAGCACGGCGACACCGAGCACGGCGGTGCCCCACCGGGTGCGCTCGGCCAGCGACCAGAAGACGCCGACCGGGAGCGCGAAGCAGTTGCCGACGAGGTAGCTGACGAACAGCACGCCCTCGACGTCGCGGTCGGTGCGCGCCAGCAGCACGCACCCCACGACCAGCTGCACCAGCACGACCAGCTCGTAGCCCGCGAGCAGCGCGAAGGTGCGGTCCTGCGGCTCCTGGTCGCGGACGAGCGCGACGGCCACCACGACGAGGGCGACGAGGCCGACCCCGACCACGGTCCAGGTCAGCCAGTCGGTCACGACGGCCATCGTAGGAGCCGCCGTCCCCCTCGTCCGGGTGGGGCCGACGGCCGGATCGTCCGCTCTGCATCCCTACACTCGGGACGTGACCGAGCAGCCCGCCGTCGTCGTCGACGGCCTGGTGATGCGGTACGCCGACAAGCTGGCCGTCGACGGGTTGAGCCTCACGGTGGCCGCCCACTCCATCACCGCGGTGCTCGGCCCCAACGGCGCCGGCAAGACCACGACCCTCGAGACCTGCGAGGGCTACCGCAAGCCCCAGCAGGGCTCGGTGCGGGTCCTCGGCCTCGACCCCGTGCGCCAGCGCTCCCAGCTCCTCCCCCGCATCGGCGTCATGCTGCAGAGCGGCGGCGCCTGGAGCGGCGTGCGCGCCGTCGAGATGCTGCGCCACGTGGCCCGCCTCCACGCCCACCCGGTCGACGTCGACGTCCTCGTCGAGCGCCTCGGCCTGGGCGACTGCGGCCGCACGACCTACCGCCGGCTCTCCGGCGGCCAGCAGCAGCGGCTGGGGCTCGCCATGGCGGTGGTCGGTCGGCCCGAGCTGGTCTTCGTCGACGAGCCCACCGCCGGCCTCGACCCCGCCGTACGGCGCGAGGTGTGGGCGCTGCTCGAGGAGCTGCGCACCGACGGGGTCACCGTCGTGCTGACCACGCACTACATGGACGAGGCCGAGCGCCTCGCCGACACCGTCCACATCATCGACCGGGGCCGCCTCGTCGGGTCCGGCAGCCCGCTCGAGCTCACCCGCGGCGGGTCCGTGGCGACCATCCGCCTCGTCGTGACCGAGCCCTTCCCGCCCGGCGCCCCCGACCACCTCGCCGCCAGCCTCGGGCCCGGCACCGAGGTCACCCAGCTCGATGCGGTCAGCCTGCTGGTCACCGGCCCCGCCGACGCCTCCACGCTCGGCAAGGTCTCGCGGTGGTGCGAGGAGCAGGGCGTGCTGCCCGAGTCGCTGACCCTGGGCCAGCGCAACCTCGAGGACGTGTTCCTCGAGCTGACCGACCACGCCGACCACGCCGACCACGCCGACCTGGAGTCATCGTGAGCACCTTCGCGCCCGCCCCGGGTGCTGCGCCCGTCGTCCGCCAGGTCCTGGCGCAGGCGTCGATGGAGACGCGGCTGATGCTGCGCAACGGCGAGCAGCTGCTGCTGGCCGTGGTCATCCCGGTCATCGTGCTCGTCGGCGGTGTCCAGGGGGCCGAGCGCGTCGACCTGTCCTACGGCGTCGACACGTTCGCGCCGGGCGTCCTCGCGCTGGCGATCATGTCGACCTCGTTCACCGCCCTGGCCATCGCGACGGGCTTCGAGCGGAGGTACGGCGTCCTCAAGCGCCTCGGCGCCTCCCCGCTGTCGCGCACCGGGCTGCTGGGCGGCAAGGTCCTGGCCCTGCTGGCCGTCGAGCTGGTGCAGGTCGTGGTCATCTCGGCCGTCGCCCTCGGGCTCGGCTGGGACCCCTCGGTCGACGTCCTCGGCGCCCTGGCCACCGTGGTGCTCGGCACCGCGGCCTTCGCCTCCCTCGGGCTGCTGGTCGCGGGCTCGCTGCGCGCCGAGGCCACGTTGGCGGCGGCCAACCTGGTCTACCTGCTGCTGATGGCCGGCGGCGCCGTGGTGCTGCCCGCCACGGCGTACGGCTCCTTCGGCGACGTCGTCTCCTGGCTGCCCTCGGGCGCCCTCGGCGAGGCGATGCGGGCCGCGCTCGGCGACGCCGCGTTCCCCGTCCGCGACCTGGTCGTGCTGGCGGCGTGGACGGTCGTCGGCGCGAGCGCCACGGCCCGCACCTTCCGCTGGGAGTGAGCGCGACGGCTACCGGCGGCGGGGGAAGACGAACTCCGACCACCACGACGCATCCCCGTCGCTGTAGGAATCACCCGCCCACTGCCCCGTGACGCGGATGTGCGTCCCCGGACGGGAGTGCACCGTGGTGTCGGCCCGACCCTGGCGGTCGGTGCGGACGCACGGCCGACCCTGGCGGCGGACCCACCGGCCACGCACGAGCTCCTGCACCTGGATCCGGATGCAGGCGCCCCCCTTCGGTGGTGCGAGCAGCAGCGAGACCCCGGCGCTGGCGTGGCCCCAGCGTGACGGGCCCGCCGAGCTGGCTCAGCGGCTTGCCGAGCCAGGTCAGGCTGCGCAGGCGGGTGAACCGGGTCTCCACGGTGTAGGTGCGGCGGTCGGTGGAGGAGTGGGCGACAGCGACGAACCGGGTCCGGCCCGACACGATCGTCTCCGGGGTGATGGTGCCGTCGAGGAACGGTGGCCGCGAGGTGACCAGGCGGCGCCCGCTCGGGTCGATGGCGTGGAGGTCGATGCGGCCGACCCGGTTGACGGGCACCTCGACCTCGACCGCGGCCGCACGCCGGTCACCGTAGACCGGCCCCTGCTGGGCCTTGCGTGTGGGCGGACTCACCCCCGCGGACCGCTGGTGCCCGCCGACGACCGACCGCCTGGGACACTGGAGGGGTGATCGACCTGTCCCGCTGGATGCGCCCGCTGGCCTGGGCGAGCCTCGTCGCCAACATCGGCATCGTGGTGACCGGCGGCGCCGTCCGCCTCACCGGCTCGGGTCTCGGCTGCCCGACCTGGCCCCGGTGCACCGACGAGTCGTTCCGCCCGCACGGCGAGCTGGGGCTGCACGGGGCGATCGAGTTCGGCAACCGGATGCTCACCTTCGTGCTCGTCGCCGTCGCGGTCGCGACCTTCATCGCCGCCTGGCAGACGGGGCGGCGCCGGTTGCGGGTCCTGGCGTTCTGGCTCGCCTTCGGCGTGCCGGCCCAGGCGATCATCGGCGGCATCACGGTGCTGACCGACCTGAACTCCTGGCTGGTGGCCCTGCACCTGATGCTCTCGATGGTCATGGTCGCCACCGCCGTCCTGCTGCTGCGCCGGCTCGACGACCCGGGCGACGACGGGCCCGGCGTCGCGCGCTGGACCACCGGCCGGGTGCCGACCCTGGCCTGGCTGGTCTTCGCCGCCGGGTGGGTCGTGCTCTACCTCGGCACCGTCGTGACCGGCGCCGGCCCGCACGCGGGCGACGCGCAGACCGAGCGCAACGGCCTCGACCCCGTCCAGGTCAGCCAGCTGCACGCCGACGCGGTGTTCCTCTTCGTCGGCCTCACCATCGGGCTGCTGCTCGCCACCCGCACGCACTCGCGCGCCGTCGCGGTCCTGCTCGGCGTGCAGCTCGGGCAGGGCGCCATCGGCTTCGTCCAGTACTTCACGGACCTGCCCGAGATCCTGGTCGGCTTCCACCTGCTCGGCGCCGCCCTGACCGCGGCGGCCATGACGTGGGCCGTCCTCGACGTGGTCCTGCCCGCTCCCAGCCGGCCGGGCGAGGCGCCGCCGTGGGCCGAGGCGCGTCGCGACGAGGTGCTGGTGGACTAGCCTCCGGGGTTCGCCCGGCCCCCACCGGAAGGACCCATGGACGACACCACCGCCATCCTGATCGCCGCCCTCGTGGGCGGCCTGGTCGCCGCCGCCGTCCGGCTGCCCCCGCTGCTGGGCTTCCTGGCCGGCGGCTTCGTCCTCGCCGCCCTCGGGGTCGAGGCGGTGCCGGCGCTCGGGACGGCCGCCGACCTGGGCGTGACGGTGCTGCTCTTCGGGGTGGGGCTCAAGATCGACCTGCGCTCCCTGGTCAACCGGGAGGTCTGGGTCACCGCCGGGGCCCACCTGGCCGGCAGCACGCTGCTCACCGCCGCCGTGCTGGGCCTGCTCGGGCTCGCCGGGGTGGCGCTGGCGGCCGACGGCGGCCTGGAGACCTGGCTGCTCATCGGCTTCGCGCTCTCCTTCTCCAGCACCGTGTACGTCGTCAAGGTGCTCGAGGACCGCGGCGCCACGCGCTCGCTCAGCGGCCGCGTCGCCATCGGCATCCTCGTGCTGCAGGACCTCGCGGCCGTCGTCTTCCTGGCCGTCGTCGAGGGCAAGGTCCCCAGCCCCTGGGCCGTGCTGCTGCTGCTCCTGCTGCCGGCCGTGCCCCTGCTCCGACGGCTCCTGGACACCCTCGGCCACGACGAGCTGCTGCCCCTGTTCGGCGTCGTGCTCGCGCTCGTGCCGGGCTACGCGCTGTTCGACGCCGTGCACGTCAAGGGCGACCTCGGCGCCCTGCTCCTCGGCGTCGCGCTGGCCGGCCAGCCGCGGGCCGCGGAGCTGGCCAAGAGCCTCTTCACCGTCAAGGACCTGCTGCTCGTCGGGTTCTTCATCTCCATCGGCCTGGCCGGCCTGCCGACGCCGGGAGAGCTGCTCGTCGCCGCGATCCTGGTGGCGCTGCTGCCGCTGCAGGCCCTCGGCTTCTTCGTGCTGTTCCGCCTGACCCGGCTGCGGCGGCGTACGGCGGTCCTCACGGGCACCGCGCTGACCAACTACTCCGAGTTCGGCCTCATCGTGGTCGTGGCGGCCCCAGCCGGCCTGCTCGACCCCGGCTGGACCACCGTCATCGGCACCGCCGTGGCAGGCAGCTTCGTGCTCGCCTCCCTGGCCGGGCAGCAGCCCGAGCGCCTCACTCGCGCCCTCGAGCGCCTGCTGCCCGACCCGTCGCTCGACCGGCTGCACCCCGAGGACCGGCCGCTCGACCTCGGTGACGCGCAGGCCGTCGTCCTCGGCATGGGCCGGGTCGGCCACGCGGCGTACCTGCGGCTCTCCGGCGAGTACGGTCTGCGCACCCTCGGCCTCGAGACCTCCCGCGACCGGGTCGAGGAGCTGCAGGCCACCGGCGTCGACGTCGTCGAGCACGACGCCACCGACCCCGAGCTGTGGTCGGAGCTCGAGCTCCACCACGTCGGCCTGGTGCTGCTGTGCATGCCGCTGCACCACAACAACCTCGCCACCCTCGAGCGCCTGCGTGGCCGCGCCTTCGACGGCAGCATCGCGGTGGCCACCCAGTTCGACGACGACCTCGCCGAGGCCCTCTCCTCCGGCGCCAGCAGCGGCCTGCAGATCTACGAGGGCGCCGGTGCCGAGCTCGCCGACCGTGCCGTGGTCCAGGCCGGGCTCGTCGACTCCCAGGCCCTGCCCGACCCCGACGAGCACGGGGAGTGAGTCGCTGTACTCCGTGGTTGGTGTGGGCGGCCGCGCGCGTAGTCGATCGGGTCTCCGCGTCGAGGACGCTCGCTGCGCTCGCGCCGCTGCGCGGCGACCTTCGGTCGTCCTTGACCCGGAGCCTCGCCCGATCGACTGACGGCGCGCTCAACGGCACGGGCTCCGCCCGCGCCGGGCACGGGGCACGAGGCGTCGCCGACAGCGCGCAGTCCGGCGGGCCGCACGAGGCTCCGGGTCAAGGACCGCGAGGCGGCCGCGCAGCGGCGCCGCAGGCGTCCTTGACGCCGAGACGCGGCCTGCCACGCGCGCGGCCACCCGACCCACCCCCCAGCCCGCTGTCCGACCGGGGCGGACTCAGAACAGCAGCGGGTCCAGCGCCACGGCCACGAACAGCAGCGACAGGTAGAGGTTGCTGTGGTGGAACAGCCGCATCGGCTGGATGATGCTGAGGTCCTCGGTGCCGCGGGCGCGGCGCCACATCTGGTGGGCCTGGACGAGGAACACCGCGCCGAGCACCGAGGCGACGACCGGGTAGACGTAGCCGGTGCCGGCGACGGGCCAGAGCAGCAGCGAGGTGGCGACCATCACCCAGCTGTAGGCGACGATCTGCCTGCCGACCTCCCGGGCGGGCCGCACGACCGGCAGCATCGGGACGTCGACGTTGGCGTAGTCCTCGCGGTAGCGCAGGGCCAGGGCCCAGGTGTGGGGCGGGGTCCAGAAGAAGACGACCATGAAGAGCACGACCGGCACCCACGACAGCTCGCCGGTGACCGCGGTCCAGCCGATCAGGGCCGGGAAGCAGCCGGCGAGGCCGCCCCAGACGATGTTCTGCGTGGTGCGGCGCTTGAGCACCATGGTGTAGCCGAGGACGTAGAACGCGTTGGCGCCGAGCGACAGGGCGGCGGACAGCGGGTTGACCCACGTCCAGAGCACCACGGTGGAGACCGCGGCGAGCACTGTGGCGAAGACCAGGGCCGCACCGGGGGTGACGACGTGGCGCGGGAGCGCGCGACGCCGGGTGCGACGCATCTGCTCGTCGATGTCGCGGTCGTAGACGCAGTTGTACGCCGAGGCCGACCCGGCCGACAGGGCGCCACCGACGACCGTGGCCAGGACCAGGCCGAGGGCGGGCACGCCGCGCTCGGCGAAGAACATGACGGGCACGGTGGTCAGCAGCAGCAGCTCGATGACGCGGGGCTTGGTCAGCCCGACGTAGGCCGCCACCACGTCCTTGAGGGTCGCCTGGCCGGGCTGCGGACCGGGGGTCTGCACGGCCGGTCGAGACTCGCCGACGTAGGTCACGAAGGTCCTCTGGGGCTAGGCGGGCGGGGTGGGTGTCACGCCCACCGAGGTGGTGCGAGTCTACTCCGCGGCGTGAGTAGGCTCGGCACCACCCGAAGGACGTCCCGTCCGCACGCTGAGGAGATCCGTGAGCACCACCCCCGCACTCGACTGGACCGACCTGGACGCGAAGGCGGTGGACACCGCACGAGTGCTGGCGATGGACGCCGTGCAGAAGGTGGGCAACGGCCACCCCGGCACCGCCATGAGCCTCGCCCCGGTCGCCTACCTGCTCTTCCAGAAGGTCATGCGCCACGACCCGGCCGACCCGGAGTGGCTCGCCCGCGACCGGTTCGTGCTCTCGTGCGGCCACTCCAGCATCACGCTCTACACCCAGCTCTACCTCGGCGGCTTCGGCCTGGAGCTCGAGGACCTCAAGGCGCTGCGCACCTGGGGCTCCAAGACGCCCGGCCACCCCGAGCTCGGCCACACCGCCGGCGTCGAGGTCACGACCGGGCCGCTGGGCCAGGGCGTGGCCAACGCGGTCGGCATGGCCATGTCGGGCCGCCGCATCCACGGCATGCTCGAGCCCGACGCGCCGGGCGGCGAGGGCGTCTTCGACCACCACGTCTACGCCCTGTGCTCCGACGGCGACCTGCAGGAGGGCGTGAGCGGCGAGGCCAGCTCCATCGCCGGCACCCAGCAGCTGGGCAACCTCACCGTCGTCTACGACCGCAACCGCATCTCGATCGAGGGCAACACCGACATCGCCTTCACCGAGGACGTCGCGGCCCGCTACGAGGCCTACGGCTGGCACGTGCAGACCGTCGACTGGACCCAGGGCGGCACCGAGTACCGCGAGGACGTCCCGGCCCTGCACGCCGCCATCGCCGCGGCCCGCGAGGTCACCGACCAGCCGTCGCTCGTCGTGCTCGACACCGTGATCGCCTGGCCCGCCCCCAACGCCCAGGGCACCGAGAAGGCCCACGGCAGCGCGCTGGGTGCCGACGAGGTCGCGGCCACCAAGGAGGTCCTCGGCTGGGACCCCACCACCACCTTCGAGGTGCCGGCCGACGTGCTCGAGCACACCCGGTCGCTGCGCGAGCGCGGCGCCGCGTGGGGCAAGGAGTGGGACCAGCGGTACGCCGCGTGGGCCGCCGAGCACCCCGAGTCCGAGCAGCTGCTGCACCGGCTCAAGCGCCGCGAGCTGCCCGAGGGCGTCAGCGACGCCCTGCCGACCTGGGACGCCGACGCCAAGGGCGTGGCCACGCGCGCGGCCTCCGGCAAGGTCATCAACGCCCTCGCCGGCCTGCTGCCGGAGCTCTGGGGCGGCTCGGCCGACCTGGCCGGCTCCAACAACACGACCATCGAGGACGCCCCGTCGTTCCTGCCCGAGGCGGGCGGCACCGACGAGTGGAAGGCCGACCCCTACCGGGGCCGCGTGCTGCACTTCGGCATCCGCGAGCACGGCATGGGCGCGATCATGAACGGCATCGCGGCCGACAAGCTGACGCGCGTCTTCGGGGGTACCTTCCTCACCTTCTCCGACTACATGCGTGGCGCCGTCCGGGTAGCGGCGCTGAGCAAGCTGCCGACCACCTACGTGTGGACCCACGACTCCATCGGGCTCGGCGAGGACGGCCCGACCCACCAGCCGATCGAGCACCTCGCGGCGCTGCGCGCCATGCCGGGCCTCGACGTCGTCCGACCCGCCGACGCCAACGAGGTCGCCGTGGCCTGGCGCACGATCCTCGGCCACACCGACCGCCCCGCAGCGCTTGCGCTGTCCCGCCAGAACGTGCCGGTCTTCCCGCGAGACGCTGACGGCTTCGCCTCGGCCGAGGGCACGGCCCGCGGCGGCTACGTGCTGCTCGATGCCGAGAGCGGCGACCCCGACGTCATCCTCATCGGCACCGGCTCGGAGGTGCAGCTCGCCGTCGAGGCGCGCGAGCTGCTCGCCGCCGACGGCATCGCGGCCCGGGTGGTCTCGCTGCCGTGCCTGGAGTGGTTCGAGGAGCAGGACGAGGCCTACCGCGAGACCGTGCTCCCCGGCACCGTCAAGGCGCGCGTCTCGGTCGAGGCCGGCGTCAAGCAGGGCTGGCGCGAGCTGGTCGGCGACCACGGCCGGATCATCTCGATCGACCGCTACGGCCAGTCGGCCGACTACGCCCGCATCTACACCGAGTACGGCGTGACGGCCCAGGCCGTGGCCGACGCCGCTCGCGACAGCATCCGCGTCACCACCGGCTGAGCCACCCGGCGCAGCCGACCGACGCCCCACCGACCCCCTGACGGAGGACCCCCATGACCGACCGACTCAAGCAGCTGGCCGACGCCGGCGTGAGCATCTGGCTCGACGACCTGTCCCGTGAGCGCATCGAGACCGGCAACCTCGCCGAGCTCGTGAAGGACAAGCACGTCGTCGGCGTCACCACCAACCCGACCATCTTCGCCTCGGCCATCGCCAACGGCGAGCGGTACGACGACCAGGTCCGTGGGCTCGTCGCCGACGGCGCCGCGGTCGACAAGGTGATCTTCGAGCTCACCACCGAGGACGTCCGCAACGCCTGCGACGTGCTCGCCCCGGTGGCCGAGTCGACCGCCGACGACGGCCGCGTCTCGATCGAGGTCGAGCCCGACCTGGCCAACGACACCGAGGGCACCATCGCCTCGGCCCAGGCCCTGTGGGCCGCGGTCGACAAGCCCAACGCGTTGATCAAGATCCCCGCGACCAAGGAGGGCCTCCCGGCCATCACGGCCGTCACCGCCCAGGGCATCAGCGTCAACGTGACGCTGATCTTCGGCGAGGCGCGCTACCGCGAGGTCATGGACGCCTACCTCACCGGGCTCGAGCAGGCCCGTGACGCCGGCCTCGACCTGTCCAAGATCCGCTCGGTCGCCTCGTTCTTCGTCTCCCGCGTCGACTCCGAGATCGACAAGCGGCTCGAGGCCCTCGGCACCGACGAGGCCCTCGGGCTGCGCGGCCAGGCCGCCGTGGCCAACGCCCGGGTCGCCTACGGCGCGTTCCAGGAGGTCGTGGCCAGCGACCGGTGGCAGCAGCTGGCCCAGGCCGGCGCCAACGCCCAGCGGCCGCTGTGGGCCTCCACCGGCGTCAAGAACCCCGACTACTCCGACACCATGTACGTCACCGACCTCGTCGTCGCCGACACCGTCAACACGATGCCGGAGAAGACCCTCGAGGCGGTCGCCGACCACGGCGAGGTCACCGGTGACCAGGTCACCGGCAAGGCCGACGAGGCCCGGGCACTGCTCGAGCAGCTCGGTGAGGTCGGCATCGACTTCGAGGACGTCCTGGTCGCGCTCGAGCACGAGGGCGTCGACAAGTTCAAGAAGTCGTGGACCGAGCTCGTCGAGACCGTCGAGGGCCAGATGGAGAAGGCCGCGCAGTGAGCAACGCCCAGGCCCCCGTGGACGCGACGACCACCTCGGCCTGGGCGCGGCTCCGCGACCTGGCCGACGGGTTCAGCCCCGACCTGCGCGGCTGGTTCGCCGCGGACCCCGAGCGGGTCGAGCGGTTCACCCACGACGTCGCCGACCTCCACGTCGACCTGTCCAAGGGCCTCGTCGACGGCGACGTGCTGGCGGCGCTGCTCGACCTGGCCCGGCAGGTCGGCGTGGAGGAGCGCCGTGACGCCATGCTCCGCGGCGACCACGTCAACGCCACCGAGGACCGCGCCGTCCTCCACACCGCGCTGAGGCTGCCCGCCGACGCGTCCCTGACCGTCGACGGGCAGGACGTCGTCGCCGACGTGCACGACGTCCTGCGCCGGGTCTACGCCTTCGCCGAGCAGGTCCGCAGCGGCGCGTGGACCGGCGTCACCGGCGAGCGCATCCGCACGGTGGTCAACATCGGGATCGGCGGGTCCGACCTCGGTCCGGTGATGGCCTACGAGGCGCTTGCGCCCTACCGCCAGCCCGGGCTCGAGTGCCGGTTCATCAGCAACATCGACCCCACCGACACGGCCACGACGCTGGCCGACCTCGACCCCGGCACCACGCTGTTCATCGTCTCCAGCAAGACCTTCGGGACGCTGGAGACGCTGACCAACGCCCGGCTCGCCAAGGCCTGGTTGCTCGACCGGCTGCCGGAGGGGACCGACCGCGACGACGCCGTGCGCCGTCACTTCGTCGCCGTGTCGACCGCCCTCGACAAGGTGGCCGACTTCGGCATCGACCCCGACAACGCCTTCGGGTTCTGGGACTGGGTCGGGGGCCGCTACAGCCTCGACTCGGCCATCGGCACCTCGCTCGTCGTGGCCATCGGCCCCGAGCGCTTCGCCGAGCTCCTGGCCGGCATGCACGCCGTCGACGAGCACCTGCGCACGACGCCGCTCGAGCGCAACGTGCCGGTGCTGATGGGCCTGCTCAACGTCTGGTACGCCGACTTCCTCGGCGCCCAGACCCACGCCGTGCTCCCGTACGCCCAGCTCCTGCACCGCTTCCCGGCCTACCTGCAGCAGCTGACGATGGAGTCCAACGGCAAGGGCGTGCGCTGGGACGGCAGCCCGGTGACCGCCGGCACGGGCGAGGTGTTCTGGGGCGAGCCCGGGACCAACGGGCAGCACGCGTTCTACCAGCTCATCCACCAGGGCACCCGGGTCATCCCGGCCGACTTCATCGCCTTCGCCCAGCCCTCCTACGAGCTGACCGACGAGGTCGACGGCAAGCAGCAGGACGTGCACGAGCTGTTCCTGGCCAACTTCTTCGCCCAGACCCGGGCCCTGGCCTTCGGCAAGACGCCCGAGGAGGTCCGCGAGGAAGGCACCACCGACGAGGCCCTCGTCGCGGCCCGCACCTTCACCGGCAACCGACCGACGGCCTCGATCATGGCGCCCGCGCTGACGCCGTCGGTGCTCGGCCAGCTGGTCGCGCTCTACGAGCACATCACCTTCACCCAGGGCGTGGTGTGGGGCATCGACAGCTTCGACCAGTGGGGCGTCGAGCTCGGCAAGCAGCTGGCCCAGCAGCTCGGGCCGGTCGTCGCCGGCGACGAGGCCGCGGCGGCCGAGCAGGACCCCTCGACCCGCGCGCTGGTCGCCTACTACCGGGAGCACCGCCGGTGACGCCCGAGACGCGCCGCCACGACGACGCCGAGAGCCTCGCGTCGGCGATCGCGGCCGCCCTCCTGGCCAGGTTGGTGGCCCTGCAGGCCGACGGCCGCGAACCCCAGGTCGCCCTGACCGGCGGCACCATCGCCGACGCCGTCCACCGCGAGGTCGCCCGGCTCTCCCCCGCCTCGGGGGTCGACTGGACCCGCGTCGTGCTGTGGTTCGGCGACGAGCGGTTCGTGGCCGCCGACTCCCCCGACCGCAACGTCGGCCAGGCGCGGGCGGCGTTCCTCGACGCCGTCGGCGCCACGCAGGTGCACACCGTGCCGTCCACCGACGACGCCGGCTCCGTCGAGGAGGCCGCGTCGTCGTACGCCGACACGCTGCGCTCCCACGGCAGCGGGTCGTTCGACGTGCTGATGCTGGGCGTCGGGCCCGACGGCCACGTCGCCTCGCTCTTCCCCGGCCACCCCGCGCTGGAGGTCGGCGACGCCGACGCGGTCGCGGTGACCGACTCCCCCAAGCCCCCGCCCGAGCGGGTCAGCCTGACCCTGGCCCGCCTCAACCGGGCCGACGCGGTGTGGTTCCTGGCGTCGGGCGAGGGCAAGGCCGAGGCGGTCGCCCGCGCACTGGCAGTGACGGGCACCGTCGACGAGACGCCGGCCCGCGGCGTGCGGGGCGGCGCCGAGACCGTCTGGTGGCTCGACGCCGGATCCGCCTCGCAGCTCCCTGGCTGAGACCGGGAGCCCGACCCGGCGGCTAGCGGCCCGCAGGGGCCGCGGAGCCGATGACGTCGACCGTGGTGGTCGGCTGGTCCGGGACGGCCGCCACGACGGCCAGGGTGAGGAACGCGGCCGCGAGGCCGCCGCTGATGACGCCCGTCGCGACGTCGACGGGACGGAGGGAGCGATGGGTGGCCATGGCCCGAGCCTTCCTGCTCAATCTGCACTGACTCGATCAAGTTAGCACAGCACGACGGCGCCGTGACCCCGGGGGGTCACGGCGCCGTCGGCGTGTCGCTGGGGTCCGGCCCCGTCAGCACGAGGTCAGAAGATGACCTCGCCCGACTTGCGGCGGCTGCGGAGCAGCTGGATGGCCTCGTCGAGGATGACCTCGGCCTCGGCGTCGGAGCGGCGCTCCTTCACGTAGGCCAGGTGGGTCTTGTAGGGCTCGATCTTCGGCGCCGGCGGCGGGTTGTCGGAGTCGAGCGAGGCCGGGAGGCCGCACTTGGGGCAGTCCCACGACTCCGGGACGGTGGCCTCGACCGAGAAGGTCACGACCGAACGGTGCTCGTGCGAGCAGAAGTAGGTGACGGCCTGCCGGGGCGCGGCCTCGCCGCGCTCGGCCTCGCCCATCGGACCGGCGCCGACTCGACTGCCGCGGATGGCGTTTCCTCCACCAGCCATGGGGTTGCTCCTGTGTTCTCTTGGTTATGGGGGTGTGCGCGGGGACGTGCTGCCGTGGCCTCAGTAGGCCTTGAGCAGCCCCAGCGCGATGACGCAGGCGAACCAGACCATGCCGGTGCCGATCGTGAACCGGTCGAGGTTGCGCTCGGCCACCGACGACCCGCCGAGCGAGCTCGACACACCGCCGCCGAACATGTCGCTCAGACCGCCACCGCGTCCCTTGTGGAGGAGCACCAGCAGGATCATCAGGGCGCTGGCCAGCAGGAGGATGACGGTGAGGATCAGGTCCGCGTTCACGTCGGGGATCCTACGTCAGGACCGACGACAAAGGGCGATCGGGCACACCGGCGGGGGTGTCGATCCCGGGCGGGCGCCGAGGTCACACCGACGGCAGGTCGAGGTAGCGGCAGATGCCACCGAACTCGTCGACCTGCAGGCTCGCGCCACCGACCAGCGCGCCGTCCACGTCGGCCTGCGCCATGATGCCGGCGACGTTGGAGGACTTCACCGAGCCGCCGTAGAGGACCCGTACGCCGGCCGCGGCGGCCTCGCCGTGTGCCTCGGCCACCTGGCCACGGATGGCCTGGCAGACCTCCTGGGCGTCCTCCGGGGTGGCGACCTCGCCGGTGCCGATGGCCCAGACGGGCTCGTAGGCGACGACGAGCCCGGCCACCTGCTCGGCGGAGAAGCCGGCGAGGGAGCCCGCGACCTGCGCCATGGTGTGGGGCACGTGCTCCCCGGCCTGGCGGACCTCGAGGCCCTCCCCCACGCACACGATCGGCGTCATGCCGGCCGCGAGGGCCGCGTGCGCCTTGGCGTTGACGACCTCGTCGGTCTCGGCGTGGTGCTGACGGCGCTCGGAGTGGCCCACGACGACGTAGGAGCAGCCGAGCTTGGCCAGCATCGCGGCCGACACCTCACCGGTGTAGGCGCCCGACTCGTGCACGGAGACGTCCTGGGCGCCGTACCGGATGGACAGCCGGTCGCCGTCGACCAGCGTCTGCACCGACCGCAGGTCGGTGAAGGGCGGGACCACGACGACCTCGACGCGGGCGAAGTCGTGCTTCTTGTCGCTGAGCGTCCAGGCCAGCTTCTGGACCAGCACCACCGCTTCCTGGTGGTTGAGGTTCATCTTCCAGTTGCCTGCCATGAGCGGGACGCGCCCGCCGGCCTTGCTCGATGCCGCCGCCATGCCTCAGCCCTCCAGGACCGTGATGCCGGGGAGCTCCTTGCCCTCGAGGTACTCGAGGGAGGCGCCACCGCCGGTGGAGATGTGTCCGAACGCGTCCTCGTCGAAGCCGAGGGCGCGGACCGCCGCGGCGGAGTCGCCGCCGCCGACGACGGAGAGGCCGTCGACCTCGGTCAGCGCCTGGGCCACGGCGCGGGTGCCGTCGGAGAACTGCGCGACCTCGAAGACGCCCATCGGGCCGTTCCAGAACACCGTGCGGGCGTCGGCCAGCGCGGCCGCGAAGTCGGCAGCCGAGGCCGGGCCGATGTCGAGGCCCAGCGCGTCGGCGGGGATCTGCTCGGCCGGGACCACGACAGGCTCGGGCGTGCGGTCACCGGAGGGGAACTCCGTGTCGACCACGACGTCGCCCGGCAGCAGGATCTGCACGCCGGACTCCTCGGCGCGCCGCAGGTAGTCGCGGCAGGTGTCGAGCTGGTCCTCCTCGAGCAGGCTCTTGCCGACCTCGTGGCCCTGGGCCTTGAGGAAGGTGAAGACCATGCCGCCGCCGACGAGCAGCTTGTCGGCCTTGCCGAGCAGGTTGTCGATGACGCCGAGCTTGTCGGAGACCTTCGACCCGCCCAGCACGACCACGTAGGGCCGCTCGGGCTCGACCGTCAGTCGCCGCAGGACGTCGATCTCGGTCGCGACCAGGCCGCCCATCGCGTGCGGGAGGCGCTGCGCGACGTCGTACACGCTGGCCTGCTTGCGGTGCACGACGCCGAACCCGTCGGAGACGAACGCGTCGGCGAGGGTCGCCAGCTCGTCCGCGAACGCGCCGCGCTCGGCCTCGTCCTTGCTGGTCTCGCCCGGGTTGAACCGGACGTTCTCCAGCACCGCGACCTGGCCGTCGGCCAGCCCGTCGACGGTCGCGCGAGCGGACTCGCCGACGGTGTCGGTGGCGAACGCGACCTCGGAGCCGAGCAGCTCACCGAGGCGAGCGGCGACGGGGCGCAGCGAGTAGCGGTCCTCGGGGGCGCCCTTCGGGCGGCCGAGGTGGGCCGCGACGACCACCCGCGCCCCGGCGTCGGCCAGGGCGCGGATGGTCGGCACCGAGGCGCGGATGCGCCCGTCGTCGGTGATGCGGTCGCCGTCGAGCGGCACGTTCAGGTCGCTGCGGACCAGGACCCGCTTGCCCGCCACGTCGCCCAGGGAGGAGTAGTCCCCCACGTCAGAGCGAGGTGCCGATGTAGTCGATCAGGTCGGCGAGGCGGTTGGAGTAGCCCCACTCGTTGTCGTACCAGCCGACGACCTTGACCTGGTTGCCGATGACCTTGGTCAGCGGCGCGTCGAAGATGCACGAGGCCGGGTCGGTGACGATGTCGCTGGAGACGATCGGGTCGGTGGAGTAGCGCAGGAAGCGGCCGTCGGCGGCCTTCTCCACGATCGCGTTGACCTCCTCGACCGAGGTCTCGCGGCCGGCCTCGAAGGTGAGGTCGGTGGCCGAGCCGGTGGGCACCGGGACGCGCAGGGCGTAGCCGTCGAGCTTGCCCTTCATCTCCGGGAGCACCAGGCCGATGGCCTTGGCGGCCCCGGTCGAGGTGGGCACCACGTTGAGGGCGGCGGCGCGGGCGCGACGCGGGTCCTTGTGGATGTTGTCCTGGAGGTTCTGGTCGGCGGTGTAGGCGTGGACCGTGGTCATCAGGCCCTTGACGATGCCGAGGTCGTCGTTGAGCGCCTTGGCCATGGGGGCCAGGCAGTTGGTGGTGCACGAGGCGTTGGAGATGACCGTGTGCGCCGCCGGGTCGTAGTCGGTGTGGTTGACGCCCATCACCACGGTGATGTCCTCGTTGGAGGCGGGCGCGGAGATGATGACCTTCTTGGCGCCGGCGTCGACGTGGGCCCTGGCCTTGGTCGCGTCGGTGAAGAAGCCGGTGGACTCGACGACGACGTCGACACCGAGGTCGGCCCAGCCGAGGGCGGCGGGGTCGCGCTCGGCGAAGGCGCGGATCTGCTGGTCGCCGACCACGATGGCCTCGTCGGTGGACGACACGTCGGCGTCGAGGCGACCCAGGATCGAGTCGAACTTGAGCAGGTGCGCCAGCGAGGCGTTGTCGGTGAGGTCGTTCACGCCGACGATCTCGATGTCGAGACCCGAGGCGCGGACGGCCCGGAAGAAGTTGCGGCCGATCCGGCCGAAGCCGTTGATCCCTACGCGAACGGTCACTGCGATCTGCTCCTGAGGCTCGTGGGTGCGTCGTCCACGACCCTACTGGCGTGGCCCCCCGGCGCCGTACGGGCGTCCCGAGGTACGTGCCGGTAACCGGGGAGCGGGTCCCGCCTCAGTCGTCGAGGATCTCGTTGCCCTCGTCGTCGACGCAGTCCTTGTCGGTCTTGTAGGACGTCTTGGTCTTGCCGTTGACGCGCTTGGTGGTCTTGTCGCGATCGGTCTGGACCGTGCCGCCGAGCTTCTTGCACTCGGCCTCGAAGTCGTCGTCGGAACAGCCGGTGGCGAGGCCGGAGAGGAGCAGGGCGCCGACGACGAGGCCGGACCGGAGACGGGGGGCGGTGGTGGTCATGACCGTCCCTCTGCCCCGGATGGGGCTCGGCCATGCCCGGCGGGGCCGTCCAGGCGCGGCGTGGACGGTCCAGGACTCGGCTCGCGGGGTCCAGCGTGAGCCGGGTGACCTTCGGGCCGAGGACCGTGGGGACCGGTCCGCGGTGGGCTCGCTCAGTCGTCCTCGGCGAGCATCTCGGGCGTGAGCGAGGCCTCGGTGTCGGGGACGCCGAGCTCCTCGGCCCGCTTGTCGGCCATCGCGAGGAGGCGACGGATGCGGCCCGCGATGGCGTCCTTGGTGAGCTGGGGCTCGTGCAGCTGGCCGAGCTCCTCGAGCGAGGCCTGCTTGTGCTCCAGGCGCAGGGAGCCGGCCATCTTGAGGTGGTCGGGCACCTCCTCGCCGAGGATCTCCATCGCCCGCTCGACGCGCGCGCCCGCGGCGACCGCGGCCCGGGCGGAGCGGCGGAGGTTGGCGTCGTCGAAGTTGGCGAGCCGGTTGGCGGTGGCCCGGACCTCGCGGCGCATCCGGCGCTCCTCCCAGGCCATCAGCGACTCGTGGGCGCCGAGCCGGGTCAGGAGCTGGCCGATCAGGTCGCCGTCGCGGATCACGACGCGGTCCACGCCGCGCACCTCGCGGGCCTTGGCCTGGATGCCGAGGCGTCGGGCCACGCCGACGAGCGCGAGCGCGGCCTCGGGGCCGGGGCAGGTGACCTCGAGCGAGGAGGACCGGCCGGGCTCGGTGAGCGAGCCGTGGGCCAGGAAGGCCCCGCGCCAGGCGGCCACCGCGTCGCAGCCACCGCCGGCGACCACCGCGGGCGGGAGCCCGCGCACGGGCCGGCCGCGCTGGTCGAGCAGGCCGGTCTGGCGGGCCAGCGACTCGCCGTCCTTGACGACGCGGACGATGTAGCGGCTGCCCTTGCGGATGCCGTTGCCCTGGACCATCACGACGTCGGACTTGTGGCCGTAGACCTCGTCGATGTCGCGGCGCAGCCGGCGGGCGGCGGCGCCGGTGTCGAGCTCGGCCTCGACGACGATCTTGCCGCTGACGATGTGCAGGCCCCCCGCGAAGCGGAGCGTCGTGGCGACCTCGGCCTTGCGGCAGCAGGTCTTGGTGATCTGCGTGCCGGCGAGCTCCGCCTTGACTTGCGCCGTCATCGCCATGCGGGCGATCCTCCCACGGTGGTCAATGACGTCAGGCGTCCGGCCCGGTCATGATCCGGGCGTAGGCCGCGGCGAGCTTGTCGGGGTCGTGCCGGGCCGTGCCGTCGTCACGCGCGACGTCGTCGAGCACCAGCTGGGCGCCCGCGCCCGCCGCCGTACGACGCAGCTCGGCGGCCTGCTCGTCGGTGAGCCCGGTGTCGGCGAGGACCGCGTGCACCCGCAGGCCGGGGGCGTGCTCGAACAGGACGGCGAGGTGGTCGGCCGGGCCGAACCCGGGGGTCTCCCCCGCCTGCTCCTCGAGGTTGAGCACCACGACGACCCGGGCGTCGGTCGCGACCAGTGCCTCGCGCAGCGCCGACACGCGCAGGTGCGGGATGACGGAGGAGAACCACGAGCCCGGGCCGATGAAGGCCCAGTCGGCCTCGGCGACCTTCTCGAGCACGACCGGGCTGACCTCGGGGTCGGGCGGCTCGAGGTCGAGGGCGGTGATGACGCCCTCGGTGGTGGCGACCTCGACCTGGCCGCGGACGGTGGTGAGGGCGTCGGGGTCGGCGGGATCGAGCCCGCGCACCTCGGCGCGGATGTCCATCGGGGTCAGGGCCATGGGCAGCACCCGCCCCTTGGCGCCGAGCAGCCGACCGACCCAGTCGAGGGCGTCGACGTGGTCGCCGAGCAGCTCCCACAGGCCGACGATGAGGAGGTTGCCGACGACGTGCCCGCGCATCTCGCCGTTGCCCTCGAACCGGTGCTGCAGCACCCGGGCCCAGGTGTCGCCCCAGGTGTCGGAGCCGCACAGGGCGGCCAGGGCCATGCGGAGGTCGCCCGGCGGGAGCACGCCGAACTCGCCGCGCAGCCGGCCCGAGCTGCCGCCGTTGTCGGCCACGGTGACGATCGCGGTCAGGTCGTCGACGGTCAGGTCGTCGACCAGCAGCCGCAGCGCGGACAGGGAGGCGTGCAGGCCGTGACCGCCGCCGAGGGCCACCGCCGCCTGCGCGCGGGCCGAGCTCACTCGCGCCCCAGGTCGCGGTGGACGGCCTTGGCCTCGTGCCCGGCGGCGCGCAGCCGGGCCGCGATCTCCTCGGTCATGGCGACGCTGCGGTGCTTGCCGCCCGTGCAGCCCACGGCGACGCGCATGAAGCGCTTGTTCTGGCGCAGGTAACCCTCGGCGACGCCGGTGAGGACCGGCACGTAGGCGTCGAGGAACTCCGCCGCACCCGGCTGGGACAGGACGTAGGCGCTGACCTCGGGGTCGCGCCCGGTGCGCGGACGCAGCTCGGGCACCCAGTGCGGGTTGGGCAGGAAGCGCATGTCGGCGACGAAGTCGGCGTCGATCGGGATGCCGTGCTTGAACCCGAAGCTGATCACCACCACCTTGAGGGCCGTGGTCTCGGGCGTGCCGAAGGCCTCGGCGATGCGGCCGGTGAGCTGGTGGACGTTGAGGGTCGAGGTGTCGATGAGCAGGTCGGCCTCGGCCCGCAGGTCGGCCAGCACCCGCCGCTCGCGGGTCAGGCCGTCGAGCAGGCGGCCGGACGCCTGGAGCGGGTGGGGACGGCGGGCGGCCTCCTGGCGACGCACCAGCACGTCGTCGGCGGCGTCGAGGAACAGCAGGGTGGCCCGGCGGCCCCCCGCGTCGGGCGTCGCACGCTCGGCGAGGTGGCCGCGCAGCCCGGCGAAGAACGACCCCGAGCGGACGTCGACGACCACGGCGATGCTGCGCCGCGGGCCGTGGCTCTCGTCGACGAGGCGCTCGACGTCGGGCAGCAGCGAGGGCGGGAGGTTGTCGACCACGAAGTAGCCGAGGTCCTCGAGCTCCTTGGCCGCGGTGCTGCGGCCGGCGCCGGTCATGCCGGTGACCACGACGAGCTCGCCGCGCTCGTCGGGCGGGGCGGCGGTCACGACTCCTCGACCTCGCCGGTGGCGGTGTTCACGGAGACAGTCTTGCGGCTCGCCGCGGCCTGCTCGACCGCGGCCTTGATGGCCTCGGCCGTGCGCGGGCCGATGCCGGGCACCTGGGCGATGTCGTCGACGTCGGCCTCGCGCAGCTTCTTGAGCGACCCGAAGTGCTTGAGCAGCGTCTTGCGGCGCACCTCGCCGAGGCCGGGCACGTCGTCGAGCAGGCTGTCGACCATCGTCTTGGACCGCCGCCCGGCGTGGTGGGTGTTGGCGAACCGGTGGGCCTCGTCACGGATCCGCTGCAGCAGGTAGAGGCTCTCGGAGGAGCGGGCGAGGATCACCGGGTCCTCCTCGCCGGGCACCCAGACCTCCTCGAGCCGCTTGGCCAGGCCGCACACCGGCACGTCGTCGATGCCGAGCTCGTCGAGGGCGCGCTGGGCGGCCGCGACCTGCGGCTGGCCGCCGTCGACCACGACCAGCCCGGGGGCGTAGGCGAACTTGCGCGGTCGTCCGGTCTCGGGGTCGACGAGCATCGGGCCGGTGTCGGTCTCGCGGGTCTCCGAGCGCGCCTGCTCGTCGAGCAGCCGGCGGAAGCGACGGGTGATGACCTCGTGCATCGAGGCGACGTCGTTCTGCCGGTCAGGGCCCTTGATGACGAAGCGGCGGTACTCGCCCTTGCGGGCCAGGCCGTCCTCGAAGACGACCATCGAGGCCACGACCTCGGTGCCCTGCAGGTGGGCCACGTCGTAGCACTCGATGCGCAGCGGGGCCTCGTCGAGGTCGAGGGCCTCACGGATCTCCTCGAGCGCGCGGTTGCGGGTGGTGAGGTCGCTCGCGCGCTTGGTCTTGTGCAGGACCAGGGCCTGCTTGGCGTTGGTGGCGACCGTCTCCTGGAGCGTCTTCTTGTCGCCGCGCTGGGGCACCCGGATCTGGACCTTGGCGCCCTTGAGGTCGCCCAGCAGCGCCTCGAAGGTGGCGACGTCGGGCGGCAGCTCGGGCACGAGGATCTCGCGCGGCACGGCGTCGCCGTCGCCGGCGTACAGCTGGAGCAGGAAGTCCTCGACGAGGTCGGCGGTGGTGCCGTCGGTGACCCGGTCGGCCACCCAGCCGCGCTGGCCGCGGATGCGGCCCCCGCGGACGTAGAAGATCTGGACCGCGACCTCGAGCGGGTCCTCGGCGAGCGCGATGACGTCGGCGTCCGCACCGTCGCCGAGCACCACCGCCTGCTTCTCCAGGGCGCGCTGCATCGCGCCGAGGTCGTCGCGCAGCCGCGCGGCCCTCTCGAACTCCATGGCGTCGGAGGCGGCGTACATCTCGCGCTCGATGCGCTTGATGAAGGGCCGGGTCTGGCCGGCCATGAAGTCGCAGAAGTCGTCGACGATCTCGCGGTGCTCCTCGGCGCTGACGTTGCCGACGCAGGGGGCCGCGCACTTGCCGATGTAGCCCAGCAGGCAGGCGCGACCGATCTGCTGCGACCGCTTGAACACGCCGTTGCTGCACGAGCGCATCGGGAAGACGCGCAGCAGGATGTCGACGGTCTCGCGGATCGCCCAGGCGTGGCTGTAGGGGCCGAAGTAGCGGGTGCCCTTGCGCTTGGCCCCCCGCCCGACCATCACCCGCGGGAACTCCTCGCCCACGGTGACCGCGAGCCACGGGTAGGACTTGTCGTCGCGGTACTTGACGTTGAAGCGCGGGTCGAACTCCTTGATCCAGGAGTACTCCAGCTGGAGCGCCTCGACCTCGGTGTTGACGACCGTCCACTCCACGCGGGCGGCGGTGGTGACCATCGTGGCCGTGCGCTGGTGGAGGTTGGCGACGTCCTGGAAGTACGACGACAGGCGGGCCCGGAGGTTCTTGGCCTTGCCGACGTAGATCACCCGGTCGCGGCTGTCGCGGAAGCGGTAGACGCCGGGCTGGGTCGGGATCGAGCCCGGCTCGGGCCGGTAGGACAGCGGCCCGCGGCTGGTGCGGGAGGAGCGGGCGGCAGGCACGTCGCCACGATACGAGCCACCACGGACAGTCCGGTCGGCGCGGCGTTCGCGCTCCTATTGTCGATGGGTTTACTCTACTTCAATGCTCCCCCGCGACCGCTACGGACTGGCCCTCACCACGGGCCCGGAGGCGGCGGCCGCCTACTGCCGCGGCCTCGACGACCTGCTCTGCCTGCGCTCCGGCTCGGCCGGCGCGTTCGCAGCCTCGATCGTGCTCGACCCGACCTTCGCGCTCGGCCACGCCGCGCTCGCCCTGGTCGGCCACGACCTGTGCGTCGAGGTCGACGTGGTCTCCCGCATGCGCGACGCCGAGCGCTGGGCCGACCGGGGCACCGAGCGCGAGCGCAGCCACGTCGCCGCCGTGCTGGCCCACCTGCGGGGCGACTCCCGCCCGGTCGTCGACCACCTGGCCCGCTTCCCGGTCGACGCGCTGCTGCTCTCGGCGGCGGTGCCGACCATCGCCTTCGCCGGCGTCACCGAGGTGCCCCAGGAGGCGTGGGCCATCGTCGAGGCCGCGGCGCCGGCGTACGGCGACGACTGGTGGTACGCCGGGCTGCTCGCGTTCACCCGGCAGGAGCAGGGCCGCTTCGACGAGGCCCTGGACCTGGCCTGCGCCTCGCTGGCCGAGCAGCCCGACGCCGGGCACTCCGCCCACGCGCGGGCCCACGTGCACTACGAGACCGGCGACCACGCCGCCGGCCTGCGGTGGATGGACGGCTGGGTCACCGGCGAGGGCGCAGCCATGGAGAGCCTCAGCCACTTCTCCTGGCACGCCGCGCTCCACGAGCTGTCGACCGGCGACCTCGGCGCGGTCCGGCGGCGGTACGACGCCCAGCTGCGGCCCGAGCTCGCGACCGGCTGCCGGGCGCTGGTCGACACCGGCTCGCTGCTCCTGCGGTGGGCCCTGACCCCCGGGGCCGAGGACGTGCCCGGGCTCGACCGGGTGGCGGTCGCGGTCGGGCGCGACGTGCTCGTGCGGCCCGCGACGCCGTTCCTCGGGATGCACGCGGCCGCGACCCTCCTCGCCCTCGGCGACGGTCCCGGGCTCGCGTCCCTGGCCACCTGGGCCACCGCGCACGGTCACCCCACCCAGCGCGAGGTCGTCGCCCCGCTGGCCCGGGCCCTCGGGGAGCTGCACCGGGGCCGGGCCTCGACCGCGGCCGACGAGCTCGCCCGGCTGGCCGGCTCGGTCCGCCGGGTGGGCGGCTCGGACGCCCAGCGCGAGCTGGTCGAGGAGATCCGGGTGGCGGCCCTGCTCCGTGCCGACCGGTGGGACGAGGCCCGCGACCTCCTCGACCGTCGCCTGGACCGACGGCCGTCGGCACGCGACGCCGCCTGGCGGGCCCGATGTCGCACCGAGGCGGCCCACGCGGCGGACGCCCTTCTCGAGACGGCGTCGGCCGGTCGCGGCTAGCATCGCCGCGCAGCACCCCCTCGGACGGAAGAACACACGATGTACTCACGGCGCGGAGCCGTCCTGGCCGGCGTGGCGCCGTTCGCCGTGGCCGCCTGCCGGGCCGGGGACGACCCCGCGGTCGTCGAGGACCGCAGCGGCGACCCGGCGGGCCGCCGCGAGGCGCCGTCGGTCACCTTCGTCTCGACCCCTGACCTCTTCAACGGCGACGTGGGCGACCTGAGTTCCACGCCCCGGTGGGACGACGGGGCCAACAGCCTCAACGACTCCTGGCGCCGCGCCGTCGACACCTGCCTCGGCGCGGTCGCCCGGCACCGGCCCCGGGCCGTGCTGGTCGCCGGCGACCTGGTGGAGGGTCGCTGGAACCTCGACCCGACGGGTCGCGAGCTCTTCGGCCCGGTCGGCCAGACCGTCGACCTGGCCACCCTCGCGCAGTGCCGCAGCGCGATCACGGCGGCCGGCGACGTCTACTACGGGCACTACGCCGAGATGTTCCGCAGCCGTGGCCTGCAGCTGCTGCCGGCGCTCGGCGACCACGAGATCCTCGACGACCGCACCCTCGGCGACGTCAACGAGCGGTGGTCACCGGGCGGGGTCGTCCTGCGGGGCAAGGAGGAGGGCCGGCCCGACAACCGCTTCCACCTGGTGCCGCACGCCAAGCGCACGTGGGCCGACCACTTCACCCTCGACGCCGCCGGGCGCCCCCGGTACACCGACCGGCCCCCCGGGGCGGCCGCCGGCACGGCGTACGCCGTCGACCTCGGGCCGATGCTGCGGGTGGTGACGGTCGACGTCTTCCACCTGCACCGCGAAGGGGTCCGTCTCGGCGTCTTCGGCCCCCAGCTGACGTGGCTGCGCCGCACGGTGCGCCAGGCCAAGCGGCAGGGGCGGGTGGTCGTGGTCCAGGGCCACGTGCCGATCATCCGCCCGACCCGCTTCCACGCCACCGGACGTCTCAAGGTCCCCGAGGGCGTGCGCTCGTCGTTCTACCGCGTGATGGACGCCGAGGGCGTCGACCTCTACCTGTGCGGCGAGGTGCACGACGCGACCGCGCAGCAGCCGCACCGCCGCGGGACGGTGCAGGTCAGCCACGGCGCAGTCTTCCGCTACGCGTTCAACTACCTGGTCGGCCAGGTGTACCCCGACCGCACCGTCGCGCTCGACCTCTACGAGATGACGGTGCTCCGAGCCAGCCGGGAGCGGGGCCTGTGGTGCACCGACCCGGAGAAGGCCCAGCGCTCGGTCGTCGAGTACGACCCCGTGCCGCGGCGGCGCGGCCGCCTGGTGCTCCGCGACCGCCGGGTGCTGCAGCGGACCGGCAAGCTGGGGCGCTACGACCAGGGCGACGACCCGTGGGCCTACCGCGGGCGGCTCGCCCCGGAGTGGGTCTGACCCGCCGCGGTCAGGCCACGCGGACCTGACCGTCGCGGACCTCGATCTCGAAGGCCGCAAGGGCGGCGGTGGCCGGGCCCTGGGTGGCCGAGCCGTCCTCGACGGAGAACGTGCTGCCGTGGTTGGGGCACACGATGCCGTCGGCACTGGCCTCGACCGTGGTGCCCTGGTGGGTGCAGGCGGCCGAGAACGCCGTGAACTCTCCCTCCGTGGGCTGGGTGATGACGACGTTGTCGACCACCAGGCCGCCCCCGACCGGGACCTCCGACGTCGAGGCGAGCACCGCGCCCGACTCGGACGCCGCTCCCCCGCCGCCGGAGCCGCTGTCACCGCCACCGCAGCCCGCGAGGGCGGCCGCGACGCCGAGCGCGCCGAGGCCCTGGAACACGATGCGGCGCGAGGTGCGCAGGTCACGGGCGCTCACGAGAGCACCACCTGGTCACCGTCGACGGTGAAGTCGGTCGCGGGCAGGGCGCTGGAAGCCGGGCCCTGGAGGACCTCGCCGGTGGCGATGTCGAAGCGGCTGCCGTGGCAGGGGCAGACGATGGCCCCGTCGGCGACCTCGGAGACCGGGCACCCGGTGTGGGTGCAGGTGGAGCTGAAGACCTTGATCTCGCCCTCCGCGGGCTGGGTGACGACCACCTGGTCGTCGGCCAGCACCACGCCGCCGCCGACCGGGACGTCGGCGGTGGACACGACCCCGGTGGTGCCGCTCGCCGCCGACGACGTCGGGGCGGGCTCCGGGGCGGCCGCAGCCGAGGAGGTCGGGCTCGAGGGGGCGGCCGACGTGGCGGGGTCGGACGCGGTCGTGGTGGCGTCGTCACCGCACGCGGCGAGCACCGGGAGCCCGAGGCCGAGGCCTCCGGCACCGACCAGCGCGCGGCGCCGGGAGAGGGACAGGGGGCGGGACGGGCTCATGCGGGCTCCTGCGGGCGGCGTCGGACAGGGGTCGGGTCGGCGGGACGGGCAGGTCGTTGAAGGTGGAACGAGATGACCGTAGGACGCCCGGGTGAGAGAACGGTGAGAACGGCCCGTCGACGGGCTGTCAGCCCGCCGGCCTCGCCGTCGTACGACGACGCGAGGTGGTCTTCTTGGCGGCGGCCTTCTTGGCCGGCTTCTTGGCGGTCGCCTTGGCTGCGGGGGCCGGGCGGCCGACGGGGGCGTCGGAGGCGGGACGGCGCCGCTTGGGCTGGACGGCCTCCTTGCCCTCGAGCAGCGGCTTGAGGAACTGCCCGGTGTAGCTCCCGGCGTGGTCGGCGACCTGCTCGGGGGTGCCCTCGGCGACCACGGCGCCTCCGCGCGAACCGCCCTCGGGACCCATGTCGACCAGCCAGTCGGCGGTCTTGATGACGTCGAGGTTGTGCTCGATGACGAGCACCGTGTTGCCGGCGTCGACGAGGCGCCCGAGGACGAGGAGCAGCTTGCGGATGTCCTCGAAGTGCAGGCCGGTGGTGGGCTCGTCCAGGACGTAGACCGTGCGACCGGTCGAGCGCTTCTGCAGCTCGGCGGAGAGCTTGACGCGCTGCGCCTCGCCGCCGGACAGCGTGGTCGCGGGCTGGCCGAGGCGGACGTAGCCGAGGCCTACCTCGACGAGCGTCTTCATGTGCCGCGCGATCGCGGGGACGGCGGCGAAGAACTCCACGGCCTCCTCGATCGGCATGTCGAGGACCTCGGCGATGGTCTTGCCCTTGTAGTGCACCTCGAGCGTCTCGCGGTTGTAGCGGGCGCCGTGGCAGACCTCGCACGGGACGTAGACGTCGGGCAGGAAGTTCATCTCGATCTTGATCGTGCCGTCGCCGGCGCACGCCTCGCAGCGGCCGCCCTTGACGTTGAACGAGAACCGGCCCTGGAGGTAGCCGCGCATCTTGGCCTCCGGCGTGGAGGCGAAGAGCTTGCGGATGTGGTCGAAGACGCCGGTGTAGGTGGCCGGGTTGGAGCGCGGGGTGCGCCCGATCGGCGACTGGTCGACGTGGATGACCTTGTCGACGTGCTCGAGGCCGGTGATCTTCTGGTGCCGGCCGGGGACGGCGCGGGCGTGGTAGATCTGCTTGGCCAGCGAGGTGTAGAGGATGTCGTTGACCAGCGTCGACTTGCCGGACCCGGAGACTCCGGTGACGGCGACGAACAGCCCGAGCGGGAACGAGACGTCGACGTTGGTGAGGTTGTGCTCCTTGGCCCCGTGGACCCGCAGCTCGCGGCCGACGGTGCGCGGACGGCGCACCTCGGGCACGGGGATCTCGCGGCGACCCGAGAGGTACTGGCCGGTCATCGAGTCGCGGTGGGCCAGCAGGGCGTCGACCGGACCGGAGTGGACGACCTGGCCGCCGTGCTCGCCGGCGCCCGGCCCGATGTCGACGACCCAGTCGGCGACCTTGATCGTGTCCTCGTCGTGCTCGACCACGATGAGGGTGTTGCCGAGGTCCTTGAGGCGGACCAGCGTCTCGATGAGGCGCTGGTTGTCGCGCTGGTGCAGCCCGATGGACGGCTCGTCGAGGACGTAGAGGACGCCGACCAGGCCGGCGCCGATCTGGGTGGCCAGCCGGATGCGCTGCGCCTCGCCGCCCGAGAGGGACCCCGAGGGACGGTCGAGGGAGAGGTAGTCGAGGCCGACGTCGAGGAGGAAGCGCAGCCGCTCCTGGATCTCCTTGAGCACCCGCTCGCCGATCTGGCGCTCGCGGGCGCTCAGCTCGAGGCCGTCGAGGAAGGCCGCGGTCTCGTTGATCGGCAGCGCGCAGATCTCGGCGATGTTGCGTCCGCCGAGCAGCACGGCCATCGAGACGGGCTTGAGCCGGCTGCCCTTGCAGGTGGGGCAGGGCACCTCGCGCATGTAGCCCTCGAAGCGCTCGCGGCTCGTGTCGGAGTCGGCCTCGCGGTGGCGGCGCTCGATGTAGGGGCGGACGCCCTCGAACTTGGTGTCGTAGGAGCGCTCGCGGCCGTAGCGGTTGCGGGTGACGACGTGGATCTTGCTGGCGTGGCCGTCGAGGATCGAGGTGCGGGCCGCGGCGGTGAGGTCCTCCCACGGCGTGTCGAGGTCGAAGCCGATGGTCTGGCCCAGGGCGCCGAGGAGCTTCTGGAAGTACTCCCCCACGCTGACGTTGTCCCACGGCTGCACCGCTCCCTCGGCCAGGGTGGCCGACGGGTCGGGGATGACCAGCTCGGGGTCGACCTCCATCTTGGTGCCGAGGCCGGTGCAGGCCGGGCAGGCACCGAACGGGGAGTTGAAGGAGAACGAGCGCGGCTCGAGGTCGTCGGTGTCGATCGGGTGGTCGTTGGGGCACGACATCTTCTCGCTGAACTTCAGCTCGCGCTCGGCGTCGCGGGCCTCGCGGTCGACGAAGTCGAAGACGACCAGGCCGCCGGCGAGGTTGAGCGCGGTCTCGACCGAGTCGGTCAGCCGGCGCTTGGAGGACTCCTTGACCGCGAGCCGGTCGACGACGACCTCGATGGTGTGCTTGCGCTGCTTGTCGAGGGCGGGCTGCTTCTGCGCGAGGTCGTCGAGCGTGTGGGTCTCGCCGTCGACCCGGGCCCGGGAGAAGCCCTGGGTCTGGAGCTGGCGGAAGAGCTCGACGTACTCCCCCTTGCGGCCGCGGATGACCGGCGCGAGGACCTGGAAGCGGGCGCCCTCCTCGAGGGAGAGGATGCGGTCGACGATCTGCTGCGGCGTCTGGCGCTCGATCGGGGCGCCGCAGGTCGGGCAGTGCGGGCGGCCGGCGCGGGCGAAGAGCAGGCGGAGGTAGTCGTAGACCTCGGTGATGGTGCCGACGGTCGAGCGCGGGTTCTTGGACGTGGACTTCTGGTCGATCGAGACCGCGGGGCTCAGGCCCTCGATGAAGTCGACGTCGGGCTTGTCCATCTGGCCCAGGAACTGGCGGGCGTAGGCCGAGAGCGACTCGACGTAGCGGCGCTGGCCCTCGGCGAAGATCGTGTCGAACGCCAGCGACGACTTGCCGGACCCGGACAGGCCGGTGAAGACGATGAGCGCGTCGCGGGGCAGGTCGAGCGAGACGTCCTTGAGGTTGTGCTCGCGAGCGCCGCGGATGATGAGCTGGTCGGCCACCTGGCCAGGGTAGGTGCCGCCACCGACAACCCTGGTCTCGACGGCCACCCCGAGGGGTTGGGCCACCCCCGCGGGCGGTCCAGGATGGTGACGTGGACCTCACCGGCGCCCTCGAGACCGCCACCGGGCGGCTCCTCACCACCGTCGACGGCCTCGACGACGCCGCCTGGGCGGGACCGTCGCTGCTGCCCGGGTGGTCGCGCGCCCACGTCGTCGCGCACCTCGCGCTCAACGCCGAGGCGCTGGCCGCCGTCGTCGCCGGGGCGGCCGCGGGCGAGGCGGTGCCGATGTACCCCAGCCAGGAGGCACGCGACGGCGACGTCGCGGCGCTGGCCGGCGAGGGCGGACCCGCCGCGGCGGTCCGGCTGCGGGCCGGCGGCGCCGCGCTCGAGGCGTCCTTCGCCGTCGTGGCCGGCCTCCCGGTGCGCGACCGGGCGGCGGTGGAGGCCCGGACGGCCGAGCGCACGCCGGGCAGCGACCGCACCTTCGCGGTGGGCGAGGTCGCCCGGATGCGACTGGGCGAGGTCGAGGTGCACCACGCCGACCTCGACGCCGGCTACGCCGCCGCGGACTGGCCGCTCCCCTTCGCCCTCGACCTGGTGCACCGGCTCGCCCCGCGGGTGCGGGCCACGCTGCGGGCGACCGACGACCCGGCCGGGACGACCTGGCAGGGTGGGCCGGGAGCGCCCACCGTCACCGGGACGGCCGCCTCCCTCGGGTGGTGGCTCTCGGGCCGCGGCACGGGCGAGGGACTGACGAGCGACGGCGAGCTGCCGGGGATCGAGGCGTGGTGACCACAGCGGCGGGCACGGGCGGGGACGACGGCGGGTACACCGGGGACGTGGCGGTCGGCGGCGAGCCCGACGTGCGGGAGCTGACGCACCTGACCATCACCAAGGTGGCGGTCGACCCGCAGATGCACAACAACTGCTACCTGCTGCGCTGCCGGGAGACCGGCGACCAGGTGCTCGTCGACGCCGCCGCCGAGCCCGCGACGCTGCTCCCGATGGTGGCCCGCGGCCTCAAGACGGTCGTGACCACCCACCAGCACTGGGACCACCACCGAGCGCTGGCCGAGGTCGTCGGCGCCACCCAGGCCGCCGTGGTCGCGGGCGAGCCCGACGCCGACGCCATCACCGAGCAGACGGGGGTCGAGGTGACCCGCCGGGTCACCGCCGGCGACACGATCGCCGTCGGCTCCACCTCGCTCGAGGTCATCCCGGTCGCCGGCCACACGCCCGGCTCCATCGTGCTGCTGTACGACGACCCCGACGGCCACCCGCACCTGTTCACCGGCGACTGCCTGTTCCCGGGCGGCGTCGGCGGCACCTTCGGCGACGACAAGGAGGCGCTGTTCCGCCAGCTCCTCGACGAGGTCGAGACCAAGGTGTTCGAGCGCCTGCCGGACACCACCTGGTTCTACCCCGGCCACGGCGGCGACTCGACCCTGGGCGCCGAGCGGCCGCACGTGCCGGAGTGGCGCGAGCGCGGCTGGTGAGTCGCGGCGGGCCGGACGACCCCTCGACTCAGGAGTAGCTGCCCCGCACGACGTCGGTGACCGGGGTCGACTGGCAGCCCAGCCGGATGCCGTCGGCGAGGTCCTCGTCGTCGAGCACGTCGTTGTGGGCCATCCTGACCTCGCCCTCGACGAGCCGGATCGCGCAGGCGGAGCACTCGCCGGCGCGGCAGGACCAGGGCGCCTTGACGCCCTTGGCCTCGAGGAAGTCGAGCATCCGGGTGCGCGGGTCCCAGTCGTCGAAGGCGTGCGTCTTCCCGTCGAGCTCGACCTCGAGCCGCACCGGCCCGGCGACGACGGGCTCGTCGTCGGCGACCTCGACCTGGTCGTCGACCTGCTCGCCGGGCGACGTCAGGCCGGGGACGTCGCCGAACGGGTTGCCGCCGAGCGAGACGAACTTCTCCTGGTGCCGCCGCTCGCGCGGGAAGCCGAGATCCTTGAGCGCCGCGACCGCGAGCTTCATGAAGGGCGCCGGCCCGCACACGAACGCGTCGTACGACGCCCGGTCGGCCGCGAAGGCCCGCAGCTGCTCCTGGGTGGGCAGCCCCTGCACCGACTCCAGCCAGTGCACGACCTGCAGGCGCTCGGGGTGCTCCGCGGCGAGCCGGGCGAGCTCGGCGGCGAAGATGACCGACCGCTCGTCGCGGTTGGCGTAGAGCACGACCACGCGCCCGGTGCCGCGGGCGAGCGCGGTGCGGAGGATGGACATGACCGGCGTGACGCCGCTGCCGCCGGCCAGGAGCAGCAGGTCGGCGTCGAGGGAGGCCGGGGTGAAGATGCCCGAGGGCGGCAGGACCCGCACGCGCGACCCGGGCCGGACCTGGTCGCACATCCAGTTGGAGGCGTAGCCGTCGGCGGTGCGCTTGACCGTGATGGTGAGCGTGCCGGACTCGTCGGTCGGGCTGCTGCACAGGGAGTAGCAGCGGGCGGCCAGGCCGTCGCGGTCGCTCGGCACGGCCACGGTGAGGAACTGGCCGGGCTTGTAGGAGAACTCCGCCTCGGCGCCCGCGGGCACCCGGAAGGTGATCGAGTGGGCGTCAGCCGTCTCCTCGACGACGTCGACGACCTCGAGCTCGTGGGACTGCGTCACGGCGCTCAGTATCCGTCCTCGGCGCCGATGGGGATGCGGCCCTCCCGGGCCGCGGACTCGATGCTCGTGGCCAGCCGCGGGCAGGCGGGGTGGACGGCCCGGCCGTCGGAGCCGTCGCGGCGCGCCATCTCCGGGCACTGGGCCCGCGCCTCGGCGCTCCACTGCACCGAGGTGTGGTGGTCGCTGTTCTTCTTCACGCCCACGCGGGCCAGGCAGTCGAGGCACGCGACCTGCACCAGCCGGGCCGTGGTGTAGAGCCGCTGGTCCTCGAGGGTGTCCGGGCTGGTCGGGACGAACGAGGCCATCAGGTGCCCGACATCAGCGCGCTGTCGGCGCCCTCGTCGGCGGCCTCGTCGGCGGCCTCGGCGGCGGCGTCCTGCTGTGCCTCCTCCTGGGCCTTGACCCGGAGGTTCTCGGCGACCTCGTCCTGCCAGAACTCGTTGGCCTTGGTCGTGTCGACCTCGAACTCGAACCGGTCGACCATCTCCGGCTGCACGTCGGCGACGTCGACGTAGAACTGCTCGTACCAGCGGCGCAGCTGGTAGACGGGGCCGTCCTCCTCGCACAGGAGCGGGTTCTGCACCGGCACCTTGTTCTTCCAGATGTGCACGTCCTGCAGGAAGCCGGAGCCGAACATCTCGGCGTACTTGCCGGCGATGAAGTCGGCGGTCGCGTCGTCCATGCCCTCGGGCTTCTTGACCGTGATGCCGTACTGCAGCAGGAACGAGTCCGGCCCGGTCGGGACGTGGCAGTTGATGAGGACGACCTCGGTGGTGAAGCCCTTGTAGTCGGTGTCGAGCCAGTTGACCATGTACGACGGCCCGAAGTAGGTCGCCTCGGACTTCAGGAACAGCTCGGCGTCGCCGTACCCCTCGGTCTTGTCGGGTCGGCCCTTGGACTCCATGAACTGGGTGGCGACGTGGCCCTCGAAGACGTTGCGGAAGCTCGTCGGGAACGCGAAGTGCACGTAGTAGAAGTGCGCCATGTCGACGACGTTGTCGATGAGCTCGCGGCAGTGGGAGCCCTCGATGTGCTCGGAGTGCCAGACCCAGCTCGTGTACTCGCCCTCGGCCAGGCCGGGCAGCTGGGGCGGCAGGACCGAGCGGTCGGCGGGCGAGCCCTCGGAGTCGTGCCACACGAGCAGCTGGTCGTTGACGACCGCGGTCTCGTAGCGCTGGGTGCGGGCGCGCAGCGGCACCCGGCGGGCGTAGGGGATCTGATTGCAGCGGCCGTCGCCGCCCCAGCGCCAGTCGTGGAAGGGGCAGGCGATCTCGTCGCCCTTGACCGTGCCCTGGGTCAGGTCGCCGCCCATGTGGCGGCAGTAGCCGTCGAGCACCTGCAGCTCGCCCCGGGTGTCGGCCCACACGACCATCTGGCCGCCGAAGCCCGGGACGCGGTGGGGCTTGCCGTCGCGGAAGGACTCGGCGAGGCCGAGGCAGTGCCAGCCGCGCGCGTAGCGCTCCGGCGCGGTGCCCTGGTCGAGGGTGCGCACGCTGCTCATGGGGCGAGGCTAGCCCAAAACGAGAACACGTTCTAGTCTGGCGCCATGCACCTCGCCCTCTCCCCCGAGCACCACGCCCTGCGGGCCGAGCTGGCCGACTACTTCGGTCGCCTGGTCACCCCCGAGGTCCGCGCCGGGCTGTCCTCGGCGACCGGTGAGTTCGGGGAGGCGGGGGTCTACAAGGACGTCATCCGCCAGGTCGGCCGCGACGGGTGGCTGGGCATCGGCTGGCCCACCGAGTACGGCGGGCAGGCGCGCTCGATGGTCGAGCAGCTGATCTTCACCGACGCGGCCGCGGTGGCCGGCGTCCCGATCCCCTACCTGACGCTCAACACCGTCGGCCCGACGATCATGCGCTACGGGACCCAGGAGCAGAAGGACTACTTCCTGCCCAAGATCCTGGCCGGCGACCTGCACTTCTCGATCGGCTACTCCGAGCCCGGCTCGGGCACTGACCTGGCCTCGCTGCAGACCAGGGCGGTCCTCGAGGGCGACGAGTGGGTCATCAACGGCCAGAAGATGTGGACCTCCCTCATCCAGTACGCCGACTGGATCTGGCTGGCCTGCCGCACCGGTCACGAGCCCGAGCAGCGCAAGCACCGGGGCCTGTCGATGATCCTGGTGCCGGCCGACGCCCCCGGCGTGTCCTGGACCCCGGTGCACACGGTGGCCGGTGTCGGCACGAGCGCCACCTACTACTCCGACGTGCGGGTGCCGGCGGCCAACGTGGTCGGCGAGGTCGACGGCGGCTGGCCGCTGATGACCAACCAGCTCAACCACGAGCGGGTCTCGCTCACCTCCGCCGCGCCGACCGTCCACTCCCTTCAGCTCGTGCGCGAGTGGGCCCAGCAGACCAAGAACCCCGACGGCCAGCGGGTCATCGACACCGAGTGGGTGCAGGTCGCGCTCGGCCGGGCCCACGCCCGGGTCGAGGCGCTGAGCCTGCTCAACTGGAAGCTGGCCGCCGACGCCGACGCGGGCGTCGACCTCTCCCCCGCCGAGGCCTCGGCCATCAAGATCTACGGCTCGGAGCTCAACACCGAGGTCTACCGCACGCTCCAGGAGGTGGTGGGCCCGATGTCGACGCTCACCGCCGACTCCTCCGGCGCGGCGCTGGCCGGGCGACTGGAGCGGATGTTCCGCTCCTCGTTGGTGATGACCTTCGGCGGCGGCACCAACGAGATCCAGCGCGACATCATCGGCTACGTGGGCCTCGGCCTGCCCCTCGAGAAGCGAGCCTGAGGACCACCACGATGGACTTCACCTTCACCGCCGAGCAGGACGAGGCCGCGGCGCTGGCTGCGGAGATCCTCCGCGACCGCTGCACGCTGGAGCGCCAGAAGGCCGTCGAGGCCACCGGCTCCCGCCACGACGCCGAGCTGTGGGGCGAGCTCGCCGACAGCGGGCTGCTCTCGCTCCACCTCCCGGAGGCCCACGGCGGCGCCGGGCTCGGCCTGGTCGAGCTGACCCGGGTGCTCGTCGAGGTCGGCCGGGTGCTCGCGCCCGTCCCGCTGGCCGTCCACGGCCCGGCCACGCTGCTGCTGGCCGAGCTGGGCTCCGACGAGCAGCGCTCGCGCTGGCTCGACGGCCGCACCGTGGTCTCCGCGGCCGTCGCGGAGGAGCGCTCCCACCTGCCCGCCCGGCCGGCGGTCGTCGCCCGCGACGGGCGGCTGACCGGGGCCAAGGTGCTGGTGCGCGCCGGCGCCGTCGCGGGGGCCCACCTGGTCACCGCCACCGACGACGACGGGTCCCCCGCCGTGTTCCTGCTCGACGGGTCCGCCGACGGGGTCACCCGCACCGAGGGCCACAGCAGCGACCGCGACCGGGTGGTCCGCCTCGACCTCGAGGCGGCGCCGGCGGCGCGCCTCGGCGGACCCGAGGCCGCGGGCCGGCTGGCCCAGCTGCTCGTGGTGGCCGCGGCCGCCGAGCAGCTCGGGGTCACCGAGGGCGCGCTGCGGCTCACGGCGTCGTACGCCTCGGAGCGGGAGCAGTTCGGGCGACCGATCGGCACCTTCCAGGCCGTGCGGCAGCGGTTGGCCGACGGGTTCATCGACGTCCTGGCCCAGCAGCTGACGCTGTGGCAGGCCGTGTGGCGCCTGGCCGAGGGCCTGCCCGCCGAGGTCGAGGTGGCCACGGCCAAGCTGTGGGCCGCCGACGCGGGCCACCGGCTCGCCCACACCGCCGTGCACGTGCACGGCGGCGTCGGCATCGACCTCGACGGCGAGGCGCACCGCTACTTCACCACCGCCAAGCGCTTCGAGATGCTGTACGGCGGCGCGACCGAGCAGGCCCTCGCCGTGGGCCGCGCGCTGGCCACCGAGCCCGCCTGAGGCGTGCGCGTCAGTCGACGTCGAGCAGCGTCTCGACGTCGACCTCGGGCGCGTTGCGCAGCGCCGGGGCCAGCTCCTGCAGCTCGGCGAGGGTGAGCTCGTCGTCGCCGAACCCGGGCTCGACGACCAGCATCGCGTCGCCGTGGTCGACCGCGACCTGCGGGCGGAAGCCGTCGTCGAGGGCGGCCACGCCGTCGCTCTCGGTGCAGGGCTCGTCGGGCAGCACGGTCAGCTCCTCGCACAACGAGCCCGCGGGCAGGTCGCGGATCGTCACGTAGGCAGCGGGCGGCTCGTAGCCCTCGACCCCGGTGCGGGCGTAGGAGATCTGGATCTGCGGCTGCAGGCCGGCGGTCGCCTGCAGCGCCCGGTCAGAGCTGACGTAGGTCGGCTCGAGCCCGTCGAGGTCGGGCAGCAGGTACGGCTGGCCCGACGCCTCGAGGTCCGCTCGCAGGGCCCGGTCGTCGGCGCGCTCGTCGACGACGGCGGCCAGGACGCCCGACCCGATCGGGACGGCCAGCACCAGCACGAGCAGCGCGACCGGGAGTGGCCACGGCACACCTCGACCGACGTGCAGGAGCAGGACGGCGATGGTGGCGCCCAGGGCCGTCGCGGCCAGCAGGCCCAGAGCGTTTGCCCCGACCGCGGCCTCGTCAGTGCGTCCTGCGTCGAGCCCGAGCACGAGGAACAGGGACGTGACCGCCCAGGACAGCTGCGCCACGCCGGCGAGCACCGTCGCGATCGGGCCGACGAGACCGGCACGGTCGACGCCGAGCACCCGCAGCAACGCCCACGCCGCCCCGGCGTACAGCACGGCGCCGAGGAGGCAGACCACCACACCCACGACGACGTCGACGCGGAACGCCAACCACGGGAGGGCCGCCATCGGGAGCATGACCGGGACGGTGCGCCCGAGGGTGCCCGCGACGCCCAGGCCGGTCGAGCCGGGCGAGCCGGTCGAGCCGGGCGGGGCGCCGTACGGCGGCGGGGGCGGTGGGAAGCCCAGACGGCCGGCGACGGTGGGGTCGGAGTGCATCGACACGCGGACAGCGTTCCGCGGGTGCCGCGGCGGGAAACGCCGGTGGCTCAGCCGGCGTACGGGACCTCGGTCGTCCAGTCGGCCTCGTCGCGACGCAGGGCCGCGTGCAGGGCGGCGGCGACGCGGTCGGGCGTGAAGGCGCCCTCCGGGGCCAGGGTGCCGCGGACCGTCACCGAGACCGCGCGGATGCCGTCGTCGCGCAGCGTGGCGTCGAGGCTGTGCACGAGGTTGCGGACACCGGCCTTCTGGACGCCCAGCGAGGCGGCGCGGTGCCACGGCTCGTCGGCGGCCATGCTGCCGGTCACCGTCACCCGGCTGCCGGCACGCAGGTGGGGGCGGGCGGCCTGGACCACGGTCAGCAGCGCGCCGACCCCGAGGGCGACGTCCTTCAGCAGCTCGGGCACGGTGAGCTCGAGCGGGTCCTCCTCGCGGAACGCGCTGGGGTTGAAGTGCAGCACGTCGACCGGACCGCCGAGCTCGTCGGCGAGGTGGCGCACGGCGGTGGTCGCGGCGTCGACGTCGGTGAGGTCGGCGTACGCCGTCGCGACGGCCGCGCCGGTGCCGCGCAGCTCGGTGGCGAGCGCCTCGACCTGCTCGTGGTCGACCCCGAGCAGGCCGACGGGGTGGCCGTCGGCGGCGAGCAGGCGAGCGAGGGAGCCGCTGACCCCGGGGCCGGCTCCGGCGACGAGGGCGCTGCCGGTCGGTGTGCTCACGCGCCGACCGTAGCGGCCCGCTAGCGTCGCCCGGGTGAACCCGGTGGAGCTGCACACGACCGAGGTCGGGACGACCGGTGAGCGGGTGGTCCTGCTGCACGGCCTGTTCGGGCAGGGACGCAACTTCACCCAGGTCGCCAAGGCCCTCGAGCCCGGGCTGCGGTCGCTGCTGGTCGACCTGCCCAACCACGGCCGCTCGGCCTGGACCGGGTCGGTGGACTACGTCGAGGTCGCCGACGCCGTGGCCGAGGTGCTGCGCGCGGGTTGGTGCGCCGACGGACCGACCCACCTGGTGGGCCACTCCATGGGCGGCAAGGTCGCCATGGTGCTGGCGCTGCGCCACCCCGACCTCGTGCGTCGCCTCGTGGTCGTCGACATCTCCCCCGCCCCCAGCGAGGGCGAGGGCGAGTTCGTGCACCTGCTCGACAGCCTCGCCGGCCTCGACCTCGGCCTCGTCGAGCGGCGCGCCGACGCCGACCGGCTGCTCACCGACCCGATCCCCGACGACCGCGTGCGCGGGTTCCTCCTGCAGAACCTGCGTTCCAGGCCCTCCGCCGAGGGCGGCGGCTGGCGCTGGCAGGCCGACCTCGCCCTCCTGCGCCGCGAGCTGCCCCGCATCGCCGGCTGGCCCGGCCAGGACGTCGGTGACCTGACCTTCGACCACCCGGTGCTGTGGATGGCGGGCGAGCGGTCGCCGTACGTGCGCGAGGAGCACGGGCCGGCCATGCGTCGGCTCTTCCCGCGGACCACGCAGGTGACGATCAAGGGCGCCGGGCACTGGGTGCACTCCGAGCAGCCCGAGGCCTTCGTCTCCGCGCTGCGGGTCTTCCTGGGCGCTGCGGGCGACCGGGCGACAGACTGAGTCCGTGCACCGGATCTCCGCCACCCCCGTCGCCTCGGTCTACCCGCACTACGTCGCCAAGGCGGAGCGCAAGGGGCGCACCCGGGCCGAGGTCGACGAGGTCATCCGTTGGCTCACCGGGTACGACGACGCCGCGCTCGCCCGGCACCTGGCCGACGGGACGACGTTCGCCGACTTCTTCGCCGGCGCGACCCTCAACCCGGACGTCGGCCTCATCACCGGGTCGGTCTGCGGGGTGAAGGTGCAGGAGGTCGAGGACCCGCTGATGCGGCAGGTCCGCTACCTCGACAAGCTCGTCGACGAGCTCGCGAAGGGCCGACCCATGGCCACGGTGCTGCGCTCGAGCACGTGAACCAGACCTGTCGATGACCGGGGCACCGGTGGATGCCCGGCCTGGTGGTCGCGACAGCGCGCGGTCGCCAGCCCAGCCGACTACCGTCCGACGCGTGCAGCAGGTCACCCTCCACGAGCAGCGACCGGAGAGGTCCTCGCGCGACCACGGCTTCCGGCACGGGGTGCGGGTCGCCTCCCTGGTCGGGGTCGGCGCGTCCGTCGTGGCCGTGGTCGCGGCCGAGACCGGCTCCCGCCGCCTGTTCCTGCTCGCGACCGTGGTGCCGCCGGCGGTCCTCGTGCTGGTGACCGCGGCGCAGGCCGACCAACGGCGGCGGTACGGCGCGGGGTTGCTGGTCGGGACCGCGTCGGGTGCCGTGGTGTGCCTGCTGGCGTTGCTGGTCTGGGCGGTGTCGGAGGGCGCCCTCGCGGGCTGACGCCCTGGACCGCCGCGCCACGCGCCGCGACCCTTCATCCGTGACGGTCGGACACCTGCTCCTCCTGCTGGCCGCGCCGCTGGTCGTGCTGACCGCGGTCGGCGCCCACGCCCGCGGCCTGCCGTGGCCGGCGGCGCTCGTGGCCGGCGTCCCGTTCCCGCTGACCTGGGCCTGGTGGTACGTCGTCGACGGCTCCCACCGCGACCGCGAGGTGCCCCGCCTGCCCTAGGTCGGCTCCCCCGGCGCGAGCACGACGTCGAAGCGCACGCTCGACCAGTCGCGGTCGTCGAGGTCGCGGCCGTCGGGTGGGGTCTCGTCGGCGCTGTGGGCGACGAAGTCCTTCACCAGTGACTCCTTGACGCCAAAGACGCTGTCGCGGTCGAGCAGCTCGTCGCCGCGCACGAAGATGTGGGTGACGAGCGTGCGCAGCCCGGGTGCGGTGACCATGAAGTGCAGGTGGGAGGCGCGCATCGGCGAGCGGCCCGTCGCGGCGAGCATCCGGCCGACCGGGCCGTCGTGCGGGATGGGGTACGGCGTGGGCGTGACCGCCCAGAAGCGGAACTCGCCCTCGGGGCCGGCCGCCAGCCAACCGCGCCCGGCGGTCCGCCCGTCGCCGTGCTGGACGTCGTAGAAGCCGTCCTCGTCGGCCTCCCAGACCTCGATCCGCGCACCCGGGACCGGCCGACCCCCGGTGTCGCGCACCGTGCCCTCGACCCAGCAGGGCTGACCGGGCGCGCCGCCCGCGACGTCGCCTCCCAGCTCGACCTCGGGGGCGTCCTCGACGAAGAAGGGGCCGAAGACCGTGGCCTCGGTGGCGTCGGCGTACGCCTCGTTGTTGATGGCGACGGTCTGCATCGACGCGCCGAGGGTGTCGGAGAGCAGGATGAACTCCTGGCGCTGCGCGTCGGTCGTGTGGCCGACGGCGGTGAGGAAGTCGATGCCCTGCTTCCACTCGTCCTCGGTCGGCCGGACCTCGCGCAGGAAGCCGTGCAGGTGGCGCACGAGCGAGGACAGCACCGTGCGCAGCCGCTCGTCCTCGGCGCCGGCGAAGGACTCGACGACGCGGTCGACCAGCTCCTCCTCGCGCGCTGCCTGCTCGGGCGGGACCTCGGGTCGGTCGTCGGGGGCTGGGCTCATCGGGGCTCGGCTCCTTCCCAGGCGTCGTGCAGCAGGCGGGTGAGGTCGTCCATGGTGACCGGGACCGGGTTGCCCTCGGGGACGACCGGCAGCACGGCCGCCGCCGCGTCGGGCACCTGGTCCTCCCCGAGGCCGAGGTCGCGCAGCGCCCGGGGTGCGTCAAGGCGGCGCCCGAGGTCCCAGAGCCCGGCGAGCCCGGTCTCGCTGCCGAGGGCGGCGGCGATCCGGGCGTCGGCCTCGGGGGCGCCGGGGGCGTTGAGGGCGAGCACGTGCGGCAGCACCACGGCGTGGGTGGGCGCGTGCGGGAGGTCGTAGCGACCACCCAGCACGTGGCAGGTCTTGTGGTGCAGGCCGGACCCCGCCGAGGCGAAGGCGATCGCCGACAGGTAGGCGCCGTAGAGCACCTGCTCGCGGCCCTCCAGCCCGCCGGGGTCGTCCACGACCCGCGGCAGCCCGGCGGCCAGGGCGCGGATCCCCTCGGTGGCCAGCGCCTGGTCGACGGGGTCGGTGCGCGGTGCCCACATCGAGTCCACGCAGTGCGCGAGGGCGTTGAGGCCCGAGGCCACGCTGAGGTCGACGGGCAGCGAGAGGGTGAGCGTGGCGTCGTACACCACGCAGCGCGGGAGCACCCGTGCGTCGACGCCCGTGGTCTTCGTCGAGCCCTCGGTCAGCCCCCACACGTCGGTCGCCTCCGAGCCGGCGTACGTCGTGGGCACGGCGACGATGGGCAGGCCGGTCTCGAGGGCGACGGCCTTGGCCAGCCCGGTCGTCGAGCCGCCGCCGACGCTGACCACGAGGTCGACGTCGTGCTCGCGGGCGGCGGCCCGGGCCCGCTCGGCCACCGCGACCGGGACGTGCATGACGACCTCGTCGTGGCGGAGCGCGACCGGCAGCCCGTCGGTGATGCGGCCGGCCAGGTCGGACTCGGCCCCGGCGGCGACGACCATCACCCGCTGCGCGCCCGTCCCGGCCACCTCGGCGGCCAGCGCCTCCGCCGCGGCGCCGCTCGCGAAGCGGACGCGCTGCGGCAGGGTCTCGTGGACGAAGCGCAGGCTCATGCGCGGCCCAGCACCTGGGTGAGCGCGTCGCGCAGCGCGGTCCGGGGGTCCTCGGCCAGCGTGGGGGCGCGCCAGGCGACGTGCTTGTCGGGGCGGACCAGCAGCGCCCCGCTCTCGTCGACCTCACGCAGCTTGGCCCAGTCGTAGTAGAGGTCGGTGACCTCGCGCCCGGGGCCGATGACGACGGTCTCGACCGGCACGCCGAGCTCGGCGCCCACCTCCTCCGCGGCCGCGGCCCACGCCTCGCCGGTGATCCCGGTGATGACCGTGAACCGGTCGTACGGCGCCAGGTCCATCATCGCGAGCCGCTTCGTGTGGTCGCCGACCCACGCGTGGGGCAGGTGGGAGCCCGGCACGGTGGACGGCGTGTAGTACAGCTCGGGGTCGCGGGTGGGCTCCGGCCGGCCCGCGCCGGTGCTGTCGGGGACGACGGCGGCCGACTCGTAGAACTGGCCGAGCTCGACGCCGTGGGCGTTGAACTCGTAGTTCTTCAGCTCCATCGCCTTCACCAGCGCCGCGCGCTTGGCCGCGCCCTCCGGCGTGCTGGCCTTGCGCTCCTCGATCCGCTCGACCATCTCGGCCTCGGTCCGGGCCTCCGTGACCCCGAGGGCGACGAAGAGGTCGACGAACTCGCGGCTGGACTTGTTGGCCCGCGTGACGACCTGGCGGGCGACCGGGGCGCGCTCCTCGGAGTAGGTCTCCAGCAGCGACGGGTCGGCCTGGCCCCGCAGCACGGCGGCCAGCTTCCAGGCCAGGTTGTAGGAGTCCTGGACCGAGGTGTTGGAGCCCAGGCCGTTGCTGGGCGGGTGGCGGTGCACGGCGTCGCCGGCGCAGAAGACGCGGCCCTGCTGCAGGTGGGTCGCGTACATCTCGTTGTTGCCCCACAGCGAGGTGCCCGTGATCTCGACGTCGAGGTGGGGCATGCCGAGCAGGTTGCGCACGATCTGCGTCGCGGCGGCCTCGTCGACCACCGGCGGCTCGTCCTCGAGGTCGTAGCCCCACACGATGAGCCACTCGTCCCAGGGCCGGATCATCCGCACCAGGCCGGCGCCGATGCCGCCGACGTCGGAGCCCGGCTGCACGACCCAGTAGAGGACCGAGGGCCGGTGGTCGCACCAGGCACTGATGTCGGCCTTGAACGTGATGTTCATCGATCCGGCGATGTCCATCCGGCCTTCGTAGGGCAGCCCGATGTCGGCCGCGACCTTCGAGCGCGCCCCGTCGGCGCCGATGAGGTACTTCGCGCGGATCGTGTGCTCCTGGCCGGTCAGCCGGTCGAGCACCCGCACGTCGACGCCGTCGGCGTCCTGGACGTGCGAGAGGTACTCGGTGGAGAATCGCGCCTGGGTGCCCCGGGCGGTGGCGTTGCGGACCAGGATCGGCTCGAGGTAGGTCTGCGGGATGTCGACGACCAGGCACGGCGAGGCCAGCCGGTAGTCACCCTCGCGGTCGGGCCGGGTGCCCCAGGTGCGGATGCGCCCGATCTCCTCCCCGGCGATCGAGGTGCAGAACACGGTGTCGCCGACCAGCTCGTGCGGCGTCGCGTCGGCCAGCACCTGCTCCTCGATGCCCAGGTCGCGGAAGACCTCCATGGCTCGCTGGTTGGTGATGTGGGCGCGCGGGGTGTTGGCGGTCCAGCGGTACTTGGTGATCATCACGTTGTCGATCCCGAGGGTCGACAGGAGCAGCGCCGCCGCGGAGCCCGCCGGCCCGGAGCCGACCACGAGCACGTCGGTCTCGATGGTCGCCGTCGTCGGGAGCTCGGTCTCCTGCTGGCCGTCGTCGAACGCGGGCATCGGGTCCCCCTCCTCCGCCGGCCCGGCGCCGGCGCTCGCCGCCAGTCTCGATCGGGCGGGCGACTGCGTCGACGGTGTGACGGCGGTCTCGGCCGGAACGAGCAGCGATGGCCGACCGACGCAGCACGGCCCGGCTCCTGCGGTCGGCTACCGGGTCGCCGCCGCCCGTCGTCGTACGTCGCTCGCGCGCTCGCCGTAGCGGGCGGCGAACGCGCCGGAGAAGTGGGCGGCCGAGGCGAAGCCGCAGCGGTGGGCGACCTCGGCGACCGTGAGCCGGGCGGCGGTGGGCTGCTGGAGCAGCGCGTGGGCGGCCTCGAGCCGACGGGCCAGCACGTGCTGCGGGAACGTCGTGCCGCCCTCGGCGAGGACCCGGGAGAGGTGGCGGGTGCTCAGCCCGACGGCCGCGGCGACCTGGGCGGCGGAGAGGCGCGGGTCGGCGAGGTGGCGGTCGACGTAGGCCTGGGCGGCGCTGCGGTGGGCGGCCGCCAGGTCGGCGCGCCCGGCCGGGCCGGCCAGGGCGGCGACCAGCTCGAGCACCGTCTCCTCGTCCACCGGCACCGGTGCCTCGGCCCGGACTGCGCGGTCGACCTCGCGGGCCAGCGTGTGCGCGTGGGTGTTGGCGCGCGCGGAGAAGTCGACCACCTGGGGCCGGTCGGGGACCTGCGTGCCGGTGCGGGCGGCGTACACCTCGCGCGGGACCTTGAGCACCAGCTCCTCCAGGCCGCGCGAGAAGCCGCGCATGAACGGCCGGTCGGCGTCGCAGACGAGCAGCTGGCCCGGCTGGAGCACCCGGACGCCGTCGTCGTGGTAGAAGAACGCCTCGCCGGCCAGGCTGAAGAACAGCGCCACCGACTCGGTCGGGCGGCGCAGGGCCATCGCCCGGTCGCGCTCGACGGCGTGGGAGGTGCCCGTGACGCGGGCCAGGTGGACCTGCCGCAGCTGCACGTTGAGCTCGGTCGCCTCCAGCGCGCTGCCGTCGAGGGTGCGGCAGCGCAGGCCGATGAGGGCGTCGGCGTTGTGCGTCTCCCACAGCTCGACGCGGCGGTCGTCGGGCAGCCCGACCGTCGAGAAGGAGACCGGCGTCATCTCGTCGACCGGGTCGCAGCGGCGCCGCGCCACCGCGCCGGAGCGCGACCGGCGGTCGACGGTGCGGTCATGACCGGAGCCTAGCCCGCGCCTCGCCCGTAGTGATGAGGGCGACGCACAGGGGCGTGGGCACCGGAAGAGTGGCCATCCGTTCCCCGACCAGGGAGAAGCACGTGACCCCACCCAAGCCCACCGACGTCGCCCGGAGCATCAAGGACTCCGTCGAGGACGTCGTGGACCGCACCGTCGACAAGGCGCAGGAGCTCCTCGACCCGCAACCGCCGGGCGTCCCCGGGCCGGAGCCCACGCCGCTGGAGGAGCCGACCGAGCCGCGCGAGCCGCTGCCGCCCAAGCCCGACCAGGGCACCCCCACGCCGCTGACCCCGACCGGGGAGCCACTGGCCGCGGAGCCGACGGACTTCGCCCAGCGCGGCGCGCACCTGACGACCGCGGGCGGCGTCCGGCTGGCCGACACCGACCACTCGCTGAAGGCCGGGCCCCGCGGACCGACGCTGCTCGCCGACCACCACCTGCGGGAGAAGGTCAGCCACTTCGACCACGAGCGGATCCCGGAGCGGGTCGTGCACGCGCGCGGTGCCGCGGCCCACGGCCGCTTCGTGTCCTACGGGACCGCGTCCTCGGTCTGCCGGGCCGGGGTGTTCGCCGAGGGCCAGGAGACGCCGGTCTTCGTGCGCTTCTCCACCGTGCTGGGCTCGCGGGGCTCGGCCGACACCGTGCGCGACACCCGCGGCTTCGCGGTGAAGTTCTACACCGACGAGGGCAACTGGGACCTCGTGGGCAACAACATCCCGGTCTTCTTCATCCAGGACGGCATCAAGTTCCCCGACGTCATCCACGCCGGCAAGCCCCACCCCGACCGCGAGATCCCGCAGGCCCAGAGCGCCCACGACACGTTCTGGGACTTCGTGTCGCTGCACACCGAGGCCCAGCACCACACCATGTGGAACATGAGCGACCGCGGCATCGCGCGCTCCTACCGGATGATGGAGGGCTTCGGCGTCCACACGTGGCGCCTCATCGACGCCGACGGTGGCACGTCGCTGGTCAAGTTCCACTGGAAGCCCGTGCTGGGAGTGCACTCGCTGGTGTGGGAGGAGGCGCAGCTGCTGAACGGGATCGACCCCGACTTCCACCGACGCGACCTCGCCGACGCGATCGAGGCCGGCGCGTTCCCCGAGTGGGAGCTCGGCATCCAGGTCTTCGAGGACAACGCCGAGCAGGTCTTCGAGGGCATCGACCTGCTGGACCCCACCAAGCTGGTGCCGGAGGAGCTGGCGCCGGTGCAGCCCGTCGGCCGGATGACCCTGGACCGCAACGTCACCAACTACTTCGCCGAGACCGAGCAGGTCGCCTTCCACACCGCCCACCTCGTGCCCGGCATCGACGTCACCGACGACCCGTTGCTGGCGGCCCGTCACTTCTCCTACACCGACACCCAGATCACGCGCCTCGGCGGGCCCAACTGGAACCAGCTGCCCATCAACCGCCCGCACGCCCCGGTCAACGACATGCTCCGCGACGGCTACGGCCAGCAGGCGGTGCACGGCGGCGTCGCGCCCTACAAGCCCAACACGCTCGACGGCGGGTGCCCGTTCTTCGCCGGCGCCGACCAGGGGGCGTTCGTCGACGCGCCGGTCACGGTCACCGCGGCGACGAAGGTGCGCGCCAACCCGGCGTCGTACGACGACCACTTCAGCCAGGCGCGCCTGTTCTGGCTGAGCATGACCCCGGTCGAGCGCGAGCACATCGTGGCGGCCTACACCTTCGAGCTGAGCAAGGTGTGGGAGCAGGCGGTCAAGGAGCGCCAGCTGCGCGCGCTGGCCAACATCGACCCGGTCCTGTGCCAGGAGGTGGCGACCGGGCTCGGCCTGCCGGCGCCGGGGCCGACCGTGGAGCTGGTCGACGCCGTGCCCAGCCCCGCCCTGTCGCAGGTCGGCGGCACCTGGCCCGCCGACGGCCGCATGGTCGGGATCGTCGTCGACGTCGACGACCCCGCGAGCCTCGAGGGCCTGCGGTCCCTGCGACGCACCGTCGATGCCGCGGGGATGGTCCCCGTCGTCGTCGCGGCCCGCGGGGGCGAGGTCGACGGGCAGCCGGTCCAGCGCACCTTCGCCGCCGGACGCTCGGTCGAGCTCGACGCCGTGCTGCTGGCCGGCAGCCCCGCACCCGCGCCCGACGCCCTCGTCGCGCGCGAGGCCAAGGCCGGTGGCACCGGCGCACCGGGCCTGGACCCCCGGGTGGCGCTGCTGGTGCAGGAGGCCTTCCGGCACGGCAAGGCGATCGGGGCCTGGGGTGCCGGCACCGACGCCGTGGTCGCCTCGGGCGTCGACGTCGGCGCCGCTGGGGTCGTCACCGGGGACGACCCGGCCGAGGTCTTCACCGCGGTCCAGGGGCTGCTCGGCGCCCACCGCGTGTGGGACCGGTTCACTCCCTCCCCCGCCGTCGCCGGCGCCTGACCACCACCGGCCGCCCCCGATCGTGGGCGGCCGGTGGCGGGTGCGCAGGTGCGCGGGTGCGGCCGAGGCCGCCGGGTCTCAGCGCACCAGGGTGACCCGGGCGACCGAACCGCGGCCGGCCATGACGACGGTCAGCCGGGCCCGGGTCCGCGGCTGGGCGGCCAGGGCCCGCCGGGCCCGGCCGTTGAGGGTCACGCGGACCGCGACGGTCCGACCACCGGCGACGGCGAAGGTGCCACGGCCGAGCACCGTGCCGCCTGCCCGCAGGACGACCGTGCCGCGGCACACCGCGCCGGCCGGGGTGCAGGCCATCCGGACCGTGCCCGTGCGGCGCTTGGCAGCGGCGTCGACCTTGCCGCCGACGACCCGGACGGCCGGCTTCGGCGCGGGCGGGACGACGACCGCGCGGACGGCGAGCGTGGTGCTGCCCGTGCCCGCCAGGACGCGGGCGTCCCCGGCGTACGACGCGGTGAGGGTGCGCGTGCCGGCCGTGGCCCAGGGGCCGACCGGGACGACGGCCGTGCCGTCGACGAGGTCACCGGCCCAGGTGGTGACGCCGTCGGTGAGGTCGACCCGGCCCGAGGGCGTCGCGCCGTCGGCGGTGACGGTGACCCTCATCGAGGCCGTCCGGCCCGTCTCGACGCTGGCCGGCCCGGCCACCGCGACGGTCGAGGCGACCGGTGCGACCGGCGCGGGCGTGACGGTCAGGACGACGGTGCCGCTGCTCCCGTCGACCGTGGCACTGCCGAGGTAGGTCGCGGTGAAGGTGCGCGTGCCCTCGGCCGTCGACACGCCGACCTCGAGGGTCGCGGCCCCGTCGACCAGGTCGACGGTGCCGAGCTCGCGCTCGCCCTCGCGCACGGTGACGCGGCCGCCGGGCGTGGTCCCCGGGGCGGCGACGGTGATCGCGAGGGTCGCGCCCTGGCCGACGGTGACCGAACCGGGGTCCACCGTCACCGTGGTGGTCGAGGCCAGCGGCGCCGGGGTCACGGTCAGGGTGCCGCTGCCGGTGCTGCCGGTCACCGAGCCGCTGCCCGCGTAGGTCGCGGTGAGGGTGCGGGTGCCGGCGGCGGCGTACGGGCCGACCTGGAAGGTGGCGGTGCCCGCGGTCAGCGGGGCCGTGCCGACGAGCTGGTCGCCGTCGCGCAGCGTGACCTCACCAGCGGGCGTCGTGCCCTGGGCGGACACGGTGACCGTGACCGTCGAGGCCTGGCCCGTCCGGACCGAGCCCGGCGAGGCCGCGACCGTCGTGGTCGAGGCGACCGGGGCCGGGGTCACGACGAGCGAGCCGGTGCCCGTGCTGCCGGTGACCGCGCCGCTGCCGGCGTACGTCGCGGTCAGCGTGCGCGTGCCCACGGTGGCGTACGGGCCGACCTGGAAGGTCGCCACCCCGCCGGACAGCGAGCTCGAGCCGACGACCTGGTCGCCGTCGCGCAGGGTGACCTCACCGGTGGGCGTGCTGCCCGCGGCCGCCACCGTCACGCGGACCGTCGAGGTGCGACCGGTCTCGATCGAGCCGGGGTCGGCGACGACCGTGGTGGTCGAGGCGACGGGGGCCGCGGTGACGGTCAGGGCGCCGGTGCCGGAGGCGGCGGCGAACGCGGTGTCCCCGGCGTACGACGCCGTCAGGGTGCGCTCCCCGGCGGCGGCGTACGGGCCGACGGTGAAGGTCGTGGCCCCGTCGGCCAGGGCCGCGGTGCCGACGACATCGGACCCGTCGCGCAGGGTCACCTCGCCCGTGGGCGTGGCCCCGGGGCCGGTGACCGCGACCGTCACGGTCGTCGTCTGCCCGGTGGCCGCCGAGGCGGGCGTGACGTCGACGGCGGGAGCCACCAGCACCGGCTCGCCGAGGGCGAAGGAGCCGAACCGGGCCGTCTCGCCGCCGGTGCCGTTGAACGCCGCGACACCGACGAGCGGGTCGGAGATGCCGTCGACGGCGTACCCGGCTCCGACGACGGTCCAGCTGGTGCCCTGGTCGAGGGAGTACGCCGCGCGCAGCCGGCCGTCGGCGACCCACAGCCGCAGCCGCACGTCGGTCTGGGCGCCCGCGGGCAGGGTGGCCGAGCCGGTGTAGGCGAGGGTGCCGGCGGTGACGCGGCCGAGCTCGACCTTCCAGCCGTCGGCCGGGGTGCGGATCACCGTCACCTTGCCGAAGTTGGCGGCGTTGCCCCACAGGACGAGGCCGCCCTGGAGGTAGTCGTCGGTCCCGTCGAGGGAGACGTCGGTCTCGGCCATCCAGCGGCCACCCGCGGGCGCGGGCTGGAGGACGACGTTGCGGGCGTTGGTCACGCCCCCGCTCAGGTCACCGGGCAGGGCGTCGATCGCGAGGACGCCGTCGGCGACGCGGCGGGCGGCGGGGTCGTCGTTCAGGACGGTGGTCCAGCGGCACCGGTCGAGCGAGGTGCCCGCGAAGGTGTCGTCCGGCTCGACGACGTTGTCGCAGACCGGGGGTGCGGGCTGCCCGACGTCGAGGTGGTCGAGGTTGACGTTGCCGTCGTCGCCGGGCTGGTAGCGGACGGAGACCTGGTTGGTCCCGGCGACGAGCGGCAGGTCGAGCGCGTAGTCGCCCCAGGTCTTCCACGAGGAGAAGCCCGGCAGGAAGACCGACTGCTGAGCACCGTTGACGTCGATGGTGACCCGCTTCGGGCCGTTGAACGGGTTGGGCCCGGCGCCGTAGCGCAGCGTCGCCGGATGGTTGCCGGCCTCGGTCGCGGTCACGGTGAAGGCGGCGGTCGCGCCGGCGGCCTGGATGCCGCCGACGAACCCGGTGCCGGTGAAGCCGGCGTGGTCGGAGGCCAGCGCCGCACCGCCGCTCAGTGCCGCGTCCTCGGCCTCGTACCGGGTGCCGACCCGCGGCGCCACGCGGAAGCTGTCGACGTTGAGCTGTCCGCTGTCGGCCGCGGTCCGGGTCAGGTCGAGCGTGTTGGCGCCGGCCGCGAGGTCGACGGAGGCCCAGACCACGCCGTAGCTGTTCCACGCGCCCGAGCCCGGGAGGGTCACCTGGCGGGGCGCGCCGTTGACCGTGAGGGTCAGCGTCCGGTTGGGGCCGCCGTTGGCGTAGCGGACGAACAGGTCGTAGGTCCCGGCGGCGGGCACCGCGGCCGTCACCGCGACGCCCTGGCCGGTCGCGCCGAAGCCACCGACGAACCCGGTGCCGGTGTAGCCCGCGTGCTCGGTCTGGCGGGTGACGCCGGTCAGGACGCCGTCCTCGGCCTCGATGACCGAGCCGGCGGCGGCGCGCTGGCCCACCGCTGCGGTCGGCTCGCCGGCGTACGACGGCGCCGCGGCCGCAGCCGAGGCGCCCGCGCCGAGGGCGACCGCGAGCACGCCGGCGACGAGGCGTCGCCCGCGGCTCAGGGTCGGGGTGGACAGGAGGAGAGCTGGAGACACGTCGGACGCCCCTTCGCGTGAGTGACGGTGGTCACGCAGAAGAGTGGGGCATCCGGCGTCCGGTCGACGGACTTTTGCGCCACAGTCGTCGAAACTGCGCCCAGTGGTCTAGCCCCGGCAGCGCACCCCGGTCACGGCCGACCGGTCAGACGAGCTTCTCCAGGCGGCGGACGGTCTCCTCGAGCTCCGAGACGAGCGAGGCCATCACCTCCGCGACGGGGCGGACCTCGTTCATGCGGCCGACGACCTGGCCGACGGGCATCGAGATGACGTCGGGGTCGTTGGCGGCGGAGATGCGGTTGTGGGCGTCGGCGACGAGGAGGTTCTGCAGCGGCATGGGCAGCGGGGCCGGGGCGCCGTCCTCGGCCCAGGCCTCGGTCCACCTCGTCTTGAGCAGGCGCGCGGGCTTGCCGGTGTAGACCCGCGTGCGCACGGTGTCGGAGGAGGTGGCGCGGGTGAAGGCGGTCTCCCAGGCGTCGCTGTTGGTGGCGCCCATCTGGCGGTACTCCTCGGTGCCGAGCCAGATCGACCCGGTCCACACCCCGGCCGCGCCGAGGGCCAGCGAGGCGGCGACCTGCCGGCCCGAGCCGATGCCGCCCGCGCCGAGCACGGGCACGTCGGGACCGACGGCGTCGACGACGTCGGGGGTGAGCACCATCGAGGCGACCTCACCGGTGTGCCCGCCGGCCTCGTAGCCCTGGGCGATGATCACGTCGACGCCGTTGGCCACGTGGCTCAGGGCGTGCTTGGCCGCGCCGGCGAGTGCGCCGACCTTGATGCCGTGCTCGTGGCACTTCTCGATGACGTCGACCGGCGGCGAGCCGAGCGCGTTGGCGATGAAGACCGGACGGTGCTGCAGCGCGACGTCGAGGTGGGAGCGAGCCACCGAGTGCAGCCAGCCGAGCACGCCGTCGCGGCCCTCGCCCTCGGGCAGCGGCGGCACGCCGAGCTTGAGCAGCGTCTCGTCGACGAAGTGCCGGTGCCCGTCGGGGATGTACGCCGACAGGTCGGTCGAGGTGCCCTCGGTCGGCACCTTCATCGGCATGACGATGTCGACGCCGTACGGCTTGCCGTCGGTGTTGTCGTCGAGCCAGGTCAGGACCCGCTCGAGCTCGTCGGGGTCGTTGAAGCGGACGCAGCCGAGCACGCCGAGGCCGCCGGCCCGCGAGACCGCGGCGGCGACGTGCTCGGAGGGCGTGAAGGCGAAGACGGGGTGCTCGATGCCGAGCTCGTCGCAGATCGGGGTGCGCATCAGGCGGTCACCCCCGCGGTCGCCGCGGCGGGCGCCCAGGAGGACAGCGCCATCTCCTTGGCCTTGGGGTACTGCGCCTTGCCGGTGGCGTTGCGCGGGATCTCCGGCACCAGGGTCAGGTGCCGGGGCAGCTTGTAGCCGGACAGCGAGGTGCGCAGGAAGGCGCGCAGCTCCTCCAGCTCGACGGCCTGGCCCTCACGGGGCTGGACCACGGCGGCGACGGACTGGCCGTACTTCTCGTCGGGCAGGCCGACGACGAGGCAGTCGTAGACGGCCGGGTGGGCCTTGATGGCCATCTCGACCTCCTCCGGGAAGACCTTCTCCCCGCCGGTGTTGACGCAGTTGGAGCCGCGGCCGAGGAGGGTGACCTTGCCGTCCTCCTCGATGCGGGCGAAGTCCCCGGGCACGGAGTAGCGCGTGCCGTCCACCTCGAGGAACGTGCGGGCCGACTTCTCGGGGTCCTTGTAGTAGCCGACCGGCACCGAGCCGCCGCGGCCGAGCCGGCCGACGGCGCCCACGTTGGTCGCCAGGTCGAGCGGCCGGTCGTCGTCGCCGAGCACGACGCTGCTGGGGCCGAGGCCGACGACCGGCCCGTCGGTCGAGATGTGGGCGGGGTCCTGCATGCCCATGCCCTGGAAGCCGGTCTCCGAGGCACCCACGGAGTCGGAGAAGATCCCGTGGGGGAAGGCCGCCATCCAGCGCTCCTTGACCGGCGGGCTGAAGATCGCGGCGCTGCTGCTGATGACGAACAGGCTCGAGGCGTCGTACGCCGCGTCGGTGCCGAGCCGGGACTCGTACTCCTCGATGAGGGGGCGGGCCATGGCGTCGCCGGTCATGAAGAGGAGCTGCACCTTCTCGCGCTCGACGACCTGCCAGACCGTGGCCGGGTCGAACTTGGGCTCGAGGATCGTCAGGTGGCCGGCGAAGAGGTGCATGAGCAGGCTGGCCTGGGCGCCGCCGTGCATGAGCGGGCTCATCGGGAAGGTGACCAGGCGCGGCTCGAGGGCCTGGCGCGACTGGTCGAGCTCCTCCAGCTCGACGCCGGTGTAGAAGTCGATGCCGCCACCGAGCACCCGCCAGAAGTCCTCGTGGCGCCACATGACGCCCTTGGGGAAGCCGGTCGTGCCGCCGGTGTAGATGATGTGGAGGTCGTCGGGGCTGCGCTCGCCGAAGTCACGGGCGTCGCTCTGCTCGGCGACCGCCTCGTCGTAGGGCACCCCGCCGAAGGCGGAGATGTCGGAGGCGTCGTCGGGCGCGGTGGCGTCGGGGATGGCCACGAACGTCTGGAGCCGGGCGTGCTTGGGCGCGGTGGCGGCGACCAGCGGGGCGTAGGTGCGCTCGAAGACCAGGCCGACGACGTCGGCGTTGTCGAAGAGGTAGTCGAGCTCGCCCTCGACGTAGCGGTAGTTGACGTTGATGCTCACCGCACGGATCTTCAGCACGGCCAGCACGGCGACGACGTGCTCGATGCTGTTCTTGGCGTAGACCGCGACGTGGTCGCCGGCCCCGATGCCCTGCTGCTGCAGGTGGTGGGCCAGGCGGTTGGCGTCGCGCTCCAGGTCGGCGTACGTCGCCGTGCGCGACCCGACCTTGACGGCCGGGTTGTCCGGCACGGCGTCCACGGCGTGCTCGAAGAGGTCTGCGAGGTTCAGGGCCACGGCGCGAGACTAGAACACGTTCCAGTTTTTCGCTAGCGTCGCGTACATGACCCAGCAGGCCGCCCCCGACGGTGCCGTCACCGACGCTCCCCACGCCCTCGTCGAGCTCGTCGACCACACGCTGGTGGTCACCATGAACCGCCCCCACGCCCGCAACGCGCTGTCCGGCGAGATGCTCGAGATCATGTCCGACGCCTGGGACCGGGTGAACGGCGACGACGACGTCCGCGCCTGCATCCTCACCGGCGCCGGGGGCTACTTCTGCGCCGGCGCCGACCTCAAGTCGATGGCGAGGCGGCCTCCGTCGGCGAGCTTCGAGTCCGGCGAGTACGACCCGTCGGTCATCAAGGGCCTGCTCAAGGGGTTCCGGCTGACCAAGCCACTGGTCGCCGCCGTCGAGGGCCCGGCCATCGCCGGCGGCACCGAGATCCTCCAGGGCACCGACGTCCGCGTCGCGGGCGAGTCGGCGAAGTTCGGCATCTCCGAGGCCCGCTGGTCGCTCTACCCGATGGGCGGCTCCGCGGTCCGGCTCCCCCGCCAGATCCCCTACACCGTCGCCGCCGACCTGCTCCTCACCGGACGTCACGTGCTGGCGCCCGAGGCCAAGGAGATCGGGCTCGTCGGGCACGTCGTCCCCGACGGCCAGGCGCTGGCCAAGGCGCACGAGCTGGCCTCGATGATCGCCCGCAACGGCCCGCTGGCCGTCCAGGCCATCCTGCGCACCATCCGCGACTCCGAGGGCAGGCACGAGGACGACTGCTGGCGCGACGACGCCCGCGTCGGCGCGGCGGTCTTCGCCTCCGAGGACGCCAAGGAGGGCCCGCGCGCCTTCGCCGAGAAGCGTGCCCCGCACTTCCAGGGTCGCTGAGCCGGCCCCACCGCAGGGCGTGAGAGATTGTCGCCCGTGCTCTCCCGCAACGCCTGGATCGGCATCATCGCCTCCGTCGTGGTCGTCGCCGCCGCGATCGGTCTGCTGCAGCTCGTGCGCACGGTCGGCGAGGACGAGCTGTCCCTGCCGCCGCAGGTCGACGACCTCCTCGCGGTCGACTCCGAGGCCTTCCTCGGCACCAGCGGGCAGGAGGACCTCCTCGCGACCCGACGCGCCGAGGCCCGCACCGTGGGCGAGAGCCTCTCCGAGGCCTTCGACGGCGCTGCGGCGGTGACCCGGGTGTACGTCGACCGCGAGTCCGCCGAGAGCGTGACGGTCTTCGCGGTGGCGGCCGACGCCGGGCCGCTGCTGCCGCCGGGCGGCTTCGTCGACCCCGATCGGGCGGGGCTCGCCCTGCCCCCGGTCGAGCGGGTCGCCGACGACGGCGTCGAGTGCCTGCTGCAGCGCAACAACCCGCCGCGGGCCGGCACCGACTACCAGCCCGACCAGGCCGCGCCCGACACCGTGCAGTGCCAGCGCCGCTCCGGCACGCTCACGGTCCGCGCCCAGGCCACCTTCGGCGACCGCGACCGGGTCGAGGACGTCGTCGACGACGTGTGGGACGACCTGGACTGACCTCGGCCCCGACCGGGCAGGTTGCGGGCATGGACGTCGTCCCCGTGGTGCTGGTCCTGCTGTTCCTGGCCGTCCCGGCGGCCTTCATCGGGCTCGCCGTGTGGCTGGTGGTCCACCAGCAGCGCCGGGCCCGGGAGCGCCAGGAGTCGCTGGCGTCGTACGCCGCCAAGCGGGAGTGGCGCTGGTCGCCCGTCGGCACCGGGCTGGAGAGCCGCTTCCGCGGCGACCCGTTCGGCCGCGGCCACCGCCGCTCGGCGAGCAACGTGGTCGAGGGCTGGCACGCCGGGCGGGCGTTCGTGGCGTTCGACTACCGCTACTGGACCAGCGGCGGCCAGGACAGCGGCGACGACCGGCACGACTTCTCGGTCCTGTGCGTGCACCTCGGTGACCTGCCCCCGGTGCCGATGGTGCAGGTGGCGCCGCAGGGCGCGCTCGGGCGGTTCTTCCGCGGCGCCTTCGGCAACCCGTTCCGCACCGGCGACCCGGTGTTCGACCAGCGCTTCCACGTGCGCACCCACAGCCCGGAGCTGGCCCACGACCTGCTCCACCTCGACATGCGGATGATGTTGGCGGCCTACCAGGGACGGGCCTGGCGGCTGGAAGGCGACTCGCTGGTGACCTTCCGGGCGGGGTCCCACGGCCCGGGCGAGATCGACGCCGTGCTCGGCTTCATGGGCGCGATCCTCGACCGGGTGCCCGAGCACGCCTGGACCCGGCTCGGTCGGCGCCCCGTGACCTGACGGGCTGGCGGCGGATCAGCCGACGGCGCGCTCGCCGGTCCAGTACTGCGCCCGCAGCGCCTTCTTGTCGGGCTTGCCGAGGCCGGTGAGCGGGAGCGCCGGCGTGGCGATGACCTGCTTGGGCGCCTGGACCGACCCCTTGCGCTCCTTGACCATGTCCTGGATCTCGGCCACGACGGTCTCGGTGAGCTCGTGGCCCTCGCGCAGCACGACGACCGCGGTGACGGCCTCGCCGAACTTCTCGTGCGGGGTGCCGATGACGCCGACCTGGGCGATCGCCGGGTGCTCGGCGACGACGTCCTCGACCTCGCGCGGGAAGACGTTGAACCCGCCGGTGACGATCATGTCCTTGGTCCGGTCGACGATGTACCAGAACCCGTCCTCGTCCTCGCGGGCCACGTCGCCGGTGTGCATCCAGCCGTCGGCACGGTAGGTCTCGGCGGTCTCCTCGGGCAGCTGCCAGTAGCCGCCGGAGAGCAGCGGGCCGGACACGCAGATCTCGCCGGGCTCCCCCACCGGAACCGGCCGACCGTCCTCGCCGAGCAGCGCGGTCCGGATGAACGCCGAGGGCCGGCCGCACGAGGCCAGCCGGGCGTCGCCACCGCCGACGTGGTCCTTGGTCGACAGGTAGGTGATGGCCATGGGGGCCTCGGACTGCCCGTAGTACTGGGCGAAGATCGGCCCGAAGCGGTCGAGGGCCTCCTTGAGCCGCACCGGGTTGATGGCCGAGGCGCCGTAGTACACGGTCTGCAGGCTCGACAGGTCGCGGGTGTGGCTGTCGGGGTGGTCCATCAGGGCGTAGAGCATCGACGGCACCAGCATCGTGGCGGTGATGCGCTGCTCCTCGATGGTGCGCAGCACCTCGGCGGGGTCGAAGCGGGCGAGGACGACGAGGGAGCCGCCCTTGATGACGGTCGGGGTGAAGAAGGCGGCGCCGGCGTGCGAGAGCGGCGTGCACATGAGGAACCGCGGCTCCTCGGGCCACTCCCACTCGCTCAGCATCACCTGGGTCATCGTGGACATCGCCTGGGCGGTGCCGATGACGCCCTTGGGCCTGCCGGTCGTGCCGCCGGTGTAGGTGATCGAGACGACGTGGTCGGGCGGCAGGGTCGCGGCGGTCAGCGGCCGCGGCTCGAACCCGGCGGCCGTCGCGACCAGGTCGGTGGCCCGACCCTCGAGCTCGGGCGGGACGGGGCCGATGGTGAGCACGTCGGTCAGGCCCGGGCACTTGTCCAGCAGCGCGAGGGCCCGGTCGACGAAGTAGGGGTCGATGGTCAAGGTGGTGATGCCGGCGTCGTTGATGACGTAGGCGTGGTCGTCGGCGCTGCCCAGCGGGTGCAGGGAGGTGCGCCGGTAGCCCTGGGTCTGGCCGGCCCCGATGACGAAGAGCACCTCCGGCCGGTTGAGCGCGAGCAGCGCGCCCGCCGTGCCGGCGCCGGCGCCGAGGGACTCGAAGGCCTGGACGTACTGGCTGATGCGCTGCTCGGTCTCGCGTCCGGTCAGCGTGACGTCGCCGAGGTGCATGACCGGCTTGTCGCGGTGGCGCTTGAGGGCGGCGACCATCAGGTTGCCGTTGTGGACCGGGGTGCGCAGGTCGGACGCGACGGGCTGGCCGGGCTGGTCGGGCATGGCGGCGAGACTAGAACGTGTTTCAGTTCTTGTCACGGGCGGTGTCCCGCGCGGCCACGTCGTACCATCTCGGTGTGATCGAGGAGCCGGCCGTCGCGCGCGTGCGCACGACGCTGCTCGGCCTCCTCGCCGGGGCGCTGTCCTTCCTGCTGCCCACGCTGTCGGCCGGCGTCGACGGCACCACCACCATCGCGGGCACCCTGCTCGCGGTCGCCGTGGCCGCGCTCGTCGCCTCGACCCACGAGCGGGTCCTGCTCGCGGTCCGCGGTCCCGCCGGCGGGGTCGCCGCCCGGCGCCCGGTGCCGCTGGTGCTCACGACCCGTGCGACCGACCCGGTCCACCACCCGCTGCGCCCGCGGGCTCCCGGACGCGCCTGACGCCGCCGCGACCGCGCCCCCCCGGGGTCCACGGTCGACCGGTGGCAGAAGCCGTCCCTCCCACAACCGGAGCCCTGGAGCCCCCGCATGTCCCTGCTCGAACCCGTCCGTCTCGCGCTCGCCGGTGTCGTCGCCGGCGTCCACTCCGGCCTGGAGGCCCTGGGCGCCGACCCCGCTTCTGGCCTGACCTGGTGCCTGTCCATCGCCGCCGTCACCGTCGTGGTGCGCGGCGCGCTGCTGCCGATCACCGCCCACACCGTCCGCAACGCCCACGCCGCCGCTCGCGCGCGGCCCCACCTCAAGGCCCTCTCGGAGAAGTACAAGGGCCGCACCGACGCCGAGGCCATCAGGGCGCAGATGGAGGCCCGGCGCGAGATCTCCGCCGAGCACGGCGTCTCCCGCCTCGGCTGCCTCCCGCTCCTGCTGCAGCTGCCGATCTGGATCGGGCTCTACCACCTGCTGCGCGACGCAGCCGCCGGGAAGGCCACCGGCGCGCTGGACGGCGCCCAGGTGGCGGACCTCGCGCGGGCGACGTTCGCCGGGGTCGGGCTCACCGACCACGGCTACCTCGGCGCCGGCACCACCCACCTGCTCGTCGTCGTCGGGCTGGCCGGCGCCGCGGCGCTGCTGGGCTTCACCACCCAGCGGCTCCTCGTCGCCGACAACACCTCGACCGACGTGCCCGAGCAGATGGCACAGGCGCAGCGGCTCGTCCCCTTCGTCTCCGCCGGCGGCATGCTCCTCGCCGGCGGCGTCGTCCCGGTCGCGCTGCTCTGGTACTGGGTGTGCGGCGCGCTGTGGACCTTCGGACAGACCTGGGTCATCTGGCGCTTCTTCCCCACGCCCGGCACCCCCGCCGCGGCCCGACGCGGGGTGCCGACACCGGTCTGAGGTCCGGTTGAGCGACGATGGCGCGGTGGACGACGTCGACCTGGTGCTGCTGCCGCTGCCCGACGCCGACCGGGACGAGCCGCTGCGCCGCGACGCCGTGGTCGAGCACTTGGGCTCGCGCCGCCTGTGCGGCGCGACGCTCGGCGGTGAGCGCATCGGCGTGCTCGGCGCCGTGGTCGTGCGCCTCGCCCTGCACGATGCGCAGGTCCTGGCCGTGGATCCCGACGGCACCGTCCACCCGGGTCCACAGCTCGGCGAGGTGGTCCTCGGCCTGGCCCACCGGGTGGGCGCGGTCGTCCAGGTCGCCGACGTCGTGGTCGACCAGCACGGCGACCTCCTCGACGAGGAACGTGTCCTCGCCGGCGTCGCTCGCTCCCCCCGGTCGACCGTGGTCTCCGCGTGGCGCGACGACGACCTGCTCCTCGCGCGGATGACGGCGGCCGAGCTGGGCGCGCACGCCAGCGCCTGGCTGGTGGACGGCTGGGCCGTCGTCGCCTGGGACGACGGCGCCTCGGCACCGGACGCCCCGCTGGCGTTCCCGGCCCGCCAGCACCCCGTGGCCAGCGTGGGCCGGGCCGGCGACCTGCGCTCGGTGCAGGTCGCGCCCGCCCCGGGCGCCGACGTCCTGGAGGTCACCTGGGCGCCACCCCTGACGCGCGTCCTCGACGTGCCGCCGGGCTCCGCCGCGGACGCCGTCCTCGGTGCCCTCGAGGGGACCGTGGCGCACGACGATCCCGACGACTGGCCCGCGGGCTTCGAGCCCGGCCTACGCCCTCGGTTGCAGGAGGCACAGCGGGGGTCCGGCGACGACTTCCTGGCCACCGTCGCGCGCCTCCTGTGGCTCCCGCCGGTGGTCGCCGGCCTCGCCGAGCACGGTGGGACGGGCGTGCGCGGCGGGCCGAGCCTGCCGGTACGGATCGGGGACGGCACCGCTCACCGGCTGGCGTGGGAGCACGTGCGCACGCCCGCGCCCGAGACCGAGGCGGAGCGCCGCCTGCGGGCCCAGCCCCGTCGCACGATCGTCCGGCAGGTGGCGACCAACCTCCTGCTCGCCGCGGCCATCGTGGCCCTGGTGCTGTCGGTCGACCTCCGGTTCGTGCCCGAGTGGCTGCTGTGGGCGATGGCCGCGTTCGCGGCGTTCAACGCCGTGTCCACCTGGTGGTTCTGGCGCTCCGGGCAGCACTGACCACCCCTTCGGTCGGGACGGTCCTGCACCAGGAGCGGGCAGGGTCGAGGCATGACTGCCAACACCTACGACGTCGCCGACCGCACCGTGCTCGTGACCGGGGGCGGGTCGGGCATCGGGCGCGCCATCGCCCGGGCCTTCCTCGACAACGGCGCCCGGGTCGTCGTCGCCGGACGACGGCGCGACGCGCTCGACGAGACCCTGGCCGGCCACCCCACCGAGCAGGGCCTCGCGGTCGAGACCGACGTGAGCGACGACGACCAGGTGCGCGACCTGGTGCGCGCCACCCTCGAGCGCTTCGGCGGGCTCGACATCGTGGTCAACAACGCCGCGGCCTACACCTCCGGGGAGTTCGACGAGCTCGACCTCGACGGGTGGCGCTCGATCCGCTCGGTGAACATCGACGGGTTCGTGCACGTCGCCCGGCACACCCTGCCCGAGCTCGAGCGCAGCGGCGGCAACCTGGTCGTCGTCGGGTCGGTCTCCGGCCTGCGCGGCGACTGGCAGCAGTCCGCCTACAACGCCACCAAGGCCGCGATCATGAACTTCGTCCAGTCGCTCGCCCTCGACTACGGCGCCCGCGGCGTGCGCCTCAACGCGGTGGTGCCGGCGATGACCGAGACGCCCGTGACCGCCGACGCCGCCGCCGACCCCGAGACGCTGGCCAAGGCGGTCGACCGGGTGGCCCTGGGCCGGATCGGCCAGCCCGAGGACATCGCCCCGGCCGTGCTGTGGCTGGCCAGCCCCGACGCGGCGTACGTGACCGGGGCGTTCCTGGCCGTCGACGGCGGCACCTCGGCCAGCACCGGCCAGGCGCACTGAGGCGCCCGGGCCCGGCGTCGGTCGGTCGCCGGGTCAGTCGTCGGGTCAGTCGTCGGGTCAGGCGTCGAGTCAGTCGTCGGAGACCACCGGACGCACCTCCACCGCCGGGTGGCCGGCCAGCAGTGCGACCACGGCCTCCAGCAGGGCGGACTCGTCGTCGATGCGCACGAGGTAGAAGCCCGAGAGCTGCTCGACCGACTCGGCGTACGGCCCCTGGGTGACCAGCGGCCCACCCCCACCCCGTCGTACGACGCGCGCCTGGTCGGCGGGGGCGAGCTCCGCCCCGCCGACCACCCGGCCGCCGCGCTCGCCGAGCAGGCGCACGAACTCGCCGTCGGCGTCGTGGGTCACCTGCCGCTCGTCCTCGCTCGCCGCAGCCCAGGCGTCCTCGCGGTCGGCCGGGAACAGCACCATCCACTCGCGCTGGTCGCTCATCTCGTCTCCTCTGCTGGGCCCCGGCGGGCACCTCGACGCGATGACGCGCGAGGAGCCGCCGGATCGACAGCCCGGTCCGGGTCGCTCAGGCCAGCAGCTCGGCGACGCGCCTCAGCTCGTCGCCGTCGCGGAAGGACAGCAGCAGCGTGGTGACGCCGGTCTCCTCCCAGGCCGCGACCTTGTCGGTGACCTCGGCGGCGTCGCCGACGATGTGGAGGTCCTCGACGAGCTCGTCGGGCACGAGCGCGGTGGCCTCGTCCTTGCGACCGTCGAGGTAGAGCTCCTGCACCTTCGCCGCCAGCTCCTCGTAGCCCATCCGCACGAAGACCTGGTTGTGGAAGTTGGCCTCCTTGGCGCCCATGCCGCCCATGTAGAGCGAGACCGACGGCTTGAGGGCGTCGAGGACCATCCGCTTGACCTCGGGGGTCTCGCAGACCTGCAGGTGGCAGGTGGCGGCGATCTCGAAGTCGTCCCGGGCACGCCGGGCGCCCGGCCGCGCGAAGCCCTCGTCGAGCCACGGCTGGTACATGTCGGCCGACTTGGGCGTGTAGAAGATCGGGATCCAGCCGTCGGCGATCTCGGCGGTCTGGGCGACGTTCTTGGGGCCCTCGGCGCCGAGCCAGATCGGCACGTCCGCGCGCAGCGGGTGGACGATCGGCTTGAGGGGCTTGCCGAGGCCGACCGAGCCGGGGCCGGCGTACGGGAGGGGGTAGTGGGGGCCGTCGTTGGTCACCGGCGCCTCCCGGGCCAGCACCTGCCGCACGACGTCGACGACCTCGCGGGTGCGGGCGAGCGGCTTGGCGAAGGGCTGGCCGTACCAGCCCTCGACGACCTGCGGGCCGGAGACGCCCATGCCGAGCACGAACCGGCCGCCGCTGAGGTGGTCGAGGGTCAGCACGTGCATGGCGATCGAGGTGGGGGTGCGTCCCGACATCTGCACGATCGAGGTGCCCAGGCGCACCCGCGAGGTGGAGCGGCCCCACCAGGCCAGCGGCGTGAAGGCGTCGGAGCCCCACGCCTCGGCGGTGAAGACGGCGTCGAAGCCCGACTCCTCCGCCGCGGTGACGAGCTCCTCGGCGTTGGCGGGCGGCTGTGCGCCCCAGTACCCCAGCTGCAGTCCTAGTTTCATGGCGACACCCTAGGGAGTCCTTGCCCCGAAGATAGAACGTGTTCTAGTTTCGGGCGCATGTCCCGCACGCTCTCGGCGCCGGTCACCGTCGCCTTCGACTACACGCGGTCCACGGGCCCGGTCATCGGCCGGTTCCTGACCGGCCTGCGCGACGGCGTCGTCGTCGGCGCCCGCACCTCCGACGGCCGCGTCGTGGTGCCGCCGCCCGAGTTCGACCCCGTGACCCACCGGGCCACGGGTGGCGACGGTGGCGACCCGTACGTCGAGGTCGGGCCCGAGGGCACCGTCACGTCGTGGGTGTGGGTGCCCGAGCCGGTCAAGGCGCAACCGCTGGACCGACCGTTCGCCTGGGCGCTGGTCACCCTCGACGGCGCCGACGTGCCGCTGCTGCACGCGCTCGACGTCGCCTCGCCCGACGAGGCCAGCACCGGCATGCGGGTGCGGGTGCGCTGGGCCGCCGAGCGGGTCGGGGCCATCACCGACATCGCGTGCTTCGAGCCGGTCGAGGCCGGTTCGGGTGGTCTCGCAACAGGCGCCGGCGCGCCTTCCGCGACCACGGTCGACGGGCCGGTGACGGGGGTCGTCACGCCCGTCTCGCTCGACTACGTGTACGCCGCCAGCCCGGAGGAGTCGGCGTTCTACCGCGCGATCGCCGAGGGGCGGATCGTCGGCCAGCGGTGCCCGCACTGCGGCAAGGTCTACGTGCCGCCGCGCAGCGCCTGCCCGGCCGACGGGACGCCGACGACCGACGAGGTCGAGCTGTCGGAGACCGGCACCGTGACGACGTTCTGCATCGTCAACGTGCCGTTCCTCGGCCAGCGCATCACGCCGCCGTACGTCTCGGCGTACGTGCTGCTCGACGGCGCCGACATCGCCTTCCTGCACCTGATCCTCGACTGCCCGGCCGAGGACGTGCACATGGGCATGCGGGTCAAGGCGGTCTGGAAGCCCCGCGAGGAGTGGGGCACGACCATCGAGAACATCAGCCACTTCGCGCCCACGGGCGAGCCCGACGCCGACTACGAGACCTACAGGAACCACCTCTGATGCGCGACGTCGCCGTCGTGGGCTTCGCCCAGCGACAGATGAAGGACTTCGACGGGTCTCCGACCTGCGTCGAGCTGCTCGTGCCGTTGTTCGCCGAGTGCTACGAGCAGACCGGGTGGACCCGGCGCGACGTCGGCTTCTGGTGCTCGGGGTCGAGCGACTACCTCGCCGGGCGGTCGTTCTCGTTCGTCCAGGCCGTCGACGCGATCGGCGTCATCCCGCCGGTCAACGAGTCACACGTCGAGATGGACCTGGCCTGGGCGATGTACGAGGCCTGGGTGAAGATCCAGACCGGCGAGGTCGACACCGCGCTGGTCTACGCCTTCGGCAAGAGCTCGGCCGGCGTGCTGCGCCGCACGCTCGCGCTGCAGCTCGAGCCCTACACGATGACGCCGATCTGGCCCGACACCGTGTCGCTCGCCGGCCTGCAGGCCCGGGCCGGCATCGACGCCGGCCTGTGGGACGAGCGCGCCATGGCCGAGGTCGCGCACCGCTCGCTGACCGACGCCGAGAAGAACGAGTACGCCGTGCGGCAGGGCGGCTCGTCGGTCGAGGCGCTCCTCGACCGACCGGTGTACGCCGACCCCCTGCGCAAGCACGACTGCGCGCCCGTCACCGACGGGGCGGCCGCACTCGTGCTGGCCGCCGGCGACCGCGCCCGCGAGGTGCGCGAGACCCCGGCCTGGCTGACCGGCCTCAGCCACCACGTCGACCCGATCGGCCTGGGCGTGCGCGACCTGACCCGCTCCCCCAGCACCCAGCGCTCGGGCGCCGCGCTCGACCTCGGCGGCGTCGAGGTGGCCGAGCTGCACGCCCCCTTCAGCCACCAGGAGCTCGTGCTGCGCCGCGAGCTCGGCCTGGCCGACGACGTACGGGTCAACCCCTCGGGCGGGGCACTGGTGTCCAACCCGATGTTCTCCGCCGGTGGCATCCGGGTCGGCGAGGCCGCGTCGCGGATCTGGTCGGGCGAGGCGGCGAAGACGCTCGCCCACGCGACCTCGGGCCCGGCCCTGCAGCAGAACCTCGTCTGCACGCTCTCGTCCACCCCGGAAGGCGGCAACTGATGGCCAAGACACCCGCCGCGGTGATCGGCGTCGGCCAGACCCACCACCGCGCCAGGCGCGACGACGTCTCGATGGCCGGGTTGTGCCGCGAGGCGATGGACCGCGCGCTCGAGGACGCCGGGCTGACGCTCGACGAGGTCGACGCGATCGTCGTGGGCAAGGCGCCGGACCTGTTCGAGGGCGTGATGATGCCCGAGCTGTTCCTCGCCGAGGCGCTCGGCGCGGCCGGCAAGCCGCTGCTGCGGGTGCACACCGCGGGCTCGGTGGGCGGGTCGACCGCGATCGTGGCCTCCTCGCTCGTGCAGGCCGGGGTGCACCAGACCGTGCTCACGGTGGCCTACGAGAAGCAGTCGGAGTCCAATGCGATGTGGGCGCTCTCGGTGCCCGTGCCGTTCAACATGCCGGTGCACGCCGGCGCCGGCGGCTACTTCGCCCCGCACGTGCGCTCCTACATCCGCCGCTCCGGCGCCCCGACCCACATCGGGGCGGTCGTGGCCGCCAAGGACCGCACCAACGCCCTGAAGAACCCCTACGCCCACCTGCACAACGAGGGCACCACCGTGGAGTCGGTGCTGGCCTCGCAGATGCTGTGGGACCCCATCCGGTACGACGAGACCTGCCCCTCCTCCGACGGCGCCTGCGCCCTGGTCATCGCGGCCGAGGACGTCGCCGCCCGCTCGGCCGACCCGGCCTGGATCCACGGCACCGTGATGCGCTCGGAGGCCACCACGGCCGCCGAGCGCGACCAGGTCAACCCGCAGGCCTCGCGCGACGCGGCGGCGTACCTGTGGAAGCAGGCGGGCATCACCTCGCCCATCGACGAGATCGACGCGGCGGAGATCTACGTGCCGTTCTCGTGGTTCGAGCCGATGTGGCTGGAGTCGCTCGGCTTCGCCGCCGAGGGAGAGGGCTGGAAGCTCACCGAGGCCGGTGAGACCGCGATGGACGGCCGCATCCCGGTCAACTGCTCCGGCGGCGTGCTCTCGTCCAACCCGATCGGCGCCTCCGGCATGCTCCGCTTCGGCGAGGCCGCGCTGCAGGTGCGCGGCCGGGCCGGGGAGCACCAGGTCGACGGGGCGCGACGGGCACTGGGCCACGCCTACGGCGGCGGGTCGCAGTTCTTCGCGATGTGGGTCGTCGGGTCGGAGAAGCCGACCGGCTGAGGACCGGCGTGGCTCAGGCCGCGGCGAGGACGTCCTGGGCGAGGGCCACGAAGACCGCGACGAGCGGGCTCGTCTCCCCCGCCCGGGTCACCACGACGATCGGCACGGGCTCGACGTCGGTGACCGGCACCGCCACGAGGTCGCGCGGCACCCGCGCGCCGGGGCCCGGGTCGGGCATCATCGTGACCGCCTCACCGGAGGCGACGAACTCGAACTTGTCCTCGGGCAGCTCGGCCAGCGGGCCCGCGCCCGGCGGCCGTCGGGTCGGGGGTCGACCCGCCAGAAGGCGTCGCGCAGCGGGTGCGGCGTGCGCACCAGCGGCTCGTCGGCGAGGTCGGCCAGGGCGACCTGGGCACGGCCGGCCAGCCGGTGGTCGCGGCGCACGACGAGCACCCGGCCCTGGTGGCCGAGCACGGTGACGTCGAGGCCGTCGGCCTCGACCGGCCCGCGGCCGACCACGACGTCGGCGCGGCGGTCGAGCAGCGCCTCGCGGACCTCGTCCCAGCGCACGTGGTGGGTGGCGACCTCGGCCTCGGGCCGGGCGAGCCGCAGCCGGCGCACCACGTCGGTCACCGTGAGGTCGCCGGCCCAGCCGACCACCACGCGGTGGGGCGCGGCGGCGGCACGGGTCTCGGCCACGGCCGCGTCGGCCGCGGCCAGCACGACCCGGGCGCGGTCGAGCATGACCCGCCCGGCGGGGGTGAGGTCGCTGCCGTGGGGCGTGCGCTCGAGCAGCCGGGCCCCCACGAGCTCCTCCAGGCGCCGCACCTGGCGGCTGAGCGAGGGCTGCGCGACGTGCAGCGCCTCCGCCGCCCGGCCGAAGTGGCCGTGCTCGGCGACCGCGACGAAGTAGCGGACGAGGCGCAGGTCGAGGTCGGGCACCCCACCACCGTAGTCCGCCCGCACCCGACTGACCTTGGCCTGACCTGACCTGGCCTGACCTGGCCTGACCTGACCTCTGACCTGGCCTGATGCCTGGACGGCATGGACCGACGCAGAACAGGTCTTGGAAACCGGAGGGCATCTCCACCTAGCGTCGAGGACATGAAGACCTACATCACCGGAGCATCCGGGTTCATCGGTTCCGCCCTCGTCCGCGAGCTGCTCGAGGCGGGCCACTCCGTCACCGGCCTGGCCCGGTCCGACGCCGCAGCGGCCGCGCTGGAGCGGGCCGGGGCGACCGTCCACCGCGGCGACCTCGCCGACCCCGCGTCCGTGGTCGACGGCATCGGCGACGCCGACGCCGTGGCCCACCTCGCCTTCAACCACGACGACATGAGCAGCATCCACGACAACGGCCGTGCCGACCTGGCCGTCGTGCAGGCCCTCGGCGACGCCCTGGCCGGCAGCGGCCGGGGCCTGGTCACCACCTCGGGCACCGCGGTCGGCGCTGGCGCCCCCGGTCCCCTCACCGAGGACCACGCGGTCGACACCTCGACCTTCGCCGGCGCCGCCCGCGGCCCCTCCGAGGAGCTCACCCTGGCCCTGGCCGACCGGGGCGTTCGCTCCGCGCTGGTCCGGCTCTCGCCGTCGGTGCACGGCCGGGGCGACGGCCACGGGTTCGTGCCCACCCTGGTGCGGGTCGCGCGCGAGCGCGGCGTGTCGGCACACGTCGGCGACGGCCGCAACGTCTGGCCGGCCGTGCACCGCCTCGACGCCGCCCGCCTCTACCGGCTGGCGCTGGAGTCGGCGCCGGCCGGCACCCGGTGGCACGGCGTGGCCGAGGGCGGCGTCGCGACCGGGGACATCGCGGCCGCGATCGGCGAGGCCCTCGGCCTGCCGACGACGTCGATCGACCCCGCCGACGCGATGGACCACTTCGGCTGGCTCGGCGGGTTCGCGGTCGTGGACAACCCCGCCTCCTCCGAGCGGACCCGGGAGCTGCTGGGCTGGTCGCCCAGCGGCCCGACGCTGCTGGAGGACATCGCCGCGGGCGTCTACACCGAGGCCGCTGTCGCCGGTCAGGTCGCCGGTCAGGTGTAGAGGCAGAACGGGTGGCCGGCCGGGTCGAGCAGCACCCGGACGTCGTCCTGCGGCTGGTGCTCGGCCAGCCGGGCGCCGAGCCCGACCGCCCGGGCCACCTCGGCCTCGAGGTCGTCGACCTCGAGGTCGAGGTGCAGCATCATCCGCGGCCGCCCCGGCTCGGCCGGCCACACCGGGGGCTCGTACGACGCGTCGGCCCGGTGCACCGACAGGTAGGCCACGCCCTCGCCGAGGTCGAGCACGCACTCCTCCTCGGTCTCGCGCCACACCGACCACCCGCGCAGGGCCGCGTAGAACCGGCCGACCGCACGGTGGTCGGGCGCCTCGACCACCACGCCCCACCAGTCGCGGCGCCGCCAGCGGTCGCTCTCCCTCACCGGGGCGACGCTAGTCCGTTTGCCCCGGGTCGGTCACCGGTCGGGGTTGGGCGGCGACCGCACCGGGCAGGACACCCCGGTGAGCGCACCCGGCCCGTCCTACCCGCCCTCCCCGCCGGGCCCGCCCCGACCTCCCGGCCCGACCGGCTACCCGACCGGCCACCCGACCGGCGCGCCGACCGGTGCGCCGACCAACGCCCTGGCCTGGGTCTCGCTCGGGCTCGGGGTGCTGGCGCTGCTGCTGTGCTGGATCCCCTTCGTCAACGTGCTCTCGATGGTGCTCGGCCTGGTGGCCGTGGTCCTCGGCCTGGTCGCCCTGGGCCACCGGAGCCGGTACGGGACGGGCGCGGTGGCCCTCGGCCTCGGCGTCGCGGCCGGGCTGGTCGCCGTGGTCCTCGCCCTCGTCATCACCGTCGCCGCCGGCCGCGGCCTGCTGTCGTTCCTCGAGGACGCCACCGGCAACGCCGAACCGCCGGAGCCGAGCGGCTCGGTGCGGGAGTGGGTCACCGACGAGGATGCCGACCTCGCCTTCCGGGTCGAGGACGTCACCTGCTCCGCCGCCGACGACGACCCGTACGACCGGCGCTGCACGGTCCGCCTGTCCTTCCGCAACGATGGCGACGGGCTGGCCACCGTCGACGACGACATGGTCGCCGCGGTGGTCGACGGCGAGTACGCCGGACCGTTGGCCGACGACGCTGACCTGCCCGTCGAGGTGGAGCCCGACCGGATCGCCACGGTCGTGGTCGAGGTCGGGCTCTTCCCGCGCCAGGCCCTCGACGCGGTGGCCTTCGACGCGACCCGCGCCGAGTCGAGCAGCAGCACCGTCGTCTCGGTGCGCTGAGACCGCCCGTTCGCCGGTCGCGAACGACCCTGGGCGCGACCGGGCCGGGCGGCGTACGGTCCGGGCATGGGTGAGGTCGTCGCGTTCCCGGGCCGGCAGCCCGAGCCGGAGCCGCTGTGGCGCGAGGTCGTCGGGCGCGAGCTGCGCGAGGAGCGCACCCGCCAGGAGCGCACCCTGGCCGACGTGGCCGGGGAGGCGGGTGTCTCGGTGCAGTACCTCTCCGAGGTCGAGCGGGGTCTCAAGGAGCCCAGCTCGGAGGTGCTCGGTGCGGTGCACGGGGCGCTCGGGCTGCGGCTCGTCGACCTCACCGCACGCGCGACGCGACGCCTGGCGGGCCGCCCGGCCGGTCCGCTCGCGCTCGCCGCCTGAGCCGGTCGAGGCGGGGGCTAGTAACCCGGGAAGACGTCGCGCAGCTGCTCGAGCGTCACGTTGCCGTGCACCGCGACCTCCTCGGGCGTGTACGCCGCCGGCAGCCGCCCGCCGAAGAGCCGCACCGCGGCCTCGACCGGACCGGTGAACGTCGCCGTGGGAGCGACCGGCGGCTCGGCCACGAGGCTGACGTCCTCGTCGATGGCGAGCCCGTGGCCCTCGAGGGCGACCACGGTGCGCTCCTCGAGCCGGTCGGCCTTGCCGCCCCAGTGCAGCAGCATCGACAGCGGCCCGGTGTAGAGCTCGAGCAGCACCTCGGCGGCGTCGGCGTCGAGCGGCGCGCCGGGCTCGAAGGCGACCAGGACGTCCCAGGTGTGCAGGGCGACCTCGTTGAGCCGCATGCCCGCCGCGACCACGAGCGGCACGGGGGCGGGCAGGGACCCGAGGTCGACCGGCAGCGTCTCCCGCTGCTCGCCGTCGAGGCCCTCCAACGCCTCGACCAGCCGGGCGTCGTGCTCGACGAACGCCGTGGCCTGGCCGGCGGGATCGGTGGCGTTCCACCGCTCCCAGACCGCCTCGTTGGCCGCAGGCTCCGGCTCGGTGTGCGCGGCCGCGGCGGCGACCGGCCCCAGCATGATCTCCGCGCCGCTGCCGAGGTGGCTGAGCACGTCGTGGACCTGCCACTCCGTCGAGCCGCTGGGCGCGGCGAGCGCCTGCTCGTCGAGGGTGCCGACGAGCTCGGCCAGCAGGTCGTGGTGGTGCCGCAGCGAGCCGATGACACGGTCGAGGAGGGTCATGGCCCGATCCTGGCACGTGGCCCTCAAGTCGCCCCGCGAGCACGCCGATGACCCCGTCGTGACGACCGTGTCCCCCCTCGTGCTGTCGACGCGACCGGTCCCGTCCGTCGCGCTCGCCGCGGTGGTGGTGGCGGCGTTCGTCGCGGTCGTCGTCGCGGGGCTGCTGGTGGCCGCGCGGCCGGCGACAGGCGAGGGGGACGTCCCCGGCCGCACCTGCCCGGCCGGCGGCGACCGGCTCGCGGTGGTCGCGGCCGGGGGCGCTCCCTGCCGCTAGGGCCGGCCGGTCACGACGGCTTGCGGCTCCCCAGGACGGCGTCGGCGAGGCCGTAGGCGACGGCGGCCGGGGCCGTCAGCACCAGGTCGCGGTCGGTGTCGGCCCGCAGCCGCTCGACCGGCACCCCGGTGTGCCGGCTGAGCAGGGACTCCATCTCGGCGCGCTGGCGCACGATCTCCTTGGCCTGCAGCGCGAGGTCGGGCAGCGTGCCCTGTCCCCCACCCGCCGGCTGGTCGAGGACCACCCGCGCGTGCGGCAGCAGCGTCCGGCGGCCCGGCGTACCGGCGGCGAGGAGGAGGGCGGCCGACGAGCCCACCTGGCCGACGCACGTGGTCGCGACCTCGCAGCGGACGAACTGCAGCGTGTCGTAGACGGCCAGCACCGCGGTGACGTCGCCGCCGGGTGAGTTGAGGTAGAGGCTGATCGGGATGTCCGGGGCGTCGGACTCGAGGTGGAGCAGCTGGGCGATCACGACGTTGGCGACGCCGTCGTCGACGGGGGTGCCGAGGTAGACGATGCGGTCGGTGAGCAGGCGGCTGAAGACGTCGACCGCCCGCTCGCCGCGCGAGGTGCGCTCGACGACGCTGGGGATCGTGTACTGGCTCATGCGGTCGCCCCGAAGGCGAAGCCCTGGCGCGACGGCGCGACCGAGGCGACCTCGGTGAGCACGTGGTCGACGAACCCGTAGTCGCGCGCCTCCTCCGCGGTGAACCACCGGTCGCGCAGCGCGTCCCGCTCGACCTTCTCGACCGGCTGACCGGTGTGCTCGGCCGTGATGCGCATCATCACGTCCTTCATGTGCGCCAGGTTCTCGGCCTGGATCTCGATGTCGACCGCGGTGCCACCGATGCCGGCCGAGCCCTGGTGCAGCAGGACCCGGCTGTGGGGCAGGGCGTGGCGCTTGCCGGGCGTGCCGGCGGTGAGCAGGAACTGCCCCATGCTCGCCGCGAGCCCCATGGCCAGGGTCGCGACGTCGTTGGGGACGAGCCGCATCGTGTCGTAGATCGCGAGCCCGGCGCTGACCGAGCCGCCGGGACTGTTGATGTAGAGGCTGATGTCGCGGTGCGGGTCCTCGGCCGAGAGCAGCAGCAGCTCGGCGCAGATGCGGTGGGCGACCTCGTCGTCGACCTGCTGGCCGAGGACGATGATGCGCTGGTGGAGCAGCCGGTCGGCCGCGCTGGCGGTGGGATCGCTGTTGCCCGTCATGCCTCGAGCCTGCGCGCCGTCGCGCGCCGGGGCGAGCGATTCCGCCCGAGGCGGATCCGCTGCGAGCGGATGGATAGCCTGAGGAGGTGATCGAGCTCAGGACTCCCGCGCAGATCGAGCAGATGCGCCCCGCCGGACGCTTCGTGGGCTCGGTGATCTCGGCGCTGGCCGAGAAGGCCGACGTCGGCGTCAACCTGCTCGAGCTCGACGAGCTCGCCCACCAGATGATCCGCGACCAGGGCGCCGAGTCCTGCTACATCGACTACCACCCCTCCTTCGGAGCCTCCCCGTTCGGCAAGGTGCTGTGCACCTCGGTCAACGACGCGGTGCTCCACGGCCTGCCCTTCGACTACGTGCTGCAGGACGGCGACCTGCTCTCGGTCGACTTCGCGGCCTCCGTCGACGGCTGGGTCAGCGACTCCGCCCTCTCGGTCGTCGTCGGCAACGCCCGCCAGGAGGACCTCGACCTCATCGAGACCACCGGACGTGCCCTCGAGGCCGGCATCGCCGAGGCCCGCCCCGGCAACCGCATGGGCGACATCTCCCACGCCATCGGCTCCGTCGCCCGCGCCGCCGGCCTCGGTGTCAACCTGCAGTTCGGTGGCCACGGCGTCGGCCGCACCATGCACGGCGACCCCCACGTCTCCAACGACGGCCGCCCCGGCCGCGGGTTCAAGCTCAAGGCCGGCCTCGTGATCGCGATCGAGCCGTGGTTCATGCACACCACCGACGAGATCTACACCGACGACGACGGCTGGACCCTGCGCAGCAAGGACGGCTCCCGCGGCGCCCACATGGAGCACACCGTCGCCATCACGGCCGACGGGCCGTTGGTGCTGACCGCCCGCGACTGACGCCGACAGCTGCCCGGTGGACCGCCCGGTCCACCGGATCGAGCGCGCCCCGGACACGCACGTCCGAGCCGGCCGGGAAGTAGTGCCGGCGCCGGCGCTCCAGCCCGATGACACACCACCAGGCGGGCCGGGTGTCCGACTTCGTGCGGTTGCACCGGCGGCACAGGGCTTGGCCGTTGCTCGGCATCGTGGCGCCCCCGCGTGACCACGGACAGACGTGGTCGGCCTCCTGCGCCGGTCGCGAGCAACGGCCCCAGGCCAGGAGGAGCGACTCCTCGCACCGGCCTCCGGCGCGATCCATGACCAGTTGACGAGCCTGGCCACGGAAGAGGCGCCAGGGGTCGCGGCGTGGGAGGAGACCGGCGCCGCGGCCCAGCATCGGCGCCCGGAGGACCGTGATCACGGCCAGACCGGTGACCAGCCAGGGCAGGAGGGGGCTTGCCGCGACCGCTCCGGCCATGTCGCTCAGGATGGCCCCCACGTCGACCTCGATCGCGCCCGTGGTCTGCTCGGACGCGGCTCGCGCGCTGCCAGATCAACGTCGCCGAGAAGGTGCACACCCAGGTGTCGGCCCCGCATGCGGTCGACTAGAGGCACGACAGCGGGGTCCATCCGTTGATGCATGGTCAACCGATCGACCCCGTTGCTGCGCCAGCGACAGTGCCGAGGGTTCGTGCCGGATCCCGGCACGGATCCTTGGCGCTGTCCGGCGTGCCCCGCCACGCCGGTGACACCGCGGCAGCGCACGCGCCGAGGGCGCCGGGAGGGCGCGCTGACGCCGGCGGCGCCGCGCCACCCTCACGCCGACGAGCAGGTCGAGACCTGGCGCACCTGCCTCAGGCGTAGCGGACCCGGAGCTCCTTGATGCCGTTGACCCACGCGTGCCGGAGCCGGCGGGGCGGGGCGAGCTTGGTGATGCCGGGGCACTGCTCGGCGAGCTCGGTGAAGATGAGCCGGATCTCCTGGCGGGCCAGGTTGGCGCCGACGCAGTAGTGGGCGCCGTTGCCGCCGAAGCCGACCTGGGGGTTGGGCGAGCGGGTGACGTCGAAGCGGAAGGGCTCGGTGAACACGGCGTCGTCGTGGTTGGCCGAGGCGTAGAACAGCGCGACCCGCTGCCCCTGCCGCACCGTCACCCCGCCGACCTCGACGTCGCGCAGCGCGGTGCGCTGGAAGACCGTCACCGGGGTGGCCCAGCGGACGACCTCGTCGACCATCTCGGCGGGACGCTCGCGCACCCACAGGTCCCACTGGTCGGGGTTGTCGAAGAACGCATCCATGCCGTGGGTGATGGCGTTGCGGGTGGTCTCGTTGCCGGCCACCGCCAGCAGGATGACGAAGAACCCGAACTCGTCGTCGGTGAGCCCGCGGCCGTCGCGGTCGGCGTTGACCAGCTTGGTGACGATGTCGTCGCGCGGGTTGGCCTTGCGGTCGGCGGCGAGCTCCATGGCGTACCCGAGGATCTCCGCCGCCGCGATCTCCGGGGTCCCGACGATCTCGGGGTCGTCGGAGGCCAGCATCTGGTTGGACCAGTCGAAGATCCGCAGGCGGTCCTCCTGCGGGATGCCGATGAGCTCGGCGATGGCCTGCAGCGGCAGCTCGGCGGCGATGTCGCCGACGAAGTCGCCCTCCCCCTTGGCCACCGCCTCGGCCACGATCGTGCGCGCCCGCAGCTGCATGACCTCCTCGAGGGCGTGGATCGCGCGCGGGGTGAAGCCGCGGCTGATGATCGCGCGGTGCGCGGTGTGGTGGGGCGGGTCCTGGTTGATGAGGATCGTGCGCTGCAGCTCGACCTGCTCGCGAGTCATGCCCTCGGAGAAGCGGATGATCGCCCCGTTGACCTCGGTCGACCAGTCGCGGCTGTTCTTCGAGATGGCCAGGACGTCCTCGTGCCGCGTCACCGCCCAGTAGCCGGCGCCGGACTCGGCCGCCATGCCGTCGTACGTGCCGGGCGCCTGGGGCACCCAGTGCACCGGCGCCGCTCGACGCAGCGCGGCGAGCTCGTCGTGCGGGATGCGCTCCTCGATGAGGAACGGGTCGGTCAGGTCGAAGCCCTCGGGGAGGACGGTCTGGCCGTCGGGCAGGGTGCTGGTCACGGGGGCTCCTCGTCAGTGCAGGGTCACGTGCATGTCGCGGACGCCGTTGAGCCAGCCACTGCGCAGGCGGCGCGGCTCGGAGCGCAGGGCGACGTCGGGGGCGAGGTCGGCCAGTGCCTTGAACACGAGGTCGACCTCGAGGCGGGCCAGGTTGGCCCCGATGCAGTAGTGCGCGCCGCGGCCGCCGAAGGCCTGGTGCGGGTTGGGGCTGCGGGTGACGTCGAAGGTGTAGGGGTCGGCGAAGACGTGCTCGTCGAAGTTGGCGCTGGCGTAGAACAGCCCGACGCGCTCCCCCGCGGCGACCGGCGTGCCGCCGACGACGACGTCGCGCCGGGCGGTGCGCTGGAAGACGGTGACCGGGGTGGCCCAGCGGATGATCTCGTCGGCCGCGGTGGCGGGGCGGTCGCGCTTGAACAGCTCCCACTGGTCGGGGTTCTGGGTGAAGGCGTGCATGCCCCAGGTGATGGCGTTGCGCGTGGTCTCGTTGCCGGCCACGGCGAGCAGGATCATGAAGAACCCGAACTCGTCGTCGGTCAGGCCCCGCCCGTCGACGTCGGCGGTGACGAGCTTGGTGATGATGTCGTCCTGCGGCTCCCGACGGCGCTCGTCGGCGAGGGCCATCGAGTAGGCGAGGATCTCCATGAAGGCAGTCATCTGGTCGCCCTCGACCTCGGGGTCGTCGTAGCTCATCATCTGGTTGGACCAGTCGAAGAGCTTGCCGCGGTCGGCCTGCGGTACGCCGAGCAGGTCGGCGATGGCCTGCAGCGGCAGCTCGGCCGCCACGTGCTCGACGAAGTCGACCTGGCCGTCGGCGCGCGACTTCTCCACCACCTCGGCCACGATGCTCCGGGCGCGGGCCTCGAGGCTCTCGTGCAGGCGGCCGATGGCACGCGGGGTGAAGGCGCGGGAGACGATCTGGCGCAGCGCGGTGTGGTCGGGCGCGTCGTGGTTGATGAGCAGGAACCCGGTCTGCTCGCGCTCCTCCTTGGTCATCCCGGGCGCGAAGCGGATGATGACGCCGCTCTCGTTGGTGGAGAAGTCGGTCTGGTTCTTGGAAATGGCGGCGACGTCGGCGTGCCGGGACACCGCCCAGTAGCCGGCGTGGTCGGGGAACCCGGCGCGCGCGTCCTCCGGCTGCTCGACGAAGGAGACCGGGCTGGACCGGCGCAGCTCGCGCATCTGCTCGTGCGGGAAGCGCACGCGCATCACGTCGGGGTCGGTCGGGTCGAACCCGGCGGGCAGGGCGGTCGTCGTCACAGGGTCCTCCGGGTGGAACGCGTTCTAGGTCCGGCCGAGGCTACACAGTGTCCAACTTTCACGAAAGGGTTTCGTGAGCGCGCCTTGCCGCTCGACGAGAACACGTTCTAGTTTGTTGTCATGGGCTCCCCCGTCATCGTCGAGGCCGTCCGCACGCCCCTGGGCAAGCGCGGCGGCTGGCTCTCCGGCCTCCACCCCGCCGTGCTCCTCGGCCTGGCCCAGCGCGAGGTGCTGACCCGCTCCGGCATCGACCCCGAGCTGGTCGAGCAGGTCGTCGGCGGCATCGTGACCCAGGCCGGCGAGCAGTCCAACGGCACCGTGCGCCGCGCCTGGCTCCACGCCGGGCTCCCCCAGCACACCGGGGGGACCGTCGTCGACGCCCAGTGCGGCTCGGGCCAGCAGTCGGCCCACCTCGTGCACGACATGGTCGCCGCCGGCACCATCGACGTCGGCGTGGCCTGCGGCGTGGAGTCGATGTCGCGCGTGCCGCTGGGCGGCAACGTCCCCGCGGGCCTCGGCGACCCGCGGCCGGACGACTGGACCATCGACATGCCAAACCAGTTCGAGGCGGCCGACCGGATCGCCCGGCACCGCGGGTTCTCCCGTGCCGACCTCGAGGCGTTCGGGCTGGCCTCGCAGCACAAGGCCCGGGTGGCGGTCGACGAGGGACGCTTCAAGCGCGAGGTCTTCACCGTCGAGGCGCCCCAGCGCGACGCCGACGGCACCGTGGGCACCGAGGTCAGGGCGGTCGACACCGACCAGGGCCTGCGCGAGACCACGCTGGAGGGCCTGGCCCAGCTGCGCAGCGTCCTCCCCGACGGATTGCACACCGCCGGCACGTCGTCGCAGATCTCCGACGGCGCCGCCGCGGTGCTCATCATGGACGCGGACAAAGCCCGCGCCCTCGGCCTGACCCCGAAGGCCCGCATCGTCAACCAGTGCCTGGTCGGCTCCGATCCCTGGTTCCACCTCGACGGCCCCGTCCAGGCCACCCAGCGCATCCTCGACCGCACCGGCATGGCCATCTCCGACTTCGACCTCTTCGAGGTCAACGAGGCCTTCGCCAGCGTCGTGCTGTCGTGGGCCGGCGAGCACCGCGTCGACCTCGACAAGGTCAACGTCAACGGCGGCGCCATCGCCTTGGGCCACCCCGTCGGCGCCACCGGCGTCCGGCTCATCACCACCGCCCTGCACGAGCTCGAGCGCCGCGACGCCTCCACCGCGCTCATCTCGATGTGCGCCGGCGGCGCCATGGCCACCGGCACCGTCATCGAGAGGCTGTGACGACCTAGCCTGGGCGCGTGACCGGCCGCCTGGACCCCGACCAGATCCCCGACGACGCCGACGGGCGCGACCTGGCCCGGTACGTCGGGGAGGACCTCGGTCGCCACGTGGCGATCCGGGTCGCGGTCGTGCTGTCCGCCCTGTGCATCCTGGCCGGCGCCACCACCGACGCCGACCCGGGCCTGCGCTCGCTCGCCGCTGCGTCCGGCGCCGGGGGCTTCGTGCTGGTGCTCGGCGTCGTCATCGCCCGCGCCGTCCGGCGCACCCAGTGGACCGCCATCGTGGTCACCACCCTGGTCTGCGGCACCCTGCTGGCCGCTGTGCTGGTCCAGCAGGCGTCCTAGCGGTCACCGGACCGACGGCGTCCGGGCCAGCGGACCCGGGCCATCCGGCCGCGCCACCGCTCCCGTGCGCGGCGCACCGGCGCGGTCAGCCGCTCGCCCGCCCGGCGTACGGCGGCACCGGCGCGCCGCACCTGGGTCGTGAGCCACCGCGTCCAGCGGCGGAGCAGGTCGACGGCCAACCTGCCGATCCGGGCCAGCCCCGACCCAGCACCCGGAACGGCGCCGTGACCACGCGGGCCAGCGCGGACCCGGCCCGCTCCAGCAGCGCGACCAAGCCGCGACCGACCCAGCGGAACGGCGCCAAGACGACCCGCCAGGACAGGCGAGCGGACGCAGGACGACCCGGCGGGCGACGCGGCCGGCGGCCTCGGGGGCCCGCCGCACCACCGGACGGGCGCACCCAGCACCCGACCGAGCCACCGCGCCGGCGGGACCGAGCACGCGGCCCAGCCCCCGCCCGACGGCACGCACGACCTCCACCACGGCCATCCAGGCCGCAGCGGCCCACACGAAGGGCCGTTCCCACCAGGTGGGGTGGTCGTCCGGCGCGGGTGTGCGGAGGGCGGGCTGCTCGGTCACGGCGCGCAGTCTCCCCAGCGGCAGTGCGGCGACGCCAGGCTTCCTGCCCGCGTGCGCACCTCAGGCGCCGTACACGGGCTCCGGCGTCGGCGCCTCGGCCAGCAGCTGGCGCAGCGCGGGACCGACCGCGGCGGCCTCCCAGCGGGCGCCGGCGTCGCGCGAGGGGCCGTGGGTCCAGCCGTTCTCGACGGTGATGGTGCTGCCGTCGACCTCGATGACGCGGCCGGTGACGTCGCCCGACTCCTCCGAGGCCAGCCAGGCCACGACCGGTGAGTTGTCCTCGGGCACGGCCATGGCGGAGGTGTCGAACGCGCCCTCGGTCATCCGGGTGCGGGCGACCGGGGCGATGGCGTTGACCGTGACGCCGTACCGACCCATCTCCTGCGCCGCGACCAGGGTGAGGCCCGCGATGCCGGCCTTGGCCGCGGAGTACGTCGCCTGGCCGACCGAGCCCTGCAGGCCGGCGCCGGAGGAGGTGTTGACCACGCGGGCGGCGCGCTGGCGGCCGGCCTTGGCCTCCCCGCGCCACCAGGCGCCGGCGTGCCGCAGCGGGGCGAAGTGTCCCTTGAGGTGCACGCGCACGACGGCGTCCCACTCCTCCTCGCTGGTGTTGACGAGCATCCGGTCGCGCACGAAGCCGGCGTTGTTGACCAGCACGTCGAGGCCGCCGAACGTCTCGATGGCCTGGCGCACCATCGCCTCGGCGTCGGCGAAGTCGGCCACGTCGGCGCCGTTGGCCACGGCCTCGCCGCCCGCGGCGACGATCTCGGCCACGACCTCCTCGGCCGGGCTCTCCCCCGTGCCCTCGCCGGCCAGCGAGACGCCGAAGTCGTTGACCACGACCTGGGCGCCGTGGCGGGCGAGCTCGAGCGCGTGCGCGCGGCCGATGCCGCGGCCCGCGCCGGTGACGATCGCGACGCGACCCTCCAGAAGTCGAGACACGGGGACACCTCTCAGTCGGTTCGGTCGATGTGCAGGAAGACGGGCGGCTCGCCGCCGCCGTCGCAGGAGACCCGCGCCCCCGAGACGTACGACGCCAGGTCGCTGGCCAGGAAGACCGCGACGTTGCCGACCTCGACCGGCCGGGCCATCCGGCCGAGCGGGATGGTGCGCTCGATGGCCGCGACCCGGTCGTCGCCGCCGTAGTGGTCGTCGGTGTGCTCCGTCCGACACAGCCCGACGTCGATCGCGTTGACCCGCACCCGCGGGCCCCACTCCATGGCCAGCGAGCGGGTCAGGGAGTCGAGGCCGGCCTTGGCGGCGGCGTACGCGGCGATGGTGGGGGCGGGTCGGTGGGCGGCGATGGAGGAGACGTTGACGATCGCGCCGCCGCCGTCCTGGCCCTGCATGACCGCGTTGGCGGCCTGGGACAGGGCGAGGGGCGCGAGGAGGTTGAGGCCGACGACCTTCTCGTGCAGCCGGGGCGAGGCGGTGGCCGCCTCGACCGCGGGTGCTCCCCCGGCGTTGTTGACCAGCACGTCGAGCCGGCCGTGCGCGGCGACCACGCCGTCGACGAGCGCGGCGACCGCCGCTGGGTCGCGCACGTCGCAGACCCGGTGCTCCGCGCCGTCGACCGTCGGGGCGTCGGACCGGGCGCAGGTCACCACGGTCGCGCCGGCCGCGAGGAAGGCCTCGGTGACGCCCCGACCGATGCCCTTGGCGCCCCCGGTGACCAGGACGACGCGACCGGACAGGTCGAGGGCGAGGGGCATGGCTGCTACCCTACCAAGCACTTGCTTGGTTCCGAGACCGCGCCGACAGGAGCCCGATGACGATCACCTCACAGCTGCGCGACGACCACGTCCGCGTGGTCACGATGGACGCGCCGCCGGTCAACGCCCTCACCGTCCAGGGCTGGTACGACGTCGCGGCGGCCCTCGACGAGGCCTCGGCCGACCGCGACACCCACGTGGTGGTGCTGCGGGCCGAGGGGCGCGGCTTCAACGCGGGCGTCGACATCAAGGAGATGCAGCACACCACCGGGTTCGATGCGCTGCTCGGCGCCAACCGCGGGTGCTTCGCGGCGTTCAAGGCGGTCTACGAGTGCGCCGTGCCGGTGGTGGCGGCGGTCCACGGCTTCTGCGTCGGTGGCGGCGTCGGCCTGGCCGGCAACGCCGACTGCGTGGTGGCCAGCGACGACGCCTACTTCGGCGTGCCGGAGGTCAAGCAGGGCGCGCTCGGCGCCGCCACCCACATGGCGCGGCTGGTGCCGCAGCACATGATGCGCACCCTGTACTTCACCTCCCGCACCATCCAGGCGGCCGACCTGGTGCAGTTCGGCTCGGTGCTCGAGGTGGTGCCGCGGGACGAGCTCGACGCCGCGGCGCTGCGGGTCGCGACCGACATCGCGGCCCAGGACACCCGGGTCATCCGCGCGGCCAAGGAGTGCCTCAACGGCATCGACCCGGTCGACGTCAACAAGAGCTACCGCTTCGAGCAGGGCTTCACGATGGAGCTCAACCTCATGGGCGTGAGCGACGAGCTGCGTGACCGGTTCGTGGGCAAGCAGAGCGCGGGGACGGCCGAGTCCGGCGGGAAGGCGAGCACGTGAGCAAGGGGCCCCGCGACAAGCAGACGACCATCGAGGACGTCGTGGCCTCCCTCGAGGACGGCATGACCATCGGCATCGGCGGCTGGGGCCCGCGGCGCAAGCCGATGGCCCTGGTCCGCGCGATCTACCGCTCGGACCTGACGGACCTGACCATCGTGTCCTGGGGCGGCGCCGACGTCGGCCTGCTGGCCCGGGCCGGCAAGATCCGCCGGCTGGTCTACGCCTTCGTCTCCCTCGACACGGTGCCGCTGGAGCCCAACTTCCAGCGGGCCCGGCAGCAGGGCACGATCCCCGAGGTCGTGGAGCTCGACGAGGGCATGTTCCAGACCGGGCTGCGGGCGGCGGCCCAGCGGCTGCCGTTCCTGCCGGTGCGGGCCGGGCTGGGCTCCGACGTGCTGGTCAACCAGCCCTGGATCGAGACCGTCACCTCGCCGTACGACGAGGGGTTCGGGCACGAGGAGCTCGTCGCCGTGCCGGCCCTCAGGCTCGACGTGGCCCTGGTCCACCTCAACCGTGCTGATGCGCACGGCAACGCGACCTACCTCGGGCCCGACCCGTACTTCGACGACCTCTTCGCGATGGCCGCCGAGCGCACCTACCTCTCGGTCGAGCAGGTCGTCGACACCGCCGGCCTGACCGTCGACACCCCGGTGCAGCGGCTGCTGCTGAGCCGGATGCTGGTCACCGGGGTCGTCGAGACGCCGCACGGGGCGCACTTCACCGACTGCCGGCCCGACTACGCCCGCGACGAGAGGTTCCAGAAGGCCTACGCCGCTGCGGCCGGCGGCAGCGACGAGGAGTGGCAGGCCTTCCACGACCGGTTCCTCGCCGGCGACGAGGCGGCCTACCAGGCCGCGGTGGCGGCGTACGGGGAGGAGTCCTGATGGAGCCGACACGGGCCGACGTGTGCGCGGCGGCGGTGGCCGACGCCTTCGCGGACGACGGTGAGGTCTTCGCCAGCCCCATGGGCACGATGCCGATGCTCGGGGTGCGGCTGGCCAAGCTGACCTCCAACCCCGACCTGGTGATCAGCGACGGGGAGTCGGTGTTCCTGGCCGGCGTGCCGCCGCTGTTCGCGCAGGGGGACGTGGTCGAGGGGTGGATCCCCTTCCGCCGGGTCTTCGACGTCGTCGCGCACGGCACCCGCCACGTGATGATGGGCGCGACCCAGGTCGACCGCCACGGCAACCAGAACATCTCCGCCATCGGGCCCTTCGACCGTCCGAGGCTGCAGCTGCTCGGCTCGCGGGGCGCCCCCGGCAACACGGTCAACAACCGCACGTCCTACTGGGTGCCGCGCCACTCCCCCCGCGTGTTCGTCGAGGCGGTCGACATCGTCTCCGGTGTCGGCCCACGGCGGGCGGCCGAGGCCGGGCCCGCGGCGGCGCGGTTCAACGACATCCACCGGATCGTCACCGACCTGGCCGTCCTCGACGTCGGTGGTCCGGACCGGACGGTGCGGCTGCGCTCGGTGCACCCCGGCACCACCGTGGCCGAGGTGCAGGAGGCGACAGGGTTCGACCTGGGCGACCTCGCCGACGTGCCGACGACACGTGAGCCGACGACCGAGGAGCTGGTCGTCATCACCGAGGTGCTCGATCCGAGGGGCATCCGCTTCAAGGAGGTCCCGCCGTCGTGATCGAGCAGCTGATCCGCACCCCGTTCACCGACCTGGTCGGCGTCCGCCACCCGGTCGTGCAGACCGGCATGGGCTGGGTCTCCGGGCCGCGCCTGGTCTCCGGCACCGCCGAGGCCGGCGGGCTCGGCATCCTGGCCTCGGCCACGATGTCCTTCGCCGAGCTCGAGCGGGCGATCGTCGAGGTCAAGAGCCGCACCGACCGGCCGTTCGGCGTCAACATGCGCGCCGACGCCGGCGACGCCGCCGACCGCTGCCGGCTGCTGGTCGACCACGACGTCAAGGTCGCCTCGTTCGCCCTCGCCCCCAAGCCCGAGCTGATCGCGGTGCTCAAGGAGGCCGGCATCGTCGTCATGCCGTCGATCGGCGCCGGCAAGCACGCGGTCAAGGTCGCCTCGTGGGGCGCTGACGCGGTGATGGTGCAGGGCGGCGAGGGCGGCGGCCACACCGGCCCCGTGCCGACCACCCTGCTCCTGCCGTCGGTGCTCGACGCCCTGCGCGACGCGGGCAGCGACATCCCGGTGATCGCTGCGGGCGGGTTCTTCGACGGGCGCGGGCTCGCCGCCGCCCTGTCGTACGGCGCCGCCGGCATCGGCATGGGCACCCGCTTCCTCCTCACCCAGGACTCCGCGGTGCCGCAGGCGGTCAAGGAGCGCTACCTGGCCACCGACCTGACCGGCACCGTGGTCACGGCCAAGGTCGACGGCATGCCGCACCGGATGCTGCGCACCGACCTCGTCGAGTCCCTCGAGGGCACCTCGGCCGCGCGCCGGCTGGGGCCGACCGTGCGTCGTACGGTCGACTTCAAGCGTGGCTCGGGGATGTCGTGGGTCCAGCTGGCCAAGGACGGCCGCAGCATGCGCAAGGCGCAGGGCCGCTCGCTGTCGCAGATGGCGCTGGCCGCCAACACCCCGGTCATGCTCAAGGCCGGCCTGGTCGACGGCGACGCGTCGACCGGCGTGCTCGCCTCCGGCCAGGTCGTCGGCGTCATCGACGACCTGCCGACGTGCGAGGAGCTGCTCGACCGGGTGGTGACCGTCGCCGCCGACGAGCTGCGGCGCGGGTCGTCGTACGTCGTGGGCTAGACGGACTTCTGCAGATCCATGCTGCGGCCCATGACGCGATAGCCGAGCTGCTCGTTGACGCCGATCATGAAGCCGTTGGACTCGGCGTTCCAGGTGTCGATCTCGGCCAGCTGCGGCTCGGCGCCGCGCAGCCAGCGGAGCATGTCGGTCTTGAGCAGCGTGCCCAGGCGGTGGCCGCGGTGGGCGGCGACGACCGAGGTGTCGTGCTGGTCGCCCAGGTGCGGGCGCTCGCGGTCGACGCCGACGACCGTCTGCCCGGCCAGCTCGCCGGTGCGCCGGAGGCGGGCGACGACGCGGTAGAGGTCGATGCCGCGCTGCTCGTGGGCGTGCTCGTAGGCGCGCACGCGGTCGGCGTCGAAGACCTCGTCCTCGATGTCGAGGTCGCCGGTCGGGGCGTCGTTGATGGCCGCGGTCATCACCGCGAGGGCGTCGAGCTCGGCCTCGGGGGTGCGGCCCCGTCGGCGCACGAGCTCGTAGTCGGCCGCGTCGAGCAGCGCATCATCGTGAAGCGCGTCGACCACGGTGGGGTCGACCTCGGGCAGGAGCTGGCGGCGGTTGACGTCGGTGGACCTCCGCTCGTAGCCGTGGGCCAGGGCGAAGTCCTCCAGCCCCGGCACGTCCCAGCACCCCAGCCCGAGCGAGGTGCGACCGAGCGCGCGGGCGTCGGCCTCGAGCCGGGCCAGCACCTCGGACCCGAGGCCGCGGCGGCGCAGGTCAGGTCGTACGTCGACACCCAGCCAGGCCAGGTGGAGGTTGTCGCGCTCGCTCGTCGACACGGTGCCCGCGGCCACGACCTCACCGTCCAGCACCGCGAGGTACGGCGTCGCCGGCTCGCCGTCCCAGCCGTGGCGGTAGCGGCCCGCCGCCTCGCGCAGGGTCACCGTCCGGGCCCACGGCGCCACCGAGGCCTCGGAGGCGTTGGTCAGCTCGACGAAGGCGCGGAGGTCGTCGACCTCGTCGGGCGAGAAGGGCCTGATGTCCACGTGCCGAGGATGCTGCGGCGTCGCGCGCCCGCGCCACCGGTTATCGCTCGTCGGGCCTGACGACGGCCAGCGGCCCCTCGTCCTCCGTCGGCGGCTCGAAGTGGTCGACGTAGCCCTCGGCGAGCGCCTCGTCGACCACCGCGTCGTCGGCGTGGGCGCCGCGGCGGTCGCGCAGCCGGCGGAGCACGGTCTCGCGGTGGGTCGCGAGGTAGATCGTCTCGGGCACCACACCGGTGGGGCGGAGCAGGGCGCGCCAGTCGTCACGCATGGCCCGCGACCAGAACGAGAAGTCGAGCACGACGTCGCGACCGGCCGCGACGTGCGCCAGCAGCTGCTCGCGCAGCTCGGCGTCGACCTCGGCCCGCACCTCGGCCGGCGGCGGCACCTCGGTCACCCCGCGACGCCACAGCTCGGCGTCGAAGGTCAGGCGGACCATCCCGGCCTCCTCCAGGCGCTTGGCGTACGTCGACTTGCCGGCCCCCGAGGGACCGCACATGAAGACCACCCGGCTCACGCGGCGTTCCATCCCATGCGCACGAGCATGGGGCACGGTAGACCGGCCCCGGACAAGGACGTACAGGTTCGCCGGTCGCAGTCGCGACACCCGCGCCACGACGGGGGGCCGGGCCTGCCGCGGCCGATCCTGCACGTCGTCGTACGTCGCTCTCCGTCGCGATGCGCCTCAGCGGGGCCGCAGGACGTAGCCGGTGTAGCCGTACTCGGCGCCGTGCCACTCCCGCACCCCGATCTCCTCGCCCACCTGGTCGACGAGGCCGTCCGGCACGCCGGCGGCCCGCAGCTCCTCGAGGCGAGCCCGGAGCGGGTCGTAGTACTCCGCCCAGTCGGAGTCGGGCAGGACGTAGGTGGCGCGAACCGTCCATCCGAGCCGCTCGGCGGCCGCGATGTTGCCGGCGGTGGTGCGCATCGCCGGGTAGCCCGGGTCCCAGAACGCCCGCGCCCCGGGCGACGGGTCGGGCACGAGCCACTCCGCCTCGGTCAGCACGAGCACCCCGCCGGGTCGGAGCAGGCGGCGCCAGCCGGTGAGGGCGGCGTCGAACCCGACCACGTACGCCGACCCCTCGGCCCACACCAGGTCGGCGCAGGCGTCGGGCAGGGGGAGGTCGTCGATCGACGCGGGCAGGGCGGTGACGCGGTCGCCGACCCCGGCGGCCTCGGCGCGGCGGCGCAGGTCGTCGAGGAAGCCGGCGTGGAGGTCGACGCCCGTGACCCGCCCGCCCGTCAGCTCGGCCAGGGGGACGGCCGCCGGCCCGGTGCCGCAGCCCAGGTCGAGCACGTCGGGCTCACCGGGGAGGTCGCCGGCCAAGCGCAGCAGGAGCTCGGTCGTGCCGCGGGAACCGGGGGCTTCGCGCGGGAGGCCCTGGTGGGCGCGGCGGAACACCTCGGTCACGTCGATCTCGCTCACGGGAGGATCCTGGCGGGTGACCGGCCACAGAGCGAGCCGGGAGCGAGCCCGGACGGGTGGGCCCGCCTCGCCGGCGGGCGGCCAGGATGGCGCGGTGAGCACACCTGACCTCGCCGGCTTCGGCCCCTCCGACCTGCCCGACCTCTCCGGCCGACGCATCGTCGTCACGGGCGGCAACTCCGGCATCGGCTTCCACGCCGCGAAGGCGTTCGCCGACCACGGTGCCGCGGTGACCATCGCCTGTCGCGACCTCGACAAGGCCCGCCAGGCACAGGCGAAGCTGCCCGGCGGGGTCGAGGTCGCCGAGCTCGACCTGGCCTCGCTGGCCTCGGTGCGCGCGTTCGCCGAGGACTGGTCCGGGCCGCTGGACACGCTCGTGGCCAACGCCGGTGTCATGACCCCACCGCGCTACCGCGAGACCGCCGACGGGTTCGAGCTGCAGCTCGGCACCAACCACCTCGGGCACGCCGCCCTGACCGCCCAGCTGCTCCCCCGGCTCCTCGAGGCGGACGCGCCGCGCGTCGTGGTCGTCTCCTCCATCGCCCACCACCAGGGCGACGCCACCGTCCTCGAGGGCAACCCGAGGGCCGGCTACAGCCCTTCCCAGGCCTACGGCAACTCCAAGCTGGCCAACCTGCTCCTCGCCCGCGAGCTGCACCGTCGAGCCACCGCCGCGGGCCTGCCGCTGACCGTCACCGCCTGCCACCCCGGGGTCGCCTCGACCGGGCTGGTCACCTCCCGCGACGGGCTCGGCGGGCTCCCGCTCGTGCGCCAGGTCGCCCCGCTGGTGACCCGCCTGCTCACGCAGTCGGCCGCGGCCGGCGCCAACCCGACGCTCTGGGCGGCCACGTGGGCCGAGGCGGCGTCGTACGTCGGGCCGACGCAGCTGCGGGAGGTGAGGGGCCGGCTCGGGCACGCCCGGTTGAGCCCCCACGCCCGCGACGAGCGGCTGGCCGCGGCGCTGTGGGAGCGCACCGAGGAATGGACGGGCGTCCGCTTCGACCTCGGCTGAGGTCGCTCAGGCGCTGTGGCGCACCAGGTCGTCGAGCACCTCGACGAACCGCGCCTCGTCGAGCCAGGCGACCTCGCCCTCGCGGTGGGCGCGCAGCAGGGTCAGGCGCAGCGGGCCCGACACCTCGGGGTGGCTCCGCTCGACCTCGTCGAGCATCCGCGTCAGGCGCAGGTAGGTCAGGGTCTCGTGCACCCCGACAGCCTGCCCGTCCCAGGTGGACCGGCAGCGGCCCTCGGGTGGCGGCCAGGTGTCGAGGGGGCGGCTCCTAGGCTGGGGGCATGGCCCCCGAGCCGACCCCCCGACGCGCCAAGCACCTCATCGACCCCGACCGGCCCCGCACGGCGGCGTCGCCGGAGGACATCGCCCGCCTGGAGCGCGTGCAGCGCACCGTGCTGTCGGTCCTGGTCGGCACCACGATCTTCCACCTCTCGATCGGCCTCGTGCTGGCGTCGTTCTTCATCGACGACTCCGAGCGGGTCTCGCAGATCGGCCTGAGCGTCCTCGGCGGCGCGTTCGGCGTCGTCGCCATCGCAGCCGCGTTCGCCATCCACCGGCGGTCGATGGCCAGCCCGTGGCTGCTGGCGGGGTTCACGCCGACGGTGGTCGGCCTGTACTTCCTGCTCAGCTGAGGCCGGGCGGGCGGTAGCCGACCGGCGGCTGCCACTCGCCCGTGGGCTCCAGCTCGGCCAGCACGGCGTACTCGGGCGCGAACCACGCCCGCAGCTCCACGGCCAGGTCGTCGGGCAGCGGCTCGGCGCGGCGCGCGGTGGAGGCGTTGCGGCGCGGCACCTCGACCGGCGCCCCGACCCGCTCGGAGAACCACGCGGTCCACACCTCGGGCCGGTCGACCGCGAAGAGCCGGTCGAGCCGCGCCCCCGACGCGGCTTCGCCGGCGATGAACCGAGCCGGCCGGCCCTTGATCCCGGTCGCGTCCTTGTCGTCGAGGAAGAGCCGCACGAACTCGGCGAACGCCAGGTCACCCGTGCTGCGCTCCTCGCGCACGAGCGGGCGCTGCCGGTAGCGCCACCACGACTCCAGCCAGGCGACCGGGTCGCGGAACAGCGCCACCACCTCGTACGACGACCGCGGGTGCCCGGCCGCCTCGATCCGCGGGGCGGTGTGGCGGTGGAAGCCGAGCAGGTTCTGGTGCTTGTGCGGCGGTCGGCCCGGCGGCGGCTCGTGCAGGTGGCCGAGGGCGGCGTCGAGGGAGGTGCTCGCGACCTTCGGCACCGCGAGCAGCACGAACCCGTGCGTCGGCGCGATGATCACGGCCGACAGCCTAGGAGCCCACCACGCGTCGCCCGGACGTGGTGCGACGGGAGGCGTGTGCGACGTCCACGTCCACGCCATGACCACACGAGCGGCCACACCCACCCGGAGCCGCCGCCGGGGCTCTCGCGGCGCGCGGTCGCCGCCGCCGGGCCGGGCCTGCTGCTGGCCGGCGGCCTCGGCCCGTCGGCGGGCGCGATCGTCCCCGGTACGGTTCACCGCGCCACCACGCCGCCCCCGCGCTGGTGTTCGCCTCGATGCGCAGCGCCGGGCTCGACGCCGCCGCGCTGACCGACCACGCGACGCTGTCCGACAGCGTGCTGGGCGAGGTGCTGGCCGGGCTGCTGCCGCCGGCGTACCAGCAGGTCGCGGGCACCACGCCGGGTGACTTCGCCCGCACCGGCCGGCTGGCCGACGCGGCCGACCGGGACGGACGGTCAACCGCGATCCGCCACCCGCACGCGGCGTCGCCCTGCACCAGCCCGGTCTGGCTGGCCGCGCCCGGCTAGGTGGACGCTCCTATGTCTGGTCAAGGGGTGTTTGGGTGTCGCCGGCTTCGAGGGTTCGGTAGAGGTCTCGGGCGATGTAGCGCTTGAGGCAGCGTCGGATCTCGCGGGGGTTCTTGCCTTGGCTG
>NZ_VDMR01000007.1 GCF_006346315.1 Nocardioides litoris | reverse complement strand
GCGGCCAATACACCTGGTCCTCCCCCCGCACCTACACCTCCGGCGGCATCACCTTCACCAACGACCGCTACTCCACCAACTCCCTGACCAGCCAGAACTGCGGCCGCCCACCCGCACCCACCGCACCCACGCCCGCGCCGGTCGGCTCGGCGCCCGGCCTGTTCGAGGTGGCTCGCCACGCCGACGGTCGCCTCCAGGTCTTCGCCGTCGGGCAGGACAACAAGGCCTACACCAAGTCCCAGACCGCTCCCAACGGCGACTGGACCCCCTGGTCCCAGCTCGGGGTCGGCACCTTCGACCGCAAGTCGACCCTGACCACCCTCACCAACGCCGACGGGCGGCTCCAGCTCGTCGTGGTCGGACAGAACGAGAAGGTCTACTCCATCGCCCAGACGGCGCCCAACGGCGGCTGGACAGGCTGGTACCAGTTCGGCGAGGGCACCTTCGACCGCCTCTCGACCCTGACCGCCGCCCGCAACGCCGACGGTCGCCTCCAGGTCTTCGCCGTCGGGCAGGACAACAAGGCCTACACCAAGTCCCAGACCGCTCCCAACGGCGACTGGACCCCCTGGTCCCAGCTCGGGGTCGGCACCTTCGACCGCAAGTCGACCCTGACCACCCTCACCAACGCCGACGGGCGGCTCCAGCTCGTCGTGGTCGGACAGAACGAGAAGGTCTACTCCATCGCCCAGACGGCGCCCAACGGCGGCTGGACAGGCTGGTACCAGTTCGGCGAGGGCACCTTCGACCGCCTCTCGACCCTGACCGCCGCCCGCAACGCCGACGGTCGCCTCCAGGTCTTCGCCGTCGGGCAGGACAACAAGGCCTACACCAAGTCCCAGACCGCTCCCAACGGCGACTGGACCCCCTGGTCGGAGTTCGCGGGCACGTGGGACCGATGAAGGTGGTGTCCAGAGCGCGCCCCGCACGCACCGCCGCCGCGGGGGAGCCGTCGAACGCGGGGGCCTAGAGGGCCGCAAACCGGGCTGCGGCGACCAGTTCGATGTGGTCTCGTCGGAACCAGAGCCGCCCGCCGTGCCGCTCGCAGGGCAGGTAGCCGCGGGCGGCGCGCTGCCGGACACCGGAGGGGCTCAACCGCAGCATGATCGCCACGACGGCGGTGGGTAGCCAGACGTGGTCCAAGTCTGGCGGGGCCCCGCCTCGGGAACGGGCGGCCTCTTGCCGTGCCCGCGCGGCAGCCTCCGCCTCAGCCTCGCGCTGCCGCGTGAAGGCCTCGACGCTGTCGCGGCGCAGCGAGGGCAAGGCGGTTCCGGGCTGGTCGCGGCGCTCGATGCGTCCGGCCTGCACGGCCCGGTGGATGGTCTCGACCGAGCAGCCGGCGACCTTGGCGGCGTCGGCCCAGGAGACCCAGGTCTGCCGCTCGGCGGCGCGGGACGCGATGGCGCGTCGCAGTACGTCTCTGCTGATCCAGCGGCGTCCTCCCACGAGCTGTCCCTCAAGCTGCCCGGTCCGCGCGAGGTGGCCGACCTGTCCGGTGGTGATGCCCAGGAGCTCGGCGGCCTCGGCGGTGGTGGCCCACTCGGCTGGGTCGGGCGATGGGGTGCGGCTGGCGCGGCGTCGCCGGCGCCGGCGCTCGGAGCCCTCTTCGCGCTGCTGCCACCAGACGGCGAACTCCTGCACCGAGGCCCGGTCGAGGCTCGGCCACCGTCCATGCCTGCTGCGGATGCGGCCCTGACGCTTCCACCAGTCGATGGTGGGCACGGGGCAGCCGACGAGCTCGGCGGCCTGCTGCCAGGTGATCCACTCCGGCGCCGGCTCGACCTCCCGTTCGGTCACGCCCGGCAGCCTAGGCCCGGTGGGTCACGCCAGGGCCGTACCGCCTGGCCATGCCGACCAGCCACTCTCGGCCCACGGGGTTGGCAGTGTGGACGTGCACTGTGGGCGGCCACCGGTCGTGCTCGCACATCCACAGCACCACGGCGCGGGTGGTGTCGTCACCGTCGCGGTCCCTGCCGAGGTCGTGGTCGAAGGAGACCGCGTCGGCTGGTTGCGCCTCGAGGATGGCGATCGCCTCCCGTGAGGTCTTGGCCCAGCGCCAGCCCTCGGGCGCCGGTCGCAGGTCGTCGATCCACAGGCGCACGAGGCGCAGCGTAGACAGCCCGAGGGTCGGAATGCTTGTGGTTTGTGGTGCGTGCGGGTGGCTCGGGGGCCGCAGCTCGGGAGCAGCCGGAGCGACTCTGGAGTCCTGCGGGAGGTGATCGGGTAGCCAGACGGCCAGCTCGGCAACGACCGTGTCGGCCTCGGCGGCACAGCCGACGGTGCTGTGAGCTCACCGGCCGCCGTTCCTGCCGTCGCCGCCCCGGACACCGGGCTCCTGGGCCCGCCGGGAAGCCGGCCGGCTCGTCCTCGTACGAGATCGACCCGACCGTAGGTAGCGTCAGCCCATGCCCGCCACCACGGCTAGAGCCGCCTTGATGGACCGCCTCGTCGACAAGGCCGGCGGCGTTCGGAGCGAGGCGACGATCCAGTCCGACGTGCGCATCCTGCTGCTGGACCCGGACCTCGGGCTGGATGGTGACGACCTAGAGGTGCACCTCGAGGCGCCGGCGGGCCACGGGCGCCGCATCGACGTGGAGGTCGGCTCCACCGTGATCGAGGTCAAGAAGGCCCTGCGCAGCCCCGCGGTGATTGACGCCGCCCGCACTCAGCTGACCGGCTACGTCACCGAGCGCGCCGCATCCACCGGACAGCGGTACGTCGGCATCCTCACCGACGGCCGCCTCTGGATCGCCTACCACGAGATCGCCGGGGAGCTCCACGAGGCCGCGCGCCACACCGCCACGGCCGGGGCCGCCGGCGCGGAGCCGCTGCTGCGCTGGCTCGAGGGGGTCCTGGCCACCAAGACCGCGGTCAGGCCGACCCCGAACGAGATCGCGGACCGGCTTGGCGCCACCAGCTCCTCCCACGCCCTGGACTTCTCCACGCTCCGGGCGCTGTACGCCGAGCACCACGCCCTGCCCACCGTCGTCCTCAAGCGCGAGCTGTGGGCCAACCTGCTCCGCAGCGCCCTGGGCACCCAGTTCATCGACGCCGACGACCTGTTCCTCGAGCACACGCTGCTGGTCAACTCCGCCGAGATCATCGCCCACCTCGTGGTCGGCCTGCCCGCGACCGAGCTCGCCCCGGCGACGCTCTTGTCCGGGGACACGTTCTCGCAGCTCGGACTACACGGCGTCGTCGACCGCGACTTCTTCGACTGGGTCCTTGAGGTGCCCGGCGGCGAGGCCTTCATCACCGGCCTGGCCAAGCGCCTTGCCCGCTTCGACTGGTCCCAGGTCGAGCACGACGTGCTCAAGGTCCTCTACGAGTCCGTCATCAGCCCCGAGACCCGCAAGGCCTTGGGCGAGTACTACACCCCTGACTGGCTGGCCCACCGCGTCGTCACCGAGCTCATCACCGACCCGCTCGAGCAGCGGGTCCTCGACCCCAGCTGCGGGTCCGGCACCTTCGTCTTCTACGCCGTCAGGCACTTCCTCAACGCCGCCGACGAGTCCGGCATGAGCTTGCCTAAGGCCATGCGGCTCGTCTCCTCGCGGGTCATGGGCATCGACCTCCACCCGGTCGCCGTCGCGCTCGCCCGCGTCACCTACCTGCTCGCGCTCGGCCGGGACCGCCTCAACGGACCCCGCGGTGACCTCTCGGTGCCGATCTACCTCGGCGACTCCCTGGGGTGGGACCAACGCGAGGACCTGATGTCCGTGGACCACCTCGTCATCCCCACCGACGTGGGCGACCAGCTCGCCTCCGCCGACCTCCGGTTCCCCGAGCACCTCCTGGCCGACAGCGCCCGCTTCGACGCCATCGTGGAGTCCCTGGTCGACGAGTCCGGCCGGGCCGCTCACAAGCCCACTAGCTCTCTGAGCCAGGGCGCGATCAGGCTCCTGGCCATCGAGGCCGCCGACCTGCCCACCCTCAACGAGAACTTCGTCCGCCTCAAGCAGCTCCACGAGGACGACCGCGACCACATCTGGTCCTACTACGTCCGCAACGTGGCCAGGCCGGCCTGGCTCGCGCGGGAGGAGAACCGGGTCGACGTGCTCATCGGCAACCCGCCTTGGCTCTCCTACCGCCACATGGAGGAGGCCATGCAGCGTCGATTCAAGTCCCTCTCCCAGGACCGCGACCTGTGGCACAACGAGACCACCGCCACCCACCAGGACCTCGCCGGGCTGTTCGTCGCGCGCGCCGTCGAGCGGTACCTCAAGCCGGGCGGGCACCTCGGCTTCGTCGTCCCCAACAGCGTCATCGACCGCGACTACTGGGCCGGCTTCCGCAATGGACGCTTCGACGGCGCCGCCGTCAGCTTCACGACGCCCTGGGACCTGCGCCGCATCCGCCCCCACCTGTTCCCCCGCGGTTCCGCGGTCATCTTCGGCACCCGCACCGCCAAGCCGGCCCGGATGCCGCGCCAGGCCCTGCTGTGGACCGGCCGCGCGCCCCACCGACACGCCAGCGTGCAGACCGCGGCTGCGCTGACCCAGGCCGTTGGCGACCTCGCGCTCGGCGCCGTCGACGATGAGAACCGCTCCCCGTACTCCACCCGGTTCGCCCAAGGCGCCAACCTGGTGCCACGGGTGTTCTTCCGCGTCGAGGAGGTCGCCGCCACGGCCCTCGGACTGCCGGCCGGGCGCAGGAACCTCCGCTCGAAGCGGTCGGTGTCCGAGAAGACGCCGTGGAAGGCCCTGCCTGACCTCACGGGCACCGTCGAGTCCGAGTTTGTCTGGCCCACGCTCCTCGGCGAGCACGTCGTCCCCTACCGCGTCACCGATCACGACCTCTTCGTGGTCCCAGTCAACCGCCAAGGTCACCTCCTGACCGGCGACAACCCCAAGGTCGACGCCTACCCGGGCCTGGCCACCTGGGTCCGCAACGCCGAGGGCCTCTGGGCCGAGCACCGCCGCTCCAAGCTCACCCTCGGACAGCAAATCGACCACATGCGCAAGCTGACCCAGCAGATGCCGCCCCCGGCGCTGCGGGTCGTCTACGCCAAGGCCGGCATGCACGTCGCCGCCGCGCTCGTGGCCGACCCCAAGGTGGTGATCGACCACAAGCTCTACTGGGCGGCCGTCAGCACCGAGGCCGAGGGCTACTACCTGCTCGGTATCCTCAACAGCCCCAGCCTGACCGAGCTGGTCCGTCCGCTGATGTCCTACGGCAAGGACGAGCGTGACATCGACAAGCACGTCTGGAAGCTGCCCATCCCGACCTACAACGGAGACGACGAGGACCACGCCGCCATCTCGGCGCTGGCGCGTCAGGTCGCCGAGGCCGTAGGACATCGATCTGTCGACAGCACGAACTTCGTGGCGGCGCGACGCGACCTGCGCGCGCACCTGGCGGCCGACGGCGTTGCGCGGGACCTCGACCGCCGCGTCCGCTACCTCCTGGGCGGCGAGGACCTGGCACCGTCGGACCTCGACGACGCGGTGGAGTCCGCCGCGGGGCTGGTCCCGCTGGCCGACCGGGCGTCCACCCGGTGGTCCATCCCCGGCTCCCGGCCGAGCAAGCCCAGCGAGATGGACTTGGACTCGATCGTCGAGATCGACGTGGACTGCGAGTTCGACCGCGACGGCCGCGTCTACCTCTGGGGCCGGACGGTCTCGACCCTCGTCGACGGCCAGGTCGAGCGCGGCAGCAGCTACAAGGCCGTCGGAGACGCCCACGAGGACTTCGACGAGGTCGAGCTGGCCCGCCGGTTCGCCGAGGAGCTCCGGGCCGACCTGGAGAACCACGCGGTCGCCGGCAACGTGGTGCACTGGTACCACTACGGCGGCACCGAACGGCATCAGCTCCGGCGACTGCTCGGCGGAGACGCTGATGACCTCCTCGCCAACGCGACGGACCTGCTCGGCGAGATCGTGCGGCCCCACTTCTACGCCCCCCAGGGATACAGCCTCAAGACCCTCGGCCGTCTCGTCGGCGCGACCTGGCGGACCCCGGGTGCCACCGGCGCCGACACCTTCGACCTCATCGACCGGGCACGCGCAGGCCATGAGTCGGCGTGGACTCGTCTGCTGGAGTACAACGAGGACGACACCCGCGCCACAATGACGCTCCGAAAGGGCATCCGCGCGTGGGCCGAGGGAGCTGACCCTGCGGTGGTTCACGCGACCGCCACGCCGGTCGTCGGGCTCGAACCGGCGGGCTCGACACCCCCGTCGTAGAGACCCGCAAGCCCCGCGGGCAGGCCGCCCGTCGCACACCGGACCGGTAGAAAAGGCTTCGTCCCCAGGCTGTGGCTCGACGCAGGGCTGCTGGCGAACCACCATTCGCGGAAAAAATCGAGGTGGCGCAGGCACCCCGCCCCTCCGGTCGCGGAAGTAGACAGGGGGGTCTTCTCAGGCCTCCGTGTTCGCCTCGACGGGCACGCGGCTGGCCGTCGGCGTCGCGGAGGCCCGGTTCCACCCTCTGAGCCAACCCCGGTGCCACCAGTGGGCGGCGTACCCGGAGGTGGGGTCGCTGCTGCCCTCGACGTAGGGGCAGACCGACGCGGGCTGGCCTGCCTCGGCGGCCTCCATCCCCCGGAAGAGGCAGTAGACGGCCAGCGCGCGGGTCGGTCGGAAGGGCGGGTGCGGCCGATGCCGGCCGGCGGCCGCGGCGGTCCCCTCGGCCCCGCTGGTCCCGCTGGTCCCGCTGGTCCGATCGGTCACTGCTCGCCCGGACCGGCGAGGTACCCGCCGAGGGCGTGGGCGGGGCTGCGGTCCAGGCTGAACCGACCCCGGTCGTACCGCCGGGTGGTCCGGGGGTCGGCGTGCCCGGCGGCGTCCTGCACGTCCTCGAGGGCGACGCCGGCCTCGCGGGCGAGGGTGACGAACGTGTGGCGCAGGGAGTGCGGGCTGATGCCGCTGGAGATGCCGGCGTCGTCGGCCAGGCGTTGGATCAGACGCCAGGCCTCGGCGCGGTCGTAGCGGCCTCCGGTGCGGGTGTCGAACAGCGGGCCGACGGGGCGGCCGCGGTCGGCCAGGTAGGTGTCGAGGACCCGGCAGACGGGGGCGGGCAGGACGATGTTGCGGCGCGCGCCGCCCTTGCGTGTGACGCCGAGCACGCGGTGACCGTGGACGGTGGCGAGGTCGGTCACGTCGGCGCTGAGGGCCTCGCTGATGCGCAGTCCGCAGTGCAGCAGCACCGAGACGAGCGCGGCGGCGCGGGGGCTGTGGTCGGCGGCGGCGTCCAGGAGGCGGCGGGCCTCGCGCCGGTCCAGGCCGAGGGTGGGTGAGTCCTGGGGCTGGCGGGGCCGCCGCACCCGCGTCGTCGGGTTCCGCTCGAGGATGCCCTCGTCGACGGCGTAGGCGTAGAACCCGCTGATGGCCACCAGGCGACGGGCGATCGTGGCCGGCGCCAGGGGACGCCGCGGCGCGGCACGGCTCGGCTCGGCTGCGCTGCCAACGGCCGTCACCTCCTCGGGGCTCGGGGAGCTCGAGGGACTGGCCGAGCTGCCGGCTCCGAGGTCGTGGACGTAGAGGTCGACCACGGACCTAGTCGCGTCGAGGGGGGCGACCTCGTGGGTCTCGCACCAGGCGAAGTAGTCGCCGAGGTCGTGCCGGTAGGCCGCGAGGGTGTGCCCGGTGTAGACGGCCAGGTACCGCAGCGCGAGGACCTCGGCCAGGTGCGGCGTCGGCACGGCCTCGAGGGGCACCAGCATGAGGTCCCGCGCGCCGCCGGCCGGCACCGGAGACACCGGCACCGAAGACACCGTCGCCGATGAGGTGGGCATGGTCGGCGTGGCCGGCCTGGCCGGCGTGGTGCAACTGGTTGAAATTTCAACGGTCACGTTTCCCACCATAAGTGTGCTTCTGATGGGAAGCAACCAAGCCGCCGCAGGGTGTGGTTCGCCCTGTGACGGGGTGTGCGCGGATGCCGGTCATGGCCTGCGGCATTCTTGAGCGGAGCCGGAGGTGTTGGCCCCACCATGGGGGCGTGTCTAGACCATCGGACGGTTCTCGCTCGGCGATGACCCTTGTCGCGCTCGTGACGCTTGCCGTGCTCTCCAGTGGCTTCCTGGCCTGGGTCTCGCCGGCGGCGGCGCATGCCGAGTCCGGGTCGCTTCCGGTCGTGAGTGGCGTGGTGGTCGACGCCGACGGGACGCCAGTCTCCGGGGTGCGGGTCAACCGGTCCGAGGCCTGCTGCACGACACCCACCGTCACCGCCACCACCGACCAGGACGGCCGGTTCAACCTCCCCGTGACCCGCGGCGGCACCTACCTGGAGTTCCAGGTCCCCCGCACCGGCCTCAGGATCAGCGCCTCGTTCCCGGTCGACGACTCCGGCGACCCCACCAGCCCCGTCGACCTCGGCGTGCTCCGCCTGCCGCGCACGATCACCAAGACCGTCCGCGTGCTCGACGCCGCCGGCAACCCCCTCGCCGGCGCCGTGGTCACCCCCAGTCAAGGCGCCACCCTCGGCTACTACATGCCGGACTGGCTGGACTCTCAGGTGCCGCTGGTCGGCGACATCAAGGTCAACGACGCCCGCCAGGACTACTCGGCCACCACCAACGCCGCCGGCGAGGTCCAGATCGAGGTGCTGCGCGTCAAGGACGACCCCAGCTTCCAGACCAGGAGCCCATCGGGCCTGCCCATCCTCAGCATCGACTTCGTCGACCCCGCCACCCAGGTGAAGCTCTGGACCAACACCAGCCACTCCACCGTCACCGACAACACCCACACCGTCACGCTGCCAGGCATCGCCCGCGTCAGTGGTGTGGTGGTCGACGCCGACGGGACGCCAGTCTCCGGGGTGCGGGTCGTCCGGTTCGAGCAGTGCTGTGCGGCACCCACCGTCCGGGCCACCACCGACCAGGACGGCCGGTTCAACCTCCCCGTGACCCGCGGCGGCACCTACCTGGAGTTCCAGGTCCCCCGCACCGGCCTCAGGATCAGCGCCTCGTTCCCGGTCGACGACTCCGGCGACCCCACCAGCCCCGTCGACCTCGGCGTGCTCCGTCTGCCGCGCGTGATCACCAAGACCGTCCGCGTCCTCGACGCCGCCGGCAACCCTGTCCCCGGCGCCACGGTGTCGCCCTACCTGGGCAGGGTCGGCTACTACATGCCGGACTGGCTGGACTCGCAGGTGCCGCTGGTCGGCGACATCAAGGTCAACGAGGTCCAGCAGGACTACTCGGCCACGACCAACGCCGCCGGCGAGGTCCAGATCGAGGTGCTGCGCATGAAGGACGACCCCAGCCCCCAGACCATGAGCCCCTCAGGTCTGCCGCCCCTCGGCGTCAGCTTCGTCGACCCCGCCACCCAGGTCAGACTCCTCGACGGCACCGCCGACTCCACCGTCACCAACAACACCCACACCGTGACCATCGACGGCTACGTGTTGCCGAAGCGACCGGACGCGCCCGGCTCGACGAGCGTCGAGCGCGGCGACCGGGCCGCGACCGTCACCTGGGACCCCGCCGCCGGCAACGGCGCCACCGTCACTAGGTACACCGTGACCAGCACCCCCGACGCCAGGACGTGCACCGCCACCGGCGCTACCACCTGCACCGTCACCGGCCTGACCAACGGCACCGCCTACCGGTTCAGCGTGGTCGCCACCAACGTCATGGGCGACAGCCCCGCCAGCACCCCCTCGCCCGAGGTCACCCCCGCCGGCGTCCCCGGCCAGGTCGCCACGCCGACCGCGACTCGCGGCGACCAGCGGGCCACCGTTACGTGGGCGACGCCCTCCGGGAACGGCACGCCCGTCATTGGCTACACCGTGACCAGCACGCCCGAGGACAAGACCTGCACCACCGCCGGCGAGCTGACGTGCACCGTCACCGGGCTGACCAACGGCACCACCTACCGGTTCACCGTGGTCGCCACCAACGCCGTCGGCGACAGCCCGACCAGCCCGGCCTCGCCCGAGGTCGTCCCCGCCGGCGTCCCCGACCAAGTCGCCACACCCACCGCCGTTCGCGGCGACCGGTCCGCCACCGTCACCTGGGACCCCGCCGCCGGCAACGGCGCCACCGTCACTAGGTACACCGTGACCAGCACCCCCGACGCCCAGACCTGCACCACCACCGGCGCTACCACCTGCACCGTCACCGGCCTGACCAACGGCACCGCCTACCTCTTCACCGTGACCGCCACCAACGCCATCGGCGACAGCCAGACCAGCCCGGCCTCGCCCGAGGTCGTCCCCGCCGGGGTCCCCGACCAGGTCGCCACGCCGACCGCGACCCGCGGGGACCGCCAGGCCACCGTCACCTGGGCGGCGGCCTCCGGGAACGGCACCCTGGTCACCGGGTACACCGTGACCAGCGCACCCGGCGCCCAGACCTGCACCACCACCGGCGCGACCACCTGCACCATCACCGGCCTGACCAACGGCACCGCCTACCGGTTCACCGTCGTCGCCACCAACACCATCGGCGATAGCCCCGCCAGCGCCCCCGCACTCGAGGTCACCCCAGCGGGGCTCCCCGACGCCCCAGCTGCGCCCGTGGCCGCTCGCGGCGACCGGTCCGCGAGCGTCTCCTGGTCGGCGGCCTCCGGGAACGGAGCTCCGGTGACCGGGTACACCGTGACCAGCACCCCCGGCGCCAAGTCCTGCACCACCAGCACGACCAGCTGCACCGTCACCGGACTGACCAACGGCACCGCCTACCGCTTCACCCTGACCGCTACCAACAACGTCGGCGACAGCCCCGCCAGCGACCCCTCGGGCGTGGTCACCCCCGCCGGCGTCCCCGACCAGGCCGCCCGGCCGGCCGCGACCCGTGGCGACCACCAGGCCACCATCACCTGGTCGGCGGCCTCCGGGAACGGCGCTCCGGTGACCGGGTACACCGTGACCAGCGCACCCGGGGCCAAGTCCTGCACCACCACCGGCGCGACCAGCTGCACCGTCACCGGCCTGGCCAACGGAACCGCCTACCGCTTCACCGTGATCGCCACCAACACCATCGGCGACAGCCCGAGCAGCGACCCCTCCGCCGAGGTCATCCCCGCCGGCGTCCCCGACCAGGTCGCCATCCCGACCGCGACCCGCGGCGACCGCTCCGCAAGCGTCTCCTGGGCGGCGACCTCCGGGAACGGCACCCCGGTGACCGGGTACACCGTCACCAGCGCCCCCGGCGCCCAGACCTGCACCACCACCAACGCCACCACCTGCACCATCACCGGCCTGGCCAACGGCACCGCCTACCTCTTCACCGTGACCGCCACCAACGCCATCGGCGACAGCCAGACCAGCCCGGCCTCGCCCGAGGTCGTCCCCGCCGGGGTCCCCGACCAGGTCGCCCAACCGACCGCGACCCGTGGCGACCACCAGGCCACCATCACCTGGACGGCGGCCTCCGGGAACGGCACCCCGGTCACCGGGTACACCGTCACCAGCACCCCCGGCGCGAAGACCTGCACCACCACCGGCGCCACCACCTGCACCGTCACCGGGCTGGCCAACGGCACCGCCTACCGGTTCACCGTCGTCACCACCAACGCGGTGGGCGACAGCCCGAACAGCGACCCCACGTCCGAGGTCACCCCCGCCGGCGTCCCCGACCAGGCCGCCCGGCCGGCCGCGACCCGTGGCGACCACCAGGCCACCATCACCTGGACGGCGACCTCCGGGAACGGCACCCCGGTCACCGGGTACACCGTGACCAGCGCACCCGGCGCCCAGACCTGCACCACCACCGGCGCGACCACCTGCACCATCACCGGCCTGACCAACGGCACCGCCTACCGGTTCACCGTCGTCGCCACCAACACCATCGGCGACAGCCAGCCCAGCCCCGACTCAGGCGAAGTCACCCCCGCCGGGCTCCCCGACGCCCCAGCTGCGCCCGCCGCCGTCCGCGGCGACCGGTCAGCCACCGTCACCTGGGCGGCAACCCCCGGGAACGGCGCCCTGGTCACCGGGTACACCGTCACCAGCATCCCCGGCGCGAAGACCTGCACCACCACCGGTGCCACCACCTGCACCGTCACCGGGCTGGCCAACGGCACCGCGTACCGGTTCACCGTGCTCGCCACCAACGCGGTGGGCGACAGCCCCGCCAGCACCCCCTCCGACGGGGTCACCCCCGCCGGCGTGCCCGACCAGGTCGCCACCCCGACCGCGGCGAAGGGAGACCGTCGAGCCTCCATCACGTGGAGGGCGGTGTCGAGCAACAGCTCGTCGGTGACGGGGTACAGGGTCGTCAGTTCACCTGGTGGCAGGACCTGCACCACCACCGGCGCCACCACCTGCACCATCACCGGGCTGACCAACGGCACCGTCTACCGGTTCACCGTCACCGCCACCAACGCCATCGGCACCGGGGCCCCGAGCCCCCTCTCGAACGCGGTGCGGCCAGCGGGCCCGCCCACCCGAGTGACGAAGCCGACCGGGACCGTGAAGGGACGAGCTGTGACCATCCGGTGGAAGCCGGCCGCGAGCAACGGCGCACCTGTGCTGCGCTACGTGGTCGACCGAGTCGGCGGGCGGGACATCTCGGTCGGTGCGACCAACCGCCAGGCCACCTTCCGAAACCTCAAGCGAGGCGTTCACCGCTTCCGCGTCATCGCCTACAACACGGAGGGAGCCAGCACGGCGAGCGCCACTGTCGTCCTGCGCGTCCGATGACCTGCCCGGTACCTCCGTCGACGCCGTAGTCGACGCCGTGGTCGACGCCGTGGTCGACGCCGTGGTCGACGCCCTCGACCGACTGAGAGAGCCAGCCAAGGACCCCGCCCTCCGAGTCACCGACGCCGCCGTCGCTGGAATGGCGGAGCCGGGCCGGGCCGATCCCGGGGGCGCGCCTCGCGGCCGAGCTCGACGTGCTCTCGGATCGCGCCGCGACGACCAGCAGCGGCCTCCTGGGCGGTCGGGCGTCCGCGACTGCCTTGGCCGCGTGCTTCGATCGGGCCATGCGACCAGTACGTCCCGGTGCGGCACGGACCGAGCGGGACGGGTGCCGCCGGTACCTGCCAACGAGCTTCATGTTCGACACCCGGGCCACCGCACTCGCCACGACGATCGAGGACGACTGGGAGCCCGAGATACGGCAGCAGTGGGAAGCGACCCACCGGCAGATCAGGGAGTCCACCGTCCACCGCCACGGCGCCGAGGACTACGAGCGCAAGATCGACGACCTGCTCGCGGTCGGCGCCTCGCCCTGGACGATTCTCGACCACCACCACCTGTTCCTTAGCCAGGTGAGAGCCTCGTTCGTGCAGGGCACCTACTACCCCGCCCTGGTCGGCGCCTGCGCCCTCGGCGAGCGGGTCCTCAACGAGCTCGTGCTTCGCATCCGCGACGACTACCCCGACCACCCCGCCACCGCCCCCGTGGCCACCCAGAAGACCCTCATCAACTGGGGGGACTGCATCCACGCCCTGGTGGAGTGGACCGTCATCGACGAGCCAACCGCGACCAAGCTCAACGACCTCAAGAAGCTCCGCCACAAGTCGGTCCACTACGGAGCCCACCTACGCGGCGACGACGGTCGCGGCGATGCGCTCGCCGCGATCTCCCTCCTCCAGGACGTGATCGGCACGCTCTTCACCCCCTTCGGCGGCCCGCCGCGCTTCATCGCCGGCACCGCGGGCCAGTCGTTCATCGCACGTGACGCCGAGGACTCCCCGCTGGTGCGCCACTTCTACCTGCCGAACTCCACCCTCGTCAGCCCCGACTACGTCGTCGCCGACCACACCCTGGCCATCGCCGACAACGAGCACTACCAGGAGCAGTTCCCCTCCCTCACCGACGAGGAGTTCGCTCAGCACCGGCGATCGGCCCAAGCACGGGCCGGCAACACCGAGTAGCAGCTCGCACCGACACGCTCAACGCCACGACGACGACCCAGCCCGGGCCGGTGGCGTCCGCCTCGCGGCACGCGGTGCGGGCCATTCGGCGCCGCGCCCTCGGGCCAGCCGAACGCGGACTGACCCGTCAGCGACCTAGGGCTGCGTCCAGCGCCCCGCCCCTCGGCGTCGGCTGCCGGGTGAGGCCTCGGCCAGGAAGCGCACCCTGACGGATACGGCGACCGCCCACGCCTCCTCGCGGCCCACACCACAAGGCGCCGCCGCCGACCAATGAGGCCAACTCCCCCGAGGGTGGCCCACGGGGCCGACCAGGTGCGCCACCGCACGCCGCGCGAGTCCGCCCACCCCTCTCGATCCACCCCGCTGCCCGGCCTTGGAGTCACCGCCGGGCGCCGCACCTCGGGCGCCGTCCGCGACAACTGCTTCTTCGTGCTCGTCTCAGGGTCGTGGGCCCCTGACCTGGGCTTTCTAGACCCAGGCCCCCGGGGGCAGTCCACCAGACCCCCCGTTCGACAGGCGCGCCATCCCGCCGATCGCGCCTCTCGGTGCCCGGTGGCTGTCGGTGCCGGGGCACATGCTGCGGTCTGCGCCGGAGCCGACGGCGCGATCTGCAACCAGACCCGGAGAACCCGATGACCCACCTCGCCCTCGTCCCGCCCGCCAACCCCACGCCGACCGGACGCGCCACGCACCCGCCCTCGACCCGCCGGTCCGCCGGACACCAGGTCCAGACGTATGACGCGTCTGGAACCAACCCCTTCCGCAACGCCCCCCTCGCCGCGGTCCGTGACGGGTTCCACCGGCCCCACGGGACCCGGGCCGGCGCGGCCCGGACCCGCTGGTCCGAGTGCCCCAACACCGACCACTACCGCCTGAACCTTGACACCGGCCAGCTCATCAAGGCCTACTGCAAGCGGCTCACCTGCCCCTCCTGCATCGTGCCCCGCGCCATCGGCGTCGGCCAGGCCATCGCGCTGGCCGAGCCCAGCCACATGGTCACCGTCACCCAGCTCGGCAACGAGTGGACCACGATCCACGCCGGCATGCGCAAGTTCACCGCCCGCCTGCGGCGCCTCGGGACGGACGCTCAGTTCGCCTACCACGTGGAGCCGTTCGCCAACGGCCTGAACAGCCACGCCCACCTCTGGTGGCGCGGCGCCGCGCCCGACGCCGACACCGTGTCCAAGGCGACCCGCGCGGCCGGCATCGGCTGGCACCACATGGTCTCCCCCGCGCCCGACCCCACCGAGCACTACCGGGTCCCCAGCCACGAGTACGGCCTCAAGCTCGTCCTCGACGACCGTCCCGAGGACCCCAGCGAGCTCTGGCCGGGGGCGCAGACCTACCTGGCCATGAACGGCAACCGGCTGGTGCACACTACCCGCGGATTCTGGCTCGACGCCGCCGGGAGCCCGTGCACCCTGGCCCGCGCCCAGTCCGACGCCCGCGGCCACCGCCGCGGCCAGTGGGTCTCGGTGGCGGCGTGACCACCCGTCTCGCCGGCGGGGCCAAGGCCGGCCAGACCCGCCTGGCTCCCGCGCCCGCGCGCGCGATGGAGACCTCCAACAACTCCAACAACGGCCCCCAGGAGCCGCGCATCGGCACCCTGCTGACCACGAAGGAGGTCGCCCTCCGCTGCAAGGTCCCCGAGCCCACGGTGCGGTACTGGCGCTTGACCCACACCGGCCCTGAGGGCTTCATGGTGGGACGGCACGTTTGGTACCCCGAGGAGGTCGTCGAGACCTGGCTGAACCAGCAGCGGGAGAACGACCAGCTCCGGCGGGCCAGTCGCCGCCGCGGCGATCTGCACGCCTGCTGATGCTCGGCGCCGGCCGGGTGGACCGACAGGGACACCCGGCCCGCGGAGCCACCGCCGCCACCCACAGCAAGACCACGAGGAGCGCCAGGCCATGCCCATCAGCGTCAACATCAAGAAGCGGAACGTCGGGAACGAGGAGAAGCCCGTCTACCGCTACCGCCTGCGTTGGCGCGACGAGACCGGGCGCGAGCACTCTCGCCACTTCAAGTTGCTGAGTGACGCCACCAGGTTCAGGGACGAGCTGATCTCGGCCAGCACCAGCGGCACCTACGTGGACCCCCGGAGCGGCAAGGTGACCTTCGCCGTGTACTTCGCCGACCTGCTCACACGCCGCGTGTACGCCGACGGCACCGTGAAGGCCATGACGTTGGCCGCGGCCGGCGTTCCTTTCGCCGATGCGCCGTTGGCCAGCATCAAGCCCGTCCACGTCGAACGTTGGGTGTCCTCCATGCACGGGCACCTGGCGCCCGGCACCGTGCGGACCCGCCTGCACAACATCCGCACCGTGTTCAAGGCCGCCGTCAGGGACAAGCGCATCGCGGCCGACCCGACCGCCGGCGTGCGAATCCCACCGGCGCCCACCAGCCGCGATCTGGTCATCCCGACCCCCCGCCAGGTCGCCGCCGTCATCGGGGCGGCCGACCCATCGACCGCCATCTTCCTGGCCCTCTGCGCCTTCGCTGGCCTTCGGCTCGGGGAAGCCGCGGCACTAGAAGTGGGCGACCTCGACCTCCAGGCCGGCATCGTTCGTGTGCGTCGTCAGGTGCAGCGCGCCGGCGCCGGCAAGGTGGAGATCAAGGCCCCGAAGTACAACAGCAAGCGCGAGGTCGCCATCCCCCCCGAGCTGACGACCATGCTCGGCGACCACATCGCCACACTGCCTCCGGCGGCCCGCGGCCTGCTGTTCCCCAACACCGATGGCGAGCCCGTCCACCAGAACACCATTGGCCACCGGTGGCGCCGAGCGGCCGCGGCGGCCGGTCTCACCGGGGTACGGCTGCACGACCTGCGGCATTTCTACGCGAGCGGCCTCATCGCCGCGGGCTGCGACGTGGCCACCGTGCAGCAAGCCCTCGGGCACAAGAGCCTCACCACCACACTGAACACCTACACCCACCTCTGGCCGCGGGCGGACGAGCGCGCCCGCGCGGCCTCGGCCCAGCTGATCGCCGACGTGCTGGGCCGCTCCGCCAACACCAACGTGATCCGGCTGCCCGGGGCGTAGCGCCCGCCCGGAATACGCGCGGACCGCGCCCTGCGGGGGCGTAGAACAAGCCACCCGGTCCCGCCGACGGAGGCATGATGACGGGGTGGATGCCCTCGAGCTCACCGTCGACCCTGGGCGGCCGGCCAACGCCGGCCGGTTCTTCCAGCTCGGCCGGGACCTCATCGACCTGCTCGACGAGGTGTCCGACCTGCCGGTCGACTGGAAGGTCTCGGACCTCCGCACAGGGTCGGCCGTGGTCCGCCTGGAGCCGCCGGCAGACCGCGCGAGCGAGGCACGCCACCTACGACTGGTCGTCGTCTCCCTCGCCGCCGCCGAGGCAGGTCGACCGATGCCAGGCGGCTGGACACCCGACGCCGTCCGCGCCGCCTACCGGTTCGCCGAGCACGGCCAGGCCTCCGGCACCGACGAGGCCTGGACGGCACCACGACTCCGGCTGGTCAGCATCGACCAGCCTGGCCCCGAGGTCGACCTGACCCCGACCCTGGTCGAGGCCCTCGCCGTCGCGCAGCCCTTCGAGCGGGACATGCCCGGCTCGGTACGCGGGGAACTGGTCGGCGTCAACGTCTCGCGCGGCAACCGCGCCTCCCTGCGCCTGCCCACCAAGCGCGTCGTGCGGGTCGGGTTCCCGAACAGCCTGCGCGACAAGATGAAGGACGCGCTGCTACAGCCCGTCGAGGTCACCGGCGTCCTGCACCAGGACGGCGACGGGCGCATCTTCAAGGTCAGGGCCTCGGACGTGGTCCCATTGCGCCAGGCCACGGCCCGTTGGGTCGACCTGCTCGGGATCGACCCCGACTACCTCGACGGCATGACGGCCGACGAGTGGTTGGAGGCCGGCCGTGGGGAGGCCTGAGCCGATCAACTCGGCGCTCCTCGATGCGTCCGCGCTCCTCGGGGTCATCACGGGCGACCCAGCCTTCCGCTGCCTTCACCCGCTGCTCGACGCCGTCGACCGGGGCGAGGTCACCCTCGTCGAGTCAACCGCGATCCTCACCGAGGTCCTGCCGCGCCACCGCCACGACGACACCCGACGCGCCCTCGCCCGCAAGACCCTCAGCGAGCTCCTGGAGAGCCCCAAGACGCGCCTGGTCGACGTGAGCCCGGCCGTCGCCCGCAAGGCCGGAGACCTTCGGACAGCCCACAGCCTCAAGACCTGGGACGCGATCCACCTCGCCACCGCCATCCTTGCCCGCGTCGACGTGCTGGTCGTGCGGGACAACAAGTTCCCCGCCGGCGACTACGAAGGGGTGTGGGTCACGGGGCCGTTCGACCTCGACGACGACAAGCTGTTCAGCGGGTTGGGCGACGCCCGTGCGGACTCTGCGCGGACTCCGCCTCCCTCAACCGGCCCCTGACCTGCGGGAACGAGGCAGCTTCACACGTTGAAGCGGAACTCGACCACGTCGCCGTCGGCCATCACGTAGTCCTTGCCCTCCATGCGCACCCGGCCGGCCTCGCGGGCCTTGAGCAGCGAGCCGTGCTCGACCAGGTCGTCGAAGGAGACGACCTCGGCCTTGATGAACCCCTTCTGGAAGTCGGTGTGGATGACGCCGGCGGCCTCGGGGGCGGTCGAGCCCTTGCGGATGGTCCAGGCGCGCGTCTCCTTGGGCCCGGCGGTCAGGTAGGTCTGCAGCCCGAGGGTGTCGAAGCCGACCCGGGCCAGGGTCTCGAGCCCGGGCTCCTCGACGCCCATCTCGGTGAGCATCTCGCGCGCCTCCTCCTCGTCGTCGAGCTCGACGAGCTCGGCCTCGAGCTTGGCGTCGAGGAAGATCGCCTCGGACGGCGCGACGAGGCCGCGCATGCGGTCCTTGAGCTCCTCGTCGGCCAGCTCGTCGGAGTCGCAGTTGAAGACGTAGATGAAGGGCTTGGCCGTCAGCAGTGAGAGCTCGCGCAGCAGCGACCGGTCGATCGAAGTGGCGATGATCGGGGTGCCGGCCTCCAGCGCCTCCTGCGCCTCCTTCGCGGCCGCGAGGTTGGCGGCGAGCTCCTTGACCTTGCGCGCCTCCTTCTCCAGGCGGACCACGGCCTTCTCGACGGTCTCGAGGTCGGCGAGGATGAGCTCGGTCTGGATGGTGGAGATGTCGTTGCCGGGGTTGACCTCGCCGTCGACGTGGGTCACGTCCTCGTCGCGGAAGACGCGGGTGACCTGGCAGATCGCGGCCGACTCGCGGATGTGGGCCAGGAACTTGTTGCCCAGGCCCTCGCCCTGCGAGGCGCCGCGCACGATGCCGGCGATGTCGACGAACTCGACCGTCGCGGGCAGCAGCTTGGCCGAGTCGTAGATCTTCGCCAGGACGGGCAGCCGCTCGTCGGGCACGCCCACGACGCCGACGTTGGGCTCGATCGTGGCGAACGGGTAGTTGGCCGCGAGGACGTCGTTCTTGGTCAGGGCGTTGAAGAGGGTGGACTTGCCGGCGTTGGGCAGTCCGACGATGCCGATGGTGAGAGCCACGGGCCGCGAGTCTACGGCCGCGGGACACCGCCGCCCCCATCGCCGTACGCCGTCCGCGCGGGTCGGAGCCCGCCGCGGAGGCCTCCCCGGCGCGGCCTGGCTCCCCTACCCTGAGCCGGGGGCCGCACGACCCCACCCACCCCTGGGACGACCATGACCTCGAGCGCGTTGGAGCGGGCAGTCGCCGACGGCGACGGCGCCGCCGTGCTCGCCGTCGTCACCGCCGAGACCGACGAGACGCTGCGCCCGGGCGAGTCCGCACTGCTCGCCCGCGCCGCGGCGCTGCTCGCCCCCGACGGCGGGCCGCTGCCCACCGGCCTGGCCTGGCGGCTGGGCTACGCGCTGCACCAGGCCGGCAGCTTCGCCGACGCGCTGGCGACGTACGACCGGGCCGGCGACACCGAGGCCCACCCGGTCGACACCGCCTACCTGCTCGCGAGCAGGGCTTCCTCGCTGTGGGCGACCGGTGACGCCGCTGGCAGCCGCGCGACCGCCGACGCCGCGCTCGCCGCCGCCCTGTCCTGCGGGGACGACGCGGCCCTGGCCGCGGCCTGGGTCGCCCAGGCGCTGGTGAGCGTGCTCGAGGGCGACCTCGACGCCAACCTGGTGGCCTACGAGAAGGGCCTCGCCGCGGCCGAGCGCGCCGGCGACGTGCTGACCCAGGCCCGCATCCACAACAACCTCGGGTCGCGCGGCAACAGCGAGGGCCGGTACGGCGAGGCGCTGGTGCACCTCGACCGGGCGATCGCCCTGGCCGAGTCGGTGGCCGCGCCGCCGCCGGTGCGGGCGCTCAGCCTGGTCACCCGCGCAGAGTCGCTGCTGGGGCTCGGCCGGGTGGAGGAGTGCTTGGCCGAGCTGCACCTGGCCCGGGCGCTGACCCGCTCCTCCGAGAGCCCGCTGCTGGGCCTGGCCGTGGTCGCGATCGGCGACGCCAACCGGCTCTGCGGCAACGCGACGCAGGCCGCCCTGGCCTACCGCGAGGCCCTGGCCGTGGCCGAGCGCACCGGCAACGCCCAGGTCGCGGTCCCGGCGCTGTCCGGCCTCGCCCGGGCCTTGGTCGTCGACGACGTCGACGAGGCGCAGGGCCTGGTCAAGCGGGCCCTCGACCAGCCCGCGGCGGTGGGCCAGGTCGACCCGCTGCTGGCCGCGGGCTGGGTGTGCCTGGCCACCGGTGACGGCGAGGCGGCCGGGGAGTTCTCCCGCCTCGCCGTCCGCGAGGCAGGGCGCCGGCACGACTCCCGCGGCCTCGCCGAGGCGCTGGAGCTGCAGTCGCTCCTGCTGGCGGGGCCGCGCGCGGTCGACCTGCTCGACGAGGCCGGCACCCTGTGGCGCAGCGCGGCCAACGCCGTCGGCCTGGCCACCAACCAGGTCCTGCGAGCCCGTGCCACCGGCGACACGGTCCTCGAGCAGGCGGCGCGCCGCCGGCTGCGGGCGCTCGGCGTCCGCGACGACGCGACCCGCATCGCCGGCCCCCTGCAGGTGCTCGGCCACGCCGAGCGGGCGCGGGTGCACATCCGCACCCTGGGCGCGTTCGCGGTGCTGTGCGACGGCGAGCCCGTGCCGGCCTCGGCGTGGCAGTCGCGCAAGTCGCGCGACGCCCTGAAGATCCTGGCCGGCCGGCGGGGACGCCCGATCACCCGCGACGCCCTGGCCGACCACCTCTGGCCCGGGGCCGACGGCACCGGCAACCGGCTCTCGGTGGTCCTCTCGACGCTGCGCTCGGTCCTCGACCCGGCCAAGGCCCACCCCTCCGACCACTTCCTGCGGGCCGACCGCGAGTCGGTGCGCCTCGACACCGACCACGTCGAGGTCGACGCGGTCGTCTTCAGCCAGACCGCAGCCGCCGCGCTCGCCGCCCGGCGGCGCGGCGGGCCCGGCCACACCGAGGAGGTGGTCGGCGAGCTCGAGCGGGCGGCGGCGATGTACACCGGGCACTTCCTCGAGGACGACCCCTACAGCGACTTCACCGTCGACGTGCGCGACGAGCTGCTGGCCCTGGCCCTCGACGTCAAGCGCGAGCTGGCCGCCGCCCTGCGCGAGCGCGGCGAGCAGCAGCGGGCCATCCCGTGGCTGGTCGGGCTCATCGCCGACGACCCCTACGACGAGCCGTCGCACCACCACCTGGTGACCGCGCTGCACGAGGCCCGCCGCCACGGCGAGGCCCGCCGCGCCTACCGGGCCTACGCCGCCCGGATGCGCGAGATCGGCACCGCCGCCGAGCCGCCGGAGGCGCTGCTCGGGCCGGTCCGTCACCCGGGCGGGTGACCGTCGTCTCGCCTTGAGGTTTTCTTGAGAGTCCGGCGCCCGGCCTGCCTAGGCTGGCCCGGTGCGCCTGGCCACCTGGAACGTCAACTCCCTGCGCGCCCGCATCGGGCGCGTCGAGGCGTTCCTCGAGCGCCACGACGTCGACGTCCTGGCGGTCCAGGAGACCAAGGCCCGCGAGGACCAGCTGCCGCTGATGGGCCTGCAGTCGATGGGCTACGACGTCGCGGCCGTCGGCCACAGCCAGTGGAACGGCGTCGCGATCATCAGCCGGGTCGGCCTCGACGACGTCGCCGAGGGCTTCCCCGACATGCCGCCCTGGGGCGAGCCCGCCGTGGCCGAGGCGCGCGCGGTCGGCGCGACCTGCGGCGGCGTCCGGGTCTGGTCGCTCTACGTGCCCAACGGCCGGGCCGTCGGCGACCCGCACTACGCCTACAAGCTCGAGTGGCTGGCCCGGTTGCGCGACGCCGCCGTCGCGTGGGCCACCGGACCCGACGCCCTCCCGACCGCGCTGTGCGGCGACTGGAACATCGCGCCCCAGGACGACGACGTCTACGACATCGCCGCCTACGCCACCTCCACCCACGTGACCCCGCCGGAGCGGGCGGCCTTCCAGGCCTTCCTCGACGGCGGGTACGTCGACGTGGTGCGGCCGCACGCACCCGGCCCCGAGGTCTTCACCTACTGGGACTACTACCGGCAGCGCTTCGAGCGCAACCGGGGCATGCGCATCGACTTCGTGCTCGGGTCGCCCTCCCTCGCCGAGCGCACCTGTGCCGCCCGGATCGACCGCGAGGAGCGCGCGGGCACCGGCGCGTCCGACCACGCCCCGGTCATCGTCGACCTCGACGACCCGCCCGCACCGCCCGGGGAGCCGGCCGGATGAGCCGCGCCGAGCACCTGCTCGTGGAGGTGCTCACGGGGGCAGCCATCGAGATGCCGTGGCCCGAGGAGCACATCGAGGACTGGCTGGTCGACTACGCCTCGCGAGCGGTCGACGGCACGGTCTCGGTCGCCTCGACGCCGGCCCCGGCACCCGCCCTGAGCCTGCTCTTCGGCGACCAGCGCTACCTCGTCGCCGAGCCCGCCGGCCCGTCGTCGTACGCCGAGGCCGACCGGCGCATCCTGGCCGCCCTGACCACCATGGCCACCGCCTCGCGGCACGCGGCCCGCCGCGAGGCGCGGCTGCGGCGGGCGGCGCACGCCGACGACCTGACCGGGCTGTGGCACCCCAACCACTTCCGCGAGCTGCTCGAGGCCCTCGTCGAGGACCGCGGCTGCGAGACCATCGCGGTGCTCTTCCTCGACGTCGACCGGATGAAGCGGCTCAACGAGCACCTCGGCCACCTCGACGCCGACGAGGTCCTGCGCGAGCTCGGCGCCCGGCTGCGCTCCGACGTCTTCCCGCCCGGGTCGTTCGCGGGCCGCACCGGGGGCGACGAGTTCGCCGTCGCCGTCCGCCACGTCGACGACGAGGCCCACCTGCAGCGCATCCTCGCCGACCTGCGCGCGCTGGTCCGCGAGCCGGTGCAGGTGCGCCACCACGTCATCTCCGTCGAGGTCAGCGTCGGGGAGGCGCTGGCCCCGCCCGGACCGGCCGACGCCGAGCTGCTGCTGCGCACGGCGGAGCGGCGGATGCGCCAGCAGAAGCGGTCGCGGCGCCCCGACACCCTCCCGCCGCGGTGGTACGACGACCGCACGATCCTGCGCGACATGCTCGACCAGGGCCGGGTCGAGGTGGCCTACCAGCCGATGGTCGACCTGCGCAGCCGCGAGACGGCCGGCTACGAGGCGCTCGTGCGGGCCCGGCACGTCGAGCTCGGGCCGGTCTCGCCGCTGGTGCTGGTCGGCGCCGCGGCCAAGCTCCAGCTGCTCGACGAGCTCACCGAGGTCGTCGTCCAGCAGTCGCTGGAGGTGGCGAGCCGGGTCGCGGCCGACCGCGGCCGACCCGTCGGCCTGGCGGTCAACCTGGAGTTCGAGCAGCTGCGTGCCGACAGCCGGCTGCTCCGGTCGCTCCCGGCCCGCGTCGCGGGCACGGGGGTCGAGCTGGTCCTGGAGTTCTCCGAGCGCGGCGTCGCCCGCTGGACGCCGGCCCAGCGCGAGGTGGCCGCCGAGCTCGACGACGCCGGCATCGGCCTGGCCGTCGACGACTTCGGCACCGGCTACTCCGCCCTCGGCCTGCTCACGAGCTGGCACTGGGCGTGGGTCAAGGTCGACCGCGCCGTGGTCGCGGCCGCGGTGACCGAGGCCGGACGCACGGTGCTCGGCCACGTCGCGGACATGCTGGCCGACCTCGACCTGGTCGGCGTCGCCGAGGGCGTGGAGACCCGGGCCGAGCTGGAGGCCGTCGAGGCGGCCGGCCTGGCCCGGGCCCAGGGCACCTACTTCGCCGGGCCGGTGCCCGGCGCCGCGCTGCTGGAGCAGGCCGAGGACGGCTGACCCACGACGAGGGCCAGAACTGTCGGTGGTCTGCGCCACGCTCCTGCCATGGACCTCACCACCGCCCTCGTCCTGGCCCTCGGCGCGCTGCTCGGCCTCGCCGCCGGTCTCGCCGTGGGGTACGCCGCGGGCGTGCTGCGCGGGCGCGACGCGGCCGAGCGGGCCGCGGAGCGGGTGGCCGACCGGGTCGCCGACGACCGGGTGGGCGAGGCCCTGGGCCAGCAGGCCGTGGTGCGCGAGAGCCTGGAGCGGCTGCACGACCAGCTGCGCGACCTCGAGCACGGCCGGGTGTCGTGGCAGGGCCAGCTGCACCAGCAGGTGCTCGACATGCGTGCCTCCACCGACTCCCTGCGCCGCGAGACCCAGACCCTCACCACCGCGCTGCGGCGTCCGCAGGTGCGGGGCCGCTGGGGCGAGCTCCACCTGCGCCGGGCCGTGGAGCTCGCGGGCCTCGTGGAGCACTGCGACTTCTCCGAGCAGGCCCGGCTCGACGACGGGGCCCGCCGCCCCGACCTCGTCGTCCACCTCGCCGGCGGCTGCACGGTCGTGGTCGACGCCAAGGTGCCGCTCGACGCCTACCTCGACGCCACCGGCTGCGACGACGACGAGGAGCGCGCCGCCCACCTCGCCCGGCACGCCCGCCAGCTGCGCCAGCACGTCGACCTCCTCTCCGGCAAGGCCTACTGGCGCTCGCAGGAGGGCTCGGCGGAGTTCGTGGTGCTCTTCGTGCCCGCCGAGTCGTTCCTGGCCGCGGCCCTCGACGCCGACGCCTCCCTGCTCGAGCACGCCGCCACCCGCGACGTCGTGGTGGCCACCCCGACCACCCTCATCGCGCTCCTGCGCACCATCAGCCACGGCTGGCGCCACGAGGCGCTCAGCGCCCGGGCCGACGAGGTCCACCGGCTGGGCCGCGAGCTGCACGCCCGGCTCGGCACCTTCGCGGGCCACCTCGACCGGCTGGGCCGCTCGCTCAACCAGGCGGCCGGCCACTACAACAGCGCGGTCGGGTCCCTGGAGTCGCGGGTGCTGGTGCAGGCCCGCCGCTTCGACGACCTGGGCGTGGTCACGGCCTCCGACGCCGACCTGCCCGCCCCGCGCCCGGTCGAGCTGCGGGCGGTCGAGCGCGACGAGACCCGACCCACCGGCCTCGCGCCCCGGCGCGCCGACGACCCGGGGCCGCCGCCCGCGCGTAGCGTGGAGGCGTGAGCCTGCCCGCCGCCCGCACCCTCTGGGAGGAGGGGCACGAGTCCGGCCGCGAGGTCGTCGCCCTCGGGGTCGCCCTCGCCCTCACCGTGGCCGCGGTCGACCTCCTCCTCACCGACCGGCTCGGGTTCCTCTTCGACCTCGGGTTCGTCGCGCTGTGCGTCGCGCTCGCCCTGGCCGTGCGCACCGAGGACTTCTTCACCGTCGGCGTGCTGCCGCCGCTGCTCATGCTGACCACGTTCCTGCTGCTGGCCATGTCGCGGGCCGAGGCGATCACCCGCACCGACGAGGGCACCTGGTCGGCCGTCCTCGCCGGGCTGGGCCGGCACAGCCTCACCCTGGTCCTGTCCTACGCGCTGGTCCTCGCCGTCCTCGTCGTACGCCGGCGGGTGGCGCAGGCCCGCGCCTTCGACCTCGAGCTGGCCGCCGCGGCCCGCTGACCGACCCGCTGACCGGCCCGCTGACCGACCCGCTCGCCGGCCGACCGCCGCTCAGCGGTCGCGCTGCCCCCGCCGCCGGCGGGTGCGCGCGGTCGGTCGGGCCAGCTGCTGGTCGAGCACCTCGGTGACGCGGGTCGACATGACCAGCTCGAAGGCGCCCACCAGCGCCTCGGTGGCCAGGCCGCGCACGTCGCGCAGCGCTCCCTCGACCTCGCTCCACCGCTCGGGAGGCTGGCCGGCCTCGACGAACGGCGTCCAGACCCGCTCGAGGAACAGGTCGAGGTAGAGCGTCGCGACGGCGTCGGCGTGGCGGCGCAGCTGCTCGATCGTGCCGAGCAGCTCGGTGGCGTCGAGGTCGAGCATGGTCATGGCCCGGTCGCCGGCGGCGAGGAGCTGGGGGCTGACCTCCTCCACGGTGCCGTCGCCGAGGTCGCGCAGCAGCCCGAGGTCGAGCGCCTTGTCGAGGACGGCCCCCGCCTCGTCGCCGCCCACGGCGAAGCGCTCCATCAGCTCCTCCACCGAGGTCAGCGACTCCGCGCGCTGGCCGAACAGGTCGGACACGGTGCGGGTGAAGTGCAGCAGGTCGGCGTCGGAGGCCGCCTGCTCGTCGAGCATCCGGGCGATGCTGGTCAGCTTCAGGCCCTGGCTCTGCAGGTCCTTGATGAGCTCGATCCGGGCCACGTGCCGCTCGTCGTAGAAGCCGGTGCGCCCGCGCACGGCGGGCGGTGGCAGCAGCTTGCGGGTCTGGTAGCTGCGCAGCGAGCGCACGGTGAGGCCGGTGCGCCGGCTCAGCTCCTCGATGGGGAAGCCGTCCTGGCCGCTGGCGGCCTCCGCCGACGTCTCCTCCGTCACACCACCACCGTAGAGGGTTGCCACGATTGCACCTCGGACGGTTACATCAGAGCATGTCATCGTCCAGCGGAGTCGTCAGCACCATCGCACCGGCCGTGCCGTTGGTGGAGTCGCGCCCCGCCGGCGGCGCGCCGCTCGCCGAGGCGCTGGGCGCCACCGCCGCGGTGGTGGCCGTCAGCGTCGTCCTGGGGTGGGTGCTGCTCGCCCACCGCAGCGGCCGCATCCAGGTGCTCGACCGGGCCATGGCCCGGCTCGAGCGCACCGAGGGCCTGCGCGGCGTGGCCGGCTGGGCCAGCCTGTCGCTGATGGTGGCGATGGTCAGCCTCATCACCGCGCTGCTCGGCATGTACTGGGACATCGCCCTGCACATCAGCGTCGGCCGCGACGAGGGCCCGCTGGCCAACCCCGCGCACTACCCGATCCTCATCGGCCTCTACGGCCTGTCCGCCGCCGGGGCGCTGGCCTGCGCGCTCCCCCGCGGCGACCAGGCCGGCCCGGCCGCGATCCGCGTCTCCCGCGAGTGGCGGATGCCGGTCGGCGGCGTCCTGCTGACCGGTGCCGGCGGCTACGCCCTGCTCGGCTTCCCGCTCGACGACGTCTGGCACCGCATCTTCGGCCAGGACGTCACGCTTTGGGGCCCGACCCACCTCATGCTCATCGGCGGCGCGGGCCTGTCCCTCATCGCGATGGCCGTGCTCTTCGAGGAGGGCGTCATCCGCTCCGCCCGTCCGACCCGCTCGCTGCTGCGCCGCCAGTGGCTGCAGCGCGTCGGCATCACCGGCGGCCTGCTCATCGGCCTCTCGGTCTTCCAGGCCGAGTTCGACTTCGGCGTGCCGCAGTTCCGCCTCGTCCTCCAGCCGCTGCTCATCGCCGTCGCCGCGGGCATCGCCCTGGTCACGGCCCGGCTGTGGATCGGCCGCGGCGGCGCGGTCGCGACGGTCGGCTTCTACCTCGTGGTCCGCGGCGGCGTCTCCGTCGTCGTCGGCCCGGCCGTGCTGGGCAACCTGTGGTCGGCCGTGCCGCTCTACCTGGCCGAGGCGGTCATCGTCGAGGTCGTCGCCCACAAGCTCGAGCGCCGCCCGCTGCTCCTGGCCACCGTGTCCGGCGTCCTCATCGGCACCGTCGGCTTCGCCGTCGAGGGCCTGTGGACCAACCTCTTCTTCCGGCTGCCCTGGACCCTCGACATCGCCTGGGAGGGCGCGGCCATGGCCGTCACCGGCGGCACCTGCGGCGCCCTCATCGGTGCCCTGCTGGCCCGGGGGCTCCAGCGCCGCCTCCCCCGTACGGCGACCCGTCGGCTCGTCTTCGGCCTCGGCCTGCTCGGCATCACCGCGGCCGTGGTCAACGGCCTCGTCATCACCCGCCCCACGGGACTGGAGGCCGACGTCACCGTCGCCGCCCCCACCGACGGCCCCGAGGGCAGGAGCGCGCTGCGCCTGGAGTTCGACCGGCCGCCGCTGGCCGGCGAGGCGACCTGGCTCGACGTGACCGCCTGGCAGGGCGGCACCAAGCAGGGCCTGGTCGTCGAGGAGCTGCGCCAGGTCAGCCCGACGGTCTTCGAGACCACCGAGCCGGTCCCCGTCGGCGGCACGTGGAAGACCCTCGTGCGGCTGCACGACGGCCGCGACCTCTCGGCCATGCCGATCTACCTGCCGGAGGACCCCGCCCTCGGCGAGCCCGTCCTCGCCGCGCAGGACGACACCCGCACCTTCGGCGACGAGAAGAAGATCCTGCAGCGCGAGCTCAAGGACGACGTGGCGATGTGGCTGTGGACCGTGGCCGGCCTCGTCGTCCTCGCCTGCTCGGTCGTGCTGGTCCTCGCCCTCGGCTGGGGCGTGAGCCGCTGGGACCGCCTCGGCGGCGCGGCGCGCCTCGACGACCCGGCCGACGACCCGGCCCCCTCGTACAAGGAGCCGGTGTGAGCGCCGTGCCGCTCCACCTCGGGGCCTTCCACACCTACGAGTGGGTGCTGTTCCTGCTGCTCGCCATCGGGCCGTTCGTCGGCCTCGCGGTGACCATCGTCCTCGTCCGGCGCCGGGAGGCGCGCGAGGACGCCGAGGCGGCCCGCACCGAGGACCGCGAGCCGACCCCGGCCTCCTGAGCGCGGCTCATCCGAACCGGTCGGGGTCACCCGCGCCGCGGCGCACGACCTCGGGAGCACCGGAGGACCAGTCGACCACGGTGGTCGGCTCGTCCCCGGTCTCGCCGGCCTCGACGACGAGGTCGACCTGGTGGTCGAGCTCCTCCTTGACCTCCCAGCCCATCGTGCGCGGCTCGGTCTCGCCGGGCAGGATCAGCGAGCTGCTGAGCAGCGGCTCGCCGAGCGCATGGAGCAGCTCGCGGACGAACGTGTGGTCCGGGATCCGCACGCCGACGGTCTTCTTCTTCGGGTGCAGCAGCCGCTTGGGCACCTCCGGCATCGCCGGGAGGATGAACGTGTAGGGGCCCGGGGTCGCCGACCGGATCGAGCGGAACGCCGCGTTGTCGACGTGGACGAGCTGCCCGAGCTGGCTGAAGTCCTTGCAGACCAGGGTGAAGTGGTGCCGCTCGTCCAGGCCGCGGATGCGCAGGATCCGGTCGCGTCCGTCGCGGTTGCCGATCCGGGAGCCGAGCGCGTAGCCGGAGTCGGTCGGGTAGGCGATGAGTGCGTCGTCCTGCAGGGCGTCGACGACCTGCTGCACCAGCCGCGGCTGGGGGTTGTCGGGGTGGATGTCGACGTACCGGGCCATGGCCCCATCCTCCCCCTCGCCGTCGACGCGCGCTCGCTCCTTCCGGGTGCGCCGGATTCCCAGCGTCCACCCAGGTGGGGCACAGTGATCCCGCCGGGCAGGCCCGGTAGCAAGGACCCCGCACCACCGTCCCTGCCGCCCACCGAGAGGACCGCACCGTGGCCGACGACGACCACGCTCCCGACGAGGCGACGCGCTCGCGCCCCCTCGTCACCTACGTGCTGCCGGTCTACGACGAGGGCGAGGGCATCGAGACCTTCCACGCCGCCCTGGTCGAGGCCACCGCCGCCCGCCCCGACCTCGACCTCGAGTTCTGCTACGTCGACGACGGCAGCTCCGACGACTCCCTCGAGCGGCTGCTCAAGCTGCGCGGCGACGACGACCGGGTGACGGTGCTCAGCTTCTCGCGCAACTTCGGCCATCAGATCGCGGTCACCGCCGGCATGGACGCCGCCGGCGCCGCCGACGCCGTCATCGTGATGGACACCGACCTGCAGGACCCGCCGCAGGTCAGCCTGCAGATGCTGGAGATGTGGGAGGCCGGGGCCGACGTGGTCTTCGCCCAGCGGCGCAGCCGCCAGGACTCCCGCTTCAAGCGCGCCACCGCGTGGGGCTTCTACTGGCTGCTCGACCGGATGGCCGACACCGAGATCCCCCGCAACGTCGGCGACTTCCGGCTCATGGACCGCAAGGTCGTCGCCGCGGTCTCGCAGTACCGGGAGCAGGACCGCTTCCTGCGGGGCATCGTGGCCCACGTCGGGTTCCGGCAGGAGGCGCTGCTCTTCGACCGCGACCCGCGCTTCGCCGGCGAGACCGGCTACCCGCTCGCCAAGATGATCCGCTTCGCCGCCAGCGGCATCGTCGGGTTCTCCACCGCGCCGCTGCGCTGGATCTCGCGGCTCGGGTTCGCCATCTCGGCCTTCTCGCTGCTGCTCGCGGTCTACGTGCTCGGCGTACGCCTGTTCCGGCCGGAGGAGTCGGTGCCCGGCTGGGCGTTCCTCGGTGTCGGCATGTTCCTGCTCAGCGGCCTGCAGCTGATCATGATGGGCGTCATCGGCACCTACCTCGGCCGCGTGTACGTCGAGGCCAAGGACCGTCCGCTGTACGCCCTGGCCCTCACCGCCCGCGGGAGCCGGGGCTGAGGCCCTCGCTGCGCGGCCCGGAGGCGGTCGCGCTCGTCCGCTTCGCCGGCGTCGGGGTCGTCAACACGCTCCTCGACCTCGGCCTGTTCCTGCTGCTGCACGACGACCTGGGCATCGTGCTGGCCAACTTCGTCTCGACCAGCGCCGGGATGACCTCCAGCTTCGTGGTCAACGGCCTGTTCACCTTCGGGGCCGGCCGCCTCACCCTGCGCCACGCGCTGCTGTTCCTGGCCACCACCGGCACGGTGATGTGGCTCGTGCAGCCACTGGTCATCCACGCCCTCGACGCCGTGGTCGACCCGATCCTGGTCGTCAAGGTCCTGGCCATCGGCGCCTCGTTCGTCCTGAACTTCCTCGCCTACCGGTACGTCGTGTGGCGCCGGGTCTCCCCGGTCACCCCCGCCCGGTGACCAGGAGGGGCCGGCTCGTGCCCCGACGCGCTCGCCCGTCGAGCTACGCGTCGAGCTCGTCCCTCGCTCGCTGCTGCTCGGCGGCCTTCAGGTCGCGGCGGAGCTCCTTGGGCAGCGCGAAGACGAGCGATTCCTCGGCGGAGTGGACGGCCCGGGCCTCGGGGTAGCCGCGCTCGGCGAGGAAGTCGAGCACGCCCTCGACGAGCGACTCGGGCACCGAGGCGCCGGAGGTGACCGAGACGGTGGAGACGCCCTCGAGCCAGGCCTCGTCGACCTCGGAGACGTCGTCGACGCGGTAGGAGGCCTTGGCGCCGGCGTCGAGGGCGACCTCGACGAGGCGGACGGAGTTGGAGGAGTTGGCCGAGCCGACCACGATCACCAGGTCGGCGTCGCCGGAGATCTCGCGCACCGCGAGCTGGCGGTTCTGGGTGGCGTAGCAGATGTCGTCGCTGGGCGGGTCGATGAGCAGCGGGAAGCGCTCGCGGATCGCGGCCACGGTGGCCAGCGTCTCGTCGACCGACAGCGTGGTCTGGGAGAGCCAGGAGACGCGGGCGGGGTCGCGCACCACGATGCCGGGCACGTCCTCGGGGCCCTGCACGAGCTGGATGTGGTCGGGTGCCTCGCCGGCAGTGCCCTCGACCTCCTCGTGGCCCTCGTGGCCGATGAGGAGGATGTCGTAGTCCTCGGCGGCGAAGCGCTTGGCCTCGTGGTGGACCTTGGTCACCAGCGGGCACGTCGCGTCGATCGTCTTGAGGTCGCGCTCGGCGGCCTGGCGGTGCACCTCGGGCGAGACGCCGTGGGCGGAGAAGACCACCGTCGCGCCGGCCGGCACCTCCTCGACCTCCTCGACGAAGATCGCGCCGCGCGACTCGAGGTCGGCCACGACGTGCTTGTTGTGCACGATCTGCTTGCGCACGTAGACCGGGGCGCCGTACAGGTCGAGCGCCTTCTCCACCGTGACGACGGCGCGGTCGACGCCGGCGCAGTAGCCGCGCGGTGCGGCCAGCAGCACGGCCTTCTCGGCCTCCTCGGGCGTCAGGACCGGGGGCATGCCGACGTCGGTGCTCATGGGTCCGAGTCTACGGACGGGCCGCTGGTAGACAGGATTCGTGAGGTACGTCGTGATCGGGGCCGGCGCCATCGGCGGCGGCGTGGGCGGGCTGCTGCACCGGGCGGGGGTCGACACCACGCTCGTGGCCCGGGGCGACCACCTCGAGGTGCTGCGCGACGAGGGGCTCCGGCTCACGGTCGGCGCGGACGCCGAGGAGGTGCTCGACGTGCCCGCCGTGGGCCACCCGGGCGAGGCCCGCTGGGACGACGAGACGGTCGTGCTGCTCGCGGTGAAGTCGCAGCAGACCGCGGCCGCGCTGGCCGACCTGCTCCCCCACCTCGCACCGTCGACGCCCGTGGTCTCGCTGCAGAACGGCGTCGCCAACGAGCGCACGCTGCTGCGCCACGTCGAGCACGTCCACGCCGTCACGGTGATGATGCCCGCCAGCCACCTCGAGCCCGGCCGCGTCACCGTCCACTCCGCCGGCCGGCCCGGGCTCCTCGACATCGGCCGCTACCCCACGGGCGTCGACGACGTCGACCTGGCCGTCTCGGCCGACCTCGTGACGGCCGGCTTCGAGAGCGTGCCCCGGCCCGACGCGATGGCCTGGAAGCACCGCAAGCTGCTGATGAACCTCGGCAACGCCGTCGACGCCGCCTGCACGCCCGGCGACGCCGCTCAGGAGCTGGTGCGCCGCTGCCGGGCCGAGGGCGAGCAGGTGCTGGCCGCTGCCGGCGTCGCCGTCACCAGCCAGGACGACGACCTGGCCCGCCGCGGGCAGCTGCTGCGCCCGCTGGTCGACCGCGAGGGCGTCGGGTCGTCGTCGTGGCAGTCGGTGCAGCGCGGCACCGGCGACGTCGAGGCCGACCACCTCAACGGCGAGGTCGTCCTGCTCGGCCGGCTCCACGGCGTACCCGCCCCGGCCAACGAGCGGGCCCGGCGCACCGTCAACGACCTCGTCCGCCGGCAGGGCCCGCCGCGCTCGGTCGACGCGGCGAGCCTGCTGGCCGCGCTGGACGGCGGGGGTCAGTCGGCCCGCTCGTAGAACCCGACGGCCGCTCGAGCGCCGTCCGGCAACCGCGCCCCGCCCACGGCGCGGTAGCCCACCGTGGAGGCACCGACCGGCAGGTCCACGCGCGCCGTGGACGGGGCGGCGCTCGAGGTGGTGCCGGTCCGGCCGTCGACCGTCGGCGAGACCACCGCACGACCGGTGCGGGCGTTGACCACCAGCGCCAGCCGACGCCCGGGGCCCGGCGGCACGGCGGTGACCGCCTCCCGGTCGCCCACCTCGGGCGTCGCCGACGAGACCAGGCGCCAGACGTGGCCGTCGTGCTCCGTCGTGGCCGGCAGGCCCGACGGCCCGGCGTCGGCGACGTCGGTCACGTCGTAGACCGCGAGGCCGGCGCGGAGGTCGTCATCGAGGACCGACCCACCGTCGGCGGTGCGCACCCGCAGCCGCTGGCCGAGGTCCTCCCCGGGCGCGACGGCGTAGCTGATCGAGCCCGACGCGGCGACGTCGACCGCGGTGCCGTCGCTGCAGCCGCTGGAGACGAAGCCGCCGCTGGTGAGGGAGTCCACGGCGACCTCGGCGTCGGCCGGGCCGTCGGCGCAGAAGGACACCACGGTCACCTCGCGCACCCCGGGGACGGAGCGGAGCGCGAGGCCGAGCGTGTCCTGGCCGGGGTCGCCGATGACGGCGCCGAGCAGCCGGCCGCCGAGGGCACGGTCCCGGAAGGTCCTCCCCCCGGCCGTCACGCCGGCGGGTCGCTGGTCCCCGAGCTCGTAGACGGCGAGGGCCACCCGTCCCTCGGGCACCTCGGCGACCAGCTGGTCCTCCTGCGCGGGGTCGACGCTGGTCCAGTCGGTGAAGTCCGAGCCGTCGGCGACGAGGGGCCAGGAGCCGTCACCCGACGGCAGCTCGACCCGGTCGGCGTCGGAGGACGCCCAGGAGACGAGCCGGGGTCCCGAGGTCTCGGTCAGGTCGAGCCGCGCCACCCCGTCGCCGCTCGCCACGTCGACCAGCCGGTACTCGTAGCCGAGCGAGGTCATCGTCGCGGGCACGTCGACGCCGAAGACCGTCGCGCCGGCCGGCGCGGGGGCCGCGGAGTCCTGCCGCGGCAGCAGCACGGCCGTGACCCCGGCGGCCACCACGACGGCGAGGGCAGCGGCGCCCGTGGCGGCTCGGCGGCGGCGTACGACGCGGATGCGGTCGTGCACGCCGCGCCGGCGCTCGGCGGGCCCGGGCGCCGCCGACCCCGCCTCGTCGGCGTGCCGGGCGAGGCTCGCGCGCAGGTCGTCGATGCCGGTCATCGGGCCTCCTCCGGGGTCGTGGGGTCGGTCTGCCCGGCCAGCGCGGGATCGACGCGCAGCTTGGCCAGGGCCTTGCTGGTCTGGGACTTCACGGTGCCGACGCTGCAGCCCAGGAGGTCGGCGGTCTGGGCCTCGGTGAGGTCCTCGAAGTAGCGCAGCACCACCACGGCGCGCTGCCGCCTCGGCAGCCGGTCCATGGCGGCCCACAGGTCCTCGCCGGTGGCGACGGCGTCGGTGCGGTCGGCCTCGCCCTGCTCGGGCAGCACCTCGGTGGCCTGCTCGCCGTGCCACCGGCGCCGCCACCAGGAGCGGTAGGTGTTGACGACGATCTTGCGGACGTAGGCCTCGGGCTCGCCGTGCACCCGGCCCCAGGCGAACCAGGCCTTGGCCAGCGACGTCTGCAGGAGGTCCTCGGCCAGCTGGTGGTCGCGGGTCAGCAGGTACGCCGTGCGCAGCAGCGCCCCGGACCGGGCGGCGACGAAGTCGTCGAAGTCCGCCCGGCGGCCCGGTCCGTCGGCCACGGTCCCGCCTCTCGTGATCACCCCCAGGGGCGCCGTCTCGGTGCTCACACCCGTCCCACCGCCTGGCGCCGGTCGATGGTTGCCCGGATCGCTGCGACGTGGCAGGACGCGACGAGGCCCCGTCACCGGTGGGGTGACGGGGCCTCGCGGGGTCGTGCTGGGCGGTCAGGCCTTCGGCTCGTCCGTCCCGCTCGTGGGCTCGCCCACGGGCTCCTCCTCGGCGACGACGCTGCCCTCGGGCGACGCCTCCTCGCTGAGCTCGGTCGGGGCGTCGGTGGCCTCGGCCTCGGTCGCGTCGGCCTCGGTCGCGTCAGCCGGGGTCTCCTCGACGGCGGGCTCCTCCGCGGCGGGCGCGGCGGTCGTGGCCGGGGCGGCCTTGGTGGCCCGGGTCTTCGGCGCGTAGGCCTCGGTCACCAGCTCGATGACGGCCATGGGGGCGTTGTCGCCCTTGCGGGGGCCGAGCTTGGTGATGCGGGTGTAGCCGCCGGGACGCTCGGCGAAGGTCGGGGCGATCTCGGTGAACAGGACGTGCACGACGCCCTTGTCCCGGACGGTCTTGAGGACCTCGCGGCGCTGGTGCAGCGGGTTCTCGCCCTTGTGCGCCTTGACGGCCTTGGTGATCAGCTTCTCGGCGTGGGGACGCAGGGTGCGCGCCTTGGCCTCGGTGGTCGTGATCCGGCCGTGCTCGAAGAGCTGGGTGGCCAGGTTGGACAGGATGAGGCGCTGGTGCGCCGGGCTGCCGCCGAGGCGGGCGCCCTTCTTCGGTGCGGGCATCGAGCTTCTCGATTCCCCCCGGCCGTACGAGGTACCGGGGCTAGAGGTGGTGGTGCAGGGATTCGTGGTGGTGCGGGCGGGCGGTGTGGTCTCGAGACGGTTGCCAGCGCAACCTCCTCGACCACCGTCCGCTGACGTCAGCGACGGGTGCCAACCGCAAGCGGCTGGCCAACCCGACGCCGTACCAGGCGGACCGCCCAGCGCGGCAGCGCGGCGACCTGCGTGGCGCCGCCGCTACCCACCCGACCAGACGTCAGGTGGCGGCGGCGACACGGAGGTCGACGCGCTCGCGCCAATGATCAGTACTGCTCGTCCTCGACGAACGCGTCGTCGTCGTCGTCGCCGTACGCCGCGAGGGCGGCGTGCGGGTCGAAGCCGGGCGCGCTGTCCTTGAGGGACAGGCCCATCTCGACCAGCTTGGCCTTGACCTCGTCGATCGACTTGGCGCCGAAGTTGCGGATGTCGAGCAGGTCCTGCTCCGAGCGGGAGATGAGCTCACCCACGGTGTGGATGCCCTCGCGCTTGAGGCAGTTGTAGGACCGGACCGTCAGCTGCAGGTCCTCGACCGGGAGGGCGAGGTCGGCGGCCAGCTGCTCGTCGACGGGCGAGGGACCGATGTCGATGCCCTCGGCCTCGACGTTGAGCTCGCGGGCCAGGCCGAAGAGCTCGACGAGGGTCTTGCCGGCCGAGGCGATGGCGTCGCGGGGCAGGATCGACGGCTTGGTCTCGACGTCGATGATGAGCTTGTCGAAGTCGGTGCGCTGCTCGACTCGGGTGGCCTCGATCTTGTAGGTCACCTTGAGCACGGGGCTGTAGATCGAGTCGACGGGCATCCGGCCGATCTCGTTGTCGGCGCCCTTGTTCTGCACCGCGGAGACGTAGCCGCGGCCGCGCTCGACGACGAGCTCCATCTCCAGCTTGCCCTTGTCGGACAGGGTGGCGATCTTGAGGTCGGGGTTGTGGACCTCGACGCCGGCCGGCGGAGCGATGTCGGCGGCGGTGACGTCACCGGCACCCGACTTGCGCAGGTACATGGTCACCGGCTCGTCGTGCTCGGAGGAGACGACCAGGTGCTTGAGGTTGAGGATGATCTCGGTGACGTCCTCCTTGACGCCCTCGACCGTGGAGAACTCGTGCAGCACCGTGTCGACCTTGATGCTGGTGACGGAGGCTCCGGGGATGGAGGAGAGCAGCGTGCGACGCAGCGAGTTGCCGAGCGTGTAGCCGAAGCCGGGCTCGAGGGGCTCGATGACGAAGCGGCTGCGGAAGTCGCCGACGGTCTCTTCCGACAGGGTGGGGCGCTGTGCGATGAGCACTTGATTCGTTCCTTCCCGGGCCGACCGCTATATGACGGCCCAGATGTGCAGGTGTGCCGGAGGGTGGAAGGGCGGTCCGCCGCACGACGGCTGTCGTGCGGCGGACCGGTGTGGATCACTTCTTGGAGTAGTACTCCACGATGAGCTGCTCCTGGATCGGCAGGTCGATCTGCGCCCGGACCGGGACGGAGTGCACGAGGACGCGCATCCGCTCGGGGAGCACCTGCAGCCAGGCGGGGACGATCCGCTCGCCGTGGGTCTCGCGGGCGACGATGAACGGCGTCATCTCGAGCGACTTCTCGCGCACGTCGATGATGTCGTACTGCGTGACCTGGAAGGACGGGATGTCGACCTTCTTGCCGTTGACCAGGAAGTGGCCGTGGACGACCAGCTGCCGGGCGTGGCGGCGCGTGCGGGCGAACCCGGCGCGGTAGACCACGTTGTCGAGGCGGCACTCGAGCAGCTGCAGCAGGTTGTCACCGGTCTTGCCGGTGCGGCGCGCGGCCTCGACGTAGTAGTTGAAGAACTGGCGCTCCATCACGCCGTAGGTGAAGCGGGCCTTCTGCTTCTCCTGCAGCTGCGTGCGGTACTCGCTCTCCTTCATCCGCGCGCGGCCGTGCATGCCGGGCGGGTAGGGGCGCTTCTCGAAGGCGGCGTCGCCGCCGACCAGGTCGACACCGAGACGGCGCGACTTGCGGGTCATGGGACCGGTGTAGCGGGCCATGGGTCAGTCTCCTGTTCTGTCTCGGTGGGTCAGACGCGCCGGCGCTTGGGCGGGCGGCAGCCGTTGTGCGGGGCGGGCGTGACGTCCTGGATGGTGCCGACCTCGAGGCCGATCGCACCCAGGGAGCGGATCGCCGTCTCGCGGCCCGAGCCCGGGCCCTTGACGAAGACGTCGATCTTCTTCATGCCGTGCTCCATCGCCCGGCGACCGGCGGCCTCGGCGGCCATCTGCGCGGCGTACGGCGTGGACTTGCGCGAGCCCTTGAAGCCGACGGTGCCGGCAGAGGCCCACGAGATCACGGCCCCGGTGGGGTCGGTGATCGTGACGATCGTGTTGTTGAACGTGCTCTTGATGTGGGCCTCGCCCTGAGCGACGTTCTTCTTCTCCTTGCGGCGGACCTTCTTGGCCGCGCCCGCACGAGCCTTGGGAGGCATCGGTTATCTCCTTGCTGAGCTGGTCTGTGAGTGAGGAAGGCGTGACGTCGGCGCGTGGGCGCGCAGCGTCACTTGGCCTTCTTCTTGCCGGCGACCGTGCGCTTGGGACCCTTGCGGGTGCGGGCGTTGGTCTTGGTGCGCTGGCCGCGGACCGGGAGGCCCTGGCGGTGCCGGCGACCCTGGTAGCTGCCGATCTCGATCTTGCGACGGATGTCGGCCTGGACCTCACGACGGAGGTCACCCTCGATCTTGAACTCGAGGCGCTCGATCTCGTCACGGAGCTTGACCAGCTCGTCGTCACCGAGCTGGTGGACCCGCATGTCGGGGTCGACGCCGGTGAGCTCGAGGAGCTGCTGGGAGCGGGTACGGCCGATGCCGTAGATGTAGGTGAGCGCGATCTCGATGCGCTTGTCGCGCGGGAGGTCGACGCCGACGAGGCGTGCCATGTCTGGCCTTTCTGGATCTGCAGCGGTGTGGTCGTGATGCGTCCGGCGGGTCCTGCTGCCGGCTCCGGCCGTCTGCTCCGGAGGTGCTTCAGCGGCCCGGGGGCCGCCTAGCGATCACGTGGTGTGGGTGTTCAGTTGTGGGTGGTGCGGGGGCGCAGCGGCGGGGCTCAGCCCTGGCGCTGCTTGTGGCGCGGGTTCTCGCAGATGACCATGACGCGGCCGTGGCGACGGATCACCTTGCACTTGTCACAGATCGGCTTGACGCTCGGGTTGACCTTCACGAGTCAGCCCTTTCTTCTCGGGTGGCTGGCGGCCGCGCGTGCGCGCGGCCGTTACTTGTAGCGGTAGACGATGCGACCCCGAGAGAGGTCGTACGGCGAGAGCTCCACCACCACGCGGTCCTCGGGGAGGATCCGGATGTAGTGCTGGCGCATCTTGCCGCTGATGTGCGCGAGGACCTTGTGGCCGTTGCTGAGCTCGACCCGGAACATCGCGTTGGGGAGGGCCTCCACGACGGTGCCCTCGATCTCGATCACGCCTTCTTTCTTCGGCATGTCCTCACTTCTGATCGCATTGGTTGTCTCCCGGTCGGCCCGGGAACCTGGGGTGCGGCGCACCCCTGGACCTCGTGCAGCCGTCTCGTGGCCTCATACCTCGGGGCACGTGCTGGGGCCTGTCCGGTCTCCCGGGGCGAGGCGTCCAGCGGTGTGGTCCCGAGCAGCCGCGAGGCGCGCGAAACAGACCCACGTTGGGCCGACACGCCAGCATACGATCCCCGGCGACCGAACCACGAATCGTGGTACACGGTCGCCCGGGCCCGCGGCGGGGTGGCGGCCGGCGCTCAGGCGGCCAGCAGCCGCAGCGTCTCCTCGCGCGTGGGCGCGGTGCCCGGCTCGGTGCCGACGTGCGCGCCGGCCACCGGGTGCAGCATCACCTCGTCGACGCCGTACGACGCCGCGAGCTCCTCGACCCGGGCGCGGGCGCCGGCGGGGTCGCCGACGACCCACCGCTCGCTCATCGCGTCGACGACGTGCTGCTCCTGGGCGGTGAGCTCGTGCTTCTCTGCCTCCTCGACCAGCTCCTGCGCGGCGAGCGGGCGGCCGGTGCGCAGGGCGAGCATCGTCAGCTGGTTGGGCAGGGCCCGGCGGCGGGCCTCCTCCTCGCTGGGGGCGACGACGACGTTGAGGGTCAGGAAGGTCCGCGGCTCGGCGAGCAGCGCGGAGGGCCGGAAGGTCGACCGGTACAGCTCGAGCGCCTCGGCCGTGCCCTGCCCGGAGAAGTGGTGGGCGAAGACGTAGGGCAGGCCCTTCTCCCCCGCCAGGCGCGCGGAGTAGTCGCTGCTGCCGAGGAGCCACGGCACCGGGACGCTGGTCGCGCGGGGCGTGGCGTGCAGCTCGTGGGTGCGGCCCTGGACGGCGATGCCCACGCCGCCCGCGTCCATCATGGCGAGCAGGTCGTCGACGTACTCGGGGAAGCGCGAGACCGCCTCGTCGCTCACCCCGCCGGCGCCGTGGCGCAGGGCCCACGACGTCACCGGGTCGGTGCCAGGGGCGCGACCGATGCCGAGGTCGATGCGGCCGGGGTGGGCGGCCTCGAGCAGCGCGAACTGCTCGGCCACGACCAGCGGGGCGTGGTTGGGCAGCATCATGCCGCCGCTGCCGACCCGGATCCGCTCGGTGGCGCCCGCGATCATCGCGATCAGCACGGGCGGGTTGGTGGCCGCCACGGCCGGCATGTTGTGGTGCTCGGCCACCCAGTAGCGGGTCAGGCCGAGCTCGTCGGCGACGCGGGCCAGGTCGAGCGAGGCCCGGACGGCGTCACCGCTCGTCTGGTCGGAGCGGACGGGCACGAGGTCGAGCACGGAGAGGTCGGTCATCGTGGGGGTGAACGCACGGACGGGCGCCCGCCGTCCGCGGGGGGGCGGGCGGGGGGGGAGGGGGTGGGGGCGGGGGGTGATGAGCGCGCCGGCG
>NZ_VDMR01000006.1 GCF_006346315.1 Nocardioides litoris | reverse complement strand
GGTGTGGTGGGCCAGGGGGGGGGTCAACGCCCGCCCGCCCCCCCGCATGCCGGGGGCGCCCGTCCGGTGGTGCAGGTGGAGCGGCAGTGCGTAGATCAGCGCGCAGTCGGGGCGACGTAGTCGCTCGAGTCGCCGGTGATCACCACGTAGAAGGCCTTGCGGGTGCCGAGCGAGCCCGTGGTGCCGGCGCCGGTGGTGACGGAGCCGTCGCTGAGCCGGGGGCTGACGACGAAGCTCGTCGCGTTCTGCGCACCCGCGGGGGCGCAGTTGGTCGGGATCGGGACGCCGGTGTTGCCGGTGAAGCTGCACCGGCTGACGCTGATCTCGCCGGAGAACTCGGCGTTCTGGTCCGCGCCGCCCGCGCGGCCGTTGGTGTTGCTGTTGCCGTCCTGGTCGACGGTGTTCTGCAGCACCACGGTCGCCACGATGGCGTTGTCGGAGAGCTCCTCGTTGGCGTTGAGGTAGACATTGCCGTTGGCGCGCAGCGAGTTGTCGGGCTGGCCCTCGGGCGCGGTGTTGGTCAACGTCGGGTAGCCCGCGACCAGCGTGAAGCCGCCCGACTGGGCCTGGATGGTGCCGTCGGGGCCGATGAGGGCCCACCGACCGGCGCCGGGCAGGCCCTGCGGCCCGCGCGGGCCGGCCGGGCCCTGCGCGCCGGTCTGGCCCTTCAGGCCCGCACGCGCGCCGTCGGTGAGGTCACGCTGCTGGATCGTGCCGTTCTTGATCTTGGCCGACGTCACGGCGTCGTTGCGGATGTCGGCGGTGCCGATCGTCGCGGCGGCGTACGACGTGCCGCCGAGGGCGACCACGAGCGCGGCGGTCGACATGATCATCGGGCCGCTCGGGCGGCGCAGGGAGGGACGCTTGAGAGGGAGCATGGCGGAGGTGAGCCCTTCGTCGGGGTGACGTGGCCCACGCCGGACCACGTGCCCTCCGTTCGACGCGGCTCCTCGACCGGATTGGCCGGTCTGGACATTTCCGTCGAAGAAAAACCAGAAGGGCCCGGACGCGGTGCGTCGGGCCCTGTGGTGGCAGGTGCTGGATTCGAACCAGCGTAGGCTGTGCCGGCTGATTTACAGTCAGCTCCCTTTGGCCGCTCGGGCAACCTGCCAGGGATGTGCCGGGCCGCGTTGGAGCGGCCGACGACGAGGCACGACAATAGCGCAGCCTTCCCTCGACGAGGGAATCGCACCCCGACCCCAGAGGAGACAGCCATGGCCGACTCGTCGTTCGACATCGTCAGCAAGATCGACCGCCAGGAGGTCGACAACGCCCTCGGGCAGACGGCCCGCGAGATCGCCACCCGCTTCGACTTCAAGGGCACCGGCGCCACGATCGAGTGGCAGGGCGAGCACGCGATCGAGATCACCGCCTCGGCCGACGACCGCGCCAGCGCGGTGCTCGACGTGTTCAAGGACAAGCTCATCAAGCGCAAGCAGAGCCTGAAGATCCTCGACGCCTCCGAGCCGCGCCCCTCGGGCCAGCAGTCCAAGATCGGCATCGCGCTCAAGGAGGGCATCACGAGCGACGACGCCAAGAAGATCAGCAAGCTGATCCGCGACGAGGGCCCCAAGGGCGTCAAGGCGCAGGTGCAGGGCGACGAGCTGCGGGTCTCGTCGAAGAAGCGCGACGACCTGCAGGCCGTCCAGCAGCTGGTGCGCGAGGCCGACTACGACTTCGCGGTCCAGTTCACCAACTACCGCTGACCCGCCCGAGCACCGTGCCCACGGCCCGGCCGAGCGCCCGCGTCGACATCGACGCACCCCTGGCCGTCTGCTGGCAGGTCGTGCTCGACACCGACGCGTACGCCGCGTGGAACCCCTTCGTGGTCCGGGCCGAGACCCCGCAGCCGCCGGCGGTGGGCAACCCGATCGTGCTGCACGTGCGGTGGGCCGGCGGCGGTCGCGCCCGCTCGCCGGAGCGCATCAGCGCGATCGAGCCGCCGACCACCGGGGCCGACGGCACCACCACGGCCCGGCTGTCCTACGTCTACGAGGGCCTGCCCGCCCGGCTGGGCCTGGTGCGCGGCACCCGGCACCAGCGGCTGACCCAGCGCGCCGGCGGACCGACCACCTACGACACCGTCGAGGAGCTCTCCGGGCCGCTGGTGCGCCTGGCCGGACCGGGCCGCGTCGCCGACGGGTTCCGACGCCACGCCGAGGCCCTCCGGGTCCGGGCCGAGTCCCTCGCCCCCTGACCCGCCGCCCCACCCGCCGTACGACGACGGCCGGGCCGCCCCTGCGAGGAGGACGACCCGGCCGGTCGGTGCGGCGGGTGGCCCGGTCAGCCGGCGACCGCGGTCTCCTTGACCGCGGTGCCGGCGACCGTGACGGCCCCCTTGGCGGCGTAGAGCCACACGCGGGAGCCCTCGTCGGCACCGAGCCCGCGCAGGTGGGTGCGGGTCATCGCGACCGTGACGTCGCCGCCGGCGGTGGCCACGGTGAGCTTGACCTCGAACCCGACCCGCAGGACGCGGGTGACGGTGCCCTCGACCGCGCCCGGGACCGGGGCGAGCTCGACCTCGATGTCGTGCGGTCGCACGATCCGGCCGTCGAGGGTGGTGACCTCGCCGAGGAAGCTCATGACGAAGTCGTTGGCCGGCTCGTCGTAGAGCTGCTCGGGCGAGCCGATCTGCTCGACGCGGCCCTCGTTGATGACCACGATCTCGTCGGCGACCTCGAGGGCCTCCTCCTGGTCGTGGGTCACGAACACCGTGGTCACGTGCACCTCGTCGTGCAGGCGGCGCAGCCAGTCGCGCAGCTCCTTGCGGACCTTGGCGTCGAGGGCACCGAAGGGCTCGTCGAGCAGCAGCACCGTCGGCTCGACGGCGAGGGCCCGGGCGAGCGCCATGCGCTGGCGCTGGCCGCCGGAGAGCTGGTTGGGCATCCGGTGGGCGAACTGCGAGAGGTGGACGAGGCCGAGGAGCTCCTCGACCCGCTGGGTGACCTCGTGCTTGGGCCGCTTGCGGATCTCCAGGCCGAACGCCACGTTCTTGGCGACCGACATGTGCTTGAAGACCGCGTAGTGCTGGAAGACGAAGCCGACGTTGCGCTTCTGCGGCGGGAGCGAGGTGGCGTCGGTGCCCTCGATCCGGATCGAGCCGGTGTCGGCGCTGTCGAGGCCCGCGATGATGCGCAGCAGCGTGGACTTGCCGCCGCCGGACGGGCCGAGGAGGGCCGTCAGCTGGCCGGTGGGGATGGAGACGTTGACGTCGTCGAGGGCGACGAAGTCGCCGAACCTCTTGGTCACGCCAGTGATGTCGATGCTCATGGGTGGTCCTTCACTTCTCGCTCGAGGGGCGGAGCACCGCGACGATCACGAGGCAGGCGATGCTGACGAGGACGAGGAGGAAGGCGATCGCGTACGCCTGGTCCTGGGCGAAGTTCTGGTACTTCTCCTCGACCATGAGGGTGGCCGTCTGGGTCTGGCCGCTGATGTTGTTGGAGACCACCTTGACCGCGCCGAACTCGCCGACCGAGCGCGCGGTGGCCAGCACGACGCCGTACACCACGGCCCACTTGATGCTGGGCAGGGTGATCCGCCAGAAGGTCTGCCGGGCGTTGGCCCCGAGGCTGCGGGCAGCCTGCTCCTGGTCGTCGCCGATCTCGGTCAGCACCGGCACGATCTCGCGGATGACCAGCGGCAAGGCGACGAAGGTCGTCGCCATCACCAGGCCCGGGGTGTGGAAGATGACGTCGACCCCGGCGTCGCTGAGCGACGGGCCGAACCAGCCGTCGCGGCTGTTGTAGACCAGCACCAGCGACAGGCCCACCACGACCGGGGACACCGAGAGCGGCAGGTCGATCAGCGCCGAGAGCGCCCGCTTGCCCGGGAACTCGTAGCGCACGAGCAGCAGCGAGATGGTGACCCCGAAGAGCAGGTTGATGACCACCGCGAGCAGCGCCACCCGGCCGGTGAGGGCCAGGGCGGACTGGACGTCGGGGTCGGCCAGCGTCTCGACCAGGTTGGAGACGCCACCCTCGAAGGTGCGGGTGGCCAGCAGGCCGGTCGGCCAGGCGACGAGGAAGAACACGTAGCCGACCGCGACCAGGCGCAGCGCCCACTTGGTGGGCGTGGAGACCTCAACCACGACGCGCCACCCGCCTCTGGACCAGGTCCAGCACCACGATGACGGCCAGGGCCACCGCGAGCAGGACCGAGGCCAGCGCGGCCGCGGAGGCGTAGCTGCCGTTCTCGATGAAGGACAGGATGCGCACCGAGGCCACCTCGGTCTCGAAGGGGCGGCTGCCGCTGAGCAGCACCAGCGAGCCGAACTCCGAGATCGCCCGCGCGAAGCTCAGCGTGGCGCCCGCGATGATCGCCGGGAACAGGCTGGGCAGGATGATCCGGCGGAAGATGGTGAAGCGGCTCGCGCCGAGGCTCGCCGCGGCCTCCTCCACGTCGGCGTCGAGCTCCTCGAGCACCGGTTGCACCGTGCGCACGATGAACGGCAGCGTGACGAAGGCGAAGGCCAGCAGCACCGAGTTGGGCGTGAACGCCCAGTCGAGGCCGATCGGGCTGTTGGGGCCGTAGAGCGCCAGCAGCACCAGCCCGGCCACGATCGTGGGCAGGGCGAAGGGCACGTCGATGATGACGTTGAGGATCGCCTTGCCCGGGAACCGGTCCCGGACCAGCACCCAGGCGATGATCGTGCCGGTCACGATGTTGAGCACCGTGACGATCGCCGCTGACCGCACGGTGAGGACCACCGCGGCCCACGTCTGCTCGTTCTGGAGGACGTTGACGTAGCTGTCCCAGCCGCCCGCGGCGGCGCGGGCCACGATGGCCGAGAGCGGGAGCAGCACCAGGAGGCTGAACCAGAGCATCGTGATGCCCAGGCCCAGCCCGGCGCCGCCCGTGAGCGTGTTGCGAGGGGTCGTCCGCTTCGCACGACCAGGCCGGCGTCCCTTCGGGGACGCCGGCCCGGTCGTGTCGATCGTCGCCCCGGAGAGCGCGCTCGACATCGGTCCTACTCCTCGCCGACCTGACCGGTCTGCTGCTGGATCTCGGTGATGATGCCGAGGGGGTTGCCCTCCTCGCCGTCGCCGAAGTACTCGTCAGCGGCCTCGCCCCAGCCGCCGAAGTTCTCGTCGATGGTGTAGAGCGTGCCGACGGCCGGGAACGGGTCGGCCGGGTCGTTGGCGCCCTCGACCTCGGGGACGTCGACGCCGTCGACGACCGGCCGGAACCCGAAGGAGGCGTAGTCGGCCTGGGCCTCGGGACCGGTGAGGAACTCGAGGAAGGCCTCCGCGGCCGGCTTCTTCGCACCCTCGACCGTCACGGCGGCGGGGTTCTCGATCAGCAGCGTGTCGTCCGGCACGACGTAGTCGATGTCGGCGCCGTTCTGCTTGGCCAGGATGGCCTCGTTCTCGTAGGAGAGGAGCACGTCGCCGCTGCCGTCGGTGAAGGCGGTGGTCGCCTCGCGGCCGCTGCCGGGCAGGGCGATGACGTTGTCGAGCAGCTGGGTGACGAAGTCGCGGCCGGCGGCCTCGTCGTCACCGCCCCCGGTGGCGTGGGCCCACGCGGCGAGGATGTTCCACCGCGCCGAGCCGGACGAGCCCGGGTTGGGGGTGATGATCTCGGTGCCCTCCTCCACCAGGTCGTCCCAGCCCTGGATGTCGTCGGGATTGCCCGGGCGGACCACGAACACGACGACGGAGGAGGTCGCGATGCCGTTGGTGGCGTTGTCCTTCCAGTCCTCGGCCACCAGGCCCTCGCCGACCAGGCGGGTCACGTCGGTCTCGAGCGAGTAGTGCACGACGTCGGCCTCGGAGCCGGCCACGACGGCGCGGCTCTGGTCGCCCGAGGCGCCGTACGACGGGGTGAACTCGACGTCCTGGCCCGCGTCCGTCCCCTGGAAGTCCTCGAAGATGCCCTCGTTGGCCGCCTCGAGGATCGAGAAGCCGCTCAGGGCGATCGACTCGCCCCCGCCCCCGCCCGAGTCGCCGCCACCGCAAGCACTCAAGGCCAGCACCCCGACAGCGCCCAGCGCCGCCGCGGCCTTGAAGTTCTTCTTCATCGTGTCTTCTCTCTCTGTCCTGCCACGCCCGAATCGTGACCTTGGGCTGTCAACTGGAGCAGAGTACTGGACTTTGTAGGGGAACTAGTCCATTCGTCCACGGCGTGGTGAGCATCACCTTCCAGGTGGCAGGACGGCCTGGGTCGGCGCGAGGCGCCGACTATCGTGGAGGACCGGGACGGACACGGCCCGGAGGCCATCTGGAACGTGTTCTAGTTCCGGGCGCGACCGCCGTACGATGAGCGGTCGAGCAGGCGTGCAAGCAGCGCGCCGCGCAGGCTCCTCGACGGGTCGACGACAGGTCGGCCGACGGTGACGAAGGTGGGACACGTGTCCAAGCAGGTCAAGCAGCTCGACCGGGTGATCATCCGGTTCGCGGGCGACTCCGGTGACGGCATGCAGCTCACGGGCGACCGCTTCACCCAGGAGTCGGCCGCCTTCGGCAACGACCTGGTGACCCTGCCCAACTTCCCGGCCGAGATCCGCGCCCCCCAGGGCACCATCCCCGGGGTCTCGTCGTTCCAGGTCCACTTCGCCGACCACGACATCCTCACCGCGGGGGACTCCCCCGACGTGCTGGTCGCGATGAACCCGGCCGCGCTGAAGGCCAACGTGGGCGACCTCGCGCCTGGCGCGGCGATCATCCTCGACACCCACGACTTCACCAAGCGCAACCTCGACAAGGCCGGGTACGACGTCAACCCGCTCGACACGCTGGGTGATGCAGGCGATCCGCTGGGGGCGTTCACCGTGCACCCGGTCGACCTGACCGGCATGACCGTCGAGGCGGTCAAGCAGTACGGCCTGTCCCGCAAGGACGCCGCGCGGGCCAAGAACATGTTCGCCCTCGGCCTGCTGTCGTGGATGTACGGCCGCCCCACCGAGGGCACCGAGGCCTTCTTGTCCCGCCGGTTCGCCAAGGTCCCCGACATCCGTGACGCCAACCTCACGGCGTTCAAGACCGGGTGGAACTACGGCGAGACCACCGAGACCTTCGTGGTCCAGTACGAGGTCAAGCCGGCCCAGATGCCGCCCGGCACCTACCGCAACATCACCGGCAACCTCGCCCTGGCCTACGGGCTCATCGCGGGCGGCGTGCGCTCGGGCCTCCCGGTCTTCCTCGGGTCCTACCCGATCACCCCGGCCTCCGACATCCTCCACGAGCTCAGCAAGCACAAGGCGTTCGGCGTCACCACCTTCCAGGCCGAGGACGAGATCGCCGGCGTCGGCTCGGCCATCGGCGCCTCCTTCGGCGGCGCGCTCGGCGTGACCACCACCTCCGGCCCCGGCATCGCGCTGAAGTCCGAGGCCATCGGCCTGGCCGTGATGACCGAGCTGCCGCTCGTCGTGGTCGACGTCCAGCGCGGCGGTCCCTCGACCGGCCTGCCCACCAAGACCGAGCAGGCCGACCTCATGCAGGCGATGTACGGCCGCAACGGCGAGGCCCCGGTCCCGATCGTGGCGCCCCAGTCGCCCGGTGACTGCTTCGCCGCCGCCGTCGAGGCCGTGCGCATCGCCGTCACCTACCGCACCCCGGTCATGCTGCTCTCCGACGGCTACCTCGCCAACGGGTCCGAGCCGTGGCGCATCCCCGACGTGGCCACCGGCTCCGACGACCTGCCGGTCATCGACCCGGCGTTCGCGACCGAGCCCAACCACGAGAAGGCCGACGGCTCGAAGGACTACTGGCCCTACCTGCGCGACGAGGAGACCCTCGCCCGCCCCTGGGCCGTGCCCGGCACCCCCGGCCTCGAGCACCGCATCGGCGGCCTCGAGAAGGGCGAGGGCCACGGCAACATCTCCTACGACCCCGCCAACCACGACCTGATGGTCCGCACCCGCCAGGCCAAGGTCGACCGGATCGCCGAGTCGCTGCCGCCGCTCGAGGTCGAGGACCCCTCCGGCCGCGCCAAGGTCCTCGTCATCGGCTGGGGCTCGACGTACGGCCCCATCGGCGCCGGCTGCCGCCGCGTCCGCAAGGCCGGGTACGACGTCGCCCAGGTGCACCTGCGCCACCTCAACCCGTTCCCGAAGGACCTCGGCGACATCCTCCGTCGCTACGACCGGGTGCTGGTGCCGGAGATGAACCTCGGCCAGCTCTCGACCCTGCTCCGCGCGACGTACCTCGTCGACGCCCAGGGCTACAACCAGGTCCGCGGCCTGCCGCTGAAGGCGGCCGAGCTCGCCGAGGCCATCGGTCACCTCGTGGCCGAGGCCGAGGGCATCGACGTCGACCTGACCGTCCCCACCGACAGCCCCACCGACAGCCCCACCGACACCTCCACCACCACGGGAGCCACCTCATGACCGCCGACCTCGGCATGCCCGACCTGCGCACCGGCGTCGAGTCGGTGCCCACCCTCGCGGAGGGCGCGGCACCGCAGACGGCCAAGGAGTTCTCCTCCGACCAGGAGGTCCGCTGGTGCCCCGGGTGCGGCGACTACGCCGTGCTCAAGGCCGTGCAGTCCTTCCTGCCCGACCTCGGCCTGCGCCGCGAGAACATCACCTTCATCTCCGGCATCGGGTGCTCCTCCCGGTTCCCCTACTACCTCGACACCTACGGCATGCACTCGATCCACGGCCGGGCGCCGTCGATCGCGACCGGCCTGGCCACGGCGCGCGAGGACCTGTCGGTGTGGGTCGTCACCGGTGACGGCGACGCGCTGTCGATCGGCGGCAACCACCTGATCCACGCCCTGCGCCGCAACGTCAACATGACGATCCTGCTGTTCAACAACCGGATCTACGGCCTGACCAAGGGCCAGTACTCCCCCACCTCCGAGGCCGGCAAGATCACCAAGTCGACCCCGATGGGCTCGGTCGACCACCCCTTCAACCCCGTGTCGCTCGCCCTGGGCGCGGAGGCGACGTTCGTGGCCCGCACCATCGACTCCGACCGCAAGCACCTCACCGCGGTGCTCTCCGCGGCCGCCGCCCACCGCGGCACCTCGCTGGTCGAGATCTACCAGAACTGCCCCATCTTCAACGACGGCGCCTTCGACGCCATCAAGGGCAACGACACCAAGGCCGAGGCCATCATCCCGCTCGTGCACGGCGAGCCGATCCGCTTCGGCAACCCCGGCCCCGACAGCACTGACGGCCAGGGCGTCAAGGGCGTCGTCCGCGACACCGCCACCGGCGGCGTCAAGGTCGTCGACGTGGCCGACGTCGGCGTCGACGCGCTGCTCGTCCACGACGCGCACGCCGAGGACCCCTCGACCGCGTTCGCGATCTCCCGGCTGACCGCCAACGACTACCTCCACCAGGCGCCCATCGGCATCTTCCGCCAGGTCGTCCGGTCGACCTACGACGACCAGGCCCGCGCCCAGATCGACGCCGCCCAGCGCGCGGTCGACGGTGACCCCACCGACCGCCTCGCAGCCCTCGTCAACGGCGGCGACACCTGGACCGTGGTCTGACGGGGTCTGGGACATCCGGGCCACCCCGGCACCCCGGCACCCCGGCACCCCCGGCACGCAGAAGGGCCCCCGCCTCGCGGCGGGGGCCCTTCTCGCGTCTGCTGAGGAGCTGGGGTCAGCGGCTCAGTAGGGGATCTTGCACTCCTGGGTGGGGCGCTTGCGGCAGGTCAGCCAGGCGTTGCTCAGGGCGCTGCCGACCTTGGCCCGCCAGACCCAGCCGCGCAGGCGGTTGGGGGCGTCGATGACGACCTCGTAGCGGCCGTTCTTCAGGGCCTTCTTGCGGTAGAACTTGAAGTTGCAGGTCTTGGTGGCCTTGTTGCACTTGGTGGCGCGCTGGATCTTGACCGGGCCGACGCCCAGCGGGCTGACCGCGCCCTTGATGACCAGGACGCGCGGGCCGTTGGGCCGCACGCGCTTCTTGACGACCTTGGCGGTCACGGTCGTGGCCAGGCGGGCGTCGGTGCGGCCGGAGACCGAGCCGAGGTCGGCCCGGTCGGCGCCGGAGACCGCGGCACCGCGAGCGACCGACGCCTGGGCGCCGGCGGGGGCGAGGCCGAGCGAGGCCGCGAGGGCCAGCGCCAGCAGCGCGATGAGGGGACGGGCGGAACGCATGTGGAGTCCTCCGGGGAGTGGGTTCGTGGGGTGAGACCCGGGCCTCCTGCCCTCCGGCCGGCTCGGGCAAACCAGACTCTATGTTGAGGTCGTGCAGGAGGGGCGAAGGGGTCTGGCGCTGGGCGTCGCGGCGTACGCGATGTGGGGTGCGTTCCCGCTCTACTGGCCGCTGCTCGAGCCCGGCGGCGCCCTGGAGATCCTCGCCCACCGCGTCGTGTGGTCGCTGCTGACCATGGGCGTGCTGGTGGTGGCGCTCGGCCGCACCGGCCACCTGCGCGCCATCGTCGCCGACCGCCGCGTGCGGCTGCTGCTCCTGGTGGCCGCGGTGACGATCACCAGCAACTGGACGACCTACATCTACGGCGTCAACAGCGGCCGTGTCGTGGAGACCTCGCTCGGGTACTTCGTCAACCCGCTCGTGACCGTGCTCATGGGGGTCCTCGTGCTGCGCGAGCGGCTCCGGCCCTGGCAGTGGGCCGCGATGGGCATCGGGTTCACGGCCGTGTGCGTGCTGACCCTCGACTACGGGCGGCCGCCGTGGATCGCGATCATCCTGGCCTTCTCCTTCGGCACCTACGGGCTGGCCAAGAAGTCCGCCGACGTCGGCGCGGTGGAGAGCCTGGCCTTCGAGACGGCCGTGATCGCGCCGTTCGCGCTCGTCTACCTCGTCGTGCTGCAGGCCTCGGGCGACGGGCACCTGACCGGCGAGGGGGCCGGGCACGTGCTGCTGCTCATGAGCGCCGGCCTGGTCACCGCCGTGCCGCTCATCTGCTTCGGCGCCGCCGCGACCCGCGTCTCGATGGTCTCGCTCGGCCTGCTGCAGTACCTCGCGCCGACCATCCAGTTCGTGCTCGGCCTGCTCGTCTTCGACGAGGCCATGAGCCCGGGCCGCTGGGTCGGGTTCGCGCTGGTCTGGCTGGCGCTGGTCGTCTTCACCTCCGAGGCGCTGCGCCACCGTCGCCGGCAGCTCGCGCTGGCCGCCGAGGCCACCACCGCCGCCTGACCTCCGCGCCCGACTCCTGGCACGGAACTCCCACTGGTGGTGGGGAATTGCCTACAAGAAGTGGCAGATTCTCCGGTTAACCGGAGATTTTCCCACCGGCGTCGGCTCGGTGACCCGGCCGGCGACTCCTGGCCCGGAACTCCCACTCCTGGGGAACTTCCCGTCAGGAGTGGCAGATCCTCCAGTTGACCGGAGATTCTGCCGCCGGCGAGCCGCCTCAGCTGGAGCGGACGGCGACGAGGTCGGCGAAGTCCTCGAGGGCGGAGCGGACCGAACCCTCGGGCAGGGCCGTGAGCAGCGCCTTGGCCTCCTGCGCCTGCGCGACGACGTAGGAGCGGGCCTGGTCGAGGGCGGGGTGCTTGCGCAGCAGCGCCAGCGCCTCGGCGTGCCGCGCGTCGTCGCTGAGGTCGGAGCCCAGCAGCTCGAGCAGCCGGGCGTCGGCGGGGTCGGTGGAGGCCTGCGCCATCAGCACCGGCAGCGTCGGCACGCCCTCGCGCAGGTCGGTGCCGGGGGTCTTGCCCGACTCCTCGCTGTCGGAGGCGACGTCGAGGATGTCGTCGGAGAGCTGGAACGCAGACCCGACGATCTCGCCGTACGCCGTGAGCGCCTCCTCGACCTCGCGGCCGGCGCCGGCGAAGCGGGCGCCGTAGCGCGCGGAGGTGGCGATGAGCGAGCCGGTCTTGCCGGCGACCACGTCGAGGTAGTGCTGCAGGGGGTCACCCTCGGGCTCGACGCCCTCGAGGATTTGGCCCTCGACGAGACGGGTGAAGGTGGCGGCCTGGATGCCCACCGCCTCGGCGCCGAGCAGCGCGGTGAGCTCGGAGGACTTCGCGAACAGCCAGTCGCCGGTGAGGATCGCGACGTGGTTGTCGTAGCGGGAGTTGGCCGAGGCCTCCCCGCGCCGCAGCGCGGCCTCGTCCATGACGTCGTCGTGGTAGAGCGATCCGACGTGGGTGATCTCGACGACGCACGCCGCGGTCAGCACGTCCTCGTGCCCGGGGTCGGGGCCGGCCTCGGCGGCCAGCAGCACCAGCAGCGGCCGGAAGCGCTTGCCCCCGGCTGCCAGCAGGTGCCGCGCCGCCTCGGTGACGTACGGCGACGGGCTCGACGCGTGCTCGTAGAGGGCCTGCTCGACGAGGGCCATCCGCTGGCGCAGCCGGTCGGCGAGGGCCTCGTCGTCGATCGGCAGAGCCAGGTCGGTGCTCACCTGACGAAGTCTCCCACCTGCATGGCGAGGTCGAGCACGGGCCCGGGCACGATGCCGAGTACGAGGGTGGCGATCGCGCACACCGCGATGGTGACCGAGGTCAGCGGCGAGGGGACGGTCACCGAGGCGACCTCGGGCACGCCGTCACGGCCGGGCTCGGGGTCGGTGAAGAACATGAGCCGGATGTAGCGGACGTAGAAGTAGACCGCGATGATGCTCGACGCGATCGCCACCGCGACGACCGGCCAGGCGCCGGACGCGCCGGCCACGGTGAACACCGCCCACTTGCCGACGAAGCCCGAGGTGAGCGGGATGCCGGCCATCGAGAACAGGAAGAAGGAGAACACGAGCGCGGTCAGCGGCGAGCGCTTGCCGAGCCCGACCCAGCGCGCGAAGGCCGAGGCCTCCCCGTTGGCGTCGCGGACCGTGCTCACGACCGCGAAGGCGCCGACGGTCGCGAAGCCGTAGGTCGTGAGGTAGAACAGCACGGCCTGCAGCGAGGTGACCTCGCCGTCGGCGAGCGCCGAGGGCGACTGGACGCCGAGCATGCCGGTGAGCAGGAAGCCGGTGTGGGCCACCGAGGAGTAGGCCAGCATCCGCTTGATGTCGCTCTGCACGCAGGCCAGCACCGAGCCGACCAGCATGGTCAGGATGGCGATGGCCCACATCATCGGCTGCCAGTTCCAGCGGTCGGCCCCGAAGGCGACGTAGAACAACCGCAGCAGCGCGCCGAACGCCGCGACCTTGGTCGCGGCCGACATGAACGCCGTGACCGCGGTCGGCGCACCCTGGTAGACGTCGGGCGTCCAGGCCTGGAACGGCACCGCGCCGACCTTGAACAGCAGCCCGACCGCCAGCATGGCGATGCCGAGCAGCAGCAGGGCGCGGTCGTCGGAGCCGTTGGAGACGGCGTCGTGGATGACGTCGAGGTCCATCGAGCCGGCGTAGCCGTAGACCAGCGCGACGCCGTACAGGAAGAAGCCGGAGGAGAACGCGCCCAGCAGGAAGTACTTCAGCGCCGCCTCCTGGCTCAGCAGGCGCCGACGTCGGGCCAGGCCGCAGAGCAGGTACAGCGGGAGCGAGAGCACCTCGAGGGCGATGAACATGGTGAGCAGGTCGCCCGAGGCCGGGAAGAGCATCATGCCGCCGACGGCGAACATGAGCAGCGGGTAGACCTCGGTGTGGGCGAGGCCCCGGGTCGAGGCCTCGCGCTCGCCCTCCGACCCGGGCAGGGTCGCGGCAGCACCGGCGAACACGGGGACGCCCGCCTCGAGCTTGCGCTCGGAGAACAGCGCGACACCCGCGGCGGAGAAGACCAGCACCAGGCCCCAGAGGTAGACCGTGGGGCCGTCGACGACGACCGAGCCCTCGGCACCGACCAGGCCGCGGCCGGCGCCGCTCTCGGCCAGGTCGAGGCCGACCAGGACGGTGGCGACACCGGCGCCGACCACGCCGACGGCCGCGACGGAGGTCTGCAGGACGTGCCGCAGGGGGCGGGGCGCGAAGGCCTCGATGAGCACACCGATGACCGCGGCGCCGAAGACGACGAAGAGCGGTGAGAGCTCGGCGTACTCGATGACGGGGCTGACGTAGTCCATCTCGCTACCTCACTCGCCGCTCTCGGCCCCGGTGGCCGGGACCTTCGGGGCATCGTCCTGGACGCCGACCTGCGCGAGCAGGTCACGGGCGTAGGGGTTGCTCAGGTCGAGCAGGGGCTGGGGGTAGAAGCCGAAGAACACCAGCGCCACCATCAGCGGGGCCACGGCGAGCACCTCGCGGCGGCTCGCGTCGGGCACGACCGTGGTCGTGGCTGCGGTGGCGGTGGCCGTCGCGGTGGCCGTCGTGGTGGCGGACTGGCCGTGGCCGGCCGGGGTGGCGCCGTGGGCGTCGCCCTCGGCGTCACCCGCGTCGTGGCCGTGACCGGCGGCGTCGTGGGCCGCGGGGTCGGCCCCGCCACCGGTGAAGATGCGCTGGTACATCCACAGCACGTAGATGGCCGCCAGCACGATGCCGACCACGGCGGTGCCGCCGACCCACCAGGCGTAGTCGAACGCCGCCAGCAGGACCAGGAACTCCGAGACGAACGGGCTCAGGCCCGGCAGGCCCAGCGTGGCGAGGCCGGCGACCAGCGTCAGGCCGGCCAGCACCGGGACGGTCTTCTCCAGCCCGCCCATCTCGGAGATGAGCGCGGTGCCCCGCCGGTGGACGAGGTAGCCGACGGTCAGGAAGAGCGCGGCCGTGCCGATGCCGTGGTTGACCATGTAGAGGATGGCGCCGGAGTGGCCCTGGGTGCTGAAGACGAAGATGCCGAGCACGATGAAGCCGAAGTGGCTCAGCGAGGTGAGGCCGACCAGGCGCAGCGCGTCGTCCTGGGCGATGGCCACGAGCGCGCCGTAGATGATCGAGATGAGCGCGAGGGTGACCACGACCGGCGTCGCCCACTGCGAGGCCTCGGGGAAGAGGCCGAGGCAGAAGCGCAGCATGCCGAAGGTGCCGATCTTGTCGAGCACGCAGACCAGCATCACGCTCGTGCCGGGGGTGGCCTTCTCGGTGGTGTCGGCCAGCCAGGTGTGCACCGGGAACAGCGGCGCCTTGATCGCGAAGGCGATGAAGAAGCCGAGGAACAGCCAGCGACCGGTGCCCTCGGAGAAGTCGAGCTGCTGGAGGTCGGAGAGCAGGTAGGACGGCGTGCCCTGGTCCGCCGAGACGACGTACAGGCCGATGACCGAGAACAGCAGCACGAGGCCGCCGGCCAGCTGGAACATCAGGAACTTCACCGCGGCCGCGCCGCGCCCGTCGCGGCCGAAGCCGCCGACGAGGTAGAAGGCCGGGATCAAGGTGGCCTCGAAGACGACGTAGAAGAAGAACACGTCGGTCGCGCAGAACACGGCCAGGGACAGCGCCTCGAGGGCGAGCATCCAGGCGTAGTAGGACCGTGGGGCCTCGTCGCCCTCGTGCCAGCCGGCGATCATGACGATCGGCGTGAGCACGACGGTGAGCAGCACCATGAGGATGCCGAGGCCGTCGACACCGACGGCGTAGTTGACGCCGAACGCCGGGATCCACTCGACCTGCTCCTGCAGCTGCATGCCGCCGCCGGTCTCGAACTGGGTCAGGGCGGCGATGCCGAGGCCGAGGGTGCCGGCGGAGAAGCCGAGGCCGACCGCGCGCGCGGACGCCGCCGGGAGGAACGGGATGACCAGGGCCCCGACGAGGGGCACCAGGATGAGGACAGTCAGCATCTCAGTGAGTCACCTTCCGTGCCGACCGGGCCACCCGCGGCGGGGTCCCCGCGGCGTTGTCCGTCGGAGGAGCGAAGCGGGGGAGGCGGGGAACGTCGTGGGGTGCCACTAGAGGTTCACCGCCAGCATGGCGAGGGCGACGACGACGACGCCTCCGAGGATGGACAGGGCGTAGGAGCGCACGTAGCCGGTCTGGACGCGGCGGAGCACCGTGCCGATGCCCTTGACCGCGGCACCACCGCCCATGAACGTGCCGTCGGCACCGGAGCGGTCGAAGACGAACAGCCCGGCGACCAGGCGGCGGCCGGGACCGACCACGAGGCCCTCGTTGATCTCGTTGCCGTACAGCTCGTTGCGGGCCGCGCGGGTGGCGAAGGAGACGTCGGTCGGGGCGACGGCCGGGACCTCGCGGCGCTGGTAGAGCACGACCGCGACCGCGACGCCGATGACCACGATGACCAGGGTGGTGGCGGTGATGGCCCAGATCGGCAGCGGCAGCTCGGGGTGGGCCTCGGGGCCCACGACCGGCTCGAGCCAGTGCAGGATCCAGTTGCCCAGCAGCAGGATGCCGCCGGCGGCGGAGAGCACGGCCAGGGCGATGAGCGGGAAGGTCATCACCGCGGGCGACTCGTGCGGGTGGACGTCCTTCTGCCAGCGCTTCTGCGAGAAGAAGGTCATCAGGAGCAGGCGCGTCATGTAGAACGCCGTCACGCCGGCGCCGACCAGCGCGCACGCCCCGACCAGCAGGCTGTGGCCGAGCGCGACCTCGATGATCTTGTCCTTGGACCAGAAGCCCGCGAACGGCGGGATGCCGATGATCGCGAGGTAGCCCACCAGGAAGGTGCCGAAGGTGATCGGCATGGCCTTGCGGAGCAGGCCGTAGTGCCGCATGTCGACGTCGTCGTCCATGCCGTGCATCACCGAGCCGGCCCCGAGGAACATGTTGGCCTTGAAGAAGCCGTGGGTCAGCAGGTGGAAGATCGCGAACGCGTACCCGGCGGTGCCGAGCCCGGCGCCGAGCATCATGTAGCCGATCTGGCTCATGGTCGACCCGGCGAGGGCCTTCTTGATGTCGTCCTTGGCGCACCCGATGACCGCACCCCACAGGATGCTGATCACCGCGACGACGATGACGACGGTCTGGGCGTCGGGGGCGCGCTCGAAGACGAAGTTGGACCGGACGATGAGGTAGACGCCGGCGGTGACCATGGTGGCGGCGTGGATGAGGGCCGAGACCGGGGTCGGGCCCTCCATCGCGTCGAGCAGCCAGGCCTGGAGCGGGAACTGCGCCGACTTGCCGCAGGCGCCGACGAGCAGCAGCAGGCCGAAGGCGGTCATGTAGCCCTCGCTGGCCCCGCCGGCCTGCGCGCTGATCTCGCGGAAGCTGGTCGAGTGGAACAGCGTGAAGGCCAGGAAGATCGCGGCCGCCATGCCCATGTCACCGACACGGTTGATGACGAACGCCTTCTTGGCCGCCGCGGCCGCGGACGGCTTGTGCTGCCAGAAGCCGATCAGCAGGTACGACGCGAGGCCGACGCCCTCCCAGCCCAGGAACAGGCCGAGGTAGTTCTCGCTGAGGACGAGCATCAGCATCGCGGCCACGAAGAGGTTGAGGTAGCCGAAGAACCGCCGGCGCCTCGGGTCGTGGCTCATGTAGCCGATCGAGTAGATGTGGATCAGCGACCCGACGCCCGTGATCAGCAGCAGGAACAGCGCCGAGAGCGGGTCGTAGAGGAAGTCCATGCCCACGTCGAGCGAGCCGACGTTGATCCAGTCGTACAGCTCCTGGACGACCTGCCGCTCCTCCTCCCCGCGGTCCATCAGCTGCAGGAACATCAGCACGCTGATGACGAACGAGCCGATCGGCATGGCGGTGCCGAGCAGGTGGCCCCAGCGGTCGGTGAACCGGCCGCCCAGGAGCAGCACGGCGGCGCCGGCCAGCGGCAGGGCGATGACGAGCCACACGAGGGAGAAGATCCCGTCGGCGCTGCCGGGGTCGACGACCGGGATCTCGGTCGCAGCCTCCATCAGGAACATCGAGCGGGACCTTTCAGAACTTCAGGAGGCTCGCGTCGTCGACCGAGGCCGAGCGACGGGTGCGGAAGATGGTCATGATGATGGCCAGGCCGACGACGACCTCGGCGGCCGCGACGACCATCACGAAGAACGCCGCCACCTGCCCGTCGAGGTTGCCGTGCTGCTTGGCGAAGGCCACCAGCGCGAGGTTGCAGGCGTTGAGCATCAGCTCGACGCACATGAACACGACGATGGCGTTGCGGCGGACCAGCACGCCGACGGCGCCGATGGTGAAGAGGATCGCCGAGAGCACGACGTAGTGCTCGGTCATGCGCTCTCACCCTTCTCGACGTCCTCGGTGGTCGTGGTGGCCGCGGCCTGGCCCCGTCCGCCGGTGTTGGGCCGGGCGGCGGGGTCGACGCCGAGCTGGCGCTTGAGCTCCTCGATGTCGTCGGCCATGGCCGGCGCGGAGCGGACGGTACCGCGTGCGGCGAGGACCCGCGAGACCGACGACTCCGCAGCGGTGCCGTCGGGGAGCAGGGCCGGGGTGTCGACGGCGTTGTGGCGGGCGTACACGCCTGGGGCCGGCAGCGGTCCGACGTGGGTGCCCTTGTCGGCGTAGTCGCGCAGGCGCTGGGCGGCCAGCGAGGCCTGGGAGGCCTTGGGCGTGAGCCGCTCGCGGTGGGCGAGCACCATCGCGCCCACCGCGGCGGTGATGAGCAGCGCGCTCGTGACCTCGAAGGCGAAGACGTAGCGGGAGAACACGATGTTGGCCAGGGCGGGCACGTTGCCGCCCTCGTTGGCCGAGTCGAGCCCGGTGGCGGTGCCCAGGGTGAGCTGGGCCATGGCCACGACGAGCACGACGCCGAGCAGCAGGCCGACCGCGATGGCCATGAGGCGCTGGCCCTTGATGGTCTCGACGATCGAGTCGGAGGCGTCGACACCGACGAGCATCAGCACGAAGAGGAACAGCATGAGGATGGCGCCGGTGTAGACGATGATCTGCACCGCGAAGAGGAACGGCGCGTCGAGCGCGGCGTACTGCACGGCCAGGCTGATCATCACCACGGCGAGCAGCAGCGCGGCGTGCACCGCCTTGCGCACCACGAGGATGCCGAGGGCGGCGACGACCATCACCGGGGCGAGGGCCCAGAACGAGATCACGGCTGCTCGCCTCCGACCGGCGCGGGGCGGCCCGACAGGCCGCCGCGGTAGTAGTCGCCCTCGTCGAAGCCGTCGACCATCGGGTGGGGCGGCTGCTCCATGCCGGGCAGGAGCGGCGCGAGGAGGTCGGACTTCTCGTAGATCAGGTCGGCGCGGTTGTCGTCGGCCAGCTCGTACTCGTTGGTCATCGTCAGGGCCCGGGTCGGGCAGGCCTCGATGCACAGGCCGCACAGGATGCAGCGCAGGTAGTTGATCTGGTAGACGCGGCCGTAGCGCTCGCCGGGGCTGAAGCGCTCGCCCGCGGCGTCGTCGTTGGAGGCACCCTCGACGTAGATCGCGTCGGCCGGGCAGGCCCACGCGCACAGCTCGCAGCCGATGCACTTCTCGAGGCCGTCGGGCCAGCGGTTGAGCTGGTGGCGGCCGTGGAAGCGCGGCGCGGTCGGCTGCTTCTCGAAGGGGTACTGCTCGGTGACGACCTTGCGGAACATCGTGCGGAACGTGACCCCGAACCCGGCGACCGGGTCGAGGAACTGCTCCTTGAGCGACTTCGAGCCCGGGTTGTCGACGGGGCGACCGTCGCGGGGCTGCTCGGGCTGTCCGGACGCGCCGGACCTCTTCTCGGCCATCAGGCCTCCTCCCCCGCCACGGTCACGCGGGACGGGTCGTCGAACGTCAGGGGGGCGGCCGAGCCGCGCACGGCACCGCCGACGGGCATCGGCGGGGTCGGGAAGCCGCCGCTGCCGGCGCGGACCTCGCCGTCGGTCTCCTCGGCGGACTCCTTGCCGCCGATGAAGAACAGGCCGAGGACGACGACGAGTGCGACGCCGAGCACGATGAGCAGGTTGGTGCCCTCGAACCAGCCCTCGGTGCGGGCGACCCGCAGGGTCGCCACGGCGATGATCCAGACCAGGGAGACCGGGATCAGCACCTTCCAGCCGAAGGACATGAACTGGTCGTAGCGCAGCCGGGGCAGCGTGCCGCGCAGCCAGATGAAGAAGAAGATGAAGACCAGGACCTTGCCGAAGAACCACAGCACCGGCCAGTAGCCGGAGTTGAAGCCGGCGTACAGCTCGTCGATCCAGAACGGCGCGCGCCAGCCGCCGAGGAACAGCGTCGTGGCCAGGGCCGAGACGGTGGCCATGTTGACGTACTCGGCGAGGAAGAACAGCGCGAACTTGATCGAGGAGTACTCGGTGTGGAACCCGCCGACCAGCTCGCCCTCGGCCTCGGGGAGGTCGAACGGCGCGCGGTTGGTCTCGCCCACCATCGCGATCACGTAGATGACGAACGACGGGACCAGGATCAGCCCGAACCAGAGGTCCTCCTGGGCGGCCACGATCTCGGAGGTCGACATCGAGCCGGCGTACAGGAAGACCGCGACGAGGGCCAGGCCCATCGCGACCTCGTAGGAGATCATCTGCGCGCTCGAGCGCAGGCCGCCGAGCAGGGAGTACGTCGACCCGCTGGACCAGCCGCCGAGCACGATGCCGTAGATGCCGATCGAGGCGATCGCCATGACGAACAGCACCGCGACGGGCATGTCGGTCAGCTGGAGCGGGGTCACCTGCCCGAAGAAGTTCACCTCGGGCCCGAACGGGATCACGCTGAAGGTCACGAACGCGGGGATCACCGCGATGATCGGCGCCAGGATGAAGACCACCTTGTCGGCGGCCTTGGGGATGATGTCCTCCTTGAACATCAGCTTGGCGCCGTCGGCGAGCGACTGCAGCAGGCCGAAGGGCCCGTGCACGTTGGGGCCGATGCGGTGCTGCATCCGGGCCACGACGCGGCGCTCGAACCAGATGTTGAACAGCGTCAGCAGCACCAGGACGACGAAGATCAGCAGGACCTTCAGCCCGACGACCCACCAGACGTCGCGCCCGAAGGCCTGCAGGCCCGCGTCGGTGACCAGCGGGCTGGCGAGGGGACTCATGCGTTGCCTCCGGTGACGGTGACCCGGGACCCGGGCGAGGCGAGATCGGCGAGCAGGCCACGACCGGTCGAGCTCGCGGGGAGCCAGACGGTGTCGTCGACCAGGTCGGGGGCGACCTCGGAGGGCAGGGTGACCGAGCCGCGGTCACCGGTGACGGTGACCATCGGGCCGCAGGCGTCGTGCACGGCCCGGGCGACGCGGGCGACCGCGGGCCTCGCGGTCGCGGCCAGGTGCTTGTCGCCGGCGAGCATCGTGCCGTTGTCGATCATCTGCTTCCACGACGCCAGGCGCAGGCCCTCGCCGGGACGCGCGGTGTCGGCGACGGGCTCGACCGGGGTCATGGTGGCGCGGGGGCCGTCCCACGGACCCATCTCGGCCATCTGGGCCCGCACGTCCTCGACGGTGCGGAAGCCCAGCGGCCGCCCGAGCTCCTCGGCGATGCCGGCGAGGACGCGCGAGTCGGGCAGCGAGGCCGGGTTGGCCAGGATGCGCTCGAAGGAGCGGACGCGGCCCTCCCAGTTGACGAACGACCCGGCCTTGTCGGTGACCGGGGCGACCGGCAGGACGACGTCGGCGGCGCGGGTCACGTCGCTGGCGCGCAGGTCGAGGGCGACCACGAAGGAGGCCTGCTCGACCGCGGCCCGGGTGGCGGCCGGGTCGGTCGTGTCGAGCGGGTCGACCCCGCCGACGACCAGGCCCCCGAGCTCGCCGGCCAGGACGGCGGCGACGATCGCGTCGCCGTTGCGGCCCGGGGTGTCGGGCAGGGTGTCGACGCCCCACGAGGCGGCGGCGTCGACGCGGGCCGCGGCGTCCGCGACCGGGCGGCCACCGGGCAGCAGGCCCGGCAGGCAGCCGGCCTCGAGCGCACCGCGGTCGCCCGCGCGCCGCGGGACCCAGGCGAGCCGGGCCCCGGTCTTGGCGACCAGGTCGGCCACGGCGGTGAGCGCGCCGGGCACGGTGGCCAGGCGCTCGCCGACCATGACGACCGAGCGGGCGTCGAGACCGTGCTCGGTGCCGAGCAGCCCGGCGACGGCGGCGGGCTCCTCGCCCGGGGCCGTCGGGACCAGGGTGCCGTTCATCTTGCCCAGGCCGCGGGTGGTGTACGGCGCCAGCGCGAGCACCCGGGTGCCGTGGTGCAGCGCCGCCTTGCGCAGCCGCAGGAACACCGCCCCGGCCTCGTCCTCGGGCTCGAGCCCGACGAGCACCACCGTGGAGGCCGACTCGAGGTCGGCGTAGGTGACGGCGCCGGCCTCGGGACCGGTGGTCACGACGTGCGCGGCCAGGAACTCGGCCTCCTCGGCCGAGTGGGGCCGGGCCCGGAAGTCGATGTCGTTGGTGCCGAGCGCGACGCGGGCGAAGGTGCTGTAGGCGAAGGCGTCCTCGGCGGTGAGCCGGCCACCGGCCAGCACGCCGACGCCGCCGGCCTCGCGCAGCCCGCGGGCCGCGACCGCGAAGGCCTCGATCCACGACGCCGGACGCAGCGACCCGTCGGTGTCGCGCACCTGCGGGTAGGTGATGCGGTCGGCCTCGGTGGCGTAGGTGAACGCGAAGCGGTCCTTGTCGGTGATCCACTCCTCGTTGACCTCGGGGTCGTCACCGGAGAGCCGGCGCATGACCTTGCCGCGGCGGTGGTCGACCCGGATCGCCGAGCCGCACGCGTCGTGCTCGCCGACCGAGGGGCTGGAGACGAGGTCGAAGGGCCGCGACCGGAACCGGTAGGACTCCGAGGTCAGCGCACCGACCGGGCAGATCTGGATCGTGTTGCCCGAGAAGTAGGACAGGAACGGCGCGTTCTCGGCGATGCCGATCTGCTGCTGCGCGCCGCGCTCGACCAGGGCGATGAACGGGTCGCCGGGGATCTCGGCGGCGAAGCGGGTGCACCGCTGGCACACGATGCAGCGCTCGCGGTCGAGCAGGACCTGCGGGCTGAGGTTGATCGGCTTGGGGAAGGTGCGCTTGACGCCGCCCGCCCCCGAGCCGACGAACCGCGACTCGCCGCGGCCGTTGCTCATGGCCTGGTTCTGCAGGGGGCACTCGCCGCCCTTGTCGCAGACCGGGCAGTCGAGCGGGTGGTTGATGAGCAGGAACTCCATGACGCCCTGCTGCGCCTTGTCGGCGACCTCGCTCGTCACCTGGGTGTTGACCACCATGCCGGGCGCGACGGGCAGGGTGCAGGCGGCCTGCGGCTTGGGGAACCCGCGGCCGTTGCCGGCGTCGGGCACGTCGACGAGGCACTGGCGGCAGGCGCCGACCGGCGCGAGCAGCGGGTGGTCGCAGAACCGCGGGACCTGGACACCGACCTGCTCGGCGGCCCGGATCACGAGCGTGTCCTTGGGGACGTCGACCTGGATGCCGTCGATCGTCACCGAGACCAGCTCGACGCCGGTCTTGTCGGGGGTGGTGGTCACTTGGCTGCTCCGGTGAGGGAACCGGCCCAGGCCGTGGAGGCGGCCGGGTCGAACGGGCACCCACCGTGGGTGAGGTGGGCGAGGTACTCGTCGCGGAAGAACTGGATCGAGCTGGAGATCGGGCTCGTGGCGCCGTCGCCGAGCGCGCAGAACGAGCGGCCGAGGATGTTGTCGCACTGGTCGAGCAGCAGGTCGAGGTCGGCCTCGCTGCCCTCGCCGCGCTCGAGCGCGGCCAGGGTCTGCACCAGCCACCAGGTGCCCTCGCGGCACGGGGTGCACTTGCCGCAGGACTCGTGCTTGTAGAACTCGGTCCAGCGCAGCACGGCCCGCACGACGCAGGTGGTCTCGTCGAAGACCTGCAGCGCGCGGGTGCCGAGCATCGAGCCGACCCCGGCGACGCCCTCGAAGTCGAGCGGCACGTCGAGGTGCTCGTCGGTCAGCAGCGGGGTGCTGGAGCCGCCGGGCGTCCAGAACTTCAGCCGGTGGCCGTGGCGCACGCCGCCGGACATCTCCAGCAGCTCGCGCAGGGTGATGCCGAGGGGCGCCTCGTACTGCCCGGGCCGCTCGACGTGGCCGGAGACGGAGAAGATGCCGTAGCCCTTGGACTTCTCGGTGCCCATCGAGGCGAACCACTCGGCGCCGTGGCTGATGATGCTCGGCACCGAGGCGATCGACTCGACGTTGTTGATGACCGTCGGGCTGGCGTAGAGGCCGGCCACGGCCGGGAACGGCGGGCGCAGCCGGGGCTGGCCGCGGCGGCCCTCGAGGCCCTCGAGGAGCGCGGTCTCCTCGCCGCAGATGTAGGCGCCGGCGCCGGCGTGGACGACCACGTCGAGGTCGTAGCCGGAGCCGTGGATGTCCTTGCCGAGGTGACCGGCGGCGTACGCCTCGGCGACCGCGGCCTGGACCCGGCGGATGACGTGGAGGATCTCGCCGCGGATGTAGATGAAGGCGTGGTTGGCCCGGATGGCGAAGGAGCTGATGATGACGCCCTCGACCAGGGTGTGGGGCGAGGCCATCATGAGCGGGGTGTCCTTGCAGGTGCCCGGCTCGGACTCGTCGGCGTTGACGACGAGGTACTTCGGCTTGGGGTTGTCCTGCGGGATGAAGGACCACTTCATGCCGGTCGGGAAGCCCGCGCCGCCGCGGCCGCGCAGGCCGGAGTCCTTGACGGCGGCGACGATGTCGTCGGGCGCCATGCCGAGCGCGGTGCGCAGGGCCTCATAGCCGCCGCGCGACTCGTAGGTCGCGAGCTTCCAGCTCTGCTCGGCGTCCCAGTCGTCGGTGAGGACGGGGGTCAGGGTGTCGATGGTGCTCATCAGTCCGCCTCCTTCTTCTCGGCCGCGGTCTCGGAGGTCGGTGCGTCCTCCTCGACGGCGGCGGCCTTGGTCGTCGAGTCGCCGGACTCGGCCGTGGCTCGTGGCTCCTCCGCACGCTCCTCGGGTACGGCGGGGGCCGGGTCGCCGCCCGACACGGCGGCCGGAGCCGGGGCGTCGGGGGCGGTCCAACCGCGCTCGCGGGCGATGCCGAGGCCGAGCAGCGAGGCCGGGCCGGCCGAGGGACCCTCGTCGACGCGGCCGTCGGGGAACCCGGCCAGCACCCGCTCGGCCTCGCGCCACGTGCACAGCGCCGGGCCGCGGGTCGATCGGACCTCGCGACCGGCGCGCAGGTCGTCGACGACCTGGACCGCCGAGTCGGGGGTCTGGTTGTCCATGAACTCCCAGTTGACCATCACCACCGGCGCGTAGTCACAGGCGGCGTTGCACTCGACGTGCTCGAGGGTGATCTTGCCGTCGGCGCTGGTCTCGTCGTTGCCGACGTCGAGGTGGTCCTTGAGCCGGGTGAAGATCTCGTCGCCGCCCATGACCGCGCACAGGGTGTTGGTGCAGACCCCGACGTGGTAGTCGCCGACGGGCTTGCGCTTGTACATCGTGTAGAAGGTCGCCACGCCGCTGACCTCGGCCGGGCTGATCTCGAGGATCTCCGCGCAGGCCTCGATGCCCTCGGGCGTCACCCGCCCCTCCGAGGACTGCACGAGGTGCAGCATCGGCAGCAGGCCGGAGCGCTTCTGCGGGTAGCGAGCGGCGATCTCGCGCAGCTCGCCCAGGGTGTCGGTGCTGAGCGCCATTAGCGGTCGACGCCTCCCATCACGGGGTCGATCGAGGCGATCGCGACGATGACGTCGGCGACCTGGCCGCCCTCGCTCATCACGCTCGTCGCCTGCAGGTTGGTGAAGGACGGGTCGCGGAAGTGCGCCCGGAACGGACGGGTGCCACCGTCGGAGACGACGTGGGCGCCGAGCTCGCCGCGGGGCGACTCGATGGGCACGTAGGCCTGGCCCGGCGGGACGCGGAAGCCCTCGGTCACCAGCTTGAAGTGGTGGATCAGGGCCTCCATCGACTCCCCCATGATGTGGCGGATGTGGTCGAGGCTGTTGCCCATGCCGTCGCTGCCGATGGCCAGCTGGCTCGGCCAGGCGATCTTCTTGTCGCCGATCATCACCGGGGCGCCCTCGAGGCCGGCGAGCCGGTCGACGGCCTGCTCGACGATGCGCAGCGACTCCCACATCTCGTTGAGCCGGATGCGGAAGCGGCCGTAGGCGTCGCAGGTGTCCCAGGTCTGGACGTCGAAGTCGTAGGTCTCGTAGCCGGAGTAGGGCTGGGTCTTGCGCAGGTCCCAGGGGTAGCCGGTCGAGCGCAGGACCGGGCCGGTCAGGCCGAGGGCCAGCACGCCGTCGAGCTCGAGGTGGCCCACGTCGGTCAGCCGCGCCTTGAAGATCGGGTTGGCGTTGCACAGCGCGGCGTACTCGGGCAGGCGCTTGCGCATCAGGGCCGTGAAGTCGCGGATCTCCTGCAGCGCGTTGGGCGGGAGGTCCTGGGCGACGCCGCCGGGTCGGATGAACGCGTGGTTCATGCGCAGGCCGGTGATGAGCTCGAACAGGTCGAGCACGAGCTCGCGCTCGCGGAAGCCGATGGTCATCACGGTCAGCGCGCCGAGCTCCATGCCGCCGGTCGCGATGGCGACCAGGTGGGAGGAGAGGCGGTTGAGCTCCATGAGCAGGACCCGCATGACCTGGGCCTTCTCGGGGATGTCGTCCTCGATGTCGAGCAGCCGCTCGACGGAGAAGCAGTAGGCCGCCTCGTTGAACAGCGGCGAGAGGTAGTCCATGCGGGTCACGAACGTCGTGCCCTGCACCCAGGAGCGGAACTCCATGTTCTTCTCGATGCCGGTGTGCAGGTAGCCGATGCCGCAGCGGGCCTCGGTGACCGTCTCGCCCTCGATCTCGAGGATCAGGCGGAGCACGCCGTGGGTCGAGGGGTGCTGCGGGCCCATGTTGACCACGACCCGCTCCTCGACGCCCTCGGCGCCGGAGAGGCCCTCGACGATCTGGTCCCAGTCGCGACCGGTGACCGTGAAGACCTTGCCCTCGCTGGTGTCGTTGGCGCCGGCGTAGACGTCGTCGGTGGTGCTCATGGGTGGCTCCTCCGCTGGGTGGGTCGCTGGGCGTGCTGGGGGGACATCATCAGTTGTACGAGCGGCGCTGGTCGGGGGGCGGGACGGTGCCGCCCTTGTACTCGACCGGGATGCCGCCGAGGGGGTAGTCCTTGCGCTGCGGGTGGCCCGGCCAGTCGTCGGGCATGAGGATCCGGGTCAGCGCCGGGTGGCCGTCGAAGACGATGCCGAACATGTCCCAGGTCTCCCGCTCGTGCCAGTCGAGGGTCGGGTAGACCGCGACGATCGAGGGCAGGTGCGGGTCGCTGTCGGGGACGCTGACCTCGACCCGGATGATCCGGTTGAAGGTCATCGAGGTGAAGTGGTAGACCGCGTGCAGCTCGGCCCCCTTGTCCTCGGGGTAGTGCACGCCGCTGACGCCCGAGCAGAGCTCGAAGCGCAGGGCGGGGTCGTCGCGCAGGTGCTTGGCGGTGGCGAGGAGGTCCTCGCGCCGCACGTGGAAGGTGATCTCGCCGCGGTGCACGACGACCCGGCCGAGCGAGGTGACCTGCTCGAGGGCGTCGGCCACCTCGTCGTGCCAGCCGCCGAAGGGGCGCTGGGCGGCCCCGGGGAAGACGATCGGGGCGACCAGGCCGCCGTACCCGCTGGTGTCGCCGGAGCCGCGCACGCCGAACATGCCGGTGCGCTCGCCGACCGCGCGGACCTCCTGGTCGGTGGTCGCGGGGGTCTTGCCGTCGGCCTGGTCGGGGCCGGTGGTGGTGTCCTCGTCGCTCATCTCAGCGGAGCAGACCCTTCATCTCGGACGTGGGCAGCGCGTTGAGCGCCGCGACCTCGCGCTGCTCGATCTCGGCCGCGCGGTGGGCACCGGCCTTGCCGGCCTGCACCTGGTCGTGGAGCTTGAGGATCGCGTCGATGAGCATCTCCGGCCGCGGCGGGCAGCCCGGGAGGTACATGTCGACGGGGACGACGTGGTCGACGCCCTGGACGATCGCGTAGTTGTTGAACATGCCGCCGGAGCTGGCGCACACGCCCATGGCCAGGACCCACTTGGGGTTGGGCATCTGGTCGTAGATCTGGCGCAGGACCGGGGCCATCTTCTGGCTCACCCGCCCGGCCACGATCATCAGGTCGGCCTGGCGCGGGCTGGCCCGGAAGACCTCCATGCCGAACCGGGCCAGGTCGTACTTGGGGCCGCCGCTGGTCATCATCTCGATGGCGCAGCAGGCCAGGCCGAAGGTGGCCGGCCAGAAGCTGGCCTTGCGCATGTAACCGCTCAGGCCCTCGACGGTGCTGAGCAGCACACCGCTGGGGAGCTTGTCCTCGATGCCCATGCTGTGTCCCTCCCGGGTTCGTGGTGCCGTGTGGTGGCGGTGGAGGTGGGGGTGGTGCCGCTCGTGCCGCTCGTGCCGCTGGTGCCGCTGGTGCCGCTCAGTCCCAGTCGAGCCCGCCGCGGCGCCAGACGTAGGCGTAGGCGACGAACACGGTGCCGATGAACAGGACCATCTCGATGAGCCCGAACAGGGCCATCTGGTCGAAGTTCACGGCCCAGGGGTAGAGGAAGATGATCTCGATGTCGAAGATGATGAAGAGCATCGCGATGATGTAGTACTTCACCGGGAACCGGCCGCCGCCGACGGGCTGCGGGGTGGGCTCGATGCCGCACTCGTAGGAGTCGAGCCGGGCGCGGTTGTAGCGGGCGGGGCCCACGAAGATGCTCGTGATGATGGAGCCGACGGCGAACAGCGCCGCGAGTGCCCCCAGCACCAGGACGGGGGTGTAGATGTCCATCCGGCTGATCCCTTCGGTCCGCACCCCGTACACCTGGCCTGTGACCTTGTGAAACGAATCACGAGGTGCGCTCCCCGCCATACTGCCACTCGGAGCGCCGTAGGTCACACCCGGGGGAGGGCCCCCAAACGCGTCCTGACCTGCGAATTTCGGGTACGCCGACGTTGCGTAATTCGCGCGTCGGCCGTGGCCACTAAGGTGCGAGGTCCGCACCCCCCGACCGCACCGGAGGCCCGATGGCGACCCTCACCGCCGACAAGAAAGTGCTCGTGGCCGACCTGGCCGGCGACAGCATCCGAGCCGCCCAGGGCTCGATGGTCGCCTACCAGGGCACCGTCTCGTTCAAGCACGCCGGCATGGGCGGCGGAGGTGGCTTGCGGGCCGCGGTCCGCCAGCGCGTCGCCGGCGAGAGCATCACGCTGATGGAGTGCCAGGGCCAGGGCCGGGCCTTCCTGGCCCAGGACGCCATGGACGTCACCGTCGTCGGGCTGCAGGACGACAAGCTGACCGTCGAGTCCGAGCACATCTTGGCCGTGACCAGCGGCCTGCGCCTCGACGTCCAGTTCTCCGGCCTGCGCGGCATGACCAGCGGCCAGGGCCTGGCCACGACGTCGGTCTCCGGCACCGGGCAGTGCGCGATCATGTCCGACGGCCCGATGATCCCGCTGGCCGTCGCGCCCGGGATGCCGCTGGTCGTCGACCCCGACGCCTACGTCGCCGGCACCGGCCAGCTCCAGATGAGCTTGGTCTCGGGCGTCACCTGGCGCAGCCTGGCCGGCGAGGGCGGCGGTGAGCCGTTCAGCCTGCGCTTCGAGGGCCAGGGCACCGTCTACATCCAGCCCGCGGAGAGGTGACGGCGATGGTCTTCGAGCAGCTCAACAAGAAGGTCGTGCGCACCGAGGTCCGGCCCGGCGGCGAGGTCATCGCCCGCCGCGGCGCGATGCTCGGCTACTCCGGCGGGGTCTCCTTCCGCCCCATCCACGGCGGGGGCGGCGTGGGCGGCATGGTCGGGCGCGCGATGTCGGGCGAGAGCGTCGCCATGATGGTCGCCGAGGGCCAGGGCACGGTGCTCTACGGCTTCCGCGGCCTGTACGTCACCGTCATCCAGCTCGCCAACGAGACGCTGACGGTCGAGGCCGACCGGCTCCTCGCCCACGACGCCCACCTCAGCTCCTCCATCGAGATGATCGGCTCGGGCGGCGTGCGCCAGGCGGTGCGCGGCATGGCCACCGGCCAGGGCCTGTTCACCACCAAGCTCAGCGGCCAGGGCACCGTGGCGGTGCTCTCCCACGGCGGCGCGTTCGAGATCCCGGTCAACGGCGACACGGTCGGCGTCGACCCGCAGGCCTACGTCGGCCACGTCGGCGCGCTCAACGTCGACTTCCGCGTCAGCGCCGGCATCCGCGACGTCGTCGGTCGCGGGTCCGGCGAGGCCACCCAGCTGCACGTGACCGGCCACGGTCGCGTCTACGTCCAGGCATCGGAGCAGAAGTTCTCATGATCGACATGCCCACCGGCTCGACCGTCTTCGACGAGAAGACGCTGCCCTCCAACGACAACATCAACGCCTACTCCTTCTGCATCGACCTGCAGGGCGAGTGGTTCACGTCCAAGGGCGCGATGATCGCCTACTACGGCAACATCGACTTCTCCGGCGTCGCCGCCTTCGCCTCGCGCGCGGCCTGGGTCGCCGCCCGCTTCTCCTCCCCCCTCTACACGCAGGAGTGGGTGGTCGCCGCCGGCCACGGCAAGCTCGTCATCGGCGACCGCGGCTACGACATCAACTCCTACGACCTCGAGGACGGCAACCTCACCATCAAGTCGACCAACCTCCTGGCGTTCGAGACCGGCCTGGAGCTCAAGCAGTCGATCGTGCCGGGGTTCCTCACCCTCATCGGCACCGGGAAGTTCCTCGCCTCGTCCTCGGGGCCGGTGATCTTCGTCGAGCCGCCGTTCCGGGCCGACCCCGAGGCGCTGCTCGGCTGGGCCGACTGCCCCTCCCCCTCCCAGCACTACGACCACCACTGGATGGCGCAGTCGTTCATGTCGGGCATCGGGGCCATGTTCGGGCGCGAGTCCGGCGAGGAGCGCCAGTACGACTTCACCGGCGCCGGCACGGTGCTGCTGCAGTCCTCCGAGGTGCTGCGGCACAACCCGGCCCTGGCGCAGGTCATCGAGTCCCAGACCCACATGCTCGACCCGCACAGCGCCGCCCAGCTCGGCCAGCGGCTCGTCCAGCGCGGCCAGTCCGGCCAGTTCTGAGCCCCCGCCCCCGCTGACCCGTCGCGCGACCGCGACGGGTCGGCGTCAGGCCTGGGCGCGGTGGAGGGTGACGATCCCGCCGGAGAGGTTGCGCCACTCGACACCCGCCCAGCCGGCCTCGGCGACCATCGCGGCGAGGCCGGCCTGGTCGGGCCAGGCGCGGATGGACTCGGCGAGGTAGACGTAGGCGTCGGGCGCCGAGGAGACCGCGCGGGCCACCGGCGGCAGCGCGCGCATGAGGTACTCGACGTACGCCGTGCGGAACGGCTTCCACGTCGGGTGGCTGAACTCGCAGACCACGAGCCGGCCACCGGGGCGGGTGACCCGGCGCATCTCGCGCAGCCCGGCCAGCGGGTCGACGATGTTGCGCAGCCCGAAGGAGATCGTCACCGCGTCGAAGGTGTCGTCGGCGAAGGGCAGCCGGGTGCCGTCGCCCGCGGTGAAGGGCAGGTGGGGACGGGCCTGCTTGCCGACGCGGAGCATGCCGAGGGAGAAGTCGCAGGGCACGACGCGCGCGCCGCGCTCCTCGAACGGCTCGCTCGAGGTGCCGGTGCCGGCCGCCAGGTCGAGCACGCGCTCGCCGTACTGCGGGTCGACGGCGTCGATGACGGCCTTGCGCCAGCGGCGGTCCTGGCCGAGCGAGAGCACGTCGTTGGTGAGGTCGTAGCGGCGCGCGACCGTGTCGAACATCTGCTGGACGTCGACGGGTTGCTTGTCGAGCTGCGCGCGGGCCACGCCACGACCTTAGGTCAACCACCCGCAACCAAACGGGTGCGGGTGGCGTCTCCCCTGGTGCCAGACCCCCACCACCGCACCCTCCAGGAAGGCACCATGAACACCGTCCGCCGCATCGTCCTCGTCCTCGCCGTCGGGGCGCTCGTCGCGCTCAGCGCGTACGGCGTCGCCTGGTCCTCACGATCCGGCGACGCTGCCGCCGCCGGGCCGCGCCCGACCCCCGTCGCCGACCGCGCTCCGGTCGTGTCGGACCGCGCGCCCCGCCCGGCCCCCGCTCCCCGGGCGACCCCGACGCCGGAGTCCGCCCCGACCCCGACCCCCGCGCCAGCCCCCGAGCCGGCGCCGGAGCCGGAGCTCGTGCCCGGCCCGGCGATCCTCGCCCCCGGCGACGAGGGCGACGAGGTGCGGGAGCTGCAGGCCCGGTTGCGGCAGATCGACTGGTTCGAGCAGGACGTCACCGGCACCTACGGCGAGGTGACCACGGCCGCGGTCGAGGGCTTCCAGGCCAAGCGGGAGATCCCGGTGACCGGTGAGGTCGACCGCCGCACGATGGACCGGCTCGAGGCGATGACCACCGAGCCGACGGCCGACGAGCTGGCCAACCGGCTGGGGACCAACACCCCGGGCGCGCTCGACGCGCGCTGCAGCACCGGCCGCGTGCTCTGCGTCGACAAGTCCTCCCGCACGCTGCGGTGGGTGGTCGACGGCGAGGTGCGCCTGACCGTCGACGTGCGGTTCGGCTCGGAGTCGACGCCGACGCGCGAGGGCGTCTTCACCGTCGACCGCATGCACCGTGAGTGGACCTCGACGATCTACCACACGGCGATGCCGTACGCGATGTTCTTCTCCGGCGGCCAGGCCGTGCACTACTCGTCCGACTTCGCGGCCCGTGGGTACGACGGGGCGTCGCACGGCTGCGTCAACGTGCGCGACCTCGACGCGATCGCCGGCCTGTTCGACCAGGTGCGCCTGGGCGACCAGGTCGTCGTCTACTGGTCCTGAGACCCGGCGAGGTCCTGCACCGCCGCGACGGTCTGGTCGAGGTCGAGGCCCCGCGCCAGGACGTCGTAGGTGCGGCCGCCGCCACCCTGCTGGCAGCGCACCGACTGCGGCACCTCGGTCGGGTCGACCGGCTGGCCCTCCGGCACCTCCTGGCCCCAGGTCACCGAGCAGACGGCCTCGCCCCGGCGCACCATCTCGGTGGGCAGCCGGGCCAGGCCCACGGTGGCCGGGTCGAGGGGCAGGGTCTGCAGGAACGGCCCCGCGGCCTCGTCGACGGCGACCGCCTGGACGAGCGCCGCGGGGTCCTCGGAGAAGTAGATGCGCATGGCCGAGGCGGCGCCGTACAGGTCGTCGAGGCCGGCGACGATCGAGTCCTGCTGCGTCTTGACCGACGCGACGTCGCCGAGCTGCTGGGCGAGCTCGGCCGGAGCCGTGCCGAGGTCGACCGCGACGAGGCCGCTGGGCAGCTCGTCGGGCAGCGTCGGGGCGGCCTCGTTCGAGGACCCGCCCTCGGTCTCGGACGCAGGTCCCTCGGGCAGGCCGGCGGCGAAGCCGACGACGCCCGCGAGGGCGACGACCCCCACGGCGAGGCTGACGAGCGGTGTGCGGTTGGTGTCGGGCACTCGACCGAGTGTGGCAGCACGACCGCGACTGGAGGGGTGAGGGGCGTCCGGGCGTGCCCGTCGTCACGCCGACCGCACGGGGTCCGACGTCCTCGTCTCGGTAGTCTCGGGACGTGACCCAAGGTGCCCCCGCCGACCGGCCGGACGTGTCGCTCGTGGTCCGCACGACGGCGGTCGACCCCGACCACCTGGCCTCGCTCGTGGCCCTGCTGCCCGCCCCCGCCGACCGCCCGGGCGGTGACCTCGTCGCGTGGCTGCGCCGCGGGGAGGGCCTCGTGGGCTGGGGCACGGCCGCGACGGTCCGCACGACGGGTGCCGACCGGTTCGCCGAGGCCGACGCCTGGTGGTCGGCCACCGCGGCGCGCGCGGTGGTGCGCGACGAGGTCGGCGAGCCCGGCAGCGGCCTGGTCTGCTTCGGCGCCATGGCCTTCGCCGACTCCCCCGGTGACTCCGTGCTCGTCGTGCCGGAGGTCCTGGTGGGGCGCCGCGGCGACCGGGCCTGGCTCACCACCGTGTCCTCCACGGGCCTGGCCGGGCCCCTCGACGTACCCGCACCCGCCGAGGCGCCCGAGCCGCCCGCGGGCGTCCGGTTCGCCGACGGCCACCTCGGGCCCGACGCCTGGATGGCCGCGGTCGCCGAGGCGGTCGAGCGCATCCAGGCCGGGGCGCTGGAGAAGGTCGTCCTGGCCCGTGACCTCGTCGCCACGGCCGACGCCGACGTCGACGTGCGGTGGCCGCTGCGGCGGCTCGCCGAGCGCTACCCGACCTGCTGGACCTTCCACGTCGACGGGTTCTTCGGCGCCACGCCCGAGCTGCTGGTGCGCCGCGAGCGTGGGCTGGTCACCTCCCGCGTGCTCGCCGGCACCATCCGGCGCACCGGTGACGACGCGCGCGACCTCATGCTCGCCGCCACCCTGGCCCGGTCGTCGAAGGACCTCGAGGAGCACGAGTACGCCGTCCGGTCGGTCGGCACCTCCCTCGCGCCGTTCTGCTCCTCGATGAACCTGCCCGAGGCGCCGTTCGTGCTCCACCTGCCCAACGTGATGCACCTGGCCACCGACGTCACCGGGGTGGTGCACGACTCCGCCACCGCGACGTCGCTGGCCCTGGCCGCCGCGCTCCACCCCTCCGCGGCCGTCGGCGGGCACCCCACCGACGTCGCGGTCGACCTCATCGCCCGGATCGAGGGCATGCCCCGCGGGCGGTACGCCGGCCCCGTGGGCTGGATGGACGCCGCCGGCGACGGCGAGTGGGGCATCGGCCTGCGCTCGGCCGAGGTCGACGGCCCGACGGTGCGGCTGTTCGCCGGCTGCGGCGTCGTGGGCGACTCCGACCCGGCCTCGGAGCTGGCCGAGGCGCACGCGAAGTTCGTGCCCGTGCGCGACTCGCTCGGCGAGTAGCCGGGCCCGTCCGCCTCAGGCGAGGTCGTCGCCGTCGGCGAGCCGGGTGAAGGTGCGTCCCTCGCCGAGGGCGAGCCGGGTCAGGTGGCCCTCGACCATGGCCAGGCCGACCTCGCTGTAGACGCGGTCGTGGATGGCGACCGTGCGGGGCGCGGCGACGGCGCGCACGAAGTCGACGGCCTCCCCCACCTTGAGCCAGGGCGCGGAGACCGGGGCGAGCAGCACGTCGACCCGCTCCTCCGGCACCGTCAGCGCGTCGCCGGGGTGGAAGACGGTCGTGCCGTCGAGGTCGAGCAGGTAGCCGGAGTTGTCGACGCGCGGCAGGTCCTCGTGGATGACGGCGTGCCTCTCGCCGACCACGGTGACCGGCAGGCCGACGTCGAGCCGCTGGCCCGGCTCCACGACCACGACGCGGTCGGCGAGGTCGGGCGCCTGCTCCCGGATGACCGCAGCCACGGCCTCGACGGTGTGGATCGGGGCGTCGCTCGCGCGCAGGTGGTCGGCGTCGTAGTGGTCGGCGTGCTCGTGGGTGACCAGCACGACGTCGGCCCCCGCCACGGCCTCGCGCTGGGTGAACCCACCCGGGTCGACGACGACCGTCACGCCGCGGTGCTCGATGCGCACGCACGCGTGCCCGAACTTGGTCAGCCGGAAGTCCGCCATGCCCTCACCGTACGGCGGCGCGGACCGGCTCGGCCGCGGCGCCGACGACCCGGCCGCCGGTGGCGATGGCGCCGCGCTCGACCACGTCGCCGACGACGACGGTGAGGTTGTCGCGGCCGCCGCCGTCGAGACCGGCGCCGACGAGGCGGGCCACGACCTCCTCGGGCGTCCCGCCCGCGACCAGCCGGGCGAGCGCGCCGTCCTCGACGTGGTCGGTGACGCCGTCGGTGCACAGCACGACCCGGTCGCCGACCTCCAGCTCGAGGCGGCCGAGGTCGGGCTCGAGCTCGTCGCCGACGCCCTGGGTGCCCAGCCAGCGGGTGATCCGGTGGCGGTGCTCGGAGACCTCGGCCTGCTGGGGCGTGAGCAGGCCGGCGCGGAGCATGGACGCGGTGAGGGTGTGGTCGCGGGTCAGGCTGGCGAACCGGCCGCGGCGCAGCACGTAGGCACGGGAGTCGCCGAGGTGCACCAGCGCGCAGCGGCGGCCGTCGGTCAGCACGGCGGTCAGCGTGGTCGACAGGCCCTGGTCCCCGGCGTGCTCCTGCTCGTGGGCGACCAGGGCCTCGCGGGCCTCGCGGACGGCCGCGTCGAGGGTGGCCACCGGCTCCAGCCCGCGGCGTCGGGCGGCCAGCCGGGCCACGGCGAGGGTGGCGGTGGCCGAGGCGACCTCGCCGGCCTGCGACCCGCCGACACCGTCGGCGACGAGGAGCAGGGAGGGGCCGGCGTACCCGGAGTCCTCGTTGGTCGCGCGACGCAGGCCGGGGTGGCTCCCGGCGGCGGCGACCATCTGCAACATGACCCCACGATGCCGCACGCGACCCCGGCGTGACCTGAGATCCGCCTAGGATCCCGCTGTGGACCTGCGGCCCGCGGTGCCCGACGACGCCGAGGCGTTCGTCGCACTGCACCAGGCCTGCTGGCACGAGGCGTACGCCGACCTCGTGGCGCCCGAGGTGTTCGCCGAGGTGTTCGGGGCACCGGTCGCCGAGCGGGTCGCGCACCGGCGCGCGGTGCTGGCCCGCCCCGAGCTGCGCACGTGGGTGGCCGACGACGCAGGGCTGGTCGGGTTCGCCACGTCGGGTCCGCCGCGGCTCGACGTGCCGCCGGTCGACCTCGAGCTGTACGCGATCTACCTGCGCGCCGCCCACTGGGGCAGCGGGCTCGCCGACGCGCTGCTGGACGCCGTGGTGGCCGACCGGCCGGCGTACCTGTGGGTGCTGGAGGGCAACGACCGCGCGACCCGGTTCTACGAGCGGCGGGGCTTCGCGCCCGACGGTGCGGCCGTGGAGGACCGCCACCGGGCCGGTCGCGAGCTGCGGATGGTGCGCCGGCCCGCCTGAGCGGCCGACCCTCCCCGTGCGAGGCTCGGGGGCGTGCTCGCCCTCACCGGATCCACCGGGGCCCTCGGCGGCCCCGTCGCCCGCGCCCTGGCCGACCTCGGCCCCCGGCTGCTCGTCCGCGACCCCGCCCGGGCGCCCGACCTCGGCCTCGACGTCCGCACCGCGTCGTACGACGACGGGCCGGCGGCCGAGGCGGCGCTGGCGGGCGTGGACGTGCTGCTCATGGTCTCGGCGGCCGAGGACGAGCACCGGCGCGACCAGCACCGGACCTTCGTCGAGGCGGCGGCCCGGGCCGGGGTGCGGCACGTGGTCTACACGTCCTTCGCCGGGGCGGCGCCGGACGCGACGTTCACCCTCGGCCGCGACCACCACGACACCGAGCAGGCGATCCGCGCCAGCGGGATGGCGTCCACGTTCCTGCGCGACAACTTCTACCTCGACGTGCTGCCGCAGTTCGCCGACGCCGACGGCGTGCTGCGGGGCCCGGCCGGCGACGGGCGGGTGGCCGGCGTGGCCCGCGCCGACGTGGCCGACGTCGCGGTCGCGGTGCTGCGCGACCCGGCCGCGCACGCGGGGGCGACGTACACGCTGACGGGGCCGGAGGCGCTGACCCTCGACGAGGTGGCGGCCCGGGCGGGCGCGGTGCTGGGCCGCGAGCTGCGCTACGAGCGCGAGACGGTCGAGGAGGCCTGGGCCTCGCGCCGCGCCGGCTGGCCGGGCACGCCCGACTGGCAGGTCGACGCGTGGGTGAGCACCTACACCGCGATCGCCGACGGGTCGTGCGCCGGGGTCACCGACGACGTGCAGCGGGTCACCGGGCACGCCCCGCGGACCCTGGAGGACACCCTCAGGCCGTGAGGTGGTGCACGTAGCACCACCGCCAGTCCTCGTCGGGCTCGGCGGACTCCATGACCGGGTGGCCGGTCTCGTGGAAGTGGGCCGTGGCGTGCCGGTCGGGCGAGGAGTCGCAGCAGCCGACGAACCCGCAGGTCAGGCACTGGCGCAGGGCGACCCACCGGTGGCCGGCGGCCACGCACTGCGGGCAGGTGCCGTCGGTCTGCGTGGTCGTGACGGGGTGGGCCTCGAGGTGCTCGCACTCCTCCCCCGGCCGACGCAGGGAGGAGGTGCGCAGGTCGGCGCGCTCCTGGGTGGCGCGGTCGAGCATCGACTCCTCGATGTCGAGCATGGCCAGCACCTGCGCGACAACCACCGACGGCACGCTGCCCTCGGAGCGGATCTCCAGCACCCGCGTCCGCTCGGCCTCGATCATCGACAGCCGGATGCGGGAGTAGACCTCGCTCGGCGTCTCCTCGTCGGCGGTGGTGCCGAGCCGCTCCCAGGCGGCGAAGTTGCGCTGCTCGATGCGCTGCTTGATCAGCGCCCCGACGCCGTGGACGTCGTCGACGTCGGTCTCCTTGAGGTGGCGGAACCCGGCCTTGGACGCCTGCTGGAGCAGGGTCGCGCGGGCCAGCGCGTCGTCCATCGGGTCGGGCGAGGGCACCTCCAACCGCCGGGCGAGCCACGGCAGCGTCGCGCCCTGGATGATCAGGGTGCCGGCCGTGACCGTGAACGCGACCAGCAGGAGCAGGTCGCGGTAGGGCGTCTCCTCGGGGATCACGAACGCCGCCGCGAGCGTGACGACGCCGCGCATGCCGGCCCACCCGAGCAGGAACGTGTAGGCCACCGGCGGGCGGCGCCGCTCCTCGGTCAGCCCGCCGGGCCGGACGATGAGGTAGCGCGCGGGGAAGACCCACAGCAGCCGCAGCACGATCACGCCGACCAGGGCGGCGGCGCAGATCACCGCGGCCCGCCCACCGGAGACGCCGCTGTCGTCGACGCCCTCGAGGATCATCGAGGCCTGCAGGCCGATGAGCAGGAAGACCGCGTTCTCCAGGACGAAGGCGATGGTGCGCCAGTTGTTGCGCTCGGCGATCCGGCTCTGGGCGGTCTGCAGGAGCGGCGCCTTGTGGCCGAGCAGCAGCCCGGCGACCACGACGGAGATGACGCCCGAGGCGTGCACCTCCTCCGCCGCGACGTACGCCGCGAAGGGGACGACCAGGGAGATGCCGGTGTCGAGGAGCGGGTCCTCGACGTGGCGCCGCAGCCGGGCCACGACGACGAAGAAGGCCAGGCCGATCAGCACGCCGCCGCCGGCCGCGACGAGGAAGTCGAGCGCCACGCTGAACGCGGTCACGCGGTCGTGGTGGTCGGCGGCCAGGCCGCCCGCGGCGATCGCGGTGCGCAGCGAGACCAGGGCGGTGGCGTCGTTGAGCAGCGACTCGCCCTCGAGGATCGTGGTGATCCGCCGGGGCAGCCCGATCCGGCGGCCGACCGCGGTGGCCGCGACCGCGTCGGGCGGCGCGACGACCGCGCCGATGGCGAACGCCGCACCCCACCCGAGGTCGGGCAGCAGGGCCTTGACGACGAGCGCGATGCCGGCGGCGGTGAAGACGACGAGCCCGATCGAGAGCAGCAGGATCGAGCGGCGGTTGGCGTTGAAGTCGACGAGCGAGGTCTGGATCGCGGTGGCGTAGAGCAGCGGCGGCAGCAGGCCGAGCAGCACGACCTCGGCCTCGAGCTGGACGTCGGGCACGCCCGGCACGTACGACGCCGCGGCCCCGGCGACGACCAGCACCAGCGGCGCCGGGACGTCGATGCGGTCGGCGGCGGCCGTGATGGCCAGGACGGCGACCGCGAGTCCGACGAGCAGCAGGGCGATCTCCACCGGCCCATCGTGCCAGCCGGGGCCCGAGGGGGTCAGGGGCGCAGGGCCCGGATGCGCTCGTCGAGGGCGCGGCGGCCGTCGCGCCGGACGCGGGCCTCGACGACCTCGATGCCGCCGTTGGGCGAGCGCAGCACCTGCTGCAGCTCGGGCAGGGAGTCGACGCGGGTGTGCGGGGTGCGGGTCGCCGCGCACAGGGAGGCGAGGTCGACGCCGTGCGGGGTGCCGAACAGCGCCTCGAACCGCGCGCCGTGCTCGGGGTGCCCGTGCTCGGCGCCCTGCTCGAGCATGGAGAAGATCGCGCCGCCGTCGTCGTTGGCGACCACGACGACCAGGTCGGGCCGCGGCTCGTGCGGGCCGAGCACCAGGCCGTTGCTGTCGTGGAGGAACGTCACGTCGCCGAGCAGGGCCAGCGTGGGCCCCTCTGGCCGGCCGAGCGCGGCCCCGATCGCGGTCGAGACCGTGCCGTCGATGCCGGCCAGGCCACGGTTGGCCACGACCTTGCGCCGCTCCCCCACCGGCGTCGGACGGGCGACCAGGTCGAGGTCGCGGATCGGGCTGGAGGCGCCGACGACCAGCTGCATGCCCGGGTCGAGCGCGGCGTGCACCGTCCCCGCCACCTCGTACGGCGTCAGGTCGGCCTCCGCGGCGAGGAGGGCGTCGAGGCGGCGACCGACCGCGCGGTCGGCCTCGTGCCAGGCGGCGGCCCAGGCGGGGTCGTCGGGCTGCTCGCCCTCGCCGCTGCCGGTCAGCGCGAAGGCCGGCGCCGAGGACGTGACCGGGTAGGGCCGGGCGCTCCACGCGCCGGTGGCGGTCACCTCGTGCACCTCGACGTCGTCGCGGGCCAGCAGCCGGCTCACGGGCCGCGACAGCGTGGGGCGGCCGAGGACGACGACCCGCTCGACGGCCGCGCCGAGGTCGGTGGCGAGCAGCAGGCGGTAGCAGCGCAGGGCGGCGGCGCCGGTGCGGGCGCCGGAGGACGGCTCGGCCAGCAGGGGCCAGCCGGACCGCTCGGCCAGCCGCCGGGCGGCCGGCCCGGCGTCGTCGCCCGCGACGACGACGGTGCGCGGCCCGCGGACGAGCTCGGTCGCGGGCGGCGGCTCCCGGCGGGCGGTGGCGGTCGAGGGCGCACGCTCGGGGGCGGGGTCGAGGACCCACGGGCCGTCGGGCAGCAGCGGCTCGTCGAGCTGCACGTTGAGGTGCACCGGGCCGGCGAGGCGCCCGTCGGACCGGAGGGGCAGGTCGAGCGGGCCGGGCGCGTCGAGGTCGCGGGTCGCCAGGAGCGGCCCGAGGACGCCGACCTGGTCGGTGGTCTGGTTGGCGTCGGTGCCGCGCAGCCGGGCCGGCCGGTCGGCGGTCACGAAGGCGACCGGCAGCCCGACGTGGGTGGCCTCGAGGGCGGCGGGGTGGAGGTTGGCCACGGCCGTGCCCGACGTGCAGACCACGGCGGTGGGGCGGTGGCTGCGGGCCAGGCCGACCGCGAGGAACCCGGCCGACCGCTCGTCGACCCGGGTGTGGAGCCGCAGCCGGCCCGCGGCGGCGGCGTCGTGCACGGCGAAGGACAGCGGGGCGTTGCGGCTGCCCGGGGCGACCACGACCTCCTCGACGCCGGCGTCGAGCAGCCGCCGCACGACGTCGCGGGCCAGGTCGGTGGCGGTGTGGCTGCTCACCGGACCGCCTCGACGTCGCGCAGGCGGTCGGTCCACCAGGCGACCCGGTCGGCGGGGGCGGCCAGCCGGTCGAGCGCTGCCGGGTCGACGGCGGGCCGACCGACCGGGAGGTGGCCCTCGACCGGCAGCAGCGGCGCGACCGCGACGTCGTCGGTGAGCAGCTGCACCGTGGCCAGCCCGCAGGCGTGGTGCAGCTCGGGCAGGGCGGCGGCCAGCGCGAGACCGGCCGCGATGCCGACCGAGGTCTCCAGCGCGCTGGAGACGACGACCGGCAGGCCGATGTCCTCGGCGATGCGCAGGCAGGCCCGCACGCCGCCCAGCGGCTGCACCTTGAGCACCGCCACGTCGGCCGCCTCGAGGTCGCGCACCCGGTAGGGGTCGTCGGCCCGGCGGATCGACTCGTCGGCCGCGACCGGGACGTCGACGCGGCGGCGCACGCGCGCGAGATCCTCGACGGCCGCGACCGGCTGCTCGACGTACTCCAGGCCGCCGGCGGCGCGGTCGAGCCGCCTGATCGCGGTGACGGCCTCCTCGACCGACCAGAGCCCGTTGGCGTCGACCCGCACCCGCCCGTCGGGTCCGAGGGCGTCGCGCACGGCCTCGAGGCGGGCCTCGTCGTCGGCCAGGGCCTGGCCGGGCTCGGCCACCTTGACCTTGGCCGTGGTGCAGCCGCCGGCGACCACGGTCGCGTGGGCCTGCTCGGGGCCGACGGCGGGCACGGTGACGTTGACCGGCACCCGGTCGCGCACCGGCGCGGGCCAGTCGCCGGCCGCCGCCTCGCGGGCGCAGGCCAGCCAGGGGGCGGCCACCGCGGCGTCGTACTCGAGGAAGGGCGACCACTCCCCCCACCCGGCCGACCCCTCGACGAGGGCGACCTCGCGCGTGGTGATGCCGCGGAAGCGGGTGCGCATGGGCACGCTCAGGACCCTCACGACGCCGCTCCGGCCAGCGCCCGCAGGCGCACCCGGTCGGGCTTGCCGTTGGCCAGCAGCGGGATCTCCTCGACCCCGACGACCTGGCGCGGCGCCCACGACCGGGGGTGCTCGGCAGCGACCCACGCGCGGGCCTCGGCCTCGGAGACCGGGCCCACGACGAACGCCACGAGCCGGTGGCCCCACTCCTCGTCCGGCACGCCGACGACCTCGGCGTCGCGCACGGCCGGGTGGGCGCGCAGCCGGGCGGCCACGGCCGGGCCGGGCACGTTGACGCCGCCGCTGACCACGACGTCGTCGAGGCGGCCCAGCACCTGCAGGCGGCCGTCGTCGTCGATGCGGCCGGCGTCGGCGGTGCGGAACCACCCGTCGACCAGCACCTCGGCGGTCAGCCCGGGCTCGCCCTCGTAGCCGGCGAACAGCGTGGGCCCGGTGACCTCGATGCGCCCGCTGACCGCGATGCGCACGCCGACGCCGTCGAGCGGCACGCCGTCGTAGACGCAGCCGCCGGCGGTCTCGGCCGCCCCGTAGGTGGCCACGACCCGCACGCCCGCCTCGGCCGCGCGGGTGCGCAGGGCCGGGTCGGCGGGGCCGCCGCCGAGCAGGACGGTGTGGGCGCGGCGCAGGGCCTCGACCTCGCCCTCGTCGTCGAGGAGGCGGCGCAGCTGGGTCGGCACCAGGCTGGTGAACCAGCCGACCCCCTCGGGCCACCCCTCGCCGGTGAACGGCTCGTGGCCCGCGACGAGCGAGCGGCACACCACCTGCAGCCCGGCGACGTACGACGGGGGCAGCTTGAGCGCCCAGCGGCCCGACCCGCCGAGGCGTCGCTCGGTGGCGACCACCGAGGCCAGGACCGCCCGCCGGGGCAGCACGACCCGCTTGGGCCGGCCGGTCGAGCCGGAGGTCTCGACGACGAGCGGCGCGGGGTCGTCGGCGGCCTCCAGCCACCGCCGCAGCTCGCCCGTCTCCACCCTGCCGAGGCTACGGCCCCGGGTGGGCTGCTTGAATCCCACCCGTGGCGACGGCGGCGCAGTGGGTCCAGGGCGCGCGTCCGCGCACGCTGCCGGCGGCGGTCGCCCCCGTGCTCGCCGGCTCCGCCGTGGCGGCGTTCGACGACGGCGAGGTCTGGTGGAAGGCCCTGCTCGCCCTGGTCGTCAGCCTGGCGCTGCAGGTGGCGGTCAACTACGCCAACGACTACTCCGACGGCATCCGCGGCACCGACGACGCCCGGGTCGGCCCGGTGCGGCTCACCGCCACCGGCCTCGCCCCGCCCGCGGCGGTCAAGCGGGCCGCGTTCTTGGCCTTCGGGGTCGCCGGCGTGGCCGGCCTCGTGCTGGCCGCCACGACGGCCTGGTGGCTGGTCGCCGTGGGCCTGGTCAGCGTCCTCGCCGCCTGGTACTACACCGGCGGCTCGAAGCCCTACGGCTACCTCGGGCTCGGCGAGGTCATGGTCTTCGTGTTCTTCGGCCTGGTCGCGGTCGTCGGCACCTACTACGTGCAGGTGGAGGCCTGGTCGCTCGACGCCGTCGCGGCCGCGGTCGGCATCGGCGCCCTGGCCTGCGCGATCCTCGTCGCCAACAACCTGCGCGACATCCCCACCGACCGCGAGGTCGGCAAGCAGACCCTCGCCGTGCGTCTCGGCGACCACCGCACCCGCCTGCTGTACGCCGGCCTGGTCGGCCTCGCGGCCGTCGCGGTCGTGCTCGTCGCCGCCCTGACGACGTGGTGGGCGCTGGTGGGCCTCGGGTTCCTCGTGCTCGGCGGCCGCGGCGTCGCCGTCGTGCTGCGCGGCGCCACCGGACCCGGCCTCATCCCGGTGCTGCAGACCACCGGCCTGGCCGAGCTGGTCTGGGCCGTGCTCGTCGCCGCGCCGCTCGTGCTGGCCTGACGGCGTACGGTCAGGCCATGACCTTCTTCGTCATCCTGCTCGTGGTCGTCGCCCTCGTGGCGGCCTGGAAGTTCCGCGTGCCGCTGCTGGCCAAGGTCCTCGGCCAGCCCGAGCGCCGCGTGCAGCGCCACCTCGACCGCCGCCGCGACTGACCCCGGTCGACGGCCGGCCGACGCGGGGGCTCAGTCGTCGGCGTCCTCGCGCGCGCGGCGCTCCTCGAACGCGGCCGTCGCGCGCTCGGCGCGCGCCTCGACGTGGTTGGCCAGCTTGGCCCGCGGGCCGGCGAGCACGAAGTAGGACCCGATGCCGCTGAGCACGAGGGCGATGATGAAGGTCAGCCCGATCGGGGCCTTGTCGGTCGCCAGCAGCCAGGCCCCGGTGACCGCGCCCCAGGTCAGCAGGAACAGCGCGAGCCGCAGCAGGGTGTAGACGACGAACTCCTTCACGCCGCCACCCTAGCCGTCGGTCCACGGGCCGCCGGCTGTGCGGTGACCACCGTCGGCCTACCCTGGAGGCGTGCTGCGGTTCCTGTTCATCCTCGCCGTCTTCGCGCTGGCGACCTACCTGCTGGTGCGCGTCTTCCAGCAGCGTGGCGTGATGCCCCAGCCCCGTCCGCGGCAGCGCCCCGAGCCGCGCCGCATCGTCGCCCCCGACGACGACGAGGACTTCCTGCGCGACCTCGACCGCAAGCGTCGCGAGCCCGAGGACCCGGCCGACTGACCGCTGCCGCCCCGGTGGGCAGTGGGTGGTCAGAGCCGGCGCCGCGGCCAGTCGGGGTCGAGATCCACCACCTGGGTGGTGAACCTCAAGTGCATCGACGAAGCTCCCTGCCCGCACCGGGCAGAGACGGTCAGCCCCCGGCCGACCCGGACGGACCACCCGGCACGACGTCGGCGACGGCCGCGGGGGCCTCGGCGCCGGCGTAGGAGTGCTGGCTGGTCGAGGAGAAGTAGTTGATGCCGATGAAGTTGAACCACAGCGTCGCCATGCCGACGCAGGCCAGGATCGCGGCGTTGCGGCCCTTCCACCCGGCCGTGGCGCGGGCGTGCAGGTAGGCGGCGTAGACGACCCAGGTGATGAACGCCCAGACCTCCTTGGGGTCCCAGTTCCAGTAGCGCGACCAGGCCTCGTGGGCCCAGATCGGACCGGTGATGAGGACCGCGAAGGTCCACACCGGGAACGCGAAGGCGTGGATGCGGTAGGAGACCCGGTCGAGGACCGCGAGGGGCGGCACCCGTGAGCCCGGGCGCGCGGCCGCGTCGCCGCCGCGGCGGAGCTTGACGAGGTAGACGATCGACAGCAGGCCGGCCACGGTGAAGGCGCCGGTCGCGATGACGGCCGAGACGACGTGGATGACCAGCCAGTAGGAGTTGAGGGCCTCGGTCAGCGGGGCGACCTCGTCGTGCAGCCAGATGACCGCGACCATGAGCGTCGCGGTGACGAAGGTCAGCACGAGCGGCGCCATCCACTGCAGGGCGTACCTGCGCATCAGCACGAGGTAGATCAGCGTCACCACGAAGGTGCCCGAGATCGTGAACTCGTACATGTTGCCCCACGGCACCCGGTTGGGGTCGGCGGCCATGCCGCGCCCCAGCAGGGCCACGAGGTGGGCCGCGCAGGCGAGGACGGTGAGCAGGACGCCGAGCCGGCCGAGGAAGTCGGTACGCCGCGCGGTCGCGTCGTCACCACCCTCCGGCCCCTGGCGGGTCGCCACCGCGACACCGCCGGCCTCGCCGGCCGCACCGGCGCCCGCCACCGCGGGCTCGGTCGTCGCGACCTGCCGCAGGCTGGCCCACTCGGCCAGGGTCACGAGCAGGGCGATGAAGTAGACCACCCCCGCGGCGCCGATGGCCTGGTTGCTGAGCGTCTCCCACGCCGCGTCGGTCACGCCGTCTCCTCCTCGGTCGGCCGGCCGGCTGCGGTGCGCAGGTCGGCCACGATCTCGTCGAGCACGTCGGTGAGGTCGGCGCCGCCGGAGCGGTCGAGCACGCCCACCTCCACCATGGTCCCACCGACCTGGTCACCGTCGGCACCCACGTCGTCCCCGTCGGGTCCCGCCCCCGCCGGCGCGGCCGCCACCGGCACCGCGCGGACCCAGATCCGTCGCGGCCGGATGAACAGCGACCCGAGCAGGCCCACGAGCGCGAGCACGACGCCCGCGAGCGCGAGCTCCTTGCCGGGGGTCTTGCTGACCTGCACCCGGACCCACGGCTGCACGCCCTCGAAGGTCACCGAGCCGAGCCCGTCGGGCAGCTGCTCGGTCTCGCCGGGGCGCAGGTCGATGCGCAGCTGCCGGCCGTCGGGACCCTCGACCGGCGTCGCGGCGTCGGTGTCGAGCACGTAGACCGACTGGGCTACCCCGTCGTCGAGGCCGAGGTCGCCGGTCCAGACGTTCATGGAGACCAGCGGGTTCTCCGGGGAGGGGAACACCGTCACCGGGTCGCCGTCGGCGTTCATCTCGAACGTCGGGAACAGCACGCCGTCGAGCCCGATCTGGCCGGGCTGCGCGCTCGGGGCCTTGACCACGCCGTAGGACAGGAAGGTCTGGTCCTGGGGCAGGAACACCGTCGGGCCGTCGTAGACCACCTCGCCGCGGCCGTCGCGCACGGTGATGACGGGTGCGTAGCCGTGGCCGATGAGGAACACGTCGGTGGAGTCGACGGTCAGCGGGTGGTTGACCCGGAGGTCGTAGGTGCGCTCGGGGGCGCCGGGGCTCTCGCGGTAGCGCAGGGCGGCGCTGAACTCCCGCGCCGTGCCGTACGCCGGCCCGGAGGTCAGCCAGGTGATGTCGAAGTCGTCGACGGTGAAGTCGAAGGGGTCGAAGTCCTCGGGACCGAACTGGCTGCCCGGGTCGAGGTCGTCGTAGGCCGCGGCGGTGTTGACGAAGGTGCCGCCCTGGAGCACGATCACGCCGCCCTGGTAGCCGAACAGCGAGCCCCAGGCGAAGCCCGCGAGCACCACGAGCAGCGAGACGTGGAAGAGCAGGTTGCCGGCCTCGCGCAGGTAGCCCTTCTCGGCGCTGACCGCGCCGTCCTGGTCGCGGCGCAGGCGGTAGCGGCGCCCGCGGAGCGCGGCGCGAGCCCGGTCGAGCACCTCGTCGGCGTCGAGGTCGGTGCGGTAGGAGCGGTGGTCGGGCAGCCGGGAGAGGTTGCGCGGCGCGGCCGGCGGCTGCGCCCGCATCGCCCGGGCGTAGACGAGGGTGCGGGGGATGATGCAGCCCACGAGCGAGACCATGAGCAGCAGGTAGATCGCGGAGAACCACGCCGAGTCGTAGACCGAGAAGAGGCCGAGCCGCTCGTAGACCGGCGCCAGCGTCGGGTGGTCGGCCTTCCAGCGCGAGACGGCCAGGGCGTCGACGCCCTCCTGGGGCACGACCGAGCCCGGCACGGCCGCCAGGGCCAGCAGGAGCAGCAGCACCAGCGCGGTGCGCATCGAGGTGAGCTGGCGCCAGGTCCAGCGGCCCAGCTCGCGCGCCCCGAGCTCGCCGGGACGGCGGTCGCCGGCACCGGGCCCGGCGGCGGGGCGTTCGCGGACGTCGGTCACACCGCCACCTCGAACCCGCCGACGAGCCGGAGCTGGACCCACTGCATGGCCTGGTCCCACCAGCCGGTGACGAGCATCAGCCCGACGAGCACGAGCATCGCGCCGCCGACCCGCATGACGACCAGCTGGTGGCGACGGACCCAGCGCAGCGCGCGCAGCGAGCGGGCGTAGAACACCCCGACGAGGATGAAGGGGATGCCGAGGCCCAGAGCGTACGCCGCCGAGAGCACCGCCCCGCGGCTGGCTGTGGCGCCGTCGGTGGAGTAGGTGAGCGAGACGATCACGCTGTAGGTCGGGCCCACGCACGGCGTCCACCCGAGCGCGAACAACGCGCCGATCAGCGGCGCCGCCCCGAGCCCGACGGCCGGCATCGAGTGGATGCGCCACTCCCGCTGGAGCCACGGCACGACGCCCGCGAAGACGAGGCCCAGCACGATGAGCAGCAGGCCCATGACGAAGGTGATGGTGTCGGCGTACCGCTGGAGCCACAGGCCCACGCCGCCGACCGCGACGCCGTACAGCACGAAGACGACGGTGAAGCCGAGGACGAAGAGCAGCGAGCCGAGCAGCATCCGGCCGCGGCGCTCGCTCGCCCGCCCGTCGGCGAGGTCGGCACCCGAGACGCCGGTGGCGTAGGAGAGGTAGCCCGGCAGCAGGGGGATGACGCAGGGGCTGAAGAAGGAGACCAGGCCGGCGACCGCGGCCACGGGGAGCGCGAGCGCGAGCGGGCCGGCGCCGGCCTGCTGCTGGAACCACTCACCCATCGGCGCCCGCCTCCTCGACGAGCTCCTCCAGCGTGATCACCGAGGGCACCACGCCGCTGATGAGTGCGGCGACCCTCCCCTCGCGGTCGAGGACGGCCGTCGAGGGCGCTGCGCGCGGGGCCCAGCGGCCGAGCGCGAGCGCGGAGGAGCCCCCGTCGGCGATCGTGGGGTAGGTGATGCCGAACTCCTCCTCGAAGGCGATCGAGGCGGCGGTGCTGTCGGCCCGCAGCTGGGCGCCCAGGAAGACCGCGTCCAGTTCCTCGGAGGCCGTCTTGAGCACGGGTGCCTCGTCGCGGCAGGGGTTGCACCAGGAGCCCCAGAAGTTCAGCACGACGACGTCGCCGCGGTAGTCGGCCAGGTCGACCGGCTCGCCCTGCAGCGAGGTGCCGGAGATCTCGACCGGGTCGCCCCGCTCGCCCGGGGGGACCGTCTGGACGGCGTTGTCCTCGGCGTAGTTGGCGTCGCCGGTGCCCTGCACGCCCCCGCTGCACCCGGCCAGGAGCAGGCCGAGCACGACGGTGACGCACACCAGGAGGGCACCGGGACGGGTCACGTGGGTCTCTTCTCCTCGGGGGCGCCGCCGGCCGAGAACGGCGCCGACTTGGCGTGCACCGGGATGAGGTCGCCGGCCGGCTCGCTGTAGACGACCTGGGTCACCCGGTCGCCGACGAAGCGCAGCGAGGTGACCGAGCACAGGGTGCACTGGCGCTTGCGCGGGTCGTGCAGGAAGGTGCGGCGGCGCTCGACCGACATCCGGGTCGTCCAGATGGGCAGCTGGTGGGAGACGACCACGGCCTCGTGCCCGGTCGCCTGCTCGCGCGCGTCGTGCACCGCGGCCAGCATGCGCGCGGCGATCTCGGCGTACGGCTCGCCCCAGGAGGGGCGCAGCGGGTTCCACAGGTGGCGCCACTTGCCGGGGTGCAGCAGGGCGCGGCCGCCGGTCTCGAAGGTGTCGCCCTCGAAGTGGCTGGTCGACTCCAGCACGCGCTCGTCGACGTGGGGGTCGAGCCCGCGCGCCAGGGCGAGGGGGGCCGCGGTCTCGCGTGCCCGCTCCAGCGGCGAGGTGACCAGGTGCACGATGTCGCGCCCGGCCAGGGCGGCCGCGGTCTTCTCGGCCATCTGCCGTCCGAGCTCGGAGAGGTGGAAGCCCGGGCGGCGGCCGTAGAGCACGCCCTCGGGGTTGTGGACCTCGCCGTGGCGGACGAGGTGGACGACGGTGTCGGGGGTCACCGCGCGGCCCCCTGCTGCGCGCCGGCGGCGGCCCGCGCCGCGCCCGGCAGCGCGTCGAGCACGACCTGGACGGCCCGCTCGTCGTGGGCGGCGGAGACGAACCACGCCTCGAAGGCCGACGGCGGGAGGTAGACCCCGGCGTCGAGCATCGCGTGGAAGAACGCGGCGTACGCCGCCTGGTCGGTGCGCGAGGCGTCGTCGAAGTCGCGCACCGGCCCCTCGCAGAGGAACACCGAGAACATCGTCCCGGTCGACTGCACCACGTGCGCGACGCCGGCGGCGTCGAGCGCGGCCGTGGTCGCGGCCTTGATGGTCTCGCCCACCGCGTGCAGGTGGGCGTAGACCTCGTCGGTCGCGCGGCGCAGCGTGGCCAGGCCCGCCGTCGTCGCGACCGGGTTGCCCGAGAGGGTGCCCGCTTGGTAGACGGGCCCCTCGGGCGCCAGCATCGACATCACGTCGGCGCGGCCGCCGAACGCCGCGGCGGGGAACCCGCCGCCCATCACCTTCCCGAACGTCATGAGGTCGGGTACCCAGCCCTCCACGGCTCCGTCGAGCCCCCACTGCCCCTGGCGGGAGGCCCGGAAGCCGGTCATCACCTCGTCGGTGACGAACAGGGCGCCGTGGGCGCGGCAGGTCTCGGCCAGGAAGGCGTTGAAGCCGGGCTCGGGCGCGATCACGCCCATGTTGCCGGGGGCGGCCTCGGTGACCAGGCAGGCGATCCGCTCGCCGTGCTCGGCGAAGGCGGCCGTGACGGCCGCGCGGTCGCCGTACGGCAGGACGAGGGTGAGCGCGGTCGAGGAGGCGGGGACGCCGGGGGTGCCGGGGACGGCGAAGGTGGCCAGGCCGGAGCCGGCCGAGGCCAGCAGGGCGTCGACGTGGCCGTGGTAGCAGCCCGCGAACTTCACCACGACGTCGCGGCCGGTGAACCCGCGGGCGAGCCGCACCACCGACATGGTCGCCTCGGTGCCGGAGGAGACGAAGCGGACCCGCTCGACCGGCGTCCGGGCGACGATCTCCTCGCCGAGCTCGAGCTCCGGCTCGGTCGGGGCGCCGTACGACGTGCCGCGGCCGACCGCGGCCTGCACCTCGGCCAGCACCTCGGGGTGGGCGTGGCCGAGCAGCATCGGACCCCACGAGCACACGAGGTCGACGAGCTCGTGGCCGTCGGCGTCGGTGAGCCAGGCACCCTGCGCCGATCGGATGAAGCGCGGGGTGCCGCCGACGGCGTTGAAGGCCCGCACGGGCGACGAGACGCCGCCCGGGATGACGGCGCGCGCCCGGTCGAACAGCGCCCGCGAGCCCGGGTTGCCGGCGTCGTCGCCGGCGGCAGGGGAGGTCACTCGTCCATTGTCCCTCGACGGACCACACGGTGCGATCCGGGGCGACGTGCGCTCGGCCACGCCCTACCACGGCCCGGCCCGTCGCGACGGGCGGCACGCTGCGGGACGGCGTGCACCGTGGTCGCGAGGAGTGACAACCCTCACAAGGATCTTGTGACGACCGTAACCCTGCGTGAGAGACTTCGTTGATCGATCGAGGACGCCATGGGGTAGACGAGCGTCCTGCCTCGTCCCAAGGGAGCCCAGATTGTCCACCTCGCGTTTCGGCCGTGTCCAGAAGTCGGCGGCCCTGGTGCCGCTCGCACTTCTCTCGGCCGCGTGGACCGCCAGCCTGACCGCGTCGGTGTCCCCGGCCTCGACCGTGTCGGCCCCGGCCGCCGAGAGCCCCGGCGTGCTGCCCGACGGCTCCGGGGTGCCGAGCCAGGCCATCGAGGACCCCGCGTCGCTCTCCGACCCGTCGGCGCCCGGCGGCCAGGTCACCGGCACCGTCGGCGGCGTCCAGGGTGACGCCACGCAGATCGTGGCCTCCTCCACCACCAACGGCATCCCGTCGGCGGCGCTCGCGGCCTACCAGCGCGCCGAGACCGTCATCAACGCAGCCGACCCCGCCTGCAAGCTGCCCTGGCAGCTCGTCGCCGCCATCGGTCGCGTCGAGTCCGACCACGGCCGCTTCGGCGGCTCGACGCTGACCGCCGACGGCCTCGCCAAGCCCGACATCCTGGGCGTGCCGCTGACCGGCACGGGCGGCACCGCGCTGATCCGTGACACCGACGCCGGCCAGTACGACGGCGACACCGCCTACGACCGTGCCGTCGGCCCGATGCAGTTCATCCCCTCCACCTGGGCCGCCGTGGGCGTCGACGCCGACAACGACGGCGTGCGCAACCCCCAGGACGTCGACGACGCCGCCCTGGCCGCCGCGGTCTACCTCTGCTCCGGCGAGGGCCCCGCGGGTGACCTGTCCACGCTGACCGGCCAGCGGTCCTCGGTGTTCCGCTACAACCAGTCCGAGTCCTACGTCGACCTCGTGCTCTCGATCATGGACGCCTACCTCGCCGGCGACTTCACCCAGGTGCCCGACGGCACCGTCGCCGCCGGCTTCCTCACCCCCACCCGCACCGCCGACACCGTCCCCGGTGGCGGGCAGGGCGGCAAGGGCGGTCGCGGCGACCAGGGCGGCAAGAACGGCGGCGGCCAGACCGCCCGTCCGGTCGAGCCCGCCCAGGAAGCCCCGGCCGAGCAGCCCGACGAGCCGGCCCCGGCCGAGCAGCCCGAGGCCGACGACGACAAGGGTGACGGCAAGAAGCCCGGCGCCGTGCTCCCCTCGGCCCCGGTCACCGTGCCCTCCCTGCCCCAGACGAGCATCAAGCCCGTCGACGACGTGCTGACCCTCGCCCAGGCGATCGTGCAGTGCACCCTCGACGGCTACGTCGACAACCTGCTCAAGAAGGACGACCCGTTCGACCGGTGCATCAAGGACTACACCACCAAGCCGTGAGCCGATCCGGCCGCTGACCGGCACGCCGAAGGCCCGCCCTCCCCTCGGGGACGGCGGGCCTTCGTCGTGCTCGGTCGTGCGGCGTCAGCGGGCGAGCAGGCGCGCAGCCTCGGCGGCCCAGTAGGTGAGCACCAGGTCGGCGCCCGCTCGCCGGATCGAGACCAGCGTCTCCACGATCGCCGCCTCGCGGTCGATCCAGCCGTGGGCCGCGGCGGCCTCGACCATCGCGTACTCGCCGGAGATGTTGTACGCCGCCACCGGCACGTCGACCGCCTCGCGCACCCGCCACAGCACGTCGAGGTAGGCCAGGGCCGGCTTGACCATCACGATGTCGGCGCCCTCGGCGACGTCGAGCAGCGCCTCGCGCACGCCCTCGCGGCCGTTGGCGGGGTCCTGCTGGTAGGTGCGGCGGTCGCCCTGCAGGGAGGAGTCGACGGCCTCGCGGAACGGACCGAAGAAGGCCGAGGCGTACTTGGCCGAGTAGGCCAGGACCGCGACGTCGGTGTGCCCGGCGCCGTCGAGCGCGTCGCGCACGACCCGCACCTGCCCGTCCATCATGCCGCTGGGTCCGACGAGCTGGGCGCCGGCCGCGGCCTGCGCGCGGGCCATCTCGGCGTACACCTCGAGGGTGGCGTCGTTGTCGACCCGGCCGCGGGCGTCGAGCACCCCGCAGTGCCCGTGGTCGGTGAACTCGTCCAGGCACAGGTCGGCCATCACGGGCAGCGCGTCGCCGACCTCGGCGACGACGTCGGCGATGGCCCGGTTGAGCACCCCGTCGGGGTCGACGGCGCCCGAGCCGACGGCGTCCTTGTGCTCGGGGATCCCGAACAGCATGATCCCGGCCAGCCCGAGCTCGGCCGCCTCCGCGGCCGCGGCGCGCAGGGTGTCGGGGCTGTGCTGCACGACGCCCGGCATCGAGGTGATCGGCCGCGCCTCGGTCGCCCCCTCGCGCACGAACACGGGCAGGATCAGCTGCCGCGCCTCCAGCGACGTCTCCGCCACCGCGCGCCGCAGCGCCGGCGTCGTCCGCAGCCGGCGCGGTCGGACGACGGGTCGCTCGATCTCGATCATGTCGACTCCTGGGGCCCGGCAAAATCTCCGGTTAAGCGGAGAAACTGCCACTCCTGACGGGGAACTTCCGACCAGAAGTGGGAGATCCTCCGCTTAACCGGAGAATCTCCCACCAGCCCCGTCAGGCCTTCGCGCGCGAGGACCGCCGGGCGGCGGGCTTGCGGTCGGACGGCTTGGTCACGGGCTCGCCGGCCTCGAGCAGGGCGAGGCGGCGGTCGGCGCCGAAGTCGGCCAGGGCGCCGACCAGCTCGTCGACGTCGGGCTTGGGGGCCATCACGTCGACCCGCAGGCCGTGCTCCTCGGCGGTCTTGGCAGTGGCGGGGCCGATGACCGCGATGACCGTCGAGGGGTGCGGCTTGCCGGCGATGCCGACGAGGTTGCGCACCGTGGAGGAGGAGGTGAAGACGACCGCGTCGAACTTGCCCGACTTGATCGCGTCGCGCACCGGCGCGGGCGGCGGGGTGGCGCGCACGGTCCGGTAGGCCGTCACGTCGTCGCACTCCCAGCCCAGCTCGACCAGGCCGGCCACGAGGGTCTCGGTGGCGATGTCGGCGCGGGGCAGGAAGACCCGGTTGATCGGGTCGAGGACCTCGTCGTACTCGGGCCAGTCCTCGAGCAGGCCGGCGGCGGACTGCTCGCCCGACGGCACGAGGTCGGCGCGCAGGCCCCAAGCGGCGATGGCGGCGGCGGTCTTGTCGCCGACCGCAGCGATCTTGAGGCCGGAGAAGGCGCGGGCATCGAGGCCGTACTCCTCGAACTTCTCCCGCACCGCCTTGACCGCGTTGACCGAGGTGAAGGCGATCCACTCGTAGCGGCCCTCGACGAGGCCGCGGACGGCCTTGTCCATCTGCAGCGGGTTGCGGGGCGGCTCGACCGAGATGGTCGGCACCTCCTCGGGCACCGCGCCGTGGCCGCGCAGGCCGGAGGACAGCGAGGCCGCCTGGTCCTTGGTGCGGGGCACCAGCACCCGCCAGCCGAACAGCGGCTTGGTCTCGAACCACGACAGCGTGCCGCGCAGGTCGACCACGTCGCCGACCACCACGACGGCGGGCGGGGCCACGCGGGCGGCGCGCACGTCGGCGGCCACGGTCGCCAGCGTCGAGGTCAGGGTGGTCTGCTCGGTCGTGGTGCCGACGCGGGTCAGCGCGATCGGGGTCTCCGGCGAGCGGCCGGCCGCGACGAGGGCGGCGGCGATGTCGCCGATCTGGCCGACGGCCGAGAGCAGCACGAGGGTGCGGCCGTCGGCGTACGGCGTCCAGTCGGTGCGGGTGGCGGCGTTGTCGCCGCAGCTGACGACGGCCACCTCGCGGTGGTCCTTGGTGGTCAGCGGGATGCCGGCGTACGCCGGGACCGCGGCGACCGAGGAGACGCCGGGGACGATCTCGAAGCCGACGCCCGCCTTGGCGCAGGCCTGCGCCTCCTCGGGGCCCGAGGCGTAGAGGAACGGGTCGCCGGCCAGCAGCCGGACGACGCGCAGGCCACGCTTGGCCTGCTTGACGACGACCTTGGCCCGCGCGGCGTGGGTCAGCGGCTGACCGTCGTCGCCGAAGCCACCGTCGACGAGCTCGGGTCCGACCTGCTCGACCTCGACCTCGGCCTCGCCCTCGGCGGGCTCGACCGGCTCGGCGGGCGTGGGCAGGCCGAGCACGGTGCGCACCAGCGCGGCGTGGTCGGGGGTCTCGGTCACCACGACGTCGGCCTGGCGGAGCAGGTCGACGGCGCGCACGGTCAGCAGGTCGGGGTCACCGGGCCCGCTGCCGACGAAGGAGACCCACGACCGGGCGATCCGGTCGGCGACGGTCTCGGAGGCCCGCGCGGCGGTGGCGGGGGTCTTGGCTCGGGTCATGCTGGGCACCTCTGCTGACGTGGTGGTGTCGTGCGTGGGACTGGCGGGTCGTGCTGGTCGTGCTGGTCGTGCTGGGTCTAGGGCGTGACGGGCGGCGGTACGTCGCCGGGCGGGTCGAGCTCGGCGGCCCCGTCGGCGAGCATCTCGGCGGCCAGGCGGGCGCCGAGGCCGGCCGGGTCGTCGAGCGCGCCGGAGGCCGACATGCGGACCGAGAGGCCGCCGTCGGGCGACAGGGCGATGGCGCGCACCCACAGCTCCTCGCCCTCCTCGCCCTCGACGACCTCGGCGAGGGCGCCGATGGCGGCCGAGCAGCCGCCCTCGAGGGTGGCGAGCACGGCCCGCTCGGCCTCGACCGCGGCGCGCGAGGGGGCGTGGTCGAGGGTGCGGAGCTCGGCGGCGAGGGCGTCGTCGGCGCGGCACTCCACGGCGAGCGCACCCTGGCCGGGGGCGGGCAGCATCTGCAAGGGGTCGAGCACCTCCGTGGCGTCGGCCAGGCGGTCGATGCGGGCGAGACCGGCGCGGGCGAGGACGACGCCGTCGAGCTGGCCGTCACGCACCTTGCCGATCCGGGAGTCGACGTTGCCACGGACGCCGACGACCTCCAAACCGAGGCCGAGGGCGTGCAGCTGGGCGACCCGGCGGGGCGAGCCCGTGCCGACCCGGGAGCCGACGGGGAGCTCGCCGAGGGTGAGGCCGTCGCGGGCGACCACGACGTCGCGGGGGTCCTCGCGGGTCGGGATCGCGGCCACGACCAGGTCGTCCTCCGGCTGGGTCGGCAGGTCCTTGAGCGAGTGGACGGCCACGTCGACGCGACCGTCGCGCAGCGCCTCGCGCAGCGCTCCGACGAACACGCCGGTGCTGCTGGCCGGCAGGGTGGACAGCGGGGTGCCCTGGGCCTGGGTGCGGTCGCCGTCGGTGGTGATCTCGACCAGCTCGACCTCGCGGCCGAGCCGGCTGCGCACGAGGTCGGCGACGTGGCCGGCCTGGGTCGTGGCCAGCAGGCTGCGGCGGGTGCCGATGCGCACGGGGGCAGGGGTGGGGCTCACGGGGCGGGGGCCTCCCCCACCGCGGAGGGCCGGGTGACGGCCTCGACGGCCTCGGGGTCGAGCGCGAACAGCTCGGCGAGCGCGCGCTCGTAGGACACCGCGCCCTGCTCGTTGGCCAGGGCCTTCACGCGCACCGTCGGCTCGTGCAGCAGCTTGTCGGCGACGCGGCGCACGGCGTGGCGCACCTCGGCGCGGGCGTGGTCGTCGAGGCCCGGCAGCCGCGCCTCGAGGCGGGCCATCTCGGCGTCGACGACCGACGTGGCCATCGAGCGCAGCGCGACCACGGTCGGGGTGACGCTGGCCTGGCGACGGGCGGCGAGGAAGGCGGTGACCTCCTCGCTGACGATGCGGCGCACCTCGGCGACCTCGCGGCCGGCGTCGCTGCCCGCGAGGGTGCCGGCGAGCTCGGCCAGGCCGGTCAGGGTGACCCCCGGCAGCTCGCCGACGCTGGGCTCGACGTCGTGGGGCAGGGCCACGTCGACCAGCGCGAGCGGACGGTCGAGGCCCTCGCGGGCCCGGGCGACCATGTCGCGGGTGATGAGCACCCCGGTCGCCCCGGTGCAGGTGATCACGACGTCGGCGCGGGTCAGCTCGTCGGCCAGGTCGGCCAGGGCCACGGCGACGCCGCCGTGCTCGGTCGCGAGCCGGCGGGCGCGCTCCGGCGAGCGGTTGACCACGCTGATGTGGGCGGCGCCGAGCCGGCTGACGGTGGCGGTGGCCAGGCCGGCCATCGCGCCGGCGCCGACCACGACGACGTACTTGCCGCGGACGGCCTCGCCGGTGGTCGAGGACGCGTCGGCGCGGTCGAGCCCGGCGGTGACCAGGGTCGGGGCGACGCGGTCGATGCCGGTCTCGGCGCGGGCGCGCTTGCCCACGCGCAGGGCCTGCTGGAACAGCGAGTTCAGGGCGGGGCCGACGCTGCCGACCTCCTGGCCGAGGCGCAGCGCGTCGCGTGCCTGGCCGAGGATCTGGCCCTCGCCGACGGCCATCGAGTCGAGGCCGGCAGCCACCCGGAACAGGTGGGCCACCGCGCCGTCGTCGTAGTGGACGTAGAGGTGGGGCACCATCGACTCGGCGGACTCGCCGGTGCGCTCGACGAGCAGGCGCGAGAGGGACTCCACGCTGCCGTGGAAGCGGTCGACCTCGGCGTACACCTCGACGCGGTTGCACGTGGAGACCACCGCGGCCTCGGTGACGTGCTCGCAGGTGGCCGCGTCGGTGAGCAGCTTCTGCACGCCCGGGGCGTCCAGGGCCACCCGCTCCAGCACGGACACGGGGGCTGAGTTGTGGGAGATGCCGACGACCAGCACGCTCACGGGTTGCTCCTCACGCTCGTCGGGCTCACAGGACTGGTCACGGGACTGGTCACGGGACTGGTCACGGGACTGGTCACGGGACTGGTCACGGGACTGGTCACGGGACTGGTCACGGGACTGGTCACGGGACTGGTCACGGGACTGGTCACGGGACTGGTCACGGGACTGGTCACGGGACTGGTCACGGGACTGGTCACGGGACTGGTCACGGGACTGGTCACGGGACTGGTCACGGGACTGGTCACGGGACTGGTCACGGGACTGGTCACGGGACTGGTCACGGGATCGGTCACAGCGCGGCCTTGCGCTGCTGGTGGTAGGCCAGGATCTGGAGCTCGATCGACAGGTCGACCTTGCGGACGTCGACGCCCTCGGGCACGGCGAGCACGCCGGGAGCGAAGTTCAAGATGCTGGTGATGCCGCAGCCGACCATCCGGTCGGCCACGTCCTGCGCGGCGTGGGCGGGCGTCGCGATGACGCCGATGGCCACGCCGTGGGTCGCGACGATCTCCTCGAGGTCGCCGAACGGTCGTACGTCGACGCCCGCGACGACCTCGCCGTGGCGGGTGTCGTCGGCGTCGAGCAGGGCCACGACCCGGAAGCCGCGGCTGCGGAAGCCGGAGTAGTTGGCCAGGGCGTGGCCGAGGTTGCCGATGCCGACGATGACGACGGGCCAGTCCTGCGTGACGCCGATCTCGCGGGCGATCTGGTAGCGCAGGTAGTCGACGTCGTACCCGACGCCGCGGGTGCCGTAGCTGCCGAGGTAGGACAGGTCCTTGCGGAGCTTGGCGGAGTTGACGCCGGCCGCCAGGGCCAGCTCCTCGCTGGAGCAGGTGCGGGTGCCGTCGTCGGCCAGGGTCGTCAGCGCCCGCAGGTAGACGGGCAGCCGCGCGACCGTCGCCTCTGGGATCTCCCGGGCGCTCTCGCTGCTGCTGCGTGCGGTCACCGCTCTGCTTCCTAGACGGTCCGGAAGGGGTGGACCGACCCGTTCACCGTAGGACTTTGTGAACGGGGGAACAAAATCCGGCGGCGAGACCTAGCACACGTCCCCGGGGACTTGCGCGGAGGGTGTCGGCGACAGGTCCGGGGAGTGACGTCGTGCTCAGGCCAGCGCGGTGCGCAGGCGGGCCTCGTCGACCCGCCAGAAGTCGTGCTGGCGACCGTCGACGAAGGTCACCGGGACCTCGTCGGTGAACCGGCGCTGCAGCTCGGGGTCTCCGTCGACGTCGACCACGGCGTACTCCTCCCCCAGGTCGGCGCAGACCCGGGCGACCACGGCCTCGGCCTCCTCGCACAGGTGGCAGCCCGCGCGGGAGTAGAGCGTGACGCGCGCGCTCACTCCAGCAGCCCCAGGGCGCGGCGGCGCTCAAGGCCGCGCAGCCGGCCCTTCTGCACCTTGCCGGTGGTGCCGTGCGGCAGGGTCGTGACGACCTCGATGCGCGCGGGCACCTTGAACCGCGCCAGGGACCGCTCGCACGCGGCCCGGACCGCCTCGGCGGTGGCCTCCACGCCCCGCCCGGGCGCCACGACGTAGGCGACGACGGCCTCGCCGGTCTCCTCGTCGGGCACCCCGATCACCGCGACGTCGGCGACGCCCTCGACCTCGGCCGCGACCCGCTCGACCTCGACCGGGTAGACGTTGAAGCCCGAGACGATGACCAGCTCCTTGACCCGGTCGACCAGGAAGACGTCGCCGGAGGCGTCGACGAACCCGACGTCGCCGGTGGACCACCAGCCCTCGGCGTCGGGACCGTCGGCCCCGTCGGGCCAGTAGCCGCTGAACAGGTTGGGGCCGCGCAGCTGGATCTCGCCGGGGTCGTCGGACCCGTGGGGCACGACCCGTCCGGTCTCCTCGACCAGGCGCAGCTCGATCCCGTCGAGGGGCGCGCCCACGCTGCCGGGCGCCGGGTCGGCGGAGCAGAGGGTGCTGGTGACGACGGGGGCCGCCTCCGTCAGGCCGTAGCCCTGGTGGACGGGCACCCCGGTGCGGGCGGTGAACGCGGCGGTGACCTCGGGGCCGACGGGCGCGGAGCCCGACAGCACGAGCCGGACCGGTCCGAGCCGGCCGTCGAGGTCGACCTCGCGCCAGTGGGCGAACACGGCCGGCGCGACCGGGAGCACGCTGCAGGCCTCGTCGTCGACGAGGTCGAGGGTGCCCTGGGGGTCGAAGCGCTCGGCCAGGACCAGCTTGGCCCGGCTGCGCAGCACCGTGCCGAGGACCGCGTTGAGCCCGTAGACGTGGAAGAGGGGGAGCACCCCCAGCACCACGTCGTCGCCGTGGACCATCGGCGGCTCGACCTCGGCGACCTGCTCGATGTTGGCGGCGAGCGCACGATGGCTGATCATGGCCGCGCGCGGCAGCCCCGTCGTCCCGCTGGTGTAGAGCAGGGCCGCGACCCGCTCGGGGTCCTGCAGCGGCGGCGCCGGGCGGGCCGTGTCGGCGCGCAGGTGGTCGTAGGACCGCTCCCCCGGCTGCAGCGTCGCCCCGACCACCACGACCCGCGGGCGGACGAGCCGGTCGCGGACCTCGGCCGGGAAGTCGTCGTCGAGGGTGCCGGGCGCGCCGGCGAGCGCGGCGTCGACACCGGCGACGGCCTCGCGCACGAGGGTCACCGTGTCGACGTCGGCGACGACGACCCGGGCACCGCAGTCGGCGAGGACACGGGCCACCTCGCGGGCGCTGGACACGGGGTTGAGCGGGACGGCGACCGCCTGGGCGCGCAGGGTGCCGAGGTAGGTCGTGACGAACTCGAGGCGGTTGCCGAGCACGAGCACGACCCGGTAGCCGGCCAGGACGCCGGCCGCCCCGAGCCCGGTCGCCACGCGCGCCACCTCGTCGTCGAGGGCGGCCCAGGTCAGGCTGCGGCCGCCGGCCTCGACGATCGCGAGCTTGTCGGGGTGCTCGGCCGCGGCGCTCGTGACCAGCGCGGCCGGGCCCGGGAGGCCCACGGGGCCGGCCGCTCGGTCGGGGGTGGGGGCGCCAGGCATGCGCGGCAGTCTACGAGCCGCCGTCGCCGTCGACCCGTCGTGGACGACGGGCCGGCGCGGAGGGTCACCTGACGGGGTGGGCTTGCTCCTACAGTGGCCCCGTGGCCCCCGCCGAGAAGCAGCGTCGACCGCTCGACCTGCGGCAGCGCTCCGTCCTGGCCGGCGAGGCGGCGGCCGCGGCGACCGAGGTCGAGTCCGCGCTGGAGGCCCCGGGCGACCCGGCGGCCGCGGCGTTCTTCGACGTCGACAACACCGTGATGCAGGGCGCGAGCATCTTCCACCTCGCCAAGGGGCTGCACCGGCGCAAGTTCTTCACGACCAAGGACATCCTCGGCGCGATGTGGATGCAGCTCTACTTCCGCGTCGTCGGGGTCGAGGACCCCGACCACATCGCCGAGACCCGCAACTCCGCGCTCGGGTTCATCGCCGGCCACACCGTCGCCGAGCTGGAGGAGCTCGGCGAGGAGATCTTCGACGAGGTGATGGCCCACCGCATCTGGCCCGGCACCCGCGCGCTCGCCCAGCTGCACCTCGACCAGGGGCAGCGGGTCTGGCTGGTCACCGCCGCCCCCATCGAGATCGCCCAGATCATCGCGCGGCGGCTCGGGCTGACCGGGGCCATGGGCACGGTCTCCGAGCACGTCGACGGCGTCTACACCGGACAGCTCGTCGGCGACCTCCTCCACGGGCCCGCCAAGGCCGAGGCCATCAAGGCCCTCGCGGTGCGCGAGGGCCTCGACCTGGCCCGCTGCTCGGCGTACTCCGACTCGGTCAACGACCTGCCGATGCTGGGCCTGGTGGGCCACCCCGTGGCCATCAACCCCGACGCCCGCCTGCGGGCCCACGCCCGCGAGCACGGCTGGCGGGTCCGCGACTACCGCACCGGCCGCAAGGCCGCGCGCGCCGGCGTGGTCGTCGGCGGGGTGGCCGGCGCGGTCACCGGTGCCGTCGCGGCCGGCATCGCCCTGCGCGGTCGCCGCTGACCCGTCGCCGACGGCCCCGGCCACGTGACGCAGATCACCTCGTGGTCCAGACCCCTCGGCTGCCCGCTTTGGTGTACGGGTGTGCTGCCGCTGATCTACCCTCGCCAGAAGGGCTCTGGAGGGAGCCCGTCCTGGGAGGGCACATGCCTCGGTCGAGGCCGGACGTCACGCGCGGGCTCGAGTCCCTGCGCGCCGCCGTCCTGCGCGCCCTCCAGCCCGTCCCGGCGGTCGCCGGCGGGGCCGGGACCGGGATGCTGCTCACCGAGGCCGTCTCCGAGGGGTACGACGTCGGGCCGGGCCCCGAGCCGGGCGGCCGCTACGGCGACGCCGGCCTGGCCACCTCCTCGGAGGAGTCCGAGACCGACCGCACGCGGCTGATCGCGCTGGTCGAGCTGGCCCGCGGCGGTGACGCCGAGGCGTTCGGCCAGCTCTACGACCACTACCAGCCCTCGGTCTACCGCTTCCTCTTCTACCGCACCCGGTCGGCCGCGCTCGCCGAGGACCTCACCTCGGAGACGTTCTTCCGCGCGCTGCGCAACATGACGTCGTTCCGCTGGCAGGGCAAGGACTTCGGCGCCTGGCTGATGACCATCGCGCGCAACCTCGCCGTCGACCACTTCAAGGCCGGCCGCACCCGCCTCGAGACCACGACCGAGGACATGGGGGCGCACGACGACACGACCGAGGGCCCCGAGTCGGTCGTGCTGGCCGGCATCACCCACGAGCTGCTGCTCGAGGCCCTCACCCAGCTGCCCGACGAGCAGCGCGACTGCCTCGTCATGCGCTTCCTGCAGGACATGAGCATCGCCGAGACCGCGGCCGCCCTCGGGCGCAGCGACGGCGCCGTCAAGCAGCTGCAGCTGCGCGGGGTGCGCAACCTGGCCAAGCTGATGCCCGAGGGGATCCGCGATCGATGACGCACCTCACCCCTCTCGTCCACATCACCCGCGCCCCGGCCGTAACCCCGGCCGCACCGGCCTCGTTGGAGTCGCTGACAGCCGCCCCCGCATCCCCAGGACGGACCCGATGAACCCCGTGTTCGCGCGACGCCGCGCCGAGCGCTTCAGCTCGCTGCTCGAGGGCTCCTCGACGCGCGCCGCCGGGGAGGCCCAGGACCTCGAGACCGCCCGCATGCTGGAGCTGGTCGCCGCGCTGCGCAGCGCCCCGGCCCCCGAGGCGCGGCCCGCGTTCGTCTCCGACCTGCGCAGCCGGCTGCTGCTGGCCGCGGAGACCGAGCTGGTCGCAGCCGAGCCGACGCCCGTCCCCGCCGCCACCGCGCGCACCACCACCTCGACCCGCACGCGCCGACGCGAGCGCCGCGTCGCTGCCCTGGTCGGCGGCTTCGCCCTGGTCAGCGCCTCGACCTCGATGTCGGTCGCGGCCCAGTCGGCCCTGCCCGGTGACACCCTCTACCCCCTCAAGCGGGCCCTGGAGCAGGTGCACGTCACGGCGGTGCGCGACCCCGAGGGCAAGGGCGCCACCCTGCTCGACAACGCCGCCGGGCGCCTCGACGAGGTCGACGAGCTCAGCCGCTCCGGTGAGCAGGACCCGGCCGTCATCGCCGAGACGCTGGCCGACTTCACGGCCCAGGCCGAGGAGGCCAGCGACCTGCTGATCAGCGACTTCGCCGTGACCGGCCGCGAGTCCTCGCTCCAGGAGCTGCGCTCCTTCACCGCACAGAGCCTGGAGTCGCTGCAGGCGCTCGAGGGTCTCGTCCCCGTCGACGTGCGCGGTTCACTGGTCGAGGCGACCCAGGTCATCGACCGCATCACCCAGCGCGCCTACGACGCCTGCCCGAGCTGCAGCACCCTCCCGCTCCTCGACGAGCTCGTCGAGACCGCGGCCCTCGGGCCGCTGCTCGACGAGGTCGAGGCCGACGCCCCGCGCGCCGCCACCCCGACCCAGCGCCCCGGCGGCTCCGCGCCGGCCAAGGGCCGCAGCGGCGCCACCGCCGGCAGCGACCCCGCCCCGGCGCCCACCGCCCCGTCGAAGACGCCCGAGACCCCGCAGACCCCGACCCTCCCGACGCCTCCGCGCGCCCCCGAGGCTCCGCGGCCGTCGACCAAGGACCCGCTCGGCGACATCGTCACCGGGGTCAAGAACCCGCTCGGCGGCCTGCTCGACGACACGCTCGGCACCGTCGACAAGCTGCTCGGCGGCTCCGGCCAGCCCTAGCCTGGGCAGCACGGTGCGAGCCGGCTCCGGCCGGGGCTCGCGGTGACCTGGCGACCGTCGGCGGCGCTCGGACGGTCGGTGTCCCACCCCCGGCGGACGGGTCAGCGGAAGACGGACTCCCGCTGCACCAGCAGCGAGTAGAGCGTCTGCTGGATGGTCTCGCGCACCTGGTCGGTGACGTCGAAGACGAGCATCGGGTCGTCGGCCGCGCCGTCGTCGTACTCGTCGGTGCGGATGGGCTCGCCGAACTCCAGCAGCCACTTGGACGGCAGCGGCACCAGGCCGAGCGGGCCGAGCAGCGGGAACAGCGGCGTGATCGGGATGTAGGGGACGCCGAGCAGCCGGGCGAGCGCGGGGATGTTGCCGACGAGGGGGTAGATCTCCTCGGCGCCGACGACCGCGAGCGGCACGATCGGCACACCGGTGCGCAGGGCGGCGGAGACGAAGCCGCCGCGGCCGAAGCGCTGCAGCTTGTAGCGCTGTGAGTAGGGCTTGCCGATGCCCTTGAACCCCTCGGGCCATACCCCGACGAGCTCGCCGTCGCGCAGCATCCGCTCGGCGTCCTCGCTGCAGGCGAGGGTGGCGCCGCTCTTGCGGGCGAGGGAGGAGACCACCGGCATCCGGAACACGAGGTCGGCCCCGAGCGGGCGCAGGTGGCGTCCGGTGGCGTCGTGGATCGAGACCATCGTCATCAGGCCGTCGACCGGGATCGTGCCGGAGTGGTTGGACACGACCAGCGCGCCGCCGTCGGTCGGGATGTTGTCGACGCCGCGCAGCTCGATGCGGAACCACTGCTGGGCGATGGGCCGCAGCGCCGCCATGAAGAAGGACTGGGTGATCTCGGCGTCGAAGCCGTACTCGTCGACGACGTAGTCGCCGGTGACCCGCCGGCGCAGGAAGGCCAGGAACTGGGCCAGCCGAGGCTCCCAGTGCTCGCCGAAGACCTCGACCGCGGCCTGCTGGAACGCCGAGAGCCAGGCCGAGACCGGGATGCCGGCCAGCGGGTGGCGCTCGCGGGCGGCGACGGAGGACGTGCCCGCGGCGACGACCGCGGTCTCCTCGACCTCCACCTCGACGTCCACCTCGACGGGGGCCTCGGGCGCGCCTGGCTCGCCAGGTGCGGCCGGCGGGATGGCCTCGTCGGCCGGCGGGTCGACCGGCGGGTCGGTCGGCGGGTCGGTGGGCTCGGCTGACCGGCCGCCGGCCGCGAGGCCGCGGGCCGCCGACGAGGGGGCCTTGCCGGTGCCGCGCCCGGGCTTGCCCCGGGTGCCGATCGGGATGATCTCGGCGTCACCCACGGCGACCACCCCCCTGGCCGCGGTGCGCGCGTGCGGACCGGGCGGGGGTGCGCGCCGCGGCGAGGCTGAGCACCGTGCTGTCGTCGCCACCCACGGCGCCGGGCGCGCCGGGCAGGGCCGAGGGGGCGGCGTACGCCGGCGTGCTGGGCAGCCGCTCGGCGACGCCGGCCAGGGCGCGCTCGGCGCGCCCGCCGGTCGGGGGCAGGCCGGAGGCGAAGTCGGCGAAGGCCTCGGCGGTCGTGTAGCGCGGACGGAAGCCGAGGACCTCGTGCATCGCGGTGGTGTCGACGCCGCGGCCGTAGGTGAGGAACGACTGCTGCTCGGGCGAGAAGTCGGCCACCCGCGCCGAGCGCAGGGCCGAGCCGAGCGAGCCGACGGCGAAGCCGGGCAGCGGGACGGCCGGGCGCTGGAGGCGGCGCACGGCCTGGCTCAGCATCAGGACGCCGTCGCCGGCGACGTTGAAGGTGCCGGCGACGTCGGTGGAGACGGCGTGCTGGAGGACGGCCTGCAGGTCGTCCTCGTGCAGGAACTGCATCCGGGCGTCGTAGCCGAGCACGGTCGGGACCACCGGGAGCCGGAAGTAGGAGGTGATCGGGCTGACCACGTGGGGCCCAATGACGTTGGCGCAGCGCAGCATCGTCACCCGGACGTCGGTGCGCCGACGGGCGAAGCCGCGCACGTAGCCCTCGATCTCGGCGACGTCCTTGGCGTAGCCGGCGCGCGGGGCGCGGCGCGGCTCCATGCCCTCGGTGAACATCGCCGGGTCGCGGTTGCTGGCGCCGTACACGGTGGTCGTCGACTTCACGACCAGGTCGCGCACGCTGGGCGCCTTCTGGCAGGCGGCGAGGAGCTGCATCGTCCCGATGACGTTGAGCTCCTTCATCGTGCTCCGACCCCCGGCGGTGCCGGGGGTCGCGATGACGCTCATGTGGACGACGGTGTCGACGTCCTCCTTGGCGATGATCTTCGCGATGACCGGGTTGCGGATGTCGGCGCGCACGAACGACACGCCGCCGACGTCACCGCGGGGCGGCACGACGTCGACGCCGATGACGCGGCGCACCGAGGGGTCCTCGGCGATCGCGCGGGCGCAGCGGCGACCGAGGTCACGGGAGACCCCGGTGACCAGCACGACCTTGCCGCCGCCCCCGGACATGGCGAAGGAGCGGCGCTACTTGCCGAGCTTGCGACGCTGCACGCGCGTCTTCTTCAGCAGCTTGCGGTGCTTCTTCTTGGCCATGCGCTTGCGGCGCTTCTTGATGACGGAACCCACGGAACCCAACTCTCGAACGTGCAACGACCACCCGGGGACCCGGGCAGACGGCAAGCCTAACCGGCACCCGCAGCGGGTACGGAATCGCGTCCGTCACAGGACCGCCGCGCGGAGCGCCGCACGTCGTACGGCGACGCGTGGGGGTCCCGGACGCCGGCGACCGACCCGGGGCGCGCGAGGACGCCCGCGGGACGGTCGACGGGGACCGGCCGCCCGTCGTCCGGGCGACCGGTCGACGCGTCAGCCGGCCGAGTAGAAGCTCTTGCGCAGGTACTCGTCCACGTCCTCCTCCGAGACGCGGAACGACCGCCCCACGCGCACGGCGGGGAGGTCACCACCGTGCACCAGGCGGTACACGGTCATCTTCGAGACGCGCATGATCGCGGCGACCTCGGCGATGGTGAGGAACTTGGGGTCGGACAAGCCTCCGGACGAGCTCGACATGGGGCACCAGCTTTCTCTGCGTCCGCCACCGGCTTCCCCACCGGTGATGACACGGGCGCGACGAAGCAGACAATAGGGCTTGGTGTGACTGGTGGGGAAGGATTTGCCGGATGGAACTTGTGAGTCCCGGCGAGCCTACCAAGCCTGGGGATCGAGCCCGTGGTACGGGAAGACCGCTGCACGGGTCGCGTGGACGGCCCGGTCGAGGTCGTCGGCGGGGTCGTAGCCCTGGTCCCAGGGGGTGAAACCGGGCTCGTCACCGGGCTCCCGGTCACCCATCCGCTCCGGCCCGGGCTCGCCGATCAGCTCCTCGACCCGCGCCCGCCAGGCCTCCGGCAGCGGGGTCGCGACGTCGAGGGGCCGGCCCGCCACGGTCGCGAGCAGGTGGGTCCAGGCACGGGGGACGACCGTGGTCACGGCGTACCCACCGCCGCCGAGGGCGACCCACCGTCCGTCGCACACCTCGTGGGCCAGGTCGTGCAGCGCGACCGCGGCCGCGCGCTGGGCGTCGACGCTGAGCGCGAGGTCGGCCAGCGGGTCGTCGCGGTGGGAGTCGCAGCCGTGCTGGGTCACGAGCACCTGCGGCCGGACCTCGCGCAGCAGCTCGGGCACGACGGCGTGGAAGGCGCGCAGCCACCCGGCGTCGCCGGTGCGGGGCGGGAGCGGCACGTTGACCGCGAAGCCCTCGGCGCCGGGGCCACCGACGTCGTCGGAGGACCCGGTGCCGGGGAAGAGGAACTGCCCCGACTCGTGCAGCGAGATCGTCAGCACCCGGGGGTCGTCGCGGAACGCCGCCTCGACGCCGTCGCCGTGGTGGGCGTCGACGTCGACGTAGGCGACCCGCTCGGCGCCCATCGCCAGCAGCTGGGCGATGCCGACGGCGGCGTCGTTGTAGACGCAGAAGCCGCTGGCCCGGTCGGCCATCGCGTGGTGCAGCCCGCCGGCGACGTTGGCGCTGTGCCGCCGCTCGCCGGACCACACCTGGCGGCACGCCTCGACCGTGGCGCCGGCCACGAGCGCGGCCGCCTCGTGCATGCCGGCGAAGACCGGGTCGTCGGGCGTGCCGAGGCCGTGGCGCTCGTCCGGGCGCCCGGCGGCGACCGCGGCGAGCAGGTCGGCGGTGTGCACGGCCCGCAGCTCGTCGTACGACGCCGGGCGGGCCGTCACGACCTCGAGCCGCTCGCCGACGACCCCGAGGGCGCGGGCCAGGCGCATCGTGAGGTCGACCCGCACCGGCGACATCGGGTGGGTGGGCCCGAAGTCGTAGGAGGTGAGGCGCTCGTCGAAGACGACGGACGCCGGACCGGGGCACGAGGGCACCTTGCGACACTAGCCACATGACCGCCCCTCCCACGTCGCGAGCCCCGCGCGACCTCGACCTGCGCCGCGGCGGTGGGCCGTGGGCGGCGGTGTCCGGGCTGCCGCTGTGGGTGCGGGCCGGCGCGGTCTACCTCGTGCTGCGGGTGGTGACCGCGGTCCTGATGAGCCGCGCGGCCGACGGCGCGGGCTTCTACCCCGGCGTGCAGGGGCCGGCCGAGGGCGACATCGACCTGGCCCTGAACTGGGACGCCGTCTGGTACCAGCGGATCGCCGAGGACGGCTACCCCGACTCCCTGCCGGTCAGCCCCGACACCGGCCGGGTCGAGCAGAACCCGTGGGCGTTCTACCCCGTCTACCCGTACGCCGTCCGGCTGGTCATGGCGCTGACCGGCGCCGGCTTCGGCACCGTCGCGCCGCTGCTGGCCGTGCTGGCCGGCCTCGGCGCGGCGATGGTGATGGCGCGCCTGCTCGTCGACACCCTCCCCCGCCGGCCGGGCGCGGAGGCGATGGCGCTGGCCGCGGTGGCGGTGTGGGCGGCGTGGCCCGTCGCGCCGGTGCTGCAGATGGCCTACACCGAGTCGTCCTCGATGCTGCTGCTGGTCACGTTCTTGTGGTTCCTGGTGCGCGAGCGCACCTGGGGCTGGTGGGCCACCGGCGCCACCGCACTCGCGCTGGGGCTGACCCGGCCCATCGCGCTCCCGCTCGTGGTGGTCGTGGTCGTGGCCCTGGGGATGCGGTGGCGGCAGCGCGAGGAGCGTCCGATCGGCACCGCCGAGCGGGTCGGCATGGTCGCCGCCCTCGGCCTGACCGGCCTGTCGGGCCTGCTGTGGACCGCGGTGGCCGCCGTCGGCACGGGCCGCCGCGACGCCTACCCCGCCACCATGACCGCCTGGCGCGGCGAGGACCAGATCCGGTTCCTGGAGCCGTGGGAGCGCACCGTGCGCGCGGCACTCGACACCCACGACCGGATCTACGTGCTGCCCGCGCTCGGCATCGCCGTCCCGCTCCTGCTCGCGCTGGCCCTGCTGGTGCCCCGGCTGGGCGCGGGGCTCGACCTGCGCCTGCGGGTCTGGTCGGCGGCGTACGCGCTCTACCTCCTGGCCGTCGTCGACGGCCACACCAGCATCTTCCGCTACCTGCTGCCGCTCTTCCCGCTGGCCGTCGTGCTCGTCGGGGTGCACCGGCCCGAGCCGCGCTGGTGGCGGGCGCGCACGGCGCTGTGGGTCGTGCTCGGGGTCCTCGGCCAGGTCGGCTGGGTCGGCTGGCTGGTCGTCTTCTCCCCGCTGCCGGGGATGTACGGCGACTACCCGCCCTGAGCGGCTGCGTGGTCTCGAGACGGGCCTGGCGGCCCTCCTCGACCACCGTCCGGCCCGGGCCGCGCTGTGGTCGAGGAAGGCGCCCTGGCGCCTGTCCCGGGACCACTGTCCGAGGCCGGGTCTAGGGTCGTGAGGCATGAGCGAGACCGGGATCACCGACCCCAGCCAGACCGCCAGCGAGGACCTCACGACGCTGGCGTCGGCCTTCTGGGACTACTACCTCGAGACCAACCCCACCGAGGCCCACCTGCTCGGCCTCTACCGCTACGCCGCGTTCTACGAGGACCTCTCCCGGGCTGCGGAGGACCGGCAGGTCGAGGCGCTGCGCACCTTCGCCGCCGACGCGGAGTCGATCGACCCCGGCGCGCTCGACGCCCAGCAGCGCACCACCCGGGCCGTGCTCCTGCAGACGGCCACCTCGACCGCCGACCGGCTCGAGGCGCGGCTGGCCGAGCTGACCGGCGCCAACCCGATCTTCGGCTCGCAGGCGATGGTGCCGATCCTCGTGGGCATGTTCGCGCTGCCCGACGCCACCGTGGCCCAGGCGCTGCTCGAGAAGCTGCACGGCGTCGCCCGGGCCTACGGCGAGGAGGCCGACCGGCTGCGGGAGGGCGTGGCGTCGGGCCGCACCCCCGCGGCGTTCGCGGTGACCGACACCGTGGCCCAGCTCGACGCGATCCTCGGGACCGACGTGGCCGACGACCCGGTGCTGGCCGCGCTCCCCGCCGCCCCCGCCGAGGTCGACGCCGAGTCCTTCCGCGCGGCGGTCACCGCCGTGGTCGCCGACGAGCTGCGGCCGGCGATGGCCGCGTTCCGCGACGTGCTCCGCGACGAGGTGCTCCCCCACGCCCGGCCCGACGACCGGTGCGGCCTGGCCGCGCTGCCCGACGGCGAGGCGACGTACGCCGCACTGCTGCGCTACTACACGACCACCGACAAGACCGCGCAGGAGATCCACGACCTCGGCCTGGCCACGGTGGCCAAGCTGGCCGAGGAGTACCGCTCGCTCGGGCCCGACGTCGTCGGCACCGACGACCTGGCGCAGATCTTCGAGGCCATGCGCACCGACCCCGCCCTGCACTTCACCGAGGGCGAGCAGCTGGTGACCGCGTCCGAGGTCGCGATGCAGCGGGCGTGGGACGCGATGCCCGACTGGTTCGAGGTGCTGCCGCAGGCGCCGTGCGAGGTGCGCTCGACCACGAGCGGCGCCAAGGCGTTCTACTTCCCGCCCGCGGGCGACGGCAGCCGGGGCGGCACGTTCTTCATCAACGTCGACGACCCGACGTCGTGGGGCACCTTCGAGCTGGAGGCGATGGCCTTCCACGAGGGCATCCCGGGCCACCACCTGCAGCTGGCCATCGCCGCCGAGCTCGACGCGGTGCCGGAGTTCCGCAAGCACCTCCACAACTCGGCCTACGCCGAGGGCTGGGGCCTCTACACCGAGCGGCTGGCCGACGAGATGGGCCTCTACACCTCCCCCGTCGACCGGATGGGCATGTACGCCGCCGACTCGATGCGCGCGTGCCGGCTCGTCGTCGACACCGGGCTGCACGCGCTCGGCTGGAGCCGGGAGCAGGCCGTGCAGTACATGCTGGACAACTCGCCGCTCGCCGAGGGCGTCGTGCGGCCCGAGGTCGACCGCTACATCACGATGCCCGGCCAGGCCTGCTCCTACATGGTGGGCCGGGTCGAGATCGAGCGGATCCGGCGCGCGGCCGAGGAGCGGCAGGGCGAGGCGTTCGACGTGCGCCGCTTCCACTCCGCGGTCCTCGACTCGGGCTCGCTGCCGCTCGGCGTGCTGGACGAGGTGGTCGCGGCCCGGCTCCCGTGAGAGCATCGCGCTCGTGCTGACGACCGCCGTCCTCGTGACGACCGCGTGGTGGCCCGCCTGACCCGGCGGACCATCCTCTGACGCACCTCACCCAGACACGGCCGCCCTCGGGCGGCCGTGCTGCGTTGTCGGCACGACGGGCCCCGGGGCGACCTCGACCCCGGAGCCACCCATGACCACCCGCACCCTGTCCCTGCTCACCCCGTCCGGCCGCCTCACGCTCGGCAGCCTGCTCGGCGCCCTGCACCCGATGCGGGAGCGCCAGGACGACGCCTTCTACGGCATCGCCGACCTGCACGCGATGACCACCGAGCACGACCCGGTCGCCCTGCGCGCCCACACCACCGAGATGGCCACCCTGCTCCTCGCGGCCGGGCTGGACCGCGCGACCCTGTTCCGGCAGAGCCGGGTGCCGGCCCACGCCCAGCTCGGCTACCTGCTCGAGTGCGTCGTCACGACCGGCGAGCTGGGCCGGATGACGCAGTACCGCGAGAAGCGCCGGGCCGGCAGCGCCGACTCGGTGCGCACGTCGCTGTTCACCTACCCGGCCCTGATGGCGGCCGACATCCTGCTCTACCGGCCCGCGGTGGTGCCGGTCGGCGACGACCAGCGCCAGCACGTCGAGCTCACCCGCGACCTCGCGCTGCGCTTCCACCGCCGGTACGGGGAGGTGTTCGTGGTGCCCGAGGTCGTCACGGCCGCGGGAGGCCGGGCCCGGGTCATGGACCTGGCGCACCCCACCCGCAAGATGTCGAAGTCGGCCGACCCGGCGGGCTCGGTGCTGCTCCTCGACCCGCCCGACGTGGTGCGCCGCAAGGTGGCCCGGGCGGTCACCGACAGCGACACCGGCCCCGACGCCGTGCGCCGCGACCGGGAGGCCAAGCCCGGCGTGACCAACCTGCTCGAGGTGCTCGAGGCGTGCGGCGGCTCGGCGGCCGGCCTGACGACGTACGGCGCGCTCAAGCGGGCGGTCACCGACGCCGTGGTGGCCGAGCTTGAGCCGCTCCAGGCGCGGTACGCCGCGCTAGCGGCCGACCCGGCGCACGTCGCGGACGTCTACCGCCGCGGGGAGGAGCGGGCCCGCACGGTGACCGAGCCCGTGCTGGCCGCGGCCCGCACGGCGATGGGGCTGTGAGGCCGGACGTCGCAGCCGGGCGGACTCCTGCGAACGGGCGACGCGGACAGCGGGTCGGGGCTAGCGTGCCTCACCGTCCCCCCACACGACGGCCGTCCCGGGGGGTCACCGTGCACCGAACCGTCCTGCGCCGGACCGTGAGCGCCGTCGCGGTCCTGCTCCTGCTGCCCGCCACGGCGAGCGCCCACGACGGGACCGGCGGGACCGGTGGGACCGGCGGGCACGACCACCCGCTGGCGGTGGCCGCCCCCGTCACAGGCGCCGCCGAGCTGCCTTCCGGCTTCCGCGACGAGGTGGTGGTCGCCGGCCTCGAGCAGCCGACGGCGGCCGAGCAGGCCGCCGACGGGCGGCTGCTGGTGCTGGAGAAGGACGGGGTGGTGCTCGAGGTCGACGACCTCGGTGCGCCGGGCGGCCCGCGGACGCGGGAGGTGCTCGACCTGCGTCGGGAGACCTACAACTTCTACGACCGGGGTGCGCTGGGCCTGGCCCTGGACCCGGGCTTCACCGACAACGGGTGGTTCTACGTCCTGCACGCCTACAACCACCGGCTCGGCGACGACCCGGCGGCGGTGCCGGCCTGGGGGTCGACCGCCAACCCCAGCGACGACACCTGCCCGCGCTCGCTCGAGGTCGGGTGCGAGATCAGCAGCCGACTGGTGCGCTTCACCCTCGGCGCCGGCACGGACGGCACCGCCGGCAGCCCGCGGGTCCTGGTCGAGGACTGGTGCCAGCAGTTCCACAGCCACTCCGCGGGCGCGGTCGAGGTCGACGACGAGGGCCGCCTGTACGCCTCCGGCGGCGAGGGCGCGAGCTTCGACCAGCCCGACTGGGGCCAGCTCGGCAACGCCTGCGGCGACCCGGTCGACGAGGGCGGCCGGCTGCGGTCCCAGGACGTGCGCACCCCCGGGGACCCCACCGGACTCGCCGGGTCGGTGGCCCGGGTCGACCCCGCGACCGGGGAGGGGGTGCCCGCCAACCCGCTCGCGGGGAGCCGCGACCCGGGCGCCCGGCGCCTGCTCGCCCACGGCTTCCGCAACCCGTTCCGGTTCGCCATCCGGCCCGGCACCTCGGAGGTGTACGTCGGCGACGTCGGCGAGACCCTGGCCGACGAGATCGACCGCGTGCCCGAGGGCGCCGGGCTGCCCGACCTCGGGCTGCCCAACTTCGGGTGGCCCTGCTTCGAGGGGACGCAGCGCACCTCGATGGACCGGCCGCTGTGCACCGGACTGCCCGCCTCCGCGGTCACCCGGCCCCTGCTGACCTACGACCGGGACGGCGACGTGGTGCCCGGCGAGCAGTGCAAGCGCGGGACCACCTCCATCTCCGCGCTGGCCTTCGTCGAGGCCCCGGACTGGCCCGCGCCCTACCGAGGTGCCCTGGCGTTCGGCGACTACGCCCGCGACTGCATCTGGTACCTGCCGGCCGGCGCCGACGGCGTCCCCGACGCCTCCGCCCCCGCCCTGCTCGTCGAGCGGGCGGCCAACCCGGTCGACCTGTTCACCGGGGTCGACGGCGACCTGTTCTACGTCGACATCGGGTTCGACGAGGACGGCACGCCCGACCCCGGCCGCGGCAAGGTGCACCGGATCTCCTACGACCCCTCTCGCCCCGTCGCGCGCATCACCTCCTCGACGCCGTGGGGCGCGCTGCCGCTGCGCGTCGACCTCGACGCCTCGACCTCCAGCGACCCCGACGGCGGTGCCCTGTCCTACGCCTGGGACCTCGACGGCGACGGCTCGCTCGACGCCCGCGGCGCCACGGCCTCGCGCACCTACGCCACCGACGGCGACGTGCCGGTGCGGCTGGTGGTGACCGACCCCGACGGGGAGACCGACACCGCCACGCTGGTCGTCTCGGCCGGCAACCGGCCGCCGGTCGTGACCATCGACGAGCCCGCGGCCGGCACGACCTGGGCGGTCGGCGACCGCATCGCCTTCTCCGGCTCGGCGACCGACCCCGACGACGGGCCGCTCCCGGCCGCCGACCTCCGCTGGAGCGTCTCGATGGCGCACTGCCCCGGCGACTGCCACGCCCACCTGGTCGAGACGGTCGCCGGCGCGGGCGGGGAGGTCACCGCCTTCGACCACGAGCTGCCCAGCCACCTCGTCCTCACCGCGACCGCGACCGACCGTCGCGGCCTGGTGAGCTCGGTCGAGCGGGTGCTGCAGCCACGGGTCGTCACCACCACGGTCGACACCGCCCCGCGCGGGCTCGTGCACACCGTCGACGGCGAGCGCGCGACCACCCCGACGACCCAGCGGCGGATCGCGCGCGAGCGGGTCGTCCTCGGCACGCCCGTGCGGCAGCGGCGGGCCGGGCGGCTGTGGGCGTTCGCGTCCTGGTCGACCGCGACCGGCGCCGCCGGCCCGACGGTGACGGTCCAGGCCCCGGCGACCGGGCGGGCGTCGTACGTCGCGAGGTTCGTGCCGGTGGTGCGGTCCGTGCGGCTGCGGACGTCGGTGCCGGGCCTGCGGCTGCGGGTGGGCTCGCGCTGGGTGCGGGCCGGGCTCGGGCGAGCACGGCGGCACCAGGTCGGCACGGCGCTGCGGGTCGCGGCGCCGCCGGTGCAACGGCTCGACGGCCGCCGCTACCGCTTCGTGCGCTGGTCCGACGGGGGCGCCCGGCGGCACCGCTACGTGGTGCCCGACCGGGCCTCGGCCCCCACGGCGGTCTACCGCCGTGTTTGAACGCGTTCAGAATGAGGGTAGCCTGGCGTTGAACACGTTCAAACACCACGTCAGGAGCCCGCCATGGACTGGACCGTCGCCACCTACCTCACCTACCTGCTCGTCGCCGTCCCGCTGACCGTGTGGGTCGCCTCGACCCTCTCGCGGCACGGGCGGGTGTTCCTCGAGGACGTCTTCACCGCCAACGAGCCGCTCGCCCACGCGGTCAACCGGCTGCTGGTCGTCGGGTTCTACCTGCTCAACCTGGGCTTCGTGAGCCTCTACCTGCGCAGCGGCGACACGGTGGTCGACCTGCGCGGCCTGCTCGAGCAGCTCAGCGTCAAGATCGGCGTCGTCACCCTCGTGCTCGGCGTCGTCCACTTCGCCAACGTGTGGGTCTTCAGCAGCATGCGGCGCCGCCAGCGCATGGACTCCTTCCGCACCGCGCCGGTCGCCCCGCAGGCCTGGACCGGCCCCATGGGCCCCGTCGCCGGGCAGCAGCCCTACCCCGCTCCCGGCCGCTGAGACCATGACCGCCCTCACCGTCCTGTACGACGCCGGGTGCCCGCTGTGCTCGCGCTTCCGTGACTGGCTGGAGCGCCAGGCCTTGCTCGTGCCGCTGCGCCTGGTGCCGGCGGGCTCGCCCGAGGCGCGCGCCCTGCTCCCCGGGCTCGACCACGCGCGCACCCTGCGCGAGGTCACCGTGGTCGGCGACGACGGGGCGGTCTGGACCCAGGAGCACGCGTGGGTCATGTGCCTGTGGGCCACCCGCCGCTTCCGCCGGACGGCCGAGCGGCTCGCCCAGCCCCACCTGCTGCCACTGGCCCGTGGCGCCGCCGCCGGCGCGGCCGGCGTACGCCACCTCCTCGGGTCGGGGGGAGGTGGCTACCCTGACGGCTGTGCCGGAACCTGCGCGCCCCGTGCGCACCAGCAAGGCTGAGCAGACCCGCGCCACCATCGCCGACGCGGCGATGCGGCTCTTCCGCCGCGACGGCTACGACGGCACCACGATGCGGGCCATCGCCCGCGAGGCCGGCGTCTCGGTGGGCAACGCCTACTACTACTTCGCCTCCAAGGAGCACCTGATCCAGGCGTTCTACGACGGCATGCAGGTCGAGCACGCGGAGCGCTCCGTGGCGGTCCTGGCCCGGGAGCAGGCCTTCGACCGCCGGCTGCGCGGGGTGCTCGAGGCGTGGCTGGAGGTCGCGGCCCCCAACCACGAGTTCGCCGGGCAGTTCTTCAAGAACGCCGCCGAGCCCACGAGCCCGCTCTCGCCGTTCAGCCCGGAGTCCACGCCGGCCCGCGAGGCCAGCACCGACATCTTCCGCGCGGTCGTCGCGGGCTCCGACGTCAAGGTGGCCAAGGCCCTGCGCGAGGAGCTGCCCGAGCTGCTGTGGCTCATGCACATGGGCATCGTGCTGTTCTGGGTGCACGACCGCAGTCCCGGCCAGGCCCGCACGCACGCCCTCGTGGCCCGCGCGGTGCCGATGGTCGACAAGCTGGTCCGCCTCTCCCGGCTCCCCGGCGTCCGCGGCGTCGTCGACGACCTCCTCGAGCTGCTGCGCTCGCTGCGCACCGCCGGCCCGCCGGTCTAGGGCCCGGCACGGTGGAGCGCGCGCGGAGCTTCGGGTCGGTGGCCGAGGCCTACCACCGCCACCGCCCGGGCTACCCCGCCGCGGTCGCCGAGCTGGTGCTGGCCCACGCCGAGGGACCGGTCCGCCGGGCCCTGGAGGTCGGCGCCGGCACGGGCAAGGCCACCGCGGTCTTCGCGGGCCGCGGCCTGGACGTGGTGGCGGTCGAGCCCGACCCGGCCATGCGAGCCCTGCTCGCGGGCGAGGCGGCCGCCCACGGCTGGCCGGTCGAGGTGCGCGCGGCCACCTTCGAGGACCTCGACCCGGCCCAGCCCGGCCTCGGCCCCTTCGACCTCGTGTACGCCGCCGCCGCGTTCCACTGGACCGACCCCGCGTCCCGCTGGGACCGTGCGGTCGCCCTGCTGCGGCCGGGCGGCGTGCTGGCGGTGCTCGGCTGCGCCCGCGACCTGGCCGACCCCGACCTGCGGGCCCGGGTCGACGACCTGACCGACGGGCGGCTCGCGGGCGGGCACCGCGGTCCGGCCCTGGGGTCGTGGACGATCGCCGACGTCGCGGCCCACCCTGCACTCTGCGACGCGGTCGAGACCGTGCTCGAGCGCCGGGCGATGATGGCAGCCGAGGACTACGTCGCCCACCTGGCCACCGTCTCGGCCTACCTCGTCCTGGCGCCGGACGACCGCGCCGACCTGCTCGCCGCCGTCCGCGCCCTGCTGCCCGACCCGGTCGAGGTCAGCGAGGACGTGCCGCTCCACCTCGCCCGGCGTCGGGGCTGAGGGCGCGGGCCACGGTCGCACGGAGCGCGGCCCGGCGCCGCTCGTGGTCGGCCCGGGGGTCGGCGGGCGAGGCGGCCCAGGTGCCGCTGAGCGGCGACCACGACCCGGCCAGCCCGATGACCAGCGCGTAGACGTCGGCCGGCTCGATCCCCTCGACCACGAGCCCGTCGCGCTGGGCCTGCGCGATCGCCTCGTGCTTGCCGTCGGAGTGCCCGGGCAGGGCGGTCGTCAGGTCACCCGCCGGCGCCCGCTCGAGCCGGGTGACCCCGACGAGGCGGATCATCTCCGGGTCGGTGAGGTAGGAGTCGTAGAGGGCCACGGCGTACCCGGGCAGGTCGTCGGGCGTGAACGGCACCGCGTCGAGGATGCGGCCCAGCTGCTGGGCGAGCACGGCGTCGTACAGCCCGTCCTTGGAGCCGAACCAGGCGTACATCTGCTGCTTGTTGACCTCGGCCGTCGCGGCGATGCGGTCGACCCGGGCGCCGGCGATGCCGCGCTCGGCGAACTCGGCCGTCGCCGCGGCCAGGAGCCGCCGCCTGCTCGCGTCCCCGTCCCGAACCATGGGGTGAGCGTACAGCCAACCAACTAGTTGGTATGGTTCAGGGCATGACCACCACCCGGATCACCAGCCCGTACGACGACACCACCACCGCGCTCGAGGTCGTGGCCGGCCTCGACCTGACCGGCCGCCGCGCGGTCGTGACCGGAGGCGCCTCCGGCATCGGCGTCGAGACCGCCCGGGCGCTGGCCCACGCCGGCGCCGAGGTGACCATCGGCGTCCGCGACACCGAGGCGGGCCGCCAGGCGGCCGCCGACATCGGCGAGACCAGCGGGCGCGGCGCCGACGCGGTCCGGGTCGCCCCGCTCGACCTGGCCGACCTGACCAGCGTCGACGCCTTCGTGGCCGCCTGGGAGGGGCCGCTCCACGTGCTCGTCCTCAACGCCGGCGTCATGGACACCCCGCACCGGACCACCGCCCAGGGCTTCGAGCTGCAGCTGGGCACCAACCACCTGGGCCACTTCGCCCTGGCCACCGGCCTGCACGGCGCCCTGGCCGCCGCGGGCGGGGCCCGCGTCGTCGCGGTCTCCTCCAGCGGCCATGCCGCCTCGCCCATCGTGTTCGACGACCTGTTCTTCGAGCGCCGCTCCTACGACCCCGGGCTGGCCTACGGCCAGTCCAAGACGGCCAACGCGCTGTTCGCGGTCGAGGCGACCCGCCGCTGGGCCGAGGACGGCATCACCGCCAACGCGCTCATGCCCGGAGGCATCTGGACGCCGCTGCAGCGGCACTGGAGCGAGGAGAAGCGCCGGGCGGCCGAGGAGGAGGCCCGGCAGGGGGCTGCCGCCGGGCTGTTCCGGATGAAGACCCCCGAGCAGGGCGCGGCGACCTCGGCCTTCCTGGCCACCTCGCCGCTGGTCGAGGGCATCGGCGGGCGCTACTTCGAGGACTGCCACGAGGCCGAGGTGGTCGAGGAGCTGCAGGGCATCCACGGCGTGGTGCCGCACGCCCTCGACCCCGACGACGCCCGCCGGCTGTGGGAGGTCTCCACCGAGCTCGTCGAGCAGGCCCGTCAGCGCGCCTGACTCAGGGCCGGGTCTCGGCCAGGTCGCGGAGGTTCAGCAGCTGCCTGCGCATCATCACCAGGTCGCCCCAGGCCAGGGCGAGGGCCAGCGGCCGGGGCCAGGCCACGGTCATCCGGCACAGCAGGCGGCTCCGGCCCGGGCCGGCCGGCTCGGCGGCGTACGTCGCCGCGGTCGCGCCGACCCGGCCGCCGCCGGCGACGCCGGTCCAGGACCGGCCCTCCTCCCACGCGGCCAGCCGGAACACCCCGGCCATCCGCTGCCCCTCGCGCAGGTCGGTCGCGCCGGGGGTGAGGTCGCGGGGGCTGCGACGGCCGAGGTTGTCGACCCAGTCGTAGGAGTACGGCGCCTGGGACAGCTGGCACAGCCACGGCCAGACGACCTCGGGCGGCGCGGCCACGTCGACTGCGCGGGTCATGGGGTGCCCGCCCGGCGCGAGGTCGTCGGCCGGGAAGCGGCGGGCGGCCTCGGCGGGCGTGGCGCCCCAGGTCCAGGGGCGGCCGGCGTCGGGCGCGGCGGGGGCCACGCTCAGCCCTTGTCCTCGCGCAGCCGGCGGCTGCCGGCGTGCCAGTCCTCCTGGACGCCGACGGCGCCGTCCCCGACACCGAAGGACCGCAGCTGGGGCTGCTCGCGCAGGCTCCGCTTGAGCTCGGCGAACCCGGGGAACGTCGCCAGCCCGACCACGTGCTCCCACAGCCGCACGGCGTCCTCCTCGGCCGGGACCCGGCTGATCACCGGCCCGAAGAAGGCCGCGCCCTCGGGCGGCGCGACGTGCAGGATCGGGGTGCCGACGTCCTTGCCGGTCAGCGCGAGCGCCTCGTCGGTCTCGGCCTGCAGCTGGGCGTCGCGGTCGGTGTCGTCGAGGTGGTCGACCAGGCCCGCTGGCAGGCCGGCCGCGGCCAGCGCGTCGGTGAGCAGCGCCGCCGGATCACCCGGGTCGCCCGGCCCGCTGCCGGCCGGAGGACTGTCGAAGGTGCGGCGGCCCAGGGCGTCGTACAGGGCGTCGACGCCGTCGTTGCCGTGGTCGTCGCGCACCTGGGCGCACACGCGCAGCAGGCGCAGGCCCGCGGTGTGGCCGGCCTCGTACTCCGGTGGGAAGTGCGCGTCGTAGTCGACGTGGGCGTTGAGCAGGCGCAGCGAGATGAAGCGCCACTCGACCGCGAAGCCACCAGGTCCGCGCTGGGCCCGCACCGAGCGCACCCAGCGGCTGGTCAGCCACGCGAACGGGCAGACCGGGTCGAACCAGAACCGGACGTCGGGGGCGCCCACTCAGCTGCCCTCCGCGAGCTCGCGCGACCGGTTGCGCGCGGCCTCCATGGCGGCCAGGAACGCCGCCCGCACCCGGTGCACCTCGAGCTCGCGCAGCGCCGAGGCGGTGGTGCCGCCGGGCGAGGTGACCTGCTCGCGCAGCACGGTCGGGTGGGTGCCGGTCTCGCGCAGCATCTTGGCCGAGCCGACGAGGGTCTGGATGACGAGGTCGCTGGCCGTCGCGCGGGGCAGCCCGAGGTGCACGCCGGCCTCGATCATCGACTCGACCACGAAGAAGATGTACGCCGGCCCGGACCCGGAGATCGCGGTGACGGCGTCCTGCTGGCGCTCGGGGATGCGCACGACCCGCCCCACCGAGGCCAGCAGCGACTCCGCCTCGGCCAGGTGGGCCTCGGAGCAGTGCGACCCGGGTGAGATGGCGGCCATGCCCTCGTCGACCAGGGCCGGGGTGTTGGGCATGACGCGCACGACGGCGACACCCTCGGGCACCAGCGACTCGATGAACGCGGTGGTGGTGCCGGCGGCCAGCGAGACCACGAGCTGGCCCGGCCGCAGCGACGGCGCGATCTCGGTCAGCACCTCGGCCATGTCCTGCGGCTTGACGACCAGCGCCAGCGTGTCGGCCCGGGCGGCCGCCTCGACGTTGGAGACCACCGCGACGCCGTACCGCTCCTCGAGCTCGTGGGCGCGCTCGGCGCGCTTCTCGCCCACGAGCAGGTGGTCGACGCGGCGGCCGGCGCGGACGAGGCCCGAGAGCAGGGTCTCCCCCATCACCCCGGCGCCGATGATGGCGGTGCTGGTCTGGCTCACCCCGGCAACCTACTGGGGCCGCTACTTCTTGGAGACGAGCGACCGGAGGAAGAAGGCGAGGTTCTGCGGGCGCTCGGCGAGGCGGCGCACGAGGTAGCCGTACCACTCCTGGCCGTAGGGCACGTAGACCCGCACGGTCTCGCCGGCGGCGGCCAGGCGGCGCTGCTCCTCGGGGCGGATGCCGTAGAGCATCTGGTACTCGTAGGTGCCCGGAGAGCGGCCGTAGCGGCTGGCCAGGGACGCCGCGATGGCCACCATGCGCGGGTCGTGGGTGGCGATCATCGGGTAGCCCGCGCCGCCGAGCAGCACCTTGAGGCAGCGCACGTAGGACTTGTCGACGTCGATCTTGTCCTGGAAGGCCACCTCCTCCGGCTCGTGGTAGGCGCCCTTGCACAGCCGCACGCGCGACCCCTCGTGGGCCAGCGCGCGGCAGTCGGCCTCGGTGCGGTGCAGGTAGGCCTGGAGCACCGCGCCGGTCTCGGGGAAGTCCTTGCGCAGGTCGCGCAGCACCGCCAGCGTGCGGTCGGTGGTGGTGTGGTCCTCCATGTCGAGGGTGACCGTGGTGCCGGCGTTGCGGGCGGCGCGGCAGATGGTGCGCGCGTTCTCCAGCGCCACCTTGTCGCCCACCTCGGGCAGGGCCTGGCCGATGGCCGACAGCTTGACCGACACCTCGGCCTGCCGGGACAACCCGCGCTCGGACAGCGCGCGCAGCAGCTCGACGTACGCCGCCACGGTCGCCTCGGCCTGCTCGACGTCGAGGGTGTCCTCGCCCAGGTAGTCGAGGGTGACCTGGAGCCCGGCCTCGACCAGGCCGTCGGTGGCCTCGACCGCGGCCTCGGTCGTCTCGCCGGGCACGTAGCCGGTGACGATGCCCGAGGTGACCGGGAGGGTGCTGACGACCTTCTTGACGCCGCCGCTGCGGCTGAGCAGCAGGATCGGCCGGCGGAGCAGGGACATGCCGTCCAGGCTACGTGCCACGACGGCGAGGTAGGCCCACGGTCGTACTCCCCCGGGAGCAGGTGGGCCCTGGGGCACAGGCGCGGTCACTCCCCCAGCACGACGCGGCGCACCCCCGCCGGCCAGGAGGGTCGTCCCCATGACCACCACGCACCCTCCCGCCCGCCCGTCCACCCCACCCGGGGCCGCCGGGACCCCCGGACCGCTCGGGCGCCTGCTCCGGGCCCTGCACGCCCACCCCCGCCGCGCTGCCGTCGCGGTCTTCCTCTTCGTCGTCGCCGCGGGCGCCCTCGGCGGCCCCGTCGCCGGGGCGCTGACCAGCGACGGCGGGTTCGCCCCCGCCGACTCCGACTCGGTCCGGGCCGTGGAGCGGCTCGAGGCCGCCACCGGTGTCGAGCCCTCCCCGGGCGTCGTCCTCCTCGTCGCCACGCCGCCCGACGGCAGCGGCGCCGCCGACGTCGAGCGGGCGACCGCCACGCTCGCGGGCCTCGACGGCATCGCCTCGGCCCGCCCGGGCGGCACGGCGTCCGACGGCTCCTCGGCGCTGGTCGTCGGGGTGGTCGAGGCCGCAGCCGACGACGAGGCGGTCGCCGAGGAGGCGGTCGCCGCCTTCGCGGACGACGACGGCGTCCAGGTCGGCGGCGGCGCCGTCGCCGGCCTGCAGATCGGGGGCCAGGTCGAGGAGGACCTGGCCCGCGCCGAGACCCTCGCCTTCCCGGTCCTGGTGGTGCTCTCGCTCCTGGTCTTCGGCCTGCGCGGCGCCGTGCTGCCGCTCGTCGTGGGCGTGACCACCGTCCTCGGCACCTTCCTCGTCATGGCCGGGATCAACCAGGTCTACGGGCTGAGCGTCTTCGCCCTCAACCTGGTCATCGGTCTCGGGCTCGGCCTGGCCATCGACTACACGCTCTTCCTGCTCACCCGCTACCGCGAGGAGCTCGACCGGCAGGGCGCGACCTTCGGCGCCGTCGCCACCACGATGCGCACCGCCGGCCGGACCGTCGCCTTCTCCGCCGTCACCGTCGCGGTCGCCCTCGCCACCCTCGTGCTCTTCCCGCAGGGCTTCCTGAAGTCGATGGGCATCGCCGGCGCCACCGTCGCGGTCGTGGCCGCCGTCGCCGCCCTCGTGGTCACCCCCGTGGTGCTCTCGCTGTGGGGCGGCAAGCTGGCCCGCCGCAGCCGGCGCGGCGGAGCCCGGTCGGAGGTCCGCTGGTACCGCTTCTCCCACGCCGTCATGCGCCGCCCCGGCCTCGTCGCGGTGGGCACCGCCGCGGTGATGCTCCTGCTCGCCGCCCCGGCGCTCCGGGCCGAGTGGACCCCGGTCGACGCCACCGCGGTCCCGGAGTCGCAGAGCGCCCGGGTCGTCTCGGACGAGCTCGCGGCGTCGTACGACACGGGCGGGACGCCGGTGACCGTCGCCATCGAGTCCGGCGACGCCGACGCGGTGGCCGAGCTCGCCCGGGCGGCGTCGGGGCTGCCCGGCGTGACCGCCCCCGCCGAGGCCGGCGCCCTCGACGGCGACACCTGGCAGGTCGACCTGCCGGTCGACGGCGACCCGGCCAGCGCCGAGGCGCAGGACCTGGTCGCCGCGACCCGCGACCTCGCGGCCGAGAGCAGCGTCGACGTGCTGGTCACCGGTCCCGCCGCGGAGTTCGTCGACCAGCAGGCGGCCATCGCAGAGGTGCTCCCGATCGCCGGCGCCCTGCTGGTGCTGCTGACGATGCTGGTGCTCTGGCTGATGACCGGGTCCGTCGTGCTGCCGGTCAAGGCGGTCGTGATGAACACCCTGACCGTCGGCGTCTCGCTCGGCGCGATCACCTGGGTCTACCAGGACGGCCGGCTCACCGAGCTGCTCGGCTACACCTCCAACGGCGGCGTCGAGCCGACGAACTTCCTGGTGACCGGGGCCCTCGTGTTCGCCCTGTCGACCGACTACGGCGTCTTCCTCCTCGGCCGGGTCAAGGAGGCCCGCGAGGCCGGGCTGCCCGAGCGCGAGGCCGTCGCCGTCGGCCTCGGCCGGACCGGGAGCGTCGTCACCGCCGCGGCCATCCTGCTCGCGGTCGCCATCGGAGCCTTCAGCACCAGCGAGATCTCGTTCATCCAGCAGATCGGCGTCGCGACCGCCGTCGGCGTCCTGGTGGACGCCTTCATCGTCCGCTCGCTGCTCGTCCCGTCGCTGATGGGCCTGATGGGCAAGTGGAACTGGTGGGCGCCGATGTGGCTGCGCCGGGTCCACGACCGGATCGGGTTCTCCGAGGGCGAGCCCGCCCAGGTCTCGCCCGCGCGGGACCTCGTCCCGGCCTGACGCCGGGCCCGCGCCCCGGGGCGACGTACTCCCCCAGGACGACGCCGAGCCGGGCCGCGCACCGCTACCGTCGGTGCGTGGCCCGGCTCTCGTCGTCCGCGCACCTGCGGAGGTGGCGCGGCCCCGTCCTCGACGGGGTCGCGTTCGCGCTGTGCGTCGCCTCGATGCTGGTCGAGCTCGACCGCTCGCCCAAGGAGGCGCCGTACGCCTGGTCGCCTCTCGCGATCGTCGTCCTCGCCCTGCCGGTGCTCACCGCGCGGCACCGTCCTGTGGGCTCGTTCGTGGCCGCGATGGTGCTGGTCACCGCGCTCGTGCGGCCGGCGTGCGTCTACCAGACCATCGCGATCCCCGCGATGATCTGCGCCTACGCGCTCGCCCAGGCCCACGGCCGTCGGGCGGCGCTCGCGGCGGCGGCCGCAGGCATGCCGCTGGTCGTCGTGATCCTGCAGGTCTACAGCCCGCACGGCCTGCTCACCTGGGACACGGTGCGCAACCTCGCCTTCGTCGTGGTGCCCCTCGCGCTCGGCGTGGCCTCGCACGAGCGCCGGGCCGCGACCGCCGCCCTGGTCGAGCGCGCGGAGTCGGCCGAGCGGACCCGCGAGGAGGAGGCCCTGCGCCGGGTCGGCGAGGAGCGGCTGCGCATCGCCCGCGACGTGCACGACGTCGTCGCGCACGCGATGGTGGCCATCAACGTGCAGGCCGGCGTCGGCGCCCACCTGCTCGACCGCGACCCCGCCCAGGCCCACGCGACGCTGCGCGAGATCAAGCGCACCAGCGGCGAGGCGCTCGGCGACCTGCGGGCCATGCTCGGCCTGCTGCGCCCCGACGACGACCCCGCCGCCCCGGTCACCCCGACCCAGGGCCTGGCCGACGTCGCCGGGCTGCGTGACGGCCTGGCCCCCGCCGGTGTCGACGTCGACGTCACCCTCGACCCCGCTGCCGACGGCGTCCCGGCCGCCGTGGGCTCGACCGGCTTCCGGATCGTCCAGGAGGCGCTGACCAACGTGCTGCGGCACGCCGGGCCCACCACCGCCCGGGTGCGGGTCACCCGCGACGACGACGGCGGTCGCGCCCGGGTGCGCATCGTGGTCGAGGACGACGGCGGCCGCGGCCCGGCGACGCTGCAGCGCTCCGGGTCCGGCAACGGGCTGCGGGGCATGCGCGAGCGGGCCGCCGCCGTCGGCGGCACGGTCGAGGCCGGCCCCCGGCCCGAGGGTGGATGGCGGGTCACCGCGGTGCTGCCGCTCGGCGTCGTCGGTGCGCCGGTCGGGGAGCCGGTCGGGGAGCCGGTCGGGGAGCCGGTCGGGGAGCCGGTCGGACCCACGGCGGAGGTGCCGGCCACGGCGGCGGCGGGGGCGCCGGTCTCGTGACGATCCGGGTCCTGCTGGTCGACGACCAGACCCTGGTGCGCGCCGGGTTCCGCGCGCTGCTGGACTCCGAGCCCGACGTCGAGGTCGTCGGCGAGGCGGTCGACGGCGACGAGGCGGTGCGGCTCGCGACCGAGCTCGTGCCCGACGTGGTGCTGATGGACGTGCGGATGCCCCGCGTCGACGGGCTGGAGGCCACCGCCCGCATCAGCGCCGACCCGCGGCTGGCCGGCACGCGGGTGGTGGTGCTGACGACGTTCGAGCTCGACGAGTACGTCTTCGGCGCCCTGCGGGCCGGGGCCGCCGGCTTCCTGCTCAAGGACGTCGAGCCCGAGGCCCTCATCGAAGCCGTCCGGCTCGTGCACGACGGCCAGGCCCTGCTCGCCCCCCGGGTGACCAAGCGGCTCATCGAGGCGTACGTCGCGAGCGCGCCCCTCGACGTACCCGCGGCGGCGGGGGCCGCGGCACCGGCGGCCCCCGGACCCGACCCGCGGCTGGACGACCTGACCCCGCGCGAGCGGGAGGTGCTCGCCCTGGTCGGCCGCGGCCTGTCCAACCAGGAGATCGCGGCCGAGCTGGTCCTCTCCCCGCTGACGGCCAAGACCCACGTGTCGCGCCTGTTCCTCAAGCTCGGCGCCCGCGACCGCGCCCAGCTGGTCGTCACGGCGTACGAGACGGGCCTGGTCGGCTAGGGGTGTCGAGCCGCGAGGTGGTGCTGCTCGGCACGGCGAGCCAGGTGCCCACGCGCGAGCGGGCGCACCACGGCTGCTTCCTGCGCTGGGACGACGAGGGCCTGCTGCTCGACCCCGGCGAGGGGACCCAGCGCCAGATGGCCCTGGCCGGGCTGCCCGCCTCGGCCACCACCCGGGTCGCGATCACCCACCTCCACGGCGACCACTGCCTCGGCCTGCCCGGGGTGGTGCAGCGGCTCTCGCTCGACGGCGTGACCCGGCCGGTGCCGGTGCACTTCCCGGCCTCGGGCCGGGTCTTCTACGACCGGCTGCGCCACGCCTCGCTCTTCCACGACACCACCGACGTGCACGCCGCTCCCGTGACCGGGCCGGGCGTCGTCGCCCGCGGCGCGTTCGGCACGCTCGAGGCGGTCGCCCTCGACCACGGCCACGAGACCTACGGCTACCGGCTCGTCGAGCCCGACGGCCGCCGCCTCCTGCCCGACCGGCTCGCGGCCCGCGGCGTGCGTGGTGCCGACGTGGGGCGGCTGGTGCGGGAGGGCCGGCTCGGCGGGGTCGCGCTCGAGGAGGTGAGCGAGCCCCGGCGCGGCCAGGTGTTCGCCTTCGTCATGGACACCCGCCTGTGCGACGGCGTCGACGCCCTCCTCGCCGACGCCGACCTGGCCGTCGTGGAGGCGACGTACGCCGACGAGCACGAGCACCTGGCCCGCGAGCACGGCCACCTCACCGCCCGGCAGGCCGCGGCCGCCGCCGCACGGGCCGGCACCCGCCGGCTCGTGCTGACCCACGTGTCCCAGCGCTACCGCGACCTCGCCGCGCACGAGGCCCAGGCGCGCTCGGCGTACGACGGCGAGCTGGTCGTGGCCCGCGACCTCGACCGGGTCGCGGTGCCGCCGCGGCTCTGAGGGGCGTGGGAACCGGGCGGCGCCCGGGGCGAGGAACAACCGGTCGACCGGGTGTTCCCGCAGCTGGGAGGGCAGAACTGTCGCTGGGAGGGCAATGCATTGGCCCCCCAGCGCGAGAAGTCCCCGTCCAGCAGGGGCCGGGAGGAACACCCGGTCGACCGGGTGTTCCCGCAGCTGGGAGGGGAGTCCCGTCAGTTGTCCGACAATCCGGACAGCCGGGCCCACGGGCGCCGTACGACGGGGAGCGGGTCAGCCGCCGACCGGGCCGACCGTGAAGTGCTCGCGGGCGAACTCCAGCGACGCGCGGAGGTCGGCCTCGCGCTCCTCGGCGTCGGAGCACTTGCGGGTGTTGATCTCGACCACGATCTCGCCGTCGAAGCCGGCGGCGGCGATGTGGCGCAGGAAGGCGGCGGCGTTCATGACGCCGCGGCCGGGCACGAGGTGCTCGTCCTTGGCCGACCCGCTGCCGTCGGTCAGGTGCACGTGCCGCAGCCGGGGGCCCAGGCGCTCGGCCATCTCGATGACGTCGGAGCCGGCGATGGCGGCGTGGCTCAGGTCGATCGTGGTGTTGGCGTAAGGCTCGGCAGAGGGGTCCCAGCCGGGGAGGTACATCTCCGCGCCGCGCTTCTTGGTCGCCCGCCAGGGGTACATGTTCTCGACCGCGAACATGATGCCGGTGGAGTTCTCCAGCGCCGCGATGCCGTTGACGAAGTCGCGGGCGTACTCCTTCTGCCACCGGAACGGCGGGTGCACCACGACCGTGCGCGCCCCGACCGCCTCGGCCATCTCGGCGGAGCGCTCGAGCTTGCCCCACGGCTCGGTGCCCCAGACCCGCTGGGTGAAGAGCAGGCAGGGTGCGTGCACGGCGCTGATCGGCACGCCGTGGTGCTCGGAGAGCTGCTGCACCGCGGAGGTCTGCTGGCTGAGCGCGTCGATGCCGACCATGACCTCGACGGCGTCGTACCCGATCGAGGCGGCGTGGGCGAAGGCGTGCGCCGTCGACTCCGGGTAGACCGAGGACGTCGACAGCCCGACCCGGGTCACCGGCCCACCGCGCCGGGGACGACCGTCGGCAGGTCGGCGACGCTGATGCGGTCGATGCGCTCGAGGATGACGCCCTCGCGCAGCGCCCACGGGCAGATCTCGAGCTCGGCGAGGTCGAAGATGTCCATGCAGGCCTCGGCGACCAGCGCGCCCGGCACGATCTGGTGGGTGCGGCTCGGCGAGACACCGGGCAGGTCGGCCAGCTCCTCGGCGCTCATGTCGACCAGCTTGGGGATCCAGCCGCGCAGGCTCTCCAGCGGCAGCGAGCGCGGCACCAGCGCCCCCTCGCCGGACGGCGCGGCGCCGCAGATGCGGGCCAGCGAGCGGAAGGTCTTGGACGTCGCCGCGGCCCGGTGGGGCGCGCCGGCGCGCAGCAGGTTGCCGGCGTCGCGGGCGATCTCGGCGCGGATGCGCTTGCGGATCGACTTCAGCCCCGCCTCGTCGGGCCGGGTGGCGAACTCCGAGCGGGCCAGCCGGGCCGCGCCCAGCGGCAGCGACCACGCGACGTCGGGCCGCTCGTCGCCGCCCCCGGCGATCTCCAGCGACCCGCCGCCGATGTCGAAGACGGCCAGCCGGCCCGCGGACCAGCCGAACCACCGACGTACGGACAGGAAGGTCAGGCGCGCCTCGTCCTCGCCCGAGAGCACGCTGATCGTCACCCCGGTGCGCTCGCGCACGTGGGCCAGCACGTCGTCGCTGTTGGCGCTGTCGCGCACCGCGGAGGTCGCGAACGACAGCATGTCCTCGCAGCCCTTGTCCTCGGCCACGACCAGCGCCTCGGCCGTGAAGGAGGTCAGCGCGTCGATGCCGGTCTGCGAGACCGCGCCGTCGGCGTCGAGGTGCTCGGCCAGGCGCAGCGGCTGCTTGTAGGAGTACGCCGGCAGCGGGGCCGCGCCGTCGTGGGCGTCGACCACCAGCAGGTGCCCGGTGTTGGAGCCGATGTCGAGGACGCCGAGGCGCATGGCTCCACGCTACTCCCGGGGCGGCTCACCCCGCCGACGGACCCGTAGGCTTCCGGCGTGCCCGAGGTCGACCTGGTCTTTCCGCGCGCCTGGGTGGAGTTCGCCAACCCGGCCGACGACAGCGAGGTCATGCGCTGCGACCTGACCTGGCTGACCAGCCGCTACCGCTGCGTCTTCGGCGAGGGCTGCCAGGGCATCTACGAGACCAGCCCCGACACCGGCTGCTGCACCCTCGGCGCCCACTTCGCCGACAAGGACGACGAGAAGCGGGTCGCAGGCTTCGTCGGGATGCTCGACGAGACGCTGTGGCAGTTCCACCCCGGCCGCATGGTCAAGACCAAGGACTGGGTCGAGACCGACGACGAGGGCGACCGCAAGACCCGGGTGCACGAGGTCGACGGCCAGTCGGCGTGCGTCTTCCACAACCGCACCGACTTCCACCTGGGCGCCGGCTGCGCGCTGCACGCGCTGGCCTACGTGCTGGAGAAGAACCCGCTCGAGACCAAGCCCGACGTGTGCTGGCAGCTGCCGATCCGGCGCACCTTCCGCGAGGTCGAGCGCACCGACGGCACCACCTACACCGAGGTGTCGATCGGCGAGTACGACCGACGCGGGTGGGGTCCCGGCGGCCACGACCTCGACTGGTACTGCTCCGGCAACACCGAGGCCCACGTCGCACCCGACCCCGTCTACCTCACCCACGAGGCCGAGCTCGTCGAGCTGATGGGGCGGGCGGCGTACGACGAGCTGGTGGGGCACTGCGACGCCCACGTGCGGTCGCGCTCGGCGCTGGCGATCCACCCCGCCTCCCGCTCCTGACCGGCCGCCGGCCTGGCCACGAGCCGGTCCAGGCCTCTCGACGTCAAGACACCCACCCCCCGCCTCACGGGTGAGGTCGGCCACTGGCGCACAATCGTCGCCATGCGCCTCGACCACCTCTCCTACGCCGCCGGACCCGATGGCCTCGACGCCACCGCGGCACGCATCGGCCAGCTCCTGGGGCGCGACTTCGTCGACGGCGGCATCCACCCCCGCTTCGGCACCCGCAACCGCACCCTGGGTCTCGCCGACGGCACCTACCTCGAGGTCGTCGAGGCGCTCGAGCACCCGGCGTCGGACAAGGCGCCGTTCGGCCAGGCCGTCAAGGCCCGCTCCGCGCTCGGCGGCGGCTGGCTGGGCTGGGTCGTCGCGGTCGACGACATCACCGTGGTCGAGCAGCGCCTCGGCCGGGCCGCGGTCGCCGGCAACCGGCACCGGCCCGACGGCACCGAGCTGCTGTGGAAGCAGATCGGCATCAACGGCCTCATCGCCGACCCGCAGCTGCCGTTCTTCGTGCAGTGGGACAGCCCGGCCGAGCAGCACCCGTCGGCCGGGGGTGACGACACCCTCGCGCTGGCCTGCCTCGAGATCGCCGGCGACCCGCAGCGGGTCAGCGAGTGGCTCGGCGAGACCGTCGAGGCGCCGCTGGAGGACGTCAAGGTCGAGTGGGTCGCCCCCCACGGCACCCCCGGCATCCTCGCCGCCCAGGTGACGACGCCCGCGGGCCTCGTCCGCATCTGACGCTGCCGCGGTCCGGGTGGTGGCACGGCCGCTGAAGGGTGCCGTCCCGAGCCCCAACATCTGGCAGCACACGACGACGTACGAGGTCGAGAACCGCGCCGTCGACCCCGACGGCCGCCTCTGGTCGGCGCTGCAGTCGCTCGCCGACTGGTCCGGCCGCACCGTGCTCGACCTCGGCTGCGGCACCGGGTTCCACCTGCCGCTGTTCGCCCAGGGACCCCGGGCCGCCCGCGAGGTGGTCGGCGTCGAGCCGCACCCCGACCTCCTGGCCCTCGCCCGTCGTCGTGCGGCGCGGCTCGGGCCGGCCGTGCGCTGCCTGCCCGGCACGGCCCAGGACGTGCCGCTGCCCGACCGCTCCGTGGACGTCGTGCACGCCCGGTGGGCCTACTTCTTCGGCCCCGGCTGCGAGCCCGGCCTCGCCGAGCTCGGCCGCGTGGTGCGCCGCGGCGGCACCGCCCTGGTCATCGACAACGACGGCTCCCGCTCGACGTTCGGGGCGTGGTTCCGCCGCGGCTACCCGCACCTGCCCTCACCGGCGGAGGTCGAGCGGTTCTGGGTGACCCGCGGCTGGACCCGCACCCCCGTCGACATGGGGTGGCGGTTCGGCTCCCGCGCCGACCTGGAGGCCGTGGTGCGCATCGAGCTCCCGCCCGCCGTGGCCGAGGAGGCCCTGCGCCACCACGACGGCGTCGAGGTCGACTACGCCGTCAACGTGTGGTCGCGGACCTTCTGAGGCCGGCCCCGTCGTGGACCGACTGGCGAACCGGGCCGACACGCCCGGGATAGGCGTCGGTCGACGGCGTGCCGCCGCGACCTGCCAGTCCGTCTCCGGCGGCTGGGCTCAGGAGCTGCCGCGGACCGTCAGCGCGGGGGCGAGCAGCAGCCCCTCGCCGACGTACGACGGGGTGGCGAGCAGGTCCTCCAGCGCCCGGACGACTGCGATGGCGACCTCCTCGAGCGGCTGGCGCACGGAGGTGAGGCCGGGGTGCACGACCTGGGCGACCTGGGAGTCGTCGAACCCGACGACGGCGATGTCGCGCCCGGGGTGCAGGCCGCGCTCGGCCAGGGTGTGCAGCACGCCCATGGCCAGGGTGTCGGAGGCGCAGACGAACGCGGTGGGCCGGGCCTCGTCGAGGAGCACGGCGCTGGCCTCGCGGCCGCTCCAGACGGTGTCCTCGACGCGGGAGGCCATCCCGGTGGTCGACAGGCCGTGCTCGCGGACCGCGCGGGTCCAGCCGGCGCGACGGTCCTCGCCGATGAAGGAGTCCTTGCGCCAGCCGATCCAGGCGATGCGGGTGTGGCCCTTCTCGAGCAGGTGGCGGGTGGCCAGCTCGGTGCCGGCGGCGCCGTCGACGTCGACCCAGGGGTGCCGGGCGTCGGCGTCGTCCCAGGGCCGACCGAAGGCCACGAACGGCGCGCGCCGCTCGCGCAGCCAGGCGGCCTGCGGGTTGCCGAGGAAGGTGTCGGTGACCACGAAGGCGTCGACGGCGGTGGAGCGCAGCAGGTCCTCGTAGCCCTCGAGCGGGTCGGGACCCTCGCCGGAGAACAGCAGCACGTGGTAGCCCGCCTCGCGCGAGGTCCACACGAGCGAGTGCACGAACCGGTCCATCGCGGCGTTGGCCGTGCCTTCCTGCACCGGGCTCAGCCGCAGGCCGACCAGGTGGGAGGCGCGGGTGCGCAGGTTGCGGGCGGCGCGGTTGGGGACGTAGCCGAGGTCGGCGATGGCCTCCTGCACACGGGCGAGGGTGTCGGGGCGCAGGAGGTCGGGGTTGTTGACCGCGTTGGAGACGGTCTGCCGCGAGACGCCGGCCCGCTCGGCCACGTCGGCGAGGGTCGGCGCGAACGTCGGCACGCGCGACGCGGCCCGTCCGTTGCGCTCCACGCGGCCTCCTCTGGATCGATCCAAGGCGGGAGTCTAGCCGCACGTCGCCGCGCAGGACCGATGGATGCGCGCGGCGCCCGGGTGTCCCGGCCAGGACTGTCGGCGGTCCCGTCTAGCGTGCCCGGCATGCCGAAGACCGCCACCCGCGCCCCGCGACCGAGCTACCGCTGCGCCGAGTGCGGCTGGGAGACCGCCAAGTGGGTCGGCCGGTGCGGCGAGTGCCAGGCGTGGGGGTCGGTCGCCGAGGCCAGCGCACCCACCCAGCGCCAGGCCGCCGGCCCGGTCACGAGCCCGGCCGTCCCCATCGGCCAGGTGAGGGTCTCCGAGGCGGCCTTCCGCGGCACCGGCGTCGCCGAGCTCGACCGGGTGCTCGGCGGGGGCCTCGTGCCCGGGGCGGCCATCCTGCTCGCGGGCGAGCCCGGCGTCGGCAAGAGCACCCTCCTGCTCGAGGTCGCCGCCCAGACCGCGCGCAGCGGCCGGCGGGTCCTCTACGTCACCGGCGAGGAGTCCGCGGGCCAGGTGCGGCTGCGCGCCGACCGCACCGGCGGCGTGCACGACGAGCTGTTCCTGGCGGCCGAGACCGACCTCGGGGCGGTGCTCACCCACATCGAGCAGGTGCGGCCCGACCTCATCGTCGTCGACTCGGTGCAGACCATCGGCGCGGCGGGCGTCGAGGGCGTGCCCGGCGGCGTGACCCAGGTCAAGGAGGTCTCGGCCGCGCTGGTGCGCGTCGCCAAGACCCGCGACATCGCCACCGTGCTCGTGGGCCACGTGACCAAGGACGGCGGCATCGCGGGGCCGCGGGTCCTCGAGCACCTCGTCGACGTGGTGCTGCACTTCGAGGGCGACCGCAACAGCCGCTTCCGCATGGTGCGGGCGGTCAAGAACCGGTTCGGCCCGGTCGACGAGGTCGGCTGCTTCGACCTCGCCGCCGACGGCATCACGGCGGTGGCCGACCCCACGGGCCTGTTCGTCGAGCACCTGCAGGGCCGGGTCGCCGGCACCTGCGTGGCCGTCACCATGGAGGGCCGCCGCCCGCTGCTGGCCGAGGTGCAGGCCCTGGTGACGCCGTCCCCGCACGAGCGGCCGCGGCGCACCACCTCCGGCCTCGACGGGTCTCGCATCGCGATGGTGCTCGCGGTGCTGCAGCAGCACTGCGGGGTGCGGCTGCACGCCCACGACGTGTTCACCTCCACCGTGGGCGGAGCCCGGCTCTCCGAGCCCGCGAGCGACCTCGCCGTCGCGGTGGCGCTCGCCTCCGCGACCTACGTGACGCCGCCGCCGGTCGGCGTCGTGGCCATGGGCGAGATCGGGCTGGCCGGCGAGCTGCGCCGGGTCCGCGACCTGCCCCAGCGCCTCGCCGAGGCCGCCCGCCTCGGCTTCAAGATGGCGGTCGTCCCGGCCCCGGCCGCCGGGCGGCACCACCCCCAGCCGATCGCGTCGGACCAGGTGGTCGACGGCATGCGGGTCGTGGAGGTCCGCGACGTCCGGTCAGCGCTGCACCTGCTCCACCTCGACGCCCGCACCAAGCACGCCCTCGAGGTGGTCGAGGGCGCCGACGAGCGCTGATCCCGCTCGTCGCGCGGCGCCTCCCGGGGCCTGTCCGACGGCTCAGCGTCCCCGTCGCGTCGCGGCCGAGCGCGGCGGGGCGGCGCGCATGTGGTCGCGCACCGGCGCCAGCAGGTCGGCGAGCTGGCCGATGCCAGCCCCCGGCAGGGCGGCCACGAGCTGGTCGCGGACGACATCGACGTGGCCGGGCAGCACCGTGCGCACCCGGGACCGGCCCTCCTCGGTGACCGTGACCACGACGACGCGCTCGTCCTCCTGCGACGCCGCTCGCGTCACCAGGCCGGCCTTCTCCAGCAGCCCCACCTGGTAGGTCAGTCCGCTGCGGCTGTAGACCACGCCGTCGGCGAGGTCCGTCATGCGCGCGCTCCCGTCGGTCGAGTCCAGGGCGAGCCGGGCCAGCAGCTGGAACTGCACGTAGCTCAGGTCGCCCTCCTCCTTGAGCTGCTGCTCCACCCGGTGCCGCAGCATCCCGGCGACGTCCATGAGGGCGAAGTAGGCGCCGAGCTGCACGGGGTCGAGGCGGGGTGGGTCCGAGGGCACGGCCCCACTCTACAGGAAACTTCGAACTCGAAGCACTTGCTTCGAAATCGAAGCAGCGCTACGGTCACCACATGCTTCGACTTCGAAGCACCGACCGAGGAGACCACCATGCAGACCATCCGCTTCCACCAGTACGGCGCCGCCGACGTCCTCCACCTCGAGGAGGTCGACGTCCCCACGCCGGGCCCGGGCCAGGCGCTCGTCGCGGTGGCGTCGACGTCGTTCAACGGCGTCGACGCCAACATCCGTGCCGGGGCCATGCAGGGCCCGATGCCGGTCACGCTCCCCCACGTGCCCGGGCTCGACCTCGCCGGCACCGTGACCGCGCTCGGACCGGGCACCCAGGGGTCCCGCCTGGCCGTGGGCGACCGGGTGGTCGGGTTCCTGCCGTTCACCGACGACGGGGCCGCGGCCGATCATGCCCGCGCGTCGGTCGAGGACCTGGCGCCTGCGCCGACCACGGTCCCCCTGGACGATGCCGCTGCTCTCCCGCTGGTCGGGCTCACCGCGCTCCAGGCCCTCGAGGCGGCCGGGGTGCGCGCCGGCCAGCGGGTGCTCGTCAACGGGGCGGGCGGCGCGGTCGGCCTGTACGCCGTCCAGCTGGCCCGGGCCTCGGGCGCGGTCGTCATCGCGGTCGCGGCTCCGCGCCACCGCGACCGGTTGCTGGAGCGCGGGGCGGCGGAGGTGCTCGACCCGGGGACCGAGGACCTGGGGGCCGCGCTGTCCGCGCCGGTCGACGCGCTGCTCAACCTCGCACCGGTCACCCCCGAGCGGCTCGCCGCCCTCGTGGCGGCGGTGGCCGACGGCGGCGTGGTCGTCAGCACGACCGTCTGGATGGCCACCCCGGGCGACGAGGCCCGCGGGGTCCGAGCAGTCGACTTCTACGTCCGCAGCGACCGCCGGCAGCTCGCCGAGCTGGTCGCCCGGGTCGACCGCGGCGAGCTGGTCGTCGACGTCGCCGAGCGCGTCGCCCTGGCCGACCTGCCGAGCGTCCACGCCAGGGCCGCCGCCGGCGACCTGGCCGGCAAGGTCGTCGTGCGCCCAGGGTGGTGATGTCCCGGGCATCGACGAGGTGGGCCGGTTAGCCTTCTCCCGTGACCGACGGCCGCAGCGAGGAGCAGGAGCGCCTGCGGGCGACCCTGGCGCAGACCGCGCCGGGCACGGCGCTGCGCGACGGGCTCGAGCGCATCCTGCGCGGCCGCACCGGCGCCCTCATCGTGGTGGGCCACGACCGCACGGTGGAGTCCATCGCCACGGGCGGGTTCGTGCTCGACGTCCCGTTCACGGCCACGGGCCTGCGCGAGCTGGCCAAGATGGACGGCGCGATCATCGTCGACGCGCACCTCACCCGCATCCACCGGGCCGCGGTGCACCTGATGCCCGACCACACGATCCCCTCGGAGGAGACGGGCACCCGCCACCGCACCGCCGACCGGGTCGCCAAGCAGACCGGGTTCCCGGTCATCTCGGTCTCGCAGTCGATGCAGATCATCGCCGCCTACGTCGGCGCGACCCGGCACGTGCTCGAGGACTCCGGCCAGATCCTCTCCCGCGCCAACCAGGCCCTGCAGACCCTCGAGCGCTACAAGCTGCGCCTCGACGAGGTCTCCAGCACCCTGTCCGCCCTCGAGATCGAGGACCTCGTGACCGTCCGCGACGTCGCGGTCGTCGCCCAGCGACTCGAGATGGTCACCCGCATCGCGCGTGAGATCGAGGACTACGTGCTCGAGCTCGGCACCGACGGCCGGCTGCTCGCCCTCCAGCTCGAGGAGCTGGTCACCGGCGTCGATGCCGAGCGCGAGCTCGTCATCCGCGACTACGTCCCGGCCGGGCGGCGGCAGACCTCGCCGGAGGTGCTGCTCGCCAAGCTCGAGGCCCTCTCACCGACCGAGCTGGTCGACCCCGCGTCGGCGGCCCGCGTGCTCGGGCTCGGCGCCAGCGAGCACCTCGACGGGGCGGTCGCCCCGCGCGGCTACCGCCTGCTGGCCAAGGTGCCCCGCCTGCCCGCCCCCGTCGTCGACCGGCTGGTCGAGCAGTTCGGCACCCTGCAGAAGCTGCTCAGCGCCGGCATCGACGACCTGCAGGTCGTCGACGGCGTCGGCGAGCTGCGCGCGCGCAGCGTGCGCGAGGGGCTCTCGCGGCTGGCCGAGTCGACCATCCTCGAGCGCTACGTCTGAGGCCTCAGCCGCGGCCGGCTCCGGCGCCCTTCGGCAGGGCCGGGCCGAGCCGCTCGGGCTCCACGGGCTCGGTCAGCGTGAACGGCACGACCTCGGACGGCTCGCCCCCGATCGCCGCCGCCTGCACCTCGTAGGTCCCGGCCGGCGCCCGGTCCATGCCGCTCGGGCACTCCCGGCTCGACTCGCGACCGTTCCAGGCCAGCCGGTAGGTGGTGATGAAGTCGCGGCGCAGCACGACCGGGTCGCTGGGCACCTGGGCCGGGCACTCACTGCTGGACCAGACGTCCTCGCCGTCGGAGGTGATCGTGTAGGCGAGGTGCTCGCGGTCGATCTGCCAGGTGCAGGCCAGGGCCGTGCGGGTGCGCAGGCTCAGGGTCACCAGCACCGGACGGCCGGCCTCGGCCGACGACATCACCGGCGTCACCAGCACGTCGGCGTCGTCGCAGGTGCCGGACGGCGCCGGGGGCGCGGGCGCGGCCGGGGTCGTCGGGGCGGTCGGCTGCGGCCGGGCGCCGCGGCCCTTGCCGTTCCCGCCGTTCCCGCCGTTCCTGCCGCCGCGGCCCTGCTCGCCGGCGGTCGGCCCGACGAGCGGGTCGCTGGGCGTGCTGGCGGGCGCCGACGGCTCGGCGCCCGTGCGGGCGGCGGTCTCGGCGGCAGGCGGCGGGCCGTCGTCGCCCCCGACGAGGTCGACGGTGGCGACCAGGAGCAGCACCGCGGTGCCGGCGAGCACCGCGCGCCGGCGCCAGTAGACCGCCCGGGGCAGCGGACCACGCGTCACCATGGCACGTCACGCTAGCCACCGACCCCCGCCGAGCCGGGGAGGCGCACCGCGGACAATCGTGGGGTGCCCGACTCCCCGCTCCACGCCCCCGTCCTGGACTGGTACGCCGAGCACCAGCGCGACCTGCCGTGGCGCCGCCCCGAGGCCTCGCCCTGGTCGGTGCTGGTCTCGGAGCTGATGCTGCAGCAGACCCCGGTGGCCCGGGTCCTCCCGGTGCACGAGGCGTGGCTGGAGCGCTGGCCGACCCCTGCCGACCTGGCGGCCGAGCCGACCGGGGAGGCCGTGCGGGCGTGGGGCCGGCTGGGCTACCCCCGCCGCGCGCTCCGCCTGCACGCCGCCGCGGTCGCCATCGTCGAGCGGCACGGCGGCGAGGTGCCGGCCTCCTACGACGAGCTGCTCGCCCTGCCCGGTGTCGGGGACTACACCGCGGCCGCCGTCGCCAGCTTCGCCCACGGCCGCCGCCACGTCGTGCTCGACACCAACGTGCGACGGGTCCTCGCCCGCGCCGTCGGCGGCGTCGAGCTGCCGGGCACCTCGGTCACCCGCGCCGAGCGCAGCGTCGCCACCGGCCTGTTGCCCGACGACGAGGCCACCGCCGCCACCTGGGCCGTGGCCGTCATGGAGCTCGGAGCGCTCGTGTGCACCGCGGCCAAGCCGCGCTGCGGTGCCTGCCCCCTGGCCGACCAGTGCGCGTGGCGGGCGGCCGGCCACCCGGCGTACGACGGGCCGCCGCGCAAGGTGCAGACCTGGGCCGGCACCGACCGGCAGGTGCGCGGACGGCTGCTGGCGGTGCTGCGCGACGCCGAGGGCCCCGTGCACCGCTCCAGCCTCGACGCGGCCTGGCCCGACGAGGCCCAGCGCGCCCGCTGCCTGGCCTCCCTGCTCGCGGACGACCTCGTCACCCAGGTCGGTCCCGACACCTGGGCCCTCCCCTGACCGGGAAAAGGACGCTGACCCGCCGCACGAGTGCGACGGGTCAGCGTGAGGTGGTGCTGGTGGGACCTAGAGGGTGCCGGTCCCGGGGCCGTCGGCGAGGCCGGCGGCGCCGCCCTCGGTGTCGCCGGGGCCGGCCTTCTTGATGTCGACCGGGCCGTCCTCGGTCTTGCTGAGGTCGGGGCCGCCGACCTCGGCGGTCTCGAACGGCGGCAGGTCGGGCAGCTCGCCCATCTTCTGGCCCTTGAAGGTGAAGGTCGCGGTCGGACCCTCGCCCTCGACGTCGACCAGCACGATCTGGCCGGGGCCGACCTCGCCGAAGAGCATCTTCTCGGCGAGGGTGTCCTCGATCTCGCGCTGGACCGTGCGGCGCAGCGGGCGGGCGCCGAGGACCGGGTCGAAGCCGCGCACGGCCAGCAGGTCCTTGGCGGCCTGGGTGAGCTCGATCTTCATGTCGCGGTCGCGCATGCGCAGCTCGACCGAGGCGATCATGTTGTCGACCATCGCCACGATCTGCTCCTGGCTGAGCGGCGGGAAGACGATGATCTCGTCGACACGGTTGAGGAACTCGGGCCGGAAGTGCTGCTTGAGCTCGTCCTGCACCTTGCCCTTCATCCGCTCGTAGGAGCCGGCCGCGTCGCCGCTCTGGTTGAAGCCCAGGTGGACGGACTTGGCGATGTCCTTGGTGCCCAGGTTGCTGGTCATGATGATGACGGTGTTCTTGAAGTCGACCACCCGGCCCTGGGAGTCGGTCAGGCGACCTTCCTCCAGGATCTGCAGCAGGCTGTTGAAGATGTCGGGGTGGGCCTTCTCGACCTCGTCGAACAGCACGACCGAGAACGGCTTGCGCCGCACCTTCTCGGTCAGCTGACCGCCCTCCTCGTAGCCGACGTAGCCCGGGGGCGAGCCGAAGAGCCGCGAGACGGTGTGCTTCTCGCTGAACTCCGACATGTCGAGCTGGATGAGGGAGTCCTCGTCACCGAAGAGGAACTCGGCGAGCGTCTTCGACAGCCACGTCTTGCCGACGCCCGAGGGCCCGGCGAAGATGAACGACCCGCCGGGACGCTTGGGGTCCTTGAGCCCGGCACGCGTACGACGGATGGCCCGGCTGAGCGCCCGGACGGCCTCCTCCTGACCGATGACGCGCTTGTGCAGCTCGTCCTCCATCTTGAGCAGCCGGCTCGACTCCTCCTCGGACAGCTTGACGATCGGGATGCCGGTCGCCACGGCGAGCACCTCGGCGATCAGCTCCTCGTCGACCTCGGCGACCTCGTCCATGTCGCCCGCGCGCCACTGCTTCTCGCGCTCGGCCTTCTTGTTGATGAGCTGCTTCTCCTCGTCGCGCAGGCGCGCGGCGGCCTCGAAGTCCTGGCCGTCGATGGCCGCCTCCTTGCGGGAGCGGACCTCGGCGATCTTGTCGTCGTACTCGCGCAGGTCGGCGGGCGCGGTCATCCGGCGGATGCGCAGGCGCGAGCCGGCCTCGTCGATGAGGTCGATGGCCTTGTCGGGCAGGAAGCGGTCGGAGATGTAGCGGTCGGCCAGCGTCGCCGCCGAGACCAGCGCCTCGTCGGTGATGGTGACCCGGTGGTGCGCCTCGTAGCGGTCGCGCAGGCCCTTGAGCATCTCGATCGTGTGGGCGATCGACGGCTCGGCGACCTGGATCGGCTGGAAGCGGCGCTCGAGCGCGGCGTCCTTCTCGAGGTACTTGCGGTACTCGTCGAGGGTGGTCGCGCCGATGGTCTGCAGCTCGCCGCGGGCCAGCATCGGCTTGAGGATGCTGGCGGCGTCGATGGCGCCCTCGGCCGCACCGGCGCCGACGAGGGTGTGGATCTCGTCGATGAACAGCACGATGTCGCCGCGGGTGCGGATCTCCTTGAGCACCTTCTTCAGGCGCTCCTCGAAGTCACCGCGGTAGCGGCTGCCGGCCACCAGCGCGCCGAGGTCGAGGGTGTAGATCTGCTTGTCCTTGAGCGTCTCGGGCACGTTGCCCTTGACGATGTCCTGGGCCAGGCCCTCGACGATCGTCGTCTTGCCGACACCCGGCTCACCGATGAGCACCGGGTTGTTCTTCGTGCGGCGCGAGAGGATCTGCATGACCCGCTCGATCTCGGTCTCGCGACCGATCACCGGGTCGAGCTTGCCCTCGCGGGCGTCCTGGGTGAGGTTGCGGCCGAACTGGTCGAGCACGAGCGAGGACGACGGGGCGTCGCTGCCACCGGTCGCGGCGGCCGCCGCGGCGGTCGACTCCTTGCCCTGGAAGCCCGAGAGCAGCTGGATGACCTGCTGGCGGACGCGGTTGAGGTCGGCGCCGAGCTTCTGCAGCACCTGGGCCGCGACGCCTTCGCCCTCGCGGATCAGGCCGAGCAGGATGTGCTCGGTGCCGATGTAGGAGTGGCCGAGCTGCAGCGCCTCGCGCAGGGACAGCTCGAGCACCTTCTTGGCGCGGGGGGTGAACGGGATGTGGCCCGAGGGCGCCTGCTGGCCCTGGCCGATGATCTCCTCGACCTGGGCGCGGACCGCCTCGAGGGAGATGTCGAGGCTCTCGAGCGCCTTCGCGGCGACGCCCTCGCCCTCGTGGATGAGACCGAGCAGGATGTGCTCGGTGCCGATGTAGTTGTGGGAGAGCATGCGGGCCTCTTCCTGGGCCAGCACGACCACCCGGCGAGCTCGGTCAGTGAACCGCTCGAACATGCATTGCTCCTCTGGTCCTGGGGTCCCCGTCCATTCCTGGGTGGAGGGAGGGGTACGGGAGGTACAACCCCGCAGCCAGCCTACGCGTTCCGTCATCCACCCCAACGGCGTCCGCTGACAGCGAACAACGGCCGCCGAGCCCGCCCCGGACGACGCTGACCCGTCGCAGGTGCACGACGGGTCAGCGGTGCTGCGGGGGCATCTTCAGCTGGCGGCGTCGAACGCCTCGCGGATCTCGGCGGGGATGCGGCCGCGCTCGGGGACCTCGTAGCCGTTGGAGCGGGCCCACTCGCGGACCTCGGCGGCGCTGGCGCCGCCGGCGGGGGCCGCCGAGGACGACGAGGAGGACTTGCGGCCGCCGCCGCGGCGGGCGCTGGCCACCTTGCGGGCGTTGCCGACGTAGCCGGCGAGGGCGTCACGCAGCTGCTGGGCGTGCTCGTCGTTGAGGTCGATCTCGTAGGACGTGCCGTCGAGCCCGAACGCGACGGTCTCGGTCGCCTCCGACCCGTCGATGTCGTCGACGAGGACGATGTTGACCTTCTGTGCCATGGCGGGGAATTCCTTCTGCCGTGTGGACGTGGTTTGTCGTCGCATTCGACGACACCGGGATATTCGCCATCATGGCAGAAAAGCGTGAATTCAGGAATTGCGCGAAAAGACGAGCTCGAGGCCTTTCAGGGTGAGCCACGGATCGACGTGGGTGAAGCAGTCGCACTCCTCGACGACCAGCGGCGCCAGGTAACCGGTGGCGATGACCGTGGTGTCGTCGGGATCGACGCCCAGCTCCTCGATCATCCGCTCCACCAGTCCCTCGACCTGCGCCGCGACACCGAAGACCATGCCCGACTGCAGGGCCTCGACGGTGTTCTTGGCGATGACCGACCGGGGTCGGGCCAGCTCGACCTGCCGCAGCTGCGCACCGCGGCGGCCGAGCGCCTGCAAGGAGATCTCGATCCCCGGGCTGATGGAGCCACCGACGTATTGCCCGGCCGCATTCACGACGTCGTAAGTCGTCGCCGTGCCCCCGAAGTCGACGACGATCGCCGGACCACCGAAGAACGTGGCCGCGGCCAGGGAATTCACGATGCGGTCGGTGCCGACCTCGCGCGGATTGTCGGTGAGCACCGGAATTCCGGTGCGGACCCCGGGCTCGACGACGAGGTGGGGCACCTCGGAGAAGTGCCGGCCCAGCATCTCCCGCGCCGCGAGGGTCACCGCGGGCACCGTGGAGCAGAGCACGATGCCGTCGACCTCGGCCAGCCGCCGCCCGAGGAGGCCGCGCACCAGCACCGCCCACTCGTCCGCCGTACGCCGCTCGTCGGTCGCGACCCGCCAGTCGCCGCTGACCTCGCCGCCCGCGACGAGGCCGAGCACGGTGTGCGCGTTGCCGACGTCGGCGGCGAGCAGGGGCATCAGAGGTCCTGCAGGTCGAGCCCGAGGTCGAAGACGACGACGGAGTGGGTGAGCGCGCCGACGGAGATGAAGTCGACGCCCGTGGCGGCGACGCCGCGGGCCCGCTCGAGGGTGAGGCCGCCGGAGGCCTCGAGGGTGGCCGGCGTCGGCGAGGCGGCGGTGAGGCGCACGGCCTCGGCCATCGTCGCGTCGTCCATGTTGTCGAGGAGGATCTCGGTGCAGCCGACCTCGAGCAGCGCCCGCAGCTGGTCGAGGTCGGTGACCTCGACCTCCACGGGCAGGTCCGGGTACGCCGCCCGCACGGCCTCGAAGGCCGGCACGACGCCGCCCGCGGCGATGACGTGGTTGTCCTTGACCATCGCCTTGTCGGTCAGGCCGAAGCGGTGGTTGACCCCGCCGCCGCAGCGCACGGCGTACTTCTGCAGGGCCCGGAGGCCGGGGAGGGTCTTGCGGGTGTCGAGCACCCGGGCGCGGGTGCCCTCGAGCGCGTCGACCCAGTGCGAGGTGGCGGTGGCGACGCCGGAGAGGTGGCAGGCCAGGTTGAGCGCGGTGCGCTCGGCGGTGAGCAGGCCGCGGGTGGGCCCCTCGACACGCATCACGACGTCGCCCGCCACGACGCGGCTGCCGTCGGCGAGCCGGTCGGTGACGACGACGTCGTCACCGCACACGACGCGGAAGACCGCCGCCGCCAGGGCGAGCCCCGCGACGACACCGTCCTGGCGGGCGCCGAAGACGCCCTCGGCCCGGGCGTCGGCGGCGATGGTCGACTCCGAGGTCGCGTCGACCCCGTCGCCGGGCAGGTCCTCCTGCAGGGCCCGCAGGACGACGTCGTGGACCTCGTCGGGGTCGAGGCCGGCGGCCTCGAGCTCGGCGCACAGGTCGTCGGGCACGCGGTGGAACCTCACGACAGTCCTCCGTCGGTGGCGGGGGCGGGGTGGAAGGAGACCTCGGCGACGCCGTCGTCCTGCACGGTGTCGACGTGGCCGGCCCAGCGGTCGTCGTCGCGGTCGGGGAAGTCGTCGCGCCAGTGGGAGCCACGGGTCTCCTCGCGCAGGGTCGCGGCCTCGGTGAGCGCGGTGGAGACGGTGACGAGGTTGGTGGCCTCCCACGCGGCGAGGTCGACGACGGTCGTCTCCTGGCCGGCCAGCTTCTCCAGCACCGCGGAGGCCTCGGCCAGACCGGTGGCGCCCCGCAGCACGCCGACGCGGGAGGTCATCACCTCCTGCAGCTCGGCGCGGACCTCGCCCGACACCAGCCCCGGCACCCGCCGGTCGGGCGCGGGCTCGGACCAGGGCCGGAGCTCACCGGGGAGCACCTGGGCGATGCGCCGGGAGAACACCAGGCCCTCGAGGAGGGAGTTGGAGGCGAGCCGGTTGGCGCCGTGGACGCCGGAGCAGGCGACCTCGCCGGTGGCGTAGAGGCCGGGCACGTCGGAGCGGCCGTGCAGGTCGGTGCGGACGCCGCCGGAGGCGTAGTGGCAGGCGGGCGCGACCGGGATGAGCTGGGTCACCGGGTCGACGCCGTGGCGGCGGGCGGTGGCCAGGATGGTCGGGAACCGCCGCTCCCAGAACGCCGCCCCGAGGTGCCGCGCGTCGAGCCACATGTGCGGCTGGTCGCTGTCGAGCATCCGGCGCATGATCGCCTTGGCCACCACGTCGCGCGGGGCGAGGTCGGCCAGGGGGTGCACGCCCTGCATGAAGCGGTCGCCCTCGAAGTCGACGAGGAAGGCGCCCTCGCCGCGGACCGCCTCGGAGATCAGCGGCTGCTGTCCGTGGCTGTCGGGGCCGAGCCACATCACGGTCGGGTGGAACTGCACGAACTCCAGGTCGCGCAGCGTCGCCCCGGCCCGCAGGGCCAGCGCCATGCCGTCGCCCGTGGAGACCGCGGGGTTGGTCGTCTGGCTGAACACCTGGCCGAGCCCGCCGCTGGCCAGGACGACCGCGCGGCAGTGCACCGCGCCGACGCCGTCGCGCTGCCCCTCCCCCATCACGTGCAGGGTCAGGCCGGCGACACCGCCGCCCCCGTCGAGCAGCAGGTCGACGGCCAGGGCCCGCTTGACGACCTCGATCTCGGGCGCCGCCTCGACCGCGGCGATGAGCGCTCGCTGGATCTCCGCGCCGGTGGCGTCGCCGCCGGCGTGCGCGATCCGGTCGCGGTGGTGGCCGCCCTCGCGGGTCAGCGAGATGGCGCCGGTGTCGTCGTGGTCGAAGACCGCCCCGAGCGCGATCAGCTCGCGGACCGCCTCGGGGCCCTCGTCGACCAGCACCCGGACCGCGTCGGTGTCGCAGGCGCCCGCGCCGGCGACGAGGGTGTCGACCGCGTGCTGCTCGGGGGTGTCGCCGGGGCCGAGGGCCGCCGCGATGCCGCCCTGCGCCCACTGCGTGGACCCGGCCGCCAGCTCGTCCTTGGTCACGACCAGGACCTTCTCGACCTGTCCGGCCAGGCGCAGCGCGGCGGTGAGCCCGGCGATGCCGGACCCCACGACGACGACGTCGGCGCGGGTGGTCCACCCGGGCTCGGGCGCGGTCAGGCGGCCGGGCAGGCGGCGTACGGCGGTCGGCATCCGGCAGACGCTACTGGCTCGGTCGGGCGGGGCTCAGCGGGGCGAGCGCGTCGCCGCGCTGCAGGCCGGGGTCGCCGAAGGTCTCGGCGGGGTCGAAGCCGGTGGCCATGATCTTGTTGTCGGCGTCGACGAAGACCACGTGCGGCTTGAGCTCGGTGGCCTCCTCGGTGCTCATCTGGCCGTAGCCGATGAGGATGACGAGGTCGCCGGGGTGCACCAGCCGGGCCGCGGCGCCGTTGATCCCGATGACGCCGCTGCCGCGCTCGCCGGCGATCGTGTAGGTCTCCAGGCGGGCGCCGTTGGTGATGTCGACGATGTGGACGAGCTCGCCGGGCAGCAGGTCGGCGGCCTCGAGCAGGTCCTGGTCGACGGTGACGGAGCCGACGTAGTGCAGGTCGGCCTGGGTGACGGTCGCGCGGTGGATCTTGCTCTTCATCATGGTGCGCAGCATCGGGGTCTCCGGGTGGTCTGGGCGGGATGGGTGGAGGTCGGGTGGGGCGGCCGGTCAGGCGCCGAGGGTGAGCGGGACGTTGTCGATCAGGCGGGTCGAGCCGACGCGGGCCGCGATGAGGGCCCGGGCGGGGGTGCCCGGTGCCGGGTCGTCCGGCAGCGGGGACAGGTCGGGGGCGGTGATCTCGAGGTAGTCGAGGTCGACCTTGTGGGCCTCGCGCAGCTCGGCCCGGGCCGCGTCGACGGCCGGGGCGAGCCCGTGGGCGGCGGCGTCGGCGGCGGCGTGCAGCGTGCGGCTGAGCGCGACCGCGGCCAGCCGCTCCTCGGGGCCGAGGTAGCGGTTGCGGCTGGACAGGGCCAGACCGTCGGGCTCGCGCACGGTCGGGGCGCCGACGACGTCGACGCCGAGGCACAGGTCGGCGGCCATGCGGCGCACCAGGGCGAGCTGCTGCCAGTCCTTCTCGCCGAAGACGGCGACGTCGGGCCGGACGAGACCGAACAGCTTGGCCACGACCGTGAGGACGCCGGCGAAGTGACCGGGACGGCTCGCGCCCTCGAGCACGGTGCCGAGCGGGCCGGGGTCGACGGTGACGGCGGGCGGCCAGGCCGGGTAGACCTCCTCGACCGTCGGCGCGAACGCCAGGTCGACGCCGTGGGCCGCGCACACCTCGAGGTCGGCGTCGAGGGTGCGGGGGTAGCGGTCGAGGTCCTCGCCGGGCCCGAACTGCAGCGGGTTGACGAACACCGAGACCACGACGGGGCCGCCGCCGACCTCGGCGGCGGCGCGGTCCATGAGGCTGGCGTGGCCGACGTGCAGCGCGCCCATCGTCGGCACGAGGCCGACCCGCTCGCCCGCGTGGCGGCGCTCGGCCAGGGCGTCGGCGAGCTCGGCGCGGGTCGTGGCGACGCGCGTCACGGCGTACGCCGGAGGGGCGGGTCGGCCGCGGCGGGCTGGCCGGGCTGGCCGGGCTGGGCGGGCTGGCCGGGCTGCTGGGCGGCGAGACCGGCGAGGTGCGCGGCCTCGGCCTCCGCGAGGGCCTGGCTCATGGCGAGGGCGCGGATGGGCAGCAGGCGACCGTCGGTGACCGCGCGGGACAGGGTGGCGCGGGCCAGGGCGAGGTAGGCGGGCAGGGTGGTCGGAGCCTCGGTGAGGATGCCGTCGAGGTGGGCCTGGACCGTGCCGAGGTCGCCGCGCACGATCGGGCCGGTGAGGGCGGCGTCGCCGTCGGCGAGGGCGTTGTCGAGGGCGGCGGTGAGCAGGGGGCGCAGCGTGGCGGCGGGGTCGTCGGCCCCGGCGGCGGCGAGGATCTCCATGGCCTCGGTGACCAGGGTGACCAGGTGGTTGGCGCCGTGGGCGAGGCCGGCGTGGTAGAGCGCGCGGCGCTCCTCGGGCACCCACAGCGGGCGACCGCCGAGGTCGTCGACGAGGGACGCCGCGACCGCGCGCTCACCGGGCTCGGCGGTGAGCCCGAAGACGCAGCCGGCCAGCCGGTCGAGGTCGACTGCGGTGCCGGTGAAGGTCATCGCGGGGTGCAGGGCGACGATGCGGGCCCCGACCGCGGCCGCGGGGGCGAGCACGGCGAGGCCGTGGCGACCGCTGGTGTGCACGACGAGCTGGCCGGGGCGCAGGGCGCCGCTGTCGGCGAGCACGCGCACGACGTTGGCCAGCATGTCGTCGGGGACGGTGAGCAGCAGCAGGTCGCAGGCGCGCGCGACGGCGCTCGGCTTGCGCACCGCGACCCCGGGCAGCAGCGCGGCCACCCGGCCGCGGGAGGCGTCGGACTCACCGGCGGCGGTGACGACGTCGTGGCCGGCCGCACGGAGGGCGGCCGCGAGGACCGCGCCGACCCGGCCTGCGCCGACGACGCCGATGCGGTGCTGCTGCGGGCGCGCGGGCGCGCCGGGCTGGTGAGCCATGTCGAACCTTTCGTTCCAGTCCCGCGAACGGGTACCAGACGATGTGCTCGGTGTGGTGCTGTCACCACGGTCAACACGAGCGTAGGCGGGCCGATTCCGCGATGTCTGCCGAACGTGACGTGACGCACGTCGCGTCGGTCCGCGGCCGGCGGGCCGGTCGGTCGGGGCCGGTCAGCCCCTCAGGGCTGCACCAGGATCCGCACCGGGCTGCCGTCGCGCTCCTGCAGCCGGCGGATGCCCTCGCCGACGTCCTCGAGCGGGACGATCCCGCTGATGGACCGGGACAGGTCGAGCCGGCCGGTCGAGACGAGCCGGGCGAGCACGCCGATGTCGGCGACGTCGTACCCGAGGTGGCCGCGGACCTGCTTGCGGCTCAGCCCGAGGCCGAGGGTCGATCCGAGCGAGACCTCCTCGGCGCTCATGCCGACCCCGACGAGCCGGCCGCCCGCGCCGAGCATGGCCAGGCCCTGCTCGAAGGTCGTCTTGAGGCCGACGGCGTCGAACGCGACGTCGAGCATCGCGCCGTCGGTGACCTCGGCGATCCGGGCGGCCACGTCGGGGGCGCGCGAGTCGAGGGCGAGGTCGGCGCCGAGCTCGAGCGCCCGCTCCCGCACGACCGGGTCGAGGTCGAGCGCGACGATCGGGGTGGCGCCGACCAGCCGGGCCAGCTGCACGACGTGCGTGCCGACGCCGCCCGCACCCCAGACGCCGACCGACTCGCCGACCCGCAGGTCGGCGGTGTGCACCACGGCGCCGTACGGCGTGGAGACGGCGTCGGCCAGGATCGCGGCCTGCTCCATCGAGACGTTGTCGGGGATGCGCGTCAGCCCGGCGGCCAGGGCCACGGTGTACTCCGCCCAGGCGCCGTCGTAGGCGAAGGCCATCAGCCGCAGGGCGGTGCAGGACCCGTAGGCGCCACGGGCGCAGAAGCGGCACTCCCCGCACGGGCGGCCGGCCGCGGGCACGACCCGGTCGCCGACCTGCCAGCCGGTGACGTCGGGCCCGACGGCCGCGATGGTGCCCGACGCCTCGTGGCCCTGGGTGATGACCGGCGGGCCGAGGGCCGGGAACGTGCCGTCGAGCAGGCTGAGGTCGGAGTGGCAGATGCCGCAGTACGCCACCTCGACCAGGACGTCGCCCGGACCGGGCCGCGGCACCGGCACGTCGGTCACCTCGAAGGTCCGCGTGCGGGTGTCGAGCCGCTGGGCCCGCATGGTCTCCGGCAGTCCGTCGTCGGCGTTCACGGGACGAGCCTGGCAGACGCGGCGCTCAGGTGCGCTGGTCGTCGGACGCGACGACGGTGCCGACCTCGAGGGGCCGGGGGGCCTGGGGCAGCCAGGTGCGGGTGACGTGGTCGACGACGTGCACGCCCTCGGGCGCCTCGATCGCGTGCACCCCGGCGGGCACCTCGCCGGCCTTGAGGGCGTGGAAGACCTCCCACTCGCGCCGCTTGCGCTTGTTGCGGTAGCTCGTGGCGAACGACGCCGGGTCGGTCCAGTGGGCGAACTCGTCGCCGTCGAGGTGCTTCAGCTCCACGCACAGCCCGTGCGGCAGCCCGATCGAGACGACCGGCTTGGGCGTCGTGCGGACCTCCCACTCGAAGGCCTTGGTGAACACGAAGTCCGGGCCGATCGGGAAGCCCCACTCCTCGGCGTTGCGCAGGCCGAGGTCGAGCCAGCCGCGCCGGGGCTCTCGCGAGTCGAGGTAGAGGCCGTGGCGCGGGACGCGGATGATCGACTGCACGTCGCCGACCTGCCAGGCCAGGTCGGCCAGCGACGCCTCGCCCTCGGCGGTGAGCACCATGTCGCCGTCCCACTTGAAGGAGTAGCGGGTGCCGACCTGGGCGAAGCACCAGTTGTAGAAGTAGGACAGCGAGTGCACCGACAGCTCGTGCACGGCGCGGTGCTCGGCGCCGGCGCGCGCCACCTCGAACGGGTACGACGCCAGCGTGAGCTTGTGGGCGAGGCCGGCGCGCTCGGCGGTGGCCGTGGTGACCTCGGGAGTGCCGTCGGTGGACCCGTTGTCGACGACGAGCACGTGGTCCATCGACCGCAGCAGCGGCGGGAGCACCCAGGGCAGCGACGGCGCCTCGTCCTTGACGCGCAGCACGGCGGTGCTGCCCGAGCGCAGGCCGCGGACGCCACCCGCGGCGACCCAGGGCCAGGTGACGTCGTACTCGGCGTGGCCCTCGAGGTTGCGCAGGCCGGTGGGCCCGGCGTGGGCGGTCACCGGGTCGCTCCCCCGGTCACTGGGGCCGCTCGCGCCCGGCGGCCCTGCGCAGGCCGCGCCGCACCGACGGGGGGACGGCGGCGCGCAGGCCGTGCGGGATGCGGTCGGCCCCGCGGGCCGGGCCCGGCGCGGGCTCGGGGGCGGGAGCGGGCCGGCCGCGGCCGCGGAGCACGTGCTCGGCGTGCACGACCGAGGAGCGGCTGATGGCCTCGGCCTCGGCGTACAGGTCGCTGTAGGCCTCGCGCAGCTGGTCGAGGGTGGCGTGCCGCTCGGCGGTGTCGCCGCCCTGGTCGGCGAGGTGGTTGAGCTCGGCCCAGGTCTCGGCGACCAGCTCGTGCAGCCGCGGCGGCAGGCCGAGGTCGTCGAGGGTGAGCGTCATCCGGCGCAGCGAGGGGTCGACGAAGCGGTGGCCGTCGCGGATCTGCTCGGAGCTGGCGTGCAGCACGTGCTGCAGCTGCAGCCGCTCGCCGGCGTCCATGACGACGCGGGTCCAGTCGTCGAGCAGGTCGGCGTACCGGACGAAGACGCGGTCCGCGCCGCCCTCGGTGCCGCGGGTGCCGCGCTCGGTGTGGAGCAGCATGTTGAGCCAGCTGGCCGCGAGGTGGGCCGAGCCGAGCTTGTTGGCGTAGTAGGTCTGCTTGCTGCCGACGACCTCGGCCGGCGGTCGGAGCATGGTCGCGAAGACCGGGCGGGAGCCGGTGCGGATGGCCGCGACGCGCCACAGGCTGAGGAACCAGCTCAGCCGGGGGTCCTTGACCACCAGCTCGGGGTTGACCGCGAGGTGGGACTCCAGCCACGCGGCGGTGGCGATGCGCTCGGGCTCGCGGGTGCTGACGCGCCCGGTGTCGAACCAGGCCTGCGGCCGGCTGTCGCTGACCTGCACGACCGCCTCGCGCAGCAGCCGGTCGTGGTGGTCGACGACCCACTGCGGCTCGGCGAACCCCTTGGGGTTGGTGGCGTCCGACGGCACCTCGGGCTGCGGCACGTGCAGGCCGAGGATCTTGGCGAGCCCGGCCATGGTGCTGGTGCCGCTGCGACCGGCGCCGGCGACGAAGAGCACGGTGCGGGGGTGGTCGGGGGCGTCGGTCACGGGGCGTGAGCCTATCGGCCTCCCGTAGCCTCGCGCGCATGCGCTGGAGCCGACGCCCGCCGCCGCGGATCAGCGTCGTCGTGCCCGTGTACGACGTGGAGGCCTACCTCCCGGCCTGCCTCGACAGCGTGCTCGCGGCGACCTGGCCCGACCTCGAGGTCGTCGTGGTCGACGACGGCTCGACCGACGGGTCGGGTGCCGTGGCCGACGAGTACGCCGCCCGCGACCCCCGGGTGCGGGTCGTGCACACCCCCAACCGCGGTCTCGGCGCGGCCCGCAACGAGGGCCTGCGGCACACCACCGGCCCGCTCGTGACCTTCGCCGACTCCGACGACCGGGTGCCCGCCGACGCCTACGCCGTGCTCCACCGCCAGCTCAGCCGGTCGGGCTGCGACCTCGTCACGGGGTCGGTCGCCTGGTGGCACCCCGACGCCGCCGACGGGCCCGACCCAGCGCGCGAGCTGGTCGAGCTGCCCTGGATGCGCCGGCTGCACCGTGACCGGGCCGCGCTGGTCATCGAGCAGCACCCCGAGCTGCTCGGCGACGTGTTCGCCTGGAACAAGCTGTTCCGCCGCGACTTCTGGGACGCCGCCGGCCTGGCGTGGGTCGAGGGCCGCCGCTACGAGGACCAGCCGACCACCACCCGGGCCTACCTCCGGGCGCGCCGCATCGGGGTCGTGCCCGAGGTCGTCTACCACTGGCGCCAGCGCGCCGACGGCTCCTCGATCACCCAGCAGCGGGCCTCGCTCGACGACCTGCGCGACCGGTGGGCGACCAAGCTGATGGCGCAGGCCGACGTGGCGGCGTACGGCTCGGGCCGGGTCAGCAAGGTCTTCACCGACCGGGTCCTGCCCGGCGACCTGCACCGCTACTTCCGCCACCTGCCCGAGGCCGACGACGCCTGGTGGGAGCTGCTGCGCTCCGGCGTCACCGAGGTGTACGCCGGCCGCTCGCTCGTCCACAGCGGGCTGCCGCCCGTGCACCGGCTCACCGGCTGGCTGGTCGAGCAGGGGCGGCGCGACGACGCCGTCCACGTCATGGCCTACGTCGCCGGGCTGGGCCCCGGGGAGCGGGTGCCGCGCGTGCAGGACGACGACGGGGTGCGGATCGACGTGCCCGGGCTGGACCCCCGCAGCGTCGACCGGGCTGCCCTGGCGCTGCGCGACGACGAGCACTGAGGGGTCCGGCAGCGCTCCGCCCTGGGGGTGAACTCGGCCACGACCCGCGTCCAGCCGCCGCCAATTCCCCCGATCGGGTATCTCGACCCGGTTACTGTGTCCCGGCTCGCGGCATTCCAACCAAGGGACGGGGCACCAGCGTGATCGAGTTCGAGTCGGTGTCCAAGCGGTTCGACGACGGCACCATGGCCGTCGAGGACTTCAGCCTGGTGCTGCCCTCCCGGCAGACGACGGTCTTCGTCGGGTCGTCGGGCTGCGGCAAGACCACTCTGCTGCGGATGGTCAACCGGATGGTCGAGCCCACCTCCGGGCGCGTGCTCATCGACGGCGAGGACGTCGCGGGCCGCGACAAGGTGCAGCTGCGGCGCAGCATCGGCTACGTCCTGCAGGCCGCCGGGCTCCTGCCGCACCGCAAGGTCGTCGACAACGTCGCGACCGTGCCGGTGCTCACCGGCACCGCCAAGGCCAAGGCGCGCGAGGCGGCGTACGAGCTGCTCGACACGGTGGGCCTGGACCGGGCACTCGGCAAGCGCTACCCCGCCCAGCTCTCCGGCGGGCAGCAGCAGCGCGTCGGCGTGGCCCGCGCCCTGGCCAGCGACCCCAACATCCTGCTGATGGACGAGCCGTTCGGGGCCGTCGACCCGCTCGTGCGCGCCGACCTGCAGGTCGAGCTGCGGCGGCTGCAGCAGGACCTCGGCAAGACCGTGGTGTTCGTGACCCACGACATCGACGAGGCGTTCCTGCTGGCCGACCAGGTCGTGATCCTCAAGAAGGGCGGCGTCGTGGCCCAGGCCGGCAGCCCGGCCGAGATCCTCGCGGCGCCGGCCGACGACTTCGTGGCCTCGTTCGTGGGTGCCGACCGGGGCAAGCGCACGCTGCACCTGCGCGACGGGGACGGCGGCGGCAAGGGCCGGACCATCGTGGTCGACGGCGACGGCCGGCCGATCGGCGTGCTGGCCGACGGTCCGGCCGACGGGGCCCGCTGATGCTCGACTGGACGAGGGCCAACCTCGACCTGGTCCGCGAGCTGACGATCAACCACGTCCAGCTCGCGATCGTGCCGATCCTGGCCAGCTTCGTGCTCTCGATCCCGCTGGGCTGGCTGGCCAACCGCAACCGCGTGCTGCGCGCGGTCGTCATCACCGGCGGCAGCCTGCTCTACACGATCCCGTCGCTGCCGCTGTTCGTCATCCTGCCCATCCTCATCGGCACCCGGGTGCTCGACTCCCTCAACCTCGTGGTCGCCCTGACGATCTACGGCGTCGCGGTGATGGCCCGCTCGGCCGCCGACGCCCTCGCCTCGGTCGACCGCACGACCGTCGAGGCGTCCACGGCCATCGGCTACTCGCCGTTCGGGCGCTTCGTGCGGGTCGAGCTGCCGCTGGCCGGGCCGGTGCTGCTGGCCGGCATCCGGGTCGTCGCGGTCAGCACCATCGCCCTGGTCTCGGTCGGCGTCATCATCGGCTCGCAGAACCTGGGCTACCTGTTCAGCAACGGCAAGCAGCGCGGCATCCTCGAGGAGGTCGTGGTCGGCATCCTGATGTCCCTGCTGGTCGCCCTGGTCTTCGACGTCGTCATCGTGCTGCTCGGCCGGGTGCTCATGCCGTGGAACCGCCCCGGCCGCGCCGGGCGCAAGCGCGCCGGGCTGGTGGCCGACCCCGCGACCGGCGGGCCCGCCGTGCCCGCCCCGCCCAAGCTCGACAAGGCCGACGCCGGCGTGGGCGGGGGGGACGCCTGATGGAGTTCCTGCTCAGCGCGCTGCGCTGGATCGCCGACCCGGCCAACTGGGACCCCAGCGCGACCACGCCGCTGCCCATCCAGGCCCGGCTGCTGGAGCACCTGCGCTACACGGCGGTCTCCATGGTCATCGCCGCGGCCATCGCGCTGCCCCTAGGCTGCTGGATCGGCCACACCGGGCGCGCCCGCCAGCTCGTCATCGGGTTCACCGGCGCCATGCGGGCCCTGCCCACGCTCGGCCTGCTGTTCTTCCTGCTCATGGTCTTCGGCTACTGGCTCTCCTACGACACCGCGCCGATCGTCGGCGCCACCATCGCCTTCGTGGTGCTGGCCGTCCCCTCGATCCTGGCCGGGGCGTACGCCGGCATCGAGTCGGTCGACCGCACCACCGTCGACGCCGCCCGGGCCACCGGGATGACGGAGTGGCAGGTGCTGTGGCGCGTCGAGGTGCCGCTCGGCCTGCCCCTCGTCCTGGGCGGCCTGCGCTCGGCGACCCTGCAGGTGGTCTCGACGGTCACCATCGCCTCCTACGCCGGCCTCGGCGGCCTGGGCCGCATCATCACCAGCGGCATCGGCCTCAACGACTACGACCTCATCCTCGGCGGGGCGCTGCTGGTCACCGCGCTCGCGCTGCTGCTCGACGGGCTCTTCGCCCTGGCGCAGAGGCTCACCCGCACCCCCGGCGTCACCGACCGGCGCCCCGCGGCAGCCCGCCGCCCCAGACGGTCACCACGGCCGCACGCCTCGAAGAGCGCGTGATGACAAGGAGAACAGTCATGACCCACCACCCCCGCTGGCGCCGGATCGGCGTCGTCGCCGTCGTCGCCGGACTGAGCACCGCGCTGGCCGCCTGCGGCTCCAGCGACCCGACCGGACCCTCCGAGGGCGCGGCCAGCGGCGACACGATCGTCGTCGGGTCGTTCAACTACCCCGAGAGCGAGATCCTCGGCGAGATCTACTCCCAGGCGCTGGAGGCCAAGGACTTCGACGTGGAGGAGCGGTTCAACATCGGCCCGCGCCAGCAGACCATCCCGGCGCTGCAGGACGGCTCGATCAACCTCATCCCGGAGTACAACGGCAACCTGCTGACCTACTACGACGAGTCCAACACCCTCATCGAGACCGGCGAGATCGACGAGGCCCTCGTCGACGCCGTCGCCGCCGACGACCTGCGGGTGCTCGACTCGGCGCCGGCCGAGGACAAGGACGCCTACGTCGTCACCCGCGAGAAGGCCGAGGCCGAGGGCCTGACCACCATCGCCGACCTGGAGAAGATCACGCCGTTCAAGCTGGGCGCCAACCCGCAGTTCAACGAGTACAGCTACGGCGTCCCGGGCCTGAACGAGACCTACGGCATCACCGACGTCGAGTTCGTCCCGATCGAGGACTTCGGTGGCCCCGACACGGTCAAGGCCCTGGTCGACGACACGGTGCAGGTGGCCGACATCTACACGACCTCCCCCGCGCTCGTCGCCGAGGACCTGGTCGTCCTCGAGGACCCCGAGGGCATCATCGCCGCCCAGAACGTCATCCCGCTGGTCTCCGACGCCGCCTACAGCGACGAGCTCGCCGACGCGCTCAACGCCGTCTCGGCCGAGCTGACGACCGAGGACCTCATCGGCCTGCGCGACCGGGTCGAGGGCGACGAGAAGGCCTCCGCCGAGACCGCCGCCGCCGACTGGCTGCAGGAGAAGGGCCTGGCCTGACGGCCGACCCCGGCCACCGGCCCACCGGTCCTCCGCACGACGCCGGCTCGTCCCTCCCGGGGCGGGCCGGCGTCGTCGTGCGTCAGGGCACGGGGACGTCGCGGTGCCAGCTCTGCGTGGTGTAGCGCGTCTCCCAGCCCATCGAGGTGTAGAGCCCGTCGGCGCCGGTGGAGGAGTCGGCGTCGACCTCCAGGCCCACGCGGTCACGGCCGCGACCGGCCGCGTCGGCGATGATCGTGCGCAGCAGGCCCTTGGCGACGCCACGGCCGCGGGCCGCCTCCCGGACCCCGATGTAGGAGACGTAGGACCCGTCGGGCTTCCCGGACCCGGGCGCCGCCTCGGAGACCGTGCCGACCAGCGCGCCGACCGGCTCCCCGGTCTCCTCCAGCTCGGCCAGCCACCAGTGGTCCCAGCGGTGGCCGGGGTCCTCACGCAGGCGGTGCAGGAACTCGTCGAAGGTCTCCTCCCAGGAGTTGAAGTGGTCGAGGAACGCCTCCTCCAGCACGTCGTGGACCGCCCGCAGGTCGGTCTCGTCGGGCAACCCGTCGCCGGCGCGGCGTACCTGGCGGAAGCGGGCGCCGCGGTCGGCCCAGTCGTCGACCGAGGGCACCAGGTCGGCCTCGTCGGCGGTCACCGGGCGGCTCATCTGCCACCACGTGCGCACGTGGGTGAAGCCCGCGGCGGCGAGCCAGCGGGCCTGGCGCTCGTCGCCGGCGAAGGCGCCGGTGTCGACCTGCTGGACGTCGAGGCCGCGGGCCGAGCCGACCGCGACGGCCTGGCCGACGGCCCACTCGACGAGCAGGTCGGAGCAGGTGCGGCCGACCTCCTCGGGCAGGTCGCGCCCGACGACGTGGACGAAGAGCATCCGGCCGCCGGCTCGGTCGTGGACGCTCCCCCAGGCCCGGACCAGGCCGGCCTCGTCGCGGACGACGACGTTCTCGCGGGTGCGCAGTCCCGCCGCCGAGACCTCGACCAGGACGTCGTCGACGCCGGCCCCCGGCCACCCGCGGCCGTGCCGCTCGTGGTCGCGCAGCAGCACGGTCAGCCGGGCGACGTCGGTGGGGTCGTCGGCGTCCGGGGAGTCCACGCGCCACCCGGCGGGGAGGCCCGGCAGCTCGTCGACGAGGTCGCCGACGACCTCCTCGGGGTCGGACTCGAACCGGGACGCCTCGGGGATCACGATCGCCCATCCTTCCAGCACCGCAGGGGTGAGGTGCCCCTGCACCACATCGACCCGTCGTGGATCACGACGGGTCGGCGTGGTGTGGGGCCCGGGCGGGGCCGGCAGCGATGCCGGCGTGGGGCCAGGGTGGGGTCTAGGCGTGCTTCTTGCGGAGCGCGGCGCCGGTGGACTGCCAGGCCACGAGCTCGGCCTGGACGATGTCGAGCTCCTGCTCGAGCTCGGCGACCCGGACGACGGCCATCGCGGCCCGCTCCTCGGCGTCGGCGAGCCGGCGGCCCATCCGGTCGAGCTCGGCCGTGGAGGCCTCGCGGGCGGCGAGGACGTTGTCCTGCTCGGTGACGAGCTCGGCCCGGGTGGCGGCGACCTCGGCCGCGGCGTCGGCGAGCCGGCTCTCGAGGCGGGTGATCGTGGCCTCGTGGCGGGCGATGCGGCCGCTGGTGTCGGCGACGTACAGGGCCTGCTCGGTGGTGCGGACCTCGGTGATGGCGGCGTAGGCCTGCGCCTGCTCGGCCCGGTCGCGCGCCCAGGCGCGCCGGGTGTCGGCGACCTCGGTCCAGGTGATGCGGACGGCCGCGGCCCCGAGGAGGGCACCGGCGACGGCGGCGCCGGCAGCGACCGCCCACGATCCGCTGAGCACCGCGGCGGCAGCGGCCGCCACGGCCAGGACGACGAGCACGACGGCGACCAGGACGCGCGTGGAGCGCTGGCGGCGCCGGGTGCTGCCCGGGCGGGCTGCGGGGGAAGACATGGGCCGAACGCTAGTGCGGCGGGTCGTCCGATCGGACGCGACACGCGCGCTCGAGGAGCAGCGAAACCACCGCGGTGACCAGGCCCGCCAGCGCCGCGACGCCCGAGCGGACGACCCGCTCGTCGGCCAGCGGCGAGGGGTCACCGAGCCAGCTGGCGGCGTACCCGAGGTAGCCGCCGCCGACCACCGCGCCGACGTAGGCGCAGGCCCGGGCCAGCACGAGCCGGTTGACCGCCCGGTGCGGCTCGAGGGTCTCGCGCCGCACCTGGACCGACCGGTACGTCGACCAGGCGGTGCCCCCGACGATGGCGGCGACCAGGGCCAGCCCGAGCGGCTGGGCCCAGGTGACCAACGGCGGGTTGCCGAACCGGTCGGAGACGGGGTGCAGGAGGTAGCCCACGGCGAAGCCGGCCAGCGCCCAGGCCGCGAGGACGACCGGGCGGGTCGGGCCCAGGGTGCCCCCGCTGTCGGGGCGACGGGGGTCGCCGGCGCTCACACGGGTCTCGGGATCGCGGGGGTCGCGGGGGTCGCCGGGTCAGTCGAGGTCGAGGGTGAGGTCCTCACGCAGGGTGAGGCCGTCGACGCCGATCTGGGCGAGCAGGTCGGCCACCGGGCCGCTGCCGGGCAGCTCGGCGTCGGGCTCGAGGTCGAACCACGGCTTGAGCACGAACGCGCGCTCGCCGGCGCGCGGGTGGGGCAGCTTGAGGGTGTCGGTGTCGCTGCGGCGGTCGCCGACGACGATGAGGTCGACGTCGAGAGTGCGCGGGGAGTTGGGGACGTCGCTGCGCTCACGGTCGTAGGCGTCCTCGACGGCCATCGCCCGCTCCAGCAGGCGGTTGGCGGCCAGGGTGGTGTCGGCCAGCAGCACCGCGTTGAGGAAGTTCTGCGAGCCCGGCGGGCAGTCGACCGGCTCGCTCTCGTAGACCGGGGACACGCCGGTCACCCACACGTCGGGGGTGTCGGCGATCGCGTCGACGGCGCCCTGGAGCGCCGAGAGCGACTCGCCGAGGTTGGAGCCGAGTGCGATGACGACCCGCCGGATCGGACGCATCTCACCGGTGAGGGTGTCGGCATCGACGATGTTGGGGTTGGGGGTCTCAGTCACGGGTGACCTCGCGCTCTCGGGTGATCGTCAGCGCGACGTCGGCGAACGTCGCGTCGATGGGGGCATCGGGCTTGTGGACCGTGATCCGCGCCCATTGAACACGAACATCCAAGAGGCAGACGTCCGCGATCCGTTGGACGAGGGACTCGATCAGGTCGACCGGGTCCCGCTCCACCGCGGCCTTGACCGCGGCCACGAGGCTTCCGTAGTCGACGGTGTCGTGCAAGTCGTCCGAGGCCGCTGCGGGGCGGGTGTCGAGGCCCAGCACGAGGTCGACCACGAAGGTCTGCCCCTCGCGCTTCTCGAAGTCGAAGACGCCGTGGTGGCCCCAGCACTCGATGCCCCGCACGGCGAGCTCGTCGAGGCCCGTCAGGGGTGCGTCCGTTCCCACACGCGCAGCACATCACGGGTGCCCCGCACGTCGTGCACCCGGACCCCCCACACGCCTCGTTGGGCGAGCACCAGCGTCAGCGCGTGGCCCGCCACCTCGCGCTCCCCCACCGGCCGGGGGGTGCCGTCGCCCGCCGCGAGCAGCGCGCCGAGGAACGACTTGCGGCTCGCCCCGACCAGCAGCGGGAAGCCCAGGGCCTGCACCCGGTCGAGCCCGGCCAGCAGCTGCCAGTTGTGCTCCCCGCGCTTGGCGAACCCGAGCCCGGGGTCGAGCACCAGCCGCTCGTCGGGGAGCCCGGCGGCGCGGGCGGCGTCGACCCGCTCCCCCAGCTCGCGGCACACCGCGGCCACCACGTCGTCGGGCCCGCCCGGCTCGTCGTACGTCGCGTGGTCGGTCATCCGGTCGCTGTGGGCGCGCCAGTGCATGGCGACGTAGGTCGCCCCGCCCGCCGCGACCGTGGCGAGCATGGCCGGGTCGGCCAGGCCGCCGGAGACGTCGTTGACGACCGTGGCGCCGGCGGCAAGCGCGGCCGCGGCCACCTCGGCCCGCATCGTGTCGACCGAGACGGTCGCGCCGTCGGCGGCCAGGGCCTCGATGACCGGCACGACCCGGTCGAGCTCCTCCGAGACCACGGGCCGGGTCGCGCCCGGCCGGGTGGACTCGCCGCCGATGTCGAGCAGGTCGGCGCCGTCGGCGAGGAGCCGCCGGCCGTGGGCCACGGCGGCGTCGGTGTCGGCGTACCGTCCGCCGTCGGAGAAGGAGTCGGGCGTGACGTTGACGACGCCCATCACCCGCACCCGTCCGGTCATGCCCTGACGCTACCGAGATCGGGTGCCGGGCCTCACAGCCCGTCCAGGGCCTCGCGCAGCACCCGGCCCTCGCGGTCGGGGTCGAGGTGGAAGTCGGAGTGCATGGCCGCGCGGCTGAAGCCGTCGGTCACGATGTCGGGAGTGCCGCGGACCAGGGTGAGCGGGTGGTCGCCGAGGACGGCGGCGGCCTGCTCGTTCCAGGCGGGGTAGCCGGTGTGAGTCACCACGACGACCGCGCGCGGCGGTCCGCCGAGGAGCAGGTGGACCAGGCCGGAGCCGCCCCAGCCCGCCACGACCTCGGCCCGGCGCACCATCGCGACCTGGTCGGGCAGAGGGTGGGCGGCCGGGTCGACGACGGTGAACCCGCGGCGACGGGCCAGCTCCTCGACCTCGGCCTCCTCGTGGCAGCGGCGCTTGGCCGCGGTCCGGGTGACCCAGAGCCGCCGCGGGGTGGCGGACAGCCCCGAGCGCGCCTCGAGGGCGTCGCCCGTGGCAGCGTGGAGGGCACGGAGGTCGGGGTGCACGTGCCGGCCGACGACGTGGCCGGGCGTGGCGGCCAGCAGGCGCTCCACGCGCACCGGCCCCTGGATGCCGTGCACCCGCGAGCGCGGGAGGCCCGCCGCCTCCAGCAGCTCGGTCTCCCACGCGGCCAGCGGGGCCCGGTCGGTGCCCACCAGCACGCCGGCGTCCGGGTACCTGTCCAGCACCGCGGGCCAGGCCCACAGCTGCGAGAGCTGCTCGGTCACGGCGTGGCCGAAGTGGCCGCGCAGGACGTTGTCCGCGTGGAACCAGGTGCCGGGCAGGGGCGCAGCGGGGCGGTCGAGCTCGGCGGGGACGCGGACGCTCCAGCGGGTCCAGCCGGCCAGGGCGGGGGTGCGCGGACGTCGGTCGACGGTGTTGCGCCACGCCTGGGGCAGCACCAGGTCGCGCACGCGAGCGACCATGCGGGGGGCCACGACCGCGTCGTCGTGTGCCCGCAGGGACAGGCCGGGCGCGTGCAGGCCCTCGAGCCCGGTCTCGTCGGGGTCGCTGGACCGGAAGCCGGCGGTGCGCGGCCGCGATGCCGGCGGTCGGTGCTCCAGGACCTGCCCGAGGTGGGGGTGGGCAGCCAGCAGGTCGTCGGTGCGGCGCTCGGGCACGACGGCCCACGTGGCCACGTCGGACCGCACGACCCGGACCGCGACGTCGTCGACCTCGACCGCCGCGACGCTCGCGGCCAGGGCGTGCAGGTCGAGGACCTCGACCGGACGCCGGTCGTGGCTGCGGCGCGACGGCGGGTCGACCCCGTCGGCCCGGACGCGCTCGATCTCGGCGACCAGGTCGAGCAGGGGGCCGCGGGCCTCCGGGCGCGCGGGCAGCGCGACGTACGCCGATCCGCCCGGCCGGACGTGCGCGAGCAGCACCGGCAGGCGCGGCGCCGCGCCGGCGCCTCGCGCCCGGTCGACGACGACGTCGAGGTGACCGTGGCCGACCAGGGCCTCGTGGAGCGGCCGCGGCGGCCGCACCGTCACCACCTCGACCCTGCGGCCCGGGCCCTGCAGACCGGTGGGCGGGGCCAGCCCCGGCGGGTCGACGACCACGACCCGCTCCGCGCCCTGCAGGGTCGCCGCGACCCGACGCAGGAGCGGGGTCACCGCGAGCGGTGGATGAGCGCCATCGCCTCCGACCGGGTGGCGGCGTCGGTGCGCATCAGGCCGCGCACCGCCGAGGTGGTGGTGCGGGCGCCAGCCTTGCGGACGCCGCGCATCGTCATGCACAGGTGCTCGGCCTCGATGACCACGACGACGCCGCGCGCCTCGAGGATGTCGATGAGCGCGTCGGCGACCTGCGAGGTCAGCCGCTCCTGCACCTGGGGCCGCTTGGCGTAGACGTCGACGAGCCGGGCCAGCTTGGACAGCCCGGTGATCTTGCCGCTGGTGGCCGGGATGTAGCCGACGTGGGCGACGCCCGTGAAGGGCACCAGGTGGTGCTCGCACATCGACCACAGCTCGATGTCGCGCACCAGGACCATCTCGTCGTGGCCGAGGTCGAAGGTCGTGGTGAGCACGTCCTCGGGCCGCTGGCGCAGCCCGACGGTGAGCTCGGCGTAGGCCCGCGCCACCCGGGCCGGGGTCTCGCGCAGGCCCTCGCGGTCGGGGTCCTCGCCGATCGCCGCGAGCAGCTCGCGGACGGCGGCCTCGGCCCGGTCGTGGTCGAAGTCAGGGACCTTGGCCGGGTCGACCGGGTCGCGGTCGATGGGGTCGGTCACCTCAGGCTCCCGGCGGTGGGGGCGTGGGAGCCGCCCCGGGGCCGCCGGTGCCGTTGGAGCCGCTGGTGCCCCCGAGGCTCGGGTCACCGTGGACGTCGCCACCCGGTCCCGGCGGGGTCACCACGACCCCACCCTCGCCGGCGGGGGCCTTGGCCAGGATGCCGGCCGCGGCGCGGTCGCGGATGGCCTGCGGGATCTCGACCGGCGGGATGGTCGAAGGGTGCCGGGTGGGCGAGCCGGTCCAGGCGGGGCGGGTCGGCTTGCGGCGCAGGTCGGCGAAGATCGCGGCGACCTGCTCCTTGTCGAGTGTCTCCTTGTCGAGCAGCGCGAGCACCAGCGCGTCGAGGACGTCGCGGTTGTCCTCCAGGACGTCGAACGCCTCCTGGTGGGCCACGGTGAGGAGCTTGGTGACCTCCTCGTCGACGATCGCGGCGACGTCCTCGCTGTAGTCGCGGGAGTGGCCGAGGTCGCGGCCCAAGAAGGGCTGGGAGTTGTCGGCGCCGAGCTTGATGGCACCGAGCCGCTCGGTCATGCCGTACTGGGTGACCATGGCCCGGGCCAGGTTGGTGGCCTTCTCGATGTCGTTGCCGGCGCCGGTGGTCGGGTCGTGGAAGATCATCTCCTCCGCGGCACGGCCCCCGAGCATGTAGGCCAGCTTGTCGAGCAGCTCGGAGCGGGTCTGGGAGTACTTGTCCTCGTCGGGCAGGACCATCGTGTAGCCCAGGGCCCGGCCGCGCGGCAGGATCGTGATCTTGTGCACCGGGTCGGTGTTGGGCATGGCCGCGGCCACCAGGGCGTGCCCGCCCTCGTGGTAGGCGGTGACGAGCTTCTCCTTCTCGCTCATCAGGCGGGTGCGGCGCTGCGGGCCCGCGATGACCCGGTCGATCGCCTCGTCCATGGCGGGGGCGTCGATCATCTTCTGGCCGCTGCGCGCGGTGAGCAGGGCTGCCTCGTTGAGCACGTTGGCCAGGTCGGCGCCGGAGAACCCGGGGGTGCGACGGGCGACGTTCTCGAGGTTGATGTCCTGGCCGAGCGGCTTGCCGCGGGCGTGGACCTGCAGGATCTGGGTGCGGCCGGCGAGGTCGGGGGCGTCGACCTGGATCTGGCGGTCGAAGCGGCCGGGGCGCAGCAGCGCGGGGTCGAGGACGTCGGGCCGGTTGGTGGCGGCGATGAGGATGACGCCGCCGCGCACGTCGAAGCCGTCCATCTCGACGAGCAGCTGGTTGAGGGTCTGCTCGCGCTCGTCGTGGCCGCCGCCCATGCCGGTGCCGCGGTGGCGGCCGACGGCGTCGATCTCGTCGATGAAGACGATCGCGGGCGCATTCTCCTTGGCCTGCTCGAACAGGTCGCGGACACGGCTGGCGCCCACACCGACGAACATCTCGACGAAGTCGGAGCCGGAGATGGAGTAGAAGGGGACGCCGGCCTCGCCAGCGACCGCGCGGGCGAGCAGCGTCTTGCCGGTGCCGGGCTGGCCGTAGAGCAGCACGCCCTTGGGGATCTTGGCGCCGACGGCCTGGAACTTCGCCGGCTCCTGGAGGAACTCCTTGATCTCGCCGAGCTCCTCGATGGCCTCGTCGCAGCCCGCGACGTCGGCGAAGGTGGTCTTGGGCATGTCCTTGGAGATCAGCTTGGCCTTGGACTTGCCGAACTGCATGACCCGGCCGCCGCCGCCCTGGACGCTGTTCATCAGCCACAGGAACAGCACGATGATGAGCACGAACGGGATCAGCGTGAAGAAGATGCTGGCGAGGGTGCTGGGCTGCGGGTTCTCGGAGTTGAGCTCCTCGAGGTTGCCGCCGTTGGTCTTCAGCTGCGCCTCGGCCTGGGCGATCAACCCCTGCTGCTGACCGAGCACCCACGAGGTGGAGACCTTGGACCCCTCGTCGCGCACGCCGTCGCGCAGGGTCATCTCGATCTTCTGCTCGCCGTCGATGAAGGTGATGTCCTTCACCTCGTCCTGGGCGATGTACTCCTGGGCCCGGGAGGTCGGCACCTCGTCGTACCCGCCGCCGGGCGCGAGGAACTGCAGGGCGAGGACCACGGCCACGACCGCGATCCCGATCCACACCCAGGGACCCTTGAAAATCCGCTTCACGACCACACTTCCGCACGTAGCACGACTGAGCCCCCGACGGTACAGGGGTGCGGGGACAGCCCCCATCCTCTCAGGGGAGCGGGAGCGGACCGCCCAGGTGGGTCAGCCCGGGCCACCGACCGGGCCACCGACCGGGCCACGGCCGCTGCCGCGGTGGGGTCCGGTACGCCGGCTCCGTGGTCTCGAGACAGGCGCCAGGGCGCCTTCCTCGACCACCGTGGGTCGGCCCGACCTGGACGCTCGGGCCGCCGGGCCAGACCGGCGGCAGCCCTGCACGAGCGGCGCGGCCCGGCGGGCGCAGGGCCACGGTCCGCGACCAGACCACAGCGAGGCGCCCGGGCCCACGCTCGACCTGACGACACGGCGCACGGAGCGGCCGGTGGCCCCGGCGCCCGGACGGGCCGCCGTACCGACCGGCGGCAGCCCTGCGAGAGCGGCGCGGCCCGGCGGGCGCGGGGCCGACGGTCCGCGACCAGACCACAGCGAGGCGCCCGGGCCCACGCTCGACCTGACGACACGGCGCACGGAGCGGCCGGTGGCCCCGGCGCCCGGACGGGCCGCCGTACCGACCGGCGGCAGCCCTGCAAGAGCGGCGCGGCCCGGCGGGCGCGGGGCCGACGGTCCGCGACCAGTCCTAGGAGTACACGTGGGGGGCGAGCGTGCCGATGTCGCGCAGGTTGCGGTAGCGCTCGCGGTAGTCGAGGCCGTAGCCGACGACGAACTCGTTGGGGATGTCCCAGCCGACGTACTTGACGTCGACGGGCATCGTCAGGGCCTCGGGCTTGCGCAGGAGGGTGGCGATCTCGACGCTCGCGGGGTTGCGCGAGGAGAGGTTGGAGGTCAGCCAGGACAGGGTGAGGCCGGTGTCGATGATCTCGTCGACGATGAGGACGTGGCGCCCGGAGATGTCGGTGTCGAGGTCCTTGAGGATGCGGACGACGCCGCTGGACTTGGTGCCGGATCCGTAGGAGGAGACGGCCATCCAGTCCATCTCGACGTGGCGGGTGAAGGCGCGGGCCATGTCGGCCATGACCATGACGGCGCCGCGCAGGATGCCGACGACGACGAGGTCCTGGCCCTCGTAGTCACGCTCGATGGCGGCGGCCAGCTCGCCGATCTTCTCCTGGATCTGCGCCTCGGTGAAGAGGACGTTGACGAGGTCGTCGTCGACGTGGGCTGCGTCCATGGCGGTCAGCCTCGCACAGCCGTCGGCCGGAACCTCAGTCGACCGTCGAGGAGGTGGGCCGTGACCAGGCCGGGCAGCTGGACCTCGCCGCGCAGGCGTCCCTCGACCAGGTCGAGGAGGGCGGTCACGTGGACGTGGAAGAGCTCGGAGCCGGTGGCGCCGGAGCGCAGCGCGGCGAGCCGCAGCACGCGGGTGGTGATGGCGCGGGGCGGGCGGAGCAGGGCCGTGACCGCCCAGCCGTCGCCGTCGCGGGCGGCTCGTTCGTGCTGCTCGGCGATGTCGTCGAGGGCCTCCATGTCGGGGCGGAGCTGCTCGGCGGTGCGGGCGAGCGTCTCGGTGACGCCGGGGCCCAGCTCGCGCTCGAGGGTCGGCAGCACGGTGGCGCGGACGCGGGAGCGGGTGAAGCGGGGGTCGGTGTTGTGCGGGTCGCGCCAGGGCTCGACGCCCTGGGCGGCGCAGGCCTGCTCGGTCTGGGCGCGGGTGGTGCCGAGCAGCGGCCGGGCGAAGACGCCGAACGCCGGCCGCATGCCGGCGATCGAGCGACCGCCGCTGCCGCGGGCGAGGCCGAGCAGGACGGTCTCGGCCTGGTCGTCGAGGGTGTGCCCGAGCAGCACGAGGGGGGCGCGGACGCTGGCGGCGACCTGCTCGAGCACGGCGTACCGGGCCTCGCGGGCCGCAGCCTCGAGGCCCTGCCCGGAGGCCTCGACGGTGACCCGGGCGGCGAGGGTCTCGTCGACCCCGAGCCCGGCCATCTGGGCGACGACCCGGTCGGTGTGCTCGCCCGAGCCGTCCTGCAGGCCGTGGTCGACGACGGCGCCGACCACGCGGAGGGCGTCCTTGTGGCCCTCGAACACGGTCGCGGTGAGCAGGGCGAGGCTGTCGGCGCCGCCGCTGCAGGCGACGACGACGGGCGTCGCGGGAGCGAGGTCGGCCGCGGCCAGCGTGCGGCGCACGGCGAGGCGGACCGCCGCGACGGCGGGGTCGAGGCTCACCCGAGGACCCGGGACACCCAGCCCTCGGGGTCCTGGAGCTCGGCCTTGGACGGGAGGTGCTCGGCGCGCTCCCAGACGACGTTGAACTCGGTCATGCCGACCTTGTCGACGACGGAGCGGACGAAGCGGGCGCCGTCGCGGTACTGCGCCATCTTGGCGTCGAGGCCGAGGACGCGGCGCAGCAGCCGGTCGAGGGTGCCGACGCCGGCCCGGCGCTGGGTGAAGCGCTCGCGGATGGCGGCCACGCTGGGGATCACGGTCGGCCCGACGCCGTCCATGACGACGTCGGCGTGGCCCTCGAGCAGCGACATCATGCCGGTGACGCGGTCGAGGATGGCCCGCTGCTCGGGGGTGCTGAGCAGCTCGACGATGCCGCCGTCGCCGATCCCGCCGGACAGCGCGTCCTTGGCCCGGGACAGGACCTCCTCGATGCCGGAGGGCCCCACCGTGGCCGCGAGGGCGGAGACCTCGGAGTACAGGTGCTCCCGCATCCAGGGGACGGCCGTGAACTGCACGCGGTGGGTCTCCTCGTGCAGGCAGACCCAGAGCCGGAAGTCGGTGGGGTCGACGTCGAGCTCGCGCTCGACGTGGACGATGTTGGGCGCGACCAGCAGCAGCCGGCCGTCGGGGTCGTGGAACGGGTCGAACTGGCCGAGCACCTTGCCGGCCAGGAACCCGAGGAGGCCGCCGACCTCGGCCCCGGTGATGCGCGAGCCGACGGCGAGGGCCAGGCCGGTGGGCGGCTTCTTCTCGGTGAGCTTGTCGACCAGCGGGCTGACGAGGTGGGCGAAGGCGTCGGCGTTGGCCTGGATCCAGCCGGGACGGTCGACGACGAGCACCGGCGCGGTGTGGTCGGCGGCGACGAGCCCGGTGAAGCCGCGCACCAGGGCGGTGGACCGGTCGGCCCCGGCGCGGAGCTCGGCGACGGCGGCCGCCGCCTCGTCCGGCGAGACCGTGGGGCCCTGTCCGGCCAGGCGGGACGCGATGCGGACGGCGAGGTCCCAGTCGACCATCGGGCTGGCGCTGCTCATGCCGCGAACCTACCCGCCGGGCCGGCGCCGGCCGCCGGGAAAGCCCGGGGAAGCCGAACGGGCCCGCTCGAGGCCCCTCCCCCCCAGGAGTGGCCGAGCGGACCCGGATCGGTCCTTCACGCGGCTCGGCCCGCCCCGCGATCCCCCCAGGTCCGCGGTGACGGTCGATCCGATGACCAGAACACTACGGAGGCGCGGACCACGGGCGATCCACACGATCCACAGCAATCGGTAACAACGCGCGACACGTGTCGCACCAACCCGTGGCGCAGGTCACGAACCGCAGGAGCAGGCCCCCAGCGCGGCGGCCGCGGAGTCGAGGTCGACCTGCGCCACCGTGCTCTTCTCAGCCGGGATGCGGTCGGCCATCAGGGCGAACACCACGACCGTGCCGTCGGGCATCGTGGCCAGGCCGGCCAGGCTGCGGACGAACTCGAGGGTGCCGGTCTTGGCCTGCACTCGCCCGCGGCCGGCGGGGGGTCCCTCCGACATCCGGTCGGCCAGCGACCCGGTGAACGCCGCCACCGGCAGGCCGGTGACGGCGTGGCGCAGCTCGGGGTGGTCGGCGGACGCCGCCACCTGGAGCACGCCGACGAGGGTCGAGGGGTCGGCGCGGTTGGCCCGCGAGAGGCCGCTGCCGTCGTGGAAGACGCTGCGCCCGAGCGGGACGCCGGCCTGGGCCAGGATGGTGCGCACACCCTCGCGCCCGGCGGCGATCGAGCCCTCGGCCGCGCGCGCCAGCCCGACGTGGCGCAGCAGCACCTCGGCGGCCTCGTTGTCGCTCACCCCGAGCACCCGCTCGACGACCGAGCCGAGCGGGGCGCTCTCGACCGAGGCGAGCGGCTGCACGTCGGGCGCCGTGACCCGGGTCGGCGTGCCCCGGACGGTGACGCCGACCTCCGCCAGCGCGGCCGCGAACGAGCGGGCCGCCTCGGCCGCCGGGTCGGCGACCCGGGAGCCGCTGCCGTCGGGTGAGCGTCCCTCGTCGACCCAGAGCGCGCTGGTCGGCGAGACGACGCTGTCGGGCACGTAGTCGGCCTCCCAGGTCGGGTTGACCGCCGGTCCGGAGAACAGGGAGTCGTCGAAGTCGAGGCGCAGCGCCCGGGGCGCGGGCTCCTGCGCCAGGGCGGCCTTGGTCGCCGCCGCGAGGTCGCTCAGCGTCGCGCGGGCCGGGTAGGCCCACGGCGTGCCGTCGGAGGCGCGCGGCCCGCGCTCCAGCAGCGGGTCACCCCCGCCCACGAGCACCAGCCGGCGCCCCTGCCGACGTACCTCGGTGGTGAAGGTGTGGTCGGGACCGAGCGCCAGCAGCGCGGCCGTGGAGGTGACGACCTTGGTCGTCGAGGCCGGGATCGCGGTGTCGCGCGGTCCGCCGCTGGTGAAGCGCGGCCCCCCCTCGAGCGGCGCGACCTCGGCCAGGACGTGGCGACCGAGGTCGCGGTCGCGCAGGTAGGGCGCGAGGGTGCGGCGCACGGCGGCGGGGTCGAGCGAGCGGGTCGTGGCGGAGGCCGCGGCGACGGCCGGCGGGGCGACGACCCCGGGGACCGTGACGCCCGGGGGCGGGGCCACGGCGGCCGGCTCGGTGCCGGGGTCGGGGGCGTCGCGGAACCGGTCGAGGAGGTCGTAGCGCCACGCGGCGATGCCGCCGACGACGAGCGCGAGGACGAGCAGCAGCACCAGCGTGCCCCGCACGGGGTGGCGGTCGCCGGGGTCGCCGGTGGGGTGTCCTGCGTCACCTCGGCCCACGATGTCCCTCCCTCCCGCACGGTCCGGGACATTGTGCGCGAGACTGTGCGGCGACGCCGCGCCCACCCCGGGCGCTCGGCCCACGACGTCAGCGACAACAGGCTGCCTGGCAGCTGCTCAAGACCCGGAGGATGGACGTGCTCGAGTTCGACGTGCTGGTGGAGATCCCGAAGGGCGAGCGCAACAAGTACGAGCTCGACCACGAGACCGGCCGGATGCGCCTGGACCGGATGCTGTTCACCTCGACGCAGTACCCGACCGACTACGGTTACATCGAGGGCACCCTCGGTCTCGACGGCGACCCGCTCGACGCGATGGTGCTGCTGCAGGCCCCGACCTTCCCGGGTTGCCTGATCCGCTGCCGCGCGATCGGCATGTTCCGGATGACCGACGAGGCCGGCGGCGACGACAAGGTGCTGTGCGTCCCCGCCACCGACCCGCGCCAGGAGCACATCCGCGACATCGCGCACGTGCCGAAGTTCGACCGCCTGGAGATCCAGCACTTCTTCGAGGTCTACAAGGACCTCGAGCCCGGCAAGTCCGTCGAGGGCGCCGACTGGGTCGGCCGCACCGAGGCCGAGGCCGAGGTCCGCGCGTCGTTCGAGCGGCTCAAGGAGCACGGCGGCCACTGAGGCCTCGGCTGCGGTGGTGGCAGATTCTCCGGTTAACCGGAGGATCTCCCACTTCTGCGACGGAATTCCCCGCCAGGAGTGGGAGTTCCGTGCCATGAGTCGCGCCCCCATTCGGGGCCCGGCGTCCGGGAACCGCCCACAGGCGCGGCAACGCCGCCGACCGTCCACAGCCGCGCCGCGCCCCGTGGCGACCGGCTGACCGACGACGCACGCTGACGCACGTGTCCGCCACCCACGACCATCCCGTCAGCCAGCTCTGCGACCCCTGGGGCATCCTCCTGCGCCGCGACGCCGTCGAGATGGGAGTGGACGACAAGGCGCTCGCCCGCTTGACCCACGCCGGCGTCCTCGTCCGCCTGCGCCAGGGCGCCTACTGCCTGCGCTCGACCTACCAGGCCGCCGACGAGGCCGGGCGTCACCTCCTGCTCTGCCGCGCCGCCCTCCTGCAGTACGCCGACCACGTCTGCCTCTCCCACGCGAGCAGCTGCCTGGCGCAGGGCGGGCCGGCGTACGGTTCCGACCTCCTGCGCGCCCACCTCACGCACCTGCACGGCGGCGGCCGCAACGGCGCCCGCATCTCCCGCCACGTCGGCGGGTGCCGCGTGGGGGAGGTACGGCGCTGGCACGGCTGGTGGGTCACGACGCCGGCCCGTGCGGTGGTCGAGGTGGCGTGCGCGGACGGCGTCGGGGCCGGGCTGGTGCAGGCCAACCACTTCCTCCGCGCCGGCCTGCTCCTGCCCGACGAGCTCGCCCAGCAAGCCGACGCAGCGCTGCGCTGGCCGGGCTCGCTGCGCCTGCACCCCGTCCTGCACCTCGCCGACGGGCGGCTCGAGTCCGTGGGCGAGACGCTCACGTCGCTGCTCGTCTTCCGAGCCGGGCTGCCGCGCCCCGAGCCCCAGTGGGAGGTTCGCGACCACGACGGGACGCTGCTGGGTCGCGTCGACTTCGCCTGGCCGGAGCACCGCCTCATCGTCGAGTTCGACGGGCGGGAGAAGTACCTGCACCACCGGCGCGAGGGCGAGTCGATCTCCGACGCGGTGGCGCGCGAGAAGCGGCGCGAGGACCTCATCCGCGAGGTGACGGGGTGGCGGTTCGTCCGGCTGACGTGGGCCGACCTGCAGACCCCCGCACGAACGGCGGAGCGCATCCGGCGGGCTCTGGCTGCGCCCGCGGCGCCGGCGGCCTGAGCGACTCCTGACGGGGAACTCCCACTCCTGGTGGGGAGTTCCCCGTCAGGAGTGGGAGATTCTCCGCTTAACCGGAGATTTTGCCCGCCGCCGGCCGGCTCAGCCGGCCTTCACGCCCCGGACGTACCCGATCGCGCCGGAGCGCTCGAGGGTGGCGTCGGGGAGGCCCTGGGCGGCGAGCCAGGCGAGGACCTCGGGGCCGGTGGCCGACGGGCCGAGCAGCCCGGAGAGCCGGCCGACCCGCCGCATGGGCTCGTGCAGGAGTCCGGTGTCGTTGAGCACGGCACTGCCCAGCAGGACGCCGCCGGGCGCGAGCACCCGGGTCATCTCGACGACCGCGCGGGCGGGGTCAGGGAAGCAGTGCAGCCCGGTGAAGGTGACGACCATGTCGAACGAGCCGTCGTCGAAGGGCAGGTCGCCGACGTCGGCCAGCCGGGTCTGCACCTGGTCGGCGACGCCGCGCCGCCGGGCGGCCCGCTCGGTGCGGTCGAGCATCGCCTGGGCGATGTCGGCCGCGACGTACTCCAGTCCCTGGCCGCGGCCGACCCCGCGCAGCGCGACCCCACCGCCGCACGGCACGTCGAGCACGCGGGCGCCGGCCGGGAGGCGACGGATCTCGTCGGTCGCGGCGTACAGGCGCTGCAGGTCGCTCTGGATGCCGAAGCGCCACAGCAGGCCGCCCGCCCGCGGGTGCTCGACCGACCAGTCGTAGACGTGGGCCCAGGCCGGGTCCTCGCTCCAGCCGCCCAGCCCGGGGATCCTCACGCCAGCCTCCTGGTGAAGTCGTCGGCCGCCGACGCGACCGCGGCCAGGATGTCGGGCGCCACCGACCAGTCCCCCGTGCTGCTCAAGGCGTGGTCGACGCCGGGCAGCTCGAGCACCGTGACCGACGGGCCCGCCAGGTCGCCGGCGACCTCGGCGTCGTGCAGCGGGTCGGCGGCGCCGCAGACGAGCAGCTGCGGCGCCGGGTTGGCGCGGACGCCCGCCACCACCGCGGCGTCGCGCAGCAGCGGGGTGACCCAGACCGCGGGCCACCCCCGCTCCCCCGCGTACGACGCCGCGCGGGTGCCCAGGGACTTGCCGACGACGAGGTCGCAGCCGTCGGGGGTCGCCTCGGCCAGCCGGCCGGTGACGAAGGCGTCGGGGTCGGCCGGCAGGTCGGCGGGGTCGGGGAAGGACCAGGCGACCGGCGCGACGGCGTACCCGTGGCGGGCGACGACGTCGAGGACGGCCGCGAGCGCGGGGCCGGTGACCGGGTAGGCGCGACCCGGGAGGGCCACCGCCGTCCGGCTCACCACGCCCTCACGACGGGCTCACGACGAGACCGGCTCCCGGGAGGCGGGCTCGGGCGAGACCAGCTCGGGCGAGCGCAGCACCTCGGGCGGCACGGCCAGGCCGTCGACGAGGTCGCCGGCGATCGGCCGGATCTTGCGGCACAGCGACCCGATCTCGCGGCTGATGGCCTTGCTGCGCTGGGAGGTGAGGCGGCCGTGCTCCATGTACCAGGCGCGGTCGGACTCGATGCCGACGAGCGCGTGCAGGTCGCAGAGCAGGTTGAGCGCGGTCTTGAGGTCGCCGTCGGGCAGGGCGGCGGTCTTCTCGACGAACGCCTCCAGCACCAGCCGCTCCATGTGGGCGCGGGCGGCGGCGATGACGTGGTCCTGCACGCGGGAGAACACCACGCCGGGGTTCATGCCGTTGTCGATGCCGCGCTTGAGCCGCCGCGCGACGCCGGCGAGGGTGTGCTCCTCGCGAAAGCGGTACATCGCCAGCTGGTAGTCCGGGTCGAGCAGCCCGGCGTCCTGGTCCCACTTGCCCCCGCCGGCGGCCGAGGCGCCCGGGAGGACGTCGCGCACCCGCTCGAGGAGCTTGTGCACGTTGGTCTTCTCGATGACCGTCTCCACGGCGAGGCCGGCGACGAAGCGCACCAACCCGAGCTGGTCCATCTCCTCGAACTCGCTCGAGTACGCCGTCAGCAGGCCCTTGGCGACCAGCTGCAGCAGGACGTGGTTGTCACCCTCGAAGGTCGTGAAGACGTCGGTGTCGGCCTTGAGCGCGGCGAACCGGTTGACCGCGAGGTAGCCGGCGCCGCCGCACGCCTCGCGGCACTCCTGGATGGTGCGGGTGGCGTGCCAGGTGCCGAGCGCCTTGGTGCCGGCGGCCCGCGACTCCAGCTCGCGGCGGGCCAGGTCGGGGTCGGCCCCGGGCGCGAGGGTGCCGGAGAAGACGTCGTGCACCTGCGCGGCCACGACCTCCTGCGCGAAGTGCAGGGCGTAGGTGCGGGCGAGCAGCGGGAAGAGGCGCCGCTGGTGCATGCCGTAGTCGAGGAGCAGCTCCTCCTCCTCGCTGGAGGCCTCGAACTGGCGGCGGTGCTCGGCGTACTTCACCGCGAGCGTGATGGCCACCTTCGAGGCGTTGATGCCGGCGCCGCCGACGCACACCCGACCCTGGACCAGGGTGCCGAGCATGGTGAAGAAGCGCTTGTTGGGGTTGTCGATGTCGCTGGTGTAGTCGCCCTCGGGCGTGACGTCGGCGAACCGGTTGAGCAGCGCCTCGCGCGGCACCCGCACGCCGTCGAACCACAGCCGGCCGTTGTCGACGCCGTTGAGGCCCATCTTGAGCCCGTCGTCCTCGATGCGGACACCGGTCGCGATGCCCCCGTCGACGCGGATCGGCACCAGGAACGCGTGGACGCCACGGTCCTCGCCGCCCACCACGAGGCGGGCGAAGACCGCCGCCATCGTGCCGTGGGCGGCGGCGTTGCCGATGTAGTCCTTCCAGGCGTCGGGCCGGGTCGAGGTGATCTCGAACTCCTGCGTCTCCGGGTCGTAGGTCGCCACCGTGCCGAGCGCCTGGACGTTGCTGCCGTGCCCGGTCTCGGTCATGGCGAAGCAGCCGAGCAGGCGGCCGCTGACGATGTCGGCCAGGTAGGCGTCGTGGTGGCGCTTCGTGCCCAGCTGGAGCACCGCGCCGCCGAACAGCCCGAACTGCACCCCGACCTTGACCAGGACCGACAGGTCGCCCAGGGCCAGGGTCTCGAAGGCCGCCAGGGAGGCGCCGATGTCACCGCCGCCGCCGTGCTCGGTGGGGAAGCCCATGCCGGTCTGGCCCGTGCCGGCCATCTCGACCACGATGTCGCGCACCCGGTCACGGAACTCGGCCGAGGTCATCCGCTCTGCGTCCTCGAGGACCGAGGCGTGCTCGGCCAGCTGGTCGCGGACCAGCTGCCGGACCTCGGCGTACTTCCCGTCCAGGAGCGCGGTCAGCGCGGGCACGTCGACCTGCGGCTGGACGTAGCCGTCCCTGCGCGGTGCAGGGGTCGGCTGCCGGTCGTCGGGCCCGGGGGCCTGCGAGACGGGTGGGGCCACGGTGTCGCTCGCCATGTACTCGACGGTAGCCAGGGCGCGCGGCCCGCACCATCCCCGTTCGGGCTGGCCCGGGTGGCTGTCCGGGTGGCTGTCCGGGTGGCTGTCCGGGTGGCTGTCCGGGTGGCTGTCCAGGTGGCTACGGCCGGGCGTAGAAGTCGGGCGGGATCCAGTAGTCGATGGACTCCTCGACGACCGGGCGACCCGTGCGGGGGGCGTGGATGATCATGCCGCCGCCGGCGTACAGCGCGACGTGGTAGATCGACGACGGGCTGCTGGAGTCGCCCCAGAAGACGAGGTCGCCGGGGCGGAGGTCGGACCGGCTGATCGGGGTCGACTGCTCGTGCTGGGCGACGGAGTAGTGGGGCAGCGAGCGGCCCGCCGCCGCCCAGGCGCCCTGGGTGAGGCCGGAGCAGTCCCACGCGTCGGGGCCGGCCGCGCCCCAGCGGTAGGGCTCGCCGAGCTGGGCCCGGGCGAAGGCGATGGCCTCCGCCGCGCCGCCGGCCGGGGCCGGCGGGGCCGGGTCGGGCTCGGGCTCGGGGTCCGGCTCCGGGTCCGGCGCGGGCTCGGGCTCGGGGTCCTGGGTCGGTGCGGGGTCCGGCTGGGGGTCCTGGGTCGGTGCGGGGTCCTGCGTGGCCGGGGGCGCCGGAGTGGCCGGCGCCTGCGCCTCCGCCTGTGCCTCCGCCTGTGCCTCCGCCTGGGCCTCCGCCTGGGCCTCCGCCTCGGCCTGGGCCTCCCGCTCGGCGGCGGCCCGCGCAGCCGCAGCGCGCTCGGCAGCGGCGCGGCGCTCGAGCCCGGCCTGGCGGCGAGCGGCGAGGTCGGTGCTGACGCCCTGCAGGCGGGCGAGCTCGGCGATGAGCCCGTCGCGACGCACGGCGGTGGCGGCGGCCTCGCCGGCGGCAGCACTCGCGGCCGCCGCGGCCTCGTCGCGGGCGGTGCGGGACGCCTCGGCCGCCGCGGCGGCGTCCCGCTCGGCGCGCTCGGCGCGGCCGCGGGCCGTGGTGGCGGCGTCCTCGGCGCGGGTGAGCTCGGCGCCGCGCTGGGCCAGCGCCTGCTGGCCGGTGCGCACGGTGGCGAGCCGGTCGACGAGGTCGCCGAGACCGGAGGACTCCCCGATCGAGGCGAGCGCGGCCAGGTCGCTGGTCGAGGTGTAGGACGAGACGGCCGAGTGGCGGTAGACCGTGCGCAGCCGGTCGGCCTCGGCGACGGCCGCCGTCTCGGCGGTGCGTGCGGCCTCGGCCTCGTCTGCGGCCACCTCGGCGGCGTACCGGGCCCCGTTGAAGGCCTCGGCCGCCTTGGCCGCGGCGACCTGCGCGGCCTCGGCCCGGGCCTGGGCGTCGGCGAGGTCGGCCCGCACGGCGCTGACGTCGCGCGCGCCGGACTCGGCGGCGGCCTGCGCCCGGCGTACGTCGCCCGGGCTCGGCAGCGGCTCGTCGTCGGCGGCGGCCAGCGGGGCCAGAGAGGCCAGCCCGCTGCACAGCAGGGTCGTGACGGCGGTGGCGGCCAGGGCGGCGCGGACAGGCCGCAGGGGCAACACGAGTCTCACGAGTCACAACCGAAACAGAAGTTCGCAGAAGTCACAACCCGTACGGCGTGTCGACTTGACAGACTACACCCGTGTAATTCGTTCCTCCCGCGGCGTGACCGCGTCGGCGGCCGAGGCGTCGCCGCGCGCGCGGGCCCGGTGCCGGTCGAACCGCTGCCCGGTCGCGAGGCCGCCGAGGTAGAAGGAGACGAGCGCGATCGTGATGCCGGCGACGTCGTCGGCGAGGTAGTGCCAGCCGAAGTAGATGGTCGCGATGACGGTGAGGCCGAAGTTGGTCCAGAACACCCGCTTGACCCACAGGCTGCGCACGGTGAACTGCACCATGAGCGCCCACAGCAGCGTGATGCCGCAGTGCAGGCTGGCGAACCCGGCCACCGAGTTGACGATGCCCTCGACGCTGCTGCCGTCGTAGGAGCCGTTGATGACGGTGTCGCGGCTCTTGCGCAGCGAGGCGATGAGCGTGGTCGTGCCGGTGCGCGTGAGGTCGGTGTAGCCCGAGGCGTAGTGGAACGCCGGGCCGAGCGTCGGCAGCGCGTAGTAGGACGCGGTGCCGATCGCCCAGGCGAAGCACTGGGAGACCACGAACCAGTAGCCGAAGGAGATGCGCCGCGACCAGACGATCCAGGCCATGACCAGCAGCGGGACCATGGGCACGAAGAGCAGGTAGATCGTCGAGAGCACGTGTGCGGCGACGGTGGTGCCCAGCACGTCGTGCAGCACCGGGCCGGGGTGGCGGCCGAAGAACAACAGCCGGTCGAGGCCGTTGAGCTCGCGGTCGAACATCTGCGAGGGGTCACTGAAGTCGCGCACGAACGGCAGCGCCGACTTGAGGTTGCGGTAGCCGACGTAGGTCACGTAGAAGCAGGTCACGCCGGTGACGACCAGGACGACGCGCTCCCGGGTCCAGTGGGTGCGCAGCCGCTCCTTGACGACCGGCAGCATCGCGCTGCGGCGCAGCCGGGAGTGGTAGAGCATCCGTGGCACGAGGTCGAGGGCCACGCACAGCAGCAGGAGCAGCGGCAGCCGGATCCAGGAGGGTCCGAGGAAGGATCCCTCGGGGTCGAGCAGGGGCTGGTCGTAGCGCCGCGCGATGACGAACGCGAGGAGTCCGGTGGTCGCCGCGACGCCGATGGCGACGAGCATGGCGCGGCGGTGCACCGACCCAGTCTAGGGACCGTCGCTGACCACGGCCGTGCGCGCCGGGTCGACGGCCAGCGCGACGGCGTCGCCGGGCGCGGCGGCCGCACCCGGACCGGCCACGGCGTCGACCTCGCCGACGCCCTCGACGTCGACCACGAGGCGCACCTGGTCGGGCGTGGCCCGGGCCGAGCGCACGGTCCCGGCGAGTGGGCCGGCGGGGTCGAGCGCCAGCGCCGAGCGTCGTACGGCGACGGGGCCGGCGCCCGGGGTGCCGGCGGCGGCGAGCACCCGGGCCGCGGCGGGGCCGGTGAGCACGCGGGCGTACCCGAGGAACAGCGCGGTGTCGGGGTCGGCCGGGTGCGCCCAGACGTCGGCGATCGGGCCCTGCTGCACGACGCGGCCGGCCCGCATGACGACGAGCCGGTCGGCCAGCGCGAAGGCCTCCTCCTGGTCGTGGGTGACGACGAGCGTGGTGGTGCCGGCGGCGCGCAGGATGCCGTGCAGGTCGGCGGCGAGGCGCTCGCGCAGGCCGGCGTCGAGGGCGGAGAGGGGCTCGTCGAGGAGCAGCAGCCGCGGGTCGGCGGCCAGCGACCGGGCCAGCGCGACCCGTTGGCGCTCGCCGCCGGACAGGGTGCCGGGGAGGCGGTCGGCGTACCCGGTGAGGCCGACGAGGTCGAGCAGCTCGGCCACCCGCTCGGCCACGCCCCGGGCGCGGCGGAGGCGGAGCGGGTAGGCGACGTTGCGGGCGACGGTGAGGTGGCCGAAGAGCTGGCCGTCCTGGAACATCAGCGCGAAGCCGCGCTTGTGGGTGGGCACGCCCGCGAGGTCGCGGCCCTCCCAGGCGACCGTGCCGCGGGTGGGCTGCTCGAGGCCGGCGACGGTGCGCAGCAGGGTGGACTTGCCGCAGCCGGAGGGCCCCAGCACCGCCACCACCGCGCCGTCGGGCACCTCGACGGTGGCGTCGACGACGGCCGGCGTGCCGTCGTACGCGACGTCGACGTGGGCGAGGCTCAGCACGTCACCACGCTCCCAGGGCGGGCACGCGGAGGCGCTCGACGAGGAGCAGGACCGCCGCCGTGGTGAGGGCGAGGACGACCGAGGCGGCCAGGGCCGTGCCGTAGGTGAGCTCGCCGGGGCGCCCGATGAGCCGGAAGATGACCACCGGCAGGGTGGGCCGGTCGTCGCGGGCCAGGAACGACGTCGCGCCGAACTCCCCCAGCGAGACCGCGAAGGCGAACCCGGCCGCGGCCAGCAGCGGCCGCCACAGCACGGGCAGGTCGACGGTGAGCACGGTCCGCAGCGGGCCCGCGCCGAGGGAGGCCGCGGCCTGGCGCTGGCGGTCGTCGACGCCGGCCAGCACCGGCACCAGGGTGCGCACCACCAGCGGCAGCGCCACCAGCGCCTGGGCGACCGGGACCAGGAGCGGCGAGGCGCCGAGGCTCAGCGGCGGGCGGTCGAGGGTGATGAGGAAGCCGAAGCCGAGGGTCACCGCCGAGACGCCCAGCGGCAGCATGAAGAAGCCGTCGAGCCCGGCCCGCAGGCGGCGCTCGGCGCGGGTGCGCGAGCGGCGGGTGACGGTGACCGCGACGAGGAGGCCGAGGAGCAGCGACATCCAGGTGGCGTCGACGGCGGTGCGCAGGGAGTTGGCCAGGGCCTCGGTGACGGGGACGACGAGCGTGCCGTCGGCGGTCGACCCCAGCGCGCGGTAGAAGGCCAGCGTCCAGCGGTCGTCGGTGCGCAGCGACCCGACGACCAGCGTCGCCACCGGTGTGGCCGCGGCGGCCAGCAGCAGCGCGGTCACGGCGAGCAGGGGCAGGTCGGCCGCGCGGGGGCGGGCCGGTCGGGCCACCGACCGCGCGACCTGCGGGTCGGCGACCGTGCGCGCACGGCCGGCGACCGCGAGCAGGCCGACCACGACGACGAGCTGCAGCACCGACAGGGCGGCCGCCGCCGGCAGGTCGAGCAGCTCGACGGTGAGCAGGTAGATCTCGGTCTCGACCGAGGCGTAGCGGCTGCCGCCCAGGGTGAGCACGACCCCGAACGCGGTCGCACAGAACAGGAACACCACGCTCGCCGACGACACCACCGCGGGCCGCAGCGCCGGGAAGGTGACCGTGCGGAACACCGTCCACGGCCCGGCGCCCAGCGCCGCCGCGGCCTCAGCCGGGCGCCGGTCCAGCCCCTCCCAGGTCGCGCCCACGGTGCGGATGACCACGGCGACGTTGAAGAACACCAGCGCGGCCACGATCGCCGCCGGCGTGCCGTCGAGGCCGAGCCCGCCCAGCGGACCGCCCTCGCGCAGCAGCTGCCGGAACGCCACCCCGACCACCACGGTCGGCAGCACGAACGGCACCAGCAGCAGCCCCCGCACCAGCCCGCGGCCGGGGAACCGCAGCCGGTGCAGCACGTGCGCCGCCGGCAGGCCGAGCGCCACCGCGGCGGCCGTGGCGACCGTCGAGGTCCACACCGTGAACCACAGCACCCGACCCGTGCGCGGCCGGGTCAGCACCTCGCCCACGGCGCCCGGGTCGAACCGGCCGTCGGGCCAGAACCCGCGGTCGAGCATCCCGGCCACCGGGAGCACGAAGAAGACGCCGAGGACCGCGACCGGCAGGGCCGCCAGGCCGAGCAGCGCCGCGGTCCTGCGGGTCATCGGGTGCTCACCGGGTGCTCACCGGGTGACGATGTCGTTCCAGGTGCGCAGCCACTCCTCGCGCCGGTCGGCGACCTCCTGGGGGTCGACGGCCAGCGGCTCGGCCGGCCGCTCGGCGTACCGGGACCACTCGGCGGGCAGCTCGACGCCGTCGGCCACCGGGAAGACGTACATGCTCTCCGGCAGGGCGGCCTGCACCTCCGGGCTCTGCAGCCACGCGACGACCTGCGCCGCGCCCTCGGGGTTGGCCGCGCCGGCCAGCACGCCGGCGTACTCGACCTGGAGGAAGCAGGTGTCGAGCAGCGCCTTCGTGGTGCTGGTGTCGCTGCCCTCGGGCACGGTGAACGCCGGGCTCGAGTCGTACGACGTCACGATCGGCTTGTCGCCCTCGCCGCCGCCCTGGGTGAACGCGACCTGGTAGGCGTCGGTCCAGTCGCTGGCGATCTCGGCGCCGTTGTCCACGAGGTCCTGCCAGTACTGCGGCCAGTCGTCGCCGTACGCGGCGACGGTGGCGAGCAGGAAGGCCAGGCCGGGCGAGCTGGTCGCGGCCGAGGGCGTGACGAACAGGCCCTCGTACTCCGGCTTGGTGAGGTCGTCGAGGGAGGCCGGCGGCTCGAGGTCGCGCTCGGCGAACCAGGTGGTGTCGACGTTGACGCACACGTTGCCGTCGTCGACCGGTGCGAGGAGGCGCTCGTCGTCGCCCGGCAGCGCGAACTGCTCCGCCCCCGCCGGCCACTCCACTTCGGCCGGCGCGAACACGCCCTCGTCGAGGGCGCGGCTCGCGAAGGCGTTGTCGACGCCGTACACGACGTCGCCGGCGGGCGCGTCCTTGGTCAGCACGAGCCGGTTGGTCACCTCGCCCGCGTCGCCGTTGCTGCGGACGTCGAGCGTGAGGCCGGTGTCGGCCTCGAAGTCGCCGATCAGCTCCTCGGGCAGGCTGAACGAGCCGTGGGTGAGCAGCACGACCGTCGTCGGCGCCTCCCCCTCGACCCCGCCCCCGGACCCGCCGCCCTGACCGCCGTCACCGCCACCGGCCAGGCTGCAGGACGCGGTCAGCAGGACCGTCGCCGCCAGCGCGGCACCGCGCGCACACCTCATCTGGACTCCCTTCGCCGGTGCTAGCCGGAGCAGGTTCGGAGGGTCTGCGGCTCGCCCGCACTCTCAGCACGCTGTCGTGCTCCCCTGTCTGTGGGGCCAGCGTAGTCCGCGGCGTGACGGGCCCCGACCCGGGGAGCGGTGACCTGGCGACCACATCAGCCCCCGAGAAGGTCGCCAGCCCACCCGAGCCCCGTCCGCACCCCGGGGAGCGGTGACCTGGCGACCACATCAGCCCCCGAGAAGGTCGCCAGCCCACCCGAGCCCCGCCCGCACCCCGGGGAACGGTGACCTGGCGACCACATCAACCCCGAGAAGGTCGCCAGCCCACCTCCCGCCCCACCCCGCCCCGGTGCCGTTCCAGTCACCGTCCCCGTCCGGGGTCCGGCGTCCAGGAGACGTCCACAGCGCCCTTGCCCCGCCCGCCTCTCCCCAGGCTGCGCGACGGCGCTCGCAGGAGTGGCCGCGCCCGCGTGTGATGCCCGGGTGAGACCCATCCCTCCCGCGCTGCGCGGGCGTCCCTTCACGCACGTCGAAGCTGGCGCACTCGGCGTGACCGAACGGATGCTGCGCGGCCAGCGGTTCACCTCCATCCACCCGCGCGTCTGGCGGTGCACGGACCACGTGATGACGGAGGCAGACGAGGTCGAGGCGGCCCGACTCGCCATGCCGCCGGACGCCCACGTCACAGGCATCACGCGGCTGCGTGCGCTCGGGCTCGAGCACGGACCACGCCGTCCGCTGCACTTCGTCGTCGCCCGCGACCACCACATTGCGCTCGACGGGATATTCCTCCACCGCACCAAGCGGCTGCCGCCCGTGGACGGGGACGGGGTGGCCGTCGAAGCCGCCTTCCTCGCTCACTGCGCGAGCTCGACGACGCGCACCCTGGACGCGATCGTCGTCGGCGACTGGCTGCTCCACCACGGGCACATGACGCAAGCGTCCCTGCTCGAGCTCGCCCTCGCCCAGCCGTGGCGCGCGGGAGCAGACCAGGCGCGGTACGTCGTCGACCACCTCGAACCGCGCTCGCGGTCGATCAAGGAGAGCGAGGCCCGGGCGCTCCTCGTCTTCAGCGGCCTGCCGCGGCCACTCAGCAACGCCGAGCTGCTGCTCGACGGTGGCCTCGTCGTCGCGGGTGACCTGGTCTACCGCGAGCTCGGCCTCCTCATCGAGTACGAGGGAGCACACCACCAGGCGGACCGGCGGCAGTACACCGTTGACATCGACCGGTACGCCGCCATCCGCGAGAGCGGCCTGCAGTACGTGCAGGTGACGAAGGAACGTCTGCGCAACCCGCGTCGGACCGTCGACGACATCCACCAGCGCATGGTCGCCTGCGGCTACGACGGTCCGGCACCGGATGTCGCCGGCGACCTCTGGCGTCTTCTGTTCCTGCCACTCACGACCGCCGTGGCCGAGCGGTTCGAGCGGTTCGCGCCGGGTGCTCAGCGGAGGCGGTGACCTCGCGACCGAACCGCCACCCGAGGAGGTCGCCACCTCACCACTCCCCCGAGCCCGTCCCCGGCGAGGGTGACCTGCCGACCCGACAGCCGCCCACGGAGGTCGCCACCTCACCGCTTCCCCCACGTCGGGCCGTGCCAGGCTGCACCCGTGCCGAGCCTCGTCCACGACCTCCTCGCCTGGGCCATCCCGCGGCTGCGCGGGTCGGGCGACCTCGACGACGCCGACGCCGAGCGCGCCCGCATCGAGCGCTGGCACGCCGGCCTCGACCGGTCGCTGCCGACCGGCCGGCTCTCCCGCACCAGCACCCGGTACGACGTCCGCACGACCGACGAGCCGTTCCCGGTGCACACGCTCCGGCCGCGCGGGGCCCGGCCGCGCACCACGGTGCTCTACCTCCACGGCGGCGGGTACGTCGCGCCCGCCGACCCCGTCCACGTCCGCTACGCGCTGCGGCTGGCCCGGCACCTCGATGCCGAGGTCGTGCTGCCCGACTACCCGCTCGCGCCGGAGCACACCTGGCGCGACAGCCACGACGCACTCGTCGACCTGCTCACCGGGCTGGCCGCCACCCAGGACCGCGTCGTCGTCGCGGGCGACTCGGCCGGCGGCGGGCTCGCCCTCGCCGTTGCCCAGACCGTCCGCGACCGCGGGGGCCGGCAGCCCAGCCACCTCGTCCTGCACGCCCCGTGGGCCGACCTCACCACCACCTCGGCCGACCGCGAGGCCCGGGCGCACGACGCCGTCGACCCGTGGCTGTTCCTCTCCAAGCTCGAGGCGTACGCCGCGTGGTGGGCCGGCGACCCGGCCGACCTGCGCCGGCCCGAGGTCTCCCCGGCCCACGCCGACCTGACCGGCCTGCCGCCGACGATCGTGTTCTGCGGCACCCGCGACCTGCTGGTCCGCGACGCCCGGCTGCTCGCCGACCGGGCGGCCGCACTCCCGGGCGGCGGCGAGGACGGGTGGGACCTGACCTACCTCGAGGCCCCCGACCTCATCCACGTCTTCGGCATCCTGCCCGGGCTGCCCGAGGCCCGCCGGGCCTGGCGGCACACGACGGCGTTCCTCGACGGCCGGGAGCAGCCCCGGTGAGGACCGAGGTGCGTGCCTTCACCGACCTCACCGGTCGCGAGGTCCACGACGTCGCGCGGCTGCGCCAGGACGTGTTCGTCGTCGAGCAGGAGTGCCCCTACCCCGACCTCGACGGCCGCGACACCGAGCCCGGCACCCGCCACGTCCTGCTCCTCGACGAGCACGACGTGCTCCGGGGCGTCGCGCGCACCCTCGACGACGGCGACCTCTGGCGCATCGGCCGGGTCACCCTGGCCCGGTCGGCCCGGGGCCGCGGCCTGGCCGACGTGCTCGTGCGGGCCGCGCTCGACGTCGTGCCCGGCCGCCCGGTCGTGCTCGACGCGCAGGCACCGCTGGCGCGGTGGTACGCCACCTTCGGCTTCGAGGTCAGCGGCCCGGAGTTCCTCGAGGACGGCATCCCGCACCTGCCGATGCGGCTCGACCCGGAGCCTCAGGCCGACCCGACCACCCGGTAGACGACGCCGTCGGCCACGTCGGTCGCGGTCACCTGCCCGCGCGCGGCGAGCACGTCGAGGTGGGCCTTGGTCTCCATCGCGGCCATCCCCCGGCTGAACCAGTCGAGGCTGTCGAAGGCGTGCAGGTGCCGGGTCCAGCCCAGCTGCCGCGCGACGTCGTACGCCGTGGAGCCGGTGGCAGGGTCCACGGCCGCCAGGCTGTCGGCGAGCCGGGCCTCGTGGTGGGCGAGCAGCTGGTCGACGCGCTCGTGGGTGGACGGTGCGACGGGGCCGTGGGCGGGCAGGACCGTCAGGTCGGGCAGGGACCGGACCCGGGTCAGCGAGGCCATGAAATCGCCCAGCGGGTCGAGGGCCGGCGGCACCGTGAAGCCGATCGACGGCGTGATCGTGGGCAGCACGTGGTCGCCGGCGAAGAGCAGGCCGTCGGCCCGGTCGGCGAAGACGTAGTGGCCGGGGGTGTGGCCGGGGGTGTGCACGGCGTCGAGGGTGCGGGAGGACAACGCGACCTCGTGGTCGCCGTCCAGCCACGTCGTGGGGTACTGCCAGAGGTCGCGCAGGTCCTCGTCGGCGTCCTGCAGCCGCTCCCACTCCTCGGCGACGACACCGGCGCCGGCGGTGCGGAGCACGGCGTGGAAGGGGTTCTCGGTGAGCTCGTGGGCGTTGTTGAGCAGGTCGAGCGCGGGCTTGTCGCCGAGACCGAGCGCGACGTCGATGCCGAGCTCGCGGCCGAGCACGGTGGCCATGGTGAAGTGGTCGCGGTGCACGTGGGTGACCAGGAACCGCCTGATGTCACCGAACCCCGACCCGATGGAGCGCAGGCTCCGGTCGAGCAGCTCGCGGGCCTCGGGGATGTGCCAGCCGCCGTCGACCAACGTGAGGCCGTCGCCGTCCTGCACCGTGTAGACGTTGATGGCCCGGAGGCCGTCCATGGGCAGCGGCAGCGGGATGCGGTGGATCCCCGGCGCCACCTCCCAGGCCCCCTCGGCGGTCCAGTGCTCGCCCGAGTCGGGCGAGACGGACAGGGCGGTGGGGGTACCGGGGTCGTGGGCCACCCCCGGACCCTAGGACGTGGTCCCGACCGCCTCGGCGGTCAGGTCGGGCAGGCCCATGTCGAGGGTGGGCTGCTGGATGCCGCCGTCGACCTCGATCATCTTGCCCGTGACGTACTGCCCGGCCCGGCTGGCCAGGTAGAGCACCGCGGCCGCGATGTCCTCGGGCTCGCCGACCCGCCCGAGCGGCGTACCGCTCTCCAGCTGGCCCATCAGGCCCGGGTCGCCGGCCACCATCTCCAGCGCGCTGGTCATGATCGAGCCGACGAAGATGCCGTTGACCCGGATGCGGGGCGAGAGGTCGCGCGCGGCCATCCGGGTCCAGTGCGCGAGCGCGGCCTTGGCCGTGCCGTAGGCGACGAACCCGCGGTCGGCCGTGCGGCCCATCATCGAGCTGATCGAGACCACGGCCTTCTGGTGCGTGCCGGCGTCGGCGTCCTCCAGCAGGAACGGCACCGCGGCGCGGGTCAGGGCGTGAGCAGTGCTCACGTTGAAGGAGAACGACTCCTCCAGGAAGCGCGGCGAGGTCTTGAGGAACTCCCGCGGGAAGGTGCCGCCCACGTTGTTGACCACGACGTCGAGCCGGCCGAGCTCGTCGTACGCCGTCCGGGCCAGCCCCGCGACCGCGTCGAGGTCGCTGAGGTCGGCGGGCACGGTCACGCAGCGACGGCCGACCGCGCGCACCTGCGCGGCGACCTCGTCGAGCTGCTCCGGCGTACGGCTGGAGACGAGGACGTCGGCGCCGGCCTCGGCCAGCGCGACCGCGGTGGCGGCGCCGAGGCCGCGGCCGGCGCCGGTGACCACGGCGACGTGGCCGGGCAGGGCGAAGCGGTCGAGGATGCTCACCGGCGCACGACCCCTCGGGTCCCGGTGACCAGGCCGCGGCCGGTGACGAGCGGCAGGTCGATGGCCCGGACGAGGCCCGGGGGCGCGGCGACGACGGCCGGGAGTGCGTTGACGATGCGCTGGGCGGTGGTGATCATGCCGCTCACGTTGTGGTCGCCGTGCTCGCCGTGGTGGACCAGGTCGAGCTGGAGGTAGGGCTCGCCGGTGACCCGCACGCGGTAGCAGCCGTCGGTGCCGGCGGCCGGCTGCTCCCAGTCGGGGTGGTCGGCGGCGTCGGTGCGCGTCACGTGCTCGAGCACCACGCGGGGCACGCCGTCGACGGTGCCGATGAGCTGGAAGCGCACCGCGCCCATCGTCCCGGCCGCGATGTCGCCCGAGACCGACGGTGTGTCCCGCGCGGCGGGCCGGCGCTCGACCTCCTCGACCAGCGGCTCGTCAAGCACGACGTCGAGGGCGGCGGCGATCTGGCGCACGACGCTGCCCCAGGCCATGGTGAGGATGCCGGGGTTCCACAGCCAGCCGGGCTCGTCCATCGGCTTGCCGAACCCGAACAGGTCGTTCATCACGACCGCCTGGTCGTACGTCGAGTAGTCGCAGACCTCCATCACCCGCACCTCGTCGATGCGCTGGCTGAGGCTGGTCAGCACCAGCGGCAGCACGTCGTTGGCGAAGCCGGGGTCGATGCCGTTGACGTGCATGCTCGCCCCGCCGCGGGCGCAGGCGTCCTCGATGCGCGCGATGTCGTCGGGCGAGAGGATCCGCTCGGGCCACTGCAGCAGCACCGGCCCGCTCGAGGTGACGTTGATGCCCGCCTCGACGAACGAGACCAGGTCGTCGATGCACTCGAAGACCCGGTCGTCGGCCATCGCGGTGTGCACGATCGCGTCGGGCGCCAGCGCGACCAGCTCGTCACGGTCCGTCGTCGCACGGACGCCGAGCTCGCGACCCAGTCCGGCCAGGTCGCCCGCGTCGCGGCCGTGCTTGTCGGGGTTGCTCACCCACACCCCGACCAGCTCCAGGTCGGGGTGGGCGTCGATCCCGGCGATCGCGTGCCTCCCCACGGTCCCGGTGGACCACACGACGACGCGGAGGGGCTTCTCGGGCACGACCTGGGACATGGGCGGAGACTAGAACAGGTTCTAGTTCGGCGCCAGAGTGTCGCCGGGCGCCGGATACCCCGGTCGGCCGGGGTTTCCCGCGCTTGCCAGGCAATGCATTGCCTGGCAAGCGGCAGAAGAACCCGCCCAGCTGCAGGAACACCCGGTCGACCGGGTGTTCCCCACCCCGGCCGCCCAGCTACCCCCGCGTCGCACCGAGCTCGACGACGACCGGGCAGCGCGTGCCGGAGTAGATGGTCGGCATGCACCGGTTGCAGTGGACGCACGCGCCCCCCACGGCCGCGCCGGAGGCGAGGCGGTTGACCAGGTCGGGCTCGCGGAGCACCGCGCGACCCATGGCGACGAGGTCGAAGCCGTCGGCCATGGCCTGCTGCATGGTCTCGAGCCGGTTGATGCCGCCGAGCAGCACGAGCGGCATCGCCAGTGCCGAGCGGAAGCGCAGCGCCTTGTCGCGGAAGTAGGCCTCCTCGAAGTCGTAGGCCTTCAGGAACGACCGGCCCACGGGCGTCCGCATCCCCCACCGCACGAGCGGCGGCATGGTCGCGGCGAACTCGGCCACCGGCGCCTCGCCACGGAAGAGGTACATCGGGTTCATCAGCGACGACCCACCGGAGAGCTGCAGGGCGTCGAGGTGGCCGTCGGACTCGAGCATCCGGGCGGTCTCGAGGCTCTCCTCGGTCGTGACGCCGCCGCGGAACCCGTCGGAGACCGACAGCTTGGCCGTCACCGCGCAGGCCGACCCCACCTCCTCCCGCACGGCACGGGCGACCTGCCGGGCGAGCCGGGCCCGGTTCTCCAGCGACCCGCCCCACCGGTCGCGCCGCCTGTTCAGCCCCGGCGCGAGGAAGGAGGAGACGAGGTAGCTGTGGGCCATGTGCAGCTCGAGCACGTCGAACCCGGCGTCGACGAGCACCCGCGCCGCGGCGACGTACGCCCGCGTGATGCGGGTCAGGTCGCGCTCGGTGGCCGCCCCGACCACCTGCATCGACAACGGGCTCGGCATCCGGCTCGACGACAGCGCTCGTACGCCGTTGGAGCGGCCGTTGGCCACCGGCCCGGCGTGCCCGACCTGGCCCGCGATCGCCGCGCCGGTCTCGTGCACGGCGTCGGTGAGCCGGCGCAGCCCACCGGCCGTGGCCGGCCCCACCACCACCTGCTCGCGGTGGGTGCGGCCCTCGGGCGCGACGGCGAGGTAGGCCACCGTGGTCAGCCCGATCCCGCCCCGGGCGACGGCCAGGTGGTAGTCGAGGAGGCCGTCGGTGACCTGGCCGTGCGGCGTGCGTCCCTCGAACGTCGCGGCCTTGACCGTCCGGTTGCGCAACCGCACCGGCCCGAGGGTGGTGGGGGCGAAGACGTCGGGTGCACTCACCGCAGAACTGTAACGCGTTCTAGTTCCGTAGGATCGAGCCTCGATGGACCTCGACGAGCCCACCACTCTCACCGCGCTCGCCGCGCTCACCGGCCGCCTGCGCGCCGCCGGGTGCGTGTACGCCGAGGACGAGGCCGCCCTCCTCCTCGAGGCCACCGCGGGCGACGACGACCGCGGCGCCCGGCTCGAGCGCCTGGTCGCCGAGCGGGTCGCCGGACGCCCGCTGGAGCACCTGCTCGGCTGGGCGGCCTTCGACGGGCTGCGGGTCGTGGTCACCGACGGCGTCTTCGTGCCCCGGAGCCGCACCCTGCTGCTGGTCGAGCTCGCCGAGCAGCTGGCGCCGCCTGGCGGCACCGCGGTCGACCTGTGCTGCGGCACCGGCGCGCTGCTGGCGGCGCTGCTGCGGCGCCGTCCCGACCTCGTCGGGCACGCCGCCGACCTCGACCCCGATGCCGTCGCCTGCGCGCGGCGCAACCTCCCGCCCGACCGCGTGCACCAGGGCGACCTGTTCGACGCCCTCCCCGGCGACCTCGCCGGCCGGGTCGACGTGCTCGTCGTCAACGCGCCGTACGTCCCGACCGCCGAGCTCGACCTCATGCCGGGCGAGGCCCGCGACCACGAGCACCGGGTCGCCCTCGACGGCGGTGGCGACGGCCTCGACGTCCACCGCCGCGTGGCCGACGCGGCGGCGCGCTGGCTGGCCCCGGGCGGCCACCTGCTCGTCGAGGTCGCCCCGCAGCAGGTCGACGCCGCACTGGCGATGATGTCCGCCCGCGGCCTCGAGCCGGGCGTGGCCGAGGACGACGACCTCGACGCCACCGCCGTCGTCGGGCGTGCGCGTGGCGGTCGGGGTTAGCATTCCCCCGACCATGGGGGCCTCCCGACGATGCCAGCCCGCTCGACGCCCGGACGGAGGACCGTGACCGCCACCGCCCGCACGCGTGCCCGTCGTCCTCGCAACCGCCTCGTCGTGCCCGCGACCGTGCTCGCCCTCGCCGCCGCCGTGCTGGCCGCGTGCGGCGGCCGGCCCGCCGGCGGCGAGCCGCAGGCCACCCCCGCTCGCGCCACCTGGGACGACGGCCAGGTCACGCTCACCGCCGGCGGGGCCGCCCGGGCCCGGCTGGTGCTGCCCTCCGGCACCCGCCGCGTCACGCTCACCCTCGACGGCGCGACGCCGCTCCTGCTCCCCGGCGGGTGCACGCCCAGCAACGTCAAGGTCCGCCGCTCCTGGCTCGACGAGCACACCCTGTCGTGCGAGCCCGTCGACGGCCGCGGAGAGATCGTCGTGCTCGCCCTGGTCGACGGGGCGAGCGGCAGCACCGTGCGCGGGTCGGTGTCCCTCGAGGCCACCGACGGGTCGACGGCCATGTCGACGCTGCCCGACCGGCTCGTGGTGGGCGGCCGGGTCCCCCGGCCCGACCTGCGCCTGCTCTCCAGCCCCGACTTCCTCAACGCCGACGTGGCCGACCTGCGCCGCGGCCCCGGCCGCTGGAACCCCCGCCGGTCCCGCAACGGCACCAGCCCGACGTACGAGCGGGCGATCGGGGGCATCCTCGACGACTGGGTCCGCCTGCAGCCGGCGGCCGTCCTCGTGGCCGGCGACCTCGTCAACGGCCGGTGGGGCTTCGACGACGCCCGCACCGGCACCTTCGGTCCCGTGCGCACCCCGGCCGAGCAGGAGGCCGCGCTGCGCCGCGCCGCGCGCACCTACTACCCCCAGTGGCAGCAGCGCTTCGACCGGCGCGGGCTGCTCGTCTTCCCCTCCATCGGCGACCACGAGTACGGCGACGGCCCGTTCTCCCCGGCCAAGCAGCGGCTCGCGCCCACGGCCCGGGTCGAGTTCGCGCGCCAGTTCACCCGGCTCCCCGACGGCTCCCCGCGGTACGCCGACCGGCCGCCCGGCCCGGCTCGGTTGACGGCCTGGGCCGCCCGGCCCACCCCCGACGTCCAGGTCGTCTCGCTCGACCCGTTCGACATCACGCCGTCGCGGGCCCGGCTGCGCATCGACCCGCAGCAGCTGCGCTGGCTGGAGCAGGTCCTGGTCCGCGCCGAGCGCGACGGCGTCCGCTGGACCGTCGTCCAGAGCCACGTGCCCGTCGTCTACCCGGTGCGCCACCGGGCCTCCAGCGCGCTGCACCTCGAGCGGGGCACCGACTCCCCGCTGTGGCAGGTCATGCGCCGCCACGGCGTCGACCTCTACCTCACCGGCGAGGTGCACGACACCACGCTGGTCGAGCGCGACGGCATCGTGCAGGTCAGCCACGGCGGCGCCTTCCAGTACGGCCTGACCACGGCCCTGGTGCTCGACTTCTACGGTGACAACCTCGCGCTCACCCTGCGCGACTACGACGTCGACAAGACCCGCGGGTCCGGTCCACGACTGTGGGAGACCCGCCGCGACGGCCTGCCCCCCATCCGCCAGGGCGGGCCGGTCCGGGTCATCGGCACGGCCACGATGCGCCCCGGGCAGCTGGTCACCAGCAGCGGCATCCTCGCCCCCGTCGGGCCGACCCGCTAGCCTCGGCCCTCCCGCCGTCAGGAGGCCGTGTGCGCCCACCCGTCATGCCCTGGAAGACCGCCGACCGCAGTGCGGGGCGCGACCCCGTGGCCGACTGCGCGGAGATCTACCGCGAGCTGTTCACCCTCGACTTCCCGTGGGACCTCAACCAAGCGCTCAGCCTGGCCCTGTTCCGCACCTACGCCGTGCCGAGCATCGGTCGGCTGCTCGACGAGACCGGGCAGTTCACCACCGCCTGCCAGAAGCGGTACGACGACACCGCCCTGCTCCTCGAGGCGCCGGCGGTGCACGGGTTCGACAGCCCGGAGGGTCGCGCGGGGGTGCGCCGGGTCAATCAGATGCACGCGATGTACGACATCAGCAACGACGACATGCGCTACGTCCTGGCCACCTTCGTCGTGGTGCCCAAGCGGTGGCTCGACGACCACGGCTGGCGCCCGATGACCGACGGCGAGGTGACGGCCTCGGTGCACTACTACCGCACCCTCGGCCGGCACATGGCCATCCGCGACCTGCCGGGGACCTACGAGGAGTTCGCCGACCTCATGGACTCCTACGAGGCCGAGCACTTCGCTCCCGACCCCGGTGCGCGCCGGGTCGCCGACGCCACCCTCGAGCTGCTGGTCTCCTTCTACCCCGCGCCCGCCGCGGGCGCGGTCCGGGCCTTCAGCCGGGCCCTGATGGACCAGCCCCTCATCGACGCCTTCGGGTACGCCGCGCCCTCCCCCGCCCTGCGCCGGGCCAGCACGGCCGCGCTGAGGGTCCGGGCGGGCGTGGTCGCGCTCCTGCCCCCGCGTCGTACGGCGCGGCTCGGGGTCGACACGCCCCGCATCCGCTCCTACCGCGGCCCGATCACCCGCACCGACCTCGAGGGGATGGGCACCTTCGCGCCCGGCTGCCCGGTCGGGCCGGGCCTGGCCCGCGAGCGGGCCGGAGCCGCTAGCTCCGCCTGACCACCAGCAGCGTCGCGTCGTCGTCGGTCGGGTCGGCGGCGTCGGTGGCCGCGAGGTCGAGCACGAGCCCGTCGACCCAGCGCTCGAGGTGGTCGGCCTGCGGCCGGTCGCCGGCGAGGCGGCGCAGCCGCTCGGTCCGCTCGACGAGGTCGGTGCCGCGCCGCTCGACGAGCCCGTCGCTGTAGAGCAGGAGGCCGTCGCCGGGGTCGAGGCGCAGCCGGACCTCCTCGGCCACGCCGGAGCCCACCCCGAGCATCGGGCGGGGGTCGACGTCGACCAGGTGCGCGCCGCCGGCCGCGGGCAGCAGCAACGGCGCCGGGTGGCCGGCGCTGGCCAGCCGCACCTCGCCGGTCGTGCGGTCGAGCGTGGCGACCACCGCGGTGGCCAGGCCCAGGTCGAGCAGGCCGTCGAGGAGCGCGTCGAGCCGGTCGAGGCACTCGCCGGGCTGGTGGCCCTCGAACAGGTAGGCCCGCATGGCGGTGCGCAGCTGGGTCATGGCGGAGGCCGCCGCGACCCCGTGCCCGGCCACGTCGCCGACCACCACGGCCACCCGGTCACCGAGCTCGAAGACGTCCCACCAGTCACCGCCGAGCTGGTAGCTGGTCGCCGGGTGGTAGCGCGCGGCCACGGCGACCCCGGAGAAGACCGGAGCCCGGTCGAGCACGACGGTGCGCTGCACCGACTCGGCCATCGCGATCTGCTCGCGCGAGCGCACCAGCAGCTGGGCGTTGACGTTGCGCCCGAGCACGTCCGCGCCGTCGAGCTCCCACGTCCGCCACGGCGCGCTGACGCCCTCGGTGACCTCCTGCCACTTCTCGAACGACTGCCGCGGGCTGAGCCGGACGGCCGGGTCGGCGTCGGCGGCGAGCCGCTTGTTGGAGGGGTCGCCACCCCAGTCGACGACCACCCGCTGCTCGGGACGGAACCACATCAACCAGCGCTCCGGCACCGAGCCGATCCGCAGCACGCCCGCCGCCTGCCCGGCGTGTGCCGCGAGGTCGGCGTCGAGGGCCCCGAGGTGCTGGGTGCTGCTGACGTAGCGGTCGGGGTCGTCGGTGGCCGCGGCGATGCGCGACAGGACGTGGCGCGGCGGCACGACGCCCCGGGTGCGCACCTCGCCGTCGAAGCAGATCGCCACGCCGGTGGCCCCGACGAGCTCGAGCAGGGCGGGGTCGTCGGCCAGGGTCTCGACGGGCGACCGCGGGTCGCGGGCGATGCGCTGGCCCATCTCGGTCACGCGGCGCTGGGTCTCGAGCGCGGCCTCGCGGGCCTCGGCGCGCTGGCGGTGGCCGATGAGGTGCGCCGTGGCCTGCGTGACGACCTCGGCGGCAGCCCGGGCCTCCTGGCTGGGCCGGTGGGGCCCGGAGTAGTGGTGGCAGGCCACCAGGCCCCACAGCTCGCCGTCGAGCAGGATCGAGACCGACATCGAGGCGGTGACGCCCATGTTGGACAGGTACTCGACGTGGATCGGCGAGACGCTGCGCAGCCCGGCGTGCGACAGGTCGAGCGGCTGGCCGCTGTCGGGGTCGAAGACCGGGTGCAGCGGCACCGGCGTGTAGTGGACGTCGGCGATGAGCCGGATCGGGTTGACCCGGTAGAGCCGCCGCGCCTGCGCCGGGATGTCGGTCGCGGGGTAGTGCAGCCCGAGGAACGGGTTGAGGGTCGCGGCGCGGGCCTCGGCCACGACCACGCCGTTCCACTGCTCGTCGAACCGGTAGACCATCACCCGGTCGAACGCCGTCAGCGCCCGCACCTCGCGGGCCAGCAGGTCGGCCAGCCGCTCGGTCGTGGTGCCCTGGGCGAGCCGGGCCAGGCTGTTGCCGGTGGGCGCCGGGCCCTCGCTGCGGACCAGGCCCTCGACCTCGAGCACGACGCGGTCCTCCGAGCGGTGCACCCGCACGTCGACGGGCTCGCCCGCCAGGGAGCCGCCGACCGCATCGGTCAGGACGACGGTCAGCGGCTCGTGGGGCAGCTCCCGCCGCAGCACGCCGCGCACCAGGTCGCCCAAGCCCGGCCCGACCACGTCGACGAGGTCGCACCCGATGGCGGTCGCCGCCGGCACGCCCAGCAGCTCCTCGAGGTTGGCCGAGGCGACCACGACGCGGTCGTCCCCGTCGACCGCCACCAGCACGCCGTGGGGCTGGATCGCCCCGGGCACGTGGATGGGCTCGGTGTCGCACGTCGTCAGGTCGGGGGCGGCGTACGCCGGCGTGTGGTCCGCCGCGGGCGTCGTCGACGGACGCGGGATGATGGTCATGGGCACCGGGGAGGTAGGGACGACACGAGGTCGCGCGGGGGGAGGCCCTCGAACCTAGCCCGTCGCGGGCCCCCGTGCCTGCCGAACACCGGAGCCGGTGACACCGACGACGGCCGCGTCCCACGCGTCGTTGAGCTCCCCGAGCAGGTCGACGAGCACCGCCGCCCGCTCCGGACCCAGCGCGTCGAGCGCGGCCCGGATCGCGGTGGCCCGCACCAGCCCGTCGTGCCGGAAGGCGTCGGTCCCGGCCGCGGTCGGCCGCACCAGCCGGCTGGCGCTGCCCTCGACCTCGAACCGCTCCAGCCACCCCGCGGCGATCGCGGCGTTGACCTGGCGGTTGACCGTCGACTGCTCGAGGTCGAGGTCGGTGGCCAACCGGCGCAGGGTGCGCGGCTCGCCGTCGGCGAGCACCCACAGCAGCCGGAACGCGGAGTTCTCCAGCACGGTGCCGTCGTACACGTGGCGGCGACGGCGCTGCAGGCGCAGCAGCTGGTCGCCGAGCGCGGTGACCTGCGCGAGGGGGTCGTCGGGGTCGTCGGCCGGGGTGGTCATGGCCACAGGATGATGGCAGAGGTGACCGCCGTGTGTACCGTACACATCCGTGGACTCCCGGCACTCCCGTGCGCTGCTGACCGTCGTCGTCCTGTGCTTCGGCGGCCTCAGCGTCTCGCTCACCCAGACCCTCGTCATCCCGATCCAGGGCGAGCTGCCGGCCCTGCTGTCGACCTCGGCGGCCAACGCCGGATGGGTCGTGACGATCACGCTGCTGGCCGCGGCGGTGACGATGCCGATCAGCGGCCGGCTCGGCGACCTGTTCGGCAAGCCGCCGGTGCTCATCGGCAGCGCCGCGATCCTCGTGGTCGGCTCCGTGGTGTGCGCGCTGTCCTCCGACCTGGCGCCGGTGCTCGTCGGGCGGGCGCTGCAGGGCCTGGCCATGGGCTTCATCCCGGTCGCCATCGCCCTGGTGCGCGAGGTCGTGCCGCCCGACATGGCCAACACCGGCATCGCCGCCATGAGCGCCACCCTCGGCGTCGGCGGCGCGATCGGGCTGCCGCTCTCGGCGTGGGTCGTGCAGACCTTCGAGTACCACGCGCTGTTCTGGTTCGCCGCCGGCCTGGCCGCGGTGCTGCTGCTCGGGCTGGTCACCCTGGTGCCGCGGGTCTCCGACGCCCGCGGTGGCCGCGTCGACGTGCTCGGCGCCCTCGGCCTCGCCGCCGGCCTGGTGGGCGTGCTGCTCGCGGTGTCCAAGGGCAACGAGTGGGGCTGGCTCGACGGCCGGACCCTGCTCTCGGCCGGCCTCGGCCTGGCCGTCCTGGTCGGCTGGGGCTTCCTCGAGCTCGGCCAGGACCAGCCGCTGGTCGACCTGCGCGCCACCGCGCGCCGTCCGGTGCTGCTCACCAACGTGGCCGCCGTGGCCATCGGCTTCGGCATGATGGCGCAGGCCATCGTGGTGCCCCAGCTGCTGCAGCTGCCGACCGCGACCGGCTTCGGCCTCGGCCAGACCATCCTCGAGGCCGGCCTGTGGATGGCCCCCGGCGGCCTGATGATGCTGTTCTTCGCGCCCGTCTCGAGCCGGCTGATGACCGGCGTCGGGCCCCGGGTCGCCCTGATGCTCGGTGCCACCGTGCTCGGCGGGGGCTACCTCCTGGCCTTCTTCCTCATGGACGCCCCCTGGCAGCTCGCGCTCGCCTCGATCGTGGCCAGCGCCGGCGTCGGCATCGGGTACGCCGCCATGCCGGCCCTCATCATGGGCTCCACCCCGCCCGCCGAGGCCGGGTCGGCGCTGGGCGTCAACGCCCTGATGCGCTCCCTCGGCACCACCGTGGCCGCCGCCGTGATGGCCGCGGTGCTCTCCGGGTCGGGTGGCCGCGACGGGTTCGAGCTGTGCTTCCTCATCGGCGCGGCCGCGGCCTTCGTCGGCGTCGGCATCACCGCGCTGGTCCCCCACGTGCACCAGCGCGCGCCGCAGGGGTCCGCGACGTCCGAGCCCGCCGCCGCCTGAGCCGGTCCTGCGGGGTTCAGGCCCGCAGCGCCGCGCGCAGGCCCGGCTCGACGGCGTCGGCGATGGCGGCGTAGCCCGCGTCGTTGGGGTGGAAGTGGTCGGCGGCCAGCCGGCCGCGCCACGACGTCGGACCGGTCTCGCGCAGGTCGAGCATGACGATCCGGCCGGTCGCCGCCGCCCGCTCGACGTGGGCGTTGGCCAGGTCGGCCGCCCGGGTCGGCTGGGGCAGCGTCATCACGACCGTCCCGGCCGGGACCTCCTCGACCAGCCGCGCCCACGACCGCTCGAGCCGGGCCCGCACGGCGCGGCCGCCGAAGAGGTCGTTGGACCCGACCATCACGGTCACCACGTCGTCGGGGCGCCGCCCGACCGCGGCCAGGGCGGGCAGCTGCTGGTCGAGCACGTCGTCGGTGCGGGCGCCGGTGGCGGAGAGGTTGAGCACCTCGAGGCGGTCGCCGGTCGCCGCCAGCCGGTCGGCCAGCTGGCCGACCCAGCCGCGGTCGGGGGCGGTGGCGCCGACGCCCTGCGACATCGAGTCACCGAGCACGACCCACCGCCGACGACCCGAGCCGCCGGGCCGGGCCAGGACCTCGCGGTTGTGCGCGCGCCAGGCGTCGGCGTACGGCTCGGCCTGGGCCCACACCCGGCGCACGCCCGGCAGCACCACCCCCGCCGTGCGGACCAGGCGACCCGGCGGGCGGCCGGTGCGGTTGTCGTAGTCGAGGCTCACGCGCGCCCCGGGGTGCGCTCCGGGTCGAGCAGCTGGGCCAGGTGCACCGAGGGCCGGTCGCGCAGGTCGGCGACCTGGGTGCGGCAGGAGAACCCGTCGGCGAGCACGACCGCGTCGGGGGCTGCGTCGAGGGCGGGCAGCAGCTGCTGCTCGGCGACCTTGACCGAGACCTCGTAGTGGCCGAGCTCGACACCGAAGTTGCCGGCGAGCCCGCAGCAACCGGCGAGCCGGGTGACCATCGCGCCGGTCGAGGCGAGCAGGTCGGCGTCGGCCTGCCAGCCCATGACGGCGTGGTGGTGGCAGTGCGGCTGCGCCACGACCGAGGTGCCCGAGAGGTCGGGGGCGGTCCAGCCCGGCGTCCGGGCGAGCAGCTCGGCCAGCGTGACGGTGGCGCCGGCGACGGCCTCGGCGTCGGGGCCGGGCACGAGCTCGAGCACGTCGGAGCGCAGCACACCCGTGCACGACGGCTCCATGCCCACGATCGGGGTCCCCGCGCGGGCCGCCGTCGCCAGCGAGGCGACCGTGCGGCCCAGGATCTTCTTGGCCGCGTCGAGCTGGCCGGTGGTGATCCAGGTCAGGCCGCAGCACAACCGCTCGTCGGGCAGCCGGGGCGCGTAGCCCGCCGCCTCGAGCACCCGCACCGTCGCGGCGGCGACCTCGGGGTCGAAGGAGTCGCTGAACGAGTCGACCCACAGCACGACCGGTGTCCCGGTCGTGCGGCCCGAGCCCGACCCCGTCCACGACCGCCGGAACGGTCGGCGGGCGAAGGCCGGCACCGACCGCCGCCGCTCGACCCCGGCCAGCCACAGCGCGAGCCGGCCGAGCACCGGCAGCCGGACGGCCAGGTTGGCCAGGCGCGGCGTGCGCTCGGCGATCCGGGCCCAGAACGGCAGCCGCCCGAGCGTGTAGTGCGAGCGCGGCCGCAGCCGGCGCCGGTAGGTCTGGTGCAGCGCCTCGGACTTGTACGTCGCCATGTCGACGCCCGTGGGGCAGTCGGAGGCGCAACCCTTGCACGACAGGCACAGGTCGAGCGCGTCGTGCACGGCCGGGTCGGACCACGCCATCTCCCCGCGCACGACCTCCTGCAGCACGCGCGCACGGCCGCGGGTGGAGTCCTTCTCCTCGCGCGTGGCCAGGTAGGAGGGGCACATCACGCCGCCGGCGGCGGAGTTGTCGGCGCGGCACTTGCCGACGCCGGTGCAGCGGTGCAGGGCCTGGGCCAGGTCGCCGTCGTCGTGCGGGTAGGCCATCGCGAGCTTCCGGCGGAAGGGCGGCACCCCGGCCACGCGCACGTCGGCGTCCACCGGGTCGGGGTCGACGAGCACGCCGGGGTTGAGCAGGTCGTCGGGGTCGAAGGCGTGCTTGATGCCGGCAAACATGGCCAGCGCCTCCGGCGAGTACAGGTGCGGCAGCAGCTCCGAGCGCGCGCGGCCGTCGCCGTGCTCGCCCGACAGCGACCCGCCGTACTCCCCCACCAGCTTGGCCGCGTCGACCAGGAACGACCGCAGCACCTGGGTGCCGTCGGGCCGGTCGAGCGGCAGGTCCAGCCGCACGTGCATGCAGCCGTCGCCGAAGTGGCCGAAGGGCGCCGAGGTCATCCCGTACGACGACACCAGCTCGTCGAAGCGGGCCAGGTAGGAGCCGAGCATCGCGGGCGGGACGGCGGCGTCCTCCCACCCGGGCCAGGCGGGCCGCTCGGAGGGGGCACGACCGGCCAGGCCGGCGCCGTCCTCGCGGATGCGCCACAGCCGCGCCTGCACGAGCGGGTCGGGCACGACGAGGGCGTCGACGCCGAGACCGGCCGCGGCGAGCCGCTCGGCCCGGGCGACCACCTCGTCCCGGTCGTCGCCGGCCAGCTCGACGAACAGCCACGCGCGCCCCTCGGGCAGCGGCGGCACCGCACCCTCGCCGCGGCGGGCGCGCAGCACGCCGAGCAGCCGGGAGTCGAGGCCCTCGCACGAGGTCGGGCCGTGCTCGACCACGGCCGGGGCGGCCTCGCCGGCGGCGACGATGTCGTCGAACCCGAGCACCACGACGACCCGCACCGGCGCGTCGGTGACCAGCCGCACCGTGGCCTCGGTGACCACGGCCAGCGTGCCCTCCGAGCCGACCAGCGCCGGCGTCAGGTCGAACCGCTCCGGCAGCAGGTGGTGCGCGGCGTAGCCCGAGACCTGCCGGCCGAAGCGGTCGAGCTCGGTGCGCGCCGTGGCCAGGTGGCGCGCCATCACCTCGCGCACCGACGCCAGCACCGCGTCGCCGCCCTCGACGACCGGCCGGCCCGCGCCGTCGTACGACGTCACGAGCTGCTCGCCCGAGGCGAGGAGCATCCGCAGCCCGGCGACGTTGTCGCTGGTGCGGCCGTAGGCCAGCGAGCGCGAGCCGCAGGCGTTGTTGCCGATCATGCCGCCGACGGTGCAGCGCGGATGGGTGGAGGGGTCGGGCCCGAACCGCACGCCGTGCGGCGCGACCGCCTTCTGCAGCACCGCGTGCACCGTGCCGGGCTCGACGACGGCGGTGCGGGCCTCGGGGTCGACCGAGAGCACCCGGTTGAGGTGGCGGGAGAAGTCGAGGACGATGCCGCGGCCGACCGCGTTGCCGGCCACCGACGTGCCGCCGCCGCGCGAGGTCAGCGGCACCCCGGTCTCGCGGGCCACGGCCAGGGCGGCCGCGACCTCGTCGACGTGCCGCGGCCGGACGACGGCCAGCGGCGGGATCCGGTAGAGCGAGGCGTCGGTGGAGTACATCGCCCGGGTGCCCGGGTCGTCGAGCACCTCGAGCCCGGCGGCGCGCAGGGCCGCGGTCACGTCGTGGCCCACCGTGGGCTCCATCGTCGCAGTCACGAGTAGCATGTTACTCGTGCGCCTAGAGCTCCCCGACGACGCGGCGTCGCTGACCGACGCCGTGGTCGCCGCCGTGCGCGACGGCGTGCAGCGCGGCGAGCTGGTCCCGGGGCCGACGTACTCGGTCTACCGGCTGGCCGACGCCCTCGGCACCTCCCGGAGCCCCGTCCGCGAGGCCGTGCTGCGGCTGGCCGAGGTCGGCCTGGTCGAGATCGCCCGCAACCGGGGCTTCCGCGTCGTGGTCCCGGGTGCCCGCGAGGTCGAGGAGATCTTCGAGGTCCGCCTCGCCCTCGAGCCGCCTGCCGCGGCCCGGGCCGCCGAGCGCGGCTGCCCCGACGCCGCCGACCTCCTGGCGACCATGGCCGCGGCCGCCACCGCGGGCGACGAGCCCGCCTTCTGGGCCGCCGACCGCGCCCTGCACCACGCCCTCCTCGTCGCGGCCGGCAACCGCCGTGCCGCCGGCATCGTCGAGCAGCTGCGCGCCACCACCGCGCTCCTCGGCCCGCCGACGACGGCCACCGGCCGCACGCTGGCCGAGATCCACGCCGAGCACGCCCCGATCGTCGCCGCCGTGGCGGCCGGCGACCCCGACGCAGCGGCCGCGGCCATGCGCGACCACCTGCGTCGTACGGCGGCCCTGCTCGCCCGCGAAGGGGCGGGGACGCCCGTCACGTAGCCAAGGTCACACCCTCGACCACCCCTGCGGGTTTTGCACTCGACCCCGCGCAAGTGCAAACTGCACTCCATGCTCAAGAGTGCAAAACGTGACCGCGCGGCGACGTCGCAGCGCATCACGCTGTGCGCCCTGCGCCTGGCCGACGAGCGGGGGCTCGACGGGTTCACCATGGACGAGCTGGCCGAGGCCGCCGAGGTCTCGCGCCGCACGCTGTTCAACTACTTCCCGGGCAAGCTCGACGCCGTGCTCGGGGAGTGGCCGGCCCTCGCCGACGACGACGTCGAGCGGTTCCGGTCCGGCGGCCCCCACGGAGACCTGCTGGCCGACCTGCGCGTGCTCGTCATGCCGCTCCTCGGCGACGACGAGGTCGACCGCGAGCTGCTCGTGGCGACCCGCCGGGTGCTGCGCGCCAACCCGCGGCTGCTCGGCTCGGTCCACCAGCGCTACGAGGACCTCAGCACCGAGGTCGTCGGGCACATCACCGCCCGCGACACCGCCCGCGACGGCTCGCTCGGCAAGTCCGGCGCCAAGGTCGCGGTCACCCTCCTGGCCGCGCTCTTCGACGCCGCCCTCGACTCCTTCATCGACGACCCGCGCGACCGCGCCTTCACCCACCACTTCGACCAGAGCCTGCACACCGCCCGGTCGCTGCTCGGCGCCTGACACCCGCTCACCCGCAGACCCCACCAGGAGCCCTCCCATGGCCACCCACCTCTACCGCCTCGGCAAGCTCGCCTTCCGCCGCTGGCCCGCGTTCCTCGCCGGCTGGATCGTGCTGCTCGTCGCCCTCGGCGGTCTCGCGGCCGCCTTCTCCAAGCCGAGCACCGACGCGTTCACCATCCCCGGCATCCCCTCGGAGGAGGCGGCCGACCTCCAGGCCGAGCTCTTCCCCGGCTCCAAGAGCGCGTTCGACCAGGCCACGGTCAACGTCGTCGTCGCCGCCCCCGAGGGCCAGCGGCTCGACCAGGCGCCGTACGCCGCCGCGGTGGGCGACCTGGTCTCGCAGCTCGCCGACGGGCCGCAGTTCCCCGCCGACTTCGCCTCGCCCGAGGCCCAGGAGGCGCTCGACCCCGTCAGCGCGCTCGCCGGGCCCGCGCCCGAGGGCGCCGCGGCGACGTTCGCCAACGCCTCGGCCGACGGCCGCATCGGCGTCATCAGCTACGCCTTCGACGCCGCGACCACGACCGACGTCGAGCCCGAGGCCCGCGAGGCCGTCCTCGACGCCATGGCCCAGGCCCGCGAGAGCGGCCTCGAGGTCGAGGCCAACGGCCAGGGCATGGCCGAGTTCGCCCCGCCCGGCGGCACGGCCGAGCTCATCGGCATCGGCATCGCCCTCGTCGTGCTCGTGCTGACCTTCGGGTCCCTGGTCGCGGCGGGCCTGCCGATCCTCTCGGCCCTGTTCGGGGTCGGCATCGGCCTGGCCGGCATCACCGCCCTGTCGGCGGTCGCCGACCTCGGCTCCAGCGCGCCGATCCTGGCCACGATGATCGGCCTCGCGGTCGGCATCGACTACTCGCTGTTCATCCTGGCCCGCTACCGCAACGAGCTCGAGCACACCGAGGACCGGGAGGAGGCCGTCGGCATCGCCGTCGGCACGGCGGGCTCGGCGGTGGTCTTCGCCGGCCTGACCGTCCTCATCGCGCTCGCCGCGCTGTCGGTCGTTCGCATCCCCTTCCTCACCACCATGGGCCTGGCGGCCGCGGCCACCGTGCTGCTCGCCGTGCTCGTCGCGCTCACCCTCCTGCCGGCCGTGCTCGGGCTGCTGCGCCGCCGCGCCTTCGGGGGCCAGGTACGCCGCTACGCCCCGACGCGCGAGGCCGACGGCAAGGTCCTCAACAACGGCGTCCGCTGGGCGCGGCTGGTCGGCCGGGCCCCCGTCGCCTTCGCCCTGCTCGTGGTCGTCGGCCTCGGCGCGCTGGCGATCCCGCTGAAGGACCTCTACCTCGCCTTCCCGACCGACAGCACCGCCGCGAGCGACACCACCCAGCGCAAGGCCAGCGACCTGCTGACCGAGGGCTTCGGACCCGGCCGCGAGGCGCCGTTCCAGCTGGTCGTCGACGGTCGTGGCATCACCGACGACCAGCAGCGGCAGCAGGCCTTCGACGACGTCGTCTCCTGGGCCGAGGGCCAGGACGGCGTCCAGGCCGCGGCCGACGCCACCGCACTCAGCGGGGGCGCCGCGGCCGAGGGCCAGGAGGGCCAGCAGGGCGGCCAGGGCGGCGGCGAGCAGGGCCAGGCCGCCCCCGGCGGCCAGGCGGAGGCCGCGCAGGTGCCGCCGGGCACGACCGCGCTCGTCGTGCCGTCGTACGGCCCCGACGACCCGCGCACCAAGAGCCTCCTGGAGGCCCTGCGCTCCGGTGAGGGCGACATCGAGCAGCAGACCGGCACCGTCATCGGCATCACCGGCCTGACCGCCATCACCACCGACGTCTCCGACCGCCTCAACGGCGCGCTGCCGATCTACCTCGCGGTCGTCGTCGGCCTGGCGTTCCTGCTGCTGATGATCGTCTTCCGCTCGATCCTGGTGCCGCTGACCGCGACGTTCGGGTTCGTGCTCTCGGTCCTGGCGACGCTCGGCGTGACCGTGCTGATCTTCCAGGAGGGCGCGCTCGGCCTGATGGAAGGCCAGCCGATCGTCAGCTTCATCCCGATCTTCCTCATCGGGGTCGTCTTCGGCCTGGCCATGGACTACCAGGTCTTCCTGGCCAGTCGGATGCGCGAGGCCCACGTCCACGGCGCCTCGACCCGCGAGGCGGTGGTCGACGGCTTCCGCAGCTCGGCCCGCGTGGTCGCCGCGGCGGCGGTCATCATGACCGCGGTCTTCTCCGGCTTCGTGCTCGAGGACGACGCGATCATCAAGTCGATCGGCTTCGCGCTCGCCGCCGCCGTCGTGCTCGACGCGTTCGTCGTCCGGATGGTGCTGATCCCGGCGCTGATGTACCTCATGGGCGACAAGGCGTGGTGGCTCCCCCGCTGGCTCGACCGCCTCCTCCCCGACGTCGACGTCGAGGGCGAGAAGCTGCAGCGGGCCACGCCCGGCAAGCACGTCGCCGAGCCCGAGCCGGAGCTCGCCGGCCGCTGACCCGCTGACGCGGGTGCTCGCGGCCCAGCCGCGTCCACCCGCGTCGGTACCGCGTCAGTACCCCGGCCGGGCGACCCGCAGGCGGCGGGCGCCGGACCGCAGCACCCGCGTGGCCGCCGACGCACCGACGCCGACCGTGCCGGCGACGGCGCGGGCACCGGTGTCGACGGTGCGGGCGAGGGCGGAGACGGGGTCCTGGTCGCTGGACTGGTCGTCGAAGGAGCCGTGGGCGCCGCGGTCCTCGGTGTCGTCGAGCGGGGCGAAGAGGTTGGAGCCGGCGTCGGGGTGGGTCGGACGGTCGGTCTGCTGGGACTCGATGCCGTTGCGCGCGAGGTAGCGGTCGAGGAACCACGGCGCGACGCGGCCACCCAGGACCGTCTGCACGGTGCCGAGGCCGACCCAGGAGTTCCGTCGGGGGTGCTCGGCGGCGTAGCGCACCATCCGCGCGCACACCTCGGGCTGCACCAGCGGCGGCACGGGCATCGGGTGGCCGGGCATCTTGTTGAGGTTCCAGCCGAACTGCGGCGTGTTCACGCCGGGCAGGGTCACGAGGTCGACCGTGACGTGGCTGCCCTCGGCCCGCAGCTCGGTCACCACCGACTCGGTGACCCCCTTGATCGCGTGCTTGGCACCGCAGTACGCCGACTGGAGCGGGATGGCGCGGTGGGCCAGCGCCGAGGACACGTTGACGATCGAGCCCCGGTCGCGCGGTCGCATGTGACGCAGCGCGGCGCGCAGGCCGTTCACCTGGCCGTAGTAGGTGACGGCCGTGATGCGCTCGAACTCCTCGGGCGTGGTGTCCCAGAAGCGGGCCAGGGCGCCGACGAAGGCGTTGTTGACCCACACCTCGACGGGTCCGAGCTCGTCCTCGACGCGCTCCGCGGCGGCGTCGATCGCCTCCCGGTCGGAGACGTCGCAGCGGATGGCCAGGCAGCGCCGGCCGAGCGCCACGACCTCGGCCCGCGTGGCCTCGAGGCCCGCCGCGCCGCGGGCGAGCACGGCGACGTCGTACCCGGCGCCGGCCAGCTCGCGCACCGTCGCCCGGCCGATGCCCGCCGTGCCGCCGGTGACCACGGCCACGCCGGGCCCGGTGCGAGGGACGTCTGGTTCCTGGACTGGGGAGGTCATCCTCCGACCCTGACCGAGCCCCGTCGGGCCTCGCCCCACCCGCGGGGACGCCCCCGCCGGGCCCCGGCCCTGCTCGGCCCCTGGCCACCTGGTTGGACGTCCGACTAATCTGGTAGGAAGTCCAACCAGTTGCCGTCACCAGGAGCGCCCGTGGCCGACCTCCACGTCCCGACCAACCCCGTCCGGCTCGTGACGGCCTCGAGCCTGTTCGACGGGCACGACGCCTCGATCAACATCATGCGGCGGATCTTCCAGAGCCAGGGCTGCGAGGTCGTCCACCTCGGCCACAACCGCTCGGTCCAGGAGGTCGTCGACGCCGCGATCGAGGAGGACGTGCAGGGCGTGGCGGTCTCGTCCTACCAGGGCGGCCACGTGGAGTACTTCGAGTACCTCGTCGCGTCCCTGCGCGAGCGCGGCGCCGGCCACGTCAAGGTCGTCGGCGGCGGGGGCGGCGTCATCGTCCACGACGAGATCCAGCGGCTGCGCGCCAGCGGCGTGACGATCTTCAGCCCCGAGGACGGCCAGCGGCTCGGCCTCGCCGGGATGATCAGCACCGTCGTCCGCGACTGCGACACCGACCTGTGGGCCCAGCGGGCGGTCGGCGCCGAGGAGGTCCTCAGCGGTGACCGCACCGCCGTGGCCCGGGCCATCACCGGCGCCGAGCTCGGTCGGCTGCCCGACGACGTGCTGACGGCGATCCGCGAGGCCGCCGGCCGCTCGACCGCCCCGGTGCTCGGCATCACCGGCACCGGCGGCTCCGGCAAGTCCTCCCTGACCGACGAGCTCGTCCGCCGCTTCCGCGTCGACCAGCACGACAAGCTCCGCATCGCGGTCGTCGCGGTCGACCCCACCCGCCGCAAGGGCGGCGGCGCGCTGCTCGGCGACCGCATCCGGATGAACTCCCTCGACGGCGACCGCGTCTACTTCCGCTCGCTGGCCACCCGCGGCGCGCACGAGATCCCCGCGTGCCTGCCCGACGTCATCGCCACGCTGCAGGCGGCCGGCTTCGACCTCGTCGTGGTCGAGACCCCCGGCATCGGCCAGGGTGACGCCGCGATCGTGCCCTACGTCGACGCCTCGCTCTACGTGATGACGCCCGAGTTCGGCGCCGCCTCCCAGCTGGAGAAGATCGACATGCTCGACTTCGCCGACGTGGTGGCCATCAACAAGTTCGAGCGCCGGGGCGCGGCCGACGCGCTGCGCGACGTGGGGCGCCAGCTGGTGCGCAACCGCGAGGCGTTCGGCCAGCAGCCCTCCGACATGCCGGTCTTCGGCACCTCGGCGGCCCGGTTCGCCGACGACGGCGTGACCGCCCTCTACCAGCACCTGCGCGACCTGCTGGCCGAGCACGGCCTGCCCGTCGACGAGGGCACGCTCGCCCCGGTCGAGGGCCGCACGTCCTCCGAGATCCACCCCAGCATCCCGGGCGAGCGGGTCCGCTACCTCGCCGAGATCGCCGCCACCGTGCGCGACTACCACGCCGAGACCGACGTGCTGGTCGAGCAGGCCCGCCGGGTCCAGCGTCTCGACCTCACGCTGCCCGAGCTCGAGGGCCCGGCCCGCGAGCAGGTCGAGACCCTGCTCGCCGACGCCCGTGACGACCTCCCCCGCGCGGTCCGCGACCAGCTCGCGGGCTGGTCCGACGTCGTCGAGTCCTACTCCGGCGAGGAGCAGGTCGTCGTGGTCCGCGACCGCGAGATCCGCACGACCCTGGTCCGCGAGTCGCTGAGCGGCAACCGCATCCCGCGCGTCGCGCTGCCGGCGTACGACGACCACGGCGAGCTGGTGCGCTTCTGGCGCCGCGAGAACCTCCCGGGCTCCTTCCCCTTCACCGCGGGCGTCTTCTCGTTCAAGCGCGACGGCGAGGACCCGGCCCGGATGTTCGCCGGCGAGGGCGACCCGGCGCGCACCAACCGCCGGTTCAAGGTGCTCTCCGCCGACGGCGAGGCCACCCGCCTGTCGACCGCGTTCGACTCGGTCACCCTCTACGGCCGCGACCCCGACGAGCGTCCCGACATCTACGGCAAGGTCGGCACCTCCGGCGTCAGCGTCGCGACGCTCGACGACATGAAGGTCCTCTACGACGGCTTCGACCTGCTCGCCCCGTCGACGAGCGTGTCGATGACGATCAACGGCCCCGCCCCGACCGTGCTGGCCTTCTTCCTCAACACCGTGCTCGACCAGGCCCGCGAGCGCGGCGTCGACGACGCCACCGCCTTGGCCACCGTGCGCGGCACGGTGCAGGCCGACATCCTCAAGGAGGACCAGGGCCAGAACACCTGCCTGTTCTCCACCGAGTTCTCGCTGCGGATGATGGCCGACATCCAGGAGTGGTTCATCGAGCACCAGGTGCGCAACTTCTACTCCGTCTCGATCTCGGGCTACCACATCGCCGAGGCGGGGGCCAACCCCATCAGCCAGCTCGCGTTCACGCTGGCCAACGGGTTCACCTACGTCGAGTCCTACCTCGCCCGCGGCCTCGACATCGACGACTTCGCGCCCAACCTGTCGTTCTTCTTCTCCAACGGCATGGACCCCGAGTACACCGTCATCGGCCGGGTCGCCCGCCGCATCTGGGCGGTGGCGATGCGCGAGCGGTACGGCGCGAGCGAGCGCTCCCAGAAGCTGAAGTACCACGTGCAGACCTCCGGCCGGTCCCTGCACGCGCAGGAGATGGACTTCAACGACATCCGCACCACGCTGCAGGCGCTCATCGCGATCTACGACAACGCCAACTCCCTGCACACCAACGCCTACGACGAGGCGGTCACCACCCCGACCGAGGAGTCCGTGCGCCGCGCGCTGGCCATCCAGCTCATCATCAACCGTGAGTGGGGCCTGGCCATGAACGAGAACCCCCTCCAGGGCTCGTTCATCGTCGACCAGCTCACCGACCTGGTCGAGGAGGCGGTGCTGCGGGAGTTCGAGGCGATCAGCGAGCGCGGCGGCGTGCTGGGCGCGATGGAGACCGGCTACCAGCGCGGCCGCATCCAGGACGAGTCGATGCTCTACGAGCACCGCAAGCACGACGGCTCGCTGCCCATCGTCGGCGTCAACACGTTCCTCAAGCCGGCCCGCGACGACGACGACGGCACCCCGCAGCACGTCGAGCTGGCCCGGGCCACCGAGGAGGAGAAGTCCTCCCAGCTGCGCCGGGTCCGCGCCTTCCAGGAGGACCACGCCACCGACGCCGAGGCCGCGCTGGCCCGCCTCAAGGAGTCCGCCACCTCCGGCGAGAACGTCTTCGCCGTGCTCATGGACGCCGCCCGTGTCTGCTCCCTGGGCCAGGTCACCGAGGCCTTCTTCGAGGTCGGGGGCGCCTACCGCCGCAACGTCTGAGGCTCGTCCTCCGCGGCCCTCGGGCTCCGCGAGGGGCGCGCCCCCGGCCTCAGCCCCGGTCGGCGCGCCGGGGGTCGTGGTAGCGCTGCTGGAGCAGCGCGACCCGGTCGAGCTCGGAGGCACTGGCGCGGAACGCTCCCATCATCTGCTCGCGCATCTCGCCCAGCTGGGCCTGGGCCTCCTGCGGGCTCGGCGCCTCGGGCGCCCGGATGCCGAGGCCCTCGATGAGGTCGAGGGTCTTGGCGCTGAGGTCCTGGGAGGCCTCGGCGATGGCCGCCTTGATCTCCCGCGAGACGATCTCGGAGGGCTGGCGCAGGGCCCGCGGATCGATCTCGAGGTCCTGGAGGCCCTGCTGGGTCCAGGTCACCCGGATCCACCCGTCGGCCCCCCGGCCCTCGCCGACGAGGGCCGCCAGCTCGGGCTCGGCGTCGCGGAAGGACCCGAGCTGCCGCTCGGTCGCGGCCATGTCCTGCTCGGCCTTGTCCAGGAAGCGGTAGAGCTGGTCCAGGGCGTCCATCGAGGTCTCCTGTGCGCGGGGGATCGGAACACCGGGAAGGTACCGCCGGGAGGGCCGACCAAACCCCCGACGTTTGGGCACGCGGCGGACCGGACAACCGAGGAGGACCGACGAAGGGACAACCATGAGCAGCCAAGTACGGGTCGACCCCGCCTCCCTGCGCCGCCTGGCCGGCGACCTCGACGACGTGGTCTCCGCCCTGGCGTCCGCGCAGAGCTCCATCACCGGCTCGGAGGTCAGCGCCGACACCTTCAGCCCGGCCGGGGAGATCCTGGCCTACGTCTTCGCCGCCTCGATCGAGTACGCCGGCACCGACGCGTTCGAGCAGGCCGCGCAGGTCGGCTCCATCCAGGACCGGCTCTTCCGGACCGCGGACCAGTGGGAGGCCGCCGAGGAGGCCTCCACCGTCCGCGAGGTCTGAGCGGCCGCCCCTCCCCCGACGAACGACGAGACGAAGGAGACGACATGGGAGTCGACGCAGGCATCGAGGCCGCGGTCCGGGTCAACCAGGGCTTCTGCATCTACGCCGGGTGCTTCCCGATCAACGTGGTCCCACCGCCCCTGCCCATCAGCGCCGACCTGGCCCTGACCGCAGCGGCGTCGCGGGTGCCCGCCATCAACACCGCCGCCACCGGCATCCTCGGCAGCGGCACCCACGGCGACGGCGTGCCCGGGTACGGCATCACCAGCAACCGGAAGAAGTTCCTCGGTGGCGGCCTGCCCGGTGGCCGCCTGAAGCTCAACACCGCCACCGCGTGGATGATGGACGACGGTCTCGGCGGCCCGTTCGCCCTCCACGAGTCGGCCGAGATGTGGGCCGACGCCGCCCGCCAGCTCGGGGAGGCCCGCGGTCGGCTCGAGTCCCTGGTCTCGAGCCTCGGCTCGGACCAGTGGAGTGGTGACGACCGCGACGCGTTCGAGGTGGAGGTGCAGCAGCTCGCCCTCCAGATCGGGGACGCCCAGACCTTCGCCGAGGTGGTCTCCGGCACCCTGCGCGCCGCGGCGATCGCGCTGGGCGTCTGGCCCGTGGGCTGCACGGTGGTCGGGGCGATCCAGTTCGCCAACGCGAGCCTGTTCTACGCCGCCGTGGCCAGCATCGTCGGCAACCTCGGCCCGTCGCAGGCGGTCTACGCCCAGGGCCTGGCGTCGTCGGTGCTGTGCAACCGCAACTTCTCCTACGGCCTGATCGCGCTCAAGGTCGCCCTCGGGGCGTGTGCCGCCGTCATCACCGGGGCCGGGGTCGTCCAGGCCATCGACCAGGGGCAGCACGGCGACGGCGACGCCACCGCCGACCTGACCCGCGCGGTCGTCGACATGGCCGTCACCCAGGGCGCCAACAACCTGCTCTCCAGCGGCCTCGACGTGTTCACGGGCAACCTGGAGACCGCCGACAAGGTCTTCAACCCCCAGGAGTACCTCGGGGCCAACAACAACCGCATGGACGAGCTGCTCGACCAGCACCTGGGCGACCTCACCGAGCGGCTGGGCGACGAGGCCGGCCAGGCCGTCGTGCCCGACGAGGGTCCCGACACCGGGCCCTACAGCGGCGGGTGACCGGCGTCGGTGACGTGGTCACGGCCCGGGCAGCTTCGCGAGCTGCCCGGGCTGTCGTGGTGTCCCCGGGGTGGTGGGGACCTGCCCGACTTGGCCGCTGAACCGCTGGTCCTGGGCGCTGGCCTCAGGTGCCCTGGGCCTCGCTGAGGATCGCGGCGGCGAACAGGAACACCACCACGACGACGATCGGGAGCCAGCCGAGCACCATGCCGGCGATGGCCATGCCGCGGCCCTGCTGGCGCGGGTGGCGCTTGATCTGCCCGAGCGCGACGTGACCCAGCACGACGGCGATGATCGAGCCGCCGCAGAGACCGACGACGAGCGAGGCGATGGCCAGCCCGTTGGTCGAGACCGGCTCGTGCTCGCGGGCGACCGCGTCGCGCTGCTCGGCCTCCTCCTCGGCGGCGAGCTCCTCGGCGACCCCCTGCAGCTCCCACGGCAGGTCGTCGACGGGCTCGGGTGCACGCTCGGAGGTCATGGGGGCACGCTGCCCTGGGGCGTGACCGCCGACACCCTGGTCCGGACCACCCGTGGTCCCACTACGGTCGGGCGGGTGAGCAGCCTGCCTGGCATCGACGAGGTCCGGAGCCTCCCGGCGTACTTCGAGATGACCGTCCCCGAGGACTACATCGACGTCAACGGACACATGAACATCACCCGCTACTTCGACCTCGGGGCCTGGGCCCCGTGGAAGCGGGTGGAGGAGCTGGGCGTCGACGAGTCCTACCTGACCGAGCGGCGGATGTCGTTCTTCACCGTCGAGCACCACATCCGCTACCTCGGCGAGCTGCGGCTCGGCGACCCGCTGTCGGTGCGGCCGGCGTTCGTGGGCCGGGCCGGCAAGGCGCTGCACGGCATCTCCTTCATCGTCGACGAGTCCCGCGACGTCATCGCCTGCACGATGGAGATCCTCTACGTGCACGTCTCGCTCGACGAGCGCCGCGCGGTGCCGGTGCCCGACGACGTCGCCGCCGCGCTCGACGCCGACATCGCCACCACTGCCTGGGCCGCCGACGCGGCGACCGGCCTGACCCTGCGGCGCTAGGAGACGACGTGCGACGCCTCCGCCGCGGACCGACCGACCTCGGCTCCTGGGCCGCCGACCTCACGCCCCGCCTGGGGTCCGCGGTCCACGGCGCCGCGCGCGGTCTCCTCGCCGACCAGCGTCCGGGCGAGGTGGTGGGCCTGGGCCTGTGGACCGACGCCGACTGCGTGACCATCGCCATGGGTGCCTGCACGCGCGCGCACCTGGCCGAGCTGGTCTCGGCCGACCCGGACGACCCGACCTGCTACCGGTGGGCGCCCCAGGAGTGGGACCTGGAGGACGACGCCGAGGACCCCGACGCACCCCTGGCGCCCGTGGCGGCCGAGCTGCAGGTGGCGGGCGACCGGTTCGGGGCCGACGACGCGGGGCTCGCCGCCTACCGCCGGGTCGTGCCCGACCTGCTCGCCGGGAGCCTGCTGCCGCTGCGCACCGACGGCACCCTGGACGACCACCCCGACCTCGTCCTCGTCGTCGAGGTGGGCGACGAGCTCCGGCGCGAGGACGCGGAGCGGTGGGTCCGGATGCTCGACCCGCCGGCGGCTGCGGCGGAGCTCGCCCGGTGGGCCGCGGCCGAGGAGGAGCCATGAGCGTGGACGACCTCGGCACCCGCCTCGACCTGGACCGCCCGGTCGGACGGGTGGTCAGCCTGGTCCCGTCGCTGACCGAGGCGCTGGTCTCGATCGAGCCCGGCGCCGTGGTCGGTGCGACCGCCTGGTGCACCCACCCCGCCGACCTCGACGAGCGCGGGGTCACCCGGGTGCGCGGCACCAAGAACCCCGACCTCGCCGCGATCCGCGCCTTGACCCCCGACGTGGTGGTGGCCAACAAGGAGGAGAACCGGGAGCTCGACGTACGCCGACTGCGGGAGTCGGGCGTGCGGGTGTGGGTCACCGAGATCGAGACCGTGCCCGACGCGGTGGCCTCGATGGAGCGGCTCGTCGACGCCCTGGGCTGGACCCGGCCGCCCTGGCTGGCCGAGGCGCGGCGGCTGTGGTGCGGACCGCTGACCCCGGTGACCCGCCGGGTCGTCGTACCGGTGTGGCGGGACCCGTGGATGGTCGTGGGGTCGCGGACGTTCACCACCGACCTGCTGCGACGGCTCGGCTGGGCCAACGTGGTGGCCGAGCAGCGGCCCGACGGCGACCGCTACCCGACCCTGGCGCTCGGGGAGGTCGACGGCGCGGGCGCCGACGTGGTGCTGCTGCCCGACGAGCCCTACGTGTTCACCGCCACCGACGGGCCCGAGGCGTTCACCCGCACCCCCACCGAGCTGGTGAGCGGACGCCTGCTCACCTGGTACGGCCCCTCCCTCGTCGAGGCCGCCCGGCTCGCGCGCTGACCCGTCGGCCGGGCACCCCGGCCCGACTCAGCAGTCGACGCTGACGTCGGTGGCGCGCACCAGGCGGGGCAGGTCGACGTCGTCGCCGGGACGGCCGGTGGCCCACCACATCCGCAACCCGCGGCCCTTCACCTCGACGGTCGCCAGGTTGTTGTCGAACCAGGGGCCTTCGACGATGCTCCAGCCGAACGGCGCGTCGGGGACCTTGCGGAGCCGCTTGAGCCCGAGGCCGATGGGACCGGCGAGGCCGTAGACCAGCACGGCGGTGGCGAAGCGCCACTTGCGCGAGAGCGGGTTGCGGATCGGGGAGCAGACGGCCTGCATGATCCGGCTGTGCACGCCCTCGGGCGGCTCCACCGCCGCGAGGTAGGAGTGGTGGACGTCGCCGGAGAGGAAGGTGATCGTCGCCGGCGGACGTCCGCGCTCGCCGCGGCCAGTCTCCAGGACCATCTGCGCGATCGCGCCGAAGCCGGCCTGGAAGGCGCCCCAGTGCTCGAGGTCGACGGTCTGGCGCAGCCACTCCCCCACCCGACGGCCGCGCTCGCCGGCGTACCCGCCGCCGGCGAGGACCTCGCTGAACGCCTCGACGTAGTGCAGGCCGGTGCCCAGCAGGTAGGGCAGCGAGGTGGCCAGGAACAGGTGGTCGACGTCGCCGCGGACCTGCTCGTCGACCCAGGCGCGCTCGTCGTCGTCGAGCATGTCGCGGGCGTCGGGGTCGAGCACGCGCGCGGCGCGCGAGTCGACGACCACCAGCCGGGCCTGGGTGCCCAGCTCGCGGGCGTAGGACCAGCGGTAGCACGTGGGGTCGCGGTCGACCCGGTCGGCGAGGTCGTCCAGCAGCGGTCCGGCGTCCCAGCCGGGCTCGTCGGAGTGGGCCTGGATCTCGCGCCACACCTCGTCCTCGGCCAGCTCGGCGGGCGAGAGGTTGCCGGCGTGCTGGTAGACCCAGTACGACGCCAGGCCGGCCACGATCCGGTCGTGCCACCACGAGGTGGCGTTCATCTCCTGCTTCCACGACGCCGAGGTGTTCCAGTCGTCGCGGACGTCGTGGTCGTCGAAGATCATCAGGCTGGGCAGCGTCGAGAGCAGCCAGCGGTTGACCGGGTCGCTCCAGGCCAGCAGGTAGAGGTGAGCGTACTCCTCGTAGTCCTTCAGCTCCTTGCCCGGCGGCTCGTCGAGGGAGCGGCGGGCGGCGATGAAGTCGTGCATCGCCTTCGTCGTCTCGTCGGCGTACACCTGGTCGCCGAGGAAGACCACGAGGTCGGGCCAGCGGGGGGTGTCGCCGTCGGGGTCGTCGGCCTCGCGCGGCGAGCGGCCGGCCATCCGCAGCGCGTAGGCCCGCAGCGCGTCGATGCCGTGGACGTCGTTGTCGGCCTTGGTGTGGCCCACCGAGGTGCGGCACGAGCCGTAGGCCAGGCGCAGCGGCTTGGCGTGGTCGAGGGTCGGCACGACCGACGGCGGCAGCGAGGAGTCCGGGGGCGGCCAGCAGCGCTCGCCGTCGACGTCGACGGTGTAGGGGTGGTGGCGCCCCTTGTCCAGGCCGTCGAGGCAGACCAGGGCGTAGTGGTGGCCGTGGACGGCGAACGTCGGCACCTCGGTGCGGCGCTCGTCGGCGTCACCGGGGTCGGTGGTCACCCGCACCCGGCCGGGCCCGTCAGTCTCGACCCAGATCGTCGCGGACGTCTCGTCGACGTGGCGCAGCAGCGGGCCCAGGAGGAGGTCGGCCATCAGGTGGCCATGAAGAGGATCATCTCGCGCTCGTACTCACGGCCGGGGTGCTGCGCCGCGAGGTGGGTCTGGGCCTTCTCGACGAGGTCGTCCTCGTCGGCGCCACGGATCTCCTCGCCGCAGGGGCAGCGCAACAGGGTCTTCACCGGGCATGCCTACCAGGTAGGGCGGAGCGCGGGAAGCAGCCGGTCAGTCACCCGGCCACTCGCCTGTCCAGCGCTGGAAGGCCCGCGCCGACCCGCGCTGGAACAGGGCCTTGACCACGGCGAAGATCGCGCCCTGGACCAGGGCGGTGATGACGATCTCCCGCAGCCGGTACTCCGACTCCAGCGGCTTGGGCGGGTCGTCGGAGTCGACGGGGATCACCTTGGTGGCGACCTTCTGGAAGATCTGCCGGGCCACGATCGCCGAGAGCAGCGAGCCGACGATGCCCCACGGCTTGTAGAGGATCTTGGCGGACTTGCTGCTGCGGTCCTCGATCTTGGCCCGAGGCGTCCGGCCGCTCACGAGCGCACCTTCTTGACGACCTTGACCACCACGAGGACGGCGACGAGCGCGCCCACCGCGGCCGCGGCGTACGTCGCGGCCTGGGTGGCCTGCTGCTTGCGCTCGGTGAGCCGGTCACCGAGCTGGTCGACGGTGTCGGCGAGCTCGGCGCGCGTCTGCTCGATCTCGGCCTGGATCTGCTCCGGCGACGGTGAGCCGCCCTTCTTCTCCTCGCTCACGACCGGTGTCCCTTCAACGTCTCGACGTCCTCCTTGACCCCGGCGACCGCCCGCTCCGGGGCAGGCGGCGTGGCGGCGGCGACCTTCTTCTTGCCGACCAGCGCGGCGATGCCGGCCGCGACCAGCACCACGACGGTCACGATGAGCGAGGCCAGCCAGGCGTCGACGGCCTGCGCGAGGCCGAGCACGGCGGTCGCGAGGACCAGGCCGACGCCGTACAGCCCGAGGACGCCGGCGGCGCCGAAGCCCGCGACGCCGACCCCGGCCTGCTTGACCTTCTGCGAGGTCTCGGCCTGGGCGAGGCGCAGCTCGTCGCGCACCAGCTGGCGGGACTGGTCGCCGAGCCGCGAGAGCAGCTCGGCGGTGCTGGGCTCGGTGGCCCCCGAGTGATCGACCATGGGGTCGAAACTAGGGAGGGCCAGGGTCCGCAGGACCACCCCTACGGGCCCGCGGGTGCCACCCCTTGCGGTGGACGTCCGGCCCCGGGAGCGTGGCTACGTTCGAGGACATGGCTACGAGCAACGGCAAGCTTCGCTACACCACCCCCGGGCTGGAGGCCGCCGACGCCGAGCGCGTCGTGGCGATCCTCCAGGACCGGCTCGACGCGGCCAACGACCTCCACCTCACGCTCAAGCACGTGCACTGGAACGTCGTCGGTCCCCACTTCATCTCCGTGCACGAGATGATCGACCCGCACGTCGACGAGGTCCGCGGCTTCGCCGACGACCTCGCCGAGCGCATCGCGACCCTCGGCGGCTCCCCGCAGGGCACGCCGGGCGGCCTGACCCAGCGCCGCAGCTGGGACGAGTACTCCATCGGTCGGGCGACGACGCAGGAGCACCTCGGTGCCCTCGACGTCGTCTACCAGGGCGTGATCACGAGCTACCGCGAGAACATCCAGGAGCTCGACGACCTCGACCTGGTCACCCAGGACATGCTGATCGCCCAGACCGACAAGCTGGAGCTGTTCCACTGGTTCGTCCGGGCGCACCTGGAGGACAAGGGCGGCAACCTCTCGACGGCCGACGCCCACAGCGAGCAGGAGGCGGCCGCAGCCGCCGGCTGACCCCTCACCGAGCCCTCACCACGGGCGACGACGGCCCGCCGACCACCCGGTCGGCGGGCCGTCGTCGTGCTGGCTCGGTGCCTCCGTGCTGGCTCCGTGCCCCCGTGCTGGGCTCCGCGTTCAGGCGGAGCGGGGCCGCAGGTCGACCGGCTGGCCGTCGGTGGGGAACGGCAGCGAGTGGTTGTTGAGCGGCGCGACGTACGACGGGTCGACGCGCCACTCCCAGCCCCGCAGGAGCTGGTGCATGATCGCGCTGACCTCCAGGCCGGCGAAGACCATGCCGAGGCACTTGTGCACGCCGCCGCCGAACGGCTCCCACGCGAAGCGGTGGCTCTTGTCCTCGCGCCGCTCGGGCGAGAACCGCTCGGGGTCGAAGCGCTCGGGGTCGGTCCACAGCTCGGGCATCAGGTGGGAGAACTGCGCGGCGACGATGACGAAGCGGCCCTCGGGGATGCGCACGCCCTCGACCACGACGTCCTTGACCGTACGGCGCACGACGACCGGCACGGGGGCCCGCAGCCGCAGGCTCTCCTTCATCACCAGGTCGAGCGAGGTCAGCCCGTCGAGCTCGGCCATGGTCGGCCGGGGCCCCAGGGCCAGCGACTCGGCGCGGCAGCGGTCCTGCCACTCGGGGTGCTGGCCGAGGAGCTGCATCATCGTCGAGAGCGTGGTGGTCGAGGTGTCGTGGGCGGCCATCATCAAGAAGACCATGTGGTTGACGACGTCGTCGTCGCTGAAGCGCTCGCCGTCCTCGCTCTGGACGTGGCACAGCTGGGAGAACAGGTCGTCGCTGACCCGCGCCCGGCGTGACGGCAGGTAGTGGCGCAGCCACTCCTCGAGCACCCGGCGGCCCCGGTGGGCGCGACCCCAGCGGGTGAAGGGCAGGTCCTTGCGGACGATCGCACCGGCGCTCTGGACGCAGTCGATGAAGGCCTGGTTGACCGCGTCCATCTCCTGCGGCGTCGCGTCCTCCGCGCCCCCCATGAAGATGTCGGCCGCGACGTCGAGGGTCAGCTGCTTGAGCGCCGGGTAGACCTCGAAGCCGGGCCGCTCGGCCGGCCACGCCGCCAGGCCCCGCTCGACGGCGGGGTGCGTGCGGGCGACGTACCCCTCGAGGCGGGGGCGGGTGAACGCCTCCTGCATGATCCGCCGGTGCAGCTTGTGCTCGTCGAGGTCGAGCAGCATCAGGCCGCGGTCGAAGAACGGGCCGACCAGCTGCGACCAGGCCGGGCCGTTGACGAAGGCCTTGGTGGGGTTGGTCAGTGCGGCCTGGCAGGCGTCGGGACCGAGCAGCATCACCCACTCCTCGCCGAGACCGCGCAGCGGCGCCACGGGTCCGTAGTGCTCCCACTGGTGCCGGAAGAGCGAGACCGGGTCCTTGGCGTAGACCAGGGCGCGGCCGAGGACCGGCAGGCCCCGGTCCTCGCGCCGGACGGCGGGCAGCTCGACGACGGGTGCGGCGGAGGTCACATACAGACTGTACGCAAGTGGACGCGTCCGGCGGAAGGGGTCACCGGAAGGTCCGCAGCCGCAGGGAGTTGAGCACGACGAACACCGAGGAGAACGCCATCGCCCCACCGGCGATCATCGGGTTGAGCAGCCCCGCGGCGGCCAGCGGGATCGCGGCGACGTTGTAGCCGAAGGCCCACACCAGGTTGCCGCGGATGGTGCCGAGCGTGCGCCGCGCCAGGCGCACGCCGTCGGCCGCGGCCCCGAGGTCGCCCCGGACCAGCACGAGGTCGCCCGCCTCCATGGCCACGTCGGTGCCGGTGCCCATGGCCAGGCCCAGGTCGGCCCGGGCGAGGGCCGCGGCGTCGTTGACCCCGTCGCCGACCATCGCCACGCCGTGCCCGCGGGCCTGCCAGTCGGCGACGACGTCGGCCTTCTGCGCCGGGAGCACGTCGGCCACGACGTGGTCGGGCGCGATGCCGACCTCGGCCGCGACCGACCGCGCCACCGCCTCGTGGTCGCCGGTGAGCAGCACCGGGGTGAGGCCGAGGTCGCGCAGCCGGCGCACGGCGTCGGCCGAGGTCGGCTTGACGGTGTCGGCGACCACGACGACGCCGCGGGCGGCGCCGTCCCAGCCGACGGCGACCGCGGTGCCGCCGGCGGCCCGGGCCTCGTCGACCGTGCGGGCCAGGTCGTCGCCGAGGGGCAGCCCACGCTCGGCGAGCAGGCTCGGGCGGCCGACCACGACCTCGGTGCCGTCGACCCGGCCGGTGACCCCGAGACCCTCCAGGGCCGTGAAGTCCGCGACCGGGCGGGGGGCGTCGACGGCCCCGGCCACGGCCCGGGCGATCGGGTGCTCGGAGGCGTGCTCGAGGGCGGCGGCCAGCTCGAGGGTGCGCTCGTCGCCGTGCACTGACCGCACCGTCATCTCGCCGGTGGTGACCGTGCCGGTCTTGTCGAGCAGGACGACGTCGACGCGGCGGGCCTGCTCGAGGGCCTCGGGGCCCTTGACCAGGATGCCGAGCTGCGCGCCCCGGCCGGTGCCGACGAGCAGCGCGGTCGGGGTGGCCAGGCCGAGTGCGCACGGGCAGGCGATCACGAGGACGGCGACCGCGGCGGTCACCGCGGCGGCGGTGCCGGCGCCGGTGCCGACCCAGAAGCCGAGGGTCGCCGCCGCGATGATGAGCACGACCGGCACGAAGACGCCGGAGACGCGGTCGGCGAGCTGCTGGGCCGCGGCCTTGCCGCTCTGGGCCTCCTCGACCAGCCGGGCCATCTGCGCCAGCTGGGTGTCCGACCCCACTCGCGTGGCCCGGACGACGAGGCGCCCACCGGCGTTGACGGTGGCGCCCACCACGGGGACTCCGGGTCCGACCTCGACGGGCACGGACTCCCCGGTGAGCATCGAGGCGTCGACCGCGGAGGTGCCGTCGAGGACCTCGCCGTCGGTGGCGACCTTCTCCCCCGGGCGGACCACGAACAGGTCGCCGACGACGAGCTCGGCGGCCGGGACCCGGACCTCGGGCCCGTCGACGCCGCCCCGCAGGACCGCGACGTCCTTGGCGCCGAGGTCGAGCAGCGCGCGCAGGGCGGCGCCGGCCCGCCGCTTGGAGCGGGCCTCGATCCAGCGGCCGAGGAGGACGAGCGTGGTGACGCCGGCCGCGGCCTCGAGGTAGATCGTGCCGGCGCCGTCGGTCCGCTCGATGACGAGGTCGAAGGGGTGGGTCATGCCGATCTCGCCGGCCGTGCCCCAGAACAGCGCGTAGACCGACCAGCCGAACGCCGCCAGCACGCCGATGGAGACCAGGGTGTCCATCGTGGCCGCACCGTGGCGCAGGTTGGTCCAGGCTGCGCGGTGGAAGGGCAGCGCGCCCCACACCACGACCGGCGCCGCCAGGGTCAGGGACAGCCACTGCCAGCCGTCGACCTGGATCGCGGGCCACATCGCCAGGAGCACCACGGGCACGCTGAGGACAGCGCTCACGACGAGGCGGTCGCGCAGGGCCCGGACCGGGTCGACCACCGCGGGTCCGTCGCCGTCGGGCGCGTCAGCCTCCGTGACCGGCAGCGCGGCGGCGTACCCCGCGGCCTCGACGGTCGAGAGGAGGTCGTCGGTCGTCACCGGCGCGGCGTAGGTGACCGTGGCCTTCTCGGTGGCGTAGTTGACCGACGCCTCCACGCCGTCGAGCTTGTTGAGCTTGCGCTGGATGCGCTGGGCGCAGGACGCGCAGGTCATGCCGGTGATCGCGAGCTCGACCCGCTCGCCGTGGTCGGGAGTCGTGGTGGCCGTCATCGGTGAGCTCCGCTCGGGTCCCCGGCCGCGTGACCGGCGTCGTGGTGCCGCTCCGGGGCCGGCCCGACCGGTCCGACGGGGCCGGTCGCGCGGCCGACGCCGAGCGCGAGCAGGAAGACGGCGACCAGCACCACGACGAAGGCGCCGAGCCGCGCGAGCGTGCTCACGTCAGCTCGTAGCCGGCCTCCTCCACGGCGGCGCGGACGTCGTCGTCGGAGAGGGGTCGGTCGCTGGTGGCGGTCAGGGCGCCGGACTCGAGGTCGACGGTCACCTCGGAGACGCCGGCGATCTCGCCGACCTCCTCGGTCACCGAGGCGACGCAGTGCTGGCAGGTCATCCCGGAGACGGTGCCGTGGAACGTGTGGGTGGATGGAGTGGTCATGCCTTCACCAACCTCGCGATCGCTGCGGATGCTTCCTTGAGCTTGGCCTCGGCCTCGGGCCCGCCGGCCTTGGCGGCGTCGAGCACGCAGTGGCTCATGTGCTCGTCGACCAGGCCGAGGGCCACGGCCTGGAGGGCCTTGGTGACCGCCGAGACCTGGGTCAGGATGTCGATGCAGTAGGTGTCGGACTCGATCATGCGCTCGATCCCGCGCACCTGCCCCTCGATGCGCCTCATGCGCTTGAGGTAGTCGTCCTTGCGGCTGGCGTAGCCCGGTCCGTGGTCCATGAGAACTACCCTACCCCCCTAGGGTACCCAGCCCAAGCCGCGGCGGGAACGCCGTCCGCTCGCCACGACCGACCACCCGAAAAGTGGTCTGGACCCGCGAATGCCCGGTGTGGCATCGGTTACATGACTCCTCGCCGCGGCCGGTCCCCACAGACGGCCGGGGCGGCTGCAGGGCGGCCCGTCGCGGGGAGCGGCGGGCCGCCTCCGGCCCGCGGGTGGACCCGGCGGTGGCCCCGCTCACACCCACCCCTACGGGCGGGCGTGGAACGGCGCCGTGCGGGAAATACGGAATGAAGCCTGGGCGTCGGAACGGATAAACTCGGCCCTTCTGGCCGGCCGCACCGTCGCGGCCACCCCCGATCCACCGCCAGCCGCGCTCCCCCGGTCCCACCGGGGACACCCCCGCGAGACGAGAGGCCCCGCGTGTCCGAACGACTCCCCGACGTGCCGGTGCCGGCCGCCGACGTCGACGAGCCTCGGACACCCTGGTGGCGGCGTACCCCGAAGGAGCGCAGCACCTGGGGTGCGGTGCTGTGGGCGCAGCGGGTGTCGTGGATCGGCGCCATGGCCTGTGCGCTCGTCCTCGAGCTGTCGGGCCTGGTCGGCGAGGAGTCCGGCTGGTGGCGCTCGACGTTCGTCGACGGCCTCAGCTACGTCGCCGACAGCCTGGTCATCTGGCTGGTCCTGGTGGTCCTGATCGGGCTGACCAACCGCGTCATCCTCTCCCTGGGCCTGGTCACCGCCTTCACGCTCGTGCTGGCCGGCGCCAACCGGGTCAAGCTCGGCCTGCGCTCCGAGCCGATCTACCCCAGCGACGTCGACTTCCTCAGCCAGCCCGGCTTCCTGCTGTCCCAGGTCTCCCCCGCGATGATCGTGGTGGGGGTGCTGGGGCTCGTCGCCGTGGTGGCGTTCTCCTGGTGGCTCGGTCGCCGCATCGAGCCGCCGATGGCCCGCATCTGGCCGGCCCACCTGCCCGTGCGCCGGCAGCTCGGCACCGTGCTGGTGCGCGCGGCGTTCGTCACCCTGGCCCTCGCGCTCCTGACCGACGCCACGAAGTTCAACGACCCCGGCAACGGCTGGCGCGGCATCTACGAGGTCGGCGACCGCAAGTGGCGCTACTGGAACCAGCGCACCAACTACCTCGCCAACGGCTTCGTCGGCGGCTTCCTCTACAACATGCCGACCGTGGCCATGGAGACGCCCGAGGGCTACGGCGAGGAGACGATGGACGCCCTGGCCACGCGCTACGAGCGGGCGGCCGCCAAGGTCAACCGCAAGCGCACCGGGTCGCTGGCCGACACCAACGTCGTGGTGGTGCTCAGCGAGTCGTTCTCCGACCCGACCAAGCTCCAGGGCTTCCAGCTCGACGAGGACCCCATCCCGCGCACCCGCGCGCTGATGGAGGCCGGCACCTCCGGCACCATGCTCGCCCAGCTGTACGGCGGCGGCACGGCCAACATGGAGTTCGAGGCCCTCACCGGCCAGTCGATCGGCCTGTTCAACCCGCAGCTCAACTCGCCGTACCAGATGCTGGTGCCCGAGTACGACCAGTACCCCTCCGCGGTCGGCGCGTTCAAGTCCCAGGGCCACGACGCCGTCGGCGTGCACCCCTACATCACGAGCTTCTACAAGCGCGACCAGGTCTACGACGTCCTGGGCTTCGACCAGTTCGTCCACGACACGACGATGAGCGAGCAGGAGCGCATCGACGACAACGAGTTCATCGACGACCAGTCGGCGTTCGACGAGGTGCGCAAGCAGATCGACGACTCGGCGACGCCGCTGATGGTCAACCTCGTCACCATGCAGAACCACATCCCGGTCGACGGCAACTACACCGACCCGATCGGGGTCACCGGCGTCGACGCCGCACAGGCCGACCGCATCGGCAACTACGCCCGCGGGCTCTCCTACACCGACCGCGCCCTCGCCGACTTCCTCGACCAGCTGGAGAAGTCCGACGAGAAGACCGTCGTGGTCTTCTACGGCGACCACCTGCCGGGCATCTACGACTCCTCGATCGCCGACCAGAACCCCGGCGAGACGATGTACACGACGCCGTTCTTCATCTGGAGCTCCGAGGGCAACCAGCAGCGCCGGCTGCCGCAGGTCAGCCCGACCCAGTTCCTCCCCCTGCTCTACGACACGATGGACGTGCCGCTCCCACCCTTCTACGTGCTGCTCGACCGGCTCCGCCAGCGCCTGCCGGCCCTCGAGCAGGGCCGGATGATCGACCCGCAGGGCCGCGAGGTCACGCCCGAGCAGCTCGACCCCAAGACGCAGCGGCTGCTCGCCGACTTCCGCCTCGTCCAGTACGACTTCTCCATCGGCGACCGCTGGTCGGTCGACCGGATGTGGCCCGGGGCCCTGCGCTGAGCCCCGGCCCACGGCTGCCGTCCTTCGCTCCGGTGGCCCGACGGCGCCCCGTCGCGATCGTCCAGCCGGGCACCGCACTGCCGCCCGCGCCGTACGCAGCCGCCGAGGTCGACCTGGCACCGGGTGCTCCGCGCGCGGAGGTCGCCCTCACCGCGGGAGCCGACCGCCTGGCCGCCACCTGGGACGGGCGCGCGGTCGCGCTGCGCACCGTGCTCGCGGGCCGGTCGGCGCGCCACCGCAGCCGGCGCCACGGCCGGGTCCCGGCTCCGGAGGCGCTCGCGGTCAGCCTCACCGGGCCGGTCGTGACCGCCTGGGCGCGGCACGACGGCACCTGGACGGCCCGCGCGGTGGTCGACCTCGCGCTCGTCCGCGGTGCGCCCGACGTGCACGACGAGGACTGGCTCGCGGGCCTGCGGGCCGAGGGTGACCGCGCCGGCGCGTTCGGGCAGCTCGGCCTGCGCGACGTCCGCGCGGTCACGCACGCCGACGCGACGCCGTACCGGGACGGGGCCGGGGGCGCGGTCCTGCTGAGCGCCACGAGCGCGGGGCCCGGTGGGTTCCGCACCGGCCACACGTCGGTGTGGGCCCTCGATCCGCTCTCGCTCGACCTGCGGCACCGCGGCGACCTGTTCTTCCGCCGGCCCGAACGGTCCGGCGTCCTCGGCGACCACGCCACCCACGTGCTGCGCGACGGCGACCGGTGGCTGGTGGCGACCAGCACGTGGGGCGACTTCGACCGGCGCCGGCACCCACGGGTGACCACCACCGTGGCCGAGGTGCCGGCGGGCGACGACCCGACGCGGGGCACGCACGTGCTCGACACGGTGCCGCTGGACCTGCCGCTGCCCGACGGCAACCGGTCGGTCGGGCGCTGGGACCCGCACCTGGTGCGCGACCCCGAGGGCGGCTGGGTGGTGGCCTTCGTCTCCGCGACCCGGTTCTTCTCCTTCGGCCCGGCCGTGGCCGAGGGGCCCGCCCTCGACCGGCTGGGGGCGCGGGCGACCGACACCGGACGGACGGCGACCGAGGGCGTGACGCTCCTGCAGCGCGACGGGCGGTGGTGGGTGCTGGCCTCCGACGGCCGCGACGGCGCCGCGGGCCGGCGGGCCCGCTACCCCGTGCTCGACCTCGACCTCCGCGAGCACGGCGCCCTCGACGCGGCGTACCCGACCAACCTGCCGTGGCCGACGCTCCTCGACCTGCCTGCCGAGGCCGGCGGCCCCCTCCTGCTCGGCTTCGACGGCCGCCCCGCCGGCGGGCGGCTCCCGGGGTACGGCACCCACGGCGACCTGGTGGTCCAGCGACCGACGGGGTCCCCGGAGGGGTGGGAGGCGCCCCGACCCCCGCGCTAGCATGTCTACTATCTCGGTAGACATGGAGGTCATGCTCGTGCAGGACGCGCTGGACGACACCCGGCACCGCCCCGCCGCGCCCCGGCAGGGGCGTCGCGCCGACCTCGACCGCGACCTGGTGGCCGTGCTCGGCGCGGTCGCGATCCTCCTGCTGACCGCCCTGTGCTTCCTCGGCCTGACCACCCTCCCGACCTGACCGGCGGGCGCCGACAGCACCTTCCGCCGCCCCCTGCCGGGCCCGCGCGGCCCGCCACGCCGGGGCTCGCGGCAGGCCCTGGTCGTGCCCTGGGGGCCTGGGCTGCGCTACGGTCGTTCGCCGCGGCTCCTTGCGGGCCGCCACCCCAGACCATCATCGAGAGGACCCCTACCCCATGAACCGCACCGAGCTGCGCGACGCCATCGCCTCCGAGACGGGACTCAGCAACGCCCAGGCCGACCAGGCGCTCTCCGCCACGCTCGACGCCATCACCGCTGCGCTGGCCAAGGGCGACAAGGTCACGCTTCCGGGCTTCGGCACCTTCGAGACCCGTGAGCGCTCCGCCCGCCAGGGCCGCAACCCGCAGACCGGCGAGACGATCGAGATCGCTGCCAGCACCGCCCCCGCCTTCAAGGCCGGCGCCAAGCTGAAGCAGGCCGTCTCGGCCTGACCCTGTCGGCCACGGCCGCCAGACCGGGACCGGCTTCCCGCCGCGGGAGCCGGTCTCGGGCATTTTTCACGTGCATTCGCGGCGAGCACGGGGTACGAAGGAGCGAGCGACGTGCGTGGAGGGGAGCCGCCGGTGCCGGACGCGCCGATGGACTGGGGTCACTGGGCGGGCGCAGCGTCGCCCGACGCCCTGTGCGCCTTCGACCTCGACGGCCGCGTCCGGTGGGCCAACCCCGCCTTCGCCGACCTGGTCGGCCTCTCCCTCCACGACGTGGTCGGGCGCGACGGCGCCGACCTCGGCGACCACGACGGGCGGTCGCAGTTCGCCCGGCACGTCGAGGAGATGCGGGAGGGTCATCCCGGTGCCCGGGACGAGGAGACGCTGGTCGTGCGGGCCGACGGCTCGACCCGGTGGTGCCTGGTGTCGTGGTGGCCGGTCCCGGGACCCGACGGTCGCCCCACGGCGTACGTCCACCGCTTCCACGAGCACACCGAGCACCGTCGCCTGCTCGAGCAGCTCGAGCAGACCCAGCGCACGGCGCGGGTCGGCGGCTGGATCTGGGACGTCCCCCGCAACGAGGTCTGGTGGTCGCGGGAGGCCTACGCCGTCTACGGGATCGAGCCCGAGACGATGGTCCCGACCTACGAGGGCTTCATGTCGCTGGTGCACCCCGACGACGTCGACGACCTGCGCCGCCAGGTGGCCGCGGTGGTCGAGGCCGGGGAACACCTGACCTTCGACGTGCGCATGCCCACCCCGACCGGCGACGTGCGCTGGATCCACGGGGAGGCCGAGGTGGCCCGCGACCCCTCCGGCGCGGCCGTGCGCCTGGTGGGCGCCTCCCAGGACATCACCGACCGGCAGCAGGCCCTGGAGGCGGCCACGACCGCCACCCGCCGGCTCGACCTGCTCCAGCAGCTCGCCGAGGCCGCCAACCGCTCGACCGCGCTCGCCGACGCCCTGGTGCGCTCGGCGCAGCTCATCGAGGAGTCGCCCGAGTGGACGCCCCTCGGCGTGGCGCTGAAGACCCACCGCGGCGCGCCGCTGTCGGTGCTCGAGCTCCCCGAGCCCGCCGCCCCCGGCCTGCCGCCGCTCGACCTCGAGGCGGCCGCCGAGTGCTGGCGCACCCGGTCGGTGGTCCAGACGCCCCTGCCCGACGAGGGCCCGCTCACGGTGCGCCTGATGAGCCTGCCGATCACCAACGGGCACCAGATGGCCTGCGTGGTCCAGGTGCTGGCCCGGCTCGACCGCGTCGACGACTTCACCTGGCAGCTCATGGTGCAGGTCAGCGACCAGCTCAGCCGGGTCGCCGAGCGCGAGCGCACGGCGGTGCAGCTGGAGGAGGCCCGCGACGCTGCCATGGCGGCCTCGGAGCTGAAGTCGGAGTTCCTGGCCACGATGAGCCACGAGATCCGCACGCCGATGAACGGCGTCGTGGGGTTGACCGACCTGCTCCTGCGGTCCGGCCTCGACCCCGAGCAGCGCAAGCACGCCGAGGCGCTGCGCGGGGCGGGACTCACCCTGCTGGCGCTGCTCAACGACATCCTCGACCTGTCGAAGATCGAGTCCGGCCGGCTCGAGCTGGAGCAGACCGAGGTCGACGTGCGGGCCGTGGTGGAGCAGACGGTGCACGTGGTGGGTGGTCCCGCGCGCGACAAGGGGCTCGACCTGCGCGTCTCCGTGCAGCCCGACGTGCCCCGCCTGCTGCGCGGCGACCCCGTGCGGCTCGGGCAGGTGCTGGCCAACCTCGGCAGCAACGCGGTGAAGTTCACCGACGCGGGCCAGGTCTCCGTCGACGTGCGCCTGGGCGCGCCGCCCGCCGACGACCCGTCCGCGGCCCGCCGCGTCACGCTGCGGGTCGAGGTGCACGACACCGGCATCGGCATCGACGAGGCCGACCTCGACGGGCTCTTCGACGCCTTCACCCAGGCCGACCGCTCCACCACCCGTCGGCACGGCGGCACCGGGCTCGGCCTGGCGATCTGCCGGCAGCTCGTGGAGGCGATGGGCGGCCACCTCGAGGTGCGCAGCGCGTGCGGCGCCGGGAGCGTCTTCTGGTTCGAGGTGCCGCTGGAGGTGGCCGACGGTGCGGCCGCGCCGGAGGCGCCCGTCGTACGCCGGCGGGTGCTGGTGCTGGCTCCCGACGACGACCGGGCGTCGTCGCTGGTGGAGCGCCTGGGCACCTGGCAGCTGCCGGCCGACCCGGTCGTCGACGTCGACCAGGCCCGGCGGGCGATCGACGCCGCCGCTGCCGAGGGACGGCCCCACGACCTGGTGCTGGTGGCCATGCCGGGCCCCGACGCCGTCGCTGCGAGCGCCGCGCTGGCCCGGGCCGGTGTGCGCCACGGCGTCGACCTCGTGCACGTGGGCGACCCCGGCCCCGGCGGCCACGACGCCGTCCAGGGGGCGGGGTTCGCGGCCAGCGTGGCCGGCACCGCCCGGTCCGCCGAGCTGTACGCCGCGGTGCTGGACGCCACCGGCGGCGGCACCCCCGGGGCGGACCGACCGGCGCGGCCCCCGGGCGCCGACCTGGGCCTGCACGTCCTGGTCGTGGAGGACAACGCGGTCAACCAGCTGGTGGCGACCGGGTTGCTGGAGAACCTCGGCTGCACCGTGGCCACGGTCGACAACGGCGCCGAGGCGGTCGACGCCCTCGCCCCCGGGCACGGGGTCGACCTGGTGCTCATGGACCTGCGGATGCCGCAGCTCGACGGCTTCGACGCCACCCGCGCGGTGCGGCAGCGCGAGCAGGGCACCCGGGTGCCGATCGTCGCCATGACCGCCTCCGCGCTCCCCGGCGAGCGCGAGCGGTGCCTGGCCGCCGGGATGGACGACTTCCTGACCAAGCCGGTCGACCCCGCCCAGCTCGCCGCCGCCATCACGCGGCTCGCGCCGCGCACCAGCCGCGCGACGGACCGGGCGGCCACCGCGGCCCCCCGCACCGACGCCGCGTCGACCGCGCGGGGCGACGAGGCGGTGCTCGACCCGGAGCGGGTGGAGATGCTCAGCGAGCTGGTCAAGGACGGGGTCTCGTTCTTCGAGCGCACCCGCGCCTCGTTCCTGGCCCGGGTCGACGGCATGCTCGCCCAGGTCAGCATCGCCGTCCAGGACGACGACGCCGAGCGCACCACGGCCGTCGCCCACCAGCTCAAGGGCAGCGCCGCCAACCTCGGCGTGGTCCGGGTCGCGGCGCTCGCCGCGCAGGTGGAGGACGCCGCCCGCGCCGGCCGGCTCGACGAGGCCGCGGCGGTGCTGCCGGCCCTGCGGGCGGCGGTCGGCGAGGCCACCGAGGCCCTGCTGGCCGCGCCGCCTCCTCTCCCCGCCGGCTGAGACCGGCTCGCCGCCGGGTCTGCCCCGGCGCGGCCGCACGGTGCGGGTGTGGTCCTCGACGCCGCTCGGGCGCCGAGGCGACGGTGGTGGCGGTGGGGACGAGGGCAGCCGGGGCCGCCCAGGCCGCGGCGTGCGTGGGAGCACGCACGGGCGTGGGCGACGTATCGTGGCTCACAGCCGCGCCACCCCTGCGGCCCCTCCGAGACCACCCACCCCGTGGTCACTCACCACCCGAAGGACACCACCCATGTCATCCGCCCCACCCAGCACCGACGTCTTCGACAGCAGCCCCGAGCACGAGCAGGTCGTCTTCGCCCAGGACGCCGCCACCGGGCTCAGGGCCATCGTGGCGATCCACTCCACGGCCCTCGGCCCCGCGCTCGGCGGCACCCGCTTCTACCCCTACGCCTCGACCGGCGCGGCCCTGGCCGACGTCCTCGAGCTCTCCCGCGGCATGTCCTACAAGGCCGCGCTGGCCGGCCTCGACCTCGGCGGCGGCAAGGCCGTCATCATCGGCGACCCCACGACGCTGCGGTCCGAGGCCCTGCTGCGCGCCTACGGCCGCTTCGTGCAGACCCTGGGCGGCCGCTACCGCACCGCCTGCGACGTCGGCACCAGCTCCGGTGACATGGACCTCGTGGCCCGCGAGTGCGACTTCGTCACCGGCCGCACCGTGGCCAACGGCGGTGCCGGCGACAGCTCGGTCCTCACGGCGTACGGCGTGTTCCGCGGCATGCTGGCCGCGGCCGAGGCCGCCTGGGGCGACGGCGACACGGCCGGGGTCCTCGCCGGCCGCACCGTCGGCGTGGCCGGGGTCGGCAAGGTCGGCCGCCACCTCGTCGGCCACCTCGTCGACGCCGGGGCGCGCGTCGTCGTCACCGACGTGTGGGCGCCCGCCGTCGACCGGGTCCGCGACGAGCACCCCGGCGTCCGCGTGGTGGGCTCGACCGAGGAGCTGGTGGCCACCGAGCTCGACGTCTACGCGCCCTGCGCGCTCGGCCACGCGCTGAGCGACGAGGTGGTCGACGTGCTGAGCGCCCGCGTGGTGTGCGGGGCCGCCAACAACCAGCTCGCCCACCCCGGCGTGGAGAAGGCGCTGGCCGACCGCGGCATCGTCTACGCGCCCGACTACTGCGTCAACGCCGGCGGCCTGGTGCAGGTCGGCGACGAGCTGCACCCCGAGGGCTTCTCGTTCGAGCGCGCGGAGCAGCGCACGACCCGCATCTACGACACCACCCGCGCCGTGCTGGAGGCAGCAGCACGCGACGGCGTCTCGCCCGCGACCGCAGCCGACCGGCTGGCCGAGCAGCGCATGCGCGAGGTCGGCCGCCTGCGCGGCATCTGGGTCGGCTGACCCGACCACCCACGCTGACCCGTCGTCGATCGGCGACGGGTCGGCGGGGACCGCCGGGGTCCGAGTTGCGGTGACCGGAGGTCAGTCGCGGCGGTCGGCGTAGTCCGACCACTTGTCGTCGGGCTCGTCGGCCTCGACGTCGTGGGTCTCCTCGCCGTGCAGCTCCTTGGCGAGCGCCCCGAAGTCCGTCTCGTGGGTCCGGTACTTCAGGTCGCGGGCGACCTTCGTCTGCTTGGCTTTCGCTCGGCCGCGGCCCATAGGGTCCAGCCCCCTCGCACACTTGGCCGGGCGCCACAGGCGGCCCGGGTCATCTCGACATCTCGTGGGCGCAACGCTACCTGCTCGGTGGATGTTCCGGCACGCCGGATCGGCGATTGGTGGCGAAAATCAAGCAGTGGCGCGGTCCGGCCCCGTCAGGAGCGGCTCCCGCAGGGTCACCAGGTGGGGTGCTGACCGGTCATCCGGACCGTCGCCGTCGCGTCGGGGTCGACGTCGACCTGGCCCGCGACCCAGGCTCGGACCCCGAGGCCCTCGAGCAGGTGCAGGGCGGGGTCGACCGCGTCGGGCGGGCACAGCGCCACCATGCCGACGCCGCAGTTGAGGGTGGCCTCCAGGTCGTCCTGCGACAGCCCGCCGACCTGGCGGACGAGGTCGAAGACCGGCTGGGGGTTCCAGGTGCCGCGCTCGAGGGTCGCGCGCAGCTCGGCCGGCAGCACCCGCGCCAGGTTGGCCGCGAGCCCGCCCCCGGTGACGTGGGCGATCGCGTGCACCTCGACGTGGTCGGCGAGGGCCAGGCAGTGCTTGGCGTAGATCGTGGTGGGCTCGAGCAGCTCCTCACCCAGGGTGCGACCGAGCTCGTCGACGTGCCGGTCGAGGCTCCAGCCCGCGCCCCCGTCGGCCGCACCGGCGAGCAGCACGTGGCGCACCAGGGAGTAGCCGTTGGAGTGCAGCCCGGAGGAGGCCATGGCGATGACGGCGTCCCCCGGCCGGACCCGACCGGGGCCGAGCAGCCGGTCGGCCTCGACGACGCCCGTGGCGGCCCCCGCCACGTCGTACTCGTCGGGGCGCATGAGACCGGGGTGCTCGGCGGTCTCGCCGCCGACCAGCGCGCAGCCGGCCTCCGTGCAGGCCGAGGCGATGCCGTGCACGATGGCCGCGATGCGCTCGGGCACGACCTTGCCGGTCGCGATGTAGTCGGTCATGAACAGCGGCTCGGCGCCGCACACCACCAGGTCGTCGACGACCATGCCGACGAGGTCGAAGCCGATGGTGTCGTGCTTGTCCAGGGCCTGGGCGATCGCCACCTTGGTGCCGACGCCGTCGGTCGAGGTGGCCAGCAGCGGTCGGGTGTACGACGTCAGCGCGGAGGCGTCGAACAGGCCGGCGAACCCGCCGAGCCCCCCGATGACCTCGGGCCGGGTCGCCCGGGCCACCGAGGCCTTCATCAGCTCGATCGCGGTGTCGGCGGCCTCGATGTCGACGCCCGCCCGGGCGTAGGCGTTCTGCTGCTGGGTCACTGCTGGGTCACCGGGTCCTCACGGGTTGTTGAGCACGGGCAGGGCCTTGCCGTGCGTGGGCGCCTGGAGGGAGGTCTCGAGCAGGTGCTTGCCCAGCAGGCTCTCGTCGGGCAGCGGCACGGGGTACTCGCCGGTGAAGCAGGCCCGGCACAGCGACGAGGCCGGCTGGCCCGTCGCGTCGACCATGCCGTCGAGCGAGATGTAGCCGAGGCTGTCGGCGCCCACGCTCGCGGCGATCTCCTCGGGGCTCAGCCCGTTGGCGATGAGCTCGGCCCGGGTCGCGAAGTCGATGCCGTAGAAGCACGGCCACTTCACCGGCGGGCTGGAGATGCGCACGTGCACCTCGGTCGCCCCCGCCTCGCGCAACATCCGCACCTGGGCGCGCTGGGTGTTGCCGCGCACGATGGAGTCGTCGACGACCACCACGCGCTTGCCGCGGATCATGTGCTCCAGCGCGTTGAGCTTGAGCCGGATGCCGAGCTGGCGCAGGGTCTGGCTGGGCTGGATGAAGGTGCGTCCGACGTAGGCGTTCTTGACGAAGCCCTGGCCGAACGGGATGCCGGACTCCTCGGCGTACCCCGCTGCGGCCGGGGTGCCGGACTCGGGCACCGGGATGACGAGGTCGGCCTCGACGGGGTACTCCCGCGCCAGCTGGCGGCCCATCTCGACACGGGACTCGTGGACGCTGCGGCCGCTGATGGTGGCATCGGGCCGGGCGAGGTAGACGTACTCGAAGACGCAGCCCTTGCGCTCCGGCTCGGCGAACGTGTAGGTCCGCAGGCCGTTCTCGTCGATGACGATCATCTCGCCGGGCTCGACCTCGCGCACCACGCTGGCGCCGATGGTGGCCAGGGCGGCGTCCTCGGAGGCGACGACCCAGCCGCGCTCGAGGCGGCCGAGGACGAGCGGCCGGATGCCCTGCGGGTCGCGGGCGGCGTACAGGGTGTCCTCGTTCATCCACACGAAGCAGAAGGCACCGCGCAGCTGGGGCAGGACCTCCAGCGCGCGCTCCTCGAGCGTGGTGTCGGGGTGGTGGGCCAGCAGCGCGGTGACCAGGCTGGTGTCGTTGGTGGCCGACTCGAGGCCCTTGGCGTGGATGTCGAGCTCGCCGTCGTCGCTCGGCAGGGCCCCGACCATCTCGCGCAGCTCGTGGGTGTTGATCAGGTTGCCGTTGTGGCCCAGCGCGATCGAGCCGGCGTACGTCGGACGGAACGTCGGCTGGGCGTTCTGCCAGGTGCTGGCCCCGGTGGTCGAGTAGCGGCAGTGCCCGATGGCGAGGTGGCCGTTGAAGGAGGCCAGGGTGGTCTCGTCGAAGACCTGCGAGACCAGCCCCATGTCCTTGTACACCAGGATCTGCCGGCCGTTGCTGACCGCGATGCCGGCCGACTCCTGGCCACGGTGCTGCAGCGCGTAGAGGCCGAAGTAGGTCAGCTTGGCGACGTCCTCGCCCGGCGCCCAGACCCCGAAGACGCCGCACGCGTCCTGGGGGCCCTGGTCGTGCGGGTCGAGCGCCGCGGTCAGTCGACCGTCACCGCCGGGACGGGAGCCACTGCTCTGGAAGGGCACGCCCGCATCGTATCGGCCGCCGTCGCGCCGGACCGCTTCGCGGCCCGTGCCCCGTTGGGACGCAAGCCCCACGGGACTCGGCCCCGCCGCGTAGCCTGGAGGCCCACCGAGACGACAGGCCCCGTCCCCCCCGTGACCGACACCACCCCCCAGCACCGCGCGCAGATCGACGTCACCACGTGGTCCGACGCGTCGTCGCGCGCCGCCCTGGACCTGGTGGCGTCCTCGGTGGCCGAGATGGTCGGGTTCGAGATCGCCATCATCAGCGTGGTCCGCGGCGAGGTCATGTACTCGGTGTCCGTCGAGGGGTCCAACGAGGCCGTCCAGGCCATGCTCGGGCTCGCGACGCCGGTCTCGATGATCGAGTCCGAGCTGGCCCGGGCCGACGACTGGGGCCGGTTCCGCTTCGTCCCGCACGACCGGCTCGCGAACGACGACCACCTCGCCGCCTTCGGGTGGGTGCCCGACCTGACCCCGCTCGACACCGCCGACGCGTGGGACCCGCTCGACCTGCTCATCGCCCCGCTGTACGGCGAGGACGGCGACATGATCGGCCTGCTGTCGATCGACGTACCGCTCAGCGGGCGCCGTCCGGGGCGGACCCAGCGCCACCTCCTCGAGCGGTACGCCGCCCAGGCCGAGCGCACGCTGCGCGTGGCGTTCGAGCGCGACGCCCTGGCCGAGCGGCTCCGGCTCGCCGAGGTGGCCCGACGGGTGGTGCGGTTCGCCACGACCCAGGACGACCTGGCCAGCGTGCTCCACGACTGCCGCGCCCCGCTGCTCGAGGGGTTCCGGTCCGACTACGTCGCGATCCGCACCTACGCCACCGGCGACCTCGCCCCGTTCGGCACCTCCCCCACCATCCTCGACGAGGTCGGCGCCGAGGCGGTGCGGGCGATGGCCCGGCGCGCGTGGGCCGACGAGCGCGTCGTCGTCCACGGCGACCTGGTCGCCCCCGACCCGGCGCTCTCCGAGGAGGAGAGGGCGGTGTGCCAGGAGGCGATCACCAACGGCGGCCTGGGCAGCATCCTGCTCGTGCCGATGGGCGACACCCTGGCCTGCCACGGCCACGTGGCCCTGGGCCGCAAGGACCCGCTGCTGGCGTGGAGCCCCGACGAGCAGCGCGACGCGCTCGAGGTCGCCCGCGACATCGCGCACGCCGTCGTCCGGCTGCGCACGCAGGAGCGGGAGCGGCGCCTCGTCGCCGAGCTGCGCCGGCTCGCGACCTACCGATCGCAGCTGCTGAGCACCGTCTCCCACGAGCTGAAGAACCCACTGGCCGCCGTGCTCGGCTACGCCGAGGTGCTCGACACCCTGCTTCCGGAGGCGGGCGACGGACGACGTGCCCTGGGTGCGCTCGCCCGGGCGGCCACCCGGCTGGGCGGCGTGGTCGACGACCTGCTGGTGCTGGCGGAGGTCGAGGACCCCGACAGCGCGGCGCCGACCGAGCCGTTCGACGCGCTGCCGGTCGTGCTGGGCGCCATCGAGCTGACCCGCATCACCGCCGCCCGACGGGAGGTGACGGTCGAGCTCACGGCCCCCGAGGGAGCAGTGCTGGTGTGCTGCGACGCGGGCGACCTCGACCGGGTCGTGACCAACCTGCTGAGCAACGCGATCAAGTACTCACCGGCCGCCAGCACGGTCTCGGTGGTCCTCGCCGAGCACGACGACGAGGTGGAGGTCGCCGTCCGTGACGAGGGCATCGGCATCTCGGCCGAGGACCAGGAGCGGCTGTTCACCGAGTTCTTCCGGTCCACCAACCCGGCGGCGGTCGCCGAGCCCGGCACCGGGCTCGGCCTGACGATCTGCCGCCGGATCGTCGAGCGCCACGGGGGACGCATCGAGGTCGACTCCACCCTGGGTGAGGGCAGCACCTTCCGGGTGCTGCTGCCCACGCCCGCCTGAGGGCGCCCCTCCCGGGGGTCAGGCCCGCCGGGCGGGGACGGCGGCGAGCGCCGTGCGCCCGAGGGCGGCCCGGGCGATGACGCCGTCGGCCACGGCTGCGGCCTGGGCCCGGATCTCGGGGATGGCGGTCGACTCCCACAACGTGCCCTTGCGCGGCGGGCCCACGGCGTACATCCCGGGGACGACGGCGCCGGACTCGCCGACGACCTCGCCGCCGTCGAGGGTGTCGATGCCGAGGCGCAGCGCGTCGGGGACGACGAGGCCGCGCTCGCGCAGGGCCAGCAGCAGCGGGTCGGAGCTGCGGGTGACGTCGGTCGAGGGACCGGTGCAGTTGACCACCGCGTGCGCCACGATCGGGGTCGGCACCTCGCCGACCGTGACCTGGGCGTGGGTGCCGCGGTCGGCGATCGAGGCAACGCCGCCGCCGAGCACGCTCAGCCGGCCGTCGTCCTCGTAGGCGCGGATGCGGGCGGCGACCTCGGGCGCCATGCGGTGCCGGCGCACCTCCCACTCGCGGGCGTGCACCGCGAGGAACCGGCGACGCTCGCCGAGCGGGAGCCGCTTCCACAACGGCGTAGTGGCCGCGCGGAGGCCGTCGACCACGGCCCGCCAGCCGACGCCCTGAGCGGCGGCGGCCGCGACCTGCTCGCGGACGTGGGCGGCGAGCAGGTCGGCGGTGAGCGGCCCCTCGGGCACCGGCTGCACCCAGGCCGTCGACTGCTGCTCGACGTGGGCCTCCGGGAGGCGACCGTGCCGGCTGACCATGACGACCCGGCGGCGCGGCCCCTCGGCCAGCAGCGTGATGACCGTGTCGACGGCGGTCAGCCCGGTGCCGACGACCACGATCGTGGCGTCGTCGGGCAGGACGCGCAGGGCGCCGAGGTCCCACGGGTCGGCCAGGTGCCACGACGCGGCCGGGAGCTCGTCGCCGTCGAGCACCAGGGGACGGGGACGCTGGTTGCCGTAGGCCAGCACCACGCTGTCGACGGTCGAGGTCACGTCGCCGCCGCGCACCTCGAGCTGGCCGCCGCCGACCGGGACGACGTCGTCGACCCGCCCGGCACGGATGCTGAGCCGGTGGTCGGCGACCTGCGCCAGCCGGTCCTGCAGGTAGGTCGCGTAGTCGAGGCGCGGCAGGAAGGCCTGCGGGTCGTCGCTGCGCCCGGTGCGGCGGGCCCAGTCGATGAGGTCGGAGGGCACGTCGGGGAACGCGCTCATGTGCCGGGAGCGGACGTTGAGCAGGTGGGCGGGGTCGTTGGTGCCGTAGGCGATGCCGCGCCCGACGATGCCGGAGGCCTCGTGCACCTCGACGCGCAGGCCGGGGTCGGTGCTGCGGGCCAGCAGGTTGATCGCGGTCAGGACGCCGCTCGCCCCGCCGCCGATGACCGCGACGCGGTGGTGGGGTCGCGGGGCGTACGCCGTCGGGGCGGGGACCGGGAGGTGCGTGACGACCATCCCGTAACTGTACTGAACAAGTCGACTCAAGGGGAAATGTGTCCCGGCGCGTCGGCATCCGCCTGGAGACGCCACGAGGCCCCCGTGGGCTGGGTGCTCACGGGGGCCTCGGGGTCCGGCGCCGTCGTCCGGGTCGACGCCGGGGCGGGCGGGGGGCTCAGCGCATCTTGCGCGCGCCCTGCTCGATCGCCTCGCGGATCCGCACGTAGGTGCCGCAGCGGCAGATGTTGCGGATCTTGTCGAGGTCGCTGTCGCGGATCTCGCGGCCCTGCCGCCGGACACGCTTGACCAGGGCGACGGCCTCCATGATCTGGCCGGGCTGGCAGTAGCCGCACTGGGCGACGTCGCGGTCGATCCAGGCCTGCTGCATCGGGTGCAGGCCGGGACCGGGCCAGGTCTCGTCGAGGCCCTCGATGGTGGTGATCCGGTCCTTCTTCTTCAGGTCACCGACCTTGACCGAGCACGGGTTGAAGGCCTTGCCGTTGATGTGCGAGGTGCACGCCTTGCACACGTTGATGCCGCAGCCGTACTTGGGGCCGGTGACCCCGAGGATGTCGCGGAGGACCCAGAGGACCCGGACGTCGTCGCGCACGTTCACCGTGACGGTCTTGCCGTTGAGGATGAAGGTCTGCTTGGGCATGTCGTTTCTCCTTCGATCCGCGTCAGCGGGTGAACTTGAGGCCGTTGGTCGGCGAGGCGGGCACGGGCGGGACGAACGACTTCGGCTTGAACGAGATCTCGGCGTGGTTGATCGGGAAGTACTGCGGGACCTTCTTGGTGGCCCGGGCGTAGGCACACGCCACCGCGGCCGCGGACGACCCCACTGCCGCCTCGCCGGCGCCACCGGGCGTCTGCGACTTGGACTTGATGATGTGGACCTCGACGTCCTTCGGGACGTTCCACTGGCGGGTGTAGAAGTAGTTGTCCCAGCTGGCCTCGAGGAACTTGCCGTCCTGGAGGTGGTTGCTGCTGGTGAGGGTCAGCGCGATGCCGTCCATCAGCCCGCCCTGCATCTGGGCCTCGAGGCCGCGCGGGTTGATGACCAGGCCGGTGTCGACGGCGATGACCGCCTTGGTGACCCGGGGACCGGTGACGGTCTCCTTGCCGAGGTTGCGGTTGACCGTGCGCGGCCGGCAGTCGATCTCGACCAGGACGGCCGTGCAGCCCTTGTACTCCTTGTGGATCGCGATGCCCTGGGCGGTGCCGGGCGCCATCTTGCGGCCCCAGCGACCCTCGTCGGCCACCTTCTGCAGCGCGGCCTTGACCCGGTCGTTCTTCAGCATCTCCATGCGGAACTTGAAGGGGTCCTTGCCGAGCTTCTTGGCGACCTGGTCGATCGTCAGCTCGGCGGCCACGCACGTGTCGGGCGAGTAGATGTTGCGCATGCTGCCGGTCGAGAACTTGTCCTCGAACTCCAGCGGCTCGTTGAGCAGCTGCGTCAGGGCCCCGAAGTTGTAGGGCAGCTCCTGGGTCAGGGAGAAGATCGACTCGGCGAACCCGAGCCCGCCGAGGCCGATCGGGTCGAGCTCGTCGGCCAGCGAGGTGAGCATCTCGCCGAGACCGTGGCTGAAGTCGGTGGTGACGCTGGTGTGGCGCTGCTCGAAGGAGACCACCTGGCCCGCGACGATCGTGGCCCGGCACCGGGAGGTCGCCATCGGGTGCAGGCGCCCCTGGCGGGGCTCGTCGGCGCGGTGCCACATCAGCTTGACCGGGACCTTCATGGCCTTGGAGATGCGGGCGGCCTCGATGGCGTGGTCGCCGAACAGCTTGTGGCCGAAGGACCCGCCGCCGGTGATGACGTTGACCTTCACCCTGTCCTGGGGGAGGCCGGTGACCGCGGCGATGTTCTGCTGGGCCAGGATCGGCACCTTCAGCCCGGCCCAGATCTCGGCCCGGTCGCTGCGCACGTCGGCGATGGCGGCGTACGTCTCGAGCGCGGCGCTGCTGCGGAACGCGAAGGCGAAGTTGGTCTCGACGGTTTGGGCGAGCGCCGGGAGGTCCTTCGGGACCACCATCGGCAGCTCCTGCTTGCGCAGCTTGGCCAGCACGGTGGCGTCGGACTGGTTGTCGACGGTGCCGGGGTTCCAGTCGACCTTCATGGCGCGGATCGCGTCGATGCACTGGCCGAAGGTCTTGGCCCGCACGGCGATGCCGGTCGGGATGGTCACGACGTGGGTGACGCCGGGCATCCGCAGGATCGCCGAGCGGTTGCGCAGCCGCTTGGGCGAGCCCTGGTGCTGCGGCGGCCGGCAGACCATGGTGGGCAGGGCGCCCTTGACCTTGAGGTCAGTCGTGAACTTCTTCTTGCCCGTGACCGCGTCGCGGGCGTCGAGGCGGCTGACCGGGCGGCCGATGACCTTGAACTTCTCCTGCGGCCGCAGCTGCACCCGGACGCGCTCCACGACCTGGCTGGCGGCGTCGCCGGCGAGCGAGGCGTAGGTCAGGTTGGTGACGCCGTCGCTGACCACACCACCGGTGGTGAAGAGCCGGTCGACGTTGGTGCCGAGCTGGATCGCAGCCGCCTTGAGCAACTGCTGGCGCGCGATGGCCGCGGCGACCCGGACGGGCGTGTAGGTGGAGAAGGTGGTGTTGGAGCCACCGGTGAGCTGGTTGAGCAGCAGCTCGGGCCGCGCCTTGGACAGCGTGACGTCGATCTTGTCGATCGGCAGGTCGAGCTCCTCGGCGAGGATCATCGTCGTCGAGGTGATGATGCCCTGGCCGACCTCCGTCCGCGGGAAGGCGAACTTGGCGCGGCCGTCCTTGCCGATGGTCACGGTGATCAGCGCCGACGTGGGCAGCGCCGAGTCGGTCTGCAGGTCCTCGAGGTCGTAGAGCTCGGGGATCTGCGGTGCCGACGGCACGGCCGCGTCGGCGCGCTGGGCACGACCGACGCTCAGGTCGGCGGCGACCACGAGGGTGCTGCCGGCGAGGACGTACCCGACGAAGCTGCGGCGGCCGAGCCGGCCGATCGAGTCGTCGGCGTCGAAGGCGGCGGGGTCGTGCCCCTCCGGGAGCTCGTCGAGCGGGTCGTGCGGGTGGTTGTGCAGGTCGTCGGACGGACGTGTCGTCATCTGGTCACTTCCCCATGAGTCGAACGGCCCGGGTCTTCCGAGGGGTGGCCCGGGGTGAGCGGCGTTCAACCACCACTGTGACACCGCTCATGTGACTGACGCCATGCCTGCGGTGACCACCGTCACGACGGACTTCTGTGCAATCCGCACAACGCCCCCGCCCTAGTTCACCCAGGTGGGTGGGCCATGCCCATGCGGTGGGCGCGTAGGGCCAGGTCGAGCTCGACCGGGGGCCGGGCCTCGGTGAAGGCGCGCCCGGTGACCTCGGTGATCCGGCGGAGCCGGTTGATGACGGTGTTGCGGTGGCAGTGCACGGCGCTCGCGGTCGCGGTGGTCGACCCGCCCGCGGCGACCCAGGCCTCGAGGGTGTCGACGAGGGCGCGCGCCTCCGGTCCGGGCAGCGCGAGCACGGGCCGCAGCCACCGGTCGACGAGCAGCGCGGCCATCTCGGGCGCGCTCAGCAGCAACGCCTCCGGCACCCGGTCGTCGAACGGCGCGAGGCCCGGCCGGCGCCCCTGGGCGCGCAGCGCGAGCGTGGCCTCCCGCAGGCCCTCGGGCACCCCGACGAGGCCGTGCGCCACCGAGGAGACGCCGATCGGTGTGCGGACGCGGGCCACCAGCCCCCGCAGCGCGGCCAGCGCCTCGGCCGGGTCGTCGTCGCGCAGCGCCACCAGCCCGACCACGCCCTCGGTGCGCTCCACCCAGGCCGTCGCGTGGGGCGCCAGCTGGTCGTCGGCCAGCCAGCGGTCGAGGTGGGCCGCGGCGACCACCAGCAGGTCGCCGTCGACGGCGAGGTCGAGCGACATCGCCGCCCCGTGGGCGAAGCGCGGGTCGCGGGCCCGACCTCCCAGCAACCCCTCCCACAGCTCGGCCCGCTGCTGCTCGTCGGCGCGCACGACCGCTCGCTCGTGGGCGTGGTAGGACGAGGCCACCTCGGCGGAGGTGACGTCGACGACCTCCCACAGCTGGGTGCCGATGTCGCGCAGCTCCCCCGCGTCGAGCAGGTCGGCGCCCCACTCGATGAGGTCCTCCCAGACGTGCCGCCCGCCCATCCGGAACGACCGCAGCACGTGGTCCAGGGGCATCCCCTGCTCGGCCCGGCGCCGCCCGGTCGCCCGCGCTGCGTCGTACGCCGGGTCGTGGTCGGAGTGGCGCGGCCGCACGCCCGAGGAGACTGCCTCGGCGAGGAGCTCCAGGATGCGGTCGACGTTGGTGACGCAGGAGTGGCGCAGGTCGGCGCTGGTGACGACGTCGAGGGCGTAGGCGGGGTTCTCCAGCTGGATGGAGGCGACCAGCCGGTCGGCGATCGGCGCCAGCCGCTCGCGCCGGTGGCGCGCGAGGAACTCCAGCGTCGCGGCCCGCACGGGCGCCAGGCTAGGCAGTGCTGGCTGGCGTGGGGTTGGTCGGCGGCCGGGGTCGGCTCGACGAGCCGTGAGGTTCGTCGCGCGCCGCGGGACCCGCGACGGTGCGTCAGCCGGCGAGGTTGCGGAGCAGGAAGGCCTCGGCGAGGACGACCCGCTCGAACTCGGCGAGGTGGAGGCCCTCGTTGGCGCCGTGGGCGCGCGTGTCGGGGTCCTCGACGCCGGTGACGAGCACGCTGGCCTCGGGGAAGGCGTCGAGGAACTCGGCGATGAACGGGATCGAGCCGCCGACGCCCATGTCGACGGGCTCGGTGCCGTCCCAGGCCTCGGCGAACGCGGCGCGCGCGGCGTCGTACGCCGGGCCGGTGGCGTCGATCTGGGTGGCCTCGCCGGTGTCGACGGTGGTGACGGTGAGCTGGGCGCCCCACGCGACGTGCTTCTCGAGGTGCTCGCGCAGCCGGGCCTCGGCGTTGGCGGTGGTGTCGCCGGGGGCGACGCGCAGGCTGAGCTTGGCGCGGGCGACGGGGGTGAGGGTGTTGCTGGCGCCGTCGACCCTGGGGGCGTCGAGGCCGGTGATGGTGAGCGCGGGCTGGGTCCACAGCCGCTCGACGACGGGGCCGCGGCCGACCCAGCTGGTGCCCGGGAGGGCGCCGGACTCCGCACGCAGCCGCTCCTCGGGGTACTCGACGTCGGCGGCGGGCTGGGAGTGCAGGCCGTCGACGGCCAGGGCGCCGTCGTCGTCGTGCAGGGTCGACAGGAGGCGGGTCAGGGTCATGATCGCGTCGGGGACGAGGCCGCCCCACATGCCGGAGTGGACGGCGTGGGTCATCGTGCGGACCTCGACGTCGACGCGCACCAGGCCGCGCAGGCTGGTGGTCAGGGCGGGCTCGCCGATGTCCCAGTTGCCGGAGTCGGCGATGACGATGACGTCGGCGCGCAGGGCCTCCTGGTGCTCGGCCAGCAGCGCGGGGAGCGTCTCGGAGCCGACCTCCTCCTCGCCCTCGATGAACATCGTGACGCTGACGGGAAGGTCGTCGCCGAAGACGCGCAGGGCGCCGAGGTGGGCGGCGATGCCGGCCTTGTCGTCGGCCGCGCCGCGGGCGTAGAGGCGGTCCCCGCGCTCGGTGGGCTCGAAGGGCGGGGAGTCCCACTCGGCGTGGTCGTTCTCGGGCTGCACGTCGTGGTGGGCGTAGAGCAGCACGGTCGGCGCGCCCTCGGGGCCGGGCTTGTGGGCGATGACCGCGGGCGCGCCGCCGTCGGCGGTGACGATGTCGACCGAGGCGAACCCCTCGGCGCGGAACAGCTCGGCGACGGCCTCGGCGCTGCGCTGCACCTGGTCCGACCGGGCGGGGTCGGCGCTGACGGACTCGATGCGGACGAGGTCCTCGAGGTCACGCCGGATGCCCGGCATCAGGTCGGTGACGCGGGCGCGGATGTCGTCGCTGCTGGCCATGCTCCGCACGGTAGCCCGTGCCGTCGACGGGCTGGGCGTCAGGCCAGCGGCAGGTACGACGTGAGGTCGGTGCGCTCGCCCGAGGCGATGACCTTGCCGTCGGTGAGGGCGTCGACCCAGGCCATCGAGCCGGTGGCGAGCGCGATCCAGGTCTCGGCGTCGGTCTCGACGACGGCGGGCGGGGTGCCGCGGGTGTGCCGGACGCCCTCGACGACCTGCACGGCGGCGTACGGCGGCACGCGGACCTCGACGGACCGGCCGGGCGCGCGGGCCTCGAGCAGGGCGAGGTAGTGCTTGACGAGCAGCTTGAGGTCGGTCCGCTCGGCGGTGCCGGCGCTCAGCCGCTCGCGGGCCGCGGCCACGTCGGCGGCCGGGGCGGGGCGCAGGCGGGCGGGCACCTCTAGAGGCTAGTCAGGTACGGCTGCAGCAGGTCGCGCGGCTCCCAGCCGGTGGCCCGGATGCGGGAGGTGTCGAGGCAGAACTCGTGCGCGAGCGTGTCGACGGCGTACGGCGTGAGGAGGGGCTCGCGGCGGGTGGCCCGCGCGGCCGCGTCGAGCCCCCGGGCGGCGAGGAGTGCGAGGCCGACGGGCACGTGCCGCACCCGGGCGCCGGTGGCGGCGGCGACGAGGTGGTCGCGGTGGGCGGGGTCGCGGTCGGCGACGTTGTAGGCGCCCGGCCGCCAGTCGAGGGCGGCCACGCACGCGGAGGCGAGGTTGTCGACGTGGGTGACCGAGAGCCGCACGTCGGGCCCCGGGAGCGAGACCCGCCCGAACCGGACCGCGCGGCGCAGGCGGGGCAGCAGGTGCGGGTCACCGGGCCCGTAGACGGCCCGCGGGCGGAGCACCGCGGCACCGGCGGCGAGGGCGAGGCGGTCGCCGGCGGCCTTGGTGCGGCCGTAGGCGTTGAGGTGGCCGGCCTCCGTGGGGTGGTCCTCGGTGACGCGCGTGCGGTCGGGGCGGGGGTCGTAGACGCTGGAGGAGCTGACCCAGACGACCCGGGCGCCGGCCCGCTCGGCGGCGGCCAGCAGCCGCCGGGCGCCGTCGACGTTGACCCGCTCGAACTGCGGCCCGCCCCCGTCGCCCACCGTGGCCGCGAGGTGCACCACGGCGTCGCAGCCCACGAGGTCGGGCGTGCCGGTGGCGGCGTCCCAGGGCCGGTCGGAGCCGGCGGCCCGGCCGACGGTGACGACCTCGTGGCCCTGCGTGGTGAGCAACCGCGCGGCCGCGCCGCCGCAGAACCCGCTCGCCCCCGTGACCGCGACCCTCACCGGTCGGCTCCCCGGTCCACCCTCCGCACGACGAGCTCGCGCCAGGCGGGCAGGGCGGCGTGCCGGTCGGGCACGGCGCGCACGACGCGGGCCGGCTGGAGGGCGAGGGAGGACAGGGTGGTCGCGAGCTGGGCCCGGGCCAGCGCGGCGCCCGGGCAGGCGTGCGGGCCGGCGCCGAAGACGAGCCGGGCCTGTGCGGTCGGGGCCGGGTCCGTGACCGACGGGTCGCGCCGGTGGGCGTCGACGGCGTGCCGGACCATGAGCAGCAGCTGGTCGTCGGGCGTGACGCGCACACCGCCGACGATCGCGGGCTCGGCGGCGACCCGCGGCAGCAGCGGCGTCGGGGCGAGCACGCGGAGCAGCTCGTCGACGAGGACGGGCAGCAGCGCGTCGTCGCGGCAGGTGGCCCACCAGCCCTCGTCGGCCACCCACGCCACGGCCCGCGGCAGCGCGGCGTACGTCGTGGTCACCGCGGCCAGGGCCAGCATCTTGCCCAGCGGGTCGACCCGGCCGCCGAAGGCGTCGGCGAGGTGGTCGCGGTAGCGGGCACGACGCCACGACGGCAGCTCGGCCGCGGCCGCCGACGAGGCGGTCAGCCGGGCGGCCCGGGCCAGCTCGGCGCACTCGGCCGGAGACAGGTCGAGGTCGAGGAGCGCGGCGACGGTGCGGCCGGAGACCGCGTCGGCGAGCGCGCAGACGTCGACCTCCTCCCCCGCCCGCAGCGCGTCGACGGCGTCGTCGATCGGCGGGCGGTAGTGCCGGGCGAGCTCGAGGACGCCGCGGGAGCCGAGCCGCTCGGCGAGCCCGCGCCGCGACGCCCGGTGGGCGGGCCCGGTCTCGTCGAACAGCGCGCCCTCCCCCTCGTGCTTGCGGATCGCGCCGCCGGTGGTGCGGTCGTCGGTGCGGTCGAGCGGCACCCGGGTGAGCACCTGGCGCACCTCGTCCTCGCCGCTGACGACGACGCGGGAGCCGAGGCGCCGCACCGGCGCGCGCCCCGTGACCGAGAGCAGCCGGAACAGGACGGGGTGGGAGGCGGTGTAGACCCGGCGGTCGCGGCGTCGGGCCGTGGTCTCGAGACGCGCCCCCGAAGGCGCTCCTCGACCACCGTGCGGTGCGGTGCTCACCGGACGTGCACCTCCTCGGGGGTCGCCGGGACGTAGCGGCGGTCCCAGTACCAGAGCAGGGTCCGCCTGACGCCCCACGATCGCAGCCGGCGCAGGCTGTTCTCGACGACGACCTCGTCGGCGCGGACCACGTGCGGGGTGACCCGGCGGGCGCGGTTGAGCAGCTCGACGTCCTCCGAGCCCTCCTCGAGCCGCTGGCGCTCGGCGCCGCCGCAGCGCTCGTAGACGTCGGCGGTGAGGGCGAAGGAGTGCCCGTGGGTCAGCACGTACGGCGCCAGGTAGTCGGGCCCGCGGTGCTCGCCGCGGTAGCGGCCGTAGACCGCCAGCAGCCGCTGGACGGCCGGCAGGACCCACCGCTCGAGCACGGTGGGGTGCTCGTCGCGGCGGGGCACGCTCGCGCCCGCGACGACCTCGGCGCCGCGGGCGAACCGGTCGCGGATGCGGGCGGTCCAGTCGGGGCGGGGCAGGGCGTCGGCGTCGGTGCGGGCGAGGAGCTGCGCGCCGTGGGCGATGGCGAACCGCACGCCGGCGTCGACGGCCCAGCCCACGCCCCGCTCGGTCTCGACCACGACGTGGACGGCGAAGGGCGCCGTCGCGGCGAACGCCTCGACCACGCCCACCGTGCCGTCGGTGGAGCCGTTGTCGGCGACGACCAGGCGGAAGCCGCGGTCCTGCTGGGCCGCCAGCGCGACGAGCGTGGCCCCGATGCCCGCGGCCTCGTCGTACGCCGGGACGACGACCCAGAGCGCGCGGTCGTCGGGCGGCGCGGGTCGGGCCCACTCCTCGACCACCGAGGCGATCGACAGCGCACGCAGCGCCGCACGCACCGAGACCGAGACCCACAGCGCGGTGGCGACCAGGGTGGCGACGAGGCCGAACACGGCGCTGCGGCCGGGCATCGTGGCGTCGAGGTAGGCCCCGCCGAGGGTGCCGAGCAGCACCACGACCACGGTCGCGGCGACCGCGGCCCGGGCGGTCCGGGCGGCCGACGGGCGTCGCTCGTCGGGCCACGGCAGCAGCCACATCGCGCCCCCGACGAGCCCCAGCAGGAGCACCGCGCCGACGACCTCGCCCGCGAGCCGACCAGGCGCGGCGTCCACCAGCACCACGGCCAGCGCCACGGCGGCGTGTGCCGCGGCGGCCAGCCAGACGTCGCGCAGGTTGTCGGCGACGGGGTTGCCCGAGCCGTTGTCCTGGCCGCAGACGGCCCGGAACGCGGTGCGCAGCGCGCGCACCGACCGCACCGAGAGCCACAGCACGATCGCCGTCGAGACCCAGGTGAGCGGCCGGCCGAGGTCGGCCGCGGCCGCCTCGACGACCAGGGCGACCTCGCGCGGCAGCGTCCGGTCGGCCGCCGTGCGCACGGCGCCCGCGACGGTGGAGTCGGCGACCCCCGCCCAGCCGAGGACCGCGCCCACGAGGAGCAGGACGGGCACGAGCCCGACGAGCAGCGAGTACGTCGCGGAGCCGGCCAGCGCGTCGCCGTTGGCGCCGGTGTAGCGCCGGTGCGAGGCCAGGAGCAGCTCGCGCCAGCGGGGGGTCACGCCAGCATCCTCGCGGTCGCCGCGCGATCGGGCTTGCCCGAGCGCCCGCGCGTCGGGATGCGGGCGACCACGACCCGGTCGGGGGCCGCCGGGCCGAGGGCCGCGATGGGGGTGCGCAGGCGGCGGCGCACGTCGCGGGGGCGGACCCCGGGCTCGGGCTCGACGACGAGCACGAGGCGCTCGTCGAGGTCGGCGCCGGGCACGCCGACGAGCAGGGCCTGGGCGACGCCCGGCACGTGCAGCGACGGCTCGTGCAGGCCGGGGTAGATGTTCTCGGCGCCCCGCAGGACCATGTCCTTGAGCCGGCCGTGCAGCACGACGCTGCGGCCGCGCACCTCGCCCCGGTCGCCGGTCGCGACGTGGTCGAGCGGCGGGCCGCCGAGGTGACGGACGGCCGTGCCGGCGCCCGCGACCAGCACCTGGCCGCGCTCGTCGGTGGTCGCGGTGGTGCCGGGCACCAGCGTGCCGACGAGGTCGCCGGTGCCGCCGCCGTCGACGTACGCCGCCTTGGCGCGCGACTCGACGGCCGCGACCGGGAACGCCTCGGTGAGCGCGTAGACGCCCCAGGCCTGGTCGGCGCCGGCGGTGGTGAGCCGGCCCAGCAGGTGGGCGGAGACGGGGGCGGAGCCGGCGAAGACGCGACCGGTGAACCGGGTGCCGTCGTCGAGCAGCGCACGGGCCTGGGGCGGGGTGAGGTAGGTCAGCTGCGGCCGCAGGCTCTCGACGGTGCGGCGGTCGGCCCGGGTGGCCACCGGCGCGCCGGCCAGCAGGGCGGGCGCCATGGCGAAGAACGTGCCGCCGACGACCGGGGTGCCCGCGCGGACGTCGGCCAGCGCGGTCACCGCGTCGAGGCCGGCCGAGATCGACGCGGTGGTGTGCACGACCGCGCGCGGGTCGCCGGTCGTGCCGGAGGTGAAGACGACCAGCGCCTCGGCCGGGCCGCGGCCGGACCGGTCGGGCGAGGGCGCCGGGTCGAGGCGGCGCGGGAGGACCAGGACGGGGGCGATGTCGTCGAGCGGCGCCAGGCGCAGCCCGGCGCGGCGCGCCACGGGCGCGGCCCAGCCGGCGGCCGCGCGGACCAGCGGGTCGGTCACCACCACTCGCGCCTCGGCCGCCCGCAGCCGGGCGGTGAGCAGGCCGGGCGGCACGGCCGGGTCGACCAGCGCCACCCGGAGCCGCAGCCGCAGGCAGGCCAGGACGACGGCGAGCGCCGCCGGCCCGGGGCGGCAGGCGAGGGCGACCGTCTCGCCCTCCTCCAGCCCGTGGGCGTGCAGCCGGCCCGCGACCGCCAGGGCGCGGTCGGCGAGCTCGCCTCGGGTCACCGCACGCCCCCGGCGGCGGGGGTCGACGAAGGCCGCGACCTGGGGCGTGGCGCGCAGCCGCGGGAGGAGCTCGTCGACGGTGCTCATCGGGGGCTCACCATGGGCTCACCGCGGGCTCGTCGTGGGCTCACCGTGGGCTCACCGTGGGCTCGTCGTGGGCTCATCGCGGGTCGGGGGTCAGGCGGCCCGGGCCGCGGTCGAGGTACCAGCGCGCGGCCCCCACGACGCCGTACGCCTCGATGCGGCGCATCGAGTTCTCCGAGACCATGGTGCGGCGCTGCTGCACGCGGTCGGTGCACCGGCGGACCCGGTTGAGGAACGTGCGGTCGGTGGGCGACGGCATCCGCGGCATGCCGCCGCAGCGCTCGTAGAGGGCGGCGGTGACGGCCATGTTGTTGCCGGCGTGCATCTGGTAGGGCACGAGGTAGTCCTGGCCGCGGTTGGCCGCGCGCCAGCGGCCGAACGTCGCCGCCGCGACGACCATGCCGCGGAAGGCGGCCCGGGCCAGCGGCCCGTTCTCGTCGCGGCGGGCGACGAGGTGGCCGCAGACCAGCTCGGCGCCCTCGGCGAACCCGGCACGCACCTCGGCCACCCAGTCCGGCCGCGGCACGCAGTCGGCGTCGGTGCGGGCCAGGTGCGTGGCGCCCGCGGCGATCGCGGTGCGGAAGCCGGTGTCGACGGCGCAGCCCACGCCCTTCTCGGGCTCCTCCAGCACGTGCACGACCAGCGGCACCGTGCGCGCCCACGCGCGGGCGACGTCGGCGGTGCCGTCGGTCGAGCCGTTGTCGACCACGACGAGGGTGAAGTCCTGGTCGGTCTGCGCGGCGAGGGCGTCGAGGGTGCGCGGGAGGCCGGCGGCCTCGTCGTAGGCCGGGACGACGACCCAGAGGTCCTGCTCGCTCACGACTTCTCCCACACCGTGGTCATCACGGACACGCCGCCGCCGAGGCCGACCATGAGGACCTTGTCGCCGGTCCGGAGCCGGTCCCACTGCCGGCTGAGCTGGAGCGGCAGCGTGGCCGAGGCGACGTTGCCGTGGGTGTCGACGGTGAGGTCGACGAGGTCGCGCGGCACGCCGGTGACCTCGCAGAACCGGTCGACGTACGGCGTGATGACCTGGTGCACCAGCACGGCGGCGAGGTCGTCGAGGCCGAGGCCGGCGTGGGCGAGCGTGGAGTCGACGATGGCCGGGCCGACCTTCTCGAAGACCCGCTTGAGCTCGCGGCCGGCGCCGGTGAAGTACAGCTTGTCGTGGTCGCGCGGGTAGCGGCTGCCGCCGCCGAAGATGCCCCCGACCTCCCAGTGCTCGCTGTGCGTCTCGGTCTCGGTGCGACCGAGCCCGCCGCGCTCGACCGGCTCGACCACGACCGCGGCGCCGGCGTCGCCGAAGGTGTAGCCCGCGACGTGGTGGGCCGCGTCGGCGGTGTCGCGCACGGCCCAGCGCGTGGAGAGCGACGGCGTCTCGCCGGTGACCACGAGCGCGGTGCGGGCCCGGCCGGTCTCGATCATCGCCCGGGCCAGGTCGAGGCCGTTGACGAAGGAGTTGCAGGCGTTGGTGACGTCGAGGCAGTGCGCCCGGGCGCCGAGGGCGTGGTTGACCACGTGGGCGGTCGCGGGCTCGACGAAGTCGCGGGTCGCGCTGGCGAAGAGCAGCAGGTCGACCTCCTCCGGGTCGCGACCGGCCCGCGCCAGCGCCGCGCGGGCCGCGTCGGTGGCCAGGGACGACGCCCACTGCTCGCCCTCGACGACGACCCGCCGCTCGCGGATGCCGGTGATCCGCTCCAGCAGCCCGGTCGGCATCGCGAACCCCGACGCCGCCTCGACCCGCGCCTGCACCTCGGCGGTCGTCAGCACGGTCGGCGGGAGCACGTGCGCGGCGGCGGTGATGCCGATCCGCGGGAGCTGCGTGGAGGTCATGCGGTGAGGCTAGGGCGGGCGGGTCCGCCTCGACCTGAGTACTGGGGACCAGGCGCCGCGCGGTCAGTGCTCAACGGCTGCGGTGACGTGGTCTCGAGACGGGACTTCGTCCCTCCTCGACCACCGTGGGTCAGGACCGGCCCACACGGCGGCCGAGGAAGGCGCCCTGGCGCCTGTCTCGAGGCCACCCGGCCGCGGTGGGTCAGGACCGGGCCACACGGTGGCCGGGGAAGGCGCCCTGGCGCCTGTCTCGAGGCCACCCGGCCGCGGTGGGTCAGGACCGGGCCACACGGTGGTCGAGGAAGGCGCCCCGGCGCCTGTCTCGAGGCCACCCGGCCGCGGGTGGCGGGTCCGGCTTGATCTCGACCGTGGTCGAGGTCCTACCGTCGAGCAGGTGACGACGACCGGGGACACCACGACCGCCGCCACCACCTCCCTGCTGGCGCCGCGCTACCGCTGGTCGACGGTGGGCATGGTCGCGCTGGTCTTCCTGGCCGCGTTCGAGTCGCTGGCCGTGACGACCGCGATGCCGACGGTGAGCGCCGAGCTCGACGGGCGGTCGCTGTTCGCGATCGCGTTCTCGGCGACCCTGGCCGCGAGCGTCGTCAGCATGGTCGCGGCCGGCGCGTGGGCCGACCGCCGCGGGCCGGTGCCGCCCCTGCTGGGCGCGGTGGGGCTCTTCTCCGCCGGCCTGCTCGTCGCCGGCCTCGCCCCCACGATGGAGGTGGTGGTCGCGGGCCGCCTGCTCCAGGGCCTCGGCGCGGGCGGGCTCGTCGTCAGCCTGTACCTGCTCGTCTCCGCGGTGTACGCCGAGGTCGACCGTCCCCGCATCCTCGGCGCATTCGCCGCGGCGTGGGTGGTGCCGTCGATCGTCGGGCCCGCGGCGGCCGGGCTCACGACCGAGACCGTCGGGTGGCGGTGGGTGTTCCTGGGTGTCGTGGTGCTGGCCGGCCTGGCCGTGCTGGCCCTCACCCCGGCCGTGCGGGCCGCGGCCCGGGAGGAGCGACCAGCCACCGACGGCCTGCCCGACCCCCGTCGTCGCCTGGCCTGGGCCACGCTCGCGGCCGGCGCCGTGCTCGCCCTCGACCTCGGGGCCCGGGCCGACGGCGTGGCCGCGGTGCTCGTCGCCGTCGCGGCCCTGGGCGTCGCCGTGCTCGCCGTACGCCCCCTGGTGCCGCGGGGCATGCTCACCGGCCGCCGCGGGCTGCCGGCGGTGATCGGGGTGCGCAGCACGGCCTTCGCCGCGTTCGCCGGCAGCGAGATCTACCTCCCCCTCCTCCTCCAGGAGCGGTACGACGCCTCCCCGACCGTCTCGGGCCTGGCCCTCACCACCGCGGCGTTCGGGTGGGCGGGCGCCTCGCAGGTGCAGGCGCGGCTGGGCGGCCGGTTGGGCGACCGGAAGGCCCTGCGGGTCGGGGCACCGCTGGTGGCCGGCGGCGTGCTCACCACGCTGGCCGTGGCCGCGCTGGGCCTGCCCGGCCTGCTCGTGCTGGCCACGTGGGGGCTCACCGGCGCCGGGATGGGCCTGCTGACGCCTCGGGTCGGGGTGCTGGTGCTCCGCGAGTCCGCCGCGCCGACCGGGGGACCAACACCTCCGCGATGACGCTCGGGGACTCCGTCGGGGCAGCCGTGGCCATCGCCGTCGGCGGCCTGGCCTTCGCCGCGGCGGGGTCGGCCGAGGAGCCGACCCGCGCGCCGTTCGTCGCCGCTCTGGCCGTCACCTCCCTGGCCGCGGTGGCCTCGGTCGTGCTGTCGCGGCGCACCCGGGCGCGCGTGGGGTAGACAGGGCCGGGTGGACGCCACCGTCGCCGGCCGCACGGCCCGCACCCTCGAGACCCTGCACGCGCTGTGCTACTTCGCCCCCGAGGTCGACCAGGAGGTGGCCGCGCTCGGCGTGCGACCGGGCCGGTCGACGTACTTCGCGTCGCGGGCGGCCGCGATGGGCGCCGTCGGCCCCGGACCGGTGGCGGCGACGTTCTTCGTCTTCAGCCCGTCGCTGGTGGCCAAGCTGCTGCCGCCGGCCTGGGCGGCGGCCACCCCGGCCGACGTCGTCGCGGCCCGGCTGCGTGGCGTCGACGCGGCCTACCGACGGCTGCTGGGCGAGGAGGTGCTGGCCTCGGCCGAGGTCGCCGAGGCAGCGGAGCTGGTGCGCCGGGCGGCCACCGACGCCGACCCCGCCGGGCGGGCCCTGTTCGCCGCGCACGCCGACCTGGCCTGGCCCGAGGAGCCCCACCTGGCGCTGTGGCACGGGCTGACGCTGCTGCGCGAGCACCGGGGCGACGGCCACGTGGCGGTCCTGCTGGCCCAGGGCCTGTCCGGCCTCGAGGCGCTCGTCACCCACACCGCGACCGGCACCGGCTTCACCCGGCCCGCAGCCCAGGCGACCCGCGGGTGGTCGGACGAGCAGTGGGCGGCCGCGGTCGACGCGCTCGTCGAGCGCGGCCTGCTCACCACCGAGGAGGAGCTCACCGACGCCGGCCGAGACCTGCGCGCCGCCGTCGAGGACGCCACCGACACCCTCGCCGTCGCTCCCTGGTCCCGGCTGGGCGAGGACGGCCGGGCCCGGCTGCACGAGATCGGCAAGCCGCTGGTCGTGCGGGCGCTCAAGGCCGGGGCCTTCCCCGACGGGGTGTTCGCCCGCTGACCGGGCGCCCGACATGATCGAGGGGTGCCGGAGGGGGACAGCGTCTGGAAGCTTGCGCGCCAGCTCGACCGCAAGCTGCTCGGCCGCACCGTCGTCCGGACCGACCTGCGCGTGCCACGGCTGGCCACCCGCGACCTGACCGGCCGCACGGTCGTCGAGCACGCGACGTACGGCAAGCACCTGCTGACCCGCTTCTCCGCCCCCGACGCCGCGACCGACGGCCCACCGGTCACCCTCCACAGCCACCTCAAGATGGACGGCGAGTGGTCGGTGACCGGCCCCGGCAAGGTGCTCCCCCGCCGGCTCATGGCCGACGTGCGGCTCGTCCTCGGCCTCGACTCCGGCGCCACCGCGTGGGGGCTGCGGCTGCACGACCTCGACCTGGCCGCGACCACCGACGAGGCCCGCTGGATCGGCCACCTCGGTCCCGACCCGCTGCGCGAGGACTGGGACCCCGCCGAGGCGGTGCGTCGGCTGCGCGCGCAGCCCGCGGTGCCGTTCGTCTCCGCCCTCCTCGACCAGACCAAGGTCTGCGGGCTGGGCAACCTGTGGGTCAACGAGCTGGCGTTCATCCTCGGCGTCAGCCCCTGGACGCCCATCGGCGACGTCGACCTCGACAAGCTGGTCCACCGCGCGGCGCGGGTGCTGCACCACTCCGCGACCGTCCCCGGTGCCTACCAGACCACCACGGGCCTCGGGCAGCGCGGCGAGAACCACTGGGTCTCCGGCCGCGCCGCCCGCCCCTGCCTGCGCTGCGGCACGAAGGTCCAGATGGTGCCCGAGCTGCCCAACGACCCGGCCAACCGGCGTACGTGGTGGTGCCCCCACTGCCAGCCCGGCCCGGGCCCGGAGGCCCGGGTGCCCGACCGCCGCCTGCGGTAGTCCCTGACGATGTGGTCGTGGATCCGGTGGTCCGACGACCACATCGTCAGGGACTACCCCCCGGTGAGGGCGGCGCGGGCCAGGTCGTCGACGGAGCGGCCGGCGGGGTCGAGGCAGGTGAGGCGTACGCCGTCGGGCAGGTCGGGCGGCGGCTCGGACCCCACGACGACGACCGTCGGCACGAGGCCGGGGCGGCCGCGGCGGTGCGACAGCGCGTCGACGAACGCGGGCACGGCCGCGGGCGAGGCGGTCACGAGCAGGTCGGCGCCACCGAGGTCGCGCAGCCGGCCGGCCAGCAGGAGCAGGTCGTCGGGGTGGTCGAGGTCGGCCTGCACGGCCCAGGCGGGCACCCGGCTCCGGCGCACGACGACGGCCGTCGCCTCGGCAGCCGCGGCGTCGCGGTCGACGGCCACCACGGCGGCGCCACGTCGCGCGGCCCGCACGGCGACCTCGCGGCCCAGCCCCGCGCCGGAGTCGGTCACCAGCACGGTGCGCCACCGCAGGTCCAGGCTCTCCCCCACCCGGCGACCGTACGACGCCCGCGACCGCTACGACGCGGCGGAGGCCTGGAGCACCTCGCCGACCCGGGCCAGCTCGTCGCGCAGCTCGGCGGGCGACTCGACGACGAACGGCGCCCCGACCTGGGCGAGCACCATGACCGGCCACTGCAGGCTGTCGACGTTCATCTCCAGCCGGCACGCCCCGTCCCCGTCCTCGACCACCTCGCCCCAGTGGCCCACCGCCCACCGCACCGTGGCCGCCGGGGCCTCGAGGCGCACGCGGACGGCGTACCGCTGCGGCATCCGGCGGAAGCCCTGCTCGACGAAGGCCACCGCGTCGCCGCCCGGCAGGTCCCGCGGCCGGAACCGCTGGCCGGTGAGCACCGGGGCGCTGACCCGGTCGACGCGGAAGGAGCGCCAGTCGTGGCGGTCGCGGTCGTGCGCGACGAGGTACCACCGGCGGCCCAGGGAGACCAGGCGGTGGGGCTCGACGCGGCGGTGGGTGACCTCGGCACCGCGGGCTGCGTAGTCGAGCTCGAGGAGCTCGTCGTCGCGGCAGGCCTGGGCCAGCGTGGTCAGCACGCGGGCGTCGACGCTCGGCCCGGCCGACCACGGACCGGGGGCGTCGGTCTGCGAGGCCAGGGCGTCCATGCGGCGGCGCAGCCGGGTCGGCATCAGGGCGACGACCTTGGTCAGCGCCTGGACCGAGGTCTCCTCCAGCCCGCCGACCGACCCGGCCGCGGCGGTGCGCAGGCCGACCGCGATGGCCACCGCCTCGTCGTCCTCCAGGACCAGCGGCGGCAGCTGGCCGCCGGCGCGCAGCTGGTAGCCGCCGGCGACCCCGCGGGTCGCGTCGACGACGTACCCCAGGTCGCGCAGCCGCTCGATGTCGCGGCGCAGCGTGCGGCCGCTGACCTCGAGCCGGGTCGCGAGCTCCTCCCCCGGCCAGTAGCGGTGGGTCTGCAGCAGGGAGAGCAGCGAGAGCATCCGGGCGCTGGTGGACATGGCCCCGAGACTAGGTGGCATTGAGGTCAGGATCTGGCCTCTTGCGTCCCTAGCGTCCCCGCCATGGACCCGATCATCCGCACCACCTCCCTCACCCGGACGTTCACGCGCCACGGGCAGACCGTCGAGGCCGTCCGCGGCCTCGACCTCACGATCGAGGCGGGCGAGCTCGTCGCCTTCCTCGGTCCCAACGGCGCCGGCAAGTCCACGACGCTGAAGATGCTCACCACCCTGCTCGCCCCCACCTCCGGCACCGCCGAGGTCGCCGGCCACGACGTGGTGCGCGAGCCCCGCGCCGTGCGCCGGGCGCTGGGGTACGTCGGGCAGGGCAACGCCGCGGCCCACCAGCAGCGCGGGCGTGACGAGGTCGTGAGCCAGGCCCGCGCCCACGGCCTGTCCCGCCGCGAGGCGGCCGCCCGGGCCGACGAGCTGCTGGAGGCGTTCGGCCTGGCCGAGCACGCGCGACGGCCGGTCTCGACGCTGTCCGGCGGGCAGCGGCGACGGCTCGACGTGGCCATCGGCCTGGTGCACCGGCCACCGCTGATGTTCCTCGACGAGCCGTCGACCGGGCTCGACCCGCAAAACCGGGTCAACCTGCAGGAGCAGGTCGTCCGCCTCCACCGCGAGCTCGGCACGACCGTCGTGCTGACCACGCACTACCTCGAGGAGGCCGACGCGATCGCCGACCGCGTCGTGGTCGTCGACCACGGCACCGTCATCGCCGACGACACCGCGGCCCGGCTCAAGTCCGGGCTCGGCGACCTGGTCTCGCTGCGCCTCGCCTCCCCCGCCGACGCGGCCCGCGCGGCCGAGCGGGCCGCCCGCCTCGAGGGGGCGAGCGTCGAGGTCGCGCGTGACCGGGTCGACGTCCGGGTTGCCCACGGCCGCGACCTCGCCCCGGGCCTCGTCACCGACCTCGCCGCCGCGGGCACGCCCGCGGTCGGCATCGAGGTGCACGGCGCGACCCTCGACGACGTCTTCCTCCACCTGACCGGGCGCAGCCTGCGCGAGACCCAGACCACCACCGCCACCTCGACCCCCAGCACGGACGGAGCCGCAGCATGACCGACACCCTCGAGACCCCCGCCGACCGCACCACCCGGACCGGCCGACCCGCGTCGTACGACGGGGAGCGGCGGGCACCAGGCGTCGTCGCCGACACCTGGAACGTGATGACCCGCGAGCTCAGGCCAGTGCTGCGCGAGCCGGCGTCGGTGCTGTTCGCGATGGTGCAGCCCCTCGTCTTCCTGGCCCTGTTCGCACCGCTGCTGCCCGACACCGGGGCGTTCGGGGGCTCGGCGCTGCAGTGGTTCGTGCCCGGCATCATCGCCATGACCGCGCTGATGGGCGCGTCGATGACCGGGTCCAACCTGACCCTGGAGATCGGCACCGGCTCCCACGAGCGGCTGCTCGTCTCGCCGCTGAGCCGCTCGTCGCTCCTGGTCGGCCGGGCCCTGAAGGAGGTCGTGCCGATGCTGGCCCAGGCCGTGCTGATCGTGGCCGTGGTGACGCCGTTCTCCTTCGACCTGCACCTCGGCGGCGTGCTGGTCGGCCTGGCCGTGCTCGCGCTGTTCAGCGTCGGCGTGGGCGCGCTGTCCTTCTCCCTGGCCGTGGTCTCGGCCGGGCAGGACTGGATCTTCTGGACCGTGCAGCAGACCCTGGTCTTCCCGTTGCTGCTGCTCGCCGGCGTGCTGCTCCCGCTCGACGGCGCCCCCGGCTGGCTGCGCCTCGCCGCCGACCTCAACCCGCTCGGCTACATCATCGAGGCCGAGCGCGCCCTGTTCGCCGGCGACCTCGCGCTCGACACCCTCGGCGCCGGGGTCCTCTCCGCGGCCCTGGTCGCCGCCCTCGGTCTCGCCGTCGGCCTGCGGACCATGCGCCGCGCCTCCTGACCCCCGTCCACCCGCCGACCCGTCGTGCAGCCACGACGGGTCGGCGTCGGGGTCGTCAGGCGATGGAGTCGAGGATCTCCATGTGGCGCCGCCACGCGTCGGACTCGACGTCGATGACGACGAAGTGGTCGCCCTCGACCTCGACGAGCTCGGCGGTGGCGCCGGCCTCGACCGCGCGGTCGACGTACGACTGGGACTGGCTGAGCGGGACGATGGTGTCGTCCGTGCCGTGCACGCACCAGACGGGCACGTCGAGCGGCAGCTGCTGGGCCGGGTCGTACTTCTCGTCCGCGACCGTGGGCTGGCGGCCGAGCAGCTGTCCGGCGGCGCCGCCGCCGAGGTTCTCCTCCTCCGAGGCGCGCAGGTCGAGGACGCCGGCCTGGCTGACGACGTGGGTGACCGGCACCCGCTCGGGCCAGTCGTAGCGCCCGCGGCCGGCGGCCCAGGTGGCGAGGTGCCCGCCGGCGCTGTGGCCCAGCGTGACGACCGTCGAGGTGTCGACGTCGAGGTCGGCCAGCGCATCGATGCCGGCCGCCACGTCGTCGAACGTCGCGGGCGCGCCGCCCCCGCCACCCTCGCCGTCACCGATGCGGCGGTACTCGAGGTTCCACGCGACCCAGCCGGCCTCGGCCAGGGCCACGGCGAGCGGGGTGCCGAGGTCCTCGGCGTTGTACTCGGCGCGCCAGAACCCGCCGTGGATGACCACCACCACGCCGCGCGCGGGGCCGGCCGGCCGGAACAGCTCGCCGTACTGGCTGGGGTCGTCGCCGTAGGTGTGGCGGCTGCGGTCGACGCTCACGGCAGGGTCGTCCTCCTGGCAGGCGGTCAGGGCGAGTCCGGCGGCCCCCAGGGCCGCGAGGCCCGGCAGGCGGAGCAGGGTCCGTCGGTGCACGCGGCGATCCTGCCACCGGGCTCCACGCGGACGACGCCGGGAGGCCTTCAGGCCTCCGGGTCGACGGCGAACAGCTCGAGCCGGGAGCAGCCGGTGCAGCGGTAGGCCAGCACCGGGACGCCGCGGCCCAGGCCGCGACCCTTGGCGTTGCCGAGGAGGCCGCGCTGGAACCGGCCGGCCAGCCAGCGCACCCGTCCGCTCACCGTGTCGTCGACGAACCCCGGCGTGAAGGACGTGCTGCCGCAGCGCGGACAGGGGTAGGCGTCGGGCAGGCGCGCCGGGGGCCGGTCAGAGGACACCACGCTCACGTTCCTCCCGGCTCGGGCGGTCCTCGCGCCCCGGCGCAGGTCCGGGGTCGGCGAACATCTCGAGACGCGAGCAGGCCACGCAGCGGTGGGCACGCACACGCAGCCCCGCCTGGTCCTGCATGCCGAGCAGGCGCCGCTGGACCCGCTCCGGGACCCAACGCACGTCGGGCATCCGCACGTGGTCGACCCACCCGTGCTCGAACTCGCCGCCGCCGCAGCCGGGGCAGGTCGTCGGACCGGCGGGACCGGCGCTCACGTTCCGGCCAGGGCGGCGGGGAGGGTGGCGGTCCAGACCGAGCGCAGCTCGAGCAGGTTGATCTCGAACAGGTCACCGACGGCGAGCACGTCGCCCCCGGTGGCGCCGACCTCGACCAGCGGTACGCCGTGCCGCCCGGCCAGCTCGCCGAGGTGGACCGCGTCGCCGTCGGCCACGCTGACCAGCACCCGGCCGGTGGACTCGGAGAACAGCGCGACGAAGGGGTCGGCGTGGACGCCGTCGAGCGAGACGCGCACGCCGCACATCTCGCGCAGGGCGCACTCGACGAGGGCCTGCGCGAGCCCGCCCTCGGACAGGTCGTGGGCCGAGGCCAGCAGCCCGGCGCCGTCGGCCAGCAGCCGCGCGAGCCGCTGCTCGGCCTCGAGGTCAAGCGCGGGCGGCAGGCCGCCGAGGTGGCCGTGCACGACGTGGGCCCACTCCGAGCCGCTCAGCTCCTCGCGGGTCTCGCCGAGCAGGAAGACCCGGTGCCCGGGGGCGTCGCCCTCGACCGAGGGCCAGGCCGACGGCGTACGACGGGTGACGTCGTCGATCACGCCCAGCACGGCCACGACGGGGGTGGGCAGGATCGCGGTCTCGCCGGTCTGGTTGTAGAGCGAGACGTTGCCGCCGGTGACCGGGATGCCGAGCTCGAGGCAGCCGTCCTTGAGGCCGCGGCAGGCCTCGGCGAACTGCCACATCACGTCGGGGTCCTCGGGCGAGCCGAAGTTGAGGCAGTCGCTGACCGCGAGCGGCCGGGCGCCGCCGGTGGCGACGTTGCGGAACGACTCGGCCAGCGCGAGCCGCGCGCCGGCGTACGGGTCGAGCTTGGCGAAGCGGCCGTTGCAGTCGGTGGAGACCGAGACGCCGAGGTTGGTGGTCTCGTCGACCCGCACCATGCCGCTGTCGCTGGGCTGGGCGAGCACGGTGCCGCCGCGGACGTAGCGGTCGTACTGGTCGGTGATCCAGGACTTGTCGCACAGGTTGGGGCTGGCCGCGAGCCGCAGCAGGGTCTCGCGCAGCTCCTCGCCGGACGCCGGGCGGGCCAGCGACTCGGCGCCGTCGGCCTGCAGGTCGTCCTGCCAGGACGGGCGCGCGAACGGGCGCTGGTAGGTCGGACCGTCGTGCGCGACCGAGCGCGGCGGCACGTCGACGACGCGCTGGCCGTGCCAGTCGATCTCGAGGCGACCGGTGTCGGTGACCTCGCCGACCACGACGGCCTCGACGTCCCACCGGGCGCAGATCTCGAGGAACCGGTCGACGTCGGCGGGCTCGACGACCGCCATCATCCGCTCCTGGCTCTCGCTCATGAGGATCTCCTCGGGCGCGAGCGTGGAGTCGCGCAGCGGCACCCGGTCGAGCTCGACGTGCATGCCGCCGTCGCCGGCCGAGGCCAGCTCCGAGGTGGCGCACGACAGGCCCGCCCCGCCGAGGTCCTGGATGCCGGCGACGACGCCGGCGGCGAAGAGCTCGAGGGTGCACTCGATGAGCAGCTTCTCCATGAACGGGTCGCCGACCTGCACGCTCGGCCGCTTGGCCGGACCGGTCTCGTCGAAGGTCTCCGAGGCGAGCACGGACACGCCGCCGATGCCGTCGCCGCCGGTGCGGGCGCCGTACAGGACGACCTGGTTGCCGACGCCGGAGGCCTTGGCCAGGTGCAGGTCCTCGTGGCGGAGCACGCCGACGCACAGGGCGTTGACGAGCGGGTTGCCGAGGTAGGTGGCGTCGAAGACGGCCTCGCCGCCGATGTTGGGCAGGCCCAGGCAGTTGCCGTAGCCGCCGACGCCGGCCACGATCCCGGGCAGCACGCGCGCGGTGTCGGGGGCGTCGAGGGGGCCGAAGCGCAGCGGGTCCATGACCGCGACCGGGCGGGCGCCCATGGCCAGGATGTCGCGGACGATGCCGCCGACGCCGGTGGCCGCGCCCTGGTAGGGCTCGACGAAGCTCGGGTGGTTGTGGCTCTCGACCTTGAAGGTCACCGCGTAGCCCTGGCCGATGTCGATGACGCCGGCGTTCTCGCCGATGCCGGCCAGCATCGCGCCGACGGGCGTCTCCTGCGGGATCTCGCCGAACTGCTTGAGGTGCACCTTGGTCGACTTGTAGGAGCAGTGCTCGCTCCACATGACCGAGTACATCGCCAGCTCGCTGCTGGTGGGGCGCCGACCGAGGATCTCGCGGATCTGCTGGTACTCGTCGGGCTTCAGGCCGAGGTCGGCCCAGGGCTGCTCGCGGCCGGGGTCCTCGGTCGCGACGGCGACGGTGTCGAGGGCACTGGTGGAGCTGGCGGACGAGGGAGAGGAGGCCTCAGGCACGCCCCGGAATCTACCGCCCGGGCCGGGCGGTCCCTCAGCCGCGTACGACGAGGCCGTCGGCGACGACCTCGAGGAGCGGGCGCACCTGGTCGGGCCCGAGCTCGGAGGTGTCGGCGACGGTGGCGACCCCGCCGACGAGGCGGCAGACCTGGACGGCGTCGACGTCGGTGCGGACCGCGCCGCGCTCGGCGAGCAGGCCGATCACGCGCGCGGCCGCGCCGGAGAGGACCTGGCACTTGGTGCGGATCGGCGACTCCTCGTCACCCATGGCGCAGGTGATCTTGGCGGCGCCGCCCTTGTGGAGGGTGATCAGCTCGACGTACGTCTCGAACCAGCGCAGCAGCAGGTCGCGGTCGGAGCCCTCGAAGGCGAGCACCTTGTCGGTCGCCTCGGTCACCCGGTCGACCCAGCTCTGCATGATCGCGTCGACCAGCACCTCGCGGGAGGGGAAGTGCCGGTAGAGCGTGCCGGCCCCGACGCCGGCGCGCTTGGCGACCAGGTCGAGCGAGGCGTCGTACCCCTGCTCGCGGAAGACCTCACGGGCGACCTCGACGATGCGGTCGCGGTTGCGCTGGGCGTCGGCGCGCACGGGGTCCCTCCTCGGGGCTTGCTAAACGGAGACAGTCTCCGTATCGTTCCGGAAAGCGGAGAACGTCTCCACTCTACGTCCACCTGGGCCGGAACTCGACCCCGCCAGACAAAGGACTCCCATGTCACACCAGACGCTGACGCCTGCCCAGCCGCAGGCCCCCACCGAGCTGCCGCCGAACGCCGGCCGCGCCGCCGCCGGCATCGCGCTCGTGCTCGTCGCCCAGCTCATGCTCGTCCTCGACGCGACCGTCGTGAACGTCGCGCTCCCCCACATCGACGCCGACCTCTCCTTCGGGCCCGCCGGCCTGTCCTGGGTGCTCAACGCCTACACGCTCGCCTTCGGCGGCCTCCTCCTGCTCGGGGGCCGGCTGGGCGACGTGCTCGGCCGCCGCCGGATGTTCGAGGTCGGCCTCGCCGTGTTCACCCTCGCCTCGCTCGTCGGCGGCCTCGCCCAGTCGGCCGAGGTGCTCGTCGGCGCCCGCGCCCTGCAGGGCGTCGGCGCGGCCATGGCCGCGCCCGGCGTGCTCGCGCTGCTCACCACCAGCGCCCCCGACGCCGCGGCCCGCAACCGCGCCCTGGCGCTCTTCGGTGCCGTCTCCTCCGGGGGCATGTCCATCGGCCTGCTCCTCGGCGGCGCGCTGACCGACCTCGGGTCGTGGCGCTGGACGATGGTCATCAACGTGCCCATCGGCCTCGTCGTCCTCGCCCTGACCCGTCGGGTGCTCGACGAGACGCCGCGCCGCCCCGGCCGCTTCGACGTCGTGGGCGCCCTGGCCGCCACCGGCGGTGCGGTCGCGGTCGTGTGGTCGCTCATCGGCGCCCCCGACCACGGCTGGACCTCGCCGCGCACCCTGGGTGGACTCGTCGTCGGCGCGCTGCTCGTCGCCCTGCTCGCCCGCACCGAGCGCCGCGTCGCCCACCCGATGCTCCGCCCCGAGCTGCTGCGCAGCCCCCGCCGCGTCGGCGGGCTCGCCGCGATCGCCCTGGTCGTCGGCGGGCAGCTGTCGATGTTCTTCCTCGCCGTGCAGCTCATCGAGGGCGAGCTCGGCTTCGGCCCGATGGCCACCGGCCTGGCCTTCCTGCCCCTCACCCTGGGCATCTTCGGGATGTCCCGCGTGACCCCGCGCCTGCTCGGCCTCGTCGGCCCGACCCGGATGATCATGGCCGGCGCGCTCGGCCTGTCGGCCAGCTTCGTCTGGCTCTCGGCGTACGGCGCGGGCGACGGCTACCTCGCCGCGGTGCTGGGCCCGATGCTGCTCAACGGCCTCTCGGCCGGCCTGGCCTTCATGCCGATCACCACCCTGGTGCTCAGCGACGTCGAGCCCGAGCACGCCGGGTCCGCCTCCGGCCTGCTGCAGACCTTCCAGCAGCTCGGCGGCGCCATCGGCCTGGCCGTGATCGTCTCGGTGTACGCCGCGGGCGCGGTGCCCGGGGAGTTCCTGCCGGGCGCGCGGGCGGCGTTCCTCACCTCGGCCACGTTCGCCGCGCTCGCCCTGGTCGTCGGCGTGGTGCTGCACCGCCAGGGTCGACGGGCGGCCGAGGAGCCGGCCGCGTCCGAGCCCGCGGCAGCCTGACGGGGCTCAGGCCGGCCCAGCCGGCTCAGGCCGGCTCGGGCAGCCGCCGCTGCCACAGCTCGCCGGTCCACCACCAGTGGCCGTCGGCGCTGACCAGCGGCGGCCCGCCCGGGCACGGGTCGGCGCGGAACGCCTCGGCCCAGCCGAGGGCGGCGGGCTCGGTCCAGCCCGGGTCGGGGCGTGCCGCAGGGGTGTCGTGGGGGGAAGGGTCGCTCACGGTGGCCTCCTCGGCCGGGTCGGGACGACCACGGTGCGCCCGCCCCGGCCCGGGCGTCCCGCAAACCGCGGAGGACCACCCGTCCGGCCGCCGGGCCTGGCCCGTTCGGGTCACCCCCGAGCCAGGTTTCGCGCGGGGCGCGGAGCGATAGGTTCCCGCGCATGGCCACCTACTGCGGGCACTGCGGCGCGGCCAACGAGGGCGGCGCGTTCTGCGTCGCCTGCGGGCGCGCCCTCGCGGCGGCACCCGACCCCGCGTCCACCCAGCCCGGCGCCCCCACGCCCACCCAGCAGCTTCCGGCGCAGCCCGGCGCGTCGTACGACGACGGCGGGAGCGAGTCGCCCGAGCGCACGGTGATCCGCAAGCCGAGCACCCAGCCCCCGCCGCCCTCGTCGGCGCAGGCGTGGAACCCACCGCCGCCCCCGAGCCCGGCGCCGGCGTACAGCCAGCCGGGCTGGTCCCCGCAGCCCCCGCCGCCGCAGGGCCCACCGCAGGGCCCGCCACAGGGCCCGCCGCAGGGCCCGCCGCAGCAGGACTGGCAGCAGCAGTGGGGCCAGCCCGCACCGCAGCAGCCCCGGACCAACCCGTTCCACACGTGGCCGGTCTCCGACTACGTGCGCGACGCCGTGGCCGCGCTCGTGCTGCTGTGCACGCTCGGCATGCCGTGGGACCTCAACAGCGAGGCGGGGTTCTCCCTCGACGTGTTCAACCACGCCGGCGAGCGCTTCTGGGTCGTCATCGCCGCGCTGCTCTCGATCGCCTCCCTGGCCGTGCCCTACCTGGCCAAGGCAGGTGTCGTCGGCGGCTGGGGCCCGACGCACGTCCGGCTGCTCAAGCTGGGTCTGAACGCGCCCCTGCTCCTCAGCGTCCTGGTGGCCGTCGTCCTCGAGCTCGTCCACGTCGCCGACGACCTGGAGGGCGGGCTCGGCAGCGGTGTCGCGGCCGCCCTGGCCGGCGTGGCCCTGGCCGTGCAGCCGCGCCAGGCCGAGGAGGAGCCACAGCACGCCGACGACCGTCTGTGGAACGCGGTCGCCCGCAGCCTGTACGCCGCCACCGTCGGCCTGACCCTGCTGCTCGCGATCGGCTGGCTGGCCCACGGCGCGGTCAGCGACGAGGTCGACGTCTTCGACCCGTTCACCGTCTTCCTGGCCACCGTGGTGGTGCTGCCGCTGACGGCCCTGGCGATGGTCGGCTACCCCGTCTTCCAGCTGCTGGCCGGCGCGCGCACGGCCGGCTGGCGCCGGGTGCTCGCGACCACCGGGGCCACCGTGGTCGTCGTCGCCCTGCTCGCCCTGGCCTCCGACCACGCCGGACTCTTCTTCTGGCCCGAGGTCGAGAAGTGGAACGGCTACGCGCTGCGCGGCGTCCCGACCGGGGGGATCCTGCTCCTCGGTGCTGCGGCGGCGATGGCGGTCTCGCGTGCCCAGCAGCGTGCGACGCAGGCCCCCGACGCCCTCACCGACTGGGGCGGCACGGTCGCGGCCGCCCTCCAGGTCTCGGCCCTGGGGTCGGGCCTGACCGCGCTCGCGGTCGTGCTGTTCACCGTCGAGGCCGACGGCAAGGGGGCACCGATCACGGTGGCCGTGCTGCTGCTCCTCGCCGCCGGTGCGGCCGGCTTCGGCCTGACCCTGGTCCGCGACCTCCGCACGAACCGCGTGCTGCTGCTCGGACTGCTCGGCGGCATCGTCGTGGTCGGGTTCGTGGTGCTCGGCGTCGCCAACAGCGACGACTCGCTCGCCGCCTTCAACACCGGGTACGCCGCCGCCGCCTACCTCGCGCTGCCCGGCCTGGCGGCGTACGCCCTGCTCGCCCCGCCCGAGGTGCGCCGCACGCTGGGCCCGCTCGTGCAGGGCCGTCCCCAGCAGCCGCAGCAGCCCTACGGCCAGGCCCCGCAGCCGCCCCAGCAGGGCTGGCCCCAGCCCCCGCAGCCGCCCCAGGGCGGCTACCAGCAGCCCCCGCCGCCGGGGGGCGGCTGGGGCCCGCCGCCGGGCTGAGCGGGGCCCGTCGAACTACACCGATGTAGTTACAGGTGAACCCTGTGACTGGTGTGACTTCTGAGGTTAGGGTGCGGACGACCGACGGACGCCGCCCTTCCCCTGGAGATCCGCCATGCCCCCGGCCCTGCCCCCCACCCGCCCCCGCACCTCGCTCCGACGCCGCCTCGCGCGGTCGTCGGCGATCGGGCTCACCGCGCTGACGACCCTGGCCGCCGGGGCCCTGGTCACCGGGGTCGGGTCGCCGGCCGGCGCGACGCTCGCCGCGGCGACGACGACCACCACGGCCGCGTCGAGCACCGCCTCGACCGCGACCGTCCCGGCCGCCAGGCGCACCACGCCCCTGCCGCCCACGCCGGGCGACTTCCAGGGCCTCGGCTTCGACCAGTGCCTCACGCCGAGCCAGGCCGCGATGGACCGCTGGCTGGTCTCCTCGCCGTTCCTGGCCGTCGGCATCTACATCTCCGGCGACTCGCGGGCCTGCCGCAGCCAGCCCAACCTCACCCCGACCTGGGTCCGCAACCAGATCAGCAAGGGCTGGAAGCTGCTCCCGATCACCCTCGGTCCGCAGGCCTCCTGCCAGCCCCGCTTCCCGCGGTACGCCGACGACTTCCGGATCAGCCCGGTCCGGGGTGCGGCCGGCCGCTACCCAAAGGCCCGGGCCATGGGCCGCGCGTCAGGCACCGAGACCGTGGCCGACGCCCAGGCGCTCGGCATCTCCCCCGGCAGCACCCTCTGGTACGACCTCGAGGGCTTCGACCACACCAACACCGCGTGCCGCGAGTCGGCCCTGGCCTTCATCTCGGCCTGGGTGACCACGGTCAAGAAGCTCGGCTACGTCACGGGCGTCTACTCCAGCGCGAGCTCCGGCATCAAGGCGATGGACGACGTGCGGCGCACCCGGCCGGGCGCCTACGTCCTGCCCCAGCGCATCTGGCTGGCCCGCTGGGACGGCGTGGCCAACACCTCGACCTCTTACATCACCGAGTCCGGCTGGCGGCCCGGTGGCCGCGTGAAGCAGTACCGCGGCGGCCACGACGAGGTGTGGGGCGGCGTCCGCATCAACATCGACTCCAACTTCCTCGACCTCGGCCGCGGGCTCTACGCGCCGCCGGAGACGCGGTGCGGCGGGGTCAAGGTCGACTTCCTGCAGTACGGCACCCTCGAGCCGCCGCGCGCCGGCTACACCGCCAACGCCGAGCGCGTCTCGGCGCTGAAGTGCCTGCTCAAGGAGCAGGGTCGCTTCACCGGCGGCATCGACGGCGCCTACGGTCCCGGCCTCGTCGAGGCGGTCCGGGCGTGGAAGGCCGCGTCCGGCCGGCCGGTGGACAGCCGCTGGTTCCGCCGCGACTGGATGATGCTGCTCGCCGCGGGCTCGCAACCGGTCCTCAAGCGCGGGTCCGCCGGGCCCTACGGCCCCTACGTCCGCCGGGTCCAGCGGGCGATCAACGCCGGCAACGTCGGCGTCAAGGTCAACGTCGACGGCACCTTCGACCCGCTCATGACCGACGCCGTCGCCCGCTACCAGCGACGCGTCGGGTTGCCCGCCACCGGCATCGTCGACCCGGCCACCTGGGGCCGGCTGCGCAGCGGCACCCGCTGACGACCCCGCTGACCACCCCGCTGACCGGCACCCGACGGACGCAGCCGTGACCGGCACCGATCCCGCCGAGGTGGCGGCCACCTGGGCCCGCGCCGGGGTGGGGTGGGTGCGCGAGGCGGCGCTGTTCGACGCGACCTTCGCGCCGCTGACCCGCGCCCTGGTCGCCGCGGCCGACCTGCAGCCGGGGGTGCGCCTGCTCGACGTCGGGTGCGGCAGCGGCACGCTGCTGGCCGCCGCGGCCGAGGCCGGCGCCGAGCCGGTGGGCGTCGACGTCTCGCCCGCGATGGTCGAGGCGGCGCGGCGCCGGGTGCCCTCGGCGACGGTCGTGCTGGCCGACGCGCAGCGGGCCGACCTCGACGCCGAGGCCCCCGGGGCGCCGTACGACCGGGTGGTCTCGCGGTTCGGCGTGATGTTCTTCGACGACCCCACCGCGGCCTTCGCCCGCATCCACGCGGCGTGCGCGCCCGGCGGGAGGCTGGCCTTCGTGTGCTGGCGCCGCCGCGGGGAGAACCCGTCGTTCGCGCTCGGCCAGGGCGCCTTGTACCGCGCCCTCGGCGAGGAGCCCGACACCGCGGACTCGCCGGCCCCCGGCCCGATGGCGTTCGCCGACCCCGACCGCGTGCGGACGGTGCTCGGCGCCGCCGGCTGGCGCGACGTACGACCGGAGCCGCTGGACACCGTCCTCGACTACTCCTTCGACGGCTCCGACGGCGTCGAGCACCGCACCGCGCTGGTGCTGGCCACGAGCACCGGTGCGCGGGCCCACGACACCGTGCTCCCCCGGCTCGGCGAGGACGGGTGGCGGCGGGTGGTCGCCGAGGTCCGCACCGAGGTGCGCGCCGGCGTGGTCGACGGTGCGCTGCGGCTCCCGGCCGCCTGCTGGCTGGTCACCGCCACCGCCTGAGCACTGCGGCCCGGGGGGCGCGGCGCCCGCGCGGGTGGCGCGCGCGCCGGGCCGCCCCGGTTGGGTCGGAGGATGAACGACGACGAGCACGTCCCCCACCCCCTCGTGCGGCTGCTCGGCAAGCCGACGGACGAGCTCACCTGCGACGACCTCGTCGAGGCCGTACGACGCCTCGGCCTGCGCCAGGTCAACCTGCGCTACGTCGGCGGCGACGGACGGCTCAAGACGCTCGCGTTCGTGCCGTCCTCGCGCGAGCACCTGGTCGAGGTGCTGACCCACGGCGAGCGGGTCGACGGCTCGAGCGTGTTCGAGGGCACCGCGACCGAGGACAGCGACGCCTACATCGTGCCCCGCTACCGCACGGCGTTCGTCAACCCCTTCGGCGAGGAGCCCTCGCTCGACCTGCTCTGCTCCTTCTACGACCGCGACGGCCGTCCGCTGGCCCACGCCCGCGAGCAGCTGGTGCGGCGCGCCGCGGAGGCGCTCACCGCGGAGACCGGGCTGGTGCTGGAGGCGTTCGGCGAGCTGGAGTACTACCTGGTCGGCGACCCCGACCCGCTGCACCCGGTGGAGGCCGAGCGCGGCTACCAGGAGTCGCCGCCGTTCTCGAAGGGGCAGGCGGTGCGCGAGCAGGCGCTGCACCACCTGGCCGCGATGGGCGTCGAGGTCAAGTACGGCCACGGCGAGGTCGGCAACGTGCTGGAGGCCGAGCGGCAGCTGGTGCAGCACGAGATCGAGCTGCGGCCGGTGCCGGTCGAGCAGGCCGCCGACGCCCTCGTGCTGGCCAAGTGGGTCGTCCGCGAGGTCGCGCACGCCCACGGCCTGGAGGTGACCTTCGCGCCGTCGATCGGGGTCGACGGCGCCGGCAACGGCCTGCACGTGCACACCCGGCTCGTGCGGGAGGGCAGCAACGTCCTCGTCGACGACGACGGCGCGCTCACCGAGACCGCCCTGCGCCTGGTCGCGGGCTACCTCGGGGCCGCGCCCGCGCTGACCGCGCTGGGCTGCACCGTGCCGACCTCCTACCTCCGCTTCGCCGACGGCGAGGAGTCCCCCGAGCTGATCTGCTGGGGCGAGACCGACCGCACCGGGCTCGTCCGGGTGCCGCTGGCCTGGGCCGGCGACGTGCTCGCGCCGATGCAGGAGCACGCCAACGGCGACCGGCGCCCCGACGTACCGGCCGTGGCACCGCACCCGCAGACCGTCGAGCTGCGCCTCGGCGACGGGTCGGCCGACGTGCACCTGCTGCTGGCGGGGCTCGCCGTCGCGGCCCGCCGCGGCCTGCGCGCGCTCGACGGCGCGGCCGAGGCCGAGCGGCTCCGGGCCGACCGGGTGGGCGAGGACGCCGCGACCCTGCCGTCCTCGGTGCGCCGCTCGGCGGCCGCGCTGGAGGACGCGCGGGCGTGGTTCGAGGAGGACGGCGTCTTCCCGCCCGCAGTGCTCGACGCCGTCATCACCCGCCTGCGCGAGCTCGGGGAGCGGGTGTCGATGAAGAAGCTCGCCAAGGACGACAAGCGTCGCGCCGACCTGGTCCGCGAGTTCTGGTACGTCGGCTAGCCGGGCCGGGCGCCCGGGTCAGCCCCCGACCGGCGGGCCGACGAGCAGCGCGAGACCGGTGAGCACGGCGACGGCCGCGAGCGCGGTGAGCAGGCCGCGCAGGGGGTTGCGGAGCAACCAGGCGACCGGGCGGTCCACCCCCCGCTCGGGGGCGGCCGTGGTCAAGCGCCACGGCCCGAAGGCACCGCGCCGCTCGACCACGACGTCGAAGACGACGGTGACGAACGGCGGCACCGCGGCCAGCAGGCCGAGCAGGCTGCGACGCAGCGTCCAGCGCTGGTCGACGGCGACGACGACGGTGGTCACGCAGTAGGCGACGAACACGACGCCGTGCAGCATGCCGCCGACCCGCACGCCGAGCTCGGTGGTCTCGGTGACGTACTTGAGGAACATGCCCGCCAGCAGCAGGGCCCAGGTGACTGCCTCGGCGACGGCGACGCCGCGGAACAGCCGCTGCGGGGTCACGCGAAGGCCGCGGCGGCCAGCGAGGTGAAGAAGCCGAGGCCGTCGGTGCCGGCGCCGGTGAGCTCCTCGACGGCGTGCTCGGGGTGGGGCATGAGCCCGACGACGTTGCCTCGCTCGTTGCTCACGCCCGCGATGTCGCGCATCGAGCCGTTGGGGTTGTCGCCGAGGTAGCGGGCCACGACCTGCCCCTCGCCCTCGAGCCGGTCGAGGGTCGCGGCGTCGGCGACGTACCCGCCCTCGCCGTTCTTGAGCACGATCGTCACCTCCTGGCCCTCGGCGTAGGAGGAGGTCCAGGGCGTGGAGGCGTTGTCGATGCGCAGCCGCTGGTCGCGGCAGACGAACTTGCGGTGGTCGTTGCGGATGAGCGCACCGGGCAGCAGGTGCGACTCGCAGAGGATCTGGAAGCCGTTGCAGATGCCGAGGACCGGCATGCCCCTGCCCGCGGCCTCGACGACCTCGGTCATCACGGGCGCGAAGCGCGAGATGGCCCCGCAGCGCAGGTAGTCGCCGTAGGAGAACCCGCCGGGCAGCACGACCGCGTCGACGCCGCGCAGGTCGTGGTCGCCGTGCCAGAGCGCGACCGCCTCGTGGCCGCCGAGCCGGACGGCGCGCTGGGCGTCGACGTCGTCGAGCGAGCCGGGGAAGGTGACGACGCCGACCTTCACGCGCGCACCTCCGGCTCCTCGGCCACGGCCTCGCCGACGTGGACGGTGAAGTCCTCGATGACCGGGTTGGACAGCAGGGTCTCGGCCATCTCGTGCACCCGCTGGAGCACCTCGTCGGTCACCTCGCCCTCGACCTCGAGCTCGAACCGCTTGCCTTGGCGGACGTCGAGGACGCCGCCGAACCCCAGGCGGGGCAGCGCGCCGAGCACCGCCTTCCCCTGCGGGTCGAGGATCTCGGGCTTGGGCATGACGTCGACGACGACCTTGGGCACGCCCCGATCCTAGGCCGTCGCCCTGCCTCACCCGCGCGGGCCTGGGGCCTGCGGACCCGCGCGGCACAATGGGTGCATGGCCATGACCTCGCCCACCGGTCGCCCGGGCCGTCCCGGGCTCAACCCGCTCCGCCTGGAGTTCCCGCAGTCGCTCGCGACGTACGACGACTACGCGGCCGCCCAGAAGACCGTCGACCACCTCTCCGACAACCACTTCCCGGTCGAGAACTGCATGATCGTCGGCACCGACCTCAAGCGCATCGAGCGCATCACCGGCCGCCTCACCACCGGTCGCGTCGCCGCCGGCGCCGCGGCCTCGGGCGCCTGGTTCGGCCTGCTCATCGGCCTGATCTTCGTGCTGTTCACCGACGAGAGCGCCCTGGCCACGATCCTGTCGACCGTCGTCTTCGGCGCCCTGTTCTTCGTCATCTGGGCGCTGCTGGGCTACGCGATGACCCGCGGCCAGCGCGACTTCCAGTCGGTCACCCAGGTCGTGGCCACCCGCTACGAGGTGCTCGTCGAGCACAAGGTCGCCGGTCAGGCGCGCGAGCTGCTCGCCGGGCTCCCCGGCGCGCTGCCCACCCCGTTCGACTGAGCGGGGCGGGGCGGCGGCAAGACCTCCGGTCAAGCGGAGAAACTGCCACTCCTGACGGGAAGCTCCCCACCAGGAGTGGGAGAACCTCCGGTTGACCGGAGATCCTGCCCGGAGCGGACCGGTGACTCAGCGCCGCCCGTCACGCGCCCGCTGGATGATCACGACCACCAGCGCGACGCCGAGCCCGGCCACGATCGGCCCGATCGTGGCCCAGGTCTTGCTGCCGGTCATCGAGGAGCCCTCGAGGTAGCCGAGGCCCTGTGCGGTCCACAGGGCCCCGACCGCCACGAGCAGGACGGCGAGGAGCAGTCCGACGGTGCGGGCGAGCACGGCCTCAGGAGAGCTCGCGCTTGAGGATCTTGCCGGTCGCGGTCATGGGCAGCTCGTCGACGATCTCGACGACGCGGGGGTACTTGTAGACCGCCATCTGCTCCTTGCCCCAGGCGACGAGCTCCTCCTCGGTGACCGAGGCGCCCTTCTCCAGGATGACCACGGCCTTGATCTCCTCGCCGTGGCTCTCGTGGGGAACGCCGATGACCGCGGCCAGCGAGACGGCCTCGTGGGTCATCAGCACCTCCTCGATCTCGCGCGGGTACACGTTGAAGCCACCGCGGATGATCATGTCCTTGGAGCGGTCGACGATGTAGTACCAGCCGTCGTCGTCGCGGCGGCCGAGGTCGCCGGAGCGGAACCAGTCGTCCTGGATGGACTCCTCGGTGGCCTCGGGGCGGTTGTAGTAGCCCTTCATGATGTTGTGGCCCTTGATCGCGATCTCGCCGACGACGTGGCCCTCGTCGTTGGTCTCGGTGGCCTCGTCCCAGCTGTCGGGAGCGAGCAGCTTCATCTCCACGCCCGGGACCGGGGTGCCGATGGAGCCGACCCGGACGCCCTGGCCGAGGCGGCTGAACGACGCCACCGGCGAGGTCTCCGACAGCCCGTAGCCCTCGAGGATCTCGACGCCGAAACGCTCCTGGAACTGCTTGTGCACCTCCACCGGCAGCGCCGAGCCGCCGGCCGCGGCGACGCGCACGGTCTCGGTGATCTTCTTGACGTCGACCCCGGACTCGTCGAGCGCACCGAGCAGGCCCCAGTACATCGTCGGGACGCCGGCGAAGAAGGTGACGCCCTCCTTCTCCATCAGCTTCAGCGCCGGGCCCGCCTCGAAGCGGGGCAGCATGACCACGGTGCCGCCGTAGGCGAAGCCGCCGTTCTGCACGACGGTCTGGCCGAAGGAGTGGAACAGCGGCAGGACGCACAGCAGCGTGTCGGGGTCGTCGGCGTCGGCGCCGAACAGCTCCTCGCCCAGCAGCGCGTTGTCGCGCATGTTGCGGTGGCGCAGCTCGGCGCCCTTGGGCTGGCCGGTGGTGCCGGAGGTGTAGAGGATGACGGCCGTGTCGTCCTCGTCGGTCGCGACCGCGTCGTACGACGGCGACTGGCCGTTCATGACCTGGCCGAGCGTCTCCGCGCCCTCGATCGGGCTCGCGGCGGCGGGGTCGGCGGTGATGACGACGAAGTGCTCGCAGCCCTCGGCCTGCTCGAACCCGGCGTGCCCCTCCTTGCCGATGGGCAGCTCGTCGGTGCCCTCGAAGCAGAAGTAGGCCTTCGCGTCGGAGTCGCCGAGGTGGTAGGCGACCTCGCGGGCCTTGAGCAGCACGTTGAGCGGGACGACGGTGCCGCCGGCCTTGAGGATGCCGTAGTAGACGATCGTGAAGTACGGGACGTTGGGGCAGCTGAGCGCGACCTTGTCCCCCTTCTGGATCCCCCGCTCGGTGAGCGCGCCCGCGACCATGGACGCGGCGGCGTCGACCTCGGCGTAGGTCAGCCGGCGGTCGCCGAACACGATCGCGGTGCGGTCGGCGTACGCGGAGGCACTGTCCTCGAGGAGGCTGGCGAGGTTGTAGTCGGTCACGCCGACAACCTACTCACGCGTTCGTGACGGACGCCACGCCTTCGGGGTGTGGTTCCGGGGCCCGGGACAGCGGACCAGGCCACCAGAAGCGACGCCCCAGCAGGGTCACCAGGGCCGGCACGAGCACGCTGCGCACCAGGAGGGTGTCGAGCAGCACGCCGAACCCGACGATGACACCGATCTGGGCGAGCACGACGACCGGCAGGACGCCGAGCACCGTGAAGACGGCCGCGAGCAGGATGCCCGCGCTGGTGATGACCCCGCCGGTCACGGCCAGCGCGACCGAGATGGCGCGGCGCGGGTCGGCGCCCTCCTGCTCGGCCTCCTCCTTGGCCCGGGTGGTGAGGAAGATGTTGTAGTCGACGCCGAGGGCCACCAGGAACAGGAACGACAGCAGCGGCACGCTCAGGTCGAGGGCGGGGAAGTCGAGCACCGTCGAGAAGGCCACCCAGCTCGCACCGAGGCTGGCGGCGTACGTCGCCACGACGGTCAGCACGAGCACCACCGCGGCCACGACCGACCGCAGCAGCACGAGGAGCACGAGCAGCACCACGGCCAGGATGAGCGGGACGACCAGGCGCTGGTCGCGGTCGGCGGCGTCGGCGGCGTCCAGCGACTGGGCGTCGGGTCCCCCGACGAGGGCCGTCGTGCCGGCGGCCTCGTCGGCGGTCGCGCGGACGTCGCGCACCACGTCGAAGGCGGCGTCCGAGGCGGGCTCGGTGGTGAGCACGAGCTCCAGGACCGCCTGGCCGCCGCCCCGGCCGCTGGGCTCCACGGCCTGGACGCCGTCGACCCCCTCCAGCGCCGTGCGCACGGCGCCGGCGCGGTCGGCCGGCACCACGACCGTCGTGGGCTGCGAGGTGCCGGCCGGGAAGTGCTCGGCGAGCACCTTCTGCCCGGTGACCGACTCGGGCTCGTCGATGAACTGCTCGGTGTCGGAGAGGCCGACCGCGGCGCCGAGCACCGGGAGGGTCAGCGCGGCCAGCAGGACGACGCTGCCGCTGGCGACGAGCACCGGGCGGGCGGTGACGCGGCGCGCGACGCCGGCCCACCAGCCGGTCCGGGTCGGGTCGGCGTCGCCCAGGCGCGGGATGAACGGCCAGAACAGCCGGCGCCCGAAGCAGGTCATGGCGGCGGGCAGCACGAGCAAGGCGTAGACGACGGCGGTGACGATGCCGATCGCGCCGCCGAACCCGATGTTGCGGCTGGTCGGGTTGTCGGCCAGGCCGAGGCAGAGCAGGGCGAGGACCACGGTGCCCGAGCTGGCGAGGATCGCGGGGGCCGCGCGGTCGACGGCGTGCCGCATGGCGTCGTACCGGTCCTCGGTGCGGCGCAGCTCCTCCCGGTAGCGGGCGATGAGGAGCAGGGCGTAGTTGGTGCCCGCGCCGAAGACGAGGACCGAGGTGATGCCGACCGAGGCACCGTCGGTGCTGAACGGCAGCAGGCGCGAGCCGATCGCCACCAGCTGGGCGGCGACCTGGTCGCCGACGGCCACCACGGTGAGCGGCACGAGCCACAGCCACGGGCTGCGGTAGGTGATGAGCAGCAGCAGCGCGACGACGGAGGCGGTCGCGAGGAGCAGGCGCACGTCGGCCCCGTCGAAGACCGAGGAGAGGTCGACGGCGAACGCCGGCCCGCCGGTGACGGCGGTCTCCAGGCCGTCGGGCAGCCCGGCGTCGGCGACCTGCGCGCGCAGGTCCTCCACAGCGGCGTTGCGCTCCTCCTCGGGGAGGTCGCCGCGCAGCGGGACGCCGACGAAGGCCGACTCGCCGTCGTCGGAGAACGCCGGGAAGACCTGCTGGCCCTCGGCGGCGGCCGGGCCCAGGCGGCGGACGAGGTCGGTCACGGCGGCACGGTCGGCCTCGGCCAGCGGCTGGCCGCCGCGGTCGAGGACGACCAGCGCGAGGGCGGTGTCGTCGGCCCCGATGCGCTCGACGGCCTCGGCCGCCTGGACCGACTGGGCGTCGGTGGGCAGGTTGGCCGCGGCGTTGTCGGTCTCCTCGGCCTCGACGCCCGCGCCGAGGAGGACGCCGGAGAAGAGGACGGCGACGAGGACGACCACCCAGCTCAGCCGACGGCCGACCAGGTGAGGGAACTTTCCACCGCTGAACATTTCCATGATCGAAAGAGTAGGGTGGAGGTGTGCCGGCCGACAACCCACCCCTCGAGGTGCCCGAGCAGCCGATGACCGAGCGGCGCGTCGTGCGCGCGCTGCGGCGCTACTCCACCGAGAGCGAGCTGTACGTCGCCGAGGCCAGCCGCGGGGGCGACATGCACCGCACCGACCTGCACGGCCTCGCCCTCGTCATGGACTGGGGGTTCGACGGGACCGCGGCCACCCCCGGTCGCATCGGCGCCGCCCTCGGCCTGAGCGCGCCCGCCACCTCGGCCCTCCTCGAGCGCCTCGAGAAGGCGGGCCACGTGGTCCGCGCCCCCGACCCGGCCGACCGGCGCCGCGTCGTGGTCACCGTGACCGAGCACGCGATGGCGGTCGGCGGCGGCATGTTCAGCGAGCTGGCCCGTCACCTGCGGCCCGTCCTCGACTCCCGCACACCGGAGGAGCTGGCTGCGATCGCGGCGTTCCTGGAGGAGGTCGGCGACGCCACCGTCGCCGCCCGCGAGGCCGTCCGCGCCACCTGACCCACCCACGGTGGCGGCTGAGGTGCGAGGAGCGCCAGCGACGAGCCTCGAAGCCTCCCGCAGCCGACGTACCCGACCGGTGCTGGCGCCGAGCCCCGGGCGGCCTCAGCGGCGGGCGAGGATCTTCGCGGCGCGGACCAGGTCGGAGCGGACGGCGCTGGGGGCGACCCGGTTGAGGGCGGCCGCGACGGGCCTGGCCAGGCCCGTGCCGGCGACGTGCATGACGACGCCGACGTCGCAGAACGACCCGACCGCCGTGAAGGTCAGGGTCAGCGTGGCGTCGAACCCCCGCCAGGTGCCGCGCTCGGACCAGCGGTGCGGCCGGTCGGCGTCGGTGAGCTCCATGCGGGGCCGCAGGCCCGGGAGCGTGACGTCGGTCCAGGTCTGGCCGACGACGCCGTCGGGCCCGCGCACGTCGGCGACGCCGCGCAGGCTCGACTGCCACTCGGGGCGGTTGGCCGGGTCGACGAGGTAGTCGTAGGCCTCCTCGCAGGAGACCTGGAAGCGGATGGGGGCGACCACGACTACCACCGCTCCCCGGTGAGCAGCTCGTAGGCCTCGACGTACCGGGCCCGCGTGCGGTCGACGACCTCGGGCGGCACCGGCGGCGGCGCCTCGCCGGAGGAGCGGTCCCAGCCGGACTCGGGCGAGAGGGCCCAGTTGCGCACGATCTGCTTGTCGTACGACGCCTGGGGGCGGCCGGGCGTCCAGTCGTCAGCCGGCCAGAACCGGGACGAGTCGGGCGTGAGCACCTCGTCGCCGAGGACCACGGTGCCGTCGCCCCGGCGTCCCATCTCGAGCTTGGTGTCGGCCAGCAGGATGCCGCGCTCGCGGGCCATCTCCTCGGCCCGGGCGTAGACCTGCAGGGTCAGGTCGCGCAGCACGGCGGCGGCCTCGGGGCCGACGGTGGCCTCGACGGCGGCGTAGGAGACGTTCTCGTCGTGGTTGCCGAGCTCGGCCTTGGTGGCCGGGGTGAAGACCGGCTCGGGCAGGCGGCTGCCGTCGACGAGGCCGGCCGGCAGGGCGATGCCGCAGACCTCGCCGGTGGCGGCGTAGTCGAGGAGGCCCGAGCCGGTGAGGTAGCCGCGGGCCACGCACTCGACCGGGAACATGTCGAGCCGCTCGCACACCACGGCGCGCCCGGCGACGGCGGACGGGACGTCGGTGGAGACGACGTGGCCGGGCACGAGGTCGGCGAGCCGGTCGAACCACCACAGCGACATCCGGGTCAGGATCTCGCCCTTGTCGGGGATGGTCGTGTCGAGCACGAAGTCGAAGATCGAGATGCGGTCGCTGGCCACCATGAGCAGGTGGCCGGCGTGCGGCCCGTCCTGCAGCTCGTAGAGGTCACGGACCTTGCCGGAGTGGAGGTGGGTCGCGCCCTCGAGCACCGGTGCCTCCGGGATGTTCAGCACCCTCCCGATCGTAGTGCGGCCCGCGCGGGCCACCGCCCTGGAGTCACCCCTTCGGGCTGCCGATGCTCCGGACGTGACGCAGCACCGTGCCGCGAGGCAGCGACCCCGGCGGCGATCCCGGCGATCCCGGCAGCCCTCCGGCCTTCTCGTCCGGCGCGCCCCGCGCGGCCGTCGGGCGGCGCCGCGACGCTCCGTCGGGCCGGCTGTGCCCCTGGCCCTGGTCGTCGCGCTGACCCTCGCCGCGGGCGCGACGACCCTCGGCGCCAGCCGCGGGGGCCTCAGCCCCGCTGCGGCCGAGGTGGCCGGCGACGTGGCGCCGCGCGTCGCGCCGGTGGTCGCGGCCGCCGCCCTCGTCCCCGGCACCGGTACGTCGCGGGCCGCCGACCGGCGCGCACCCGCTCCCCTGGGCCCGGTCGGCCCCTTGCTGGTGCCCGGGCCCGAGGAGTCGGTGACCGACGTGCCGGAGGAGGCGGCGGCCTCCTACCAGCTCGCCGAGGTGGTGCTCGGGGCCTCCCGGGTGGGCTGCGCCGTGCCGTGGACGGTGCTGGCCGCGATGGGCCGGGTCACCTCCGACCACGGGCTGGTCCGGCCCGGACGACCGACCGCTGGGCGGCTCCGCGACACCGACCGCGGCGCCGTCGACGGCAGCAGGCGGCGCGACCGCCCCGTGGGCCCGCTGCGGCTCCTGCCGCAGACCTGGGCCCGGGTGGCGGTCGACGCCGACGACGACGGCGTCCGCGACCCGCGCGACCTCGACGACGCCACCCTGGGCCTCGGCGTCCTGCTGTGCTCCCTCGAGCCCGCCCTGCGCGAGCCCGGCCGACGTCCCGGCGCCCTGGCCCGCGCGCTGCGGCAGGTGCGGCCGGAGGCGGCGTACGTGCGGACCGTGCTGCGGACCGCCCGCGGCTACCGCGCCGACGTCCGGGCGGGCGCGGCGGTGCCAACGGCTCCGGTGGTCGTCGAGCACCCGCCGCCGGAGCCGATCGAGGAGGACGCCCCCGACGAGGCCACGGGGCACGAGGGACCGCCACCGCAGGGCGACCGGAGGCGGGGCGACGCCGGGGCCCAGCCCATCAAAGCAAAGTAACCTAGTATGCATACATGCGACGTGGACCGCGTCCCGACTTCCTCATCATCGGCGCCCCCAAGGCCGGCACCACCGCGCTGCACGCCGCCCTGACCCAGCACCCCGACGCCTTCCTGACCCGGCCCAAGGAGCCGAAGTTCTGGCTGTGCGACGACGCCCCGCCGCCCCACTGGAGCGGCCCCGGCGACCGGCACTCCCAGCAGGAGTGGATCTGGCGCTCGCAGCAGTACGCCGCCCTGTTCGCCGAGGCCCGCGACGACCAGGTGCGGGGCGAGAGCACGCCGTTCTACCTGTGGAGCCGCGGCGCCCACCGCCGCATCGGAGAGGCCCTGCCGGACGTCCGGCTCATCGCCGTCGTGCGCGACCCCGTCGACCGCGCCTACAGCAACTGGATGCACCTGTGGTCCGACGGCCTGGAGCCGGAGCCGACGTTCCGCCGCGCCTTCGACCTGCAGGACGAGCGCGTGGCCCGCGGCTGGGCACCGTTCTGGCGCTACCGCGAGCTCGGGATGTACGGCGAGCAGCTCGAGCACCTGCTCCAGCACGTGCCCGCCGAGCAGGTCCTCGTCATGCGCTACCGCGACCTCGTCGACGAGCCCGGCGCCGCCGTCGACCGGGCCTGCCGGTTCCTCGGCATCCGCGAGGGCCTGGTCTCGCAGATCCCCCGCGACAACGCCCGCTCGTACGCCGAGCCCGGCTGGCGCACCCGCACCCTCGGCCCGGTCGTGCGCGCCGGGGCGGCCCTGGCCCAGTTCGTGCCCCCCGAGCACTGGCGGCGCGCCAGCGCGCCGCTGGTCGCCCGGCTGGGCAGCGGCGGGGCCCACCGGCCGCTCCTCGACCCCGACGAGCGGGCCGAGCTCATCAAGACCTACTCCGCCGACATCGCCCTGCTCTCCCGGCTGACCGGCGAGGACTTCCACGACTGGCTCTCCCCGGTCTCGCGGGGGTCGTTCGACCAGCGCGCGGCCCGCTGAGCGTGCCGGAGGTCAGCGCACGACGGTGACCAGGTCGTGCGCGCCGTCGGGGCGGGCGGCCTCGACGTAGAAGCGGGTGCGGCCGTCGGGCAGGGCCACGGCGGTCGCGTAGCGCCACGCGCCGTCGGAGTCGGGCGAGGAGATCGGTCCGACCGCCGGGTCGGGCACGAGCCGCTCGCCGTCCCACGTGGCCAGGCCGGTCGTCTCGTACCAGTTGGACGCCGCGTCCGGGCGCCCGTCGTACAGGGCCCGCAGCGGCTCGCCGGCGCGGGCCGGCAGCACGGCGGCGACCCGCGCGCCGCGCTCGTCCCAGGCGCCGGGACGGCCGGCGAGCACCTCGCCCCGGTCGGTCCAGACGAGCCCGTCGGGGCTGGTGAGGCGCCGGGTGGTCATCCGGTCCTCGTGCCCCGGGTCGGCGAGCGGGTGGCAGCACAGCCACATCTCCCAGGCCTCGAGCCCGCCCGCCCGGTCGGGGTGGTGGACGACGACGGGGTCCTTGACCGCCGTGTGCTCGTCACCGGGGAGCACGATATGGCGGGTGCCCCCGGGCAGGTCGGCGGGGGTGGCGGCGGTGAGGCTGTCGACCCACCAGTGCTTGGAGTCGTACGTCGCACACGACAGGTAGAGCCGCCACCCCACACCCGGCACCGGCACGAGCACCGGCCGCTCGAACGACTCGCAGCCGAACGCGTCGCGGTGCACCTCGGCGACCTGCTCGAAGCGGACCCCGTCGGTCGACGAGGCGACCACGACCGTGACCCCACGTCCCTCGGTCAACGGTCGTCGCGTGCGCCAGGTCAACCAGAAGGTGCCGTCGACCAGCACCGCGCTCGCGGCGCCGGACCAGTTGCCCGGTCCAGCGCCCGGGGCCGGCACGACGACCTCCGCACCGTCGGGGGTCGGCAGGGCCAGGGTGTCGAGCGTGGGCATGGGGGCATGTTAGTCGACCGAGAAGGTCGAGATTTCCCCTGGCGCCCGACGAGCCTCAGCAGCCGCAGGAGTAGAAGGTGACGTCCCAGTGGTTGCCCTCGTCGGCGTACACGTTGCCGCTGGCCGCCTGGTACTGCCGCGCGCCGTCGCTGCGGGTGCCGATGTAGGTGTAGGTGCCGGTCACCCAGCTGGTCAGGCACGAGGTGCGGGAGAAGTCGAGCTTGTAGCCGTTGTAGTGCGAGTAGGTGCCGCTCGCGTGCCCGACCTCGGTGCCCCCGGTGATGTTCAGGGCGCAGCCGCTGGCCCGCTTGAGCGTCACCGCGCCGTCGATCGAGGTCTGGCGCAGGCCGTCGAAGGAGGTGCAGGTCGAGTTGCTGCGCGTCGTGCAGCCGCCCGAGGAGCTCCAGGTGATGCCGGCGGCCCGGAGCTGCGACTCGGCGCTCGCCTGGGTCACCGCCGAGGCGGGACCGGCGACGGCCAGGGCGCCGACCAGGGCGAGCAGGAGGGCGACGAGCAGGGTCAGGGGGCGGGTCAGGATCGTCATGCGGCCAGCCGACCACGGGGGTCGGCGTCCCGGCATCGGGGAAGACCCTCGCGCCGGCCTCCCGGATCGGTTTGGCACCCTGTCGTCATGCCGGAGCCCGCAGAGGACGTCTATGCCCGCGTGGTCGAGGCCGTCGGCCCCGACGGCCACCTGCCCATGCCCGATTTCGGGGAGTGGGAGATCTTCCCCTGGACGGTGGTCGACGGCGCGGTCGTGCCACGCACCCTGCTGCCGCCGTCCGACGAGCCCGCCCGGTACGGCGAGGCGCCCGGCAAGCCCTGCGGCGCCTGCGAGCAGGGGTTCGACCCCGGGTCGTGTGGGAGGACGAGCACTGGGTGCTCACCCACGCCGGCCAGCCCTCCGGCCTGCCCCTCGTCGTCACCCTCAGCACCCGCGAGCACCTCGACATGGGCACCCTCGACGACGAGCTCGCCTCCCAGCTGGGCCGCATCACCAACCGGCTCGTCCGCATCATCGAGAACCTCCCCCACGTCGGCCGGGTGCACGTCAACCGCTGGGGCGACGGCGGCAGCCACTTCCACCTGTGGTTCTTCGCCCGCACCGCGCGGCTCACCCACGTCCTCGGCTCCCCCGCCGCCGAGTGGGACGGCATCCTGCCCCCCGGCCCCGACGACGTCTGGCGCGCCGACCTGCACACCGTCGCCACCAAGCTCGCCAACTGGGGCGGCACTCCGTCGATGGGTCGCTCCACCTGACGCCGCGCCGCCCCCGCGCACCACGCCCCACGCTGCCGCCGGCCAGGCAAGGCGCGGGGTCCGACGCGCTGCGCCAGGCTCCGCTCCGTGCGCCGTGTGGCCCGGTCGACCCG
>NZ_VDMR01000005.1 GCF_006346315.1 Nocardioides litoris | reverse complement strand
CCGTCGATGGGTCGCTCCACCTGACGCCGCGCCGCCCCCGCGCACCACGCCCCACGCTGCCGCCGGCCAGGCAAGGCGCGGGGTCCGACGCGCTGCGCCAGGCTCCGCTCCGTGCGCCGTGTGGCCCGGTCGACCCGGGGCCCGGGCGCCTGCGCCCCCGTCCAGTCGAGTCGCTCCACCTGACGCCGCGCCGCCCCCGCGCACCACGCCCCACGCTGCCGCCGGCCAGGCAAGGCGCGGGGTCCGACGCGCTGCGCCAGGCTCCGCTCCGTGCGCCGTGTGGCCCGGTCGACCCGGGGCCCGGGCGCCTGCGCCCCCGTCCAGTCGAATCGCTCCACCTGACGCCGCGCCGCCCCCGCGCACCACGCCCCACGCTGCCGCCGGCCTGGCACGGCGCGGGGTCCGACGCCCTGCACCACCCTCCGCTCCGTGCGCCCTGCGGCCCGGTCGACCCGGGGCTGGGCGCCCGTGCCCCCGTTCGACGGGTCGCTGCACCTGCCGCTGCGCCACTCCTCGCGCGGTCTGACGGCGCTGCCCGACCGCACCACACGGTGGTCGAGGAAGGCACCCTGGCGCCTGTCTCGAGACCGCGGAACCGGGACGCCGGACCGCCCCGACCGATTTGACGAACAGGCCCCGGACCCCCGTGTTCCACAGCCTGTGCACGAATCGGTGGAAAACTTCCACAACCCGTCCAATCCGCCCGCGCGGGTGACGCCGAACCCCCCTCGACGCGGGCGCACCGGGCGCCCGCGCCTGACGAGAGGACAACCCCCATGCGCTACCGCGCTCCCGCCCGCCTCGCCGCCGTCGTCGCCACCGCCGCGATGGCCGTCTCGGCCCTCGCCGCGGCTCCGTCCGCCCAGGCTGCCCCGGGCACGCAGGGCAACAAGCCGCTCGCGAAGGTGCTGGCCGCCGACGGCAACCGCTTCGACCGCAACGCGCAGGACTTCGACATCGCCGACCGCGCGATCCGCGCCGTGCTCAAGGCCAAGCCCGACAGCCCGCTGGCCGCGGTCGCCGACGGCAAGACCCGGCTGACGGTGTTCCTGCCGACCGACGGTGCGTTCCGCGCCTTGGTCAAGGACCTCACCGGCAAGGGCCCGCACCGCGAGAAGGTCGTCTTCCAGCGCGTCGCGGCCGCCGCCGGTGACGTCGACACCCTCGAGACGATCCTGCTCTACCACGTGGTGGCCGGGAAGACGCTGACCTCGCCCAAGGTCATCGCCGCCGCCAAGCAGCGCGCCGACGTCGACACCGCCGCCGGCCTGCCCGTCGGCGTCCGCCCGCGGCCCACCATCCGCCTGGCCGACCTCGACAAGGACGACCGCGACCCGCGCGTCGTCGCCCCGCTGCTCGACATCAACCGGGGCAACAAGCAGGTCGCCCACGGCATCGACCGGGTGCTGCGCCCGATCGACCTCTGACCTGCACCTGGGCGACCCTCGCCCGGCGCACGGCGCGGGCCACCTGCGGGTGGTCCGCGCCGTCGTGCGTCGTGGGCAGGCTGGCCTGGTGGGAGGGAGCGCCGGGCCGGACGACGACGGCGCGCCCGACCCACGCCGCTGGCACATCCTCGGCGTCTCCCTCGTCGTCGGCTTCATGTCGCTGCTCGACGTCACGATCGTCAACGTCGCGGTGCCGTCGATGCAGCGCGGCCTCGAGACCTCCTCCTCCACGATCCAGTGGGTCGTCTCCGGCTACGCCCTGACCTTCGGGCTCACCCTCGTCGCGGGCGGCCGGCTGGGGGACGCGTTCGGACGGCGGCGGCTGATGGTGGTCGGCCTGGCGGCGTTCATCGTCTCCAGCGCCGCGGTCGGGCTGGCCCCGACGGCCGAGACGGTCGTCGTGGCCCGGCTGCTCCAGGGCGCCTCGGCCGGCCTGCTCACCCCGCAGAACTCCGGCCTCATCCAGCAGCTGTTCACCGGCGCCGAGCGCGGCCGGGCGTTCGGGCTCTTCGGGTTCGTGGTCTCCCTGGCCTCGGCCACCGGGCCCGTCCTCGGCGGCGGCATCATCGCCGTTGCGGGCGGCGACGACGGCTGGCGCTGGCTGTTCCTGGTCAACGTGCCGATCGGGCTCGTCGCCATGGTCGGCGTGCTGCGCCTGGTGCCCGGCCGCGACCCCGAGGCAGCCGACTCCCCGCGCGACCGCATCGACGTGGTCGGCGCGCTGCTCCTCGGCCTGGCCGTGCTCTGCCTGCTCTACCCCATCGTCTCCCTCGAGGGCGGCCAGCGGCTGCCGCTGGTGCTCCTGGTCGGCGTCCCGGTCTTCGCGGCGGCGTTCGTGCGCTGGGAGCACCGCCTCCAGCGCACCCACCACGCCCCGCTCCTCGACGTGGCGCTGCTGCGCCGCACCCCCGGGTACGCCGGCGGGCTGGCCGTCGGCACGCTGTACTTCACCGGGTTCACCGGCATCCTGCTCGTGCTCTCGGTCTGGCTGCAGGACGACCTCGACTACTCCGCCCTGCACGCCGGGCTCCTGCTGACGCCGTTCGCGGTCGGGTCGGCGGTCTCGGCCCCGCTCGCGGGGCGGGTGGTGACCACGATCGGGCGGCCGCTGACGGTCGCCGCGCTCGTCGTCATGGGCGTCGGGGTGGGCCTGCTCGCCCTGCTGGCGCCCGGGCGCGAGGGCGACGCGCTGGTCTGGGCTCTGCTGCCGGTGCTGCTCGTGGCCGGCCTCGGCGGCGGCGCGGTCGTCTCCCCCAACCTGACCCTCACCCTGGCCGACGTGCCGCCGCGGATGGGCGGCGCGGCCGGCGGGGCCGTGCAGACCGGCCAGCGCATCGGCTCGGCCCTGGGCGCCGCGCTGCTGGTGACGGTCTTCCAGGTCGCCGGCCTGCGGGCCTCCCTGCTCACCGCCCTCGTGGTGCTGGCCGCCGCGCTGGCCGTGGCGGTCGTCGTCGCCGTACGCGGGGCACGGGCGGAGCCGACCGCCGAGCACCGGCACGCGGCCGCCGCCGAGCGGTGACCGGCCCGGTCAGCGGCGCCAGGGCGGCGGCTGGCCCTGCAGCCACCACTGCAGCTGCCGGGTGATCCACGGCAGCAGCACGTAGGTCATCAGCGGGGTCATCACCAGCACGGTGACCAGCACCCGCAGCGGCAGCGGCACGTCGGCGAGGTAGAGCCGGCCGAGCCAGTTGGTCAGCACGCTGAGCGGGAAGAAGACGACGAAGATCGTGGTGGCCTGCTTCCACCGCGGCGGGGCCGCCGGCACCGGCGTGGCCGCCCCCGACTCGAGCACCGTCGACTGCGGCACGTCGAACCAGCCCTCGATGCCGGTGCGCTTCTCCACCCGCGCCTCGACCACGCCGAGCCCGGCGGCCGCGGAGCGCCACCACTGGCGCTGCGGGCTGTGCTCCCACTGCTCCAACGAGGCCTGGTCGGCGAACCGGTAGAGCATGTGCCACTCCTCCGAGCCCGCCTCGGAGCGCACCCACCCCGCGCCCAGGAAGCCGGGGAACTTCTCCGCCAGCCCGATGCCCGCGTTGAGCCAGCTCATCATCTCGGGCTCGTGGCCGGGCGGGAGCTGCCGGGTGATGGCGACGGTGACGGGCGCGCTCATGCCTCCATGGTCGCGGTCGCGCCGGCCGCCGGCGAGGCCCGGCCCGGTCGTCCGCCCGGGGTGAGTCCTGGGTCACGCCGGGCCGGACGACCGACGGGGCGGGCTACAGGATCGCGCCCGGCACGTACGCCGCCGCGCCGGGGTGCCGGGCCGTGAGCTCCTCGACGCGCCGGACCACGGACTGGGTCTGCGCGACGGCGGCACCGGTGAAGGTGATCGGGTCGGCGACGAGGCCGGCGAGCTGCTCGGCGGTGAGGCCGAGGCGCTCGTCGGCGGCGAGCTTGGCGAAGACGTCGTTGTCGGCCTGGCCCTGCCGCATGGCCAGGGCGGTGCCGACGGCGGCCTCCTTGATCGCCTCGTGGGCGGTCTCGCGGCCGACGCCGTTGCGCACCGCGGCCATGAGCACCTTCGTCGTGGCCAGGAACGGCAGGTAGCGGTCGAGCTCGCGCTGGATGACGGCCGGGAACGCGCCGAACTCGTCGAGCACCGTCAGGAAGGTCTGGAACAGCCCGTCGGCAGCGAAGAAGGCGTCGGGCAGCGCGACCCGGCGCACGACCGAGCAGGACACGTCGCCCTCGTTCCACTGGTCGCCGGCGAGCTCGCCGACCATCGAGAGGTAGCCGCGGGTGACGACGGCGAGGCCGTTCACGCGCTCGCAGGAGCGGGTGTTCATCTTGTGGGGCATGGCGGAGGAGCCGACCTGCCCCTCCTTGAACCCCTCGGTGACGATCTCGTTGCCGGCCATCAGCCGGACGGTGGTGGCCAGGTTGGACGGCGCCGCGACGAGCTGGACGACGGCGGAGAGCACGTCGAAGTCGAGGCTGCGGGGGTAGACCTGGCCGACGCTGGTCAGCACGCGGTCGAACCCGAGGTGGGCGGCCACGCGCTGCTCGAGCTCCTCGAGCTTGGTGGCGTCGCCGTCGAGCAGGTCGAGCATGTCCTGGGCGGTGCCCATCGGGCCCTTGATGCCGCGCAGCGGGTAGCGGGCGAGCAGCTCCTCGAGGCGCTCGACGCCGATCATCAGCTCGTCGGCCACGGTGGCGAACCGCTTGCCGAGGGTCGTGGCCTGGGCGGCGACGTTGTGGGAGCGGCCGGCCATCACGGTGGTCTCGTGCTCGGCGGCGAGCCGCGCGAGGCGGGCCAGGGCGGCCACGGCCCGGTCGCGCAGCAGCTCCAGCGACTGCTTGAGCTGCAGCTGCTCGACGTTCTCGGTGAGGTCGCGGCTGGTCATGCCCTTGTGCACGTGCTCGTGCCCGGCCAGCGCACCGAACTCCTCGATGCGCGCCTTCACGTCGTGGCGGGTGACCCGCTCCCGGGCCGCGATGGAGGCGAGGTCGACCTTCTCCACGACGTCCTCGTAGGCCTCGACGACCCCGTCGGGCACCTCGATGCCGAGGTCGCGCTGGGCCTTCAGCACCGCGATCCACAGCCGCCGCTCGAGGACGATCTTGTGCTCCGGCGACCAGATCTCGGCCAGGTCGGCGCCGGCGTACCGGGTGGCGAGGACGTTGGGGACGGTCACGCCCCGCATCCTCCCAGCCGGGGTAGTCCCTGACGAAATGGTCCGCAGATCACCAGATCGACGACGACATCGTCAGGGACTACCCCACCCGAGGGGCCGGTGGGGCGGGTGGGTTCAGACCCCGGCGGCGATGTCGGTGCGGTGCTGGGCGCCGGGGAAGGAGATGCGCTCGACGCCGTCGTACGCCGCCGCGCGGGCGTCGGCGACGGAGGAGCCGGTGCCGACGACGGCGAGCACCCGGCCACCGGCGGTGACCAGCTCGCCGCCCGCGAGGGCGGTGCCGGCGTGGACGACGTGGACCCGGTCGAGCGCCTCGGCGGCCTCGGTGCCGGTGATGACGTCGCCCGAGGACGAGGTGGCGGGGTAGCCGGCCGAGGCCAGCACGACGCCGACCGCGGCGCCGGGACGGAAGACCGGCGGCGGCACCTGGGCGAGGGTGCCGGTGGCCGCGCCCATGAGCAGCGGCGAGAGCGGCGACTCGAGCAGGGCGAGCAGGGGCTGGGTCTCGGGGTCGCCGAAGCGGGCGTTGAACTCCACGACCCGCACCCCATGCGAGGTGAGCGCGAGGCCGGCGTACAGCAGCCCGGTGAACGGCGTGCCACGGCGGGCGAGCTCCTCGACGGTGGGCCGCAGCACGTCGCGCAGCACCTCGTCCACGAGGCCGGGTGGCGCCCACGGCAGCGGCGTGTAGGCGCCCATGCCGCCGGTGTTGGGGCCGACGTCGCCGTCGCCGGCGCGCTTGAAGTCCTGGGCGGGCTGCAGCGGGTGGACCGTGCAGCCGTCGGCCTCGCTCCACCCGCACACCGCGAACAGCGACACCTCGGGCCCGTCGAGGAACTCCTCGACCACGACCCGCTGGCACCCGGCGGCGTGCGCGACGGCCTCCTCGCGCGACTCGGTGACCACCACGCCCTTGCCCGCGGCCAGGCCGTCGTCCTTGACGACGTACGGCGCCCCGAGCTCGTCGAGCGCCGCGGCGACCTCCTCGGGCGTGGTGCACACGCGGGCGGCGGCCGTGGGCACGCCGGCGGCGTTCATCACGTCCTTGGCGAAGGCCTTGGAGCCCTCGAGCCGGGCGGCGCCCGCCGTGGGACCGAAGACCGCGACGCCCCGGGCGGCGACCACGTCGGCGACGCCCGCGACGAGCGGCGCCTCCGGGCCGACCACGACCAGGTCGGCGCCGATGGCCAGGGCCAGCGCCGCGACGGCCTCGCCGTCGAGCGGGTCGACGTCGTGCAGGGTGGCCACGGAGGCGATGCCGGGGTTGCCGGGGGCTGCGTGCACCTCGCTGACGCCGGGGTCGAGGGACAGGGCCCGGGCCAGGGCGTGCTCGCGGCCGCCACCGCCGATGACGAGAGTCCTCACGCGCCAGCACCCTAGTGGGCCGGGTCCCGCGCCGGAGGCCCGCGGGCTGACATCCTGGGGCCGCGATTGACCCAGCCCGATCCGGGAAGGACCCCCACGTGCTCAGCCTGCCCACCGTCGGCGACCAGTTCGGTCGCTACGCCGTCACCGACGAGATCGGCCGCGGCGGCATGGGGGTCGTGCTCGGCGCCACCGACACCGTGCTCGGCCGCCGGGTGGCGCTCAAGGTGATCTCGGCGAGCCTCGGCGGCACCGAGGAGTTCCGGCTGCGGTTCGAGCGCGAGGCCGCGGTGCTGGCCCGGCTCGACTCACCCCACGTCATCGCGATCTACGACTACGGCACCCACGCCGAGTGCCCCTACATCGCCACCCAGTACGTCGGCGGCGGTGACCTCGGCACCCTGCTCCACCGCTCCGGCCCGCTGCCCCTCGACGACGCGCTGCGCATGTGCGCGCAGGTCGCCGACGCCCTGCACGACGCCCACCGGGTCGGTGTCGTCCACCGCGACGTCAAGCCCACCAACGTGCTGGTCCGCGAGCGCGACGACCCGGGCGACGACCTGCACGTCTACCTGTGCGACTTCGGCATCGCCCGCACCGCCACCGACGGGCTGACCCAGGCCGGCGCCGTCGCCGGCACCTGGAGCTACCTCTCGCCGGAGTGCGGGCGCGGGGCACCGGCCTCCCCCGCCTCCGACGTGTACGCCGTGGGCTGCCTGCTCTGGGCCGCGCTCACCGGCCTGCCGCCCTACCGCGGCACCGACGTGCAGATCGCGGTCGCCCACCAGCGGGCCGCGGTGCGCCAGCTCCCGGCCGTCTCGCCCGCGGCCGAGGCCGTCAACGTCGTGCTGCGGCGCGCGATGGCCAAGGACCCCGCCGAGCGGCACCCCGACGCCGACGCCCTGCGCCGCGACCTGCTCGACGCCGCGGGTCGCCCCGGGGGCGACGCGGCCGCCCCGGCCGTGCCCGCCGGCGAGCCCGGCACCCTCGAGCTCCTGCCCACGCCGGTCCCCGGGCCGCCGCCGCTGCGCCCGCCGACCCCGACCCCCACCCCGACCCCGACGCCCACCCCGGGCATGCCGCCGCCGCCGTACGGCGCCCCCGCCGGCCCGGGTGGCTCCGGCGGGGCGAGCAGCCCCCGCCGCCGCCGTACGGCGCTCGTGGCCGGTGTCGCCGCGCTGGTGCTCGTCGGGGGCGGCACGGCGGTGGCGGTCGTCGCACGCGGGGGCGGGGACGATCCCGACCCGGGCCCGACGACGCCCACGACGGTCGGCGGGAGCGACGGTGTCCCGTCGCCGCCGCCCTCGTCCGCGGGCGCGCCGCCGGTGACGGCGGACGGGCCGATCGCCGGTGACCTCGACGGCGACGGGTTCGGCGACCTGAGCCTCGACGTGCAGCCGGCCACGGGCGACCAGCAGACCACCACCTGGCGCTCCAACGGCACCGACCGGTTCGTCGACCCGCAGACGCAGCCGCTGCAGGAGACGAGCCGGTTCACCCGCTTCTGGCGGCTGGCCGGGCAGCTCGACGACGACGGCACCACCGACGTCCTCCGGTTCGAGCAGCCCGACAAGGGGGCCGACGTCTCGGTGACCGGGACCCTGAGCGGGGGTGGCACCGTCGAGGCCACCCTGCCGGGTCGCGGGCGCCCCCTCGACGTGCGCGACGGCCTCGACGACGTCGACGGCGACGGGCTCGACGACCTCGTGGTCCGCAGCCTCGTCGACGACGACACCGGCACGGTCGAGATCACCACCCAGCTCTTCGACGGGTCCACGTTCGGCGAGCCCAGCGACCCGGTCACGGTCGAGGGCGAGGTCGCCTTCGCCCACGGCCAGCTCGACGACGACGGCCGGGTCGACCTCGTCAGCGTCCGCCTCGGTGACTCCGACTCGGTCACCCCGCTCACCGTGACGGTCCGGCCGGGCGACGGGGCGGGCGGGTTCGGCGACCCGGTGGTCGGCGAGGCCTCCCTGTCCGGCGGCAGCGGGTCGGTGCTGACCGGCGACATCGACGGCGACGGGCTCGAGGAGGTCGTCATCGGCGACCAGGACTCCCGGTTCATCACCATCTCGGCGCTGGACCTCACCGACGGGGTGATGACGACCCGCGCCGGGCTGGGCACCATCCGCTACGACCCGGCCACCTCGCTGGGCTCCGACCTGGCCGCCGTCGACGTCAACGGCGACCGGCGCGAGGACCTGGTGTCGGTGGGCCTGGTGCAACCCGGCAACAAGGGGCGCGCGATCGTCGCGGTCTCCGACGGCCAGAGGTTCGTCGCCAGCCGCTGGCTGGCCTGGGGACAGTCCCTCGAACCCGACGACGAGACCGGCAGGCTCGAGATCCTGGAGGAGACCAGATGGTGAACCCGGCAGCCCCGCCCCCCGGCGCGGGATCGACCTTCGGCCCCTACCGCATCGACTCCGTGGTCGGCGTCGGCGGCATGGGCGTCGTCTACCAGGCGACCGACCAGCGCCTGGGCCGACGCGTGGCGCTCAAGGTGGTCATCGGCCACCTGGCGCAGTCGTCGTCGTTCGTCGAGCGCTTCCAGCGCGAGGCCGCGGCGCTGGCCAAGCTGGAGTCCCCGCACGTCGTGCAGATCTTCGACCACGGCGTGCAGGACGGCACCCCCTTCATCGCCACGCAGTACGCCGCCGGCGGCGAGCTCGGCAAGCTGCTCGCCGAGCGGGGCGCCATGCCCCGCGCCCTGGCCGCCGAGCTGTGCTCGCAGGTCGCCGACGCCCTCAAGGACGCCCACCGGGTCGGTGTGGTCCACCGCGACGTCAAGCCGGCCAACGTGCTGCTGCGCGACGACCGGCTCGACCGCGTCCACGTCCTGCTGTGCGACTTCGGCGTCGCCCAGACCGAGGGCAGCCCCCTGACCGAGCCCGGCTCGGTGCCCGGCACGTGGAGCTACCTCGCCCCCGAGCGCATCGACGGCGACCCGGGGTCGGTCGCCTCCGACGTGTACGCCGTCGGGTGCCTGCTGTGGGAGACCCTGACCGGCCGGCCGCCGTACTCCGGCTCCGACGTCGAGATCGCGATGGCCCACCACGACGCCCCGGTGCCGCAGCTCGACGGCGACGACGAGTTCAGCCGCCGGACCAACGAGGTGCTGGTCAAGACCCTGGCCAAGGACCCCGCCGACCGCTACCCCACCGCCGCCGCGCTCCGCGACGACCTGCGGGCCCTGGCCAGCGCCTCGTTGCCCGGCGGCGCCAAGACACCCACCCCGACACCCACGCCGGTCGACCCGCGGCACAGCGAGCCCACCCGGCTGCCCGGCGCCGCGATGGCGCCGCCGCCCCCGCCGCCCCCGGGCCAGCCGGGCCAGCCGGGCCAGCCGGGCCAGCCGGGCCAGCCGGGCCAGTTCGCGAGCAGTGCCTACGGCAGCCCCTACGGCGGCCCGCCCCCGGCGCACGGCGGTCCGGGCGGCCCCGGCCAGGGCGGCCCGCCCCCGGGCTGGGGCGGCCCCGGCGGCCCCGGCGGCCCCGGCGGCTCGCGTGGCAAGCGGACGGCGATCATCGTCGGCGCGGTGGCCGCGGTGCTGCTCCTGGTCATCGGCGGGGTCGTCTTCGCCGCGACCCGCGGCGGTGACGAGCCGGAGGCCGACCCCACCGACCCGCCCTCGACGAGCGAGACCGAGGGCACCGACCCGAGCACGACCGAGTCGCCGACCGACGAGACCGACCCGACCGATCCGGCTCCCCCGACCGAGCCGCGCCCGATCACCAACGACGTGACCGGCGACGGTCTCGGCGACTTCGTGATGCTGACCCTGGACGGCATGTTCGTGCTGCCCTCCGACGGCTCCGCCCTCGGCCAGCCGGAGCGGCAGGGCGGGGTGCGGACCCTCGTCGGCGTCAGCGGCGACATCGACAACGACGACGTCCCCGACGTGCTCCGCGTGCAGGACGAGCCGCCGCTGATGACGGTCTCGATGACCAAGGCCGGCGCGCCCACCTCGCCCATCGCCACGCCCGAGAACGAGCTGACCAGCAGCGCGCTCGACCTCGGGTACGCGCTGGCCGACGTCGACGGCGACGGCAACCTCGACCTGGCGCTGCTGACCCGCACCTCCGAGACCGAGGTGCAGGTCGACGTCGCCGCGGGCGACGGCACGGGCGCCTTCGCGCCCCCGACCACCTGGTACGCCGGGCCGAGCGGCGAGACCAGCATGCTCGCGCTCGACGCCGACGGTGACGGCGACGACGACCTGGTGTTCCTGGTCTACGACCGCGACACCACCGAGCTGAGCGTCCAGCTGCTCGAGTCCGACGGCAGCGCCGCCTTCACCCCCGCCGGCTCGCCCCAGAACCCCGACGAGGCCGGCTCGACCATCCGCACGATGGACGTGGGCGACCCCGACGGCGACGGTCGGCTCGACCTCATCGGCTTCAGCGGGTTCGGGCCGGTCATCACGGTGCTGACCTGGAACGGGTCGTCGTTCGACGCCGCCATCTGGTTCGACGACACCGACAACTTCGAGGCCGACAAGGACACGGTCGGCGACGTGCAGATCACCGACCTCAACGGCGACAACGCCGACGACATCATCACGGTGGCCTCCGACGACAACTTCGACGAGCTGATCGGCCTGGCCTACCTCAGCGACGGGGAGGGCAGCTTCACCGAGACCGACTCGTTCTCGGCCGCCATCCCGCCGGGTGCGGCCGAGACGTCGCAGACGCTGGTCAACCAGACCTACAACCCGCTGCGCTGACCCGTCCTGGCCGTCCCGGGCCCGCCGGGACGGTCAGAGCAGGTCGTGCCGCACGATCGTCGCGGCTCGCGACGGACCGACGCCGACCACCGAGATGCGGGCACCCGACATGGCCTCCACGGCCTCGACGTAGGCCTGCGCGTTGGCGGGCAGGTCGTCGAAGGTGCGGCACTCGGAGATGTCCTCCCACCAGCCGGGGAGGTACTCGTAGATCGGCGTGGCGTGGTGGAAGTCGGTCTGGTTGACCGGCATCTCGTCGTGGCGGACCCCACCCACGTCGTAGGCGACGCAGACCGGCACCTGCTCGAGGCCGGTCAGCACGTCGAGCTTGGTGAGCACGAAGTCGGTGACGCCGTTGACGCGGGCGGCGTAGCGGGCGATGACGGCGTCGTACCAGCCGCAGCGACGCGGCCGGCCCGTGGTGGTGCCGTACTCGGCGCCGGTCTTGCGCAGGTGCTCGCCGCTGTCGTCGAACAGCTCGGTCGGGAACGGGCCCTCGCCGACGCGGGTCGTGTAGGCCTTGACGATCGCGATGACCTGGTCCAGGCGGCGCGGCGGGATGCCGGACCCGGTGCACGCCCCCGCGGACGTGCACGAGGACGACGTGACGAACGGGTAGGTGCCGTGGTCGACGTCGAGCAGCGTGGCCTGGCCGGCCTCGAGCAGCACGACCTCGTCGCGGTCGAGGGCCTGGTTGAGGAGCAGGCCGGTGTCGCAGACCATCGGCTCGAGCCGGTCGGCGTAGGCCAGCAGCTCCTCGACGATCTCGTCGACGCCCGGGGCGCGGCGGTTGTAGATCTTGGTCAGCACCTGGCCCTTGAGGTCGAGCGCGCCCTCGACCTTCTGGCGCAGGATCGAGGCGTCGAAGAGGTCCTGCACGCGGATGCCGATGCGGTTCATCTTGTCGGCGTACGTCGGGCCGATGCCGCGCCCGGTCGTGCCGAGCCGCCGCGAGCCGAGGAACCGCTCGGTCACCTTGTCGACGGCCTTGTTGTAGCTGGGGATGACGTGGGCGCTCGCGCTCACCTTGAGCCGGCTCACGTCGACCCCGCGGGCGGCGAGGTCGTCGAGCTCGCGGAAGAGCACCTCGACGTCGATGACGACGCCGTTGCCGATGACGGGGGTGACGTTGGGGCTGAGGATGCCGCTCGGCAGCAGGTGCAGGGCGTACTTCTCGTCCTCGATCACCACCGTGTGGCCGGCGTTGTTGCCGCCGTTGAACTTCACGACGTGGTCGACCCGGCTGCCGAGCAGGTCGGTCGCCTTGCCCTTGCCCTCGTCGCCCCACTGGGCGCCGATGATCGCGATGGCGGGCATGCACTGCTCCTCGAAGTTCCCTGGAGAAAACGGACGAAGGCCCCGGCAACAGCGTCCGGGGCCCTTGCGACGACACGCTACCAAGAACAGCCGGGAGGGTGTCGGCTACGTTGCACGGGTGGACCCCCTCCTGGTGATCGCCAACAGCGAGGCCGGCACGTCCGACCGGGAGCACCTCGAGGAGGCGCTGGCCGTCCTGCGGCCGCACGCCTCGGTCGAGGTCGAGGCCACCTCGTCGCCGGGCGAGCTCGACGGGGTGCTGCACCGGGCCGGGTCGCGGACCATCGTCGTGGCCGGTGGCGACGGCTCGCTGCACGCCGTGGTCTCCGCGCTGCACAAGCGCAACGAGCTCGGGCGCAACCACCTCGGCCTACTGCCCCTCGGCACCGGCAACGACTTCGCCCGCGGCGTCGACCTCCCCCTGGATCCGGCCGAGGCCGCGCAGGCGCTGCTCGACGGCACGCCGCGACCCATGGACCTGCTGGTCGACGAGACCGGCCAGGTGGTCGTCAACAGCGTGCACGTCGGTGCGGGCGCCGCCGCCAGCCGGCGGGCCGACCGGTGGAAGAAGCGGCTCGGCAAGGTCGGGGTGGGCAAGGTCAACCTCGGCAAGCTCGGCTACCCGATCGGCGCCGCGCTCACGGCGTACGACCCGCCGCTGCTGCGGCTGCGGGTCGAGGTCGACGGCGAGGTGGTCGTCGACGTCGACGAGCAGGTGCTCATGGTCGCGGTCGGCAACGGCACCTCGGTCGGCGGCGGCGCCGAGCTGACCCCCGACGCCGACCCCGGCGACGGCAAGGCCGACGTGCTCGTCTCGCGAGCCACCGGGCCCCTGGCCCGCCTCGTGTACGCCGCCAAGCTCGGCCTGGCCTCGCACACCGAGCTCGAGGAGGTCGCGGTGCTGCGCGGCACCCGCGTGTCGGTGAGCGGCGAGGAGTTCTGGATCAGCGCCGACGGCGAGATCGACGGGCCCGAGCGGCACCGATCGTGGGAGCTGCACCGGGCGGCGTACCGGATGGTGCTGCCCGCCTGAGCCGGCCCGCGGGTCGATAGCGTGGACCCGTGGCACGCTCCAGGGGCAAGAACGACGACGGCGACCCGACCGACTGGGTGACCCGGGCGGCCGACGCCGCGATCCGGCAGGCCGGCGAGGGCGCGGAGCTCATCACCTGCGCCTCGGGCGCGAGCCCGTCGGGGCCGGTGCACCTGGGCAACCTGCGCGAGTTCCTCACCGTGCACTTCGTGGCCGAGGAGGTACGCCGGCGCGGGCTGCCCGTGCGGCACCTGCACAGCTGGGACGACTACGACCGCTTCCGCAAGGTGCCCGCCGGCGTCGACCCGTCGTGGAGCGAGCACATCGGGCGGCCGCTGAGCGACGTGCCCGACCCGGGTGGGTGCCACGAGTCCTGGGCCGAGCACTACAAGGAGCCGCTGGTCACCTCGCTGCGCGAGATGGGCGTGGAGATGGAGGAGGTCTCGCAGACCTCGATGTACCGCGCCGGCCGCTACCGCGAGCAGGTGCTGCACGCCGTGCGCCACCGCGAGGAGCTCGAGGCCGTGCTGGCCCGCTTCCGCACCAAGGCGCCCGCGACCGGGGCCGACGACGAGGACGCCGCCGGCGGCGCGGGCCGCGAGGACGGTGGCGCCGCGGCGGGCTTCGACCTGGGACGCTTCCCCTACAAGCCCTACTGCCGCCAGTGCGGCCGCGACACCGTCACGGTCACGGCGTACGACGACGAGACGACCGACCTGTCCTACACCTGCTCCTCGTGCGGCTTCACCGGGGTCACCAACCTGGCCACGCAGGACGAGGGCAAGCTGGTGTGGAAGATCGACTGGCCGATGCGCTGGGCGTTCGAGCAGGTGCACTTCGAGCCGGGCGGTGACGACCACGCGACCCCGGGGTCGTCGTACACCGTGGGGCAGGAGGTGGCGCCGGTCTTCGGCTGGCGGGCGCCGTCGTTCGTCGCCTACTCCTTCGTCGGCGTCGCCGGCATGACCAAGATGTCGTCCTCGCGCGGCGGCGTGCCGACGGCGGCCGACGCGCTGCGGATCCTCGAGCCGCCGATGCTGCGCTGGCTCTACGTGCGGCGCCAGCCGCGCCAGAACTTCACCATCGACCTCGGCGCCGAGGTCGTCCGGCTGTACGACGAGTGGGACGCCCTGGGCCGCAAGGCCGCCACCAAGCGCGACGTGGCCACGCTCGCGTGGGAGCGGTCGGTCTCGACCGCCGCGGTGGGCACGCTGCCGACGGCGCCCGTGACGGTGCCGTTCCGGCTGCTGTCGTCGGTGGCCGACGTGACCGCGGGCTCTCCCGACCTGATGGCGCGCGCCGTGGCGGGGTCGGGCTTCGCGCTGTCGTCGCTCGACGACCTCGAGCCGCGGCTGTCGCGGGCCCTGGCCTGGGTGGCCGACCAGCCCGAGGAGGACCGCACCACGGTCCGCACCGAGCCCGACGCGGCCCGCCTCGCCGCCCTGACGGAGGACGAGGGGCGGTGGCTGGCCCAGCTGCTCGACCGGATGCCCGACGAGCTCGACCAGGACGGCATCACCACGCTGGTCTACGGCGTCCCCAAGCTCGGTCGCGGCCTCGGCCTGGACGACCCGCCGACCGAGGAGGTCAAGGCCGACCAGAAGGCGTTCTTCGGCCTGCTCTACGAGCTCCTCGTCGCCGCCGAGCGCGGCCCGCGCCTGCCCACCCTCTTCCTCGCCCTCGGCGCCGACCGGGTGCGGTACCTGCTCGGCGGGACTCCCCCGGGGGCCTGACCGGGCGGGCCGCAGGGTCGGAGGCCGGCCGGCAGCGCACTTACTGACCGTCAACAGCACTGGCTGACGGGTAGACCTGTCAGGTAGTGCTCCGGACGGTCAATAAGTGCGCCGGCGCCGGGGGCGAAGACGACGACGCCGTACGACGCCGGCTCACCTCTCCCGGTCGCGGCGGCCGTGCCGCTCGCGCAGCTCGGCGGCCTGGCGGGCCAGGCGCGGGTGCAGGTCACGCCCGAAGCGTCGCTCGGTCGTCAGGTAGTCCGCGCGGAGCCGCGCCTGTGCGGCGGCCCGTCCCGGCCCGAAGAAGTCCTCCCAGGTGATCTCGGAGAGCCCGAGGTCCTCGTCGCGGATGGCCCGCTGCCGCCGCTTGTCGTCCAGCGCGACCTCGGTCGGCGACCTGGTCGCCACACCCCCGTCCGCGACCGGCACGAGCTTGATGCGCCCGAAGACCTCGAAGACGTGGTTGCCCACCCGCAGGTCGCACCAGTACAGCCGCCCGCCGGGCAGGATCGGGAACTGCTGGTCGACCTCACCGATCCCCATCTCCTGGAGCAGGTCGCGCGCCAGGCTCTCCGCGGCGCTCTCGGCGCGCGGGTCTGCGCGCTGGATGGCCGATCGCACGCCGCAGATGCCCGGCCAGTGCGCCATCGGGAGGGAGGCCTCGATGAGGCGGGCCTTGGAGGAACCGTGGCGCAGCGCCCAGTCGGCTGCCACGAGCGCGGCCAGCTCTCCGTGCTCGCGTCCGAGGTCTGCGACCGTGCGCGCAGCGTCGAGGTGGCGCTCGCCGAGGCTCGTGGTCACGAGCTGGTGGTCGGCGTACGGCGCGTAGTGGTGGGCGATGCCGTGCCGCGTCCAGGCGGTGCCGTAGCCGGGGCGAGTCAGGTGGGCGTCGCTGCTGCGGGCGTCGATCAGCGGCATCCCCATGACGAGGGCCGCCGAGTCGTGGCTCATCACCCAGGTGCGTTGCTTGCTCATCAGCGCGGCGCGCGCTCGCAGGAGCGGCCGGCCGACGTGCTCGTCGAGGCTGCGCCACAGCTCGCCGTCGGCGTACACGCCGCGGACGAGCCGCACCAGGTCACCGCTCCGGCGCAGCTGGGTCGCCTGCGCAGGCCGCAGCCCCGACTCGAGCACCTGCGCGTGGGTGACCAGCCCGCCCTGCGCGGCCATCGTCGATCTCAGACGCGTGTTCACGCCGCGCACCCTGCCGCGCCCGGCGACGACCCACACCTTCCGTTGCGGCCCCTGTGGATGACGGGTCCGGCGCGGCGCTGCGGTGACCGGGCCGGGGGCAGACTTACTGACCGTAGGCAGCACTACCTGACGGGTGTACCCGTCAGGTAGTGCACCCGACGGTCAGTAAGTGCCCCGCCGTCCCGCCCGCCGGGGGTCAGCCGAGGAGCTCGGCGTGTGCCGTGGGGCTGGAGTCGCGCAGGAACTCCGAGCAGCGCTCCCACTCGTCGGTCTCGCCGATGGCGCGGGCGGCCTTGGCGAGCAGGGAGAGGCAGACCAGGAAACCGCGGTTGGGCTCGTGCTCCCACGGGACGGGGCCGTGGCCCTTCCAGCCGTTGCGGCGCAGCAGGTCGAGGGAGCGGTGGTAGCCGACGCGGGCGTAGGCGTAGACGGTGACCGGGTCGAGCTCGCTGGCCACGGCCTCGGAGGCCAGCGCCGCCCAGGCGACGGGCGAGGCGGGGAAGGCGCGGACGGCGTCGACCGGCGAGGTGCCGGACGACAGCGCGTCGGTCGCGGGGTCCGCGGGCAGGTGGGTGGGCGGCGGGCCGGCCATCAGGTCACCGAAGGAGCTCATGCCCCCATCATGACCGGCCGCCGCCTCCCGTGACCGGGGAGCCCCCGACGTCGGGTCAGCGTCGGGTCAGGACAGGGCCTTGCCCGCCGAGCGCAGGTTCTCGCAGGCCTCGACGACGCGGGCGGCCATGCCGGCCTCGGCCGCCTTGCCCCAGGCGCGCGGGTCGTACTGCTTCTTGTTGCCGACCTCGCCGTCGACCTTGAGCACACCCTCGTAGTTGCTGAGCATGTGGTCGGCGACGGGGCGGGTGAAGGCGTACTGGGTGTCGGTGTCGACGTTCATCTTCACGACGCCGTAGTCGACGGCCGCGCCGATCTCCTCGGCCGAGGAGCCCGAGCCGCCGTGGAAGACCAGGTGGAAGGGCTTGGAGCCCTCCTCGAGGCCGAACTCGCGCACGACCGCCTCCTGGGCCTCCTTGAGCACCTCGGGGCGGAGCTTGACGTTGCCGGGCTTGTAGACGCCGTGCACGTTGCCGAAGGTCAGCGCGGTCATGTAGTAGCCGCGGTCGCCGTGGCCGAGCGCGCGGGCGGTGGCGATGGCGTCCTCGGGGGTGGAGTAGAGCTTGTCGTTGATCGCGTTCTCGACGCCGTCCTCCTCGCCACCGACCACGCCCACCTCGATCTCGAGGATGATCTTGGCCGCGATGCACTTCTCGAGGAGCTCCTCGGCGATGGAGAGGTTCTCCTCCAGCGGCACCGCGGAGCCGTCCCACATGTGCGACTGGAACAGCGGCGCCTGACCACCCTTGACGCGCTCGGCGGAGAGGTCGAGCAGCGGGCGGACGAAGCCGTCGAGCTTGTCCTCCGGGCAGTGGTCGGTGTGCAGCGCGATGCGCACGGGGTAGTTCTTGGCGACCTCGGCGGCGTACGACGCGAAGGCGACCGAGCCGGCGACCATGTCCTTGACCGTGGGGCCGGAGAGGTACTCCGCACCACCGGTCGAGACCTGGATGATGCCGTCGGACCCGGCGTCCGCGAACCCCTTGAGGGCGGCGTTGAGGGTCTGCGACGAGGAGACGTTGATGGCCGGGAACGCGTAGGCGCCGGACTTGGCGGCGTCGAGCATCTCGGCGTACTGCTCAGGGGTGGCGATCGGCATGGCCCGACCCTAGGGCATCACCCCGGGTGGTCCCGGGCTGTCCGTGGCCGCCCGTAGCCTCCTCGCATGCGCCGAGGCCGGACCCTGCACACCACCCGCCGCTCGGCCGTCGTCACCCTCCCGCCCGAGGAGACCTGGGCCGTGGTGGCCTCCGGCGAGACCGGCTCGCAGTGGTACGTCGACGCACTGCCGCTCCGGGTCCGGCGGGCCATCGACCGGGTCGCCCTCGGTCCGGCGCTGCGCCGGCCGCCGCCGGGCCGGCCGCTGCTGCGGTCCGGCGACCTGGTGGGGTTCTGGCAGGTCACCGAGGCCGACCGCGCGACCCACCGGCTCGAGCTGGTGGCCCAGCTGCGCTCGCCGGGGCGGGTCACGATGCGGGCGCACGTCGAGCCGCACCCCGACGGGTCGCGGCTGCACCTCGCCGTCACCCTCGACCCGCGCGGCCTGGTCGGCCGGGTCTACGAGCTCATCGACCTCCCCGCCCGCGAGACCGTGATGGAGCTGCTCATGCTCCACCTGCTCACCGTGCTGCGACGCGCCGGCGGTCGCTGACAACCCCCGAGCCGCGGCTTCCGTACTCCAGGCATGAGCGACCATCGCCACGACCACGACAGCCGCGACCTGCGCGACCTCCTCGACGCCTCCTTCGGCGACGGCCCGCCCCCGCCCGCACCCGCCGACCGGCTCGTCCCCGCCCGTCGGGCGCTGCGGCGGCGTCGTAGGGCGCTGCTCGGCGGCGCGGCCGCGGCCGTCGCGGCCGCCGGGCTCGGCGCGACGCTGCTGACCGGACCCGGCGCGCCGACGGCGGCCGACCCCGCCTCGGGCACGCCCTCCGCGACGACCACCCCCAGCCCGGAGGCATCGACGGAGGACACCCCGGCGGCGCCCCCGACCATCCCGCTGCCGCCCGACGCTCCCCCGGGCACGGCCCTGGCGCAGTGCCTCGCGGCCCTGTCCACCCTGCGCGACCTGAACGGGGTCCCCTTCGAGTACGACGCCGATCGCGACCAGCTCGTCCTTCCCCGCGACCTGTCGCTCGAGGCGCTCCGCCTGGTGCAGGAGAGCGGCGTCGACCCCGACTGCGCGCGAGCGGAGCGGTGAGCACCGGCCGGCGCGACGCAGAGTTCACCGAGTTCGTCGCCGCCCGCCAGGTCCACCTGCGCCGGGTCGCCTACGCCGTCTGCGGCGACTGGCACCGCGCCGACGACCTGCTGCAGACCGCGCTCACCAAGCTGTACGTCGCGTGGCCGCGCCTGCGCCGCGACGGCCGCGAGGAGGCCTACGTGCGACGGATCATCGTGCGGGCCGACATCGACGAGCACCGCCGCCCGTGGCGCCGGGAGCGGGCCGGGCTCGACGGGCACGACGGCCCGGCGCGTGCGCCGCTGCCGGTCGAGGAGCGCTCGGCGCTCTTCGAGGCGCTCCAGGCGCTGCCGCCGATGCAGCGGCGCACGGTCGTGCTGCGGCACTGGCTCGGGCTCTCGGTCGAGGAGACGGCGGCCGAGCTCGGCATCGGCGAGGGCACCGTCAAGAGCCACACCTCCCGGGGCATGACCGCGCTGCGGGCGGCGCTCGCGACGGAGCAGGTGGACCAGACCGGCCTGTGAGCTCCGGGCGGCTGGGCCGTCGACAGGCGGAGCCCGGTGCCGCCGCTGACCCGCCGACCCGCCGACCCGCCGACCGACCGGCCGGCGACGGGCGGTCAGCCCCGCCAGGTCCCGCCGCCGTCGAGGTCGGCGTGCGCACGGACCCACGTGTGCATGGCGATCGCGGCGGCGGCGCTGGCGTTGATGGACCGCGTCGAGCCGAACTGGGCGATCGAGAACGTGCCCGCGCACGCCTCCCGTGCGCCGTCGGAGAGCCCCGGGCCCTCCTGGCCGAACAGGAAGCAGATCGAGCGCGGCACGTCCATCGTCTCCAGGTGCGCTGAGCCGGGGAGGTTGTCGATGCCCCACAGGGGCACGTCGCCGAGGTGGGCCGCCAGGTCGGCGACGGTCGGGTGGTGGCGCACGTGCTGGTAGCGGTCGGTGACCATCGCGCCGCGCCGGTTCCAGCGCCGCTCGCCCACGATGTGCACCTCGGCGGCCAGGAAGGCGTTGGCCGAGCGGACGATGGTGCCGATGTTGAAGTCGTGCTGCCAGTTCTCGATGGCGACGTGGAACCCGTGGCGCCGGGTGTCGAGGTCGGCGCGGATCGCCTCCAGGCTCCAGTAGCGGTAGCGGTCGACGACGTTGCGCCGGTCACCCTGCGCGAGCAGCGCGGCGTCGTACACCTCCGAGCCGGGGCCGGTCGGCCACGGTCCCTCCCACGGGCCGACGCCGACCTCCGGCGGGCCGTGCGGCATCGGGTCGTACGGCGCCCGGCCGGTCTCCCCGGCCTCGGGGTCGGATCCCCGGGAAGCACCAGGGTCGCGGCGGGGCACGCGCCAGACCCTAGGACAGGTACTGTCGGGCAGGTGAGCGTGCCGCCCTTGAGCACCACCCTGGTCCCCCTGCTGCTCGGGATCAAGTGGATGGAACCCGAGTGGCTCCTCGACAACTTCGGCGGGGCGCTGATCTGGCTCAGCCTGGCGATCGTCTTCGTCGAGTGCGGGCTGTTCTTCCCGTTCCTGCCGGGCGACACCCTGCTGTTCGCGCTCGGGCTGTTCATCGCCGGGCAGCAGATCCACGTCTTCGGCATCGACACCCCGATCATCGAGCTCTGCTTCGCGCTGCTGTTCCTCTCGATCGCCGCCTTCCTGGGCAATGTCGTCGGCTACGAGATCGGGCGCAAGCTCGGTCCACCGCTCTACGAGCGCGACGGCAGGATCCTCAAGCGCAAGTACATCGACAACACCGACCGGTTCTTCGACAAGCACGGCAACAAGGCCCTGGTCATCGGCCGGTTCGTGCCGTTCGTGCGCACCTACATCACGGTGGTCGCCGGCGTGACGGCCATGGAGCGCCGCCGGTTCTTCCAGTGGAGCGCCGTCGGCGCCGTGGCGTGGGTCTTCTCGATCACCCTGCTCGGCTACTTCCTCGGGCGCTCGTTCCCGCAGATCGGCGAGAACATCGACTACGCGATGATCGCCATCCTGGTCTTCACCGTCGCCCCGCTGCTCTACGAGGGCGTCAAGCACCGCCGTGAGCTGAAGCGCCACGGCGGGTCGCCCGAGGCCGAGTCGCCGTCGTCGCCGTCGTCGCCGTCGTCGCCGTCGCCCTCCTCGCAGGACGCCGACGGCGCCAAGGCCTGACGGACCGGGCCCTGGGCCCGGGGCCGACGAATCTCCGCCTACCGACCGCCCGCGACCGCGTCGAGGTCGGCGCGGGTGAGGACCGAGCGCACCTCGAGGCCGACGTCGGCCAGCGGGTCCTCGCCGGCGGGGCTGCGGTCGATCGCGCAGACCACGACCTCGACGATCGCGCCGGACTCCCGCAGCGCGCGGGTCGCGTCGCGCACCGCGCCGCCGGTGGTGATGACGTCCTCGACCAGGGTCACCCGCCTGCCGTCGTACGACGGGCCCTCGGCGAGCCTGCAGGTGCCGTAGGTCTTGGCCTCCTTGCGCACGAACAGCGCCGGGGTGCCGGTGATCGCGCTGACGACGGTGGCGATCGGGATGCCGCCCATCTCGAGGCCGCCGAGCAGGTCGGTGTCGTGCGGGAGCAGCTGCACCATCTCGCGGGCGACGCGGCCCAGCAGGAGCGGGTCGGCCTCGAAGAGGTACTTGTCGAAGTAGGTGTCCGAGACCTGGCCCGAGCGCAGGGTGAACTCCCCGTGCAGGCGGCAGGTGGCGTCGATGTCGGCGGCGAGCGAGTCGTCGGTCGTGGTCACCGGGCTAGTGTCCCAGGGGTGATCGCGACCCGCCTGCGAGGCATCCCGCCCACGATCTTCGCCGAGATGTCTGCGCTCGCGGTGCGCACCGGGTCGCTCAACCTGGGACAGGGCTTCCCCGACGTGGACGGGCCGGCCGAGGTGCTGGAGGCGGCCCGGCACGCGCTGGTGCACGGCGCCAACCAGTACGCCCCCGGCACCGGCATCCCGGCGCTGCGCCAGGCCGTGGCCGAGCACCAGCGCCGCCACTACGGCATCGAGCTCGACCCCGACACCCAGGTCGCGGTCACCACCGGCTGCACCGAGGCCGTCGCGGCGGCGCTGCTCGGCCTCGTCGAGCCGGGCGACGAGGTGGTCGTGCTCGAGCCCTACTACGACTCCTACCTGGCGATGATGCAGGTCGCCGGCGCGGTACGCCGCCCGGTCACCCTGCGCTGGCCCGACTTCCGCCTCGACGTCGACGAGCTGCGCGCGGCGGTGACGCCGCGGACCCGGTTCGTCCTGCTCAACACCCCGCACAACCCCACCGGGGCGGTGCTCTCGCGCGCCGAGCTCGAGGCGGTGGCCGCGCTGGCGCGCGAGCACGACCTCGTCGTCATCACCGACGAGGTCTACGAGCACCTGGTCTTCGACGGCCCGGGCGAGCCGGCCCACGTGCCGATCACCACCCTGCCCGGCATGGCCGAGCGCACGCTGACGCTCTCCAGCATCGGCAAGTCCTACTCCCTCACCGGCTGGAAGGTCGGGTGGGCCACCGGGCCGGCCCACCTCGTGCAGGCCGTGGTCGCGGCCAAGACCTGGCTGACCTACACCTCCGGCGCACCCCTGCAGCCGGCCGCCGCGGTCGCGCTGCGCGACCACGGCGACTGGCCGCTGGCGCTCGCCCGCGACCTGCAGGAGCGCCGCGACCTCCTGCTCGACGTGCTCACCGCGGCCGGCCTGCCGACCTCGACGCCCCAGGGCACCTACTTCGCCACCTCCGACGTCTCCGCCCTCGGCTGGGACGACGGGATGGCCTTCTGCCTCGCCCTGCCCGAGCGGGCCGGCGTGGTCGCGGTGCCCGCGCAGGCCTTCTACGACGACCCGCACGGCGCGGGCCGGCACCTGGTGCGCTGGGCGTTCTGCAAGCAGCGTGAGGTCATCGCCGAGGCCGGCGACCGCCTGGCAGCCGCCGACCTCCGCGCCTGAGCCTCGCGGCACCCCGCCGTCGGCATGGTCGCGACCGACGGTGGTCGAGGAGGGACTAAGTCCCGTCTCGAGACCACCTGACCGCAACGGCCCGCCTGGTCTCGAGACAGGCGCCAGCGCGCCTTCCTCGACCACCGTGGGGCCCGGCGCCGCCGTCCTCGACCCCGTGGGGCCTGGTGCCGTGGACCCGACCGACGGTGGTCGAGGAGGGACGGAGTCCCGTCTCGAGACCACCTGACCGCAACGGCCCGCCTGGTCTCGAGACAGGCGCCAGCGCGCCTTCCTCGACCACCGTGGGGCCCGGCGCCGCCGTCCTCGACCCCGTGGGGCCTGGTGCCGTGGACCCGACCGACGGTGGTCGAGGAGGGACGGAGTCCCGTCTCGAGACCACCTGACCGCAACGGCCCGCGTGGTCTCGAGACAGGCGCCAGGGCGCCTTCCTCGACCACTGTGGGGCCCGGTCAGGGCGCCTTCCTCGACCGCCGTTGGGCTGGATCGACCTCAGCGGACGACACGCAGCCGCACGACGACGCGGCGCGGGCCGACCTTGACCACGACCTTCTGGTCCCGGGCGGGCGCCTTCGCGCGGACGGCGGCGTTCCACGTGGTCAGGCCGCCGGCGAGGGCGCCCGGCTTCATCGCCCGGCCGCGGGCCGTGGCGTTGACCGACGCGCGGAGGGGGCCGACGACGCGCGGCCGCGGGGAGGCGGCGAGCAGGGCCTCGAGGCGGTAGCGGTCACCGCGGCGCACGACGTACCGGCCGTCGGCGGTCAGGCCGCGGGCCCCGACGACGCGGACGGCGGGCACCCGCCAGCTGACCGACGTGCCGGCCTCGTGGCCCGCCACGTCGGTGGCGTACGCCGTCACGGTGGTGACCAGGCCGCGGCGGACGACCTCGAGGTCGCAGGACGCGACGCCCGACAGGGCGTCGGAGGCGACGCAGCGCGGGGTGGGCGCGGCGAGCGGGTAGGTCGCGCCGGGGCGGACGCCGGTGATGCGCACCGTCGGGTCGTCGAGGTCGACCATCACGTCGTCGACGACCACGGTGGTCGCGCCGCCGTCCTCGGCGGTCACGGTGCGGGTGACCCCGGCGCTCTCGTCGGAGCGGTCGAGCACGACGGGCTCGGGGCAGGTCACCGGCGAGCCCTGCGGGGTGCAGGTGAAGGTCACCGTCACCGGCTCGCTCCACCAGCCCTCCGCGGTCGGCGGCACCTCGGAGGACAGCACGAAGCGGGCCAGCGGGTCCTGGCGCTGCACGGTGGCCGCGCTGCCCGCGAGCACCTCGCTGCCGGCGTACGTCGCGACGACGGTGCGGGTGGCGCCGGGCGGGACCGTGTGGGCGAGCGTCGCCACGCCGCCGACGAGCGGCGCCGTGCCGACCGCGGTGCCGTCGACGGTGAAGGCGACCTCACCGGTGACCGGGGCCGCGCCCTCGGCGGTGGGGGCCACGGTGGCCCGCAGCACGGCGGGCCGGACGACCAGCGTGGTGGTGGAGGCCGCGGGGGTGGCCGAGCACGTCAGGGTGCCGCGGCGCAGCGCGTGGCCGCCGGTGCTGGCGTCGTCGGACCAGAAGACGGGCTTCAGGCCGTCGACGCACTCGGCATCGGGGGTGGTGGTGAAGCCCTCGTTGTTGAGGTCGGGCATGCCGGCGGGGCGCTCGACGTACCGGGTGGCGGCGAAGGCGCCGTCCTTGACCTCGAACAGGCCCGACCGGCCGGCGCAGGTGTCGTCGCAGACGACCCACAGCCGCTGGGCGCCGGCCTCCCAGTGCAGCTCCATGACGGCCTTGAAGCCGCTGGCGAAGGAGGTCACCCGGGTGAAGGCGTTGCTGCGCTGGTCGAGGGCGTAGGCGATGACCTGGCCCGTCTGCTCGACGCCGACGAGGAACAGGCCGGTGCCGTGGCCGGCGTAGCGCGACGGGTCGTAGGCGGCGCCGGTGGCCTGGTCCCGCAGGCCGCGGGCCACGAGGTAGGAGTCGGGCACCCAGGCGATGGCCTCGAGGCCGGCGTTGGCGCCGAGGCCGGGGAGGTCGGCGGAGAGGTCCCAGTCGTTGGTCGGACGCAGGTCGGTGCCGGTGCCGGTGGTCTCGTAGCGCAGCACGGCGGGGCGGCTGGTGCCGCTGACGCTGTTGTTGCGCTCCGAGGCGACGTACGCCCCGCCGGCCGGGCCGGCCGCGGTGAAGGTGAGGCCCTCGGCGTCGACGTCACCGGTGCCGTCGGCGTAGCGGAGCAGCTGGCCCGTGGGCCGGTCGCTCGCCGGGGCGTACCCGCCGTCGCCGGTCGGCGCGAGGCGGAACAGCGCACCGGCCCCGTTGCGGACCGCCCACAGGGTGCCCGGGGCCCTGGTGCCGCTGGGCTCGTAGGCCAGGCCGCTCAGGTTGGAGGCGAAGGTGCCCTGCGGGTCGGCCGTGGTGACCGACGGGCCGCCCGGCCAGGGCTGGGCGTCGATGTCGCCCGGGCAGAGGTTGGCCGCGCCCCGGGTGGGTCGCTGGGTGGTGGCGAACGGCCCGGTGCCGCTGGGGCAGCGCCCGTACGACGTCGGGGCGTGGCTGGTCCACGTGTAGGAGTCCAGCAGCGTGGTGCCGTCGGCGGCGTGGAGCCGCACGCTGTCGGAGGCGCCCAGGCCGAACCCGCCCCCGACGCTGTCGACGTCGACGACCAGCAGCCCGCCACCGCCGGCGACCGTGGTGCCGGCGGGCAGGGCCAGGCTGTGGCTGTCGTCGCTGTCCCGCAGGCGCAACCCGCTGGCGTCGTACGCCGCGGCGCCGGTGTTGACCAGCTCGACCCAGTCGCCGGGCGTGCCGCCGTCGGACTCGACCTCGTTGATCTTCAGCAGCGACGAGCAGTCGTTGGCCGCGCCCTTGGTCGAGGACGTGGTGGTGCGGAACGCGCCGGTGCCGTCGGGGCAGCGGCCGTAGGTCGTGCCGGTGGCGTGCGCGGTCCAGATGTGGCTGTCGATCAACGTCGTGCCGTCGCTCTCGAGCAACCGGGCGGAGTCGGCCGAGCCGAGGCCGAAGCCACCGGGCACGTCGACGTCGATCGCGTAGAAGGCGCCCGGGGCGATCGTGGTGCCGTCCGGGATGGCGAGGGTGCGGGAGTCGTCGTTGTCCTTCAGGCGCAGGCCGCTCGCGTCGACCGGCTGCGTGCCGGTGTTGACCAGCTCGATCCAGTCGACCGGCGTGCCGCCGCTCGACTCGACCTCGTTGATCCGCAGGTCGGTGACCGCGGCCGAGGCGGGCGCAGCCACGCCGACGCCACCGACGACGGCGAGGGTCGCGCCGGCCAGGGCCGTCGCGAGCAGGGTGGGCAGGACAGGACGGCGTGGTGCGCGCACGTGGGTTCCTCAGGCTCAGGGGGCCGCCGAGTCGGCACAGGAGGTCGGGCCGGGGTGGAGCGAGAGGAGCCTCGGGGCAAGCGGCGACCGGTCGGTGAACGGGTCGCCAACGAGCGGCGGAGCCTGGGCGTCGGTCAGGCGCCGGGCGGCGGGGGCGGCGGCCCCTGCTGGTGACCCTGCTGCTGGTGGCCCTGCTGCTGGTGCTGCTGGTGCTGCTGCCAGGCCGGGACCCGGTGGCCGGTGAACCAGTGCACGACCTCGCCGCGCAGCAGCACGACGGCGACCCAGACGGCGGCGACCCCGACCACCAGCGGGACGACGAGCAGGAGGCCGATGAGGCTGGCCGCCGCGGCCGCGAAGGAGGAGACGACCAGGCCGATGCGGGCGGCGTTGCTGCCGCGCAGGGTGCGCACGGCCAGCACGATGGCCACCACGGCCCACACCGCGAAGACCCCGAGCATGGCCAGCACGGCGACGACGACCGGGCCGGGCTCGAGCTCGGCGTACATCCGGTTGCGGGCGATCTCGTCGCGCACCTGCTCCTCGAGCGCGGAACGGTCGGCGATCGCGCCCAGCGCGGCGGTGAGCATGGCCACCGCGACCGCGGCGGAGCAGGAGATCGTCACGACCGCCGCCGCGACCACCTGGGACGGGCGCCGGGTGGGGTCGGGGGCGGTCGCGCCCCCGGTGGCGCCCGGGGGCGGGGGCGGCCACGCCTGGCCAGCGGGGGCCGACGTCGGGGCGGCAGGAGTGGATGGGCTGGTCGGGCTGGTCGGGCTGGTCGGGCTGGTCGGGCTGGTCGGGCTGGTCGGGCTGGTCGGGCTGGTCGGGGATGCCGTCGAGGGGGTGGCGAGGGCGGCGGGCCGGGGCGCCTCGCGCCCGGCGAACCAGTCGCGGGCCGGCTGGAACCACAGCATCGTCACCGCGACGGCGACGATGATCGGGACGACGTCGGCGGCCGGGACCGCCGTGGCGACGAGGAGCGGCGCCAGGATGCTCAGGGCGAGGCGGGCGCTGCGCTGGCGCTGGAGCACCTGCCAGCCCAGGATCGCCGCCGCCATGCCCGCGCCGCCGGCGACGACCGCGAGCACCCGCAGGAGCGACTGCACCTGGTCGGCGTCGATGCCGAGGCCGTCACCGGGTGGGGTCGAGACGAACTCGCGGGCCGCCTCCTGGGCCTCGATCGAGCCGAGCCCCGCCATCTCCTGGAACGCCATGAGCACGATGAAGACCGATCCCGCGAGGATCGCCCCACCGCACAACGTCACCTGCGGGGGGCGCGGCAGTCGCTTGTCGGCCATGCCGAGCAGTCTCCCAGAGGGGTGTGCACCGACACTGACCCGTCGTGGATCCACGACGGGTCAGCGCTGGGGTCAGGCGGAGCGGGTCAGGCGGAGAGGGTCAGGCCCCCGCCCTCGGGCGCCAGGTCGACCGTGACCGTGGCGCCGTCGGCGACCTGGCCGCCGATGAGGGCCTTGGCCAGCGGGTCGCCGATCGCGCTCTGGATGAGCCGCCGCAGCGGCCGGGCGCCGTACGCCGGGTCGTAGCCGGTCTCGGCGAGCCACCGCTTGGCCGCCTCGGTGACGTCCACGCCGACCCGGCGGGCGGCGAGGCGCTTGCCGAGCAGGCCGAGCTGGATGTCGACGATGTGGGTCAGCGCCTCCTGCGTCAACGCCTCGAAGACGACGATCTCGTCGAGCCGGTTGAGGAACTCGGGCTTGAAGCTCTGCCGGACCGTGGCCAGCACGGAGTCCTTCTTCTTGTCCGGGTCGAGCAGCGGGTCGATCAGGTAGGTCGCGCCGAGGTTGCTGGTCAGGATGAGCAGCGTGTTGCGGAAGTCGACCGTGCGGCCCTGGCCGTCGGTCAGCCGGCCGTCGTCGAGCACCTGCAGCAGGATGTCGAAGACCTCGGGGTGGGCCTTCTCGACCTCGTCGAGGAGGACGACGCTGTAGGGGCGACGGCGCACGGCCTCGGTGAGCTGGCCGCCCTCGTCGTACCCGACGTAGCCGGGAGGGGCGCCGACGAGGCGGGCGACCGAGTGCTTCTCGGAGTACTCGCTCATGTCGATGCGCACGATCGCGCGCTCGTCGTCGAAGAGGAAGTCGGCCAGCGACTTGGCCAGCTCGGTCTTGCCCGTGCCCGTGGGGCCGAGGAACAGGAACGAGCCGGTGGGGCGGTCCGGGTCGGCGATGCCGGCCCGCGAGCGGCGCACGGCGTCGCTGACCGCGACCACGGCGTCGCGCTGCCCGATCAGGCGCTCACCGATGACGTCCTCCATGCGCAGCAGCTTGGCCGTCTCGCCCTCGAGCATCCGGCCGGTCGGGATGCCGGTCCAGGCCTCGACGACGTCGGCGATCTGCTCGGCGCCGACGGCCTCGCCGACCAGCGGGTCGACCTCGGTCTCGGCCTCGGTTGCCTCGGCCTCGGCGATCTGCTTCTCCAGGGCGGGGATCCGGCCGTAGAGGATCTCGCTGGCCTTCTCGAAGTCACCGATGCGCTGCAGTCGGTCGGCCTCGATGCGCAGCTCGTCGAGCTGCACGCGCAGCTCGCCCTCGCCCTCGCGGGAGGCCTTCTCGCGCTCCCAGCGGGCCTCGAGGGAGCGCAGCTCTTCCTCCTTGTCGGCCAGGTCGGCGCGCAGCACCGCCAGCCGTTCGACCGAGGCGGCGTCGTCCTCCTTGTCGAGGGCGAACTCCTCCATCTTGAGCCGGTCGACCTGGCGGCGGAGCTGGTCGATCTCCTCCGGGGACGACTCGATCTCCATCTTCAGCCGCGAGCTGGCCTCGTCGACGAGGTCGATGGCCTTGTCGGGCAGCTGGCGGCCGGTGATGTAGCGGTCGGACAGGGTGGCCGCGGCGACCAGGGCGGCGTCGGTGATGCGGACCTTGTGGTGCGCCTCGTACTTCTCCCGGATGCCGCGCAGGATCTGGATGGTGTCCTCGACCGACGGCTCGCCCACGAAGACCTGCTGGAAGCGGCGCTCGAGCGCGGGGTCCTTCTCGACGCGCTCGCGGTACTCGTCGAGCGTCGTCGCGCCGATCATGTGCAGCTCGCCGCGGGCCAGCATCGGCTTGAGCATGTTGCCCGCGTCCATGGCGGAGTCGCCGCCGGCGCCCGCGCCGACGACGGTGTGCAGCTCGTCGATGAACGTGATGACCTGGCCACCGGCGTCCTTGATCTCCTCCAGGACGGCCTTGAGGCGCTCCTCGAACTCGCCGCGGTACTTCGCGCCGGCCACCATCGCGGCCAGGTCGAGGCTGAGCACCCGGCGACCCTTGAGGCTGTCGGGCACGTCGCCGTCGACCACGCGCTGGGCCAGGCCCTCGACCACGGCGGTCTTGCCGACGCCGGGCTCGCCGATCAGCACCGGGTTGTTCTTCGTACGACGCGAGAGCACCTGCACCACGCGGCGGATCTCGCTGTCCCGGCCGATGACCGGGTCGAGCGCGCCCTCCTCGGCCAGCTGGGTGAGGTCGACGGAGTACTTCTCCAGCGCCTCGTAGGTCGACTCCGCGTCCTGGCTGGTCACGCGCCGGTTGCCGCGGAAGGCGGTCAGTCCCTCGCGCAGGCCCTGCTCGGTCAGCCCGGCGTCGGCCAGCAGCCGCTGGGCCGGGGACTCGGTGCCGGCGAGCGCGATGAGGAGGTGCTCGGTGGCGACGTAGTCGTCCTTGAGGGAGGCGGCGAGGTCGATGGCGCCCGCCAGCACCCGGGTGAGCGCGGGCGAGGCCGTGGGGGTCTTGACGGTGGAGCCGCTGGCGCGCGGCAACGAGGCCAGGGCCGACTCGGCGGCCGCGGCGAGCGGTCCGGCGTCGATGCCGGACTTGGTGACGAGGGTGCGGGCGGCGCCCTCGGGGTCGCGCAGCAGCGCGACCAGCAGGTGGAGCGGCTCGGTCGCGCTGTGGCCCGACGTCGTGGCCGCCAGCTGGGCGGCCTCGATGGCCTCGCGGCTGCGGGTCGTGAACTTCTCGGCCGAGAACTGGGACATGGGCACTCCTGCGGAGGTGGAACGGATGCGTCGACAGGTGCAACGTCAACAAAGTTGAGCCTGTTCCGCTCAAGTCTGCCTCATGCATGCCCGCGGGGGTGATTTCGGCGGAAAACCCCGCGGAGCGGCGTGGGGGCGCCCTACCGTCGACCCCGGGACCACGCCACCGGGGAGGGTGGCGCGGAGGGAGACCCTGCCGGAGGGAAGGGACGCGGTGACAGCGATGTCGGCCGCGGTCGGCGCGAGCCTGCTCGCGCACGGACTGCACGTGCTGATGGTGCTGCTGGGCCTGTGGGGCCTGGCCGCGCTGCTGGTGCCGCACGCCCTCGCCCGGCTGGGAGCGGCTCCTGCGCCGGTGGCCGACGAGCACCGTCACCGCGTCGACGCACTGCGGGCGGCCGTCACCGCCGGCGCCCCCGGGCTCCCGCTGGGCCCGCTCTCGGACCCGGCCGCGCCGGGCCCGTCCGCCACAGCGCCGCGGACGGGACCCGGCCGGGTCGGGACGCTGCACGTGCCGCTGGCCGTGGTGGCCTCGGCCGCCGCTGCGGGCGTGCACGCCGCGGTGGCGCCGCCCCACCTGCGCGAGCAGGCCGCGCTCGGCCTGCTCTTCCTCCTCGCGGCCGCGACCCAGCTGGCCTGGGCCGCCCTGGCCCAGCGCCCGACCGTGGGCCTGCTGCGCGCCGGCGTGGTGCTGCAGCTGGCGATGGTCGCGACGTGGCTGGCCAGCCGCACCACCGGCCTGCCGTGGGAGCCGCTCGCGACCCGGCACCCGGTCGGCCCCTGGGACGTCGTCTGCGTCGCCTGGGAGCTCCTCGCCGCCGCGGCCTGCCTGCGGGCGGTGGCCGCGGCCGAGGGCGGTCCGCTCCCCCGGCACACGGCGGGATGGTGGGGCTGGCACCCCGCCGTCCGGGCCGCGGTCGGCGCGGCCGGCGTCTCGCTGGCCCTGCTGTCGCTCCTCGGAGCGCCCTCATGACCCCGCGCACGACCCTGTGCGCGGCCCCCCACCCCCACACCGGCAGGACCCCTCATGACCTGGCAGATCGGGATGGCGGCCAACGCCACCATCATGGTCGCGTACCTGTTGATCAGCTTCGCGATCGTCGTCCCCCTCGCGCGCAGCGGACAGCTGCGCTCCAACCCCCTCGGGGCCGCGACCGCGGCGATCTTCTTCACCTGTGCCGTCCACCACGGCACCCACGCCGTGCACATGCTGATGCCGACGTTCGTCGCCGGTGACGAGCGGGGGCTGGCCATGCGGGCGGCGTGGGGCTGGCCCCTGACCGTGTGGGACATCGTCGGCGCCGCCGTGGCGCTGTACTACTGGTCGCTGCGCCGCAGCTACGCCTCGATGGTCAAGGGCGCCGCGCTCTTCGAGGACCTGCGCAAGCGCGAGCAGCAGGCCCTGGAGCTCAACGACTCCGTGCTGCAAGGCCTGGTGGTGTCCAAGATGGCCCTCGACCTCGACGACGTCGACCGGGCCCGCGAGGCCCTCGACAGCTCGATCGCGTCCGCGAGCCGGATGATCACCGACCTGCTGGGCAGCGAGCACTTCTCGATCAAGCTGCTCCGCAGCTCGGCCGCGACGGTCGAGGGAGCGGTCGACGGCGCCCCACCGGGTGGTGACCGCGGATGAGGCCCGAGCCGCGCACGCAGCCGCTGACGGTCGTCATCATCGACGACACCCCCGACCTGCGTGACCTGCTGCGGATCGCGCTGACCCGCGGCGGGTTCGAGGTCGTCGGCGAGGCCGGCGACGGCGCCCAGGGCATCGACGCCGTCCGGCTGCACCGGCCCGACGTCGTGCTGCTCGACCTGGCCATGCCGGTCAAGGACGGCATCGAGGCGCTGCCCTCGATCCGCCGGCTGTGCCCGCAGGCCAAGATCGTCGTGCTGTCGGGGTTCGGCGCCCAGCAGATGTCGGCCCGGGCCGTCGCCGCCGGGGCCGACGGGTACGTCCAGAAGGGGGCCCCGCTCAACACCATCCTCGACTACGTCCGCGACATCGCGGGCGACGCGCGCCGCCCCGTCCGCGGGTTGACCGTCGTCCCGGCCTCCGACCCGGACCCCGCCGTCCCGCACGCCGACCTGCTCGACGCCCCGTCCGAGGTCGCCGGCGCCGCGGCCGGGGCCGGCGGTCGCGGTGTCGCCAGCGGCCCCGGGCCCGACGCGGGCCCGGTCGTGCCGGAGGGCGCGGCCTCGGCCTTCGAGGTGCTCCGCATGGCGCCGTACGGCGTCGTGGAGGTGGCCGACGAGCCGATGTTCCGGGTGGTGCACGTCAACCCCGTCGGCGCCCGGCTGGTCGGCACCGACACGCCGGGGACCCCCCTCAGCGCGGTGGCGCCCGAGCTGGCCGCCCTCGTCTCCTTCCACCGGCTCGACGCCGATGCGACGTTCGAGACCTCGGTGCCGGGCGGGCGGGTCAAGGCCTCGCTGCGTCGTACGGGTTGGTCGGTGATCGTCTACCTCGACTCCACGGCCGAGGACGTCGGCCTGCTGCGCCGCGCGATCGCGACCACCGCCCACGAGGTGCGCGGCCCGGTCGCGGTGCTGTGCGGCATCGCCGAGACGCTGTCGTGGGAGGGCGGCGAGGGCGTCACGCCGGAGCAGAACCAGCGCCTCCTCGGCTCCGTGGCCCGCCAGGCGCGCATCCTCGACCGGATCACCGCCGACCTGCTCACCACCGCCCAGATCCAGCGCGGCACGCTGCGCGTCGACGTCCAGGACGTCGACCCCCGCGTCGTCGTCCAGGGCGCCGTCGACGACCGGTGGGACGTCGACGTCGTCGTCGACGACTCCCGCAAGGTGCGGGCCGACCCCCTCCGGCTCGAGCAGATGGTGACCAACCTGCTGAGCAACGCCCACAAGTACGGCGCCGAGCCCTACACCGTGCACGTGCGGCCGCACGGCGCGCAGGTCGCGATCGACGTGGTCGACCACGGCGACGGCGTCCCGCCCGAGTTCGCCGGACGGTTGTTCTCGGAGTTCGCGCGCGCCCAGGGCGCCGTGGCCACCGGCACCGGGCTCGGGCTGTACGTCGTCCGCACCCTCGCGCAGGCCCAGGGGGGCGCGGTGACCTACGCCCCGCTCCCCGAGGGCGGGTCCGTCTTCACCATCACGCTGCCGGCCGCCTGAGCGGCGGCCTGGGCGGCGGCCTGGGCGGCGGCCTGGTCGACTGCGGGGGCAGTCCTCGTGAAGCCCGCCCGGAGCCGGCCACCGACCGCGTCGAGCACCCCGTCGGCGCAGGCGACCAGCCGACCAGGTCGAGGTCGGACGTCGCCGTCCTGCGGGAACCGCTCCAGCACCAGCTCGCGCGCCGCCTCGTCCGGCGCCGTGCGGCCCGCCTGGTCGTCCACGTCCGTGATCCTGCCGCACGCCGTCACGCCCGACCTGCCACCCTGGACCCATGGACGCGGCCTGGCACCCTGACCCCGGCGGACGACACGAGCTGCGCTACTGGGACGGAGCATCGTGGACCGACCACGTCTCCGACCAGGGCCAGGTCAGCAACGACCCGCTCCCGCCCGCCCCCGGGCAGGCCGCGCAGCAGGGCCAGGCCGGCCAGCAGCACCAGCACGGCCAGCAGGGCCAGCAGCACCAGCCGTCGTACGACGCCTACGCTGGGCAGCACGCCGCCTCCCCCGCCCACGGCGAGCCGACGGTGGGCCCGGGGTCGTGGAGCTCCACCTCGTCGTCCGCGCAGGCCTCCCCGTCGTCCCCGTCGTCGCAGCCGTCTCAGGCCGCCCAGGCCGCCCAGCCCGGGCAGGCGTCCGCCACCCCCGGCGCCACCGCGACCCCTGACTGGGCCCGCCCCCTCCTCGCCGACGGCGAGCAGGTCGTCGCGACCGCCGGTGACGACCTCGTCCTGGTGGCCACCGACCGCCGGCTGGTCGTGCGCGAGTCGTCCGGCTCCCGCGTCGTCGCCGCCCGGGCCCGCATCGACCACGTCACCCTCGCCGAGTCCGACGGCGACGGCCCGACCCACCGGGTCGAGGTCGTCCTCGCCGGCGGCGCCACCTTCGCCGCCCTGGCCGACGAGGCCACCGCGGCCGCCCTCGCACGCGCCCTCACGGCCTGAGGCCTGCTGGCGCCGAGGCGTGCATCACGTAGGCCGGGGCCTGCGCGGTCACTAGGGTCGAGGTCATGACCGTCGACCTGACGACGTACGGCGCTGTCCTCTTCGACCTCGACGGCGTGATCACGCCGACCGCCGAGGTCCACATGCGGGCGTGGGCGCAGATGTTCAACGACTTCCTCGAGACGCGCAAGGGGCAGGCGCCCTACACCGACGCCGACTACTTCGAGCACGTCGATGGCAAGCCCCGCTACGACGGGGTGCGCGACTTCCTGGCCTCGCGCGGGATCGAGCTGCCGCAGGGCGACCCGGGCGACCCGGCCGACCAGCCGGTCGGCGAGGAGACGGTGTGCGGGCTGGGCAACCGCAAGAACGACGCGTTCGGGCAGGTGCTGCGCGACGAGGGCGTCGAGGCCTACCCCGGGTCGCGGCGGCTGCTCGACCGGCTGCGGGAGGCGGGCACCCCGATGGCGATCGTGTCGTCGTCGAAGAACGCCCCCGACGTGCTCGAGACCGCCGGGGTGACCGACTACTTCTCCGTCGTCGTGCACGGCGGCGTTGCGGCCGAGCGGGGCCTCGCGGGCAAGCCCGCCCCAGACACCTACCAGGAGGCGGCCCGCGAGCTGGGCGTGGAGGAGGGCCGGTCGGTGGTGGTCGAGGACGCGATCAACGGCGTCGCCGCGGGCGCGGCCGGCGACTTCGCGCTGGTCGTCGGGGTCGACCGGGGAGCGGGCCACGACGCGCTCACCAGGGCCGGGGCCGAGGTCGTCGTCTCCGACCTGGCCGAGCTGCTGGGTGAGGCGTGAGCACCGTCGACCCGCTCCTGGAGGAGCGCCACGGCGCCAGCCACGTCGCGCCGCAGGCGGTCGACCCGCTCGACCGCACCCGTTTCCCGGTCGAGGAGTGGAGGCTGGTCGAGACGCGCTTCGACCCGACCGACCTCGGCACGACGGAGTCGATCTTCAGCGTCGGCAACGGCTACCTCGGCCTGCGCGGCAACTACGAGGAGAGCCGCGACTTCGCCAGCAACGGCACCTTCGTCAACGGGTTCCACGAGACCTGGCCGATCCAGCACGCCGAGGAGGCGTTCGGGTTCGCCAAGGTCGGCCAGACGATCGTCAACGCGCCCGACCCCAAGGTCATCCGCGTGTACGTCGACGACGAGCCGCTCGAGCTGTCGACGGCCGACCTGGTCGAGTACGAGCGCACCCTCGACCTGCGCACGGGCGTGCTGTCGCGCCACGTCGTGTGGCGCACGCCGAGCGGCAAGCGGGTGCAGGTCGACAGCACCCGGATGGTCTCCTTCACCCAGCGCCACGTCGCGGTCATCACCTACGAGGTGACGCTGCTCGACGAGGGCGCGCCGGTCATCCTCAGCTCCCAGGTCATCAACCGCCAGGACGCCGACCGCGGCGCGTCGGTGGAGATGGCCAAGGCCGCCGCCGGGTTCGACCCCCGCAAGGCCGAGAGCTTCGCCCACCGGGTGCTGCAGCCCCAGCACGACCAGGACAGCATCCCCGACGACTGGCCCGAGGACCGGATGGCGCTGCGCTACAAGTGCGCCAACTCCGGGATGACCATCGCGATGGCCGTCGACCACGACCTCGAGTGCCAGGACCCCGTGCACCGCGACGTCGAGCGCGGCGACGACCTGCTGCGGGCGACGTACCTCGTCGACGCCCACCCCGGCCACACGATCCGGCTCACCAAGACCGTCGCGGTGCACACCGCCCGCGTGGTGCCGACCCGCGAGCTGCTCGACCGCTGCGAGCGCACCCTCGACCGGGTCCGCCGCTACGGCCTCGACGACCTCCGCGAGGAGCAGCGCGACTGGCTCGACGACTTCTGGGCGCGCAGCGACGTGCAGATCCTCGGCCAGCCGGCACTGCAGCAGGCCGTGCGGTGGAACGTCTTCCAGCTCGCCCAGGCCGCCGCGCGCGCCGACGGGCAGGGCGTCCCGGCCAAGGGGGTGACCGGGTCGGGGTACGGCGGCCACTACTTCTGGGACACCGAGATCTACGTGATGCCGTTCCTGACCTTCACCAACCCGTGGGCGGCCCGCAACGCGCTGCGCTTCCGGCACAGCCTCCTCGAGTCGGCCCGGCGCCGGGCCCGCCAGCTGGCCCAGCGCGGCGCGCTCTACGCCTGGCGCACCATCAACGGCGAGGAGGCCTCGGCCTACTACGCGGCCGGCACCGCGCAGTACCACATCGACGCCGACATCGCCTTCGCGCTCAGCCAGTACGTCGGCGCGACGGGCGACTACGAGTTCCTCGACCGCAGCGCGGTGGACGTGCTCATCGAGACCGCTCGCCTGTGGGCCGACCTCGGGTTCTGGCGCGACGAGGCGGGCGGGACGTTCCACATCCACGGCGTCACCGGGCCCGACGAGTACACGACCGTCGTCAACGACAACCTCTACACGAACGTGATGGCGCGCTACAACCTGCGCCGGGCGGCCGAGGCGGTGCGGTTCGTCGAGGAGAACCGTCACGACAACTACCTCGAGATGAAGGCCCGTGTGGGCCTGCGCGACGGCGAGGTCGCGGAGTGGGAGCGGTGCGCCGACGGGATGTTCATCCCCTTCGACGACCACCTCGGCATCCACCCGCAGGACGCGCACTTCCTCGAGCGCGAGATGTGGGACCTCGGCAACACGCCGGTGGCGAACCGGCCGCTGCTGCTGCACTACCACCCGCTGGTCATCTACCGCTTCCAGGTGCTCAAGCAGGCCGACGTGGTGCTCGCGCTCTACCTGCGCGGCGACGAGTTCACCCTGGAGCAGAAGAAGGCCGACTTCGAGTACTACGACCCGATCACCACCGGCGACTCCACGCTCTCGGCCGTGGTGCAGGCGATCATCGCCGCCGAGGTCGGCTACCACGACCTCGCGCTGCGCTACTTCCACGCCGCCCTGTTCGTCGACCTGGCCGACCGCCACGCCAACACCTCCGACGGCGTGCACGTGGCCTCCACCGGCGGCGTCTGGAACGCGCTCGTCGCCGGCTTCGGCGGCTTCCGCGACGTCGACCGCGGCCAGTGGCACCTCGACCCGCGCCTGCCCGACGGCTGGGACGCCCTGGTCTTCCGGCTGACCCTGCGTGGCACCCGCGTCCGGGTCACGGTGCGCGAGGACGAGCTCGAGCTGCTCGTCGAGGACGGCACCGGCTCGCTCACCTTCCGGGTCCGCGGCGAGCCCGTCACCGTCTCCCCCGGCACCCCCGTCACCGTCGCCCTCGACGGCCACGGCCCGCGCATCGAGGGCGAGCCGCCCAACCCCGCCGGCACCCGCCGCGCCGACGGCACGGTCATCACCGCGACCGTCCCGTCCGGCGACTGAACCGCGCTCCGCGCTACCGGCGTACGACGGGCACGTCGGCCTCGGGGGCGCGGCGACGTGCCGCGTCGTCCGACCGCCTCGGCCTCGGCTCGCCGGCGCCGCTCCCACAGCAGCACGGTGAGGGTGACCATGGCGCAGTCCTTCTCTGAGCGGCCGGGTCGCCACCGCGCTCGCGGCGGTGCCAGGCCCGGCGGGACTCGTCGACCAGGATCCGCACCGTGGTGCGGCGGGCGTGGGCCAGCAGGCCCTCGCGGCGCTCGATCCGCGGCCAGGCCTGGTAGAGCCGGACCAGTGCCTCCTGGGCGGCGTCCTCGGCGCGGTGCCGGTCACCGCACAGCAGGTAGCCGGTGGAGCGCAGCGGCGCCAGCGCCGAGGCGGCGAACGCCCGGAGCTCCCCGTCGTGCCCGCGTGCCACGAGCGCCTCCCCTCTGCCGGTCCGTCGTGAGCAGACGGGTCGAGGACACCGATCGGTTGGGGGCTCTTCCCAGATGAGGGTGTAGGTCGGCCGGGCGCGTCGGTCCGCAGATAGACGTTGAGGTTTTCCGACGATGGAGGTTCCTACGCCATCCATCCGAAAGACCTCGACGTGACCGACGCTACCCCGCCGGCCGGCTTCGGCCGCCCTGACCTGACCGCCTTCGCGTCTCATCCCAATCGACCCTGATCGAGTCTGCTGACCCCCTCGACGAGAACGCAGCGACATCACAGCCACCCGACCCCGACCGTCCGGGAAGCCGGGGCACGTCACATGGCCTGTGCTGCGGGCGTGTCGAGTGGGTCGTCCAGGGGCGACGCAGGGGCGTCGACGCGACGTGCTGAGAGGTGGTTCCAGTCGAGCGCTAGGACACCGGCTACAGGCATGGCGATAGGTCAGGAACGGCGTCGCTCCCTGCGCAGGAGGGAGCGCAGAGTCTCGGCGTTCGCGTAGCCGACCCGTAGCGCGATCTCGGCGGAGGTGAGGTCCGTGGTTGCTGAGAGGTGCCGAGCTCGTTCGATGCGAAGCCGTTGGGCGAAGCCGAGCGGAGTGAGGTTGAGCGCCGCACGGACTCGTCGTTCGAGGGTGCGCCGGCTGGTGCCGAGCGACTGCGCGACGAAGGCGACGTTGAACGGTTCGTCCAGGCGGGCGCGCACGAAGCGTTCGAACTCGACGACGATCGGGTCCTCGTGCCGGAGATGTTCGTAGGCGACGAAGGCCGCCTGCGACGGGCGCTCGTCGATGATGAGGAGCTTGGCGACATGTTGGGCCAGGTCGGGGCTGATCGATCGCACAAGTGAGAGCGCGAGGTCGATGTGGGCGAAGGCGGCGCCGGCGGTGACGAGGTTCCCGTCGACCACGACCATGGTGTCGAGATCGAGGGCGACGGTCGGATAGCGCTTCAGGAACTCCGGCCCCAGGAACCAGCTGGTCGTCGCCCGCCGATGATGCATCCGTCCGGTCTCGGCGACAGCGAATACGCCGGTGCACGCCGCGGCGATCCGGGTGGTCGCGTCGTCGAGGCGCCCGAGCGAGGCGATGACCGAACGAGCATCTCGGCTCTGGAGGGCGTCGTTGGTAGCGGCGGCCGTGAGGGTTCCAAGCGCAGGGACGACGACCACGTCGAACTCTGCGGACTCCGACAGCGGGTGGTCCACCGACAGGGTCATCGATGCCGTCGTGGTCACTCGCCGTTTCGGTCCGAGGATGGCGAGTTCGATCGGGTCGATCCGCGGGTCGACATCGCCGCGGGCTCCGTCGGCCACCCGCACGATGTCGATGACCGACGCGACCGCCGAACCGAAGCAGCCGTCGATCGCGATCAGTCCGATACGCATGGCGCGGACAATAGCAACACTGCCGTATACGCCACTTCTCACATGCCCTTGCTCGCCATACGCTGAACTCGCTTCACCAAGAAACCTCGACACCTAGGAGAACCCCTCATGTCCACACCCGCATCACTTCCGTATGCCTTCGTCGCCAAGATCGTCGCGGCCGATGGACAGCACGACGCGCTCGCCGATCTGCTCGCCGGCGCTGTCGCGCTCGCCAACGAAGAAGTAGGAACGATTGTCTGGTTCGCGGTCAGGACCCACGCCGACACCTTCTGGATCTTCGATGCATTCCCCGACGAGGCCGCTCGCGACGCCCACGCCAACGGCGCCATCGTCGCAGCCCTGACGGCCAACCAGCACCTCCTCGGCGCAGCACCCGAGATCCTGGCGGCCGACGTCCTCGCGTCCAAGCTCCCGTAGTCCGCCAACGCACGAGACGATCGCGCCCCGCCGAGCCGTCGCCAGGTCGCGACGCAACGCCACGCTGCGTTGCCGAGCGGTGCGAGGCCTATCGGCACACGGAAAGGATGCCGGCCGCGAGCGCTTAGCCGGCGAGGGGTCCGTCGCAGAGGAGAGCGACGTCGGTGTCGGGCAGAGCCGTGAGGCCAGCGCATCGCGCGACCACCAGAACCGAACCGCCCCTGCCCTGCGTTTGCGCAGGTCAGGGGCTGTTCGCCGGAGCCGCCTGTCGGAAACGAATCGACGACCTAATCACGTCGGCTCTGCGTCTATCGCTTGATGCGCCCACTGGGCGAACGAGCCGCTGACCTGCGCAAACGCCGAGCGTGGGGGACGCCGCCATCCGGTGGTGACCGACGACGACCGACCAGTACCGGACCGTTTCACCGGAGCTTGCGGCGGCGTCGAAGCCGAGCAAGCTCCATTCCTTTAGCTCACCGCGCCCTCCTCCTCGCCGGTCCCGTCGTCGTCGAAGACGTTTCAGGGGTCTTCTCGGATGACGGTGTAGGTCGGCCGGGCGCGTCGGTCCGCAGATAGTCGTCGAGCTCTCCCAACGACGGAGGTTCCTACGCCATCCATCCGAAAGACCTCGACGTGTCCGACGCTACCCCGCCGGCCGGCTTCGGCCGCCCTGACCTCACCGCCTTCGCTCGACTCGACGGCCTCGGTCTGAGCGTGACCGGACAACGACTTGAACCGGATCGTGCGGTCCTCGCGTGCCGCGTGGTGGCACCAGATCAGTGGTGCCGACGGTGCGGCAGCGAAGGCGCTGCTCGTGACACCGTGATCCGGCGGTTGGCCCACGAGCCGCTGGGCTGGCGACCGACCGTGCTGAAAGTTGTAGTGCGCCGCTACCGCTGTGCCGACTGCGGACACGTGTGGCGCCAAGACACCAGCGCCGCGGCGGAGCCACGCGCGAAGCTCTCGCGCACCGGGCTGCGGTGGGCGCTGGAAGGGATCGTGGTCGCACACCTCACCGTCGCCCGTGTCGCCGAGGGACTCGGGGTCGCGTGGGAAACCGCCGACAACGCGGTCCTGGCTGAGGGCAAGCGGCTGCTGATCAACGATCCCACGCGGTTTGAGGGCGTGAAGGTCATTGGCGTCGATGAGCACGTCTGGCGCCACACCAGGCGTGGCGACAAGTACGTCACCGTGATCATCGACCTCACCCCGGTCCGCGATGGCGCCGGCCCAGCAAGGCTGCTGGACATGGTCGAGGGCCGGTCGAAGGCGGCGTTCAAGACCTGGCTCGCCGACCGCGACGACGCCTTCCGTGACGCGGTCGAGGTGGTCGCGATGGACGGCTTCACCGGGTTCGAGACCGCCGCTGCAGAGGAGATCCCGGACGCGGTCACGGTGATGGATCCCTTCCACGTCGTGCACCTGGCCGGTGACTCCCTCGACAGGTGTCGGCGCCGGGTCCAACTCGCGATCCACGGGCACCGTGGGTTCAGGGACGACCCGCTCTACAAGTCGCGGCGCACGCTGCACACCGGCGCGGACCTGCTCACCGACAAGCAGAGCGACAGGCTACGCGCGCTGTTCGTTGATGACGCTCACGTCGAGGTCGAGGCGACCTGGGGTGTCTACCAGCGCATGATCGCCGCCTATCGCCACGAGGACCGGCAACGTGGACGCGAGCTCATGGAGAAGCTGATCACCGACCTCAGCGCCGGCGTCCCCAAGGTGCTCACCGAGCTCACCACCCTGGGCCGGACCCTGAAGAAGCGAGCCGCTGACGTGCTCGCCTACTTCGAACGACCCGGCACCAGCAACGGGCCGACCGAGGCGCTCAGCGGACGGCTCGAACACCTGCGCGGCTCCGCACTCGGGTTCCGCAACCTGACCAACTACATCGCCCGAAGCCTGCTCGAGACCGGCGGCTTCAGACCCCAACTCCTACACCCCCGATTGAGATGAGCCCGGTTGGGCGCGACCTAGAGGTTGGGGCCGACGGCCTCGCCGTCGCCCGGCGTGCCGTGCTCGGGGAAGGTCGCGTCGGCGTCGACCTCCTCGACCAGGCAGGTGCGGCAGAAGTCCTCGCCGAAGGGCGTGAGGTGGATGGAGCGGCGCACGACCTTGGCGAACTTCACCGAGTGCATCGCGGCGAGCACGTCGGGCTGGGCCTCGACGACCTGGTACTCCATCGGGTCGCGCAGCGCCTCGCGGCTGAACCAGACCAGCCCGAGCCGGAAGAGGTTGTTGAGGTAGGACGGCACCTGGTCGACGTAGCGGCAGCCGGCCCGCGGGCCGATCATCGTCAGGCCCGGCGCGATCAGCTGCGAGCTGACCATGCCGACGGGCCCGCCGGTGCGGACGTCGACGCTGGGCTGCGGGCCGTTGTTGAGCAGCAGCATGAGGATGCGCGCCTCGTCGGGCGCGAGCTCGGTGAGGATGCGCTCGAACGCCGGGTGGCCGGTCTCGGTGCTCCACACGTCGCGCGACTGCTTGAGCAGCTCCTGGCCGCGCTCGCGCAGCGTCGGCTCGGCCGGCCTGGCGGGCACGGCGGTGGTCGAGGCGTGCACGACCTGGCCGTTGATGACCTCGGTGACCGGCTCGGGCACCAGGCCGCCGAGGGTCGCCCCCGCGTTGACCAGGGCCTTGCCCATGGGGGTGCCGGCGGAGGCGGCACGGGCGATCTCACCGACGGTCGAGATGGCCGCGCCGGCGTCGCGGGCCAGCGCCACGGCCTCGTCGCGGTTGGTCGCGGCCCGGCTCACGCGCAGCGCGGTGCGGGCCGACGTGCGGGCGCCCCACCCGGCCGTGTGCCAGGCCGCGGACGCCGCGACCCGGGCCAGCCCGGGCAGCGACTCGGCGGCCGGGGCGAGGTCGGGGAGCAGCGGCTCGCGGCGCACGTTGCCGCCGTCGGTCGGGCCTCGGCCGCGGAACCGGTCCGGTCGCGCCATCGGTCGTCGTACCTCCGGGGGATCACTGTGGTCGGGACGGGCGGGTGCGCCCCCAGCCTGCCACCTCGGTCCGCGCCGCGTCAGGGCACCACGACCACCGGGACGGGCGAGGCCCGCAGGATGCGGGTGGCGGTGGAGCCGAGGAACAGCCGCGCCACCACCCCGGCCGCCGAGGAGCCCACGACGAGCACGTCGGTGCGCTCCCACGCGACGCCGTCGAGGGCCTCGGGCCAGGTGCGGCCCGTGGCCACGGCGGTCTCGACCGGCCGCGGCCCGGTGCCCGCGAGGTCGCCGAGCGCGGCGACGGCCGCGCGCTGGGCCGTGACGGTGTGCTCGACGTAGGCCTGGAGCACCTCGGACTCGCCGTCGACCTCGGGCGGGTACATCGTGCGGCCGCGCACGGCGAAGGTGACCACGCGCAGGGCCGCGCCGACCGCGCGGCAGATCGCGGCGGTGCGCTCGAGCACCTGCCCCGACGCGTCGTCGCCGCGGAACGCGCAGGTCGCCCGGGTGACCGTGGCCCCGGCCGGCACCCGGAACCCGCGCGGTGCGACCGCGACCGGCACGGGCGAGGAGTGCAGGAGCCGGTCGGCGGTGGAGCTGACGACGACCCCGCCGAGCGGCCCGTCGGCGCCCGAGCCGACGACGACGAGGGCGGCCCCGGTCTCCTCGGCCACGCCGAGCAGGGCCGCGGCCTCCTTGCCGGGACGGGCCACCGCGCGGCTGGGCACGTCGGGGCACACCTCGGCCAGGAGCCCGGTCACGGTGGCGACGGTGCGGTCGCCGTGGTCGCGGGCCCAGGCCTCGAACTCGCGGTCGGCGGCCCGGGCCAGCGGGGTCGGCCAGGGCGCGGGCACCGCGGTGACGACGACCAGGTCGTGGCCGGCCGAGCGGGCCAGCATCGCGCCGAGGTGGAGCGGGGCGGCGTCACCCTTGGCGGCGGCGTACCCGACGACGATGGTCACCGTGGGCCCCCGGCGTCGGGCACCTCCGTGTCGGCGACCTCGCCCCGCTCGAGGGCGGCGTGGCGGCGGCCCCACAGCAGGTAGAAGCCGAGCACGACGGCCAGCCAGGTGCCGAAGATGACCCAGGTGACCGCGGCCAGGCCGGAGAGCACGTAGACGCAGGCCACGATGGTCAGCACCGGGGTGACGGGGTAGCCCGGGACCCTGAACGGCCGCTCGAGGTCGGGCTGGGTGCGCCGCAGCACCAGCACGGCGGTGGCGACGACGATGAAGGCGATGAGGGTGCCGATCGACACGGTGTCCCACAGGTAGTCGGCCGGCACGAAGCCGCCGATGAGGGCCACCACGACCGCGACGACGACGGTGTTGAAGGTCGGGGTGAGGGTCAGCGGGTTCACCGAGGAGAAGCGCCGGGGCAGCATGCCGTCGCGCCCCATCGCGAACAGGATGCGGGTCTGGCCGTAGAGGGTCACCAGGGTCACCGAGAAGATCGAGATGACCGCACCCGCGGCCAGGATCGTGCCGGGCACGGAGGAGCCGGTGATGTCCTGCAGGATCACCGACAGGCCCGCGCTCTGCTGCTCGGGGCTCTCGAACTCCTCGGTCGGCTGGGCGCCGACGCCGGCCACCGCGACGAGCACGTAGATCGCGACGACCACGACGAGCGCGCCCATGATCGCCCGCGGGAGGGCGCGCTGCGGGTCGCGCACCTCCTCGCCGGCGGTCGAGACGGCGTCGAGGCCGATGAAGGAGAAGAAGATGGTGCCTGCGGCGGCACTGATGCCGGCCGCGCCGGCGTCCCAGAAGCCGCCGAAGTGGTCGGCCTCGAACGCGGTGAACCCGATGACGGCGAAGAGCACGAGCACGCCGAGCTTGATGAGCACCATGACGGTGTTGACCCGCGCCGACTCGCTGGCCCCGCGCAGCAGCAGGACCATGCACATGAGGACGAGCACGACGGCCGGCAGGTTGACCAGGCCGGTGGTGTTGTCCTCGTAGGGGACCGGCGAGTAGGACAGCGCGTCGGGCAGGTGCCAGCCGAGGAGGTTCTGCAGCAGCTCGTTGAAGTAGCCGCTCCACCCCACCGCCACCGCGGCCGAGCTGACGCCGTACTCGAGGAGCACGCAGGCCGCGACGACCATCGCCACGAGCTCGCCCATCGAGTGGTAGGCGTAGGAGTACGTCGACCCGCTGACCGGGATCGCGCTGGCGACCTCGGCGTAGCAGATCGCCGAGAGCCCGGCCGCCACGCCCGCGACGAGGAAGGCCACGACGACGGCGGGGCCGGCGTCGGGCACCGCCTCCTGGAGCACGAAGAAGATCCCGGTGCCGACGGTCGCGCCGACGCCGAACAGCATCAGCTGGAAGGTGCCGAAGCTCCGGCTCAGCTCGGGCCCGGCGTGCCCGCCGCCCGGCGCCGCGATCGGCTTGCGCCGCCTCAGCTGGTCGCCCAGGCCCGGCCGCACCTTGATGTCGCTCATCGCCACCCTCCCTGACCGGCGCGTGCGCACCGGTGCCAGGAGGCTAGACCCGGGCCCCACGGTGGTCGAGGAGGGACGGAGTCCCGTCTCGAGGCCACCTCACCGCAGCGTGGTCTCGAGACAGGCGCCAGGGCGCCTTCCTCGACCACCGTGTGGCCCGGTGGTCGAGGAGGGACGGAGTCCCGTCTCGAGGCCACCTCACCGCCGCGTGCACCGTGCGGTGACGTCGTGCGCTGCGTCAGCCGCCCTGGACGCCGAAGACCAGCAGGTGCAGGGCGCCGCCCGCGGCGCCCATGATCGCGCCGTGGGCGTAGAGCATCCACTCGTCCTCCTTGATGGCCGAGCGCATCATGTCGACGAAGTCCCGGGGCGGGAGCTCCTTGGTGCGGCGGGCGACGAGCAGCCGGATCTTCTCGGCCTGCTGCGCGCTGAACTCGGGGTCCTTGAACGGCGTCAGGGTGCGGCCCACGGCCTCCTGGGCCACCGAGTCGCGGATGTGGTCGAAGCGCTGCGGGCCCATGGCGACCCGCAGCGCGCCGCGGGCGGGGCCGGCGGCCAGGTCGATCGCGGGGCGCAGGGCGGTGGCCAGCATCTGGCGGGTGCGGTCGCCGCGGGGGCCGTCGAGCAGGAAGTCGCCGATGCGCTCGAGGGTGATGACGTCGTCGGCGATGATCTGGGCGTAGACCTCGGCCGCCTCGTCCTGGCGCTTGAGGAACAGCCCGTGCCAGGTGATGCCGAGGATCCGCTTGGGCTCCGTCGGCTCGAAGATCAGCCACATGCCGAGGGCGTTGGTGATCCACCCGACGACGACACCGAGCACGGGCAGCATCCACGCCTGGTGGAAGATGCTGTCGACCACGGCGACCGGGATGCCGAGCAGGAACCCGAAGATGAAGCCGAACCTCACCATGAGGTCGAGCTCCTTCTGGCCGAAGTCGCGGAAGATCCGGACCACCAGGTCGGGGTTGTCCTGGAAGTGGTCGATGACCATGATCTTCGGGTCGAGCAGCTGGTCGATGTGGATGCCGATCTCGGTGGTGACCTGGCCGACCACGCTCGGCAGCTGCGCCTGCACCCGGTGGTAGACCGCCTCCTTGACCGCCGGCGGCAGGTCGCGCCACAGCCGCGGGTGCTCGGCCGACATCACCTGGTCGACGAGGTCGGGCACCTCGGGCCGGAACACGGTGACGATGTGCTCGGCGATCTGGTCGGGCTCGAGCTGCTGGTAGAACTCCCCGGGCGTGCCGAGCTTGGCGATGGCCTTATCGACCGCGATGCTGCCCATCTTGGCCGCCCGCGCCGGCACGATGCCCTGCCAGCCGATGCCGCCCTGGAGGACCCCGGGCACCTCCTGCACCTTGCGCGGCAGCACCGACGACAGCTCCCGCATGCCCGGCACCGTGACGCCGTGGAAGCGCACCGGCGCGAAGAGCATCCACAGGCCCGACCAGTTGATGAGCCAGCCGACCACACCGGTGAAGAGCGGGATGGTGGCGAAGTGGACCCAGCTGATCTCGCTGAACCAGGTGCGCACCGGGTCGAGCAACCAGTCCACGTGCACCTCCGCCGCCCCACGACGACGCCGTTGCCGCCACGCGCAGACTAGTGGCAAGCAGACACCTGCGACACGGGGTCGCACACAGATCGGCCGCAGGTCACACGGCGAGCAGGGCCACCGCGACGATCACCGCCGCGAACCCCACCCCGAGCGCCACCTGCGCCGCGTGCAGCACGCGGACGACGCCCGCCGGCTCCGCCTCGTCGAGACGCGCGTCGGCGCGCCGGTCGGCCCGCAGCCGCCACAGCAGCGCGGCGCCGAGGCCCAGCAGCGGCGCCATGGTCGTCCAGTAGCGGGGGCCGGCGATGTGCACGAACGGCTGCACGAGCAGCGCCAGCACCGCGACCTTGAGCAGCACGAGCTGCAGCGCGTCGTCGAACCTGCGCCGCCCGACCGCGCCCAGGAGCACCAGCATCACCACGATCGCCGGGTAGAACAGCGCCCACGTCAGCACCGCGGCGACCGGCACGACGTCGTACGGCGAGCCCGGCCAGCGCAGCAGGGTGACGAACCGCGAGGGGTTGACGAGGTAGCGCCCGGTGTTGATGCCGACGTCGCGGGCGTAGGACTGCGCGGTGACGTCGCGCCGGGCGTGGGCCGACATCTCGTCGGCGACGACGGTCTCGCTCACGCCGGCGGCCCGGCCCTGCTCGCGGGAGTAGCGCAGCGGCGAGAACCAGATGCTGGTGCCGACGTCGCACTCGCCGAAGCAGACCCGGTCGCGGTCGCCGAAGGTGTTGGCCCGCACCGTCGGCACCGAGACCGTCGTGACGACCCGCGCGTCGAGCGCGGCCGACGCGCCGAGGCTCCACGGGGCGAGCAGGCCGAGGAAGCAGACCCCCGCGACGACGTACGCCGCCACGACGCGGCCGCTCCCCCGCCGCCCGGCCAGGGCGAGGGTGACCAGGAACGTCACCCCGAGCACGCCCAGCACCACCAGGACGACGCTGGAGCGGAAGTAGACCGCTGCGATGGCCCAGGCCCCGATCGCCGCCCCGCGGCGCAGCCCGACGGCCTCGCCGGCGCGCACGTCGCGCACCGACTCGACGGCGTGGCAGAGCACGACCACCAGCGCCAGCCCGGCGGCGCTGTCGCCCCACGCGGCCGCGCCGAAGGCGGCGTACGTCGGCACGAGGCCGGGGAAGACGAGCACGGCGCCGGCGGCCACGTCGCCGAACGTGCGCCGCACCCGCAGCACCGCCACCGCCAGCAGCCCGGTCGAGGCGAGCAGCAGGTAGCCGCGCACCAGCGCCACCGGGGCGTCGGGCACGAGGAGGAACAGGGGCGTGAGCACCGCCGACATGCCCGGCATGAACCAGCCGCTGCCCACGGCGATCCGGTCGAGCTCGGCGGTGTCGGGGGCGCGGAGGGACGCCAGGTCGCGCACCGCGTTGGACACGGCGCGCGCGGCGTCGACGTAGTAGGACTCGTCGCCGACCAGGCCACCGCCGGCGACGCCGACGTGGACGAGGACCCGGACGAGCACCACGGCCCCGGTGAGACCGAGCAGCACCCGGCCGGCGCGGGTCGCCGGGGTCACGAGCGGTCCACGAGGTCGGGGGCGAAGCGCTTGGTGGAGTTGGCGTCGCGGCAGGTCGGCTCGTCGCGCTGCCGGGCGACGACGGGCAGGTCGAGGACCATCTCGCCGCGGACGACGCTGTCGGCGGGGACGTCGAAGTCCTCGGTGGTGATGGTGACGGGCTCGTCGACCCCGGCCGCGGCGAGCTGCTGCTCGAGGACCGCCGTCGCCTCGGCACCGCTCACCCGGTCGTAGTGCAGCACCGCCCGGCGGCGCAGCCCGTCGACCGAGAGCATGTCGCCGTCGCGGCGGAGCACGTAGGCGAACTCGGGCACCACCCCGCCCGGCAGCGGGTAGCAGCCCGAGGCGAGGCCGTCGGGCGGCAGCAGCGGGCGGTACTGGCCCGACACGTCCGCCCGCCCGAGGAACGGGCTCACGACCACCAGCGCCACCGCCGCCGCAGCGGCGGACAGGACGAGGAGGCGGCGCATGGCGGGCTCATCCTAGGGACCCGGTCGGACGACCGGCCGCACCACACGGTGGTCGAGGAGGGCGCCCTGGCGCCCGTCTCGAGGCCACTCCCCCGCCGCCTCCTAGACTCCGCCCCATGTCCGGCGGGTTCCGGCGGGGGATCTCGCTCGCGACGTGCGGCGTCGTGGTCGCGGTCGTCTCGCTCGCCACCTGGGCCGGGCTCGTGCACCGCTACCTCACCCCCGCCGACGCGCCCTGGCTGCTGCTGACCCGCGACGTCGCCGACCACCCGGTGCGCGCGGCGCTGCTGCTGGTGGCCTGCCTGGCGGCGTACACCGTGCTGGTGGTCGGCGCGGCCCGGCTGGCCGACCGGTGGCGCCACGGCGCGCCGGACGCCGGCCCGCGCGAGGGGCGCGTGCACGACCGCGTCGCGTGGGCCTACGCGCGGTGGTGGCGGCTGGCCCTGGTGCTGGCGGTGCTGTGGCTGCCGTGGTTGGCGACGTCGTTCCCCGGCCAGCCGAGCCCCGACCCGTCCAACATGATCACCGAGTGGGTCTCGACCCGCGCCGACTTCGCCCAGGCCCCGCCGCTGGCCGGGCCCGACCAGACGGCGCCGTACGTCGACTACCCGACGTCGACCTACCTGCTCACCGACTCCGACTCGCTGTGGTCCAACCACCACCCCTTCTACCTCGTGGTGGCCTACGGGTCGCTGGCCTCGGCCAGCATCGCGCTCTTCGACAGCCTGGTGCCGGCGCTGCTGCTGGCCTCGGCCTTGTCGGCGCTGTTCACCCTGGTCGCGTTCGGGCGGGCGCTGCACGTGCTGGGGTCGCTGGTGCCCAGCCCGCGGGTGCGTCTGGGCGCGCTGGTCGTGCTGGGGCTCTCGCCGCTCGTCCCGCTCTGGAGCCTGGCCGAGCACAAGAACCAGCTGTTCTGCGCGGCGTTCGTGTGGTGGCTGGCCCTGCTGGCCCGGCTCGTGCACACCGACGGACCGCCCACCCGCCGCTGGTACGTCGAGACCGGGCTCGTCTCGCTGCTGATGGCCGCGACGGTCCAGTTCGGCTCCTACGTCCTCCTCGCCCAGGCCGTGGCCCTGCTCCTGCTGCGCGGACGCCGGCTCGCCGGACTGCTCGCGGTGGCCCTGCCCGCGGTCGTGGTCACCGGCAGCCTCGCCGCCCTCACCTCGGCCGGCCTCCTCATCCCCTCCGACCCGGTCGAGACCAAGGGCGCGCAGATGCAGGTGCTGGCCCTGGTGCTCACCGAGCACCCCGACGCGCTGACCGCCCAGGAGACCGCCGACCTGGGGCGGATCTTCGACCTCGAGGCCTTCGTCGCCAGCTTCGACCCGTCGAGCTCCGACCCGCTGAAGTCGACCGGTCCGCTCTCGCGCAAGACCGCGAGCTTCCGCTACGAGACGGTGCAGCCGGAGGACTGGGACACCTTCAACGGCATCGTCCTCGACGTCGCCCGCCGCCACCCCGCCACCGCGCTCGACGGGCTGTTCCTCAAGTCCTACCGCTACCTCGACCCCACCGACCGCGGCACCGACTGGTACCCGCCGTGGAACCCCGCCTACGAGCGCAGCATCGAGGGCCACCAGGTCGCGCCGCTCGAGGTCAACGCGACGCTGCGGGCGGCCGTGCGCGACGGCGCCAACGGGTGCTACGAGGTCTCGGCCTGCCGGCCGCTGGTCTCGCACGGGCCGCGGACGGTGGCGATCGTGCTGCTGCTGGCCGGGGCGATCGCCTGCCGCCGGCGCCTGGCGTGGTTCTGGGCGCTGCCGTTCGCGCTGCAGCTGGCCATCGCCGGCGTCTCGCCGCTCAGCGCCGGCGGCCGCTACGTGCTGGCCTGCACCTACGGCCTGGCGATCGTGCTCATGCTGCTGGCGATCGACGACCGTCGGGGCTCCCCGCACGAGCGAACACCCAGCGGTAGCCGAGGAAGTTCGACACCATCCCGACCCCCATCGCCAGCACCTTCGCCCCAGGCGTGACCAGCCCGTCGGGCAGGCCGGGCGCGAGCGCGCCGGCGGCCGCGACGGCACCGAGGATGACCAGCGACTGCACGACCAGGCCGGAGAAGAGCGTCACCGCGACGAAGCCGGCGTAGGAGCGCCAGCCGGCCTGCTCGGCGCGGAAGACCCACGACCGGTTGAGGAAGAAGCTGATGGTCATCACCACGATCGTGGAGACGACGTTGGCCGCGACCGGCGCGACGTCGAGGCCCACGGCGAGCGCGGTGAACAGGGCCAGGTCGAGCGCGGTGTTGGCGAGCCCGACGACGACGTACCGGCTGGAGCTGCGCTCCATCAGGCTGCGCTGCCCGGACGGCTGGTCGTTCAGCGGGTCACCCGGGCGCCGGTGGCGTCGACGTGCTCGAACGCCGGGAACTGCAGGTAGAACAGCCGCCGCTGCTCGCGGGTGCTGCGCAGCACGCTGCTCATGATCATGCCGACCCCGACGAGCAGCACGCCGAGGATGACCAGCGACGAGGCGAGGATCGCGGTCGGGAAGCGCTCGACCAGGCCGGTCTCGGCGAAGTCGAGGACCACCGGCACGCCGAGGGCCAGGCCGAGGAGCGTGCTGAGCAGGCCCAGCCCGCCGAGCACGAGGAACGGCCGCTCGTGCAGCATCAGCCGGGCCAGCAGCCCCAGGATCTTGAAGCCGTCGCGGAACGTGCGCAGCTTCGACTCCGACCCCTCGGGCCGGTCCTTGAACGCGATCGGCACCTCGGCCTGCGGCACCCGCAGGTTGGCGGCGTGGATCGTCAGCTCGGTCTCGATCTCGAACTCGTAGGAGTTGGCCGGGAACGACTTGATGTAGCGCCGCGAGAACGCCCGGTAGCCCGAGAGCATGTCGCTGACCTGCTCCCCGAACAGCAGCGTGGTGACGGTGTTGAACGCCTTGTTGCCCGCCGCGTGCCCCGGCCGGTAGCTGCCGTCGCCCTCCGCGTCGGTGTCCACGCGTACGCCGACGACGTGGTCGAGCGGGCCGCTGACCAGCGCCTCGATCAGCCGCGGCGCCGCCGAGGCGTCGTAGGTGTCGTCGCCGTCGATCATCAGGTAGACGTCGGCCTCGATGTCGGCGAACGCGCGTCGTACGACGTTGCCCTTGCCCTTGCGGGTCTCGGTGCGCACGATCGCGCCCGCCTCGGCCGCCACCTGGCTGGTGCGGTCGGTGGAGTTGTTGTCGTAGACGTAGACCTCGGCGTGCGGCACCGCCGCCTTCAGGTCGCGCACCACCGTGCCGACCGTCAGCTCCTCGTTGTGGCAGGGGACGATGACCGCGACGCGGTGCTCCTCGAGCGTCATGGGGGCTGTCGTTCCTCTATCTAGGTGCCGGCTGGGGCTGGTCGGGGACCCGCCACTGTAACGATCGGCTACGTCTGCGCCCGATTCCGCGGCGGCGTCGGCTCGGCCACGTCGCTCGTCGGCGCCCCGGATCGCGCGACGTCCGAGTGGCCGCTCGCGCTGCACGCCCCGCCGTCGCCGACGCTGGGCGAGGAAGGCCGTGCGGCGGCGTGTCTCGAGGTCACCACGCGTCCGCTTGGGAATCGGGGCGGTCGTGATGCGCGAGCGCTCAGCGCGACATGATCGGGCGGAGCCCGTGGTGCGGCATGGTCGGGCGGAGCCGTCAGCAGTGGCGGACCTGCCGGATCAGCATCAAACGGCCGACCAGCTCCCCTCCGGACGAGATCGAGGCCTCCAGGAACGCACCCTGTACCCGGGGAACCTCAACGCGGCCAGCAGAGCGTCCACTGGGGCCGACCCGCAGGGACCTCCACGTGTCGATGCTGGCGCCAGAGTTCCTGGCGCGCACGACAACCTTGCCCCTCACGACGCGTTCGTCGTCGTTTACGAGACGAGCGCGGATGCGCCAAACGTCAGGTCCTGCTTCGACCTTGCACATCCTCAACTGGATCTGTCCGTCATTCATCTCGACCCCATACGCGGGGTTCGAGAGGTCGTCGGCCAGGGCCAGATCGTCAGCCCCAGATCCACAGAGGACTGCGGTAAGCGCGACGCAGGCCGCCAGGCGTCGTTGACCGGTCATGGCGGACAGTATGGGTCCTGCCACTTAGAGGTCGCAGACTTACGACGATCGTAGGAGTGATCGGGTCGGCATGGTCGGGCTGCGCCCACACGTCGGCATGCTGGGGCGCATCGCGGCCTCGCGAGAACGCGTCTCGCGGTATCGAACACACTGGCGGTAACTGTCGGTGGTCGCGTCTAGTCTCATCACATGACCAGCCGCCACCTCACCGACCCGGCCCTCGCCGCGGTCGCCGACGCCTGCCGCGGCAAGCGCCAGATGGAGGTGAGTGAACTCGTGGCGGTACTCGCCTGGTGCGCTGCCCACGAGGTCACCGAGGCCGAGGCGTCGCTCCACACGATGACCCCGGGTCTGCAGCTCGGCGGGCCCGGCTGCCCGTGGGTCAGCGAGTTCGAAACCCACGACCTGGCCTGCGTCCTCGGCCGTTCCCCTGATTCGTGTGCCGTGTACGTCGGCAATGCGCTCGAGCTGCGCCACCGGCTGCCCCGGCTGTGGGCTCGGGTGGTGGCGTTGGAGGTTCCGGTGTGGAAGGCGTTCCGGATCGCCGAGCAGACCCAGCAGCTCCCCATCGCCGGTGCCGCGGACGTCGATCGGGCGCTGGCGCCGACGGCGCACTCGTGCACCTTCGCCCAGGTCGACCGGACCGTCGCCTCCGCCCTGGCCACCCACTGCCCCGACGAGGTCGAGCGACAGCGGCGGGAGGCCGAGGAGCGGCGCTGCTTCGACGTCCACCTGGGCCACGTCCGCTCCCTCGACGGGGCCGTGGAGGTGACCGGGACCCTCGACCTGGCCGACGCCGTCGACCTCGACACCGCCATCAGCAGCGTGGCGGCGCAGCTGGGTGAGCTGGGGTCGACGGAGTCCTGGGACGCCCGCCGGGCGCTCGCGGTCGGTGAGATCGCCCGCGCCCAGCTCGCGCTGGACCTCGAGCTGCCGACCGGACGGGGCGTCACTGTCTACGCCCACCTGCGCTCGGACTCCGACGTGGTCGAAGCGGCAGGCGCCACGATCACGACCGAGCAACTCGCCTCCTGGTGCCGGCAGCCTGGCACCCGCGTGACGATCAAGCCCGTCGTCGACCTCCCGGGCGGCGATCCCGCTGCAGCGCAGGCCCTGGCCGAGCAGGTCGCGGCCTGGCTCGCCACCGGTGCCCACATCAAGCCGGTCATCGACCTGTCCGCCGATCTGACCTCGGGCGGCTACACCCCGTCCCCGGCCCTGGTCGAGCAGGTCGACCTCCGCGACCACCGCTGCGTCTTCCCGTACTGCAACAGGCGCCGCACCGACCGCGACCACCAGATCCCCTATGACGCAGGCGGCCAGACCAGGTCGTCCAACCTCGGCCGGCTCTGCCGCGGCCACCACCGCGCCAAGACCCACAGCCGGTGGAGCTACACCCAGCTCAGACCCGGCGTGTTCGAGTGGCACAGCCCCGCCGGCGCGACGTACGTCGTCGACCGCAGCGCCGAACCCTGACCACCACGCCCCGCACCCCGCCCACCACCGGTGAGCGGGACCACCGGCACGCCCCGGTCTCTGAGGTGCCCCACTGGCACACCCCACCACTGACCCGTCGTAGATACACGACGGGTCAGCGTGCGTCTGGGGTCAGCGGAAGGCGCCGCCGCGCCGCCAGACCACGATCTCCCGGGACGGCGTCGGGGTGAAGATCGCCGGCAGCCGCTCCGGCGTGCGCCGCCCGGCCCGGTCGGCCAGGGCGGCGCGCAGGGCCTCGCGGGTGGCCTCGAGCTCGGCCTGGAGCTCCTCGTTGCGGGCGCGGAGGGCGTCGGCGCGGTGCTCGAGGTCGAGGATGCGGCGGACGCCCTCGATGCCGATGCCCGAGGCGGTCAGGTCGGCGATGGAGCGCAGCAGCTCGACGTCGCGCGGGGAGTAGCGGCGCCCGCCGCCGCCGGTGCGGCCGGGGGTGATCAGGCCCATCCGCTCGTAGGTGCGCAGGGTCTGCGGGTGCAGCCCGGTCAGCTGCGCGGCGACGGAGATGACGTAGATCGGGGTGTCAGGTCCCGGCGTCATGGTCATGACGGCACCACCGTGGCGGGGTCCCCGCGGCGTCGTCCGGTGGAGGAGCGAAGCGGGGGAGCCGGGGGGCGTCGTGGGGTGCACTGGATCGGGGTGTCAGGGCCCGGGGTCATCGCGCTCACGGCCGCCTCACGCCTCCTCGAACAACCCCGCCCGCAACGGCTTGTCGGCCGTCGCGGCCCGGTAGGCCTCGACCGCCTCGCGGGCGGCCTGGTCGAGCACCGCGGGCACCTGCACCTGCACCGTGGCCAGCAGGTCACCGCGGGTGCCGTCGGCCTTGGTGGCGCCGCGGCCGCGGACCCGGAAGGTGCGGCCGTTGGGGGTGCCGGCGGGCAGCCGCAGGGTGACGGGCGCGCCGCCCAGGGTGGGCACCGTGACCTCCGCGCCGAGGGCGGCCTCGTCGAAGGAGATCGGGACGTCGAGGGTGAGGTTGTCGCCCGCACGCCCGAAGACGCGGTGGGGCCGGACCTTGACCGCGACGTACAGGTCGCCGGCCGGGCCGCCGCCCTCTCCGGCGCCGCCCTTGCCGCGCAGCCGGATCCGCTGGCCGTCCTTCACCCCCGCGGGGATGCGGGCCTGGATGGTGCGGGCCGACGTGCCGCGGCCGCTGCCGTGGCAGGTGGGGCACTTCTCGTCGTAGACCAGCTGGCGGCCTCCGCACGCCGGGCAGGTCTCGTTGATGGAGAACGCGCCGCCCATCGACTGCACGACGAACCCGGCGCCCTCGCACTCGGGGCAGATGTGCGGCTTGGTGCCGGGCTTGCCGCCCGTGCCCGAGCAGGTGGGGCACGCGGAGTCCGAGGTCAGCCGCAGCGAGATCGTCACGCCGTCGAGGGCGTCGGTGAAGGAGATCGTCGCCGAGGTCTCGACGTCGGCACCCTTGGTGGCGCGCCGCGCCTGCTGCTGGGTACGACGACCGCCGGCCCCACCGCCGCCGAAGAGGTCTCCGAACATGTCGCCGAAGCCGCCGCCCCCGCCGCGGGCGCGGTCGCCGAGGAGGTCGTCGAGGTTGAACGACCCACCCCCGGCACCACCACCGCCGCCGCCGAAGCCGCGGAACCCGCCGCCGGAGCCGTAGAGCTGGCGCATCTCGTCGTACTTGGCGCGCTTGTCGGGGTCGCCGACGACGTCGTAGGCCTCGGCTACCTGCTTGAACTTCTCCAGCTTGGCCGGCTCGTCGGGGTGGGCATCGGGATGGTTGTCCCGCGCCAGCTTCTTGTAGGCCTTCTTGACGTCGGCGGCCGAGGCGTCCTTGCCCACGCCGAGCACGGCGTAGAAGTCCTTCTGGGCCCAGTCGGGCCGGAAGCCCTGGTCGTCAGCCATCCCTCCTCCTCTCCCTGTCTCTTCCTGTCCGGTCCCGGGGTCTACTCCGGGTCGACGACGAGCACCTGCGCCGCGCGCACGACCCGCTCGCCGATGGCGTAGCCGGCCTTGGCGACGACCTTGCACGTCGTCACGGTGACCTCGGGGTCGGTGCCGAGGTGGCTCAGCGCGTCGTGCCGGGTCGGGTCGAAGGCGTCGCCCGGCTCGCCGTACTTGACGAGGCCGGCGGCCGCGACGACCCGCTCGAGCTGCTCGGCCACCGACTTGAACCCACCCTCGACCTCGCCGTGCTCGCGGGCCCGGTCGATGTTGTCGAGGACCTCGACGATCGGGGCCAGCGCGCTGAACTTCGCGTTCTGGACGACGACGTCGCGGTCGCGCTCGGTGCGCCGCTTGTAGTTGATGAACTCGGCCTGGGTGCGCTGCAGGTCGGCCAGCCGCTCCTCGGCCAGTCGCTCGGCCAGCACGAGCCGGTCGCCCGGTGACTCGGGCACCGCGGGGTCGAGCGGGGCCTCGACCTCGGTCTCGGCCCCGACCTGGCCCTCCGGCACGCCGGTGGCCGCCGACCCGTCCGGAGCGGTGGCGGCCGCCTCGGCCGCCGCCACCGCCTCGTCCTGGAGCGACCCCTCGACCGGCTCGGGCTGCTGCTCGGGCTGCTGAGGGGTCTCGGTCACTTCTCGCCCTCGGCCTTCTCGTCGTCGACGACCTCGGCGTCGACCACGTCGGCGTCGACGACGTCGTCGTCGGCCTCACCGGTCGCACCCGTGGTGCCCCCGGCCGCGGCCTGGTCGGCCTCGGCGGCGGCGTACATCGCGGCGCCCATCTTCTGGCTGGACTCGTTGAGCTTGGTGACGCCGGCGTTGATGGACTCCGGCGACGCCTCGGCGTCCTCGAGCGTCGTCTTGAGGGCGTCGACGTCGGCCTGGACCTCGGTCGTGACGTCCTCGGGGATCTTGTCGCCGTTGTCGGCCAGGAACTTCTCGGTCGTGTAGACCAGCTGGTCGGCCTGGTTGCGGGCCTCGACGGCCTCGCGACGCTTGGCGTCCTCCTCGGCGTACTGCTCGGCCTCGCGGACCATCCGGTCGATCTCGTCCTTGCCCAGCGCCGAGCCACCGGAGATGGTCATCGACTGCTCCTTGCCGGAGCCCTGGTCCTTGGCCGAGACGTGCACGATGCCGTTGGCGTCGATGTCGAAGGTGACCTCGATCTTCGGCACGCCGCGCGGGGCCGGCGGGAGGCCGGTCAGCTCGAAGTTGCCGAGAGGCTGGTTCTGCGCCCACATCTGGCGCTCGCCCTGGGCGACCTTGATCTCGACCGACGGCTGGTTGTCGTCGGCGGTGGTGAAGATCTCCGAGCGCTTGGTCGGGATCGTGGTGTTGCGCTCGATGAGGTTGGTCATCACGCCACCCTTGGTCTCGATGCCCAGGGAGAGGGGGGTGACGTCGAGCAGCAGGACGTCCTTGACCTCGCCCTTGAGGACGCCGGCCTGGAGCGCGGCACCGATGGCCACGACCTCGTCGGGGTTGACGCCCTTGTTGGGCTCCTTGCCGCCGAGCAGCTCCTTGACGACCTCGGTCACCGCGGGCATGCGGGTCGAGCCGCCGACGAGGACGACGTGGTCGATCGCGGAGACCGCGACGCCGCCGTCCTTGAGGACCTGCTGGAAGGGCTTCTTGGTGCGCTCGAGCAGGTCGGCGGTGAGCTTCTGGAACTCGCTGCGGGTCAGCCGCTCCTCGAAGTGCAGCGGGCCGGACTCGCCGTGGGTGATGTAGGGCAGGTGGATCGTGGTCTCCGAGGAGGAGGACAGCTCGATCTTCGCCTTCTCCGCGGCCTCCTGGAGGCGCTGCTTGGCGATCTTGTCGGCGCCGAGGTCGACCCCGTTGGAGTTCTTGAACTTGGTGACCATCCACTCGACGACCTTGTTGTCCCAGTCGTCGCCACCGAGGTGGTTGTCGCCCGAGGTCGCCTTGACCTCGACGACGCCCTCGCCGATCTCGAGCAGGGACACGTCGAACGTGCCGCCACCGAGGTCGAAGACGAGGATGGTCTGGTCGTCGCCCTTGTCGAGGCCGTAGGCCAGCGCGGCCGCGGTCGGCTCGTTGACGATGCGGCTCACGTTGAGGCCCGCGATCTCGCCGGCCTCCTTGGTGGCCTGGCGTTGGGCGTCGGAGAAGTACGCCGGCACGGTGATGACCGCGTCGGTGACGGTCTCGCCGAGGTAGGCCTCGGCGTCGCGCTTGAGCTTCTGCAGCACGAACGCGGAGATCTGCTGGGGGGTGAACGACTTGTCGTCGATCTTCTGCGACCAGTCGGTGCCCATGTGGCGCTTGACCGACCGGATGGTGCGGTCGACGTTGGTGACGGCCTGGCGCTTGGCGACCTCGCCGACCAGCACCTCGCCCGACTTGGCGAAGGCGACGACGGACGGCGTGGTGCGTGCGCCCTCGGCGTTGGCGATGACGGTGGGCTCGCCGCCCTCCAGGACGGCGACGACGCTGTTGGTCGTGCCGAGGTCGATGCCGACAGCTCGTGCCATGGTGTGTCCTCCGTGCTTCCTACGTGATGGGGAGTCAGACAAGTTGAGTCTGGATGGCTCAAGTCTTGCACAGGGCACAACGGGTGGTCGGTCAGGGTTGTTCCGGTCGTGGTGGGACCGCGAGGTGTGGTCTTCGTCATACGTGGCGGCGACCGGAGGCACCCAGGCGCATGACGTCCCCGACGTCCCCGACCGGAGCGGAAGACCCCGCTCAGGCGCCCGGGTAGATCCGGAACCCGCCCATCCGCGTGTGCTCGAACCGCTCGTAGAACCCCTCCGCGTCGCCGGCGGCGTCGGTGACGAGGTCCATCCGCAGCGTCCCGGTGGCCTGGAACGTCGCCACGACCAGCAGCCGGGCGATGCCGCGGCGACGGTGGTCGGGCCGCACGGCCAGGAAGGACAGGTGCGACTGCAGCACCCCGTCGCCCAGGGCCTGCGCCCAGCCGACCACGCCGTGCTCGCCGCAGGTCGCGACGTGCGCCGCCGACCCGGGCGCGGTGCACACGCGCGCGACCACCTCGGGGTCGGCCAGCGAGGGCCACTGCACGGCGATGGCCAGGTGCGCGACGGCCGGGGCGTCGTCGTCCTCGAACGGGCGCACCTCGACCGTGCTCACGACCTGCACGGTACGGACGGGGACCGCCGCACTCCCACCCCTCAGGCGAGGTACTCCCGACGACGCCGGGCCAGGCTGCCCGCGACGACCAGCACGGCACCGCCCGCGAGTCCCGCCTGCAGGGCCACCGCGGTCCGCCGGCCCCGCGCCTGGTCGCAGGAGGCTGCGACCGTCGAGCCGAAGACGTCGCGGCTGATCCGCGGGTCGCCGTCACCCTCGACGTCGAGGTCCGGATCGACCACCTCGCCGTCACGGCGGGTCTCGACGACCCCGCCGTCACCCGGGGAGGCCATCACCGCCGCGCACGTGGCCTCGACCCGCTCGTCGGGAGCGGCGCCGGTGACGCGGTCGACGGCCGGCGAGGTCCACAGGCCGACGACGCCCCAGCCGAGGACGAGGAGGCCGACGACCGCCACCACGGCGATCGCGGTGCGGGAGACGGGGGCGGGGTCGTCGAGAGCCACGTGTCCCGACCTACCCCGCCGCCGGTCGGCCGACACGCACCGCAGTGACCAGGCGGCGGACGACCTCGGCGGTCGCGGGCACGCCGTCGGCCACGGGCCGGTGGACGAGGCCGACGTGGCGGCGGCCGAGCGAGGCCATCGGTTCGGTCAGCGAGGGCCACTGCACGGCGGTGGCCACGCGCGCGACGGCTGGGGCGTCGTCGTCCTCGAACGGGCGCACCTCGACGGTGCTCACCCCCGGCCCACGCCCCGCCCGAACGCCGCGAGAAGGCGCTCGAGGGACCGGTCGGGCGAGGTGTAGGCGCGCACGGCGCCGTCGGCGAGCCGGACCGTGGCGACCCGGTGGTCGCCGCGGGTCGGGTCGTCGGCCACCGTCACGTCGACGACGTCGGCGGCCGCCACCGTGGTCACCCCGACCAGCCAGGAGCCCATCTCGGCGGCCGATGAGGCCCGCTTGAACACCGGCGCCCCGGGAGCCCTCCGCGGCCGCTCGCCCCGGGCGCGCTCGGCCCGGGCCTGCGCGGCGTCGTCCAGCGCCTGCTGGTCGTTGCGCCAGCGGGCCCGGTAGGCGTGGAAGGCGCCCCACCCCAGGGCGACCAGGGCGACGGCGTACGGCACGACGGCGAGCTCCGGATGGCCCGTCCTGCCGAGCAGGCTGCCGAGGCCGAAGCCCACGGCGACCACCGCGAGGGCCAGGACCGACCGGCGCAGGTTGGTCCGGGTGTCCGAGAGCGTCCGCGCGAAGCCGGGCAGCTCGTCGAAGACCACCACCCGGACCCACCGTTCCGGACCCACCTCGGCCGAGACCCACCCACGACGCGCCACGCCGCGACCCTAGGCCGTGTCGCGGGCCGCCCGCCGCACCTCGGCCACCAGGGCGGCCGTCGCCGGGACACCGTCGGCCCCGGGCCGGTGGACGAGGCCGACGTGGCGGCGGCCGAGCGAGGCCATCGGCACGACCTGCACGTCCGGGTGCCGGTAGGCGGCGAGGGCGCTGGCGGGCAGCACGGTGACGCCGAGGCCGCGGGCGACCAGGGCCTGCACGACCACGTAGTCGTCGGTGGTGTGCCGCACGGTCGGGGTGAATCCCGCCGCCTCGCAGCACTCGACCAGGTGCGTGCGGCAGCGCACGCAGCCGCCGATCCAGTCGTCGGCGGCCAGCGCGGCCAGGCCGCGGCGGCCGGGCCCCCGCCGCCCCGGGGGCACGACGAGGTGGACGGCCTCGTCGAGCAGTCGCTGCCACACCAGCGGGCCGAGGCCGGCCGGCGGTCCGTCGTACCCGAAGACGAGCGCGAGGTCGGCGTCGCCGCTCGCCACGGCCGCGAGGGCCTCGGGGGGCTCGGCCTCCTCCAGCCCGACCGTGACGTCGGGGTGGGCCGCGGCGAGGGCGCCGACGGCCTCGGGCACCAGGGTCGCGGCGGCCGACGGGAACGCGACGAGGCGCACCCGCCCCGCCCGCAGCTGGGTCAGCGCGGCGAGCTCCTCCTCGGCGGCGTGGAGCTCGGCGGCGACCACGTCGGCCCGGCGCAGCAGCAGCTCACCGGCCTCGGTCGGGGTGACGCCGCCCGGGCCGCGCAGCAGCAGCGGGGCGCCGGCGTCGCGCTCGAGGCGGGCGAGGTGCTGGCTCACCGCCGGCTGGGTCCAGCCGAGCGTGCGGGCGGCCGCGCTGATCGACCCGGCGCGGGCGACGTCGCGCAGGATGAGGAGGCGGCGAGGGTCGAGGGCCACAAGCTCAGGTTATGCCTTCTCCTACGAGGTCGGGGATTCCTTCTGGCCCCGCGGTCCGCCAACCTGGGGGACATGCAGACCATCGGCCTCGTCGGCGGCATGTCCTGGCACTCCACCGCCACCTACTACCGGATCGTCAACGAGGTCGTCGCGGCCCGGCTCGGCGGCCACGCCTCGGCCCGCGTCTCGCTGCAGTCCCTCGACTTCGCCGAGGTGCGCGACTGCCAGGTGCGCGGCGACTGGGAGGGCTCGGCCCGGCTCCTCGCCGAGGCCACCGGGCGGTGCGTCGCCGGCGGCGCCGACGTCGTCGGGCTGTGCACCAACCTGATGCACAAGAACTTCGCCGCCCTCGAGGCCGCCGCCACCGCCCGCGGCGCCCGGGCCGTGCACATCGCCGACGCCGTGGCCGCGGTCGCCCAGCGCCACGGGTGGACCACCCTCGGCCTGCTCGGCGCCCGCTGGGTGATGGAGGAGACCTTCTACGCCGACCGGCTCGCCCGCCACGGCATCACCGTCGTCGTCCCCGACGCGGCCGGCCGCGAGCTGGTCGACCGGGTCGTCTTCGACGAGATCACCCAGGGCGTCTTCCGCCCGGAGTCGCGGGCGGCGTACGTCGAGGTGATGCGCGACCTGCAGGCCCGCGGCGCCGACGCGGCCGTGCTCGCCTGCACCGAGATCGGGCTGCTCGTCGGGGCCGAGGACGCCCCGCTCCCCCTCGTCGACTCCGCCGTCGCGCACGCCGAGCTGCTGGCCGAGCTCGCCCTCGCCGACGCGCTGGTGCCCGCCTGAGCGGTCCCCACCGCTTGACCAGGGTTGCGACCATCGGCGCATGCGCCGCGCCGCAGGTCTCGTCCTCGCCCTCGGGTTGACGGCGTCTGCCTGCTCCGGCCCCGACGACGATCTCGACGGCTTCCCCGTCGCCGGACCACCGAGCGGGCTCGCGACACCGACGACGACCCCGACGACGCCCCCCGCACCCGAGCCCGCTCCGCGGCCGACCCGGGTCTCCCCCGACGACCTGCGACCCGCCACGGCGGTGGCGGCGGTCGCGCACCTGGCCGGCGAGGTCGGCCCCCGACCGGGCCACACCGCGGCCTACCGCCGCGCGGCCGCCTGGGCCGAGGGCGAGCTGGCGTCGTACGGCTGGACCGTGCGGCGGCAGCGGTTCTCCACCCCGGCCGGGGTGTCGTGGGGCGTGCCCGTCGAGGCCGGGCCGTCGGTCAACCTGGTCGCCACCCAGGGCGAGGCGCGTCCGGGTGGGCCGTGGCTGCTCGTCGGCGCCCACCTCGACACCGTGCCGCAGGCCCCGGGCGCGGAGGACAACGCCTCCGGCGTCGGGCTCGTGCTCGCCGTGGCCGAGGCGCTCGAGCAGCGCCGGGCACGGCTGCCGGTGACGCTCGTGCTGTTCGGGTCCGAGGAGCCGCGCGGGCCCGGCGACGCCCACCACTACGGCTCGAAGGCGTACGTCGCCTCCCTCTCCCCCGCCGAGCGACGCGGGCTGCGCGGGATGGTCTCGCTCGACCGGGTCGGCGTCGGGTCGGTCGTGCCCGTGCAGACCGTCGGCGAGGCCAACGCGGTCAGCCGCGAGCTGCTCGCCGCCGCCCGCCGGGCCGGCGTCCCGACCGAGGAGCAGGCGTTCGAGACCTCCAGCGACCACGAGTCGTTCACCGACGACGGGCTGCCCGCCGCGCGCCTCGGCTCCACGCCGTACGCCGGCTACCACAGCCCCCAGGACGTGCCCGCCGTCGTCGAGCGCGAGCAGCTGGCGCGGGTCGGGCGGATCGTGCTGGGCTGGCTGCGATGAGGCGTCGCGGCGCAGCCGCCGTCCTGGTGGCCGCCGCCCTCGCCGGCTCCTGCTCGACCGATCCCGCGCCCGACCCCGACGCCGGTCCGAGCCCCACCGCCACCCCGAGCCCGGGCCCGAGCACGACGCCGGCCGCGCCCCCGACGCCCCAGCCCCGCCCGCGCCCGTTCACCCTGGCCGTGGCCGGCGACGTCCACCTGGAGGGCCCGCTGCGCGCCCGGCTCGAGGCCGACCCCGCCACCACCCTCGCGCCGGCGTTCGGCGCGTTGGCCGAGGCCGACCTCGCCGTGGTCAACCTCGAGACGTCCGTCGGCCGGGGCGGGCGTCCCGAGCCCGGCAAGCGCTTCGTCTTCACCGCTCCTCCGGCGGCGTTGACCGCCCTCGCCGCGGCCGGCGTCGACGTGGCCACGATGGCCAACAACCACGCCCTCGACGTCGGCCGCGGGGTGCTGACCGGGCCCGACGGCACCCTGGCCGCCGCCCGCGCGGCAGCCGCAGCCGACCCGCCGCTCGACGTCGTCGGGGTCGGCCGCGACGCCGCCCAGGCCTTCGCCCCGGCGGTGCGGGAGGTGCGGGGCAGCCGGGTCGCGGTGCTCGGCGCGACCGTCGCGGGCGCCGACCCCACCGCCGACCCGACCGGCCAGTGGGCGGCGACCGACGACCGGCCCGGCACGGCCGACGCCCTCGACCCCACCCGGCTGCTGGCCGCGGTCCGCTCGGCCGACCGCGGCGCCGACGTGGTGGTCACCTACCTGCACTGGGGCGTGCAGGGCGAGTCGTGCCCCGACGACCGGCAGCGCTCGCTGGCCCGCCGGCTCGTCGACGCCGGGGCCGACGTCGTCGTCGGCTCGCACGCGCACGTGCTGCAGGGCGACGGGCGGCTCGGCCCGGCGTACGTGGCCTACGGCCTGGGCAACCACGCCTGGTACACGCCCTCGACGACCACGACGCTGACCCTCACGGTCCGCCCACCCACGGCCCCGGGCGGCCGGGCTCGCGTCGTCGCCGTCGACCGGGCGCCCGCACGCACCGGGGCCGACGGGCTGCCCGCACCCCTGCGCGACGCCGAGGCGCAGGCGGTTCTCGACGACGTACGACGGCTGCGGTCGTGCGCCGGGCTGGCGGCCCCGTGACGGCCCACCTCCGCGACGCCGACGCCGCCGACCGCGACGTCCTCCTGGACGCGCTCGTCGAGGCGGTGGACTGGGCGGGCACCGGCACCCTCGCAGCGGCCGACGTGCTGGCCACCCCCGAGCTCGCCCGGTACGTCGATGCGTGGCCCCGGCCGGGGGACGGGGGCGTGGTGGCCGAGGTGGCCGGCGAGCCGGTCGGCGCGCTGTGGTGGCGCCTGTTCCCGGCCGACGCACCGGGCTACGGTTTCGTCGCCACCGACGTGCCCGAGCTCTCCGTCGCCGTGCTGCCCGGCCACCGGGGCCAGGGGGTCGGCCGCCTGCTCGTCGACGGAGCGGTCGAGCGAGCCCGGCGCAGCGGCGTGTGCGCGCTGTCGTTGAGCGTCGCCGACGGCAACCGGGCGCGCCGGCTCTACGAACGCGCGGGCTTCCGACCCGTGGCCCGCGTCGGTGCGTCCGCCGTCCTGCTGCTCGACCTGTGACCCGGGCCTCATCCGTCCGGGTCTGGGAACAACCCGCGGCCGCGTGGTGTGGTCACAGGTATGGCTACGACCGTTCCGAACCTGACCCTCAACAACGGCACGACCATCCCGCAGCTCGGCTTCGGGGTCTTCCAGGTGCCGCCGGAGCAGACCGCCGACACCGTCACCAAGGCGTTCGAGGCCGGCTACCGCCACATCGACACCGCGCAGATGTACGGCAACGAGCAGGAGACCGGCGTCGCGATCGCCTCCTCCGGCATCCCGCGCGACGAGCTCTTCATCACCAGCAAGCTCAACAACGGCTTCCACCGGCCCGACGACGCCGAGCGGTCCTTCGACGAGACCTTGGCCAAGCTCGGCCTGGAGCAGATCGACCTGTTCCTCATCCACTGGCCCCTGCCCACGCTGTACGACGGCGACTACGTCTCGACCTGGCGGACCCTGGTCTCCTTCGTCGCCGACGGCCGCGCCCGGTCGGTCGGCGTGTCCAACTTCCAGCCCGCCCACCTCGACCGCATCGTGGCCGAGACCGGCGTCGTCCCCGCGGTCAACCAGATCGAGGCGCACCCGTTCTTCCTCAACGACGAGGCCCGCGCGGCCTCGCACCGCCACGGTGCGCTCGTCGAGGCCTGGTCGCCCATCGCGCAGGGCGCGGTGCTCGACGACGAGACGATCGGCAAGGTCGCCGCGGCGCACGGCAAGACGGCCTCGCAGGTCACGCTGCGCTGGCACGTGCAGCGCGGCGACATCGTCTTCCCCAAGACGATGTCGCCCGAGCGGATGGCCGAGAACTTCGCCATCTTCGACTTCGAGCTGACCGACGACGAGATGGGCGCGATCAGCGGCCTCGACAAGGGCGAGGACGGCCGCACCGGCCCCAACCCCGACCAGTTCGACTACGTACCGGAGTGACCCCCGGCTGATCTCAGGCGGGTCGCTCGAATCCCTCGAGCGCCCGCGCCCACGTCGCCAGGAGCCCGGCGAGCGCCTCCCGCTCGCCGGGCTCCAACGCGTCCAGGAGCCGGTGCTCGTTGGCGACGTGCTCCTCGACGAGCCGGTCGACCAGCACCAGCCCGCCCGCGGTGAGGCGGACCCGGCGCGAACGGGCGTCGTCGGCACACGGGCGCCGCTCGACGTGGCCCGCGGCGACGAGCCGGTCGACCCGCTTGGTCACCGCACCCGAGGTGACCATCGTGGTCGCGCCGAGCTCACCCGGCGTCAGCTCGTACGGCGCCCCGGAGCGCCGCAGCGCCGCCAGGACGTCGAAGTCGCCCGCGGCCAGGCCGGCGGCCGCGAACACCGGGCGCAGCTCCTCGTCGAGCCGCGCGGCCAGCCGGTGCAGCCGGCCGATGACGCCCATGGGCGAGACGTCGAGGTCGGGTCGCTCGACGCGCCACTGCTCGAGGAGGCGGGCGACGTGGTCGCTGTGGACGCCGTGGTCGGTCACGGGCTGGACGGTATCTCACGCGGAAGATAGTTTGTCTTCCGTGGAAGACAACAGCCTGCGACCGGCCCTCGTCGCCGCCGTCGCCCCGCTCGCGTGGGGCACGACCTACCTGGTCACCGAGCAGTGGCTGCCGCCGGACCGGCCGCTGTTCGCCGCGCTGGTCCGCGCCCTGCCCGCCGGCCTCCTGCTGCTCCTGGTCGTCCGCCGGCTGCCACCCACCCGGCAGTGGTGGCTGCGGGCCGCCGCCCTCGGCGCCTGCAACATCGGGCTCTTCTTCCCCCTCGTCTTCCTGGCCGCCTACCACCTGCCCGGCGGCCTGGCCGCCACCGTGCAGGCCGCCTCGCCGCTGGCCGTGATGGCGCTGGCCCTGCCCCTGCTGCACGAGCGGCCCGGCGTCGTACGCGTGGGAGCGGCGCTGGTCGGCCTGTCCGGCGTCTGCCTGCTCGTGCTGCGCTCCCCCGACGGCGTGACCGCGCTCGGCCTCGCCGGCGCCTTCGGCTCGGTGGCCGTCTCGGCGCTCGGCTTCGTCCTGGTCAAGAAGTGGGGCCGCCCCGAGGGCGTCTCGATGCTCACCATGGTGTCCTGGCAGTTCCTCGCCGGCGGGCTGCTGCTGCTGCCCGTCGCGCTGCTCGTCGAGGGCGCGCCGCCGGCGCTCGACCTGCCCGCCGTCGGCGGCTTCCTGTGGATCGGGGGCGCGGGCACCGTGCTCGCCTACACCTGCTGGTTCCGCGGCCTGTCCCGCCTGCCCGCCGGCGCGGTCTCGCTCGTCGGGCTGCTCAACCCGGTGACGGGCACCGTGCTCGGCGTCACGTTCGCCGCGGAGGCCTTCGGGTGGGTCCAGGCCCTCGGCATGGCCCTGGTGCTGGGCGGCGTCCTGGCCGGCCAGCGGCGTACGGCGCCGACCGCTCCGCTCGCACCCGCCGTGGCCCCACCGGTCCCACCGGTCCCGGTCACCACGCGACCCTGACAGCGGGGCATCGCGGGCGCGGGCTCGAGGTGGGGCGGTCAGCCGCCGGCCGCGATGGCCGCGGCGAGCTCGCGGGCCCGGTCCTCGGTGAAGCCCCCGTTGATCTGCAGCCGGCCGTCGCTGACGGTCTGGGTGGAGTACGGCGCCGCGAGCACCACACCGTCGAGCACGAACGCCACGGTGTCGCCGTCCGGCCCCTTCGCCAGCCCCTCCGAGAGCGCGGCGACCTGCTCGGCTGCCGCCTCGCCCAGGTCGACGTCGACGGCCCAGGTGTCGGTGCCCTTCGCGACGTACCCGGCCCCCTCGACCCCGCCGACGACGTCGGCCGGGGCGAGGGCGAACCGGACCGGGGGATGAGGGGGCACACCCTCGGTCGCCTCCCGCCCGGGCTCGCAGGCGTACCTGACCTCCTCGGCCGGCACCGGCGCACCGGGGTCGGCGCAGTCCAGGGCGAGCAGCGTCTCCCGGTCGCAGGCCGGCCCGCCGGGACCGCCCGAGCCGGCGACGTCGGCACACAGGGGCGACACGTCGCTGGCCAGCACCCGGCGCAGCTCCAGCGGACGTTGGTCGGCCCGGCCGCCACCGACGAACGCGGGGCCACCCGCCGACGACGCCTCCCGGTCGGTCCCGCAGCCGGTGAGCGTCGGGACCAGGGCCACGCCCAGCGCCACGAGGAACGACACGGTGACCATCCCCAGCCGGCACATGGCCGGATCGTGCCACGCCCCGGCTCCGCCCACACCCGCCGCCGTGGGGTTGGATGGCCCGGTGCCCCGCTGCCCCGCCGACCCGTGGTGAGCGAGCCCGCGAGCGGGTTCCGGCTGCGCGACGTCGCGCTGTCGGCGTACGGGCCCACGCTGGTGAGCGCCACCGGGTACGGCGCCGTGACGCCGGTGCTCGCGCTGCGTGCCCGTGACCTCGGGGCCGACGTCAGCACCGCGGCCGCCGTGGTCGCGCTGCTCGGCGTCGGGATGCTCGTGGCGTCCCTGCCCGTGAGCGTCGTCGTGGCGCGGGTCGGGGAGAAGAAGGCGCTGGTCGCCGCGGGCCTCGTCGACGCCGCAGCCATGCTGCTCGGCGCCCTGGCCGGGACGGTGGCGCTGCTGGCCGTCTCGGTCGTGGTCAGCGGGATGACGTGGACGACGTTCCTGATGGCCCGGCAGGGGTTCATGATCGACGCGGTGCCGCTGAGCCACCGCGCGCGGGCGCTGTCGATCCTCGGCGGGTCGACGCGCGTCGGCGTGCTCGTCGGTCCGCTGCTGGGGGCGGGGCTCATCCCGCTGGCCGGCCTGCCGGCGGTCTTCGTGCTCGCCGCCGTGTGCTCGGCCGCGGCGGCCCTGCTGGCCTGGCGGGTGCCCGACCTCGGGGAGGACCGCCGCCTGGCGCAGCGCGAGCGCGGTCAGCCGCGCGTGTGGCGGGTGCTGGCCGACCACCGCCGCACCCTGCTCACCCTGGGCAGCGTGGTCGCGGTCATCTCCGCCTCGCGGTCGGTGCGCACCGGGCTGCTACCGCTGTGGGCCGACCACGTGGGGATGTCGGCGAGCACGACCTCGCTCGTCCTCGCGCTCGCCGCACTCGTCGACATCGTCTTCACCTACCCCGGCGGCTGGCTGATGGACCACCGCGGCCGGGTCGTCATCGCCGTCCCCGTCGTGCTGACCGTCGCCGTCGGGTCGCTGCTGCTGCCGCTGGCCACGTCGACCGCGGGCGTCGCGGCCGTGGCCGTGCTCATCGCCGCCGGCAACGGCCTCGGCTCCGGCATCGTCATGGTGCTCGGCGCCGACGCCGCCCCCGACGAGGGACGCGCGCAGTTCCTCGGCGGCTGGCGCCTGTGCGGCGACATCGGCCTCTCCGGGGGCCCGCTCGTCGTCAGCGCCCTGGCCGCCGTGGCCCCCCTCGCCGTGGCCGCCCTGGCCGTCGGTGCCCTCGGCCTCGCGGGCACCGCGTGGACGGGGTGGTGGGTCGGCCGCGCCGACCGGGCGCGGACGAGCGCCTAGCGGCGCGGGGGCCGGCCTGCCGTGGCGCCGGCGTGGGGTGACGGGGACGTCGTCCGAGCTGGTTGCCCACGCAGCCAGGACGCAGGACGTCCGACCCGGCCCCGAGGCCACCGCGGCCGCGTCGCAGGGGCGGCGGCGACCGCCGTCACGAGATGGTGACCGTGACCTCGTTGCTGGCCAGCCCGGTGTCGGTGTCGATGACGCGGAAGCGGTTGGGCCCGAGGGCGCCGGTCTGGATGAAGGTGGAGAAGTCGGTGCCGTTGACCGGGATGGTCACCGGGAAGTCGCCCCACTGGCCGGCCTCGAACTGCTGGACGCGCAGCACCGCGCCGTCGCCGCCGGTGTAGGTGCCGTTGAGGTCGATGGGCTGCATCTGGCCGACTGTGGCCTGGGCCGAGGACAGGGTGATCTCGGTCTCCGGCGCCTCGGGCGTCTCGGAGAACGTCGAGTCGGGCGTCTCGGGCTCGGGCAGGTCGGACAGGGTGATGTACTGCGAGGGCGTGCCACCGGTGTCGGTGGGGTCGGGGATGACGAGGGTCTCGGCCTGGGTGCTCGTGCCGCCGCCCCCGCCGCCACCGCCGCCCAGGCCGGAGGCCTTGGACGCGACGCTGGCGCCGATCGAGAGCACGCCTCCGACGATCACCGCGGCCGCGACGAGCGCGACGAGACCCCAGACGACGGCCATGCCGGGACGCTCGGGCCGCGCGACGTCGTCCTCGTCCGGGTCCTGGCCGGGGTGCAGGTCACTCACGCCGTCATTGTGGGCGACGCCGGGCGCCGACCCAAGTCCCGCCCGCCGGCGACCGCTCCCCCGCGCCTCCCGCCGTCAGATCCCGCGCTTCCAGACGACCTGCTCGTGCAGGCGCCGGCTGCGCCAGCCGGCCGGGGTGCGGACGACGTCGTGGTGGTACATCCCGCCGATCTCCACGATGGTGGTCCCGCCCTGGCCGTCGCGCAGCGGCATCGGGTTGTCGAAGTAGGCGCACACCGCCGCCTCGTCGGGGCCGTCGAAGACGATCTCGACCTGCCCGATGGTGTGCATCCGCTGCGGGAAGAACGCCGGCAGCATCTCGGCCAGCCACGGCTTGACCTCGGCGTACGACGCATGGATGCCGCCGGACTCGGTGTAGTCGATCTGGGCGTCGTCGGTGAAGACGGTGTCGAGCCGGTCCCACTCGCCCGAGTCGATGGCCCGCGTGTAGCGGGTGACGACGTCGGCGATCTCCATGCGGTCGCTGATCTCCTGCAGGTCCACGTGCGGACCCTGGCACAAAACTGGAACACGTTCTAGTGTGCGGCCCGTGAGGTTCTCCTACGCCGAGGCGATGACCCAGGCTTCCCACTACGCCCCACTGGCCCAGGCCGCCGAGGCCGCGGGCTACACCTCGATGACCGTGGCGGACTCGCTGGTCTACCCCCGGGAGTCGGACTCGACGTACCCCTACACCGACACCGGCGACCGGGAGTTCCTCGAGGACAAGGAGTTCATCGAGACGATGGTGATGTGCGCGCACCTGTTCGCGCACACGACCACGCTGCGGCTGACGCCGTTCGTGCTCAAGCTGCCGGTGCGCCCGCCGGTGCTGGTGGCCAAGCAGGCCTCGTCGCTGGCGTTCCTCTCCGGCAACCGTCTCGGTCTCGGCGTCGGGCTGAGCCCGTGGCCGGAGGACTTCGCCAACCTCCAGGTCGACTGGGCGCGCCGCGGCAAGCGGATGGACGAGTGCATGGACATCCTGCGCGGGCTGACCGCGCCGGGCGAGCAGGCGAGCTGGTTCGGCTACTCCGGTGAGTTCTACGAGATCGACGAGCTCAAGCAGTGCCCCGCCCCCACCGAGAAGATCCCGCTGCTCGTCGGCGGCCACGCCGACGCCGCCCTGCGCCGCGCGGTCGTCAAGGGCGACGGGTGGATGCACGCCGGCGGCGACGGCGAGGAGCTCGACCGGCTGCTGGCCCGGCTCGCCGAGATCCGCGCCGAGGAGGGCGACACCCGCGGCCCCGACGAGTTCGAGGTCCACGTCATCTCCTTCGACGCCTACACCCCCGACGGCGTCAAGCGCCTGGAGGACAAGGGCGTCACCGACTGCATCGTCGGCTTCCGCGTCCCCTACATCACGGGCCCCGACACCGAGCCGCTCGAGACCAAGGTCAAGCACCTCGAGTCGTACGCCGAGAACGTGATCGCCAAGGTCGGCGGATGAGCGAGCCCGGCGGGGCCAGCGCCTCGCTCGACCTGACCCGCCCGCTCCAGGAGGCCATCGCCGAGGCCGAGGAGCTCATCGCCAACGCGGCGTTCATCCGCACCGAGCAAGACCGGCTCGAGGGCTACGACTACCTCGCCGGCCGGATCCGGATGGCCATGCAGACGGCGTTCGACTACGACCTCGACCGGCCGCTGTTCGTCAACCCGACCCACCAGTTCTCCCGGCAGGGGCTCGACAACCCCGACGCGATCTACCTCAACGCCTACCTGCGCGAGGGCGTCACCTACGTCGTCCGGGGCCGCCGCGGCACGAGCGCCGACCTGAGCTTCCAGGTCATGGGCGGCGCCTACTCGGCCACCTCGGCCGCGACCAACCTGATGGCCTTCGACGACCGCGAGCTCGACGTGCGCGACGACGGCACGTTCGAGCTCACCTTCACCGCCGAGCCGGGCGCCAGGACGCTCATCGTGCGCGAGGTCTTCAACGACTGGGACACCGAGGAGCGCGGCACGCTCACCATCGAGCGGCCCGACCGCCTCGGCCAACCGGCGACGCCGCTCACCGAGGCGGTGCTGCGCAAGAAGTACGAGGTCGCCGCGCGCTCGCTCACCGGGTCGATCCTGACCTGGTTCGAGTTCCCGAAGTGGTTCGAGCGGCAGGAGCCGGTCAACACCCTCACCCCGCCCCGCTCGACCCCGGGCGGCCTGGCCTCCCAGCGCTCCTCCATCGGCCACTACGAGCTCGACGACGACCAGGCGCTGCTCATCGAGGTGCCGCGCTGCGACGACTGCGCCTACCAGGCGGTGCAGGTCGGCTCCGACTGGTACGCCTCGACCGACTACGAGACCCACCAGACCTCGCTGACCAAGGCCCAGGCGGTCACCGACCCCGACGGCGTCATGCGGTTCGTGCTGTCCGAGCGCGACCCCGGCATCGCCAACTGGCTCGAGGCCACGGGCCACCGCAGCGGCTCGCTGATGCTGCGCTGGCAGCGCCTCGAGCGCGACCTCACCGACGCCGACGGACCCACCGCGACCGTCGTCCCGTTCGACGAGGTCGTCGAGCACCTGCCGTTCCACGAGCCCGTCACCCCGGACCAGCACGCCGCCCGCATCGCCGCGCGCCAGCGCGCCGTCGCCCGAAGGATGATCAGTTGAGCACGACGTCGATCCACCACAGCACCCCCGTCGCCGACGCGTTCACGCCGCCCCCGCTGCTCGAGGGCAAGGTCGTCGTGCTCTCCGGCGTCGGCCCCGGCCTGGGCCGGGCGCTGGGCGAGGAGGCGGCCCGGATGGGCGCCGACCTCGTGCTGGTCAGCCGCACCGAGCGCCGCCTGGAGAAGATGGCCGAGGTCGTGCGCGCCCACGGCCGCCGCGCGCTCGTCGTGCCGACCGACATCACCGACGAGGCTGCCCGCCAGGCCCTGGTCGACCGCACGGTCCAGGAGCTCGGCCGCGTCGACTGCCTCATCAACAACGCCTTCGGCATCCCGCCCATGGACCCGATCAGCACGATCAAGGTCGAGGACCTGCGCGCGGCCAACGAGACCAACGTCTTCGCCCCGCTGCGGCTGACCTCGCTGTTCGCCGACGCCCTGGAGAAGACCCACGGCTCGGTCATCATGCTCAACAGCGCGGTGCAGTTCAGCAGCCAGCCGGAGTACTCCGGCTACAAGCTCTCCAAGGGCGCGCTTGCCCACCTGGCCCACTCCCTGGCCACCGAGCTCGGACCCCGCGGCATCCGCGTCAACAGCGTGGCGCCGTCGTACATCTACGAGGACGTCAACAAGGGCTACTTCGACTGGCTGGCCTCCGAGGCCGGCACCACCCACGACGACGTGTACGCCGAGAAGGCCGCGCCCTGCGACCTCAAGCGGCTCGCGTCGCCGGAGGAGGTGGCCCGGGCGACGCTGTTCCTCGCCTCCGACCTGGCCTCGGCGGTGACCGGGCAGACGCTGACCGTGGACTGCGGGGAGTTCCACTCGTGACCGTCTCGGACCAGTCGCAGAACGTGATGACCCGGGAGCGGGCGGACATCGGGTCCTACGACGACATCGTCGCCGCGGCCCAGCGCACCACGGGCCTCACCGAGATGGGCAGCACGCTGCACGAGCAGGGCCTGCGGGTCCTGGTCGACGACCTCGCCTCGCCGGAGGCCGGGCTGACGCCGCGTGGCAACTACTTCCAGCGCTCGGAGGTCAAGAGCGCGCTGGTCGGGGTGCTGCTGACCCAGTCGGCGTTCGCCCGCTTCCCCCAGCACGCCGACGTGCCCGTCGAGCGGCCGATCTTCGTGATGGGCCTGCCGCGCACCGGCACCACCGCGCTGCACCGGCTGCTGCACGCCGACCCGACGGCCCAGGGACTGGAGATGTGGTTGACCCAGTTCCCCCAGCCGCGGCCGCCGCGCGAGAGCTGGGACGACGACCCGGTCTTCCAGGCCATGCAGGCCGGGTTCGCCGCGCACCACGTCGAGAGCCCCGACTTCATGGGGATCCACTACATGGACGCCACCACCGTCGAGGAGTGCTGGCGGCTGCTGCGCCAGACCGGCAAGTCGAGCTCCTACGAGTCCCTCGCGCACGTCCCGCGCTACTCCGCCTGGCTGCAGCAGCAGGACTGGACCGACGCCTACGCCCGGCACCGCCAGAACCTCCAGCTGGTGGGGCTCAACGACCCCGAGAAGCGCTGGGTGCTCAAGAACCCCTCCCACCTGACCGCCCTCGACGCGCTGATGACGGTCTATCCCGACGCGCTCGTGGTCCACACCCACCGCGACCCGGTCGTGTGCATCGCCTCGTCGTGCTCGCTGTCGGCCGAGACCACGGCCGGCCACTCCACGACGTACACCGGCGAGACCATCGGCCGCACCCAGCTCGACCTCTGGTCCCGGGCCTACCACCGCTACCACGACGCCCGGCCCGCGTACGACGACGCGCAGTTCGCCGACGTCGCCTTCGCCGACCTGGTGCGCGACCCGATCGGCACCGTCCGCGGCATCTACGACCACTTCGGCCTCGACCTCTCGCCCGAGGCGCTGGCCGCGGTCGAGGCGATCGACCGCGAGCAGAAGCAGGGCGGCCGCGCCCCCTCCCACCGCTACGACCTGGCCGACTACGGCCTCACCGAGACCGAGGTGCGGGCCGCGTTCGACCGCTGAGCCCGCGGTGGCTGAGGTGCGAGCGCAGCGAGCCTCGAAGCCCCGCCGGCCCGCCGGCCCGCCGGCCGAAACCCGGTGGACCCGGTCGGCGGCCGGGTGCGAGGGTCGGAGCATGAAGACGACCTGGCTGACCGTGACGGTGCGTCGTGCCCGGGCCGCAGCCCGGGCGGCCCGACCGGTGGGGCTGGCACCCGCTCTCTGACGCCGCGGCACGGCGGCTCGTCGCCGACGCTCCCGTCGGCTCCGGCGACCTCGTGCTCGACCCGGGAGCCGGGCGGGGGGCCATCACCCGTCCGCTCCTCGCGACCGGCGCCCGGGGGCTCGCCGTCGAGCTGCACGCCGGGCGGCTCCGCACGTTGCACGACCTGGCCGTCGACGAGCCGCGGCTGACGGTCATCCGGGCCGACGTGCGCGACCTGCGGCTGCCGCGCCGGCCGTTCCGGGCCGTCGGCAGCCCGCCGTACGACGGGACGAGCGCGCTCCTGGCCCGGTTGCTCACCCCGGGGTCGCGGCTGGTCTCGGCCGACCTGGTCGTGCAGCGCGGCCTGGCCCGGCGGTGGGCCGAGGGCCGCGCCCCCGGCGCCGGACGTTGGTCGCGCCGGTGGTCGGTCGAGGTCGGGCGGGCCGTGCCGCGGCGGGCGTTCGCCCGGCCGCCGCGGGTGGACTCGGTGGTGCTGCGCGCGCGGTTGTCCACAGGCGGCCGGTGACGCCGTTTGTCCCCAGGCCCCGCGGGAGCAGACCGGTCCGCATGACTGCGAACTCCAGCGCTCCCGCCCCGTCCGTGTCCGTCGCGATCCCGCCGTCGTGGCGGCGCCGCCACGACCCGCAGCTCGCCGAGCACGGGGTCGTGCTCGCCGCGCGGGCCCCGGCCCTGCCGGCGAGCGGCCTGCGGCCCGAGCTGCTGCTGCGCGTCGGCCGCACCGACCACGACGACGTCGAGGCCTGGCGCACCGACGCGCTCGGCGACCTCGCCGACCTGCTGGTCGACCTGGCCGTGGAGGACGACGACGTCTTCGACCTCGGTGAGCACGAGGTGGTCTACCACCGGTTCGCCCACCGGGTCGGCACGGTCGACGTCCTCTGCGACCAGTGGTCCTGGCTGGTCGACGGCTGCGGCACGACGCTGACCTGCTCGGCCGCGCGGGAGGACTACCCCGCCTGGTGCGACCTGTTCGAGACCGTCGCCGCCACGGTCGAGCCCGCTGGGCTGATCGAGGCGTAGCGGCTCAACGAGCGGCCAGCGCGTCGAGCCGCGGCCGCGGGTCGGCCTTCTCGAGGTCCCGCACGCCCGCGGTCCACAGCGCCCCCACGGCCATCGTGCGGCGCACCGCGCCGAAGGTGACGACGTGCGCGATGGTGCCGCCCACGCTGTGGGTCGCCATGGGCTGGCAGGTCGTGTCGACGAAGGTGTCGACCATGGCGTCCTCGGCGATGGCCCGGGCCACGAAGTCGCGGTAGTCGCGACCGGCCACGGCATGCCGGGCGGCGAGGCCGGCGACGGTCTGGTCGCTCTCGTCGGGCCAGTCCTGGCCGCGCACGGCGTTGAGCCAGTGCTCCTCCTGGGTGACCATCCCGTTGAGCAGGCCGCGCAGGGTGGGGTCGTCGTCGACGCCCTCCACCGACTGCGTGATGGGCCGGTCGACCACCTCGGCCGGCAGGTCGGCGGCCGCGGCGATGAGTGCGGCGAGGGAGTCGACGTGGTGGTCGACCATCTGCAGCAACAGGTCCATGGAGCTCTCCTTGCGTGGTGCGGGCAGCCGGAGGCCGCCCGGGGGTCGGAAGTGGACGCCGCTCGAGCCGGGCAGCTCGAGCGACCGGACGGTGACCGGCGGACGGGTCCGCGGGCCGTCGCGGAAGGCGGACGGCGGAGCGCCGTACGCCCGCCGGAAGGCCCGCGTGAACGCCTCGTGCGAGCCGTAGCCCGCGGCGACCGCCACGTCGAGCACGGTGCGGTCGGGGTGACGCACCAGCTCGTACGCCGCCCGCTCGAGCAGCACCCGCCGGCGCAGCGCCCCCGGGGCCTCGCCCCCGGCGGCGGTCACGAGGCGGTCGAAGTGGAAGCGCGACAGGTGGGCCCGCGCCGCCAGCTCCGCTCCGCCGGCGTCCGGGTCGTCGAGCCCGGCCTGGGCCAGGTCGAGGAGGAGCGCGAGGGCGTCGGTCACGGGACCAGCCTGCTCCTCAGCCGACCTGGTGCGAATGATCGTCCTTGCGGCACGCTGGGCCCGTGCGCACCGACGACGACCCGGCCCAGCTCCACCGCGTCGTCGCGGACGGGTTCCGGGCCGTCGCCGACGCCACCCCCGCAGGCGGCTGGGACGCGCCCGCGCCGGTCGCGGGCTGGGCGGCACGCGACGTCGTACGCCACCTGGTGGAGTGGTTCCCGCCGTTCCTCGCAGGCGGCGCAGGGGTGCGGCTGCCCGCCGGCCCGCCGGTCGACGCCGACCCGGCGGCCGCCTGGCGGGCGCAGGCCGAGTCCGTGCAGGCGCTGCTCGACGACCCGACCACCGCCGACCGGGTGCTGGTCAACCCCCACCTCGGCGAGGTCCCGCTGCCCGAGGCCGTCGCGCGCTTCTACGTCGCCGACGTCTTCATGCACACCTGGGACCTCGCCCGCGCCGTCGGCCTGGGCGGACCGACGGCCGGGCTGGACCCGACGTACGCCGCCCAGCTGCTCGCCGGCATGGAGCCGATCGAGGAGGTGCTCCGCACCTCCGCCCAGTACGGCGCCCGCGTGCCCGCCCCCGCCGACGCCGACCCGGTCACCGCGCTGATGGCCTTCGTCGGCCGGGACCCCGCGTTCGGCACCCCGGACCGGGGGTAGTCCCTGGCAAGGATCACGGGTGCCGGGGCTCCGACCCGTGATTCTTGCCAGGGACTAACGCTGCTGGCGGCGGCGGACCGTCACCCGGGCACCACGACGCGGGACCGAGGTGATGTTGCGGACCTGGGGCACGTCGTCGCCGGCGGCGGTGACGTCGACGGCCCGGAAGACCTCGCGCAGCACCTCGACGCCCTCCATGAGCGAGAAGCCGGCGCCGATGCAGCGGCGGACGCCGCCGCCGAAGGGGATCCAGGTGCCGGTCGCCGGGTTGCGGCCCAGGAACCGCTCCGGGTCGAAGCGGTCCGGGTCGTCGAAGAGGTCGCCGCGCTGGTGGGTGACCACGATGGAGGGGCCGACCGTGACGCCGCGGGGCAGGTCGCGCCCGCCGATCGTGGCCGGTCGCACGAGGGTGCGGACCACCATCGGGATGACGGGGTGCAGCCGCATCGACTCCTTGACCACCGCCTCCAGCCAGGCGTCGTCGCCCTCCGCGGCCGCGCGGACGGTGCGGGCGTGCAGGTTGGGGTGGCGGCCGAGCTCGAGGAGCGCCCAGGCCAGCGCCGTGGCCGTCGTCTCGTGGCCGGCGAGCAGCAGGGTGACGAGCTGGTCGCGCAGCTCGACGTCGGAGAGCCGGTCCTCGGGGTCGTCGCCCGGCCCGCTGCCGACCCGGACCAGGCGCGAGAGCACGTCGCTGCGCTCGGCCAGGTCGGACGCCTCGCGGCGCTCCCGGATCTCGGCCAGCATGAGGCGGTCCAGCTCGTACTGGTTGTCGGTGGCCCGCTTCCAGACCCCGTGCCGCTGCAGCCGCGGGTAGCCCCAGCCGAGCAGCACCACGGGCGAGATGTCGATGACCTCGGTGACCCGTGGTCGGAGTGCGGCCAGCCGGGCCTCGTCGGTCACGCCGAAGACGACGCGCAGGATCACCTCGAGCGTCAGCGCGTTCATCCGGTCCAGGGAGCGGAACGTCGCGCCGTCGGGCCAGTGGGCGACCTCGTCGCGGGCCAGGTCGCCGACCAGGTCGGCGTACCCCTTGAGGGCGGCGCCGTTGAACGCGGGCATGATCAGCTTGCGGGCGCGCTGGTGCTCCGCGCCGTCCTGCAGCAGCAGGGAGTGCAAGCCCATGACCGGCCCGAGGATCGCGTTGCCCTTGCCGGCGTGGAAGACCTCGGGGTCGCCGGCGAAGATCTCCTTGGTGTGCTCGGGCCGCGTGAACAGCACCAGCGGGCGCCCGCCGGGCAGCAGCCGCACGGTGAAGGTGTCGCCGTAGGTGCGGTGCAGCCACGGGTGGAACCAGTGCCGGAACCGCATCAGCGCCACCGTCTGCGCCAGCGCCGGCCACCGCGGCCCCGGCGGCAGCGCGACGTCGGCCGGCACGCGCGCGCCCCCGGCGCCGCCGACCGGGTTGGTGCGGCGGAGCCGCTCGCTCGTGAGGGCCGAGACGTCGTCGAGCGCGGTCACGCCCTCGACCCTACTCGCGGGTACGCACCTACGCTCGGGCCGTGACCGGCCGCCGCGCGCTCCTCGTCGCGCTCGTCGCGCTGGTCGTCGCCGCCGGGCCGCTGGTCGCCTGCGGCGGGCCCGACGAGCCCGCACCACCCGGGCCGGCCTCGGCGCCGTGGCCGAGCACCCTGGCGGCGTACGTCGACCAGGGGCGGCTCGACCGGGTGGGCCGTGGCGCGTTCGTGCGGCTGGTCAACGGCGCCGAGGACGACGACGCCTCGGTCACCGTGACCCGCGCCGAGGTCTCCTCCGACCGGTGGGGTGCGGTGACGTGGACCGGCGAGGAGCGCTTCGTCAACGAGACCGACCTCGACCTCGTGCTGCCGCTGGGCCGCTGCGGCACCGGGTCCGACGCCACCGTGCGGCTGACCTACCGCCTCGACGACGGGCCGGAGCGGGTCTCGACGACCACCGCCACCGACCGGTACGGCGCCGTCGGGCTGCTCCTCGAGCGCGACTGCGCCCAGCGCACCACCGAGGAGGCGGCCTCGGTGACCACGGGCCGGCCCCGGGTCGTCGGGTCGGGGCGCGCCTCGGTGCTGGAGCTGCCGGTGCGGTTGGTGCCCACGGGGGCTCGGGCGGACGTGGCGTTCGCCGGGTTCGACCGCACGGTGCTCTTCGCGCTGGCGCCGGGCACCGCGGTCTGGCCGGGGGCCGACCCGGTGCCGCTGTCGGGCGCGCCGGTCGAGACGGTGCTGCGCCTGGTGCCGGGGCGCTGCGACCCGCACGCGCTGGCCGAGGACAAGGTCGGCACGCTCGTGCCGCTGCACGTCACGGCCCCGGACCTGCCCGCCGGCGCCGCGTCGTACCTGCCGCTGCCCGACGAGACCCGGGCCGCGCTGCGCCGCTTCGTGGCGACGCACTGCGGGTGGGCCTGACCTGCCCTGACCTGGCCTGACCCGCAGCCTCAGTCGATCAGGCCGGTGCGGCGCGCGATGGCCGCGGCCTCGGTGCGCCCGCCCGCGTCGAGCTTGCCGAGGATGTTGGAGACGTGCACCGAGACGGTCTTGGTGCTGATGTAGAGCAGCTTGGCGATCTCGCCGTTGGTGCGGCCGTCGGCGACGAGGCCCAGGATCTCGCGCTCGCGCGCGGTCAGCGCGACGACCGGGCCGGCCGCACCGGGCCGGACCGCGGGCTGGGGCGCGGACCCGATCGCCACGAGCTCGTCGAGCAGCGGCTGGGCGCCCAGGCGACGGGCGGCCTCGCGGGCGGCGTCGCCGAGCACCCGCGCGCCCGCGAGGTCGCCGGTGGCGCGCAGGATGCCGGCCAGCTTGGTGCGCACCAGCGCCAGCTCGTGCACGTGCCCGAAGTCGGCGAACAGCGCCTCCGCCTCGCGCCAGGTCTCCACCAGCACGTCGAGCGCCGGCGCGTCGACCCCGGCCCGCCAGCGCGCGCGGAGCACCTCGGCGTCGAGCCGCTTGACCCACGCCCGGCCCTCCGGACCCCAGTGGCCCGAGGGGTCGGTGTAGCGGTCGAGCACCTCGTGCCCGTCGGCGTGCAGCCGCTCCACGCGCGCCACCAGCGCCTCCCGCTCGGCCGCGCTGCGGCCCTCCATCGCGTCGGCCACCACGCCCACGGCGACCGCCGCCAGCCGGATGCGGGCGCTGAACCACTCGTGCCAGATGCTCGCGAGCACCCGCGCCGCCTCGTCGTAGGACGCCAGGGCGGTCTCGGGCTCGTCGCGCCGGCCCGCGGCGACCATCTCGATCGCGGCGGCGTGGATGGCGACCGCGCCCTCGCGCCGCCAGAACGGCCGCAGCCCGGCGATCCGCGCGGTGACGTCGTCACCCCGGGCCTGGTGGATCGAGAGCCGCAGCGTCGAGAGCATGGCCCGCGGGATCGGCGGCGGGAACGGGCCCTCGACGACGAACAGGTCGAGCGCGCGGTCCCACGCGCCCCGCACGATGTGGATCCAGGCCAGCTGCCAGCGGGCCTCGAAGCCGTACGGCGCCCACGGCAGCCCCGCGTCGACGGCGCGGTCGATGGCCCCGGCGAACCACCGCTCGGCCTCGTCGAACTCGGCCCAGTCCTCGTAGGAGCGGCCCACCAGGAAGCGACCGCGCAGCTCGGCGTGGATCGCGTCGGACTCCTCCGCCCGGGCCACCGCCTCCTGCAGCGCCTCGCGCAGGCCCTCCTTGGGGCCGGTCTTCTTCAGCACCGACAGCGTGGTGATGACGTCGGAGGCCATCTCGTGCAGGTCGAGCCGCTCGGCCAGCTCGAGCGCGTCGAGGCCGACCGTCTCGGCCTCCTCGAACCGCTCGTAGGCCAGCAGGATCCGGGCGTGGGTGGCCAGCACCTTGGCCCGCAGGCCGCTGTCGCCCGGGGGCGCGAGCGCCACGGCACGGGCGGAGATCGCGCTGGCGTCTGCGTCGCTCTCGGTCATGAACGACGCCGCGGCCTGGGCACTGAGCATCCGCGCCCGCCAGGTGTCGGGGGCGTCGGCGGGCAGCCGGTCGAGCTGCTCGGCCACGACGGCGACCGCGCGCTCGGGGTCACCGGAGGCGACCAGGGCGTCGGCGGCCTTGACGACCAGCTTGGCCAGGTCGACGCCGTGCTCGTCGTACCCACCCAGGTCGGTCGCGGCCGTCGGGGCGCTGAGGATCTCCAGCGCCTGCTGGTAGTGGTACGCCGCCTCGTCGGGGCCACCGACGGCGATCGCCTCGTTGCCGGCCCGCACGCTCGCCTGGAGCGCGGTGGTGCGGTCGAGCGCCAGCCGGGCGTGCCGGGCCAGCTCGGCGGCGGTGCCGCGCACCGCGCTCCGGCCCGGACCGGTGGCCCGGGCGCTCTCCTGAAGCGCGGCGACGTACCGGGCGTGCAGGGCGGTGCGCTCCCCCGGCAGGAGATCGTCGTACACCGCCTCGCCGAGCAGGGCGTGCCGGAAGGCGTAGGAGCCGCGGTCGGCGACGAGCACGTTCATCTCGACCGCCCCGCGCAGGCCGGCGCCGAGGGCCTCGGGCGAGAGGTCGGAGGTGGCCTCGAGCAGCTCGTGGCTGACCCGGCGGCCGCTCGCGCTGGCGGTGCGCACGACCTGGCGGGCCTGGTCGTCGAGCCGGTCGAGGCGCACGAGCAGCACGTCGGCGAGGTCGGCCGGCACGAACGCGCCCGGCTCGGCGGCGGCGCTGACGAGCTCCTCGACGAAGAACGCGTTGCCCTCGGCGCGGGCGACGACGTCGGCCAGCTCGGCCTCCGGCAGCCCGCCGGGCACGAGCTGGCGCACGAGGGAGCGGACGTCGTCGTCGGCGAGCGGCGCCAGCCCGACCCGCTCGACCCCGCGCAGCCGCGACCACTCCGCGACCTGGCGGCGCAGCGGGTGGCGGCGGTGCAGGTCGTCGGAGCGGTAGGACGCGACGACGGCGTACCCGTCGGCGTCGACGCGGGAGAGCAGGTAGCTCAGCATGTCGCGCGTGGACTGGTCGGCCCAGTGGGTGTCCTCGATGACCAGCAGCAGCGGGGCGGTGCGGGCGGCGGCCTCGAGCACCGCGGCCATCGCCCGGAACAGGTCGGCCCGGTCGAGCGCGGAGGTCTCGGCGTCGACGGGCTCGGCGTCGTTGAGCTGGCGGCGGACGGGCTGCAGGCGGGTCAGCGCGGGGTAGGACGCCGCGGTCTCGGCGACGACCTCGGGCCGCTCGGCGGCCAGGCGCCCGATCACCTCCGAGAACGGCAGGTAGGGCAGCGCGCTGTCGCCGAAGTCGAGGCAGTGGCCGGCGTACACCTGCCAGCCCTCGGCCTTGGCCTCGTCGCGCAGGGCGCGGAGCAGGCGGGTCTTGCCGACCCCGGCGTCGCCGGAGAGGAGCACGTCGGTCAGCCGGTCCGCGGGCCGTGGCGGGCGGACCCCGAGCGACGCAGCGACCTGTGCCAGCTCGGCGTCACGCCCCACCATGGTGCTGGACTGGATGGCCACGTGCTCCATCATCGCGCTCCGCGGGCTCGGCGGGTGGCCCGGCGCGGGTCAGCGGGCGCGGCGCGCCTCGCCGCGGTCCTCGCGGCCCGCCACGAACGGGACCCGGGTGCGGTCGCCGCCCCGGCGGCGCGGACGGCTGGCGCCCATGGCGCGCGAGACGCGCTCGCGGCGGTAGTCCATCTCGGCCTGGATGGTCATGTAGTCGTGCATGGCGGCGTCTCCTGCCTACCTCAGGGCCGGCCCGGTGCCGGCGTCATGAGGAGAGAGTCGTCGCCTGAGGTAGTGCCCCACATCGGGCAACCCACCTAGGCCCCACCGCCCCCTACCTCAGACCGGCGTGAGGGCCGTCACGACCCGGCCCCTTCGATGCCCCCGGGGGTGTCACGGCTGGCCGGCCGGACCGATGCAACTCACCGTCCGGTGCACTCACCCGCCCGCATTCGGGCGGGTGAGTCGTGCGGACGGTGAGTTGCATCCCCGGGACGGGCCGCGCGGCAGACACCCCCCGGGGCACCGGGCCGGCGGCGGTGGGGAGCGCGGAGGCCGGCCGAGCCGGCACCTCCCGCACCGCCCGGAGCCTAGGCTGGCGCGGTGGAGCTCCAGGACGTCGTACGACGCCGCCGCATGGTCCGCCGCTACGCCGAGACCCCCGTCGACCCGGCGGTGGTCGACCGGGCCCTGGCCAACGCGACCCGGGCGCCGAGCGCGGGGTTCAGCCAGGGCTGGGCCTTCGTGGTGCTCGACACCCCCGAGCAGGTCGAGCGGTTCTGGCGCGCCAGCAGCGACGAGGTCGACGCCCCCGGCCGGTGGCTCGAGGGCATGATGCGCGCACCCGTGGTCGTGCTGCCGTGCAGCAGCAAGGCCGCCTACCTCGACCGCTACGCCGAGCCCGACAAGGGCTGGACCGACCGCGACGAGGACCGCTGGGCCATGCCCTACTGGCACATGGACGCCGCCATGGCCTCGCTGCTGATCCTGCAGACGGTGGTGGACGAAGGTCTCGGTGCCTGCTTCTCCGGCCTCGCCGCCGGACGCGAGCCGGCCGTGCGCTCGGCGTTCGCCATCCCCGACAGCCACGACCCGATCGGCGTCATCACCATCGGCCACCCCGAGGCCGGCGGCGCGCCGGGATCACCCGCGCGTCGCCGCCGTACGCCGTGGCGGGAAGTCGTGCACCGCGGCGGCTGGCAGCCGGTCGAGGACCGGCGGGCGCCGGCGTGAGGGTCCCGCAGCTCGGCGGCCGCTGGCTGGGCCTGGCCCTGGCGTCCGGCTCGTTCCTGCTCGTCGTGGGCGGGGGCGCCGCGGCCGCGGTCGAGTCCGACACCGTGGGCGGCTTCTGGAACGGCATGTGGTGGTCGCTGTCGCTGGTGATGACCGAGGGGTTCGTCGGTGAGGCCCCGCGCACCACGGCCGGCGCCCTGGTGTCCGCGGCGCTGATGGTCACCGGGTTCGCCATGCTGTCGGTGGTCAGCGCCAGCCTGGCCTCGATCTTCGTGCGCAGCGACGAGCGGCCGGCCGAGCAGCGCGACGCCGCCGCCGACGCCGCGTTGGTCCGGGCGCTCGACGAGGTGCTCGAGCGCCTCGAGCGCCTCGAGGCGCGCCTGGACACGCGGCCCGGCGACGACCGCGACCGGACCTAGCGGCGCAGCGTCCGGTCGAGCAGGTCGCGCAGCTCGGTGAAGTGCCGCTCGGTCGCGGCCTCGTCGTGCATCGAGGTGTCGGCCATCGAGTAGCCGTGGGCGGCGCCGGGGTAGACCTCGTTGCTCGCCTCCAGCCCGTGCTCGGCGAACGCCGCGCCGAGGGTGGCGACCGCCTCGGGCGGCATCGAGCCGTCGTTGTCGGCGTGGCCCATGACGAAGGCCGCCCGCGCCGACCCGAGTCCGAGGTGGGGGCTGTCGGGCTCGTCGGTGGCCAGCCCGCCACCGTGGAACCCGCCGCACGCCGCCACGAGGTCGGGGTGCGCGCACGCGGCGCGCAGCGCGACCCGCGCCCCCATGCAGTAGCCGGTGACGCCGACCGGTCCGTCGGCGACGCCCTCGAGGCCACGCAGGGCGTCGAGGTACGCCGCCACGTCGGGCAGCACCTGGTCGCTCGTGAGCCGCCCGACCCGGGGCATCGCCTCGGCGAAGAACTCCTCGCGCGCTCCGGGCTCGCGCAGGTCGGCGGTCGGGGCCAGCGCAGCGGCCGAGCCCTCGCGGTAGAAGAGGTTGGGCGCCAGCACCACGTAGCCCCACGACGCGATCCGCTCGCACATCTCCGCGATCCGCGGCCGGAGCCCGATGGCGTCCATGCAGAACAGCACGCCGGCTGCGCCCCCGTCGTCGGGCCGGGCGACGTACGCCTCGGCGGACACGTCGGGGGCGGACAGCGTGACCAGCTCGAGCGTGCTCACCGGACCACCACCCCGGGACGCACGGACGCGGCCGGCAGCGGCGGACGCACCCCGTCGACCCGGCCCGAGCCGCCCGAGCCGCCCGAGCCGCCCGCGCTGCCGCGGCACGTGGTGGCCAGGGCGACCTCCAGGAAGTCGTGCAACGCGTCGGCGGCCGGTGTCTCCTCCAGGGAGTACTCGCGCCCGGTCATGGCCACGGTGACCCGTCGGCGCCCGTTGGCGGAGGAGAAGGAGAACGTGAGCGTGGCCCAGGACGCGCCGTCGTGGCCGTGGACGGAGCCTCCGTCGCGGCAGGGGTCGGGCAGCCGGTAGCTGCCGTAGCCGTAGGGCAACCCGTCGCGAGCCGGCTCGTTGACCACCGAGCGCATGAGCCGCACCGTGGCGGGGCGCAGCAGCCGGCCGCTGGACAGTGCCCACTGGAAGCGGTTGAGGTCGCGGGCCGTGGAGACGAGCGCGCCGGCCCCGGAGAACATCGTCGGGGAGAACTCCCGCAGCGGCACCTGCCGGCCGTCGCGCCCCAGCCCGGCGTACTCCACGAGGGCCGGTCGGCGCAGGCCCTTGCGCACGGCCCAGGTGCTCTCGTCCATCCCAGCCGGGCGCAGGACGCGGCGCTCGGCGAGCCGGGTGAGCGGCACCCCGGTCTGGCGGCGCAGCATCATCCCGACGACGACGAAGTTGGTGTTGGAGTAGCCCCACGAGGTCCCGGGCTCGAACAGGGAGGGCAGGCCCTTGGCGACGGCGAGCAGCTCGCGGTCGGTGCGACGGGGACCGATGATCGCGCGGAACTTGGCCAGCGTGGTGCCCTCGGCGCCCAGCGCGACCAGGTAGTCGGGGAGGCCGCTGGTGTGGCTGAGCAGCTGCCGCAGGGTGACGTCGGACCGGGCCGGCCACGCGCCGGGCAGGACGTCACCGATCGTGGTGTCGAGGGTCCAGGTGCCACGGTCGACCAGCTGCAGCGCCATCGTCGAGGTGACCATCTTCGTCACGCTGGCCGCGCGGAAGCGGGCGTCGGGCGTCGCGCGCCGGTACGGCGACCGCTGGGCCGCACCCGCGGCCCCCGACCACACCTGGCCGCGGTCGACCACCTGCGCGGTCACGCCGACCGCGCCGGCGCGGACCACCTTGCGCAGCGCACGGCGCAGCCGCTGCTCCTGGCTGCGGGGCGTGGGCCGCTCGGCCGTGGTGGGCCCGACCACGCGGGGCGCGGCCGGCGACGGCGAGGCGGTCGCGGCCGGGGTGGACGCCAGCAGGCTGCCGGCCAGCACGAGGGTGGTGGCCGCGGCGATCCGGGCCGGGGGACGGACACGCATGGGATCTCCCGAAGGTCTGGGGCGTCGCAGCCTTCCTAGCCGGGCGCGACCCGGGTGGCACCACCCCTCGGGCAGGCGCGACGGTCGCGCCGGGACCCCCGCCGACCACCGGTTTCCTAGGATGGTCCCGAGGTGATCGCCATGACCGAGGACCGACGGCCCACCGAGCGCGAGAAGGACGGCCGCACCGGGCAGGCGGCCGCGGCTGCCCGCATGCAGCGCAAGGACCGCTGGGTCGAGGAGCAGCTGCGGATCGCCATCGAGCGCGGCGACTTCGACGACCTGCCCGGCGCGGGCAAGCCCATCGAGGGGCTCGGCGACAGCCACGACCCCGACTGGTGGCTGAAGAAGCTGGTCGAGCGCGAGAACATCACCGTGCTGCCGTTCTCGGTGCAGCTGCGCCACGAGGACGCCGAGCTCGACGCGACGCTCGACGGCATCGCGTTCGAGGCCGAGGTGCGGCGGGTGGTCACCGACTTCAACGAGCGCGTCGTCGCCGCCCGCTACCGCGCGCCCGAGGGCCCGCCGCTGATCACCATGCCCCGCGACGTCGAGGAGACCGTCGCCGCGTGGGCCGAGCGGCGCGAGGCCCGTCGCGCCGCCCGGGCCGAGGCCGCGGCGGCCGCCCAGCACGAGCGGCGGGAGCGACGGCGGTGGTGGCGCCCGCGTCGTACGGGCTGAGGGACCACCCCGGCCGCTGCGAGATCGGTCATACCGGCGCGAGGTGAACGACTGCTAACTTCCGCGCCATGCCCGCATCCCAGAGCGCCAAGGACTTCTTCCGCCCGCTCGCGGTCGGCGCGCCCGAGCCGCTGACCTCGATCCCGTTCCGGCCGAGCCGGGCCATCCACTTCTTCGACCCGTCCAACGAGAAGATGGCCGCCAAGATCCCGCAGATGGTCGGCACCGTCGACGTGCTGCTCGGCAACCTCGAGGACGCGGTCAAGGCCGACAACAAGGTCGCGGCCCGCGAGGGGCTCGTGCGCATCGGCGGCTCGACCGAGGGCCTCGGCACCGGCGGCCCGACCCAGCTCTGGACGCGGATCAACAGCCTCGACAGCCCGTGGGCGCTCGACGACCTGACCACGCTGGTGCCCGAGATCGGCCACAAGCTCGACGTCGTCATGGTGCCGAAGGTGCAGGGCGCCGAGGACATCCACTACGTCGACCGCCTGCTCGCCCAGCTCGAGGCCAAGGCCGGCCTCGACCGCCCGATCCTGGTCCACGCGATCCTCGAGACGGCCCGCGGCATGGCCAACGTCGAGGAGATCTGCGGCGCCTCCCCGCGCATGCAGGGCCTCTCCCTCGGCCCGGCCGACCTCGCCGCCGACCGGCGGATGAAGACCACGCGCGTCGGCGGTGGCCACCCCGGCTACCTGGTGCGGCAGGACCCCGTCCCCGACCAGCCCGACGCGAGCCGGCCGACGTACCAGCAGGACCTCTGGCACTACACGATCGCCCGCATGGTCGACGCGTGCGCGATGCACGGCATCTACCCCTACTACGGGCCGTTCGGCGACATCACCGACGTGACGGCGTGCGAGGACCAGTTCCGCAACGCCTTCCTCCTCGGCTGCGTCGGCACCTGGAGCCTGCACCCCAAGCAGATCGCGATCGCCAAGAAGGTCTTCTCCCCCAGCGTCGACGACATCGCGCACGCCAAGCGCGTCGTCGCGGCGATGGGCGACGGCACCGGCGCGGTGATGCTCGACGGCAAGATGGAGGACGACGCCTCCCTCAAGCAGTGCCTGGTCATGGTGGAGCTCGCCGACCAGCTCGCGGCCATCGACCCCGAGCTGAAGGAGCAGTACGACGCGATCGAGGTCTCCGATGACTGAGGACGGGACCGGGGCCGCGTTCACGCCGCTGCGCTCGGTGCTCTACATGCCGAGCAGCAACGAGCGCGCGCTCGAGAAGGCCAAGTCCATCCCGTGCGACGGGCTCATCCTCGACCTCGAGGACGCCGTCGCCCCGGACGCCAAGCCGGCCGCCCGCGACGCCGCCTGCGCGGCCGCCGCGTCGGGCGAGTACGGCCGTCGTACGGTCACGATCCGGGTCAACGGCCTCGGCACCGAGTGGCACGACGCCGACATCGCCGCCGCCTCGGCCGCCGGACCCGCCGGGGTCGTGGTGCCCAAGGTCGGCAGTGCCGAGGAGGTGCAGCGCCTCGTGGCGGCCATGGAGAAGGCCGGTGCCCCCGACCACACGCGGCTGTGGGCCATGGTCGAGACGCCCGTGGCGATCCTCGACTGCCTGGCCATCGCCCGCGCGTCCGAGCGGCTCGCCGTGCTCGTCATGGGCACCAACGACCTGGTCAAGGAGCTGTACGCCGAGCACGTGCCCGGCCGGGCCCCGATCCTGCCCTCGCTGCACACCGCCCTCCTCGCGGCCCGCGCCGCCGGCGTCGCGATCGTCGACGGCGTCTACAACGACGTGAAGGACACCGAGGGGTTCCTCGCCGAGTGCGAGCAGGGCCGCCAGATGGGCTTCGACGGCAAGACCCTCATCCACCCCGGCCAGGTCGAGGGCGCCAACACCGCCTTCGCCCCGTCGGAGAAGGCGGTCGAGGACGCCCGGGGGCTCATCGCGGCGTGGGAGGGCGGCAAGGGCTCCGGGGTGGTCACCTACAACGGCCGCATGGTCGAGAACCTGCACGTCGAGTCCGCCCGCCGCACCCTCTCGATCCACGAGGCGATCGGCGCCCTCCAGGGCTGAGCCCTGCGGCGAGGGGTCTCGAGACAGCCGCCGGCGCGCCTTCCTCGACCACCGTGTGGCCCGGGTAGACCGGACCCACGGTGGTCGAGGAGGGACGAAGTCCCGTCCCGAGACCACACGACCGCAGCGGCTCCAGTGGTCTTGGAACGGGCGCCTGCCTTCCTCGACCACCGTGTGGTGGGCTCGATGTCCGGTCGCCACCACTCCGCACGACCTGCTCGACTGTGCGGGTGCACCTGGTCGTCCTGTTCGGGCCGCCGGCGGTCGGCAAGATGTCCGTCGGCCGCGAGGTCGCGCGGCTGACGCCGTACCGGCTGTTCCACAACCACGCCACGATCGAGCCGCTGCTCGAGGTCTTCGACTGGGGCACCGAGCCGTTCGAGCGGCTGCGGGAGGAGCTCCGGCGCCGGGTCATCGAGGAGGCCGCCGCCTCCGACCTCCCCGGGCTCGTCCTCACCCTCGTCTGGGGCCTGGACTCCCCCGCCGACACGGCGTACGTCGAGCGGCTGGTCGCCCCGGTGGCGGCGGCCGGCGGCCGGGTGTCGTTCGCCGAGCTGTGGTCGAGCCAGGAGACCCGGCTCGGGCGGGAGGGCACGCCGGAGCGGCTGGCGGCCAAGGCGTCCAAGCGCGACCAGGAGTGGGCGCGCAGGCACCTGGTCGAGTCCGACGAGGAGCACCGGCTGAGCACCGGACCCGACCAGCCGTTCCCGCTCGCGCACCGCTTCGAGCACGTGCGGGTCGACAACGACGCGCTGTCGGCCACCGAGGCCGCGGAGCAGGTCGTCAGCCTGCTCGGTCTCCCCAGAGCTCCGTGAGCTCGGCCACGTGGGCCGCGGCCTGGGCGCGGCCGGCCCGGGCCGACGGCGGACGGGCGGTGGGGTCGAGGACGTTCTTGCCGATGGCCGCGCGGGCGTCGGCATCGGGCGTGATGACGACGTGGCGGACGCCGAGGTCGCCCAGCTGGGCGGCCGCGCTGCGCAGCGGCCCGAGCGAGCGGTCGAGCGGCGCCAGCACGACCACCGGGTCGCAGCCCGCGGCCAGGTCGGCGTTGGCGCCCGAGCGCATGCCGCCGTCGACGTAGGTGCGGTCGCCGATCGGGATCGGCGGGTAGACGCACGGCACGGCGCACGAGGCGTTGACCGCGTCCTCCAACGGTACGCCGGCGAGCGGGCCGCGCGGGCCGAACGCCGCCAGCTCCCCCGTGCCGACGTCGACCGCGGTCACCACGAGGTCGCGGTCGGGCCACACGAGCCCGCCGATGCGCTGGGCCACCTGCTCGTAGCGCTCGGCCACCGTGGGCACCCGGCCGCGCGCCGCCTGCCGGACCGCGGCCCGCCCCAGCACCCGGCCGAACGCCTCGACGTCGCCGCGGGCGCGCACCAGCGCGGCGGCGTACCGGACGAGCACGGAGGGCCCGATCGAGGCCAGGGGCGCGGTGTCGCCGAGCTCGGCGGGCGGGAGCAGCTGGCGCCGGTAGAGCTCCTCGAGGCCGATGCCGGAGGTCACCTGCGCGCCGACGATCGAGCCCGCCGACGTGCCGACCACCCGGTCGGCGGTCGTGAGGTCGACACCCGCCTCGGCGAGACCGGCCAGCAGGCCGGTCTCCCACGCGATGCCCGTGATGCCGCCGCCGCCCAGGACCAGTGCTCGTGCCACGGGGCCAGTGTGGCGGGCCGCGCCGGCAACCGAAGGGGTGGGCGGGGCGCCTGTTGACTGGAGCCATGACGACTCTTGCGATCATCGGTGCCGGCAAGGGGCTCGGCGCAGCCGTGGCCCGGCGGTTCGGCAAGGAGGGCTTCAGCGTCGCGCTGGTCTCCCGCCACCAGGGCCGCCTCGACGCGCTCGCCGCCGAGCTCGAGCAGGACGGCGTGCAGGCGAAGGGGTTCGTGGCCGACGTGCGCGACCCGGAGAGCATCGCCGCCGCGCTCGAGCAGGCCACCGAGACCCTGGGACCCATCGAGGTCCTGCAGTACAGCCCGCTGCCCCAGAAGGACTTCATGCGGCCGGTGCTCGAGACCACGCCCGCCGACCTGCGCGGACCGGTCGAGTTCTCCATCTACGGCCCGGTCGCGGCCGTGCACCAGGTGCTGCCCGGCATGCGCTTCCTGCCCGACGACGCCAAGCCCAGCATCCTGTTCGTCAACGGCGGCTCGGCCGTCAAGCCCGGCCGCGCCGTCACGGGCACCTCGATCGCCTTCGCCGGCCAGAAGGCCTACATCGAGCTCCTCCACGACGAGCTCGCGGACGAGGGCATCTACGTCGGCCAGCTCATCATCGGCGGCCAGATCATCGCCGGCGACGACGAGAAGGACCCCGACGTCCTCGCCGAGCGCATCTTCGCGCTGCACTCCCAGCGAGACCGGCTGCGCGACCAGGTCAGCGAGGACTGAACCGGCCTCAGGCCGACCCGTCGTCCCCGACGGGTCAGCGGGACCGGCCGGGCCTCAGCCGTCGAGGGGGCGCAGCTCGTCGGCGTACGACACCGACCAGCGGCGCATGACGCCGGAGTCGCTGATGGAGTACTGCCCCATCCGCCACAGCGGCGGCGAGTAGGCGTGGATGGAGACCGACCCGTCGACGGCGCCGCCCATGCGGTGGATGTGGTCGGGGCCGAAGGCGAGGGTGCGGCCGGCCCTGACGGTCTGCACGACGGGCGTGCCGCCGAGCCGCGGACGGCTCTCGGTGACCGCGCCGCGGGTGACCGCGACGGCACCGGAGGAGGTGTCGTGGTCGTGCCAGCCGGTGTCGTCCTCGAGGTTCCAGCACAGCAGCCACACGTCGATGTCGGCGTCGCGGTAGAGCGAGACGAAGTGCCGGCTGCCGCGCTCGTCGGCGCCGTCGTGGCGGACGTACCGCTCCCACAGCTCGGGCCGCGCGGCGACCTCGCGGACCCAGGCCCGCAGCTCGGTCGACGTGAGCTCGCGGCCCGGCAGGGCAGGGAGGTCGTCGACGTCGAGCACGCAGGCGCTCGCCACGGCCGACGGCGGGGCCAGACCAGGGGTGACCAGTGTCATCGGACTCCTCCGTGGAGCAGGTGGTAGGGGTTGGTGGTGAACAAGGCCCGGGAGAACGCCTCGCCCAGGCCGGGGTCGCGGGGCTCGGCGTAGGGCCGGTCGGACCCGTGCACGATCGGGTCGACGCCGACGACCCGCACCACGGCATCGACGGCGCGCGGGCCGTAGGAGGAGGTGTCGTAGTAGACGTGGCGGTCGACGGCGCCGAACCGGCCGCCGCGTGCCGTCAGCCGCTCGTGGTGCAGCGGCGCGAGGCCCGCCAGGGCCGCGAAGCAGATGCGCAGCGTCGGCAGCAGCGCCCGCCCGGCGACGTGCCAGGCCATCCAGGCCGCGGTCAGCTGCGCGGTGTACGACGTCAGGGCGGGCCACCAGCCCGGCAGGTCCTCCCCGGGGCCGGCCACGGGCTCGGCCGGGCCCGGGTGCACCAGCACCGGCGCGTCGGCGGCCTCGACGACGGCGAGCACCGGGGCGAGCCGCTCGAGGGCGTGCGGGTCGAGCAGCGCCGTGGCGGGCACCTGGAGCCCGACCACGGAGGGTGCGGCGAGCGTGTCGCGCAGCCCTCCGAGGTCGGGCTCGACCAGGTTGACCGCCGCCCACAGCCCGTGGGCGGGACCGAGGTCGGCGGCGAGGCCGTGCCACGCGTCGAGCAGGGGGGCGGCCTCGGTGGGGTCGAGGGTCTCGATGCCGAGCGGCGAGCTCAGGGAGAGCAGGGCCCGGTCGACACCGTCGGCCGTGTCGGTCGCCTGCCGCTCGGCCAGGGGCGCGAGCACGCCCGCGCCGGGCACCAGCGCGAAGTCGGGCTCGCCGTCGAGCAGCAGCCGGTCGGCCACGACGCGCGGCCCGTGCGACCGGCGTCGCAGCTCCTCGACGAGCGCAGCCGGCCACGCGTGCTGGTGGACGTCGAGACAGGACACTGGAGGACCGTACCATAATTGGCCTATCTGTACTGGTTTTGTGTTGTTAAGCGCGTCGCTACCGTGGCGCCATGCCGTCCACCCTCGCCTGCATCGGTCTCGACGTCGCGGGCCTCGACGAGCTCAACCAGCACCTCACCGCCATGCCCACGCGCGTGGCCGGCCGGCTGCGCGGCGTCGAGTCGGTGCGCCACGACGACCCCAGCGGCTCCCGGGTGGTCGTCGTGCAGGACCCCGACGGCCAGACCATCGACCTGGTCCCCTCCTACGACGGCGTGCCGGGCGCCCGGCTCGGCGGTCTCGTCCCGCACGGCGCCGTGGTGCTGGCCGACGTGCTCGACGACGACGACCAGCTGGTGACCCGCCTGGCCGTCGACCTCGAGCAGCGGCGCCACCTCGGGGCCGGCCTCGCCGGCCCGGTGCGCGCGTCGGTCGCGGCCCTCGGGGTCGAGATGACCGTGCACGCCGACGCCGCCGCGTTCGCCGCCTCGGAGGCCAGCCTGCTGGGCGAGCCGGGACCCGAGGAGCAGCGGTTCGCCGCCGAGTCGTTCGTCTCCTACGGCGCCTTCGCCGACCCGGCCGCGGCCGAGCCGACCGCCCACCTGGCCGGCACGGTGCTGCTCTCGGAGGGCCGCACGCACGAGGTCACCGGGCAGCGGTTCCAGGTGGCCAAGGTGCGCACCCTCGGGTTCGAGGTGACCGTGTGCCTCGCCGCCTCGGCCCACCCCGAGGTCCCGCAGCCCGGGCAGGTCGTCGCCGGCAGCTGTTGGCTGGTCGCCGACGTGCCGACGCTCTGGACCGTCGAGCCGCCCCGTCGGCGGCGTCGCGGCCGCCGCTGAGCCGACCCGGTGGCTGGGGTGCGAGCGCAGCGAGCCCCGAAGTCCCGCGACCTCGGCGTCGGCGCTGCTCAGGCGTCGCCGCGGCGCAGCTTCTCGTCGAGCCAGACCTTCATGCTGCCGGCGACACCGGCGATGTCGTGCACCATCTTGCCGACCGCGTCCTGAGAGGCCTCGAAGGCGGCGGAGTAGGACCTCGCGGCGTCCTTGGCGGCGTCGGTGACCGCGGCGTCGTCGTCGTCGGCACGGCGCGGGTAGGTGCCGCCCAGCACGGCGGCGTACTCACCGGAGTCGACCCAGCGGCGCAGCTCGGCCGCCCGGACGACAGCGAAGGGGTGGGTGGTGCGCTCGACGAGGAGGAGCTTGAGGACGGAGTCGCGCAGGTCGCCGGACTCGAGGTACTCCTGGCCCTGGGCCATGAACGTCGCGGTGTCGAGCTCGCCGACGAGCCCGCCGCTCGCGGTCTGCATGTGGGTGCGGACCGCCGCCGCCGGGTCCTGCGTGGCCAGCAGCCCCGCCCGGTCGGCCGACAGCTCGGACTTGCGCTGCCACTCCATGAGGGCGGCGATGATGGCCCGCACCCCGAGCCCGCCGAGGGGGATCGAGCCCAGCACCCCGGTCATCGACAGCAGCCGGGCCAGCAGGGTGCGGTAGAGCGCGTGCCCGCTCAGGGCGTGCCCGAGCTCGTGGCCGACCACGAAGCGCAGCTCGTCCTCGGCCAGCAGGTCGACCAGCGCGGAGTTGAGCACGATGACTGGCTTGTCGAGGCCGATGGTCATGGCGTTGAGCGTCGGGTCGGCGCGCACGAAGAGCTCGGGCACCTCGGGCGCGTCGAGGACCCGGCAGGCGTCGAGGAGCAGGTAGTGCAGGGTGGGGAACTGGCGCTCGTCGACCCGGACGGCCGTGCCGAGCAGCAGCAGCCGGGTCGTCCGCTCGTTGACGAGCCCCGAGACCGCCTTGAGCACGGTGTCGAAGCCGCGCAGCTTGCGCAGCGCGACCAGCGCGCCGCGGTCGGCCGGGTGCTCCCAGGCGCGGGAGCTGATGCCGGGCAGGGGCTGGCGCGAGCGCACGGGTGGGGTCGTCACGCGCACAGGGTAGGCAGGTCGCCGGTCAGGCGGGGTAGACCTCGACCTCGGTCGCCTTCACCGAGAACCACACCCGGAGCCCGGGCACCAGCTCCAGCTCGGCCGCGGCCTGCGGGGTGACGTCGGCGGCCAGGTCGCCCGCGCGGACCCGGACGAGGTCGCCCAGCGGCTCGACCGCGGCGACCTCGGTGGCCACGACGTTGCGCGGGCTGCCGTGCGGCTCCTCGCGGTAGACCGCGACCGCGGTCGGGCGGAACGCCGCCACCGCCGAGGTCCCGCGGGCGGGCCCGTCACCGACGACGCGCCCTCCCACGACGCCGCCGTCGGGCAGCACCAGGTGGTCGCCGTCCCAGCGGCCCGCGACGACGTTGAGACCGGCCAGCCGGGCGGCGAACGCCGACCGGGGCCGGGTGAGCACCTCACGGCTGGGGCCCTCCTCGACCACCCGCCCGCCGTCGAGGACGACGACCCGGTCGGCCAGCAGCAGGGCGTCGAGCACGTCGTGGGTGACCAGCACGCAGGTGCGCTCGGCCAGCACCCGGCGCAGCACCTGGCGCAGCGCCGGCGTGACCGCGACGTCGAGCGCGGCCATCGGCTCGTCGAGCAGCAGCAGGTCGGGCTCGGCGGCCAGTGCCCGCGCCACCGCCGCCCGCTGGGCCTGCCCGCCCGAGACCTGGCCGGGACGACGGTCGGCCAGCTCGGCGATGCCCACCTCCTCCAGCCACGACCGGGCCCGCTCCCGCGCGGCCGTGCGGCCCGCCCCCGTGCTGCGGGGGCCGAAGGCCACGTTGTCGAGGACGCTCAGGTGCGGGAAGAGCAGCGGGTCCTGGGCGAGCAGGGCCACCCGCCGGCGGTGCGGCGCCAGGTCGACGCGCCCCCGCCCCCCGCCGTACGACGCCAGGACGCGTCCCGCGAGCTCGACCCGACCGGTGGCCGGTCGCAGCAGCCCGGCCACGACGGAGAGCAGCGTCGACTTGCCCGCACCGTTGGGCCCGAGCAGCGCGACCGTCTCGCCGGGCGCGACCGCGAGGCTGACGTCGACGTCGCGCTCGGGCACGGTGGCGGTGACGACCAGGCTCATGCGGCCCGCCGCTGGCCGGCCAGGCCGATGACGAGCACGGCGACGACGACCAGCACCAGGGCCAGGGCGATGGCGGCGTCGGGGTCGGTCTCGCGCTGCAGGTAGATCTCGAGCGGCAGGGTGCGGGTGACGCCCTCCCGGCTGCCGGCGAAGGTGATGGTGGCGCCGAACTCGCCGAGCGAGCGGGCGAAGGCGAGCACCGCCCCGGAGAGCAGGCCCGGCAGGGCCAGCGGCAGCGTCACGCGCAGCAGCACCGTGGTCGGCCGGGCGCCGAGCGAGGCGGCGACGACCTCGTAGCGCTCCCCCGCGGTGCGCAGCGCTCCCTCGAGGCTGACGACGAGGAAGGGCAGGGCCACGAACGTCTGCGCCATGACGACGGCGAGGGTCGAGAACGCGATCTCCTCCCCCAGCACCGGGAACGTCTCCCCCACCAACCCGCGGCGGCCGAAGGTGTAGAGCAGGGCCAGGCCGCCGACCACCGGGGGCAGCACGAGCGGCAGCAGCACCAGCGAGCGCAGCACGCCCTGGCCGGGGAAGCGGGTGCGCGCCAGCACCAGCGCCATCGGCACCCCGACCACGACGCAGGCCGCGGTGCTCGCTGCCGAGGTGCGCAGGCTCAGGGCCAGCGCCGCCCGCGAGGACTCGGAGGTGATGAGCGCCCCGAAGCTCGACCAGTCGACCTGGGCGACGACCGCCACCAGCGGCAGCAGCACGAAGACCGCGCCCAGCGCCGCCGGGACGACGACCCAGCGCGGGAGGCCGACCGGGCGGGTGCTCACCGAGCTGACCCTACGGCCGGGTCACGGGGCGCCGAAGCCCGCGTCGGCCAGCACCTGCTGCCCCTCGTCGCTGAGGACGAGCGCCACGAATTCGGCCGCCAGCTCGGCCTGGTCGCTCGAGGCGAGCGGCGCGATCGGGTAGCGGTTGACGACGTCGGCGGCCTCGGGCACCTCGACGCCGGTCACCTCGTCCCCAGCGGCGATGACGTCGGTGCGGTAGACGAGGCCGGCGTCGGCCTGGCCCGAGGTGACCTTGCCCAGGACGTCGGTCACCGACTGCTCCTCGCTGACGGGGTCGAGGGCCACGCCCGCCGCCTCGGCCACGCCCTGCGCGGCGGCACCGCACGGCACCTCGGGCGCGCAGGTGACCAGGTCGACGTCGGACCCCTCGGCCACGTCGGCCAGGCCGGCGATGCCGTCGGGGTTGCCCGGCTGGGTGGCGATCTCGAGGGTGTTGGTGGCGAACACCTGCGGCTCCGCGCCGAGCTCGTCGGCCGAGAGCTTGTCCATGTTGGCCTCGTCGGCCGTGGCGAGGACGTCGGCGTCGGCGCCGTTCTGGACCTGGGTGACGAGGTCGGAGGAGCCACCGAGCTGGAGCTGGACGTCGACGCCCTCGTGGGAGGCCTCGAAGTCCTGCTCGAGCTGGCCGAACGAGTCGGTCAGCGAGGCCGCGGCGAAGACCACGAGCGTGGTGCCGCCCGTGCCGCCGGCCCCTGCGCCGGACCCGTCGTCGTCACCCCCGCACGCGGCGAGGCCGGAGGCGGCGAGCAGGACGGCGGGCAGCAGCGGGAGCAGGCGCATGGCCCGACCATACCTAGGTATTGCCTAGATGTGTGCCGAGGTCAGGCCTCGACGATCACCGTGGTCGCCTTGACCACGGCCGTGGCCGGCGACCCGGGCTCCAGGCCGAGGTCGTCGGCGGCCTCGCGGCTCATGAGCGAGACGATCCGGTAGTCGCCGCAGGCGAGCTCGACCTGCGCCATCACGTCGTCCCTCTTGACCGACACGACGATGCCGGCCATCCGGTTGCGGGCGCTGCTGGCCGACCGGGGCGCCGGGTGCCGGGCGAGCAGGTCGGGCAGACGGTCGGACCGCAGCACCCGCTGCCCGCGCTGGCGCTCGAACTCGACCCGCCCGTCGGCCTCCCAGCGCCGCAGCGTGTCGACGCTGACGCCGAGGGCCGAGGCGACCTCACCGATGCGCAGGTAGTCGGCCACCCCGGCAGCCTAGGGCCGCCGGCGCCGCGGCGCCCGGCGCCGCGGCGTCACTCGACGCCGAGGCCGACCTCGGTCGACTTGATGAGCACCACGACCTCGCTGCCCTCGGCCAGGCCGAGGTCCTCGGCCGCCTCGCGGGTGATCGACGACGTCACGGACTCGCCGCCCTCCAGCTGGACCTTGACCACCGCCATGGCCTCGCCGGTCGTGATCGAGGTGACGGTGCCGGCGAGCTGGTTGCGGGTCGAGAGCTTCACGGGTTCCTCCGGTGGTTGCGGGGGGTCGATGTCGCGCCCAACCTAGCCAGCGGGACCCGCTCAGACGTCCACCCCGGCGCAGCTGCGCTGGGCCAGGCCCACCGGCGCGAGGTCGAGCGTCGGGCGCTCCCAGGGCGCGGTGAGCGCCGAAGCCAGCGCGGCCGGGTCACCGTCCTCGGCAGCGTCGAGCCGGGCCTGCCACCCGTCGGCCCGCTCCGCGGCGAGGTCGAGCACCTCCTGCCAGGCAGCGGGGTCGGGAGCACCCGCCGCGTCGACGCCGGCGAGGGCGTCGCTCGTCTCACGCCACTCCTCCGCACCGCGGGCGAGGGCGTCGCGCAGCGGGTCGGTGGGCTCGACCGGGCCGCCGCTCGCGGCGCTCACCACCTGCCCGACGGTCGCGACGTCCTCCGCCCACCGCTCGGTCCAGCGCCGGGTGACCACGTCGGTGCAGGCCTGGCTGGCCGCGGAGACGAACGCGACCGCGTCGGCGGCCGGCTGCTCCGGCTGCGGGTTGCCGGCGATCGCACAGTCGGTGCGGTCCAGGCCGAGCGAGGGCAGCACGCCCGCCAGGGGGCTGGTGCCGGCCGACTCCTCGAAGACGGTCTTGACCGCGCTCCACTCGCTGCCGTCGCGCAGCACGGCGGCGCGTGCCCCGAAGCTCACCGCCGCGTCGTCGTACGACGCCACGAACGCGTCCCAGTCGGTGGCCTCGGCCGGGGCGTCGACGCCGGCGAGTCCCGCTGCGATGCCGCGGAGCACCTCGGCGTGGGCGTCCAGGGTGTCGGCCCAGCCGGTGCGCTCGGCCTCGGGCGCGGGCTCCCGGCCGCGGACGACGCCGACGAACACGACGCCGGTGTCGGGCAGCGGACCGGCGGCCATCGCCTGGTCGACGGCCTCGGTGCACGCGCGTGCGGCCGCGACCCGGAAGGTCGTCAGCGGCGCGGCGTCGGGCTCCAGCGTGGGGGCGACCGACGGCGCGGCCGAGGACCCGGCGGACGCCGGCTCGGCTCCGGACCCGTCCTCGTCGCCGCAGCCGGCGAGCAGGGCCAGCCCGGTGGCGGCGGCCAGGGCGAGGGTCGCGCCGCGACGCCAGGTGGGTCGGGGGTGCAGGGCCATGGTCGACCTCCTCGATGGGGGACCCCCATCATGCCGCCTGCCGCCACCCCGCCCGGCGGGGGCGGGTCGGGCGCGAAGGTGAAATCTCTCGGGCACGGCGTCCAGTCCTGCCCGTTCACCCACGCGGCGCCCGCGGGGGCGGTTAGCCTGCGCAAGCCTCCGCCGTCCATGCACCCCCATTCCTGGTCACGGAGGTCCGACGTGGCCTGCCTAGACCACCGTCGGTCCGCGCATCACGGTCACGACCCTCGGGTACGTGGCGAGCCCTGCAGTCCGCTCACTCGGGTGTGCACTCCTCCCCCCAAACTCCTCCAGGAGACCCCCATGCGTCGCCTCATCCCCGTCGCCGTCGCAGCCGCCGCCCTCGTGGCGACCCAGCTGCCGGCGACGTCCACCGCCCTCGCGGCCCCGGCACCGGACGCCGTGTCCGCCGTGTCCGGCGTCGCGGCCAAGGTCGCGGGCCCCAAGGTCCGCACCAAGTTCGCCCTCCGCACCGTCGCCTACGGCACCCGCGTCGACGGGGGCTCGCTCCCGGCCGGCTCCAGCGCCACCGCCTACGACCGCATCAGCTGCACCAACCAGACCGGCCGGGAGCGCGTCAACTTCGTCGCCGACCAGGTCATCCCCGGTCTCGGCAAGGCCGAGGGCATCCGCACCCGGGTCTGGACGGCCAAGAAGGGCAACCGCGTCTCGGCCTACTCCATGCACCAGATCGCCAAGCTGACGATCGGCAACCCGAGCGTCGGGGCCCTCGAGATCACCGGCCTGAAGTCGGTCAGCGAGGCCTTCAACGACAACGGCCGCTACGGCACCACCTTCGACAGCGAGGTCGCCCGGATCGTCCTGAAGGCCGGGACCCGCGTGGTCGCCAGCTACCCGATCCCCTCGCCCAAGCGGGCCCTGACCATCCCCGGCCTCCTGCGCATCGCCCTCGGCACCGCCGAGCGTCGCACGGGCCCCCGCTCGGCCGACGTCTTCGGCAACGCCCTCGAGATCACGGTCCTGCCGACCGGCACCAAGGCCCGCGTCGCGCAGACCAACGCGCGGATCGCGGGCGGCATCGAGCAGGGTGTCTTCAACGGCTACTCCGCCGGCGTCGAGGCCCGCGCCCTCGCCGACAACACCCGCGTCGGTCGCCAGCCGCTCAACCCGCTGCCCTGCCGCGGCAGCGACCTCAGGGTCGAGCGGGTCGCGGGCGTCAACCTCGGGTCGCTCGGTGGCCTGCGCGGCGTCGCCGCCACCGCCCAGGGCACCAACCGGCCCCGGGTCGCCCGGGGCACGGTGACCGGCTCGGTCGCCCAGGCCTCGCTCCTCGACGGTCGCGTGCGGATCGAGGGCATCAAGGCCGTCGCCACCGCCCAGCGCAAGGACGGCAAGCTGACCCGCAGCAGCGAGGGCAGCACCGTGCTCGACGTGACGATCGACGGCCGGAAGTTCAGCTTCCCGGCCCTCGGGAAGATCACGATCCCCGGCCTGGTCGAGCTCGACGACGAGGTCGTGGAGAAGACCCAGAACGGCCTGAAGGTCATCGGCCTGCGGGTCAAGGTCCTCAACGGGACCGGCGCGGTCGTCGACCTCGGCGTCGCCCAGATCGGCGTCCGGCCCGGCGTCTCGCCGAAGAAGCGCCGCTGACCGGCTGACGGCCGGCCAGCACAGCCGGCCCAGCACAGCCGGCCCCGCACAGCCGGCCCCGCACGACCGCCGCGACGGCCGTCCGCCCACCCGGGCGGGCGGCCGTCGCTGCGTTTCGGGGCGCGCGACGGGGTGCCCGGCCTAGAGTGACGCGTCCGTGTCGCGTCCGTCACACCGCTCCCGTCGAGGTGGACCCATGAACCGCCCTCACCGCCGCGTCGCCGCCCCCGCCCTCCTCGCGGTCGCGCTCGTGGTCACCGCGCTCGCGCTGCCCTCCTCCGCCGGCCGCCCGACGGCCTCGCTCCGCGAGGTCAACGAGCAGGTCAAGGCCGCCGCCGGGGTCCCGCACACCGACCCGCCGGGCACGCCCGCGCACACCCACGACCCGCGCTTCAAGAACCAGCTGGCGCGCGGCGGCGAGCAGGGTGTCGAGACCGTCGACCCGACCACCGCCGTCGAGGCCCGCGCCGCGGCGTCGTACGTCGCCTCCGAGCGCGCGCTGCCCGACCCGCGACTGACCCGGGTGCCCGTCCTGCAGCGCCGCCGCCCCGAGCCGCAGGACCGCTACGCGATGGCCGGCGGGTGCTACACGCTCAGCCCTGCCCCGGGGCGCTACCTGGTCCGGTCGGGCAGCGGGCTCCGGGCGGCGGCCGTCGCGCGGGGCAGGGCGGCCCGCTTCCGCTTCGAGCCCACCCGGCTCGGGGCCTACCTCCTCTACACGACCGACCGGCGCTTCCTGGCCGGCAGCGGCGGCCTCGCCGTCGACGACCGCCCCAGCCGCGAGGCGGACTGGACGGTCACCAAGCGGCCGGCGGGGTTCAAGCTGACCCTGCGCGGCAACCGCTCGCTGCAGGCCCGCGGCGCCACGGCGTCCCTCGGGGCAGCCCCGACGCTGTTCCGGCTGCGCACGGTCGGCCCGTGCCCTGCGCACCCCGAGGCCCAGGTCGACATCTCCGGGTGGCCGCACGCCGGCGTCACCCCCTTCCAGGAGGTGCGCGGGTTCGTCGACGCCCACACCCACGGCATGGCCTACGAGTTCCTCGGCGGCCGCGCGCACTGCGGCAAGCCGTGGGACCAGTACGGCGTCACCTACGCCCTCGTCGACTGCCCCGACCACCAGGTGACCGGGGGCAACGGCGCGGTCCTGGAGACCTTCCTGTCCGGCAAGCCGAGCCACGACCCGGTCGGCTGGCCGACCTTCAAGGACTGGCCGGCGCCCGACTCGCTCACGCACGAGGGCACCTACCACCGCTGGATGGAGCGGGCCTGGCGCGGCGGGCTGCGGGTCTTCGTCAACCTGCTCGTCGAGAACAACAAGCTGTGCGAGGTCTACCCGGCCAAGAAGAACAGCTGCGACGACATGGACTCCATCCGCCTCCAGGCCAAGCGGATGTACCAGTTCCAGGACTACGTCGACGCCCAGTTCGGCGGCCCCGGCAAGGGCTTCTACCGGATCGTCAAGACGCCCTTCGAGGCCCGGCGGGTCATCAACGCCGGCAAGCTCGCGGTGGTCATGGGCATCGAGACCAGCGTGCCGTTCGGCTGCACCTTCAAGGCCGTCCTCGGCTCCGACCGCCCGGCGTGCACCGCGGCCGACATCACCCGCCAGATCGGCGAGATGCACCGGATGGGGGTGCGCCAGATGGAGCTGGTCAACAAGTTCGACAACGCCCTGGGTGGCGTCGCCGGCGACGAGGGCTCGACCGGACTGGTCGTCAACGGCGCCAACTTCCTGGAGACCGGCTCCTTCTGGGACATGCGCACCTGCAAACCCGCCGCGACCGAGAACAGTGACCGCACCCAGTTCGCCGCCCCGGGCGGCCTGCCGGCCCAGGACGCGATCTTCGGCGCCATCGGCCAGCTCTTCGGCTCCGTCCTGCCCGCGGTGCCGCTCTACCCGCCGGCCGACCACTGCAACGCCCGCGGCCTGACCTCGCTCGGCGCCCACACCATCCGCGAGCTGGCCAGGCGCGACATGCTCTTCGACCCCGACCACCTCAGCGTCAAGGCCCGCCAGGCCGCGATGGGCGTCATCGAGCAGCTGCGCTACCCCGGCGTCCTGTCCAGCCACTCCTGGTCCACCCCCGACGCCTACCCGCGCATCTACCGGGCGGGCGGGTTCATCACGCCGTACGCCGGCGACTCGACCGGCTTCGTCGACAAGTGGCGCCGCCACGTCGGCTGGGCCGACCCGCGCTACTACTGGGGCATCGGCTACGGCGCCGACATCAACGGCCTCGGGGCGCAGGGCAACCCGCGCGGCGCGTCGGTGCGCAACAAGGTCACCTACCCCTTCAAGGGCATCGGCGGCGTGACCGTCCAGCGGCAGCGGGCCGGCAAGCGGGTCTACGACATCAACCGCGACGGCGTCGCGCAGTACGGCCTGTACCCCGACTGGATCCAGGACCTGAGAAAGGTCGCGGGCGCCACCCGGCCCGGCGACGGCACGGCGATCTTCGACGACATGAGCCGCGGCCCCGAGGCCTACCTGCAGATGTGGGAGCGCGCCACCGGCATCCGGCCGGACTCCTGCCGCAACCCGGGGCTGCGCAAGCCGGTCGGCGCCGTCCGCCGCCTGGTGCGCCCCGGCCTCACCACCGAGCAGGTCATGCGGCGGGTCGGCCAGCCCTTCCGACGGCTCGGCTCGTCGTACGGCGTGTGCGCGAAGGCGCCGGGACGCCCGAAGGTCATGGTGACCATCGACTTCACCCCGAAGGGACGGGTCCGTGCGGTGCGCACCTGAGGTTACCTACCAGTAGGATCCTTCTCACGCCGGAACCCGGCGACCCGCGCGTGTCGGACGCCTAGGCTGCTGGCTGCTCCGCGAGCGCGGACACGAGCAACTTGGGAGTGCCATCGTGCATCATGACCTCGCCCTCTGGGTGCGCCTCGTCGCCCTCGTGGTGGCGATCGCCGGCATCGCCATCGCCGGCAAGCGGATCGTCTTCCTGACCCGGCTGATCACCTCCGGGCAGCCCGCCCCCGACCGCATCAAGGGGGTCACCGGGCGGGTCGGCCTCGCGGTCAAGACCCAGCTGGTCGAGGTCGTCGGCCAGAAGAAGCTGCTGAAGTGGTCGGTGCCCGGCGCCGCGCACGCCTCGGTCTTCTACGCCTTCATCATCCTCGGCACGGTCTACCTCGAGGCCTTCGGCATCCTCATCTCCGGCAACGCCGCCTGGCACATCCCGCTCGTGGGCCAGTGGGCCGTGCTCGGGTTCGCCCAGGACGCGATCGCGCTGCTGGCGCTCGTCGGCATCGCGGCGTTCTGGCAGATCCGGATGAAGAACTCCCCGGCCAAGCTCGGCCGCGACTCGCGGTTCTTCAAGTCCAAGCTGTTCGGCGCCTACCTGGTGCTGTTCCTCATCTTCTCCGTCGTCTGGACGATGTTCTTGTTCCGCGGCGCCGCCTCGGCGCTCGGCAATCTGCCCTACGACTCCGGCGCCTTCGCCTCGATCGGCCTGGGCAACCTGATGGACGGCATCCCCGAGGGCGGGCTCGAGGTCCTCGAGGGCGTCGGCCTGCTGCTCCACATCGGCGTCATGTTCGTCTTCCTCGTCGAGGTCGTGAACTCCAAGCACCTGCACGTGTTCATCGCCCCGATCAACGTGATGTTCGGTCGCCGCCCGGTCGCCCTGGGCGCGGTGAAGAACCTCATCTCCGACGGCAAGACCATCACCCTCGACGACGTCGACGACCTCGACGAGGACTCCAAGCTCGGCGTCGGCGCGGTGGAGGACTTCTCCTGGAAGGGCCTGCTCGACATGGCGACCTGCACGGAGTGCGGTCGCTGCCAGAGCCAGTGCCCGGCCTGGAACACCGAGAAGCCGCTGTCCCCCAAGCTCCTCATCATGGCGCTGCGCGACGCGGCGTACGCCAAGGGCCCGGCGATCATCGCGGGCGAGGGCAAGCGCGAGGCCCTGCTCGAGGGCAACGAGACGCTGGTCAAGGAGATGGAGCGCCCGCTCGTCGGCGACACCGGCGACGACTGGTTCTACATGCCCGAGGACGGCTCCGGCGTCATCGACCCCGACGTGCTGTGGTCGTGCGTGACCTGCGGCGCCTGCGTCAACCAGTGCCCGGTCGACATCGAGCACGTCGACCACATCGTCGACATGCGCCGCTACCAGGTGCTGGTGGAGTCCAACTTCCCCGCCGAGCTCAACGGGCTCTTCAAGGGCATGGAGAACAAGGGCAACCCGTGGAACATGTCGCCCACGGCGCGCATGGACTGGGCCAAGGACCTCGACTTCGAGGTCAAGGTCGTGGGCGAGACCATCGAGTCGCTCGACGAGGTCGACTGGCTGTTCTGGGTCGGCTGCGCCGGCGCCTACGAGGACCGCGCCAAGAAGACCACCCGCGCGGTGGCCGAGCTGCTCGACATGGCCGGCGTCTCGTTCGGCGTCCTCGGCAACGGCGAGACCTGCACCGGTGACAGCGCCCGCCGCGCCGGCAACGAGTTCGTCTTCCAGGGCCTGGCCCAGCAGAACGTCGAGGTGCTCACCGAGGCGAAGGCCAAGAAGGTCGTCTCGACCTGCGCCCACTGCTTCAACACGCTGAAGAACGAGTACAAGGACTTCGGCATCGAGCTCGAGGTCGTCCACCACACCCAGCTGCTCAACCGCCTGGTGCGCGAGGGCAAGCTGACCCCGGTCCAGGACGGCGCGGGCGCCCACAAGCGCTCCATCACCTACCACGACCCGTGCTACATCGGCCGCCACAACGGCGTCTACACGCCGCCGCGCGAGCTGCTGCAGATCCTGCCGGGCGCGACGTACGTCGAGATGGAGCGCAACAGCGAGCGGTCCTTCTGCTGCGGCGCCGGCGGGGCGCGGATGTGGATGGAGGAGAACATCGGTTCTCGCATCAACGTCAACCGCTCCGAGGAGGCCGTCGGCACCGGCGCCGACCAGATCGCGGTCGGCTGCCCGTTCTGCCGGGTCATGCTCTCCGACGGCCTGACCGGCCTGCAGGACAAGGGCGAGGCCCGCGAGGAGGTCGAGGTCCTCGACGTCGCGCAGATGCTGCTCGCCTCGGTCAAGGGTGCGCCCGCGACCAAGCTGCTCCCGGGCGCCGGCGCCGAGGCCAAGGCCGCGGTCCCGGCGGGCGCCAAGCACGGGGTGAGCGACAAGGCCGCCCCGGCCCCGACCCAGCCGGCCACCGAGGAGCCCGCCTCGGCCAAGGGCGGCGGCGGCGCCGGCGGCAACGAGGGCAAGGCGGCCGGCGGCGGCTCCTCGCTCTTCGACACCCCCGTCGAGCCCGAGACCGCCACGCCCGCCAAGGCCCCGGCCGAGGAGGCCACGGCGGCCAAGCCCGCGTCGTCCGGCGGGTCGCTGTTCGACCTGGGCGGCGACGGGGACGGCGCCGCCGACGAGGCGCCGGCCACGCCGGCATCCTCCGGCGGGTCGCTCTTCGACCTGGGCGGCGACGAGCCGGCCCCGGCCAAGGCCCAGGCCACGACCGAGGCCGAGCCCGAGGCCACGACCGAGGCCACGACCGAGGCCAAGCCCGCGGCGTCCGGCGGCGGTTCGCTCTTCGACATCGCCGCCGACGAGCCCACCCCGGCCCCCGCGGCCGACGCGAAGGCTGCGGAGACGCCCCCGGAGCCCGCGCCGGCGAAGGCCGAGCCGACCGCCGACCTCGGGTCGGGCGGGTCGCTGTTCGACATCGCCGCCGACGAGCCGGCCCCGGCGCCGGCCGCCCAGGCCGAGCCGGAGCCGACCCCGGAGCCCGAGCCCACCCCGGTGGCGAGCACCCCGCCCGCGGCGCCGGCCGAGCCGGCCCAGCCGGCCCAGCCGGAGGTCGACCTGTCCTCGGGCTCGCTGTTCGACATCGCCGCCCCGGAGCCCGCCGCCCCGGCGGCCCCGGCCACCTCGTCGGAGCCGACCCCGGAGCCCGAGCCGGAGCCGGCCGCGGAGCCCGCGCCGGCCAGCGAGCCGGAGCCCGAGCCGGAGCCCGAGCCCGCCCCTGCGGCGGAGGAGGGTCAGCCGGGCACGTTGTCGGGCGGTCCGGCGGTCAGTGCCGCGGCCACGGCCGTCGCCGCCGACGAGCCGGAGGAGGAGACCGAGGCCGAGGCCCTGGTCGAGGAGACCGAGCAGGCCGAGGACTCGCCCGCCGCGCCCGCCGCCCCGTCGGCGAGCAGCAACGGCTCGAGCGCCGGCTCCAGCAACGGCACGGGTGACGCGCACCAGCCGCGCACCGACGTCGAGATCGGTGGCGGGTCGCTCTTCGACCTCTGACCGCCGCCCCTCACCGCTGACCCGTCGTGGACCCACGACGGGTCAGCGCGTTCTACAGGCAGTGTGGTGCGAGCGGGTCCCGTCAGTGCTTGGGGGCGGGGAGGTCGTCGGGGCCGGCGGTGTGCTCGGGGACGACGACGGGCCGCAGCCGCGACCAGGCGATGAACACCAGCCCGACGACGAGCAGGCCGAGGCCCGCCCACAGGTTGGCGTTGACGCCGGCGGTCTTCTCGCCGCCCTCGTCGCCGTCGACGAGGCGCGTGACGAGCAGGATGACGCCGTACGCCGTGAGGAGGGCGCCGATGACGTTGCGGATGTCGAGCGCGCCGGCGGTGTGCTTCTTCTCGTTGCTGTCAGCCATGAGGTGCTCCGTTCGGGGTCAGAAGACGAAGTTCAGGACGACGACCGCGGCCAGCGCGATGCCGGCCAGGGGCAGGGTGCGGCGGTACCAGGGGTACTCCGCCTCGCGCGGGTCCACGAGGTCCTCCCGCGGCGTCTCGGACCACACCAGGCCCTTGAGCTCCGAGGACGGCTTGGGGGTGCCCGCCAGCGAGATGACCACGCTGAGGACGATGTCGATGGCGAAGGCAGCACCGGCCGCGACGAAGGACGCCCCCTGCCCCGAGAGCGGGATGACGCCGAGGCTGGCCGAGCCGAACGCGTCCTCGGACAAGAAGGCCACCGCCACGGCCGACAACGTGCCGGCCACGAGGCCGACCCAACCGGCGGTCGCGGTCATCCGCTTCCAGAACATGCCGAGGATGAACGTCGCGAAGAGCGGCGCGTTGAAGAACCCGAACAGCGTCTGGAGGTAGTCCATGATGTTGGAGAAGTTCGAGGCCAGCGTGGCGGTGAAGATTGCGATGACCGTCGCCCCGACCGTGGCCAGCCGGCCGACCGTGAGGTAGTAGCGGTCGTCGCGGTCCTTGACGGCGTAGGACTGCCAGAGGTCGTAGCTGAAGACGGTGTTGAACGCCGAGATGTTGGCCGCCATGCCGGCCATGAAGGCGGCCATCAGACCGGCGATGGCGATGCCGAGCAGGCCGTTGGGCAGCACGTCGCGCATCAGGTAGAGCAGCGAGTCGTTGAACTCCACCGGCGCGCCCGTCGGGTCGGTGACCGACCCGCCCGCCTTGACGTCGGCGATCTCGGTCACCGCGACGGCGGCGATCATGCCGGGCAGGATCGTGATGAACGGGACCAGGATCTTGGGGAACGCGCCGATGATCGGCGTCTTGCGGGCCGAGGAGATCGAGTCGGAGGCCATGGCGCGCTGGACCTCGACGAAGTTGGTCGTCCAGTAGCCGAAGGACAGCACGAACCCGAGACCGAACACGATCCCGATGACCGAGAGGACGTCGGAGCTGAAGCCGGTCAGGTTGGTGCCGGGCCAGCTGTTGAGCTGGGCCGTGGCGTCGGCCGCGGTCGGCGAGGCCTCGGTGATCCGCTGCTTGAGCCCGTCCCAGCCACCGACCTCGTGCAGGCCGATCAGGGTCAGGGGCAGCAGGGCGGCCACGATGACGAAGAACTGCAGCACCTCGTTGTAGATCGCCGCACTCAGCCCGCCGAGGGTGATGTAGGCCAGCACGACGACCGCCGCCACGATGAGCGAGACCCACAGCGACCAGCCGAGGAGCGCCTCGATGATGGTGGCGAGCAGGTAGAGGTTGATGCCGGCGATGAGCAGCTGGGCGACGGCGAAGGAGATCGCGTTGACCAGGTGGGCCGGCGGCCCGAAGCGGCGGAGCATGAACTCCGGCACCGAGCGCACCTTCGAGCCGTAGTAGAACGGCATCATCACGACGCCGAGGAAGAGCATCGCGGGGATGGCGCCGATCCAGAAGTAGTGCACCGCCGGCAGGCCGAACTCGGCCCCGTTGGCCGACATGCCCATGATCTCGACCGCGCCGAGGTTGGCCGAGACGAAGGCCAGACCCGTGACCCAGGCGGGCAGGGACCGGCCCGAGAGGAAGAAGTCGACCGAGTCGCTCACCTGGCGGCGGGCCAGGAGCCCGATGCCGAGGACGAACCCGAAGTACAGCGCGACGATGAGGTAGTCGACGACGCTCGCGTTGATGAGGGTGTCCGAGGCCAGGGGTGCGGGGACGGCCATGGGTGCTCCTTCCGAGAGACAACCTTCGCAATGTAGGAGCGCCCCTCCGGCCTGCCACCACCCCCACGGCTAGGGCGACCGGCGCCCGTCGTACGGCTGGCGGCGCGGCGTCGCGCCCCTCGCGCACCACGACGGCACCGCCGTGGTGTCAGATTAGCCTTGACGTGACACCACTGTGGTGTCACAGTGGTGCCCATGGACATCACCCCGTACGTCGACCACCTACGGCGCGACCTGCTGGCCGCGGCCGAGGGCGCGGGCGAGGAGCTCCGGTCGGCCGCGGAGCGGCTCGGGTTCGCCCTCGACCCCGCCGCCCGGCTCGCCCTGATGGAGGCGGTCAGCCAGGCCTGCGCGGAGATCACGGCCGAGATGCCGGCCGGGGGGGTCGACGTGCGCCTCGACGGACGCGACCTCGCCTTCGTCGTCGACCAGCCCGTGCCGGTCGCTCCGGCCGAGGCCCCGGCACCACCGGCCCCGCCCGCGCCCCCGGCGCCACCCGAGGACGACGGCACCGCCCGCATCACGCTGCGGCTCCCCGAGTCGGTCAAGGCCCGGGCCGAGGACGCCGCCGCGGCGGCCGGCCAGTCCCTCAACACCTGGCTCGTCGGTGCCGTCCGCGCCGCGACCCAGTCGGGCGTCGTCCACGTCGACGTCGACCTCTCCAGCACCCCGTTCACCGGCGGCCCGACCCCGCCGACGCCCAGCCTGCCGCCGTTCCCCTCCTTCCCCGGCACCGGCCGCGGCCGGCGCCGCATGACCGGCTGGGTCTGACCCGCAACCCACCCCTCCCGCCCCACCCGGGTCCGGCACCGCCGGTCCCGCGGACGAGCACACCCACCCGCACCCGAGGAGCACCCCGTGACCGACCAGACCGAGCACCACTTCGAGACCCACGAGCCCGTCGAGCTGTACGTCGAGAACGGCCGCGGCACGGTGGAGGTCCGCGCGACCGACACCACCGAGACCACCGTCCACCTCGAGGGGCCCGAGGCCGAGCACGTCCGCGTCGAGCTCGACGGCCGCCTCCTCAGCGTGGTCGCCCCCGAGCGCCGCTCGGGGCTGTTCTCCGGCGACCGCGCGCTCGACGTCGTCATCACGCTCCCCTCCGGCAGCGCCGTCGGCGCCAAGCTGGGCAGCGCCGACCTCCGGGTCACCGGCAGCACCAGCCACGCGCAGGTGCGCAGCGGGTCCGGCGACGTCTCCTTCGAGGCCCTCACCGACACCGCGGTCGTCGAGACGGGCTCGGGCGACGTCCGGGTCGGCGCCGTCGGCGGCGACCTGCGCATCAAGAGCGGCTCGGGTGACGTCACCCTCGACACCGTCTCGGCCGCCGTCGCGGCCTCCACCGGGTCCGGTGGCGTCGCCGTGCGGGAGTCGACCGGCGCCCTGGTCGTCAAGACCGGTTCCGGCGACCTCGTCGTCGGCCGCACCTCGGCCGACGTCGGCCTGACCACCGGCAGCGGCGACGCCCGCGTCGACCTGGTCACCGCGGGCACGGTCCGGGTCAAGGGCGCCTCGAGCGACGTCCGCGTCGGCGTCGCCGGTGGCGTTCCGGTCTGGACCGACGTCTCCTCCCTCACCGGGAGCATCCGTTCCGACCTCGTCGGTGCAGGGAAGCCCGGCCCCGACCAGCAGCACGTCGAGATCCGCGCCGTGACCGTCAGCGGCGACGTCGTCCTCGAGCAGCGCTGACCACTCCTCCCACCACCGACACCCAGGAGCCCGACCATGAACTACGAGAACGAGGCCCTCGCCAGCACCCGCCGCCCGGTCCCGACCGACGACCCGCTCGCCCGTCACCGCGCCGAGCTCACCACCACGCGGCGCCGGCAGCGCCGCCACCTCCTCGCCGACCGCGTACGCCGGGTCGCCGAGCGCATCGACGGCTGACCCAGACGTCCAGCCGATCTTGGGCTTGTCTTGAGATCGGTTGTCTACCGTCGTCGACGACCCTGGGGTGGCTCGGCACCGCACCAGGCCCAGGACCGAAAGACGCTTCCATGGCCACCGTGCTCGTCGCCGACGACGACACCGACATCGCCCAGCTCGTGCGCCGGGTGCTCACCTCGGCAGGGCACGACGTGCTCGTGGCGCCCGACGGCGTCCGCGCGCTCGTGCACGTCGCCGCGGTCGACCTCGTCGTGCTCGACGTGTCGATGCCGACCCTCGACGGGCACGAGGTCACCGCGCTGCTCCGCGAGACCCACCACACCCACGACGTGCCGGTGCTGGTCATCTCCAGCGACACCACGCCCGCCGCGATCGAGGCCGCGCTCGACGCCGGCGCCGACGGCTACCTGCCGAAGCCGATCGTGCCGACCGAGCTGGTCCGCCGCGTGGACCACCTGCTCGCCACGACGGCGGGGTCGCGCCGCGCCGCCCGCCGGGTCGGCGCCCTGCGCCGTCGGCGTCAGGACTTCATCGCGACGCCCAGCCTCCAGTAGCCCATGAACGCGACCTGGTGCCGGTCCACGCCCAGGTCCTTGACCAGGGCCCGGCGCAGGCCGGTGACGACCTTCGACTCCCCCGCGATCCAGGCGTACATGCCCTCGAGGTCGCTGCCGACGTGGCGCTGCGGCGCGTCGACGTCCTCGCCGGAGGAGCTGTAGGCCGGGGTCTCCCACAGGTCGGGGTCGACGTCGTCGTCGCTGACCTCGACGTACCGGGCGCCCGCGCCGAGGTGGTCGAGCACCGCGCGGTGGAGCTCGACGCCGCGCTCGGCGCCGTCGCGCGGCAGCCAGGTCAGGCCGACGCCCGACGGCACGTCGAGCTCGAGGCGGTCCTCGCTCGTCGGGACCTCGAGGAAGGCGTGGCCGCGCACCCCCGGCTGCAGCGAGCACAGCTGCTCCAGGATCGCCGAGACCGCCGGCACCGCCGTCTCGTCGCCGACGAGCAGCAGGTGGCGCGCGTCGCCGGGGACGAACTCGATGCCGCCGTACGGCACGCCGCGGCGCGGCGCCATCATCACCAGCCGGTCGCCGAGCTGCGCGGAGCGGCCCCACGTGCCGGCCGGGCCGCACTCGCCGCCGTGCACGACCACGTCGACGACGACGCGGGTCGAGGCGCCGTGCCCGAGCACCCGACGCACGGTGTAGGTGCGCATGTGGCCGCGCTCCTCGACCGGCCGGTCGAGCCAGGTCGACAGCCAGGACTCGTCGGCGCCGTCGAAGCTCGGCAGCGGGCCGCCCTCGTGCGGGAAGACCAGCTTGATGCGCTGGTCCCACCACGGGCCGTCGACACCGAGGTCGGCCAGCCCGGGGGCGGTGAGCTCGACGCGCACGAAGCTGGGCGAGAGCCGCTCGACCGAGACGCACTCCACCTCCTCGAGCAGGAGGGGCAGGTCGGACGTCGTGCTCGTCATGGGGCGCGGCCTCACGTGCTGGGGATCAGGTTAGGCTCACCTTACCTGGCCCCGCAGTGCGCGTCAGATCGCGGTGCGGTGGAAGTTCTGGTAGCTCCGCGACGGCGTCGGCCCGCGCTGGCCCTGGTAGCGCGAGCCGTACTTGGCCGAGCCGTACGGGTGCTCCGAGGCCGAGCTCAGCCGGAAGAAGCAGAACTGCCCGATCTTCATGCCCGGGTAGAGCTTGATCGGCAGCGTGGCCACGTTGGCCAGCTCGAGGGTCACGTGCCCGGAGAACCCGGGGTCGACGAACCCGGCCGTGGCGTGGGTGAGCAGCCCGAGCCGCCCCAGCGACGACTTGCCCTCCACGCGCGCGGCGATGTCGTCGGGCAGGCTCACGACCTCGTACGTCGACCCCAGCACGAACTCGCCTGGGTGCAGGATGAACGGCTCGTCGCCCTCGGGCTCGACCATGCGCGTGAGGTCGGACTGGTCGGCGGCGGGGTCGATGTGGGGGTAGCGGTGGTTCTCGAAGACCCGGAAGAACCGGTCGAGGCGCACGTCGACCGACGACGGCTGCATCATCCCGGGGTCCCAGGGCTCGAGCGCGACCCGTCCGGCGTCGACTTCGGCCAGGATGTCGCGGTCTGACAGCAGCACGCCCGCACCCTACCGGCGGCAGGCCCGCTCACCGGCCCGTCCTCGCCAGGCAGGACCATGGCCATGTGACCCACCCCTACCGCCGCTACGTCGCCCTCGGCGACTCCTTCACCGAGGGCGTCGGCGACCCCGACCCGTCTCGGCCCAACGGCGTCCGGGGCTGGGCCGACCGCGTCGCCGAGGTCCTCGGCCGCCAGGAGCCCGACTTCGGCTACGCCAACCTGGCCATCCGCGGCCGCAAGCTCGGCCCGATCCTGGCCGAGCAGCTCGAGCCCGCCCTCGACCTCGAGCCCGACCTCGTCACCGTGTACGCGGGCGCCAACGACATCCTGCGGCCGCAGGTCGACGTCGACGCCCTCGTCGCGGCGTACGACGACGCGCTGGGTCGGCTCGCCGCCACCGGCGCCCGGGTGCTGGTGTGGACCGCGTTCGACCCGGGTGGGTCGGCGACGTTCGGGCTGCTGCGCGGGCGGTTCGCGATCTACAACGAGCTGGTCCGCGAGGCCGCCGACCGGCACGGCGCGACGATCGTCGACTACTGGCGGATGCGCGAGTACCGCGACTGGGGCCTGTGGGACCCCGACCGCATGCACATGGGCCCGGCCGGCCACCAGCACATGGCTGCCACCGTGCTCGACCTGCTCGGCGTCGAGCACGACCTCCAGCCGCTGCCCGGCACGGTCGTCGCGACGGGGCGGGTGCACGCGCTGCGCGCCAACGCCGACTGGGTCCGCACCTCCGCCGCACCGTGGGTGCACCGCCGGCTCACCGGACGCTCCTCCGGCGACGGGCTCGACCCGCGGCACGCGACGTACACCAGGCTGGGATAGCATCGGGCGCACTGCGGATGTAGCTCAGTTGGTAGAGCGCGACCTTCCCAAGGTCGATGTCGCGAGTTCGAGTCTCGTCATCCGCTCTGTTGGACTGGTCGCTCCGCCCTGCGGCCGTGCCGCGGCCCCGCGCCCCTCCGGCTCGCTGCCGCCGACCTGGTACGGCGCGGCCGACCGGCACCCTGCCTCCGCGCTCCGCTCCCGGCGCCGCGTGGCCCGGCCGCGCTGTGGCCCGGGCGCCTCAGGGCGGTCGAGTCGAACGGGTCGCTCCGCCCTGCGGCCGTGCCGCGGCCCCGCGCCGCTCCGGCTCGCTGCCGCCGACCTGGTACGGCGCGGCCGACCGGCACCCTGCCTCCGCGCTCCGCTCCCGGCGCCGCGTGGCCCGGCCGCGCTGTGGCCCGGGCGCCTCAGGGCGGTCGAGTCGAACGGGTCGCTCCGCCCTGCGGCCGTGCCGCGGCCCCGCGCCGCTCCGGCTCGCTGCCGCCGACCTGGTACGGCGCGGCCGACCGGCACCCTGCCTCCGCGCTCCGCTCCCGGCGCCGCGTGGCCCGGCCGCGCTGTGGCCCGGGCGCCTCAGGGCGGTCGAGTCGAACGGGTCGCTCCGCCCTGCGACCGTGCCGCGGCCCCGCGCCGCTCCGGCTCGCTGCCGCCGACCTGGTACGGCGGGGCCGACCGGCACCCTGCCTCCGCGCTCCGCTCCCGGCGCCGCGTGGCCCGGCCGCGCTGTGGCCCGGGCGCCCGTGCCGCGGCCACACGCTGGTCGAGGAGGTTGCGCAGCAACCGTCTCGAGACCACGCGACCGCAGCCGACACGTGGTCCCGAGGCGGGCGCCCGGGGTGCCCGGCTCCTCCACCGTGGGCCACGGGCCGCGGCCCGCCTAGGCTCGAGCCGTGCAGTTCACCGGCTTCCCCGTCGCCGCGCTCGACTTCTACGACGACCTCGAGGTCGACAACACCAAGTCGTTCTGGGAGGCGCACAAGCACGTCTACGAGGAGTCGGTGCGCCAGCCGTTCGTCGCGCTGACGACCGCGCTGGAGCCGGAGTTCGGGCCGGCCAAGGTGTTCCGGCCCTACCGCGACGTCCGGTTCGCGAAGGACAAGACGCCGTACAAGACGCACCAGGGCGCGTTCGTCGGCGCCGGACCGTCGCTGGGCTGGTACGTCGAGCTCTCGCCGCGCGGCGTCCGAGTCGGGGGTGGGTTCTACGAGGCCTCCGGCGCGCGGCTGGGCGCGATCCGCGAGGCGATGACCGACGACAAGCGCGGTCCGGCCCTGCGGCGGGTCCTCACCAGGCTCGAGAAGGCCGGCTTCGAGGTCGGCGGCGACCGGCTGAAGACCACGCCCCGCGGGTACGCCGCCGACCACCCGCGCATCGAGCTGCTGCGGCACCGCTCGCTGGTGGTCGGCCGCGGCTACGGGTTCGAGAAGGTCATCCACACCCCGGCCGTCATGACGCTGGTGCGCGACGACTGGCGCACGCTGCGGCCCCTCGTCACCTGGCTCCAGGACGCGGTCGCCGGGGTCCCCGAGGACCTCCGCCAGCGCTAGCCCACCGCCCAGTCAGCCGCCGAACCAGACCTCGCTCGTCACCAGCCGGACGGCGTCGGCCTCGCTGATCGGGGGCGCCGGGGCGACGGGCTCGGCCCGGCCGTCGGGGGAGTCGTAGGAGACGAGGCTGACGACGTACCCGTGCCGCCACGCCCACACCGACCGCGAGGTGACGCCGTCGGCGGTCTCGTCGTGGAGGAGCAGCAGCACCCCGTCGCGGGTCTCGCACCGGCCGGCGGGCTGCCCGTCGGGCTGGTCGGCGGGGTCGACGAGGGCCTCGCAGGACGCCAGGCCGTCGGCGCGCTCGATGCCGACGGTGGTGAGCGTGCCGTCGTAGCGGAAGTGGACCATCTTGTCCTGCCGCTCGTCCGAGACCCCGTACGGCGCCTGGGTGAGCGGGTCCGACACGGTGCCGCCGAGCTCGCGGCCGACGATCCCCGGCACGTCGTACGCCGAGACGGTGACGAGCGCGTCGACCTGGCCGGCGGGCGGCGTCACCGGCGCCTCGGTCGGCTCCGCGGTGGGCGTGGGCGTGGTGACCGGCTCGGTGACCGGCTGGTCGGCGTACTCGGGGGCCGTGCGCGCCTCGCCCCCGAGCAGCGTGGGACCCACGCCCGCCGCGACGCCGATGACGCCGACGACGGCGGCCGCGGCGAGCGCGGTCCCGACGCGGCGGCGCCGGCGGAGGGTGCGGCCACGGGCGGTGCCGCCCCGCACGATCCGGTCGACGTCGACCGCGAGGTCGTGCTCCAGCCCGTCCGTGGCGTCGCGGAGCAGGCGGGACGCCGGGTGGTGGTCGTTCATGAGGGGTGCCTCTCGGTGTCGGCGGAGAACGAGCTGCCGAGCAGCGGACGGATGCGGTCGAGTGCCCGGAGGCTGCGGCTGCGGACCGCGCCGGGCGAGCAGCCCATGCGGTCGGCGGTCTCCTCGACGCTGAGGTCCTCGAGGTAGCGCAGCACGAGGACCGTGCGGTCCTTCGGGGCCAGCCCGTCGAGCGCCGCGAGCAGCGCGAGGCGGGTGGCGGCCCGGTCGGTGCCGTCGTCGACGGGCCGCTCGGGCAGCGTCCCGGTCGGGCGCTCGGTGCTGCTGCGCCGGCGCCGGCTGCTCAGGAACGTCCGCGTCAACGTCGTCTGGGCGTAGGCGACCGGGTTCTCGATCGGGCTGCGGAAGGCGGCGTGCCACCGCACGTAGACCTTGGCCAGGGTCTCCTGGACCAAGTCCTCGGCGAGGTGGGCGTCCCCGCACAGCAGCCAGGCCGAGCGCAGCAGCACCGGGGTCCGCGCCCGCGCGAACTCCTCGTACTCCTCGTCGTGGCCGGGCATCTCGTTCTCCTGGGTGGTGGGTGGTGCGTCGGCGTCACTCCTCCAGACGCCGCCCGCGGCCTCCGCGTCACACCCGAGTTCGCCGCGACCACTAGAACAGGTTCTAGTTCCGCCGTACGCTCCCGCCATGATCACCTCCGAGGCCATCACCTGGCTGGCCACCGACGACGACCACCCGGCCCGCCGCGCCAGCCAGCGCTCCTACTCGGCGGTGGCCAAGGGCGACCTGGCCGAGTGGCTGACCGTCTACCACCAGGACGCGGTGCTCGAGGACCCCGTCGGCCCGTCGATGTTCGACCCCGAGGGCCGGGGCCACCGCGGGCACGCGGGCCTGGCGGCGTTCTGGGAGCAGGCCATCGCGCCGGTGGACCGCTTCGCGTTCACCATCACCGAGTCACTGGCCAACCCGGGCAGCGGCACGTGCGCCAACGTGGGCAGCATCCGCACCTCCTTCGAGGACGGCTCCTGGACCGTGACCGACCTGGTCATGGTGTACGTCGTCGCCGACGACGGCCGGGTGCTCTCCATGCGCGCCTTCTGGGAGCCCGAGCGGACGATGGCGTCGTTCACGCGCGGCTGATCGGGTCCTCACCGCCGGTTCACCCGCCGCTCACCTCGCCCTCACCCGCGGCGCGCAGGGTGGGGAGGTGGCCCAGCGGCGCGCATACCTCCACGTCGGACTCGACGACGGTTCCGGCGACGTGGTCGCCGACGCCCTCGACCGCCACGCCCACGCCCTGCTCGACCTGCGCGTACGCCGGGCGGCCGACCCGGCCGAGACGTTCCGCGGCGTCGTGGAGGTGCTGGGCTGCCCCGCCGCCTGGGGCGTCGACCCCGACGAGGTCGAGGGCTCCTGGTCGGCACTGATCTCCGATGTGCGCCGGGGGCGCGACACGATCGTGCTGACCGAGTCGCTGCTGGCCGGCGTCGGGACCGACGGGGCCCGCACCGTGGTCGGTGCGCTCGACGGCTTCGACGTGCACGCCGTCGTCACCGCGCGCGCCCCCGGACCCGGTGGCGGCCCCGAGCTCGGCGACGTCCTCCCCCGCTGGGCCGGTGCGGTCGGCGCGGCCGAGCGGGTGCACGTGCTCCTCGGCGACCCCGCCACCACCTGGCGGGCCCTGGGCCTGGTCGCCGGCTTCGGCACCGCCTCGCTCCGCGTGGACGGCCCGTGCCCACCCGACCGGCCGCTCGACCCCGAGCGCGCCGCGGCCTGGCGGACGGCGCTCGACGCGGCGCCGTACGACGTGGTGGGCGACCCGGACCTGCTGACCGTCGGCGACCCCGCCGCCGACCTCCTGGCCGAGACCGGTCGGGAGCTCGCCGACGCCCGGCACGAGCTCGCCGTCCTCCGCCGCCGCAACGACGACCTCACCCGCCGCCTCGACCGCGCCGACCGCAAGCGCCGCAAGCTCAAGCGCCGCCTCCGCGAGCTCGCCTGAGCTCAGGCACACCCACCCGTGAGTCGAGGGGGACGGCGTCCCGTCTCGTGGTCTCGAGACAGGCGCCAGCGCGCCTTCCTCGACCACCGAGTGGCCCGATCAGCTCCTCGGCCGACCCACACGGTGGTCGAGGAGGGACGAAGTCCCGTCTCGAAACCACACAACCGCAGCCGACGAGGCGGTCTCGAGACAGGCGCCAGCGCGCCTTCCTCGACCACCGAGTGGCCCGATCAGCTCCTCGGCCGACCCACACGGAGGTCGAGGAGGGACGAAGTCCCGTCTCGA
>NZ_VDMR01000004.1 GCF_006346315.1 Nocardioides litoris | reverse complement strand
CGCCGGGGTGGGGGCAGCCGGCGCGGGAGCAGCCGCGGCGGGCGCGGCGGGCGCGGCGGGCGCGGCGGGCGCGGCGGGCTCGGCCGGAGCCGCCGGCTCGGGCTTGGGCGCGGCCTTGGGGCCGGGCTTGGGTCCGGGCCTCGGGCCGGGCTTGGAGGGCGCCGCCGGAGCGGCGCTCGTCGAGCCGCCGCCCGAGGGCGCGGTCGTGGTGGTCGCCGAGCCGGACGTCGTGGACGCACCGGAGGGTGACTTCTGGGCGGGGGCGGGGGCCGCCTTCAGCGACGCCCCGATCTCCTTGCGGAAACGCATCTCCGCAGGGAGCTCGACGGTCGAGCTCGCCGACTTGACGAACTCCCCCATCTCCTTGAACTTCTCGAGAACGAACTTGCTCTCGACGCCGAACTCCTTCGCGAGTTCGTGCACGCGGGTCTTGGCCACAATTCTCCTTGTCGGGCCCGACCCGCGTGGTCCCCCGGACGGGGGCGCGGTGACCGGGCCTAGTGGTGTTGCAGGCTCATCGAGCGATCCTCATCGGATCGGCCTCATCGAGTGCTCATGAGCTGGTGCTCCGGTTCCTCGGTCGTCACGTCGTCGTGGGGACGGCGTCTGGATGGTCGCGCTGGTCGTGCTGGTCCTGCTGGTCGGTGCGCGTCGCAAGGTAGTCCCCCACCGGTGCGGCCGGGAGCCCGGGTTGGACACGGAGTGCCCGCCCGAAGGCCCTGCGCCGCACCGCGAGGTCGTAGCACTCGGTCGTGGGGTGCAGGTGCGCCCCGCGGCCGGGTGCGGTGGCCGGAGGATCGGGCACCGCGGCCGGTCGGCCGTCGGCGTCCGAGCCGGCGGTCACCCGCAACAACTCGCGCTTGGCGGCTCGTCGTCGACATCCGATGCACGTGCGGACAGGACCCGCAAGGGCAGGGGATGACGGTTGCCGAGCCACCTCACCAGAGTCTAGCCAACTCCGCCCGGGACGCCGAATGGCGCCGGGAACGACCCCGGCGCGGCGGCGGGCGTCGGCCTCCGGGGTGGGTGAGGACGGCGGTGTGCAGGCCCGCGGCCCGGCGTCGCTGCGCGAGGTGGTCGGCGAGGGTCCGGCTCGGCCCCAGCCGGCCGTCGTACGGCCTGCGGGGCGTTGCGGTGCACGCCCACCAGCTCGGGCGGGTCGACCGGGCCGGTGGCCGCGAGTCGCCGTCGTACGGGACGCACGGGAGGGCCCTCCCGCCGCGGCCCACGGCGAGCGCAGCGGCCGGTCGGGCGACAGGGAGGCCCCGTCAGCGGGTCTCGACGCTCCCGGCGCGCCCCCGTGCCCGGCTCACTCCTCCTCGTCCCCGTGGATGTCGATGCGCCAGCCGGTGAGGCGGGCGGCGAGGCGGGCGTTCTGGCCCTCCTTGCCGATGGCGAGGGAGAGCTGGAAGGAGGGGACGACGACGCGGGCCGACCTCGCCGCGAGGTCGACGACCTGGACGCTGGTGACCCGGGCCGGCGAGAGCGCGCTGGCCACGAACCGGGCGGGGTCGTCGGAGAAGTCGACGATGTCGATCTTCTCCTCGTTCAGGGCGTGCATGACCGAGCGGACCCGCTGGCCCATCGGCCCGATGCAGGCGCCCTTGGCGTTGACGCCGGGCGCGACGCCCTTGACCGCGATCTTGGTGCGGTGACCGGCCTCGCGGGCGATGGCCGCGATCTCAACCTCGCCGCTGGCGATCTCGGGCACCTCGAGGGCGAAGAGCTTCTTGACCAGGTGGGGGTGGGAGCGGCTGAGCGTGACCTGCGGGCCGCGCATGCCCTTGCGCACCGAGAGCACCAGGCAGCGCAGCCGCGTGCCGTGGGCGTAGGACTCCCCCGGCACCCGCTCGCTCACCGGCAGGATCGCCTCGATCTTGCCGAGGTCGACCAGCACGTCGTCGGGGTTGCGGCCCTGCTGGACGATGCCGGAGACCAGGTCGCCCTCCTTGCCGGAGAACTCGCCGAACCTGATCTCGTCCTCGGCGTCGCGCAGCCGCTGCAGCATGATCTGCTTGGCCGTGGTCGCCGCGATCCGGCCGAACCCGGCCGGGGTGTCGTCGAACTCGCCGACCTTCTCCCCGTCCTCGTCGACCTCGGCAGCCATCACCACGACGTGGCCGGTCTTGCGGTCGAGCACGACCCGCGCGTCCTCGATCGCCCCCGGCGACTTGTGGTAGGCGGTGAGCAGGGCCTGCTCGATCGCCTCGACGAGGACGTCGAGCTTGATCTCCTTCTCCCGCTCCAGCTGGCGCAGGATGCCCATGTCGATGTCCATCAGTCGTCCTCCTCGTTCTCGTCGACGTCCGTGTCGAGGTCCGGGTCCAGCTCGGGCTCGTCGGCCTCCGTGGGCCGGTTGAACTCGACCTGCACCAGGGCCTTGGCCACCTCGGCGTAGGTGAGGCGCTGCTCGCGGCCCGAGACCTCGAGCACGAACCCGCCGTCGGCCTCCTCGTCGTACGACGCCAGGCGGCCGGTGACCGTGCCGCCGGCAGCGAGCTTGACCTTGACCAGCCGGCTGACGTTGCGCCGCCAGTGGCGGGGCAGGGTGAGGGGCCGGTCGACCCCCCGCGAGGTGACCTCGAGCGTGTAGGGCTGGGCGCCCATCGTGCTCGAGAGGTCGCCGTCGAGGACGACCCCGACGGCGCGGGTGGCGTCGGCGACGTCGTCGAGCGTCACGCCGCCGTCCTGGTCGACCGCGACGCGCACGATGCGACGCTTGCCCGCGCTGGACACCTCGACGGCCTCGACGTCGAGACCGAGGGCGGCCAGGGGGCCGGTGAGGGCGGACTGGATCCGGCTGGTCAACGCCTCCGGGGCGGACATCCTCGACCTCCTGTGCAGTTGTGGATGGAGCAGGGCGGCCGCGTGGCCGCCGGTCCACCCTAGGGCATCCGACGGCCGTCCCCGGCACGCCCGAGCACGGCCCGCCGGTGCGGTGCGGGATATCGTCGCGCCGTGCCGAACCGCCCCGCCGCCGTCTCCCGGCGGCTCGTCCTCGGCGCGTCCCTCCTCGGCGTCGCGGGTTGCTCGCTCGACCTCGACCCCACGACCGACGACCCCACGATCGCGCCCTCCGGCGGGCCGGGGTCGCCGGTCGGCACCGGCGCCGTGCCGGAGCCCGACGACGACGCCGACCTGGTGGCCTCCGTGCTCGGCGCACTCGCCGTGGCCCACCGCACGGCCCGGGTGAACGCGCGCCGGCACCCCGACCTGGCCAGGCGCCTGCGACCCCTCGAACGGCTGCACGCGACCCACGCCGCCGAGCTGGGTCGGCTCCCGAGCGCGTCGGGGGTCGTGGCCGACGCCGGCGAGGACGACGCGGCGGTGCTGGCCCGGGTCGGTCGGGCCGAGGCCCGCCTCGAGCGCAGCCTGGCCGACGCGGCCCTCGAGGCGGCGAGCGGGGCCCTGGCCCAGACCCTCGCCGCGATGGCCGCCGGCACCGCCCAGCTGCGCACCACCCTCGGCCCGTCCGCGACGGCCGGAGGCACGCCATGACCTACGTCGACGCCCTCCAGGCCGCGCTGGCCGCCGAGCACGCCGCGCTCTTCGTCGTGGGCTACCTCGGCGCGCAGACCTCCGAGTCCGCCTCGCCCGACCTGTACGACGCGCTGCAGGAGTCCTACGACGCCCACCGCACCCGCCGCGACCAGCTGGTCGGGCTGGTCGAGGACGCGGGGGCCGAGCCGGTGGCCGCCGCGCCGTCGTACGCGCTGCCGCAGGTGGGCCCCGGTGCCGCTGGGCAGGTCGCGGCGGCGGCGCTCGCGGTGGAGCGGGCCTGCGGGGCGACGTACGGGTTCTGGGTGGCCAACGCAGCCCCCGCCCAGCGGCGGCCGGCCGTGGCGGCCGTGCTCGACTCGGCCCGGCGTGAGCTCGCCCTGGGTGGCGAGCCGCGGGCCTACCCCGGCCGCTGACCCGACGGCGGCTGCACGACCCTGCAGCGGGGCGGCACGGGGACGTGACGCAAAAAGACGACGGTCCGCGAACTCATCCTCCGGGGAGCTCCCGAGATGCCCCCCGGAGGGACGAGTACGCGGACCGCTGGTCGGCCTGGGACAGAGGCCTGGAGAAGGAACCGGCTGGGGAGCCGGGGGGACTTCCTTCGTGTGCACGATCTTGCAACAGCGACCCTCACCTGCGACATCTCGCAGAACCGTCAGATGTCTGCAATGCGAAAACATGCAATCGGGCGGCCCCGGCCGGAGCCGGGACCGCCCGATGGCGGCGGAGCAGGTGGGGAGCAGGCGGGGAGCAGGTCAGGCGCGGTAGGCCGCCCACATCTGCGACATCCGGGAGCTCTGCCCGGCGGTGAACTCGGTGTAGCAGTCGTCGTAGCTGTAGTCCATGTAGTTGTGGATCGGGTCGAGGCCCGCCAGCGAGCACGAGTCGCGGCCCTCGGGGCACCCGCTCGTGGCCGAGGACTGCGCCGGGGTGTCGCTCACCTGGTCGTTGGTGGTCGTGCAGCCGCCCTGGAACGTGTGGTACAGCCCGAGCCAGTGGCCGGCCTCGTGGGTCGCGGTCTCGCCCAGGTTGTAGTTGGTGGCGCTGCCGCCCGGCAGCGAGGAGTACTGCACCCGGATGCCGTCGACCTTGCCGTTGCGGGCGTAGTCCCAGGGGAAGGTGGCGACGCCGAGGTAGTCGAAGTCGACGAGCCAGATGTTGAGGGCGTTGGCACCGCCCTTGCGGGTCTGCGAGCGGTAGGTCGTGCTGGCCCCGTCGCGGTGCCAGGTGTCGTTGTAGAACCGGTCGATCCCGGCGAGGCTGAAGGTGAAGCCGGTGTTGGCCGCGCCGGCCCCACCCTGGCCGGCGTAGGAGGCGTTGAGCACCTGCACCTGCTGGGCGACCTGGCTGTCGGTGACGTTGCCGGCACCGTTCTTGGCCGCCATCACGTGCACGTAGACCGGGACGGAGCCGGCGAGGGCCTCGGCCCGGGAGGCCGCCCGGGCTCCCTCGGCGGCGAGGATGTCGCGGGTGCGCTGCTCGATGCGGCGCTGCTCGAGCACGTCGACCTCGCGATGGTCGTGGGTCTGGCCGCCACGGGCCGAGGTGGCGATGTCGGCGCCGGGCTCGAAGCACTCCTGCTCGAGGGCCACGCGCTCCTGCTCGACGTGCGAGCCCTCCTGCTCGACCGGGGCGCCCTCCTGCTCGACCGGGGCGCCCTCCTGCTCCACCTGGACGGCGCCGGGCTCGGGGGCGACCCGCGCGGTCGCGGCGGTCGGGGTGGCGGCGACGGAGACCGCGACGCCGAGGGCGGCGACGGCGGCCAGGCGCCGCAGGCGGCGGGGCGAACGGGGGGCGAGGTGGGTCATGGGTGTTCCCTCTGGTCGTGGCGCCGGCCGAGTCCGGTCCGCCTGGTCGTCCGCGCCGGCACACGGGTGGGGCCAGGCCGAGGACGCGGAAACCTTCCCGCCGCACCCCGTCCGCGCGCCAGGTCGTCCGGCCTGCCGGTCCGTGCGTTGCACGAACTTGCAAACCGGGACGGCCGGGGACCGGCCCCGGCACGGGACCGGCCCGCCCGGCGTACGACGTCGGGCGGGCCGGACGGCGGGTCGTCCCCGCCGCGGGTCGGGCGGGGTCAGCTGCGGTAGGCGGTGAACATCTGCCGCGCCCGGGCGGCCTGGCCCGGGGTGAACTGGTCGTAGCAGGCGTCGTAGCTGTAGTCCATGTAGTTGTGGATCGGGTCGAGGCCCGGCAGGGCGCAGGAGTCGCGGCCCTCGGGGCACCCGCTGGTGGGCGAGGACTGCGCCGGGGTGTCGGCCACCTCGTCGTTGGTCTCGGTGCACCCGCCCTGGAACGTGTGGTAGAGCCCGAACCAGTGCCCGGCCTCGTGCGTCGTGGTCTTGCCCAGGTCGTAGTCGGTGGCGTCACCGCCGGGCAGGGAGGAGTACTGCACGCGGATGCCGTCGATGCCCGGGTTCTTGGCGTAGTCCCACGGGAACGTGGCGATGCCGAGGTACTTGAAGTCGACCAGCCAGATGTTGAGGGCGTTGGCGCCGCCCTTGCGCGTGTCCTTGCGGTACTTCGAGCTGGCGCCGTCGCGGTGCCAGGTGTCGTTGTAGAACCGGTCGACCCCGGCGAGGGTGAAGGTGAACCCGGTGTCGGCGGCCGCGCCGGACTCGGCGCCGGCGAACGTCTCGTTGAGGACGGCGACCTGCTCGACGACCTGGGCGTCGGTGACGTTGCCTTCGCCGTTCTTGCCGGCCATAACGTGCACGTAGACCGGGACGGGCCCGCTGACCGCGGCGCGCCGCTGGGCAGCCGACATGCCGGCCAGGATGCGGTCGGTACGGCGGTCGACCTCGCGCTGCTCGGCAGCGTCGATGTCGCGGTGGTCGGCCTCCTGGCCGCCGCGGGCGGACGTGGCGACCTCGGCGCCGGGTTCGAAGCACTCCTCGGCGGCGTGGGCGTGCCCCCCGCCGCTCGATGCCTCCTGGCCGACGTCGACCACGGCCGTGGCCGACGGGGCCGGCAGGAGGGCGACGGAGGCGGCCGCGGCCGCGGCGAGGGCGAGCAGGCGGGCGGCGGGACGGGCTGGACGCACGGGTGGTTCCTTCCGACGACGACGGCGCGGTCGCGCCGGCTGCGGAGGATCATGGACCCGCGGGGGCGCTCGGGGGAAGGGACCGGGCGTTTTCGGTCCGCGGGACGCCGGACCCGTCCTGGGTTCGTGCGCGTGCGTCCCCTCGTCCTGCTCGCCGCGGCCGGCGCCACGCTCGCCGCCGCCCTCTCCGTCCTGCCCGTCGGCTCCCCGGCCCAGGCCCGGCCGCTGGCGCTCGGCGGAGCCCCGCTCGACGTCGACGACGGGGCGTCGTGGCGACCACGGGCGCCGGCCGGCCCCTCCCGCCGCGACCGGTGCCGGCGACGCTGGTGCCGGTCGGCAGGGCGGAGCAGGTCGAGCGGACGGTCGACACGGGCCGGGTGCTCGCCTGCCCGGCCGGGTACGTGGGGTCGGCCTGCACGACCACCGTGGCGGTACGCGTCGGCGGGCCGGCACCGGGGAGGTCCTGGCCCGGCGCACCGTGCGGGTCGCCCGGGGCCAGCGGGTCCGGCTGCGGCTGCCGTTGTCGGAGGCAGGCCGGCGCCTGGTGACAGAGCGCGGGCGGGTCGCCGCGGCCGCGGTCGTGGTCCGCCCCTGCGGCCCGCAGGCGGCGCCATGCACCACGACGGTGCGCATCGTCCTGGCCCGCGAGGCGCTGGTGCGCCCGCGGTGACGCCCCGGTGAGGGCCTCACCCCGGCTCGGCCAGCCACCCGTCGACGACGTCGACGACGTCGAGCAGCGTGGGCGCCACGGCGTCGGGCTCGCCCTCGGTGTGGCCGACCTGGGCGGGCGGGATCGTGCTGTGCGGCACGTGGATCGCCCGCAGGCCGGCGTTCTGGGCCCCCCAGACGTCGTCGAAGAGCCGGTCGCCGACGTAGACGCACCGGGCGGGGTCGCTCGCGCCGACCGCGTCGAGGGCGGCCCGGAAGGCGTGCGGCGACGGCTTGGTCCACGGGACCTCGCTCGTGTACACGTCGCCGTCGACCAGGTCGAGCACACCGTCACGGCGGAAGAAGCCTTCGTGCACCTTGCGCGGCCAGATGGTGTTGGACAGCACCCCGACCTTGACGCCGCGCTCGTGCAGCGCCTCCCACAGGGGCCGCACCTCCGGGTCGGTGAGCGTGTGCGGCTCCCAGAACGCGTAGTAGGCCTCGAGCAGCGCCGGGTCGTGGTCGAGGCCCGCCTCGGTGAAGAGGTCGCCGACCGTCGAGCTCTGCTGGTGGTCGCGGCTGCGCCCCCAGATCGTCTCGCCCGCGCGGTGCAGGCGCTCGGCCGACACCTCGACCTCGTGGTCGGCCCCGACCACGGCCTGGGCCAGCGCGAGGGACTCGGCGTGGAAGTCCACGTCGTGCCACTTCGTCAGCGTGCCGCCCCAGTCGAAGACCACCGCGTCGATCACGGGGGCGAGGGTAGCCAGGTCGGGCCGGCCGCAACAGGTCAGGCGAGGCGGCGGACCAGCAGCCGGGCGAGGGCGGCCATCAGGGTCGGGTCGGAGGTCGCCCCGGGGTCGGTGGTCGAGCGCCGGGTCTGGATGGCGAAGACCAGCTCGGTGCCGTCGGGCGCGGTGACGACGCCGGCGTCGTTGGCGACGCCGTAGGAGCCCGACCCGGTCTTGTCGGCGCACCACCAGCCCGCGGGCAGGCCGGAGCGGAAGCGGTCGACGCTCGTCGTGCTGGACTGCAGCCAGCCCCGCAGGACCCAGCGGTCGCGGGCGTCGAGGACGTCACCGCAGACCAGGCGCTCGTACGTCGCCGCGAGGGCGCGCGGGGTGGTGGTGTCGCGGGGGTCACCGGGCACGGCGCTGTTGAGCTCGGTCTCGAAGCGGTCGAGCCGGGTGACCCGGTCACCGGTGCGGCGCAGGAACGCCGTCAGCGCGGCCGGGCCCCGCCCACCGCCCAGCCGGCGCAGCAGGAGGTTGCCCGCGGGGTTGTCGCTGAAGCGGATCGCGGCGTCGGCGAGCTCGCCGACCGTCATCGCCCGGCGCTCGCCCGTGATGGGGGCGTACTCGACCAGGTCGCGCTCGTCGTAGCGCACGACGCGGTCGAGGCAGTCGCCGCGGACGAGCAGGGCGGCGGCCACCAGCGGCTTGAAGGTCGAGCACAGGGGCTGCCGGGCGTCGGGGCGGTGCCGCAGCTCGCGGCCGGTGCCGCGGTGGCGGGCCACGAGGCCGATGGTCGTGCCGCGCTCGGCCTCCAGCGCGGTCAGCTCGGGGTCGAGGGAGTCCGCGGCGGTGGCGTCGACGGAGGTGGCGGCGGCTGCGGTGACGGCTCCGGCTGCTCCGGCTGCTCCGGCCGCTCCGGCGGCGAGGACGGTGCGGCGGGTGAGGGTCCGAGGAGTCATGCGCTCGATCCAACGGTCCGGCTCGGCGAGAGTCAAAGACGATCAAAGGATCATGTCGATAGGTGACGGCTATCGTGCGGTGGTGGACCTGCTGCGTCACCTCCGCTTCTTCGTCGCCGTTGCCGAGACCCGGCACTTCGGCCGGGCCGCGACCGACCTCGGCATCACCCAGCCGCCGCTGTCGCAGGGCGTGCAGAAGCTCGAGGGCCACCTCGGGGTGCGGCTGTTCGACCGCGACGCCCGCGGCGTGCGGCTCACCGTCGCCGGTGGCCGGCTGCTCGGCCCGGCCCGGGCGCTCGTCGACGCGGCCGAGGACCTGCTCGACCAGGCCGGCCGGCTCGGCGGCCCGGTCCGGGCCCGGGTCGGCCTGTGCGGCGACCTCGGCGGCTGGACCCCGGTGGCGTGCCGGGCGCTGGCCGGCGGGAGCGGTCCCGGTCTCGTGGTGCCGCGGGTCGCCGGCAGCGACCGGCTCCTCGCCGAGCTGCGGGAGGGGGCGCTCGACGTGGCCGTCGTGCGCCATCCCGGGGTCGTCGACGGGCTGGTGGGCGGCGACGTCGTCGGCCTGCCCACCCGCCTGCTCGGCGCCGACGGGCCCCTCGACGTCCCCCTCGCCGAGGTCGACCGGCCGCTCGTCGTACCCCCGCGACGGCACCAGCCGCCCGCCCACGACCAGCTGGTCGACACCCTGCGCCGGGCCGGGCACGACGGCCGGGTCCTGGAGGCGGCCGACCCGACGCAGCGGGCCGCCCTCGTCGCCGCGGGAGCGGGCGTCGCCCTCGAGACCTCCCCGGGCGCCCAGGCGTCGGGCGGCCTGCCGCCGCTGCGGGTCCGCGTCGTGCTGCCCGCCGCTCGCGAGCGCCGGCCGGAGGTCGACCACGCCGGGCTGGCCGCAGCGCTCGAGCAGGCGCTGCGCAGGTGAGCGGGGCGACGGTCGTCGACCGGCTCCACGACGTCGCCCGTGACGCCGGCGTGCGCGTGCGGCTGCACGCGGTCCGGCTCGACCACGACGAGCACCGTGCGCGCGTCGACCTCGACGGGGACGAGCCGGTCGCCGTCGCCTCGCTCTACAAGCTGCCGCTCGCCCTGGCCTGGGCCGACCTCGTGGCCGCCGGCGACCTCGGCCTGCGCGACCCGCTGCCGCTGCCCCGCACCGGCCGGACCCCCGGGCCCACCGGGGTCGGGATGCTCCTCGACGACGTGGTCCTCACGGCCCGCGACGGCGTGCGGCTGATGCTCGCGGTCTCCGACAACGCCTGCGGCGACGCCCTGCTCGACCTCGTCGGCCGCGACCGCCTCAACGCCCACCTCGCGGCGGCAGGCGTGCCGCGCACCGTCGTACGACGGGGCACGGGGGCCTCCCGGCGACGGATGAAGCGCGAGCTCGGCTCGGGCGTCGACGACGTCGACCGGGTGCTCGCCGACCCCGACCGCGACGTCGCCACGCGGGAGTACGACGCGGCGTACGCGAGTGCCTCGACCGCACGAGAGGCCTGCCGGGTGCTGGAGGTGCTGTGGTCACGCCGGCACCCGGCGCACGCCTGCGTGCGCGATGCGATGGCGCTGCAGGCCTGGCGGCACCGGATCGGCTCGGGGTTCCCGCACGACGACGTGGTGGTGCACGGCAAGACCGGCACGCTCGGGCGGCTGCGGCACGAGGCGGCCGTGGTCTGCTTCCCCCACGAACACCCGGTGGCGGTCACCGTGCTCACCGAGGCGGTGCGGCCCGAGCGCCACCTGCCGCTCGTCGACGCCGCCATCGGCGAGCTGGCGCGCACCGCGGTCACCGTGCTGCGCCGCCCCGTCGACGACCCGCCCTAGGGTGGGGACGTGGCGCGACGTACCCAGGCCGAGCGGACCGCCGGCACCCGCGCCGCGCTCGTCGCCGCGGCCCGGCCGCTGTTCGCGACCAAGGGGTACGCCGGCGTCGGCACCGACGAGCTGGCCACCGCCGCGGGCGTGACCCGCGGGGCGCTGTACCACCAGTTCGGCGGCAAGGAGGGGCTGTTCGCCGCGGTCTACGAGGAGCTCTCGGCCGAGATCGTCGAGCAGCTCGGCGGGCACCGCTCCCCCGGCTCCGGCGCCGCGGACCCGCTCGTCGCGGTGCGGGCGAGCATCGACGCCTGGCTGGCCGTGTGCGCCCGGCCCGACGTGCACCGCATCGTGCTCCTCGAGGCCCCGGCTGCCCTCGGCTACGCCCAGTGGCGCGAGATCGGCCGCCGCCACGGCGTCGGGCTCGTCGAGGACGTGGTGGCCGACCTCGTCGCGTCGGGGTTGATCCGCGCGCAGCCCGCCACCCCGCTCGCCCACGTGCTGATCGGCGCGCTCGAGGAGGCCGCGCTGTACGCCGCCCGGGCCGAGCCCGCCGACCGCGACCGCGCCACCGCCGAGGCCCGCACCGCTCTGCTCACCCTCGTCGAGGGGCTGGCCGGCGGGCGCTCCTGACGGTCACTCCTGCGCCCACCGGTTGTCTGGCAATTGCTGGAACTGCCCGCCCAGCGTGGGAACCCCCGGTCGGCCGGGGTTTCCTCGCCAGCGCGGACTGGGCGGGCAGTTCTCGCGCTGGGAGGGCAATGCATTGCCCGCCCAGCGCATGAACTCCCTGCCCTGCTGCAGGAACACCCGGTCGACCGGGTGTTCCTCACCCCCGTCGACCGGCCACTCTCACGACCGGACGAGCGCGACCAGGTGGTCGACGACGTCGCCGACGGGGTGCTCGACCCGCTCGCCCGTACGCCGGTCCTTGACCTCGACGGTGCCGGCGGCGAGGCCCTTGCCGACCACGACGATGGTCGGGACGCCGATCAGCTCGGCGTCCTTGAACTTCACGCCGGGGCTGGTCTTGCCGGCCCGGTCGTCGTAGAGCACCTCGACGCCGGCGGCGTCGAGGTCGCGGGCGATCTGCTCGGCGGCGGCGAAGACGGCCTCGTCCTTGCCGGCGGCGACGACGTGGACGTCGGCCGGGGCGACGTTGCGGGGCCAGCACAGGCCGATGTCGTCGAGGGTGCCTTCGGCGATCGCCGCGACCGCGCGGGTCACGCCGATGCCGTAGGAGCCCATGGTGACGGTGACCAGCTTGCCGCCCTCGTCGAGGACCTTGAGGTCGAGCGCCTCGGCGTACTTGCGGCCGAGCTGGAAGATGTGGCCCATCTCGATGCCGCGGGCCGACTCCAGCACGCCCCCGTCGCCGCGGGCGGCGCAGCGCGGGCAGGGGTCGCCGTCGCGGACGTCGGCGGCCTCGACGGTGCCGTCGCCGGTGAAGTCGCGGCCGGCGACCAGGTCGATGACGTGGCTGCCCGCGACGTCGGCGCCGGTCACCCAGCGGGTGCCCTCGACCACGCGCGGGTCGAGGAGGTAGCGGATGCCCGAGGCGCTCTCGGAGCCGAGCGCGCCGGGACCGATGTAGCCCTTGACCAGCGCCGGGTGCTTGCGCATCTCGGCCTCGTCCATCGGCTCGACCTCGATCGGCTCCAGCTGGCCCTCGAGCCGCTTCTGGTCGACCTCCCGGTCACCGGGCAGGCCGATGGCGACCGGCTCACGGGTGCCGTCGGGGTGGGTGAGCACCACGAGGACGTTCTTCAACGTGTCGCCGGCCGTCCACGGCCGGTCGTCGCGCGGGAACGCCGCGTTGAGGTGGGCGACCAGCGTGTCGATGGTCGGGGTGTCGGGGGTCGGGAGAGGCCTCGCGGCCGGGGCGTCGTCGTACGACGAGGGGGCGGGCGGGTGCACCTCGACGGCCTCGACGTTGGCGGCGTAGTCGCAGGTCGTGCAGCGGACGTAGGTGTCCTCGCCGACCGCGGCCCGGGCCAGGAACTCCTCCGACCGCGACCCGCCCATGGCCCCCGAGGTGGCCTTGACGACGACGTAGTCGAAGCCGAGCCGGTCGAAGATGCGCACGTAGGCGTCGCGGTGGCGCTGGTAGCTCTCGTCGAGGCCGGCCTCGTCGACGTCGAAGGAGTAGGAGTCCTTCATCGTGAACTCGCGCCCGCGCAGCAGCCCGGCGCGGGGCCGCGCCTCGTCGCGGTACTTGGTCTGGATCTGGTACAGCGAGAGGGGCAGGTCCTTGTAGGAGGAGTACATGTCCTTCACCACGAGGGTGAACATCTCCTCGTGCGTCGGCCCGAGGAGGTAGTCGCCGTCCTTGCGGTCCTTGAGGCGGAAGATGCCGTCGCCGTACTCGGTCCAGCGGTTGGTCGCCTCGTAGGGCTCGCGCGGCAGCAGCGCCGGGAAGCTCAGCTCCTGGGCGCCGATCCCGTCCATCTCCTCGCGGATGATGGTCTCGATGCGGCGCAGCACCCGGAGGCCCAGCGGCAGCCAGGAGTAGATGCCGGGCGCGGCGCGGCGGATGTAGCCGGCGCGCACGAGGAGCTTGTGGCTCGGGACCTCGGCGTCGGCAGGGTCGTCGCGCAGGGTGCGCACGAACAGGGTCGACATCCGCAGGATCATGGAGCGAAGGCTACGGGTGACGCGCCCGGAGCAACCAACGGGTTCTCGCGTGCGTCTCTGGTGTCATGGAGGGTCGGCGTCCGGCCGGCCCCGAGCTCGGGAGGACTCCCATGAGCAGCACCCCACGCGTCCGCCGCACCGTCACCACCCTCCTCGCGGTCGTCCTGGCCGCCACCCTGCTGGGCCTGGGCGCCGGGTCGGCCTCGGCGGCGACCCGCACCGTCGACATCGAGCCCGCCGGCCTCTCCCGCGGCGCCAGGCCCGCCGTGCCCTACCTCGACGGCAACGTCGTCGTCGACGGCGCTCGTCGTACGACGGTGCCGGGGCGCACCCCGTCGCTGGCGGGCGCCTCCGGTCGCGGGTACGTCGTGGTCACGCTCGTGCGCGGCACCTGGAAGACCCTGCGGGTCGGCGACGGCGCGAGGCGCACCCTGGCCGAGAACTTCCTGCCCGAGGAGGTCCTGCTCGCCGACGACGGGGCGACGTTCGCGGCCCACCAGTACCGCATCCCGCGCGGCCGCACCTGGGTCACCGTGCTCGACGCCCGCGACGGCACCACGGTGCGGAGCGCGACGTTCCGCCGCTACCCGCGGGTCCTCGACCTCGACGGCGGCCGCGCGGTGGTGGGCGGCCCCGACGGCGGCGCGGTGTGGGACGTGCGCACCAACCGGCGCACCGCCATCGGCACCGGGTTCCCCTACGCCGCCGACCTGGGCAGCAACCGCCTCGCGTCGTTCGACAAGGACCCCTACGACGGTGGCTGCAGCCAGGTGACCACGCTCTCGGTGCCGCGCACCGTGCTGTGGCGCTCCTGCCGCCAGGCCGTGCGGTCCTTCTCCCCCGACGGCTCGCGGATCGTGACGCAGGACAAGCTCGTCGACGGGCTCGGCCCCGACAGGCTGCGCCTGTGGACCGTCACCGGCCGCCCGCTCGCGACGTACACGGTCGGCAGCTTCTTCGGGACCGTGCGGTGGGAGGGCGCCCGCACCCTGCTGCTCGACGCGTACGGCGACCGCCGGTGGGCGACGGTGCGCTGCGTGCGGGCTGCGTGCGAGCGGACCACCTCGCTGCGCCGCAACCCGCGGTTCTAGACGCCCTCGCGGGCCGCCCTCAGGGCGATGCGGACCATCGGCAGCTGCAGCGGCAGTCGGCCGACGGCCACGGCCTTGAGGGCGGTGCTGCGTCCGCCCATCGCGTCGCCGACCATCTTGAGGTTGGCGGGGTAGACGCCGAGGAGCAGCCCGACGCTGCCCCAGCCCGCGGCGCGCCGGGTCTGCGGGGCGAGCAGGCCGGCGGCGAGCACCAGCTCGGCGACGCCGCTGCCCAGCACGACCTCGCGGTGCCGGGGCACCCACGACGGCATGATCGGCTCGTAGACCTCCGGCTTGGCGAGGTGGACGACCCCGCTGCCGAGGAAGCCGAGGGCGAGGAACCGGGTGCTGCGCGAGAGGGCCACGGGTGGAGCGTAGGGCGGTGCGCGGGCCTAGAACATGACGGTCGAGAACCGGGCGGTCTCGCGGAACCCGACGCGCTCGTAGGCGCGACGGGCGGGCTGGTTCCACTCGTTGACGTAGAGGGAGACCGTCGGCGCGATCTCGCGGCGCACGTGCTCGACGACGGCGGCCATGCCGGCCACCGCGAGGCCCTCCCCGCGCCGCTCGGGCGGCACCCACACGCCCTGCACCTGCGCGGCGTCGGCGGTGGCGCAGGCGACCTCGGCCTTGAACACCAGCTCGCCGCGGTCGAAGCGGGCGAAGGACCAGCCGCGGGAGACCAGCTGGGTCACCCGGGCGCGGTAGAGGTCGCCCGACCCGCCCGCCTCGGGCGAGACGCCGACCTCCTCGGTGTACATCGCCACGCAGGCCGGGTAGAGCGTCGACAGGTCCGACCGCTCGGTACGCCGCACCTCGGGGTCGGGCTCGGCCTCCGGCGGGCCGTCGATGGCCAGGTGGGGCTGCATCCAGCGGGCCTCGCGGGGGCGGCCCCAGCCGGCGGCGACGCCGTTCCAGAACGTGCGGACGGCCTCGTGCGGTCCGACGATCGTGGTCGCGGTGCGGCCGCGGGCCAGCGCCCGCTCGGCGAAGGCACGGGCGTCGTCGGCCGTGGCCTCGATGGGCACCAGGTTGGCGCCGACGTGGCAGGCGGCGACCAGGGTGCCCTCGTCGAAGCGCCCCCACATCTCGCCCCCGAGCCAGCGCGGCTCGAGGCTGGTGGTGCGGGCGCGGTAGAGGGCGAAGACGTTGACGACCGGGTCGCGCTGGGCCAGCCGGACGAAGTCGTCGAGGTCAGGGGTCCCCAGGACCCGGACCCCGTGGCGACTGGCTGGCACGCGCCGAGCCTAGTGGTCGGCGTACCGCCCCCAGGGGGTGAGCCAGGGGTGGCAGCCTCAGCCGCCGACGCTGACCTCGGCGCCGGCGCCCTCGACGGCCTCCATGCCCTCGGCGATGCGCATGGCCTCCTCGATGAGGGTCTCGACGATCTGCGACTCCGGCACGGTCTTGATGACCTCGCCCTTGACGAAGATCTGGCCCTTGCCGTTGCCGGAGGCGACGCCCAGGTCGGCCTCGCGGGCCTCGCCGGGACCGTTGACGACGCAGCCCATGACCGCGACCCGCAGCGGGACCTCGAGGCCGTCGAGGCCGGCGGTGACCTCGTCGGCCAGCTTGTAGACGTCGACCTGCGCGCGGCCGCAGGAGGGGCAGCTGACGATCTCGAGCTTGCGCTCGCGCAGGTTGAGCGACTGCAGGATCTGGATGCCGACCTTGACCTCCTCCACCGGCGGGGCGCTGAGGGAGACGCGGATCGTGTCGCCGATGCCCTGGCTGAGCAGGGCCCCGAAGGCGGTGGCGGACTTGATGGTGCCCTGGAACGCGGGCCCGGCCTCGGTCACGCCGAGGTGGAGCGGCCAGTCGCCGGCCTCGGCGAGGAGCTCGTAGGCGCGGACCATGACGACGGGGTCGTTGTGCTTGACCGAGATCTTGAAGTCGCGGAACCCGTGCTCCTCGAAGAGGCTGGCCTCCCACATCGCGCTCTCCACGAGCGCCTCGGGCGTGGCCTTGCCGTACTTGGCGAGCAGCCGCTTGTCGAGCGAGCCGGCGTTGACGCCGATGCGGATGCTCGTGCCGTGGTCGGAGGCCGCCTGGGCGATCTCCTTGACCTGGTCGTCGAACTTGCGGATGTTGCCCGGGTTGACGCGCACCGCGGCGCACCCCGCCTCGATCGCGGCGAAGACGTACTTGGGCTGGAAGTGGATGTCGGCGATCACCGGGATCTGCGACTTCTGCGCGATGGCGGGCAGCGCCTTCGCGTCCTCCTGGTCGGGGCAGGCCACCCGGACGATGTCGCAGCCGGCCGCGGTGAGCTCGGCGATCTGCTGCAGCGTCGCGTTGATGTCGGCGGTCACCGTCGTGGTCATCGACTGCACCGAGACCGGCGACTCGCTTCCGACCCCGACCTTGCCGACCTTGATCTGGCGGGTAGGCCGGCGGGGGGCGAGCACCGGCGGCGGGGCGGCCGGCATGCCCAGGCTGACGGGCGTCGAGGTCATGCCCCCAATCTACTTCCCTCCCCCCACCCACCCTCCATCGATGACGGATCGGCGAGGAGCCGGGTCGGGTACGTCGGCTGCGGGGGCCTCGAGACCGGCGGCAGGGCGCCCTCCTCGACCACCGTGGATGGCACGCGGTGGTCGAGGAAGGACGACGTCCTGTCTCGAGACCACGAACCGTCAGCCGGTCCTGCTGTCCCCCGCGCTGCGGTCGGGTGGTCTCGAGACGGGCGCCAGCGCGCCCTCCTCGACCACCGTGAGGTCACCACCAGGGCGCAACCGCCCTGAGGCGCCCGGGCCTTGGCAGGACCGGGCCACACGGCGCGCGGAGCAGCCGGCCGGGCCAGGGTCCGCCACACGGCGCACGTCGGCCGGCGGGTGGGGTGGCGCCTGGGGCCGCCGCGCCGCCGACCCGGGCGGCTCCAGGCCCACCCGCCGGCCGACCGGTCAGAAGGGACTCTGCACCGGCGCCACCAGGTCGCCCACGATCAGCACGACGCCGAGGACGAGCATGGCGCCGGCCATGACGTAGGCGATGGGGAGGAGCTTGGCGGCGTCGGCGTACCCGGGGTCGGGCTTGCGGCGCAGGCGGGCCAGGCGGCGGCGGAGGGCCTCCCAGGTGGCGGTGGCGATGTGGCCGCCGTCGAGCGGGAGGAGGGGGACGAAGTTGAACAGGCCGATGAAGAGGTTGAAGCCGGCGACGAGGCTGATGAGGAAGAAGAACTTGTCGCTGGTGGTGAAGTCCTCGCCGGTGCTGAGCTGGGTGGCGGCGGTGGCCTCGCCCGCGATGCGGCCGCCGCCGACGACGCTGATGGGGCTGTCGAGGGCGCGGTCCTCGACGCCGACGATGGCCTTGGCCACACCCCAGACCTTGACGGGCAGGGTGCCGATGGCCTTGACCGTGTCGACGGTCATGGTGCCCATCTGGTCGAGGGTGTAGACCGGGCCGCCGGTCTCGAGCGGGGAGACCTGGACGGGCGTGACTCCGAGGAAGCCGACCTCCTGGAGCTGGGGGTTGTCCTCGGAGGCGGGGCGGGCGGTGACGGTGGTGGTCACGGTGGTGGTGACCGTCTGGCCGTCGCGCTCGTAGACCAGCGGGGCGGCGGCGTCGCGGTTGGCGCGGATCAGTTGGGTGAGCTGGTCCCAGCTGCCGATCTCCTGGCCCTTGAAGGAGGTGATGGTGTCGCCGGGGCGCAGGCCGGCCTGGGCCGCGGGCGTCTCGGGGTCGGTCGGGGTGCAGGCGCGGCCGCTCTCGGCGTACGGCAGGACGCACTCGGAGACGGCGGCGATGGTCGGGGCGCCGTCGGGCACCTCGGGGGGCAGCTCGCGGCCGTGGGTGGAGAAGAGGAGCCAGAACAGGAAGAAGGCGATCAGCAGGTTGACCGTCGGCCCGCCGGCCATGACGACGATCTTCTTCCAGGACGCCATCTTGTAGAACAGGCGGTCGGAGTCCTCGGGCCGGACCAGCTCCCACTCGGCGGCGCGGGCGTCGCTGATGAGCTGGGTGAACAGGCCGGTGTTGGACTTGCGGATGCGCTGGACGCGCTGGCCGTCGGCGTCGTAGGCGACCTCGTCGACGAGGTCCGCGGCCGCGGGCGGCAGCATCCCGACGATCTTGACGTAGCCGCCGAGGGGGATGGCCTTGACGCCGTACTCGGTCTCGCCGACCTGCTTGCTCCACACGGTGGGGCCGAAACCGACGAAGTACTGGGTGACCTTCCCGCCGAACTTCTTGGCCGGGATCATGTGGCCGAGCTCGTGCAGGCCGATCGAGACGAGGATGGAGACGGCGAAGATCACCACGCCGAGCACGAAGAGGACGACGGTCAACGAGGGCTCCCGATCAGGTCTTGCGCGAGGTCACGGGCCCAGGCGTCGGCGGCGAGCACGTCGTCGACCGTGAGGGTCCCCCCTGAGGGTACGTCGTGGGCCCGCACCACGTCGGCCACTCGCTCGACGATGTCGACGAAGGGCAGCCGGCCGTCGCGGAAGGCGGCGACGCACTCCTCGTTGGCGGCGTTGTAGACCGCCGGGGCGGTGCCGCCGCGCTCGCCGGCCTCGCGGGCCAGGGGGACGGCCGGGAAGGCGTCGTCGTCGAGCGGGGTGAACTCCCACGTCTCGGGCCGCGTCCAGTCCACCGGCGGTGCGGTGTCGGGCACCCGGTCGGGCCAGGCCAGCCCGAGCGCGATGGGGATGAGCATGGTGGGCGGGCTCGCCTGCACCAGCGTCGAGCCGTCGACGAACTCGACCATCGAGTGCACGACGCTCGTGGGGTGCACGACGACCTCGATGCGGTCGAAGGGGATGCCGAAGAGCAGGTGCGCCTCGATCACCTCCAGGCCCTTGTTGACCAGGGTGGCGGAGTTGATGGTGATGACGGGCCCCATGTCCCAGGTGGGGTGGGCCATGGCCTGCTCGGGGGTGACGTCCGCGAGCTGGTCACGGCTGCGGCCGCGGAACGGCCCGCCGCTGGCGGTGAGGACCAGGCGGCGCACCTCGTCGGGCCGCCCGCCGCGCAGGCACTGGGCCAGGGCGCTGTGCTCGGAGTCGACCGGCACGATCTGTCCCGGCCGGGCGCGCTCGAGGACCAGCGGACCGCCCATGATGAGCGACTCCTTGTTGGCCAGGGCGAGGGTCGTGCCGGCGTCGAGCGCGGCGAGCGTGGGCCGGAGCCCGACCGCGCCCGTGATGCCGTTGAGCACGACGTCGCACGGCCGGCCAGCGGCCTCGACCGAGGCCTCCTCCCCCAGCCCGTGCCACAGGTCGGGGTACGCCGTGCGGAGCTCGGCGACCTGCTGCTCGAACAGCCCGGGGTTGCTGCCGCCGGCGGTCAGGCCGACGACCCGGAAGCGCTCGGGGTGGCGCCGGCAGATCTCCAGCGCCTGGGTGCCGATCGACCCGGTGGAGCCGAGGACGACGACGTCGCGGCGCTCGGGGGCGGGGGGCGGGCTCGCAGTCACGGGTGGAGTCTGGCAGTCGGCGCCGGCGTAGCGTCGTCAGGGACGCCGACCTCGGAGGTGCCCCGTGCCCGCTCGTTCCGCTCGTCCTGACCGCCGCGCCCGCCTGTCCCCACCCGTCGCGGTCGCCCTGGGCCTCGCGGCCACGCTGCTCGCCGTCGTCCCGGCCGGCGGCGCGTCCGCCGCTCCGCCCGCGCTCGCGTCCGCCACCGCCTCGCTCCTCGCCTCCCCCGAGGTCGCCGTGCCGGCCTCGCCGGCTCCCGCCGCCCGACGCGACCGTCGGCGCGGGCACCCGGTGCTCCAGCTCGTCGGGCAGTTCCCGACGCCGTACGTGCGACCGCGCCAGGCCCGCCTCGAGGTCTCGCGCTTCGGCCTGCGGTTCTGGGGCGGCAAGGGCCCCAACCGGCTGACGATCACCGAGGTCGCCCCCGGCGTCCTCCGGTACGCCGACACCGCGGCCCGGTCGTGGCGGGGCCTGCCCGGCGCGTGCCGCCGCACCCCCGCCGCCCGCGGGGTGGCGGCGACCTGCCGGGTGCCGCAGCGCTTCCGCGCGGGTCGGATGTTCCTCGAGGTCTTCCCGCGCTTCGGCGACGACGTCGTCGACACCAGGACGCTGCCGGCGCGCTACCGCTCCTGGGCCCTGACCGACGAGGGCCGCGACCGCATCAGCACCGGCGCGGGCAACGACTTCGTCAACGGCGCCTTCCGTGACGACGTCATCAGCCTCGGAGCGGGCAACGACTGGACCCGCGCCGGCCTCGGGACCAACCGGGTCGACGGCGGGCCCGGCAACGACCGCCTCGCCGGCGGCGACGAGCGCGACGTGCTGCGTGGCGGTCCGGGCGACGACATCGTCTCGGGCGGCCCGGGCAACGACGCGTTGCACGGCGACGCCGGGGCCGACCGCCTGCAGGGCGGGCCGGGCCGCGACGCGGCCTACCGTGACGCCTCCGACCGGGTCTTCGAGTGCGAGGTCGTCAGCGCCGCCTGACCTGACGGAGCGGCGCGGAGCCGGGTCAGCGCGGGTCGGGCTCGCCCGTGGCCAGCGGGTCCTCGACCGCGAGGTCGGCGTCGACCCGGGGGTCGCCTGCGTCGGCGTGGTAGTCGGACGGCACGGTGACGTCGCGGCCGTTGGAGACGCCGAGCTGGCGCAGCACCAGCGTGAGGACCACGGTGACGACGAGGTTGAGCGCGAACGCCGTCATCGCGATGTAGCCCATGTCGCCGAGGCCCGGGATCTCGGCCAGGCTGCCACCGAAGTGGTCGGTCGTGGCGCTCGAGACGCCGTAGGCGGCGTAGGTGCCGTAGACCATGCTGACGGCCCAGCCGGCGAGCAGCGCCTTGCGGTGGAACCAGCGCGTGTAGAGGCTGAAGACGATCGCCGGGAACGTCTGCAGGATCCAGATGCCGCCCAGGAGCTGGAAGTTGATCGCGTTCTGCTTGTCGAGGGTGAGCACGAAGACCAGCGCGAACGCCTTGACCAGCAGCGACATCAGCTTGGAGACCTTGGCCTCCTGCTGCGGCGTCGCGTCCTTCCGCAGCCACTCCTTGTAGATGTTGCGGGCGAAGGTGTTGGCGGCGGCGATGGACATGATCGCGGCCGGCACCAGGGCGCCGATGGCGATGGCGGCGAAGGCGACGCCGGCGAACCAGCCCGGGAAGAAGTCCTCGAACAGCTGCGGGATGACGAGCTGGGCGTTGGGCTCGCCGTCGAGGCCGACGGGCTTGGTGCCGGCCGCGATGGCCACCCACCCGAGGAGGGCGAGCAGCCCCAGCACGAAGGAGTACGCCGGCAGGATGGCCGCGTTGCGCCGGATGGTGTTGCGGCTGGCCGAGGACAGGCTGGCGGTGACCGAGTGCGGGTACATGAACAGCGCCATCGCCGAGCCCAGGCCGAGGGTGGCGTAGGCCCACATCTGCCCGTCCCCGGGGATGAACGAGCCGGTCGGGGCGCCGGTGGCCTCGTTGGTCGTCTCCATCTTGTCCTTGGCCGCACCGAAGATGGCGTCCCAGCCGCCGACCTGGCCGGGCAGGTAGATGATCGCCACGATGATGACGACGTAGATCAGCGCGTCCTTGACGAACGCGATGACCGCCGGGGCGCGCAGGCCCGAGGAGTAGGTGTAGGCCGCGAGGATCGCGAAGGCGATGAACAGCGGCGCGTCCTTCTCCACGATGTTGTCGCCGCCGCCCACGCCCGCGACCTCGAGGACGGCCTGGATGCCGACGAGCTGCAGGGCGATGTAGGGCATGGTCGCCACGAACCCGGTCACCGCGACGGCCAGGGAGAGCTGCCGGTCGTCGTACCGCCCGCGGACGAAGTCGGCGGTGGTGACGTAGCCGTGGCGGTGGCTGACCGACCACAGCCGCGCCATGAAGATGAAGATGATCGGGTAGAGCATGATCGTGTAGGGCACGGCGAAGAACCCCGCGACCGCACCGGTGGCGAACATCGCCGCCGGCACCGCGACGAAGGTGTAGGCGGTGTAGAGGTCGCCGCCGAGCAGGAACCAGGTCACCCAGGTGCCGAACTTGCGGCCACCGAGGCCCCACTCCTCCAGGTTGTCGAGCTTCTCGGCCCGGCGGAAGCGGGTCGCCATGAAGCCCAGCACGGTCACGAGGAGGAACAGCGCGACCAGCACCACCAGGGCCGAGGTGTTGGTGCTCGCGTCGGTCACGAGCGGGACGGCGGCCCTCACTTGCCGCCCCCGTCGCGGTCACCGCGGGGCGGCCGCGCCGACAGCACCAGCTTGTAGGCCGTCCAGGTCAGCGCGGAGCACAGGAAGACCCAGATGAACTGGTACCAGAAGAAGAAGGGGAAGCCCCACAGCTCCGGCTCGTCGCGGGCGTACGTCGGCACCGCGAGGAGCGCGACGACGGGGATGGCCAGGCAGACGCAGGCGGCGACGATCTTGCGTCGGTCGGTGGGCGGCGGTGCGTCCTGCGGGCGCGCGGGGGTGTCCTTGCCGAGACTCATGCGGCGTGACGTTACTCCCGTCACACCCCGGCGGGGAGGCCGGTCGGACCGGCCTGCGAGCCGGCCTGCGAGCCGGTCAGCGCAGGCCGTTGCGGCGGGTCTGCGCCGGCGGGCGCGGCGCGACCAGCCAGGCCCGGAAGAACCCGTCGAGCTGCTCGCCGGCCACCCGCTCCGCCAGCCGTCGGAACTGCCCGGTGGTGCCGTGGCCGAGGCGGCGCTCGCGGGCCCAGGTGCGGAGCACCCGGAAGAACGCCCGGCTGCCGATGCGGTGCCGCAGGGCCTGCAGCGTCATCGCGCCGCGCTCGTAGACCGGGGCGCTGAAGATGCGGCCGGCGCCGGGGTCGACCAGCGAGGTGCGCCAGTAGCCGCGGGCGGCCTGGCGCGCGGCCCAGGTGCGGCGCAGCCACGTCTGGGCCGACGGGCCGCCGTGGGTCTCGGTCCAGTGGTGCTCGAGGAAGGTGGCGAACCCCTCGTGCAGCCAGATGTCGCGCCAGCGACGCAGCGTGACGGAGTCGCCGAACCACTGGTGGCCCAGCTCGTGCACGAGCAGCAGGGCCGACCGCGGCGAGGTGCCCGGGTAGGTCGGCCGGGTCTGGTTCTCCAGCGCGAACCCGGGGTCGAGCGAGGTCGCCAGGCCGCCGGTCGACTCGAAGGGGTAGGGACCGACCCGGCGGGCCAGCCAGGCCGTGATCTCGCCGGTGCGGCGCAGGCCGCGCAGCGCGGCCGCCTGGTCGAGCGGCCCGAGGTCGCGCGAGACCGCGATGATCGACGGGAGGCCGCCGCGCTCGGTGCGCTCGACGGCGTAGCGGCCGAGGGCGAAGAAGGCGAGGTAGGTGGCCATCGGGTCGCGGGCGACCCACCGGGTGGTGGCGAGCGAGCCCGAGACCGTGCGCGAGACCGGTAGGCCGTTGGAGACGACCTGGTGCGTGGCCGGACCCGTGACGCTGATGTCGAAGGTCGCCTTGTCCTGCGGGTGGTCGTTGGCGGCGAACCACCACGGCGCCATGTGGGGCTGGTTCATGGTGACGACCTCGCGGCCGTCGGCCAGCCAGGTGTCCTCGCCGGCGTAGCGCAGGCCCGCGGGCCGCCCGGCGTAGGAGACGACGACGTCGACGACCGCACCGCGGGCCACCGGCCGGGCGGGGGTGATGCGCAGCTCGTGGCCGTCGGGCTTGTCGAACCGGGCGGCGGCGCCGTTGACGCTCACGGCGCGCACGGGCAGCAGCAGGTCGAGGTCGAAGCGCGAGAGCGCCTGGGTGGCCCGCAGGGTGAGCGTGGTGGTGCCGGACAGGACGCCGGTGGCGAAGTCGTAGCGGTCGCGCACGACGTAGTGGGTCACGTCGATGCCGCCGTTGCCGTCGAACGGCCAGTAGGGGTCGCCGACGCCCGGGGCGCCCGGCGAGGGCGCGCCTGCCGCGACCTGGGCGGCGGGCGCCGGGGCGCCCGGGAGCAGCGTGAGGGCGAGCACGGCCGCGAGGGCCGCGGCGGCGGAGCGACGGATCACGGGTGGGACCGTAACCCCCGCGACCCCCAGGACCCGCCTCGACGACGTACGGCGTCGGGCCGGCCCGGCTCCCTCAGCCGGCGACGTCGGGCACGAGACCGTTCGCGGCGGTGCGGTCGGGCGGGGCGGGCGTGTGCAGCCAGGCCCGGAAGAAGCCGTCGAGGTCGACCCCGGTGACCTCGGTCGCCAGGGCCTCGAAGTCGGCCGTGCCGGCGGTGGCGCCGCCGTGGCGGGCCACCCAGGTCCGCAGGACCCGCTGCAGCCCGGGCTCGCCGACGCGCTGCCCGAGGGCCAGCAGCACCATGGCACCGCGCACGTAGACCGCGCGGTCGAGGATGCGGGCCGGCCCGGGGTCGGCCAGCGGGAAGTCCCAGAACCCGCTCTCGGCCGCCCGGTCGTCGTACCAGCGCTGGAGGGTGGCGGCGGCGCTCGGACCGCCGCGCGAGGCCGTCCACGCCACCTCGGCCCACGTCGCGGGACCCTCGTTGAGCCACGTGTCGCTCCACCGCCGCACCGTCACCGCGTCGCCGAACCACTGGTGGGCCAGCTCGTGCACGAGCAGCGTCGGGGCGGCGGAGGCGTCGACGACGGGGTAGACGGGCCGGGTCTGGGTCTCGAGCGCGAAGCCCGGGTTGAGGCTGGTGACCACGCCGCCGGTCGTGCCGAACGGGTAGGGACCGACCCGGCGCTCGAGCCACCGCACCACGGCGGGGGAACGCAGCAGCACCCGCATCGCGCGGCGCCGCTGGGGCTGCGGGACCGCCCGGGAGACGGCCGCGGTGAACGGCAGCCCGAGGCGCCGGCCCCGACGGACCTCGAGGTCGCCGGCCACGAAGAAGGCGAGGTACGGCGCCATGGGCGCGCCCGCGCGCCAGCGGGTGGTCACCAGGCCGGGGCCGGCGGGGCGGCGGGACACCCGCCGGCCGACCGAGACGACGTCGAGGTCGGCGCCGGTGGTGATCGCGACGTCCATCGTGGCCTTGTCGCTGGGGTGGTCGTTGGCGGCGAACCACCACGGGGCCGACCGGGGCTGGCCGATCGCCGCGACCTCGTGCGGACCGGCGACCCAGCCCCGGCGTCCCGGCCAACCGACTCCGCCGGGGCGGCCGGCGTAGGCGACCTCGACGGTGACGACGCCGTCGGTCGGGACCGCGCGGTGCGTCTCGACCCGGACCTCGTGCCGCGTCGGCCTGCTCCACCGGGCCGGCCGCCCGTCGACCCGGACGCCGCGGACCGGGAGCAGCAGGTCGAGGTGGAAGCCGTGGAGCGGTTGGGTGGCGCGGACCCGCAGCCGGGTGGAGCCGACGAGCCGGCCGGTCGGCAGGTCGTAGCGGTCACGGACGACGTAGGAGAGGACGTCGATGCCCTCGTTGCCGTCGTCGGGGAAGTAGGGGTCGGGCCCGCGGGGCCCGGCGACACCGGCCGCCGGGACGGGATCGAGGGGCTCCCGGGGCACAGCACCCGGGGCCGGCGCCAGCGCGGCGCCGAGGCCCACGACGAGGGCCAGGGCAGCCGTCGTCGACGCGCTCCCGAGACCTCGCACGCCCCGACCGTAGAGAACCCCTGCGGGAGCCCGCCCACGACACACCGCGGACGGACAGGTTGACGGACAGACCCCGACCGGTGATAAAACCCTACTGACTTGATCGACTTACGTCAGGAGCTCTCGGGATGCCGGTCGTCACCATCGAGGTCCCCTCCCTCGGCAACCGCTGCCACCTCGTGCACGACGGACGGGTGGCGCTGGTCGTCGACCCGCCGCGCGACACGGCGCTGGTCGAGCGGGCGGCCGAGGAGGCCGGCGTCGAGGTCGCCGCGGTCGCCGAGACCCACGTGCACAACGACTACGTCTCCGGCGGCCTGGCCCTGGCCCGCCGCCACGGCGCCGACCTGCTCCTCTCCGCCGACGAGCGCGTCGCGTTCGAGCGGCTCGGGGTCCGCGACGGCGACGAGCTGAGGTACGGCGACGTGGCGGTGCAGGTGCTCGACGCCCCCGGCCACACCCGCCACCACCAGGCCTACGTCGCGCGCGTCGGCGCCGAGCCCGCCGCGCTGCTCAGCGGCGGCAGCATGCTGCTCGGCACCGTCGGGCGCACCGACCTGGTCGACCCGCACCTGACCACCACCCTCGCCGCGGCCCAGTGGCGCACGAGCCGGCGGCTGGCCGCGCTCGACCCGGCGACGGTGCTGCTGCCCACCCACGGCTTCGGCAGCTTCTGCGCCTCGGCGACGGTCGCGGCCCCCGACGGCCCGGTGACCCTCGCCGACCAGCTCGACACCCACCCCGCCCTCACCACCGACCTGGAGGACTTCGTGGAGCGACTCGTCGCGGGCCTGGGCCCCGTCCCCCGCTACTACGAGCGGATGGACCCGCTCAACCGCTCCGGTGCCGGCGCGAGCGGTCCCCGTCCGGCCCGGCCGGCCACGGCGCACGACGTCAGCGACGCGGTGCTGGCCGGGGCGTGGGTGGTCGACCTGCGCGACCGGGCCACCTTCGCCTCGGGCCACCTGCCGGGCAGCGTGAGCGTCGAGTACGGCGCCCAGTTCGCGACGTACGTCGGCTGGCTGGTGCCGTGGAGCGACGACATCGTGCTGCTCACCGACTCCCCCGACGTGCTCGAGCCCGCCCTGCGCGACCTGGCCCGGATCGGCATCGACGGCGTCGGCGCCCACGTGCTGGCCGCGCCCGAGCCGGCGCTGACCGCCCGCTACCGGCGGGCCGGCTGGGCGGCCTACCGGGAGGCCCGGGCGACCCGTCGGGCCGCCGGCACCCGGCCCCCGGTCGTGGTCGACGTGCGCCAGCTCGACGAGTGGCGCGAGGGGCACCTGCCCGGCGCGATCCACCTGCCCGTGCACGACGTCGAGCGCGCCGGGCGCCGGCTGCCGCCGGGCGAGCTGTGGGTGCACTGCCGCTCGGGCTACCGCGCCGGCATCGCGGCCAGCCTGCTGCACCGCGCGGGCCGCGACGTCGTGCACGTCGACGACGCCTGGGAGCGCGTCGGCGAGCTGCAGATCGAGACCACCACGCCCGCGGCCGCCTGACCCAGGCCCGGCGCGCCGCACCCCGACCCGTCCCGTCCCCGACCAGGAGGAGGCCCCCACCACCCACCCGCACACGGCAGCACCCCTGGCGCACGCCAGGACACACCCAGCGCAGTCACATGGGGCTGCGCCCTCTCGGGAAGGCACCACTTCCATCGTGCACACACATCTCTCTCCCCGCGCCCGGCGCCGGCTCGCCGCCGCGACGGCCGCCCTGGGGCTCGCCGTCGGCCTGGTGGCCGGCACCCAGTCGGGCTCGTTGGCCTCCGCGGTCGACAGCGACGACGGTCCGGTCTCCGTGCTCTCGGCCGGCGCCATCACCGACCTGCTGGACCAGGCCGCCGGCGGCGACATCGTCACCGAGGTCAGCAAGGTCGCCAAGGGCGGCCAGGACTACTGGGTCAAGAACCACCTCGACGCCTCGGCCGTCCCGCCCGGCCTCCTGCAGGACCTCGGCCTCGACGACGCCCTGACCGGGCTCGGCCTCACCGGCGGCGACGCCGGCGGCACGGTCGAGGACGACGGCCTGCGCCGCGAGTACCTCGTGGTCTGGGCCGGCGACAACAACATCCTCGACAAGTCGGGCGCGGAGCTCACCACGCTCCCCAAGACCATCGGCCCCGACCTGATCGGCCAGAAGGACCTGATCGGTCCCGACTTCTTCGCCGTGGTCGACGCGACCGAGGGCTCCCCCTCCTACGGCCAGGTGGTCAACACCGCCACCGTGGGGCCGCTGGTCGAGAACGAGCCGCACCACATGCAGTACATCTGGCACAAGGGCGACAACCTCTTCGCCGGCGGCCTGTTCACCGACGTCACCTACGTCATCGACACCAGCCAGCTCCCGGCGCTGAAGCTGAAGAACATCAACCTGCCCACCGACACCCTGTGCGGCTCGGTGCCCGACGCCTACTGGGTGACCCAGGACCACAAGGCCTACGGCACCTACATGGGCGGGCCCGACGTCCCGGGCCCGTGCGTCTACAGCGACGGCTCGGTGCGCCTGGGCAACGGCTTCGCCGGGTCCCCCGGCGAGCTGGTCCGCCTCGACGAGGACGGCCGCACGCTGTGGGAGGCCCCGGCGACCCCGGAGACGGCCGAGACCGAGCAGCGCTGCGACAACATCCCGCAGCTGCAGCTGCCGACCTGCGCCAACCCGCACGGCGTCCAGGCCCGTGAGGACCTCAAGACGCTCGTCACCAGCGACTACAACGAGCCGCGCAACATCATCCTCAACCCGGTGCAGGCCCCGTCGTCGTACCTGCGACGCCCGACGGTGCGCACCTGGGACATCTCAGACCCGGACAAGCCGAGGCTGAAGGCGGTCTCGTTCCTGCCCGACGGCCCGCGGGTCGGCAAGGTGCCCCACCACGAGGAGCCGCGGGCGGCGATGGAGACCACCGTCACCAACCTGCCCGGCAACAAGGGCGCGTTCGCCTCGACCATGCAGGGCGGCGCGATCTACTACACGCCCGACATCACCGCGGCGAAGCCGCAGTGGCGCGAGGTCTTCGACCTGACGACCTCCAACAAGATCGCCGACCCCGGGAGCAGCTGGTACGGCGGCGGCTCCAACGCGGGCTGGACCCAGACCAGCCTCGACGACAAGTACCTCTACGTCGCCGTCGTCGGTCGTCAGCCCAGCGGTGAGGACAAGGGGTCCCCGCAGTACATCCTGAAGCTGGACATCCAGGACCTCGTCGCCTCGGGCACGTCGCCGACCTGCAGCATCGACACCCAGGTCGAGATCACCGAGGGCGGCCAGGAGGCCGACTGCCCGACCGTCCACGACACGCTGGCCGCCCCGGGTGGCCCGCACTGGGGCGCGCTCGACAACCTCGAGCTCGGCCAGGACGGCTTCTACCGCGAGACCACCGACGTCAAGCGGATCGCGTACTCGAACTACTTCGTGGCCCGCACCGGTCTCAACGGCGACCACCGTGTCTGCATGGTCGACGTCGGCGAGGACGAGAAGATGACCCTCGACCCCGACTTCAAGACCCACGGGGCCGTCGAGGACTGCATCGACTTCGACCGTGCGTCCTGGCCGCACGGGGCCTGGGGCCCGGCCAAGCCGCACTCGATGGTCTTCGTCACCGCCGACGAGGACATCAAGGAGTAGTCGTCGTGGCTCCTCTCGTCACGCACGAGGACCAGCACGAGAGCGGCACCACCCGTGGGCGGGACCGGCACCACCGGTCCCGCCTGCGGGCGGCCGCCCTGGCCGGCACCGCTGCGACCGTCCTGGTCGCGGGCGCCGCGTGGGCGACCACGGCAGGACCGGCGGACGGCAGCGGGTCCGGGTCCGGCGGCACCACCACGGCCGAGGCCCTCCGCTCCGACCAGGAGGCACGCGCCGGGGGCCAGCAGGTCCTCGGCGGCGAGCGGGACCCCGGCGTCCCGAGCGTCCAGCGCCTGCGCCACGACGACGTCGACTTCACCGTCACCGTCGCCCCCGCCCGTCCGGGCCCCAACCTGGTCCGCATCGACGTCTCTGCGGTCGGCGATGCGCACGGTGAGCACGGTGAGCACAGCGAGCACAGCACCGAGTCCTTCCAGGTCGGTACGCCGGGCTCGGCGGCGCTCACCACCGCGACCCCGCGGCCCGGCGCCGACGGGGTGTGGGCCGTGGTCGACCTGCCCGAGGGCAGCGGCACGGTGCTGGTCTCGCACGGGCCCGACCACCGGGTGCCGTTCGCGGTCGAGACCGGGTTCGCCGACGACGCCCGCGCGGCCGGCGGCCCCGCTCCCCAGGACTGGCAGGGCCCCGACGGGCCCGAGTGCCTGACCGCCGCCACCACGGCCGTGCTGGCCGGCGGGGAGGTGCCGACGGCCTGCCCGTCGGCCCGCCTGGCCGACCACGACGCCGACGCCCTGCGCGAGACCGTCGCCTGGCTCGCCGGCCGCGGGGTCGAGGAGCTGACCCTCCAGGGCGACGGCTCCCCGCGCTCGCGCGCCGCGACCGACCTGGTCCGCGGCGAGGCCGACCGGCTCGGCGTACGCCTGGCCCCGGCCGACGCGCCGGCGTCGTCGACGCAGGGCGTGCGCAACGCCCTGCTCGTCGTCGGCGGCTGGTCGGAGGCGGCCGACGACCTGGCCGCGGTCTCGCGGCTGCCGCTGCGACAGCAGCCGATCCGATCCGACGGCACCTGGCTCGCGCCGTGGCTGCTCACGCCCGGCGTGGTCGACTCGACCTCGGGCGCGGTCCTGCCGCTCGACTTCGACATCCGCGACGGGGCCGCCCAGGAGTACAGCCAGACCCTGGCGACCTTCTTCCCCGGCCAGGCCCCCACCGCGTCCGGCTACCAGGCCTGGCGCACCGCCCGCGGCGGCGAGCCCTCGCCGCACACCCTGTACGCCGCCTCGCGCGCGGCGTACATGCCCGACACCCCCGGCCACGCCGCGCACTCGACCCAGGTCTCCTGGTTCCCCGGCGGCACGGTGACCCCGGTCGGCCCGCTCGGCACCGACAGCACCCGCTCCCTCCCCCAGCGCACCCCCGCGCAGTAGAAAGGAACCACCATGGCTCTCGTCGACCGCCCCCAGGAGACACGCACCGCGCCGCCCCCCAAGGAGGCCCCGCCACCGCAGGCCGGCATCGTCGTCGCCGGCGTCGGTGCGGCCGTCGTGCTCGGCGGCTGGATCTTCACCCAGAGCGGCCAGGTCCCCGGCCTGCTGTTCCTCATCGGCCTCGCGCTCGGGCTGGTGCTGTTCAACTCGCGCTTCGGCTTCACCTCGGCCTGGCGGCAGCTGGTCGCGGTGCGGCAGGGCAAGGCGCTGCGCGCCCACATGCTGATGCTGGCCGCCGCGTGCATCCTGTTCGCCCCGATCCTGGCCAACCAGGTCTCGTTCCAGGACGTGCCGGTGGCGGGCTCGCTCGCCCCCATCGGCTGGGGCCTGTTCGTCGGGGCTGCCCTCTTCGGCGTCGGCATGCAGCTCGGCGGCTCGTGCGCCTCGGGCACGCTCTTCGCGATCGGGTCGGGCCAGAGCGCGATCCTGCTCACCCTCGGCGGCTTCGTCGGGGGCGCCACCCTCGGCGCCTACCACCTGCCCTGGTGGAACGGCCTGCCGTCGTGGGAGCCGGTGTCGCTGACCCGCTGGGGCGGCTACCCCGGCGCGCTGGCCATCTCGCTGCTCGCGATGGCCGCGATCGTCGGCCTGACCTACGTCGTCGGCCGTCGCAACCCCCCGCCGCCCGTCGAGGAGCCGCCGGTCGCGCACGGCTGGGCCCGCGCCGTCCGCGGGTCCTGGCCGCTGTGGGTGGGCGCCCTGCTGCTCGCCGGCCTCAACGCGCTCACGCTCTTCGTCTCCGGCGGCGCCTGGGGCGTCACGTTCGCCTTCGCGCTGTGGGGCTCGAAGATCCTCGACGCGATCGGTGTCGACGTGCTGTCGTGGGGCTTCTGGTCCGACCCGGCCAACCTGGCCAAGTACGACGCCGGCATCTTCGTCGAGAAGACCTCGGTCATGGACTTCGGCATCATCGTCGGCGCCCTCATCGCCTCGGCCATGGCCGGTCAGTGGGTGCTGCACCGCCGCATCCCCGGCAAGCTCGCCCTCGGCGCCGTCATCGGCGGCGTGATGATGGGGTACGGCGCCCGCCTCGCCTTCGGCTGCAACATCGGCGCCTACTTCGGCGGCATCGCCTCCTTCAGCCTGCACGGCTGGATCTGGGGCGTCATGGCCATCGTCGGCACCGTCGGCGGCCTCGCCCTCCGGCCGTTGTTCGGCCTCAGCAACCCGAAGCCGACCGACTCCGTCTGCTAGTCGACCCGGCCCCTCGCGCTGACCCTCGCGCTGACCCGTCGTGGATCCACGACGGGTCAGCGTGTCTTTAATGCGTTGCGGGGGTCGGGGCGGGTGCCCGACCATCGTCGGCGAGCCACCGGCGTCCTGCCCGGTGCCGTCGAGAGGAGCGTGACATGTCCATGACTGTCCCCGGCCTGCCCGCCGACCACCTCAGCACAGAGACGAGCACCACCACCCATGACCACGCAGGACCTCCCGCAGGACCCCTCACCTGAGTTCACCTTCGACTGGACCACCTACGACGACGTCGACGACGCCTCGCAGCGCTGGTCGACCTGGCTCTCGGTCGAGCCGCTCGCCCGTGGCCCCGAGCCCCGGCCCGACTGGGTCGTGACCTCGCAGGGCGCGATCGACACCGACCTCGGCATCCTCAAGACCGGCAAGGAGGCCGACGTCTTCCTGCTCGAGCGCGCCGACCCGCTCGAGCCCGACAAGGCGGTCGTGATGGCCGCCAAGCGCTACCGCTCCACCGACCACCGCACCTTCCACCGCTCCGCGTCCTACACCGAGGGCCGGTCGATGAAGCGCTCGCGCGACGAGCGGGCGGTCAAGCGCAAGTCCACCTTCGGTCGCGAGGTCGCCGCCGGCGAGTGGGCCATCTCGGAGTGGTCGGCGCTCGTGCGCTGCTGGGGCCTCGGCCTCCCGGTCCCCTACCCCGTGCAGGTCGACGGCACCGAGATCCTCATGGAGTGGGTCAGCGTCGACGGCGAGACCGCCCCGCGCCTGGCCCAGACCCGGCCGACCCGAGCGCTGCTGGAGGGCTGGTTCGAGCAGCTGCGCGAGGCGATGGCCACGCTGGTGCAGGCGGGCCTCGTGCACGGCGACCTGTCGGCGTACAACATGCTCGCGGCGGGCGAGCGGCTGGTCATCATCGACCTGCCGCAGGTGGTCGACCTGGTGGGCAACCTCAACGGCTTTGAGTTCCTGATGCGCGACTGCACCAACGTGTGCACCTGGTTCGCCAGCAAGGGGCTGGAGTCGGCCGACGCCGACGCGTTGTTCGCCGACCTGGTCGCGCACGCGCCCTGACGGGCCGCGGCTGGGGCAGGGTGGCGTCGTGAAGCGCAGCCACGGTCGTGTCGTCAACGTCGAGTCCCTCGCCGACCTGGACCGGCGGCTGGCCGCCGGCGCCACCGAGCTGGGGTCGTGGCGGGTCCACCGCCTCGACCTGCGCGAGCGGGCGCCGGCGCTGTTCGCCCACGACGTGCGCGGCACGGCGTTCCTCGGCTGCACCTTCGCCGACGGCGACGACGACGCGCTGGCCGCGGCGGGCGCGCTGGTGCTGCCCGACGTCGGCCGCTCGCCGCTCGACGTCTACCGTCCCCACCTCTACACCGCCGAGGAGCTCTACGACCGCGAGCCCTACGCCCGCAGCCTCGACGCCCGCGCCTACGCCTGGGCGCAGCGGGTGCCCGACCGCGACGACTCCCTCGCCGCCGCCCTGCACGACCACGCGATCGACGACGCGCTGGGCCGCTTCACCACCGAGAGCGGCCGGCGGGTCGTCGGCGTGATGGGTGGCCACGCGCTGCAGCGCGGCTCGACCGGGTACGCCGACGCCGCCCGGCTCGGCCGGCTGCTCGCGGCCGGCGGGGCGCTGGTCGCCACCGGCGGCGGACCCGGCGCGATGGAGGCCGCCAACCTCGGTGCCCGGCTCGCCGGCGCCACCGAGGACGACCTGGCGGCGGCGCTGGCGGCCGTGGCCGACGTGCCGTCGTTCCGGCCCTCGATCGACGCCTGGGCCGCCCGCGCCCGTGAGGCGGTGGCCGACCTGCCGGCGGACGACTCCCTCGGCATCCCGACGTGGTTCTACGGCCACGAGCCGCCCAACGTGTTCGCCACCGCGATCGCCAAGTACGTCCGCAACCCGGCCCGCGAGGCCGTGCTGCTCGAGATCTGCGACGGCGGCATCGTCTTCCTGCCCGGCGCGGCGGGCACGGTGCAGGAGGTCTTCCAGGACGGCTGCGAGAACTACTACGCCGACGAGGCCTCGGTCGCGCCGATGGTCCTCGTCGACCGCACCCACTGGACCGAGACCCTGCCCGCCTGGCCGCTGCTGCAGGCCCTGGCCCGCGGCCGCGGGATGGAGCAGCACGTGCACCTGGTCGACACCGTCGACGAGGCCGCCGCGATCCTCGGCGCGTTCCGCGGAAGCGGCGCGCCGGCCTGAGGGCCGGTCGGAGGGGGTGGGGAACACCCGGTCGACCGGGTGTTCCTGCAGCTGGACGGGCTCTTCTTGCGCTGGACGGGCGGTGCACTGCCCTCCCAGCGCGAGTTCTCCCCGTCCAGCTCGGGGGTGAGGAATCCCCGGTCGACCGGGTGTTCCCGCGCTGGGCGGGCAATTCCTGCACCAGCCAGCATCAGCCGGCGAGGGCGGCCTCGAGGTCGGCGCGGGCGCCGATGACGTCGCGGTAGTGCGCGACGAGCCGGTCCATCACCGAGGCCCAGGAGCGGTCGGCCACCGAGCGGCGGGCCGCGAGCGCCGTACGACGGCGCAGGACGGGGTTGTCGGTGAGCAGGCCGACGTAGGTGGCCAGGTCGGCGGCGTCGCCGGGGCGGTAGAGGAAGCCGGCGGTGCCGTCGTCGACCACGTCGACCGGGCCGCCCTGACGCGGGGCGACCACCGGGACGCCCGACGCGAGGGCCTCCTGGGCCGACTGGCAGTAGGTCTCGTGGCGGCCGGTGTGGACGAACACGTCGAGCGAGGCGTACGCCGCGCCGAGCTCCTCGCCGTGCAGCACGCCGAGGAAGTGCGCCCCGGGGAGCAGGGCGCGCAGCCGCTGCTCCTCGGGTCCCCCGCCGACGACCACCAGTGCGTGACGGGGGTCGCGGGTCAGGGCGGTGAGCAGGTCCAGCTCCTTCTCCGGGGCGAGCCGACCGACGTAGCCCACCAGCACCCGGTCGCCGGCACCACGGGTGTCCGGGCCGAGGAGGCGGGCGCGCAGCGCGGGGTCGCGGCGGGAGGGGTGGAACTGCTCGAGGTCGACGCCCCGCGGCCACAACGCGGTACCGGGGACGTCGAGCGAGTCGAGCTGGCGCAGGCTGGCCGTGGAGGGGGCCAGGGTGCGGTCGACCCGGGTGTGGATGCGGCGGGTGAGGGCGGCCATCGCCGCGGTGCCGCCCGGCACGTCGTACCGCTCGGCGAACCCGACGAGGTCGGTCTGGTAGATCGCGACGGTCGGGATGTCGAGCTCGGCGGCGGCGCGGGCGGCCTGGTAGCCCAGGGTGGCGGGCGAGGCGATGTGCACGACGTCGGGCCGGAACCGCTGCATGACGCCCCGCAGCCGGCGCCGGGTCTCCAGGCCGATCTTGAAGTCGCGGTAGAAGGGCAGGTGGGCGCCCCGGGCGTGGTGCACCGGGAACCCGGCGTACGACGCCGGCCCGGTCGGGGCGACCAGCTCGGCCTCGTGGCCCTGCGCGGCGAGGTGGTCCAGCACCCGGCGCACGGAGCCGGTGACGCCGTTGACCTGCGGGAGGAAGGACTCCGCGACCACCAGGACGCGGAGCCGGTGCCGGGGGGTGGACGGGCGGCGCGACGCGACCGCGGGACGGACAAGCGGGAGGAGCTCGGCCATGTCCAGGACGCTAGGGAGCCGCAGGCAACACGCGACGGGATCGGCGTGGCCGCCGCGTGAACAACGGTTGGCCGAACTGCCCGCGAGGCCGGCATGCCCCGGGTAGCATCCGCCGGATGCAGGTCACCCGCCGCGGCCTCGGCCGCGCCGCCGCGCTCGCCGCCGCCATGTCGACCGTGGCGAGCTCCAGCGCCCGCTCGGCCGCCCGTTCGGCGGTGCGCACCGGGCCGCGCAAGGTGGCCCGCGTCGCGACGCTGGCGCGGACGGTGCGCAAGGGCCCCGCGGGCCGGCTCGGCTACCGCGGCCTGGTCCGCCGACCCGGCGAGCCGCACCTGGTGCGCGCCGAGCTCGGCGTGCGGGCGCGGGCCGGCCGGGCACGCCGGCGCCGGGGGCTGCTGGCCTTCGTGCAGCTCAGCGACGTGCACGTGGTCGACGTGCAGTCGCCGCTGCGCGTGGAGTGGACCGACCGGTTCGACGACCCCTCACCGGTGCCGACGGCCACGGGCATCTTCGCCTCGGCGTACCGGCCGCACGAGATGCTCTCCGCGCAGGTCGCCGACGCGATGGTGCGCGAGGTCAACCGGGTCGGTCGCGGCCCGGTCACCGGGCGCCGGCTGGCGCTGGCCATCCAGACCGGCGACAACTCCGACAACTCCCAGCTCAACGAGGTCCGCTGGAACATCGACCTCCTCGACGGCGGCCGGGTGCGGCCCGACTCCGGCGACCTGCGCCGCTTCGAGGGCGTCGCCGACCGCGACCCGCTGTACTACGACCGCAGCTACTGGCACCCCGACCCGCCGCCGCCCGGACGCGCGCCCGACCTGGCCAAGACCCGCTACGGGTTCCCGACGGTCCCGGGCCTGCTCGACGCGGCCCGGCGACCGTTCCGCGCCCAGGGGCTGCGGATGCCGTGGTACGCCTGCTTCGGCAACCACGACGGCCTCGTGCAGGGCAACTTCCCGGCCGCGACGCTGCCGATCGGCGCCATCGCGACCGGTGCCCTCAAGGTCGTCTCGCCGCCCGCGGGGCTCAGCCCCTTGGCGGTGCTGACCGCCCTGGCCGCGGGTGACCTCGCCGGGCTCGTGGCCACCCTCTCGGCCACCCCCGGAGCGCGTCTCGTCACGCCCGACCGGGCCCGCCGGCTGCTCAGCCGGGCCGAGACCGTCGCGCAGCACTTCACCACCACGGGACTGCCGCGCGGGCACGGCTTCACCGCGGCCAACCGCCGCGACGGCACGGCGTACTACACCTTCGTCGAGCGCGGCTGCCGGTTCGTCGTGCTCGACACCGTCAACCCCAATGGGTACGCCGACGGCTCGATCGACGCCGGCCAGATGGCGTGGCTGCGACGGGTGCTCGCCGGTGCGCGCAGCCAGGGGCAGGTCACGATGGTCTTCAGCCACCACACCAGCGCCACGATGGGCAACGTGCTCGTCGGCACCGGGGCCGACGTGGAGCCGCGCGTGACCGGCGCCGAGGTGCTGGCGCTGCTCCTCCAGCAGCCGCACGTCGTCGCCTGGGTCAACGGGCACACCCACCGCAACGCGGTCACCGCCCACCGGCGGCCGGGCGCGGGTCGCACCGGCGGGCTGTGGGAGGTCAACACGGCCTCGCACATCGACTGGCCGCAGCAGTCGCGCATCATCGAGGTCGTCGACAACCGCGACGGCACGCTGTCGCTGTTCACCACGATGGTCGACCACGCCGGTCCGCTGCGCTCGCGCGACACCCGCACGACCACCGGCCTGGCGGGCCTGGCCCGCGAGCTCGCCGCCAACGACTGGCAGGACCGCTCCGACCGCGGCCTCGGCACTCGTCGCGACCGCAACGTCGAGCTGCTCGTCCGCGATCCCCGCCCCCGTCGCGGTCGCTGACTCGGCGCCGGCGGGGCACTACCTCACCGTCGTACCCGCTCCCCCGCCCGAATGCGGGCGGGGAAGTCGTGCGGACGGTGAGTTGCATGCCCCGAGCCGACGCCCCGGACACCCCGGGGGGCATCAGGTCGAGAGGACGTAGGAGCGTTCCTGACCGAAGCCGGTGAAGCCGGTACGACGCAGCGTCGGGCCGGAGGAGTCGACGCGGCCCTTGACCAGGGCCATGGTCGCGCCCTCGGCCCGGGCTCGGCGGAGGCGGGCGTCGAGGACGGCACGGTAGGCGCCCCGGCCGCGGGCCCCGGGGAACACGCCGCCACCCCAGAGCCGGGCGACACCGTCGAACAGCGACAGACCACCGGTGGCGACCGGCCGGTCGTCGACCAGCGCGAGGGCCGAACCGCCGCGGCCGGCGGCGAGGTCGGCCCGGGCCTCGTCGGCCAGCGCCTCCAGCGTCTCGTCGTCGGGCACCGAGCCCTCCTCGAACGCCGCCATGCCGATCTCGATGACCGCCCGGGTCGTCGGCACGTCGGTCTGCCAGACGACGCGGACGTCGCCGGGCACGTCGAGGTCGGGGGCCGGCGCGTCGAGGTCGAGGGCGAGGACGTCGACGGTCTCCTCGAGCCGGCCACCGCGCCGGCGGAGCTCGTCCTCCAGGGTCGCCGGGGAGTCGAGACGCACCCACACCAGGAGCTCCTCGCCACCCCACTCGCGGGCCTGGTCGAGCGCCTCGTCGAGGGCCGGGCCGACATCGGCGGCCGGGTCGACGGTCAGGGCGGTGGGCGGGGCCTCGTAGTACGTCGGCCAGCGCACGAGCAGCAGGTCGGCGGTGGTGACGACGGTGGCGTCGGCGGGGTACCAGGTCCAGGCCGCGCAGGCGGCGGCCACCGCCTCGGAGGTCGGGCCGCTCACCGGCCCGGCCTCCCGCCGAGCGGCAGCTGGTGGGTGTCCTCGCGGCCGAAGGCGGCGAAGCCGTAGCGCAGCAGGATCGGCCCCGACGTGGCGATCCGGCCCTTGACGAGCGCCAGCGTCGCGCCGTGGTCGCGGGCGTGGCGCAGGCGCTCGTGCAGCACCGCGCGGTAGGCCCCGATGCCGCGGTGCTCCGGCAGTGCGGCGGCGCCCCAGAGCCGCGCGACCTCGCCCTCCACCGTGACGCCGCCACCGGCGACGACCCGGCCGTCGAGCAGGGCCACGGCCCGTCCGCCCTCCCCCGCCGGCACCGTACGACGCCCCTCGGCCGCGTTGGCCACGAGCCGCTCCTCGGTCGACGGCTCGCCGCCGAACCCGGCCCGCGCCACCTCGGCGAACCCGCGGGCCAGCTCGACGTCGTCGACCCAGGCCAGGCCGACGCGGTCGTCGACCGGTCCGGGGTCGGGCAGCGGCGCGGTCAGGTCGAGCGCGAGCACGTCGACGGTGTCGACCACGCGGCTGCCCCGGGCGGCCAGCGCGTCGGCGTACCCCGTCGGCGAGCCGAGCACGACCTCGCAGGTGACCTCGTCGACCCCGTCGTCCAGGTCGAGGCCGCGGGCCGCCTCCAGCACCCGGTCGAGGGCCGCGCCGACGTCGGCAGCGTCACCGACGGCGAAGCGGGCCAGCACGAGCCGGGTGTAGGCCCAGGAGGGGTACTGCACGAGCAGGCCGTGGCCGGTGTCGGTGGTGACCGAGTCGGGCGGCTGCCACAGGCCGGAGGCCGAGGCCTCGAGCACCCGCTCGCGCAGCGCTCCGTCGCCCCTGTCGCCGGCCACCGGGCTCAGGCCTCCGTGGCCGCCAGCTGCCCGCAGGCGCCGTCGATCTCGCGGCCGCGGGTGTCGCGCACGGTGGTCGGGATCCCGCGGGCCTCGAGGCGGCGCACGAACTCGCGCTCGTCGGCCGGGTCGGAAGCCGTCCACTTGCTGCCCGGCGTGGGATTGAGCGGGATCAGGTTGACGTGCACCCAGCCCCAGTCGGCCCCGGTCGCGTAGAGCACGTCGGCCAGCAGGTCGGCGCGCCAGGCCTGGTCGTTGATGCCGCGCATCATGGCGTACTCGATGCTGACCCGGCGCTTGGTCGTCTGGGCGTAGTCCCACGCCGCGTCGACGGTCTCGGCGACCGAGAACCGGGTGTTGATCGGCACGAGCTCGTTGCGCAGCTCGTCGTCGGGCGCGTGCAGGCTCAGGGCGAGCGTCACCGGGACGCCCTCCTCGGCCAGCTGACGGATGCGCGGCACCAGGCCGACGGTCGAGACGGTGACGCCGCGGGCGCTCATGCCGAGCCCGTCGGGCGCCGGGTCGACCAGCCGGCGTACGGCGCCGACGACCGCCTTGTAGTTGGCCAGCGGCTCGCCCATGCCCATGAACACCACGTTGGAGACCCGCGCGGGACCGCCCGGCACCTCGCCGCGGGCCAGCGCCCGGGCGCCGGCGACGACCTGCTCGACGATCTCGGCGGTCGACATGTTGCGCTGCAGGCCGCCTTGGCCGGTGGCGCAGAACGGGCAGGCCATCCCGCAGCCGGCCTGGCTGGAGACGCACATCGTGGCGCGGTCGGGGTAGCGCATCAGCACCGACTCGACGAGCGCGCCGTCGAAGAGCCGCCACAGCGTCTTGCGCGTGGTGCCCTTGTCGGCCTCCATCGTGCGCAGCGGGGTCATCAACTCCGGCAGCAGCGCCGAGACCAGCTCGTCGCGCTGCGCGGCCGGGAGGTCGGTCATCTCGGCGGGGTCGTCGACCAGCCGGCCGAAGTAGTGGGTCGAGAGCTGCTTGGCCCGGAAGCCCGGCAGCCCGTGCTCCTCCAGCAGCGCCTTGCGCCCCGCCGCGTCGAGGTCGGCGAGGTGGCGCGGCGGCTTGCGGCGGCCGCGAGGCTCGTCGAAGACCAGGGGCAGGGTCTTGATGGGTTCGCTCATGACCACCCCATCCTCGCACCGGGGCGGTGGCGCGGCCGAACCCTCAGCCGTCGCGGCTGATGAGGATCCACGCGGTCAGGGCCGCGACCGCGGCCACGACGGCCGGCGTGGTGAGGATGCCGAAGAGCATGTAGCGCGCGAAGCGGCGGGTGCCCTCGACCACGACCAGGCCCAGGTTGACGACCAGCAGCACGCCGAGGGCGAGCAGGAAGACCCAGGGGTGGGCGCTGACGTCGTACCCCACGACCTGGTCGAGGATCGCGCCCAGCAGCCCGAGCACGACGACGACCAGCAGCATGCCGGTGAAGAAGCCGGCCAACGGCGTGAACACCGGGTGCGAGCGGTGCCAGAACCGCGGCGGCCCAGCCGGGTCACCGAACGCCTCCTGGGCGACCGCACCGTCCGGACCGGGGGCCGCGTCGGCCTCCTGCCCGCGTCGGGCACGCCGGCGGCGGCCGCCCCGGGCGGCCGTGGGGGCGTCGTCGGCAGGCACGGCCCGCACGCTCTCGGTGCTCATCACCGTTGATCGTAGACAGGCGGGCCGTCCTCCGCGTGAGGTCGACCACGATCACGGCGTGGCCAGCGCGTCGCGACCGGTGGTCGAGGGCCGCGCGCTCAGGCGAAGACGGCGTAGTGCAGCAGCAGCCAGATCGGGGCGATCGTGGCCAGCAGGGAGTCGAGCCGGTCCATCAGGCCACCGTGGCCGGGGATGACCTGGCTCATGTCCTTGATGCCGAGGTCGCGCTTGATGACCGACTCGCACAGGTCGCCCAGGGTGGCCATCACCGGCGCGATGAGGCCGAGCCCGACGCCGGCCCACCAGGGGCCGTCGAGCAGGAGGACGACCAGGAGGACCCCGGCCACGAGGCAGGCCACGACCGAGCCGGCGAAGCCCTCCCACGACTTCTTCGGGGAGATGACCGGGGCCATCGGGTGCTTGCCGAACAGCACGCCGGCGGCGTACCCGCCGATGTCGGAGGCGATGGTGACCAGGATGAACGCCAGGATGCCCTGCACCCCGTCGTCGTCGAGCCCGCCGCCGCCGAGGCCGCCCTCGGCGAGCAGCATGGCCACGAACGAGCCGAGGAACGGCACGTAGACGAGGGTGAACACCGAGGCCGTCGCCGTCTTGACGTAGCCGGCGGTGCCGCGGTGCAGCAGCCACAACATCACCACGAGCGCGGTGACCGCGGTGGCGGTGACCATCGCGTCGGTGCCCCAGACGTAGGCGACGACGACCATGATCGCCCCGCCGAGCATGAGCGGCTGCTCGGGCAGGTCGATGTCGTGGGCCAGCAGGCCCTGGCGCAGCTCCCAGACCGCGACCACGACGGCCACGACCACGATGAGCATGAATGCCGGCTTCCAGAACGCCAGCGACGCCGCGATCGCGGCGAGCAGCACGACCGCGGAGGCCACCGCCGCCTTGAGGTCGCGCCCGGCCCGCCCGTGGTCCTTCTGGGGCGGTGCGGCGGGGCCGGACGAGGTCGTCATGCGGTGCGGGTGATCGGGGTCTCAGACCTCGAGCAGCTCCGCCTCCTTGCTCTTCAGCATCTCGTCGATGGCGTCGGTGTGCTTCTTGGTCACGCCGTCGAGCCGCTTCTCGGCGCCGGTGACGTCGTCCTTGCCGACCTCGCCGTCCTTCTCGAGCTTCTCGAGGTTCTGCTTGGCGGTGCGGCGCAGGTTGCGGACGGCCACGCGGCCCTCCTCGGCCTTGGACCGGGCGAGCTTGACGAAGTCCTTGCGACGCTCCTCGGTGAGCTCGGGGAACACGCAGCGCAGGACCTTGCCGTCGTTGGCCGGGTTGACGCCGAGGTCGGAGTCGCGGATCGCCTTCTCGACGTTGGCCATCGCGCCCATGTCGAAGGGCTGGATCATGATGATCCGCGCCTCGGGCGCGGTGAAGGACGCCAGGCTCTGCAGCGGCGTCGGGGTGCCGTAGTAGTCGACCATGATCTTGCTGAACATGGCGGGAGTCGCACGGCCGGCCCGGATCGCGGCGAACTCCTCACGCGTCGCCTCGACCGACTTGTCCATCTTGCCGTCGGCCTCGTTGAGGATGTCGTTGATCACGGTGGAGTCTCCTGGGTGTCGGGGCGGCCCGTGGTGCAGGCCGCTCGGGTACGTCGGGGGGCGCGTCCGGTCGCGTCAGGCCGGGGTCACCAGCGTCCCGATCCTCTCACCCCGCACGGCGCGCAGGATGCTGCCGGGCTCGGCGAGGCCGAAGACGATCATGGGGACCTTGTTCTCGCGGGCCAGGGTGAACGCCGTCTGGTCCATGATCCGCAGGCCGCGCTCGAGCGCCTCGTCGTAGGTGATCTGCTCGATGCGGGTCGCGGTGGGGTCCTGCTTGGGGTCGGCGGTGTAGATGCCGTCGACGCCGTTCTTGTCGAACAGCACCGCGTCGCAGCGGCTCTCGAGGGCCCGCTGGACCGCGACGGTGTCGGTGGAGAAGAAGGGCATGCCCATGCCGGCGCCGAAGATGACGACGCGGCCCTTCTCCATGTGCCGGATCGCGCGGCGCGGGATGTAGGGCTCGGCCACCTGGCCCATGGTGATCGCGGTCTGGACGCGGGTGTCGACGCCGAGCTTCTCCAGGAAGTCCTGGAGGGCCAGGCAGTTCATGACGATGCCGAGCATGCCCATGTAGTCGGCGCGGACGCGGTCCATGCCGCGCTGCTGCAGCTCGGCGCCCCGGAAGAAGTTGCCGCCGCCGGTGACCACGGCCACCTGCACGCCGGACTCGACCACGTCGGCGATCTCCCGGGCGATCCGCTGGACGACGTCGGGGTCGACCCCGACCTTGCCGCCGCCGAACACCTCGCCGGAGAGCTTGAGCAGGACACGCTGGTAGCCGGTCATCTGGTCCTTTCGCACGGGCCGCAGGTCGCGGGCCGAGGTTACCCGCCAGGTACCCCCTCGCGTCGAGCCGGGACGGCCCGGGCCCTGGGACCCGCGGGCCTGAGACCCCCGGGCCCGGTAACAGCGACGCCCGGCGCCGCGGGCCGCCCCGGTGACGGGACGACCTGCGACGCCGGGCGTCGGCGTACGGGTGGTGCTGGGGTCAGGCGCCGACCTCGAAGCGGGCGAACCGCTTCACGGTGGTGCCGGACTCCTCGAGGACCGCCTTGACGGTCTTCTTGCTCTCGGTCACCGAGGCCTGCTCGAGGAGCACGACGTCCTTGAAGAAGCCGTTGAGGCGGCCCTCGGTGATCTTGGCGATGGCCTGCTCGGGCTTGCCCTCCTCGCGCGAGGTCGCCTCGGCGATCTCGCGCTCCTTGGCGACGACGTCGGCGGGGACCTCGTCACGGGTGAGGTACTGCGGGCGCATGGCCGCGGCCTGCATGGCGGCGGCCCGAGCGGCGTCGGCGTCGCCGGCGTACTCGACCAGGACGCCCACGGCGGGCGGCAGGTCGGCGGCGCGCTTGTGCATGTAGACGACGGTGTCGCCACCGAAGTACGCCACGCGGCCGAGCTCGATCTTCTCGCCGATCGAGACGGCCAGCTCGGCCACGACCTCGCCGACCGTCTTGCCGTCGAGCTCGACGGCCTTGAGGGCCTCGGCGTCGGCGGCCTGGGCGGCGTCGGCCGCCTCCGCGATGCGCTGGGCGGCCGCGATGAACGGCTCGCCCTTGGCGACGAAGTCGGTCTCGCAGTTGAGCTCGACCAGGGCGCCACCGGAGGTCGCCACCAGACCGGCCGACGCCTCGCGCTCGGCGGCCCGCTCGGCCATCTTCTTGCCGCCCTTGATCCGGAGGATCTCGACGGCCTTGTCGAAGTCGCCGTCAGCCTCGGTGAGGGCCTTCTTGCAGTCCATCATGCCCGCGCCGCTCTGCTCGCGGAGCCTCTTGACGTCGGCGGCGGTGATGTTCGCCATGCGTACTCCTTCGTACGTCGGGTGGTTCAGGGACCAGGGATCAGGACTCGGTGGTCGCCTCGGCCGGGGTGGCCTCGGTCGACTCGGTCGACTCGGTCGACTCGGTGGCGTCGGTCGCCTCGGCGACCTCGGCCTGGTCGGCGGCCGGAGCAGCGGAGTCGGCGGCCTCGACGGACTCGGCACCCTCGGACGAGGCGCCGGTGGCCTCGGAGGCGGGGGCGGCGGGCTCGGCGGAGGTGGCGGCCTCGGCAGCCTGGGCGGCGTCGCCGGCGAGGAGCTCGCGCTCCCACTCGGCCAGCGGCTCCTCGGCGGTGGCGGCGCTGCCCTCACCGGTCTTGGCGCCGGAGCGGGCGATGAGGCCCTCGGCCACGGCGTCGGCGACCACGCGGGTCAGCAGGCCGACGGCGCGGATGGCGTCGTCGTTGCCGGGGATCGGGAAGTCGATCTCGTCGGGGTCGCAGTTGGTGTCGAGGATGCCGATGATCGGGATGCGCAGCTTGCGCGCCTCCTCGACCGCCAGGTGCTCCTTCTTGGTGTCGACGACCCACACGGCCGACGGGGTGCGGCCCATCTCGCGGATGCCGCCGAGGGTCTTCTCCAGCTTGTCGCGCTCCCGCTTCATCTGCAGGAGCTCCTTCTTGGTGCGACCGGAGCCCGCGACGTTGTCGAAGTCGACCTCGTCGAGCTCCTTGAGCCGGTTGATGCGCTGGTGCACGGTCTGGAAGTTGGTGAGCATGCCGCCCAGCCACCGCTGGTTGACGTAGGGCATGCCGACACGGGTCGCCTGCTCGGCGATCGCCTCCTGGGCCTGCTTCTTGGTGCCCACGAACATGATCGTGCCGCCCTTGGCCACGGTCTCCTTGACGAAGGCGTAGGACCGGTCGATGTAGGCCAGCGACTGCTGCAGGTCGATGATGTAGATGCCGTTGCGCTCGGTCATGATGAAGCGCTTCATCTTCGGGTTCCAGCGACGGGTCTGGTGTCCGAAGTGGACGCCGCTCTCGAGGAGCTGGCGCATGGTCACGACTGCCATGTGAGGTGTTCTCTTCTCGTGTGTCGGACCGCACCGTGCTGTGCGTCCCTTCGACCGGCCCGGGGGGGCTCGGCAGGGCGCACCGGTGATGGTCCGGTCGGGTTTTCAGTTCGATGCCGTCGGCGGGTGCCTCGGGCCCTGACGTCCTCGCGCGGCCCGACCGGTCCGGTGTGGTGACCGGACAGGACCGAGGGCCGACGCCCACGAACAGGTCCGTGGAACGAGGGCGTGCGAATTCCTGCTCCAGGGAGCAGGTCCGTCCAGGGTAGACCGCACGCCCGTCCTGCCACGAATCCGGCCCGCCCGTCCCGCAGTCGTCCACAGGGGTCGCTCCTGGTGCCGTCGTCCCCAGGTCGGGCGGAGGTGGAGGCGCCCGACCGGGTCCCCGGCGGAACCTGCCGTGATGAGAAGCCTGCTGTCCGCGCTCGTCCTCCTGCTCACCCTGCTCCCCACGGCCGCGCACGCCGCCGGGGCCGACCCCGTCGGCACCTGGCCGCTGCGCCCCGAGCCGCAGGTGGTGGCGCCGTTCGACCCGCCCGACACGCCGTACGGCGCCGGCCACCGCGGGGTGGACCTGCTGGGCTCCCCCGGACAGGTCGTCCGGGCCGCCCTGCCGGGCCGCGTCGCCTACGCCGGCCTCCTCGCGGGCCGTGGCGTCGTGGTGATGGCCCACGGGTCGACCCGCACGACCTACGAACCCGTCGACGCCTCGCTGGCCGTGGGCGACCCGGTCGACGCGGGCGACCCGATCGGGACCCTCGGGACGACCGGGTCGCACTGCTTCCCGCGGTCGTGCCTGCACTGGGGGTGGATCGAGGGCGCCCGGACCTACCTCGACCCGCTGCGGCTGGTCGGCGCCGGGCCGGTGCGGCTGCTGCCGCTGTGGCGCGACGAGCCCACCGGCGTCGGACCCGCGAGCGGGGTGCTCCTCCGGCTGTTCGGCTGACCGACGGGCTCAGGCCCGGGGGTGGGCCTGCTGGTAGGCCCGTCGGAGCCGGTCGGTGGTGACGTGGGTGTAGCGCTGCGTCGTGGCCAGGGACGCGTGCCCGAGCAGCTCCTGCACCGACCGCAGGTCGGCGCCGCCCTCCAGCAGGTGGGTGGCCGCGGTGTGCCGCAGGCCGTGCGGGCCGATGTCGGGTGCACCCGGGACCTCCGCGATGCGCCGGTGCACCAGCGTGCGGACCGCCCGCTGGTCGATGCGCCGGCCCCGGGCGCCCAGGAACAACGCCGGGCCGGCGCCGTCGGTGGCCAGCAGCGGCCGGCCGCGACGGACCCAGGAGTCGAGTGCGCGGCCGGCCGGGCGGCCGAACGGCACCGTGCGCTCCTTGCGGCCCTTGCCCAGGACCCGGACGACGTCGCGGTCGCGGTCGACGTCGTCGACGTCGAGACCGCACAGCTCGCCGACCCGGATGCCGGTGGCGTACAGCAGCTCGAGCATGGCGACGTCGCGCAGCCCGACCGGGCTGCCGTCGTCGACCGCGGCGACCGCGGCCGCGATCAGGTCGCCCGCCTCGTCGGCCCGCAGCACCGGCGGCAGGGTGCGGTGCGGCTTCGGCGCGCCCAGGCTGGCTCCGACGTCGGTCGGGGCGCGTCCGGTGCGGGCGAGCCAGGCGGTGAAGACCCGGGCTGCCGTGGCCCGGCGGGCCAGGGTGGTGCGCGACTTCCCGCGGCTCTGCTGCTGCGCGAGCCAGCCGCGCAGGGCGCGCAGGTCGAGCTCGGCGGGGTCCGACATCCCGAGCCGACGAGCGTGCTCGAGGACGCTCGCCACGTCGCCGAGGTAGGCGCGGACGGTGTGGGGCGTGAGGTCGCGCTCGGAGACGAGGTGGCGCTCGTAGTCGCCGAGGACCCGGGCCATCGCCTCGGGCAGGCCGGACTCGTCGCCCTCGCCGTCCCCGAGACCTGTCACCCGTCGATCGTAGGAGCGCGAGCCGCGGTCACGTGCGAGCCTCCTCGGCGAGCCGCCAGCCCCGGGGGCCGGCCTCGACGAACCCGGCCTCCCGCAGCCGCGCCAGCGCCCCGTGCACCTCGCGCAGCCCGAGCCCGGCCGTGCGGGCGACCGACTCGGTGCCGGCCGCGATCGCGACCGGGACCGCGTCGAGCACCTGCCGCTGCTTGGGGCTGAGGCGGTCGTACGCCGTCTCCTCCGCGCGCAGGGGCGCGACGGTGGCCACCCCGGCCGGCGAGACCAGCTCGAGCACCTCGGCGCCGCGGGTCACCAGGGTCATCGCGCCGGTGCGGATCCACTCGTGGACCCCGCTCGACGCGGCACTGGTCACCGGACCCGGGACGCCCATCAACGGGCGCTGGAGCCGGCCGGCCCAGTTGGCGGTGTTGAGGGCGCCGCTGCGCAGGGCCGCCTCGACCACGACCGTGCCGCCGGTGAGGGCGGCGATGAGGCGGTTGCGGGCGAGGAACCGGACCCGGTGGGGTGCGCAGCCCGGGGCCGCCTCGGAGACGACGGCGCCGGTGCGCACGACGTGGTCGAACATCGCCGCGTGCGCCTGCGGGTAGACGCGGTCAGCGCCGCAGGCCACGACCGCGACGGTCGTCCCGCCGGCGCTGACGGCGCCCCGGTGGGCGGCGTAGTCGATGCCGAAGGCGCCGCCCGAGACGACCGGGCGGCCGGCGCGGGCGACGGCCCCTGCGACCTCGCCGGCCACGTCGTCGCCGTACGTCGTGGCGGCGCGAGAGCCGACGACCGCGACCCCACGGGCCAGCTCGTCGAGCCGGGCCGGACCGCGCACCCACAGCCCGAGCGGCACCCCGCCGCGCTCCTGGACGGCCCCCGCGCCGCCGAGGTCGTCGAGCCCCGCGGGCCACTCGTCGTCACCGGGCACGACCCAGCGGAGCCCGAGCCGGTCGGCGCGCTCGAGCTCGCGGGCCGGGTCGACCGCGGCCAGGCGCAGCGCCACGTCGGTGCGCAGGCCCTCGGGATCGACCTCCTCGACCAGCAGCCGGTGCAGGCGGACCGCGCCGAGCTCGGCGACCAGGCCGAGCATCTTGGTGTCCCCCGGCTCGCCGAGCTGGTTGAGGGCCGCCCGGGCCAGGCGCTCATCGTCGGGGGCGCTCATCCGGCCGACCTCCGCAGCGCCCGGACGGCGAGGGGCTCGCCCGTGCGGAGCTGGAGCGCGAGCGCGGCCTGGGCGGTGCCCGGGACGACCTCGCGGCCGGAGGCGACGGCGTCGAGATCGGCCAACGTCCAGGCGACCCGCTGCACCCGGACCGCGCCGCGGCTGCTGAGCCGGCCGGCGTACAGCTCGCGGTCGACGAGCCGCTGACCGGCCTCGGTCAGCGGCCAGCGGTCACGGAGGACGGGTCCTGGCACGTGGGCGTTGAGGCGCCACGAGCACCCGGCGTAGCGGTCGAGCTGGCGGGCCCGGGCCGCGGTGACCCGCGCTCGGACGGCAGCCGTGGTCTCGGCCGGGTGGAAGGGGTCGCCCTGGTCGAGGCGCAGGGCAGCGACGTGGCGGGTGATGTCGACGCGGTCGACCAGCGGACCGGTGAGCTTGCTGCGGTAGTCACGCAGCACGGTGGCCTTGCACCGGCACCGGCTGTCACCGGGGTCGGACGTCCAGTCGCCGCAGGGGCACGGGTTGCACGCCAGGACGAGCATGCCGCGGGCGGGCAGGGTCACCGACTCCTCGGCCCGGGCGACGGTGATGTCGCCGCTCTCGAGGGGCTGGCGCAGGGCCTCGATGATGTCGTGCCGGAACAGGGGGAACTCGTCCAGGAACAAGACACCCGCGTGGGCCCGGCTGATCTCGCCCGGGCGCACCTGGCCGCTGCCGCCGCCGACGAGGCTGGCCTTGCTGGCGTCGTGGTGCGGGGCGGAGAAGGGTGGGCGCGTGATGAGGCCGTCACCGGGCTCGAGCACCCCGGCGAGCGAGTGCACGGCGGTGAGCTCCAGCGACTCCTCGGGCCCGAGATCGGGCAGCAGGCCGGGGATGCGCTCGGCCAGGCTGGTCTTGCCCGCCCCCTTGGGACCGGACAGCAGCAGCGCGTGGCCGCCCGCGGCGGCGACCTCGGCGGCGAGCTTGGCGTCGTCCATGCCGCGCAGGTCGGCCAGGTCGACCTCCTCCAGCCGCTCCTCGCCCCGCCAGGTCAGCAGCCGGGCGCCCGAGATCGGGGCCACGGGCGGCGCGTCGGGCGTGGGCTCGTCGTTGAGCTCGGCGACGACCTGGGCCAGCGACCGCACGCCGAGCACGTCGATGCCGGGCACCATCGAGGCCTCCGGCACCTGCGGCTCGGGGACGAAGACGAGCCGGACGCCCCGCGCCGCGGCCGCCAGCACCATGGGCAGCACCCCGGGCACCGAGCGCAGGCCGCCGTCGAGCGACAGCTCGCCGATGAACGCCGTGCGCTCGAGGTGGGCCGGCTCCTCCAGCACGCCGTCGGCGGCGAGCACCGCGACCGCGATGGCCAGGTCGAAGTGGGGGCCGCGCTTGACCAGGTCGGCGGGGGAGAGCAGCACGGTGACCTTGCGGGTGGTGCCGGGCCACAGGCGCCCGCTGTTGACGATGGCGATGCGGCAGCGGTCGCCGGCCTCGCGCAGGGACTGGTCGGGCCGACCCACGATGGCCAGCCCGGCCTGGCCCGCCGAGACGTCGGCCTGCACGTCGACCAGGTGGCCCAGCGCGCCGTGCAGGCTCACGGTGCGGGTGACGGCGAAGGCCATCAGACGACCCCCGCCACGTGGTCGACCACGGCCGGGCCGCGTCGCGGCCGCAGCACGGCGACGAGGTCGACCCGGGTGCGCTCCGGGCTCAGCCCGTGGGCGCGCGCCCAGGCCTGGCCGAGGCGGTGCAGCCGGTCGAGCTTGGCGTCGGTGAGGGCCTCGTGCGGGGTGCCGGCGAGCACCGAGGTGCGGGTCTTGACCTCGCACACGACGAGGACGTCGCCGTCACGCAGCACCACGTCGATCTCGCCCTCGGGGCACCGCCAGTTGCGGTCGAGCACCACGAGGCCGGCCTCGACGAGGTGGCGCACGGCGACCTGCTCGCCGTAGGCCCCGAGGGCCGTGCGGCTCGCGGCCGTGGCCCGGGTGCCGGGCGTCATCTGCTTGGCTCCATGACGGCAGCATCGGCGCGCGCGCCGACAGGTCGCCCCCGAGCGGGGCCGGCCTGTGGAGGACGAGGGCGGGCGGGGCGCCTGTGGACGACTCCTGGACTGCAGGCCTGCGACCGGGCCGGGTGAGGTCAGTCGACGAGGCGCGGCGGTCCGCCGCACAACGGCCGGGACACGCTGTAGAGGTCAGCGCCCGCGCCGGAGATGCCGAGCAGCCGCAGCAGCACACCGTCGAGGACCCCGTTGACCGCCCCCACGACCTGGGTGTTGACCGCGTTGGTGACGCCGTTCAGGGCGGTGGTGACCGTGGCTCCCACCCCGCCCAGCGGTGCCGGCAGGCTCGCCAGGTCGGCGAGGTTGCCGGTCAGCAGCACACCGCCGTTGGTGCCCGGGGGGGCCTGCACGGCGTTGGACGTCCAGCCGTTGCTCGGGCCCGTGCCGGGGTTGGTCGGACCCCACCGCCAGCCCAGGACGGGGAGCCCCAGCAGGGTGACCTGGCGGCTGCGCCACTCGTAGGCCAGCCGGACGGTGACCCGGCCGCTGAGGAAGGTGGACGGCAGGCCGACCGAGCCGAGCTTCAGCGCCTGCGGGGACGACGGCACCTTGACGGGCGAGCCGGTCCGGTCGTTGGTCGGGCTGACGAGCCGGGCGTCGTCGTTGCCCGTCGTGCCGGGTGACGTCGCTCCGAGGTCCACCCCCACCTCGGACACGTCGACCGTGACCCGGTAGTTGCGGTACTCGTACTGGGTGCCACCGAGGATGCCGGTGAGCAGGCCCGGCAGGTTGAGGACGTTGCCGACCAGGTTCTGGAGCGGTCCGGGAAGGACGTTCTGCAGGTTGAGCGAGACCGACCCGGACACCCGCACGGGCACCTGCAGCTGGACCCCGAGCAGTCCGCTGCGGACGTTGACCGTGATCTGGTCCGGTGGCCCGCAGCTGTCGACCGACGTCAGCACGCCCTTGGCGTTGCCGACACCGCCCGTGAGCGAGATCGGCCCGACGACGGCGTTGATGCCGCCGCTGACGAGGGGGTCGGTGGAGGAGAACAGCGGCAGCGTCTTCTGGTCGACGCGCAGCTCCAACCGGACCTGGGACTGACGGGCGCACGCACCGCCACCAGCAGTCACGACCTCGCACTCGTCGGAGGGGTCGGGCCACGTCGTGCCGCACGCGTACCGCGGCCCCTGGACCGCGGTCAGCGACAGCGACGCCGTCCCGAGGCCGACGGCGCTGAGGTCCACCGGCACGCGGGTGTCGAGGAGGCTGCTCTTGTTGGCCAGCGACAGCGACGCGCCGATGAGCTCGAGCACGTTGACCTTGCTGGCCAGGGCGGCGGTGTTGCCCGCGTCGACGCTCACCACGTCGGCGACCTCGACCAGGGTGTCGAGGTCGAGGCCCGCGGACGGCGCGAGCAGCCCTCGCAGCACGGAGGCCGCCACGGCGGAGGACGACCCGCCCTCGCCGTACTGCAGGGCGTACGCCGTCGCGCTGACCAGGTCGCCCACGCGGACCCCGCTCGGGGCCAGCAGGGCCTCGGTGGTGCCGATGCTGGGAGCCGCGGCGACGTCGAACAGGGACACCGAGGCCGCCGCCAGGTTGCGGTAGCTGACCAGGTCGAGGGTGGTCTCGAGCCCCAGCAGGTCGGCGAGGGGCGCGAGGGCCGAGTCACCCAGGTCGAGCGCAGCGGTGAAGGAGCCGATCTCGAAGCACCCGGCGTCCTCGGTCTGCTGCCCCACGGCCTCGCGCTGCGCGCTGCCGCTGTCCATCACGCCGAACGCGAACGCGACGTCCGTGCGCGCGGTGACCCGCACGGCGGTCGGGACGAACCCCGGGTCGGTGCTCTCCATGAACTCGCCGTCGACGCCGACCTCGCCGAGGTCGACGTCGAGGGTCGGGGTCGACCCGAGGGTGTCCTGGTTGCGGTCGCGGCTCTCGGCGGCGAGCCGGTCGATCGTGGGGCTGGCCTGCTGGAAGCTGGAGACCGTGCGCTCGCCCAGCTCGCGGGACAGGTCGAGGGCCACGACGTCGGCCAGGGACTGCATGTCGGTGCGCGCCACGCGCTGCATGCCGATGTCGACGGCCAGCGCCGCGACGATGACCACGACCACGACCATCAGCCCCGCGACCACGGCGACGGCTCCTCGCTCGTCGCGACGGCGTCGGCGCGCGGCGAGCGAGCCCCGGAGACGGGCTCGCATCAGCTGACCCGTGCCTGGGCGGAGTAGGACAGCGTCTCCGGGATGACGACCCCCACACCCGGGAAGTTCGGCACGAGCGGGAAGTCGCGGTAGCGGTAGGTGACCGTGACCGTCACGCACTGGACGCCGGCCGCCGCGGCCGGGGTGCACGGACCGGGACTGGTGACCGAGCAGTCTCCCGCGTCGGCGCCGTCGACGACCACGTTGCCGGAGTCACAACGCACGTCGAAGGCCGAGAGCGCCTCCTGGACCGCGGCGTACCCCTCGGACTTCCGCTTGCTGGGGTCGATGGTCACCGCAGCGGCCCGAGCGCCCTCTGTGGCCGCCTGGCTCATGCTCTGGCGGAAGCTGAGCATCATCCCGTAGCTGATGATGCCGAGCAGGAGCAGCAGCAGGAACGGCACGACGAGCGCGAACTCCAGCGCCGCGGCCCCGCGGTCCCTGTCTCGCCCGCGCGCGCGCCGACCTCGTCGTCCCACCATGACCCCGTGCCCTGTCCCCACGCAGATATGACTCGTCGCCCCCGACCGCGGTCACGAGACCGCCGGGTCCGAGGGTAGGTCGGCGCGAGGCCCCCACGGGAGGGACTAGACCCAGAAATGGCCGATCGGAGGAGGGCGACGGCCCGGGGGGACCAGGCTCCTGGCGCAGCTGTCGGTCAGGGCTTGGGCGGGTCGACGTCGGCCTGCTGGAGCTCCTCGACGTTGACGTCCTTGAAGGTCAGCACCTTGACGTTCTTGGCGAACCGGGCGGGCCGGTACATGTCCCACACCCAGGCGTCGGACATCGAGACCTCGAAGAACACGTCGTCGGCCTCGGTGCGGGCCTTCACGTCGACCTGGTTGCACAGGTAGAAGCGACGGTCGGTCTCGACGACGTACTTGAAGATGCCGACGACGTCGCGGTACTCGCGGTAGAGCGTGAGCTCCTGCTCGGTCTCGTAGGCCTCGAGCTCCTCGGCACTCATGGGGCGAGCCTAGGCCCCGGGCGGTGGCCGGGCCACGGGGGTGGACCGCACGCTCGGCCTGCTGCGGGACCCTGGGCTGGTGGCCGGCACGCACGACGAGCAGCACCTCGACCCCCAGGGTCCGCCGCTCGACGGTCCGGCCTGGACCCACCAGCACTGGCGCGACCTGACCTACCTGCACTGGCGGGTCGACCCCGACCGCGTGGCCCCGCTCCTCCCCCGCGGCACTCGTCCCGACGTGCACGACGGCGCCACCTGGGTCGGGTTGATCCCGTTCACCCTCGCCGAGGGCGCGCTGGGCGGGCGGACGCCGGGAGTGCCCTACCTCGGCACGTTCCTCGAGACCAACGTGCGGCTCTACTCGATCGACGACGACGGTCGCCGGGGCGTGGTGTTCCGCTCGCTCGAGACCGAGCGGCTGGCCATGGTGGCCGCGGCCAACGCGGCGCTGCGGGTGCCCTACAAGTGGGCCGACATGGACCGCGTGCCCGGCCGCGACACCGCACTGCCCGCCGACCCGACCGGGACGACGATCACCTACCGCACACGGCGCCGCGCACCGGGGCGACCCAGCAGCGAGGTGGTGGTCGAGGTGGGGGCGCCCATCGCCGACCCCGACCCCCTGCAGCACTTCCTCAGCGCCCGCTTCGGCGCGCACACCCGAGCCTGGGGCCGCACGCTGTGGGTGCCCAACACCCACTCCCCGTGGCCGCTGCGCGAGGCCCGGCTGCTGCGGCTGCACGACGAGCTCGTCGCCGCCGCCGGCCTGCCGGGCGTCGCCCGCTCACGCCCCGAGTCGGTGCTCTTCTCGACCGGGGTCCACACCTGGTTCGGGCCGCCCGTCGTCGTCGGCTAGTTCCTCGGCCAGGCCCGGCAGCGGCGGCTCCAGGCCGGCCGCGCGGCGCACGTTGACGAAGCGCATCCGGTGCACCGGCGAGGGCCCGTGCTCGGAGAGCGCGGCGGCGTGCACGTCGGTGATGTAGCCCTTGTGCGTCTTGAAGTCGTACGCCGGGTGCTCGGCGTCGAGCCCGACCATGATCCGGTCGCGGGTGACCTTGGCCAGGACGGAGGCGGCGGCCACGCAGGCCGCGACCTTGTCGCCCTTCCAGACCGCGAGCCCGGGCGCGCCGAGCCCGTCGACCGGGAAGCCGTCGGAGAGCACGAAGTCGGGCCGCACCGCGAGCCGTGCGACCGCACGGCGCAGGGCCTGGACGTTGGCGACGTGCATGCCGAGCCGGTCGCACTCGTCGTGGGGCACGACGACGACGGCCCAGGCCAGCGCCCGCCGCACGACCTGGTCGTAGCAGCGCTCGCGGGCGGCTGCGGTGAGCAGCTTGGAGTCGGCCAGCCCCGGCACGATCCCGGCCCGGCCGGGCGGCAGGATCGCCGCGCCGGCGACCAGCGGCCCGGCGCAGGCACCGCGGCCGGCCTCGTCGACCCCGGCGACCAGCTCGGCGCCGTGGCGGCGCAGGGCGCGCTCGTAGCCGTAGAGGCCGGCGTCGCGGCGTACGGCGAGACCGCGGGGGAGGGTGCTCATCGGGGCGAGGCGGGCTCGACGGTCACTTCTCCGACGGTACGTCGGCCAGCTCGTCGGGCCGACCCACGAAGCCGGCGTGGCCCAGCGGCCAGGCGACGGCGAAGACCTTGCCGACGATGAGGTCGTCGTCGACGAAGGGGTCGCGGGTGCAGTCGACCTCGTCGGGCAGGCACAGGTGCACCGTGGAGTCGGCGGAGTCGGAACGGTTGTCGCCCATGACGAAGACCTCGCCGTCGGGCACCGGGCCCGCGGTCCAGTCGCACGGCACCATCGGTCCGTTGCACTCGACGTCCTCGGGGCGCGGGGCGATGTAGGAGTCCTCGTCGAGCGGGACGCCGTTGACCATGATGCGGCCCTGGTCGTCGCAGCAGGTGATGACGTCGCCCGGGACGCCGACCACGCGCTTCACCAGGTGGCCGCCCTCGGGGTAGAGGCCGACGGTCGACAGCAGGTCCTGCAGCGGACCGGGGTCGTCGTCCTCGGTGTTGCCGAGCCAGCCGCCCGGGTCCTCGAAGACCACGATGTCGCCGCGCTCGGGCTCGCCGCCGAACCAGTAGGAGACCTTCTGGACCAGGATCCGGTCGTTCTCCACCAGCCCCGGCTCCATCGAGGCCGACGGGATGTAGAACGCCTGCAGGAACAGCGCCTTGACCACGATGGCGAGCACCACGGCGAGGGCGACCAGCAGGCCGAGCTCCTGCCACACGGGCAGCCGCTTCTTCTCCCGGGTCCCCTCGGCGTCGGCGCTCGCCCCGCCCTCGGGCTCGCCGTCGGCTCGGACGGCCGCGTCGGGAGAGGTCTCGTCGACCGGCGCCTCGTCGGCGCCGGTCGACACGGATCCGCGTCCCCGGGCAGGCCCGGGACGCTCGTCGTCGCTGCTCACGCGCAGAGTGTAGGAACCGCGGAGGCGAATCGCGTGGAGACGCGACTCACGCCTCGCGGCGCTCCTTGATCTTGGCGGCCTTGCCGCGCAGGTTGCGCAGGTAGTACAGCTTGGCGCGGCGCACGTCGCCGCGGGTCACGACCTCGATCTCCTCGAAGATCGGGCTGTTGAGCGGGAAGGTGCGCTCGACACCGACACCGAAGGAGACCTTGCGGACGGTGAAGGTGCGGCCGATGCCGGAGCCGTGGATGCGGATCACCACGCCCTGGAAGACCTGGACGCGGGAGCGGTTGCCCTCGACGACCTTGACGTGGACCTTGATGGTGTCGCCCGCGCGGAAGGCGGGGACGTCGTCACGCTTCTGGGCGGCGCCCAGCTCGGCGATGAGGTTGTTCATGGGTTCTCCTCGCGGGTGCCACAGGTCAGCCGCGGAACGGAAGGGTGTTCACGTGTGGGTGCTGCAGGCCAGGACCGTGGTGGCCGGCGGCGTGAGGCGTCCCCTGTGGCAGGCGCTCGACGCAATCCCCCCGGACCACCTGAGAAGACAGGCGCCGGAGCGGACCTTCGGCCGGTCGTGACCGGTGGTCGAGTTTGCCACAGGCGGTTCAGGCCCGGCGAATCCGCTTGACGAGCACCACGGGACCCGACGGGCCGTCGAGCACCTCCCGCACCCGGAAGCCCGCCTTCTTGTACATGCGGAGGTTGTCGACGCTGTGCTTGCCGGTCAGCAGCCGGTACGCCGACGCCTCGGCCGGGGCGACCGCCTGCGCGTGCTCGAGCAGGGCCCGGCCCAGTCCCCGACCGCGCTGGTCGGGAGCCACCATCAGCCGGCCGATGTCCCACTCGGACCCGTCGAGCCGACCCCGGACCGAGCCCACGAGCCGGCCGGCGACGCGCACCACGTAGGTGTCCCAGGTCGCGATCGAGGCGAGCACGTCGTCGAGGTCCTCGTGCAGCGGGGGGATGGTCAGGTCGCCGTTGACCAGCGCCTCGCGCACCCAGCACGCCAGCTGGAGGGTCAGCACCTCCGCGGCGTCGGCACGGGTCGCCCGGACGACCTCCCACTCGCCCGCCACCGCGCTGGCGTGCAGCAGGTCGGGGCGGCGGGCCGCGGTGCGGCGCACGGCCTGGTCGCGACGCCAGGCGGCGATCCGGGCGTGGTCGCCGGAGAGCAGCACCGGCGGGACGTCGTGGCCGCGCCAGGAGGCGGGCTTGGTGTAGACGGGGTACTCCAGCAGCCCGTCCTCGTGGGACTCCTCCACCAGCGAGGCGGCATTGCCCATGAAGCCCGGGAGCAGCCGCACGACCGCCTCGGTCACCGCCAGCGAGGCGACCTCTCCCCCGTTGAGCACGTAGTCGCCGAGGCTCAGCTCGACCACCTCGGCCCGGGTCGCGGCGTGGTCGAGGACCCGTTGGTCGATGCCCTCGTAGCGGCCGCAGGCGAAGACGAGGTGCTCGCGGGTCGCGAGGTCGCGGGCCTGGGCCTGGGTCAGCGGCCGTCCCGACGGGGTCGGCACGACGAGCGTGCCGCCGTCGGGGAGGAGGACGTCGAGCGCCTGGCCCCACGGCTCGGGCTTCATCACCATGCCCGCGCCGCCGCCGTACGGCGTGTCGTCGACGGTGCGGTGGCGGTCGGTGGTCCAGGAGCGGAGGTCGTGGACGCCCACGGTGATGAGGCCGGCCTCGACGGCCTTGCCCGCGAGCGAGAGCTCCAGCGGGGCGAAGAAGTCGGGGAAGATCGTGACGTAGTCGAGGCGCACGGCGTGGTCCTCGGCCGCCTCAGTCGGGCAGCGGGGTGACGAGCCCCGGCCGGTCGGCGACGACCACCCGGCCGCCGGCCACGTCGACCTCGGGCACCAGCGCCGCGACGAACGGCACGAGGGTGTCGCGGCCGTCGACCGAGCGCACCTGCAGGAGGTCCTGGGCGCCGTGGACCAGGCCGGTGACCTCGCCGAGGAGGGTGCCGTCGACGTCGTGGACGGTCAGGCCGACCAGCTGGTGGTCGTAGAACTCCTCGGGGTCCTCCGGCGTCTCGTCGGCGGCGACCATCGCGTGCAGGACGACGCCCCGGGCGCCCTCGGCGGCGGTGCGGTCGGTCAGCTCGGCGAAGGTCACGAGCAGGGTCTGCTGGTGCCACCGCGTGCGGTCGACGGTCAGCGCGCGGTGCGCGAACGCCGACCCGCGGGGCGCCTCGGCGCGGAGCACCGCCCCGTCGGCGTACCGGCGGTCGGGCTCGTCGCTGCGCACGTCGACGGTGACCTCGCCGCGGATGCCGTGCGGCTTGCCGATGCGGCCGACCACGACCTCGAGCTCTTCCACGTCACTCCCTGTCCGAAAATCACGCTGACCCGTCGTAGATCTACGACGGGTCAGCGTGGTGGTGCGGTCTACCGGCGGCGGTCGACGTCGACGAAGTCGATGCGGGCGCCGCCCCGGCCGGCGAGGGCCGAGATGACGGTGCGGAACGCCGACGCGGTGCGCCCGCCCCGACCGATCACCTTGCCGAGGTCGTCGGGGTGCACCCGGACCTCGAGGATCGAGCCCTGACGCAGCCGCTTGTCACGCACGGAGACGTCGTCGGGGTGGTCGACGACCCCCCGGACGAGGTGCTCGAGCGCGTCGGCGAGCATCAGGCGCTCGGCTTGTCGGCGTCGGCCGCAGCGGTCTCGGCGGTCTCGGCCGACTCGGTCGCCTCGGCCGGGGTCTCGCCGGCAGGAGCCGGGTCGGCAGCCGCGGTCGGGGCCTCGGCCTTCTTCTCGGCCTTCTTGGAGGCGGCCTTCTTGGTGACGGCCTCGGACGAACCGCCGCCGGCCTCCTTGAGCGCCTCGTTGAAGATGTCCTGCTTCGACGGCTTGGGCGCCGCGGTCCTCAGGGTGCCGTCGGCGCCCTTGATGCCGCGGTGGGTCTGCCAGTCGCCGGTGATCTTGAGGAGCTTCTCGACGGCCTCGCTGGGCTGGGCGCCGACGCCCAGCCAGTACTGCGCGCGGTCGGAGACGACGCTGATGAAGCTCGGCTCCTCCTTGGGGCGGTAGAGCCCGATCTCCTCGATCACCTTGCCGTCGCGCTTCTTGCGGGAGTCGACGACGACGATGCGGTACTGCGGCACCCGGACCTTGCCCAGGCGCTTCAAACGGATCTTGACGGCCACGGTTGTGGTGTCTCCTCGGAAGTTTCGTGTGTCGGTGAGGGCGCGCGACCTGGTGGGGAACACGAGGTCGGCAACCTTCGGGGGCCCTGCCGCGTCTGGAGAGAGGGTCCGGACGCACGGGACTCAGCCGGGAAGTCTGCCAGACCCACCGGGGGCCACCCAATCCACGGCCGGTGCGCAAACCTATGTAAGTTGGTCGAGATTGTTCTCTCGGAAGGCTCCACGATGACCACTGCCCCCTCCTCCCTCCCCGGCCGCCGCTCGGTCCTGCTCGGCCTGGCCGGTGGCGGCGCCGCCGCCGCCGCCACCCCGGTCCTGACCGCGGGCGCCCGCGCCGTCGATCGCCCGGCACCCGCCCCGGCCGGACGGCCACCGGCGCCCGGCGCCCCGGCCCCTGCCGCCGGCCCGTCGGCCCGCCCGGTCTACCCCGCGGCGCGCTGCAACGTCGTCGTGGTCTCGATCGACGACCTCGGCTGGGACGACCTCGGCTGCTACGGCAACACGTTCAACGAGACGCCCCACATCGACACCCTCGCGAGCCGCGGCGTCCGCTTCACCCAGGCGTACGCCGCCGCGCCGCTCTGCTCGCCCACGCGCGCCGCCCTGGTCACCGGCCGCTACCCCGCCCGCACCGGCGTCACCGACTTCCTGCGGCCCGAGGACGCGGTCAGCAACCGATTCCTGTCCCCGCGCATCCCGACCGTGCCCGACTTCCTGCGACCCCGGGGCTACACGACCGGCCTCATCGGCAAGTGGCACCTCAGCGAGACCTACAGCGGCCCGTACGCCGACCGGCCCGGCAACCCCCTCGCCCACGGCTTCGACGACGTCCGGCTGAGCGAGGAGCGCTACATCGCGGGCGGCGACTACGTGGCGCCGTACTTCTTCCTGCCCGGTGCCGACGCCGAGCCCGGCGAGCACCTCACCGACCGGCTGGCCCGCGAGGCGGCGGACTTCGTGGCCGACCACGCCGACGAGCCGTTCTTCCTGCACCTGTCCAACTACGCCGTGCACTCCACGCTCGACCCGAAGCCGGGGCTGCTCGCGAAGTACCGCGCGAAGCCCGGTGCCGGGAAGCCCGGCCAGGTGCCGGCGCTGGCCGCGATGCTCGAGGACGTCGACGCCCAGGTCGGCACCGTCGTGGCGGCCCTGCGCGAGCACCGCGTCGCCGACCGGACGCTCGTCGTGGTCGTCTCGGACAACGGCGGTCCCGACCGGGCGGCCAACCTGCCGCTGCGCGGCGGCAAGGGCGTGCTCCACGAGGGCGGGATCCGGGTGCCGATGGTGGCGGCGTGGGCCGGCGGCCCGCAGCGCGAGGCCCGCACCGTCGACACCCCGGTCAGCACCGTCGACCTCCTGCCGACCGCGATCGAGCTCGCCGGCGGACGGCAGCCGCACGGCCGTCGCCGGGCCCTCGACGGCATCAGCCTCGCCCCGCTCGTGGCCGAGCGCCCGGGCACCGTCGAGGACCGCGAGGCGCTGTACTGGGTCTACCCCCACCACATCGGCCAGACCCACCCCCACGCCGCGGTGCGGGCGGGCGACCTCAAGCTCGTGCGGTCGCTGCGTGACGGGACCGACGAGCTCTACGACCTCGCCGCCGACGAGGCCGAGACCACCGATCTCGCCCGCACCCGTCGCGGCGACGCCCGGCGCCTGGGCCGGCTGCTCGACGCCCACCTGCGCGAGGTCGAGGTGCTGCCGCCCGCACCGTCGCGGTCGGCGTACCCCGGCGCGGCGACGACCGTCGACTGGTCGACCGCCGACGTGCTCGCGGTGCCCGGCACCAACGGCGCGACCGCCACCACGCGGGTCGCCGGCGACCGGGTCCGGGTCAGCGCGGGCAAGGTCGCCCACGCCCTGCTGCGCTCGCGCACCGCCCCGGCCTCCGACCGGGCCGCCGCGGTGCTCGAGCTCGGCGGGTTCAGCGGCATTGGTACCCAGGAGACGGCGTTCGTCGGCCTGGCCGTCGACGCCGCCACCTACCTGCTCGTCCGCTACCGCCACGACCTGCAGCGTGTCGGCTGGGACCTGCGCGTCGACGGCACCCTCCTCGACGGCGGCGCCGAGCCGCTGACCACGCTCGACGGCACCACCGACCTCTCCGCCCCCGGGTCGCGCCTGGCGTTCTGCCTGCGCGGCGCCCAGGTGGCGGCGTACGCCGACCAGGCGCGCGGCGCCGGCTGGGAGTTCCTCTTCCAGCTCGACACCGCGGGTGCGTTCGACCTGCGCGACCGGGCGCTGCGCGGGCGCACCCGGTGGACGGCCGGCGCGCGGGTCCAGGGCACCACGCTCGAGCTCGGGCCGCTCACCACCGGCGCCGCGCGAGGGCGCCGCCGGGCCCGCTGAGGCGTCCTCAGCGGATTCTTCGTCCTCGACCGCAACAACCTGCGGTCCCCGCTGCGTCGTACGGGCATGACCACCACCGACCAGCTCCTCGACGGCGCGATCGTCGCGGCGCCACCCGCACCGCCTCCGCCACCCACGCCGCGGCTCTCCCAGCGCCACCCGTGGCTCTACCCGTGGGCGGTGCGCGCCCACCAGGCCCGCCGCCAGGTGCAGTGGCTGCGCTCCGACGTCACCTGGGCGACCAGCCGGGAGACCACCGACCTCCCGGTGCGGGTCAAGCAGCACGGGTCGCTGCTGGTGCGCGAGCTGTCGGAGGACGAGATGGCGCTGCAGCACGGCAAGGTCACCAACCTGCGCCTCGCCTCCGCCCGCACCGACGGGATCGTGCTGCGACCGGGCGAGACGTTCTCGTTCAACAAGGTCGTCGGCAGCTGCACCGCCCGCAAGGGGTACGTCGCCGGCATGCGGCTCTCCAACGGCCGGGCCGCGCCGGGCGTCGGCGGCGGCATCTGCCAGCTGGCCAACCTGGTGCACTGGATGGTGCTCCACTCCCCGCTCACCGTCGTCGAGCGCAGCGAGCACTCCTTCGACCCGTTCCCCGACAAGGGGCGGGTGCTGCCGTGGGGCGTCGGCTGCTCGATCGTCTACAACTACGTCGACCTGGTCGTCCGCAACGACACCGACACCACCTTCCAGCTCCGCACCTGGGTGGGCGAGCGGCACCTGCGCGGCGAGCTGCGCGCCGACCGGCCGGTCGACCGCTCCTACCGGGTCGAGGCCCGGGCCGAGGGGTTCACGGCGTACGGCGCTGGCGCGGAGCGGCAGGTCTACCGGCACAACGAGATCTGGCGCACCGTCATCGACAAGCGCACCGGCCGCACCGTCGGCGAGGAGCTGGTCAAGCGCAACCACGCGCTCGTGACGTACGTGCCCGACGAGGCGCTGGTTCGGCCCGCCACCGAGCGGGCACCCCGGAGGGCATGACCCCGCCGTACGCCGCCCCGCCCCAGCCGCCCGCCGGCAAGCCCCGACCCCGCGCCCGGTGGTTCGGCGTCGGCGTCCTCCTGCTGGTCCTGGCGGCGGCGTCCCTGGCCGGGGGACTGTTCCTCGCCCTCGCTCCGCTGGCCCAGGAGGACGCCGTGGTGACCGTCGGCCAGGGACCGGTGATGGTCGAGGTGCCTCCGGGCGAGGAGCGTGCGCTGTTCACCGAGGACGGCCGGCAGGTCTCCTGCACGGCGACCGACGCCGACGGCGCCACCGTCGAGCTGCGCCCGGTCTCGAGCACCACCACCGTCAACGAGTGGACGGCCCGGGAGCGCTTCGACACCGGCGCCGGCGACGTCGTGCTCGACTGCACCGCCTCGGGCAACGGCACGGACGCCCGGGTGCGGATCGGCGAGGTCCCGTCGGGCGACCGCATCGCCGCAGGCCTCGTCCTGGCCATCGGCGGCTCGACCGTCCTCGGCCTGGCCGGCCTCGTGGTCCTCGTCGTCACCGGGGTCCTCTGGCTGACCCGGCCCGCACGCCCCTAGACCGCCTCAGACGCGGGTCGCCACCACCGCGCCCCGCAGCACGACGCACGCGGGCCGGGCCAGGGTGTCGAGGTCGACCCGCGGGTCGGCGTCGAGCACCACGAAGTCGGCCGGGGCGCCCTCGCCCAGCAGCGGCTCGAACCCGAGCCACCCCCGTCCGCGCCACGACGCCGCCGCGACCACGTCGGCCGCGGGCAGCCCCGTCGCCACCATGGCCGCGACCTCCTCGGCCAGGTAGCCGTGCCGGCCGGTGCCGCCGCCGTCGGAGCCGACATACAGCGCGACACCCGCCTCGTGCGCGGCCAGCAGGGTCGCCCGCCGCCGGGCGTGCAGCTCGGTCATCGTCTCGGCGTACGCCGGGAACTTGTCCCGGCCGGCGTCGGCGAAGCCGGGGAACTTGTCGGTCTGCAGCACCGTCGGCACCAGCGCGACGCCGCGCGCGGCCATCAGGTCGAGGTGGCGCTCCTGCAGGCCCGTGCCGTGCTCGATGCAGTCGATGCCCGCACCGAGGAGCCCGTCGAGCACGTCGACCCCGAAGCAGTGGGCGGTCACCTTCGCGCCCTCGGCGTGGGCCGCGTCGATGGCCGCGGCGAACGCCTCGGCCGGGAACGACGGCGCGAGGTCGCCGTCGTCGCGGGAGATCCAGTCGCCCACGAGCTTGACCCACCCGTCGCCGGCCCGGGCCTGCTCGGCCACCGTGCCGGCGAGGTCGTCGGGCTCGACCTCGTGCGCGTAGTGCCGGATGTAGCGGCGGGTGCGGGCCACGTGCCGCCCGGCCCGGACCAGGCGCGGCAGGTCGTCGCGCTCCTGCACCCAGCGGGTGTCGGCGGGCGAGCCGCAGTCGCGCAGCAGCAGCACCCCGGTGTCGCGGTCGGCCACGGCCTGCCGCTCGGTCTCCTCCTCGTCGACCGCTCCCCCGTCGTCCATGCCGAGGTGGTTGTGGGCGTCCACCAGGCCCGGCAGGACCCAGCCGCTCGCCACCGTCTCCGCCCCGGCCTGCGGCTCGTAGGTGACGCGGCCGTCGACGACGTACAGGTCACGGGTCTCCTCGCCCGGCAGGACGACCCCGGTGAACCGCTGCGCGCTCATGGTCAGACCCTAGGCCGGAGCTGACGGCTCAGTCGTCGAGCTCGCCGAGCAGCCAGGTCGGGCTCATCACCGTCGCGCCGTGGAACTCCACGCGCCCCATCAGGATCCGGTCGGCGGTGACCACGCTGACCCGGGAGCCGGCGACGGCGGCCTTCTCGGTCTCGGCGACGATCGTGTCGTCGCCGTTGCCGCCGGCGTGCACGGTGCGGACGTGGGCGTCGCGGCCCGCGCGCACGCCGCCCTTGGCCTGGCCCTCCAGCACGAGCACGACCAGGTCGTGCGGGAGCGCCGCGGTCATCAGCCGCTCGTGGAGCCGCTGGGCGGCGCCGGCGCGGTCCTTCCACCAGCCGTCGGGACGCGCCCCGACGACGTTGGCGCCGTCGACGACGAGGACGGTGCCGGGCGGGCGACGGGCCACGGCTTACTTCAGGAACTTCGAGAAGTCCTGCGGCAGCTCGAGGTTGGCCGCGGCCTTCTCGTAGTCGATGTCCTCGCCGGGGGTGCCGAACGGGTTGCCCTTGGCGGCCGCCGCCTTCTCCTGCGCGGCCTTGGCCTCCTGCGCGGCCTTGGCGGGGTTGCCCGAGCGCTGGCGGCCCTTCTTGGGCTGCTGCTTGCCCTTGCCGCGCTTGCCCGGGCCGCCGCCGGCGCCCGGCATCCCGGGCATGCCCGGCATGCCCGGCATGCCGCCGCCCCGGGCCAGCTGCTGCATCATCTTGCGGGCCTCGAAGAACCGGTCGACGAGCTGGTTGACGTCGGTGACGGTGCGCCCGGAGCCCTTGGCGATGCGGGCCCGGCGCGACCCGTCGATCATCTTGGGGTTGGCGCGCTCGCCGGGCGTCATCGACTGGATGATCGCCTGGATCCGGTCGATCTCGCGCTCGTCGAAGTTCTCCAGCTGCTCGCGCATCTGGCCCATGCCGGGCAGCATGCCGAGGATCTTCGACATCGAGCCGAGCTTGCGGACCTGCTGCATCTGCTGCAGGAAGTCGTCGAGGGTGAACTCCCCGCCCTGGCCCGACAGCTTGGCCGCGGCGGCGTTGGCCTGCTCGAGGTCGAAGGTGCGCTCGGCCTGCTCGATCAGGGTGAGCACGTCACCCATGTCGAGGATGCGCGAGGCCATCCGGTCGGGGTGGAACAGGTCGAAGTCGGTCATCTTCTCGCCGGCGGAGGCGAACATGACCGGGCGTCCGGTGATCTGGCGGATCGAGAGCGCCGCACCACCGCGGGCGTCGCCGTCGAGCTTGGTGAGGACGACGCCGTCGTACCCGACGCCGTCGAGGAAGGCCTGCGCGGTGACGACCGCGTCCTGGCCGATCATGGCGTCGACGACGAAGAGGACCTCGTCGGGCTGGACGGCGTCGCGGATGTCGGCGGCCTGCTGCATGAGCTCGGCGTCGACGCCGAGGCGGCCGGCGGTGTCGACGATGACGACGTCGTGCAGCTTGCGCTTGGCCTCCTCGATCGCGGCCCGCGCGACCGCGACCGGGTCGCCGACGCCGTTGCCGGGCTCGGGCGCGAAGACCGGGACGCCGACCCGCTCGCCGTTGACCTGCAGCTGGTTGACGGCGTTGGGGCGCTGCAGGTCGCAGGCCACCAGCATCGGGGCCTTGCCCTGGTCCTTCACCCACAGCGCGAGCTTGGCGGCCAGGGTCGTCTTGCCGGCGCCCTGGAGGCCGGCCAGCATGACCACGGTCGGGCCGCTCTTGGCGTAGCGCAGCCGGCGGGTCTCGCCACCGAGGATCTCGACGAGCTCCTCGTGGACGATCTTGATGACCTGCTGGGCCGGGTTGAGCGCGCCGCTCACCTCGGCCCCGCGGGCACGCTCCTTGACCTTGGCCACGAACTCCTTGACCACCGGCAGCGCGACGTCGGCCTCCAGCAGCGCGATGCGGATCTCGCGCGCGGTGGCGTCGATGTCGGCCTCGGAGAGCCGGCCCTTGCCGCGGAGGTTCTTGAACGTGTCGGCGAGGCGGTCGGAGAGGGTGGCGAACACGGCTGTCCCGTCGGTGGTCGTGGTGCGTGCTGTGCGCGGCGCGGGGCGCCGGGGCCCGGTCGGGTCCGGATGAACCGCCCCAGCGTAACGGTGCCCGGGTTACCGTTCAGGAGTGGTCACCGCCCTCGTCACCGTCGCCGCCCTGCTCGTCCTGAGCGTGGTCGCCGTCGTCGTCGGCCACCGCGGGCTGGGCAAGTCCGGACCCTCCTCGGCCGGGGTCGGCAACGCGTTCGGTGGGTTCGACGTCTTCGACCCGGCCCGGGCACGGATGAAGGAGGACCTCGACTCCAAGGAGACCGAGGGCGAGGCCTTCCCGGCCCCCGACGACGACGACCGGCCGGTGCGGGTCGACCTGCAGGCCGGCCGCATCCACATCAAGAAGACCCCGCCGGCCCCCTGAGCCGCCCCGGGGCGCCTCAGTTCGCGCCGAGCGCCGCCCGGACCGCATGGGCCGCCTCGGCCGCGCGGGTCTCCGACAGCGCGCCGGCGGCCGACTCCTGCAGGTAGAACACGTCGACGGCCTGCGGTCCCAGCGTGTCGACGTGGGCCGAGCGCACGGTCACCTCCAGCCGGGCCAGCGCGGCGCAGACCAGGTGCAGCGCGCCCGGCCGGTCGGCGGCGCGCACCTCGAGCACGGTGGCCTGCTCGCTCGCCTCGGCACGGACGGCGACGGTCGGCTCGAGCCCCGACCCGGCCAGCGCCCCGGCGAAGCGGGCGCCCGGGTCGAGCCGGCCGGCCACCACGGCGTCGTACCGGGTGCGCAGGACGGCGGGGTCGACCTCGTCGGAGGAGACGTCCCAGACCGAGACGCCGACCTCGGCGCCGGGCTCGCCCTGCGCCCAGACCCGCGCCGCCCGGACGGGCAGGCGCTGGAGGGCGAACATGGCGGCCAGGTCGGCCAGCAGCCCGACCCGGTCGCGGGCCACGGCGGTGACCCGGCTGCCGTCGGGCAGCGCCTCGACCCGCAGCACCACGGTGTCGTCGGCCCGTCCGTCGAGCAGCTCGACCGGCACCTCCACCTCGTCGGTGGTGATCGGCGGTGGCGCCACGCCGGTGTCGAGGGCCGCCCGGGCCCGGCGGGCGAGGTCGGTGACCAGGCCGGCGCGCCAGGAGGTCCAGGCCTTGGGCGAGGTGGCCTTGGCGTCGGCCTCGGTCAGCGCGATGAGCAGCGAGAGGGCCTCGGCCGTGGGCACCCGCGAGGTGACCACCTCGACGGTCGCCGGGTCGTCGGGGTCGCGGGTGGTGGCGGTCTCGGCGAGCAGCAGGTGCCAGCGCACGAGCAAGCCGACGAGGTCGACCTCCTCGGCGTCGAACCCGATCCGGGTCGCCACGGCGCGGGCGATCGGCTCCCCCGCCACGCTGTGCTCGGTCAGCCCGCCCTTGCCGATGTCGTGCAGGAGCGCGGCGACGACGAGCACGTCGGGACGGGCCACGGTGCGGATGAGCGCGGCGGCCTCGATGCAGGTCTCGACGACGTGGCGGTCGACGGTGAAGCGGTGGATGACCGAGGCGTGCGGGAGCATCCGCACCCGCTCCCACTCGGGCAGCAGCCGGCCCAGGGCGCCGGTCTCCTCGAGGGTCTCCCAGACCTCGAGCAGCCCGCGGCCGGCGGCCAGCAGGCGCACCAGCAGCTGACGGGCCTCCTCGGGCCACGGCTCGGGCAGCGGGGCGCCCTCCCGGGCCAGGCGCGCGGCCGTCGGCGGCGCGAGGGCCACGCCGTGCTCGGCGGCGGCGGTGGCGGCGCGCAGGAGCAGGAGGGGGTCGCGGGCCGGGTCGGCGCCCCTGCCGAGCACCACCTCGCCCTTGGACAGCGCCACGCCGGGCGCCAGCGGCTCGAGCACCGGTCGCCGGGCGGTGCGCGGCGAGCCGGGTCGGGCGAGCACGCCGTCGACCCGGCGCCAGACCAGGCGGCTCAGGTGGGTGATCCGGCGCCCGGCCTCGCGCACGAGCACCTGGGCCGCCCGGCCGTCGCCGCGCTCGTCCTCGAGCCCGAGCCGGGCCGCGAGGTCGGGCCACACCTCGGGCGCGATCCGGTCGGTGGCCCGCCCGGCGAGGTCGTGCACGTGGTCGCGGACGTCGAGCAGCACCTGCCGGCTCCGCTCGAGCTCGGTGTGCGGCACGTCGACCAGCCAGGTGGCCACGAGCCCGCGCAGGGCCGTGGCGTCGCGCAGGCCGCCCTCGGCCTCCTTGAGGTCGGGGATCGAGAGGTGCGCCAGCTCGCCCATCAACCGGTGCCGCGACTCGGTGGCCCTGCGGATCTCCGGCAGCCGCTCGCGGGCGTCGCGGCGCCACTGCGCGAGCGTCGTCGTGCGCAGCCGCAGCGTCAGGTGGGGGTCGCCCGCGACGTGGCGCACGTCGAGCAGGCCCGCGGCGACCCGGTGGTCGGCCGCGGCGGCGGTGAGCATCTCGGGCAGCGAGCGCACGGAGTGGTCGAGGCGGGCGCCGGAGTCCCACAGCGGGTACCAGACCAGCTCGGCCAGCTCGCCGAGGTCGACGCCCTCGTCGTGCACCAGCACGACGTCGAGGTCGGAGCACGGCGCCAGCTCGCCGCGGCCGTAGCCGCCGACCGCGACCATGGCCACCCCGACGTCGGGCCCGCCCGCGCCGGCGTACGCCGAGGAGCAGAGCGCGTCAGCCGCGGCCGTGCGCTGTGCGCGCTCCTCGGCGGTCACCCTCAGACCGCGTCGGCGTCGCGGTCGCCGGTGCGCACGCGGACCACGCTCTCCAGCGGCGTGACCCAGACCTTGCCGTCACCGATGCGGCCGGTGCGCGCGCCGCGCTCGATGGCGTCGACGACCTCGGCGACGTCGGCGTCGTCGACGGCGATCTCGACCCGGATCTTCGGCACCAGGCTGATGTCGTACTCCGCGCCCCGGTAGACCTCGGTGTGGCCCTTCTGGCGGCCGTAGCCCGAGACCTCGCTGACCGTCATGCCGGTCACGCCGGCGGCCTCGAGGGCTTGGCGGACGTCCTCCCACTTGTGCGGCTTGATCACCGCGGTCACGAGCTTCATGCGTCGTCCTTCCTGGGGGTGCCGAGGAACGGCCCGCTGGAGCGGGCACCGGCGGTGGCGTGGAGGTCGTAGGCCGTCTCGGCGTGGACGACGAGGTCGATGCCGCTGACCTCGTGGTCCTCGTCGATGCGGAAGCCCATCAGCTTGTCGACCACCCAGCCGATGATGCCGGAGACGACGAACGCGTAGACGAGCACCGCGCCGCCACCGACGAGCTGCTTGCCGAGCTGGTCGAGCCCGCCGCCGTAGAAGAGGCCGTCGACCCCGGTCGGGGCGGCCGAGGTGGCCAGCAGGCCCAGGCCGAAGGTGCCGACCAGCCCGCCGACGAGGTGCACGCCGACGACGTCGAGCGAGTCGTCGTACCCCAGCTTGTACTTCAGGCCGACCGCGTAGGCGCAGACCACGCCGGCCAGGGCGCCCATGGCCAGCGCGCCGGCCGGTGAGAGCGACCCGCACGACGGCGTGATGGCGACCAGGCCGGAGACCAGGCCCGAGGCGGCGCCGAGCGAGGTGGCGTGGCCGTCGCGCAGCCGTTCGACCGCCAGCCAGCCCAGGGTGCCGGTCGCCCCGGCGAGGAGCGTGGTGGTGAGCACGACCGCGGCCCGGTGGTCCGCGGCCAGGGCCGAGCCGGCGTTGAACCCGAACCAGCCGAACCACAGCAGGCCGGCGCCGAGCATGACCAGGGTCAGGTTGTGGGGGCGCATGGGCTCACGGCCGAAGCCGACCCGCGGCCCGAGCACCAGCGCCAGGGCCAGCGCCGAGGCGCCCGAGCAGATCTCGACCGCGGTGCCGCCGGCGAAGTCGACGAGGCCGACCCGGTTGGCCAGCCACCCGCCGACGTGCTCGCCCGAGGAGAAGTCGAAGACCCAGTGCGCGACGGGCGCGTAGACCAGCACCGTCCACGCGGCCACGAACACCATCCACGCTCCGAACCGGGCCCGGTCGGCGATCGCGCCCGAGACCAGCGCCGCGGTGATGACGCAGAACAGGCCCTGGAACATCGCGAACAGGATGAGCGGGTACGCCGACTCGCCGTTGCTCCCCTCCTCCAGCAGCTGGCCGAGGCCGGCGTACTGGGTGGGGTCGCCGAGCAGGCCCAGGCCGACGTCGTCACCGAAGGCGATCGAGTAGCCGACCAGCGTCCAGACGACCACGACCACGGCGAGCGCGCCGAAGGTCATCATCATCATGTTCAGGACGCCCTTGGAGCGGACCATGCCGCCGTAGAACAGCGCGAGGCCGGGGGCCATGAGGAGCACCAGCGCGGTCGCGACGAGCAACCACGCGGTGGTGCCGGAGTCGATCGCGAGCACCGGGGCGTACCCGGCCGGCGCCGGGTGGAGCACGAGGGAGGACACGGGCAGCAACCCTGCGCGCGAGATGTTACGACCGCGTTAACGCACCGGACGTCTCACGGCGGCGGGCTTCGCCGACCCTGGGCCGGGCCGCGTCGCTCCTGCACCTATGCTGCGGCCCGGAGAGGAGGGACGTCGGTGAAGAGACTCGCAGTGATGGCCCACTTCGACCCTCGGGGTGAGGTGGCACCGCACACCCGTCGCCACGTCACCGCACTGGCCGAGGCCACCGACGAGCTCGTCGTGGTCACGACCGCCGAGCTCGGCGCGGAGGCGCGGGCCTTCCTGTCCGCGCGGGCGCGGCTCGTCGAGCGGCGCAACGAGGGCTACGACTTCTTCAGCTACAAGGTCGGCCTCGACGTGGCCGGCGACCTGACGCGCTGGGACGAGGTGGTCGTGTGCAACGACTCCTTCATCGGCCCGCTGCGGCCCTATCCCGAGATCTTCGCGGCCATGGTCGACCGACCGGTCGACTTCTGGGGCATGTCGCGCAACAACCGCCCGGCTCCGCACCTGCAGAGCTACTTCTTCGTGGTGCGTCCCTGGCTGGCGGGCTCCCGGGCCTTCCAGGACTTCTGGCGTGACATGACCCCGCGGTCGGTGCGGGCCCAGGTCATCAAGCACTACGAGGTCGGCATGTCGGCGACGTTCACCGCCGCGGGGTTCACCTACGACACCTACTTCGACTACGACGAGCGCGAGGCGCGGCTCGGCCTCGCCCGCGCCCGGTGGGCCGCGCTGCACCACTGGGAGCTGCCCCGCTCGGTCGTCACGCTCAAGCGGTTCCTGCGCCTCTTCGCCGCGTTCAACCCGGCCGCGGGCCTCGCTGACGCCGCCCTCGACGGCGCCCGCCTCCCGCTGGTCAAGGTCGACACGCTCCGCTACGACCCCTACTACCTCGGGGCCGACTCCCTGCTGGCCGCCTGCGAGCAGCGCTACCCCCGCGAGTTCGACGGCGTGCGGGCCTACCTCGAACGCACCCAGACCTCCTACGCCGAGCGTCCGTCCCACATCGCCCGGCCCGCCCCGTGGCCGATCCGACCGGCGGGCCGACTCCTCGCCTACCGCACCGGCTGATGGTCGACCTGCCCCGTCCCGCCTCGCTGCGGGAGCTCCGCCGAGCAGCGACCGTGAGCCCCAGCCGGGCCGACCGCCTCACCCTGGTCCGCTGCGGCCTGCTCGACCTGGAGTGGATCGGCGAGCAGGTCGGCCACCACGTCGACGGCCCCTGGGCCGCCGCCGACGAGCTGCTGGCCGACCGCACCCTGTCGCCGCACCCCCTCTTCGAGCCGGCGTGGTTCGACCCCGACGGGTCGGCGTCGGCGCACCACGCCCACCCGCTGCTCTGGTTCCTCGACGATCCGCAGGCGCGCCGACGCACTCCGCACCCCCTCGTCGGGGTCGAGCAGCTCTACACCGCGGTCGAGGGGATCCTCGACGAGCGCGGCAACCGGGTCCGGGTGGAGGAGGGCGGGGTCCTCGCCACCTGGGTCTTCCACGCCGGGGCGTCGACGCCCCTCCCCTCGCCGCCGGCGGCGCCCCGCCTCACGTGGGGCCGGTTCCGCGAGGCCGCCTTCCGAGCCCTGCACGAGCCCGCCGAGGTGGTCGACGGCCGCCGGGCGGGCGGGGCCGGCCGCGCCGCGACGGACGTGCCTTCCTCTCCCGGCGAGGCCCCCCTGGTGTCGGTCCTGCTCCGCGCCACCGACCGCGCACCGGTGCTGCGGGAGCTGCTCGACCAGGTGCGGGCCGAGGTGCCCGCGTCGTGGGAGCTGGTCGCCGTCGACGAGGGCTCCACCGACGACACCGCGTCCGTGCTCGCCGGGATCGCCCACCACGAGCCCCGGGTGCGCGTCGTGTCCCTCGACCCGGCCGTGCAGGAGCCCGGGACCGTCGCCGCGCTCGCGGCGGCCGCGAGCGCGGCGACCGGCGCAAGCCTCGCCGTCCTCGACCCCGACTCCCCCTGGCGGCCCGGGCACCTGCGGGCCGCGGTCGAGCACCTGACCGGCAGCCGGTCCGGGGCGGTGGTCACCACCGTCGGCCGCGGCGCTCCGACCCGCCCGTCGCTCGACGCGGGCGACCTGCTCCACCTCCCCCCGGCCGAGACCGGCCTCGTCGTCGTACGACGACCGGCGTACCACGCGGTCGGCGGGCCCGCAGCGACGGACGTCAGCGGCGGTGGCGCCTGGTTCGACCTGCTGCTCCGGGTGGCCGCCCGGTACGGCGCGGACGTGCTCGACCGCCCGGGCCGGCCCGAGGACCCGCCCCCCGGACCCAGCCTGGCCATGGAACGGTCACGCGCGGCCGCCCCCGTCCTCCTCGACTGGGATGCCGCCGCGGACCGGGCTCGCGACCCCGACCTCGTCAGCGTGGTCGTCGCCACGCGCGACGACGACGTCCGCACGGCGGTGAGCTGGTGCCTCGGCATCCGCGGCCGACCCCGCGCCGCCCGGGTGGAGCTCGTGGTCGTGGCCGGCGCCCTCGAGCCCGGTCGACGCCGCGTGCTGCGGACCCTGGCCTCGCTCCTCGCCGACGTCCGCCTGCTCGAGGCGCCCGGCGAGCTGACGACGAGCCTCGAGCTGGACCTCGGCCTGGTCGCCTCGACCGGTGACCGGGTGGCACTGGTCCGCCCCCGGACCCGGCTCAAGCGCGGATCCGTGGTCCGGGCCGCCGACGTGCTGGACGACCCGCAGGTCGACCTCGTGCAGCCGCTCCTGGTCACCCATCCCGGCGGCGCCGTCCTCTCCGCGGGCGCCTCCTTCGGCACCTGCACCCGGCCCGAGGGTCTCCTCGGTGGCCACCCCGTCGCCGACGCGACACCGCTCGACCGGCGGCAGGTGCCGGCACCGTTCGGCCCGGTGGTGGTGGCGCGCGCGGCCCTGCTCCTCGACGCCCGCGGGCTCGACCCGGCGCTGCCCGACGGGGTCGCCGAGACCGACCTCGGCCTGCGCACCGGCGGCCGCGTCGTGCTCGCCACCGACGCCACGGCCCGGGTCCGGGCCAGCGACCTCACCGACGACCCGGGGTACGACGCGGGCGCGCGGGAGCTCGAGCGACGGCACCCCGTCCCGCCGCCGGGCTCTGACGAGCTCTGGCGCGCCGCGGGCTTCGAGGTGGTCGCCCGACGCAACCGGGCGTCCGCGCCCCCGGGCGACGGACCCGGTCTCCTGGTGCCGCGGGCGGTCGTGACCGCACCGGCCCTGCGCCTGCGGCTCGCCGAGCGGCCGCCGCGGTTGCGCTGGACGATCGACACCTCTGCGGTCGGCAACGCGGCCGACCGCAACGCCGGCTCCTCCGAGGCGCGAGCGATCGCCCGCGAGCTGGAACGGCTCGACCAACGGGTGGCCGTCGACACGCGCGACCTGCGCGCGCGCGGCACCCGCGACCTCGACGACGTGCTGCTGGTGCTGCGCGGCCAGGACTCCGTGCAGCCACGTCCGGGGCTGGCCAACCTGCTCTGGGTCGTCGGGCACCAGGAGCAGGTCTCGCCGTCCGAGGCGGCGGGCTTCGACCTGGTGTACGCCGCTGACGCGTCCTGGGCCCGCTCCCGGTCCGAGGCGTGGGGCCTGGAGGTGCAGCCGCTGCTGCCCGCCTTCGACCAGCGGTGGTTCGACCCGGCCCACACCTCCGACGGGACCCACGACCTGCTGGTCCTGAGCAACGCGACCGACCCGGAGGCCGCCCACGTCCGGGCCGTGCTCCCCAGTGACGTGACGGTCACGACGATGCTCGGCCGCGGCGACAAGGCCCTCCGCCAGGCCCTCGACTCCGCGGCCGTCGTCCTCTACGAGCACCCCGCGACGCGCCGCCACGCCGGTCCGCTGAGCAGCCGACTGTTCCGCGCGGCCGCCACGGGCGCCCGCATCCTCACCGACCGTCCCGAGGCCCGCGCGGTGCTGGGCGGGCTCGTGCACTCCCTCGACGAGGTCGACCTGCTCGACGCCGTGCGCTCACCCGACCGCTTCTTCCCTGCTCTCGACGAACGACGCCGGATCGCCACCGAGCTCGCCCGCGACCACTCCTACGAGGTCCGGGCCCGCCGCCTGCTCGACGACGTCCTGGCACTCGTGCGTCGGCGTACGGGGGTCGAGCCCGGCAGCTGAGCCGCCCCCGGACGCGTCGACGCCCAGCGACCCGCAGGGGTCGCTGGGCATCGACGGCCGGGGAGCCGCGGGTCAGAGGGCGGCCTCGTCCTTGTCGCCGGTGCGGACCCGCACGACGGTCTCGACCGGGCTCACCCAGACCTTGCCGTCGCCGATGCGCCCGGTCTGCGCGGTCTTGACCACGATCCCCACGACGTCGTCGGCGTCGGCGTCGTCGACCACGATCTCGATGCGGATCTTGGGCACCAGCGCGATGTCGTACTCCGCGCCGCGGTAGACCTCGGTGTGTCCCTTCTGGCGGCCGTAGCCCGAGACCTCGCTCACGGTCATCCCGGTGACGCCGAAGGTCTCGAGCGCCTCGCGGACGTCCTCCCACTTGTGCGGCTTGATCACCGCGGTCACGAGCTTCATGCCGAGGCACCTTCGTTCTTGGTCAGGGGGCTGGTCGTGGACTTGGCGAGCACACCCGTGCCGCCGCCGGCGGAGCTGAAGCTCCCCGAGTGGAGGTCGTAGGCGTTCTCCCCGTGCTCGGCCAGGTCGATGCCGCCGACCTCGTCGTCGACGTCGAGCCGCAGGCCGATCGTGTACTTCAGGGCCAGACCGATGACGAGGGTCAGGACGCCGGAGTAGGCGATGGCCACGAGCGCACCCAGGGTCTGGTCGACCAGGGAGTCGGCCCCGCCGCCGTACAGCAGGCCGTCGACACCTCCCGCGCCGTCCGCGGTGGAGAAGACCCCGATGAGGACGGTGCCGACGATGCCGCCGACGAGGTGCACACCCACCACGTCGAGGGAGTCGTCGAACCCGAGCCTGAACTTCAGGCCGACGGCCCAGGCGCACACCGCGCCGGCGATGACGCCGATGGCCACGGCACCGGAGATGTCGACGGCTCCGGCGGCCGGGGTGATGGCCACGAGGCCCGCGACGATGCCCGACGCGGCGCCGAGTGAGGTGGCCTTGCCGTGCAGGACCCGCTCCACGGCGAGCCAGCCGAGGATGGCGGCCATGGTGGCCAGGGTGGTGTTGGCGAAGGTGCGACCCATCTCGGCCGGGATGTCCTGGTCGACGACGACGATCGAGCCGACGTTGAAGCCGTACCAGCCGAACCAGAGCAGGCCCGCGCCGAGCATGGTGAGGGTCAGGTTGTGCGGCCGCATCTTGTCCTTGGGCCAGCCGGTCCGCTTGCCGAGCAGCAGCACGAGCACCAGCGCCGCGACACCGGCGTTGATGTGCACCGCCGTGCCGCCGGCGTAGTCCTGGGCGCCGATGCGACCGCAGATGAGGGAGTCGGCGGTGCAGCTGAAAACCATGTGCGCCAGCGGGAAGTAGACGACGACCGCCCAGATCGGCACGAAGACCAGCCAGGCCGAGAACTTCATCCGGTCCGCGACCGCGCCGCTGATCAGCGCGCAGGTGATGATGGCGAAGGTCATCTGGAACATCACGAACACGTAGGTGTCCGTCGGGACGTCCTTGAGCCAGAAGAGGTCGAACGGGTTGGCGAAGAAGGTGCCCCCGCTCTCGGCGTCACCGCTCCAGCCCATCGACCAGCCGATCGCGACGTACAGGATGCCGACGATCGCGGCGGCGACGTAGCTCATCATCATCATGTTGAGCACGGACTTCGACCGCGTCATGCCGCCGTAGAACAGCGCCAGCGCGGGCACCGTCATCATCAGCACCAACGCGGTCGCGATGAGCATGAAGGCGTAATAGCCGTCCACAGGACCTCCATGTGGGAAGGGATTGCTCGGGTGGGCGGCGGGGTGGCGTCCATCGGCACCACGCCGCCTCGTACGTCGAGAACCCTCGCCGCGCGGTATTTCGCTGGGCCGAGGTGGCTGTTACGGCGGTGGAACGTCTTCGGCGCTGGTGTTACGCCGACGTTTCGTCGCCCCGCCGCAGCAGCCGGTCGAGCGGGGCGGCGGCGACGCGGGGCTCGGTGATGTTCTCGGCGATGCTCCGGGCACCGGCCCGCTTGGCGTCGAGCAGGGACCGGTCGACTGCGACGCTGCGCAGGATCTCCCGCACCGAGGTGACGTCGCCCTCGGGGACGAGCCAGCCGGCGTCGTGCTCGGCGATCCACGGGCTGACCTCGGTGAAGTCGACGTGCATCGTCGGCAGTCCGGCCGACAGGGCCACGAGCGACCGGGTGACCATGGCCAGCTCGCGCTCGGGGTTGCGCTCGAAGACGTCGACGTTGACGTGGCACCGCGAGAGCAGCCTGCGGAAGTCCTCGAAGTCGAGCAGCCCGTGCCGCACCGCCCGCGGGTGGGTGGCGAGGCGGTCGATGAGGTCGGAGGCGCGTGCGGAGTCGTAGCGCGAGGCCCAGTGCTCGCCGACGATCAGGTGCAGGTCCACCAGGCCCGCGTCCATCAGCGGCAGCACCGCCTCGACCCACGCGCCGGGCCGCGACCACGGCTGCAGGTAGCCGGAGACGATGATCTGCAGGCGGTCGGTGGGGGCAGGGTCGGGCGCCAACGGGGGCAGCCCCGGGTTGACCACCGCCATCGGGACCTCGGCCCGTCCGGCCAGCTGGGCCCACTCCCGGGCGTAGTCGAGCTTCTTGGCGCCGTTCACGATGATCGCCGAGCTGCGTCCCAGGGCCTGCAGCTTGCGCTCGCGCAACGAGGCCATCGCCGCCTCCTGGTCAGCCCGGCCGACGTTCTCGGCGAGCTCGAGCATCTTCGGGGCGAAGAAGTCGTAGACCAGCTGGCACCGACCGAGGTCGCCGATGCGGTCGATGTGGTTGGAGTTGGTGATGACCAACCGGTCGAAGCCCCGGGTGCGCGCCAGCGTCGAGACCTGGCGCGGCGCCAGCACCACGCACCCGCGGGGGCGAGGCGGCGGGACCGCTCCGCGCCACGCCTGGCCCACGGCCCAGGCGTCCACCGCCAGCAGCACCTCGTGACCCAGCCCGCGCAGCCCCTCGGCCAGGCCCCACGCCCGGAGCCCAGGAGCGGCGACCGGCATGCCCATGCCCGGCACCACGTCGTTGGCGAGCACGACGATCCTCACGACGAGTCCCCCGGTCCGAGCACCATGAGGACCAGGACCACGTCCCGGGCACACGCGTGCCCGGGCGCGCGGACAGAGCGGAGCTCCGCGAGGTGCCCGGCGCCCCCCAGCACGCGGTCGACGGCCTCGAGCAGCTCGGACGTCCCGAGGACGTCGCGCCCGCCGGGTTCCGGCACGACCGTCGCCCGGACCACCAGGTGCTTGCCGGGGCCGATCCGTCCGCCGGCGAGGCCGAGCTCCGCGGTGGCCTCCGTCGCCGAGCAGCCGCCCTCGGGCAGCCAGGCGACGACGACGTGCGGGCGCGGGACGAACAGCGCGTCCGGAGCCGTGGCGAGCCCGTGCCGCCGGACCGTGAGGCCGGAGGCCTGGCGCACGGGCGCCGCAGCGCCATCCCCGCCGACCACCTCGACCTGCAGGGCCGCCTGCTGGAGCGCGTCCAGCCGACGCAGCTCCTCCGCCACGGCAGCCGCGCAGGCCAGCGTCCGACCCTTGGCGCCGCGGACGCCGGCCGAGGACCGGTCAGGCGGCACCTCGGTCGTCCAGGCCGCCGCTGGCACACCGTCCTCCTCGACGAGCTGGCGACGCACGTCGTCGTCCGCGCCGACGAGGCGGTCGTGCTCCGTCAGCCGCCCGAGCACCGGGCCGAGCACCCGGCGCACGTCCGCGGCGGTCGCCCCGGCCGGGAGCCGGACGACGACGGGGAGGTCCGGACGAGCGTCGAGCAGGGACCAGCGGAAGGTCCGGGGGTCCTCGACGAGGAGCTCACCGGCGCCGTCGAGGCGCCGGGCAGAGGCCTCGCCGGTCTCGTGGTGCGCCTCCCAGCGGACCCGCTCCGATGGAGGCATGCTCACGCGCCGTCGGTCGGCAGGTAGGTGCGCAGGAGCCGTCGGTACCCCGCGCGCCGCCGCAGCAGGGGACGGGCCGGACTGGACTCCAGCCGCCGGAGGAGCCACAGCAGGTCCTCCCGCGCACGCCGACCCGCCTGCTCCGGCCCCCCGCGCTGGGCCGCCGGCCGGGCCGACTCCGCCTCCGCCGCGGCCAACCGCGCCCGCAGGTGGGCGACCTCTGCGCGCAGCAGCTCCGCCTCGCGCTCGAGGACCACGTCGTGGTCCCGGTTGCCGCTGGTGCCCTTGCCCCCGGCAGTCGGGTCTTCGGCACTCATGCCGCGCTCCGTCCGCCCAGCTCGAGCAGGTCGGTCCACGTCTCCTCGAGCCGTTGCTGCAGGCGCGGGTCGAGCACGGGGGCGACCGGGTCGACGGCGGGCGTGCTGCGAGGTGCGGGAGCCCCGCCCACGGTCCCCGCACCACGGCTCGCCGCGCCGGGTCGGAGGGGCACGCCCAGCCGCTCCCGGAGCTCCTGTGCCACCTCCTTGCCCTGCACCAGGTCGGCGTGGTCGACGACCACGCAGTCGTCGGGGTGCGCCCGGGCGAACGACACCAGGGAGCGGTTGGCGGTGCACCAGCGGCGCACCGCCGCGTCGACGCCGTCGGCGTACGGCCCGTGCTCGCCGTCGCACGCGGTCAACGACGCCACGCAGTGCCGCGGCTCGCGGAAGACGAGCACGAAGCGCGCATCGGGCAGCACGTGCTTCCACACCCCGAGCAGCGACACCGCCAGCGGGTCGGCGAAGCCCCAGACGTCGTGGGCGACCTCGCGGGTCCGGGCGAGCTGGCGCAGTGCCCGCCACTGGTCGACCCCGACGTGGTGCAGGACGGTCTCGGCGGCAGCCCGGTCGTCACCGTGCCTCGCGTGCACGGCGTCGAGGACCCGGTGGACGTCGTCGTCGGTGGGCCGGTCGCACCCGGAGGTGGACGGCTCACCGTGCCCACCGAGCGGGAGTCCCGCGCCGCGCAGCTCCGACGCGACGGCTGCGGTTCCGCTGTGGCCGAACCCGGTGACCACGACCTGCATGTCCGAGCCCTCCTGGCGCCACGGGCTGCCCCGTCGTGGACGTCCCACGTGGTGGCAACCCCAGACCCTAGCCCACCGGCGCCCGCCGACGGGCCGGACGCGGCGACGGCACGAGCGTCCGTAGGATGCGCCGCATGCCAGCCCGCTCCACGTCGCCGCGCGTGCTGGTCATCGTCCCGGCGTGGAACGAGAGCGCCACCGTGGGAGCGACCGTCCAGACCCTCCGCGAGGCCCACCCGCACTACGACGTGCTCGTCGTCGACGACGGGTCGGGCGACGACACCGCCGGCCGCGCCCGGGAGTCCGGTGCGCTGGTGTGCCAGCTCCCCTACAACCTCGGGGTGGGCGGTGCCATGCGGACCGGCTACCGCTACGCGGTCCGGCACGGGTACGACGTCGCGGCCCAGGTCGACGCCGACGGCCAGCACGACCCGGCCTACCTGGCTCACCTCGTCGACGCGCTCGACCTCGGCGGGACCTCCGGGGCGGCCCCCCCGGGTGGCACCGGCGAGGGGCGCGGCGCCGACATCGTCATCGGCGCCCGCTTCGCCGGGCTCGGCGACTACCGGGTCGGCCTGGCCCGTGGCCTCGCGATGCGGATGCTGGCCGTGGTGCTGAGCAGGCTCGCCGGCACCCGCCTGACCGACGTCACCAGCGGGTTCCGGGTCGTCAACCGCCGCGCCATGACGACCTTCGCCGTGCACTACCCGGCCGAGTACCTCGGCGACACGGTCGAGTCCCTCGTGATCGCCCTGCGCACCGGGTGCGCGGTCACCCAGGTCCCCGTCGTGATGCTGCCGCGCGCGGGTGGGGTGGCCAGCCAGTCCCCCGCCCGGGCGGCGCTCTACCTCGTCCGCGCCGTGGTCGCGCTCGGCCTGGCCCTGGTACGCCGCTGGCCCTCCACCCTCGAGGTCGAACCGGCCGCCCTCGAGCGCTCCTGACCCCGGAGAGCGCCGTCGTCGACCGCCGGGCCGGCGACTACCATGTCGCGACGCCGCAGCAGGGCGCGCCGTCGATGCGCCGTCGTTGCCAGTTGATCGAGGAGGAGTCGTTGCCGACCGAGTGTCGCTGTGAGGAGCTCGCCGAGGACCTGGCGACGTGCCGGGCGGAGCTCGCCCTCGCGCGACGTCAGCAGGAGGAGGCCGCCGAGGCCCTCGCCGCGAGCGAGGTGCGACGCCGCCGGCTGCGTCAGCGCGGCCTCCGGCTCGCCTCCGCCGCCGCCGACCTGCTCTCGGCCCCGACCGTGGGGTCCCGGGTCGCCGGCCGGGTACGCCGCGCCGCCGGGCGTCCCGACCCGGAGCGGGACCAGCTCGACCTGGTCCGCGGGTCCGACCTCTTCGACCCTGCGTTCTACCTCCTCGAGCACCCCGAGGTCGTCACGACCTCGCTCGACCCGGCCCTGCACTTCCTGCGGCACGGCGCCGAGCTCGGCTGGGACCCCTCCCCCGACTTCGACACCCGGCGCTTCCTGCGTGAGCACCCCGGGGTGGCCGAGAGCGGACGCAACCCCCTGGTGGCGCACCTCCTCGGCGAGACCGGGGCCGAGCAGCCGGACCAGGCATGAGGGTGCCTGTCCCAGCCTGCGAGGACGTCGTCCCGCCGGACGTCCGGGCCGACTTCGTCCGGCGGTCCGGCTGGTTCGACGCCGACTGGTACGCCGCCCGGGCCGGCCTCGCCGACGGCGACGACCCGATGGACCACTGGCTCGCCCACGGGGTCGGGGCCGGTGAGCCACCCGGTCCCGTCATCGCCGACCTCGAGGACCGCAGCACGACCGCCCGCTCCGTCGGACAGCTCGAGCAGGCGCCTCCCGCGGCCGACGACCCCCAGCTGCTGCGCGACGTCGAACTGGTCAGGGCCAGCGGTGCCTTCGACCGCGACCTGTACCTCGCGCAGGCCGGTGACGTCGGTGACGAGGACCCGGTGGCGCACTTCTGCCGCGTCGGTTGGCGACGACTGCACCGGCCCTGCCGCGGCTTCGACACGTGGTGGTACTGGTGCACCCGGCTCGACCCTGCGGTCGAGCTGGTCAACCCGTTCGTGCACCACCTGGTCCTCGGACGGCCGGCCGGGTTCCCGGGCCGACCGGTCGAGCTCGCCGAGGGCAGTGGCTGGGAGCTGCCCCAGGACCGACCGGTGCGCCGCGTCTGCCTCTTCGCCGGGTTCGACGCCCAGGGCGTGGTCGACGACACGGTGGTGCACTACGTCCGCGAGCTGAGCCGCTTCGCGGACGTCTACTACCTGTGCGACGGCTACCTCCCGCAGCGCGAGCTGGCCAAGCTCGACGGCATCACGCGGGGAGCGTGGGCGGTGCGGCACGGCTGCTACGACTTCGGCTCCTACGCGATGCTCGCCCAGGAGCTGGTCGGCTGGGACGTCGTCCGCTCCTACGACGAGCTGCTCCTGGTCAACGACTCCTGCTACCTGCTCCGCCCGCTCGACGCGGTCTTCGAGCGGATGGACGCGCGGGCCTGCGACTGGTGGGGCCTCCAGGCCACCAAGGGCCTCGCCGCCACCGTCGACGCCCCGTCCAACCAGTTCAGGCGGCCCCTCCCGCTCGACGACGTACGCCGGCACGAGCTGGCCCGCTGGGAGGACGACGACGTCTACGACTTCCACGTCGGCAGCTACTTCCTGGCCTACCGGCGCCCGGTCCTCGACGACGACGGGTTCGTCCGGCTGCTCTCCTCGGTGCACCGGCAGCGGGGCAAGGCCGCGATCATCCACAAGTACGAGATCGGGCTCACCCACACGCTGCTGGCCGGCGGCCACCCGTTCGACACGTGGCTGCCCGCGGTGCACCCCTTCCACCCGCTGTTCACCGAGGAGTACTTCACGCTGCTCGAGCAGGGCTTCCCGCTGCTCAAGCGCTACTTCCTGTACCAGAACCACTACGACGTGCCCGGGCTGCGGCACTGGCGCGACCGCGTCGGGGCCGTCGCAGCCGAGGCGGACCTCGACCCCGTCGAGGCGCACCTGCTGCGCACGGCCCCCCACGACAAGCTCACCCGCAGCTTCGCCATCACCGAGGACCGGCCCGCCGACCGCCGCCCCGACCGCGCCGCGGTCCGTGACCTCGACCGCGACACGCCGCTGTTCGACCACTGGTGGGCCTTCCCGGTCGACCCCGAGACCGACGACCTCCCGCCGACCACGCGCGCGGTCTTCGAGGCGGTCGCGGCCGACCCGACCGTGCACAAGGTGCTCCTGACGCGGGGCCGGCGCCTCGGCCTCGAGGGCGAGCGCGTCACGGAGGTGCCCCTCGCCTCCGAGGAGGGCCTGCAGCACGTCGTGCGCTGCGGCCAGGTCTTCGTGACCCAGCACCCCCACCGGACCCTCGGCTACCGGCTGCTCCTGAACCGACGGTCCGTGCACGTCCTCGGCGACCACCCGCACCTGCTCCCCTGGAGCGCCCTGCGGCCGCTGCCCCCGGGCGCCGACACCCGCCCACCCGAGCCGACGTCGTGGACCTACCTCGCGGTCTCGTCGATGGACCACGTCGCCGTCACCGCGGCCCACCGGGCGTCGCGGTACGCCGACGTGTGGCGGGTCGGGGCACCCGCGCGCGACCTGCTCGTCCGTGACGAGGCCGCGCTGCCCGCCGACGTGCGCCGGGGCGAGCGGGAGCTCCGGGAGAGGCTGGCCGGCCGGCCGCTGCTGCTGGTCTGCCCGGTGGGGCCCGCGCTCGACGCCCCGCCGGGTCCGGAGACCGTCGAGGTGCTGCGGTCGTGGTCCGAGGGTGCCGGCTGGGCCGTCGGGATCCGGGAGGCCCGCACCGACCTGTCCCGGGTTTGGTCGCGGGCAACCGAGCCGTGGGCCCTCGACCTGTCCCCCCACGTGGCCCCCACGACGGAGGCCGTGCTCCGCGCAGCCGACGCGGTGCTCACCGACGCCCACGGCGTGGCGGTGACCATGGCGACCCTCGGCAGACGCGTCGTCAGCCTGCTGCCCGACCTCGACCCGCCGGTCGAGCCGATCCACGACCTCGACCGGGTCTTCCCGGGCCGCGTGTGCCGCGACGCCACGGGGCTGCGGACCGCGCTCGACGAGCTGACCCGGCCCGAGGAGGCCCTCGACGAGATGACCCGCGCGCGCCTCGCGCGGGCCCGGGCCGCCTGGACCGAGGTGCCCGACGGGCGCGCCGGCGACCGCGTGGCCCGCCGGGCGCGCCGCGCCGTCCTCGCCGCCGTCGACGGGGGGAGCCCGTCGTGACCGAGCAGCACGACCACTCCGCCTGGCCCCCCGTGGGCGACCCTGACCGTGCCGTGGCGGAGTTCCTGCCCGGCTGGTACGAGCTCGTGTCGCGGTGGCGCGCGGCCGCCCCGGCCGCGCGCCACGAGGGGGTGGCCCCGGCCCTGGCCCCGGGGCGCCCCGCCCGGGGGGCCGCCCGGCGGCGGGGGGGGGGGGCGGCCCGCCGCGGGGGCGCGGGGGGGGGGGGGGGGGGGCGCCCCCCCCCCCCGCCCCCCCGCGACGAGGTGGTCGCCCGGGCCCTGGCCGAGGGGCTCCCGGCCGCGGTGACCGACGCCGGCCAGGCCCCCCTGGTCGACCATGGTCGAGGCCCGTGGGCCGAGGACGAGGAGTCCCTCGCCTGCGCCATGGCGGTCGTCGAGGCCAGCGGCGCCTTCGACCGGACGATGTACCTCGAGCGCCATCCCGAGATCCTCGAGCGCGACCGCGACCCCCTCGAGCACTACTGCCGCGACGGCTGGCGCATCATGCGCAACCCCCACCGTGACTTCGACGCCTGGTGGTACTGGTCGCACTACCTCGACCCGGCGCGCGAGGCCGTCGAACCGCTCCTGCACTGGCTCCTGGTCGGGCGCCGCGGCGGCCTGCCCGGGCTCCCGCCGCACGAGCAGCGGCGTCCCACCGTCCTCGTGCCGGGGTCCGTGCGCCGCGCCTGCCTGGTCGCCGGCTTCGACCGCGACGGCCTCGTCGACCCGACCGTCGTCGACTACGTCCGCGAGCTCAGCCGCTTCGGCGACGTCTTCTACCTCGCAGCCTGCCCCCTCGACGACGGCGAGCTGGAGAAGCTCGCCCCGTGGACCGCCGACGCCTGGGCCGTCCCGCACGGGTCCTACGACTTCGGTTCCTACGCCATGCTGGCGAGCACGCTCGTCGGGTGGGACCGGCTCGAGACGTACGACGAGGTGCTGCTGGTCAACGACAGCTGCTACCTGCTCCGGTCCCTCGACGAGGTCTTCGCGGCGATGGAGCGGCGGGAGTGCGACTGGTGGGGCCTCCAGGTCACCGCCCGCCACTTCGACGGTGGCGCCGGCGGTCGCGCCCTCCCCGACGTGCTCGCACACCCGGAGCTGTTCCCGTCGTGGCAGCCGGACTACGACGACTACCTGCACGTCGGGTCCTACTTCCTCGGCCTGCGCCGCCCGGTCCTCACCGACCCGGGCTTCCGGCGGCGGCTGGAGCGCGTCGCCCCGCAGCGCACCAAGATCAACATCATCTACAAGTACGAGACCGGCACCACCCGCTACCTGCTCGGCCGGGGCTTCACCCTCGGACTGTTCGTCGACGACCTCCTGCCCTACCACCCGATGTACGGGCCCGGGGCCTTCGACCTCGTCGATCGCGGCCTCCCGGTGCTCAAGCGCGGGCTGCTCGCCCAGAACCCCTACGACACCCCCGACCTGGCCGACTGGCGGCAGCGGGTCGCCGCCTCCGTGCCCGACGTCGACCCGGCGCGCCTCGACGCCATCGACGCCCACCTGCGCCGGGTGGCGCCCCACGACCGGCTGCTGCGCAGCGCCCGCACCCGGACCCTGCCCGACGGCACCGTCGAGGTGCCCGAGGTGCTGCGCGGCCCCGACGTCCGCCGGCTCGACCGCACCACCGCCCAGCGCGACGACTGGTGGGCGTTCCCGGTGTGCGCCTACTCCCACACCTTCACCGGCAACGAGCGCGCCGTCTTCGACCTGGTGCGCGACGACCCCGACCTCACCAAGGTCGTGCTGACCCGCTCGCGCCAGGTCGAGGTGGAGGGGGCCAACGTCCACGTCGTGCCGGTGCTCAGCCCGGAGGGCCAGGAGCTCGCGGCGCGCTGCCGCACCGCCTTCATCAAGCACAGCCCGCGCCGCAACATCCCCTACCCCCTGTCCCCGGAGCGGCACGACTTCATCAACCTGTGGCACGGCATCCCGCTCAAGCGGTTCGGGCTGGCCTCGGTCGACCCGGGACCCAGGTGGCAGCGCGTCCTCAACGAGCACACCCGGCTCCGCGCGGTCATCGCCTCCTCCCGCATGGACAAGCTGGCCATGAGCTCGGCGTTCAAGCCCGTGCTGCCCGAGCGCATCTGGGTCACCGGCCTGCCCCGCAACGACTACATCGTGTGCTCCCCCGACCGGCTCCCGCCGGACCTGGCGGCCCAGGAGCAGCGGCTCCAGGACGAGCTGCGCGGACGTCGGCTCGTGCTGTTCCTGCCGACGTTCAAGCAGGACCAGGAGGACAGCTACCACCACTTCGACGAGCAGCAGGTCGCCTGGCTGCGGGCGTGGTGTGACCGGCACGATGCGGTGCTCGGCATCCGCGAGCACATGGCCGACCGGGCCCACGTCTACAGCCGGACCCTGGCCCCGCTCTCCCCGATCGACCTCTCCTCGCACCGCTACCCCGACCTCGAGGTCATCTACCGCTCGGCCGCCGCGCTGGTCACCGACTACTCCAGCTGTGTCGTCGACTTCATGCTGACCGGCAGGCCCGTGCTGAGCTTCGCCTACGACCTCGACCGGTACGAGGGTCGGGAACGGGGCCTGTTCTACCCCCTCGAGGACGTGCTCCCCGGGCCCGTCTGCCGCACCTTCGACGAGCTCGCGGCCGGCCTCGACGACCTCTTCCGCCCGCGGACCGCGGTGGAGGTCGACGAGTACGACTGGAAGCGTGGCCTCTTCTTCGACCACACCGACGACAGCAGTTCCGCGCGCGTCGTCGACCGGGTGCGGGCGCTGCGCCTCGGAGCCTGAGCCGACGTCGGCGGCGTCAGCCGCCCCGGCGGACGTGGCAGGACATGGTGCCGACCGCACGCAGGTCGGCGCCCACCGCCCGACCCAGGACCCGGACGGAACGAGGGCGGTCGGTCCGCACGCACGCGAGCGCGACGTCGAGCCGACCGAGCGCGGCGCGCACCTCGGGCGCCCCCGGCACGGACGTTCCCTGGAGCGAGACCAGGTCGAGCAGGGTCTGGCGGTCGGCCCGGTCCTGGGCGGGCACCGCGAGGGTGGGCAGGTAGTAGGCACGGGGGACGACGGCGTACGGCCCGGTCGTCGAGATGGCCAGCACCTCCATCTGGTTCGGTGGGAGCAACCACGGCCCTCGAGGCACCTCGAGGCCCCGCGCCGCGCGCACGTCGGCGAGAGCCGCGGCCGGGACCTTCCACGACGGTCGCGCCGTCACCTCCGCCCCGACGTCGGACGACCACAACCACCGGCCGGTCAGTGCGGGGACGGCGACGGCGACGAGGAGCGCCGCCACCGCCGGGCCGCGGAGCAGGGACGGGCTCGGGGTGCGCCCGGCAGCCGGGGCGCGCCTGCGCGGGACCGGCACCGCGGCCAGCATGCCGACCGGGACCCACAGCGGGAACGCGATCGCCAGGCGCCACACGACGGGCCCGGCGCCCGTGACGGCGTCGACGAGGCCGACGACGCCCGGCAGGAAGACCGCAGCCACGGCGACCACCGCCGCCGCGAGCAGGACCGCAGCACGCAGGGGCGCCACCGCCACGCCGACGACGAGGGCGAGGACCGCGAGGACGGCCATCGGCGTCGACGGGCTGAAGGCGATGCCGAAGATCTGCTCGCTGGTCGTGACGGCGTTGACCTGCCCGCCGATCGTCGGCGCACCGAGGGCCTGCACGACTCCGTTGACGAGGGGCCCCAGGATGAACGCGCAGGCCCCGACCGCGAGGGGACGCGACCGCAGGAGGACCGCCGCGAGCAGGGCGGCGCCCGTCACGACGGGGGCGATGAGAGCCGAGCTGCTGGTGAGGCCGACGAAGGCCACTCCGGACACCAGGAGCATGCCCGTCCAGAGCCGGACTCGAGTGCGGTCTCCCCCGGCCGCGGCGAGCCGGGTCAGGTAGTACCAGACGAGGGGCAGCAGCACGGCGTAGGCGACCACCTTGCCCTGCCACATGCGCGTCAGGGAGTAGGCGCCGACGATCGAGGCGCCGCTGGCCACCACGAAGAGCATCGCCACCACCAGCACGAGGGCGGGCCGTCGGGGAGCCCAGACCCGGACGAGGAGCCAGGTCGCCCACACCATCGACGCAGCGGCCAGCGGTGCCGCCAGGAGGTAGGCCACCGTCGGCGCCTCGACACCCAGCGCGGCGGCGACGACGCCGTGGAGCGACTCGATCCCCGCCGTCGGCAGACCGATGCCGATCGACTGGGGGAGCACCTCGGCCCCGTGCATCGTGTCCCGCAGGGCGGGACTGCCGTGCTGGGCGACCCAGGTGGCGCGATTGACGTAGTAGGCGTCGTCCTCGTCCGACTTCAGGACGAAGAGGGAGACCCCGGCGGCGGCCACGGCGACGCCGACAGCTGCGAGGTGCGCGACCGGACCGAGCGGCTGGTGGCCCTCCTCGTCCGGTCCACCACCTGGGCTCCTGTCGGCTCTGGTGTCGACCTGCCGTCCGGAGACCAGCCGGACGAGCAGCAGGAAGCCGACGGTGGCCGCCATCGCGACCGCGACGGGCAGGACGCCGAGACGCCCCCGCACCACCACGGTGAGCGCCAGCACGGCCGCCATCCCGGTGCCGATCCACCAGACCCTCCGGCCGGGTGCGAGGCGGGACCCCGAGGCGACCGGGCCCGCGGTCCCCGTGCGGCGATCGGTGGGCTCCGCCTGCGCACGGACGGCGAGCACGCCACCGCCCACGGCGAGGCCGGCCAGGAGCACCAGCGTCGGCCACGCCGCCGGTCGCAGGTCGAGCTGCAGGACCAGCGCAGCCTGGTACCACAGCGTCCACACGGCGAGGGCCACGACTGCGCCGTGCACGAGGCCGTCCAGGAACAGCGGCCCCATCCGTGCGCCGCGCGCCAACGCGTCCGTCACCGTGCCTCCCTCTCTGCCATCACCTCGGGACGGCGGCTCGAGCGGTCCTACACTTCGTCCATGCCGACCTCAGCCGTCACCGTCTCCGCCGAGGGCCACCGTGGAGCCCGGCGTCCGGTGCGTAGGGTACGACCGTCTCGGGGCGTCGCCGCATGAAGGCCAACATCGTGCTGGGCCTGCTCGGGTCGGTGGGCACCCTCGTCTTCTTGTTCGAGATGCTGCGGAGGAGACGACTCCGCGAGAAGTACGCCGTGCTCTGGGGCACGGTCGCCGGGGCCTCGCTCGTGGTCGCCCTCGCGCCGGGCACGTTGCGCTGGGCCTCCGACCTCGTCGGGGTGCAGGTGCCGTCCAACCTCCTCTTCTTCGTCGCGAGCATGGTGCTGCTGCTGACGAGCATCCAGCACAGCGTCGAGCTCGGTCGGCTGGAGGAGAAGACGCGGACCCTGGCCGAGGAGGTCGCGCTGCTGCGCCTGGAGCTGCACGAGCAGTCCGCAGGCCGCTCCCCGGACACGTCCTCCTGACCGGGTCCCGCGCGACCGGGGCGAGGCCGACCCCGGTCGACTCGCCCTCGGCGGCCGGGACGGGTACCTTCCCCACGGCGTGCCCACCGGCCCGGGCCGCCCGACCACGGCCGCCCTGGGTCGTGCCTGACGGCGCGACCGTGCGCCCCCGACGTCCCTGCGAAAGGACACCAGGTGAATCCCACCCTGAACGCGCGCCAGAAGATGATGTGGTCGCTGTTCGACTTCTCCGAGGGCCGCGGGCTCGAGATCGGGCCGCTGCACAGCGCGATCGTGCCGCGCGAGCTCGCACAGGTGAGCTACCTCGACGTCTTCGGGCGCGACAAGCTGGTCGAGCACTACGCCGGCCCGCTCGTCGACGTCTCGCTCATCCCCGAGATCGACTACGTGCTCTCCGACGGCGACCGGGTCCGCTCCATCCCCGAGACCATCGGTGAGGACCGCTTCGACTGGGTGATGGCCTCGCACGTCATCGAGCACGTCCCGGACCTCGTGGGCTGGCTGCAGCAGATCGCCTCGATCGTCTCCGACGGCGGCAAGCTCGTCCTGGCCGTGCCGGACCGGCGCTACTGCTTCGACCACCACCGCCCGGCGACCACCATCGGCCAGGTGCTGCAGGCGCACGACTCCGGCGACACGACTCCCTCCGTCCGCGCCGTCTACGACTCGGCCCGCAGCTACGCACCTGCCTCGGCAGCCGAGCTCTGGGCCGGCGAGCGCCCGGGCTACGAGCGGCGGGAGCACCCGATGTCCCACGCCCTCGCCCAGGTCGAGAAGGCGCGGGGTGGAGAGTACGTCGACTCGCACGTGTGGACCTTCACGCCGGGCTCCCTGGTCGAGCAGCTGGTCGAGCTCCGCGAGCTCGGCCTCAGCGAGTGGGCCATCGACGTCCACCGCCCGACCGCGCCGGGCCAGCTCGAGTTCCACATGGTCCTGCGCCGCCTCCCGCGGGACCGCGAGTGGACCGAGGACCTGCTCGCCACGGAGCCGCACCCCCTGCCCGACCTGCCCGACTGGATCGCCGACGACCGCGACCTGCGGGTCCGGCTGCGCGAGCAGCAGGAGGAGATCGCTCGCCTCAAGTCGGTGCTGCGCCGGGCACGGTCGCGCAAGCGTCGTGCCCAGGCCGCCGCCGAGAAGGCGCGGCGCCGCGAGGCGCGCGCCCGCGAGCAGCTGCAGGCGCTGCGGTCCTCGACGCGCTACCGGGTCGGCTCGGTCGTGGCCAAGCCGGCCGACCTGGCCCGTCGGCTGCGGCGCGGGTAGGCCCGCCACGAGAACGGGGGCGGCGGTCTGCGTGACCGCCGCCCGGACCTCACCCGAGCAGCGCGTCGACGAACGCCTCGGCGCTGAACGGCGCGAGGTCGTCGGGGCCCTCGCCGAGGCCGACGAGCTTGACCGGGACGCCGAGCTCGCGCTGGACCGCGACGACGATGCCACCCTTGGCCGACCCGTCGAGCTTGGTCAGCACGATGCCGGTCACGTCGACCGCCTCGCGGAAGACGCGGGCCTGGATGAGCCCGTTCTGGCCGGTGGTGGCGTCGAGGACGAGCAGCACCTCGGTGACCTCGGCCTGCTTCTCGATCACGCGCTTGACCTTGCCGAGCTCGTCCATCAGGCCCTGCTTGTTCTGCAGGCGCCCGGCCGTGTCGACGATGACGGTGTCGACCTGCTGCTCGACGCCCGTGCGGACGGCCTCGAAGGCCACGCTGGCGGGGTCGGACCCCTCCGCGCCGCGCACGACCTCGACGCCGACGCGCTCTCCCCAGGTGGCCAGCTGGTCGACGGCGGCCGCGCGGAAGGTGTCGGCGGCGCCGAGCGTCACCGACCGCTCCTCGGCGACCAGGATGCGAGCGATCTTGCCGACCGTGGTGGTCTTGCCGGCGCCGTTGACCCCGACCACCAGCACCACGCCGGGCTTGCCGTCGGCGCCTGACACCTGCAGCCGCCGGTCCATGTCGGGATCGACGAGCGCCACGAGCTCCTCGCGGAGCACCGTGCGGGCGTCGGCCGCGGCACCGCCGTCGACGCGGAGGCGGGTGCGCAGGTTGTCCACGACCTGCTGGGTGGGCGCAACGCCGATGTCGGCGGTCAGCAGCACGTCCTCGATCGACTCCCACGTGTCCTCGTCGAGCCGGTCGCGGCTGAGCAGGGCCAGCAGCCCGCGGCCGAAGCCCCCCTGCGAGCCGGCCAGCCGCTCCCGGAGCCGGACCAGGCGCGACCGCGTGCCCTCGGGCCGGTCGAGCGGGGGCGCGACAGGCTCGGCGACCGGGGCCTCGGTCGGCGTCTCAGTCGGCGTCTCGGTCGGGGTGTCGGTCGGGACCTGGGTGGGCGCCTCGGTCGGCGGCGCCAGCACGTCGGTGCCGCCCCCGGGCGGGACCTCGGGCGGCGTGCGCCGCCCACGGGAGGTGACCAGGCCGACGACCGCGGCGAGGGCGACGACGGCGATGCCGATGACGAGGTAGAGCCACTCCATGAGCGCTATCCAACCAGCCGGGCCGCCGCTCGCCGCGGCCCCGGCCCCGCGTGCGTCACCGGGCGGCGGTGCGGTCCTGCTCGCCCAGCCCGGGCACGCCCCGGCCCGCGGGGCCCTGCTCGCCCGGGGCGCCCGTGGGGCCGTCGGGGCCGTCGTCCTCCCGCAGCGTGGGTACGGCGACGGCCGCCCGCTCGACGAGGTCACTGAGCCAGGGGGCGACGGGGAGCGGCTCGCCCCGGTGGGGCCAGGCCGCGAAGGCGAGGGCGGCGGCAGCGACGACGAGCACGAGGGTCATGGTCACGATGACGGCGGTCATGGGTCGGGCACTCCTCCGAGCAGGGTCGACGGCAGGCCCACGGTGTCACACCCGCCCCACCCGTCCCACACCCACTCCCGAGCCAGCCGGCCGGGTCAGGGGGCCGCGGGCCCGGACCGGGCGTCCTGCTCACGGCGCAGCGCCTGGCGCGCCTCGCGCCGGTCGCGCCGCAGGGCGGCGATCTCGGTGACCATCGCCTCCAACGTGTCGCCCAGGCCGCCGGACGACGGCAGTGCCCACGGTGGGGTGGGCCCGTCGGTCGCGGGGCGCACGAGCCACACCGACTGGTCCTGGCCCAGCCCGAGGAAGGTGTTGGCGGCCGGCCCGACGAGGTCGAGCGGCGTCACCCGGTGCACGTCGAGGCCGCCCTCGACGAGGCGGTCCTCGACGTCGTCGCCGTAGTAGCGCACGTGGTCGGCCAGCCCGAAGCGGCGCACGCGCTCCTCCTCGGGCGCGTCGGGGTCCTCGTCGGTGACGGTGCCCGGGCGCCACGGCACCTGCACGATGCCGAGGCCGCCGGGCGCCAGCACCCGGGCCAGCTCGCGGATCGCGGTGCGGTCGTCGACGACGTGCTCGAGCACGTGGTAGCAGACCAGCAGGTCGACGCAGCCGTCGCGGAACGGCAGGCTCGTCAGGTCCCCGCGGACGTCGACCCCGCGACCGGGCCGCAGGTCGCAGCGCACGTAGCGGCGCGGCTCGAGGCGGAGCAGCTGGGCCCGGGGCTGCGGCGCCGGCGCGACGTCGAGCAGCGTGCCGACCCGGCCCAGCGCGGGGCGCAGCGCGCCGAGGAGCACGGCGAAGAACCGGTGGCGCTCCAGGGAGCGGCAGTGCGGGCAGGTCGCGTCGGGCCGGCCGTCGGGGCCGGGCTTGAGGCCGCCCCGCACGTGCCGGTCGCAGCAGGGGCAGTAGCGGCCGGGGGTGTCCTCGATCCGCGCGGGCGGTCGCGCGGGCGGTCGGGCGTCGGTCTGGTCGCCCACGCGGTCAGGCCGGGCGCTCGCGCAGCAGCGGGGTGACCGCCGCCCGCACGTCGTCGGGGATGGGCACGCTGCGCCGCGGCGCCCCGCGGCCGGCGCTGTTGTCGACGTACACCTGGACGAAGCGGCCCTCGGCCCGGGCGACGTCGGCCTCGGGGCCGGCGCCCTGGAACATCCCGATGCGGTAGACGATCGAGGAGCTGCCGATGCGGTCGACGGCGAGTCCGAGCTCGACGTCGAGGGGGTAGCCCATCTCGGAGAAGTAGCGGCACGACACCTCGGCCACGAGCCCGACGACCGGGAGCCGGCGGATGTCGGTGCCGAGGGCCTCGGCCATGTGCACGTTGACCGCGACGTCCATCAGGTCGAAGTAGCGGGCGTTGTTCATGTGGCCGAAGACGTCGTCGTCGGACCAGCGCGTCGTCGCGGTGCGCCAGGCGGCGAACTCGGCGCGGGTCGGGGCGGCGGGGCGGGTGCTCATGCGTCAGGCGTCCTGGGTGTCGCGGAGGCGCTGGCTGATGACGGTGCTGACGCCGTCGCCGCGCATGGTCACGCCGTACAACGCGTCGCCCACCTCCATCGTGCGCTTCTGGTGGGTGATGACGAGCAGCTGGGAGCTCTCGCGCAGCTCCTCGTAGATCTCGAGCAGCCGGCCGAGGTTGGTGTCGTCGAGCGCGGCCTCGACCTCGTCGAGGATGTAGAACGGCGAGGGCCGGGCCTTGAACAGGGCCACGAGGAAGGCCACCGCGACCAGCGACCGCTCGCCGCCGGAGAGCAGCGAGAGCCGCTTGACCTTCTTGCCGGCGGGCCGGGCCTCGACCTCGATGCCGGTGGTGAGCATGTCGTCGGGGTCGGTGAGGACCAGCCGGCCCTCCCCGCCCGGGAAGAGCCGCTCGAAGGCGGAGTCGAACGCGCGCTCCACGTCGGCGTACGCCTCGCGGAAGACCTGCTCGACCCGGTGGTCGACCTCCTTGACGATGTCGAGGAGGTCCTTGCGCGTGGAGCGGAGGTCTTCGAGCTGCTCGGTGAGGAACTTGTGCCGCTCCTCCATCGCGGAGAACTCCTCCAGGGCCAGCGGGTTGACCTTGCCGAGCTCGCGCAGCTGCCGGTCGGCCGTGCGCAGCCGCTTGACCTGCTCGTCGCGGTCGTAGGGCGTCGGCTCGGGCGGCTCCTCCCCCTCGGCCAGCCCGGCCAGGACCGACGCGGGGGCGGGCACCGGCTGCTCGGGCCCGAACTCGGCCACCAGCCCGTCGGCGTCGAGCCCGAGCTCGTCGAGCACGCGCTCCTCCAGCTGCTCGATGCGCATGCGCTGCTGGGCCCGCGCCATCTCGTCGCGGTGGACGCTGTTGACCAGGTCGTCGTGCTCGCGGCCCAGGTCGCGCAGCGCGGCCCGCACGTCGAGCAGCTCGCGCTCGCGGCCGCTGCGGGCCCGCTCGACCTCGAGCCGCGCCGCGGTGGCCTCGTGCACCGCCACCTCCAGCCGGGCCAGGGTGTACGACGCCGCGGCGGCCACGGCCTCGGCCACCGCGCCCTCGCGCAGCAGGCGCTCGCGACGCTCGGCCGCCCGGGCGCGGGCCTCGCGCTCGGCGCGGGCGCGGCGCAGCAGGCCGTCGGCGCGGCCGTGGATGGCCCGGGCCCGCTCCTCGGCGGTGCGCAGCGCCAGCCGCGCCTCCATCTCGGCCTGGCGGGAGGCCTTGGCCGCCTCGACGAGCCGCTCGCGCTCGGCGGTGTCGGGCTCGGTCGCCCCGTCGGCGCCGTCGGCGCCCGCGGCCTCGGCCGCCTCCAGCCGCTGCTCGAGGTCGGCCAGCCCGGACAGGTCGGCGTCGCGGGCCGCCTCGGCCTTCGCGATGGCCTGGGCGAGCCGCTCGGCCTCGCCCTTCGCCGCCCGGGCCTGCGACCCGTGCTGGCCGAGCTCCTCGGCCACCGCGGCCAAGGTGGCGTCGGACTCGTGCAGCCGGGCCAGGGCCACGTCGACCCGCTTGTGGGCCTCGAGGCGCTCGGCCTCGAGCCGGCTGAGCTCGAACCCGAGCCGCTCGCCCGTGGCGGTCGCCGCGGCCAGGGCCTCGGTGGCCTCGTCGACGGCGCCCTGGATCTCGATGAGGCTCTGCTGCTCCTTCGACCCGCCGGCGGCGAGGTGGGTGGAGAGCAGGTCGCCGTCGCGGGTGACCGCGACCAGGTCGGGGTGGGCCGCCACGAGGGCCCGGGCGGCGTCGAGGTCGTCGACCACCGCGGACCGCTCGAGCAGCCGGACCAGCGCCGGGCGCAGCCGGTCGGGGCACTCGACGAGGTCGACGGCGTACGCCGCGTGGTCGGGCAGGGCCGGCCAGTCGTCGCGGGCGGGCTCGGTGCCCCCGGCGAGCACGAGGCCGGCCCGGCCGAGGTCGCCCTCCTTGAGGTGGGCCAGCGCGGCCACGGCGGACTCGACGTCGGCCACGGCGACCGCGTCGGCCCCGGCACCGAGGGCAGCGGCCAGGGCGGCCTCGTAGCCGGGTCGGACGCCGAGCAGGCCGGCGACCGAGCCGAGCAGCCCCGGCGGGCCGCTGGGCCCCTCGGCGGCCGCGAGCAGCGCACCCGCGCCGTCCTTGCGGGCCAGACCCATCTCGAGGGCGTCCTTGCGGGCCGCGAGGGCGGACCGGTCGCGGTCGGCCTGCTGCGCCTCGGCGCGGGTCGCGGCCAGCGCCTCCTCGACGTCGTCGAGCTGCGCGACCGCGGCCTCGTGCTCGGCGTCGAGCCCCTCCTCACCGGCGTCGAGGCCGGCGACGCGGGTCTCGAGGGCGGTGAAGTCCTTTTGCGCCCGCTCCACCCGGGCCAGGGCCTCCGCCCGGGCCAGGCCGAGCCGGCCGACCTCGTCGGCGGCGGCCGCGGCGCGCGAGCGCAGCGCGTTGACCTGGCCGTGCAGCCGGGCCAGCCCCTCGCGCCGGTCGGCCGCCGCCCGCTGGAGGGCCACGATGCGGCGCTCCTCCTCGGCGGCGGCGTCCTCGGCCGCACGACGGCCCGCGACGGCCTCCTCGAGGCCGGTGCGGCCGGCCTCGACCTCCGCGGCGATCTGCTCCTCCTGCGTGCGGACGCGCTCGGCCTCGGCCTCCAGCGCGTCGGGGTCGCGTCCCTGGTCGGGGGCAACCTCGGCCACGCCGGCGGCGTTGCGGATGCGCTCGGCGGCCAGGCCCTGGGTGCCGCGGAGCCGCTCGCGCAGGCCGGTCAGGGCGTACTGGACCTCCTGGGCCGCGCTGAGCGCCGGCAGGTCCTCGCGCAGGGCGGCCTCGAGCGCGGCCTCCTGGCGCCGGCCCTCGGCGATCCGGGCCTCGACCTCGGCCCGGCGCTCGACCAGCACGGACTCGTCGGCCAGCTCCTGCTCCAGCGCCGTGCGGGCGGTGACGAGGTCGTCGGCCAGCAGGCGGGCGCGGGCGTCGCGGGCGTCGGCCTGCACGTCGGCCGCGCGGCGGGCGATCTCGGCCTGCCGGCCCAGCGGCTTGAGCTGGCGGCGCAGCTCGTGGAGCAGGTCGCCGAGCCGCGTCAGGTTGCCCTCGGTGGCGTCGAGCTTGCGGAGCGCCTTCTCCTTGCGCTTGCGGTGCTTGAGGACCCCCGCGGCCTCCTCGATGAAGCCGCGCCGGTCCTCGGGCGTCGCGTGCAGGATCGTGTCGAGCTGGCCCTGACCGACGATGACGTGCATCTCGCGGCCGATGCCGGAGTCGCTGAGCAGCTCCTGCACGTCGAGCAGCCGGCATCCCGTGCCGTTGATGGCGTACTCCGACCCGCCGCTGCGGAACATGGTGCGGCTGATCGTGACCTCGGCGTACTCGATCGGCAGCGCGCCGTCGGTGTTGTCGATGGTCAGCACGACCTCCGCCCGGCCCAGGGGTGGGCGCCCGGAGGTGCCGGCGAAGATGACGTCGTCCATCTTGCCGCCGCGCAGGCTCTTGGCGCTGGCCTCGCCCATCACCCAGGCCAGGGCGTCGACGACGTTGGACTTGCCCGACCCGTTGGGCCCGACGATGCAGGTGATGCCCGGCTCGAGCTGGAGCGTGGTCGCCGACGCGAAGGACTTGAAGCCCCGGAGGGTCAGGCTCTTGAGGTACAACGCGGGGCTCCGTCGCCGGTGGGTGTGCGGGGCGCCGGACCAGGGAGACCGGACCGGCCGGGAACGGCCGGGCGGCGGCCGCAGCGGCCCCACCCTACCTGCGCGACCGGGGCCGGGTCGGGACCGTCGCCCGCGCTCGGAGACCGCCGCGCACCGCCAAACCGGCCCGTCCGGGAGACCCGGGTGTCATGATGGCCCGGCCATGACTCCCTCCCCCTCCCCCCGTCATCGCCGGTTGCGACACGGCCCCGCCGCGCTCGTCCTGGCCCTCGTGCTCGCCCTGCTCGCCTCGCAGGGCACCCCGGCGCAGGCCGCCGAGGCACCAGCCCCTGCCGCCGACTCCGCCTGCCTGCTCGGGCTCACCGTGCTGTGCGACGTCCTTCCTGGTGCCCCCGCGAGGGGCTCCGACGGGACCCGCACGGCGGCGTCCGAGGAACCCACCGAGGACCCTGCCCCCGTGCCCGGTGACTCCACCCCCGCAGCGCCGCTGCCGTGGTACGCCAACCCCGACTTCGTCGACGTGCCCCGGCCCTGCCGGGCCAGCGACGGCCTCCCGGTGGCCCGCAAGACCCCCTGCCGGATCACCCGCCTCAAGCCACGCGCCGCGACGATCGTGCTCTGGGGCGACTCGCACGCCTGGCACATGCTGCCGGCCCTGCGCAAGGCCGTCGGCAACAAGCGGGTCAACCTCGTCATGTTCTTCGCCGGCGGCTGCCCGCCCATGCTCCGCAAGCTGACGCCTGCCAACAGCCGCGCGGGCTGTGACGTCTACGGCCACTACGTGTTCGACTGGCTGGCCCGCCAGCAGGCCAAGGGGATGAAGCTGCGCGTCGTCGTCGGCACGTCGTGGGAGCTGTACCACAACATCACGACCCCGCCCAACGCCGCCGACCAGAAGTACCCTGGCCTGACCGACAACGAGTACGTCGCGACCAACGCCCGCAAGGCGGTCAAGGGTGTCCCCGCCGCCTTCAGGCAGCTGGGCCGGATGCGTATCCCGACCGACATCATCATGCCGATGCCGATGGTCTACCAGGGTGCTCCCGCGTGCCCCGAGGGGCCGCTGCGCTGCGACCTGCCGCGTGCCGGCGTGCTCAAGGACATCAAGGCCAACAACGCCCGGGCCTGGCAGATGCGTCGGCTCCTCACCCGCAAGGGCTTCATGGTCCGGCCGGCGCAGGGACTGTGCGACACCAAGGTCTGCCACGGCACGCTCGGCGGCCTGCCGGTCTACTACGACGGGCTGCACGTGGGTCAGCGCACGTCTCGGACCCTGGCCCGCTTCTTCGCACCGACCGTCACTGCCGCCGTGCGCCAGGGTCGACGCTGACGCCCTGGTCCGACCTCGCAGGTGCCCTCGACCTCCACGAGGTCGGGGGCACTCCTGCGTGTGGCCGTCAGGCGGGCTGCATCTCCAGCGCCGGCGCGGTGTCGAGCAGCTCGGCGGCCCGGGCGGCGACCAGGCGGTCGTTGTCCTCCGAGAGCCGGAGCACGAGGGCCTCGAGCTCGGCGACGCGCTGGCGCAGCCGCGCGTTCTCACCGGCCAGTCGGGCGTCACGCACGTCGGTGTGCACGTAGCCGAGGAGCGCCTTGGCCATGGGCTGAGCCTTCCGTTCGAGAGGGTGGTCCGGCAGGGGCGGAGGGAGCGGGACCGTCTAGAAGAGTCCCACCGCACCGAGGTGCGGGTCAAACTGCCACCGGGTCAGTCCGGGACCCGCGGGACCGGCGCACGACGACGGCGCGGGACGGGCTGGCAGCGGGGGCAGAAGAAGGACGAGCGGTTCATGAAGGCCGCCCGCCGGATCGGCGTGCCGCACCGGTCGCAGGGCTCGTCGGCCCGGCCGTAGGCGTGCAGCGAGCGGTCGAAGTAACCCGACTCACCGTTGACGTTGACGTAGAGCGCGTCGAAGGACGTGCCGCCCTGGCGCAGGGCGTCGCCCATCACGTCGCGGGCGTGGCCGAGCAGGTCGCGGACCTGGCGGGCGGTGAGCCTGTCGCCGGGCCGCTCGCCGTGGATGCCGGCGCGCCACAGCGCCTCGTCGGCGTAGATGTTGCCGACGCCGGAGACCAGGCCCTGGTCGAGCAGCTGGCGCTTGACCCCGGAGGCGCGGCGCCGCACCCGGCTCACGAAGAGGTCGTCGTCGAACTCGGGGTCCAGGGGGTCGCGGGCGATGTGGGCGATCTCGGCCGGCAGCTCGGCTCCCCCGGCGCTCACCGACAGGCCGCCGAACATCCGCTGGTCGACGAAGCGCAGCTCGCGACCCTCGTCGGACCCGGCGAGCCGGAACCGCACGCGCAGGTGCCGCTCGGGCGGGGCGTCGGGCGGCTGGACGAGCAGCTGCCCGCTCATCCCGAGGTGGGCCAGGACCGCGTCGCCGTTGTCGAGCGGGACCCAGAGGTACTTGCCGCGGCGACGGGCGTCGACCAGCGTGCGGCCGACCACCGCAGCGGCGAACCCCTCGGGGCCGCCCGGGTCGCGGCGCACCGGGCGGGGGTGCAGCACGTCGACACCGGTGACGGTGGCGCCGAGGACGTGGCGGGCCAGGCCCGCGCGGACGGTCTCGACCTCGGGCAGCTCGGGCACGGGTCAGCCTCGGGTCAGGCGGTGGGCTCGACCGTCGCGGCCGCGCCGTCGGTGGCGACGTCGGCCACGATCTCGCCGTACGCCGTCTCGGCGCAGGCCTGCTCGGCCTCCTTCTTCGACCGGCCGGTGCCGTTGCCGTGGAGCCGACCGGCCACGCGCACCTGCGCGTGGAACGTCTTCATGTGGTCGGGGCCCTCGTCGGTGATGACGTACTCGGGGACCCCGAGGCCGCGCTCGGCGGCCAGCTCCTGCAGGGAGGTCTTCCAGTCCAGGCCCGCGCCCATGCCGGACGCGGCCTCCATCAGCGGGTCGAACAGGCGGTGCACGACGTCGCCGGCGACCTCGATGCCGCCGCTGAGGTGGATCGCGCCGATGACCGCCTCGACGGTGTCGGAGAGGATCGAGGCCTTCTGCCGTCCGCCGGTGGTCTCCTCGCCGCGGCCGAGCTTGACGTGGTCGCCGAGCCCGATCGTCACCGCGACGCCGGCCAGGGCGCGGGCGTTGACGACCGCGGCCCGCAGCTTGGCCAGCCGACCCTCGGAGAGGTCGGGGTGCATCCGGTAGAGCGTCTCGGTCACCACGACGCCGAGCACGGAGTCACCGAGGAACTCCAGCCGCTCGTTGGTCGGCAGCCCACCGTTCTCGTAGGCGTAGGACCGGTGCGTCAGGGCGCGCTCGAGGAGCTCGGGGTCCAGGACGGGGTCCCCGAGCGCCGCGCGCAGCTCGCCGTAGTCGGTGATGGCGTCGGCCGCGGTCAGCGGCGGGTCAGAGGACCTGGCGGCGGGCGTTGCGGGCGCCGTACTGGCCGCACTCGCCGCACGCACGGTGGGGCAGGTGCTTGGCGTCGCAGGCCGGGTTGGCGCACTCGACCAGGGTCGGCGCGACGGCCTTCCACTGCGAGCGACGGTGGCGGGTGTTGCTCCGCGACATCTTCCGCTTCGGGACAGCCATGGTGATCTCCTCGGTTCTACTGCTGCTCGTTGGTGGCGGTGGTGCTGCTGCTCGGGGTGTCGAGGTCGGCCAGGGCCGCCCAACGGGGGTCGATCGGTGCTTCGTGGTCGTGCTCGGGGTCGTCCTTCAGGTTGGCCCCGCACTCGGGGCACAGCCCCGGGCAGTCGTCCTGGCACAAGGGCTGGAACGGCAGTGCGAGCACCACCGCGTCCCGCAGCAGGGGCTCGAGGTCGGCCAGGTCGTCCTCGAGCGTGCTGACCTCGTCGTCCCCGTCGTCACCGTCGCCGGTGCCGCCGCGGGCGTGGTCGGCGTACACGAACAGCTCCTGGAACGTCACGTCGATCTCGTCGGCGATCGGGTCCAGGCACCGTGCGCACTCGCCCTCGAGCGAGGCTCGCGCCTCACCCGTGACCAGCACCCCCTCCATGACCGCCTCGAGCCGCAGGTCGATGTCGACCGGCGAGCCCTCGGGGACGGAGAGGACGTCGATGCCCAGCTCTGCCGGGGCCGGCACCGTCCGCGTCACCTGACGTTGGGACCCCGGGCGGCGGCCGAGCTCGCGGGTGTCGAGCACGAGCGGCGCTCTCGGGTCCAGGCTGGTCAGGGGATCACTTCCGGGTCCGGGCACAACAGAACAAGGGATGAGACTACTGCTCGGGGGTTGACCAGCAAAAACGGGCCTGGTCGCCCGGCGCTCAGGCGCCGGCGGCGCGCTCGGCGAGGCGGGTGGTGAGGGCCTCGAGCACGAAGCCGGGGACGAAGGCGGCGACGTCGCCCCCGAAGGCGGCCACCTCCTTGACCAGGCTGGAGGAGACGAACGACTGGCCGGTCGCGGTCGGCAGGAAGACCGTCTCGACGCCGGTCAGGGCGACGTTCATGTGGGCCATGGGCAGCTCGTAGTCGAAGTCGCCCGAGGAGCGCAGGCCCTTGACGATGGCCTCGGCCCCCTGCTCGCGGCAGAAGTCGGTGACCAGGCCGGTGAAGCCCTCGACCCGCGCGTTGGGGATGTCGGCGATCGCCCGCTCCAGCATGGACACCCGCTCGTCGGGGCCGAAGAGCCGGCTCTTGGAGGGGTTGACCCCGACCGCCACCACGACCTCGTCGAAGAGCCGCGCGGCGCGGGCGACGATGTCGAGGTGGCCGTGGGTGACCGGGTCGAAGGAACCGGGGCACACGGCACGGCTCATGGCGCGTGACCGTACCAAAGCGTGGTCTCGCCGTAGCGCTTGCTCCGGTCGCCGGTGATGCCCGGCGGTCCGGCGGGCCACCGGGGCTCGGGGCTGCGCCGGGACCGCTCGACGACGACGAGCGCGTCGGGCGCGAGGTGGTGCTGCAGCGCGTCGAGGTCGGCGGCCAGCGCCTCCTCGTCGAGGTCGTACGGCGGGTCGCTGAAGACCAGGTCGAACGGCTGCGCGGGCGGGCGGGCCAGCGCCTGCCGCACCGAGGCCGGCACGACCTCGGCGCCGGGCAGGCCGAGGTCGCGGGCGTTGGCCCGGACCACCGCCGCCGTCGGCGGGTGCTGCTCGACCATCGTGGCCGTCGCCGCCCCGCGCGAGAGCGCCTCGAGCCCGACCGCGCCGCTGCCGGCGTACAGGTCGAGGACGTGGAGGTCGTGCAGGGAGCCCGCCCAGGACTCCACGGCGCTGAACAGCGCCTCCCGCACCCGGTCGCTGGTGGGGCGGGTGCGGTCGCCCGGCGGCGTGCGCAGCCGCCTGCCCTTGGCGGCACCGGCGATGATGCGGGTCACGACTTCTCCACGAAGTCGGCCGCGGCGCTGGCCTCGAGGTCGGCCACCGCGTCGCGCAGCACCGGGGTGGCGGCCAGGTCGGGGTCGGCCTCGAGCAGGGCCTCGGCGGCCTCGCGGGCCTGGACGATGGTCTCCTCGTCGCGCAGCACGCGGAGGTTCTGCAGGGTGGAGCGCCAGCCCGACTGGGAGCGGCCGAGCACGTCGCCCTCGCGCCGCTGCTCGAGGTCGACCCGGCTCAGCTCGAAGCCGTCGGTGGTGGCGGCGACCGCGTCGAGGCGGTCGCGGGCCGGGGAGAGCCAGGGCGCGGCCGACACGAGCAGGCAGAGCCCGGGCAGCCCGCCGCGACCGACCCGGCCGCGCAGCTGGTGCAGCTGGGAGACGCCGAAGCGGTCGGCGTCGAGGATGACCATGACGGTGGCGTTGGGCACGTCGACGCCGACCTCGATGACCGTGGTCGAGACGAGCACGTCGACCTCGCCGAGGCCGAAGGCGCGCATGGTGGCGTCCTTGACGTCGGGGTGCAGCCGGCCGTGGAGCACGGCGAGCCGCAGCCCGGCCAGCGGCCCGTCGGCCAGCATCGTGACGACGTCCTCGACGGCGGCCAGGGGCCGTGCGGCGGCAGGCCCCTCCCCCTCGCCGTCGTCGTACGCCGGCTCGCCGGTGGCCCCCTGCTCGATCTCGTCGCCGCTGATGCGCGGGCACACCACGTAGACCTGGTGGCCGGCCTCGACCTCCTCGCGCACGCGCTGCCAGGCCCGGTCGAGCCAGCTCGGGTGGTCGACCACGTTGACCACGTTGGTCTGGATCTCGGCGCGGCCGGCGGGCAGCTCGCGCAGGGAGGAGACCTCGAGGTCGCCGAAGACCGTCATGGCCACGGTGCGCGGGATGGGGGTGGCGGTCATGACGAGCACGTGCGGCGGGCTGCCGGCCTTGTCGGTCAGTGCAGCCCGCTGCTCGACGCCGAACCGGTGCTGCTCGTCGACCACGACGAGGCCGAGGTCGGCGAGCTGGACCTTGTCCTCGAGCAGGGCGTGGGTGCCGACGACGATGCCGGCCTCGCCGCTGGCCAGCCGCGACATCGGGCCGGTGCGCTGGGTCTTGGTCATGGAGCCGGTGAGCAGCTCGACGGTGGTGCCGCCCAGCAGCGCTCCCCCGGCGAGGTCGCCGAGCATCGCGGTGATCGAGCGGTGGTGCTGCTGGGCCAGGACCTCGGTCGGCGCGAGGAGGGCGGCCTGCCCGCCGGAGTCGACGACGCGGAGCATGGCCCGCAGCGCGACCAGGGTCTTGCCGGAGCCGACCTCGCCCTGGAGCAGGCGGTTCATCGGGTGGGAGCGGGCCAGGTCGGCAGCGACCTGCTCCCCCACCTCGCGCTGGCCGGCGGTGAGCTCGAAGGGCAGCCGCTCGTCGAAGGCGGCGAGCAGCGCGCCGTCGCCACCGTCGCGGGCCTGGGCGCCGAGCTCGCGGACGGCCCGGCGGCGCCGGGCCAGCACGAGCTGGGTGACCAGCGCCTCCTCGAAGCGGTAGTGCCGGTGGGCGCGCGCGACCTGCCGCTCGTCCTCCGGGGCGTGGACCCAGTCGAGGGCGGTGCGGGCGTCGACGACGTCGTACTGCTCGCGGACCGCGGCCGGGACGACCTCCGGGAGGCCGTCGACGACGGAGCGGGCGAAGGTGACCACGCGGGCGACGTCCCAGGACTCGAGGCCCTTGGTCAGGGGATAGATCGGGTAGAGGTCGCCGATGGCCTCGACGGTGGCGATGTCGTCGTCGCCGCCCTCGCCGCTGGCCCCGAAGAGCACCATGCTCGGGTGGGTCAGCTGCCACTGGTTGTTGAACTGCTTGGCCTGGCCGAGGAACAGCCCCACCTGGCCGGGGGCGAGCTTGCCGGCGCGCCAGTGGGCCGAGCCCGTGTGGCGGGCGAAGAAGGTCATCTGCAACCGGGGCCCGTCGGTGCGCAACCAGGTCTCGACCCGGCTCATCGGCTTGCCCGTCCGACGGTCCTGGTGGGTCTTGACCTCGCTCTTCTCGATCTCGCCGACCACGGCCAGCATCTGGCCGGGCTGGAGGTCCTCGACCTTGGTCAGGGTGCCGGTCTCGACGTAGCGGCGCGGGAAGTGGCGCAGCAGGTCGCCCACGGTGCGCAGCCCGAGGCCGTCGGTGAACTTCTTGGCCTTCTTGGAGTCGCCGAGGACGACCGCCACCGGCGAGTCGAGCGAGATCACAGGACAGACCCTGCCTCACTCCACCGACAACAGCAGCGGGTAGCGCTCCTGGCCGCCGTCGTAGACGACGACGTCGACGGTCGGGTGCGCCGCGTCGAGCCAGGCCGCGGACCGCTCGGCGAGGTCGACCGCGCCCTCCCCCGCGACGAGCGTGACCAGCTCGCCGCCGCCGGCCAGCAGCCGGTCGAGCACGGTGGTGGCGACGTCGTGGAGGTCGCCCCCGACGACGACGAAGTCACCCTCGATGACCCCGAGCACGTCGCCGGGCTCGCACCAGCCGGCCATGGTCAGCGCCTTGCGGGCCGAGACCGTCACCGCGCCGTGGCGGGCGTGCCGCGCCGTGGCGGTCATCTCGAGCACGTCCTGGTCGAAGCTGCGGCCCGGCTCGTGGACCGCCATCGCCGCCAGGCCCTGCACCTGGGCCGTCGTCGGCACCACCGCGACGCGGAGCCCGTGGTCGGCCTCGGCCGTGCTGGCCGCGATGCGGGCCGCGCGCACCGAGTCGGCGTCGTTGGGCAGCACGACCACCTCACCGGCGCCCGCGGCCACGACCGCGTCGAGCACCTCGCCCGTGGAGGGACGCCGTCCGGGCCCGCCCTCGACGACCACCGCGCCGGCCTCGCGGAACACCGCGGCCAGGCCCGGCCCCGCCGCGACGGCGACGACCCGCCGCCCGTCGGGGGCCGTCGGGGCGCCCTCGGCGCGGCGGTGGCCGGCCTGCTCGACCTGCTCGGCGAAGTGGGTGACCCGCACCCGGTGGGGCCGCCCGGCCTCGATGCCGGCCTCGATCGCGGCGCCGACGTCGTCGACGTGCACGTGGACGTTCCACAGGCCCTCGCCGCCGACGACGACCAGGGAGTCGCCGAGGGTGGCCAGCTTGTCGCGCAGCCGTCGCACCCGCTCGTCGTCGTCGGCGTCGAGCAGGTACATCACCTCGTACGCCGGCCCGCCGGGCGCGAGGTCGGCGCCGGGCGCGTGCGGCAGCACCGGCGGGTGGGGGCGGGCGGGGCGCGCCGGCTCGACCGGGCGTCGGCCGGTCAGCACCGTCTCGGCCGCGTCGAGCACGACGCTGAGCCCCCGGCCGCCGGCGTCGACGACGCCGGCGTGGCGCAGGACGGGCAGCTGCTCCGGCGTGCGGGCCAGGGCGTCGCGGGCCGCGCGGGCGGCGACCGCAAACACGTCGCGGGCCCGCGCGCCACCCTCGCCGGCGCGGGCCCGGGCGGCGTCGGAGGCGGCGCGGGAGACGGTGAGCATCGTGCCCTCGACGGGCTCGCCCACCGCGCGGTAGCTGGCCTCGGTGGCCTCGTGCAGCGCCTCGGCCATGACGGTGGCGTTGGGCTCCTCGGGCGTGGCGCGGGCGATGCGCCGAGCGACGGCGCCGAGCATCTCGCTGAGGATCACCCCGGAGTTGCCGCGCGCGCCGAGCAGGGCGCCGCGGGCCAGGGCGTGCAGCGACCGGTCGCGCTCGGGCGGGTGGCCGGCGGCCGCGGCCGCGTCGACGGCCTGGCGCAGCGCGTCGCGGGCGGCGGAGACGGTGAGGAACATGTTGGTGCCGGTGTCGCCGTCGGGCACGGGGTAGACGTTGAGGGCGTCGATCTCCTCGCGGGCCGCGGCCAGCGCGTCGACGGCCACGTCGACGAACCGGAGCACGACGGGCAGCTCGATGCGGCCGCTCGCCGGTGCCTGCTCCATAGTGGGAGGGAGCCTAAGGGCGTCCGGCCGCGGATTCGGCGGCGGGGCGCGGCTCGGATATCCTCGTGCAGTTGCCCGGCGCGTCTCGGCCCGAGCACCCGATCATCGTTCTGTTCTGTACCCCGCACCCGATCCAGGAGATTCACCGTGGCTGCCGTCTGCGACATCTGCGCCAAGAAGCCGACCTTCGGCAACAACCGGCCGTGGTCGCGCAAGATCACCAAGCGCCGCTTCGACCCCAACATCCAGCGGGTCCGCGCGACGGTCAACGGCACCCCCAAGCGCCTCAACGTGTGCACCGGCTGCCTCAAGGCCGGCAAGGTCAGCCGCTGACCCCCTGACCCCTGCGCCGCCGGCACCACCGGCGCGCCGGCACGGCCGTCGTCCCCTCGGGGCGGCGGCCGTCGTGCGTCCGGCCCCGAGATCCACCACGTGGGTGGTGGACCTCAGGATCCATCAACGAGACCCTTTCCCCTCAGAAGTGCGTCCACCCCGCCTCGCCGTCCCACGCCGAGCCGTCGACGGTGACGGTGCCGGCGACCGCGCCGGGAGCGCCGTCGGCCAGCACCTCCCCGACGACCCGCCAGCCGGCGGGCACCGAGGCGGCGTCGGGAAAGGTCGCCACCAGCGGGTGGTCGTCGCCGCCGCCGAGCACGAGCGAGAGCGGGTCGACCCCCAGGGCGGCGCCGACGGCCTGCAGGGGCTCGGCGAGCTCGAAGGCCGCGGAGCAGAGGTCGATCGCGACGCCGGAGTCCTCGGCCACGTGGCCGAGGTCGGCGAGCAGGCCGTCGGAGACGTCGATCATCGCGGTGGCACCGGCCTCGGCGGCCACCCGCCCGTCGTCGTACGGCGGCTCGGGGCGGCGGTAGGCCTCCACCAGGGCCCGGGGCGAGCGGAAGCCGCGACCGAGCACCGCGAGCCCGCCGGCGGCCCAGCCCTGGCGGCCACGGAGGGCGACGACGTGGCCCGGGCGGGCGCCCGAGCGCAGGACCGGGGCCCGGGTGCAGGCGCCGAGCACCGTGACGGCGACGACGACCTCGTCGGCGCGGGTCAGGTCGCCACCGACCACGGAGGCGCCGACGAGCGCGCACTCGGCGGCGAACCCGCGGGCCAGGTCGAGCGCCCAGGCGACCGGCAGGTCGGCCGGGGCGGCCAGCCCCACGGTCAGCGCCGTGGCGCGACCGCCCATGGCGTTGATGTCGGAGAGGTTCTGGGCGGCGGCACGGTGGCCGACGTCCTCGGCCGAGGACCAGTCGCGACGGAAGTGGCGCCCCTCGACCATGAGGTCGGTCGAGACCACGACGTGGCCGCCCCTGACGCGCAGCACGGCAGCGTCGTCACCGGGCCCGACGAGCACCTGCTCGCCCTGGGGGAACAGCTCGACGAGGCGGGAGATCAACCCGAACTCGCCGGCGTCGGCCAGGGTCGCGTCGGGCGGCAGCGGGGTCGTCGGGGCCATGGACCCATCCCACCAGACGGGGACGACGTCCCCGCGGCGCCGGGTGTCGCCGCGGTGACGAGCCGCGATAGGTTGGGCGCCAGACCTCTCCGGTCGATCCGCACGCCGTCGCAAAGGAGCGCACGCATGGTCGTCCAGGCCTACATCCTCATCCAGACCGACGTCGGCAAGGCCGCCGAGGTCGCGAAGGCCATCGCGCAGGTCAAGGGCGTCACCCTCGCCGAGGACGTCACCGGCCCCTACGACGTGATCGTGCGCGCCGAGGCCCGCAACGTCGACGAGCTCGGCAAGCTGGTCGTCTCCAAGGTCCAGAACCTCGAGGGCATCACCCGCACCCTGACGTGCCCGGTCGTCCACATCTGAGCGTCCGCTCGACGCCGTCGCGACGCCCCGGAGCCCGCTGGGCCCGGGGCGTCCGCGCGCCCGCGCTCGGGCCGGGCCTCACCGCCGTCGCCGCCGTCGCCGCCGCCGTGGTCCTCGGCGCGTGCAGCGGGCCGCCCGAGATCACCTCGACCGACCTCGACGCCGCCGGCCGCGCCGCGTGCGAGGCGTTCACCGCCGACCTCCCCGACACCCTGGCCGACCAGGAGCGGGTCGAGGTGGAGCCGGCCGACGCGCTCGGCGCGGCGTACGGCGACCCGCCGATCACCGTGACCTGCGGCGTGCCGCTGCCGGAGGGGTTCGACCAGACCTCGCGCTGCGACGAGGTGGACGGGGTCGGGTGGTACGTCCCCGACGGGAGCGACGCCGACCCTACCACCGACCTGCGCCTGGCCGCACCGGGCTACCGCCCCGTGGTCGAGCTGCGCGTCCCGGCCGACTACCGGCCCCAGGACCAGAACATCGGCGACGACGTGACCGCCGGCGCACTCGGCCAGCTCTCCGGGCTGGTCGAGGAGCACCTCACCCTCGAGCAGCGCTGCGAGGGCTGAGCCCCACGCGCCGGCACCGGGCCACCCGGCGGTCGAGGAAGGCGCCCCGGCGCCTGGCTGCGGACCACCCGACGGCTGCGGTGCGTGGTCTCGAGACAGGACTCCGTCCTTCCTCGACCACCGTGGGTCCGGCCGGCTGCGGTGTCGTGGCCCCGAGACAGCGACGCGTTCCTTGCCCGACCGGGCCGCACGGTGGTCGATGAGGGCGCCCTGGAACCTGTCTCGAGACCACACCACGGCTGCGGTCTCGTGGTCGCGAGACAGCGACGCGTTCCTTGCCCGACCGGGCCACCCGGTGGTCGAGGAAGGCGCCCTGGCGCCTGTCTCGAGACCACGCGACGGCAGCGGTGCGTGGTCTCGAGACAGGACTCCGTCCTTCCTCGACCACCGTGGGTACGGCCGCCAGTCCCGTGGGCGTCCGGGCCGGGCGCTGACCGCCTAGCGCAGGCCGGTGTCGCGCGCGAGCGCCAGCTGCACGAGCCGGTCGACGAGCGCCGGGTAGTCGACGCCGGTGGCGGCCCACATGCGCGGGTACATCGACAGCGGCGTGAACCCCGGCATCGTGTTGATCTCGTTGAGCACGACCGACCCGTCGGGCAGCACGAAGAAGTCGACGCGGGCCAGGCCCTCCGCGCCGACGGCGTCGAACGCCCGCGCGGCCAGGGCTCGGATGCGGCCGGAGACCTCGGCGGGCAGGTCGGCGGGCACGTCGAGCTCGGTGGACTCCTCGGGCAGGTACTTGGCCTCGAAGTCGTAGAACTCGTGGTCGCCGGTGATCCGCAGCTCGGCGACCACGCTCGTCTCCGGCGTGCCGTCGAGGGCCTGCAGCACGCCGCACTCCACCTCGCGGGCGCCCTCGGCCGAGGCCTCCACGAGCACCTTGGGGTCGTGCTCGAAGGCGGTGGCCAGCGCGTCGGCCAGGCCCGCGACGTCGTGCACCTTGGAGATGCCGAAGCTCGACCCGCCCCGGGCCGGCTTCACGAAGACCGGCCACCCGAGCCCCTCGGTACGCCGGCGCACGTCGTCGGGGTCGGCGGCCCAGGACCGGGTGGTGACCACCACGCTCGGCTGCAGGGGCAGGCCGGCGTCGGCCAGGACGACCTTCATGAACGCCTTGTCCATGCTCACGGCCGAGGCGAGCACGCCGGCGCCGACGTAGCGGACCCCGGCCATCTCGAGCATCCCCTGGACCGTGCCGTCCTCGCCCCAGGCGCCGTGCAGCACCGGGAAGACCACGTCGACCTCGCCCAGGGTGCGCGGCGGCGCGCTCGGGTCGGACACGACGAGGCCGGTGCCTCCCTCGACACGGGCCAGCGAGACCGTGGTGCGGTCGCCGTCGACGGCGGGCAGCACGTCGGGGCCGGTGATGCGCAGCCGCTCCGGGTCGCCCGACTCGAGCACCCAGCGGCCGTCGCGGGCGATGCCGACCGGCACGACGTCGTACTTGGCGGGGTCGAGGGCGGCGAGCACGCTGCCCGCGGAGACGCACGAGATGGCGTGCTCGCTGGAGCGGCCACCGAAGACGACGGCGACGCGGGGCCGGGAGGTGGGCCTGGGGGTGCCGGACACCCGCCGACCCTATCCTCGACAGCATGTCCGACCAGCCCCACCCGACGCGCCCCCTGACGCCGGCCACGGTGGCCGTCACGGCGGGTCGCCCACCCCGCGAGCCCGACGAGCCGCTCAACGTGCCGATCACCATGGCCTCGACGTACGTCGCGGGCGGCGACCTCGAGTACGGCCGCTACGGCAACCCGTCGTGGACCGCGTTCGAGGACGTGCTGGGCGGGCTCGAGGGCGGGCGCTGCCTGTCCTTCGCCAGCGGCATGGCCGCCGTCGGCTGCGTGCTCGACCTCGTCGGCCAGGGCGCCAAGGTCGTCCTCCCCCGCCACGCCTACCTGGGCAGCGTGATGGCGCTGGCCGACCTCGAGGCCCGCGGCCGCCTCGTCGGCGAGCTGGTCGACATCGAGGACACCGACGCCGTGGTCGCGGCCTGCGAGGGCGCCGCGCTGGTGTGGATCGAGACGCCGACCAACCCCGCTCTGGAGGTCGCCGACGTCGAGACGATCACCCGCGCCGCCCACGCCGCCGGGGCCTACGTCGTCGTCGACAACACCTTCGCCACGCCCCTGCTGCAGCGACCGCTCGAGCACGGGGTCGACATCGTGCTGCACTCGGCGACCAAGTACCTCGCCGGGCACAGCGACCTCCTGCTCGGCGCCGTGGTGACCCGCGACGAGGAGCTGCACGGCGTCCTGCAGGGCCGGCGGTCGCTGACCGGGTCGGTGCCCGGCGCGTTCGAGACCTGGCTGGCCCTGCGCGGCCTGCGCACCCTGCACCTGCGGGTCGAGCGCGCCCAGGCCAACGCCGAGGTCCTGGTCGAGCGGCTGCGGGCCCACCGCGCCGTGGCCGAGGTCCGCTACCCCGGGTTCGGCGGCATCGTGGCGATGGTGCTCGACAACGCGCTCGCCGCCGACCTGCTGTGCCGCAGCACCTCGCTGTGGGTCCACGCCACCTCGCTGGGCGGGGTCGAGTCGACGTTCGAGCGGCGCCGGCGCTGGAAGACCGAGGCCGCCACGATCCCCGAGGGCCTGGTGCGGCTCTCGGTCGGCATCGAGGACGTCGAGGACCTCTGGGTCGACCTCGCCGCCGCCCTCGACGCGATCGCCGCGCTGCCCGGCGGCACCGCCTGACGCGCGCTACTCCATCTCCGCCTTGGTGTCGCGGGCCAGGATCGCCTCGACCATCTCGGGGGCCGTCATCCGGCCGGCGACCACGTCGTCGACGTACGCCGCCACGGGGGCGTCGCAGCCGTGCCGGTCGGCGAGCGCCCGCAGCGAGGAGCACGACTTGGCCCCCTCGGCGACCTGGCGGGTCGAGGCGTAGATCTCCTCGGTGGTCAGGCCCTGGCCGAGCTTCTCGCCGAAGGTGCGGTTGCGCGACAGGGGCGAGGAACAGGTGGCGACGAGGTCGCCGAGGCCGGCCAGGCCCATGAGGGTCAGCGGGTTGGCGCCGAGCCGCATCGCCAGGCGCGCGGTCTCGGCGAGGCCGCGGGTGATGACGCCGGCCGTGGTGTTGTCGCCGAACCCCAGGCCCACCGCCATGCCGACCGCGAGGCCGACGACGTTCTTGTAGGCGCCGCCGAGCTCGCAGCCCAGCACGTCGACGCTGGTGTAGGGGCGGAAGGCCGGGGAGTGGATGCGTCGCTGGAGCATCTTGGCGACGTCCTCGTCCTCGCACGCCACGACGGCGGCGGCGGGCTCGCGGCGGGCGATCTCCTTGGCCAGGTTGGGCCCGCTGACCACGGCGATCCGCTCGGGCCCGGCGCCGGTGACCTGGTGGACGACCTCGCTCATCCGGTTGAGCGTGCCGAGCTCGACGCCCTTCATGAGCGAGACGATCACGGCGTCGGGCTCGATGAACGGCGCCCAGCCCTCCAGGGTGGGCCGCAGCAGCTGGGAGGGCATCGACAGCACGACGACGTCCGCGCCGTGCAGCGCCTTCTCCACGTCGGCGGTCGCGTCGACCGACGGGGGCAGCTGCACGCCGGGGAGGTACTCGGCGTTCTCGCGCCGCTCGACGATGTCGGCCACGACCTCCTCGCGGCGCGCCCACAGGGTCACGTCGTTGCCGCCGTCGGCGAGCACGATGGAGAAGGCGGTGCCCCAGGAGCCGGCGCTGAGCACCGCGACCTTGCCGCTCACGAGGCCGACCTCTCGTCGCCGTGGGGGTTGCCGAGCTCGGCCACGCCGGCCCGGCGAGGGTCGAACCGCTCGGCCGGGGCCCGCTCCCCGCGGACCTCCTCCACCAGCGCGGTGATCGCGGCCATGATCCGCTCGGTGGCCTCGGTGAGCGTCGCTGCCGAGCGCGGACGTCCCTCGAGGTCGGCGAGGTCGACGGGGTCGCCGACGAGCACGTGGATCGTCTTGCGCGGGATCGGGCGCGGCTTCGTGCTGTACGGCGGCAGCAGCTCCTGCGCACCCCACTGGCCGATCGGGATGACCGGGCAGCCCGTCTCGAGCGCGATCCGCGCGGCGCCGGTCTTGCCCCGCATCGGCCAGAGGTCGGGGTCGCGGGTGATCGTGCCCTCGGGGTAGACCACGACGCACTCCCCCGCGCGCACCGCGGCCACCGCGGCGTCGTACGCCCCGACGGCGGTGCTGCTGGCCCGTTCGACGGGGATCTGCCGGGCGCTGCGCAGGAAGTGGCCCAGGACGCGGTTGCGGAACAGGCCCGACTTGGCGAGGTAGCGCGGCAGCCGGCCGTGGTCGTAGCAGAAGTGGGCGGCGGTGAGCGGGTCGACGTGCGAGAGGTGGTTGATGACCAGCACGCAGCCACCGGTGGCGGGGATCTTGGTGCCGTCGACCCAGTGCGGCTTGGTGGTGAGGAAGAACAGCGGCTTGAGGATCGCAGCCCCGACGACGAACGGCCAGCCCCTCGGCTCCTGCAACGTGCGCACTCTCACACCGCGCAGGCTACTCGGCCGGAGGTCCACGCTCCTGGGCACACCTGCTTGGATCGGCAGGTGCGTCCGTACGTCGTGGTCCTGCCGGCCAAGCCGCCGGCCCGGGGCAAGTCACGGCTGCGCGGCGTGCCCGACGACCAGCGCCGCGGGCTCGCCGAGGCGTTCGCGCTCGACACCGCCGCCGCCTGCCTCCGGGCCTCGGCCGTCGAGGCCGTGCTGGCCGTCACCGACGACGCCGCGCTCGCCGGGCTGCTGGCCGCGGCCGGGTGCGCGACCGTGCCCGACGCCGGCGACGGGCTCAACGGCGCGCTGCTCCAGGCCGCCGCCGAGGCGCGCCGCCGCTGGCCCGACCGCCAGCCGGTCGCGCTCCTCGCCGACCTGCCCGCACTCGACCCGGCCGACCTCGACGCGGCGCTGGCCGCGCTGGTACCGGGCGGGCCGTCGTACGTCGGGGACGCCGACGGCACCGGGACCACGATGTACACCGCGCCGTACGACGAGTTCGACCCGGCGTTCGGGGCCGACTCCGCGACGGCGCACCGCCTCGGCGGCGCGCTCCCGGTGCGCGGCGAGCTGGCGACCCTGCGCCGCGACGTCGACGACCTCGACGACCTGCGCGCGGCGTCCCTGCTCGGCCTCGGGCCCCGGACGGCCGCGGCCGCTGCGGCGCTGTGGTCTCGAGGCGGTCGCTAGCGCGACCTCGACGGCCGCCGCGGTCCGGGCACGGCGACGGGCCGCCCACCCGGAGGAGGACGGCCCGTCGAGGTGCGGGGGTGGTCAGGCCTTCTTGGCGGGAGCCTTCTTGGCCGGGGCCTTCGTGGCCGGGGCCTTCTTGGCGGCGGTCGAGGTGGACTTCTTCGCCGGCGCCTTCTTGGCCGCGGTGCTCTTGCTCGCCGTGGACTTCGACGCCGTCGACTTCGAGGCCGTCGACTTCGAGGCGGTCGACTTGGAGGCGGTCGACTTCGACGGGGTGGACTTCGTCGCGGTGGACTTCGACGCCGTGGACGTCGAGGTCTTCTTGGCCGGGGCCTTCTTGGCCGGGGCCTTCTTCGCCGGGGCCTTCGTGGCGGCGGTGCTCCCGCTGGCCGTCGACGTGGAGGCCGTCGTGGTCTTCTTGGCCGGGGTCTTCTTGGCCGGGGCCTTCGTCGCCGTGGCCTTCTTGGCCGGCGAGGCGACCTTGCTCGCCGCGGCGGCGGCCTTCTTGGCCGGGGCGGCGGCGGCCTTGGCCGGGGCGGTCGCGGCGGCGATGGTCAGCTTGGGCAGCTTCTTGGCACCCGAGACGACGTTCTTCAGGTCGGCCCCGGCGGTGAACTTCGGCACGGAGGTCTTCTTGGCCTTGATCTTCTCGCCGGTCTGAGGGTTGCGGACCCACCGGGCCTCGCGGACCCGCTTCTCGAAGGAACCGAAGCCGGTGATCGCGACCTTCTCGCCCTTCGCGACCTCGCGGGTGATGGTGTCGAGCACCGACTCCAGGGCATGGGCCGCGGCCTTGCGGTTGCCCTCGAAGCGGTCGGCCAGCGCGTCGATGAGCTGCGACTTGTTCACGTGCTCGTCCTTCCGGAGACGAATGTGACGCCGAGCCCACGCCCGACTTTCCTCGTCAACGTAGGCACTCGTGGCCTGCGCCACAATCGCCACGCCGGGCGCTGGGGGGTTTTTTGCCCGCCGTTGAGCGGGTCCCGCTGCGTCCGGCGCGGCGACGTCGTGGACGTCAGCGCCCGAGGAAGGCCAGCAGCGCGGCGTTGAACTCGTCGCGGTGCGAGACGTTGAAGCCGTGCGGAGCACCGCTCACGACCACGAGCTCGGAGTCCGAGATCGCCTCGGCGGAGCGCTTGCCGCTCACCTCGAACGGCACGACGGCGTCGCCGTCACCATGGATGACGAGCGTCGGCACCGCGATCTTGGCCAGGTCGCCGCGGAAGTCGGTGCGGCCGAACGCGCCGATGCAGCCGACCAAGGCCTCGTCACGCGCCGGGGCCTCGAGGGCGAGGGCCTGCTGGCGCTGGTCCTCGCTCACCTTGAGCTCGCCGTCGACGGAGAAGAAGTTGGTGGTGAAGCCGTCGAGGAACTCCTCGCGGTTGTCGCGAGCACCGCTCTCCATCTCCTGCACGTCGTCCTCGGCGAGGCCGCCGTCGGGGTTGTCGTCGGTCTTGAGCAGGTACGGCGGCACCGCGCCGGCCAGCACGGCCGAGCGCACCCGCGCGTCGCCGTACGTGCCGAGGTAGCGGGCGACCTCGCCGCCGCCCATGGAGAAGCCGACCAGGGTCACGTCGGTCAGGTCGAGCTCGTCGAGGAGGCCGGCCAGGTCGGCGGCGAAGGTGTCGTAGTCGTAGCCCGACTCCGGCTTGTCGGAGTCACCGAAGCCGCGGCGGTCGTAGGCGATGGCGCGGTAGCCGGCGTCGGTCAGGGCCGCCTCCTGGTCGGCCCAGGACTTGCCGCTCAGCGGCCAGCCGTGGATCAGCACGACGGGACGACCGTGGCCGCCGGTGTCGGTGTAGTGGAGGGTGATGCCGTTGCTGGTGATGTCGGGCACGGGATGGGTCCTCTCCTCGGCGCGGGGGTGATTGCCTTGTGCACAAGACAATTTCACGGACGAGGACGGGACGACAGACCCGCGGGGGTGAGACACCTCCCGCGGGTCGACCACGTCGTCCCGCCGCGGCTCAGGCCCGCTGCGTGACCGGCTTCCAGCGCGGCCGCTCGGCCTCGAAGGCCGCGATGTCGTCGGCGTGCCCCAGGGTGATGCCGATGTCGTCGAGGCCCTCGAGCAGGCGCCACCGCGTGTAGTCGTCGATGTCGAAGGAGTCCTCGATGGCGTCGGGACCCTCGCCGGCCCGGACCGTGCGCGACTCGAGGTCGACGGTGACGGCGGTGCCCGGCTGGTCCTCGAGCAGGTCCCACAGGCGTTGGACGACCTTCTCGTCGACCTTCGCCGTCAGCAGCCCGGCCTTGCCGGAGTTGCCGCGGAAGATGTCGGCGAAGCGCGGCGAGATGACGACCTTGAAGCCGTAGTTCTGCAGCGCCCACACCGCGTGCTCGCGCGACGAGCCGGTGCCGAAGTCGGGCCCGGCCACGAGGACCGACGCGCCGGCGTACGCCTCGTTGTTGAGCACGAACGACGGGTCGCCCCGCCAGGCGGCGAACAGGCCGTCCTCGAACCCGTCGCGCGTGACCCGCTTGAGGTAGACGGCGGGGATGATCTGGTCGGTGTCGACGTTGCTGCGGCGCAGCGGCACGCCGACGCCGGTGTGGGTGGTGAACGCGTCCATCAGATGGCCTCCAGGTCAGCCGGGGAGGAGAGGGTGCCGCGGATAGCGGTGGCGGCGGCGACGGGGATCGAGACCAGGTGGGTGCGCCCGCCCTTGCCCTGGCGACCCTCGAAGTTGCGGTTGGAGGTCGACGCGCTGCGCTCGCCGGGGGCGAGGGTGTCGGGGTTCATGCCGAGGCACATCGAGCAGCCCGCACCGCGCCACTCGCCGCCGGCCTCCTTGAAGACCACGTCGAGGCCCTCCTGCTCGGCCTGCAGGCGCACGCGCACCGAGCCGGGGACGACGAGCAGCCGGGTGTCGGCGTCGACCTGGCGGCCCCGGACGATCTCCGCGGCGAGGCGGAGGTCCTCGATGCGGCCGTTGGTGCAGGAGCCCACGAAGACGGTGTCGACCTTGACCTCGCGCATCGGCGTGCCGGCCTCGAGAGCCATGTACTCCAGCGCCTTCTGGGCGGCGATGCGGTCGGACTCCTCCTCGAAGTCCTCCGGGCTCGGCACGGCCGCGCCGAGCGGCACGCCCTGGCCCGGGTTGGTGCCCCAGGTGACGAACGGCGTCATGGTCGAGGCGTCGAGGACGATCTCCTCGTCGAAGACCGCGTCGTCGTCGGTGCGCAGGCTCGCCCAGTGCTCGACCGCGGCGTCCCAGTCGGCGCCCTTCGGCGCCTCGGGCCGGCCCTCGATGTAGTCGAAGGTCGTCTGGTCGGGGGCGATGAGGCCGGCCTTGGCGCCCCACTCGATCGACATGTTGCACACGGTCATCCGGCCCTCCATCGAGAGCTCCTCGATGGCCTGGCCGCGGTACTCCACGATGTAGCCCTGGCCGCCGCCGGTGCCGGTGTGGGCGATGAGGGTGAGCACGAGGTCCTTGGCCGTGACGCCCGCGGGGAGGCTGCCGTTGACGGTCACCGCCATGGTCCTGGGCTTGGACTGCGGGAGCGTCTGGGTGGCGAGCACGTGCTCGACCTCGGAGGTGCCGATGCCGAAGGCGATGGCGCCGAACGCCCCGTGGGTGCTGGTGTGGCTGTCGCCGCACACGATGGTCATGCCGGGCTGGGTCAGGCCGAGCTGCGGGCCGACGACGTGCACGATGCCCTGCTCGATGTCGCCCAGCGGGTGCAGGCGCACCCCGAACTCCTCGGCGTTGCGACGCAGCGTCTCCACCTGGGTGCGCGAGACCGGGTCGGCGATGGGCTTGTCCCAGTCGACCGTGGGCACGTTGTGGTCCTCGGTGGCCAGCGTGAGGTCGGACCGGCGGACCGTGCGACCGCTCAGGCGCAGGCCGTCGAAGGCCTGCGGGCTGGTCACCTCGTGGATGAGGTGGAGGTCGATGTAGAGGAGGTCGGGCTCCCCTGGGGTCGACCGGACGACGTGCTCGTCCCACACCTTCTCCGACAGGGTCCTGCCCATCGCGCTCTCCTCGCTGGTCTGCTGCTCGCTGGTCTGCTCGCGACCCCGGGGATCTCCCGGGCCACGTCACACCACCGTACGCTTGCGTCCCACGGAATGAGATGCGAGTATCGGTATATGGACAACTCCAGCGGCGTGGGCGTGCTCGACAAGGCCGCCCTGGTGCTCACGGCCCTCGAGTCCGGGCCCGCGACCCTGGCCGGCCTGGTCGCCGGGACCGGCCTCGCCCGTCCCACCGCGCACCGCCTCGCGGTCGCCCTGGAGCACCACCGCCTCGTGGCCCGCGACATGCAGGGCCGCTTCGTCCTCGGTCCCCGTCTCGCCGAGCTCTCCGCCGCCGCCGGCGAGGACCGGCTGCTCGCCACCGCCGGCCCCGTGCTGGCCCGGCTGCGCGACATCACCGGCGAGTCCGCCCAGCTGTGGCGCCGCCAGGGCGAGCACCGTGTCTGCGTCGCGGCGGCCGAGCGCCCCTCCGGCCTGCGCGACACGATCCCGGTCGGCTCGCAGCTGACCATGCGCGCGGGCTCCGCCGCCCAGGTGCTGCTCGCGTGGGAGGACCCCGAGCGCATGCACCGGGGCCTGCAGAACGCCGCCTTCTCCGCCGCCGCGCTCTCCGGCATCCGCCGCCGCGGCTGGGCGCAGTCGGTCGGCGAGCGGGAGCAGGGCGTCGCGTCGGTCTCCGCCCCCGTCCGCTCCCCCGGCGGCAAGATCATCGCCGCGGTCTCGGTCTCGGGCCCGCTCGAGCGGCTCTCCCGCCAGCCCGGCCGCATGCACGCCCCCGCCGTCCTCGCCGCCGCCGAGCGGCTCTCGGAGTCGCTGCGCCGCGCTGCGGCCGAGTAGGCCCCGCCCGTCCGTCGGCGCGGGTCGATCAGAACAGCGCGTCCTGCTCCAGCGAGAGCAGCAGCTGCTTGCGCTCGAGGCCGCCGGCGTACCCGGTGAGGGTGCCGTTGGCGCCGATGACGCGGTGGCAGGGGATGACCACCGGGATGGGGTTGCTTCCGTTGGCCAGGCCGACGGCACGCGAGGCGGCGTTGGTGCGGCCGAGGCGGTGCGCCACCTCGCCGTACGTCGCGGTCTGGCCGTAGTCGATCAGTCGCAGCTGCGCCCACACCTGCTGCTGGAACGCCGAGCCGCCGGGCGCCAGCGGCAGGTCGAACTCCTTGAGGTCGCGCGCGAAGTACGCCGCCAGCTGGTGCGCGCACTCGACGAGCACCGGGTGGTCGTCCTTCCGGGAGCCGCGCGGGCGGCCGTCGGCGGTCGCGTCGGTGAACGGGGAGAACTCGATGGCGATGACGGCGCCGCCGCGCTCGACGAGCCGCAGCTCACCGATGGGCGAGTCGATGACGGTCCACATGGTCAGGCTCCTTCGGGGGCGGTGGCACCGGGGGCGGCCGGGGGCATGAGGGTGTTCCAGAGGTGCATCAGGGCGTAGGAGCGCCACGGTCGCCAGGCGTCGGTGCGGGCGACGACCTCGGCGGGGTCGTGGCCCAGGCCGCGCAGGGCGTTGCGGACGCCGAGGTCGGTGGGCAGGAACAGGTCGGGGTGGCCGAGCGCGCGCATCGCGGTGTAGTCGGCGGTCCACGGCCCGATGCCGGGCAGCGCGACCATCGCCGCGCGCACCTCGTCGCGGTCGGTGCCGCGGTCGAGGGCGACCCGGCCGTCGGCCAGCGCGGCGGCGAGGCCGACGAGCGCCCGGCCGCGGGCCCGGGGCATGGGCAGGGTCTCGGGGTCAGCCGCGGCCAGTGCCTCGGGCGTCGGGAAGAGGTGGGTCAGGCCGGGCACGCCCGTCTCGACGCGGCGGCCGTGCGCCTCGACGATGCGCCGGGTCACCGTGCGCGCGCCGGTGACGCTGACCTGCTGGCCGATGACGGTGCGGATCGCGGTCTCGGGGCCGTCGACCTGGCCGGGCAGCCGGAGCCCGGGCGCCGCCCGCACGAGCGGCCCGAGCACCGGGTCGCCGACGAAGTGGTCGCCCACCGCGACCGGGTCGCAGTCGGCGTCGAGCAGCCGACGCGACCGCTCGACGGCCGCGGCGGTGTCGCGCAGGTCGGCCAGCCGCAGCTCGGCCTCGACGTACGCCGTCCGGCCCGGCTCGGGCTCGTCGGCCATGGTCAGGCGCACGGTGCCGGGACCGTGCGGCAGGTCGAGGGTGCGGGCGTACCAGCCCGGTCCGGACGCCTCGACGCCCGCGACGACGTGGTAGGCCAGGAAGTCGAGCAGCGCCCGTCCGGCGAACGGGGTGCGCACCGCGAGCCGCATCGTCACCGCGCCGGTCGTGGGCCCGACCAAGGTGCCGCGGCGGCGACCGCGCAGCTCGGTCGGCGTGGCGGCGTACACCTCGCGGACGGTGTCGTTGAACTGCCGCACGCTGGCGAACCCCGCGGCGAAGGCCACGTCGGCGTGTCCCAGGTCGGTGGTCTCCAGCAGCACCCGGGCGGTCTGGGCGCGCCGCGCCCGCGCCAGGGCGAGCGGTCCGGCGCCGAGCTCGGCGGTGAGGACGCGGCCGAGGTGGCGCGCGGTGTAGCCCATCCGGGCGGCCAGGCCGTCGACGCCCTCGCGGTCGACCACGCCGTCGGCGACGAGCCGCATCGCCCGACCGGCCACGTCGGCGGCGACGTCCCAGTCGGGGCTGCCCGGCGTCGCGTCGGGCAGGCACCGCTTGCAGGCGCGGTAGCCGGCGGCCTGGGCCGAAGCCGGGCTCGGGTGGAAGTCCACGTTGGCGTACGCCGGCGTGCGGGCCGGGCAGGAGGGTCGGCAGTAGATGCCGGTGGTCCGCACCGCGACCCAGAAGACGCCGTCGAAGCGCCGGTCGCGGGACTTCAGGGCGCCGTAGCAGGTCTCGGGGTCGAGGCGGTGCGTCGGGTCCATGGCTCCATCATGGTGCCCCACGACCGGTGGGTCCGGCGGGAATCGGACACGGCCGTGGCCTGGTCCGGCGGCGGATTTCGGCTGTTCTGGGAGGATGCGGGGGTGACCGACGCGCCCCCGCCCGCCGACGACCCGTCGCGCCCGCTGCCTCCGACGCACCGGCGAGCGGTCTGGACGACCATCGTGGCCAGCCAGCTCGTGGTCGCGCTGCTGACCGCGAGCGGCGTCTTCTGGGTGCACCGCAGCTGGAACGACCGCATCGACGAGGGCGACGTCGTCTCCCACGTGGTCGACAAGCCCGAGACGGCCGACGACGGCCCGCAGGGGCCGATGAACATCCTGGTGATGGGCTCCGACACCCGCGTCGGCGAGGGCAACGGGATCGACGGCGAGAACGCCGACGGCTCGCAGCGCTCCGACACCGTGATCCTGGTGCACGTCTCGGCCGACCGCACCAACGCCTACGGCGTGAGCATGCCGCGCGACGCGATCGTCGACCGGCCCGAGTGCCGGGTGGACGGCAAGAAGATCGAGGGCGAGGACGGTGTCCGGTTCAACACCGCGTTCTCCGTCGGCGGCCCACAGTGCACGGTGCAGACCGTGGAGAAGCTCACCGGCATCTACATCGACCACTTCCTGGTGCTCGACTTCCGCGGCTTCAAGGACATGGTCGACGCCGTGGGCGGCGTCGAGGTGTGCATCCCGTTCGAGGTCGACGACCCCGAGCACGACATCTTCTTCGACGCCGGCACCCAGACCCTCACCGGGGACGACGCGCTCAACTACGTGCGCGAGCGCTACAAGCTCTCGGTCACCGGCGACCTGGGCCGGATGAAGCGCCAGCAGGCCTTCATCGCCTCCATGATCAGCAAGGTCAGCTCGGCGGGCACGCTCTCGCAGCCCAAGAAGGTCATCGACTTCGTCAACGCCGTCACCTCCTCGATCCGGGTCGACCAGGACCTCGACTCGGTGGGCAAGCTGGTCGACCTGGCGATGGAGTTCCGCGACACCGGCCTGGAGGCCATCAAGTTCGTCACGGTGCCGGTCGTGCCCGACCCCGACAACCCCGAGGTCACCCTCGTGTGGGCCGACAGCGCCGACAGGCTGTGGCGACGCATCGCGCAGGACCAGAAGCTCGGCAAGGACTTCCGCGCCGACAGCATCGGCGCCGACGACGGCGTCGGCACCGAGGGCCAGGACGACGACCCGTCGGCCGGCGGCAACGGCGGCGACGGGGGCGGCAACGCCGACAACCGGGCCGAGCGGGCCGAGCAGCGCCGCCAGGCGGGTCTCTGCGCCTGAGGCTGGCCGGTCTGTCCGCGACCACCGTGCGGCCCGGCACCCCACCGTGGTCGAGGAGGGACGGAGTCCCCTCTCGAGGCCACCCGACCGCAGCGGCAGCTGTGGTCTCGAGACAGGCGCCAGGGCGCCTTCCTCGACCACCGTGCGGCCCGGCACCCCACGGTGGTCGAGGAGGGACGAAGTCCCGTCTCGAGACCACCAGGCCGCAGCGGCTCTTGTGGTCTCGAGACAGGCGCCAGGGCGCCTTCCTCGACCACCGTGCGGCCCGGCACCACACGGTGGTCGAGGAGGGACGAAGTCCCGTCTCGAGACCACCTGACCGCACCGGCCCGGTGGCCGAGGAGACACGGCGTCCCGTCTCGAGGCCATCTGACCGCAGCGGCTCTCGTGGTCTCGAGACAGGCGCCAGGGCGCCTTCCTCGACCACCGTGTGGCCCGGCACCACACGGTGGTCGAGGAGGGACGAAGTCCCGTCTCGAGACCACCTGACCGCACCGGCCCGGTGGTCGAGGAGGGACGAAGTCCCGTCTCGAGGCCATCTGACCGCAGCGGCTCTCGTGGTCTCGAGACAGGCGCCAGGGCGCCTTCCTCGACCACCGTGTGGCCCGGCACCACACGGTGGTCGAGGAGGGACGAAGTCCCGTCTCCAGACCACTGACCGCAGCGCCTCTCGTGGGCTCGAGACAGGCGCCAGCGCGCCTCCCTCGACGACCGTGGGCCCGGACGCACGAGAGCCCCAGCCTGGTGGCTGGGGCTCTCGGAGTTGCGTACCCCCGACCGGATTCGAACCGGCGCTAACGCCGTGAGAGGGCGCCGTGCTAGGCCGCTACACAACGGGGGCGTGCTGGTGAAACGTTATCCGGCCTCTCGGCCGGGCAACAAATCGAGGTCCTCACTCGCGTGGTGACGTCGATCTCGCTGGGATACAAGGACTCGAACCTTGACTAACTGAACCAGAATCAGTCGTGCTGCCAATTACACCATATCCCACTGACTTACCAGTGTTCGGCCGCTGCTGACCGGCCTCGCGACCGGCCCCAGGACCGATCAGGAAGATTACACGCGGGGGCCGGGGGCCACCAATTCGGTTCGGGGCGCGGTGGTGCGCAGCCCCGTGGCCCGGGCGGCCGCGAGCACCAGCCCCAGGAGCAGCGCGTACTTCACCAGGCTCACCACGACGTCCCAGCCGTTGCCACCCTGCGCCTCGAGCGCCGCCTCGAGGTCGTCGTAGAAGATCGCGATGCCGAAGGCGAGGTAGTTGTTGACCGCGTGGAAGGCGATGCCCGCCTCCAGACCGCCGGTGACGATGGCGAGCACCCCGGCGGCCAGCCCGAAGCCGAGGCGGTCGACGAAGGCCGCCGCGGACTGCGTGCCGTGCAGCAGCGCGAAGATGACCGCCGGCACCACCACGGCGACCACGCGGGCGACCTGGAGGTTGCGACCGAGGCTGCCGAAGCCCTGGGCCAGCAAGCCGCGGAACACGTACTCCTCGGCGGCCGCCTGGAGCGGGCCGAGCACGACCAGGATGGTCAGGAACTGCCACGTCGTGCTCGTCACGTCGCCCAGCTGGGCGTCGGCGCTCGTCGCGGTGCCGCCGGTCGGGAGCAGGCCACCCACGACGATCGTGAGCACGAAGACCACCAGCGACACCCCGAGGCAGGTCGCCAGCCACCCCCACCGCAGGCGCCCGACCACCGACGTCAGGAAGCGGGGCCGGATGCCGGAGACCAGCCAGGCGCCGACGAGGACCGCCGGGATCGACAGGGCGATGGAGGCGAGCAGGTAGGCCAGGCCGAGCGGGGAGAACGTCGAGGGGGCGACCGCGGCGACGAGGTCGTCGCCGCGCGCGGCGGCGTACGCGCCGAACCCGATGGTGGCCACGACCTGCGCGAGCAGGAAGGCGAGCAGGGCGGCGAGCGCCGCCAGCACCGACCACCCGGCGCCACCGGGACGACCGGGCCGGCCGGCGCGGAGCAGCCGGTGGTAGGCGAGCTCGGTGGCCTCGGGGTCGGCCCCGGGAGCCGTGCCCGGCTCCCCCGCCGGCTGGGGCAGGCTCACGAGGCGCTGCGGAGCCGGGCCAGGCTCCGGTCGCGCCCGAGGAGCTCCATCGACTCGAACAGCGGCGGGGAGACCCGGCGGCCGGTGATCGCGACCCGCACCGGGCCGAAGGCGACCCGCGGCTTGAGCCCGCGCTCCTCGACCAGCACCCGCTGCAGCGCCTCCTGGATGGCCGCGGTCGACCACGTGGGCAGCTCGGCCACGGCGTCGTACGACGCGCGGACGACCTCGCGCCCGGCCCCGTCGTCCCCGTCGAGCAGCTTGGCCACGTCGGCCTCGTCGCGGGTGAACTGCTCCTCGTCGACGAAGAGGAAGCCGAGCATGTCGGCGGCCTCGGTGAGCTTGTTGATGCGCTCGGCCACCAGCGGCATGGCCTGCTCCAGCAGCTGGGCGTCGGCGTCGCTGACGGGGTCGGAGACGACCCCGGCGGACTTCAAGAACGGGAGCACGCGGTCGGTGACGACGTCGAGCGGCAGCATCCGCATGTGGTCGCCGTTGATCGCGTTGGCCTTCTTGACGTCGAACCGCGCCGGGTTGGGGTTGACGTCGGCGATGTCGAACGCCTCGACCATCTCCTCGAGCGTGAAGACGTCGCGGTCGCCGCTGATGGCCCAGCCCAGCAGCGCGAGGTAGTTGAGCAGGCCCTCGGGGAGGAAGCCCTCGTCGCGGTAGGCGAACAGGTGGGCCTGGGGGTCGCGCTTGGAGAGCTTCTTGTTGCCCTCGCCCATGATCAGCGGCAGGTGCCCGAACTGCGGCACGGCCTCGGAGACCCCGAGGTCGACCAGCGCCTGGTGGAGGGGGATCTGGCGCGGGGTGGAGGAGAGCAGGTCCTCGCCGCGGAGCACGTGGGTGATGCGCATCAGGGCGTCGTCGACCGGGTTGACCAGGGTGTACAGCGGGTCGCCGTTGGCCCGGCAGAGCGCGAAGTCGGGCACGTGCTCGGTGTCGAAGGACACCTCGCCCCGCACCAGGTCGTCCCAGGTGATCGCGCCGTCGGGCATGCGGAACCGCACCACGCTCGAGCGGCCCTCCGCCTCGAACGCCGCCCGCTGCTCCGCCGTCAGGTCGCGGCAGAACCCGTCGTACCCCTGCACCTTGGAGCCGGCCGCCCTGCGGCGGGCGTCGACCTCCTCGGTGGTGCAGAAGCAGTCGTAGGTGGCCGAGGAGGCGGCCAGCTGCGCCAGCACCTCGCGGTAGAGGTGCTCGCGCTCGGACTGCCGGTAGGGGGCGTAGGGGCCGCCGACCTCGGGGCCCTCGTCCCAGTCGAGGCCGAGCCACCGCATCGCCCCGAGCATGCCCTCGTAGGACTCCTCGGTGCTGCGCGCCTTGTCGGTGTCCTCGATCCGGAAGACGAAGGTGCCGCCGTGGTGGCGGGCGAAGACCCAGTTGTAGAGGGCCGCCCGCGCGAAGCCGACGTGGGGCGAGCCCGTCGGGGAGGGGCAGAAGCGGACGCGGACGGCGTTCATCGGGTGGCGATCCTGTTCGTGAGCGAGCCGAGGCCGGCGATCGAGACCTCGACCTCGTCGCCGACCTGCATGGGACCGACGCCCTCGGGGGTGCCGGTGAGGATGACGTCGCCCGGCAGCAGCGTCATGACGCTGGAGACGTGGGCGACCAGGGTGGGGACGTCGAAGATCATGTCGGCGGTGGAGCCGTCCTGCACCACGTCGCCGTTGAGGAACGTCTGCACGCGGCGACCCTCGCCGAAGTCGGCCGGGTCGAGGTCGGTCTCGATCCACGGCCCGAGCGGGCAGAAGGAGTCGAAGCCCTTGGCGCGGGTGAACTGCCCGTCGCTCTTCTGCAGGTCGCGGGCGGTGACGTCGTTGCCGATCGTGTAACCGAAGATGACGTCGGTGGCCTGCTCGGGCGGCACGTCGCGGCAGATGCGGCCGATGACCACGGCCAGCTCGCCCTCGTAGTGCAGGTCCTCGGTCTGCGGGGGGTAGAAGACCGGGTCGCCCGGCCCGACCACGCTCGTGTTGGGCTTCAAGAACATCAGGGGCGAGCTCGGCAGGTCGTGGCCCAGCTCGGCCGCGTGGGCGGCGTAGTTGCGGCCGATGCCGACGACCTTGCTGCGCGGCAGCACCGGCGCCAGCAGGCGTACGTCGGCGAGCCGGTGCTCCTGGTCGAGGAGCTTGATGCCGACGTACAACGGGTCGCCGGCGAGCGCGACGACCGTCGCGTCCTCGTCGAGCTGCCCGTGCTCGTCGAGCTCGCCCGTCACGACGCCGAAGGACGGCTCCTCGCCTGTGGTGAACCTCGCGATGCGCACGGCTCGACCCTAGCGAGCGGCCGCCGTCGGTCCGGCCCTGGCGGTGGGACGGGCGGCGGGACGGGCGGTGGCCCCGCGGTGGCGGCCGGGTTTGCAAAGTGTGTGTAAAGCCGGGGCTCCGACGCTCGGCGCGTGGCGACGGTCACACCTAGCGTCGAGGGACCCCGAGCCGCCGGCCCGGGCGGCGAGAGGAGCGAGACCATGGCGAGCGGCACGAAGAGCCCCCGGACACCTGGAGGCCCGCCGAGCACGGCGCGGGCCGTGGTCAACACCGTGCGCGGCGCGCTGGGCAACCTCGTCGAGTGGTACGACGTGTACGTCTACACGGTCTTCGCCGCCTACCTGGAGACCCAGTTCTTCGGCGACGAGGAGCCCAACGCCGGCATCTACACGATGGCCATCTTCGCGGTGACCTTCGTGATGCGGCCGGTGGGCTCGTGGTTCTTCGGCCGGTTCGCCGACCGGCACGGACGACGACCCGCGCTGGTCTTCAGCATCAGCCTGATGGCGGCCTCGTCGCTGGTCATCGCGGTCACGCCCACGCGGGAGTCCATCGGGGCCGCCGCGGTCGTCATCCTCGTGCTGTGCCGCCTGCTGCAGGGCTTCGCGACGGGCGGGGAGTACGGCACGTCCGCGACGTACATGTCGGAGGCGGCGACGCCCGGGCGCCGCGGCTTCTTCTCCTCCTTCCAGTACGTCACCCTCGTCGGCGGCCACGTGCTGGCGCAGCTGATGCTGCTGCTCCAGCAGTCGTTGCTGACCGACGCGCAGATCGAGGCCTGGGGCTGGCGCGTGGCCTTCGCGTTCGGCGCCGTGAGCGCCGTGGTCGTGCTGTGGCTGCGCACGGCCATGGACGAGTCGCTGCCCGAGCTCGACGAGGGCACCGCCCGCAGGTCGGGCTCGCTGGTCGAGCTGGTCACCGCCTACCCGCGCCAGCTGGCGCTGTGCTTCCTGGTCACCATGGGCGGCACCATCGCCTTCTACACCTACAGCGTCACCGGCCCGAGCATCGTCAAGGGCGCCTACGCCGACGCCGGGATGACCGCGACCTGGATCAACTTCGCCGCCCTGGTGCTGCTCATGCTCATCCAGCCCCTGGGCGGGCTGCTCAGCGACAAGGTCGGCCGCAAGCCGCTGCTGGTCGCGTTCGGCATCGGCGGCGTGCTGTGGACCTACGCCTTCATCACCCTGCTGCCGCAGGTCACCTCGCCGCTCGGCAGCTTCGCGATGCTGGCCGGCACCTACGTGCTGCTCACCGGCTACACCTCGATCAACGCGATCGTGAAGGCCGAGCTCTTCCCGGCCCACGTCCGCGCCCTCGGCGTCGGCCTGGGCTACGCGCTGGCCAACTCGGCCTTCGGCGGCACCGCGCCCCTGGTCTACGAGGCGGCCAAGTCGCGGGAGGCCACCGGCGCGTTCGCGATCTACGTGACGGTCGCCATCGCGGCCTCGCTCGTGGTCTACGTCTTCTTCCTCAAGAACAAGGCGCCCACGGCCCTCGACGCCGAGCAGGGCCTCTCGACCGGGTCCCGCGAGGCGGCCCGGGTCTGAGCGCCCCTCCCTCCGCCGGTCATGTCCTAGGGTGCGTCCGTCGGTCGGGCCGGTGGAGGGGGTCGCGGTGCGGGTCCTGGTGGTCGAGGACGACGAGGGCGTGGCCGCCGGCCTCACCCAGGGGCTCAAGGTCGCGGGCTGGTCGGTGCGGCACGCCGGCACGGCGCGGGCCGGGCTCGACCTGGTGCCCGACGACGCCGCGGGCGCGGCCGAGGAGGACCGGCTCGACCTGGTCCTGCTCGACATGGGGCTGCCCGACCACGACGGCCTGTGGCTGTGCGCCCGCATCCGGGAGCGGTCGGGGGTCCCGATCGTGGCCCTGACCGCCCGCCGGGCCGAGAGCTCGGTCGTCGGCGCCCTGCGGGCCGGCGTCGACGACTACGTCACCAAGCCCTACAGCCTCCCGGTGCTGCTGGCCCGGATGGAGGCCGTGCTGCGTCGTACGACGGGAGCGGCGGTGGCCCCGCCCGCGCCCGACCTGCCGGTCGACCTCGACGTCGAGACCCGCGAGCTGCACACGCCCGAGGGCACGGTCGGCCTCACCGCCAAGGAGTGCGAGCTGCTGCTCGCCCTGGCCCGCGGGGCGGGTCGTCCGTTGAGCCGGGCCGCACTCATGGAGGAGGTCTGGGACACCACCTGGGTCGGCGCGAGCCGCACGCTCGACGTGCACGTCGCGTCCCTGCGGGCCAAGCTCGGCTCGGCGGCGCGGATCGAGACGGTCCGCGGGGTGGGCTACCGGCTGCTGGTCGAGGAGGGCTGAGGCGTGCGCCGCCGGCTCCTGGCGCTGGCCCTGGTGCTGCTCGCCGCCCTCCTGACCAGCCTGGCCGTCCCCCTGCTCACCGGGTGGGCCGAGGGCCGCACGACGGCCCTGCACGCCGACCGGCTGGCCGCGGCGACCCGCTTCGCCACCCTGGCCGCCGCCGGGTTCGACGAGGGCGGGCCGGCCGGGCTGGAGCCCGACCTCGAGCGCTACGACGAGGTGTACGGGGCCCGGGTGTGGGTCGTCGACGCCGACGGCACGGTCGTGGCCGGCTCGGCACCGGCCGCGGCGGACGACCTCGACGCCGCGGTCGCCACGGCGCTCGACGGCACCCCCACCGCTCCCCCGCCGGCAGCGTGGCCGTGGCGGACCGAGCGGATGGTCGTCGCGACCCCGGTCGGCCGCGACGCGCAGGTGCTCGGCGCGGTCGTGCTCGTGCAGGACACCGGCGTGGTGCGTGACGCGGTCGCGCGGCGTACGGCGTGGGTGGCGGCGCTCGGCCTGCTGGTGCTGGGCCTGGTCGGGTGGCTGGTGGCCATCCCGCTGGTCGGGTGGATCACCCGGCCCGTGCGGCGGCTCGAGGACAGCGCCGGCCGGCTCGCCGACGGCGACGCCTCGGTGCGCGTCGACACCGTCGGGCCGCCGGAGCTGCGGCGGCTCGGCGCGGCGTTCAACACGATGGCCGAACGGGTCGAGCTGTCGCAGCGCCAGCAGCGCGACCTGGTCAGCGACGTCTCCCACCAGCTGGCCAACCCGTTGACCGCCCTGCGCCTGCGCCTGGACAACCTGGCCGTGGCGGCCGCCGCCGAGGGTCGCGGCGCCGGCGGGCCCGACGACCCGTTCGACCTGGGTCCCGTCCTCGCCGAGACCGACCGGATGAGCCGGGCCCTGGAGGGCCTGGTCGAGGTGAGCCGCGCGGGCGGGTCGGACCGGACGCCGGTGCCCGTCGACGTCGTCACCCGGCTCGGGGAGCGGGTGCAGCTGTGGCGGCCGTTGTTCGGCGACCTGCTGGCACTCGAGGTGGAGCCCACGACCGCGCCCGCGGTGCTCGAGGAGGACCTCGTGCCCACCGTGGTCGACGCGCTGCTCGACAACGCCGGCAAGTACGCCGAGGGAGCTGCCGTCACGGTGCGGCTCGCCGCCGACGGGCACGACCACGGTGCGTGGCTGCTCGAGGTGCGTGACGCCGGCCCCGGGGTCGACGCCGCGGAGGCGGCCGCGCTCGGCGAGCGGTTCCGGCGGCTCGACCGGCACGCCGACGTCGAGGGCACCGGGCTGGGCCTGGCCATCGTGGTGGCCCGGGTGCGCGACGCCGGAGGGCGGGTCGAGATCGCCCCGGGCGACCCCGGGCTGCGCGTGCGGGTCAGGCTCCCGGCGGCCGCAGCGACCGGTCCCGCTCCCGGAACCAGCGCACCGACCCCGGGTGCAGGTCCAGCGGCTCGGTGAAGACGCCCGCGGCGACGGTCGGCTGCCGCACGTCGGGCACCCGGCGGGTCAGGGCGTCCTGGCGGCCGAAGACGACGCCGGCCACCGCCTCGGCCACCGGAGCCGGCAGGTCGGGCGCGGCGACCAGGTAGGTCTTGACCGAGAGGGTCTCGACGCTCGCGGGCAGGCCGTAGCCGCCCGCCGGCAGCGGCCCGGCGACGTACTGCGCGCCGTACCGCTCGGCCATCGGGCGCACGACGGCCCCGAGGTCGAGGGCGCGCAGCGGCAGGGTGCGACCGGCCTCGACGATCGCCGGGATCGGGTAGCCGCTGACGAAGCACAGGGCGTCGGTGCGGCCGGCCCGCAACCGGGCGAGGCCGGTCGCGAGGTCGTCGGCGCCCAGCTCGACCTCCCCGGGCCGCAGGCCGGCGGCGGCCAGCGCGCGCCCGACCGCGAGGCGCGTGCCCGACCCGGCCTGGCCGGCCTCGACCCGCCGGCCCGCCAGGTCGCGCACGGACCGCACCGCGGAGTCGGCGCGCACCAGGACCTGCAGGAAGCTGTCGTAGAGGCGGCACACCGCCACCAGCCGCTGCGGCGCGTCGAACGGCGCGTCCCCCGCCAGCGCGAGCAGCGCGGTGTCGCCGAGGCAGAACCCGACGTCGGCGCGACCCCCGGCGACCAGGCGGACGTTGTCGACCGACCCGCCCGAGGGCACCACCGCGGCCTCCAGGCCCGGCACGCGGGCGGCGGCCTCGGCGACCAGCGCCTCGCCGTACCGGAAGAAGACGGCGCCGGCGTTGCCGGTGGCCAGTCGCAGCCGGCCGGTGGCCCCGGTCCAGGACGGGTCACCACCGCAGGCGCCGAGCAGACCCGCCCCGGCGAGCAGCACGGTGCGTCGACCGACCCTGGTCACCGGGGCAGCATCCCACGGTCCCGCCTACGCTTGACGGTCGTGGAGACCCTGGCGCGCGCGGAGTGGGAACCCCGCGCCGCTGCGCACGCGGCCCGGGTCGACCGCCTCGTGGCCCCCCACCTGGCCCGTCGCGACGCCGGCGAGCAGCACCCCGTCCACGACTTCCTCTTCACCTACTACTCCCACCGGCCCGCCCAGCTGCGCCGCTGGCACCCCGGCTGGGGCGCGCGGCTGGCCGACGCGCCGGCGTACGACGGGCTGAAGGGGTACGCCGACGGGACCGTCACGGCGTCGTGGGCCGCCACGCAACGGCCGTTGGTGCTCGCGCTGCGCCGGCTGCTCGCCGCGACGGCGGCCCGGCCCGCCCACACCGGGTGCTTCGGGATGCACGAGTGGGCGATGGTCTACCGGGCGGACGAGGGCGGCCCCGGCACCCGGCACGCCTGGCCGCTGCGGCTCGGCGGTGCCGGCACCGACCGGGTCGTGGAGTCGCACCGGGTGGCGTGCTCGCACTTCGACGCGTTCCGGTTCTTCACCGAGCCCGCCCGCCCGCTCAACACGCTCTCCCCCGGCCGCGACGACCGCGCCGACTTCGAGCAGCCGGGATGCCTCCACGCCGGGATGGACCTCTACAAGCACGCCTTCCGGCTCTCGCCGCTCGTGCCGTCGGAGCTGGTGCTGGACGCCTTCGAGCTGGCGTGGGACATCCGGGTGCTCGACATGCGGGCGGCGCCGTACGACTTCGGCGGGGTGGTGCTCGACCACACCGGCGAGCAGTGGTCACCGGTGCCGGTCGAGACGGCGGAGGGCAAGCGTGCCTACGCCGAGGCCCAGCTCGTCTTCGCCGAGCGCGCCGCGCCCGTCCGGGCCGCGCTGGTCGAGGTCTGCGACCGGGTGCTGGCCGACCTGGCCCCGACCGTGCCCGCGGCTAGGGTGCGCGCGTGAGCGCGGAGACCCAGGCCCGGCTGTTCTCGCTGCTGGGCGGCGTGGGGGTCGGCGTCCTCGTCCTGGCCCTGGCGCGTCGGGCCTCGAGCGAGCAGCCCACGCTGCTGCTGGTCGTCCTCGGCGTGCTCGCGGTCCTGGTGGGGGTGCTCGGGTTCCGCCGGGCATCGCGCCAGCGATGACCTCCCCCAGCATCGTCATCGAGCCGTACGACGAGGGCTGGCCGGCCGAGTTCGAGCGGGTGGCGGGCGTGCTGCGCGACGCGCTCGGCCCGGCCGCGCTGGCCGTCGACCACGTCGGGTCGACCTCGGTGCCCGGCCTGGCGGCCAAGGACGTGATCGACGTGCAGGTGACGGTGGCCGACCTTGACGACCCGCGGGTGGAGGCGGGCTTCGCGACCCTGGGCTCCGAGCGGAGCGAGATCACCGCGGACCACCCGCCGCCGGGGGCCGGCGACCCGTCCGGGTGGGAGAAGCGGTACTACCGCGCGCCGGCCGGCTGGCGTGGTACCCACCTGCACGTGCGGCAGGCCGGACGGGCCAACCACCGCTACGCGCTGCTGTTCCGCGACTACCTGCGGGCCGACGCCGAGGCCGCCGAGGCCTACGCCCGCGTGAAGCGGGCGCTGGCGCAGCTGCACCCCGACGACGTCGACGCCTACCACGCGGTGAAGGACCCCGCCTGCGACCTCGTGATCGCGGCCGCGGAGCGGTGGGCGGCGGCCACGGGGTGGACCGCCGCCCACGTCTGAGCTCAGGCAGGCACGGCCACCGGCGAGGGCGCCGACGGCTCGACGGCCGTCGACCCGCCGTCGCGCAGGGCCCGCAGGGCGAGCGGGGCCAGGGCGACCGCGGTGAGCACGATCGAGGCCGCGACGGCCCAGGCCGGCACGGTCTCGCCGAGCAGGTAGACGAAGCCCGGCACGGTGCAGGTGGTGAACGACAGCATGAGCGTCAGCCAGGCGGTGAAGGTCGTCCACTGCGCCTGGCCGAGGCCGATGACGACGAAGAACAGGCCCCACAGCACCGCCCACTGGAACCACAGCAGCGCGCTCGCGGTGTCGTCGAAGCGGACCAGGTTGGTGACGCCGAAGCCGACGGCCATGATCGCGACCCACGCGGAGTAGAAGCCCAGGCCGGGGCCGTCGAAGCCGGCGAGGTTGTTGATGCCGACGTACAGGTAGGTGAACCCGAACATGAACACTCCCGCCGCCGACAGGACGACGTCGGGCGAGGTCGCGGTCGCGATGAGGTAGAAGGGGATCGCCGTCTGGAGCGCCCCGACGAACAGGTTGAAGACGCCGGCGGTCTTGGGGTCGACGTGGCCGAGCAGGAGGAGGCCGTTGACGAACAGCACGGCTCCGACGAAGAGCAGTCCGACTGAGGACATGGATGGGGCCTTTCGGGGTTCGGGTGGGACGCGGGGTGGGGTCGGGTACGTCGGCTGGGGCTGCGTGGTCTCGAGACAGGCCGCCAGGCGGCCTTCCTCGACCACCGTGGCGTCAGGTCAGGAGCGACCACACGGTGGTCGAGGAGGGACGAAGTCCCGTCTCGAGACCACGCGACGGCAGCCGGTGAATGGTCTCGAGACAGGCGCCAGCGCGCCTTCCTCGACCACCGTGGCGCCAGGTCAGGAGCGACCACACGGTGGTCGAGGAGGGACGAAGTCCCGTCTCGAGACCACGCGACGGCAGCCGGTGAATGGTCTCGAGACAGGCGCCAGCGCGCCCTCCTCGACCACCGTGGCGCCAGGTCAGGAGCGACCACACGGTGGTCGAGGAGGGACGGAGTCCCGTCTCGAGACCAAGCGACTGCAGCCGGTGAGTGGTCTCGAGACAGGCCGCCAGGCGGCCTTCCTCGACCACCGTGGCGCCAGGTCAGGAGCGACCACACGGTGGTCGAGGAGGGACGAAGTCCCGTCTTGAGACCACGCGACGGCAGCCGGTGAGTGGTCTCGAGACAGGCGCCAGCGCGCCTTCCTCGACCATCGTGGGGTGGGATCGGCCCCGCCGTACCAGGTCGCGGCAGCCCTGCGAGAGCGACGCGGGGCCGCTGCGCAGGGCCGCCGGTCTGCGACCAATCGGGTCAGAAGTAGGCGTTGCCGGGGAACCCGGCGCCGTTGACGTGGTGGTCGCCGATGGCGCTGGCCTTGAGGAAGGTCGGGTTGTGCGTGGAGGCGGTGCGGGCGTTGCGCCAGTGCCGGTCGAGGTTGTGGACCTTCTGGGTGGCCGAGGCTCCGCCGACGTCGAAGAGCTTGGCCGCAGTGGCGTAGGAGAAGCGGTCGAGGGCGACCTTGGCCTGGGCGGCGGCGAGCTGGGCGGCCTCGGTGGCCTCGGGGGTGGGGGCGCCGTCGACGACGGAGTCGAAGGCGTCCTGGATGACGTCGGCGGCGGCGAGCACGATGGCCTCGGCGGCGAAGACGTCGGCCGAGATCTCACCGACGACCTGCAGCACCTGGCGGTCCTCGGCGGCGGTCGCGGCACCGGAGTGGCCGAAGTTGCGCGAGCGCTTCTGCACCCAGGCGACGGCGTCGTTGCGGACGCTGCGCAGGATGCCGGCGGTCACGGCCTGCAGGTAGAGCTGCAGGAAGGCGCCGTTGTAGCCGGGGTCGAGCTCGTCGGGGTCGCCGAGGTCGAAGAACTCCTCCTCGCGCACGTGCACGTCGTCCAGCCGCGTGCTGCCGGTGCCGGTGAGGCGCTGGCCGAAGCCGTCCCAGTCGTCCTCGACGGTGACACCCTCGCGGTCGAGCGGGATGACCGCGCCGGCGATCTTGCCGTCGGGCGCGGCGGCCCAGATCTGGGTGTGGTCGGAGTACAGGGTGCCCGTGGAGTAGAACTTCGTGCCGTTGAGGCGGAAGCCCCCGGCGGGGTCGGGCGTGAGCGTGGTGTCGAAGCGCAGGCCGACGGCGTGCTTGCTCTGCTCGCTGAACCCGTTGCCGACGAGCTGGTCCGCGGTGATGAGCGCGAGGCCGCGGGCCTTCGCCTCGGGGTCGGGGGCGATGAGCTGCTGCTCGACGAACCAGTAGTGCGTGCGCAGGATGTGCGCGACGTTGGAGTCGGCCTCGGCGAGCTCGATGAGGGTGGCGAAGAACTCACGGACGCTCGCCCCGGCCCCGCCCTGCTCGACCGGGACCCGCAGGCGGCCGAGACCGGCCTCCTTGGCCCAGGCGATCTGCTCGTGGGGCGCCACGCGGTCACGGTCGCGCACGTCGGCGTCGACCGAGATGCGGTCGAGGAGGGCGCGGAGCTCGGGCGAGCCGGGGCGCACCGGGCTGCCGGTGCCGGGTCGGACGGGGGTGGTGGTCATGCTGGTCCTCCTGGACTCGCGCTCCCGCCGGGAGCCATGGGTGTGTAACTCGACCGACTTTATCCAGTTTGGGCGGCCGCACCACCCCGGGGGGCGACAGGTTCTCCCGATCCCGGGCTCGGCGGCGCCCCGCCACGCTGTGACCGCGCTCGCACCCCGGCCTGCTTGCCGCCAACCCGTGCAGCACCCATAAGGTGAGGCTTACCTAACCTCTCGGAAGGACCCACCGGTGGCTGCTCCCCCTGCCCAGAGCCCTGGCGTCGACCAGGTGCACCCGCTCTCGCACCTGTTCCACCCCCGGCACGCCGCGATGTACGCCGCCACGATGCGTCGCGGCGTCGACCACCTGACCGCGGCGCTGGCCCGCGCGGAGGGTCGGGCCTCGACCGGCGTCGCCCCGGCGCAGGCGGCCAAGCCGGTGGCCGACGTCGACCTCGACGCCCCGCTCCTCGACGTCGACGCCGCCCTGGAGGAGGTGACCCGCCTCTACCTCGACGACGCCGTGTGGTTCCACGAGCCGACGTACGCCGCGCACCTCAACTGCCCGGTCGTCATCCCGGCGCTGCTGGCCGAGGTGTTCGTGAGCGGGGTCAACTCCAGCCTCGACACCTTCGACCAGAGCGTGGGCGGCACGTTCATCGAGCGGCGACTGGTCGAGTGGACCGCCGGCCGGCTCGGGTTCGGGCCCGGCGCCGACGGCGTCTTCACCAGCGGCGGCACCCAGTCCAACCTCCAGGCCCTGCTGCTGGCCCGCGACCACGCCCTCGCCTCCGGCGCCGACGCCACCCGGCTGCGGGTCGTCGCCTCGGCCGACGGCCACTTCAGCGTCCAGAAGGCCGTCCGCCTGCTCGGCCTCGGCGACGACGCCGTGGTCACCGTGCCCGTCGACCACCGCCGCCGGATGGACGTCGTGGCCCTCGCCGCCACCCTCGCCCGCCTCGCCGCGGCCGGCGACCACGTGGCGGCCGTCGTCGCGACCGCCGGCACCACCGACTTCGGCGCCGTCGACCCGCTGCCCGAGGTCGGGGCGCTGGCCAGGGCGCACGGCGCGTGGTTCCACGTCGACGCGGCGTACGGCGGCGGGCTGCTGGCCTCGACCACCCGCCGGCACTGGCTGGCCGGCATCGAGGCCGCCGACTCGGTGACGATCGACTACCACAAGACGTGGTTCCAGCCCGTGAGCTCGAGCGCACTGGTGGTGGCCGACGCCCGGCACCTCGGCCACGTCACCTGGCACGCCGACTACCTCAACCCCCGCGGCGGCGTGCACGTCAGCGCCAACCAGGTCGACAAGAGCATCCAGACCACGCGGCGCTTCGACGCGCTCAAGCTCTGGATGACCCTGCGCGTGATGGGCGCCGACCGGGTGGGCGAGTACGTCGACACCGTCGTCGACCTGGCCGCCGAGGTCGGGCGGCGGCTGGCCGCCCGCGACGACGTCGAGCTGGCCGCCGACCCCCAGCTGAGCACGGTGGTCTGGCGCTACCGCCCGGCCGGCCTGTCCGTCGCCGAGGCCGACCGCCTGGTGCCCCTCGTGCGCGCCGCCCTGCACGCGCGCGGCCAGGGCATGGTCGCCTCGACCAAGGTCGACGGCCACGCCTGGCTCAAGCTCACCCTGCTCAACCCGATGGCCACCGCCGACGACGTCGTCGGCGTGGTCGACGCGCTGGTCGCGATCGCCACCGAGCTGCTCGACGACGAGGAGGACGTGGCGTGAGCGCTCCTCGACCCGAGCAGGACCAGCACGTGCACGACGTCGTCGCCATCGGCGCCGGCCCCTTCAACCTCGGCCTGGCCTGCCTGGCCGACCCCGTCGACGACCTCGACGTCGTCGTCCTCGAGGCCCGCGACCAGGTGTCGTGGCACCCCGGGATGATGCTCGACGACGCCACTCTGCAGGTGCCGTTCCTGGCCGACCTGGTGACGATGGCCGACCCGACCTCGCGCTGGTCGTTCCTCAACTACCTCAAGCAGGCAGGCCACCTCTACGCCTTCTACGTCCGCGAGTCCTTCTACCCCCTGCGCCGCGAGTACGACGACTACTGCCGCTGGGCGGCCGAGGGCGTCGGCTCGGTCCGGTTCGGGCAGGAGGTCGTCGCCGTCGAGCACGACGGGTCGGCGTACGTCGTGAGCACCGCTCGCGGTGACGTCTTCCGGGGGCGGCGACTGGTGCTCGGCGTGGGCTCGCGGCCGCGGGTGCCCGCGGCGGTCGAGCACCTGCTGGGCGTCGACGGCGTCTGCCACTCGGCCGACTACCTCACCCACCGGGCCGACCTGCTGCAGCGGCGGGCGATCACCGTCGTGGGCAGCGGGCAGAGCGCCGCGGAGGTCTACCACGACCTGCTGGCCGCCAGCCCCGAGCACGACTACGAGCTGACCTGGCTGACGCGCAGCCCACGCTTCTTCCCGATGGAGTACACCAAGCTCACCCTCGAGCTCACCTCGCCCGAGTACACCGCCTACTTCCATGGCCTGCCCGCCGACGTGCGCACCGATCTGGTCCGCGAGCAGCGCTCTCTCTACAAGGGCATCAGCGGTGACCTGGTCGACCGGATCTCCGACCTGCACTACCAGCTGCGGGTCACCGGGCACGGCCCGCGCACGACGCTCGTGGCCTCGACCGAGGTCGTCGGCGGGGAGCGCACGCCTGACGGCGTGCGCCTCGACCTGCACCACACCGAGACCGGCGAGGACTTCGCGGTCACCACCGACGGGCTCGTGCTCGCCACCGGGTACGCCGCCGCGTCGGCCCCGCCGGCGTTCCTCGACGGCGTCCGCGACCGGCTCGTGCTCGACGAGCAGGGCCGCTTCGCCGCGTCCTCGACGTACGCCGTGGACCGCAGCGGCCAGGAGGTGTTCGTCCAGAACGCCGAGGAGCACACCCACGGCTTCGTCGCGCCCGACCTCGGCATGGGCGCCTACCGCAGCTCGGTCATCATCGCCGCGATCACCGGCCGCGAGGTCTACCCGCTGGAGAAGCGGGTGGCCGTGCAGAGCTTCGGCGTCCCCGACCACCTGCGGGTGCCGTCGTGAGGGCCCTGGCCACCACGAGCCTGGAGCCGCTCGACCGGGCGGCCGTCGACGAGCACGCCGGGCGCCTGCACGCCTGGGTGACGCACCCGCGCTCGGCGTACTGGCTGATGCAGGGCGCCTCCCGGGCCGAGGTGGTGCACGAGTACGCCGCGATCGCCGAGCACCCGCACCACGACGCCTGGCTGGGGCGGGTCGACGGGGAGCCGGCCTTCCTGGCCGAGACCTACGACCCGCGGCGGGCGCCCGAGGTCGGCCTGGCCGACCTGCCCGAGGTGCGCGACGGCGACCTGGGGATGCACGTCCTGGTCGCGCCGCCCGAGGGGCCCGCCGTGCCCGGGCACACCCGACGCGTCTTCGCCGCCGTGGTGGCGCACTGCTTCGCCGACCCCGCCGTCGCACGGGTCGTGGTCGAGCCCGACGTGCGCAACGAGCGGATCCAGCGCCTCAACGCCGAGGCCGGGTTCGTCGTCGCCCGCGAGGTCGACCTGCCCGGCCCACCGCCCAAGCGAGCAGCGCTCTCGTTCTGCACCCGCGAGCGCTGGGAGGCCCACCGGTGAGCGCACTCCCCACCGCCGACCACCTGACCCCGGAGACGCTCGCGGCCGTCCAGCGGCACCTGGTGACCAAGGCGGTCAGCGAGCTCACCCACGAGCGGCTGCTGGCCCCGGAACCTGACACCGCCGCCGGCACCGACGGCGGGTGGCGGCTCGACAGCCCCGACGGGCGGGCGTCGTACACCTTCACCGCGCAGCGGCTGCCGCTCGAGCACTGGGCCGTCGACCCCGCCAGCGTCGGGCGGACCGTCGACGGCGAGCCGGCCGACCTCGACGTGCAGGCGTTCGTGGTGGAGATGGCGCCGCTGCTCGGCGTGCCCGACGCGCTGCTGCCGGTCTACCTCGAGGAGCTCGCGGCCACGATCCAGTCCTCTGCCTGGAAGCACGCCCACGCCCGCGCCACGGCCGCCGACCTGCTCGACGCGACCTACCAGGAGGTGGAGGCGGCGATGACCGAGGGCCACCCGGCGTTCCTGGCTAACAACGGCCGCGTCGGCTGGGGCCTCGACGACTACCTCGCGCACGCCCCCGAGGCCGGCGCCCCGACCCGGCTGGCCTGGCTGGCGGCCCGCCGCAGCCTGACGCGGCTCTCGCTCGGCGGCGGCCTCACCGAGCAGACGCTGTACGACGGCGAGCTCGACCCCCAGGTCCGCGCGGGCTTCGACGCGCGGCTGGCCGGGTTCGGCCTGGACCCGGCCGACTACCTGCTGCTCCCGGTGCACCCCTGGCAGTGGACCAACAAGGTCGCGGTGACCTTCGCGCCCGACCTGGCCCGGCGCGACCTCGTGCTGCTCGGCGAGGGCCCCGACGCCTACCAGCCGCAGCAGTCGATCCGGACCTTCTACAACCTCGACCGGCCCGAGCGGCACTACGTCAAGACCGCGCTGGCCATCCAGAACATGGGGTTCCTGCGCGGCCTCTCCCCTGCCTACATGGGCCCGACTCCGGCCATCAACGACTGGGTGCACGACCTCGTCGCGGCCGACCCGACGCTGGCCGCGTGCGGGTTCAGCGTGCTGCGCGAGCGGGCCGCGATCGGCTACACCGGCGACGCCTACCACGGACTCGCGGCCGAGCGAGGCGTCCGCTCGCCCCAGCTGAAGATGCTGGCGGCGCTGTGGCGCGAGAGCCCGGCGCCCCGCGTCGGCGAGGGCGAACGGCTCGCGACCATGGCCTCGCTGCTGCACCGCGACCACGACGGACGGTCCTACGCCGCCGCGCTCGTCGAGGCGTCCGGCCTCGACCCGCGGGCCTGGCTGGCGTCGTACCTCGAGGCCTACGTGCGCCCCCTCGTGCACTGCCTGCTCGCCCACGACCTGGCGTTCATGCCGCACGGGGAGAACCTCGTGCTCGTGCTCCGCGACCACGTGCCCGTCCGCGCGCTGATGAAGGACGTGGGCGAAGAGGTCGCGGTGATGGGCGACCAGCAGCTGCCGCCCGACGTCGAGCGGGTGCGGGTCGAGGTCGACGACGACGTCAAGGCGCTGGCGCTGCACACCGACGTCATGGACGGCGTGCTGCGCCACCTCGCGGCCATCCTGCACGTCGACGGCGTGCTCGACGTCGAGGCGTTCTGGGCCGAGGTCGCCGCCTGCGTGCGCCGCCACGCCGAGGACCACCCCGAGCTGGCCGGTGCGGCCGCGGCGTACGACCTGCTGCGCCCCGAGTTCGCGCACTCCTGCCTCAACCGCCTGCAGCTGCGCAACACGCTGCAGATGGTCGACATCACCGACCAGGCGTCGTCGCTGATGTACGCCGGGACGCTGGCCAACCCCCTGGCCCGACCTGGTGCGAGGCCCTAGCGTGGGTCGGTGGCCACGGACGAGCGCATCACCGGCGAGGACTGGTACGGCGACGACCTGGGCGCGGTGCGGCACGTCGGGGTGACCTTCGTCGACGTCGACCTCACCGAGGCCGCCACGGCCGGCGCGCACTTCGAGTCGTGCGTCTTCCGGGCCTGCCGGTTCAACGCCTCACGGCACACGCACTCGGCCTTCGTGGCCTGCACCTTCGCCGGCACGAGCTTCTTCGACGCCACGTTCGAGGCCTGCAAGATGACCGGCTCGGTCTTCGACCGGTGCACCCTGCGGCCGATGAAGGTCGTCGACGGGATCTGGCGCGACGTCACCGCGCGCGGCGCTGACCTGGCCGGCCTCGACCTCACCGACTGCGACCTCACCGGTGCCGACCTGTCGGGCGCCTCGCTCGTCGGCACCTCGCTCGCCCGCACCCGGCTCGACGGGGCCACGCTGCGCGGGTCCGACCTGTCGGGTGCCGACCTGCGCGGCGCCACGCTCGGCGGCACTGACCTCGACGAGACCGTGCTCCGCGGCGCCCGGGTCGACCTCGCCGGCGCGATCGCCCTGGCCGAGCGCACCGGGGCCGTCGTCGACCTCGACGCGCCCGCCTGACGGCGTACGCCGGCCGTCCGGGTCCGTCGTGGGCCTGGGGTGGGCGGCGCGGTGGACGGTCCGATGGGCGGCGCGGTGGACGGTGCGGTGGACGGCGCGGTGGACGGCGCGGTGGGGCGGCGCGGTGGGCGAGGCGGTGGGCGAGGCGAGCTGGACGGGCAGTCCTCGCGCTGGGCGGGCAGTGCACCGCCCTCCCAGCGGGGGAACTGCCCGTCCAGCTGAGGAACACCCGGTCGACCGGGTGTTCCGCGGCCCGGCCGACCCCCACCCCCACCGGCCCGGCCGCTGGACCACCGACGCCCGCGAGCACCCCGCTCGGCATACTGGCGCCCATGAGCGCCACCAGCACCTCCCGGTTCGACCAGCTGGCCACCCAGGTCCTCGACGGCAAGCCCGCCACGGAGGACGACGCGCTGGCGGTGCTGCGGGCCCACGACGACGAGCTGCTGGACCTGGTGGCCGCGGCCGGGCGGCTGCGCCGGCACTTCTTCGGCAACACGGTCAAGGTCAACTACCTGGTCAACCTCAAGTCGGGCCTGTGCCCGGAGAACTGCAACTACTGCTCGCAGTCGCTGGGCTCGACCGCCGACATCCTGAAGTACAAGTGGCTGCAGACCGACGAGGCCCTCGAGGCCGCCGCGGCCGGCGTGCGCGGCGGCGCGACCCGGGTCTGCATGGTCTCCAGCGGCCGCGGCCCGACCAACAAGGACATCGACCGGGTCGCCGACATGGTGGGCGCGATCAAGGGCCAGAACCCCGAGGTCGAGGTCTGCGCCTGCCTCGGCCTGCTCAAGGACGGCCAGGCCGAGCGGCTGCGCGACGCCGGGGTCGACGCCTACAACCACAACATCAACACCGCCGAGTCCCACCACGACAACATCGTCCAGACCCACACCTACGCCGACCGCGTCGACACCGTCGGCAAAGCGCAGTCGGCCGGCCTGTCGGCCTGCAGCGGCCTGATCGCCGGGCTCGGCGAGAGCGACGAGCAGCTGGTCGAGGCGCTCTTCGCGCTGCGCGAGATGGGCTCGGACTCGATCCCGGTCAACTTCCTCATGCCGTTCGACGGCACGCCGTACGAGAACACCTGGGAGCTCGAGCCCCAGCGCTGCGTGAGGATCCTGGCCATGGCGCGCTTCGTGTGCCCCGACAAGGAGGTGCGCATCGCGGGCGGCCGCGAGATGCACCTGCGCTCCCTCCAGGGCCTCGCCCTGCACGTCGCCAACTCCCTCTTCCTCGGCGACTACCTCACCTCCGAGGGCCAGGCCGCCGAGGCCGACCTCGAGCTGATCCGCGACAACGGCTTCGTCGTGCTGGGCTCCGAGGCCGACACCGCCGGCCTGCCCGAGGCCGGCGCCTCCCACGACCCGGCCAAGCGGCGCCGCGGCGCGGGCACCGAGCTCGCCCCCAACGCCTGAGGACCGCATGAACCTGCTCGCCTACGACCGCGAGCACGTGTGGCACCCCTACACGTCGATGACCGACCCGACGCCGGTCCGCGTCGTGACCGGGGCGTCCGGCGTGCGGCTGCGGCTCGACGACGGCACCGAGCTGGTCGACGGCATGTCGTCGTGGTGGGCGGCCGTGCACGGGTACGCCGTGCCCGAGCTCGACGCCGCGCTGCGGTCGGTCGACCTCGCGCACGTGATGTTCGGCGGGCTGACCCACGCCCCCGCCGTACGGCTGGCCGAGCGGCTGGTCGACCTGGCCCCGGGAGGGCTCGAGCGGGTCTTCCTCGCCGACTCCGGGTCGGTCTCGGTGGAGGTGGCGCTCAAGATGGCGCTGCAGTGGCAGCGCGGGCGCGGCCGCCCGGGGCGCACCCGGATGCTCACGGTGCGCGGCGGCTACCACGGCGACACGTTCGGCGCGATGAGCGTGTGCGACCCCGAGGGCGGCATGCACGCGATGTGGGCGGGGGTGCTGCCGGAGCAGCTGTTCGCGCCGCGGCCACCGGCACCGGGCGGTGACGTGGAGGGCTGGGCGGCCGACGTGCGTCGCCTGGCGGCCGAGCACCGCGACGAGGTCGCCGCGGTCGTCGTCGAGCCGGTCCTGCAGGGCGCCGGCGGCATGTGGGTGTACGACGCCGCGTGCCTGCGCGTGCTGCGGGAGGTCTGCGACGAGCACGGGTTCCTGCTGGTGTGCGACGAGATCGCGACCGGGTTCGGGCGCACCGGCGAGCGCTGGGCGGCCGACCACGCGGGCGTCGTGCCCGACGTGATGTGCGTCGGCAAGGCGCTCGGCGGCGGCTACCTGACCATCGCCGCGACGCTGTGCACCGACGAGGTCGGCCGGGGCATCTCCGCCTCGGAGTCGGGCGTGCTGATGCACGGGCCGACGTTCATGGGCAACGCGCTGGCCTGCACGGTCGCGCTCGCCTCCCTCGACCTGCTGGACGCGCGCGACTGGCGAGCCCAGGTGGCCCGCATCGGCGCTCGGCTCGAGGCGGGCCTGGCCGGCCTCCCCGGCGTGCGCACCCTCGGCGCGGTCGGGGTCGTGCAGCTCGACCACCCGGTCGACGTCGTCGCGGCCACCGACGCGGCCGCGTCCGAGGGCGTCTGGCTGCGACCCTTCCGCGACCTCGTCTACGCGATGCCGCCCTTCGCTTGCAGCGACGACGACGTCGACCGTATCTGCCGGGCCCTGCGCCGCGCGGCGGAGGTGGCGTGAACGTGGTCGCGCCGACCTGGACCGCGTGGCTGGCCGAGCAGGCGGCGGCCCGTGAGTCGTCCGGCCTGGTCAGGGCCCTGGCCCACCGTGGGCCCGACGACCCGACGCTCGACCTGGCCGGCAACGACTACCTCGGCCTCGCCCGCGACCCGCGCGTGGTCGCCGGCGCGGTGGAGGCGGCCGAGCGGTGGGGCGGGGGCGCGGCCGCGTCGCGGCTGGTCACCGGCACCCTCGACCTGCACGGCGACCTCGAGCGCGAGCTGGCCGACTACCTCGGGCAGCCGGCCGCCCTGGTCTTCTCCACCGGCTACCACGCCAACCTCGGCGTCGTCTCCGCGCTGGCCGACCGCGACACCCTCGTCGTCTCCGACGCCCACGTGCACGCCTCCCTCATCGACGCCGTGCGCCTGTCCCGGGCACAGGTCGCGGTGGTCGACCACGACGACGTCGACGCCGTGCGCCGGGCGCTCGCCTCGGCCGGGTCGCGCGGATGCACCCGGGCGATGGTGCTGGTCGAGTCGGTCTACTCGGTGCTCGGCGACGCCGCGTCGCTGGTCGAGCTGGCCGCGGTGTGCGAGGAGGCCGGGGCGCTGCTCGTGGTCGACGAGGCCCACGGCCTGGGCGTCTGGGGTCCGGGACTGGTGGCCACCGCCGGCCTGGCGGGTGCGCCCCACGTGCTCGTCACGGCCACGCTCTCGAAGTCCCTGGGGTCGCAGGGCGGCGCGGTGCTCGGCCCGCAGGCCGTGGTCGACCACCTGGTCAACCGGGCCCGGCCGTTCATCTTCGACACCGGCCTCGCCCCGGCGGCCACCGGCGCGGCCCTGGCCGCGCTCCGGGTGCTGCGCTCCTCCCCCGACCTCCCGCTGCTCGTGCAGGCCCGCATGCGCGACCTCGCGGCCGCGCTCGGCGTCGAGCCGTCCGTGGGCGCGGTGCTCTCGGTGCCGATGCCGTCGCCCACCATCGCCCTGGCCGCCCAGGCCGCGGCCCTCGACCAGGGCGTGCGGGTCGGCTGCTTCCGGCCCCCGTCGGTGCCCGACGGGGTCTCGCGGCTGCGGGTCACGGTCTCGGCGGGGCTCCCCGACGACGCCTGGACCCGCGCGGTCGACGTGCTCGTCGCGGTCGTCAAGGAGCACGCGGGGTCGACGCCGTGAGCGGCGGGCCGCGCTTCGTCGTGGTCACCGGCACCGGCACCGAGGTCGGCAAGACCGTCACCACCGCCGCCCTCGCCGCGGTCGCCGCCGCCCGGGGTGACCGGGTGCTCGTGGTCAAGCCCGTGCAGACCGGCATCGCCGGTGACGAGCCCCGCGACGCCGACGTGGTCGCCCACCTGGCCGGGCCCGGGGTCGACGTCACCACGTTCACCGAGCTGGCCGAGCCGCTCGCCCCCGACACCGCCGCCCGGCGGGCCGGGGTCGACCTGCCGCCGGTCGCCGACCACGCAGCCCGGGTGCGCGACCTCGCGTCGGCGTACGACGTGGTGGTGGTGGAGGGCGCCGGCGGCCTGCTGGTGCGCCTCGACACCGACGGCGGCACGCTGCTCGACCTGGCCGCCGCCCTCGACGACCCGCAGGTGGTGGTCGTCTGCGCTCCCGCGCTCGGCACCCTCAACACCACCGAGCTCACCGTCGGCGCGCTGCGTGCCCGCGGCCTCGAGCCCGCCGGCCTCGTCATCGGCTCCTGGCCGGATGACCCCGGCCTCGCCGAGTCGGTCAACGCCGAGGAGCTGCCGCGGGTCAGCCGCGTGCCGCTGTGGGGTCGTGTGCCCGCGGGGTCGGGCGCCCTCGACCCGGCGGCCTTCCGCGCGGCCGCACCGGGCTGGCTGCCGGGCGCTCCGTGACCCCGGCCGGCGAGGTGTACGCCGCCCGCGCCGAGCCGGTACGCCGGGGCCGGCTCGGCCGGTGGGGCGCGGCCGTGGCCCGGCTGGCCAGCGCCTCCATCGGCGGGACGGACGACCCGACGAGCGCCGGCGACGTGGTCGTCCGCCGCCGCGGCGACGGGTCGGAGGTGCTGCGCGTGCCGGGCGGCCCGGCCGAGGAGCTGGCCTGGACGCTGCAGAGCGTGCGCGAGCAGCTCGAGCACCTCTCGGTCGCGGACTTCAGCGACCGCTGGGGCCTCGACGACTGACCCTCGGGCTGGCCGGGACGGGTGCGGCGGGTCGGTCATGGCGTCGCAGCCAGGACCTCACGTGGCCCCGGGTGCCACACTCGAGGGGTGCCCGACGTCCTCGACCCCGCGACCGCCGACGAGGTCTACCTGCTCGGCCTCGAGCCGCGGCGGCGTGCCCGGTGGGGTCGGCTGGTCGCGGGCGCGCTCGACCTGTGGTGCGCCACCACGGGCGGCCGGTTCGAGCTGACGGGGGCGGGCGTGGTCGTCGTCCGCCGGCGCTACGACGGGGTGGCCGAGCTGCGGGTGCCGGTGGCCGGCGCCGAGGACGCGGCCGTGCTGCTCGACGTCGTGCGCGACCAGCTGGCGACCCTCAGCCCGGCCGAGTTCCGCACGGCCTGGGGCATCTGAGCCCTACCAGACGTCGCCGTCGCGCCACTCGCAGGCGATCGGGGCGTCGAGGTCGAGACCGTGCCCGCCGAGGACGTGGATCGCTCCGTCGTCCTCCGGTGTGGCCAGCGGGCCGTCGGGCGAGAGCACCGAGGAGGGCCCGCGCCAGCGCTGCCAGCCCCGCGCCTCGTAGAACCCGACCGCGCGGGTCGAGGCGCTCAGCGCGAGCACGTCGTGGGCCGGGCCGTGGCCCTCGAGCTCGGCCATCACCGCGGCCCCGAGCCCCTGGCCCTGGAACGCCGGGTCGACGGCCACGGCCTCGACGTACCCGCAGCGCAGCGAGCGGCCGCGCACCAGCAGCCGACGCTGCACGAGCGCCGCGTGCGCGACGACCCGGCCCTCGCGGTGGACCAGGGCGTGCAGCCCGCCGAGGGCGTGCGACCAGTCGTCGTCGGTGAAGTCGACGAACGCGCGGTCCATGAGGTCGCGGGCCTGGCGGAGGTCGTCGTCGGGGAGCAGGGCGGTGGGCGTCACCATCGGGGCGGTCTCCGGTCGTGCCAGGGTCGGGCCGCCTCGAGCTGGGCGGCCAGGGAGAGGAGCGCCTCCTCGCCGGCGGGCCGGCCGGCGAGCATCACGCCGACCGGGAGGACCCCGGCCGGGCTGCCGGGCGCGTCGGCCCAGTGGAGCGGCAGCGAGATCGCCGGCATGCCGGTGACGTTCCACGCCGAGGTCCACGGGGTGAACGCCTTCTGCCGGGCGAAGTCGAGCGCCGGGTCGGCGTCGTCGCGGATCGCCCCGACCGGCAGCGGGAGCCGGGCCAGGGTCGGGGTGAGCACGGCGTCGAAGGCGTCGAGGGCCCGGACCGCGGCGGCCGCGTGGCGGCGCACCGCGCCGATGGCCCGCCCGAGGTCGGGGCCCGAGACGGCGTTGCCGCGGGCGGTGAGCCACCGGGTCAGCGGGCGCAGCAGGTGCTCCCGCTCGGGCGGCACCGGGCCGAGCGCGGTCAGCACGGCCCAGCACGTCTCGAACTCCACCACTGCCTCGGGCGGCAGCGGCACCGCGACGTCGACCACCTCGTGCCCGAGGCCCCCGAGCAGCGCCGAGGCCTCCTCGTAGGCCTCCAGCACCTCCGGGTCGAGGGTCGCGCCGACCTGCCAGTCGCCGGTCGCGGGGTCGCGTCGGTCAGGACTGTCGGTGGCGAGTGCTGTGATGACGGGAGTGCTGAAGCGCGCGACCCGCATCCGCCCCGGGTCGCGCTCGCAGGCACCGACCAACGACCCACGGAGAGGAGGCGCCCACGACGGATCCCCCACGCGATGACCGGCCATGACCTCGAGCAGCGCCGCGGCGTCGCGCACCGTGCGTCCGATCGACCCGGCCGTGGCCAGGCCGACCGGGTCGCCGTACGCCGGTGCGCCGCTGATGCGTCCGCGCGAGGGCTTGAGCCCGACCAGCCCGCAGCACGACGCCGGGATGCGGATGGAGCCGCCGCCGTCCGAGCCCTGCGCCACGGGCACCAGACCGGCCGCGGTGGCCGCCGCCGCTCCCCCGGAGCTGCCGCCCGCCATCCGGCTGCGGTCCCACGGGGTCACGGCGGCGGGCTGCCCCTCGGGCTCGGTGTAGCAGGGCGAGCCCAGCTCGGGCGTGCTCGTCTTGCCGACCATCGGCATGCCGGCCGCCTCCACCGCCTCCACCACGGCGTCGGAGACCTCCGGCACGTGGTCGGCGAAGGCCGGTGACCCGAACGCCGTCGGCACGCCGGCGGTGAGGTTGAGGTCCTTCACGGCCGTCGGTACGCCGTGCAGCGGCCCCGTGGCCTCGCCCGCGGCCCGCCGCCGGTCGGCCTCGCGCGCCTGCGCCCGGGCCACCTCGGGCGTCACCCGGACGAACGCGCCCACGTCGTCGAGCCTGCCGGCGCGGTCGAGGTAGTGCTCGGTGAGCTCGGCCGACGACACCTCGCCCGTCCGCACGAGCGCGGCTTGCTCGAGTGCGGTCAGGTCGTGGAGGTCGGCCACCCGCCCAACCTAGTGCGACCGGGCGGCTCAGGGCACCAGCAGCGAGGCCAGCCCGACGTACGCCGCGGCCAGGGCCATCCAGGCCAGGAAGGCACCCGGGGCCAGCCACCACGCGAGCCGACCGCGCACCATCCGGACGACGGCCCAGACGAGCGCGACGAGCCAGAGCAGCGCCGGCGCGACCGTCATCACCGCCGTGCCGCCGGTGAGCACGGTGCCGCACGGCTCCCGGCCCTCGCAGCTGGAGACCCCCATGCCGGTGAGCAGGCCCAGGACCATCGCCACGAAGGCCAGGGGGGCCAGCACGACGAGCAGCAGCACGGTCACGGTCACGTCGACCGGCCGCGGCTGCCGGCGCGGAGCGGCGTCCGCGACCGGGGCGGTGGAGACCTGGGAGGCGTGGGGACGCCAGAGCGGCTCGGTCACGGGGCGAGCCTGCCCCGTGACCGAGCCGTCACACGGTCACCCGGTCACCCGGTCCGGCGGGGCGCCGGTGTCAGGCGGCGACGGGCTGGTAGCTGACGACGGCGTCGAGCACGCGCAGGAACTCCGCGACCACCTCGTCGTCGCCCAGCGGGTCGACCTCGAGCACCGACTGCGAGTGCACGGCGCCGTCGACGGCGATCGCCCCGGCGATGCCCGCGGAGCGGACGGTGTCCTCGTGCGCCCACTTGCCGCCGTACGGCGTGGGGGTGGTGCCGGTGACGCCCAGCGGCTTGCCGACGATCGCGCCCGCACCGTAGGGGCGCGAGAGCCAGTCGATGGCGTTGTTGAGCACGGCCGGCATGGTGCCGTTGTACTCGGGCGTGACGACGAGGATGGCGTCGGCGGCCCGGACCCGCTCGCGCAGGGCGGTCGCGGCGGCCGGGGTCGCGGTGGCGTCGAGGCCCTCCTCGTAGAAGGGCAGGTCGTCGAGGCCGTCGACGATGTCGAGCTCGACGCCCTCGGGGGCGCGGTCGCGCACCAGCTCGGCGACCTTGCGGTTCAGCGAGTCGGGTCGCAGGCTGCCGACGAGCACGGCGACGCGGGTACGGGCGAGGGGGCTGTTCGAGGTGGTCATGACCGGCCAAACGGACCATGGTCCGGTTTCATTCCCACCCGCGAGGAGATTTCTGCGCCGGTAGGTTCGGAGCCATGGACGAGGGGCCGCGCCGGCTGCTGCCGCTGGCCGACGACCGGCCCGTCGAGCGGGCCGACGCCGCCCGCAACCGCGAGGCCCTCCTGCGCGCCGCGGCCGAGCTGGTCGACCACTGCAGCGTCGAGGGCGTGACGATGGACGCCGTCGCCCAGCGCGCCGGGGTCGGCAAGGGCACGGTGTTCCGGCGGTTCGAGAGCCGCGAGGGCCTGATGGCCGCCCTGCTCGACCACGTCGAGGCCGACTGGCAGGCCTCGGTCCTCTCCGGCCCGCCACCCCTGGGCCCCGGCGCACCGGCCCGCGAGCGGCTGCTGGCCTTCGGCCACTCCCGCATCGACGCCAGCCTGCGCGGCGCGGCCCTGATCCGCGCCGCCGGCCACGCCGGCTCCCGGTCGACCGCCGCGGCGTCGTTCACCGCGATGCACGTGCGGCACCTGCTGGGCGAGATCGGCGTCCGGGGCGACCTGACCTACCTGACCGCCGCGCTGCTGGCGCCGCTGGAGATCCCCATCCTCGAGCAGCAGCTGCGCCACGACGGCCTGTCCCTCGAGCGCATCTGCGACGGCTGGGACGACCTGGTCGAGCGGGTCGTCGGCCCGCGGCCCTGACCCGCCGTCAGCCGCCGTCAGCCGCCGAAGCCCGCGAAGCCGAACAGCACGAAGCACACGGGCGTCAGCGCGACGGCGGCGACGACCGTGCGCCCGAGGAGCACCGGCTGACGGGCCGTGGCCGCGAGCAGCGCCGCGCCGAGGCCCGCGGTGAGCAGGGCGGTGCCGGGCTGGTCGGACCGCTGCCACGCCTCCGCGAGCAGCACGGCGACACCGGCCCCGATGCCCGCCGCGGCCCACCAGGACCGGCCGCGCCGGCTCCATGCGCCCGCGACCCCGAACCCGGCCCCGGCGACCACGCCCATGACCATCCAGGCCACCGAGGTCGGCGCGACCAGGCTGGTCACGGCCGCCTTGTCGAGCGCGATCGCGGCCAGATAGTAGGCCTCGACCGCGACCACGAGGGCCACGACGCCCGCCAGGGCCGAGCGCACCTCGCCCGTGCCGAGGACCCGCGCCAGCACCAGCGCGAGCACGGCCCACACGGCCGAGCTGTTGGCCAGGTCGGCCAGCGGGTAGGGCAGCGACAGCTGCAGGGCCAGGTCGACGACCCCGAGCGCGACACCCGCCCCGGCCGCGACGAGCAGCGGGCGGCGTACGGCGGGGTGGGCGGAGCGGGCGTGGCCCGTGAGCACCGGGGCCTCGTAGGTCGTCATGCCTCCAGGGTGCGCCGGCGCGGGGCTCCGCAGATCAGCCTGAGGTGCCGACGACCACGCCCGGGGTACCGGTCAGGGTTCCTCGTCGACCGACCCCCACCCGCCCCGGACGAAGGGGCGGTCCCGGTCGGCCACGGCGGCCCGGGGGCCCGCGGCGCGGAGCACGACGTCGAGCACCGCGTCGGGATCGGCGGCGTAGGACCCGCTGGCCCAGGCCGCGTTGGCCTCGACGACGCTCCACGCACCGTCGGCGTCGCGGCCGACGTCGACCACGATCGCCGAGGGCAGGGAGGCCCCCGCCGCGACGAGGACGTCCGCGCCGAAGGCCAGCGCGTCGGCGGGGGCCGGGCCCGGAGCGAGGTCGCGGTCCTCGGCGTACCGGCTGGCGGTGCGGACCTCACCGTCGAGCACGAACAGCCTGACCTCCGAGCGGTAGGTGACCACGTCGCTGACGAGCACCGGTGCGCTGGGGTCGACCGCGTCGGAGCCGGGCAGACGGGTCCCGTCGGGGTAGACCCGGGCGGGGACGCTCTTGTCGTTGGGTGACTTCACGAACGCGGGGCTGCGGAGCCCGTGCGCCTCGCGCAGGCTCACCGCCTCGATCCGCCGCCGCACGAGGGCCCGCGGCAACCGCGCCAGCCAGTCGACGGGCGCCTCGAGCGGCGCGACGTCGAGGGCCCCGGCCACCGCGTCGACGAACGTCGGCCCGGCGTGCAGGTGCGCCGCCCCGGCCCGCGCCGCGAGGTCGGCCGGGACGACCGGCGACGGCAGCCGGACGACGTCGAGGCCACGCCGCCGCGCCGCCGCGGCCACCCGGGAGGCGGACGCGGTCAGCCCCGGGGGCAGGACCAGGACGGCGTCCGCCGGGGCGCCGGCCACGGGTCAGTCCCGGTGGCGGCGCCGCAGCCCGTAGGTCAGGCCGTCGAGCAGCGCCTCCCACGAGGCCTCGATGACGTTGGCGCCGACGCCGACGGTCACCCAGGTCGACCCGCCGTCGGAGGTCTCGATGAGGACCCGGGTGATGGCGTCGGTGCCGTGCCCCTGGTCGAGGATGCGGACCTTGTAGTCGACCAGCTCGAACTTCGCCACCTCGGGGAACGCCTGCACCATGGCGAGCCGGAGCGCGGAGTCGAGCGCGTTGACCGGTCCGTTGCCCTCGCCGGTCACGACGTAGCGCACGCCCTCGGCGGTCAGCTTGACCGTCGCCTCGGAGACGGCCTCCTCCAGGGCGTCGCGGTGGGCGAGGGTCTCGGTGATGACGCGCCACGACTCGACCTCGACGTACGCCGGCCGGCGGCCCTCGACCTCCTCGGCGAGCAGCAGCTCGAAGGAGGCGTCGGCGGCCTCGAAGGTGTAGCCGCGCTGCTCCATGGCCTTGACCCGGTCGGTGACCCGGGTGACCACGTCGCGGTCGCCGGTGAGGTCGAACCCGAGCTCCTTGCCCTTGAGCTCGATGGACGCGCGTCCGGCCATGTCGGAGACGAGCAGCCGCATGTCGTTGCCGACGCCGGTGGGGTCCATGTGCTGGTAGAGGTCGGGGTCGACCTTGATCGCGCTGGCGTGCAGGCCGGCCTTGTGCGCGAAGGCCGAGGTGCCGACGTACGGCTGGCGCGAGGCGGGCGGGAAGTTGGTGACGTCGGCGACGGCGTGGGCGATGCGGGTCGACTCGGCCAGCAGGCCCTCGGGCAGCACCTGGCGGCCGTGCTTGAGCTCGAGGTTGGCCACGACGGTGACGAGGTCGGCGTTGCCGGTGCGCTCGCCGTACCCGTTCATGCAGCCCTGGACGTGCGTCGCGCCCGCGTCGACGGCGGCGATGCTGTTGGCGACCGCGCAGCCGGTGTCGTTGTGGGCGTGGATGCCGACCCGCACGCCGGTGGTGGCGATGACGTCGGCGACGGTGTCGCCGACCCACGTCGGCAGCATGCCGCCGTTGGTGTCGCACAGCGCGACGACCGAGGCGCCGGCCTCGGCCGCGACGCGGACGACCTCGAGGGCGTAGTCGCGGTTGCGGCGGTAGCCGTCGAAGAAGTGCTCGGCGTCGAGGAAGACCTCCTGGCCCTCCTCGCGCAGGTGGCTGACGGTGTCGCGGACCATCGCGAGGTTCTCCTCGAGCGTGGTGCGCAGCGCCAGCTCGACGTGCCGGTCGTGCGACTTGGCGACCAGCGTGACGGTGCCGGCCCCGCTGTCGCGCAGCGCGGCGACCTGCGGGTCGTCGGCCGCGCGTACGCCGGCCTTGCGGGTCGCGCCGAACGCGGCCAGCCGGGCGTGGCGCAGGTCGAGCTCCTGGGCGGCCCGGCGGAAGAACTCGGTGTCCTTGGGGTTGGCCCCCGGCCACCCGCCCTCGACGTAGCCCACGCCCAGGCCGTCGATGAGCCGGGCGATCGTCAGCTTGTCGGCCACGGAGAGGTTGAGGCCCTCCTGCTGCGCGCCGTCGCGCAGGGTCGTGTCGTAGACGTGGAAGGCGCCGTGCAGGTCCATCGGGGTTCCTCGGGTCGGGTGTCAGGTCGCGTGCCGGGTCAGGTGCCAGGGCAACAAAAAACCTCCCGGGGTGGCGGGAGGTGGCGCACCGGGTGGGTCCCGGTGCGCTAGCGAATGATGATGGTGGTCATCGAGGTGCGAAGCACCCGACCATGGTGCCACGGGTCGGGCGGTGTGGCACGCGTCCCATCCACGTCGCGTTGAGCGGTCGCTCAACTCCGGCGTACCGTGGAGACCGTGACCGACACCCGACAGCGCCTCCTCGACGCCACCGCCGAGGTGCTGCGCACCGAGGGCATCACCGCGCTCTCGGCCCGCACCGTGGCGGCCCGCGCCGAGGTCAACCAGGCCCTGGTCTTCTACCACTTCGGCACCGTGCCCGAGCTCATCCAGGCCGCGACCCGGGCGGCGGTCGACGAGAGCGTGGTGTTCTACCGCGACCAGTTCGCGCAGATCGGTTCGCTCTCGGAGCTGCTCGAGGTCGGACGCGAGCTCCACGACCGCGAGCGCGAGACCGGCAACATCACCGTGATGGCCCAGCTCCTCGCCGGCGCCCGCCAGGACCTGCTGCTGGCCGAGGCCGGCCGCTACGCGATGGCCCGCTGGTGCGAGCAGCTCGAGGCCGTCGTGCGCCGCCTGATGACCGGCAGCCCGCTCGAGCAGGTCGTCGACCCGGCCGGCCTGGCGCAGATGATGAGCGCCGTCTTCGTCGGCCTCGACCTGTACGACGGCGTCGACCCGGTCGGGTCGCGCGCGGCCCTCGACGCGGTCGAGCGCCTCGTGGTGCTCGTCGACGTGGTCGACGACCTCGGCCCGGTCGCCAGCCGGGCCCTGCGCTCCCGCCTCCGCAAGGCCTCCGCCACCCGCTGACCCCGAGGCCGGGCCGGCCCGTGTCCGCGGGCGGGTCCGGTCGGATCGGGGCGGGTCGGCGGGTCGGACGTCATGCGAGCCGGCCGCCCGGACCACCGGTCCGCATGACGTCCCGCGCAACCCCCACCGCGACCCCCGCCGCGGCGCGTCAGCGGGGGCCGGGGGTGACGAGGCCGTGGTCGAAGGCGAGGACGACGGCGGCGGCGCGGTCACGGAGGCCGAGCTTGGCGAAGACGTGGCCGACGTGGGTCTTGACCGTCCCCTCCCCCAGCACCAGCTCGGCGGCGATCTCGCCGTTGGACAGGCCGCGGCCGATGAGCACGAGCACCTCGCGCTCGCGGGCGGTGAGGACCTCGATGGCGGCGCCCGCGGACGGGGCGGGCGCGCCGGTGCGGTAGGCGGCGAGCACCCGTCCGGTGACCGCCGGGTCGAGCCAGGACCCGCCGGCGGCGACCTCGCGGACCGCGCGCTGCAGGTCGGCGGCGGGGACGCCCTTGAGCAGGAACCCGTCGGCGCCGGCGCGCAGCGCGCCGGCCAGCACCTCCTCGTCCTCGAACGTCGTCAGCACCAGCACGGGCGGCGGGTCGTCGAGGACGGCCAGCCGACGGGTGGCCTCGACGCCGTCGACGCCGGGCATCCGCACGTCCATCACCACCACGTCCGGCCGCAGGGCGGTGACCGCGTCGACCACCCCGGTGCCGTCGCCGAGCTCGCCGACGACGTCGAACCCGTGCGAGGCGCGCAGGATGCCGCGCAGCCCGGCGCGGACCAGCTCCTGGTCGTCGACCAGCAGCACCCGGACCGCGGGGGCGTCCCCGCTCACGAGGGCAGCACCGCCTCGACGCGCCACCCGCCGGCGTGCGGCCCTGCAGTCAGCCGGCCGCCCACGGCCGCGGCCCGCTGGCGCATGCCGACCAGTCCCCCGCCCTCGTGCACCACGGCGGGCGCAGGGCCGGCGGAGTCGACGACCACCGTCGTGCCGGCGGCGCCGACCTCGACGCGGGCGGTGGTGGCCGCGCCAGGGGCGTGCCGGGCAGCGTTGGTGAGCGACTCCTGGAGGATCCGGTAGACCGTGAGCGCCTCGGTGGCGGTCAGCGAGGCCGGGTCGCCGTCGACCGACCAGGTGACCGGGGTGCCGGCCCGGTCGAAGGACGCCACGAGGTCGTCGAGCTGGCCCGCGCCGGGCAGCGGCGCCACCGCACCGGCGTCACGCATGAGTCCGACGACCGCGCGCACCTCGGCCAGGCTCTGCTGCGAGAGCCGTTCGGCCTCCTCGAGCGAGGCGGCCGCCTCGGCCGGGTCCTCGTCGAGGGCGAGCCGGGCACTGGTGACGTGCAGCAGCGAGACGGTGAGCGCGTGGCCGATGACGTCGTGCAGCTCGTGGGCGATCCGGTTGCGCTCCTCGGCCGCCGCCCGCTCGGCCAGCCCGGTCTGGGCCTCCTGCAGCGCGGCGAGCAGCTCGCGCTGGCGGTGGGCCATCGAGCAGGCCACGGCCGTGAACACCGTGCCGGCCACCCACGCGCCCCACCCGGGCTCGTCGGCGTCGACCAGCCACTGCGCGGCGATCGCCGCCACGGCCGGCACCGCGACCGCGGCCACGACGCGCGGCCGGGCGACGATGGCGACCCAGCCCACGACGATGCACACCCCGAACCAGCCGAGGTTGGACGACGAGCCCGCGCACACGGCGTACGTCGCCACGAGCGGCACCGCGAGCACGAGCCCGGCCCGCGGGCCGGTGACGGCGAGCGTGGCCGCGGCGACCGCGCCCGCCACTCCCACGAGCGCGACGACCACGGCGTGGGCCAGCGGCCGCGTGCTGCCCGCGACGCCTGCGGCGAGGAAGAGCGCGACCGCGGGCGGCCCGGCCCACCGCAGCGCGCGCTCCTCGGTCACCGGCCCATCCTCACAGGTGCGGTCACAGGGCGGTGCGACGCGCGGCCAGCGCCAGCGCCACCACCGCGCCGAGCCCGACGACGACCAACGGACCGGTCGCGCTGCCGAGGCCGAGCCAGGGGTCGCGCACCGCCTCGGTGACCAGCGCGAGCGGCAGCACCTCGGACAGGTCGCGCAGCGCGGGGCTGAGCACCGCCGGCGGCGGTCCGCCGACGCCGAGCAGGAACGACGGGAAGAACAGCAGCATCCCCAGCGCCTGCGCACTGCGCGCCGAGGGCAGCACGGTGCCGAGCAGCACGCCGATGCCCACGAACGCGACCGACCCGAGCAGCACCCCGGCGAGGACCCGCAGCGGCTGGTCGGGCACCGGGACGCCGTACACGGGGGCGGCGACGGCGAGCAGCACGACCCCGGCGACCGCGACGGCGGCGAGACCGAGCACGAGCTCGGCCAGCGCGAACGACCACCGGGAGAAGCCCGCCGCGGCGAACCGGCGCAGCACCCCGCGCTCGCGGTAGGCCGCGAGGTGCACCGGCAGCATGATCAGGCCGGTGGCGCCGATGACGACGGTGAAGTAGGAGGCGACGTACCACTGGGTCGGGTCGACCGGGAACGCCTCGTCCGGTGAGGTCCCGAAGGAGCCGCCGATGATGAGCATCGTCACGACCGGGAAGACGAGCACGAAGGTCAGGGTCATCGGGTCGCGCAGCATGAGCCGCAGCTCGGTCGCGACCAGTCGTCTGGTGCTCATGCCGCGTCCTCCAGCAGGTGCAGCAGCGCTGCCTCGAGCGAGGCGGTCTGCACGTCGAGGTCGGTCGGCACGTCGCCGCGCCGGACGAGCCAGGCGCCCGTGTGCGCGACCGTCGTACGACGACCGCTCACCGTCACGGTGCCGCCGGCGCGCTCGACGCCGGTGACGCCGGGCAGGGCGGCCAGGCCGGCCACGTCGACCGCGGCGGGCAGGGTGAAGGACACGCGCACCTGGCCGGCGTGCCGGGCGACCAGCTCGGCCGGCGTACCGGTGTCGAGGACGCGTCCGGCGCGCATGGCGACGACGCGGCCGCACAGCGCCTCGGCCTCCTCGATCTCGTGCGTCACCAGCAGCACGGTGGTGCCCTCGTCCCGCAGCCGGGCCACGGCGCCCCACACCTCGCGTCGGGCGGCGGGGTCGAGGCCCTGGGTGAGCTCGTCGAGGACGACGAGGCGCGGACGGTCGAGCAGGGCGAGCACGAGGAAGAGCCGCTGCCGCTCGCCGCCGCTCAGGGTGGCGAAGGCCGAGCGGCGCCGGTGCTGCAGCCCGAACCGCTCGAGCAGCTCCTCGCCGCGCCCGGACCGCTCGCGGGCGAAGAGGGCCACGGCCTCGCCGACCCGGAGCCGGTCGGGCAGGGCCGAGTCCTGCAGCTGGCTGCCGACCATCGCCCGCAGGCGCTGGGTGTCGCGGTGCGGGTCGAGACCGAGCACGCGGACGGTGCCGCCGTCGGGGCGTCGCAGGCCCTGCAGGCACTCGACGGTGGTGGTCTTGCCGGCGCCGTTGGCGCCGATCAGGCCCACCACCTCACCGGCCCGGACCTGCAGGTCGAGGTCGTCGACGACGGTGCGGTCGCCGTAGGTCTTGCGGAGCCCGTGGACGTCGACCACGAGGTCGTCCGGGGGCGGGGACAGGGAGGCTGGCGTCATGCCCCCAGGCTGGTCGAGCGGCGACCGCGGCACATCGGTCCCCGGGCAGAACCGGCTCTCCCCCCAGGGGCAGAGGCAGGGGCAGCAGCCGGGTCAGCGGCCGGCGAAGGGGCGCTCGGACAGCGGCGCCCACACGCTGCCGGAGGCCTCGGCCCAGGACGCGCCGAGGCCAGCCGCGACGAGCAGCACGACGCCGACCGCGAGCCACGGTCCGACCCGGTGCGAGACCGGGGCCACGAGGTGGTCGAGGGGGCCGCGCAGGCGGGACCCGCCCGGGCCCCACCACAGCCCGAGCGCGAGCACGGTGCCGGAGACGGCCAGGCCGACCGCCACCGAGGTGGTCAGGGCGTAGCAGACCAGCGCGGCCGCGACGGCCAGGCCGGCCGCCCAGCCGAGCAGCAGCAACGCGCCGGGCAGGGCGCTGACCAGGTGCCAGGGCGTGCCGAGGACGCGCAGCGGCGCGTCGTACCAGCGCTCGCCCCGCACCGCGCGGCGGCGCTCGGTGACGCTGGCGGCGAGCGACCCGGCCCGCAGCACCCAGACCAGGGCCGCGACGACGCCCAGCGCCACGAGGGGTACGGCGGCGACGGCCGCGCCGACGCCGAGGCAGCCCGCGACCACCGTGGTCGCCCGGCGCACGCGCTCGCCGGCGCCGACGGGCTCGGGGCCGGGGGTCGGAGCGAGGTGGAGCGGCGGCTGCGCCCAGGGGTCCCACGGGGCCGGCGCAGGCTCCCGGTAGGGGGCCGGCGGGGGCGGCGCGGCCCGCAGCGTGGGCGCGGCGGGCGGCGCCGTCGGCCCGCGCGGCTCGGGGGCCGCGGCCGGCAGCACGAGGGTCGCCGGGCCGTCGACGAGCGGTTCGTCGACGGGCCGCGGCCGGGGGTCGTGGGCCTGCGCGGCGAGCATCAGCGGCGCGTCGAAGGGGTCCTCGGCGACGGGCACCGCCAGGGTCGGGTCGGTCACGGCGACGGCCGGGGCGACGGAGGCGGGGGCGAGTCCGCCGGCGAGCGGCCGGAGCCAGGCCAGCAGCCGGTCGAGGTCGGGCCGGTCGGCGGGCTCGGGGGCGAGCGCGGCGACGACGACGTCGCGCAGCGGGCCGTCGAGGCCGGTGAGGTCGTGCTCGCCGCGCCGGACGCGGTCCATGATCGCCATGGCCGGCCCGCGGCCGAACGGGGCGCGGCCGGTGGCGGCACAGGCGACCGTCGCGGCCCAGGAGTGCAGGTCGGAGGCGGGGCTCGCGTCGTCGCCGTACAGGATCTCGGGGGCGAGGTAGCCCGGGGTGCCGAGCAGCCAGCCGGTGTGGGTCAGCCGCGGGTCGTCGGCGACGCGGGCCAGGCCGAAGTCGATGAGGATGGGCGTGCGGCCCTCCATCAGCACGTTGGACGGCTTGACGTCGCGGTGCAGCACGCCGGCGGCGTGCACCGAGGCGAGCCCCTCGGCCAGGCAGGCGGCGAACCAGGTCAGGTCGTCGCCCTCGATGCGGCCCTCGTGCAGCACGTGGTCGTGCAGCGAGAGGCCGGGGACGTAGCGGGTGGCGACGTAGGGCACCTCGGCCCAGGGGTCGGCGTCGACGATCTCGGCGACCCACCGGCTGCGGATGCGGCGGAGCGAGGAGACCTCACGGGCCAGCCGCTGCCGGGCCTCGTCGTCGCCGACGATGTGGGGGCGCATGACCTTCAGCGCGACCCGCGGGCCACCGCCGTCGGGGCGGGCGAGGTGGACGACACCCATGCCGCCCTCACCGATCTTGGCCAGCAGCGCGTAGGGGCCCACCCGGGTCGGACCGGGCCGGGTGGCTCCGGGCAGGGCGATCTCCCCGCTGGGCTGCGTCGTCACGCGGTGAGGCTACCCGCGCGGACGCGCCCGACGCCGGGACCAGGGGTTCGACACCCCGGTCCCGGCGTCGGCGCCACCGGGTGAGGGTGGGTCAGCTCGCGGCCTGGGCGGCCGGGACGAGGGAGTCGACGAAGTAGTCGAGGCCCCAGGTCAGCGAGAGCGCGGTCGGCGGCGACACGGAGGAGATGTAGCTGTCGCCGACGACGCTGGCCACGGTGTCGGCCTGGTACTGCGGCATCACGTTGTAGGTCGGGTCGGCGGCGATCTCGTCGGCCCGCTCCTGGGTCGAGACGTAGGAGAGCAGGATGTCGGAGTCGAGCTTGTCGACCTCCTCCGGGCTCAGCGTGTAGTAGAAGGTCGACTCCTTGGTGTCGAGCTCGGCGACGCTCGGGGCGATCTCGAAGCCGAGGTCCTCCAGGTACTCCACCCGCGGGTCGGCCGGGGTGTAGACGTAGAACGCGGTCGGGTCGTTGGCGACCGCGGCGATCGTCTTGCCCGCGAACTCGGGGTGCTCCTCGGCCTTGGCCGCGACCTGCTCGTCGATGTCGGAGAGCAGCTGGTCGGCCTGCTCGGTCTCGCCGAGGGCCTCGCCGACCGTGGTGATGACGTCGCGCCACGGCGTCGTCCAGGGCTGGTCGGGGTAGGCGACGGTGTCGGCGATCTGGGCCAGCTTGGTGTAGTCGGCCTCGGTGATGCCGGAGTAGTTGGCCAGGATCAGGTCGGGCTGGGCCTTGAGGATCTCCTCGAACGGCGGCTCGGTGCCCTCGGTGAGCAGGGTGGGGGTCTCGGCGCCGGCGGCCTCGAGCGCCTCGGCCTGCCACGGCATGAGGCCGCTCTCCTCGGCGCCGTAGGAGTTCTTGGGCACCGCGACCGGGATGACACCGAGGGCGATGGCGGCGTCGGTGCTCCCCCAGCCCCAGGTGACGACGCGCTGCGGGCGCTCGTCGATCTCGGTCTCGCCGAAGGCGTGCTCAATCGTGACCGGCTCGAAGGCCTCGGCGGACTCGCTGCTGCCGCCGCCGGAACCGGAGCCGGAGCCCTCGGCGGCGGAGTCGTCCTCCGAGCCGCAGGCGGCGAGCGGCAGGGCGAGCAGGAGGACGGCCGCGGTGGCGGCACGGGACAGGGGACGACGTGAGGACACGTCCACTCCTCGGGGTGTGCGGGACCGGGCCCGGTGCCGGTCGTGGGATTTAGGCGAGGCTAACCTAACTCATTGCCGGCGGTACGGCGACGAGGGGTGCGTCACGCCCGACGCGGGCCGGGGATCAGGCCCGGCGCTGGTGGCGCCCGACGGGCACGACGAGCGGCGAACCGGTCACCGGGTCGGGCACCACGCGGGCCTCCAGGCCGAACGCCTCGCGCACGCAGTCGGCGTCGAGGACCTCGGCGGGCGGGCCGGCCCGGAAGAGCCGCCCCTCGTGCATGACGACCAGGTGGTCGGCGTACCGGGCGGCGAGCGCGAGCTCGTGCAGCACCATCACGACGGTGGTGCCGCGGGTGCGGTTGAGCTCGGTGAGCAGGTCGAGGACGTCGACCTGGTGGGCGATGTCGAGGTAGGTCGTGGGCTCGTCGAGCAGCATGATGCGGGGGTCCTGGGCCAGCATCATCGCGACCCAGACGCGCTGGCGCTGGCCGCCCGAGAGCTCCTCGACCCGGCGCCCGGCCAGCTCGTGGGTGTCGGTGAGGGCCAGGGCCTGCGCCACGGCCTCGGCGTCGCCGGCACCGTGCCGGCGGAACGCACCCTGGTGCGGGTGGCGGCCGCGGGCGACGAGGTCGGCGACGGTGATGCCCTCCGGGGCGAGCGGCTGCTGGGGCAGCAGGCCCAGCAGCCGGGCCACGTCGCGCGGTCGCTGCCGGGCGATGTCGCGGCCGTCGAGCTCGACGTGGCCGCCGGCGGGCTTGAGGATGCGGCCCAGCCCGCGCAGCAGGGTCGACTTGCCGCAGCCGTTGGCGCCGACGATGACCGTGACCGCGCCCGGCGGGACCTCGAGGTCGACCCCGTGCACGACGGTGCGCTTGTCGTAGGCCAGGTGCAGGCCGTGGGCAGCCAGCCGCACCGGCTCGTGCCGCTCGCCCTCGAGCCCGGCCGCGAGCGCGTGGATCGTCTCCGCGGAGGCGTGCTCGGTGGTGGCGTCGGCGGTCTTGTCGGTGGTGAGGGTCATGCGGGTCCTCCGGCTCACGGGGGTCACGGGGTCACGGGGGTCACGGGGGTCACGGGGGTCACGGGGGTCACGGGTCCACGGGGCTCAGGCGGGGCGGGCGCGTAGGGTGGCCATCAGCCAGATCAGGTAGGGCCCACCGATGGCGCCGGTGACGACCCCGACGGGCACGCCCATGTCGGCCGGCAGCACGTGCTGGGCGACGACGTCGGCGCCCAGGACGAGCACCAGGCCGACGAGCGCCGAGGGCACCAGCGCCAGGCCGCCGTCGCCGACGAGGCGGCGGGCGACGGGGGCGGCGGTGAAGGCGACGAAGGCGACCGGGCCGGCGGCCGCGGTGGCCGCACAGGCCAACGCGATGCCGAGGCCGAGGACGACGGCGCGCACCAGCTCGGGCCGCAGGCCCAGGGCCCGCGCCTGCTGGTCGCCCAGGAGCAGCACCTGCAGGGGGCGGGCCACGAGCGCGACGAGGGGCAGCAGGACGGCCAGGGTCGACCCGAGCAGCCGGACGAGCGGCCAGTCGGCCTGCGCGACGCTGCCGGTCATCCACAGCAGCGCGGCCTGCGCCTCCTGGACGTCGCTGCGGGTCAGCACGTAGCCGATGACGCTGGCGCAGGCGTAGGCCACGCCGATGCCCGACAGCACGAACCGGTGCCCGGCCAGCCCGCCGCGCCAGGCGACGGCGTACAGGAAGAGGCCGACGGCGAGGCCCCCCGCGAGCGCCGAGGCCGAGAGGGCCAGGCCCGTGAGGCCGCCGAGGAGGAGCGCGGCCACGGCGGCGGCGCTGGCGCCCTGGGAGACGCCGATGATGTCGGGGCTGGCGAGCGGGTTGGCCAGCACGGACTGGAACAGGGCCCCTGACACGCCGAGCGCGACGCCGACGAGGACGGCCAGCACGAGCCGGGGCCCGCGGAACTCGACCACGACGAGCCGGGCGATGTCGTCGCCGCCGCCGGTGAGGACGTCGACGACCTGGCGGAAGGCCAGCGGGAAGTCACCGAGCATGAGCGCGGTGACCACCAGGGCCACGGCCACGACGGCGAGGACGGACGTGACGACCGAGGTGCGCACCCGGCGGCGGCGCCGGTCGACGCGCAGGCCGGAGCGCGCCGCGGCGAGCCGGGCGGCGGCGTCGTCGGGGGCCGCGGTCGGGGGTGCGGTGTCGACGGCGGTCATGCGGCGACCGTCCGCGAGCGCCGCACGAGGTAGACGAGCACGGGAGCGCCGACGACGGCGACGACCAGCCCGGCCTCGATCTCACCGGGGCGGGCGACGACCCGGCCGACCACGTCGGCCACGAGCAGCAGGACCGGGCCGAGCAGGGCCGAGAGCAGCACGATGGCGCGGTAGTCGGGGCCGACCACGGCCCGCGCGAGGTGCGGGACGACGAGGCCGACGAAGGCGATGGGACCGACGAGGGAGACCGCGGAGCCGCACAGCAGGACCACGGCGAGGACGACGAGGGCGCGGCCGCGGGCGACGTCCTGGCCGAGCCCGCGGGCCACGTCGTCGCCGAGGGCGAGCGCGTTGAGCACCCGTCCCGAGGCGAGCGCGAGGAGCAGGCCGACGCCGACGAACGGCAGCAGGGTGACCAGCACGTCGAGGGGACGGTTGCTCAGCGAGCCGACCTGCCAGAAGCGGTACTCGTTGAGCGCGCGCCGGTCGGTCAGCAAGATGACGGTGGTGACGGAGGTGGCCGTGGCGGTGAACGCGGCGCCCACCAGGGCCAGCTTGACCGGCGTCGCGCCCTCCCAGCCGACCTGCGCGGCGCCGTACACCACGACGGCGGCGACGGCGGCGCCGAGGAAGGCGAACCAGACGTAGCCCGAGGTCGTGCTGATGCCGAGGCCAGCGATGGCGACGAGGACGGCGAGCGAGGCGCCGGCGTTGACGCCGAGCAGGCCGGGGTCGGCGATGGGGTTGCGGGTCACGCCCTGCATGAGCGCGCCCGAGGCGCCGAGCGCGAGGCCGGCGACGAGGCCGATCAGGGTGCGCGGCACGCGCTCGTTGCGCACGACGCTGTGGTCGTTGTTGCCGGCGACGGGGTCGACCAGCGCCCGCCAGACCTCGCCGGGGTCGACCTGGCGGGCGCCCCACGCCAGGCTGGCCACGGTGACGGCGACCAGGGCGAGCACGACCAGCACCAGGGCGAGGGCCAGGCGCCGGTGGTCGGCGCGGGCCGGGGCCGGACGGTCGCCCGCGCCGTGCGCCGCGGCGGGGGTCGACGGGGCGGTCGTGGCCACCGGACCTCCCCTCGCGCGACCCGGACCGTCCGGGCTCGAGGTAAGGGTAGCCTCACCAAGCCTCGTCGTCCCAGGGGACGCTCAGCAGCCGCCCTCGCCGAGGCGCCGCAGGCCCTCGAGGTCACCGTTGCCGAACTCGGTGCGGAAGGTGGTCTCGGGGTACATCAGCTGCCGGTCGTCGTCGACGTGGTCGAGGCCGACGAGGTGGGCCAGCTCGTGCATCATGATCGCCCGCTCGACGTCGCGTCGCCCGTCGCCGTCGAGCTGGGCGAACTGCGGGCCGTCGAAGACCACCGACCCGGTGACGAAGTAGCCACCGCGTCCCTGCGGGCCGGCCAGGCCGACGGTGTCGCCGGCCAGCCGCGGCTCCTGCTCGGGCGTCGCCCAGCCCACGACCACCGGCCGGGCGCGCCCGAAGGTGCCGGAGCGGTCGCTCTCGGGCCGGTCGGTCGTCTCCCCCACGACCTGCAGGTCGAGGCCCGTCGCGTCGGCGACCTCGGCGACGGCCGCGTCGAAGGGCTCCCGCCACCCCCGGGGCGCGCCCTCGGAGTTGACCTCCAGCCGGATCGGCTCGCACGAGCGCCAGGTCGTCGGGTCGCCGCTGATCGGGTCGGAGGCCAGGAAGGCGTACGTCGTCGACTCGCCCCGGTCGTCCCACCCGACGACGCCGCGGATCGGCGCCCCGAGCGGCGAGGCCGCGAGCACGCCGCCGATGACCGCCAGCGTCAGCCCGACGGTCAGCACGGTGCGCCGGCGCTCGGCGCGCCGGCCGCGCGGGGCGGCGTACGGGTCGAGGCCCCGGGACGGGTGCGCCCGCTGGGCGCGGCGGCGCGCCTGGCGCAGGGCACGCCGCTCGCGGCGCGAGGGCCCCGGCAGGCCGCGGCCGAGGGGGGTGACGGGACCGCCGTCGGGAGCGTCGCCGTCGTACGTCGGCAGCGCGTCGAGCTGGCGCTCCAGCTCGCGCTGCCACTGGCGCTGGTCGCGCCGGTCGCTCCACCCCACGCAGGCATCCTCCCCGAGACGTGGTGAGCGCGGGGCGGGACCCGGCGATCGTCCGACCACCCCGGCCGCCGACCCACCGGCGCGTCCCGGTGCGGTGGGCCAGCGGGACGTGGGTCAGACGACGCGATGCATCCAGCCGAAGGTGTCCTCGGCGCGGCCGTACTGGACGTCGACGAGCGCCTGCCGGATGCGCGTGGTCAGGTCGGTGCTGGCGGGCGCCGGGACCTCGCCCTGCGCCGAGCGCAGCGCTCCGACCGGGGTGACCACGGCGGCGGTGCCGCAGGCGAAGACCTCGGTGATCCGGCCGCTGGTGACGCCCTCGCGCCACTCGTCGATGCTGAACCGGCGCTCCTCGACCTGGTGGCCCAGCTTGCCGGCGAGCTCGATGATGCTGGCCCGGGTGATGCCCTCGAGGATGGTGCCGGTCGCGGGGGTGACGATGTGGCCGTCGTCGTGGACGAAGTACATGTTCATGCCGCCGAGCTCCTCGACGTACCGGCCCTCCTGGCCGTCGAGGAAGACCACCTGGTCGCAGCCCTGCGCGGTGGCCTCCTGCTGCGCGACGAGCGAGCTGGCGTAGTTGCCGCCGGTCTTGGCCGCACCCATGCCGCCGCGGCCGGCGCGGGTGTACTCCTCGGTCAGCCACAGCGTGACCGGCTTGACGCCGCCCTTGAAGTAGGCGCCGGCGGGGCTCGCGATCACCATGAAGGTCACGTGCTGGGCCGGGCGCACCCCGAGGAACGCCTCGCTGGCGAACATGAAGGGGCGCAGGTAGAGGCTCTTCTCCCCCGCGTGGTCGGGCACCCAGCGCTGGTCGACCTCGACGAGGGTGTCGACGGCGGCCACGAACTCCTCGACCGGCAGCACCGGCAGCGCGAGCCGGTGGCTCGAGCGCACCATGCGCGCGGCGTTCTCCTCGGGCCGGAAGGTCCACACCGACCCGTCGTCGTGGCGGTAGGCCTTCATGCCCTCGAAGGTCTCCTGGGCGTAGTGCAGCACCGCGGTCGCCGGGTCGAGGGTGAGCGGGCCGTACGGCGTCACGCGGGCGTCGTGCCAGCCGGCGTCGGGGGTCCACTCGATGGTGACCATGTGGTCGGTGAAGTGCGTCCCGAAGCCGGGGTTGGCCAGGATCTCGGCCAGCCGCTCGTCGGTCGTCGGCGTCTCGGTCAGCGTGGTGCTGAAGTCCATGGACGGCAATGTAGTCGGGCTTCCTGTCAGGGGGGAGGCGGCGGCCGAGGAGGCGTCGAGGCCCGTCACCGACGCTCCTCGCGCACCGGCCACCGTGCGGGCTAGGCCAGGCGGGCGGCGATCGCGTCGCCGACCTCAGAGGTACGACGACCGCCGGTGGGCGTGCCGGGCTCGCGGTCGGCGAGGTCGGCGATCGCGGCCGCCTCGACGGCGCCGGCGGCGGTCGGGTGGCCGAGGTGGTCGAGCAGCAGCGCGACCGAGAGGATGGCCGCGGTCGGGTCGGCCTTCTGCTGGCCCGCGATGTCGGGAGCGGAGCCGTGCACGGGCTCGAACATCGACGGCGCGGTCCGGTCGGGGTTGACGTTGCCGGAGGCCGCGAGCCCGATGCCGCCGGTGATGGCGGCGGCCAGGTCGGTGATGATGTCGCCGAACAGGTTGTCGGTGACCACCACGTCGAAGCGGGCGGGGTCGGTCGTCATGAAGATCATCGCGGCGTCGACGTGCATGTAGTCGACGGTGACCTCGGGGAACTCGGCGGCGACCTGCTGGGTCAGCCGCCACCACACCGAGCCGGCGTGGACGAGCACGTTGGTCTTGTGGACCAGGGTCAGCTTCTGGCGCGGGCGCCGCTGGGCGCGGGCGAAGGCGTCGCGGACGACCCGCTCGACGCCGTACGCGGTGTTGACGGAGACCTCGGTGGCGACCTCGGCCGGGGTGCCGACCCGCAGCGCACCGCCGTTGCCCGTGTAGGGGCCCTCGGTGCCTTCGCGCACCACGACGAAGTCGACCTCACCTGGGTTGGCCAGGGGCGAGGTGGCGCCGGGGTAGATGCGCGAGGGACGCAGGTTGACGTAGTGGTCGAGCTCGAAGCGCAGCCGGAGCAGCAGCCCGCGCTCCAGGATGCCGGGCGGCAGGTTCGGGTCGTTGGGCTTGCCACCGACGGCGCCGAGCAGGATGGCGTCGTGCTCGCGGATCTCGGCGAGCACGGAGTCGGGGAGCACCTCGCCGGTCGCGAGGTAGCGCTCAGCGCCGAGGTCGTACCGGGTCTGCTCGAACCGCACCCCGTCGGGCGCGACCGCCTCGAGGACCTTGAGGGCCTCGGCGGTCACCTCCTGCCCGATGCCGTCGCCGGGGATGACGGCGAGCTTGACGGAGCCTGAGGCAGCGGGGGTGGGGTCAGTGGTCACGTGGGCTGAGGCTAGTCGTGGTCGAAGGTGCGACGGCAGCCGTCTCGCCGGCGCCCCGACGGACGCCGGAGGCGACCGCACGGCGCACGGAGCCGCAGGAGGACCCGGCAGACGGGCGCCCGCCCACCAGAGCCGGCGGCAGCGCTGCCAGGCGGCGGCGGGCGACGGATGCTGGCCGTCCGGAGGCGACCATCGAATCAGTTGTCATCCGGACGGTCGTACGGCTCGAACGCAGCCTGCACGCCGGCGCGCGCGTCGTCGTAGCCCTCGTCGTCGCGGTTCTTGGCGGGGCCCCACTCGGGGTACATCTCGTACATCGGCTTCTCCTCCGGGTCGGCCGCCCCCTGGATCGGGGACGGCACGGACGTGGCGGTCACGTCCGGAGAAGGCCCCGCGGGGGCACCGGTGTCGGCGCGTGGGTCGCACGCAGCCCGCCAGCGGAGGAAGCGGATCGCACTCGTGGTCCGTCAGGACCGGAACCACCGCGGAGCCATCACCAGACGTGGTGATCGCGAGGCCGGTCGCGTCGTACGCACGAGAACCACCGCGACGGGGTGGCCTCGCGAAGCAGATTCAGGAGATCTGCCGGGCCCCGTCGCGGCGCTCAATGAGTACGAGGACGCTGCACATGGTGGGACGACGGTAGGACGGCGGCGGCGGGACCGCCACCCGGTTCCGCGAACTGTTCGCATGCTGGGACGACGGTCTCGCCAGTGGAGACGGCTCCCACACTCGACGCATGAGCGCGCCCCCCGACCTGCCCGAGGTGGTGCAGCGCGCGTTCGCGGTCTCGCGCCGGGCGGGCTACGTGTCGTTCTGCCGCAACGAGACCGGCCGGCTGCTGGCCATGCTCGCCGCCACCCGCGACGGCACGATGGCCGAGCTCGGCACCGGGTGCGGCGTCGGTACGGCGTGGCTCCGGTCGGGCGTGCGCGGCGAGAAGGCCCGCATCGTCACCGCCGAGCTCGACCCGCGGCTGGCCCGCGCCGCCGCAGAGATCTTCGTCGACGACGACCAGGTCGAGGTGCTCGCCGCCGACTGGTCGACCCTGCTCGACAAGGGCCCGTTCTCGCTGCTGTTCCTCGACGCCGGCCAGTCCGACGGGTGGCCGGGCGGCAGCGGCGGTGGCGACGTCGGCGTCGACGCGGTGGCCGACCTCGTCGAGGACGGGGGCATCGTGGTGCTCGACGACTTCACCCCCTGCGAGGGCTGGCCGCCGATCACCTACGGACGGGTCGACACGCTGCGCGAGCAGTGGCTGACCGACGAGCGGTTCACCGCGGTCGAGGTCATGGTGGCCGCCGACGCGGCCACCATCATCGCCACCAAGCGCTGAGCCCGGCCCGTCAGGAGTAGCGGTGGTTCTTGGCCGCGTGGCCCTTCTCGCGGGTGCACGTGCGGCCGCCCATGTTGCGGTGGCCGCAGAGCTCGTCGGCCACCGCGTCGATCACCGCGTCCGTCGCCGTGGCGGGCGGCGCCACGGGCGGCGCGACCCGAGGCTTCGTGGCCGCGGGGGCACTGGGAGCGCTGGCCGGGGCCGCTCCCCCGGCGGCGGCGCGGGCACGGGCGAACTTGGCCTCGCGCATGGCGCGGAGCTCCTGGGCACTGGTCATCGGCGGATCACGGTGCCGACCCTAGGGCCCGGCACCGACAGCCCTGGGCGCGGCACGACCGTCAGCGGCGCTCGGCCCGCTTGACCGTGGACGTCGTCCGCGCAGCCGGGCTCGCGCCGATGGCGTTGCGGGCGGTCACGGTCGCGGTGCAGCGACCCTTGCGGACCCTGCCGAGCGCCATGCGGACCGACCGGGCCGAGGCCGGCAGCGAGCGGGTGAGCCTGGGCTCGCCCGCGCAGGCCACGGGACGGCGTACGAACGCACGGGGACCTCGGGCGCGGTCGCTGCCGGCGCCCAGGTCAGGGTGCGGCGGGCGGCCTGCGTGCGGCCGGGCGCGGTGTGGCCGAGGTCTCGATGGGTGAGCACGGTGGAGAAGGCACTGAGCGTCTGCAGCGGTGCGACGACCACGGTGCCGCCGGGGCGCAGGGCGTCGAGGTCGGCCGTGCCGAGCTGGCTGCGCGGTCTCTGCAGGACGGCGGTCGGTGCTGGTCGAGGTCGATGCTGACCGAGATGCCGCCGAGCCGGGTGCCGGACCGCCGAGTCAGCGGACCGGGGCGACGTCACCGGTCGCCCCAGGACGCTAGTGCGCGGGCAGGTCCGTCGCGGGCGAACGGCCGAGGTCGACGACCAGCCAGGGCAGCATGGCCTGGGCGACCGGGCCGATGGCGAGGGCGTAGAGCACGGTGCCGACGCCGAGGACGCCGCCGAGCACGAGCCCGATGAGCACGACGGTGACCTCGAGGCCGGTGCGGACGAGGCGCAGCGAGAGGCCGGTGCGCCGCGACAGGCCCGTCATCAGCCCGTCGCGCGGGCCGCGGCCGAGCTGGGCGCCCATGTAGAGCGCGGTGGCGAAGCCGCACAGCAGCACGCCGCCGACCATGAGCGCGACCCGGGCCACCGAGCCGGACGGGGCGTCGAGCAGGGCCAGGGTGGCGTCGGCGGAGAACCCGACGACGAGCGCGTTGGCCACCGTGCCGACCCCGGGCGTCTCCCGCAGGGGGATCCACAGCAGCAGCACGACGAAGCTCATCACCACGACGGCCTGCCCCAGGGTGAGCGGCACGTGCCGCACGAGGCCGGAGTGCAGCACGTCCCAGGGCGCGAGGCCGAGGTCGCCGCGCACCATCAGGCCCAGCGAGACGCCGTACAGCACGAGGCCGAGGGCGAGGCGGGCCAGCCGCTCGGGCAGTCGGCCGGCGCGCAGCTGGGCGACGGGTCCGAGGTCGGCCAGGGTGCGGGTGGGTCGGGCGAACCGGGTGGGGCGGGTCGTGCTCATGCTCCCAGGATGCGCGCCGATTGGCCTGGTGGTGAAGAGCCAATCGTGGAACAGTGGACTGCATGGTGCAGTCCATCTCGGCCGGCCGGGTCGCGTCCCTCGTCGACGGGTTCGACCGCTCCCCCGCCTACGCCGGCCTGGCCGACGCACTGACCGAGCTCGTCGGCGACGGCCGGATCGGCCTCGACGTGCGGCTGCCCAGCGAGCGCGACCTCACCGCCGCGCTCGGCGTCTCGCGCACGACCGTGACCCGCGCCTACGCGCTGCTGCGCGAGGGCCGGTACGCCGAGGCCCGGCAGGGCTCGGGCACCTTCACCCGGGTCCCCGGCGGGACGCGGCGCCACGACCGGGTGCTCACGCCCGCCCACGGCGGGCCCGACACCATCGACCTCACCTGCGCGGCCGCCTCCGCCCCGCCCGGCATCGCGGCGGCGTACGCCGAGGCCGCGGCCGACCTGCCGGCGTACCTGTCCGGGCACGGCTACTTCCCGGCCGGCCTGCCCGACCTGCAGGCCGCCATCGCCGCGACGTACGACGCGCGTGGCCTGCCCACCGACCCCGACCAGGTCATGGTCACCCCCGGCGCGCTGACCGCGGCCGCGGTCGTCGCCCAGGCCCTGACCGCGCCCGGCGACCGGGTGGCGGTCGAGTCGCCGGTCTACCCCAACGCCACGCAGGCGCTGCGCTCCGCCGGCGCCCGGCTGCGGGCGGTGCCGGTCGACCCCGAGGGCTGGGACCTCGACGCCGTGGGCGCGGCGCTGCGGCAGCAGGCGGCACGGTTCGCCTACCTGGTGCCCGACTTCCAGAACCCCACCGGCCACCTGATGACCGACGAGCAGCGCGCGGCCTGTGCCGCCCACCTGCGGGCGGCCGGCACCGTCGGCGTCGTCGACGAGGCCCACCAGGCGCTGGCGCTCGACGGGCAGGAGATGCCGCTGCCGTTCGCGGCCCACGACGACCGCACGGTCACCCTCGGCAGCGCGAGCAAGGCCTACTGGGGCGGCCTGCGCCTGGGCTGGATCCGCGCGCCGCACGGCCTCATGGACCGGCTCACCACGGCCCGCCTCGCCGTCGACCTCGGAGCGCCGGTGATGGAGCAGCTGGTGCTGACGCGGCTGCTGGCCGCCGAGCTCGACGGCACCGGCGACGTCGTACGACGCCACCGCGAGCGGCTGCGCGAGCAGCGCGACGTGCTGCTGGCCGCGCTGGCCGAGCGGCTGCCCGACTGGCGGTTCCACCGACCGGGCGGCGGGCTCGCGGCGTGGTGCGAGCTGCCCGCCGCCCGCGGCACCGAGCTGGTCGCCGAGGCCGAGCGGCACGGCGTCATCGTGGCCCCCGGCCCGGCGTTCGCGGCCGAGGGCGGGCTCGACCGGTTCGTGCGGGTGCCCTGGGCCGCCCCCGTCGCCGACCTCGAGCGCGCCGTCGAGCGGCTCGCCGCCGCGTGGGCCGCCCTCACCGACCGCGCCCCCGCCGGCCGGCCCGCCCCCCGGCGCACGCGCGTGATGGTGGCCTGAGCCCCTGCCGGGGATAGTGCGTCACCCCATCAACCTCTAGGTCCGTCACGCACGTTGACCGGGTGACGCACTATCCCGACGACGGCCTCAGACGAGGTCGATCGAGCGGGCGGAGTGGGCCGACATCGAGGCCTCGATGTCGGCGAGGACCTCGGTGGGGATGGCGGAGTCGACGGAGAGCGCGACGAGGGCCTCGCCCCCCTTGGCGTTGCGGGAGACCTGCATGCCGGCGATGTTGACGCCGGCCTCGCCGAGCACCCGACCGACGGTGCCGACCATGCCCGGGCGGTCGTGGTAGGCGAAGAACGCGAGGTGGTCGGTGGGCTCGAGGTCGATGTCGTAGCCGTTGACCTCGACCAGCCGCTCGCGCTGGTTGATGCCGACGAGGGTGCCGCTCACCGAGACCCGCGACCCGTCGGCGAGGGTGCCGCGGATCGAGATGAGGTTGCGGTGGTCCGGGCTGTCCTGCTCGGTCACCAGGCGGACGGCGGTGCCGCGCTCGGAGGCGAGGAGCGGGGCGTTGACGTAGGAGACGACGTCGGGGACGACGTCGGTGAAGATGCCCTTGAGGGCGGCGAGCTCGAGCACCTTGACGTCGTTCTCGGTGATCTCGCCGCGCACCTCGACGTCGACCTGCTGGGCCACCTCGCCGGCGACGCCGGTGAAGATGCGGCCGAGCTTCTCGGTGAGCGGGATGCCCGGGCGGACGTCCTCGGCGATGGTGCCGCCCTGCACGTTGACCGCGTCGGGCACCAGCTCGCCGGCGAGCGCGAGCCGCACCGACCGGGCGGCGGCGAGGCCGGCCTTCTCCTGCGCCTCGTGGGTCGAGGCGCCCAGGTGCGGGGTGGCGACGACGTTGTCGAGCTGCAGCAGCGGGCTGTCGGTGCACGGCTCGACGGCGAACACGTCGAGGCCGGCGGCCGCGACCTGGCCGGTCACGAGCGCGTGGTGCAGCGCCTCCTCGTCGACGATGCCGCCGCGGGCGGCGTTGACGAGGACGAGCGACGGCTTGGCGACCGCCAGCTGGTCGGCGCCGATGAGCCCGATCGTCTCGGGCGTGCGCGGCAGGTGCACGCTCACGAAGTCCGACTCCGCCAGCAGCGTGTCGAGGTCGACCAGGCGCACCCCCACCTGCGCGGCCCGGCCGGCCTGGACGTAGGGGTCGTAGGCGATGACGTTCATCCCGAACGCCGCCAGCCGCTGGGCCACCAGCACGCCGATGCGCCCCAGCCCCACGATGCCCACGGTCTTCTCGTACAGCTCGGTGCCGGTGTGCCGGGCCCGGTCCCACTCCCCCGCCCGCAGCGCGGCGTGCGCCGGCGAGACGTGGCGGGCCGCGGCGAGCATCAGGGCCACGGCGAGCTCGGCGGCGGAGACGATGTTGGACGTCGGCGCGTTGACCACCATGACGCCGGCCAGGGTCGCGGCACGCACGTCGATGTTGTCCAGGCCCACGCCCGCACGGGCGACGACGCGCAGCCGCTTGGCGGCGTCGAGGGCCTCCTGGTCGACCTGGGTCGCCGAGCGGACCAGGACGGCATCGGCGTCGTCGACCGCGGCGAGGAATGCGGCCCGGTCGGTGCCGTCGACGTGGCGCACCGCGACGTCGGGCCCGAGGGCCTCCACCGTGGCCGGGCTGAGCTCCTCGGCGATCAGGACGACAGCGCGGTCGGGGCCTCGGTCGGGGCCACGGTCGGGGGCTCGGTCGGGGGCGTGGGGCACGGGCGGTCCTCGCGGGGGTGGGTCGAGCGGGCGAGCGGGCTGGAGGGTCGGGGAGGCGGGCGCGCACCACGCTGTGCGGCGCCCGTCACGCTACACGCCGGGCACCCGCCGGCCCGGCGCCAAAACCCGTGGCGGGCGCCCGCGCGCCCGGCGTACGGTCGACGCCGTCCTGCCCCCGACGATCGGCGCCCGTCTTGGAGCTCTGAGGCCGTCCTCACCGACCTCGACCCCACGAAGGGGAGCTTCGCCATGCCCTCGTCCCCCCCGCCATCCGTCCTGGCGTTCGCCGGCGTCTCGTTCGCCTGGCCCGACGGCACCCCCGTCCTCGACGGTCTCGACCTGCTCGTCCCGCCCGGCCGGTCGGCGCTGGTCGGCACCAACGGCTCCGGCAAGACCACCGTGCTGCGGCTCGCCACCGGCGAGCTGGCCCCGACCGCGGGCCACGTCACCGCCCGCGGGCGGGTCGACGTGCTGCGCCAGGACCTCGCCCTCGACGTCGACCGGCCCGTCACCGACCTGCTCGGCGTCACCGGCCGGCTCCTGGCCCTGCGGGCCATCGAGGCGGGCTCGGTCGACCCCGCCGACTACGACACCGTCGGCGACGACTGGGACCTCGAGGAGCGCGCGACCGCGGCCCTGGCCCGGGCCGGCCTGCCCCACGACGTCCTCGGTCGGCAGCTGGGCCAGCTCTCCGGCGGCGAGGTCGTGCAGCTCGGGCTGGCCCGCCTGCTGCTCGACCCGCCCGACGTGCTGCTGCTCGACGAGCCCACCAACAACCTCGACGCCGACGCCCGGGCGCGGCTGGTCGACCTCGTCGACACCTGGTCGGGCTCGCTGCTGGTGGTCAGCCACGACCGCGACCTGCTCGAGCACGTCGACCGCATCGGCGACCTGCGCGACGGCACGGTCCGGTGGTACGGCGGCGGGTTCACGGCGTACGCCGAGCAGGTGGCCGCCGAGCAGGAGGCGGCCGAGCAGGCGGTGGTCTCCGCCCGCGCCGACGTGCGGCGCCAGCGGGCCGACCGGGCCGAGGCCGAGCGCCTGGTCGCCCAGCGACGTCGCCAGGGGGCCCGCAACGCGGTGACCTCCAGCATGGGCAAGGGCGCCCAGCACTTCTGGCAGAACCGCTCGGAGAAGCACGCCTCGCGCTACCGCGCCCTGCACGACGACCGGCTCGACGCGGCGCGGCAGCGGCTCGACGCGGCCGAGGACCGGCTGCGGGTCGACCGCGAGGTGCGCATCGACCTGCCCGGCACGGCGGTGCCCCGCGGGCGTCGCGTGCTCGAGACCCACGACCTGGTGCTGCGGACGGGCGCGGCGGTCGACCTCGAGGTGGCCGGCCCCGACCGGGTCGCGGTCGTCGGGCCCAACGGGTCGGGCAAGACGACCCTCCTGCACACCGTCGCCGGGCTCCTCGCGCCGGCGGCGGGCTCGGTCGAGGTGCACGTGCCCGTGGGCCTGCTGCCCCAGCGGATCGACGCGACCGTGCTCGACGACGACCTGACTGTGGTCGACAACGTGCGGGCCCGGGCGCCCGAGGCCGAGCCGCGGGTGGTGCGGGCGGCGCTGGCGCGGTTCCTGTTCCGCGGCGAGCGGGCCGAGCGACCGGCGGGCACGCTGTCCGGCGGCGAGCGGTTCCGAGCCGCGTTGGCCGTGGTGCTGCTCGCCGAGCCCGCGCCGCAGCTGCTGCTGCTCGACGAGCCCACCAACAACCTCGACCTGGCCAGCTACGACGCGCTGGTCTCCGCCCTGTCGTCGTACGCCGGCGCACTGGTCGTCGTCAGCCACGACCCGGCGTTCCTGCGCGACGTCGGGGTCGACCGGGTGGTCGACCTCGGCGCCGAGGAGGCGCCGGGGTGAGCGCTCAGGCCGGACGGTCGAGCAGCGCGAGCGCCCGGTCGACCAGCTCGCGCACCGCGAAGGGCTTGGCGAGGTAGTCATCGGCGCCCGCGTCGTACCCGCGGCGCACGTCGTCGGGCGACCCGAGCGCGGAGAGCATCAGGATGCGCGGGCGCGGGGTCGGGCCGTCGCTGACCCGACGGGCCAGGTCGAGCCCGCTGAGGCCGGGCATCATCACGTCGACGACGAGCAGGTCGGCGCCGTCGAGGTGGGCCAGGGCCTCCTGGCCGGTGGCTGCCGTGCGCACCTGGTGGCCCGTCGTGCCGAGCGTGACCGAGAGCAGCTCGAGCACGTCGGGCTCGTCGTCGACGGCCAGGATCGTCTTGCGTCCCTGGACCGCTCCCCGACTCGACATGCCTGCTCCCCGATGCGGCGCCCGCCCCCATGGCGGGACCCCTCCATCGTGGTCCGGTGGCCGTGAGGTCGGTGTGAGCGTGCGGCCTCGTGGGCGTGAGGAAGTCGTGTGCAGGCACCTGGTCCGAGGTGCAGCGTCGCGGCCGCTCACGGAACGCTCACGAGCCGGCGGCCTTCCCCTCACTCTTTGCCCACGGCGTGCGAGCACAGTGGACGCAGACGGTCGCCGGAACGGATCGGGAGGGTCGCTGGGCGACCTGGTCTTGACTGCGCGGAACGCATGGGGGTGCGAAGCAGCCGGACCGGCGACCGTCCACCAGTCTCGTCCGGCACCGGGCGCACGGCGTCCCCCGCGCCCCGGTGCCGGTCGCGGACCCGTCGTGGGCCAGTCGCGGGTCGGTCCTTCGACACGCCCGGGGCCTGAGCGCCTACCATCTGCAGGCGTGACCCGCGTGCTCGTCGTCGACGACGAACCCCAGCTCACCGCGGCGCTGACCAGCGCGCTCGGCCGCGCCGGGTACGAGGTCGTCGCTGCCCACGACGGCGTCGAGGCCGTCGAGCTCGCCGCCACCAGCTCCCCCGACCTCGTGGTGCTCGACCTCGGCCTGCCCGGCCTGCCCGGCCTGGAGGTCATCGGCCGGGTGCGGCCGTGGCTGGCCGCCCCCATCCTGGTGCTCTCCGGTGCCTCGCAGACCCGGCAGAAGGCCGAGGCGCTCGACGCGGGCGCCGACGACTACCTGCAGAAGCCGTTCGGCCTCGACGAGCTGCTCGCCCGGCTGCGTGCGCTCTCCCGCCGCCGCGTCGGGGACGCCGGCTCCGTGGCCCAGACGCTCGTCTTCGAGGGCCTCGAGGTCGACCTGGCCGCCAACCGGGTGCTCGCGGGCACCGGGGGCGAGGCCCAGGAGGTCCGGCTGACCCCGACCGAGTGGCGGCTGCTGCGGCAGCTGGTCACCCACCCCGAGCGGCTGATGACCCACGGCTGGCTCCTCGAGCAGGTCTGGGACAACAGCTACGGCGACGAGACCCGCGAGGCGCTCCGCACCCACGTCCGCACCCTGCGGGCCAAGATCGGCGACGACGCCCGGGCGCCCCGCTTCATCCGCACCGACAGCGGGAGCGGCTACCGGTGGATCGCGCCGGTCGTCGACCCCACCGCCGCGCCCGCCGCGCCCGCCGCGCCCGCGCCCCCCGACCAACCGGACCCGCTGCCGTCGTACGGCGGGGCGGGCGGACCGGCCGCCTGCCGCCACGACCTGGCCAACGCGGTGACGGCGCTGCGGATGGCCGTGCAGCTGCTCGTCCGGGCGCCGGGTGACGTCCCGGACGACACCCGCGCTGCTCTCGAGCGCATCGACGGCCTCACCCAGCGCGTGGCCGACCTGGTCGCGCAGGCCGAGACGCACGGGGACGACCTCCAGCACGACGGCCAGCACGGCCACGCGCACGGCCACGCGCACGGCCACGCGCACGGCCACGAGGACGCCGAGGCGTGAGCGACGTCCTCGTCGGGGAGGACGACCCCGACCTCGGCCCGATGGTGCGAGCGGTGCTCTCGCTGCTGGGCCACACCTGCGTGCTCTGCCGGACGGGCGAGGAGGTGCTGGCGCGCCACGCCGAGGTCGACCCGGCGCTGGTGGTCCTCGACGTGCAGATGGCCGGCACGCTGACCGGCCTCGACGTCGTGCGCCGGCTGCGCGCCGACGGGGTGCGCACCCCCGTGCTGGTGATGTCGGGGTCGACCGTCGCGCTCGACCGCGACGCCGCGGTCGAGTCAGGCGCCGACGACTACCTGTCCAAGCCGTTCGACCTGTCCGTCCTCGAGGCGCGCGTCGCCGCGCTCCTGCCGCCGGCCTGAACCGCGGTCAGGCTGCGGGGAGGGCGACCTCGACGCCGCGGCCGAGCCGGCCCGCCGCCACGGACACCACGACCTGGTCGGCCCGGCGGGCGCAGCGCACCCGGACCACCCCGCCGCGGCGGGCCGCGTGGGCGGACGCGGCGGTCAGGGCCTCGTCGAGGTCGCGCTGGACCCGGCGCCGGTCGCCGCTGACCCACAGCGGCGCCTCGCCGAGGTCGAGCACGACCCGCAGCCGCCGTCCGGCCCGCTCGTGCAGGGCGGCCGCGGCCCGGCGGACGACGAGGCGCAGGTCGACGATCGTGCCCTCCGTGGGCTGGGCCGCGCGAGGGGCGGTCGGGGCGTCGGGCGTCGCGGCGGCGCCGAGCAGCTGCTCGACCAGCTCGAGCTGCCGCTGGCCGTTGGCCTCGATGCGGGCGAGCAACGCCTCCTGCTGCTCGGTCACCGGGCCGGCGGCGCCCTCGCGCAGCAAGCGGGTCAGGCCGAGCACGGCTGTCATCGAGGTGCGCATCTCGTGGTTGGTCACCGAGGCCAGCTCGGCACGTGCGCGCTCGAGCGCGTCGGGGCGAGGGTCGGCCACGGCACGGCCGTCGTCCCCGGTGCGTTGCATCCTCCGATCGTGCCCGACCCGGGCCGCGATGATGCCTGCGGGACGCTGAACCTCACGGCTCCCTCACACCGACGGACGAGGCCGGGGCCGCGCACGACGCGGCAGGACGTGCCACCCTGGGGCCGTCAGTCGACCGGGACAGGGGACACGACGTGGAGGCAGGCCCGCGGGAGCGGTCGGTGGGTGCGCTGCGCATCCAGCTCTGCTTCGCCGCGGCGTACGCCGTCGCCGCGCTGGTCGGGCGGGCGACCGTGCCCGACGGCGGCCAGGTCAGCCTGGTCTGGCCGGCGGCCGGCGTCGGGGTGCTGTGGCTGGCCTGGGCGGCGGTCCGGCCGCGGAGCGACCTCGCGGTCGCCCTGGCCCTGCACGCGGTCGTCGCCGGGGCGGTGCTCGCCGCGACGGGGGCCTCCGGCGCCCTCGCCCCCGCCCTGGCCGCCGCCAACGTGGTCCAGAGCCTGGCCGGCGCCCTGGTCCTCGGCCCGGTCGCCCGGGTCCCCGGGCCCGACGACGGTCCACCTCCGCTGGAGACCGCGCGCGGCACGGTCCGCCTGGTCACGGGCTCGGTCGCAGCCACCCTGCTCGGCGCGGCCGGCGGCACCCTGGCCCTGGCGCTGGCGGACGGGACCGGCATCTCGGCCGGGTCCGCGTTCGCCCTCTGGTGGGGTCGCAACCTGGCCGGGACGACGGCCGTCGTCGCCGTGGTCGTGCTCGTCGCGACGCCCCTGCGTGCCCGTCGACCGCTGCGCCCGCCCGACCTGACCACCGCCCGGCTCCTCGAGCTCGCCGCCGTCGTCGCGGTCACCGCGGCCGCCTTCGCCGTGGTGTTCCGCGAGGGCGGGCCGTCGGCGTTCTACCCCCTCCTCGCGGTCACGGTCTGGGTCGGGCTGCGGTTCAGCGGGCCGGTCGTGGCGGCCTTCGTCGCCGCCTTCGGCGCCGCCGCCATCATGCTCACCCTGGCCGGCACGGGTCCGTTCGCCGCCCTCGACGACCCGACGGCGCAGGCGGTCGACGTCCAGCTGTTCGTGGCGGTCTCCGCGGCTGTGGGGCTGGTGCTCGCCGCCAGCCTCAGCGACCAGCGCCGCTCGCTGGCGCGCTCGGCCGAGGCCGAGGCCGAGGCCCGCTCGCGCGCCGACCTCTACCGCGCGGTGGCCGACGAGATCACCGACGGCGTCGTGGTCATGGACCTCGAGGGCGGCGTGGTCGCCCGCAACGCGGCGGCGGCCGTGATGCTCGACGAGCACGGCATCACCAGCAACCGGCGCGCCGTCGTCCACCGCCCCGACGGCACCCGGATGCCTGTGGAGGAGCTGCCGTCGAGCAAGGCCATCCGTGACGGGTCGGCCGTGGCCGAGGACCTCGTGCTGGTCCGCGAGGGCCGCAGCCCCACGGTGCTGTCCACGGCCGCCGCCCGCCTGGACGACCTGCGACCGTTCGCCGCCGGACCCGGTGTCGTCGCGGTCTACCGTGACGTCACCGCCGACCGCGCCCAGCGCGACGAGCTGGCCGGGTTCGCCGGCATGGTGGCCCACGACCTGCGCTCGCCCCTCACCGCTGCCCGCGGGTGGGTCGAGCTCGTCCAGCTCGGCCTGGGCCGCGCCACCCGCGAGGACCTCGTCAGCTGGCTCGACCACGCCCACGAGGCCACCGACCGGATGGGCACCCTCATCGAGGACCTGCTCGCCCACGCCGGCAGCACCGGGCAGGCCCTCGAGCTCGTCGACGTCGACCTGGCCGCGCTGGTCCGCGACGTCGTCGCCGTCCAGGGCGCCGACGACGCGGTCGTCGTCCTCGACCTGCCCCCGGTGCGCGCCGACGCCGGCCTGGTGCGCCAGCTCATGGTCAACTTGGTCGGCAACGCGCTCAAGTACGCCGACCCGGCCGTCGCGCCGCACGTCGTCGTCGACGCCGTGCCGCCCGACGACGACGGCAGCTCCGAGGTCGTCGTCCGGGTCACCGACAACGGGCTCGGCATCGCCCCCGAGGACCGCGAGGCCGTCTTCAGCCGCTTCTACCGCGCCCACCGCGAGCACGCCGACATCCACGGCCACGGCCTCGGCCTCGCCCTGTGCCGCACCGTGGTCGAGCGGCACGGCGGCCGGATCCGGGTCGAGGACGCCCCCGGCGGCCGGGGCAGCCGGTTCGTGCTCACCCTCCCCGGCGCCGACCCCGCGCCCCTCCCCGCGTCGCGGGCGGGCCGCGCGGCGTCGTAGGGCCGGCGGCGGCAAAACCTCCGGTTAACCGGAGAAACGGCCACTTCTGGCGGGGAACTCCCCACCAGGAGTGGGAGTTTCGTGCCAGGAGTCACAGCCGGTGTCCAGAATCTCCGCTCAACCGGAGAAACTGCCACTTCTGGCGGGTTCCTCCCGGCCGAACCCGTCCAGCCGACCGCGGGCCGTCAGTCGCGGCGGGGCAGCAGCTTGGACAGCGCCGACATCGCGTTGCGGCGCATCGCGCCCCGCTCGTCGGGTGCCTCGAGCTGCTCGCCGAGCCACACCATGCGCTCGACGCGGCGGTGCAGCTCGAAGGTCTGGAACGGCTTGGTGATGTAGTCGTCGGCTCCGGCGCGCAGGCCGCGCTCGATGTCGTCGAAGCCCGACATGGCCGAGATGAGCAGGATCGGGAGGCTCCTGCGCTCGGGGTGGCGGCGTACCTCGGCGACCACCTCGGGCCCCTCGAGCCCCGGCATGGTCACGTCGAGCAGGGCCACGTCGACGCCGCCGTTGAGGCACACGCTGAGCGCGGTCGTGCCGTCGTTGGCGAGCACGACGGAGTGCCCCATCTTCTCCACGGCGAGCTGGATGACCAGCTGCATGTCCTCGTTGTCGTCGGCCACCAGGATCGTCGCCACCGACCTCACCTCCCCGCTCGGTCGCACGGGTCCCTCACCCGCGGCCACAGGATCGCAGGTACCCCCGGCGCCTGTCCTGCTTTGCGTGCGGAACCCTCCGGCCGGGGGTACGCCGTCGCCCAGGTCGCCCAGGTCGACCAGGTCGACCAGATCGACCAGGTCGACCGGACCGACCAGGTCGCTCAGGCGAACAGCGCCTGGCCGACGTGCTCGCCCGGCTGCGTGCCCGGCGGGACGGCGAACAACGCCGACCCGGTGAACTTCAGGTACTCCATGAGCGCGTCGTCCTTGGCCATGGCGTTCTGCACGGGCACGAAGTGGGTGGCGGGGTCGCGCACGAAGGCGATGAAGAACAGGCCGGCGTTGAGCCCGCCGAGGGCGTCGGTGCCGTCGACGAAGTTGTAGCCGCGGCGCAGCATCTGGGCGCCCTGGTGCATCGAGGGGTGCACGACGCGCACGTGGGCGTCGACCGGGATCGTGGGCGAGGTGCCGGTGACGGCGTCGAAGTCGGGCAGGTCGGCCTCGCGGGTGCCGCCCAGCGGCGCGCCCTCGCCCTTGGTGCGGCCGACGAAGGCCTCTTGGTCGGCCAGGGGCTGGCGGTCCCAGACCTCGATCTGCATGTTGATGCGGCGGGCCACCAGGTAGGAGCCGTCGGCCAGCCAGGCGCCCGCCGCGTCGTCGTCGGCGCCGACCCAGACGTGGGTGTCGACCACGCCGGTCTCCTCGGCCTTGACGTTGGCGGTGCCGTCCTTGAAGCCGAACAGGTTGCGCGCGGTCGACTGGGTGGTGCTGGTCGAGGACGTGCGACCGAAGCCGAGCTGCGACCACCGCACGGCCGCCCGGCCGAAGCCGATGCGGGCCAGGTTGCGGATGGCGTGCACGGCCACCTGGGGGTCGTCGGCGCAGGCCTGCACGCACAGGTCGCCGTCGGAGACCGCCGGGTCGAGGTCGTCGGCCGGGAAGTGCGGCAGCCGCTGCAGGGACGCCGGGCGCCGGTCGGCCAGGCCGAACCGGTCGTCGAAGAGCGACGGCCCGAACCCGAACGTGATGGTCAGCCGGGACGGCGGCAGCCCGATGGCCTCGCCGGTGTCGTCGGGCGGCAGGAACGGGTCGCCCTCGACGGCGCCGCCCTCGCCGGCGTACCCGCCCTGGGTCATCCGCTCGGCGGCCTCGGTCCAGTCCCGGAGCAGCCCGACGAGCTCGTCCCGGTCGGTGGTGGTGACGTCGAAGGCGGCGAAGTGCAGCCGGTCCTGGGCCGGGGTGACGATGCCGGCCTGGTGCTCGCCGCGGAACGCGTACGACGCCGGGCCGGACGCCGACGAGGGCTCGGCGGCCCCCGCGCGGCCGGCGGCGTACGCCCCGGCCGCCCCGGCCGCGGCCACGCCGCCGCCGAGGAGGCCGCGTCGCGAGACCCGTGCGCCGGCCACGGTCAGACGACCGCCGCGGTCAGCCGCGACAGCGGCTCGGACAGGGCGTTGACGGCCCGCGAGAGCTCCTTGACCTGCGCGGGCGAGAGGTCGGTGTAGAGGACGAAGCCGTCGCCCTGCCGCTGCGCGTCGAGCAGCGTCTGCAGGGCCGCGAACCGCTCGGTGAGCTGGTCGGCGAGCGCGGCGTCGTTGTCGCGCACGATGGGCTCGAGGCCCTCATAGGCCACCCGGGCGCCGTCGACGTTGGCCTGGAAGTCCCACAGGTCGGTGTGCGACCAGGCCTCCTCCTCGCCGGTCACCTTGCCGACGGCGACCTCCTCGAGCAGGCCGCGCGAGCCGTTGGCGACCTGGTCGACGGTGTAGTCGAGGTCCTGGATCTGGGTGTCCAGGGTGCGGGTGTTGGCCAGCAGGTCGTCGGCGTACGTCGTGCGCTCGGCCGGGGTGAGCGGGGTGTAGGCCTTCGCCTCGGCGGGCCAGAGGTCCTTCTCGATGCGGTGCCAGCCGGTCCACTCCTGGCCGGGCTCGAGGTCGGCCTCGCGCAGGTCCATCTTGGGGTCGAGGTCGCCGAAGGACTCAGCGACGGTCTCGATGCGCTCCCAGTGGGTGCGGGCGACCGGGTAGAGCGCGCGGGCCTGGTCGTCCTGGCCGGCCTCGTAGGCGGTGACGAACTGCTCGGTCTTCTCCAGCAGCTGCGCGGACTGGTCGCGCACGTAGAGCCGGTAGCCGGCCAGGGCCTCGTCGACGCGCTGCTGGTCGGTCGCGCTGAGCTCCTGCTCGCCCTCGGCGGACTCGGTGACGGTGAACGCGGCGCTGATGCCCTCGCCCGTCATGCCGGGGCGGCACTTGGTGTAGTAGGTGCCGGCCGGGGCCTTGACGGTGAGGGTGTTGCTGCCGTCGGCGCCGATGTTCTCGACCTCGCCCACGACCCGCAGGCCGTCCTCGCCCAGCAGGTAGAACTCGGTGGCCTCGTCGGCGGTGTTGCTGACCTCGAAGGTCAGCACGCCGGCCGGGGCGGTGTCGCCGGAGACCTCGCAGCCGTCGGCGCTGGAGGTGACCGTGAAGGCCCGGCCACCCTCGGCCTGCTTGGTGCTCTCGGTGCCGCAGGCGGCGAGGGCGGGGGCCAGGGCGGTCAGGGCGATCGCGGCCAGGGTCGTGCGCTTCATCGGGGTCCTTCGGGTCGATCGGTACGGCTGGGTGCGGGCGGGGTCGGGCGGGGTCGGGTCAGGCGGGCACGGCGGGCGTGCTGGGGGCGGGCGTCGGGCGCGAGCCCCGGTCGCGGCGCCGGACGGCGCGCAGGAACAGGAACGTCACCGGCACGACGTACGCGACCCAGACGGCGGCCTCGAGCACGGTCGGCGCGGGCGAGAAGTTGAACATCCCGCCGAGCAGGGTGCCGTACCAGGACGAGGCGTTGACGGTGCCGGAGATGTCGAACAGCGTCGAGCCCAGGCCCGGCAGCACGTCGATCTCCTGCAGGTCGTGGACGCCGTAGGACAGCACGCCGCCGGCGACCAGGATGAGCAGCGCACCGGTCCAGGTGAAGAACGTGGAGAGGTTGATCGTCACCGCGCCGCGGTAGATGAGGTAGCCGATGACCACGGCCACCCCGATGCCCACGAGGGCGCCGACGAGCGGGGTCGAGGTGAGGTCGGACCCGGCAGGCTTGTCGCGGCCGGTGGCGGTCTGGGTGTTGGCCCACAGGATCGCGGCGGTCTCCATGCCCTCGCGCCCGACGGCGAGGAAGGCGATGACCGCGACCGACAGCGGGCTGTCGGCGGCCTGGTCGAGCTTGCCTCGCAGCTCGCCGGCGATGGAGCGGGCGGCGCCGGCCATCCAGAAGATCATCCAGGTCACGAACACCGCCGCGACCAGCGACATGAATCCGCCCAGCAGCTCCTGGCTGCGGAAGTCGAGCTTGCGCGACTGGAGGCCGAGCAGCAGGGTGAACCCGACGGCCAGGGCGACGGCCGCGCCGACGCCGGCCCAGATCCACTTCAGCTGGTGGCGCCGGTCGGACTTGACCAGGTAGGCCACGAGGATGCTGACGACCAGGGAGGCCTCGAGCCCCTCGCGCAGGCCGATGAGGACGTTGCTGAGCACGAGCGACGACTGTACGCCTGTTGAGGCAAGGCTGACCTAACAGAGTTGTGAAGATCTCGTCCTGGACCCGGGCCGCGTGGTCTCCAGGCGGCACTCCGTCCCTCCCCGACCACCGTGTGGTCCAGGGTCAGGTGGGCCAGAGACCGAGACGGCGGCCGAGGGACCCGGCGAGCGAGGCGGCGTACACCGAGGTCAGGTGGCTGCGGTCGATGTAGGGGATGACGTCGCCGACGACGGCGGCGCAGCGGTCGCGCCAGCACAGCCAGGGCCGCGGGTCGACGGTGGGGACGCCGAGCGAGCGGGCCGCCCGGACCGAGGCGTCGGCGTCGGCCTCGGCGGCCGGGTCAGGGGCGAAGAGGCAGTCGCCGAGGTCGGCGGCGCCGTCGTCCAGGCAGGCGCCGGGGGCCCGGTCGGCGGTGGGGACGTCGCGCAGCAGCCGCAGCTCGTCGGTCCACGGCGCCAGTCGCGCCAGCGAGGTCGCCCAGGCCTGCTGGAGCAGGGCGGTCCGGGCCGGCGTGCCGGGGGCGACGGCCGTGCCGGCGTCGTCGACGAGGTCGCCGTCGGGGCCGGTGCTGGCGAGCACGGTCACGTCGGGCCGCAGCCGCTCGACCTGGGCGAAGGCCCAGTCGCGGAACGCGGTGCAGTCGGCCCACGGGCCGCCGACGTCGGGTCGGGTGACGGTCACGCTGGCGGCCGTGCACTGCGGCTTGACGAGGTAGTAGGCGCGCAGGCCCGCACGCTGCGCGATCTGGTCGAACGCCGAGATCCACATCTGGGCGTGGCTGTCGCCGATCACCACCAGCGTCCGGTCGGCGGTGACGTCGCCCCGCGGGCACAGCCGCCGCACGTCGGCCGGCGAGTAGCTGCACTCCCCCACCCCGGCGATGCTGGTGGCCAGGTCGAGCCGGCCCGGGCGCAGGGTGCGGGGCACCGGCCGGCCGCGCTCCCCGGCGTACACCGAGGCCTGCACGAGGGCCACGACCGGGTCGGGGCTGACCTCCACCTGGGGGTCCTCGCTGACCCCGGAGCCCTGCAGCGTGAGCGCCGGCCCCTCGCCGTACGACGTGGCGCGGTGGTGGGCGTAGGACCAGCCGAGCGCGCAGGTCAGGGCGAGCACGGAGACCGAGGCCGGGTAGAGCGCCAGGGCACGGAACCGCGGGATGCGCAGGGGGTCGCGCAGCGGGGTCTCGACGAACCGGTGCGTCAGGGCGGCCAGGCCGAGCGCCAGCAGTGCGAGGTCGAGGCGGGCCAGCCAGCCGACGGGCCCGTCGCGGCCCTCGAGCACGACGAGCAGGGGCCAGTGCCACAGGTAGAGCGAGTAGGACCAGTCCCCCACCGCACGCAGCGGGCGCACCCCGAGCAGCCGCTGCGGCCAGGCCGGGTCCGCGACGGCGCCGGGGCCTCGGACGCCCGCGACCAGCACCATGGCGGTGGCCACCACGGGCAGCAGGGCCAGCTCGGCGCGCGCCTGCGCGGACGCGTCGTACGTCGTGAAGGCCATGCCCATGCCGACGAGCCCGGTGAGCGCGAGGAGCCCCCGCGCGCGGACCGAGAGCGGCGCGGAGAGGCGACGCCCGACGATGGCGGCGACGCCACCGGCGCCGAGCTCCCAGGCGCGGGCGGGCGTCGAGAAGTAGGCCGCGACCGGGTCGGCGCGGGTCAGGTGGACGGCGTAGGCGAAGGACGCCGCGACCAGGACGAGCAGGACGACGAGCAGGGCGCGGGTCGGCGAGCCGCGTCGACGGCGCGCCAGCAGCGCCACGCACCCGAGCACGAGGAGCGGCCAGACGACGTAGAACTGCTCCTCGACCGCCAGCGACCAGTAGTGCTGGAGCGGCGAGGTGAGCTGGTCCTGGGCGAAGTAGTCGGTGCCCACCTGGGCGAACCGGACGTTGGCGGCGAAGACCGCCGCCCAGCCCGCGTCGCGGACCACCTCGACCGCCTCGGCCGCCCCGAGCAGGATCGAGCTGAGCGCGACCGTGACGACCACGACGACGGTGGCCGCGGGCAGGATGCGCCGGGCGCGGCGGGCCCAGAACCCGCCCACCGACACCCCACCGGTCTCGCGCACCTCGCTCAGGAGCAGCTGGGTGATGAGGAACCCCGAGACGACGAGGAACACGTCGACCCCGAGGTAGCCGCCCTCGAGGCCCGGCAGCCGGTAGTGCGCGGCCACGACGGCCAGCACCGCGACCGCGCGCAGGCCCTGGACGTCGGGCCGGTAGCGGTCGCGCCGCCGGACCACGGGGTCCGCCCGCGGGTCGGCAGGGTCGGCGGGGTCGGCTGCGACGGCGGGGTCGGCCGTGGCCGATCGGCCCTGCGTCATGCCACCCCTCACTGCCCCGCTGTCCCGGTCGGCCCACGCTACCGAGGGGCGAGGGCGCCCCGTCGCACCTCGTCCGGCGCGTCCCCGCGACCGGTCGGACGACCTCGGCGAAACCCCCGCCGTCCGCGCCCCGGCCTCACTACCCTGGCGCCGTGCTCGACGTGGCGACGCTCCGGGTCGCGTTCGGCGTGGTCGCCGTCGCGGTGCTCGTGCTGTTCTACGTCGCGACGTACCGGACCTCGCACTCGGCCTACAGCGGCTGGTGGTGCGTCTCGCTCGCGCTGTTCATCGCGGGGGCCTCGCTCTACCTCGCCGACGGCACCCGGCTGCAGGTCGTGGCCAACCCGGCCGGCAACGCGCTGACCACGGCGGGAGCCGGGGCGGTCTGGGCGGGCACCCGGTCCCTGCGGGGCCAGCGGGTACGCTGGCGCTGGCTGGTCGGCGTCCCGCTGCTGGTGCTGGCGGTCGCCCTGCTCGACGACCCGGTCGACGACGTGTGGACCGGCGGGCCGTTCTTCCTGCTCTCGATGTCGCTGGCCCTGGCGGCGGCGTCGTGGGAGCTGCGGACCATGGCCGCCGAGCCCGCCGGACGGCGGGCCGAGGACCGCTCGGTGCGCACCGCGGTGGTGGCCATGTCGGTGATGGCCGGGATCCTGGCCGCCTTCTACCTGCTGCGGGCGGCGGCCCTGGCGTTCCTGGGCGCCGAGGACCCGGTGTTCGACGTGGTGCTCGGCAGCCAGAGCACCACGCTGCTCACGATGGTGATGCTGGTCGTCGTCACCTACACGATGTCGATCCTCGGCCACGAGCAGCAGCGCGTGGTGCTGCGCAGCCGTGCCGAGCGCGACGAGCTGACCGGCCTGCTCAACCGGGGCGCGTTCTTCCGGCTGCTCACCGCGGTCCTGGACGACCCGGCGAGCGCCCGGCGGTGCGCGGTGCTGGTCGCCGACCTCGACGGGTTCAAGGCGCTCAACGACAGCGAGGGCCACGCGGCGGGCGACCGGGCGCTGTCGTCCTTCGCCACCACGGTGGCCGCGGCCCTCGACGGCGGGGACGCTGCGGCCCGGCTCGGCGGCGACGAGTTCGCGGTCCTGCTCACTGAGGAGGAGCGCGCGGAGGCGTTCGTCGCCCGGGTCGCCGACGGCCTGCGCTCCGAGCTCGGCCTCGACGGACCCACCGTCAGCTTCGGCGTCGCCGTCGGCTGGACCGGCGCCGACCCCGACGAGCTCGTCCACCGCGCCGACGTCGCGCTCTACCGCGCCAAGACCGAGGGTCGCGACCGCGCCGTCCGCTGGGACGACGGCGAGCCGGGCACCGGCTCCGGTCGCACCCGCGCCACGCGGCGTACCCGGCAGCGCTCCGACTCCCCCGGCCACTGACACCACCCCGAGACACCCCCGGGGTCGCCCCGGGGGTGCGGCCGGGGTGGGGCTCAGCGGTTCCCCCGATGTGCCGGGAGGCGCGGCGGCGCGAGGCTCTCGACCATGATCACCGTCGAGCACCTCACCCGGACCTACGGGTCCCACACCGCCGTGGACGACGTGTCGTTCACGGCCCGACCCGGTCGCGTGACCGGGTTCCTCGGCCCCAACGGGGCCGGCAAGTCCACGACCATGCGCGTCCTCGTCGGGCTCACCCCGGCGACGTCGGGCACCGCCACCGTCCACGGCGTGCGGTTCCGCGACCTGCCCAACCCCGGCCGCGAGGTCGGGGTGCTCCTCGACGCCTCGGCCCAGCACGCCGGCCGCACCGGACGCGAGGTCCTCACCATCGCCCAGCGCACCCTCGGCCTGCCCGCCGACCGCGTCGACGCGATGCTCGAGCGGGTCAGCCTGACCCGCACCGAGGCCGACCGCCGGGTCCGCAACTACTCCCTCGGCATGCGCCAGCGCCTCGGCATCGCCGTCGCCCTCATCGGCGAGCCCGCCTCCCTCGTCCTCGACGAGCCCGCCAACGGCCTCGACCCGGCGGGCATCCGCTGGATGCGCGACCTGCTGCGCGAGTACGCCGACGGCGGCGGCACCGTGCTGCTGTCCTCCCACCTGCTGCACGAGATCGAGGTCGTCGCCGACGACATCGTGGTCATCGGCGGGGGTCGGATCGTCGCCTCCGGCACCAAGGCCGAGCTGCTGGCCGGCTCCGGCACCGTCGTCCGCACCCGCGACCTCGCCGCCCTCGGGGCGGCGCTCGCCGCGGCCGGGGTGGAGGCCCACCCGCTCGACGGCGGCTACCGCGTCGACGCCGACGCCGAGCAGGTCGGGCGCGTCGCGCTCGCCGCCGGCGTCGCCCTGTCCGAGCTCCGGGCCGCCGACGGCGCCGGCCTGGAGGAGATGTTCCTCGAGCTCACCGCCGAGACCCAGCGCGAAGGAGTCGCCGCATGAGCACCACCACCCCCACCCCCGTCCCCACCTCGACCTCCGCCCCGGGGGCGCACGACGCCCCATCGGCCGCACGGCCGGCGTACCCGCCGATCCCGTTCGCGCGGGTCGTCTCGGTCGAGCTGCGCAAGATGTTCGACACCCGCTCGGGCCTGTGGCTGCTGGCCAGCATCGGCTTCCTGTCGCTGCTGGCGACGGCCGCCGTCATCGCCTTCGCCCCCGACAGCGAGCTCACCTACGAGACGTTCGCCTCGGCCGTCGGCATCCCCATGTCGGTGGTCCTGCCGGTCATTGCGATCCTCTCGGTCACCAGCGAGTGGAGCCAGCGCACCGGGCTCGCGACGTTCACCTTCGTCCCGCAGCGCGGGCGGGTCATCAGCGCGAAGCTGGTCTGCGCGGTCGCCGTGGGCGTGGTCTCCATCGCGGTCGCCGCGGCCGTCGGCGCGCTCGGCAACCTCGTCGGCAGCGCGATCGCCGGGGTCGACGCGACCTGGGACGTCTCGGTCACCGAGCTCGGTCTCATCGTGCTGGCCAACGTGCTGGGCCTGCTCGTCGGGTTCATGCTCGGGGTGCTGCTGCGCAGCTCGCCGGCCGCGATCGTGGCCTACTTCGTCTACGGCTTCGTGCTGGCCGGCCTGACCGCCCTGCTCGCCGCGTCCCAGCCGTGGTTCGCCGACCTGCAGCCGTGGGTGGACTTCAACTTCAGCCAGACCTCGCTCTACGACGGCGTGCCGTCGGCCGAGCAGTGGGCCCAGCTCGGCACCTCCGGCCTGCTCTGGCTGGTCCTCCCCCTCGCCGTCGGCCTGCGCATGGTGGTCCGCTCCGAGGTGAAGTAGCCGACGACGACGCTGACCCGCCGTGGATCCACGACGGGTCAGCGTGCGCGTTGTCCTGCACCAGCAGCACGGCGCCCCGACCACCCGCCCAGGCCGACCACGGCGCGCACGGAGCCGGGGCCGCCCCTGGGTCTCGGCGGCCGATGGCCAGGTCGCGGCAGCCGCTGCCAGGCTCCGGCGGCCGCGAGCCCGGGCGGCCGTAGGCGACCATCCGGTCAGCGGGCGGCAGAGCCCTCGGTGTAGTCGGCGTCGGTCTGCTGCCACGAGAAGTGCGAGCGCAGGTCCTTGCCGGTGGCCTCGATCGGGTGGCCGGCCTCCTTCGCGCGCAGCTCGCTGAACTCGGTCGCGCCGGCGTCCTGGTCGGCGATGAAGCGCGAGGCGAAGGTGCCGTCCTGGATCTCGGACAGGACGTCCTTCATCCGGGCCTTGACCGAGTCGTCGATGATCCGCGGGCCGGAGACGTAGTCGCCGTACTCGGCGGTGTCGGAGATGCTCCACCGCTGCTTGGCGATGCCGCCCTCCCACATCAGGTCGACGATGAGCTTGAGCTCGTGCAGGACCTCGAAGTAGGCGATCTCGGGCTGGTAGCCGGCCTCGGTCAGGGTCTCGAAGCCCGCCTGGACCAGGTGCGACATGCCGCCGCAGAGCACGGCCTGCTCGCCGAAGAGGTCGGTCTCGGTCTCCTCGGTGAACGTCGTCTTGATGACGCCCGCCCGGGTGCCGCCGATGGCCTTGGCGTAGGACTTCGCGAGGTCCCAGGCCGTGCCGCTGGCGTCCTGCTCGACGGCGATGATGTCGGGGATGCCGCGCCCGGCCTCGTACTCGCGGCGCACGGTGTGGCCGGGCGCCTTCGGGGCGACGAGCACGACGTCGACGCCGGCGGGGGCCTTGATGTAGCCGAAGCGGATGTTGAAGCCGTGGCCGAAGACCAGGGTGTCGCCCTCGGCGAGGTGGGGCTCGATCGACTCGGCGTACACGTGGCGCTGCACCTGGTCGGGGGTCAGGATGACGACGACGTCGGACTCCTCGACGGCCTCGGCGACGGGCAGCACGCGCAGGCCCGCCTCCTCGGCCTTGGCCTTGCTGCGCGAGCCCTCGGCGAGGCCGACCCGCACGTCGACGCCCGAGTCGCGCAGGTTGAGCGCGTGGGCGTGCCCCTGCGAGCCGTAGCCGATGACGGCCACGTTCTTGCCCTGGACAAGCGACAGGTCGGCGTCGTCGTCGTAGTAGATCTCAGCCACGGGTTCTCTTTCTGTTGGGTGTGCAGGAGGGGGTGGGTCGGGTCAGCCCGCGACGGGCGCAGGCGGGACCGGGATCGAGACCGGGCGCAGCGAGCGCTCGGAGATCGAGCGGGAGCCGCGGCCGATCGCGACCTGGCCGGACTGGACGAGCTCGCGGATGCCGAAGGGCTGCAGCACGGCCAGGAAGTCGGCGATCTTGCCGGCGTTGCCGGTGATCTGGATGGTCACGGCGTCGGGCGCGACGTCGATGACCTTGGCCCGGAACAGCTGCACGGTGTCGAGCACCTGGCCGCGGGTCTCGGTCGACGCGGCGACCTTGACGAGCACGAGCTCGCGGTTGACCGAGGCCACCGGGTCGAGCTCGACGATCTTGATGACCTCGACCAGCTTGTTGAGCTGCTTGGTGACCTGCTCGAGCGGGATGCCGGAGACGGCGACCACGATGGTCATCCGCGAGATCTCCGGGTGCTCGGTCGGGCCGACCGCGAGGGACTCGATGTTGAACCCGCGGCGGCTGAACAGGCCGGCGATGCGGGCGAGCACACCGGGCTTGTCCTCGACGAGGACCGACAGGGTGTGACGGCTGGTCTGGCTCATCGGGGTCCTCTCAGAGGTCCTGGTCGTCCCACTCGGGGGCCAGGTCGCGGGCGTACTTGATCTCGTCGTTGCTGGTGCCGGCGGCCACCATCGGCCACACCATCGCGTCGCGGTGGACGCGGAAGTCGACCACGACCGGCACGTCGTCGACCTCCATCGCCTTGCGGATGGTGGCGTCGACGTCACCCGGCGACTCGCAGGCCAGGCCCACGCAGCCGTAGGCGTCGGCCAGCTTGACGAAGTCGGGGATGCGCTTGGAGTGCAGGTCGGTGTTGGAGTAGCGCTCGTTGTAGAACAACGTCTGCCACTGCCGCACCATGCCGAGCGACTCGTTGTTGATGATCGCGACCTTGATCGGGATGTCGTTGATCGCGCAGGTGGCGAGCTCCTGGTTGGTCATCTGGAAGCAGCCGTCGCCGTCGACCGCCCACACCGTGGTGTCGGGCATGCCGACCTTGGCGCCCATGGCCGAGGGGACGGCGTACCCCATCGTGCCGAGGCCGCCGGAGTTGATCCAGGTGCGCGGCCGCTCGTACTTCACGTAGTGCGCGGCCCACATCTGGTGCTGGCCGACCCCGGCGCAGTAGATCGACTCGGGCCCGGCGATCGCGCCGAGGCGCTCGAGGACGTACTGCGGGGCGAGGCCGCCGTCGACGGGCGCGTCGTAGCCGAGCGGGTAGCGCGACTTGAGGTCGGCCAGGTAGGCCACCCAGCCCTCGTAGTCGCCGGTGTGGCCGGCGTCGGAGGCCTCGCGCAGGGCCGCGGTCAGCTCGACGAGCACCTCGCGGACGTCGCCCACGATCGGGACGTCGGCGTGGCGGTTCTTGCCGATCTCGGCCGGGTCGATGTCGGCGTGGATGACCTTGGCGCCGGGGGCGAAGGAGTCGAGGTTGCCGGTGACGCGGTCGTCGAACCGGGCCCCCAGGCTGATGATGAGGTCGCTCCTCTGCAGGCCCGCGACCGCGGCCACGGTGCCGTGCATGCCCGGCATGCCCAGGTGCTGCGGGTGGCTGTCGGGGAACGCGCCCAGCGCCATCAGCGTGGTCACGACCGGCATGCCGGTGAGCTCGGCCAGGGCCAGCAGCTCGCGCGAGGCGCCGGAGCGGATCGTGCCGCCGCCGACGTACAGCACGGGCTTGCGGGCCTCGAGGACGAGCCGGGTGGCCTCGCGGATCTGCTTGGCGTGCGGGCGGGTCACCGGGCGGTAGCCGGGCAGCTGCAGCTCGGTCGGCCACCGGAAGGTGGTCATCGCCTGCTGGGCCGACTTGGCGATGTCGACGAGGACGGGGCCCGGGCGACCGGTCGAGGCGATGTGGAAGGCCTCGGCGATGGTGCGCGGGATGTCGTCGGGGTCGGTGACGAGGTAGTTGTGCTTGGTGATCGGCATCGAGATGCCGCGGATGTCGGCCTCCTGGAAGGCGTCGGTGCCGATCATCGCCGCCGAGACCTGGCCGGTGACCGCGACCAGCGGCACCGAGTCCATGTGGGCGTCGGCCAGCGGCGTCACGAGGTTGGTCGCGCCGGGCCCGGACGTCGCCATGCAGACCCCGACCTTGCCGGTCGCCGCGGCGTACCCCTGGGCGGCGTGGCCCGCACCCTGCTCGTGGCGCACCAGGATGTGCCGGATCGAGGAGTCCATGAGGGGGTCGTAGGACGGCAGGATCGTCCCGCCCGGGATGCCGAAGATCGTCTCGGCGCCTGCGGCCTCCAAGGACCTGACCAGGCTCTGCGCGCCGGTGATGCTGCCGGAACCGTGGGTGCTGCCGGTGCTGCTGTCGGTGCTCATCTGTCCTCGTCCTCCGTGGTTCCCTCGTCCGTCCTCGTGGCAACAAAAAACCCCTCGGCCGTCGGGCTACGAGGGGTGACGCGCTCGGCTGGGGTCAGCCGGCGCGTCGTACGCGTACGAGGAGGTGCTCACGCATGGCACCACCGTAGCCGCCCGTCCCTCGGACCCGCAGACGAGTGTGGCACGGTCCCACATCGTGGGATGACGGTCCCAGCATGTGGCTGGTCGGCAGTTTCTCCAGTTAAGCGGAGAAACTGCCACTTCTGGTGGGGAACTTCCCCCCAGGAGTGGGAGATCCTCCGGTTAACCGGAGATTCTGCCCGGTGGGGGCGATCAGTCCCGGCCGCGCCAGGTCGTGATGCAGGCCCGGTTGCCCTGGGCGTCGGCGAGGACCCAGAAGGCGGGAGCGCGGGCGTCGCTGACCAGGGTGCCGCCGGCCGCGATGGCGCGGCAGACACGGTCCTCGGCGACCTCGGGCGGCACGCGGAGGTCGAGGTGCCAGCGCTGCCGTGGTGGCTCGTGCGGGTCGGTGGCCTGGGGCCAGATCGTCGGCATGGTGCCGTCGGGGTCGCGGACCTCCCCGCCGGTGCCGTCGTAGAAGGGGTCGGGCTCGAAGTCGAGGACGGCCTGCCAGAACGCGCGGACCTCGTCCCAGTCGGGGGTGTCGATGGCCAGCTCCAGGACGCTCACCCGCTCTGGGCGCGCGGTCGCGCCCAAGCGTTCCGCGGCCGCGCTGACCTCGCGGGCGAGCTCGACGTCACGCCGGGTCACCCCGCCGACGTCCGGGCTGTGCAGGCGTACGTCGACGCGGTCGTGGGCGAGGTCGACCTCCGGGCGGTGGGCGGTGCCGTCGGCCAGGTCGGCGACCGCCTGGACCAGCCGGGCCCCCGCCGCGAGGTCGGCGGTCTCGAAGCGGGCGTGCAGGCGGTAGAACATGATCCGCCAGTCGGGCAGCCCCGCCGCCTCGACGTCGTGGCCGTCGAGCCGCCGGTCGACCTCAGGCGCCGTCAAGCGTCGTCACCGACGGGGACCTGCTCGGTCGTGCCGATCACGGTGCACACGCAGGCCTGGTTGCCGTGGGCGTCGGCCAGCACCCAGAAGCTCGGCGCCCGGTCGTCGCTGACCAGGGTGCCGCCGGCGGCGAGGGCCTCCTGGACCCGCTGCTCGGCGACCTCGGGGGCGGCGTACACGTCGAGGTGCCAGCGCTGCTGGACCTCGCCGCGGGCCTCGGGGGCCTGCTGGAACCACACGCCGAGCCCGTCGTCGCCGGGGCTCAGGTCGTCGTCGCGGACCTCGCGGCCGAGGACGGCGGCCCAGAAGGGCGCGACCTCGGTGTGGTCGGGGGTGTCGAGCGCGAGCTCGACCGGCCGGAGGGCGCCGGGCCGGGCCTCGGCGACGCCGTCGGCGAGCCGGCTGATCTCGCGGGCCAGGCGCACGTCGCGCATGGTCACGCCGCCGACGTCGTGGCTGCTCAGCCGCACGCCGACGTAGGGGTAGCGCAGGTCGACGTCGGGGTGGTGGTCGGCCTCCTCGGCCGCGGCCGCGATCGACTGCACGAGCCTGAGCCCGGTCGCGAAGTCACCCGTGGCGAAGCGGGCGTGCAGCGCGCCCAGCATGTAGCGCCAGTCCTCGAGCAGCTCGCCCGCGACCTCGGCGGGGCCGATGGTCTTCCGGTCGTCGTTCATGGCAGCACCTTCCGTCCGATGTCCTGGGGGTTCCAGGCGATCTCCCAGCGATGTCCGTCGGGGTCGGCGAAGTACCCCGTGTAGCCGCCCCAGGCCCGCTCCTCGGCGTCCGAGACGACCGCGGCCCCCGCGGCGCGCGCCTGGGCGAGGGCCGCGTCGACCTCCTCGCGCGTCGCGACGTTGTGGGCCAGGGTGAACGGCGCGGCGCCCGGACCGGCGGCGACCTCGCCGACCTCGGCCTCGAAGGCGGCGCGGTCCCACAACGACAGCACGACGTGCGCGCCGACCTGGACCATGCTCACGTCGCCCGGCACGTGCACGTCCTCGGTCCAGCCGAGCCCGTCGAGGTAGAACCGGCGGGTGGCCTCGAGGTCGCGCACGGCGAGCGTGACGAAGCTGATCCGCTGGTCCACGCTCGCGACCCTGCCAGAGCGCGGCCCCCCGGTCACCCCTCGTCGGGGGGACGACGGTCCCCACGCGCGGGCTCGGGGTGGCAGGCTGGCCGGGTGGACCTCGCACACGACGGCATCGACCCCACGGCCCCTCCCAGCGGGCCCGGATGCGCGGACTGCGACGCCGCGGGCGGGTGGTGGGTGCACCTGCGCCGGTGCGCCCAGTGCGGGCACGTCGGGTGCTGCGACTCCTCCCCCGCCCAGCACGCCTCGGCGCACCACCGGGCGACCGGCCACCCGGTGATGCAGAGCTACGAGCCCGGTGAGGACTGGTTCTGGGACTTCACCACCGGCGAGGACGCCGACGTGCCCGAGGGTCTCGAGCTCGCCCCGCCGACGGCGCACCCCGAGGACCAGCCGGCGCCCGGGCCCCGCGGCCGGGTGCCGCTCGACTGGCGCTCGCGGATGAACGGCTGACCGGGCCGGTCGGGTCTAGCGGCCGGACGACTTGCGCCACGCGCTGAACGACCGCACCGACGCCGTCCGCGGCCGCACCAACCAGGGCCAGGGGTGCACCTCGACGACGTCGAGCTGCTCGCGGTGGCGGCCCCACCCCGGCACCGGCGCGTACGTCGACGCGAGCGGACGGCCGGCCAGCTCGGTGGCGACGGCCCCCCGGCGCACCTCGACGTCACGCTCGGCCGCGAGGTCGCCGAGGCACTCGGCCAGGAACACCAGCCGCTTGCCCGAGAGCTCCAGGCGCCGCAGCAGCGGATCGTCGAAGCAGAAGACGGCAGGTCGGTCGGGGTCGGCGGCCAGCGCGGGGTCGCCGGTGCCGAGCGACTCGGCGGTCAGCCACACGACCTCGCCGCCGGAGCCCTCGACCTCGTCGGGGCCGCCGGGCACGGGCGCCTTGCCGAGGTCGGGCTGGTCGTCGAGCCACGGGCCGGGCTCGGCCTCCGGCCAGTCCTGGATCGGGCAGGCGTCGCGGAGCGCGCAGCCCTGGCACAGCGCGGGGGCACGCTTCTCGACCTGCCAGCGGCTGAACCCGTAGGGCTTGCCGCTGCCCGTGCCGATCGTCCACTGCCAGCCGAGGCGGTTGGCCGCGCGGGAGCCGTCGAGCAGGTGCGCGAACATCGCGTCCTCGCCCGCCCGCCACTGCCCGCCGGCGCGCACCGACCACTGCGAGGCCAGCCACATCCGCGTCTGGTTGACCAGCCACCCGTCCTCGGTGAGCGAGGTGACCAGGAAGTCGTTGCAGGCCATGTCGCGGCGCAGCGGCTCGGGCCACGGCTCCGGGCGCGGCTGCTCGCGGCGCAGCGACCAGCCGAGCGCCGTACCGGTGCGGGCGTAGAGGTGGCGCGCGTACTCCTGCCAGAGCAGCTCGTCGCGGTAGCGCTTCTTGTCGCCGCCCGGCGCGTCGGCCACCGCGTCCCAGACCTCGGGCAGGGTCAGCAGCCCGTGCCGGATGTACGGCGACATGCGGGTCGCCCCGCGCCGCGACTCGGGCAGCACGGTGCTGCGGGAGCGGGCGTAGCCGCCGATGTCAAGCCCGGCCAGCGCGGCGTCGGCCGCGGCCTGTCCGCCGCGCACCACGCCGGGACGCACGCCGTCGGCGCCCTCGCGGGCCAGGTCGCCCAGGTGCTCGCGCACCCAGGCCACGACGTCGTCGGCGCTCGCGCCGCTGCTCGGGGCCGGCGGGGCGGGGAGGACGGGCACCACTCCAGCGTCGCAGGCGGGGGGCCACCCCTCCGGGCGTCCGCACCGCCGCCGACGTGGCGCCCGGTGGTCGAGGAGGTTGCTCTGGCCACCGTCTCGAGATCGCGCAACCGCGACCGACCCCTTGCTCGACCACCGTGCAGCGCCGCCGGGCCCCACGGTGGTCGAGGAGATTGCGCTGGCAACCGTCTCGAGACCGCACGGCCGCAACCGATCAGGCCAGGCGACCGAGGCCAGCACGGTGCAGCGGCACGGCCGAACCAGACGGTGGTCGAGGAGGTTGCGCCGGCAACCGTCTCGAGACCGCACGACCGCAACCGATCAGGCCAGGCGACCGAGGCCAGCACGGTGCAGCGACACGGCCGAACCACACGGTGGTCGAGGAGGTTGCGCAGGCAACCGTCTCGAGACCACACGACCGCAGCCGATCAGGCCAGGCGACCGAGGCCAGTCAGTGGCCTCGAGCCAGGCGCCAGGGCGCCTCCCTCGACCACCAAGGACTCCCCCAAGACGCCCCCTCCGACCACCGTGGGCTCCCCGGCCCCCCTCGACCACCGTGGCCTCCCCAGGACGCCCCTCGACCACCGTGATGTCAGTCGAGGACCTGGGTGACCTCGGCGAGGTCGCCCTCGACGACGACCCGGGTGGAGGCGCCGGTCACCAGCGGCATCCAGGGCTGGGTGTGGCCGATGTCGGCGCCGAGGACGAGGGGGACGTCGAGGCCGCCGAGGGCGTCGAGGACGGCCTCGCGCTGGCTCATCCGGTCGTCGTCGGGGGCGGGGGTGCGGCCGACGAGCACGGCGGCCGCCTCGTCGAACCACCCCGCGAGCCGCAGGGAGTGCAGCGCCCGGCAGGCGGTGAACGGGTCGGCCTCGGCGACCTCCAGGAAGACGATGGTGCCCTCACCGGCGGCCTCCGTGCGCGCCCACCGGGGCACGTCACCCCACGGCGTCGGGGCCAGGGTCGAGACGATCTCGACACACCCGCCGACCAGTCGGCCGGTGACGTCGAGCCCGCCGCCGCCGACCACCTCCCAGCGGCCCGGCTCGTCCAGGGTCAGCCGGTCGACGGCGGGCTGCGCCTCCCAGTCGTCCCAGGACCCGACACGGGTGCGGCCGGGGCTGCGCTGGGTGAACGGGCCGGGCCCGGACACCAGCTCGGTCCAGTGCCGGAGCCCCTCGGGCTGGCGGTAGGCGGTGTCCATGAGGTTGGTGCCGTGGACGGTGGCCCAACCGAGCCGGGTGGTGAAGGGCAGCAGGAGGGTGCAGAGGTCGGAGTAGCCGACCAGCCAGGTCGGCTCGAGCCCGGCCAGCTCGTCCCAGTCGAGCTGGTCGAGGAGGTCGACGGCCAGCTCGCCGCCCCACGGCGGCACGACGGCCCGCACCGACGGGTCACGCAGCATGGCCGTGAGCTCGGCCGCGCGCTGCTCCTTCGGCGCCGAGACGACCCGCTCCCCGCCCAGGCAGTCACCCACCCACACCTCGAAGCCGCGCTCGCGCAGCCAGGTGACGTTGTGGTCGAGCCGGGCCCGCAGCGGGCCGGGCACGCCGCTGGAGGACGCGGTGACGCCGACCGTGTCGCCGGGACGGAGCGGGGCGGGGTAGCGGAGCACCCGCTCACCCTGCCACGCCGCCGACCGGCAGCGGTCAGGCCTTGCGCGCGACCGTGGCCAGCGTCTCGGGCGCCCGCAGCCACGGCCCGACGGCGAGCAGGCTGACCAGCGCGGTCAGCCCGAACGCCCACCCGAACCCCGCCTGGTCGGCCACGACCCCCACCAGCACCGGCCCGAGGATCGCGCCCGCGTCCTGCGCCATCTGGAACGTGCTCAGCACGGTGCCACCACCGCGCTCGGACCCGATGACGTCGGCCACGGTGGCCTGCTGGCCGGGGTTGACCAGGCCGGCGCCGACCCCGCTGAACGCCGACAGCGCGAGCAGCACCACCAGGTCACCGCTCAGCCCGACCAGCCCCAGCCCGGCCGCGGTGACGACCAGGCCGACCAGCACCAGCGGCCGCCGCCCGACCGAGTCGGCGACCCGGCCCGCGACCTGCAGGGTCGCGGCGGTCCCGGCCGCCGCCAGCGCGAGGGCGACGCCCGCGACCCAGGTGTCGTCGTGCACGACCACGGCGTACTGCGGCAGCACCGCGACCCGCACCCCGAAGTTGCACCAGCCGTTGGCGAAGGCCGAGGCCAGGCACGCCTGGTACGCCGGCAGCGCGAGCGCCTCGCCCAGCCGCATCGGCGGGGGCGGCGGGCCCGTGGTCACCGGGCGCAGCTGCGCGCCGGTCAGGCGCAGAGCGACGACCGCGGCCGCGACGACCAGCGCGACGGCGTACGCCACGAAGGGCAGGCGCAGGCCGAACCCGGCCAGCGCGCCGCCCAGCACCGGGCCCAGCATGCCGCCGACCAGGAACGAGCTGGCGTAGGCCGACGACACCCGCCCGCGGATCTCCGGCGGCGCGAGCCGCACCAGCAGGGCCATGGCCGAGACGGTGAACATCGTCGACCCGATGCCGCCGAGCCCCCGCAGCACCAGCAGCTGGACGTAGGACTGCGCGAACGCCGTGGCCAGCGACGACGCGGCCACCACGAGCAGCCCGGTCAGGTAGACCGGTCGCTCCCCGAGCCGGGTGACCAGCGCGCCGCCGGCGGGCGCGAAGACGAGCCGGAAGAGCGCGAAGATCGACACCACGAACGACGCCGCCGCGACCCCGACGTCGAAGCTCCGCGCGTACGCCGGCAGCACCGGCGAGACCAGGCCGAAGCCGATCGCGATGACGAAGGCAGAGGCGACGAGGACCTTGAGCTCGGCCGGGACCGCGGGCCGGTCGGGACGGTCGGGGCGAGCGTTCAGCGCAGGCCGTCCAGCACGTCGCGCACGGTGCGCAGGCCCCGCTCGACCTCGTCGTACGACGTCGACAGCGGCGAGAGGCCGAGCCGGAGCCCGTGGGGGTCGCGGTAGTCGGGGACGACGTCGCGGCGCCAGAGCTCGGCGGTGACCTCGCGCATCAGCGGGTGGGAGAGGGTGACGTGCCCGCCGCGCCGGGCGGGGTCGGCGGGGCTGGCCAGGGCGACGTCGGGCAAGAGGTCGGCGGCGAGCTCGACGGCGTGCTCGGTGAGCCCGACCGACTTGGCCCGCACCGCGCCGATGCCGACCTCGTCGACCAGCGCGAGCATGTCCTGCAGGGCCAGCATGCCGACGACCGGCGGGGTGCCCGACAGCATCCGTCGTACGCCGGGGGCCGGGGCGTAGGTCGGGCCCATGAGGAACGGGTCCTGCGCGCCCATCCACCCCTGCACCGGCTGCTCGACCACGTCGAGGTGGCGGGCGGCGACGTAGACGAAGGCGGGCGAGCCGGGCCCGCCGTTGAGGTACTTGTAGGTGCAGCCGACGGCCAGGTCGGCGCCCCACGCGTCGAGCTCGACCGGCACGGACCCGACCGAGTGGGAGAGGTCCCAGAGCACCAGCGCGCCGGCGTCGTGGGCGATCCGGGTGAGCTCGGCGCCGTCGGCCAGCCAGGCCGAGCGGTAGGCGACGTGGCTGAGCACGACGAGCGCGGTCTGCTCCCCCACGACCTCGGCCAGCTGCTCGGCGGTCACGCCCGCGGTGGTGTCGACGTCGATCCAGCGCAGGGTCATCCCGCACTCCCGGGCGACCCCGTCGGCGACGTACCGGTCGGTGGGGAAGTTGTCGCGGTCGACCACGAGCTCCGTGCGCGCCGGGTCGGCGGCCTGGAGCGCGACGGCGGCCCGCATCGCCTTGTAGAGGAGCACGGTGGTCGAGTCGCCCACCACGACCTGGCCGGCCGCGGCGCCGAGGCACACCCGGCCGATCTCGTCACCGACGACCTCGGGCAGCTCGAACCACGACTCGTCCCAGCCCCGGATCAGCCGGCCGCCCCACTCCTCGACCACGAACGTGGCCAGCCGGTCGGCCGTCGTGCGCAGCGGCCGGCCGAGCGAGTTGCCGTCGAGGTAGACCAGCGACGAGGCGCTGCCGACGAACCGCACCCGGTACGGCGCCAGCGGGTCCTGCGCGTCGAGGTCGGCGGACGAGGTGGGCACGGTCGTGAGCCTAGGTGGCACGGCCGTCGCGCCGGCGCCACCCCACGGTGGTCGAGGCGGTTCCGCTGGGAACCGCCACAGACGGTGGTCGAGGAGGTTCCGCTGGGAACCGTCACAGACGGTGGTCGAGGAGGTTCCGCTAGGAACCGTCTCGAGACCACATCGCCGCAGTCGGCACGTGGTGTCGCTGCGGTGAGTGGTCTCGAAACAGTCGCCAGCGCGACTTCCTCGACCACCGTCGGTGTGGGTCCAGTCAGGCCGGGTCGGAAGCATCGGCTGCGGTGAGTGGTCTCGAGACAGTCGCTGGCGCGACTTCCTCGACCACCGTGCCGCACGAGGCCGTCTCCAGACCACACCACCGTGGGGGCGCCCTAGGCTGCGCGGGTGCCCGAGCAGCCCGACATCCGCGACGACCTGCTCGAGGTGCTGGCCCGCCGGGCGCTGACGGAGGACGCGGCGCGGCCGGAGGCGGTGGCCAAGCAGCACGCGCGGGGTGGGACGAGCGCTCGAGAGAAGGTCCACGCGCTCGTCGACGAGGGCAGCTTCGTGGAGTACGGCCGGTTCGTCACCGCGGCCCAGTCGGACAAGCGCACCCGCGACGACCTGCTCGACCGCACGGTGGCCGACGGCATCGTGGGCGGGCTGGCCACGATCGACGGGCACCAGGTCGCCGTCCTGTCCTACGACTACCTCGTCATGGCCGGCACCCAGGGCATGCGCGGGCACCGCAAGACCGACCGACTGCTCGACGTCGTCTCCCGGCTCGGCCTGCCCACGGTGTTCTTCGCCGCGGGCGGCGGCGGTCGGCCCGGCGACACCGACATCCCGCTCGTCTCGGCGCTCGACGTGACGACCTTCGCGGCCTGGGCGCGGCTGTCGGGCCGCGCGCCGCGGATCGCGGTGGTCGACGACAACTGCTTCGCCGGCAACGCCGTCATCGCCGGGTGCGCCGACCTCGTCGTCGCCACGCCGCGCTCCAGCCTCGGCATGGGCGGACCGGCGATGATCGCGGGCGGCGGGCTGGGCGACGTGGCCGCCGCCGACGTGGGCCCGCTGGAGGTGATGACGGCCAACGGCTGCGTCGACGTCGCCGTCGACGACGAGCACGTGGTCGACGCCGCGCGGGCGGTGCTCTCCTACTTCCTGGGCCGCGACGACCACTGGACGGCGGCCGACCAGACGCCGCTGCGGGACGCGGTCCCTGCGGGCGAGCGCACGTCGTACGACGTCGAGGCGGTCGTCACCACCATCGCCGACGTCGACTCGGTGACCGTGCTGCGACCGGAGTTCGCGCCGGAGCTGCTGACCGCGCTGGCGCGCGTCGAGGGCCGCACGGTCGGGTTCGTGGCCAACGACACCCGCCACGTCGCCGGGGCCATCACCGCCGACGCCGGAGACAAGGCGGCGCGCTTCCTGCAGCTGTGCGACGCGTTCGGGTTCGCCGTCGTCTCGCTCGTCGACACGCCGGGGATGATGGTCGGCCCCGACGCCGAGCGCACCGGCCTGGTGCGGCACACCTCGCGGCTGCTGGTGGCCGGCGCCCGGCTGCAGGTGCCGCTCGTCGGGGTCGTGCTGCGCCGCGGCTACGGCCTCGGCGCGCAGGCCATGCTCGGCGGCAGCACGCACGAGCCCCTGCTCACCGTGGCCTGGCCCGGCGCCCACCTCGGCGCGATGGGGCTGGAGGGCGCGGTGCGGCTCTCGATGCGGCGCGAGCTCGAGGCGATCGCCGACGACGAGGAGCGCGAGGCGCGGGTGCGCGAGCTGACGGCGTACGCCCAGGCGAGCTCGACCGCGCTCGAGGTGGCCCGGGTCTTCGAGATCGACGACGTCATCGACCCGGTCGAGACCCGTGCCGTGATCGCCCGGGTCGTCGACGCCGCCGACCGCGACGGGCGACTGCGCGGGAGCGGCAACCCGGTCGACACCTGGTGACCGCGCCCGGTAGACACGCGGGCGTGGAGATCCGTCGCCTCGTCCTCGACGACCTGCCCGCGTCCTACCGCCTCTCGGTCGAGGCGTTCGGCAGCCACCCCGGCGGCCCGCCGCCGACACCGACCGCGCTGCCCGAGGGCCGCGAGGTCTGGCTCGCCGTCGACGACGACGGCGCCTTCGTGGCCCGCGCGGCCGCCCACTCCTACGCGTCGTGGTGGCACGGCCGCCGGGTGCCCACGGCCGGGGTGGCGAGCGTGACGGTGGCCGCCGAGCGCCGTGGCGAGGGCCTGCTGCGGCCGGTGTTCGCGGCCCTGCTGGCCGCGGCGGCCGAGCGCGGCGAGGTGCTCTCCACCCTCTACCCGACGGCCAACGGCATCTACCGGCCGATGGGCTACGAGGTCGTCACGTCCTTCGACACCGTGCGACTGGCCACGGCCGAGCTGGCCGCGGTCCGCGCCCCGGCGGCCACCCGCACCCGTCGCGCGCGGGCCGAGGACCTGCCCGCGGTCCACGAGGTGTACGCCGCCTGGGCGGCCGCGCAGAACGGCCCGCTCACCCGCACCGGCCCGCGCTTCGCGCAGACCCCCGAGGAGCAGCTGGCCGACGTCACGGCGATCTCCCTGGCCGTCGAGGACGGGGCCGACGGCGAGCGCGTCGTCGGGTTCGCCGCCTGGGACCGCGGCGAGGGCTACGACCCCGCCACCGCCGCCCTGGAGGTGCACGACCTGGTCGCCCTCACGGCCGACGGCTACCGCGCCCTGTGGCGCCTGTTCGGCAGCCACACCTCGGTCGCCGGCACCGTGCGGCTGCACACCTCCGGCCACGACCCGGCCCGCCAGCTGCTGCCCACCTCGACCTGGCAGGTCGAGTCCCGCCACCCCTACGCGCTGCGGGTCAGCGACCCCGCGGGCGCCCTGACCGCCGCCGGTCCGGCCGTCCCGGGCCTGGTCGCCGAGGTGCCCTTCGGCGTCACCGGCGACCCGGTCGGCGGTGCCGACGGGTCCTACCGGCTCCTGCTCGGCGACGGCCCCGGCACCTGCGAGCGGACGTCCGTGACCGGCGGCCCGACCTTCACGCCGCAGGGCCTCGCCCTGGCGTACGCCGGCGTCCAGTCCTGCGCCAACCTGCGGATGCTCGGCCTGCTCACCGGGCCCGACGAGCACGACCGGGTGCTCGACGCCGCGCTGGGCGGCCGCCCGGCCCACGTGCGCGACTACTTCTGAGCCGGGCGGGAGAGGCTGGGCCGCATGAGCAACGCCGGCTACCCCCCGCCACCACCCCCGCCGCCTCCGCACGGCCGCCCCCAGCACGTCTCGGGCGACGTCGACCCCCGCTCGGCCGGCCTGCTCCGGCGCGAGCGGCCCGGCTGGGCGCTGGCCTTCGCCGGCGTCGGGACCGCGGCATCCCTGGCCGGGCTGTTCCTCCCCCGGTGGGTGGAGCTGTGGTCCTCCCAGGGCGACGTGTTCTCCTCCGAGGAGGAGCACCTGGGGCTCTTCGACGCCGTCGACCGGGTCCAGGAGGTCCGGGCCCTCGACCCCGAGGCGCCCGACCCGCTCGGGGTCGCCGAGGTCTACCTGCCCTGGCTGCTGGTCGCCCTCACCGTGCTGTGCTGCGTGGTCGCGGTGGTCGCCGCGCTCGGCCTGCGTCGCCCGGCGCTGACGGGCACCGCCCGGGCGGTCGGCACGCTCCTGCCCCTCGTGGCCTTTGCCTTGCTGGTCGTCTCGGTCTACGACCTCGGGTGGCTGCGCGGCGACGTGCCCACGAGGTTCAGCGCCAGTCCGGTCCCGCCGCCCGAGGAGGCGGTCACCAGCAGCGTCACCCCGAGCGTCCTCGGGATCAACGTGTGGGTGCTCGGCCTGGTCTGCCTCACCGTCGCGGCCATGCTCGGGCCGCGGATCGTGCACCTGCTCCCCGACGGCACCACGCCGGCGACGTACGGCTCGGGAGCTGCTGGCGGGCACGGCGGGCACGGCGGGCACGGCGGGCACGGCGGCGTGCTCCGCGCCCGCACCCAGGTCGTGGCGGCCGTGCTGGCCGCCATCGGTGCCGGGCTCTGCGTGGCCGGCTTCGGCTTCCTCGACTGGTCCTCGGTCGGCGGCTCGGTCACCTTCAACGACCTCGGCGAGGCCGCGCGCAGCGACGGGCCGGGCGGCGACGCCTACGCCGAGGCCTACTTCGGCTGGCTGGGGTGGGTCGTCCTGCTCTGGACCGTCGTGCTGCTCGTGCTGCTCGTGCTCGGGCGCGGCAGCATGAACCCGGTGCCGGTGCGGCCGTTCGTCGCGATCGGGTCCGGCCTCGCCCTGCTGGCGCACCTCGCGGCCCTCGTCGCGATCGAGGACGCGGGCGGCGTCGCCGGGGTCGCCGTCGCCGCCGGACTCGCGTCCTCGACGCTCGCCGCGCTCCTGCCCCCGCGGCTCACGGCGCAGGTGGCGTGGTCGCCTACTGGAAGCTGACGAACCGCACGGCGGGCCTGACCCGCCGCACGTCGCGGGCCGACATCCGGGGTCGGTCCTCGTCGTAGAAGAGCTTGAACCCCATGTGGAAGCGGTCGTTGCGTGCGACGGCGCGGTAGGTCGTCAGCTTCTGGCGCGGCGTGCCGAACCCGTCGACGTGCTGCACCTCGGCCAGGCCCGGCCGGTCGACGAGACGGTCGACCCCCCGGACCATGTCGGCGCGGAACTGGTGGAGGACGAACAGCTTCTCCGGCAGCCCCGCCTCCGCCCGCAGGCCCTCGAGCCAGCCCGAGACGAGGTTGACCTCCTGGGCCCGCACCGCGCCGATGACCCGGCCCGGCACCTCGTCACGGGCCATCCGCCACTCGGGGTCGAGCGCGAGACCGACGTGCGGCTCGCGCAGCGCCCAGGCCCACCGCTTCGCCACGTCGAGGAAGCGCGCCCGGCCCGGCTGGATGTCGAGCAGCAGCAGCGCGCCCGTGCGCCGGGCGGCCTCGACGTACCGCTCGACCACGGCCCGAGGCACGTCGTGGCTGAAGTCGCCGTCGCGGCCGGGGTGGCCGTCGGCGACGGTGACGATGAGCTCGTAGACCAGCTGCACCTCGCGGTCGGGCTGGGTGTCGAAGGCCCGCGCGGCACGCGCCAGCCGTCGGTGCATCGTGGCCGGGTCGGACTCGCCGAGCACGCCGAGGGCGCCCGTGCCGCCGGTGCCGTAGTAGGCGACGAGGAACCGGCCGTCGCCGAAGATGCGCCCGTCGGCCGCGTGCGCGCGACGCCCGGAGGGTGGCCCGGGCGCGGCCGTCGGTGGCGACGGGTCGGCGGTCGGCGTACGGGCGGGACGGCCGGCGTCCCCGGAGGTGTCGGCGTCGCCCACCTCGCGAGGCTCGTCGCGGCCCAGGCCGACGACGGCCGCGACCAGCAGCAGGAGCACGACCGCGGCGAGCGCGAGGCGGGCGCCCCACGCGTCGCGCCCGCCGGCCTCGGGCACCGTCAGGAGGTGACCGCGCCGTGGGCCGCGGAGGCCACGGTGCGGGCGTACTTGCCGAGGACGCCGCGGGTGTACTTCGGCGGCAGCGGCTCCCAGCCGACCTTGCGCTCCTCCAAGTCGCTCATCTCGACCTCGAGGGTGCGGTTGAGGACGTCGAGGGTGATCGGGTCGCCGTCGCGGACGAACGCGATCGGACCGCCGTCGACGGCCTCGGGCGCCACGTGGCCCACGCACAGGCCGGTCGTGCCGCCGGAGAACCGGCCGTCGGTGAGCAGCAGGACGTCCTTGCCGAGGCCGGCGCCCTTGATGGCGCCGGTGATGGCGAGCATCTCGCGCATGCCGGGGCCGCCCTTCGGGCCCTCGTAGCGGATGACGACGACGTCGCCGGCCACGATGCGGCCCGCGGCGAGCGCGTCCATCGCGGCCCGCTCGCCGTCGAAGACCCGCGCGGTGCCGGTGAAGACCGACTCGTCGAACCCGGCGCTCTTGACCACCGCGCCCTCCGGGGCCAGCGACCCCTTGAGGATGGTCAGGCCGCCGGTGGCGTGGATGGGCCGGTCGATGGCCCGGATGACGTCGTCGTCGAGCGGCGGCGGGGCGATGTCGGCGAGGTTCTCGGCCATCGTCCGGCCGGTGACGGTGAGGCAGTCGCCGTGCATGAGCCCGGCGTCGAGCAGCGCCTTCATCACGACCGGGATGCCGCCGACCTTGTCGACGTCGTACATCACGTACTTGCCGAACGGCTTGAGGTCGCCGAGGTGCGGCACCTTGTCGCCGATGCGGTTGAAGTCGTCGAGGGTCAGGTCGACCTCGGCCTCGCGGGCGATGGCCAGCAGGTGCAGGACGGCGTTGGTCGAGCCGCCGAGGGCCATGACGACGGTGATGGCGTTCTCGAACGCCTCCTTGGTCATGATCTGGCGCGCGGTGATGCCCTGGCGCAGCATCTCGACCACCGCCTGGCCCGAGCGGTGGGCGAACCCGTCGCGCCGGCGGTCGACCGCCGGCGGCGCGGCGCTGCCCGGCAGCGACATGCCGATCGCCTCGGCGACCGCGGCCATGGTGTTGGCGGTGTACATGCCGCCGCAGGCGCCCTCGCCGGGGCAGATGGCGCGCTCGACCTTGTCGACCTCCTCGCGGGAGATCTTGCCGGCCAGGCAGGCGCCGACGGCCTCGAAGGCGTCGATGATCGTCACGTCACGGCCGTCGACCTGCCCGGGCATGATCGAGCCGGCGTACAGGAAGACCGAGGCGAGGTCGAGGCGTGCCGCAGCCATGAGCATGCCCGGCAGCGACTTGTCGCAGCCGGCGAGCAGGACCGAGCCGTCGAGGCGCTCGGCCATCATCACGGTCTCGACCGAGTCGGCGATGACCTCGCGCGAGACCAGCGAGAAGTGCATGCCCTCGTGGCCCATGGAGATGCCGTCGGAGACCGAGATGGTGCCGAACTCGAGCGGGTAGCCGCCGGCGGCGTGCACGCCGTTCTTGACCGCCTTGGCCAGCCGGTCGAGCGGCAGGTTGCACGGGGTGATCTCGTTCCACGACGAGGCGACGCCGATCTGCGGCTTCTCCCAGTCCTCGTCGCCCATCCCGACCGCGCGCAGCATGCCGCGGGCCGCGGCCCGCTCCAGCCCGTCGGTGACGTCGCGCGAGCGGGGCTTGATGTCGGGCTTCTCGCTCATGCGGCAAGCCTAGGCGGGGTGGCGTGCCGCGGGTCCCTGCGGGCCACACGGTGGTCGAGGAAGGACGACGTCCTGTCTCGAGACCACCCGACCGCAGCCAGCTCGTGGTCTCGAGACAGGCGCCAGCGCGCCTTCCTCGACCACCGTGGGTCGAGACCACGCCCGAGGCACCCCACGGTGGTCGAGGAAGGACGACGTCCTGTCTCGAGACCACCCGACCGCAGCCAGCTCGTGGTCTCGAGACAGGCGGCAGCGCGCCTTCCTCGACCACCGTGGGTCGAGACCACGCCCGACGGCACCCCACGGTGGTCGAGGAAGGACGACGTCCTGTCTCGAGACCACATGACCGCAGCCAGCTCGTGGTCTCGAGACAGGCGCCAGCGCGCCTTCCTCGACCACCGTGGGTCGAGATCACGCCCGACGGCACCCCACGGTGGTCGAGGAAGGACGAAGTCCTGTCTCGAGACCACATGACCGCGGCCAGCACGCACGACCGCGAGCCGGCCCGTGGGGTCGGGTCAGGCCTCGGCGGCGGACTTGAGCTGGGCGAGGCCGCGCTCGAAGTCCTTGCCGAGCAGCTTCTCCATCGGGACCACCCGACCGACGAGGCCGGCGAGGCCGCGCTGCTCGCCGGTCATCGTCCACGTGACGTCGGTGGCCAGGCCGGCGGGGCGGAGGTCGAAGGTGACGTCGCTGGTGGAGCGGAAGGGCTTGTCGAAGACCAGCCGCACCTCGACCTTCTCCGGGGTCGAGCCCACGACCTCCATCGACCCGCGGCCGGCCCTGCGGTTGCCCGACCACTCGTAGCGCGCGCCGACGCCGGCGGGCGGGCCGGCGTACGTGCGCTGCAGGTCGGGGTCCAGGCCCTCCCAGGGCGACCAGGCCCGCCACTCGCGCAGGTCGTGCACGAGGCGGTGGACCAGGGCGGGGTCGGCGGCGATGGTGGTCGACCGACTGACGCGGTAGCTCCCCATCTCGGCATGGTGGCACAGCCCGCACCAGCGCGTGTCCTGGCGCGTGTCCTAGCGTGGAGCCGGTGCGCCGCCCGACCACCGTCCCCTCACCGGTCGCGCTGGTGCTGGTCGGGATCGCCTCGGTGCAGCTCGGCGCCGCGATCGCCAAGACGCTGTTCGACGAGGTCTCCCCGACCGCGCTGGTGCTGCTGCGCCTGCTCACCAGCGCGCTCGTGCTCTGCGCGTGGGCTCGGCCCCGGCTCGCCGGCCGCAGCCGCGGCGACCTCCTGCTCGTGCTGGCGTTCGGGGCCTCGCTCGGCCTGATGAACCTCTCGATCTACCAGGCCTTCGCCCGGATCCCGCTCGGCATCGCCGTCACGCTCGAGTTCGTCGGGCCGCTCACGCTCGCCGTCGTCGGGTCGCGCCGCCCGCGCGACCTGGCGTGGGTCGGCCTGGCCGGGGTGGGCGTGGTCCTGCTCGGGGCCGAGCGGTCCGACCTCGACCTGGTCGGCGTGCTCTTCGCGCTGCTGGCCGGGGGGTTCTGGGCGGCGTACATCCTGCTCTCCGGCGCGACCGGACGCCGGTACGACGGCCTCGGGGGGCTCGCCCTGGCCAGCGTCGTCGGGACGATCCTGGTCGCGCCGTTCCTGCTGGTCGGCGACGCGACCGACGCCATGCTCGACCCGCGGATCCTGCTGCTCGGGGCCGCCGTCGGCCTGCTGTCCTCGGTGGTCCCCTACAGCTGCGAGCTGGTCGCGCTCCGCTCGATGCGTCCGGCCGTCTTCGGCATCTTGATGTCCCTCGAGCCCGCGGCCGCCGCCCTCGCGGGGATCCTCGTCGTCTCGGAGTCCCTCACCGCCCTGCAGTGGCTCGCGATCGCCTGCGTGGTCGCCGCGAGCGTGGGCGCCACCCGGCAGCGCACCGTGCTCGCCGACCCGGTCCCGGACTGACCCCGAGTTCACCCAGATGTCACGCCGTCGTGACGGGGGGCGATTGACGGGCGGCGTAGCGTCAGGACCATGCTCGGCACCCCCTCCATGGCGGGTCCCCTCCGGGGCCTCGTGCAGCGACTCCAGGACTGGCCCGTGGCCAGCCAGCAGCAGGCCCGCCGCAACGCCATGGTCGCGGCGACCGCCTGCGCCCAGCGTCGCGCCGAGCGGGAGGACGTGGCCGACTACCTCGCCGCGCTCCCGGTCCGCGACCCGGCCGCGGCACCGCTGCCGGACGCTGCCCCCGGCGTCCACCGGGGCTAGCCCGCGACGGTCCGACCGCCGGTGCGGCAGAATCGGTCCATGCCGACCTCCGCCGCGCGGGCCGTCACGGCCCCCACGCCGGCCTTCCGCGACATCCGGTCCGACGACGGCACCACGCTGCGCGCCTGGACCAACGACCCCGACGGCCGCATCGACGGGCCCACCGTGGTGCTCTGCAACGGTCTGGGCACCAACGCCTGGTGCTGGCCCGCGCTGCTCGACCCCGACTGCGGCGTCCGCATCGTGTCCTGGAACCACCGCGGCGTCGGTGGCTCCGAGCGCCCGGTCGACCCCGCCCACGTCGAGATCGAGCACTTCGTCGAGGACGGCCTGTCGGTCATGGACCACTTCGGCATCGACCGGGCCGTGCTGATGGGCTGGTCGATGGGCGTCAACACGATGTTCGAGCTCACCGCCCGCCACCCCGAGCGCGTGGCCGGTCTGTTCGCGGTCGCCGGCGTGCCGGGCGACACCTTCGCCACGATGCTGGCGCCGTTGCGCCTGCCGCACCCGGTGGCCCGCGCGCTCACCGTCAACCTCTCCCGCGGCATGACCGTCGCCGGCAGGGCCCTCACGCCCGTCGCCCGGCGGCTCCCGATCGGCCGCAGGGCGATCGGTGCGCTGTCGCACTCGGGGTTCATGCTCCCGGTGCGCGACGTCGACGGCACGGCGGTCGCGGTCAAGGAGTTCCTGACCACGCCGCTCGACTGGTACTTCCACCTCGCCCTGAGCACCTCGCGCCACGCCCGCGTGTCGCTGTCCTCCCTCGACGTGCCGGCGATGTTCGTGGCCGGACGCTGGGACGTCCTGGCCGGCGCCCGCGACATGGCCACCGCGGCCGCCCGGATGCCCGAGGGCGAGTACGTCGAGCTGCGCGGCTCGCACTTCCTGCCGCTCGAGAAGCCCGAGGTGGTGCACGGGCTGCTCCTGGAGTTCCTCGAGAAGGTCGGCTGAGCGTGCGTCGTACGACGGCGGGCGCGGCGGCCGTGCTGCTGCTGGCCGGTGGCGCCCTGTCCGCGTGCGGCCAGGGCGGCAACGAGACCGACGTGACGATCACGGGCACGACCCCGCCGGCGTCGGGCTCGCCGTCCCCGTCCCCGTCGCAGGACCCGACGACCGACGCGCCGACGGCCGACCCGACCCCGGCCGGGCCGCCGGAGGTCGTCGGCACGGTCGCGACCGGCCTCGAGGCACCCTGGGGCCTCGACTTCTTCGCCAACGGCGACGCGATCGTCACCGAGCGCGACACCCGCCGGGTGCTCCGGGTCTCGCCCGAGGGCGACGTCAAGGAGCTCGGCGTCGTCGAGGCCGCCCGGCCCGACGGCAGCGGTGCGGAGAACGGCCTGCTCGGCGTGGCCCTCTCCCCCGACTTCGAGGACGACCGGCAGGTCTACCTCTACCTCTCCGCCGCCCAGGACAACCGCGTCGTGCGCGCCCCGCTGCGCCGCGACCGGCTCGGCGAGCCCGAGGTGCTGCTCGACGGCATCCCGCGGGCGTTCATCCACGACGGCGGCCGGCTGGCCTTCGGGCCCGACGGCTTCCTCTACGTCTCCACCGGCGAGGCCGGCGACCCGCCGCTCGCCCAGGACCGCGGCTCCCTGGGCGGCAAGGTGCTGCGGCTGACGCCCGACGGCGACCCGGCTCCCGGCAACCCCTTCGACTCCCCCGTCTTCTCCTACGGCCACCGCAACGTCCAGGGCCTCGCCTTCGACGACGCCGGACGGCTGTGGGCCTCGGAGTTCGGCCAGGACACCTTCGACGAGCTCAACCTCGTCGAGTCCGGCAGCAACTACGGCTGGCCCGAGGTCGAGGGCGACGGCGGCGAGCCCGACTACGTCGACCCCCAGCAGACCTGGAACACCGACGACGCCTCCCCCTCCGGCCTGGCCTACCTCGACGGCTCGCTGTGGATGGCTGCGCTCAAGGGCGAGCAGCTGTGGCGCGTCACCGTCGACGGCGCCCGCGCGGTCGACCCCAAGGGCTTCTTCGTCGGCCAGTACGGCCGCATGCGCACCGTCGCCGCCGCCCCCGACGGGATGCTGTGGGTCACCACGAGCAACCGCGACGGTCGCGGCGATCCCGCCGAGGACGACGACCAGATCCTGCTCGTCCGCCCCTGACGGTGAGGCCCGACCCGGGGACTCCGAGGGGTCAGGACCCGGTGCGCTCGGCGGCGTTGCGGAGGACGCACATCTGGTTGCCCTCGGGGTCGGCGAGGGTGACCCAGCCGGTGCCCTCGCCGTGGATGCCGCGGTGGTCGGCCACGAAGGTCGCGCCGTGGGCCAGCAGGCGCTCGACCTCGGCGTCCCGGGTGCCCTCGCGCGGGGCGATGTCGAAGTGGATGCGCTTGGCCGGCAGCTCGGCGTCGGGCACCTCGATGAACAGCAGCTGGGCGCCGGTCTCGGGGTCGCGGATCATGCACTCCTCGTGCCCGGGCAGGTTGGGGTCGCCCTCGAGGTCGCTCCAGCCGAGCACGCCCTTCCACCACTCGGAGAGGGTGTAGGCGTCGTGGCAGTCGATCGTGGTGTGCGAGATGTAGGACGTCACGGCTCCCGAGCCTGCCAGGGACGACCGCGGCGGGGCCTCTGCATTTCGAAGCCCCACGTCAGACGTGGACGCCGTGCTCGGCGAGCCGCTCCTCGAGCGCAGGACGCCCCTCGGTGAAGGTCCAGTGGACGCCGGCGAGGCCGACCGACCGGGCGGACTCGACGTTGTCGAGGCGGTCGTCGACGAACAGGACCTCGGGCGCGGGGGCGCCGATGCGCTCCAGCGCCCGCTCGAAGTAGGCCGCCTCGGGCTTCACCGCACCGAGCTGCCAGGAGTAGCAGGAGACGTCGAACAGCTCGTCGAAGCCGAGCTCGGTGGCCATGTAGGTGCCGCGGTGGCGCTCCTGGTTGGTGCCCAGGTGGACGCCGTACCCCGCGGCGCGCAGCTGGTGGACCAGCGCGATCGACGACGGCACCAGCTCGATCGAGGTCCACACCGCGGCGAACAGGTCGCGGGCGTCCACCTCGGCGTCGTACGCCGCCAGGTGGCGGGTCAGGTGCTCGAAGAAGTCCTCCTCGCCGCGCAGGGCCGGCAGCTCGAGCCGCCAGGACTCGAGGATGAACTCCTCGGCCCGCTCTCCCAGCCACGGCTCGACCCGCTCGACCCAGCCGCCGGGGAGGTCCTGCAGGACCCCGTCGGCGTCGAGCAGGACGTGGCGGACGGTGTCGCTCACCGGCCCCTCACGCGCCGTTCTCGGCGATCCAGCCCAGGATGCGGTCGGCCAGCTCGGGCCGGCACACGACGAGGTCGGGCAGGTAGACGTCGTCCTGGTTGTAGCGCAGCGGGCTGCCGTCGATGCGGCTGGTGAACAGGCCCGCGGCCCTGGCCACCGCGACGGGCGCGGCGCTGTCCCACTCGTACTGGCCGCCGGCGTGGACGTAGGCGTCGGTGACGTCACGGGCGACCGAGAGCACCTTGACGCCGGCCGAGCCCATGGCGACCAGCTGCGCGTCCAGCTCGGCGGCCAGGCCGTGCACGAACTCCGGCGGCCGGCTGCGCGAGACCGCGATGCGCGGCGACGCGCTGGTCGAGGGGGGTACGACGAGGGGCGTGCCGGTCGTGAAGGTCTCCCCCAGCGCCGGCTGGGCGACCGCGGCGGCTGTCAGGTCACCGGCACCGGTCGAGCCGTCGCCGGCGCCGCGCTCCCACAGCGCCACGTGGACGGCCCAGTCGTCGCGGGGCGGCTCGGAGAACTCGCGGGTGCCGTCGAGGGGGTCGATGATCCAGACCCGCTCGGCGTCGAGGCGCGCCTTGTCGTCCTTGCCCTCCTCGGAGAGCACCGCGTCGGTGGGCCGGTGCCGGGCGACCAGCTCCATGAGCAGCTCGTGGGCGGCCCGGTCGCCGGCGTCCTTGAGCTCGCGACCCTCCAGGCCCTCGCTGCGGACCTCGAGCAGCCGACGGCCGGCCTCGTCGGCCAACCAGGCGGCGAGCACGTGGTCGTCGGTGGCGGCGGACTCGGGCGGCAGGGTCGGCTCGTAGGTCACGAGGCCCGAGCGTAGTGGCCGCCGCCGACGTACCCTCGACGCGATGCCGTCTCCCCGTCGACCCCGTCGCACGAGCCTCGCCACCGTCGTGGCGCTCGCCGCCCTGACCCTCGGCTGCGGCGCCGCTCCCGACGACGCACCCACTACGCCACCCGACCCGACGAGCGCGGCGCCGGCCGCCCCGAGGACCGGCAGCGCGGCTCCCGGGCGTGCCGAGCCGGCGCGGCCGACGACGCCGCGGGCCCTGGCCACCCAGCTCGAGGCGGCCGAGCGGACCATCGCCGGCGAGGCCGCCGCCCCCGCCGCGGTGGCCGAGGCCGGGCGCCGCCAGCAGGTCGCGCTCCGCGTGCTCGGAGCCCGCCCGGCCTGGGACGCCCGGGTCCGGGCCCTGGTGCCGCGCTGGGTGTGGCGCATCGCCGTGCCCAACCTCGAGAGCCGCCGCGCCTTCCGCTCGATGCACGGCGAGCTCGCCCGCACCCTCCCCGCCTGGCGGATCGTGCGCCCCGAGGCCCCCCAGCGACTGCTGGCGCACTACCGCGAGGCGGAGCGCCGGTTCGGGGTCGACTGGGAGTACCTCGCCGCGATCAACCTGGTCGAGACGGGCATGGGGCGCATCCGCGGCACCTCGGTCGCCGGCGCGCAGGGTCCGATGCAGTTCATGCCGGCCACGTGGGCGGCGTACGGGCGCGGCGACGTCGACGACCCGCGCGACGCGGTCCTGGCCGCGGGCCGCTACCTGCAGGCGATGGGCTTCCGCAGCGGGTCGCGGGCGGCCGTCGACCGGGCACTGTTCCGCTACAACAACCACACCGCCTACGTGCGCGGCGTGCGGCTGCTCGCCGAGGTCATGCAGCGACGGCCGCGGTCCTACCTCGGCTACCACGCCTGGCGGGTCTACTACCTGACCGCGCGCGGCGACGTGCTGCTCCCGGTGGGGTACGCCGAGCGCCGGCCGGTCCCCGTCGGCGACTACCTGCGCAGCCACCCGCAGGGCTGAGCCCCGCGGCCCGACCGCGCCCTACGTTGGTCGGCATGAGCTACGCCCTCAGCCGTGTCATGAGCACCGCCACCGCGTCGTACGCCGTCTACGCGCTGAGCAACCCCGAGCACCTCGGGCAGGCCGTCGACGCCGGCAAGCACGAGCAGGAGGGCTACGACCTGCTCGCGCAGGTCTTCGGCGTGCGCGACCTGGCCGTCAGCACCTTCGGCGTGCTCGGCCGCGGCCGCACGGTGCGCACCGCGATGTGGATCCGGATCGCCTGCGACGTCGGCGACGGTCTGCTGCTCGCCGCGCGGGCAGAGGACGACGAGGTGCGGGCCAAGGTCCTCGGCGTGACCATGACGTGGGGCGCGCTCAACCTGGTCGCGCTCACCCTCGACCGGCGCCGCGCTGCGAAGGTCGAGGCAGCCAAGAAGGTCGGCTCGGCCGCCGGCACCGTGGTCTCCAAGGTCGCCGACAAGGTCACCTGACTACCTGCTGGACGATCCGCCCGCGCGGCGACCGCACGGTGGTCGCGGAGGTTCCGCGAGGAACCGTCTCGAGACCACACGACCGCATGGTCAGGTCGAAGTAGATCGCTGCGGTCAGGTGGTCTCGAGACAGTCGCTGGCGCGACTTCCTCGACCACCGTGGGTCGCTGGCGCGACTTCCTCGACCACCGTGGGTCGGCCGCGCGGCGCCCTCGACCACCGTGGGTCAGGAGTTGTAGCGCTGCTGGGTCTTCTCCAGGCCCTCGAGCACCAGGGACTCGACCGCGTCGGCGGCGGTGTCGACCTGGAACGGCAGCTCCTTGCGCTCGGTGCCGTTGTAGTTGGACAGCACGAAGTCGGCGACGTCCTGGCGGCCGGGCGGGCGGCCGATGCCGGCGCGCACCCGGTAGAAGTCGCCGGTGCCGAACGAGGAGCGCAGCGACTTCAGGCCGTTGTGGCCGTTGTCGCCGCCGCCGAGCTTGCAGCGCAGCGTCCCGAAGTCGATGTCGAGCTCGTCGTGGATCGCCACGACCCGGGCCGGCGGCACCTTGTAGAAGGTGGCCAGGGCCTTGACCGGCCCGCCGACCTCGTTCATGTACGACCGGGGCCGGGCCAGCACGACCCGCGGGCCGTCGCTGCCGGGCGGACCCAGCCGCGCCTCGGCGACCTCGGCGCGCCCCGTCTTGTGGGCGCGCAGCGGGGTGCCGAGGCGGCGGCTGAGCTCGTCGACGACGAGGTAGCCGATGTTGTGCCGGTGCCCGGCGTACTCCTTGCCGGGGTTGCCGAGCCCGACCACGAGCCACACCTCGGCCATGTCGTCCTCCTGGGCGTCGTGGTCGGGGGGCTCGGGCCGGGTCACCGGCGAGATCAGTCGGCCCAGGAACCACCTGAGCCGGGTGAGGATCACTCCTCCTCGGACGACTCCTCGGCGTCGCCCTCGCCCTCGGCGGCCGCGGTCTCGGTCTCGGCGGCCTCCTCGTCGGACTCGTCGCGCTCGATGCCGGCCTCGGCCTCGGCCTCCTCCAGCTCGGCCTCGAGGGCCTCGGCGCTGATCTGCTGGGTGACGTTGACGATGAGCAGCTCGTCGTCGGCCAGCAGGGTGGCACCGGCGGGCACCTCGAGCTGCGAGGCGAGGATCTGGGTGCCGACCTCGGCGCCCTCCACGCTGACCTCGATGGTCTCGGGGATCTGGGTCGCGTCGACCTCGATCTCGACGGTGGCGTTCTCGGTGACGACCAGGGTCTCCGGGCCGGCCTCGCCGACGACGGTGATCGGGACCTCGACGGTGACCTTCTCGCCGCGCTTCACGAGCACGAAGTCGATGTGCTCGAGCCTCCGGCGGATCGGGTCGACCTGGACCTGCTTGGTCAGGGCGAGCTGGCTCGTGCCGTCGATGTCGAGCTCGAGCAGCGCGTTGGCGCCGCCGTGCTTGAGGGCCATCATCGTGGCGTGGCCCGGGAGGGTCACGTGGACGGGGTCGGTGCCGTGGCCGTAGAGGACGGCGGGGACCTTGTCCTCGCGGCGGATGCGGCGGGCGGCGCCCTTGCCGAACTCGGTGCGGGCCTCGGCCTGGATCTTCTCGGTGTCGCTCATGCGGGTGCTCCTCTGCGTCTGGGTCGGCGGGCCTGGCGGACGGGGGCGCAGCGGCACGGCCGGCCCTGTCGATCACGGAGCGACGTGCGCTCCCTCGCCGAGGCAACCCGGGAACTCTACGGTGCGAGCCCGCCCGGGCCGAAATCCGCCCTCCGCACCCGGTCCGTAGGGTGCGGAGGGTGAGCCTGACCCTCGACGAAGCCCGCGCCCGCGCCGCCGCCGTCTCCGACGTCACCTACGACCTGACGATCGACCTGACCGCCCACGAGACCGGCTTCGCGCACGTCTCCGCGGCGGTGGGGTTCGCCTGCTCGACGCCGTCGACGTTCGTCGAGCTCACCGGGGCCGAGGACCTCGAGGTCCGCCTCGACGGGCGCGAGGTCGACCCGGCGTACGACGGCACGCGGATCCACCTCTCGGGCCTCGGCGGCACCCACGCGGTGACGGTGGAGGCCCGGGTGCCGCTGGTCACCGACGGCGACGGCATGCACACCCTCACCGACCCGGCCGACGGGGCGACGTACGTCTCGGCCTACATCGGCATGGACGTCGCCCAGCGCGTCTTCCCGTGCTTCGACCAGAACGACCTCAAGGCGCCGGTCACCCTGCAGGTCGTCGCCGACCCGACGTGGACCGTGGTCGCCAACGGCCGGGTCGAGCAGCACGACGAGGCCACCGGGCGCTGGCGGTTCGCGACGACGCTGCCGATCCCGACCGCGATGTTCGTCTTCTGCGCGGGCCCCTGGCACTCCCACCGCTGGGAGCACGCCGGGCTGCCGTTCGCCTGGCACGCCCGGGCCTCGCTCGCGGCCGAGCTCGACCGCGACGTCGACGAGCTGCGCGCCACCACCGAGGCGTGCTTCGACCACTACGCGTCGCTGTTCGACGAGCCGATGCCGTTCGACTCCTACGAGCAGGCCTTCGTGCCGGGGCAGAACTGGGGCGCGCTGGAGACCCCCGGCTGCGTCACCTACCGCGACGAGTACCTCCCGCGCGGCGTCCTGTCCGAGCGGCTGCGGGCCTCGCGCGCCGGCACCATCGCCCACGAGATGGCCCACATGTGGTTCGGCGACCTGGTGACGATGACCTGGTGGGAGGACACCTGGCTGCAGGAGTCCTTCGCCGACTACATGGGCTACCGCGTCGCCGGCGACGCCGTGGGGCACCACGACCTGCGGGTGATGTTCGAGACCACCCGCAAGGTCAACGCCTACCGCGCCGACGCCCGCCGCTCGACCCACGCCGTCGCGCCGCGGGCCGAGGACGTGCCCGACGTCGACGCCGCGGCCGGCAACTTCGACATGATCAGCTACGCCAAGGGCCACAGCGCGCTGCGCCAGCTGGTGACCTGGCTGGGGGACGAGACGTTCCTGCGCGGCGTCAACGCCTACCTCTCGCGCCACCGGCTCGGCAACGCCGTCCTCGCCGACTTCGTCACCGCGCTCGACGAGGCCTCCGACCGCGACGCCGTGGGCTGGGCCGAGGCGTGGCTGCGCACCACCGGGTTCGACACCGTCCGGGTCGAGCGTGACGCCGACGGCACCCCCGTGCTCCACCGCGACGGGTCCCGGCCCCACCGGCTCTGGGTCGCGGCGTACGACGACGCGCTGGCGCCCGCGGGCGGCCAGCTCGTCGACCTGGCCGACGAGCCGGTGCGGCTGCCCGACCTGCGCGGCCGGGTCGTGCTGCCCAACGCCCGCAGCGAGACCTACGCCCAGCTCGCTCTCGACGAGCAGTCGCTGGCCGCGCTCGGCGACGGCCTGCACCAGCTCGACGACCCGCTCGCCCGGGCCGTGGTGTGGGGCCAGTGGTTCGAGGCCACCCGCACCCGGCGCCTCGGCGTCGGCCCCTACGTCGACCTCGTCGCCCGCCTGCTCCCCCGCGAGACCCACCCGATGCTCGTCGGCTCCGTCGTCGGCCGCACCACCGCCTACGTCCTGCCCGAGCGTGCGAGCGCCGACGAGGTGGGCGGGCTCGTGGCCACCCTGGCCACGGCGTTCGGCGAGGGGCTCGAGGCCGCCACCACCGACGACGTGCGGCTCGCCTTCGCCGAGGGCCTCGCCTCGACCTCGCGCGACGTCGACCTGCTCCGGCGCTGGCTCGACGCCGACAGCGTCGACGGGCTGGCCTGGCCGGCGTCGCTGCGCTGGCGGGTCGTGGCCCGCCTCGCCGCCGTCGGCGGCGCCGACGCGGCGTTCATCGAGGCCGAGCGGCGCCGCGACGGCACCGTCGACGGCGAGCTCGGCGCCGCCCGGGCGCTCGCCGCCCGCCCCTCGGTCGAGGCCAAGGAGGCCGCCTGGGCCGCCGCCACCGACCCCGACGTGTCCAACCGGCGCTTCGAGGCGGTCACCAGCGGGCTCTGGCAGCCCGAGCAGGCCGCCCTCGTGGCGCCGTACGTCGACCGCTACCTCGCCGAGGCCCCGGCGCTCGCCGGGCGCGGCCAGGCGTTCGCCCAGGCCGTCGGCAACGCCTTCCCGCTCGTCCCCCTCGACGCCGACCAGCTCGCCGCCGTCGAGGCGGCCCTCGAGGGCGTCACGCACGTGATCCTGCGCCGCGACTGGGAGGACGCGCTCGACGACCGGCGATGAGTCCACTGACGCTGCGGTCGTGTGGTCTCGAGACGCTCCCTAGCGGGAGCTCCTCGAGCCACGGTGGTCGAGGAAGGCGCGCCAGCGCCTGTCTCGAGACCACTCGACGCGCACCGGGTGGACCGGTCAGGCGTGCCCGTCGAAGAGCTCGGTGACCGAGCCGTCCTCGAAGACCTCGCGGATGGCGCGGGCCAGCAGCGGCGCGATGGAGAGCTTCGTCAGCTTGTCGAACTCGCGCTCCGGCGCGATCGGGAGCGTGTTGGTGAGCACGACCTCGACGGCGGCGGAGTTCTTGAGCCGGTCGACGGCGGGGTCGGAGAGGATCGCGTGGGTGGCGGCGATGACGACGCCGGCGGCGCCGTCGTTCATCAGGGCCTCGGCGGCGTTCACGATGGTGCCGCCGGTGTCGATCATGTCGTCGACCAGCACGCAGGTGCGGCCGGCGACGTCGCCGACGACGCGGTTGGCGGCCGACTCGTTGGGCCGGTCGGTGCGGCGGGTCTTGTGGATGAAGGCGAGCGGCACGCCGCCGAGGCGGGCCGACCAGCGCTCGGCGACCTTGATCCGGCCGGCGTCGGGCGAGACCACGGCGAGCCGCTGTCCGCCGTACGTCGCCTTGACGTGGTCGGCCAGCACCGGCATCGCCATCAGGTGGTCGACGGGGCCGTCGAAGAAGCCCTGGATCTGGTCGGTGTGCAGGTCGACGGCGATCAGCCGGTCGGCGCCGGCGGTCTTGAACAGGTCGGCGACCATGCGCGCCGAGATCGGCTCGCGGCCCCGGTGCTTCTTGTCCTGGCGGCCGTAGCCGTAGAACGGCATGACCACGGTGATGCGCTTGGCCGAGGCGCGCTTGAGCGCGTCGACCATGAGCAGGTGCTCCATGATCCAGTCGTTGATCGGCGCGGTGTGGCTCTGGATGACGAACGCGTCGCAGCCACGCACCGACTCCTCGTAGCGCACGTAGATCTCGCCGTTGGCGAAGTCGTACGCCGAGGTCGGCACGAGCGGGGTCCCGAGGATCTCGGAGACCTCCCCGGCCAGCTCGGGGTGGGAGCGACCGCTGAAGACCATGAGGTTCTTCTCGGTGGCCTTCTGGATGCCGGTCACGGGGGCTCCTCGGGGCAGTCTGGGAGGGCTGGTCTGCGGATCAGCCTTCGGCCGGGTCTGATTGTGCCACCGCCGCCTCGGCCGCGGCCGCCTGGTCCGTGCCGGGTCGCCGCCGTGTGACCCAGCCCTCGATGACGCGCTGGGGGCCGGCGCTCACGGCCAGTGATCCCGGCGGCACGTCCTCGCGGACGACCGTGCCGGCGCCGGTGCCGGCGCCGTCGCCGATGCTCACCGGGGCGACGAAGGTGTTGTTGGACCCGGTCCGGGCGTGCCGGCCGACGGTGGTGCGGTGCTTGGCGACCCCGTCGTAGTTGGCGAAGATCGTGCCGGCCCCGATGTTGGTGCCCTCGCCGATCTCGGCGTCGCCGACGTAGGAGAGGTGGGGCACCTTGGCGCCCTCGCCGATCTCGACGTTCTTGGTCTCGACGAACGCGCCGATCTTGCCGCGGGCGCCGAGCACCGAGCCGGGCCGCAGGTAGGAGAACGGGCCGACGGTGGCGCCCTCCCCCACGACGGCGAGCTGGCCGTGGGTGCGCACGACGCGGGCGCCCGGGCCGACCTCGCAGTCCTCGAGCGTCGTGTCGGGGCCGATGACCGCGTCCTCGGCGACCGTGGTGGCCCCGAGCAGCTGGACCCCGGGCAGCAGGGTGACGTCGGGGGCGAGGTCGACGGTGGCGTCGACCCAGGTGGTGGCGGGATCCATGACGGTGACGCCCTCGCGCATCCAGCGGTCGAGGATGCGGCGGTTGAGCTCGGCGCCCGCGCGGGCCAGCTGGGCCCGGTCGTTGACGCCCTCGGTCTGGCGCACGTCGTCGACGGGGTGCGCGGCCACGGCCAGGCCGTCGCCGCGGGCCAGGCCGATGACGTCGGTGAGGTAGTACTCGCCCTTGGCGTTGTCGTTGCCGACCCGCGGCAGGGCGGAAGCCAGGAACGTCGCGTCGAAGGCCAGGATGCCGGAGTTGATCTCACGGACCTCGCGCTGCTGGGGCGTGGCGTCCTTCTCCTCCACGATGGCCAGGACGTCGCCGTCGTCGTTGCGCAGCACCCGCCCGAGGCCGAACGGGTCCTCGACGACCCCCGAGAGGATGCTGACCGCGGCCTGCGAGGCGCGGTGGTCGGCGACGAAGGACCGCAGGCTCTGGCCGGTGAGCAACGGGGTGTCGCCCGTGGCCACCACGACGGTGCCGACGGCCTCGCCCTCGTCGGCGGCGAGGGCCTCCATCGCCACGGCGACGGCGTGGCCGGTGCCGAGCTGCTCCTCCTGGACCGCGAGGACGGCGTCGGCGACGTGCTCGCGCACCTCGGCCCCCACCGCCTCGCGCTGGTGGCCGACGACGGCGACGACGCGGCGGGGCTCGGTGGCCGCGGCCGCGGCGAGCACGTGGCCGATCATGGTGCGGCCGCCGACACGGTGCAGCACCTTCATCGTCTTGCTCTTCATGCGGGTGCCGCCCCCGGCGGCGAGGACGATGACGGTCAGGTCCTGGGGCACCGGGTCACTCTAGGGCCGACGGGTGACGTGGTCGCCAGTCCCGCGGGCCGGCTCGGGGTCGCCCGGCTCGGTCGTGCCGCGCGGCGCACCGTCCTCGACGCCGAGGACGCGCCGCAGCCGGCGCAGGCCGCGGTGGCGGGCCACGCGCAGGGCCACGGTCGAGACGCCGAGCGCCTCGGCCGCGGCCGCCTGGGACAGCCCGACGGCGTCGACCAGGCCCACGGCGTCGCGCTCCCGGGGCGGCAGCGAGGCGATGGCCTCGCGCACCCAGGCGCGGTCGTCGAGGACCAGGGTGGGGTCGGGCTCGACGGGCAGGTGGTCGCCGGCCTCGGACGGATCGGTGGCGTCGGTGGCACGGCGCACGGCGCGTCGGTGGGAGGACCCCTGCACCTTGCGCGCGATCCCGAACAGCCACCCCGCGAAGGCGCCGGTGTCACCGGAGAAGTCGGCGACCTTGGAGGCCGCGACCAGCCAGGCCTCGGCCGCGACGTCGTCGGCGGTCACGGCGGTGTCGGCGCAGGGGCGGGTGCGCAGCCAGGCGAGGAGCCGGGCGGCGTGGGCGCGGTAGAGCGCTGCCCAGGCCTCCGGCTCGCCCCGCTTGGCTGCGGCGACGACCTCGTCGTCCTCAGCCACGCGGCGTCGCGGCGCTGGTCGGGAGGGCGCGCGGCGTGCGGGTCGGCTGCTGGGCCCGTCCGGGCTCGTCCGCCTCGGGGGTGCGGGTCGGCCTCGGCCCCTGTGGGGAGCCGTTGCCGGTGCCCTGGCCCTGGTTGCCCTGCCCGCGGCCGCGGTCGTCGCGGCCGGGGTCGCCCCCGTCGCGGCCGCGTCCGCTCCCGTCGCCCCCGCCCTGGCCCTGGGCCTGGGCGGGGTACGCCGGCCGTTCGGGCCGGTCCGGCCTGTCCGGCCTGTCCGGTCGGTCGGGTCGGTTGCCGGGGCTGCGGCCCGGGGCGACCGGGCGGCCGGTGTCGCGGCCGGTGTCGCGGCCGGTGTCGCGGCCGGTGCCGCGCTCGCCCGGGGTGGCGGGCGGGCCGGCGGACCGCGTCGCGGAGGGCGGTGGGGGGTCCCCCCTCCGCGACGCGGGGTCCTGGCCCGCCGGGGTGTCGGCGGGGTCCTCGGTGCCGCGTCCGTCGTCGACGGTGCGCGACGTGCCGGGACCGACCGGCGGGGGCGTGTCGGGCCCCCGCTCGGCCAGGGTGCCGACCGCCCACGCCCCGCCGGCGGACAGCGCCGCGATCGTCGCGGTGGCCGCGACGACGGGGACGACCCGCCGGGTCGCCGTCATCGCCGTGGGCCTGCTGGCCCGGGCCAGCAGGGCCAGCTGGTCGACGAGGACGGGGTCGGGCTCCATCGGCTCGGGATCGAGCCGCAGGTCGGGCAGTCGGCGCATCGCTCTGACCGTCAGCCGGCGGGCGTCTCGGCCTGGTCGGCCTGGCACTTCTCGAGGCGCTCGGTGGCCTTGGCGACGCGCTGCTGCTGGGCGCGCTTGGTCTGCTTGGCCTCGTTGCGGGCCTTCTTGGCCTGGGCGAGCTCGCGCTTGGCCTGGGCCTTCTCGCGGCCCGGAGCGGCCTCGGCGACCTCGTTCTTGGCCTTCTTCACCTTGGTCTGCTGGCGCTCGAAGACGGCGGTCAGCCGCTCCAGCGCGGCCTCGGCCTTGTCGACCTGCTGCTGCTGCTGGGCGCAGGGGGCGGGCTTCTGCGAGCCCTCGCCCGGCGCGGCGGTGGCCGAGGTGGCCAGCGCGGTGGGGCCGGCGAGCAGGGCGAGACCGGTCGCTGCGGCGGCGAGGCGAGTGGTGAGGGTCATCTGCGTGGGTCCTTTCGTCGAGCGACGCGCGTCGTGCGACGTCGTACAGGATGACTCGTCGCGAGGGCGGCCCGGCGTTACACCCGAGTCGAGCTTTTCCTCGCGGCCTCCTCCCGCGCGCCTCAGGCGGCCGGCGGGGGCCGCACGGCGGGGCGCCAGGTGACGCGGTCGGAGGTCGACCACCGCTGCCCCACCGTTGACGCGGTCCCCGGACGACTTTGCCCATGTCGGTGGTCGGGAGCGACGTGCAGCAGCAGCTCCCCGGGTAGGAGTCGAACCTACGTCGCTTGTCCTGATTCAAAGTCAGGCGGGCCCTGCCGGCAGACCAACCGGGGATGGATGGTGCACCGAGCAGCGTACGGCGTCGCCGGACCGCTCAGCCCGGCGGCGGCGCCGGGGTCAGCCGGCCGCGGGGACGACGAGGTCGGCGAGGTCGCGCGGGCGGGCGAGGCGCTCGTAGGCGTGGCCCTCGGGGACCCACTTGGTGGCCCAGAGGTCGAGCTCGGCCTGGTCGTCGCCCTGGAGCACGTTGCGGGCGACGGCGCGAGCCCCGGCGGCGTCGGGGTCGAGGTCGATCCAGACCGTCAGGTCGAACCAGTCGCGGGTGTGCTCGCCGAGGAGGCGGATGCCCTCGACGAGCAGCACCGGCGGCATCGGCTGGTCCTCGACGCCCGTGTGCCCGGTCCACCAGCGGTAGTCGTAGCGCAACCGGTCGGGCGGCGGCACGGACCGCACCGAGCGGACCAGGGCCTCCAGGGCCGGCCAGTCGTGCTGCTCCCAGAGGCCTGCGTCGGGTCCGCAGGTCGGGGCGTAGAAGGCGTCGGTGCCCACGACCTGGTCGGCGGCGAGCCCGAGGTCGGCGGCCAGCCGGTCGGCCAGCGTCGACTTGCCGGCACCCCCGTGGCCGGCGATGGCGACCACCGGCACGGGCGGGGCGGAGGCGGCGAGCGCGCGGACCCGCGCGAGCAGGGCGTCGTACGTCGTGGCCGCCACGGCGCCCCTCAGCCGGGGTGGCCGACGGCGCCGGGGACGGCGTCGACGAGGTCGTGGAGCATGCCCTGCTCGCGGCGGAGCCGGTCCATCTCGCGCTCGCGGACGGCGTACGCGCGGCGGGTGACGCGCTGGCGGCCGAGGAGGAGCAGGCGGGACTGGTCGGCGACGAGCAACCCGGGCGCGGCGGCACGCACGCCGAGCGCGGCGAACCGCTCGAGCGGGCCGCCGGGCACGCCGAGGTCGTCGGCGGCCGCGGAGCCGAGGAAGACCCGGGTCATCCCGTTGACGAGACGGCGGGCCACCGCCTCGCGGACGGCGGAGGGCCCGACGCCGAGGGTGGCGAGCTGGGGCGCGAGGTACTGCTCGACCAGGGCGCGGGTGAAGAGGCGGGCGTCGTCGTCGGGGCCGGGCGAGGTGAGGCGGTAGAGGTCCTCGATGCGGACGTGGTCGGCCTCGGTGGCCGGCAGCAGCGCGGGCTCGACGCCGATCAGGTGCCCGACGTAGCGCCACAGGTGGTAGACGTCGTCGAGCTCGCGCCGCCGCAGGCGCACGCCGAGGTGGGTCATCGCCTCCAGCGAGACGTGGCCGAACTCGGCCAGCGTGAAGGCCAGGTAGGGCTGCGGCACCGGCACGCCCCACGCGTCGTGGTCCCACGCCGTCGAGGAGCCGACGTGGCGGCGGACGCGGGCGTGGATGAGCCGCACCCGCACGGTGCGGACCCAGCCGGGCCCGCCGACGGCCATCCCGCCGGGGCGGACCACCTCGGCCAGCCACTCCCCCACCTCGATGGAGCGGACGGCCGGCTCGGCGGCGTACCGGCCGGTCAGCTGCAGCGGCTTGGCCGCGATCGCGTTGTCGGCTCCGCGCAGGAGGGACGCGGCGCCGAGGCAGAGGCCCCAGGGTGCGGTGTGGCGGACCAGCACGTCGGCGGCCCGGTCGAGGCGGTCGCGCTCCAGCCACGGCGGGTCGGTGGTGACGTGGTCGAGCAGGGCACCGGCCGCGGCACCGACGCCGGACCGGTCGGCCCCCGCCAGCGCCTCCCGCACGACGCGCGCGGCCGCCCGGTCGGCCACGACCGTGTCGGCGAGCGGGTCGGCGTGCCACATGCCCTCGAGCCACGCCCGGCCGGTCTGGCCGTGCTCGGCGACGGCCCGGTCGACGTGGCGCAGCCCGGTGGGCGCGAGCGGTGTCGACCGGGTACCCCGGCGGGTGTCGGTCACGAGCGCGTCCCCCTCGACGATCACAGCGGTGCTGTCATCGATCGTGCCACGCACCTGCATGGTTAGGTAGGACCCGTGGACCTGCCCGTGATGCCACCCGTCCAGCCCATGCTGGCCAAGGCGGTCGCGGGCGTGCCGGACCCGGCCAGGCACACCGTCGGCGGCCTCACCGGCCTGTCCTTCGAGCCCAAGTGGGACGGCTTCCGCTGCCTGGTCTTCAAGGACGGCGACGAGGTCGAGCTGACCAGCCGCAACACCAAGCCGCTCACCCGCTACTTCCCCGAGCTCGTCGCCGCCGCCCGCGAGCAGCTGCCCGAGCGGTGCGTGCTCGACGGCGAGGTGTTCGTCGCGGTGGGCCCGCGCCTGGAGTTCGAGGTGCTCCAGGAACGCATCCACCCCGCCGACTCGCGCGTGCGGATGCTGAGCGAGAAGACCCCCGCCTCCTTCGTCGCCTTCGACCTGCTGGCCCTCGGCGAGGAGTCGTACGTCGACCGGCCGTTCGCCGAGCGCCGCGCGGCCCTCGTCGACGCGCTCTCCGGGCTCACGGGCCCCTGCTACCTGACCCGCACCACCGACGACCCCGAGGTCGCCGAGCGCTGGTTCCACCAGTTCGAGGGCGCCGGGCTCGACGGCGTCATCGCCAAGCCGCTCGGGGCGCCGTACGCCCCCAACGGCCGCACCATGATGAAGATCAAGCACGAGCGCACCGCCGACGTCGTCGTCGCGGGCTACCGCGAGCACAAGACCTCCACCCCCGAGCGGCCGCTGCTCGGCAGCCTCCTCCTCGGCCTGTACGCCGACGGCGAGCTGCAGCACATCGGCGTCAGCGCGAGCTTCACCGAGAAGCGCCGCGCCGAGCTCATCGAGGAGCTGCAGCCGCTGGTGTGCGGCATCGAGGACCACCCCTGGGGGAAGTGGAACGAGTTCCTCGTCGGCAACCCCGACCGCGTCCCCGGCACCCAGAGCCGGTGGAGCCAGGGCAAGGACCTCTCGTTCACGCCCCTGCGGCCCGAGCGCGTGCTCGAGGTCAAGTACGACGCGATGGAGGGCCGGCGCTTCCGGCACACCGCGCACTTCAAGCGGTGGCGCGACGACCGCGACCCCACCTCCTGCGGCTACGAGCAGCTGGAGCAGCCTGTGAGCTACGACCTCGCCGAGGTCCTGAGCGGAGGACAGTGATGGCCGACCAGCCTGATGAGTACGACGTGGTGCTGCTGGTGGAGCAGCCGCTCACCCCGCAGGACGCCCGCCAGGTGCGCTCGCTGCACGAGGGCCTCGACGGCCCGGTGACCTACCACGTGCTGCTGCCGGTCGACGACGCCGCGGCCCGGGTGGAGGCCTCGCTCGGGTCGCTGTCGGGCAGCGAGCTGCTGGCCGCGCCGCACGTGCCGATCGACCCGGTCGACCTGCACGAGGTCTCCGCCGACCTGCGCGAGCGGGCGACCACCGACCTGGCCGCCACCGTCGCCGCGCTCGAGACGGCCGGCGCGACGGTGGGCTCCAGCGCCCTGGTCACCGGCTCGCCGGTCGACGAGCTCACCGCCACCGTCCAGCGGGTCGACGGGCGCGAGGCCATCGTCCTGACCGCCCCGCACGTGGTCGCCGAGCTCTTCCGTCTCGACTGGTCCTCGCAGGCCCGGCGCAAGCTCGACGTGCCGGTGCTGCACCTGCTCGAGCACGAGACCTTCGACGAGCAGGCCGCCGGCCCGGACGGCATCTCGGGGGCCTGACGGTGCCGCCCCGCCGCTCACTAGTCTGTCCCGGGTGAGGCTCCGCCGACGCGCCGAGGAGTCGCGCGCCACCGGCCCCGAGGGGTCGGTCGAGGTCGCGTTCGCCGGTGTCCTCGACGGCCGTCGACTGTGGCTGGCGGTGGCCCGTCCGGTGCCCACGGGGGCGGCGTTCGCCCTGCGCCCCGGAGCCGCTGTCCCGTCCACCGACACCTCCGACGAGCGCCACCTCGCGGCGCGGCTCGACCTCGACGGCCTCGCCCCCGCGTCGTACGACGTCGTGCTGGCGGTGCCGGGCGGGCCCGACGTCCCGCTGGTCGTCCCCGACGGCACGGTGCTGCGCGCCGCGACCGCCCCCGCCGCGACCGTCCGACCCCGGCCCGAGCGCGCCCCCGACGAGCGGCTGCGGCTCCGGGTCGAGCCGCTCGACCCGGCGGTCGAGCTCGCGGGCGTCGACCTCGAGCCCGACGGCGTGCGCCTCGACCTCGGGCCCGACGTCGCCGACGCGCCGGTCCACCTCGTCGACGACGGGGGCACGGTGGTCGCGTCGTGGCCCGGCCCGCTGCTCGACGACGCCGCCGTCGCCGACCTGGCGCCGCAGCGCACCCGGGTCGTCGTCGGCGACGACCGCCGGCCGGTCCGGCGCCGGGCCGACGGCCTCGCCGACGCCGGCCGCGGCGCCCCGCTGCCCGCGCTGGGGCGCCTGCGGCTGCGCTGGGGTGGCGACGGCACCCTCGTCGCCCGCGTCGCCGAGGACCAGGGGGCCGGCGGGTGAAGGTCGGCTTCCTCCTCACCAACCTCGACGGCCCCGGCGGCACCGCCCGGTCGGTGATCACCCAGGCCGGCGCGCTGGCCGACCTGCACGACGTCACCCTGCTGAGCGTCCTGCGCACCGCCGAGCGCCCCCACCACCCCGTCGACCCGCGCGTGCGCACGACCTACCTCGTCGACGTCCGTGACCCCGGCCGGCCGGCCACCACGGGCCGCGACGCGCTCGTCGGCGACCTGGCCGCGACCCTCCACCGGCGGGAGTCGGCCCTCGTGCCGCGACGCTGGGACCCCCAGCTCTCGGCCCTGGCCGACGTCGCCCTCGAGCGCACCCTGCCCGGGCTCGGCCTCGACGCGGTCGTCACCACGACCCCCGGCCTGCTGGCCGCGGCGACCACGCTGCTGCCCGCCCGCACCGTCGTCGTCCACCAGGAGCACCGCGCCTCGCACACCCGCACCGGCGGGCTCGAGCCGCTGCTGGCCCACGCCCCGCAGGCCGACGTGGTCGCGCTGCTGACGCCCACCGTCGAGGCGTGGCTGCGCGAGCAGCTCGGCGAGCTGGCGCCCGAGACCGTCGTCGTGCCCAACCCGCTCCCGCCGGGCCACGCGCCCCGCTCGGCCCTCGACCAGCCGCTGGTCGTGACCGGGGGCCGGCTGGTCGGCGAGAAGCAGCTCCCCCGGCTGGTCGACGCCTTCGCCGAGGTCGCCGGCCGGGCGCCGGGCTGGCGGCTGCGCATCTGCGGCGACGGACCGCAGCGCGCCGAGCTGCTGCGCCAGGTGCGCAAGCACGACCTCTGGGACCGCGTCGAGCTGCCCGGCACCGTGCCCGACATGGCCGCCGAGTGGGCGAGCGCCTCGGTCGCGGTGCTCTCCTCCCGCACCGAGGGCTACCCGCTCGTGCTGCAGGAGGCCATGGCCGCGGGCGTGCCGGTCGTCAGCTTCGACTCCCCCTCCGGGCCGCGGGAGATCATCGAGCACGAGGTCAACGGCCTCCTCGTCGCCCCCCAGGCCACCAGCGGCCTCGCCGCCGCGCTGCTGCGGCTCGTCGACGACGTCGACCTGCGCCACCGCCTCGGCGCCGGCGCGCTGCGCACCGCCGCCCGCTGGGACGCCGCCGCCGTCGCCCGCCGCTGGGACGAGGTGCTCACCGGGGCCCGCGAGCGCCGGGGCAGCCACGGCCGGCTCGAGGCCCGCGCCCTCGCCCCGCGCCCGGCCGACCGCGACGACCGGCCGGCCGCCGACACGGGCCTCGACGCGGGCTCCGGCACGACACCGGCCGAGGCCCGGGCCGCCGCCCTGGCCTGGGCGGTCGACGCCGTCCGCACGGCCACCGACACCTGGCTCGTCGTCCCCGCCCACGAGCACCCCGCCCCGCTGGTCGTCGCTCCCGCCGACGCCCGCGACGCCGTGCTGGAGGCCCTGGCCCGGCCGGGCTGCCCGGCGTACCTCTGCCTGCGCGACCCCGCCGAGGCCGGGTGGCCCGAGCGCCGGGGACCGGTCGCCGACCTGGCCGCCGACCTGCGCAGCGGCCGCACGTCGGTCGTGGCGCTCGAGCCGTGGCCCGACGGCGGCGTGCTCACCGGGGCCGGCGGCGTCGAGGTCGAGTTCTGGGAGCACGACGCGGCCGGCGACCTCGTCGCTCCGCGCCGCAACCCGTACGCCGACCGGCTGCCGCCCGCCGTCGTCCGGTCCGAGGCCGTCGAGGCCGAGGTCGACGGCGTCACCGTCCGCTCGCTGCCGCTGCTGCTGGCGCCCACGGCCACCGAGGTGCGCTTCCCGGTCGACGCCGTCGTCACCTGGGTCGACGGGCGCGACCCGGCCTGGGACGCCGCCCGCGCGGCCCGCCTGGCCGAGTCCGGCGAGGCCGCGCAGGCCCGCACGGCCAGCGGCCGCGCCCGGTTCGTCGACCACGGCGAGCTGCGCTTCGCCCTGCGCAGCCTGCACCTGTTCGCGCCGTGGCTGCGGCGCATCCACCTCGTCACCGCCGGACAGGTGCCCGCGTGGCTCGACCACGACCACCCGGGCGTCAGGGTCGTCGACCACCGCGAGATCCTCCCCGCCGACGCCCTGCCGACCTTCAGCTCCCACGCCATCGAGACCGCGCTGCACCGGGTGCCCGGCCTGGCCGAGCACTTCGTCTACCTCAACGACGACTTCCTGCTGGGCCGCCCGCTGCGGCCCGAGGCGCTGTTCTCCCCGGCCGGCCTGACCTCGGTCTTCCTCTCCCGGCAGAACGTCGGGCTCACCGGCGACACCGCCGACCCCGACGTGCCGCCCTTCGTCCGCGCCGCCTGGCACAACCGCCAGCTGCTGCAGGAACGGTTCGGCGCGGTCACCCTGCGCCACCTGGCCCACGCGCCCTACGCCCACCGGGTCTCGGTGCTCGAGGCCCTCGAGCGGGAGTTCCCCGAGGCGCTGGCGGCCACGGCGCGGCGGCCCTTCCGCAGCGGTGACGACGTCTCGACCCTGAGCTCGCTGGCCCAGCACTACGGCCTGCTCAGCGGCACCGCCTACGTCGCCTCGCTCGAGGAGCACCCGCTGACCTTCGTCAACCTCAGCAACGCCGGCGTCGAGGGCCAGCTGCGGCGGGCGCTGCGCCGCGAGCAGGACTTCCTCTGCCTCGGCGACCACCACGACCACGCCCTCGACGGCGACCGGCTGGCGCGCAGCCTCGACGAGTTCCTCCGGCACTACTACCCGCTGCCCGCACCCTGGGAGGCTGGGTAGATGGGTCTCCTCAGCCGAGCGCGGTCGTCCGCTGGGGCGGTGCACGCGCGGGTCGCCGACGGCGAGCACCTGTGGCTCGCCGTCGCCGGCACCCGCGGACCCCTCGTCCTGGCCCGCGACGACGGCCCCGACGTGGCGGTCGAGACCGAGACCGAGGTGCACGACCGCAAGTCGCTGCTGGTGGCGGTGGTCCCGCTCGCGGCGGCGCTCGCCGCCGACCCGGCCGAGCGGGTGGAGCTCCGGCTGGTCCACGGCCGCCGGCGCACCCCGGTCGTCGCCGACTGGGCCGAGCGCCCGGCGACCCCGACCCTCGAGGCCCCGACCACCGCCGACGGCCACTGGCAGCTCGACGTCGACCGCGACCCCGCCACCGGCCACGTCGTCGTACGACGGCGGTCGGCGGAGCCCGGCGTGCCGGTGCTCGCGGTGGCCGGCGGCGTCGGTGACGACGGCGCCCCGGTCGTCGAGGTGCGCCTCGGGGCACCCGGCGTCGTCTCGGTGACCGCGGGCGAGGTCACCCTGCCGGTGCGCGACGGGGTGCTCGTGGTCGGCGAGGTGCGTGACCTGCCCTGGGACGAGAGCCTGCCGCTGGAGGTCGACGGCACGCCGCTGCGGCGCACCCGCCACGTCCTCGACCGGCCGCAGCACGCGACCTCGCTGCCCCCGCTGGCCGCCCCCGACCTCGAGCTGCGCTGGCTGCGCGACGGCCGCCTGGCCCTGCACCGCCGCGAGCCCCCCGTGAGGCCGCTGCCATGAAGGTCGCCTTCCTGATCGCGACGATCCACGACCTCGGCGGCACCGCCGGGGCCGTGGCGACCCAGGCCAACGCCCTGGTCGGTCGCGGCGTCGACGTCGAGGTGCTCAGCGTGCTGCCCGACGGAGGGCGCCACCACTTCCCGCTCGACCCGCGGGTGCGGGTGCGTGACCTCGTCGGCGCCGAGCACGAGCCCTGGCGCGACCGGCCGCCGCTGCTGCTGCCCGACAACGCCGACCCCGGTCTCGACGCGCGGGTCGACGTCGCGCTCGAGGCGGCGCTCCCCGCGCTGCGCGCCGACGTGCTCGTGACCGTGACCCCGGCCATGCTCGGCTACGCCGTCCAGCTCGCCCCGCCGCGCACCGTCGTCGTCCACCAGGAGCACCGCTCCTCCGCCTCCCGGCCCCACAGCCGCCAGCTGCTCCTCGACGTCGCCCGCCGGGCCGACGTGGTCGCGATGCTCACCGAGCCCATGGCCCACTGGCTGCGCACGGCGCTCGGCCCCGACGCCCCCGAGGTCGTCGTGGTGCCCAACGCCCTGGCGCCGGGCTTCCGGCCCCGCTCGCCGCTCACCGAGCCCGTCGTCGTGTGCGCCGGCCGGCTCGACGGCGAGAAGCAGTGGCCGGTGCTGGTGCGGGCGTTCGGCGCCGTCGCCGACCGCATGCCCGGGTGGCGGCTGCGGATCTTCGGCGAGGGGCCGGCGCGGTTCGAGATCATGGGCATGGTGCGCAAGCTCGACCTGCACGATCGGGTCGAGCTGCCCGGCGCCTCGTCCGACATGCGCGGCGAGTGGGCCCGGGCCGGGATGTCGGCGCTGGTCTCGCGGGCCGGCGAGGGCTTCCCACTCGTCATCCAGGAGGCGATGGCCGCCGGGGTGCCGGTGGTGGCCTACGACATGCCGACCGGGCCCCGCGACCAGGTCACCCACGACGTCGACGGGTTGCTGGTCACCCAGGGCTCGGTGCCCGGGGTCTCGGCCGCCCTGCTGCGCCTGGCCTCCGACCCCGCCGAGCGGCAGCGGCTCGGCGCCGCGGCCCGGACCACGGCCGCCGCCTGGGCACCCGAGGCCGTCACCGACCGCTGGCTGGCGGTCTTCGCCGAGGCCGTCGCGCGCCGACGCGCCACCCCCGGCCCCGGCGGCCGCGCGGCCGCCGTCCACCGGGCCGCGGCGGTCCGCGTGCCCGTCGTCGACCAGGACCTCGCGCCGGTCGGCTGCGAGGGCGACGGCACCACGCCCGCGCAGGCCCGCACGGCCGCCCTCGCCGCCGCCACCGGTCTGGCCCGCCGGGTCAGCGACACCTGGTTCGTGGTCCCCGACCGCCCCGGCCGCCCCGCGACGGTCGTGCTGCCCATGGACGCCCGGGCCGCGTTCCTCGACGCCCTCACCGCGCCGGGCGCGCTGCCGCCGTACCTCTCGGTGCACGACCCGGAGCACCGAGGCTGGCCCAGCCGCCGTGGCACCCCGGCCGAGGTCGTGCCGCCGATCCGTCGCGGCCGCACCGGCCGGCTGCTGCTCGAGCCCTGGCCGCTCGTCGACGGCCCCGTCGACCCCCGCGGGTCGCTGCTGGGCCACGGCTGCTCGGTGGCCGTGGAGTTCTGGGAGGCCGGGCCCGACGGCGACCTGCACGCGGTGCCCGGGCACGTCACCTGGACCCGTTCCGTCCCCGTGCCGGTGACCACCGCCACCACGACCGTGCACGGGCTCGAGGTGCCGACCCTGCCCGTCATGGCCGCACCCACGGTCTACGACTGCCGCTTCCCCGTCGACGTCGTCTACACCTGGGTCGACGGCTCCGACCCGGCCTGGGACGCCGCGCGTCGAGCCCGGCTCGCCGGGGTCGGCGGCGAGGCCGTCTCGTCCGCGGCGGCGAGCGGCGCGGCCCGGTTCGTCGACCGCGGCGAGCTGCGCCACTCCCTGCGGGGGCTGCACCTGTTCGCGCCGTGGGTGCGCACCATCCACGTCGTCACCGCGGGCCAGGTGCCCGACTGGCTCGACGTCGACCACCCGCAGGTCCACCTCGTCGACCACCGCGACCTGCTGCCCGCCGAGGCCCTGCCCACCTTCAGCTCGCACGCCATCGAGACCGCGCTGCACCGCATCGACGGCCTCGCCGAGCACTTCCTCTACCTCAACGACGACTTCTTCCTGGGGACGCCGACGCCGCCCGAGGCGTTCTTCTCCCCCGCCGGCGCACCTCTGGTCTTCCCCTCCTCCACCGTCGTCGGCCTGCCCGACGAGGCCGACCTCCCCTGGTCGCGGGCCGCCGACAACAACCGCAGCCTGCTGGCCGACGCGTTCGGGGCCGTCACGGTCAACTCGCTGCTGCACGCGCCGTACGCCCACCGCGTCTCGCTCGTGCGGGAGGTGACCGAGCGCTTCGCCGCCGAGGTCGAGGCCACCGCCCGCGCGCCGTTCCGCTCACCCACCGACGTCTCCGTGCTCTCCTCGCTGGCCCAGCACTACGGCCTGCTCACCGGCGCCGCCCAGGTCGGCCGCGCCGACTACGCCTTCGTCGACCTCACCGAGACCGTCGTGCGCCGGCGCCTCAACGAGCTGCTCCGCCGCGAGCGCGCCGGCTTCTGCCTCGGCGACGGGCTCGACCACGGCCGCGACCCGGCCCAGGTCGACGCGCTGGTCGCGCGGTTCCTGGGTGAGTACTTCCCGATCGCGGCGCCCTGGGAGCGGTGACGGTCCTCCGGGGGCCGGTGGCTGTGGGTGGGTCGGGTGGCCGCGCGCGTGGCAGGCCGCGTCTCGGCGTCAAGGACGCCTGCGGCGCCGGCTCCGCCGGCCGCTTCGCGGTCCTTGACCCCGAGCCTCGCGCGGCCCGCCGGACTGCGCGCTGTCGGCGACGCCTCGCAAGCTCGGCGCGCCGCCGCTGGCGCGGCCACCCGCCCCACCAGTCACACGTGACCCGACCGCACCACTCCTGACGGGGATCTCCCGCTCCTGGTCGGTAATTACCCACCAGAAGTGGGAGATCGGCAGCAGGAGTCGGGGGCGGCCGCGCCAGCGGCGGCGCGGGCGGAGCCCGTGCCGTTGAGCGCGCCGTCAGTCGATCGGGCGAGGCTCCGGGTCAAGGACGACCGAAGGTCGCCGCGAAGCGGCGGAGCGAAGCGACGTCCTTGACGCGGAGACCCGATCGACTACGCGCGCGGCCGCCCACACCAGCACCCAGAACAGTCAGTGGCGGCGCCGCAGGAACAACCCCCGCGGAGGGGTCTCGTCGCCCCCCTCCTCGGCGAGGTTGGCGTCCTCGAGCTGCTGCTCCAGCTCGGCGATGGTTGACTCGTACTCCTCACGCAGGTTGGCCCGGGTGCGCCGGCGCACGTGCACCTCGCGGGCCTGGGTGTGGTCCAGCGCGACACCGACGGCGTGGTCGTGCAGGCGCTCGTAGTCCGCGCGCAGGGCGGCGAGGGCGGGCGGGACGGCGGGGTCGGTCGGGTCGGCGACGAGGCGGTCGACCTGCTCCCAGACGCCCTCGGCGACCGCGCGGAGGGTGTCGGGGACGTCGACGCTGCTCCAGTCGGCCTCGGATCGACGCAGGGTCGGCTCGATGAACGCGTCGACGTCGGCGTCGCCGGCGTGGTCGAGGTCGAGGCCGAGGCGACCGGCCACCTCGGCGAGCACCGGGCGCCAGTCGGCCAGCAGGTCGGCGTACCGGACGAAGGCGCGGGGGTCGGGCCGGCTGACCTCCTCGGTCACCAGCAGCGCGTGCACCCAGCCCGCGATGTTGGCCGTGGCCCGCTGGCGGCGGAAGGACTCGCCGCGGTCGGTCGGGGTGTAGTGGGTGTCGCGCGACTTCGCGACCTCGACCGGGTGGCGCAGCATGGTGACGAAGCCCAGCTCGGCGCCCGCACGGGCGGCGGCGCCGCGCCACAGGTCGTGGAACCAGAACACGCGCGGGTCCTTGACGACGACCTGGCCGCGGGGTGCGTCGCGCAGTGCCCGGGCCAGCCAGCCGTCGAGCTCCTCGGCGTCGTCGTCGGTCGGCAGCCCGGCGGCGAGCTCGGCGGCCTCCGGCCGGGCGTCGAGGGTGCGGACGACGGGCGAGCGCCGGAGCATCCGCTTGTGCAGGTCGACGACCCACTGGGTCTCGTGGAACCCGCGGGGGTTGGTCTCGTCGGCCGGCACCTGCGGACCGGGCAGGTGGACGCCGAGCATGCTGAGCGCGCCCGCGACGGTGCTGGTGCCGCTGCGCCCGGCGCCCGCGACGAGGACGACGCGCCCGTTCACCGGGCCTCCCCCGTCGCCTCGGCGGGGCCGGCGGCGGGACCGGCGGCCGCCTCGAGCTCGCGGACCCGGCGGCGGAGCCGGTCGAGCCGCTCGTTCTTGACCGCGAGCCGCTCCTGCAGCGCCCGCTTCTGGGCCAGCACCTGGGCCGCGGTCTCGTCGGAGGCGACCGCAACGGCCGTGCCGTGCAGGTCGGCGTACTCCTGCGCGAGGCCGTCGAGCGCCGTCCGGGCACCGCTGTCGGCGGGGTCGAGGACGAGCGTCTGCGCGGCGGACCAGGTGCGTTCGGCGAGGTCGACGAGGACGTCGGGCACGTGGAGTCCCTCCCAGGTGTCGGCGGATCGGTTGAGGCTCGCGGTGAGGAAGTCGTCGACCGGGTGCTGCGCGGCGAGGTCGCCCGGGTCGAGGCCGAGCTGGCCGCAGGCGCGGGTGACGGCGGCGCGCCAGTCGGCCAGCAGGTCGGGGTAGGGCACGAACGCGCGCGGGTTGTCGCGGGTGGCGCGCTCGGTGACGAACAGCGCGTTGGCCCACGCCGCGACGTTGGCCACCTCGCGCTGGCGGCGCAGGTCGTCGGACCAGTCGCTGAGGTACGCCGCGTCGCGCGACCGCACGACCTGGGCGGGATGGCGCAGCATGGTCAGGCTGACCAGCGCCGCCCCGGCGTCGGCGACGACGCGCTGCCACAGCGGGTAGACCCAGTAGGCGCGGGTCTCCTTGACCACGACCACGTCGTCGGCGGCACGGGCAGCGAGCTCGGCGGCCAGCCACCCGCGGAGCCGGCCCTCGCGCTCGGGCGTCAGGTCGGCGAGGGCCACCTCGCCGGCGTACGGGCGGCCGTCGATGGTGCGGACGCCGAGGCCGTCGAGCCACTCCTTGTGGAACTGCGCGACCCACAGGGGCTCGTAGTAGCCGCGCGGGTTCTTCTCGTCGGTCGGGACCTCGGGCTGGGGCACGTGGAAGCCCAGCCGCTTGAGCGTGCCGGCGGCGCTGCTCGTGCCACTGCGGCCGGAGCCGGTGACGAGGAGGACCTTCCGCACCCGCGGAAGGCTATCGGTCGCCGGGTCGGTCGCTACGTCGAGAGCGAGTTGGGCTGGAAGGTGGGGCGGCGGTCGAGGTCCTCCGACGACGCTCGGACGAACTCGAAGCCCGACGTCGTGACGGTCACCCAGGCCGACGCCGCGACGTCGGCGGCGTCCTGCCCGATGAGGGGGCCGTCGAGGCCGTCGAGCCAGCCGCGCAGCGAGTCGGCGCAGGCGACGTGGAGCGGGGCGGCGTGGAAGGCGTTGCGGGCCTGCTCGATCTCGGTGCCGACGAAGGCGACCGGCCGACCCAGGGTGGACCCGCACACCCCACACACCCGCGACAGGGCGCACTGGGTGACGCGGCGGCCGTCGAGACGGCGCAGCGTGGGCGGCGACCCGTCACGCGCCCCGCCGAAGCCCTCGGTGCCGCACATGAACGGCACCGGGAGCCCCAGCTCGGGGTCGCGCGGCAGGTCGACGAGGTCGCGGGGTGCGGGGTCCACGGGGTGGTTCAGTCCTCCTTCTCGCGCTCGCGCGGGCTGCGCGACCAGGTGCCCAGCTCGGCCATCCGCGAGGGGCGCTCGGCGTCGCTCTTGCGGCCGCGGGACTGCTCCTGCTGCGCCGGCGGGTTGTCGCCGACCCGGGCGTAGTGCCGGTCGTCCTTGGTCCAGCTGTTGGGCACCGAGAGCTTCATGATGGTGCGCAGCGCCTGGCCGTACTGCTGGTGCAGCGGGCCGGTCGTGTAGGGGATCTGGTACTTGTCGCACAGCTCGCGCACGCGGACCGAGATCTCGCCGTACCGGTTGCTCGGCAGGTCGGGGAAGAGGTGGTGCTCGATCTGGTAGCCCAGGTTGCCGGACATGATGTGCAGCAGCGGGCCGCCCTGGAAGTTGGCCGCCCCGAGCACCTGGCGCAGGTACCACTCGGCGCGGGTCTCGTCCTCGAGCTCGTCCTCGGTGAAGTGCAGCGCCCCGTCGGGGAAGTGGCCGCAGAAGATGATCATGTAGGCCCACAGGTTGCGGGCCAGGTTGGCCGTGGCGTTGGCGGTCAGCGTCGCCTTCCACTGCGGCCCGGACAGCGCCGGGTAGACGACGTAGTCCTTGAGGATCTGGTTGCGGCCCTTCTTCAGGATCTGCTTGAGCTGCCGCTTCATCTCCTTCGGGTCCTTCTGGCCCTTGCGGATGCGCTCGAGGTCGAGGTCGTGCAGCGAGACCCCCCACTGGAACAGCGTGGCCAGCAACGCGTTGTAGACCGGCTGCCCGAGGTAGTAGGGGTTCCACTTCTGCTCGCGGGCCAGGCGCATGATGCCGTAGCCGATGTCGTTGTCGTAGCCGAGCACGTTGGTGAACTGGTGGTGGATGTAGTTGTGGCTGTGCTTCCACTGCTCGGCCGGCTGCGCGGTGTCCCACTCCCAGGTGGAGGAGTGGATCTCGGGGTCGTTCATCCAGTCCCACTGGCCGTGCATGACGTTGTGGCCGATCTCCATGTTCTCGAGGATCTTGGCCAGGGCGAGCGCGGAGGAGCCGGCCACCCAGGACGCGGCCCGCGTCTTCTTCGAGTGCAGGCCGAGGAGCAGCGTGATGCGGCCCGCCGCGGCGAGGCCTCGCTGCACCTTGATCAGCCTGTTGATGTACGCCGCGTCGTCGGCGTTGCGCGACTCCTCGATGTCGGCGCGGATCTGGTCGAGCTCGCGTCCGAGCTGCTCGACCTCCTCGTCGGTGAGGTGCATGTACTCCTGGACGTCGGCGATGGCCACGGTTCCTCCGGAGGGTGGGTGATGGGTGTGGTGCGTGGTGCGTGGTGCGGGGTCGAGCTGGGTGCAGCCGGGTGGAGCGGTGTGCAGGTCCGGGTGGGTCAGATGTTGAGGACGCAGTCACCGACGGGCGCGGTGACGCAGGTCTGGATGGCCTCGTTGGGCTGGTTGAACTCGTCGCCGTTGCGCAGGTCGCGGACCTTGCCGGAGACGAGGGTCAGGGTGCAGGTGTGGCACACACCCATGCGGCAGCCGTAGGGCATGCCGACGCCGGCCTCCTCGCCGGCCTCGAGCACGGTGGTGGCGCCGTCGACCTCGACCTCCTTGCCGGAGTTCTGGAAGCGCACGGTGCCGCCCTCGCCGCCGTCTCCCCCCAGCTCGAGGGAGAACCGCTCGAGGTGGAGGTGCTCGTCGAGGTCGTGCTCCTCGAAGTGCTCGGTCACCGCGTCGAGCATCGGCGCCGGGCCGCAGGCGTAGGTCTCGCGCTCGCGCCAGTCGGGGACGACGTCGGCCAGGTCGGCGAGGTCGAAGATGCCCTGCTCGTCGGAGAACCACTCGTGGACGGTGAGGTCGGGGTGCTGCTCGTGCAGGGCGCGCAGCTCCTCGCGGAAGATCATCCGCTCCGGCGTGGTCGAGGCGTAGTGCAGCACGACGTCGGGCATGGTGCCGCGCCGGTCGAGCGTGCGCAGCATCGACATCACCGGGGTGATGCCGCTGCCGCCGACGAGGAAGAGCAGCTTGGCCGGCGGCGGGTCGGGCAGCACGAAGTCGCCCTGCGGCAGCGCCAGCCGGACGATGGTGCCGGGCTCGAGGCCCTTGACGAGGTGCTCGGAGAGGAACCCCTCCGGCATCGCCCGCACGGTGATCGCGAGGTGGCGGCCGGAGCGCTTGGGCGGGCTGCTCACGGAGTAGGAGCGCCAGTGCCACTTGCCCTGCACGCGCAGCCCGATGCCGACGTACTGGCCGGGGCGGTGCTGGTAGCGCCAGCCCCACCCGGGACGGATGACGAGGGTGGCGGCGTCCTCGGTCTCCGGGACGACCTTCTCCACCCGGCCCCGCAGCTCGCGCGAGCTCCACAGCGGGTTGAGCAGCGTGAGGTAGTCGTCGGGCAGGAGCGGCGTCGTGAGCTTGTCGGCGCCCTTGCGGACCCGCTCCCAGGTGAACCGGCCCTCCGGCGGCTTCGTGGTGCTCGTCACGTCGCTCAGTGAACAACCGTTTACTCGACGTGGCAACACCCCTTGTGGACCTGGACTTCGGGCCCCGTCAGGCGGTATGAGTCCGGCTCACCGCGGCGGGTCGGCACTGCGGACCGCCATCAGGATGACCGGCGCCAGTCCCAGCGAGCCGACGACGATCGTCACGAGCCCGGGGCCCGGGAGGAAGACCATCGCCACCCCCACCAGCAGGCCGGCCAAGAACCACAGCACCCCCAGGACGGCCAGCACGCGGAACCACCACGGCGCAGCCCGCCACTGCTCGCCCATCAGGTGCCCTCGACCCGGTTGCCGTCGTCGTCCCAGTGCTCGGCGACCTTCTTGCTCGGCTGCACCCGCGGCGGCTCGCCGGGCATCTTGGGGTAGTCGGGCGGGAAGTTGAGCTCCACCGCGCCCTGCTCCTCCCACAGGTCCAGCAGGGGCGTGACGTCGTGGGCCGTGTCGTCGATGCTCGCCCACGGGTCGCCGTCGGCGAGGCGGTCGGGGACGGTGAAGAGGTTGAGCTCGCGGGGGTCACGGAGGTCGGCCAGCTCGGACCAGGTGACCGGCGTCGAGACGGGCGCGCCGGGCAGCGGCCGCAGCGAGTACGCCGAGGCGATGGTGCGGTCGCGGTTGTTCTGGTTGTAGTCGACGAAGATCCGCTCGCCGCGCTCCTCCTTCCACCAGTCGACCGTCACGCCCTCGTCGCGCTTCGCCAGCTCGCGACCGAACCCGATGGCCGCGTGCCGCACGTCGGTGAACTCCCACCGGGGCTCGATGCGCACGTAGACGTGGATCCCCCGGTTGCCGCTGGTCTTGGGGTAGCCGACCAGGCCGAGCTCGCGCAGCAGCTCGTCGGCGACGCCGGCCACGCGCACTGCGTCGGCGAACGTCGTGCCCGGCTGCGGGTCGAGGTCGATGCGCAGCTCGTCGGGGTGGTCGACGTCGTCGCGGCGCACCGGCCAGGGATGGAAGGTGAGGGTGCCCATGTGCGCGCACCAGACCGGCACCGCGATCTCGGTCGGGCAGATCTCCTCGGCCGTGCGTCCGCTGGGGAAGGTGATCTCGACGGTCTCGAGGTAGTCGGGCGCGCCCTTGGGCACGCGCTTCTGGTAGAACGCGTCGGCGTTGCGGTCCTGCGGCCCGGTGGCCAGCCGCATCCCCTCACGTACGCCGGAGGTCCACCGCTCCAGCGCGGTCGGCCGGTCGCGGAGCGCCCGCATCAGGCCGTCGTCGACCGAGGCGACGTACTGGGCGACCATCAGCTTGGTGACCTCCGGCGTGCGCTCGGTGGCCTCGTAGATGACCCGGTCGGGGCTCGAGACGCGCACCGTGCGGCCCCCGGCCTCGACCTCGGCGGCGGGCGTCTTCGGCATGCGCCGACCCTAGTGGCCCCGGGCGGCTGCGGAGCGTCCCCCGCGGGGGCGGCGTACGGTCGAGGAGTGGCCTTCCTCGACACGCTCCGCGACCGCCGCCGGCTGCGGCGTGACCGACGTCGCCCGGGTTCCTGGGCGCGGCGCCGTAGGCTCGAGGGCATGGCGTACAACGTGGAGAAGACCGACGAGCAGTGGCGCGAGGAGCTCTCGCCGCAGGAGTACCAGGTGCTGCGCCAGGCCGGCACCGAGCGCGCGTTCGTCGGGGAGTACACCGACACCGAGACCACCGGCGTCTACCGCTGCAAGGCCTGCCAGGCCAAGCTGTTCGAGTCCGACACCAAGTTCCACTCCGGCTGCGGGTGGCCGAGCTTCTACCAGCCGATCAGCGACACGATCGAGTACCTCGAGGACAACACCCTCGGCATGAAGCGGGTCGAGGTGCGGTGTGCCAACTGCGGCTCGCACCTGGGGCACGTGTTCCCCGACGGCTACGGCACGCCGACCGGCGACCGCTACTGCATCAACTCGATCAGCCTGACGCTCGAGCCCGCCGACCAGCAGTAGGACCGGTCACGACGGCGGCGCGTCCTGGCGCTGCCGCCGCTCGTGGAGCCGCTGCTGCGCGGCGCCGAGGTAGGCCAGGCACGGCGCCTCGGTGCCGCGGTGCTGCTCGTGCAGGTGGAAGGTCCAGCGGTCCATGGCGGCGAGGTAGCCGTTGTCACCGCCGGGCCGGTACGCCGACCACGCGCGGTCACCCTTGGCCGTGCACTCGACGCAGGCGATCTTCCAGACCAGCTGGTCGTCGGCCCCGACGTCGAGGCGCACCGTGGCCAGCGGTCCGGCCTCGGTCTCGGCCCGGCGACGCCGGGCGGCGCGGCTCGCGGTCACGGCAGGCGCGCGACCAGCTCGCCGATGGGCGCCAATGACCCGGTGTAGAACGGGATCTCCTCGCGCACGTGTCGCCGGGCGCGGCTGGCGCGCAGGTCGCGCATGAGGTCGACGATGCGGAAGAGGTCGTCGGCCTCGAACGCCAGGATCCACTCGTAGTCACCGAGGCCGAACGAGGAGACCGTGTTGGCCCGGACGTCGGGGTAGGGCCGGGCCTGCATGCCGTGCTCGCGGAGCATGTCGCGGCGCTCCTCGTCGGGCAGCAGGTACCACTCGTAGGAGCGCACGAACGGGTAGACGCACACGTGGCGGCGCACCTCCTCGTCGGCCAGGAACGCCGGCACGTGGCTCTTGTTGAACTCCGCCGGGCGGTGCAGCGCCATCTGCGACCACACCGGCGCCAGCCGGCGGCCGAACGCGGTGCGGCGGAAGCGGTGGTAGGCCGCCTGGAGCTGCTCGGAGTCGGCGGCGTGCCACCAGACCATGAGGTCGGCGTCGGCGCGCAGCCCGCTGACGTCGTAGACGCCGCGGACGACGACGTCGGACTCGGCCAGCTCGGCGAACAGCTTCTCGACCTCGGCGCCCTCGGCCTCGCGGTCGGCGGACTCGCCGAGCACCTCGTCGAGGCGGAAGACCGACCACATCGTGTAGCGGATGGTGTCGTTGATCTCGCGGAGGCGGGCGGCGTTGGACTGCTGCTCGGTCATGCCTCCCATTGTGGCGCGAGCACGGTGGCGGCGGCCCGGCGGCCCGAGGCCACGCAGGCGGCCACGCCGACCCCGTCGTACGCCGCCCCGCACACGGCCAGGCCCGGCAGCCCCTCCAGGCCGGCCCGGACCCGGGCGACCCGGTCGAGGTGGCCGACGGCGTACTGCGGCAGCCCGCCGCCCCACCGCTGGACGTGCGTGGCGAGCGGGGTGGCAGCCAGCCCGGTCGCGGCGCGGAGGTCGGCGAGCGAGGTGGCCACGAGCTCGGCGTCGGTGCGCTGGAGGGTGTGCTGCTCCCCCGCGCGGCCGAGCGAGGTGCGGACCAGCACCGCGCCGTCGGCGGCCGGATCGCGACCCCACTTCGACGAGGTGAAGGTCGAGGCCTTGATGCCCCGGCCGTCGACGGGCGGCACGAGGAACCCCGACGCGGTGAGCACCTCCTCGGGCACCTCGGCCGCGTCCAGGGCGAGCGTGACGACGACGACCGAGGCGTACTCGAACCCCGCCAGCTCGGCCGCGCTGGTCGGCGCGAGGTCGGCCAGCAGCCGCGACGCCGGCGCGGCGGGCACGGCGAGCACGACGGCGTCGGCGCTCTCGCCGCCCACCGCGAAGCCCCCACCGGGGCGGCGCCCCAGGGAGCGCACCAGCACGCCCGTGCGCAGGTCGAGCCCGTCGGTGAGGGCGTCGACGAGGGTGCCCATGCCGCCCGCGGCGGAGGCGAAGACGGGCACGCCGGGGTCGGCGGGGAGGCTGATCGGGCCCTCCCGCAGGGCCAGCAGCTGCGGCGCCGCGGCGCGGGCGGAGATGTGGCGGGCGTGGCCGGCGTACACGCCGCCGAGGAGGGGCTCGACGAGGCGGTCGACCACCTCGTCGCCGTACCGCGCGGCGACGAGGTCACCGACCGACGGGTCCTCCCCGGGTACGTCGACCGGCCCGGCCAGGCCGTGGCGGGCGCGCGCGAGGCCCTCGGCCGACAGGATGCCGGTCGCCTCGAGTCCGTCGAGGTCGAGCGGGGCGCCGAGCAGCGTGCGCGGGAGGGGGCGGAGCGCGTCGCGGGTCCAGATGCGGGAGGAGGCCAGCGTCGGGTGGACGACCTCGACGCCGAGCTCGCGGGCCAGCGCGACGCCGTCGGGGCGACGGTTGACCATCGCCTCCGCCCCGACGTCGACGACCGCGTCGGCGACCCGCTCGCGGCGCAGCTTGCCACCCGCCCGGTCGGTGGCCTCGAGCACGGTCACCTCGGCGCCCGCGGTGCGGAGGTCGTGCGCCGCGACCAGGCCGGCGATCCCGGCTCCGACGACGACGACCCGCACTCCCCCAGCCTACGAGGGCGCCGCGGCCGAGGGTCAGGAGGCGACGGAGCCGAACGCGCTGCGGTGGAACAGCAGCGGGCCGGCGGCCTCCTCGGCGGCGGCGCCGGCGTCGACGGCGTGCAGGAGCAGCAGGACGATCGTGTGGTCGCCGGCCTCGACCTCGCGGTAGACGGTGCAGTCGAAGCGGGCCAGGCCGTCGTCGAGGGTGACGGCGCCGTCGTCGCTCACCGTGGTCTCGACGTCGTCGAAGCGGTGCTCGACCGGCCCGGCCAGCTGGCGGCACACCTCGCCGTGGTGCTGGGCGAGCACGGTGACGCCGAGGTGGTCGGCGCGCCGCAGGTCGGGCCAGGTCTTGGAGGTGTTGGCGATGGAGAACGAGACCAGCGGCGGGTCGAGGCTCACCGAGGTGAACGACGACGCGGCGAGCCCGGTCGGGCGCCCGTCGACCTCCGCGGCCACCGCGACGACCCCGGACGGGAAGACGCCGAACGCGTCGCGCAGGCGCTGCGGGTCGAGGTCCTGGTTGGTGGGCATCTGCAGGGCGGTCATGCGGGGGCTCCTGTCCGGGCATCGGATCGGGCGTCGGATCGGGCGTGGAGTCGGGCGGCGAGCAGGGTGGTGACGATGGGGCGCGCGGTGGTGAGCCAGGCATCGTAGGCGGCGGGGTCGTCGTGCGCGGCGTCGAGCACGTAGAGCGCCCGCACCGGCACGACCGCCCCGATCTCGGTGAGCACCGGGCGCAGCGTGAGCTCGGGAGCGAGGGCGTGCGCGGGACCTCCGCCCAGCATCAACGGCACGGCGAGCCCGGTCATCCCGGTGCCGAAGTCGGGGGCGAACCGGTCGAGGAAGAGCTTGAGCAGCCCCGTGTACGTCGCCTTGTACGTCGGCGACGCGACGACCACCAGGTCGGCCGCGGCCACCTCGGCCACGAGGTCGCCGACGACCGGGTCGCGCTGGTCGAGCAGGCCCGGGCCGACCGTGGCCAGGTCGACGACGAGGTCGGGCTCGTCGCCGGCGAGCTCGCGGGCGACGTACGTGGCGGCGGCGAGGGTGCGCGAGGCCGGCTTGGGGTTGCCGACGACGACCGCGACGCGGTGCCCGCCCGGGCCGCTCACGAGGCGGCCTGCGAGCCGCCGGCCGTGCCCGACGCCGAGCCGCCGAACGGCACGGCTACGGACTGGTGGCGCGGCGGGGCCGGGTGGCTCCACAGGCCGCGGCGGGCGAGCTCGGGCAGCACGCCCTCGCCGACCCGGTAGGCCTCCTCGAGGTGCGGATAGCCGGAGAGGATGAACTCCTCGATCCCGACCTCGGCGTACTGCTCGACGAGGTCGGCGATCTCGCTGTGGCTGCCGACGAGGGCCGTGCCGGCGCCGCCGCGGACCAGGCCGACGCCGGCCCACAGGTTGGGGTGGATCTCCAGGCCGTCCTTGCTGCCCTGGTTGAGCGCGAGCATCCGTCGCTGGCCCTCGGACTCGCTGCGCTTGAGCCCCGCCTGCACCCGCGCGATCTCCTCCTCGGAGATGCCGGCGAGCAGGCGGTCGGCCTCGGCCCACGCCTCCTCGGAGGTGTCGCGGGCGATGGCGTGCAGGCGGATGCCGAAGCGGAGCTCGCGACCCTCGTCGGCGGCCAGCTTGCGGACCCACTCGACCTTGTCCCGTACGGCGGCGGGCGGCTCGCCCCAGGTGAGGTAGACGTCGGCGTGCTTGGCGGCCACGGTGCCGGCGGCCGGCGAGGACCCGCCGAAGTAGACCTCGGGCAGGGGGTCGGGCCGCTGGGCGAGCACGGCGTCGTCGAGCTGGTAGTGCTCACCCTGGTAGCTGACCTCCTCGCCGAGCCAGAGGCGGCGCACGATCTCCAGGAACTCGTCGCAGCGGGCGTAGCGCCCGTCCTTGTCGAGGTAGTCGCCGAACATCCGCTGCTCGTGGCTCTCCCCGCCGGTGACGACGTTGAGCAGGAGCCGACCGCCGGAGAGGTTCTGGAAGGTGCCGGCCATCTGGGCGGCGAGGAACGGTGCGATGAGGCCGGGGCGGAAGGCCACGAGGAACTTCAGCCGGTCGGAGACCTGGCTGAGCATCGCGGTCGTCAGCCAGGCGTCCTCGCACCAGGCGCCGGTCGGCGTCAGGGCGGCCTCGAACCCGAGCTGCTCGGCGCTGCGGGCGACCTGGCCGAGGTAGGGCACCGAGGCCGGGCGGACGGCCGCTCCCGTGTCGACGCCGTGGCCGCCGCCGACCACCTGGCGGCCGTCGCCGCCGTTGGTCGGGAGGAACCAGTGGAACTTCAGGGAGGTCATGACTGCCTTTCTCGGCGCTTCGGTGTCGCGGGGCGTGGGGTGTGGGGTGTGCGGGACGGGTCAGGCCCGGGCCAGCTCGGCGGCCTCGAGTTCGCGCACGATCGGCAGGACCTCCTGGCCGAAGTACTGGACGTCCTCCTGGAAGTGCAGGAAGCCGAGCAGGAACAGGTGCACGCCGCGGCGCTTGTACTCCAGCATCCGGGTCGCGATCTGCTCGGGCGTGCCGATGAGGCCGGTGCGGAAGCCGTCGTTGTACTGCACGAAGTCCTTGAAGTCCGAGTCCTGCCACATGCCCTTCTTGTCGCCGGTCGACTGGCCGGCCTGGGTGACGGCGGAGCCGAAGCCCTCGACGGCCTCGACGTCGGCCTTGGCGACGATCTCGTCGAGCACGGCATGCGCCTCGGCCTGGGTCTCCCGGCCGATGACGAACCCGTTGACGCCGAAGCGGACGTGGCCCGCGCGGCCGCGCACGGCGGCGACGTCGCTGACGTCCTGGACCTGCTCGGCGATGCCCTCGGGGCTGTTGCCGTTCATGAAGTACCAGTCGGTGACGCGACCGCCCATGCCGCGGGCGTCGGTGGAGTTGCCACCCATGAAGATCTCCGGGTGCGGACGGCCGGGGACGTCGTACGGCTTGGGCTTGAGGTCGAAGTCGTGCAGCCGGTAGAAGTCGCCCTGCAGCTCGGCGTGCTCGGAGGTCCAGATCTCGCGCAGGTAGCGGATGAACTCCTCCGAGCGGCGGTAGCGCTCACCGTGCTCGAGCCACGGCTCGCCCAGCTTGGTGAACTCGTCCTTGAACCAGCCGCTGACGACGTTCACGCAGAAGCGGCCCTGGGTGTACTGGTCGGAGCTGGCGACCAGCTTGGCCAGCACACCCGGCTGCCACAGGCCCGGGTGGACCGCGGCGATGACCTTGAGGCGCTCGGTGGCCAGGGCGATGGCGAGGCTGATCGAGGTCGACTCGTGCTGGTACGCCGCGCCGTACCCGGCCATGTAGCGCACCTGCGAGAGCGCGTAGTCGAAGCCGTTCTGCTCGGCGAGGCGGGCGAGCTCGATGTTGTAGTCGAGGCCCCAGTCGGTGCGCTGCTCGATCGTGCTGACGACGAGGCCGCCGCTGACGTTGGGGACCCAGTAGGCGAACTTCAGCGGCTCGGTCACGGGCGGGGGCGTGGCGGACATCGTGCTCCTCGGGCGAGTCGGGGTCCGGTGTGGACCGTCTCGATCTTATGTCGAGCGACATTATCGGGTTAGGCGCGATATGCAAGGCAGGACCCCCTGCGGCCCGGCCGGAAGCCACGACGGGGTGGTAGGCGGCGCCTGTCACCCACCCGCCACGGCCCGGCCGCCCACGATGCGGACGGCGCGGCGCGTCCCGGATGTGGCGGATTACCGCCCGTACTCGATTGACCTACTACTCTTTGGGCCGACCACCCCCGCCCCACCCCTCCGCAGGAGACCGTCGATGCGCATCGAGCAGCTGGAGTACCTCGCCGCCGTCACCCAGCACGGCTCCCTGCGGCGCGCCAGCGAGCGGCTGCACATCTCGCAGCCGGCGCTGAGCGAGGCGGTGAGCAAGCTCGAGCGCGAGCTCGGGGTCGTCCTGCTCGACCGCCGACGGTCCGGCGCACGCATCTCGCGCGAGGGCCGCGAGCTGCTCCAGCACATGGTCGAGGTGCTCGAGGCCGTCGACCGGCTCAAGGTCGCCGCCGGCGACCGCGGTGCCGAGGCCCGGCGGGTGCGGGTCGGCACCGTCAACGCCGCGACCACCACCCTGCTCGTGCCCGCGATCGCCCGGCTGCAGCAGGAGCTGCCGCAGGCCAGCCTCGAGCTGACCACCCTGCAGCAGCACGAGATCGACCAGGGCCTGCTCGAGGGCTCCTTCGACCTCGGCCTCATCAACGTGCTCAGCGGCGACGACCCGCCGGTCGACCTCGTCGGCACCGACCTGCTGCACGGGCGGCCCGTCGTCGTGCTCCCGGCCGGCCACCCCCTCTCTGCGCAGCAGATGGTCTCGGTCGACGACCTGCGCCGTGAGCGGTTCGTGGCGATGCGCGCGGGCTACCTGATGCACCGCTTCGCCCACCGCATCTTCGGCCCCGACCTGCCCACCACCGTGCACAGCACCGACGGCGCCGAGATGGGCAAGACGCTCGTCGCCGAGGGCCTCGGCCTGACCCTGCTGCCCGACTACAGCGTCGAGGGCGACCCGATGGAGCGCGCCGGCCTCATCACCACCCGCCCCATCGCCGGCGACCAGACGATCGTCACCCTCGTCGTCCGCCAGCGCGCCTCCGCCGGCCCGCCCGCGCCCCTCCAGGTCCGCGCCCTCCACGCCGCCCTGCTCGCCCAGGCCCGCACGTACGCCGGCTCCCGCGCCTCCTGACCCCCCACCCCCCGCGACGGGAGCGTGGTCTCGAGACGGGACTCCGTCCCTCCTCGACCACCGTCGGGCCAGCCCGGGCCACACGGTGGTCGAGGAAGCGTCCCCCAGCGAGCGTGGTCTCGAGACGGGACTTCGTCCCTCCTCGACCACCGTGGGCCCAGGCCACCCGGGCCACACGGTGGTCGAGGAAGGCGCGCTAGCGCCTGTCTCGAGACCACCCCACAGGCTGCGGTCGTGTGGTCTCGAGACGGGACTTCGTCCCTCCTCGACCACCGTGGCCCCAGGCCACCCGGGCCACACGGTGGTCGAGGAAGGCGCGCTAGCGCCTGTCTCGAGACCACCCCACAGGCAGCGGTCGCGTGGTCTCGAGACGGGACTTCGTCCCTCCTCGGCCACCGTGCACCGACCTCAGACTCCGCCGGCGGCGTACCAGTCCAGGTGCGCCCGGGCGGCGGCGTCCCAGGTGTAGGAGCGGGCCAGGGCGCGGCCGGGCGCGGGGTCGGGCGGGGCGGCCAGCACCCGCTCGAGCACCGCGGCGGTCGCGGCCGGCCCGGCCGCCGGGTCGGCGTACGCGACGACGTCGCCGAGCACCTCGTGCAGCACCGGCAGCCGCCGGGCCACGACGGGCGTCCCGGCGGCCAGCGCCTCGAGCGCGGCCAGGCCGAAGCCCTCCTGGGTCGAGAGGAAGGGCAGCGCGGCGGCCTCGGCCACCAGCGACGGGAGATCGGCCTCCGGCACGACGCCGAGCACCTCGGGCTCGACGCCCAGCTCGGCCGCTCGCGCGTGGAAGCGGTCGCGGTAGGGCCGGTGGTCGAAGAGCGTCTCGCCGCCGGCGAGCACCAGCCGCAGCCCCGGCCGCCGCGCCCGCAGCTGCGCGTAGGCCTCCAGCAGGTCGAGGGTGCCCTTGCGGGGCTCGATGCCGCCGACCGCGAGCAGGTAGTCCCCGAGCCGCTCGCGCCAACGCGCTCGTCCGGCCCGGTCGGCCGCGCCGGCCTCGAACCGCGCCGCGTCGACGCCGTTGGGCACCACCACGGCCTCACGGCCCCAGCCCGCCCGGACCTCCGCTTGGACCGCGGCCGAGACGCACAGCAGGTGCCGCGGCTGCGCGACCGCCCGGTCGTGGCAGGCGACCAGCTCGGGCGTGGTGAAGGTGTCGAGGTGGTGCACCGTACGGCGGCACGGGCCCGACCGCAGGGCGGCGTTGGCGCTGAGGCAGTCCTGCGCGTGCACCACCTCGTAGGCCGACCGGCCCGGCCCGAAGGCGGCGGCCAGCACGTCGATGGACCGGGACATCCGCGACCCGAACGGCTCGTCGGGGCCGAGGTCGGCGAACGGCACCGCGCGCACCCCGACGGCCGGGTCGACGGACCGGAAGAAGCCGGCGTCGCCGCCGCGGGCCAGCGTCCACACGTCGACGGTGGCCCCCGCCCGCACCAGCGCCTCCGCGAGGGCCAGGGTGTGCACGACCCCGCCGCGGGGCTTGGTGGAGTAGGTCAGCAGCGCGACCCTCGGGCCGCTCACCGGTAGGCCGCCGACTCGAGCTCGGCCAGGTGGTGCAGCACCCGGCGGGCCCGGGCGACCTCGGCGGCGACGTCGACGGTGGCGACGGCGAGGCCCCCCTTGGCCGAGGTGCGGGCCAGCACGTCGCCGCCGGGTCCGACGACCTTGGCCTGGCCCAGGAAGCGCAACGACCCGAGGGAGCCGGTCTGGTTGGCGGAGACCCAGACGACCTGGTTCTCCGCGGCGCGGGCGCTGTCGTAGAGGTCGAAGAGCCGGGCCTGCCGGTCCTGCGGCAGCCGGGCCGCGCGGTCGGTGACCGACGCCGGCCACGCCGAGAGGCAGGCCAGCACCTGCGCCCCGTCGAGGGCCAGGGCCCGGGCCGCCTCGGGGAAGGTCTTGTCGTAGTCGATGAGCATGCCCATCCGCCCGAGGGGGGTGTCGAAGGCGTCGAAGCCGGAGCCGGCGGCGTACACGGTCGACTCCCCTGCCGGCAGGTGCACCTTGCGGTGCCGCCCGAGCACGCCGTCGCCGGTGACGCAGACCGCGGCGTTGTGCAGCGCGCCGCCGGCGCCGCGCTCGGCGTACCCGAGGCAGACGACCATCTCCGCCGCGGCCGCGACGACGGCCCGCAGCTCGGGTGCGTCCTCGGTCAGGGCGGGCGGGGCGGACGAGGGGGCGCGGAGGTCGTCGAGGTAGCCCCCGAGGGTCGCGTCGGGCAGCACGAGCAGGTCGCAGCCCGCCTTGCGCGCGTCGGCGACGATGCCGACCACCTTGGCCACCGCCCGCGGCAGGTCACGGCCGAAGTGGGCGGCGACGGCGCCGATCCTGACCGACATCAGCCCTCCACCAACCGACCGTCAGCCGACCGTGACCCCGGTCCGCACCCGCCCGGTGATGCAGGCGGCGAGGTGCTCGGCGTCGCGGGCGATGCCGTGGAAGCGGCCCGACCCCCACGTGTGCAGCCACGGCAGCCCGAGGACGTAGAGCCCCGGCACCGACGTCACGCCGCGCGTGTGGGTGGGCCGACCGTTCCCGTCGAAGACCCCGACGCCGACCCAGCGGTAGTCGGGCCGGTAGCCGATGGCCCAGACCACACTGGTCACCCCGGCCGCGGCCAGGTCGAGCTCGCGCGGCTCCTCGCCCGGCGTCCACACCGGCTCGTAGCGCGAGGGCGGCGGCGCCGCGATGCCCTGCTGGTCGATCCACCGGTCGATGTCACCGCAGATCGAGTTGTACGTCGCGTCGGCGGCGTCGAGGGCCGCGGCCAGCGTCGGGCGGAAGGTGACGGTGCTCCCGCCGGGCTCGACGAGCCCGTCGAGCAGGCCGTGGAGCCGCATCCCGTCGCGGGCGAAGGCGCGCAGGTCGATGTCACGGCCGCCGTCGCGACCGGTCACGTAGTGGTTGGTCTTCTCGCGGGCGGCGAGCCCGCCGGGGTACTGGGCGACGGCGGTGTCGTAGAGGCCCATGTCGGCCAGCCAGGTCATGCAGTCGCGGCCGCGGTAGGTGCGGGCGACGCGGGGGGCGTCGCCGAGGGCCAGGTGCACCCGGCGGCCGGCCAGGTGCAGGTCCTCGGCGATCTGCGCGCCGGACTGGCCGGACCCCACGACGAGGACGGCGCCGTCGGGCAGCTGGTCGGGGCGCTCGTAGTCGGCGGAGTGCAGCTGGGTGACCGCCGGGTCGAGGGCCACGGCCCAGGGCGGCACGATCGGCAGGTGGTAGCCACCGGTCGCCACGACCACGTGCTCGGCCTCCCACGTCACCTCCCCGTCCGGCCCGGGCCCGAGGGTCGTGAGCACGAACCCGCCGCCGTCGCGCTCGACGAGCGAGGTGACCCGGGTGTGCTCGACCAGGGGCGGGCCGAAGGTGGCGGCGTACCCACCGAGCCAGGCGACCACCTCGTCGCGGGTCATGAACCCGTCGGGGTCGGGGCCGTCGTAGGCGTAGCCGGGCAGCCGGCAGTGCCAGTTGGGCGTGACGAGCGTGAAGGAGTCCCAGCGGGTGTCGGCCCACTCGTGGGCCGCGGTGGCGGCCTCGAGCACGACGTGGTCGACGCCGGCGCGGGTGAGGTACCAGCTGGTCGAGAGGCCGGCCTGACCGCCGCCCACGACCGCGACGGTGACGTGGCGGGTGCTGCTCATCGTTCCTCCTCGGGCATCGGGGGCCACATCCGCACGACCTCGACGAGGTCGTCGGCGGCGTACGCCGTGGCGGCGCGGCTGATCTGCTCGGCGGTGGCCGCGGCGGCGGTGCACGCGAAGCCGTGCTTGGCTCGGACCCGGTCGCTGGCGATGCCGAGGGCGTGCACCGCGCGGCGGGTGAAGTCGGTGACCGTGTAGGCCTCGCCCTCGGCCAGGTGCTCGTGCATGACCAAGGACGGCGACCAGCAGTCCTGCTCGCGCCCGTCGGGCCAGCGGACGACGACGCTCATCTCAGGCACCGACCCGCTCCCGGTACAGCTCGGGCCGGCGGTCGCCGAGGTGGTACATCGACCGGCGCGCGCCCTCGAGCACCGCCGGCACGTCGACCTCGGCCCAGGCCACGCCCGGCCCGGTGCCGGTGGCGGCCAGCACCTCGCCGCCGGGGCCGACGACCTTGGCCGAGCCGACGAAGCGCAGCGAGCCGAAGGAGCCGGCCTGGTTGGAGGCGACCCAGACGATCTGGTTCTCCAGGGCGCGGGCCCGGTCGAAGAGGTCGAAGCGGTGCTTCCACCGGTCGTCGGCGAGGTCGGCGGCCGAGGCGGTGCGCGAGGCCGGCCACGCCGAGATGCAGGCCACGACCTCGGCGCCGTCGAGGGCCAGCGCCCGAGCCGCCTCGGGGAAGGCCTTGTCGTAGCAGATGAGCGCCCCGACCCGGCCGACCGGCGAGTCGACGGCCGCGAAGGCATCGCCCGCGGCGTAGTAGAGGCCCTCACCCAATGGCTGGTGGACCTTGCGGTGCACCCCGAGCACGCCGTCGCCGCTGACCACGGCTGCGCTGTTGAAGCGCTCTGCGCCGTCGGACTCGCAGAACCCGACGACGACGGTCATCTCGCGGGCCAGGGCCGCGACCCGGGCCAGCTCGGGCCCGGCGACGTCCATCACCGGGGGCAGCGACTCCGGCGCGTCGGTGTGGGTGCCGTCGCGGCCGGCCCCGAGGACCGAGAGGTAGCCGCCCAGGCAGGCCTCGGGGAAGGCGAGCAGCGACACCCCGCGCGAGCGGGCGTCCTCGACGAGGGCACCGATCTGGGCGAGGTTGGCCTCGACGTCGCGGTCGAAGCCGGCGCACACGGCGCCGATGCCGATCGGTCCGGTTCGGCCGGTCGTGGTGCTCATGATGCGGCTCCCATCCCGGTGACGGTGGAGGTGACGGCCTCGGTGACGACGCCGTCGGGCCAGCGCAGCCCGACGCCGTGGCCGGCCACCAGCTCGCCGCACGTGCGGCTGGTGACGAAGCCCGGCAGGTCGGCGCGGGCCACGGTGGTCTCGGTGGTGACCATGGCGAACCCGGGGAAGCAGGTCAGCCAGTCGCCGTACGCCGCCCCGTCGGGTGCGGGCACGGCGTCGACGTCGAGGACGGCGCGGCACCCGGAGGCCTCGGCGAGCATGCCGGTGGTGCCGACGAGCCCGCTCATGCTGACGTCCTTGGCCGCGGTCGGGGCCAGGGCGGGCACCACACCGGCGAGGGCTCGCAGCTCTGCGCCGGTGCGGTGGCTGGAGGAGTCCCACTGCGAGCCGGTGTAGCGCGGGCGCCAGCCCCCGCCGAGGTCGGCGGTGACGCGCAGCGCCTGCCCGGGCGCCGCTCCCCCGCCCGGGACGGGGCGGTCGGTGCGACCGAGCGCGGTCACCGACAGGGCGGCGGGGACGCCGAGCTGGGTGTGGCCACCGAGCACGGGCACGCCCCAGGCGCGGGAGGCCTCGGCGAGCCCGCGCAGGACGCGGCGGGCGAAGGAGGCGTCCCGGGCGCCGACCGCGTCGAGCATCCCGACGGGGGTCGCGCCCATGGCGGAGAGGTCGTTGAGGTTGACCAGCGCCGCGCACCAGCCCGCCCACTCGGGGTCGCGCTCGACCATCGAGGGCAGGATCGCGTCGCACGCGGCGACCAGGTCGGAGCCGGGCACCGGGGCGCCGTCGTCCCCGACGAAGCCCGCCGGCACGCCGGGCGCGAGCCCCGCCAGGAGGTCACCGAGGGCGGCCTTGGTGGCGTCGACCAGCCGCTGCACCCGGGCGATGGGCCAGTCGACGACCACGTGCGGGTGCCCGTGGAGGATGGTGCGCCTCCGCGGCACCCAGCCCAGGCGGCGGAAGAGGCGCTCGTTCTGCGCCTGGACGGTGGCGTCGAAGCGCAGCGCCCCGCGCTGCTCGGCCTCGGCGCACGCGGCCCGCACGAGGGCGGCGCCGACCCCCAGCAGCATCCGGGCGTCGGAGGCCACGGCCAGGCGCGAGCCGCGCCACCAGCCGAGGTCGCGCCGGGCTGCCGGGTCGGCGGGATGGATCCGCACGCCGCCGAGCACCTCGCCGTCCGCGGCCACCGCGACCAGCACGACGGTGCGGGGGTCGTCGTCGACGTCGTCGCGGTCGGAGCCGGTGAACAGGCCCTGCTCGTGCACGAACACGTCGCGCCGCAGCCGGTGGTACGCCGCCCGCTCGGCCGCGTCGGCCTGGACGACGGTGACGGCGAGGGTGGTGTCGCCGGTCGGGGCCCGGCGGGGTCCGGCGAGGACCACGTCGTCGACCAAGGAGGAGAGCGTCACGACGCCACCTCCTCGCCCGAGCACGACCCCAGGGCCGAGCAGGCGCCGCAGGCGGCGCAGCCGGCGGCCTGGTCGGAGCCGAGCATGCTGTGGGCCCGCAGCGCGGCCGCGACCTGGGTCGTCACCCGGTAGACGGCGGCCGGGTCGGGCGCGGTGGCGCCGTCGACGTCGGTGGCCAGCGTGCCGGCAAGGGGCCGGAACGGCACCACGAACGGGTAGACGCCCATCTCGACGAGCTCGACCGCGCCCCGGACCAGCTCGTCGGGGTCCTCGCCGAGGCCGACGAGGAGGTAGGTGGAGACCTGGTTCCACCCGAAGACCCGCACCGCCTCGGCCCAGGCCGCGTGGTACTCGCTCATCGGGACCGACCCCTTGCCGGGCATCCAGCGCCGCCGCACCTCGTCGTCGAGCGACTCGACGTGGATGCCGATGGAGCGGGCGCCGGCGTCGTACAGCTCCTGGATGGTGGCCAGGTCGCCGGGCGGCTCGCACTGCACCTGGATCGGCAGGTCGGGCAGCACCTCCCGCACGGCGCGGACACAGCGGGCGAGGTGGGTGGCGCCGCGGTCGCGGCCGTTGGAGGTGCCGGTGGTCATCACCACCTGCGTGACGCCGTCGAGCTCGTGGGCCGCGAGCGCCACCTCGGCGAGCTGGGCGGGCTGCTTCACCGCCACCGTGGAGCCCTGGCGCAGCGACTCCTCGATGGCGCAGAAGCGGCAGCGCTCGCTCTCGGCGTACCGCACGCAGGTCTGCACGACCGTCGTGGCCAGCACGTGGGAGGAGTGCAGGCGGGCGATCTGCTCGTAGGGCACGCCGTCGGCGGTGGTGAGGTCGTAGAACCGCGGGCGGGCCACGGCCTCGACGCCCATGCCGGTGTCGGCGCCGTCGAGCAGCAGGCGTCCGCCGCGGACGGTGTAGGGGCTGCGGGGGTTGAGCGGCACCGCCGCCCCCACACCGTCGAGCAGCAGGTGCCCGTCGTCGCTGGGGCCGGCGCCCGCGCGGCGCGCGACCGGTGCGTCCGTCGGGCCGGCCAGGCGGATGCCCTGGATCGCGACGTCGACGCGGGTGTCGGCTCCCATGTCAGTCGCCGCTCAGAGGTTGTAGACGCTGTTGATGATCGCGCCCTTGTTGGCGAAGTGGATGACCGCGTCCTGCACGTCGAGCGGGTGGCAGGGGATGACGCCCTCGATCAGGTCCTCCTCGCGCTGGCCGTGCAGCGCCATCCCGAACCGGCAGCACAGCACGGTGCCGCCCTCGGAGATGAACGTCTTGATGGCGTCGTTCATGTTCTGGTTGCCGGGGAAGGCGACGTCGCCGGTGGTCGGGAACCCGCGGGTGTCGGCGCAGGCCAGGGCCCCGGGGCCGTAGAAGTACAGGGTCGCGTTGAAGCCCTTGCGCAGCGCGCGCGTCGTCTGCAGGACCGCCACGAACGAGACCGACGACTCGTGCGGGATGCCGTGCACCAGCGTGAGCCAGGCCTGGCCCTCGCTGGCCTGGTAGTCGGGGAAGAGCTTGGTCGAGCCGTAGAGGTTGGTGCCCTTCTCCTGGGAGGGGTGGGGGATCTCGGAGCGCGACTTCTCCATCGCGGCCAGGATCTCGTCGTCGAACACGGACATCGGGTGTCTCCCTTGGTCGGGTGCTGGTGCCGGGTGGGTGGCGGGTCTTCAGGCCCCGTAGAGGGCGTCGAAGTTGTGGTGGAAGAAGGCGTCGGCGAGGGCGCCGTCGCCGGTGGCGGCGCGCAGCCGGGCGTGCTCGCCCTCGAAGTCGCCCCACGGGGCGTCGGTGGCGAAGAGCACGCGGTCGTGGCCGACCCCGCGCCGCTCGATCTCCTGGGCCAGCCAGGCGGGCGCGAAGCCGATGGCCCAGCTGGTGTCGGTGAAGACCTGCTTGCCGGCCTCGACCCAGTCGAAGAACAGGCCGCCGATGAGCTTGAGGTGGCCGCTCATGCCCCCGCCGAGGTGGACGAGGTGGATCTTGGCGGTGTCGCCGTACCGGTCGACGAGGGTCCCGATCCGGTCGACGTCGGAGGCGGCGCCGGGGCTGGTGTGCACGTGCACGACGAGGTCGTGCTCGGCGGCGGTGGCGAAGAGGCGGTCGAGCTGGGTCACGCAGGCCGGGTCGTCGGGCGCCCCGCCCAGCAGGAAGCTGGTCTTGAGCGCCACGACGCCGTCCTCGGCGGCGAGCCGCAGCGCCTCGTCGTTGCGCTCGGCGTCGGACTCCAGCGGGCTCACCCACAGGCCGCACCGCACCCGGTCGTCGTGCTGGGCCGCCTCGAGGGCGAGGTGGTTGAGCCCGAAGGCGACCTCGGGGTCCGGCACGCCGTAGTTGGGCAGCACCAGAGCCCGCTCGGTGCCCTCCTCGTCGAGGGTCGCCACGAGCTCGCGCACCGTGGCCAGCGCCGTGGTGTCGGGGTTGATCGGGGGGCCGCCGTAGAACCCGTACGCCGGCAGCCGACCGATGTGCCGGTGGGCGTCGCGGTGGGCTCGGGTCATGGGAGAAGCCCACCGCCGCGACGTTTCGGACTGGTTTCGGGCGGAACACGGCCCGTGACGCGGCCGGTAAGAAGTGCGTTACCCGGCGTCGAGGCCCGCGTCGAGGCCCGCGTCGAGGCCCGCGTCGACCTGGTCGAGGAAGGGGAGCACGGTCGCGGCGAGCCGGTCGGGGGCCTCCAGCGCGACGTGGTGGCCGACGCCGTCGACCTCGGCCGCCTGCACGCGGGTCGCGACCTGGGTCATGGTGGTCGCGGTGAAGGGCCCACTCCCGCCGCCGACCGCGAGCACGGGCACGTCGACCGGGTGGGTGGCGACGAGCGCCCGGAGCTCCTCCCCCTCGGTCAGCAGGGAGCAGCAGAGGGCGGCCGCGCCGTTCCACCCCCCGGGTCGGTCGAGACCCCGGGCCAGCTCGGCCACGTCGGCCGCGCTGACCGCCTCGGCCACGCGGTCGTCGTTGGCAGGGCCCACTGGAGCGGCTCGGCGCCACGGCGCTCTCCGACCTCGAGACCCAGCTGCGGATCATCGTGGGTGACACCGGCGTCCGGCCCGACGCACCGGGGTGGGTGGCCACCCTCGACTGACTGCCTACCGCCGTCCGCCGTCCGCGTGCCCGGCGTCGGGGACGAGTGGGCGACCTGCAGGTCGACGCGCACCACGAGCAGCTCGACGGCCCCGTCGGAGGCGAGCCGCACGGGGCAGGAGCCGTCGCCCCAGCCGCCGTGTCTGGGCACAGGGTCCACACCGCGGGTGGCCCAGTGGAGGGACCCTAGTCTCGGTCGCGTGAGTGCACCAAGGGCGACGACCGACCAGCGCATCGGGGTCCTGATCGATGCCGACAACACCTCCAGCGCGCATGCCGGAGCGATCCTCGAGGAATGCGCCAGGTTCGGGCAGCCGACGGTCAAGCGGGCGTACGGCGACTGGACCACCCAGCACCTCGTCGGTTGGAAGAGCGCGCTGCTGACCCACGCGATCCAGCCGGTCCAGCAGTTCGCCAACACGCGCGGCAAGAACTCGACCGACTCGGCGCTGATCATCGACGCGATGGACCTGCTGTACGCCGGCAACCTGGAGCGCTTCGCGCTCGTCTCCTCCGACAGCGACTTCACGCGTCTGGCCACCCGGCTGCGCGAGGAGGGGCGCTACGTGGTGGGCATCGGCCGTCGCACGACGCCCGAGGCGTTGGTCGCGGCGTGCGACGAGTTCAAGTTCATCGAGGTCATCACCGGCGAGCAGGAGGCAGGGGACAGCGAGGACCCGGAGGCCCCGCAGTTGCCCGACCTGCCTCGGATCTTCCAGTCGGCGATCGACGGCACCTCGGACGACGACGGCTGGTCCCACCTGAGTGCGGTCGGCAGCCACATCCAGAAGCGGCACGCCTCCTTCGACCCACGCAACTACGGCTTCGCCAAGCTGGTTGCCCTCGCCCGCGCCCAGGACTACCTCGACGTCGAGCAGACCGGCAACGTCACCCGCGTCCGGCGGCGGCCGGGGCGCAAGGGCGCCGCCAAGCGCTAGGGGTCTTGGGCCGGCACGGCGGCGCGCTCGAGCCGGGCCGCCAGCCGGCCCATCTCGGCGCGGAGCTCGGGCGGTCCCACGACCTCGACCTCGGCGTCGTACCGGACCAGGGAGGCGACCAGGCCGGCCCACGACCAGGACCCCGCCAGCACCCGGCAGCGGTCGGGGCCGAGGGGCTCCACGGTCGCGTCCCCGGCGTACGGCGTGACGGCGGACGCCGGCAGGTGCACGACGACCTCGCCGCGGCAGGGCCACTCGTCGGGGCCGGAGGACCCCTTGAAGCGGGCGGCCACGAACGTGGCCACGTCGACCCCGCCGGGCAGCTCGCGCGGCTCGAACCGGGGTCCGAGCGGGGTGCGCAGCCGCATCCGGTCGACCCGGAACGTGCGCCAGTCGTCGCGGTCGGGGTCCCAGCCGACGGCGTACCAGCGGCCGGCGCGGGCGACCACGTGGTGCGGGTGGACGCGCCGGGGCGGCCCGTCGGTGTCGCCGTGGTCGCCGTGGTCGCCGTGGTCGCCGTGGTCGAAGCGCACCACCTGCCGGGTGCGGACGGCGTCGGCCAGCACCACCAGCACCTCGGGGTCGACGGTCGCACCACCCGCGTCGCCGGCGCCCGGCGTACGCCGCAGGGCGACGACCTCGAGGTTGTCGACGCGGTGCCGCAGGCGCGACGGGAGCAGCTGGCGCACGGTGGCCAGGGCGCGGGCGGCGCCGTCACCGATGCCGGCGCCGGACGCCGTGGCCATGCGCAGCGCGACGGCGAGCGCCACGGCCTGCTCGTCGTCGAAGAGCAGCGGGGGCAGGTCGGCGCCGGCCTCGAGCCGGTAGCCGCCGTCGGGGCCCATGACGGCGCGGACCGGGTAGCCGAGCTCCCGCAGCCGGTCGACGTCGCGACGCACCGTGCGCTCGCTGACCTCGAGGCGGCCGGCCAGTGCGGGGCCGGACCACTCGCGCCGGGCCTGGAGCAGGGAGAGGAGCGCCAGGAGGCGACCCGACGGTCCGGACATGACCTCAGGATGCCGCACGTGCCGGACAGGACCTGACCTGCACTGCCGACAGCATGGAGCCCGTCGACCGGCACCGGCCGGTCCCCGACGCCCGAGGGGCTCCCATGACCGTGCAGACCACCACCCACCTGAACTTCCGCGGCACCGCCCGGGCCGCGCTCGAGCACTACCACTCCGTCTTCGGCGGCGACCTCTTCGTGGCCACGCACGCCGAGGCCTACCCCGAGCCCGGCGTGGGCGAGGCAGACCTGGTCGCGTTCGGCCAGGTCACCTCCCCCACCGGCTTCCGGGTGATGGCCTTCGACGTCCCGTCGGCCCGGGCCTGGGAGCGCGGCCAGGACTCGTTCTGGGTCTCGGTGCGCGGCGACGACGCCGACGAGCTGACCCGCTCCTTCGAGGGTCTCGCGCAGGGCGGGACCGTGCTGGTCCCGCTCGGCCCGTCGGGCTGGTCGCCGCTGTACGGCCTCGTCGTCGACGCGTACGGCGTCACCTGGGTCGTCGACCAGGAGGTCGCCTACCAGGGCTGACGCCCGTGGCGGTCTGGACCGGCGCGGGCGCTCGGGGAACCGTCCGTCCCCGGCGCCCGTCCCTGCCCCATGACCTCTCCCCCGCGCTCTCGGGCCACCCGCCAGGTCCCGCTCGCCACCGTCCTCCTGCTGCTCGCCCTGCTCGGGGCTGCCTGCTCGACAGGCGACACCGACGACAGCGGCGGTGAGGAGTCGTCGGTCGTCTCCGAGCCGGCGGGCGGCGTGTCTGCCGCCGACGACGGGAGCGAGACGGGCGCGTCGGGCGGGTCGCGCGACTCCGCCGAGCCCGCCCTGGCCCCGGCCGGCGACCGGCTCGCGATCGTCCGCACCGGCACCGTCGACTACCGCACCCCCGACGTGCGCGACACCCGCACCGAGGTCCTGCAGGCGCTGCGGCCGCGCCAGGTCCAGGTGGCCGAGGAGAGCACCGACGCCGACGAGGACGGCGGGGCCGTGCTGACCACGATGACTCTGCGGGTGCCGACGGAGGTGTTCACCGCGGCCATGACCGACCTCGAGCGCCTCGGCGCCGAGGGTGACGTCACCGTCACCGACTCCGGTTCCTCGGCCGTCGACGTGGCCGACCAGGTCGTCGACGTCGACGTCCGGGCCGCCCTGCAGAGGCGCAGCATCGAGCGCATCGGCGACCTGCTCGAGCGGGCGGGGTCGATCCGCGACGTCGTCGGCATCGAGCGCGAGCTGGCCCAGCGCGAGGCCGACCTCGGCTCCCTCCAGCAGCGCCAGGCCCTGCTGGCCGACCAGACGTCGTACTCGACGATCACGGTGCGCATCGAGCGCGACGACCCGCCCGCCCCGCGCGCGGAGGACGAGCAGGGGTTCCTGGCCGGCCTCTCGGCCGGGAGCGACGCCTTCGGTGCCACCGCGACCGCGCTGCTCACGGCCGCCGGCGCCGTGCTGCCGTTCGCCGTCGTGGTCCTGCTGGTCGGCCTGCCTCTGCGGGTGCTGCTGCGTCGTCGTCGGCCCGCGGCGCCCGTGCGTCCCTGACGGCCGAGCCCCGGCCCGAGCCGCACCGACCCGGCCCCATGAGGCCGTGGACTTCTCCGAGCTGCAGGACCAGGCCCGCGCCGTGCGCCGTCGCTACGCCGCGGCGGAGCGGGAGGCCTACGGCCGCTCGTGGACCGCGGAGGAGGTGGTGCTCGGCTTCGTCGGCGACGTGGGCGACCTCGCCACGCTGGTGCAGGCCGCCGAGGGCGTGCGCGGCGACGCGGGCACCGCCGACGTCGGCGAGGCCCTCGGGCACGAGCTGGCCGACTGCCTGTGGGCGGTGATGACGATCGCCGACTGCTACGACGTCGACCTCGAGTCGGCGTTCACCAGCACCGTGGCCGAGCTGCGGGCCCGGCTCGACGGCTGAGGGCACGGACCCCCGGGGGCGTCGTGCTCAGCGGTGCTCGGCGTCCCGGCGGAAAGCCATAGCCCGCCTCGAGCGCGTCAGATGACCTCGAGCACCGTGGACAGCGCGCGGAGCATGACGAAGACCCCGCCCAGCGCGCACGCGTCACTTGCGGCCCGGTCCGCCCCAGGGCGCCCCGATGCCGTAGGCCTGGTCCATCTCGAGCTGGCTGCGGTGGTAGGTGACGAGCCGCTCGGCCTTCATCTGGCCGCCGCCGGTGTTGGTGAGCATCGCGACCGCGCAGACCGGCAGCGGCTGGCTCTCGTCGAGCGCGACCTCGATGGTCGGGCCGCCCTGCTGCGTGACCCGGACGATGCCGTCGGCCTGGGCCCAGTTGGCGACGCCCTCGTAGATCATCGCGTAGAGCAGGATGCGGTCGAACCGGTCGGCGTACCGCTCGTTGATGCGCAGCGTCTCACCGCCCGTCGCGGCACCGCTGCGGTCGTCCTGGTCGAGCTGGATCCACGGCACCTGGTCGTAGCTGCCGAAGCTGCCGCCCAAGGCCTGGATGCCGCTGACCTGGCCGGTCGAGAGCACGAACAGGCAGCACAGGTCGAGGTCGATCCCGCCCGAGGACCGGGGCTGCAGGAACCCCCGCTTGCGGCCCTTCTGGGCCGAGGGGTCGGCCGGCGCGGCCTGGTTCCAGTTGAGGTTGACCACGAACGCGCCGCCACTGCCCTTGGTCAGGTCGACCGACTGGCCGCGCTTGGTGAGGGTGATCTTGCTGTCGCCGTACGCCGGCGCCGCGGCCGGGGCGGCCGGGGCCGGAGGCGGCGGAGGCGGCGGGGGCGGCGGGGCTGCCGCGGCCGGGGCGGCCGGGGTGGCGGGAGCGGGCGGTGGGGGCGGCGGGGGCGGCGCTGCAGCCGCGGCCGGGGCGGGCTCCTCCCCCACCGTGATGCCGAAGTTGGTGGCGATGCCGGCGAGCCCGTCGGCGTACCCCTGGCCGACGGCGCGCAGCTTCCACGCGCCCTGCCGCCGGTAGACCTCGACGCAGAGCAGCGCGGTCTCGGTGGTCAGCCCGTCGGGCACGAAGGTGGCGACGGGGGCACCACCGGCGGAGACGGTGAGGGTGAGCCCGCCGAGCTGACCGAAGGTCGCGGGCCCGCCGCCGTCGAGGCTCGCGGAGACCACGACGCGCTCGATCTCCTCGGGCACCTGGGCCGGGTCGACGTCGACCCCGTCGGCGCGGTGGCGGACGCCCCCCGCGGACGGCTGGTTGTAGAAGACGAAGTCGTCGTCCCCCCGGACCTTCCCCGCGGCCGTCAGCAGCAGCGCCGAGACGTCGACGGCCGCCGCCGCCTGCACCTGCACGGCCACCGGTCCGGGTGGGAGGGGGACGTTCTGGCCCTTGCCGAGGGTCTGCGCCATGACCGGAGCCTACGGGCGCCCCTGCGGAGCGTCCGGCCGCGGCGACCGGCTCAGAGCGGGTAGGTCTGCACGAACTCCGTCAGCCGCGCGAGCTGGTCGGGGTCGGTGGCGGGGATGACGCCGTGGCCGAGGTTGAAGACGTGGCCGCGAGCGGCGCGGCCGGCCTCGATGACCTCGGCGGCGCGGGCCGTCATGACCTCGGTCGGGGCGAAGACGAGGGTGGGGTCGAGGTTGCCCTGCACGGCGCGGTCGCCGACCTGCGGCACCGCGGTGGCGAGCGGGGTGCGCCAGTCGACGCCGACGACGTCGGCGCCCGCCTCGCCCATCAGGCCGAGCAGGTTGGAGGTGCCGACGCCGAAGTGGATGCGCGGCACGCCGAGCTCGCCCGCGGCCGCCAGCACGCGCGCGGAGTGGGGCATCACCGAGGCGCGGTAGTCGCCGGGGGTGAGCGCGCCGGCCCACGAGTCGAACAGCTGCACCGCCGAGGCCCCGGCCGCGACCTGCACCTCGAGGTAGGCCGCGGCGATGCCGGCGATCTTGCGCATCAGCGCGTCCCACACGTCAGGGGCGCCGAACATCATGGCCTTGGTGCGGGCGTGGTCCTTCGACGGCCCGCCCTCCACGAGGTACGACGCCACGGTGAACGGCGCGCCCGCGAACCCGATGAGCGGCGTGCCGCCCAGCTCGCCGACCAGGCCGCGGACCGCCTCGGTGATGAACGGGACGTGGTCGGGCGTGAGGTCGGGGATCGCCTCGACGTCGGCGAGGGTGCGCACCGGCTGCGCGACCACGGGACCGACGCCGGGCTTGATGTCGAGGTCGACCCCGACCGCCTTGAGCGGCAGGACGATGTCGCTGAAGAAGATGGCCGCGTCGACGCCGTACCGGCGCACGGGCTGCATCGTGATCTCGACGACCATGTCGGGCCGCATGCACGACTCGAGCATCCCGACGCCCTCGCGCAGCCGGAGGTACTCCGGGAGCGAGCGGCCCGCCTGGCGCATGAACCACACGGGCGTGTGGCTCACGGGCTCGCCTCGGACGGCCTGCAGGAAGGCGCTCTGCGCCAGGTCGGGGTGCGGTGCCACGGGCCAAGCCTCCCACTCGCTCGGGCGTGTCCCGATATCGGTTGTCCCCGGGCGCACCTACCCTGACCTCATGGTCGTGCGCCAGCCCACGGGCGAGCAGAGCGCCGCGCCGGGCGAGTTCCGGGCCGCGGTCGCCGCGATGCGTGCCGCCCCGCTGCGTCCCGAGGTCTTCTGCGAGGAGATGCCCGCGCCCCAGCGCATCGCGCCCCACGCCGCCGCGCTGTCGGCCGACGTGACCGTCGACGGCGTCGACGTCGGCACGGGCCGGATCATCTTGCTGCACGACCCGGCCGGCAACGACGCGTGGGACGGCACGTTCCGCTGCGTGGCCTACTGCCGCTGCGAGGTCGAGCTCGAGCTGGTGGCCGACCCGATGCTGGCCGAGGTCGGCTGGTCGTGGCTGGTCGACGCCCTCGAGGCCCACGGCGCCGAGCACACCCACGCCTCGGGCACCGTCACCCGCGTGGTCACCGAGTCCTTCGGCGGCATGGCCGAGGACGGCGGCACCGCCCAGGTCGAGGTCCGCGCCTCCTGGACGCCCGTGGTGGGTCCGGCCGGTCTCGACATCGCGCCCCACGTCGAGGCCTGGGGCGAGCTGTTGTGCACCGCATCGGGACTGGAGCCCGTGCCGGACGGGGTGGCCGTGCTGCCCAGCCGCCGCGGGCAGCGGGGCAGCCCCGGCCGATGACGCCCACCGACGACCCCACCGCCGACCCCACCGCCGACACCGAGCCGGCCGAGGCCCCCGACGCCCCCGAGCCCCCGCAGGCCGAGCTGCTCACCCTCGCCGACGGGCTGCCCGAGCTCACCGACACCCCCGAGGGCCTGGCCCGGGTCGCGGCCGCCATCGCGGGTGGCACCGGCCCGGTGGCCATCGACGCCGAGCGCGCCTCTGGCTACCGCTACTCCGGGCGGGCCTACCTCATCCAGCTGCGCCGCGAGGGCGCCGGCACGGCCCTGGTCGACCCCGTCGCCCTCGACACGCTCGCCCCGCTGGCCGAGGCCCTCGACGGCACCGAGTGGATCCTGCACGCCGCCACCCAGGACCTCCCCTGCCTGACCGAGGTCGGGCTGCGGCCCTCGGCGCTGTTCGACACCGAGCTCGCCGGCCGGCTCCTGGGCTACCCCCGCGTCGGCCTGGCCACGCTCGTCGAGACGCTGCTGGGCTTCCGGATGAAGAAGGAGCACTCAGCCGCCGACTGGTCCACGCGCCCGCTGCCGAAGGCCTGGCTCGAGTACGCCGCCCTCGACGTCGAGGTGCTCGTCGAGCTCCGCGACCGGCTCGCCGCCGAGCTGGAGGAGACCGGCAAGGACGAGTGGGCGCGCCAGGAGTTCGAGGCGCTGCGGTTCTTCACCCCGACCCCCCGGGTCGACGCCTGGCGCCGCACCTCGGGCCTGCACCGGGTCCGCGGTCGGCGCGCGCTGGCCGCGGTCAAGGCGCTGTGGGAGACCCGTGACGAGCTGGCCGCGCGCCGCGACGTCACGCCGGGCCGCATCATCCCCGACTCCGCCATCGTCGCCGCCGCCACCGCGCTGCCCACCGACCGGGCCGCCCTGCAGTCCACGCCCGGCTTCCACGGCCGCGGCGCCGAGCGGTACGCCGCCCGCTGGGTCGACGCGCTCACCGAGGTCGCCGCGATGGAGGAGGACGAGCTGCCCTCGCGCCAGCCGCGCGGCGACGGTCCGCCCCCGCCGCGGGCGTGGGCCGAGAAGGACCCGGTCGCCGCCGTACGCCTGCAGCTGGCGCGGGCCGCGGTCGCCGAGCTGGCCGAGCACCACGTCGTGCCGGCCGAGAACCTGCTCACCCCCGACACGCTCCGCCGGGTCCTGTGGGCCCCGCCCGCGACCCGCGACCCGGGCGAGCTGCTCGACGGCGTCGTCGACCTGCTCACCGGCCTCGGCGCCCGGCCCTGGCAGGTCGCGTTGACGGCGCCGGTCATCGTGCGGGCCGTCCTCGACGCCGACGAGCAGGCCCGGGCCGACCGGGCACGAGCCCGCAGCCAGCGGTCGGCTCAGGACGCCGAGGGGTCCTCCGACGGCGACGGGGTGTAGTCGGGGTCGAGCACGGCCCGCGACGCCTCGTCGGCCTCGGCGGCGAGCTCCTCGACGTCGATGACGCCCGGAGCGGTCAGCATCTGCTCCAGCAGCGGCCCGACGGCCTCGTCGAGGCCGGTGGGGTCCTCGACGATCGGCACCAGGCGCAGCGCGTCGAGGCTGGCGTTGAAGACCCCGGCGTGCTCGGGCTGCTCGCCCGGCTGCAGGAACGCGGCCGAGCGGGCCACGGCGACGTTGGACGGCACGACGTAGCCGCTGCGGGCCAGGGGCGCGACCGACTCGTCGGAGATCGCGTGGACCAGGAAGTCGGCCGACTGCTGCTCGTGGTCACCGGGGGCGATGCACAGGCCGGTCAGGTCGCCGACCGTGGCCGCGCTCCCGACCTGCGGCATCGGCATCACGTCGAACGACAGGCCCTCGACCTCGCGCAGCTGCGGCACCAGCTCGCGGGTGCCGACGACCATGCCGAGCCGGCCGCGCTCGAACCACTCCAGCGGTGAGGCCTCGGCCAGCTGCTCGTCGCTCAGGGTGACCGTGGGGTCGCGCAGCAGCCGCAGGACCGTCTCGAGGGTGTCGATGTTGTCGCTGCTGGCCAGGGCGAGCGAGGTCGGGTCGGCGCCGTCGTCGTACAGGGAGCCGCCGCCGGAGAGCAGGAACGGCGCCAGCTGGGTCAGGTCGGGCTCGACCGCGACACCGCGGTTGTCGCCGCGGCGGCTGGCGAACGCGGCCGCGGCCGCGAACTCCTCGAAGGTCCAGCCGTCGAGCGGCTCCTCCTCCGGCGCGGGCAGGCCGCGCTCGCGCATGCGGTCGAAGTCGACGAGGTCGGTGTTGTAGAAGACCACCTCGGGCGAGGCCGTCGACGGCATGCACTGCAGGTCGTCGTCAGCGGAGAACGCCTCGATGGCGGGCTGGGCGTAGCGGTCGCCGTAGCTGACGTCGCGGGCCTCGAGGAGCTCGAAGAGCGGCACGTTGAGCTCCTGCTCGATCACCGTGCCGAGGTCCTGGCGCGAGACGAGGTAGACGTCGGGCGGGCCGGCGCCCTCGGCGACGTCCTGGCGCATCGCGGCCTGGCTGGGCCAGGTGAGCATGTCGACCCGGACGGACTCGGCGGTCTCGTTGTAGCGGTCGACCATCTGCTGGTACGCCGCCACGACCGGCTCGGGGCCGAAGACGCCGAAGGTCAGGCTGGTGCGGCCGTCGGCGCCGGGGTCGGGCGCCCCCGGCGCGGGCGCCTCGCCGCTGCACGCGGCCAGCGCGCCGGCCAGGAGCGCGGCGGCGGAGGCCACGGCGACCAGCCGGCGTCGGGGACGTCGGCTCATCGTGCTCCTCGGGGCTGGCGGCGGGGCGGCGGCTGCGGGTGGACCGCGTCACCCTACCCAGCGAGGGCCGGACCGCCCTCCTCCCGGGAGACGAGACGTCGAACACGCCGGACCGGGAGCGCCTCACGGCGCGTGGCCGCTCGTAGCGGCTTGTTGTGGGACCCGGGGCTGCCACAGCCCGACGTGCTCGACGGGTACAACGTTACTCGCCGCTGGATGTTCCCCAAGGGGTCTCGGCGACTTCTTGCGAGGATGTGGAGATCGTCACCCGGGGCTGCGGGCGCAGCGGGATACGTTGAGCCCGCGTTGCCCGGTGAAGACGGCTCTCAGGGCAACCAGGACTCAACGTATCCCCCAGAAGCGCCTCGGCAGCCGCGTCAGGCCAGGCGACCCGCGAGCTCGAGGTGGCCGGCGGCCTCGAGCTGCTCGGCGAGGCCGAGCATCCGGCGCACCTCGCTGTCGCTCGGCTCGGCGAGGACGGCACGGCCGGTGGCCACGACGTGGGCGAAGGCGGCCGCGCGCAGGAGGACGTCGGCGAAGTCGCCGACCGCGATGCCGCGCAGGACCTCGTCGAGCATGGCCTTGAGCTCGTCGGGGCCGGGCGGGTCGGCGACGCCGGCGAGCACCTCGGAGACCTGGGCGCGGGTGCGGCCGGCGTCGAACTCGCGGGCGGCGCGGACGGGTTCGCGGTGCACCCACGACCGGAGCACGAACAGCCGCCACAGGCACCCGGCGAGGGAGTCGGCCGGCGAGCCGGACCACACCTCGGCGATGGTCTCGATGCCCTCGTCGTCGGCCAGGCGGAGCAGCCGCTCGGCGACGCCGGCGTCACCGCGGGCCTCGGGCCCGCGCACCAGCACGGTGGCCGCCCGCTCGGCGGCCTCGGTCACCAGGGCCGGGTCGGCGCCTCCCTCGACCTCGTCGAAGAACCCCGACCAGCGCTGCATCGGCCGGTGGTGGGGCCGGGACGGCGGGGTCGCTTCGCTCACCGGCCCACTGTAGGCAGCCCGGGGTGCAGGCAGCCGGGGTGGGACTCAGCCCAGCGCCTTGCGGATGCGCTGGTCGCTGACCGGGCCGTCGGTGCCGAGCTGCTGGGCCCACAGCGAGACGCGGTACTCCTCGAGCATCCACCGCACCCGCCGCAGCCGCTCGTCGGGCGGGCGCCCGGCGGGGAGGGCGGCGACCCGGTGGTCGTAGGCCTCCTGCAGCGGCAGGACCTGGTCCATCAGCTGCCGGTCGCGGTGGACGCCGGGACCGTCGAGCCGCTCGCGGCGGGCCTCGACGGCCCGCAGGTAGACCGGGTAGCGGCGCAGCCGCCGCGCCCCCGCCTCGCCCACGAACCCAACGGGCACCAGCCGCGCCAGCTGCCCGCGCATGTCGGTCAGGGCCGGCAGCTGGAGCATGTCGGCGCGGCCGCCGAGCGCCTTGTCGACGGTGCGCCAGCGGTCGAGGCCCGCGATGACGTCGCCCACCACCGCGCGCACCGCCGCCTCGTGGTCGCGGCGCGCCTCGGCCACCAGCGCGTCGTACGACGCCTCGTCGCGCACGACGGGCCGGTCGTCGACGAGGTCGGCGAGCACCGCGACCCGGCAGTCGGCGAGGAGGTCGGCCACGCTCGCGTACGGCGACCCGGCGAGACCGAGCTTCTCGAGGTTGGTGAGCGAGTCGACCACGCGGGAGGTGGGGTCAGGCACCGCGAGCGCGAGCAGCCGGCGGGTGCCGAGGCGGTGGCGGGCGTCGGCCTCCTCGCGGGAGCCGAAGACCTGCAGGCCCACGGTCGCGCCCTCGTCGACCAGCGCTGGGTACGCCGTCACCTCGTGGCCCGCGCGCCGCTCGGTGATCGAGGGCGCCAGCGTGCCGAAGGTCCAGGCGGTCTGGCCGGTGGCGGCCAGGCCGGTGTCGGAGGCGACCTCCTCGAGCGCGGCCGCGAACTGAGGCCGCAGCGGCGCCTTGAGCGCCTCCAGGTCCTTGCCGCGGGCCTGCTCGGCGCCACCCTCGTCGACGACGCGGAACGTCGGGCGCAGGTGGTCGGGGACCTTGGCCCAGTCCCACGCCTCCCGGGGCACGACGACCCCGGCCGTCGCGCGGCACCAGCGCTCCAACGCGTCGAGCAGCGGCTCCTCCCCGGCCGGCACCTCGCGCAGGAAGGTGCGCGCCTTGTCGGGGGCGGGGACGAGCGGGACGCGGAGGTTCTTGGGCAGGCTCCGGATGAGGCTGGTGACCAGCTCCTCGCGCAGGCCGGGGACGTTCCAGGAGAAGTCGCCGTCGTCGACCCGGTTGAGGGTGGCCACGGGCACGTCGATGGTCAGGCCGTCGTCGACCGCGCCCGGCTCGAAGTGGTAGCTGATCGGGAAGGTCAGGCCCGCGCGGTCGCCCTGCCAGGCGACGGGGAAGTCGGTGTCGCTGACCTCGGCGTCGCGGGTGAGCATGTCGAGGTCGAACGTCAGCAGGGTCGGCCGCTGCTGCCGCTCGCGCTTCCACCAGGTGTCGAAGTGGGCGCCGCTGACCACCTCGGCGCCGACCCGGGCGTCGTAGAACTCGAACAGCGTCTCCTCGTCGACCACGATGTCGCGTCGGCGGGCCCGGTGCTCGAGCTCGGAGGCCTGCTCCAGCAGCTCGCGGTTGCGGGCGAAGAACTGGTGGCGGGTGTGCCACTCCCCCTGCACCAGGGCGTGCCGGATGAACAGCTCGCGGCTGACCACCGGGTCGACCGCGCCGTAGGAGACGACCCGGTCGGCGACCAGCGGGACGCCGTACAGGGTGACGCGCTCGTGGGCGAGCACCGAGGCGCGCTTGGTGCTCCAGTGGGGCTCGGAGTAGGTGCGCTTGACCAGGTGGGCGCCGAGGCGCTCGGCCCACAGCGGGTCGATGGCGGCGTTCTGGCGGGCCCAGAGCCGGCCGGTCTCGACGAGTTCACCGGCCATCAGGAACGGGGGGTTCTTCCGGTGCAGGCCGCTGCCGGGGAAGATCGCGAACCGGGCGCCGCGCGCACCGACGTACTCCCGCATGGCGCGGCGACCCGCGGCGTCCTTCTTGTCGCGCTCCTCGAGCAGCCCGACGTGGGAGAGCAGGCCGGAGAGCAGCGCCTGGTGGATGCCGTCGGCGTCGGGCACGTCGGCGGGCTGACCGAGGTGGATCTTCATCTCCTTGCACACCTGGCGCAGCTGCGACTCGAAGTCCTGCCACTCCCGGACGCGCAGCCAGTTGAGGTGCTCGCGCTTGCACATGCGGCGGAACGCGCTGCTGCTGAGCTCCTTCTGCTGGGTGCGCAGGTAGCGCCAGAGCTCCAGCCAGGTCAGGAAGTCCGACCCCTCGACCTTGAAGCGGGCGTGCTGCTGGTCGGCCTGCGCGCGCTGCTCGGCCGGCCGCTCGCGCGGGTCCTGCAGGGAGAGCGCCGCGGCGATCACGACCACCTCGCGCACGCAGCCGAGCCGCTCGGCCTCCAGGATCATCCGCGCGAGCCGGGGGTCGATGGGCAGCCGGGCCAGCCGCCGGCCGACCTCGGTCAGCCGCGGCCCCTCGTGCGCCGTACGCCGCCCGCGACCGCGGCGAGCCCGGGAGGGACCCGTCGGCTCGGGGGCGGCGGGACGCGGCGTGGTGTCGAGGGCGCCGAGCTCCTCGAGCAGCTGGGTGCCGGCCTGCACGTTGCGCTTGTCGGGCGGCTCGACGAACGGGAAGCGGGCGACCTCGCCGAGACCGAGGGACGTCATCTGGAGGATGACCGAGGCGAGGTTGGTGCGCAGCACCTCGGGCTCGGTGAACTCCGGACGCGCGTCGAAGTCCTCCTCCGAGTAGAGGCGGATCGCGATGCCGGGCGCGACGCGCCCACAGCGGCCGGCGCGCTGGTTGGCCGAGGCCTGGCTGACCGGCTCGACGGGCAGCCGCTGGACCTTGGTGCGCACCGAGTAGCGGGAGATGCGGGCCAGGCCGGTGTCGACGACGTACCGGATGCCGGGGACGGTCAGCGAGGTCTCGGCGACGTTGGTGGCCAGCACGACCCGGCGGCGACCGTGGGGGGCGAACACGCGGTGCTGCTCGGCGGCCGAGAGACGGGAGTACAGCGGCACGATCTCGGGTCCGCGCTCCCCCAGCGCGGAGGACAGCGCGTCGGCGGTGTCGCGGATCTCGCGCTCGCCGGGGAGGAACACGAGCACGTCGCCGTCGCCCTCGCGGCCGAGCTCCTTGACCGCGTCGACCACCGCCTCGGTCTGGTCGCGCACCAGGGGCTCGCCGTCGTCGTCGTCCTCCTCGAGGTCGACCAGCGGCCGGTAGCGGACCTCGACGGGATAGGTACGCCCGGAGACCTCCACCACCGGGGCCGGCGTGCCGTCGGGCCCGGCGAAGTGGGTCGCGAAGCGGTCGACGTCGATCGTGGCCGAGGTGATGACGACCTTGAGGTCGGGACGGCGCGGCAGGAGCCGCTTGAGGTAGCCGAGCAGGAAGTCGATGTTGAGCGACCGCTCGTGGGCCTCGTCGACGATGATCGTGTCGTAGCGGCGCAGCATCCGGTCGCGCTGCAGCTCGGCCAGCAGGATGCCGTCGGTCATCAGCTTGACCCGGGTGGCCCGCGAGGTGCGGTCGGTGAACCGCACCTGGTAGCCCACCGGGCTGTCGGGCTCGCCGATCGCGGTGCCGAGCTCGCTCGCGATGCGCTCGGCCACCGACCGCGCCGCGATGCGGCGGGGCTGGGTGTGGCCGATGACGCCGTCGCGGCCGCGGCCGAGCTCGAGGCAGATCTTGGGCAGCTGGGTCGTCTTGCCCGAGCCGGTCTCGCCGGCCACGACGACGACCTGGTGGTCGCGGATCGCGGCGGCGATGTCGTCGCGGCGCTGGCTGACCGGGAGGTCGGGCGGGTAGGAGATGCCCTGCTCCAGCGCCGACTCGGTCATGGTCCGTCCATTCTGCCGGGTGCCCGGGCGGGTCGGCGAACGGGTCACCCCTTGCCCGACCTATCGAATCTCGATAGATTGTGGCCGTTGCTCGACACCTGGAGGTCCCCGATGCCCCGCTCCACCGTCACCGCGCTGCGCGTGGTGCTCGCCCTGGGCCTGGCCGGCTCGCTGTTCGTGCAGGTCGTGATGGTCCCGCTGCTCGCCGCCGACCTCGATGACGCACCCGCGGGCGTCCGCTGGCCGGTGGTCGCCATCGTGCTGCTCGGCATCGTCTGCGTGCAGGTCACGATGGTCTGCACCTGGCGCCTCACCACGCTCGTACGACGCGGCGCGGTCTTCTCCCAGACCTCCTTCCGCTACGTCGACGCCGTGGCCGCGTCGGCCGCCGTCGCGGCGCTGCTGCTCTTCGCGCTGGGGGCCGTGGCCGCGCCGGGCGAGGACGTCGCGCCGGGCGTGGTGCTGCTCATCGGCGGCGCCGGCGTGCTCGTGCTCGGCGTCGCCCTGCTCGTCCTCGTGCTGCGCGCGCTGCTGGCCCAGGCCGTGGCGCTGCGCACCGAGCTCGACGCGGTCATCTGAGGCCGCGCGGTGCCCATCGTCGTCGACATCGACGTCATGCTCGCCCGGCGCAAGATGCCGGTCGGGGTGCTGGCCGACCGGGTCGGCATCACGCCGGCCAACCTCGCCGTGCTCAAGAACGGCCGGGCCAAGGCGGTCCGGTTCGCCACCCTGGAGGCGCTGTGCGAGGCGCTGGACTGCCAGCCCGGCGACCTGCTGCGGTGGGAGCCGGAGGCCTGACCCGCCTCCCTGCGTCCCGCCCGCCGGTCACCCGGGCCAGCCGAAGGCCCGGTCGACCCCCGCCTGCTGCTCGGCGGTCGGCATCGAGAACCGGTCGTCCGCAGCCACCCGCGCCAGGGTCCGCACCGAGACGTCGAACCCGTCGACCGGCACCACCGCGTTGTTGCCGAACAGCGCGTCGACCATGAGGGCCACGACGAACCCGTCGTGCTGCACCCCGACCCAGGTCTCGCCGTCGGCCTCCATGACCCGGGCCGCCACCTCGCCCCCGTCGGGTCCGCGGACCGTGAGGTCGCGGCAGTCCTGGGAGCTGTCGCACCACATGTACCACTGGTCCGCCCAGGTCCTGCTGACGAAGAGCTGCACCATCCCGAGCCCGTCGGAGCCCGCCTGCGACCAGCCCAGCTTGGTCCCGAGCCCGCTGCCCGACTGGACGTTGCTGGGCACCCGCTCCAGGTGCTGGTCCCGCCGGTCGAGGTAGGAGGCGACGACGTCGCGCCAGTCGGTGAGCAGCTGCTGGGCGTCGCGGGGGTCGGCCGGCGCGGCGGGGGGCGCCGTGGAGGTCGTCGGGGCCGTCGTCGGGGCCGTCGTCGGGGTCGGGGTGGGGGTGGGTGTCGACGTGGCCACCGGGGTGCGGTCGACGGCCCGGTCGTCGGGGCCCGACCGGGCCAGCCCGGCCGCGCCGCCCACCACCAGCACGGCGGCGAGCGCCGATGCGCCGAGGACGGCGCGGCGGCGGCGTACGCGACGACGACCGCGGGCGACGTCGTCGGCGACCGGCACGGCGGGCGGCACGGCACGGGCGGCCAGGTCGTGCAGCCGCTGCTCGAGCAGCGCGCTCGTGCGGGGGTCGGGCGTGGGCTCGGTCATCGGGTCGCTCCGTCCGCGAGGGCGACGCGCAGCCGGGCGAGCGCGTCGGCGGTCTGGCTCTTCACCGTCCCGGGGCTGACGCCCAGGTCGGCGGCGGTCTCCTCGACCGACAGCCCGAGGTAGTGGCGCAGCACCACGACCCGGCGCTGGCCGGGCGCCAGGGCCGCGAGCGCGGTCCACAACGCGTCGGTCTCCTCCACGGTCGGCCCGGCGGGCGCGGCGCGGTCGAGGCCGTCGGCGACCGGGCGCTCGCGCCGCCAGGGACGACGCACCTCGTCGAGGTGGGCGTTGACCAGCACCCGCCGGGCGTAGGCGTCGATCGAGCCGGCCCGGGCGACCCGCGGCCACGCGGCGTACAGCTTGGCCAGCGCCTGCTGCACGACGTCCTCGGCCCGGTGGCCGTCACCGCCGCACAGCAGGTACGCCGTGCGGTGGAGGTGCGGACGCCGCTCGGCGACGTAGGTGGTGAACGCCTGCTCCCGCTCCTCGCGCCTGCCCATGCGGTCCCGCCCGTCCGGTCGAGGTGGTGCCCTGCGGCACCCTTCCACCCCCTTGGACGCAGGTCGAGCCGGATCGGTTGGGTCTCCGCGGGCTCGGGGTCCACGACCGGTCGTGCGCGCCCCGTCAGGTCGAGGTGGTGCCGCCGGCGCCGGTGTCGGGCTGCACGTCGTCCTGCGGGGTCGTCCCCGGCGGGAGGCCGCTGCCTGGCGGCACCCCGGGCTGGCTGCCCGGGAGCTGACCCTGCGGCGCCTGCTGCTGGCCGCCCGGGGCCTGGCCCTGGAACGGGCCCTGGAACGGGCCCTGGAACTGGCCCTGCCGTCCGCCCGGTCCTCCCCCGCCGGGACCGGTGCCGCCGTCGTCGACGCCGGAGGACAGGGCCCCGAGCGCCGCACCGCCGGCACCGCCGAGCAGGAGGGCGACCACCGCGACGCCGCCGGCGGCCCTGAGGCCGAGCGTGCGGTGAGCGGGGCGGGCGGCAGGAGCCGGGTGCGCGGGGTCGTGCGTCGTCTCGGTCATGCCGTCACGGTGCGCACGCGGCCTGTGGGCGGGCTGTGCCTCGGGCATGGGACACCCACGAGCGGGGATGCTGGGCCGCATGGACCTGCGACGGACGGCCAAGCGTGTGATCACCGTGATCAAGCAGGCGGGCCAGATCCCGGTGGAGCCGCCCGGCTGGGCCGCCGACACGGTCCACGGGCCGGTGCTCGTCACCCCCGTCGAGGACGGTGCGGCGCCGTACCGGGTCGAGAGCCAAGCCCTCGGAGTCCTCCTGCTGCACCACGACCAGCGCACCGTGCACGCACCCGGCCTCGTCGGTCACGTCGTCGAGAGCACGGCGAGGAACCGGCGCGCCGAGGACGACTGGTACGTGCAGTGGGAGGGCCGCACGGCCCGCCTCAGGCACACGGGCGCCAAGCGGGCCGAGCTGGTCCTCGACGGGGCCCGCCTCGCCCGCTTCCGCCGGACGGGGAGCACCAACTGGTGCTCGAGCCGCAGTCGCACCGAGTACACCGTGCAGTGGGAGCAACCCGTCCCGGCCGGGGTGGCGCTGCTGGGCCACGCCCTCGCCTCGCGCTACGGCGTGGGGGCCGAAGGCGCCTTCCTGCGCTTCGCCGAGGGCCTCTGAACCCGGACCGGCGGGCTACCAGCGAGCGGCGTCGGTCAGGCAGAACGGGTGGCCGGCGGGCGAGAGGAGGACCCGCCAGGTCTCACCCGGCTGCGGGTCGGCCACCGCGCCACCCAGCTCGACCGCGCGGGCCTCGGCGGCAGCCACGTCGGCGCAGGCCAGGTCGAGGTGGAACTGCTTGCGCCCGCCCTCGTCGGGCCAGGCGGGCGGCTGGTGGTCGACCACGAGGCCGAGCCCGAGGGCCGGCTGGTCGCCAGGACCGGCGAGCATCGCGTACTCCTGCTGCTGGTGGACCACCGACCAGCCGAGGAGGCCGGCCCAGAAGGCGGACTCGGCGGCCACGTCGCCGCAGTCGAGGGTCGTCATCTTCAGCACGGCGGGCGGGGCGGCGGGGGTCTGCGTCATGTCCCCGATCGTCCCTAGGCTGGCGAGGTGGCTGCTAGGACAAACGCGACGGCGCCGGCCACCACGACCCGGGCCGGCATCCTGCGACCGGCCGAGCTCGCGCGCCACGTGCAGCTCGACCGCACCGAGCCCGGTCCGGCGACCGCGCGCTGGGTCGACTACCACTGGACGCTCGCGTGGGACCTGCCCGAGGGCACGGTCCTCCCCAGCGCGGTGGTGCCGCACCCCACGTGCAACGTCACCGTCGAGCGGGGCACCGCCCGCCGCCCCGAGGCCGCCGGCGCGGCCGTGCTGGTGACCGGGGTGACCACGCGGCGCTTCGACGTCGCGGTGGCCGGCCGGGGGTGGGTGCACGGCGCCAAGCTGCGGCCCGGCGCACTCGTGGCGCTCACCGGCGCCGACGCCCGGGCCCTGGTCGACGCGACGGTCCCGGGCGCCGACCTCCTGCCCGCGGGCGTGCACGACGCGCTCGCCGAGCTCGACGGCCTGGCGCACCCGGTCGAGCCCGCCGCGGCCGCGGCCGCGACCGACGCCGCGCTGTCTGTCCTCGCCGCGGGCACCCCGGGGGCCGACGAGGCGGCGTACGCCCTGCTGATCGAGGTGGTGGCCGAGATGCTCGCCGACCGCTCGCTGGTCCGCGTCGACGACGTGGCCGCGCGGCACGGGGTGTCGCGGCGGTCGCTGGAGCGGCTGTTCGCCCGCTACGTCGGCGTCGGGCCCAAGTGGGTCCTCGCCCGCCACCGGATGCACGACGTGGTCACCGCGCTCGACGCCGGCTGGACCGGCTCGCTGGCCGACCTGGCCGTCGCCCACGGGTTCTACGACCAGGCCCACTTCGGTCGCGAGTTCACCGCTCTCGTCGGGGTGACGCCGGGGGCCTACCGGGCCGGGAGGGTCCCGCCGGACTAGTCACTCCGTGTCATGCGCGCGGGCCGGCACCGGCCTAGGGTCCGCGCCCATGAAGCCCACCGTCCCGGTCCTCACCGTCGCCGCCCTCGCCCTCGTCGCCGCCTCCGGCACCGCGGGGTACGCCGGCGGCAAGGTCACCAGCGCCGACATCCGCAACGGCGCGGTCACCAGCGCCGACGTCCGCAACGGCAGCCTCACCTCCGCCGACCTGCGCAACGGCGGGGTCAAGGCCGCCGACCTCGACCCGTCCCTGCGCCCCCGGCCGGCCATCGGGCGGGCCTACGCGTTCGTCACCCGCGTCGACAGCCCCACCGGCGGCATCGCCCACGTGCTCGACAAGAACCGCACCGTGGGGTTCGCCTCGGTGAGCCCGGGTCTCGACGACGGTCAGCCGGTCACCGGCATCTGGTGCCTGACCCCGTCGAAGGGTGTCGACCTGCGGCGCAGCGCCATCCAGGTCTCGACCGACTACTCCTCCTCGGCCGGAGTCGCCATCGACGCCCTCTGGTCGTCCCAGGTCTACGCGTGCAAGCCCGGCGACGTCGAGATCCACACCGTCGCCGACCTCGGTGACGACGAGCCGTCACCGTCGGACGACGTGGCCTTCCAGGTCTTCGCCCCCTGAGCCCGACCGGTCGCGGCCGCCACCAGCAGTCGCTGACCGCAGGCTCACGGGCGGCCCACAGCGGGCTCACAGACAGCCGGTCCACAGTGTCCTCATGGCCGGTCCTGCTGCCCCCGCGCTCACCCGTCCCGACGGCTCGCCGGTGCGGGTCCTCGTCGTCGACGACGAGGTCAACATCGCCGAGCTCATCTCGATGGCCCTGCGCTACGAGGGGTGGCAGGTGGCGGCGGCGCACACGGGGTCGAAGGCCGTCGCCGCCGCCAAGGAGCTCAAGCCCGACGCCGTCGTGCTCGACATGATGCTGCCCGACTTCGACGGGATGGAGGTGCTGCGCCGGATGCGGGCGGTCGACGCCGACGTACCGGTCCTCTTCCTCACCGCGCGCGACGCCGTCGAGGACCGGATCGCCGGCCTGACGGCGGGCGGCGACGACTACGTCACCAAGCCGTTCTCGCTCGAGGAGGTCGTGGCCCGGCTGCGGGCGCTGATGCGGCGCTCCGGGGCGCAGCAGGCGCAGGCGTCGTCGGTGCTCTCCGTCGGCGACCTCACCCTCGACGAGGACAGCCACGAGGTCGTCCGGGGCGGGCAGGAGATCAGCCTGACCGCGACGGAGTTCGAGCTGCTGCGCTTCTTGATGCGCAACCCGCGGCGGGTGCTGAGCAAGGCGCAGATCCTCGACCGGGTCTGGAACTACGACTTCGGCGGCCAGGCCAACGTCGTCGAGCTCTACATCTCCTACCTGCGCAAGAAGGTCGACGCCGGCCGGGAGCCGATGATCCACACCATGCGCGGTGCGGGCTACGTGCTCAAGCCGGTCCCGTGAGGCTGCCGGCCTCGCTGACCTCGCGGCTGGTCGTCACCGCGGTCCTGCTGGTCGCGGTGGTCAGCCTGCTGCTGGGCACGGCGACGACCCTGGCCATGCGGGCCAGCCTGACCGACCAGCTGGACCAGCGGGTGCTGGCCTCGGTGGCCAACGAGCGCGGCCCCCGCGGCGACGGCGGGCGCCCCCCGGGCCCCCGGCCCGACGGCGGCGGCCAGGTCGACGGCGGTGACGGCCCGCTGGGCAACCAGGCCCCCGGCACCTTGTTCGCCCTGCCGGCGCAGGACCGGGGCGTCGTGCTCACCGGCACCGGCGCCACCGACCTCGACAGCGCCGTGCTCGACCGGCTGGCCGACGTGCCGACCGACGGCGTGGTGCGCCAGCTCGACCTGGGGTCCCTCGGCAGCTACCGGGTCGTCGCCGCCACGACCGGTGACGGCGGACCGGGTCCCGTGGTGACCGGCCTGCCCACCGCCGACCTCGACGAGTCGGTGGCCTCCCTGGTCCGGCTGGAGCTGCTGCTCGGCCTGCTCGCGGTCGTCACGGCCGGGCTCGCCGCTCGCGCCGTCGTACGCCGCCAGCTGCGGCCGCTGCGCGAGGTGGCCGCGACCGCGCACTCGGTGTCCTCCCGGCCGCTCGACGCGGGCGAGATCGGGGTGACCGAGCGGGTGCCCGGTCACCTGACCGACGAGCGGACCGAGGTCGGGCAGGTGGGCGCCGCGCTCAACACCCTGCTCGCCCACGTCGAGACCTCGCTCGACGCGCGGCACGAGAGCGAGCAGCGCGTGCGCCGGTTCGTGGCCGACGCCTCGCACGAGCTGCGGACGCCCCTGACCACGATCGCCGGCTACACCGAGCTGGCCCGCCGGCGGCCCGACGACCCCGCGGCCGCAGCGACCGCGCTGGCCAAGGTGGCCGACGAGTCGCGCCGGATGACGACCCTCGTCGAGGACCTGCTGCTGCTGGCCCGCCTCGACTCCGGACGCCCCCTCGAGCGCGAGCCGGTCGACCTGACCCGGCTGCTGCTCGAGGCCCTCTCCGACGCCCGGGTGGTCGCCCCCGACCACCGCTGGCGCCTCGACCTGCCTGACGAGGCGGTCGAGGTGCACGGCGACGAGCAGCGGCTGCACCAGGTGGTGACCAACCTGCTGACCAACGCCCGCAAGTACACCCCGCCGGGCACGACGGTGACCGTCACCGCCCGCCGCGACGGGTTCCGGGTGCACGACGACGGACCGGGCTTCCCGGCGGCGCTGGTGCCGCACGCGTTCGAGCGCTTCGCGCGGGCCGACGCGGCGCGCCACCGCGAGGGCGGCGTCGGCCTCGGCCTGGCGCTGGTCGAGGCCATCGTCACCGCCCACGGCGGCACCGTGGTGCTCACCAGCGAGCCGGGCGACACGCTCGTCGACGTACGCCTCTCCGACGACTTGGGTCCACCTCGATTGTCTGACAATCTGGCCTCCGCCCCTACAGTGGGGGTGAGACCCGAGGCCGAGGGAGGCCAGACATGACCGTGTCCACCACAGACCGCCGCACCGCCGTCGAGTTCGACCGTGCCGAGCAGCGCACGGCGCACAACTACCACCCGCTGCCGGTGGTCGTGGCCCACGCCGAGGGCGCCTGGATGACCGACGTCGACGGCACCCGTCACCTCGACCTGCTCGCGGGCTACAGCGCGCTCAACTTCGGCCACTCCCACCCCCGCCTGCTCGAGGCCGCGCACGCCCAGCTCGACAAGCTCACGCTGACCAGCCGGGCGTTCGTGCACGACCAGTTCGCCGACTTCACCGCCAAGCTCGGCGACCTGTGCGGCAAGGACCTCGTGCTGCCCATGAACACCGGCGCCGAGGCCGTCGAGACCGCGATCAAGGTCATCCGCAAGTGGGGCTACCAGGTCAAGGGCATCCCGGCCGGCCAGGCCGAGATCATCGTGGCCAGCGGCAACTTCCACGGCCGCACCACCACCATCGTCGGGTTCTCCGACGACGCCGAGGCCCGCGACGACTTCGGCCCGTTCGCGCCCGGCTTCACCACCGTCCCGTACGGCGACCTCGCGGCCCTGGAGGCCGCCATCACCCCGCGCACCGCGGGCGTGCTGGTCGAGCCCATCCAGGGCGAGGGCGGCGTGATCATCCCGCCGCCGGGCTACCTGGCCGGCATCCGCGAGGTGTGCACCCGCGAGAACGTGCTGTTCGCTGCCGACGAGATCCAGGCCGGCCTCGGCCGCACCGGACGCACCTTCGCCTGCGACCACGAGGACGTCGTCCCCGACCTCTACGTGCTCGGCAAGGCGCTCGGCGGCGGCATCGTGCCCGTCTCGGCGGTGGTCGCCGACCGCGACGTGCTCGGCGTGCTCAAGCCGGGCCAGCACGGCTCGACGTTCGGCGGCAACGCCCTGGCCTGCGCCGTCGGCAGCGCGGTCGTCGACCTCCTCGCCACGGGCGACTTCCAGCGCCGCGCCGCCGACCTCGAGGTCCTCGTCCGCTCGCGCCTGGAGTCGCTGGTCGGCCGCGGCGTCGTCGGCGTCCGGGTGCGCGGCCTGTGGGCCGGCGTCGACGTCGACCCCCGCGTCGGCTCGGGCCGCCAGGTCTGCGAGGCGCTGCTGGCCCGCGGCGTCCTGGCCAAGGACACCCACGGCTCCACCATCCGCCTCGCCCCGCCCCTGGTCGTCTCCGACGAGGACCTCTCCTGGGGCCTCGACCAGCTCGCCGAGGTCGTCAGCCAGGCCTGAGCCCACGCCGGCTGAGGTGCGAGGAGCGCCAGCGACGAGCCTCGTAGCCACCGCAGCCGACGCACCCGAGCCGCGGGGATCGAGGCTCGCTCCGCTCGCACCTCAGCCACCGCTCCGGGGTGCATCCTGAGCGCCGGCTGAACCGTTCCCCAACGACCAGGAAATCTTCCGGGTCGAGGGGGTGAAAGGGGCTGCGCGGCGTGGTCGGCCGGGGTTCGCTGGGTCCACGCTGAGGCCATGCCCGACCTCCGTCGCCTGCGCCGCGTCCCGCCGCTCGCGGTGCTCCTCCTCGCGACCGCGGTGCTCTACCTGTGGGGCCTGGGCGCCTCGGGCTGGGCCAACGCCTACTACACCGCCGCGGTCCAGGCGGGCAGCGAGTCGTGGCAGGCGTTCTTCTTCGGCTCCTTCGACGCCGCCGGGTCGGTCACGGTCGACAAGCCGCCCCTCGCGCTGTGGCCGATGGCGCTCTCGGTGCGGCTGTTCGGCCTCTCGCCGTGGGCGGTGCTGGCGCCGCAGGCCCTCATGGGCGTCGCCACCGTCGCCGTCGTCCACCACGGCGTACGACGGGCGACCGGGTCGGCCACCGCGGCGCTGCTCGCCGGCACGGTGATGGCGCTGACGCCGGTCGCGGTGCTGATGTTCCGGTTCAACAACCCCGACGGCCTGCTGGTGCTGCTGCTGGTCGGCGCGGCGGTGCTGACCCTGCGGTCGCTCGACGCGCCGCGGGCCGGCTGGTAGCTGGCCGCGGCCGGCGCCCTGGTCGGCCTGGCCTTCATGACCAAGATGCTCCAGGCCTTCCTGGTGCTGCCCGCGCTCGCCCTGACCTACCTGCTCTTCGCCTCCGCGCCGGTGCTGCGCCGCTGGCTGCACCTGCTCGGTGCGGCCGCGGCCACCACGGTCCTCGGCTCGTGGTGGCTGGTCGCGGTCGAGCTGTGGCCGGCCGCGACCCGGCCCTGGATCGGCGGCTCCCAGCGCAACTCCGCCCTCGAGCTCGTCCTCGGCTACAACGGTGTCGGCCGGCTCACCGGCGACCAGGTCGGCTCGGTCTCGACCAGCCGCGGCTGGGGCCACAACACCGTCCTCCGCCTGCTCGACCCGGGGTCCGGCGGCCAGGCCTCGTGGCTGCTCCCCGCAGCCGCGCTGCTCGGCGTCCTCGCCCTGTGGCTGACCCGCGGCGCGCGCGAGGGCCACCGCGCACGCCCTGCCGTGGTGCTGTGGCTGACCTGGACCGGCGTCACCTGGCTGGTCTTCAGCCTGATGGGCGGCATCTTCCACGACTACTACACCGTCGCCCTCGCACCCGGCGTCGCCTCGCTCGTGGGCCTGGGGTCGTGGGTCGCCTGGCACCACCGCGGCGAGGCCGTGGTCACCCGCACCCTCGGGGCGGCCGTCGTGGTGACCGGCGTCATGGCCCTGGTGGTGCTGTGGCCGCAGCGGTCGTGGTCGCCGTGGCTGCCCTGGGTCGTGCTGGCCCTCGCGCTCGTCGCCCTGTGGCGGGTGGCCCACGCCCACCGGCGCGCGGTGCCGGTGGGGGCCGGGTTCGCCGCGGCGGCGCTCCTGGCCGGGCTGGTCGGCCCGGCGGCGTACTCCGTGGAGACCGCGGCCACCCCGCACTCCGGCGCGGTCCCCCACGCCGGTCCCCCGGCCGCCCCCGAGCCGTCGTACGCCGGGGGGCCGGCGCCGACGCCGGCCGACCCCGACGGCCCGTCGGTCGGCGACCTGCTGACGGCCAGCCGGTCCTCCCCCGCCCTGACCCGGCTGCTCGCGCGCGACGCCGACCGCTACACCTGGGTCGCGGCGGTGACCGGCGCCAACTCCGCGGCCGGCTTCCAGCTCGCGACCGACCGCTCGGTGATGCCGCTCGGCGGGTTCAACGGCACCGACCCGGCGCCGTCGTTCGCCGAGTTCCGCCGCTACGTCGCCCAGGGCCGGATCCACTGGTTCGTCTCCGGTGGCGGGCGCCTGGTGCGCGAGGAGCCGGACGGCGAGGACCTCGCCGTCACCCGCACCGGCAGCTCGGCGGCCGTGCGGATCGAGCGGTGGGTCGCCCGCACCTTCCCGGCCCGGGTGGTCGACGGCGTCGTCGTGCACGACCTCACCGTCCCGCCCGCCCGCCGGCTCACAGGGCGCTGACAGCCGGGCCCGACCCGGGCCCCAGCCGCGCCGCCGACCGTGGTCGGCATGACGACGCTCACCGACGACCGCCCGGGGGCCGGCCCGACCCCCGACGCCACCCCACCGCCCGCCCCGGGTGCCCCGCGGCGCCGCGTGCGGCCCGAGTCGGCGGCGTACGCCGTGCTGCTGGTCGGCACCGCGGTGCTCTACCTCTGGGGCCTGGGCGCGTCGGGGTGGGCCAACTCGTTCTACTCCGCCGCGGCCCAGGCCGGATCGGAGTCGTGGCAGGCGTTCTTCTTCGGCGCCTCCGACGCCGCCGGGTCGATCACCGTCGACAAGCCGCCGCTGGCGCTGTGGCCGATGGCGCTCTCGGTGCGGGTCTTCGGGCTGTCGTCGTGGAGCATCCTGGTGCCGCAGGCCCTGATGGGCGTCGCGTCGGTGGCCCTGGTCGTGGCGACCGTCCGGCGCGCGACCGGCTCGGCCTGGGCGGGGCTGCTCGGCGGGCTGGTGCTGGCGACCACGCCGGTGGCGGCCCTGATGTTCCGCTTCAACAACCCCGACGCGCTGCTCGTGCTGCTGATGACCGGCGCGGCGTACGCCACCCTGCGGGCGCTCGAGCCCGACGGCACCGAGCGGGCCGTGCGCTGGCTGGTGCTCGGCGGGGCGCTGCTCGGCCTGGCCTTCCTGACCAAGACCCTGCAGGCCTTCCTGGTGCTGCCGGGCTTCGCGCTGACGTACGCCGTCTTCGCGACCGTGCCGTGGCGGCGCCGGGTGCTGCACCTCCTGGCCGCGCTGGGCTCGATGGTCGTGGCCGGCGGCTGGTGGGTGGCCGTGGTGGAGCTGTGGCCCGCGTCGAGCCGGCCCTGGATCGGCGGCAGCCAGACCAACGACTTCCTCGAGCTGACCTTCGGCTACAACGGCTTCGGCCGGCTGACCGGCGACGAGGTCGGGTCGGTCGGCGGCGCAGGCGGTGGCGGCTGGGGCTCGACCGGGCTGTTCCGGCTCCTCGGCACCGAGAACGGCGGACAGGTCGCCTGGCTGCTGCCCGCCGCGCTGGTGCTCGGCGTGGCCGCGACCTGGGCCGGCCGCCGCCCGGTCAAGGCCGCCGCGACCAGCATGCTGTCGTGGCTGGTCGTCACCGCCGCAACGTTCAGCTTCATGGCCGGCATCTACCACGCCTACTACACCGTGGCCCTGGCCCCGGCGATCGCCGCCTGTGCCGCCCTCGGCGCCTGGGCGCTGTGGCAGCGCCGGGACTCGCTCGTGGCCGCGGGCGTGCTCGGCTGCTGCGCCGCGCTGACCTCGGCCTGGTCGTTCGTGCTGCTCGACCGCACCCCCGACTGGCTGCCCTGGCTGCGCTGGGCCGTCGTGGTGGTCGGGTTCGCCGCCGCGATGCTCGTGGTGGTCGTGCGGCACCTGCCCCGGCCGGCCGCGGTGCTCGTGGCCGCGGCGGTCCTGGTCACCACGCTGGCCGGCCCGGCGGCGTCCAGCGTGGCGACGGCGGCGACCCCGCACACCGGCTCCATCCCCTCGGCCGGTCCGGCGACGGCCGGCGGGTCCGGGCCGCGCGGTGGCGGCGCGGGTGGCGGCCCAGGTGGTGGCCAGGGTGGTGTGGGTGGCCTGATCGACGGCAGCACCTCGACCGGCGCGGTCACCGCGCTGCTGCTGCAGGACGCCGACGCCTACGACTGGGTGGCCGCAACCGTCGGGTCCAACTCGGCCGCGGGCTACCAGCTGGCCACCGAGCGGTCGGTGATGCCGATCGGCGGGTTCAACGGCAGCGACCCGAGCCCGACGCTGGCGGAGTTCCAGCAGTACGTCGCCGAGGGGCGCATCCACTGGTTCATCGCCGGGGGCGGCGGCCTCGGGGGTGGAGGCTTCGGCGGCGGCCCCGGCGGCGACGGCGAGATCGCCACCTGGGTCGCGGCCACCTACCCCGCCCAGACCGTCGACGGGGTCACCCTCTACGACCTCAGCGCGTGATCCCGACGGGTGGCGGGCCGCGCTCCTAGACTCGCCGCATGGAGCGGTGGGGTCGACGGGTGCGGATCGCCGCCCTCGCGGGCGCGGTGCTGGCGGTCGCGGTCGTGGCGGTGGCCAACGCGGTCGTGCTGCTGCGCAGCGACGACCACGTCACCGACGACCTGGCCACGGTCCGACCGGCCCAGGTCGCCATCGTGCCCGGCTCCCTCGTGCGACCCGACGGCACGCTGGGGCCGGTCGTCCGCGAGCGCCTCGACGCGGCGGTCTCGCTGTACGACGCCGGGCTGGTCGAGAAGCTGCTGCTCTCCGGTGACAACGGCGACGCGTCGTACGACGAGCCCGACGCGATGCGCCAGGCCGCCCTCGACGCGGGCGTCGCGCCGCAGGACGTCTTCACCGACTACGCCGGCTTCAACACCTGGCACACGATGCGCCGCGCCCGCGACGTCTTCCGGGTCGACACGGCGGTCGTGGTGACCCAGCAGTGGTACGTCGCCCGCAGCACCGACCTGGCCCGCGCGGCCGGCATCGAGGCCCAGGGGCTCGTGGTCAGCGACACCGGCTCCGGACTGCGCGAGGTGCTGGCCCGGGTGCGCGGCCTCGGCGAGGCGACGCTGCGGCCCGAGGTCACCGGCGGCCGGTCGATCCCCATCACCGGTGACGGCCGGGAGTCCTGGGACGCCTAGGTCGTACGCCGACCCGCGGTGTCACCGCGCGCCGCGCACCTGCGACCCGACCCCACGGTGGTCGAGCGCGCCGCGCACCTGCGACCCGACCCCACGGTGGTCGAGCGCGCCGCGCACCTGCGACCCGACCCCACGGTGGTCGAGGAAGGCCGCCTGCGGCCTGTCTCGAGACCACCTCAAGCGATGCGGCGTGTGGTCTCGAGTCGGGACTCCGTCCTTCCTCGACCACCGTGGGTCGAGGCCACCTCAACCGATGCGGCGTGTGGTCTCGAGACGGGACTCCGTCCCTCCTCGACCACCGTGGGTCGAGACCACCTCAACCGATGCGGCGCGTGGTCTCGAGACGGGACTCCGTCCCTCCTCGACCACCGTGTCTCGACCACCGTGGGTCAGCCGCTGCGGCGCGTGGGCTCACCCCGCGTTGACGAGCTCCAGGGTGAGGTCGGGGCGCTGGAAGAGGCCGGCGACGCGCATCCGCCGCAGCGAGCCGACCCGGCCCGGCTCCCAGGCGTGGTAGACGAGTCGCAGCGACTCGCGGCGCCCGTCCCGGGTGACGATCGCGGTGGCGCCGCCGGGGCCGGGATGGCCGGTGGTGGCGGTGCTGAGGAGCGGCAGCGGCGAGGGGCGGCCGCAGGGTCCGGCCGGGCCCTCGCAGATCGCGTACCCGGTGGCGTAGTCGGCGGAGGTCCAGTAGTTGCCGGAGTAGAAGAGGTAGGTGACGTCGCGGAAGGTCACCATGCTGGGGTTCTCGATGGTGTCGCCCTCCCAGCCGCCCTGGAAGGTGAGGATCTCGAAGGTCTGCGACCCGGGCGCCCAGTCGGTGCCGTCGGCGTTGAGCTGGCGGCTGAAGATGCCGGCGGGCCGCTTGCGGTACTCCCCGGAGTACTTCCACAGCATCCACGGCCGGCCCTCGGCGTCGAGGTACAGGTCGGGGTCGATGACGCCCTGGCGTGAGCTCGGCGCGCAGGCGAGGGGGTCGCCGAGGTGGGTGAACGGCCCGGCCGGGCTGGTGCCGCGGGCCAGGCCGATGCAGTTGTGGCGCTGGCCGCCGACGACGCCGTACTGCGCGGAGTAGGCCAGCGTCCACCCGTCGCCGATGCGCTCGACGCCGGGCGCCCAGAGGCCGCCGCCCCCGCCGCGGCCCTGCACCCAGGGCCCGACCTGCGGCAGCGCGTCGGGACCGAGGGCGGTCCAGGTGCGCAGGTCGTCGGAGACGAGGGTCGGGACGTGCCGCCCGGAGGTGTTGGTGGCGTAGGCCCACCAGCGCCCGTCGGCGCGGACGACGTCGGGGTCGGCGAAGGCGCCGCGGTACGTCGAGCCCGGCACCCAGGCCTCGCCCGCGCCGTCGACGACGACCTCGGCCGGGCGCTGCTGGGTCGGCAGCCGCGAGGCGATGCGCTCGGCCAGCGCGGCGAGCCGCACGAGGTCGTTGTCGACCTGGCTCTCGGGCGGGGGCGGAGGGGTCGTGATCTCGGCGTCCTCGAGCGCGGCCGGGTCGCCGGGTGCGGCCTCCGAGGGCGGTGCGGTCGGTCCGGACGGCGCCGAGGTGCTCGGCGCCGGGGCGGCGGGCCCCTCGGGAGCCCCCGCACAACCGGCCACGAGCGCCAGCACGACCGCCGCGACGGCGCCGGCGAGGGCCGGGCGTCGGCGGGGTCGGAGCAGCACGCGCCCATGGTGCCCCACGACCGGCGGGCGCCGGGGACGATCGGGGGTGGCGTCAGACCGTGCCGCGCACCAGCGGCGCGTCGAGCGGCTCGGTGCCGGTCTTGCGGGCGCGGAACAGCGCCGCGGGCCGCCCCCGCGTGGCCGCGCGCTGCTCACCGGTCGGCACCACCCAGTCCGCGGCCCCGCGCACCTTGCGCTGGAAGTTGCCCGGGTCGAGCGGCCGGTCCCACACCGTCTCGTAGACCGCCCGCAGCTCGGCCAGCGTGAACTCCTCGGGCAGGAACGCCGTGCCGAGCGCGGTGTACTCCAGCTTGGAGGCCAACCGCTCCACCGCGTCGTCGAGGACCGCGCCGTGGTCGAAGGCCAGCGCGTCACGCCGTACGCCGCCGACCGGGTGCCAGGCGGCGCCGGCCGCGTCGGTGCCGGCGAGCGGGGCCACCGGCTCCGGCAGCACGGCGAGGTGGGCCACGCTGACCGTGCGGGCGCGCGGGTCGCGGTCGGGGGCGCCGTAGGACCGCAGCTGCTCGAGCACCGGCTCGTCGACCCCGGTCTCCTCCCACAGCTCGCGCCGGGCCGCGGCGAGCAGGTCCTCCTCGGGCCGCAGGAACCCGCCGGGCAGCGCGAGCGACCCGCGCCACGGCTCGACGCCGCGCTCGACCAGCAGCACGGCGAGGTCGCCGTCGGCGATGCTGAACGCCACGACGTCGACAGCGACGTAGCTGACCGGGTACTCACTCACACCGTCACATTAATTGTGGACTTGACACGAAACAAGCCGCAGCGCATCTTTGTCACACCGACAACAAATCAAGCTCAGGGAGGTCCGTCATGGACTGGACCGAGATCGCCGCCTTCGCCACCGGCCTGCTCTGCGTCTACCTCGTGGTGCGCCAGCACGTGGCCAACTTCGCCGTCGGCATCGCCAACAACGTGCTGTTCATCGCCCTCTTCGTCCCCGTCGGCCTGTACGCCGACGCCGGGCTGCAGGTCGTCTACATCGGCCTCGCCCTGCTCGGGTGGTACTGGTGGGTGCGCGGCGGCGAGCAGGGCACCGGCGTCGTGGTCCACGACCCGTCGGCCCGGGCCCTGGTCGGGTGCCTGGTCGCCGTCGCGGTCATCACCGCGACCCTGCAGTGGGTGCTGCTGACCTGGACCGACTCCACGGTCGCCGGCTGGGACGCCCTGACGACCGCGCTCAGCCTGGTCGCGCAGTTCATGCTCTCGCGCAAGTGGGTCGCCAACTGGTGGTTCTGGATCGCCGCCGACCTGGTCTACATCCCGCTCTACGCCCACAAGGGCCTCTGGCTCACCGCCGGCCTGTACGTCGTGTTCCTCGGCCTGTGCGTCGCAGGGCTCGTGCAGTGGCGCCGGGCGCGCACCACGCTCGACCAGGACGCGCCCGTCGCAGCGGGGGTCGCGTGAGCCGTTTCCGGCACGGGCTGGTGCTGGGCAAGTTCTGGCCGCTGCACGCCGGGCACCAGCACCTCGTCGAGGAGGCACGGGCCGCCTGCGACCGGGTGACCGTGCAGGTGCTGGCCCGTCGCGAGGAGGACGCGCCGCTCGACGTCCGGGTCGGCTGGGTGGCCGAGCTCTTCCCCGACGTGCACCTCGTGGCGGCCCACGACGAGACACCGGTGGACCTCGACGACCCCGACATCTGGGACCGGCACATGGAGGTCATCACCGGCCTGCTCGACGAGCCGGTCGACGCGGCCTTCACCTCCGACGACTACGGCGCCGAGCTGGCCCGCCGGCTCGGCGCGACCTGGGTGCAGGTCGACCCGGGCCGGGTCGAGGTGCCGGTCTCGGGCACGGCCGTGCGCGCCGACCCCGGCGGCCACTGGGCGTTCCTCGCCCCGCCGGTGCGCGCCTGGTACGTCCGCCGCGTCGTCGTCACCGGCGCCGAGTCGACGGGCTCGACCACCCTGGCCGCCGCGCTGGCGGAGCGGCTGGGCTGCCCGTGGGTGCCGGAGTTCGGCCGGCACTGGTCGGAGGTCCGGCCCGGCGGGCTCGACGCGCCCTGGCGCACCGAGGAGTTCGTCCACGTGGTGCGCGAGCAGCGCGCCTGGGAGGAGGCCGCCGCCCGTCGTACGCCGGTGCCGTGGCTGGTCTGCGACACCGACAACCAGGCCACGACCCTGTGGCACGAGCGGTACGTCGGCCACCTCTCCCCCGAGGTCGCCACGGCCGCGGCCGACCAGGTGCGTCCGGCGGCGCGGATCCTCACCGGCGACGAGATCCCGTTCGTGCAGGACGGCCTGCGCGACGGCGAGCACGTGCGGCACGCCATGCAGCAGCGCTTCCGCGACACCCTCGGCGACGACGGCGTGCCGTGGGTCGAGGTGCACGGCACGGTCGCCGACCGGGTCGAGCAGGCGCTGGCCTTCCTGCACCACAGGGTGGGCGAGGACGCAGACTGAAGCACACGGTGGTCGAGGAAGGCGCGCCAGCGCCTGTCTCGAGACGGTTGCTGCGCAACCTCCTCGACCACCGTGGTCACACCTCCGCGGCCACCAGCGCCGGCAGGGACGAGGCGAGCACGTGCTCGAGCTCGGCGCGGGAGACGCCGGCGGGGTCGGCGACCCACGACAGCACCAGCTCCTCGGCCATGGCCGACCAGCCGCGCACGACGAGCCGGATGACCGGGGTGTCGGGGATCAGGTCGCCCTGGGCGTCCTCGGTGAAGATCCGGTCCGTCAGGGCCGAGCGGGCCTCGTCGTAGATGGCCCGGAGGGTCTCGTTGCCGCCCTGGGCGCCCTTGACCAGCGAGAGGTAGCCCGCGTAGTTGCTCACCACGTAGTCGACGTACGCCGTCATCGACGCCGCGAGCCGGGCGAGCGGGTCGCCCGACGGTGGCGGGGCGGTCTGGGCGACGAGGTCGTCGGCGGCGCGGCGCACGACGGCCTCGTGGAAGGCGTGCTTGTTGCCGAAGTAGTGGTAGAGCAGGCCACGGGAGATGCCCGCCTCCTCGGCGAGCAGGTCGATGCTCAGCTCGTCGAGCGAGCGGTCGGCGAGCAGCCGCACCCCGAGGTCGAGCAGCTGCGAGCGGCGCTCGTCGGGGGTGAGGCGGGTGCGGGTGGGTGTGCCTGCGGTCACGCACCGCAGTCTATTGACACTTGTTCAATAACGCCAATAGCGTCCTCCCCATGACCGAGCAGACCGTCGACCACCTTGTCATCGGCGCCGGCTTCGCGGGCCTGTGCGCGGCGATCAAGCTCGACGAGGCGGGCGAGACGGACTTCGTGGTCGTCGAGCGCGGCGCCGACGTCGGCGGCACCTGGCGCGACAACACCTACCCCGGTGCGGCCTGCGACGTCCCGAGCCAGCTCTACTCCTTCTCCTTCGCCCCCAACCCCGACTGGTCGATGTCGTTCTCGCCCCAGCCGGAGATCCATGCCTACATCCAGCGCGTGGCCCGCGAGTCCGGCACCCTCGACCGGTTCCGCTTCGAGACCACCGTCGACGACGCCCGCTGGGACGAGGCGCAGCAGCGCTGGGTCGTGCGCACCACCGGCCCGGCCGGCCCCACGACGTACGCAGCCCGCACGGTCATCAGCGGCGCCGGCGGCCTCTCCGAGCCCCGCCTGCCCGACATCGAGGGCATCGAGGGCTTCGGCGGCGAGCTGTTCCACTCCGCGCGCTGGGACCACGACGTCGACCTGGCCGGCAAGCGGGTCGCGGTGATCGGCACCGGCGCCTCGGCCATCCAGATCGTGCCGGCCATCCAGCCGCAGGTCGGCCACCTCGACGTCTACCAGCGCACCGCGCCCTGGGTGATGCCGCGCCACGACCGCCGCTACCCCACGATCGAGAAGGCCGCGCTGCGCCACGTGCCGGGCCTGCAGAAGGTCTACCGCGAGGCCATCTACTGGGGCCGGGAGTCCTACGTGCTGCCCTTCACCCAGGCGCCCGGCATCCTCGCCCCGGTCCAGCAAGTCGCGAAGCGCAACATCGACAAGGCGATCAGCGACCCCGGGCTGCGGGCCAAGGTCACCCCCGACTTCCGGATGGGCTGCAAGCGCATCCTCATCAGCAACGCCTACTACCCCGCGCTCGCCGCCGACAACGCCGACGTCGTCACCGACCGGATCACCCGCGTCACCCCGACCGGCATCGTCAGCACCGCCCCCGACGGCACCGAGACCGAGCGGCCCGTCGACGTCATCGTCGTCGCCACCGGCTTCCACACCACCGAGCTGCCGATCACCGAGCACATCACCGGCCGGGAGGGCCACACGCTCGCGCGGCAGTTCGAGGAGCGCGGCATGGCGGCCTACAAGGGCTCGACGGTGCCGGGCTTCCCCAACCTGTTCTTCGTGGTCGGCCCCAACGTCGGCCTCGGGCACTCCTCGATGGTCTTCATGATCGAGGCGCAGGTCTCGTACGTCGTCGACGCGATCCGCACGATGCGCACCCACCGGTACGCCGCGGTCGAGGTGACCGAGGCCGCCGAACGCGCGTTCAACGCCGACCTGCAGCGCCGGATGGGCCGCACGGTGTGGAGCACCGGCGGCTGCGCGAGCTGGTACCTCGACAAGCACGGCAACAACACCACCCTGTGGCCCCGCGCCACTTTCACGTTCCGGGCCCTGACCCGGCGCTTCGACGTGGCGGCGTACGCCGTCACGGCCCCTACCCCTGATCGAGAGGTCGTCCCCGCATGAAGACGCTCAACGCCAAGGTCGCCGTCGTCACCGGTGCCGGCTCCGGCATCGGCCGCGCCCTGACCCTGGACCTGGCCGGCAAGGGCGCGCAGCTCGCGCTCTCCGACGTCGACGAGACCGGCCTCGCCGAGACCGTCCGCCTCGTGGAGTCCGCCGCCCCGGGCACGAAGGTCAAGAGCGACCGGCTCGACGTGTCCGACCGCGACGCCTTCGCCCGCTACGCCCTCGACGTGGTCGAGCACTTCGGCCGGGTCAACGTGGTCGTCAACAACGCGGGCGTCGCGCTCGCCGGCGACCTCGCCGACCTCGAGTACGCCGACATGGACTGGATCATGGGCATCAACTTCTGGGGCGTCGTGCACGGCACCAAGGAGTTCCTGCCCCACCTGATCGCCAGCGGCGACGGCCACGTCGTCAACATCTCTTCGCTCTTCGGCCTCGTCTCGATGCCGGGCCAGTCGATGTACAACGCCTCGAAGTACGCCGTGCGCGGCATGACCGAGGCGCTGCGCGAGGAGATGCTCATCGCCAAGCACCCGGTCGGCGTGACCGCCGTCCACCCCGGTGGCATCAAGACCGCCATCGCCCGCAACTCCCGCGTCTCGGCCAAGGAGGACCAGGCCGCCACGGCGAAGTTCTTCGACGAGAAGCTGGCCAAGATGACCCCGGAGAAGGCCGCGGCGATCATCGTCCGCGGCATCCTGAAGAACCAGCCCCGGGTGCTCGTCGGCCTCGACGCCCACGCCATCCACACCGCCGCCAAGCTCGTCGGCGCCCGCTACCAGGACGTCGTCGCCGCCGGCGCCGGCAAGGTGCTGCCCGCCAAGACCAAGGTCGTCTGACCCCGCCCCTCCCGCTCCACCCACGCTGACCCGTCGTCGATGCACGACGGGTCAGCGTCGTGACAGGCTGCCCGCATGACGTCGCCCGACCTCGACGCCGGCGCCTCCGTGCGGGTCGAGATGACCAAGTGGGGCGACCGGCCGCACTGGGCCTTCGACGCGGTGTGGCTCGGCACGGACGTGCACGGCGCCTGGATCGGCATCCCGTCCGGGACGCCGATGGCGCGACCGGGCGCGTCGTTGGTGACCGAGACGGCCCAGGTCGGGCTCGTGCCAGCCGACGCCGGGTGGCTGGCCACCTTCCACGCCCCCGGCTACGTCGTGGCGACGTACGTCGACATGACGAGCGTGCCCGTCTGGGACCTCGCCGCGCCGGTGCCGACGTGCCGCGCGGTCGACCTCGACCTCGACGTCATCGAGATGCCCGACGGGCGGGTGGTGGTCGACGACGAGGACGAGTTCGCCGAGCACCGGGTGACGCTCGGCTACCCGCCCGAGGTGGTCAGCCTCGCCGAGACCTCGTGTGCGTGGGTGGCGGGCTCGGTGTCGGCGGGGTCGGCGCCGTTCGACGGGGTGGCCGCTCGTCGCTGGTTCGACCTGCTCGCGTCCCTCGGCGGCTGATCACGCCGACCGGACCGACCAGCTTGGGGCCGGCCAGCCGGGACTCGACCCGGCGCGCCTCGCGGGCCAACGGCTGGGCGAGGTACTCCCCCAGGATCACGCCCGCCGCCACCGCCAGCGCCACGGACGCGGCCCCGATGAGGGCCACCAGCCCGAGCGAGGTGTCGCGGCGGCTGCCCTCGCCGAGCAGCGACAGACCGCGGTAGATCGCGATGCCGGGCAGCATCGGCACCACGGCCGAGACCACGACGATCAGCGGCGGCACCGTGAGGCGGCGCGCGACGGCGTACCCGACGAGGCCGACGAACAGCGCCGCGAACCCCACCGACCACGCGCCCGTGATGCCCGGCGCCTCGACCGTGCGCGAGATCGCCATGGCCAGGCCCGCCACGGCGGCGATGGGCAGCAGGACCCGCTTCGGGGAGTACGACGCGAACGCGAACGCCGCGGCCGCGACCGCCGCGCCGGCGACCCCGAGCCCGACGGTCTGGATGCTCGTCGCCCCGGGCTCGTACGTCGGCAGCTCGACCCCCAGGGCGGCGGCCAGGCTGAGTCCGCCGCTGACCCCGGCGATGATGCCCGCGGTGGAGAGCATGGCCTCGGTGATGCGGGCGCCGGCGGTGATGTAGAAGCCAGTGAGCGCGTCCTGGATGGCCCCCATGAACCCGATGCCCGCGAGCAGCATCACGATGTTGGCGGTGACGACGAGGGACACGTCGAGGCCCTGGTCGAGCCACCGGTCGGCGGCCGCGGCCCCCACGGCGACCGCGGTGGCCACCGCACCGCCCGCGACCTGCTGGTAGAAGACCGGCAGCCGCCGCCGGGCGATGCGCAGCTGCGACCGGTCGATGAGGACCGCGGCCAGGGCGGCGAGGAGGATGACCACCACGTCGCCGCCGAGCTGGAGGGCGACGCCGGCCGCCATCGCGGCCCACCCGCCGGTGACGGCCCACCGCGGCCGGTCATGGCCGGTGGAGACGATCCGCCGCACCTCGGCCCGGCCCTCGCGCAGGCCCGTGCGGCCGGCGACGACGTCGCGCACGAGGTGGTCGACGCGGGTCAGGTCCTGGTAGTCGATCGTGCGCTGCACGACCTGGCGGGTGACGATCAGCGGCGGGTCCTGCGGGTCGTCCTGGTGGGTGATCGACAGCGAGGTGAAGGTGATGTCGACCTCCGCGCGCTCGGCGCCGAGCGCCCGCGCGAGCGAGAGCATCGTCGCGGTGACGTCGGCCGCCCCGGCGCCGGAGGAGAGCAAGAGCTCACCCACGCGCAGGCAGAAGTCGAGGGTCAGCGCGAGGCGGTTGGGCAGCGGGATCTGCTGGGTCGCGGGGAGGTCCTGCTCAGCCATCCTGCGATGGTCGCGCACGGGGCCGGGGCCACCCAAGGAGCGGGCGAGCGATGTCGGTCACCCCGGCGGGAGAGGCCGCCCCCCAGCCGTTGTGGAACGCTGGCCCGGTGCGGATCGACTTCCACGCCTCGGCCGACTACACGCTCGGCGTGGAGTGGGAGCTGGCGCTCGTCGACCGCCGCAGCCGCGACCTGCGCAACGACGCCCAGCACCTCTTCGCCCGGGCTCGCCCCCGCCTGCCGCACCCCGAGCGGCTGCACCAGGAGCTGCTGCGCAACACCGTCGAGCTGGTCACCGGCGTGTGCTCGACGGTCGGCGAGGCGATGGACGACCTGCGGGCGACGCTCGCGCCCGTGCTCGCCGCGGGCGACGACCTCGACCTCGACCTGTACGGCGCCGGGACGCACCCCTTCGCCTCCTGGACCGGCCAGCAGCTCAGCGCCGGCCACCGCTACGAGGAGCTGATCGACCGCACCCAGTGGTGGGGCCGGCAGATGCTGATCTGGGGCGTCCACGTGCACGTCGGGCTCCCCGAGCGCGACCGGGTGCTGCCCGTGCTGTCCTCCCTGCTCAACTACTTCCCGCACCTGCAGGCGCTCTCGGCCTCCTCGCCCGTGTGGGGCGGCCTCGACACGGGCTACGCGTCCAACCGGGCCCTGATGTTCCAGCAGCTGCCCACCGCCGGTCTGCCGTTCCAGTTCGAGACCTGGGCGCAGTTCGAGGCCTTCGCCCAGGACCAGGTCACCACCGGCGTCATCGACGACCTCAGCGAGATCCGCTGGGACCTGCGGCCCGCGCCGCACCTCGGCACGCTGGAGAACCGCGTCTGCGACGGCGTCTCCTCCCTGCGCGACCTCGCCGCCCTGACCGCGCTGTGCCACTGCCTCGTGGTCGACCTCGACACCCGGATGGCCGCCGGCGAGACCCTGCCGACCATGCCGCCCTGGCACGTGCAGGAGAACAAGTGGCGCGCCGCCCGCTACGGCCTCGACGCCATCGTCATCCTCGACGCCGCCTCCACCGAGCGGCTCGTCACCGACGACCTCGCCGACCTGCTGGTGCGGCTCGAGCCGACCGCCGAGCGGCTCGGCTGCGCCGCCGAGCTGGCCTCGGTGGCCGAGGTGGTGGCCGGCGGGGCGTCGTACCAGCGGCAGCGGGCGGTCGCCGCCGCCCACGACGGCGACCTGGTGGCCGTCGTCGACTCCGTGGTCCGCGAGCTGCGCGCCTCGGTCTGACCCGGGCGCAGGGTCCTGGGCCTAGCGGGCGTACCCGCCGTCGGGCTCGACCATCTCCAGGCGTACGCCGACCAGCCGGACGGGTCGACGGCGCTCCACCCGGGCCAGCAGCGACACGGCCGCGTCGGCCAGCACCTCCGGGTCGTCGGTCGGCCCGTCGGGCAGCTTGCGGCTGCGCTGCACCGTCTGGAACGCGCTGTCGCGCACCTTGAGCCCCACCCGCCAGGCCGGCCGCCCCTCGGCGGCGATGTCGGCCACCACCCGCCCCGTGATGCGGCGGACGGCCGCCTCGACGTCGGCGTCGTCGGCCAGGTCGACCTGGAACGTCTCCTCCCGGCCGTGCGCCCGCGGCACCCACGGCGTGGGGTCGACCCGGCTGGTGTCGACCCCGCGGCCGAGCCGGTGGTACCACGGCCCCATCGTCGGGCCGATCGCCTCGGCCAGCACCCGGACGTCGGAGGTGGCGAGCTGGGCCACGGTCTCGATGCCGAGGGCGGCGAGCCGCTTCTCGATCTTGGCGCCGACGCCCCACAGCGCCCGGGTCGGGCGGTGCCCCATCTGGGCGAACCAGGTCTCGTCGCTGATGCGGAACACGCCCCGCGGCTTGCCGAAGTCGGTGGCGATCTTGGCCTGCAGCTTGTTGTCGCCGATGCCGACGGAGCAGTGCAGGCCGGTCGCGGCCAGCACCTCGGCCCGCACCTGCAGGGCGAAGGCCTCCGGGTCGTGCCCACCACCAGGCTCGGCACCGTCGGGGCCCGGCCGGAGCCCGACGAACGCCTCGTCCCAGCCCAGCACCTCGACGTCGACCGGGTCGCCGGCCCACCGCGCCGCGCGCAGCGTGGTCATCACCGCGGCCGAGGCCCCCTCGTAGGTCGGGAAGTCGACCGGGAGGAAGACCGCGTCGGGGCACTTCTTCAGCGCCGTGCGCAGCGGCATCCCGGACCGGACCCCGTGCTCGCGCGCCTCGTACGACGCCGTCGAGACGACACCCCGCTCCGTCGGGTCACCGCGCCCCCCGACCACCACCGGTCGGCCCGCGAGCTCGGGCCGGCGCAGCACCTCCATGGCGGCGAGGAACTGGTCGAGGTCGACGTGCAGCACCGGCACGGTCATGGGGTGATGCTGTCACCCCCGGGGCCACCGGTGCGCGAGCGTGGTCTCGGGACAGGCCGCCAGGCGGCCTTCCTCGACCACCGTGGCGCCCGGCCGTCAGGCCGCCTTCCTCGACCACCGGGGAGCCGGGTACGGCTGGCGCTCGGTCACTCGTGGGCGCGGACCCAGGCGAGGGAACGCTGGAGGTCGCCGAGGTCGCGGTACCAGGTGCGGACCTCGACCCGGCAGCGGACGCGGTCGAGGCGGGTGTCGTACTCGCTGCACTCGGCCGCGGCCTCGGAGTCGGTGGGCGGGCTGAGGGTCGAGCCGTCGGCGTAGGTCAGGGTGAACCCGTTGGCCGGGTCGCCCTCGACGTGGGTGATGATCGGCCGGTCGGTCGCCAGGGCGGCCGAGGCCGGACCGCCCGGGGCGAGCAGGCCGGCGAGCAGCCCGAGGACCGCGGTCGCGAGCAGGAGCGGCAGGGGGCGGGTCGGAGCGGTCACAGGAGGGTCCTCTCGGTCGTCCACCGGCTGGTCCGGTGGCACGCGAGGGACGCTAGGGACGCGCGCCGACGGTGCGGCCCGACCGCGACGGGCCCTGTGGACAGCCGCCGCGGGTGCCCGGCCTGGGGACGACTCCGGGACAGGCCCGGCCGGTCAGCGGGCCCGGGTCACCGTGATCGTGCTGTTGGTGCAGCCCGAGGCCAGCGACGACATCGCCGACCGCTCGGCGGAGTCGACCGAGAGCCGCCAGCGCAGCTTCACCGCGACGTACTCGCGCAGGTAGCGGCAGCGGTCGCGGGCGGGCAGCCACTCGGCGATGTCCTGGTCGCTCTTGGACCGGTTGACCGAGGACGTCACCGCGACGAGCGCGCGGGAGTCGCCGAGGTCGTTGGCGTAGGCCTGCCGGGTCGCCGACGACCAGGTGCGGGCGCCGGAGTCCCAGGCCTCGGCGAGCGGCACCATGTGGTCGATGTCGAGCGCGGAGGCCGAGGTCTGCGAGACGCCGTCGTAGTAGGAGTACCAGCGGCCCCCGGACAACGAGCACGACGAGCCCACGCTGACCGGGTCGTCGGCCTCGGAGACCAGCACCTCGTTGCGGGTGCTGCAGCCGTCGCCGTCGGCATCGATCCAGTGGTTGAACAGGTCGCGGCTGTAGCCGGTGCGGACCTCCGAGGCACCGGCCAGGTCGCCGATCGCGGTGACCAGGGGCGCGGAGTAGGACTCGGCGTGCGCGGCCGGCGACACGGCGAGGAGGCCGGACGAGGCCGTGAGCAGCCCGAGGGCGAGGGTGAGCGGACGACGCATGCTGGACTCCCGAGTGTCCGTGGTGGTGTGCGGCGGTGTGCGTGGCGGTCGGGCCCGAGCCTGCGGCCCCGGGGCCCCCACGACAACCGTCGGCGCGCAGGTCGAGGGAGAACCCTCGGTGAACGCTGCTCCACCTCTCGGCGACCCGGCCCCGGACGGGTGTCTTGTGGAGCCCGTCACGCCGCGACAGGATCGCGAGGTGGCCACCCCGATCGACCCGACAGCGACCGCGTTCCTGCTGGCCGAGAACCGCAACATGCCGATGCACGTGGGCGGCCTGCAGCTGTTCGAGAAGCCCGAGGGCGCCGACCGCGACTACACCCGGCAGATGTTCGAGTCGATGCTCGACGTCGACGAGGTGGCGCCGCTGTTCCTCAAGCACCCGCACCGCTCGGTGCGCACCGGCGCCCAGCTGGTCTGGAAGCCCGACGACCAGTTCGACATCGAGCACCACGTGCGGCACAGCGCGCTGCCCCAGCCCGGCCGCGTGCGCGAGCTCCTCGAGCTCTGCGGACGGCTGCACAGCACCCGCCTGGCGTGGGAGCGTCCGCTGTGGGAGGCCCACCTGATCGAGGGCCTGCGTGACGGCCGCGTCGCGATGTACACCAAGACCCACCACGCGCTCGTCGACGGCGTCTCCGCCATGCGGCTGCTGGCCAGCGTGCTGAGCACCGACCCCGACGAGCGCGACATGCCGCCGCCGTGGGGCCACCAGCCGCGCCGACGCCGTACGAGGAACGACGACCGCGCCGCGGACGGCGGTGGCCTGTCCGAGCTGCCCCTGACCGCGCTGCGCACGGCACTCGGCATCACCGCCGAGGCGGCCGGCATGCCGAGCGCGCTGGTCAAGACGCTGCGCAAGGGCCTGAAGAACGAGACCTCCGCCCTCTCGCTCTACGCCCCGCGCACCATCTTCAACCAGGACATCACGGGCTCGCGTCGCTTCGCCGCCGACGACTGGCCGATCGAGCGGCTGCGCGCGATCGGCAAGGCCACCGGCACGACCATCAACGACGTCGTCCTGGCCATGTGCTCCGGCGCGATGCGCACCTACCTCGGCGAGCTCGACGCGCTGCCCGACAAGCCGCTCGTGGCGATGGTGCCGGTGGGCCTGAACGCCAAGCAGTCCCAGGCGGCCAGTGCCGAGGGCGGCAACGCGGTGGGCGCGGTCATGGTGCAGATGGCCACCGACCTCGCCGACCCGGCCCGCCGCCTCGGCGCCATCCACAAGTCGATGAAGGACGGCAAGGACGCGCTGTCGTCGATGACGCCCGTGCAGATCGTCGCCATGAGCGCGATCGGCCAGGTGCCGGCCATCCTGACGCCCGTCCTCAAGATGCAGGGCATCGTGCGGCCGCCGTACAACCTCATCATCAGCAACGTGCCCGGCCCGCGCAGCACGCACTACTGGAACGGCGCCAAGCTCCTCGGCACCTACCCGCTGTCGATCCCCATCAACGGCATGGCGCTCAACATCACCTGCAGCTCCTACGACGGCAACATGGCCTTCGGGCTGACGGGCTGCCGCCGCACCGTGCCCCACCTGCAGCGGCTGCTCACCCACCTCGACGACGAGGTCGCCGCCCTGGAGAAGGCCGCCGGGGTCGCCTAGGCCCGCTCCGCCGTACGCCGTGAGCCGGACTCCCACAGGGGGCCGGCGACCAGCCAGACCACCACGACCAGCCCGAGCGGACCCGCGGAGCCGAGCACGGCCGCGCGCTGGTCGGGGTCGGCCACCAACGACAGCAGCCCGAGCACCGCGACGGCGATCGTGGCCGCCAGCACGACCCGGAACCACTCGACCCACAGGGCACGCCGCCGCTCCGGCGAGCCCGCGGCGGGCTTGGGTGCCGGTGGCGGACCGCCGGCGAAGCGGTGCGCGAAGCGCACGTCGGCCCAGCGGACCAGGCTGTGGCCGAAGGCCAGGGAGAAGCCGAGGTAGACCGCGGCCAGGCTGTGCACGGAGTGGAACTCGGCCCCGCGCGCCAGGTCGACGCCCGTCGCGACGAGCAGCACGACGTCGACCAGGGGCACCCCGGCCAGGACCACCGCGCCGAGCCGCGGTCGGCTCGCGGGGTAGCGCAGCAGCATCCCGGCGGCCAGCACCACCCAGAACGCCACCTCGCACGCGACGATGACGAACGCGATCATGACCCCTCCCAAGCCAGCACGACTGTGTTGCCAACGACCCTAGCACGGTTGTGACACGGCCGTACTACCATCGTCCCGTGCCCCGGCTCATCGACCACGACCACCGCCGCGCCGAGCTGGCCGAGGCGGTCTGGCGGATCATCGCCCGCGACGGCCTCGAGGCCGTCTCGGTGCGCCACGTCGCCGCCGAGGCCGGGGTCTCGGCCGGGTCGCTGCGCCACGTGCTCCCGACCAAGGCCGACCTGCTCACCGCCGCCATGGAGCTCGTGGTGGAGCGGGCCGCCGCCCGCTTCCGAGCCCGCGCCGACCGTCCGGTGCCCGACCGCGCCGCCGTCCTCGCCCTGCTCACCGAGCTGCTCCCGCTCGACGAGGAGCGCAGCCTCGAGCTGCGCACGCACCTCGCCCTCGTGCTCGGCTCCCCCGGCCACCCCGAGCTGGTCCGGCTGCGCGCGACCCTCGACGACGCCCTCCGGCAGGGCTGCCGGGCCGCCCTCGACCTCGCCGCGGCCGCGGGCCTGCTGCGCCCCGACCTCGACCTCGACCTCGAGGCGCTGCGGCTCGCGGTGGTCGTCGACGGCCTCGCCCTGCACCTGCTCGGCCCCGGTGCGGACCTCGAGCCCACCGCGGCCGAGGCCGTGCTCGACGGGCACCTCGCCGCGCTCGGCCCCTGACCGGGCCCCGTGTGCGTCACATCCGTCTCACCCGAAACATGGGCACGGCGACGCCTCTTGTTTACCCTGGGTCGGTGCGCCCCCTCCCCGCCGCCGCCCTGACCTGCCTGCTCGCCCTCGCGGCGCCGGTCGTCGCCCCCGCCGCCCCCGCCGCCGTCCCGGCCCAGGCGGGGACGCAGCGCGACCAGCGCGACCAGCGCGACCAGCGCGACCGGGACCGGCCCACCGGGTTCGTCCAGGGCACCCGCAAGCCCCAGACCAGCGACGGGGTGGTCGGGCCCGCGCCGCGCGAGGTCGCCCCCTCGCTGCGCGGCTCCGCACGCCGGACCCCGGTCACGACGCCGGTCGTGCCGGGCGTCGACGTCACCACCTGGGACGAGGCGACGAGCCGCGGCCCGGTGCACCTCTCGCTGCTCTCGGTCCGGTGGGGCACCCCCGGTCTGAGCATCGACCAGGTGAACTCCGGGCCCGTGGCGGCCGTCGACACCGTCTCCCGCATGGTCGCCCGCGACGGCGGCGTGGCCGGGGTCAACGCCGACTTCTTCGACATCGGCGACACCGGCGCCCCGCTCGGTGTGGGTCGCGACCGCCAGCGTGGCCTGCTGCACGGACGGCTCGACAGCTGGAACTCCGCGTTCTACGTCGACCGCACCGGCACCCCCCAGATCGGGCCGCTGCCCACCGTGGTCCGCATCAAGCAGCGCCCGCAGCTGCGTGTCGACGGGTTCAACTCCCCCTCGGTGCTGCCGGGCCGGATCGCCGCCTGGACGCCCGCCTGGGGCCGCACCTCCGGCTACCGCTGGACCGATGGGCAGCGCAAGCGCGTCCGCATCGTGCAGGTCGTCAAGAACAAGGTGAAGTGGACCGGCACCCGCCTGCCGCGCGGCACGGCGTTCCGCGGGACGCTCCTCGTCGGCCGCGACGCCGGCGCCGCGCAGCTGCGCCAGTTCAAGCGCGGCATGCGGCTCAAGCTGGAGCGCCGCGTCCCCGGCCAGCCGCAGATGGCGGTCACCGGCAACAAGTTCCTGCTCCTCGACGGCACCGTCACCGTCGTCGACGACCGCGAGATGCACCCCCGCACCGCCGTCGGCATCGACCGCGACACCGGCACGCTGCTCTTCCTCGCCGTCGACGGCCGCTCGCAGGCCAGCCGCGGCTACACGATGGTCGAGCTGGCCCAGAAGATGATGGACCTCGGCGCCGAGTCGGCCCTCAACCTCGACGGCGGCGGCTCCACCACGATGGTCGCCCGGCGCGCCGGCTCCGCCACCCTCGGCGTCGTCAACGTGCCCTCCGACGGCGCCCAGCGTCGGGTCGCCAACGGCGTGTCGATCCAGTACCGCCCGCGCTGAGCCCTCTCGGTCGACCGGTCGGACGTCAGCCGGTCAGCCCAGCACCGCCACGACGGCCACGGTCGTCACCGGCGCGAAGCAGTTGGGCAGCGGGTCGACGACCTTCTGCGGCGTGATCACCCAGCCCTCGCCGGCCCGGGCCACCGACACCCCGGGCGGTACGTCGCAGCCGACCGACACCACGGCGCCGTACAGCTCGCCGAGCCGGTCGCCCGCCGCGGCCGCTGAGCGCACCTGCTCCTCCACGGCCGACCGCAGGCCCTCGTCGGTGATGCCGGATAGCAGCGCGTCGGTCTCGCCGGGCGCGACGGGGACGGCCTCGGTCTGCACCGTGCCGCCGGCGGCGGTGGCGTGCTCGAGGGCGACGACGACGCCCCCCTCCGCGCCGTCGGGCTGCGACGGCGGGGTCAGCGGCGGCGACTTCGTCGGCTCGTCACCGTCGCTCGGGCCGGTCGACGGGGTCGAGGAGGGCGCGGGCGCCGAGGGGCTCGAGGGGGCCGAGGGGGTCGGCGACTGCGCGGTCGGCGCGGGGTCGGAGGCGGAGTCGTCGCCGCCGTCGCCACAGCCGGAGAGCAGCAGCGCGGACGTCGCCGCGAGGGCGGCCAGGGCACCGAGAGGTCGTCGCATGGTCCTTCGACGGTACTGCGCCCGGATCGGTTCCGGCAGTGCCGGCGGGGGGCTGGTGGGGTGCTGGCAGGCTGGTCGCGTGGGTTTCACGCAGGCCGAGCTGGAGGCGTTCCGCGACACCGAGGTGCCCGACCTGCTGCCGGGGCCGGGGCAGCCGCTGCGGCTGCTCTTCGTCGGCATCAACCCCGGCCTGTGGACCGCGGCCACGCAGACCCACTTCGCCCGGCCGGGCAACCGCTTCTACCCCGCGCTGCAGCGCGCCGGCATCGTCGAGCGCCGCATCGACCCCGCGACCGGCATGACCGACGACGACCGCGAGCACCTGCGCTCCCGTGGCATCGGCATCACCAACGTGGTGCGCCGCGCCACGGCCAGGGCCTCCGAGCTCACCCCCGAGGAGTACGCCGAGGGCGGCGCCCGCCTGCGCGACCTGGTCGACCGGGTGCAGCCGACCGTGGTCGCCGTCGCGGGCGTCACCGCCTGGCGGGCGGCGTACCGGCAACCGAAGGCCAGGGCCGGCCGCCAGCCCGACGACTGGGGCACGACCCAGGTCTGGGTCGTGCCCAACCCCAGCGGCCTCAACGCCCACGACACCGTCGAGACCCTCGCCGCGGCGTACGCCGAGCCGGCGCGGGCCGCGGGACTGCTCGGTCCCGGCTGACCGGCCCGGCTGACAGGCCCGGCTGACAGGCCCGGCTGACAGGCCCGGTTGGGGCTCAGACCGGGAAGGGCTGGTCCTTGCCGAGGACCGTGAGGCCGTCCTCGACCACGAACCCGCGGGCGCGGTCCTCCTCGGGGTCGACGCCGATGCGGGCGCCGGGCGGGACGACGACGTTCTTGTCGAGGATCGCGTTGCGCACGGTCGCGCCGGCGCCGACGCGGACGCCGTTCATCAGCACCGACCCCTCGACCGACGCGCCGGGAGCGACGCCGACGGCGGGCGAGAGCACCGACCGCACGACCGACCCGCCGCTGACCACGACCCCGGGCGAGAGGACGGCGTCGTCGACGTGGGAGGCCTGGCCCTCGGCGGCGCCGACCTTGGCCGGCGGCTGAGGTCCGTAGGAGGTGTAGATCGGCCACTGGAAGTTGTAGAGGTTGAACACTGGGAGGGGGGACACGACGTCCATGTGCGCGGCGTAGTAGGAGCCGAGCGTCCCGACGTCGCGCCAGTAGCCGCGGTCGCGGTCGGTCGAGCCGGGCACGTCGTTGAGCTGGTAGTCGTAGACGCCGGCCTGGTCGCGACGCACGAACGACGGCACGATGTCGCCGCCCATGTCGTGCTTGGACCCGTCGGTCGTGCTGTCGCGGGTGACGGCCTCGACGAGCGCGTCGGCGTCGAAGACGTAGTTGCCCATCGAGGCCAGCACCTCGCCGGGCGAGTCGGGCAGGCCGACCGGGTCGGTCGGCTTCTCCAGGAAGTCGCGGATGCGGCTGGGCTGGTCGGGCACCACGTCGATGACGCCGAACTGGTCGGCCAGGCCGATCGGCTGGCGGATCGCGGCGACCGTGCAGGCCGCGCCCGAGTCCACGTGCGCGGCCACCATCTGGGAGAAGTCCATGCGGTAGACGTGGTCGGCACCCACGACGACGACGATGTCGGGCTTCTCGTCACGGATGAGGTTGAGCGACTGGAAGATCGCGTCACCGCTGCCGAGGTACCAGTGCTTGCCGACGCGCTGCTGGGCCGGCACCGGGGCGATGTAGTTGCCGAGCATCGTCGACATCCGCCAGGTCTGCGTGACGTGCCGGTCGAGGCTGTGCGACTTGTACTGCGTGAGCACGACGATCTTCAGGTAGCCGGAGTTCACGACGTTGGACAGCGCGTAGTCGATGAGCCGGTAGATGCCGGCGAAGGGCACGGCCGGCTTCGCACGGTCGGCCGTCAACGGCATCAGGCGCTTGCCCTCCCCGCCCGCGAGCACGATGGCCAGGACCTTCTTGCGGGCACTCATGGTGGAACCGTAGTGGGGATCACATCGGGATAGGTTGCTCGGCGTGAGGGTCGACGTGTTGTCCAAGGAGTACCCACCCGAGATCTACGGCGGCGCCGGGGTCCACGTGGCCGAGCTGGTGCGGGCCCTGCGCCGCCTCGGCGGCGAGCTCGACGTCGACGCGCGGGTCCACGCCTTCGGTGCGCCGCGCGAGGAGACCGGCACGACGTCGTACGCCGACCTCGCGGGGCTCGAGCAGGCCAACGCGGCGCTGCGCACCCTCGGGGTCGACCTGGCCATCGCCGACGCGTGCGCCGGCACCGACCTCGTGCACTCCCACACCTGGTACGCCAACATGGCCGGCCACCTCGCGGGCCTGCTCCACGGCGTCCCGCACGTCGTCACCGCCCACTCCCTCGAGCCGCTCCGGCCGTGGAAGGCCGAGCAGCTCGGCGGCGGGTACGCCGTCTCGTCGTGGGCCGAGCGGACGGCGTACGAGGGGGCGGCGGCGGTCGTCGCCGTCTCGGCGGCGATGCGCGACGACGTGCTCGCCGCCTACCCCGCGGTCGACCCGGCGCGCGTGCACGTCGTGCACAACGGCATCGACACCGAGCTGTGGTCGCCGACCGCGGCGCCCGACCGGGTGCGTGGGATCGGCGTCGACCCCGACCGGCCGTCGGTGGTCTTCGTCGGTCGGATCACGCGGCAGAAGGGGCTGCCGCTGTTCCTGCGCGCGGTCGCCGCGCTGCCGCCGGAGGTGCAGGTCGTGCTGTGCGCCGGCGCGCCCGACACCCCCGAGATCATGGCCGAGGTGCGCGGGCTCGTCGACGGCCTCTCGGCCACCCGCACCGGCGTGGTGTGGATCGAGGACATGCTCCCCCGCGCCGACGTCGTCGCGCTGCTCACCGCGGCCACCGTGTTCGCCTGCCCGTCGGTCTACGAGCCGCTCGGCATCGTCAACCTCGAGGCCATGGCCTGCGAGACCGCGGTCGTCGCCACCGCCACCGGCGGCATCCCCGAGGTGGTGGTCGACGGCGCCACCGGAGTGCTCGTGCCCATCGAGCAGGCCACCGACGGCACCGGCACCCCGCTCGACCCGGAGAGGTACGTCGCCGACTTCGCCGACGCGCTGACCCGGCTCGTGACCGACCCCGACCGGGCCGCGACCTACGGCCGGGCCGGCCGGGCGCGCGCGGTCGAGTCGTTCGGCTGGGACGCCATCGCCCGCCGCACGGTCGAGGTCTACCGCTCGGTCTGAGCCGCCGGCGGCGCCGCCTGCGCGCGCCGCGTGTCGAGGTCGACCACCACGGCGTCCCGGCCGTCCGCCGCGGCTGGCTCGAGGTCCTCGATCGTCACCCGGCCCACGTCGATAGTGACCCTCCGGCCACCGACCACGACCTCGCCCCGCACCCGGTGCCCGCCGCGCAGCCCCGCGGTCAGGGCCGCGTCGAGCGAGGTCTCGGTGCTCGGGGCCAGGAACTCGCGGGACAGGAACCGCAGCCAGCTCGCCACCGCGTCGGCGTCGTCGGGCTGGTCGGCCAGCTCGTCGACGAGCAGCAGGAACCGGCCGTCCTCGCTCGGCCGCCACGGGCAGCACCGTCGCGGCTGGCCGGGCCACACGCGCCGGACGGCGGCGTCGGCCGCGAACGCCGCGAGGAACCGCACCTCACCCTCCCCCAGGGGCGGGTCGATGACGACGAAGCGTGCGGGCACCGCTGGTTGCCTCCTGCGTGGGGGACCGTCCCCATGCGTGCCGGAGCCCGAGCAGAGGCGGTGCGACGGCCCGGGGGAAGACCCGCGCCGCCCACGCCGTACCCCCGGGGGCGGGGCGTATGCCAGGGCGCCCCACCGCGTTCACGGGCCGGCCACCACCCCGTCGGGCTAGGTTGTCGCTCGTGAGCACGACCGTGGTCGACCCGTCAGGCACCAAGCTCGTGTGGGCCCTCTGGGGAGCCGACCACACGGCCCTGCGGGCCCCGGCCCTGGCCGGCGCGCTGGCCACGCTCGGCGTCACCCACCTGCAGGTCAACCTCGACGACGAGCACGTCGCCGACGCCCTGCGCATCCCCGCCGGACCCACCCCCGTCGGCGCCGTGGTGAGCACCTGGCTGCCCGACGACGCCGCGGCCCTCGACGTACGCCGGGTGCTGGCGGAGGCCGCCTCGGCGCTCGTCGGCTGGCGGGTCGAGGAGCGGCGGCCGCTCGCCCCGCCGGAGACCTGGGACGGCGACCGGTCCGACTGCCTGGCCAACGTCGCGATCCTGCGACGCCCGCCCGAGCTCGAGCACGCCGAGTGGCGCCGGCGGTGGCTGGAGGAGCACACCCCCGTCGCGATCGCGACCCAGGCCACCTTCGGCTACCTGCAGAACGTGGTCCTCGAGCAGGTCGGCGTCCTTCCCGACGGCGTCGAGCCGGTGGCCGCCGTCGTCGAGGAGCTGTTCCCGGCGGCAGCCGTGCACGACGTGCACGCCTTCTACGGCAGCGGCGGCGACCAGGCCGAGCTCGACGACCGCATCACCCGGCTCATGGCCAGCGTCGCCCGGATCGGGGCCGACCGCGGGATCGACCTGGTGCCCACCAGCCGCTACCTGCACGACCTGGGCAGGCTGCGCGAGCCCGCGGCGGGCTGACCGACGGTTGACCGACGGCTGACCGACGGTTGACCGACGGCTGACCGACTGCTGAGGCGTACGCCGATCGCGGGGGCGCGGCCGGCGGCCACTAGGGTCGGGGGTGTGAGTGACCACGCTTCTGCCCCGCGCACCCTCGCCGCCGACGTCTCCGGCCTCGAGGCGGGCGCACCGGTCGTCCTCCAGGGCTGGCTGCACCGCAAGCGGGTGCTGGCCTCGGTGGCCTTCCTCGTCATCCGCGACCGCTCCGGTCTGTCCCAGGTCGTCGTCCGGCCCGAGGACGCGCTGTTCGAGCAGCTCGGCGACCTGCGCGAGGAGACCGTCTTCACCGTCCGCGGCGTGGCCTCGGCCAACGACGCCGCTCCTGGAGGCATCGAGGTCGTCAGCCCCGAGCTGACAGCGCTGTGCGACCCGGCCGCCCCGCCGCCGGTCGAGCTGTGGCGCCCCAAGCTCAACACCGGCCTGCCGACGATCCTCGACCACGCCCCGGTCATGTGGCGCCACCCCGTGCAGCGGGCCGGCTGGGAGCTGGCCTCGGCCGCCATGCAGGGCTTCCGGTCCTCGCTGAGCGACCTCGGGTTCACCGAGATCCAGACCCCCAAGATCGTCAGCTCGGCCACCGAGTCCGGCGCCAACGTCTTCCAGGTCGACTACTTCGACCGCAAGGCGTTCCTGGCCCAGAGCCCGCAGTTCTACAAGCAGCAGATGGTCGGCGTCTTCGAGCGCGTCTTCGAGGTCGGCCCGGTCTTCCGCGCCGAGCCGCACGACACCGCCCGCCACCTCGCCGAGTACGTCTCCCTCGACGCCGAGCTCGGCTTCATCGAGGACCACCGCGACGTGCTCGCGGTGCTCCGCGAGGCCTTGGCCGGCATGGTCGGCGCCATCGAGACCACCGCGGCCCCCGCCGTCGAGCGGCTCAAGCTCGAGCTGCCGCGCGTGCCCGACGAGATCCCGGTCATCCACTTCTCCCGCGCGCTCGAGATCGCGGGCGCCCCCGCCGACGAGCCCGACCTCGCCCCCGCCCACGAGCGGGCGATCGGCGAGTGGGCCAAGGCCGAGCACGGCAGCGACTTCGTCGCCGTCGAGGGCTACCCGATGGCCAAGCGCCCCTTCTACACCCACCCGCAGCCGAGCGACCCGCGCTGGTCCAACAGCTTCGACATCCTCTTCCGGGGCCTCGAGCTCGTCACCGGCGGCCAGCGCCTGCACCGCTACTCCGACTACGTCGCGGCCATCGAGGCCCGCGGCGAGAAGGTCGAGTCGTACGCCGACTACCTGCAGGCCTTCGAGCACGGCATGCCCCCGCACGGCGGCTGGGCCATCGGCCTCGAGCGGTTCGTCGCCCGCCTCACCGGCGCCGAGAACGTCCGCCAGGTCACCCTGTTCCCGCGCGACCTCAACCGCCTCAGCCCGTAGTCGCCACCTCTCCCGCTGACCCGTCGTAGATCTACGACGGGTCAGTGGTCTTTCGGGGCTTCAGGCACGCTCGACCAGGGAGAACGGGACGCGGAGGGTCTCGCGGCCGGTGCGCAGGTGGTAGCTGGTGCGGCCGAGCTTGACGACCTTGCCGACCCGCCCGCGGTGCTCGCCGGGCGCGGTGATGCGCACCCGCGTGCCGATGCGGTGGAGGGTGAGCCGGGCGCCCGTGCGGAGCCGGGCGAGCTCGGCCTCGTAGTTGGGGTGCATGACGGCGGGGCGGCCGTGGTGGGTCCAGGTCAGCACGTGGGCGAGGTCGAAGGTGCGCGAGCAGCGACCGCAGGTGACCACGCGCTCGGGACGACGGTGCCGGCCCGTGGTGTGGCCGGCCGCGCAGGTGCCGAGCCACGGCGGCTCGACCGCCGGCGCGTCAGGCGAGACGCAGCGCTCGCCGGAGCAGCCGATGCGCACGGCGACCGCCCGCCACACCTCGTCGTGGCCGTGCCGCGGGCCGGCCAGGGCGTGGGCGATCTCGTGCAGGATGGTGTCGCGCACGTCGGCCTCGGAGTGCAGCGCGGTCAGGGGCGCCGACAGCCCCAGCACCTTCGGGCCGAACCGGCAGATGCCGGCGCGCCGCTTGGCCCCGTCGTAGGCCACCGTCCAGTCGTCGAGGCCGTGGTGGGCGAGCAGGTCCTCGGCCAGAGCGAAGGCGTCGCGCAGGTCCACGGGCGCGACGCTAGCCGCGACCACCGACAACCCGGGACGCGACCTGCTCGACCAGCACCTCGACGGGGTCGGCCACGTCGAGGGTGATGCCGCCCTCGTCGGGCGCGAGCGGCTCGAAGGTCGCCAGCTGGGAGTCGAGCAGCGAGGTCGGCATGAAGTGTTGCCCCCGCGTGGCCTGGCGCTCGCGGACCAGGGCCGGGTCGCCGTCGAGGAGGACGACGACGAGGTCGGGCACGGCGTGGCGCAACCGGTCGCGGTAGGTGCGGCGCAGCGCCGAGCAGGCGACCACGCCGGCGTCGTACGACGCGAGCCACTGCCCCACCGCGTCGAGCCACGGCCAGCGGTCGGCATCGGTGAGCGGGGTGCCGGAGCGCATCTTGGCGACGTTGGCGGGCGGGTGGAGGTCGTCGCCGTCGCAGAACGGCACGCCGAGCCGCTCGGCGAGCGCCGCCCCGACGGTCGACTTGCCCGAGCCGGAGATGCCGGCCACCACGAGCCGCGTCATCGGCGTGGGCCGAGGTGGTCGACGACGAAGCGTGAGGCGGCGGTCTCGAAGACCCGGCCGTGACGGAGCATCGCGTGCTTGCCGCCCTCGACGACGCGGAACGTGACCTCGGCACTGCGGCCGATGCGGTCGGCGACCCGGCGGGCGCGCTCGGGGGACGCGATGCGGTCCTGGTCGCCGTGGACCACGAGCACCGACCGTCCGGGGAGCCCTACGCCGTCGGTCGGGTAGACCCAGGGGTTGAGCGCGACCACGGTGGTGACGGCCTCGTGCTCGGCGGCGAGGAGGGCGGCGCGGCCGCCGAGGGAGTGGCCGACCAGGGCGACCGGTCGGCCGGGCCAGCGCTCGAGCAGCTGGTCGACCGCCCAGCGGGCGTCGTCGACCGGGGTGTGCTCGGTGTCCCAGCCGCGGTAGGAGTTCAGCAGCCGGGCGACGGCGAGACGGCCGCGGCCGGCGCGGGCGATGCGGCCGGCGACACCGATCATGCGGACCACCGAGAGCTGGGTGGGGCTGACGGCCATCCGGTCGCCTCGGGAGGCGCCGCCGTGCAGGACGACGACGAGGCCGGCGGGGTCGCGGGGGCTCCTGGTGTGCACCAGTCGCGGGGCGTGCTCGCTCACGACCGGCGGTCGTCCCCGGGCCGGCCGTGGGGCCCCCGGGCGGCGGCGAGGCGCTCGTGGAGGCGGTCGCGCACCTCCTCGGGCGTCACCTGAGCGCGCCGGCGCTGGTCGCGCACGACCACCGCACCGGTGGCCGCGACCCCGGCGACGCCGGCCACCCCGAGCCACTTCCAGACCTTCATGCGCCAGACTCACTCCCCATGGGCACCAGCCTCGGGCTCGACGCGGCCGTCGACCTCACCCGGACCGGCGACCTGTGGCTGTTCCGCGGCCGCTCGGCCGCCGACCACGCGATCCGGGTGCTGACCAACGCACCGGTCAACCACGTCGGCATGGCCGTCGTCCTCGACGACCTGCCGCCGCTGATGTGGCACGCCGAGCTCGGCAAGGGGCTGCGTGACGTGTGGACCGGCGGCCACCACCGCGGGGTGCAGCTGCACGACCTGCGCGATGCTGTCGTCCAGTGGTGCGGTCGCTACGAGCAGCGGGCGTGGCTGCGCCAGCTGGAGCGGCCGGTCACGCGCGAGCAGGAGGACGCGGTGCTGAGGACCGTGGCCCGCCTCGACGGCACGCCCTTCCCCTCCACCGCGGCCCTCGCCGGCCGCTGGGCGCGCGGCCGGCTGCGCCGCCGAGCCGGCGTGGAGATGACCTACTGCGCCGAGGTCGTCGCCGCGACCTACCAGGACATGGGACTGCTCGACGCACGCCAGCCGACCAACTACTACGACCCCGGGAAGTTCTGGTCGGGCGACGACCTCGAGCTGATGGGCGGGGCGCGCCTGGGCGAGGAGATCGCCGTCGAGGTGCCGACCGCCCCGGTCACGCGCAGCTGACACAGGTGCGGGCCGTGGGGCGTGCCTCCAGCCGCGCTGGCGCCACCGGCCGGCCGCACACCTCGCACGTGCCGTAGGTGCCCTCCTGCAGGCGCGCCTGGGCCGCCTCGACCTCCTCGAGGGTGCGCTCGGCCTGCCGCCGCAGGGCATCGACCTGCGACCGCTCGAAGGCGATCGTGGCGCCCTCCGGATCGTGCTCGTCGTCGGCGTTGGTGTCGCGCGAGGCCGCCACGAACCCCGCCAGGTCGCCCCGGAGCTGGGCCAGCCTCCGCGTCGTACGGCGCCGCTCGACGTCGAGGCGGGCGGCCACCGCGGCGGGCGTCGGGGCCGCGTCGTCGCTCATGGCAACCAGTGTGCCCGCGGGCGCCGACAGTCCTGGCGCCCGTCAGGTCTCGCAGACCACCCCGTCACCGTCCCGGTCGTCGTAGTGGTCGTACTCGGGGTCGGCGCCCTGGACGTAGTTGCCGTAGCCGGCGTCGTTGGCCGCGCCGCAGGTGTCGAACAGGGGGTCGGTGGTCGGCGCCGGGTCGGGCTCGGCGACCGGCTCCGGCTCTGGTGCGACGGGCATCTCCGGCACCGCGGCCAGGGCTCGCGCGACCGCCTGGTCGACCGCGGCCGCCTGCTGGCGCGCGGCCTTGGTGCGAACCTTGCGGAGCCGGGCGTCGGCCTCGGCGGCCTGCGCCTCCAGCTCGTCCTGCAGGCCGGCCGTGGCCTCGGTGACCGCGTCGTCGACCTGCTCCTGCACGTCGGCCTCCGACGGCCCGGGCTCCGGCGAGGCGGTCACCGTGACCGGAGGGACGGGGCCGGTGGCGTCGGCCTGCGCGGTCGACGGGGCCGTCGCGCCGGCGAACCCGGCCACGCCGCCCAGGACCATCCCGAGCAGCAGGCCCGCGCCGCCGCTGGAGGCGGCGACCCGCGAGCGGGTCCACCAGGCGGCCTGCCAGACCTTGGGCGCGGGCGGCGGGGGCGGCGGGGGCGGCGGGGAGGAGCGGCGGCGGACGGCGTCGTACACCCCTCCAGTGCACCCGAGCGCGCCCTCCCCCGCAGGCACTCCCGCCCAGACCACCCGTCCGGGCCAGGAACGCTGGCCGAACGGTCAGCCACATGTTCAGCCAGGCGCCCCCGGCGCGTGCGCAGCGACGTACGCCTCGACGACCGCGCGCGGCACCCGACCGCGGTCGGAGACGACGTGGCCGTGGAGCGCGGCCCACGCCCGCACCTCGGCCGGCGTCGGCGGGGCCGGCTCGAGCGCCGGGGCGTCGCGCAGGTCGGTGATCGTCGCGACCCCGTGGTCCTCCTCCTCCGAGGCCACCAGCGCGGCGGCCAGGAACCGGTAGGTCCACTCCTGGGCCAGCTTGCGGGTCTCGCAGAACATCACCGGCACCTGCGGGAACCGCACCTGGCACTCGGCGAGCCGCTCGAGCACCGCGGCGGGCCGGACGTGCTCGAGGGTGAGCACCCGGGAGTAGCGCTCCTCGACCACCACCGCTGCGCGCGGGACAGCCGCGAGGTCGGCCAGCTGGTAGCGCAGCTTGCCGCTGGTCAACGACGACACCAGGTCGTCGAGGCCCTTGCGCTCCACCGTCGCGACCAGCGATCCGTCACGGAGGACCCCGTAGTCGCCCGCGACGAGCGCCCCGGCTGAGGTGGTGGCCTGCTGCTCGGAGAACCTCCAGGCGTAGCGCTCGTGGGTGTCGACCACGATCTCGAGGTCGCGCAGCCCGCTCGCCCGGGCGCGGGGCACGGCCCCCGTGGGGCGCGCCTGCTTGGTCGTGCGTGCGGACTGCCAGAAGATCACCTGCCGCCCGCCGCGGACAGTCGTCATCACGAGCTGGCTGCGGTTCTCCCGGCCGCGGTCGAGCACGAGGTCGATGGCCGCGCCCCGCCGCTCGCAGCTGCGCACGGGCACCCGCTCGACGACCTCGGGCTCGGCCGGCCACTCCTCCACCCGGTGGCAGTAGATCTTCGAGGTGCGGGGCCAGGTGTCGCGAGCCTTCAGCACCACGGGCCGTCCGGGCAGCGGGACGCGGAGCAGGTAGGGCAGCGTCGAGTCGCCGTCGGGATTGCGCGCGATCACGAAGTCGTCGGGCACGGGGCCAGTCTGCCCCGCCGCCGCTCGCCGCGGGGGTCACCGTCGCACCGCGGTGACCACCAGGTTGTCGACGTACCGCGCCCGGCCCTGTCGGTCGCGCACCAGCCCGGCGCAGGTGACCAGGTGCACCACGGCCGGCCCGTCGGTGCGGAACAGCGACGCCGGCAACCCCCGGGAGCGGGGCACGCGACGCACCGCGGTGACCGTGTACGACGCCGCGCGGGCGCCCAGGCTCCAGCGGACGACGTCGCCGCGACGGACCCGCTCGAGCGCTCCGAGCTCGCCGGGCTGGGCGGAGGTGTGGCCGGAGATGACGGCCGAGCCCAGCAGGTCGTCGGGTGTCGCGGTCGTGCGGAGCCAGCCCGCGAGGTCACGCCGCCGGGGCACGGCCACCGCACCGCGGTCGAGCCCCACCTCGGCGATGCCGACCCGCACCCCGACCCGAGGCACGACCAGGCTGCCCGAGGCCCGGCGGGCCGGTGCGGCGGCGCGGTAGTCGGAGTCCAGGAACCGCGGGACCGAGCGACGGGCCGGCACGAACGGCGACGGGTCCGTGGTCGCGACCGTGCCGGGCGCGGGCAGCGCGCGGTCTGCGACCGTGCGACCGACGAGCCCGGTCGGCACCTCCGGCACGACCGGCGTGACCGGCCGGGTCACCAGCGAGGTCTCGGCGACCAGGCCGGGCGGCGAGGAGGCGGCCGTGGTGGTGGGGGTGGCGGCCAACGACTGGCTGTAGGTGTAGCAGCCGGGAGCACCCACCCGGACCGCCGGCGTGCGGACGGTGCCGCTGCCCGTCACCGGCATCGTGCCGGACGCGGCGACCGCGGCGCGGCTCCACCCGAGACCGACGCACGACGTGCCGGAGCGCGGCGCCAGCGGACCGTGCAGGCGCCAGGTCAGCGTGGTGCGGTCGCTCGGGGCGAGGCCGATGATCCGCACGACGTCGTGGAGCGAGCGGCCGACCAGCGACCGCTGCTCGGAGACCGTGGTGGCGATCGACGGCGTGCGGGGCACGACCCTGGTCGTCTCCTCCGGCAGGCCGCAGGGCGTGGTCACCGCGGTGGTGTCGGTGTTACCGGGCAGCCGCTGCACCCAGGTGTACCACCCGACCGCGGCCGGCGTGACCGTCGGCGTGCTGGAGGTGCCGTCGCCGCGCAGCCGCCAGGTGACCCGGCCGGCCAGCGTCGCCGGCGTGCACGAGGACGCGTCGGGAGCGGCCGCGAACGGACCGTGCAGCTCGCCGACGACCGTCGCGTCGTAGCCGGGGGCGAGCCCGGTGACGGTGACGACGTCGTGGATCGGGGTGCCCGGGGTGACCACGCCGGCCGAGGTGACCGTGCGGACGGTGGGGAAGGCGACCCGCACGCGGGAGGTCTCGACGACCTCGGCCCGGGCCCGCGTCGACTGGGCGATCCACCCCCGCTGGACGCCGGCCGGCCGGGCCGTCGACCCGCCGTGGGTGGACCAGCCGCGCTGGCGGTAGAGCACGCCGTCCGGCGCCGGGCCCGAGGCCCGCACCCGCAGCCGGAACCGACCGACGTCGGTCGCCCGCACGCGCACGGCCGCGCCCGCCGGGGTCGTGGTCGTCGTACGGGGGCAGGCGACGGGGCCGTCGCAGTCCACCCGCACGCGGACGCCCGGCACGGGGCGGCCGGCGGCGGAGACCAGCCGAGCGCGGTAGGAACGGACCTCCCCGACCCGGACCGGGCCGTCGCCGACCAGGTCCACCGAGAGCCGCCACGGTCCACGCCGAGCGGACGCCTCGCGCCACATCGACCGCGCCAGCCGCATGACCCGCCGGTCGAGGCCGCCGACCGGGGGACGGACGACGCCCCCGACCCGCAGCCCGGCCGGGTAGACGACGAGGCCGCCGGGGCGTCGTCCGTCGCCCATCACCTCGCGGACCAGCAGCGCGATCGCCGCGTCGCGGTCGTCGCTGCCGGTCGAGCCGCGACCGGCCCAGGTCGAGACGACGTAGTTGAGGGCGGCGACCTCGGCGTCACCGACGCGGTCGCCGAGCTGGTTGACCAGCCGGTCGGTCGGCACCCGTTCGGCGCGACGCGGCAGCCGCGGGTCGTAGAGGAAATCGATGCAGAAGAACACCCGGCCGTCGGGAGCGCGGTAGGTGCCGATCCACGTGAGGCCGCTGCCCTGCGGGGTCTCGTAGCGCAGGCACACGCCGTTGACCAGGTTGGGGTCGACGCGTCGGCACTCGTCCTTGGCGACCCGGGTGGCCGCCGCGGCCGGGGGCGGGCCGCCGGGCGGGGCGACGACGAGCGCGAGCGAGGTCGTCAGGAGGGCGAGCACGGCGAGGAGGGCGAGCACCGCGGCGCGGGGCGACGGCGTGGGGAGCAGGGATCGAGTCATGCCGCAGACCGTCGCCGCCGCCACCGACGACGCGCCACCGACGTCCGCGAACCTGTGGACGACCGCCTGGGACCACTGCACGTTCGCGCACCCCGGGCTGTGGACGGACGCTCCTCGCTACCGTGGCGGTGTGGTCACCCTCGCCGTCGCGGCGCCCTCCGACCCGGCCGCGGACGCCGCCGTCGAGGTGGGCAGAGCCGGGGGCAACGCCGTCGACGCCGCCCTGGCGGCCGCCCTCGTCGCGATGGTCAACGAGGTGGGCATCGTGTCGCTGAGCTCGGGCGGGTTCGTGACCGTCCAGCCCACGCAGGGCGCGGCGTACTGCGTCGACGGCTGGATGGACGTGCCCGGCCGCGGCCTCTCCGACGAGCGCCGCCGGGCCGCCCGCACCTGGGACGTGCACACCGCGTACGGCGGCGGCGTGGACATCACCATCGGACCCGGCTCGGTGGCGACCCACGGGTCGGTGGCCGCGCTGGGCGAGGCGCACGCCCGCGACGGCCGGCTGCCCTGGGCGGAGGTGGTGGCCCCCGCCGTCGCGGTCGCGCGCGGCGGGTTCGTGCTCGGCTCCGCGTCGCGCTACTACCTCGACCACGTGCGCGAGAGCATCTTCGGCTGGGACGAGGTGAGCCGGGCGGCCCTGACCGGCCCCGGTGGCGGGCTCACGACCGATCCGGTGGTGGTGCCCGGCCTGGCCGACGCGCTGCTCGAGGTGGCCGCCGACCCGCGCGCCCTGCACGTGGGCGACCTCGCGCGGGCCGTTGCTCACGACGTCGTCGAGCGGGGCGGGCTGCTCTCGACCGCCGACCTCGCGGCCTTCCAGCCCGTGGTGCGCCCGGCGCTGACCTCGCGGCTCGGGCCGTGGACGCTCGCCACCACCCCGCCACCGTCGGTCGGCGGCACGGTCGTGACCGCCCTGCTCGCGAGGCTGGCGGGCTGGCGGCCCGATCGACCTGACGCCCGCGACCGGGTGGTCGCCGCCCAGCGGCAGGTGCTGGGCCACCGGCTCGCCGTGCTCGACCGGAGCCCCGACCTCGCGGCCGACGCGGCGGCGTACCTGCGGCAGGTGGTCGAGTCGGGCTCGACCGCCCACGTGTCCGCGGTCGACGCCGACGGGCTGGCCTGCGCGGTGACGGTCTCCTCCGGCTACGGGTCGGGCATGGTCGCGCGCGGCACCGGCATCTGGCTCAACAACTGCCTGGGCGAGCAGGAGCTCAACCCGCGCGGCCTCCACGGCACCGCACCCGGCACGCGGCTGCTGTCCAACATGGCGCCCACCGTGGCCCGGCACACCGACGGCCGCACGATCGCCATCGGCTCGCCCGGAGCCGACCGCATCACGACCGCGATCGCGCAGGTGCTGGCCCGCGTCGTCGCCGGCGCCGATCTGCAGGACGCCGTCGACCACCCGCGGGTGCACGTGCACCGGGCAGGTCGGGACGACGAGGTCGTGCACGTCGAGACCGAGCCGACGATGTACTTCGGCGGGGTGGGAGCCGTGCTCCGCGGGGCCGACGGCGGTCTGACGGCCGCGGCCGACCCGCGCCGCGCCGGCGCCGTACGCCTGGTCTGAGGGCTCGCCCCCCGGAGGTCAGGCCGGCCAGCCCAGGTCGAGCGTCTCCTCCCCCGCGTCGTCGTCGCTGAGCAGGCTCGGCTGGACCGACCGCGGACGCGGCGGCACCGACCGCGTGCGTCCGCTGCCGTCGGCGATCCAGCGCAGCCCCCGGCGCAGCGCCCCGAGCACGTCGTCGACGTGGTGGCCGTCGAGGTCGGCTCGACCGGTGCGGACCCGCACGATCTGGCGCACCAGCGCCACCCGGTCGTGGTCGAACAACCCCGCGACCGTCGCCTCGCGCGGCCGTCCGAGGTGGCAGAGCTCGAGCAGGCCGACCAGGGCGAGCGCACCGGTCGCGTCGAGCCCGTCGTCGCCGTCGTCGCCCTCATCGGCGGTCTCGTGGACGGCGTCGTCGGGCACCGGGTCGAGGAACCGCCGACCACCCACCCGCGCCACCAGGTCACCGGCGAGCACGTCGACCTCGTCGACGAGACGCTTGACCAGCAGCCGCAGCTGGGTGCCGGAGAACGGCACCGCGAGCAGCTCGTGGCTCGCCACGACCACCTGGTCGCGTCGCCAGAAGGTCCACAGCGACCGCGTGCGGTTGAGGATCTCCAGCTCCTCGCCGAGTCGCTCGTCGTCGACCGGGTCGATGACGAGCTCGGCGAACACCTCGACCGCGGGGCGGTCGGGCAGCACCTTGACGAAGACCACGCTGGCGCCGGAGCGCACGGGGATGTCGCCGTCGCCGTCGTGCTCGAGGTCGGGGAAGTCCTCCCCCATCGCCTCGTCGACCAGCTGCTGGAGGTGGCGGTGCGTGCGCGGGACGACGGCGACGAGCTCGTGCGCGTGGTCGGCGTCATCGTCCACCTCGTCTGCCTCGTCGGCGTCGTCGGTCTCGAGGTCGTCGTCGAGCCCCCGGGCCTCGAGGAACGCCGGGTGCGGCACGCCCCACACCTCTCGCATCGTGGCGACGAGCAGGGCCGCGGCCCGGTCGGCCTCGTCGACGGCGGCGAAGCCGTGGAAGTTGAGGTCGTCGTCGGTTGGCTCGTCCCAGTCGAGCCCGAGCAGCAGGTCCTCCTGCTCCGCGGTGAGCACGAGGTGGTCGTCGAGGTAGGCGTCCCCGACCGCCTCTAGGCGCAGCACGCCCTCGTCGAGCGCCAGCACCTGCACGTACGGCGCCGCGCCGACCGGTCCGTCGGGGTCGGCGTCGTGGACGGCCCGGGCCGCCTCCAGCGCCGCCGGGTGGGCCAGGACGAGGACCTCGCCCTCGCCCATCCCGGCCAGCCGGTCACCCAGCCGGACCAAGAACGAGGTCCAGGCCTCCTCGTGCTCGCCGGGGTGCCCTCCGGCCCCGCCGACCTGCTGCTCGTCCACCAAGGTGCGCTCCTCACCGTCGCCCGCGTCGGCGGGTCGTCCCTGCCGACACCCCGCACGCTACGGGCGACCTCCGACACAATCCGGGCGCCGACGGCGGCGTCCTGTGGACGGCTGTGGAGGACGGCGAGGACTGTCCGTGGCCTGTCGCAGACTTGTGCCTCCACCCCGGGAGGACCCATGAGCACACGCCACTCCGACGCACCAGTCCGGCGCACCGCCACCGTCGACACCGACGTGCACCGCGCACGGCTGGTCGCCGTCGAGCGCGCCGCGTACGCCGCGGGCCCGGCCTCCCGCGCCCGCCTGGTGCTCTGGGCGCGCGAGCTGACGGTCGACCCGGGCGTGCAGGTGGACCACGTCGACGAGGCGGTTCGGCGCTCGCCGCTGCTCCACCGGCGCGCCGACGGCCGGATCGGTCACCTGGCGGACCTGCTCGACGGCATCGTGCTGGTCCACCGGGTCGAGACGACCACCAGCACGCGACGGCGTGAGCTCCGGGTGCGGGGTGGTCTCGACCCGCTCGCCCGCCTGGCCGGGGCGCGGCCGCTCGAGCTCCGCTCCGGCGGGGTCGCCCGCGCCGGTCGGGGCGGCGCGACGCTGCTCGGACCTCCGGGGTGGCTGCCCGACCGGGGCACCGGCGACCTGATCGGACTGCGGTGGCGGTCGCGGCGGCTCGACGTGGTCGCCGTGGGACCCGGTGACCTGGCCGGGTCGGCCGAGCACGCCCGCACCTCGGCGCTCCTGGTCGAGCTCGCCTGCACCGTCGGGTGCGTGGGCCACGGGGTGGCCGTCACCGAGCTGCTCACCCTCGCGCGCCTGGTCGACCCGCAGCTGCTCGGTCGACCACACCTGCCGCTGCACGCCCTCCTCGACGGCGTCGGTCCCGATCGGCGTCGCCACCTGCGGCCGGTCCCCGACGGGGTGCCGCGGTGACCCGGGCGTCAGGCCTGGGCCGGACCCTCGTCGCGACGCCGCTCGGCGATGATCCGCACGACGTCGAGCGGGTGCTCCTGGCGCCACGCCTTGAGCCGGGCGCGGTCCTCGCGCCGCTGGGTCAGCGGAGCGCCGGTGCGTCGGTGGTGCCAGCGCAGCGCGTCCTCGGCGTACGCGACGGCGGCGATGGGCCGGGCGGTGCGGATCGCGTCGATGGCCTCGACGACGTCGAAGCCCTGGGCGAGCAGCACGGCGTACCCGAGCGACGGTCCGCGGTTGATGCCCATGTGGCAGTGGCACAGGACGATCGCGTCGGGGTCCTCGAGCGCGTCGAGCACGAGCCGGACGCCCTCGTCGAACCACGCCGTCGGCACCCGCTGGCCCTGGTCGTGCATGCCGTGCCAGTGGTAGGTCACCCGGTCGCTGACGCGCTCGACGAAGCGTCGGTCGTCGGCCTCGATGCGCACGTCGACGACGTGGGTGACACCCTGGCCGACCAGCTCACCGAGCTGGCAGTGCGCCAGCGCGTCGTCCCACTGGTCGAGGTCGCCACCGACGAGCAGGCGCGGCGTCACGAACGACGCGTTGGCCAGGTCGAGGGCGGGCAAGACGGACACGCCCTCCACTGTGCCTCACGGGGGGTGGGACGTCCGGAGAATTCAGCGGTTGGGGGTCCTCGGCTGGTCGGGACCGACCCGCTCGCGCAGCCAGGCCTGCACCTGGGCGTCGTCCGGGCTGAGCGCGTCGCTGATGACGTGCGGCACGACACGGCTGAAGTAGTCGGTCACCGGGCCGTCCGACTCGCGCACAATCATGCCCGCGGACTCACCGTCGACGATCCACGAGCCGATGACCACGTGGTTGCCCTCGTAGACCGGCAGCTGGGTGTAGGCCTGGTAGACCAGACCCTCGGGTCCGTACTCGCCTGGCATCACCAGGTCCGGGGTGCCGTCGTCGAGGTGGATGCGGATGTTGTCGCCCTCCCGGCCGTGCAGCGGCTTGGCGACCCACTCCGTCAGGTCGCCCGGGTCGTCGAAGTACGCCGGCAGCAGCAGTCGGTGGCCGGGGTGGCGCTCCCACAGCACCGCCAGCAGCGCCTTGGTCGACAGCATCATCTTCCAGGCGGGCTCGAGCCAGCGGACGGGGCGCGCCTCGTCCTGGTCGACGACGTGCCGGCCGAACGCGTCGCCGAGCAGGTCCTCCCAGGGGTAGAGCTTGAAGATGTTGCGCACCGGCTGGTCGTGGGCGTTGCGGAAGTCGCGAGTCTCGGGGTTCCACCCGAGCTCGCCGATGGGGTGCTCCATCGCGACGAGCCCGGCCTGGACGGCGGTGTCCATGAGGTAGGAGCACGTCATCTCGAGCTCGCCGCCGTCGTAGGCCTCGCCCTCGGCCTCGTCGTAGACGAACAGCACCTGGTCGGTGTCGAGCCCGCCCGACGACCGCAGCCGCTGCCAGGCGGCGACGAGCCGGTCGTGGACGCTGTTCCACTGGTCGAGGTCGGGCATGACGTCCTCGAGCCAGCGCCACTGGGCGACCCCGGTCTCGACGAGGCCGGTCGGGGTGTCGCCGTTGACCTCGAGCATCTTGATCGACCCGTCGGGTCCGTAGGCCAGGTCGAACCGGGCGTACAGTGACGGGTCCGCGCGGTCGATCGAGCGTCGTACGACGTCGAGGGAGCCGGGGGGCAGGCCGAGGCGCTGGTCGGTCATCGTCGTGGCCATGTGGCCGGCGGCGTCGACGCACATCGCCCACAGCTCCTCGGTGGCCGCCTCCAGCGTCTCGACCTCATCGAGCGTCAGCTCGTACCAGGCCGACTCGTTCCAGTACGGCACCGAGGTGCCGTCGGGCTTCTTCGTCACTGGGAAGACGAGGCCCTGCTCGGTGACGACCCGCTCCCAGTCCTCGCGGGGCTTGATCCGGTGACGCCACATGGGTCAGGCGATGCTGGCGCAGACGATGGCGCCGACCGAGAGCGCGATGGCGGCGGCCACCACGGCCAGGGGCCGCACCGGGCCGGGCTGGGTGACGATCTCGCGGAGCTTGCCGGGGGTGACGGCCTCGATGACGAGGAACATCACCGAGTTCAGCGCGATGCCGAACAGGCCGAAGGCGAAGGTGTAGCCGAGCGCCCACCCGAACGCCGTCTCGCCGTTGCGCCAGATCGAGGTGAAGAGCACGAGGGCGTTGGAGACCAGCCAGGCCGAGGTGACCAGGGCGGCCGAGCGCGACTGGTGGTGCACCGACTCCGTCCCGGTCTCGTCGACGCCCTGGAGGTGCTTGCCGAGGTGGCCGGGGGTGAGCAGGTCGAGCACGTAGTAGGCGAGCACGAGGAGGGCGCCGGCCAGGACGGCGTACACCGCGGCGTGCCAGAGGGCGTCGATCAGGTCGTTGAACATGGGCGTGGTCTCTTTCGGTTCTCGTGCGTCGGGGAGGATCGGGGTGGGGTGGCTGGGTCAGGAGGAGCCGCGGCCGCTGCCGCCGAACCCGCCCTTGGTGGTGGCGGACTTGACCGACGAGCCGCCCGAGGAGGACAGGCCGCCGCGCTGGACGGACCCGGAGACCTTGGAGGCGTTGAAGGTGCCGCCGGAGACCCGCGACCCGATGCCGGGGTAGCTGCGGCTGGCGGCGAGGTAGTACCAGAAGAAGCCGGAGGAACCGACGCTGTCGCCGTCGTAGTCGTCGTCGGCGTCGTCGCACTCGTCGTCGGGAACACGCTCTTGGGTCTCGGGGTCGACGCAGACGGCGGCGTAGTCGGCCGAGGACGAGCAGCCGGTGAGGCCGGCGGCCATGAGCGCGGTGACGCCGATGGCCACGCCGGACGACCTCATCCGGCGGCGGGCGGTGGTCATGGGTGGGTCCTTTCTGCGGGGGTCCGCGGGGTGCTGCGGGGAGGGAGGGCGGTGGGGGTGCGGTCGGGGCGGGCGAAGCGCAGCGCGCCGGCCAGGCCGAGCACCGCCACGACGGCGACGGCCACGAGCGAGGCGGGCTCGACGTCGCCGAGGGAGGCGACGAGGACGACGATGAAGAGCGCGGCCGTCAGCCCGGGTACGACGGCCAGCCGGCCCGGGCGCGCGCGGGTGGCGGCCCGGTCGTGGAAGGGCACGGTGGCGCAGGTGACGGCGTAGTAGGCCGCGACCAGCACCGCCGTCGCCGCCACCGAGGCGGTGAGCACGCTGTCGCTGGTCAGCACGAGCACGGCGTAGACCGAGCCCGAGAGGGCGGTGAAGGTCCAGGTGGCGACCGACGGGGAGCCCTGGGCGGAGACCCGGGCGAGCGGCTGGGGCAGGTCGCCGCGCCGGGCCATCGAGAACGCCGCCCGGGCCGAGGGCAGGATCGTGGTCTGCGCGCTGGCCAGGGCGGAGAGCAGCACGGCCCCGGCGAGCAGGGTGCCGGCGGGCGTGGCGACGAGGGCCGAGCCGAGCTCGACGAACAGGTCCTCCTCCCCCACCGCGGCCAGCCGGTCGGCGCCGGCCCACCCGATGACGGCCCAGGTGAACCCGGCGTACAGGACGACGAGCCCGGCCATCGCGAGCAGCGCGGAGCGCGCCGGCGTACGGCCCGGGTCGTCGGACTCCTCGTTGACGGCGAAGGAGGAGTCCCAGCCCCAGTAGAGGAAGACCGCGACGAGGAAGGCCGCGCTCAGCGCCGACCACGACGGGGTGCCGGCAGCGCCGGCGGCGCTCTCGAGCGGCGGCAGCGGGTCGGCGGTGAGCGCTCGCTGGGCGAAGTACAGGATCGCGACGACCTCGAGCGTGAACAGCACGACCTGGGTGCGGGCGGCCATGGTGATGCCCCGGTGGGCGAGCCAGGCCATGAGCCCGAGGAGGGCCAGCCCGAGCACAGCCTGCGCCCACCGCTGGTCGGCGAGGTGGTCCGCCCCGACCACGTCGAGGGCGTAGATCGCGGCCACCTGCACGAGGTTGCTCATCACCAGCACGCACGCGGCCATCGCGACCCAACCGGTCAGCCAGCCGGTGCGGGGGCCGAAGGCGCGCGAGACCCAGGCGTAGCAGGTGCCGCAGTCGGGCTCGGCGGCGTTGAGGCGGGCGAAGCACAGCACGACCAGCACGACCGGGAGCGCCGAGACGACCAGCACCCACGGGGTCCAGGCCCCCACGAGGGCGACGAGCAGGCCGACCGAGACCGCGAGCGAGTACGCCGGAGCGGTGGACGACAGGCTGAAGACGGTCGAGACGGTGGTGCCGACGGCCCCGGCCCGCAGCCGGCTACCGGTCGGCATCGTTGAACAGGGCGAGCATCTGGTCGGCGACGTCCTTGTCGGAGGCCTCGAGCTGCTTGAGCTTGAGGAGGTGCTCCTTGAGCCAGTCGTCGCCGTGGTCCTTGGCCAGGCTGGCCAGCAGCAGCCGCTCGAGCATCTCGACGCGGTCGTACATCGCCTCCATCGTGTGCGCGAGCGCCAGCTGCTCCTCGTGGGTGAACTGGTTGCGGTCCTGCACGAACTTCGCGATCACGTGGCCGATGGCGATCGGCACCAGCACGATCATCGACACGATGAGGATGCTCGCGATGACCCGACCGACGTCGGTCTCGGGGTAGTAGTCGCCGTACCCGACCGTCGTGCCGGTGACGATGCCCCACCACAACCCGTCGATCGGGCCGCCGTTCTTCTCCAGCGCGGCGTAGGCCAGCGAGCACGCCACCCAGATGCCGAGGATGACGTAGACGAGGTGCCGGGGGCTGTTGACCACCGAGTAGACCGCGCTGCCGACCCGCCGCAGCGTCGCGACGAGACCCCCGGGGGCGGTGTGGGGGGTGCCGTCGGTCGGCGTCTCAGTCATGGTCTCTCCAGGTGGTGCGGGCCGAGGGGCACTCTCCCCACCTGTGGCCGGTTCAACCGTGCGGGTCATCATCGGGTACGCCGCGCCGGACGGCTCCCCCGCAGGCGGATGGTCTGGTCCAGTGCTCGTGACGCTGGCTCCTACCTGTGGATGAGTCACCCATCGGTCGGCGTCGAGGACCACAGTGTCGGAATGGTGACCACTGGCCCTCCTACGCCCGCTGCCCCGGGCGCCGAGCGTTCCAGGATCATGAGAGGCATCCGACGCTTCGACACCAGACCAGAGCTACTCGTCAGGTCCGAGCTCCACCGCCGCGGTCTTCGGTTCCGGGTCCACCTTCCTGTGCCTCCCGCGCCGCGACGGACCATCGATGTCGCGCTCACCCGAGCCCGCATCGCGGTCTTCGTCGATGGTTGCTTCTGGCACAGCTGCCCCGAACACCTGCACCTGCCTTCCAACAACCGCGACTGGTGGCACTGGAAACTCGGCACGGTCACAGCGCGGGACCGGGACACTGACGGGCTCCTGCGCGCTGCGGGTTGGTCCGTGGTGCGTCTGTGGGAACACGACGATGTCGAGTCCGCCGGTGCCAGGGTGGAAGAGTTGTGGCGGCGCAGATGTCACCCACCCAGTACGTCGGCTCCATAGCCGAACACGTGGAGGCTGACCACATCGACCTCACGCCGCGGGTCGCCGAAGAACGCCCCCAGCCGACTGACCACCCGATTGAAGGGCCTCTCTCGCGGTTGACCAGCCTCGTTCCAATTCGCAACCGGCACGACGAGGAAAAGGTGTTGGGCGTTGTGAGCGATGTGGGTCTTCCAAAGATCTTTCAGGTCGTGGTTGTTCGTCGTGGTCCCGCCGCGCTCCACTTCGGCCAGCACGCCACGACCTGGTTCGAGCTCAAAATAGAAGTCCGGCCGTGCTCGTGTCGTGAAACCCTCTTGAGGACTCAGGACCACCTCCTCGCCAAAGCCGATCTCGACCCTGAGCAGTCGCGACACGATGTCCTGGACCACCTTGCTCTGAGCGCGATGCACGTGAACGAGCGCGATCTCTGGTGCGCTGTCCGTGAGATGGGCGGCCAGCTGGGCGGCCAGGTGGTCAACGTGGCCCACTTCGTCGGTCTCCGCCGGGGACAGCCCGGAACGGACGAAACGGTGGTGCGGGGCTGAGGGCATGCCACAGCTTCACAACCTCAGCTCGCCGGAGCTAGTCGTCGCGAACGCTGACGGACCCGGGCGATAGCCCGGGTCCGTCGCTGGGGTCAGGGTGCTCAGCTGCAGCCGCTGGTGGAGCCGCAGCCCTCGCAGACGTAGCAGGAGCCGGCGGGGCGCATCTTGGTGCCGCAGGTCATGCAGAGAGGCGAGTCGACGGCGGTGCCGGTGAGCTGCTCGAGGAGCTCGGCGCTGGTGTGGGCGCGCTGGGTCTTCTCGGCGGGGACGGCGCGGGTGTTGTGGCCCTCGGTGTCCTTGGTCTCGACGTCGGCCTCGGCGGGGGCTTCGAGGCTCGTCCCTCGCACCTCAGCCACCGGGGTGGCCGGGGTGTCGATGAGCTCGGCGGCGGAGCCGGTCTCCTCGGCGGGGAGCTCGTAGGAGCCGGTCTCGAGGTGGCGCTGGCGCTCCTCGGCGGAGTAGATGCCGAGCATGGAGCGGGCGTCGAAGTCGAGGTAGTCCAGCGCGAGGCGGCGGAAGACGTAGTCCATGAGGGACTGGGCCATCCGGACGTCGGGGTCGTCGGTCAGGCCGGCGGGCTCGAAGCGCAGGTTGGTGAACTTCGAGACGTAGGTCTCGAGCGGGACGCCGTACTGCAGGCCGACCGACACGGCGATGGAGAAGGCGTCCATGACGCCGGCCAGGGTGGAGCCCTGCTTGCCGAGCTTGAGGAAGACCTCGCCGAGCTCGCCGTCGTCGTGGGCGCCGGAGATCATGTAGCCCTCGGCGCCACCGACGGTGAAGGAGGTGGTGCGCGAGACGCGGGACTTGGGCAGGCGCTTGCGGACCGGGGCGTAGACGACCTTCTCGATCACCTTTGCCTCGGGGGCCTCGGTGGTGGCGCCGGTGTCCTTCTTCTCCGCCTTGCCGTCCGAGAGCGGCTGGCCGACCTTGCAGTTGTCGCGGTAGACCGCGGTGGCCTTGAGGCCGAGCTTCCAGCTCTGCAGGTAGACGTCCTCGATCTCCTCGACCGTGGCGGTCTCGGGGAGGTTGACGGTCTTGGAGATGGCGCCGGACAGGAAGGGCTGGCAGGCGGCCATCATCCGAACGTGGCCCATCGGGCGCAGGGCGCGGGCGCCCATGGCGGTGTCGAAGACCTCGTAGTGCTCGGTGCGCAGGCCCGGGGCGTCGATGACGTGGCCCTTGTCGGCGATGTAGGCGACGATCGCCTCGACCTGCTCGGGCTGGTAGCCGAGCTTCTTCAGGGCCCGCGGGATGGTCTGGTTGACGATCTGCATCGAGCCGCCGCCGACGAGCTTCTTGAACTTCACCAGGGAGAAGTCGGGCTCGATGCCGGTGGTGTCGCAGTCCATCATGAAGCCGATGGTGCCGGTGGGCGCGAGCACCGAGGCCTGGGCGTTGCGGAAGCCGTTGGCCTTGCCGAGCTCGACGACGTCGGCCCAGGCCTGGGTGGCCAGCTTGTGGGTGGCGGAGTCGGCGATGGCCAGGGTGCGGATGGTGTCGTTGGCCGCCTGGTGCTTGCGCATCACGCGCTGGTGGGCCTCGGCGTTGCGGGCGTACCCGGCGTAGGGGCCGACGATCGCGGCCAGCTCGGCCGAGCGCTTGTAGGACTGGCCGGTCATCAGCGAGGTGATGGTCGCGGCCATGGCGCGGCCGCCGTCGGAGTCGTAGCCCAGGCCCATGGCCATGAGCAGGGCGCCGAGGTTGGCGTAGCCGATGCCGAGCTGGCGGTAGTCGCGGGTGGTCTGGCCGATCGGCTCGGTCGGGAAGTCGGCGAAGCAGATGGAGATGTCCATCGCGGTGATGATGAACTCGACGGCCTTGGCGAACAGCGGGGCGTCGAAGGTGTCGTCGTCCTTGAGGAACTTCAGCAGGTTGAGCGACGCCAGGTTGCACGAGGAGTTGTCGAGCGACATGTACTCCGAGCACGGGTTGGACGCGGTGATGCGGCCGGTCTCGGGGTTGGTGTGCCAGTCGTTGATGGTGTCGTCGTACTGCAGGCCGGGGTCGGCGCAGGCCCACGCGGCCTCGCTGATCTTGCGGAACAGGGCACGGGCGTCGACGCGCTCGATCTCCTCGCCGTTCTTGCGGCCGCGCAGCGCGAAGTCGGTGCCGTCCTCGACGGCACGCATGAACTCGTCGCTGACGCGCACGGAGTTGTTGGCGTTCTGGTACTGCACGGAGGTGATGTCGGCGCCGCCGAGGTCCATGTCGAACCCGGCATCGCGCAGGGCGCGGATCTTGTCCTCCTCCTTGGCCTTGGTCTCGACGAACTCCTCGATGTCGGGGTGGTCGACGTCGAGGACGACCATCTTGGCCGCGCGGCGCGTAGCGCCGCCGGACTTGATGGTGCCGGCGGAGGCGTCGGCGCCGCGCATGAAGGAGACGGGGCCGGACGCGGTGCCGCCGGAGGAGAGGAGCTCCTTGGAGGAGCGGATGCGGGAGAGGTTGAGGCCGGCGCCGGAGCCGCCCTTGAAGATGAACCCCTCCTCCTTGTACCAGTTGAGGATCGAGTCCATCGAGTCGTCGACGGAGAGGATGAAGCAGGCCGAGACCTGCTGCGGCGAGGCGGTGCCGACGTTGAACCAGACGGGGCTGTTGAAGGAGAAGTACTGGTTGACCAGCAGCCAGGTCAGCTCGTGCTCGAAGACCTCGGCGTCGGCGGCGGTGGCGAAGTAACCGTGGTCGACGCCGGCCTTGGTGTAGGTGTGGACGATCCGGTCGATGAGCTGCTTGAGGCTCCACTCGCGGGCGTCGGTGCCGACGGCGCCGCGGAAGTACTTCGTGGTGACGATGGTCGAGGCGTTGAGCGACCAGGTCGTGGGGTACTCCACGCCGCGCTGCTCGAAGACGGCCTCGCCGGTCTTCCAGTTGGTCTGGACGACGTCGCGGCGCTCCCAGGTCAGCTCGTCGTAGGGGTGGACGCCCGCGGTGCTGAAGACCCGCTCCAGGGTGAGGCCGGTGCCGTCCGGGGTGCGGCCGGTCTGGCTGGAGCTGACGGTCTCGGTCATCTGCTGTCTCCTCTGAGGGGCCCGCGGGCGGGGTGTGGTGTGCCGGTGTCCAGTGAAGCGGTCGCCACCGACAGCCCTGGGCGCTCGCGAGGAGCCCCCGGGACGTCGGGAGGGCGTGGTGGTGGGGGGAGAGGCGGTGGGGGTGGAGGTGGTGCGCCCGGCAGGCAGCTTCCCCACTACCTGCCGGGCGGTCTTGGTCAGCCCGTGGGCTGGGGGGCGGCCGCACGCCCGACCGCGAGGGCGTCGGCGTGCATGGCCGCGATCTCGGCGATGAAGTCGTCGGCCGAGTCGAAGGAGCGGTAGACGCTCGCGAAGCGGAGGTAGGCCACCTCGTCGAGGCGCTGCAGCGGGCCGAGGATGGCCAGCCCGACCTCGTGGGACTTGACCTCGGCGGCGCCGGTGAGGCGCAGGGCGTCCTCGACCTCCTGGCCGAGGCAGGCCAGCTGGGCGTCGGTGACCGGGCGGCCCTTGCAGGCCTTGCGGACGCCGGCGATCGCCTTGTCGCGGGTGAAGGGCTCGCTGGCCCCGGACCGCTTGAGCACCGTCAGCTGCATGAGCTCGACGGTGGTGAAGCGCTTCTCGCAGGCCGGGCAGGACCGCCGGCGGCGGATCGAGCCACCGTCGTCGGCGACCCGGGAGTCGATGACCTTCGTGTCGGTGCTGCGGCAGTAGGGGCAGTGCACGAGGATCTCCTTCCGGGGCAGTTGCAAAGAGGGCGAGGGCGCGCTCGTGAGACCCCGGAGGGCCTGTGGAGCAATGCGGCTTTCCTGTGGAGAACAACCGCTGAGGTGTGGGTCTTCCGGCTCCAGCTGTGAACTAGATGTGGATAACTACACCGTTGTAAGTACTAGATGTTGTGGTGACAGTACGCCGGGGGCCCAGGGGCGCGCAACCTGTGGAGCGACATTGATCGGGCGCCGTCCAGACCACCCGCGAAACCGCAGGTCAGCGGCCTGACCGCAGGACCGGGACGACCTCCGACGGACGTGTCGGCGGCCCCGTGGACCTCACCCCTCCGGAGGCTCCGGGGCGGGTTCGACGCCGGCGAGCGCGGCGAGCTCGCGCCACCAGGCCAGCCGGTTCGGACGGCCGTCGTAGTCCTTGCGGCGGTTGGCCCCGCTCACGCCCGGGAGCACGAAGACCTGGGCGTCGGCGAGGTACCAGTCAGCGGCCCCCAGCGTCCGCGGCGGGCGTGTGCCGGCGGCCCGGGCGGCCTCCTGGGCCACGCCCTTGGACGTGAAGGCCAGCCACTCCGGTCGCCACTGCTCGAGCTTGGCCACCAGCGCGTCGAGCTCCACCCAGCGCGGGTCCCAGTGCCCGACCAGGTCGGTCAGCCCGACGCCGAGGTCGGCGACGCGGTGGTCGTCCTCGGGCCGCAGGAGGTGCGGGCTGAACCCGGACAGGTGCAGGGACTCCCAGAAGCTGTTGCCCGGCGTCTCGTAGTAGTGGTCGCGCTCCTTCGTGCTCTCCGCACCGGCGAGGCCGCAGAACACGACGACCGGGTCGGGCGCCACGATGTCGGGCAGGACCACCACGCCGCCCAGTCTCACCGGCGGGCGGGCTCGCCCCGCCACCCCGGTAGGTGGGGACGGCTCGTGGGGGCGGCGACACACTCACGCCATGGCCGACCTGCGCGGCGTGCTCGGTCTCGCCCTCCTGCTGCTGATCGCGTGGGCGGTCTCGCGCGACCGCCGCGGCGTCGCCTGGCGCACGGTCGGCGTGGCCCTGGCGCTGCAGGTCGGCTTCGCGCTCCTCGTGCTCCGCTGGGGGCCGGGCGAGCGGGCCCTGGGCTGGGTCTCGGCGCGCGTGGAGTCGCTCATCGGGTACGCCGACGAGGGCACGTCGTTCCTCTTCGGACCGCTCCTGGAGGCCGGTGGGGAGAACCAGACGATCTTCGCGCTCCAGGTGCTGCCGGTCATCGTCTTCCTCGGCGCACTGATCGGGCTGCTGTACTACCTGCGCGTCGTGCAGTGGGCGACCTACCTCGTCGGCGGCGCGCTCGCGCGGCTGCTCGGCATCGGCAAGGTGGAGTCGATGTACGCCGGCACGGTGATCTTCCTGGGCCAGTCCGAGGCCCCGCTGATGGTCCAGGGCTACCTCGACCGGCTGCGCCGCAGCGAGCTGTTCACCATCATGGCCGCGGGGTTCGCCGCGGCCGCCGGGTCCACGCTCGTGGGCTACTCCCTGCTCGGCGCACCGCTGGAGTACCTGCTCGCGGCCACCGTCATGAACGCCCCCGCCTCGCTGATGGTCGCCAAGCTGATGTGGCCCGACGGTGCTGGACCGGACGACTCCGAGCACGAGGACGACGAGGCCGGGCGCGACGACGAGGTCGACGTGCGGCAGGTGCGTGACGAGGAATCGGCCAACGTCATCGACGCCATCGGCCGGGGCGCCCTCGCCGGCGGACGCATCGCCGTCACGGTCGGCGCGCTGCTCATCGCCTTCGTCGCCCTCATCGCGCTGGCCAACGGCATCCTGGGCTCGGTCGGCGGGTGGTTCGGGGTCGACGACCTGACCTTCGAGCGCATCCTCGGCTGGGCCGTGGCCCCGCTGGCGTGGCTGCTCGGCGTCCCGTGGTCCGAGGCCGTCGAGGCCGGCTCCTGGATCGGGCAGAAGACGGTGCTCAACGAGTTCGTCGCCTACGCCGACTTCGGCCCGAACGTCGACTCGCTCTCCCCCGTGACCGTGGCGGTGGTGACCTTCGCGCTGGCCGGGTTCGCCAACTTCTCCTCCATCGCCATCCAGATCGGCGCGCTCGGCACCCTCGCCCCGCAGCGGCGGGCCGAGGTGGCCCGGCTCGGCCTGCGCGCGCTGCTGGCCGGCAGCCTGGCCAACCTGGCCAACGCCGCGGTCGCCGGGGTCGTCATCAGCTTGTAGCGCTCACCTCCGCTTCGTCCATCAGCGATGATGGGCCCGTGGCAGCGGGCAAGCGATCGGCGGGCAAGCGGGCCGGGTCGCGCCCGAAGCGCCGGTTCCGGCCGGTCTTGCTGGTGCTCGCGCTCGGCGTGACCGCCTCGTTCGTGGCCTGGGGCTACTTGGTGTGGGCGGCCATCGACTTCGGCAGCTCGGCCCGCAACGGCGACGAGACGGCGTGGTGGTTCCTGCTCGTCGCCGCCCTCGGAGCCGTGGTCTGCCTGTTCCTCGCCCTGGTCCTCATCGCCCGGATCAGCCGGGTGGTCGGCCTGACCGGACCCCCGCCGTCGCAGGCCCCGGACCCGTCCGAGGACGGCGACGCCCCTCCCCCGCCGCCCGGCGGGCGGCGAGCGGCGCGCTGATGCTGCGCAAGACCGCGGCGACGAACTGCTGACGGGCGCGCGTACGGCGTCCTATCCTGCCGCTGACCAGGCGCGACGAGGCGCCGCGGTCGCCCCCGGCGGAGGTGCCCCGTGTCGACCAAGTACGACGTGAGCGTGACCGCGGCGATCGTCGACCGCGACGGCTTCCACGCGACGTGCTCGTGCGACTGCGGCTGGCAGGGCACGGCGTACGGCGACCGCGAGCCGCTCGCACTGGCCGAGGCCGCCCGGGAGCGGCTCGACCACCTGCTCCAGGCGCACCCGCGGCAGTCGCCCTCGGCGAGGCTGCGCCCCCGGGCGGCGGCCCGCTACCGGCACCCGCGCTCGGTCAGTGCCGCCACGGCGCACGGCCGACGCTGGTCGCGCTACGTCGGGTGTGCGTGCGGCTGGACCGCGACCGTGCGGTCCGGCAGTGCCGCCGCGGCGGCGCGGTCGGCCCGGGCCAAGCACCGGGCGCACGTGACGCTGCAGACCGGGCGCGCGCCGTGGCAGGACTACCTCGTGCTGCTGGCGGTGCTGCTCGTCGTGGCCGTGGTGCTGACCATCGGTGCGGTCGTGGTCGTCACCGCCGCCGGCGAGGACCCGCGGGACCTGACCGACCTGTCGGAGCTGCGCGCCTGGTGGTCCGACCTGTAGGTCAGGCCCTATTGAGCGGCTGCGGTCGCGTGGTCCCGCGAGGGGCCGCCAGGCGGCCCTCCTCGACCACCGTGGGCGAGCCCGGGAACGCCGAGACCGCCGGGCGAGAGCTGTCTTCCCTCAGCTCCGCACCCGGCGGTCCCTTGGTGTTTCGCCCGCCGGGGTCGAGGCGGCGGACGAAGTCGGTGGGTCAGGCGGCGGGCACCTCGAGGTGCTGGCCGGCTGCGAGGACCTTGGTGTCGAGGTCGTTGAGCTGCACCAGGTGGTCGACGGTGTCGCGCACGTCGCGGCCGCCCTGGTCGGAGACGACGTCGCTGGCGATGGACCACAGGGTGTCGCCCGGCAGCACCACGACGGTCTCGGTGGCCTCGGCCTCGCTCGTGGCGACCGAACCGCCGGCCAGCGCGAGCGCCGCGGCGGCGAGGAGCAGGACGGCGAGCAGGAACACCACGATGCGGCCGCGGCGGGTCAGCCGGTAGACGGGGACGTGCGTGGCGGTGCTCATGAGGTGCCTCCTGGGGAAGTGGAGCGGTCGATCCCGATGTCTAGTGGTGACCACCGACAGAACGGGTCCGGCCTCAGCCGGTTCGAACACATGAGCGAGACTAGATCAGGTGTTCGAACGAGCGCAACCCCCTAGGCGAACATGTGTTCTACGACGTCGAGCGCCGCTGCGCCCGCCTGCGACCCTGCGCCTCGAACAGCGCCATCGCCGGGCCGGCGGCCGAGGGCACGAGCGCGCCGGCTCGCATCGCGGCCCCGCGCCAGCCCGGGACGGTGCGCAGCACCCGGCGCGAGCCGACCAGCCCGAGCACGGCCTCGGCGATCTCCTCGGTCGTGAGCAGCCGTCCGCCGGACTCGACCAGCCGCTGCCCCGTGCCGCCGTGCATGGCCTCGACCATCGGCGTTGCCACCCCGTCGGGCAGCACCGCGTGCACCCCGACCCCCTCGGGTGCCTCGAGCGCCACCGAGGTCGTGATCGACACGACCGCGGCCTTGGTGGCGGCGTACACCGACAGGCCCGGCACCGGCCCGAGGCCGGAGAGCGAGGCGACGTTGACGACCTCGCCGCGCCCGCCCGGGGCCGCGGCGTACGCCGCCAGCGCGGCGCGCATGCCCCACAGCGTGCCCAGGAGGTTGACCTCCACCAGCGCCCGGACCTGCTCGTCGGGGAGCTCGGCCAGGTCGCCGTCGAAGCCGACGCCGGCGTTGTTGACCCAGACGCCCAGCGGCGCACGCGCCACGGCCGCGGCGGCGACCGCGCGGTGGGACCCGGGGTCGCGCACGTCCTGCGCGACGCCGGTGGCGCCGATCTCGGCGGCGGTCGCGGCCACCGCGTCGGGGTCGAGGTCGGTCACGACGACGTCGTGGCCGGCGGCGAGGAGCCGGACCGCGACGGCGCGGCCGATGCCACGGGCGGCGCCGGTCACGACGGCGGAGGTGCGGGAGGTGGAGGAGCTCACCGGGCCATCGTGGCAGTGGGGGCTCCCGCGACACGCGGTTCGAACAGGTGTTTGAAATCGTCGGCGGGTGGTGCGACCCTGCTCGCATGCCAGACACGCCCCGCACCCGCGCCCCCCGCCAGGCCAGCAGCAAGGCCAGCAGCAAGGCGAGCAGCAAGGTCAGCGAGCTGCCCGACGGCCCGGCCGACGCCACCGGCCTGACGCCGCGCCAGCAGCGCGTGCTCTCGCACATCAAGGACAGCATCGAGCACCGGGGCTACCCGCCCAGCATGCGCGAGATCGGCGAGGCGGTGGGGCTCACCAGCACCTCGAGCGTGGCCCACCAGCTGCGCGTGCTGGAGCAGAAGGGCTACCTCAAGCGCGACCCCAACCGGCCGCGCGCGCTCGAGGTGTTCCTGCCCGAGGTGATGGCGGCCCGACGCTCGATCAGCAGCGCCGAGGAGACCTCCTACGACGAGACCGGCATCGGTGACGTCGCCGTGCCCCCGGTCAACGTGCCCCTGCTCGGCCGCATCGCCGCCGGTGGGCCGATCCTGGCCGAGCAGAACCTCGAGGCCGTCTTCCCGCTGCCGCAGCAGCTGGTCGGCGACGGCCAGCTGTTCCTGCTCGAGGTCTCCGGGGAGTCGATGATCGAGGCCGCGATCTGCGACGGCGACTACGTCGTGGTCCGGCAGGAGCAGACCGCCAGCAACGGCGAGATCGTGGCGGCCATGATCGACGGCGAGGCGACGGTCAAGACCCTGCAGCGCAAGGACGGCCAGGTCTGGCTGCTGCCCCACAACCCCGCCTTCGACCCCATCGACGGCACCCACGCCACGATCCTCGGCGTCGTCACCGCGGTGCTCCGCAAGGTCTGAGCGACCCAGGTCACGGCTCCGGCGTACTCCGGGTGAACAGTCGGCGACCGGACCGACCGGGGCATCACCCGGCGCGGTCCGGCTCGTTGGGCCTGGCGTGACCACCACCACCGGCGCCACCACCGGCGTACGCCGCCGTACGGTCCTCGCGACCGGCTCGGCCGGCGCTGCCCTCACCACCCTCGCCACGACCGTCGACGCGACGCCGGCCGACGCCGCTGGAGCGGGCGCCCGCTTCTTCCGCCACGGCGTCGCTTCCGGCGACCCGATGCCCGACCGGGTCGTGCTGTGGACCCGGGTGACCCCGACCGCGGCCGCCACCCCGGGCTCCGGCACGGGGCCCGCGGCACGCGTGCGGTGGGAGGTCTCGACCCGCAAGGACTTCCGTCGCGTCGTCCGCCGCGGCCAGGTGGTCACCGGCGCCCACCGCGACCATACCGTCAAGCTCGACGTGACCGGGCTGAAGCCGGCCACCTGGTACTACTACCGCTTCACCTATCGCGGCGCCCGCAGCCGCGTCGGCCGCACCCGCACCGCCCCGGCAGCCAAGGCCCGCCCGACCAACCTGCGCTTCGGGGTCGTGTCGTGCACCAACTGGCAGGCGGGCTACTTCGCGGCCTACCGCGGCCTGGCCGCGCGCAACGACCTGCACGCCGTGCTGCACCTGGGCGACTACCTCTACGAGTACGCACCGGGCGAGTACGGCTACGGCCAGTCCGACCGCGACATCCGCCGCCACGACCCGGCCCGCGAGATGGTCTCGCTCGAGGACCACCGCCGCCGCCACGCGCAGTACAAGACCGATCCCGACCTGCAGGCGCTGCACGCGAAGTACCCGTGGGTGATCACCTGGGACGACCACGAGGTCACCAACGACCAGTGGCGCGGCGGCGCGGAGAACCACCAGGCGGCCGAGGGCGACTACCTCCGTCGCCGGGCCCGCGCCCACCGCGCATACGACGAGTGGATGCCGGTGCGGATGGACGGCACCGCACGGCTTGGCGACGGCGACCGGCTCTTCCGCCGGCTCACGTTCGGTCGGCTGGCCGAGATCAGCATGCTCGACCTGCGCACCTACCGGACCCGGCAGCCGAGCGGGCCGACGGCGGCACGCGAGATCAACGACCCCGCCGCCACCATCACCGGCGACGCGCAGATGCGCTGGCTCAAGCAGTCGCTGTCGCGGCCCGCGCCGTTCTGGAAGGTCATCGGCAACCCGGTGATGATCTCACCCGTCACCTTCGCCCAGCTGCCGTCGGCGATCGTCGGCGCGGTCAACGAGGTCACCGGGCTGCTGCCGGCGGACGGCGTGCCCTACAACGTCGACCAGTGGGACGGCTACACCGCCGACCGGGCCGAGGTGCTGCGCCACATCAAGGACCACCACGTGCAGAACGCGCTGTTCGTCACCGGCGACATCCACTCCGGGTGGGCCGCCGAGGTGCCCTACGACGCCGGCAACTACCCGCTCGGCGGCACCGGCGCGGTCGAGTTCGTGTGCACCTCGGTGACGTCGAACAACCTCAAGGACATCACCGGCACCCCGGCCCACACGACCAGCACCGCGGTCGAGCAGACCATCCTGGCCAACAACCGGCACATCAAGTACCTCAACTTCGACGACCACGGGTACTCGGTGCTCGACCTCAACGCCAAGCGGGCCCAGATGGACTGGTTCGTCATCGGGGACCGGGCCGACCGCGGCACCTCGATCCGCTGGAGCCGCTCGTTCGTGACGCTCGCGTCGACCAACCTCGTCAAGGAGGCCTTCGTGCCGCTCCACCGCCAGAAGCCGGGCCAGTCCTGATGTGCGGGTGTGGTGACCGGCACGAGCCCGGCACGCCCACGCCGTACGACGCCGGGCGGGCCGAGCTGGCCACGGGCCGTCGTACGTTGCTCAAGGCCGGGGGCGGCGTGGCCTTCTCGGCCGCGGCCGGGCTGGCCACCGCCTCGGGCGGGCTGGCCGAGGCGGCGCCGGCGCGCCGCGAGCGGCGACGGGTCTACGTGCTCGTGGTCGACGGCTGCCTGCCCGAGGAGGTGACGGGCGGCCAGACGCCGCACCTGTTCGAGCTCATGGTGACCGGCCAGCGGTGGCGGCGGGCGCAGTCGATGCCGATCATGGAGACGATCCCCAACCACGTGATGATGATGACCGGCGTGCGGCCCGACCGCTCGGGCGTGCCGGCCAACGCGATCTACGACCGCCGGCTGCGCGACGTCCGCGACCTCGACCGGCCCTCGGACCTGCGCGCCGACACGATCATCCAGCGGCTCAACCGGCGGGGGCTGCGCACCGGGACGGTGCTGAGCAAGGAGTACCTCTACGGCATCTTCGGCGCCCGGGCCACCGCGCGGTGGGAGCCGGCGCCGATCATCCCGGTCTCGGGCCACGCGCCCGACGAGTTCACCATCAACGCCGCGATGCAGATGGTCGAGGACGTCGACCCGCACCTGATGTTCGTCAACCTCGGCGACATCGACCGCTACGGCCACACCGACGTCACCGGCCCGCTCGGCGCGAAGGTGCTGCGCCGCCTCGCGCTGCTCAAGACCGATGCCTACGTCGGCCGGTTCGTGCAGATGCTCAAGGACCGCGGCACCTGGAAGGACTCCATGGTCCTGGTGCTGGCCGACCACTCGATGGACTGGTCGACCCCGACGTCGGTCATCAGCCTCGCCGGCCCGCTCGACGACGACCCGTTCCTGCGCGGCAAGGTGCAGATCGCCGACAACGGCGGCGCCGACCTCCTCTACTGGACCGGCGCAACCCGCCAGCGCGAGGAGGCCGTGCGCCGGATGCTGCGGATCGCCAAGGCCGAGCCGGGCGTCCTGTCGGCGCACGACCGACGGACGCGGTGGCTGCGGCTGGGGCCCGAGGCGGGCGAGGTCGTGGTGTTCTGCCGGGCCGGGTGGCGCTTCAGCGACCCGGACCCGTTGACGAGCAACCCCATCCCGGGCAACCACGGCCACCCCGCCACCCGACCGATCCCGTTCTTCGTCAACGGCGGCCACCCGCGCCTGAAGCACCGGGCGGCCTCGTCGGCCGTCGCACAGACCGTCGACGTCGCCCCGACCGTGGCCAGCTTCTTCGGCGTCCGCGGCCGGCCGCGCGGCGGGTGGGACGGCAAGGCGCGCGTCTGACGGGGCCGGTCGGGGGCTGAGAATCACCACTTAAGTGGTGAATCTCAGGGTTCGTCGACGAACCTTCGTCGACGAACCCTCAGGTTCGTCGCCTCCCCGCCGGCCGCGGCCGGGAAGCAGCGACGCTCAGGTGGCCGGGTTACCGTGGCCGGGCTCGTGCAGCACCCGCCCGCCGTCGCCGTCTCGTCCGGAGAACCGATGCCCTCCCCCGTGCCCACCCGTCCGCGCCTGCTCGGGCTCAGCGCCCTCGCCGCGACCGCGGCGCTGGTCGTCTCGGCGCTCGCCGTCCCGGCCCGGGCCGACGACGCCACCCCGACGGCGCCGCTGAGCCCGGTCACCGACGTCGTCCAGGACGTGGCGGAGCCGACCGTGCAGGAGGCCCTGGAGGCGGTCGAGACCGTCGAGGAGGCGGTCGCCGAACCCGACGCCGCGGAGACGACCGACCTCACCATGGCGCTGCTCGAGGTGGCCAACACCCGTCCCGCGCTCGAGGGCGACGACCGAGCGGCCGCCGACGCCCTGCTGGCCCGGCCGACCAACCCCGGCCAGGCCGACATCCTCCGCTACGACGTGCCCGAGCAGACCCCGGTCTGCTCCACCGACATCTGCGTGCACTGGGTCGCGAGCGGCCGCCACCGGTCGTCCCGCGCCTGGGTCGACACGGTGCTCGACACCCTGACGCAGGTCCACGACACCTATCTGCGCGCCGGCTACCGCGAGCCGAAGTCCGACGGCACGCGCGGCGGTGACAGTCGGCTCGACGTCTACCTCGGCGACATCGGCAACGGCTTCTACGGCTACTGCACCTCCGACGACCCGTCACAGAGCCGCACCGACCCCGCTCGCTGGGCCTACTGCGCCCTCGACAACGACTACGCCGGGTTCCGCGGCAGCCCGCTGGCCAACCTGCAGGTCACCGCGGCCCACGAGTACTACCACGCCGTCCAGTACGCCTACGACCGCTTCGAGGACCCGTGGTTCCTCGAGGCGACCGCGACCTGGGCCGAGGACGAGCTGTACGACGGCGTCGACGACAACCGGCAGTACCTCCGGGCCAGCCAGCTGCGCCGTCCCCGCACCCCGCTCGACACCTTCGCCGACAGCGGCTTCCACTACGGCACCTGGTCGTTCTTCCGCTTCCTCACCGAGCGCTACCGCGCCGAGCGGGGCGGTCTCCCGGCCGTCGTCCTCGAGATGGTGCAGCGCGCCGGCAGCCCGAGCACCTACTCCTGGCAGGCCGTCGACCGGGCCCTGAAGGCCCGCGGCGCCAGCGGCAAGAAGATGCTCGCGGCGTACGCCGTCGCCAACCGCCGCCCCCAGGTGTCGTACGCCGAGGGGCGGGCCGGCGGCTACCCCCGGGCGCCCCTGGCGGGCGACCTGCGGGTGGGGCCGCGCAGCCCGGCCACCCGCACCCTGCGCCTGGACCACCTCACCACCGCGACCGTCCGGCTGCGGCCGCGCAACGTCCCCGCCAAGCGCTGGAAGCTGCGCCTGGTCATGCAGCTCGGCCCGCGCGGGCGGGGTGGACAGGCCGCGATCACGACCACCACGCGCTCGGGCCAGGTCTCGACCATGTACCTCAAGGCGGGCAAGGCCGGCCGCGCGACCCGGACCGTGCCGTTCAGCGGACGCCGGGTCCGCTCGGTCGAGGTGACCCTCGTCAACGGCAGCGGCCGGTTCCGGTGCTACACCTCCAACCGGCTGCCGAGCTACTCCTGCAGCGGCACGCCGCTCGACGACGGCCGCCAGGTGTCGCTGCGCGCCACGGCGGTGCGCTGAGCGTCCCCCGGCCGCAGGCGGCGGGGACGGCGGCAGCGGCGGGAGCGTCATCCGACCCGGCGGCGCCGGCAACCAGCTCGTAGGACGTCCCGGGGGCCCACCGCCGGCGGCGCGGGCGCGGGCGTCGGTCGACGCCCGGCTCAGCGGGCCTCGGAGGCGGCGGAGGCGGCGAGCCGCGCCAGCGCCTTGCGGACCACGGCCGGGTCGGTCGTGGTCCACATCGGCGGCAGGCTGCTGAGCAGGAAGCTGCCGTAGCGCGCGGTCGCCAACCGCGGGTCGAGGACGGCGACGACCCCGCGGTCGGACGTCGTGCGGATCAGCCGGCCTGCACCCTGGGCGAGCAGCAGGGCGGCGTGGGTGGCCGCGACCTGCATGAACCCGTTGCCGCCGGCGGCGTCGGCGGCCTTCTGCCGGGCGCTCATCAGTGGGTCGTCGGGCCGCGGGAACGGGATGCGGTCGATGAGCACGAGCTGGCAGGTGTCGCCGGGCACGTCGAGGCCCTGCCACAGCGAGAGGGTGCCGAACAGCACCGTGTGCGGGTCGCCGACGAACTGGGCGGCCAGCTCGGGGAGCTGGGCGTCGCCCTGCGCCAGCGTGGTCAGGTGGGGCAGCTCGGCCCGCACGTGGGCCGCGGCGGCCTCGGCCGCCCGCCGGCTGGAGAACAGCCCCAGCGCCCGCCCGTCGGCGGCGTCGACCAGCTCGGTGATCTCGGCCAGCTGGGCCGGGCCGAGCCCGTCGCGCCCGGGCGGGGGCAGGTGGCGGGCGACGTAGCGGATGCCCTGCCGCGCGTAGTCGAACGGTGAGCCGACGTCGAGTCCGGTCCAGGGCAGGACGGTCTCGGTGCGGTCGCGCTCCACCTCGCCCGCGACCCGCTCGGACGGCTTGAGCCCGACGCTGCCGGCGATGGTGTCGAAGTCGCCGCCCAGCATGAGCGTGGCCGAGGTGAGCACGACGGTCTTGTCGGTGAGCAGCTTGTCGCGCATCTGGCCCCACACCTGCAGCGGCGCGACGTGCAGCCGCGGCGGCATCCGCTCCCCACCCTCGGAGAGCCAGAGCACGTCGGCGGTCGACCCCGCGGCCATCCGCTCGGCGGTGGTGAAGACCTCCTGCACCGATCCCTTGGCCTGGGCGAGCCCCGCGTCGGGCTCGCCGGCCCCGCCGCCCTCGCTCTTCTCAGCCCGCGGGTAGGCCGACAGGCAGGCGCGGGCGGCGTCGCGCACCAGCGCGAGGGCGTCGGCCAGCTCGGTCGGCACCGGGTCGAAGCGACCGGCCCGGGCCTCGGCCATCGCGTCGCGCAGGGTGTCGGCGGCGTCGGCGAGGTCGTCGGCCTCGGCGCCCTCGACGTGGCGCTGCGAGCGACGGGCGGCCCGCTCGACGTCGGAGGGGGCGAGCTCGTCGGTGGCCGCCTGGGTGACCCGGGCGACGAGCTCGTGGGCCTCGTCGACCACCGCGACGTCGTAGTCGGGGATCATCGGGACGCCCTCGACGGCGTCGATGGCCAGCAGCGAGTGGTTGGTGACGACGAGGTGGGAGCGGTGGGCCTTCTCGCGGGCCAGCTCGACGAAGCACTCCTGCCCGAAGGGACACTTGGTCGCGCCGAGGCAGTCGCGGTGGCCGACGCTGACCTGGCGCCACTCGCGGTCGGTGTGGCGCGGGGCGTGGTCGCGCTCGCCCGACCCGCCGGACTCGGCCTCCTCCTCCGCCCACGACCGCAGCTGGAGCACCGTCTTGGCCATCGAGCCCTGCGGCACGTCGACGAGGACGCCCTGGTCGTCGGGCACGCCCTCGCGGATGCGGTGCAGGCAGGCGTAGTTGGAGCGGCCCTTGAGCACCGCGAAGGAGGTGTCGACCCCGGCGACGTCCTTGACCGCCTCGACCAGCCGCGGCAGGTCGCGCTCGACGAGCTGGTGCTGCAGGGCGAGGGTCGCGGTGGCGACGACGACCCGCTGGTCGTGGACGAGCGCGGGCACGAGGTAGCCCAGGGACTTGCCGGTGCCCGTGCCGGCCTGCACGAGCAGGTGGCGCTCGTCGGTCATGGCCGCGGCGACGGCCTCGGCCATCGCCACCTGGCCCTCGCGCTCGGTGCCGCCGAGCGCCTCCACGGCGCGCCCCAGCACCTCGCGGACGGTGCTCGAGCCGGTCGTCGAGCCGGTCGTCGAGCCGGTCGTCGAGCCAGTCGTCGAGCTGGTCGCGGTCGGGGGCACCGGAGCACCTTAACGGCGGCCCCCGACCCTCTCGACCTCGACGCGGCGGCCTGTGGAGGACAGGTCCGCGCCCCTTCGGACCGGTCGCCGGGAATCTTTTGCACGAACCTCGACAGAAGGGGTGAGCGCTGTCACAGTGGAGGTGGGCCGGGTCTCGGCCGACCACGCACGCCAGACGTGCACCCCTGAACTGAGGAGAACCACATGTGCTTCGGGTACGACGGTGACGCAGCGCTGCAGCGCTCGCTCGAGGAGCGTGGGAGCTCGCGGCGCCACGTGCTGCGCGGGGCCGCGGCGGGCGTCGGAGGCGCCGTCGGTCTCGCCGCGATCGCGGGCGCCGCGCCCGCTCAGGCCAAGCCCGGCAAGGGCCCCAAGCCCGGCCAGGGGCCGGGCAAGGGCCGCCAGCGCGAGGTCCCCCAGGACCGGATCAGCATCCAGATGTACACCCTGCGCGCCGCCACCGGCACCCGCGCCGGCTTCGACCTGGTGATGAAGCGGCTGGCGCAGTACGGCTACAGCCGGATCGAGCTCGCCGGGCTCGGCGACCGCACCGCCACCGAGCTGCGCGACTTCGCCCGGGGCCTCGACATCTGGACCAGCTCCAGCCACGACGGCATCAGCGCCGACTCGGCCGCGCTGCAGGCCAAGCTGCGCAACGCCGCGATCCTGGGCCAGAAGTACATCAACGTGCCCTATCTCAACTCCAACAACCTGTCGGACTGGCAGCGGTGGGCCGACCAGATGAACGCCGAGGCCCAGCAGGCCAAGCGCTACGGCATCGCCTACGGCTACCACAACCACGCCCACGAGTTCACGATCAAGCTCAGCAACGGCAAGACGCCGTGGGAGGTGTTCATGAACCGCCTCGACCCCAAGCTGGTCCACCTCGAGGTCGACCTCTACTGGGCCTACACCGCCGGCGTGCAGACCGGCGCCGTCGACCCCGACCAGTTCGCCATCGACGTGGTCCGCGACGCCCCGCACAAGGTGCGCCAGTACCACGTCAAGGACCGCGACGCGACGTCCGGCGACATGAGCGACCTCGGCACGGGCGTGGTCGACTTCGCCCGGATCTTCCGGGCCCACCAGGTCGAGGAGTACATCGTCGAGAACGACACCCCCGACGTCACGCCCCTCACCTCGGCCGCCGTCGGCCGCTGCTACCTGGACCACCTGACCTTCTGAGCCGTACGACGACGGGGCCCGGGGTGATCCCCGGGCCCCGTCGTCGTCGGTGCAGGACGTCGCGCGTCACACGGCGTACGACGCCAGCTCGCCGGCCAGGTCGGCGTTGGCGCGACCGCGGACGACGGTGCCGTCGGCGGTGTGCTCCATGCTGTCGATCTCGCCGTGCTGGTGGAGCCGGTTGACCAGGTCACCGCGCTCGTAGGGCAGCAGCGCGTGGAACTCCACGCCCGGGCGGGGCAGCTCGGACTCGACGACCGCGAGCGCCTCGGCGATGCCCGCGCCGGTCTTGGCGCTGACCACGACCGAGTGCGGCTCGTGCTGGCGCAGCCGGGCCAGCACGAGCGGGTCGGCGGCGTCGGCCTTGTTGATGACGACCAGCTCGGGCACGTCGGCGGCGTCGACGTCGGCGAGCACCGCGCGCACCGCGGACAGCTGGCCCTCGGGGTCGGGGTGGGAGCCGTCGACGACGTGCAGGATCAGGTCGGCGTCGGCCACCTCCTCCAGCGTCGAGCGGAACGCCTCGATCAGCTGGTGCGGCAGGTGCCGGACGAACCCGACGGTGTCGCTCATCGTGTAGACCCGCCCGTCGGCGGTCGTCGTACGACGCGTGGTCGGGTCGAGCGTGGCGAACAGCGCGTCCTCGACGAGCACGCCGGCGTCGGTGAGCCGGTTGAGCAGCGAGGACTTGCCGGCGTTGGTGTAGCCGGCGATCGCGACCGACGGCACCTGACGGCGCTTGCGGTCGGCCCGCTTGGTGTCGCGGGTGCCCTTCATGTGCTTGAGCTCGCGGCGCAGCTTGGCGATCTTGTCGTTGATACGGCGCCGGTCGGTCTCGATCTTGGTCTCACCGGGACCGCGACCACCGATGCCCTCACCGCCGGAGACCCGGCCACCGGCCTGGCGCGACAGGTTGCCGCCCCAGCCGCGCAGGCGCTGCTTCATGTACTGCAGCTGCGCCAGCTCGACCTGCGCCTGGCCCTCGCGGGACTTGGCGTGCTGGGCGAAGATGTCGAGGATCAGCGCGGTCCGGTCGACGACCTTGACCTTGACCCGGTCCTCGAGGTTGCGCAGCTGGCCGGGGGCCAGCTCGCCGTCGCAGATCACGGTGTCGGCGCCGGTGGCGGCCACGATCTCGGCCAGGCCCTCGACCTTGCCACGACCGATGTACGTCGCGGGGTCGGGCGACTGGCGGCGCTGGTAGATCGCCTCCAGGACCTCCGAACCGGCGGTCTCGGCGAGCAGGGCGAGCTCGGCCATCGAGTTCTCGGCGTCCTTGACCGTGCCCTCGGTCCAGACGCCGACGAGCACGACGCGCTCCAGGCGGAGCTGGCGGTACTCGACCTCGGTGATGTCCTCGAGCTCGGTGCGGAGCCCGGCGACGCGGCGCAGCTGGTGGCGCTCGGCCAGGTCCATCGCGCCCGTGGTCGGGTCGTCCTCGGGGTCCTCGTCGGCGTAGCCGGAGACGAACTCGTCGTCCTCGGGCCACTCGTCGGTCTCCTCGAGCTCGTCGTCGAGGGAGAAGTCACGGGCTTGTGCGTTCGTCATATGCCTCCAGGTTATGCCTGGCTCAACGCGTTGACGAGCGGCTTTCATCCGCGCCCGGCTGGTGGAGCTCATCTCACTTGTGTACACGCCGGGCGTGCCGCGGGCGCCCACCCGCTTGCGATGATCTGCGGGTGAGCGAGCCGGACCAGCCAGCCCCGCCCGACCCGTCCCTCCTCGGACCGCGGGCGGCCGCCGCGCTCGTCTTCGGCTCCTCGGCGGCCGTGCTGGTCGTCGAGCTGGTCGCGCTGCGGTTGCTGGCGCCGTACCTCGGGTTGACGCTGGAGATCAACACGCTCGTCATCGGCATGGCGCTGGTCTCGATCGCGGCCGGGTCGTGGTGGGGCGGCAAGCTGGCCGACACCGTGGCCCCGCGCCGGCTGCTCGGGCCGCTGCTGCTCGGGTCGGGCGTGGCCGTCGCGGTGACGCCGTTCCTCGTGCGGGGGTCGGCCGAGGTGGCGCAGGGCGCGCTGCTGGTCATGGCCGCGGCGGCGACCATCTTCGTGCCGGCGGCGCTGCTCTCGGCGGTGACGCCGGTGGTGACCAAGCTGCGGCTGACCACGCTCGCCGAGACCGGGAGCGTGGTCGGCGGGCTCAGCGGCATCGGCACCGTCGGGGCGGTGGTGGGCACGGTGCTGACCGGGTTCGTGCTCGTCTCGCGGGTGCCGGTCAGCGTCATCATGGTCGGCCTCGGCGTGCTGCTCGTGGTGGCCGCGGTCGTGGTCGAGGCGACCCTGCGCACCGTGGGCGGGGTGACCGCCGCGGCGGTCGCGGTGGTGGGCCTCGGCGCGGTCGGCGCGGTGGCCGGGCCCGGCGGGTGCGACGCCGAGACGACGTACCACTGCGCCGACGTGGTCACCTCCGGCGAGCGGCCCTCGGGCCGTGAGCTGGTGCTCGACGGCCAGCCGCACTCCTTCGTCGACCTCGACGACCCGACCCACCTGGAGTACCGCTACACCCGCGCCCTGGCCTCCGCGATCGAGACGCAGGCCGCGCCTGGACCCGTCACCGCCCACCACCTCGGCGCCGGCGGCCTGACGATCCCCCGGTGGCTGCGCGAGGTGCGCCCCGGCAGCACCTCGGTGGTCTCGGAGATCGACGGCGGCGTGCTCGACCTCGATCGCGAGCGGCTCGGGTTCGAGCCGGGCGACGACGTGGAGCTGCGAGTCGAGGACGGCCGGGTCGGGCTCGACCGGGTCGCGGACGGCAGCCAGGACGTGGTCGTCGGCGACGCGTTCGGCGGCGTGAGCGTGCCCTGGCACCTGACCACGCGCGAGGCGGTCGGCGAGGTGCGCCGGATCCTGGCCGACGACGGCGTCTACGTGCTCAACCTCATCGACTACGGCCCGCTCGACTTCGCCCGGGCCGAGCTGGCCACGCTGCGCGAGGTCTTCCCGCACGTGGTGCTCACCGGGGAGCCCGCTGACCTCTCCCCCGCCGCCGACCCGCGGGGCGACGGCGGCAACCTGGTCGCCGTCGCCTCCGGCACCCCCCTCGACGCGGAGGCACTGGCCGCGGCGCTCACCGAGCGCGAGACCGAGTGGGGCGTGGCCGAGGGCGACGACCTCGACGCGTTCGTCGGTGACGCCGAGGTGCTCACCGACGACCACGCGCCGGTCGACCAGCTGCTGACGCCCTACCGGGTCGCGACCGCGTGAGCCCGCCCCGGCTGCCCCGGTTGCTGGGCGTGACCGGTGCGCCGGGCGTCGGCAAGTCGACGTACGCCGCCGCGCTGGCCGCCGAGCACGGAGCCGCGGTGGTGCCGATGGACGGGTTCCACTACGCCGACGTCGAGCTGGTGCGCCGCGGCCTGCTGGACCGCAAGGGCGCACCGGAGACGTTCGACGCCCCGGGGTACGCCGCCCTCCTGCGCCGGGTCGCCGCCGGCGAGGACGACGTGGTCGCGCCCGCCTTCGAGCGCGACCTCGAGCAGCCGCTGGCCGGCGCGGTGTGGGTGCCGCCGACCGGCCCGGTCGTCACCGAGGGCAACTACCTGCTCCTGGACGAGCCCCGCTGGCACGCCGTGCGTGCCTGCCTCGACGAGGTCCGGCACCTGCGCGTCGACGACGACCTGCGCCGCGAGCGGCTGGTGGCCCGGCACGTGCGCTTCGGCAAGACACCCGACGACGCGCGGGCCTGGGTCGCGCGGGTCGACGAGGCCAACGCGCGCCTCGTCGAGGCCGCCGCTTCCCGGGCCGACCGGGTCGTCGACCTCCCCGACCTGGGGTAGTCCCGCAGCCGCACCAAGTGCAAAGCCGCACTCGTTGCGCATCCGCAGTTTGTGCGGGTAGGGTGGGCCGCATGAGCCCCGACCCCCGTGCCTTCGACGACGTGCGGCGAGCACTCGACGACGCCGCCGGGCTGCCCCCCGACGAGGCCCTGCCCCACCTGCGGGCGGCGGCGGAGTCACTGGCCGGCCTGATCGACGAGTCGCTGGCCGAGGCCGTGGTCCACCGGGGCTCCTCGCTCCGCGCGGCCGGGCAGAAGGCCGGGCTCTCGGAGAACGCCGTCGGCCCCCGGCTGGCCCGCACCTCCGTGCTCGGCGCCTACGCCAAGGACGGGCGGGTCACCGCCGCGGGCGTGGAGCGCGCCCGCTACGACGCCGAGACCGGCACCCCTCCCCCGCCGGCCAGCCCGGCCCCGCCCATGCGCTTCCAGGCGCGCCGCCCGACGAAGGGATCTCGATGACCGACCAGACGCTGACCCACCTGTACTTCCTGCTCGACCGCAGCGGCTCGATGCAGACCATCAAGTCCGACATCGAGGGCGGGTTCGCCGCGTTCCTCGCCGAGCAGCGCGAGGCGCCCGGGCGGTGCGTGGTGACGCTCGCCCAGTTCGACGACCGGTACGACGTCGTGCACGCCGGCCTCGACGTCGCCGACGTGCCGCCGCTGGTGCTCGCACCGCGGGGCAGCACGGCCCTGCACGACGCGATGGGCCGGCTGGTCACCGACGCGGGCGCCGAGCTCGCCGCCCTGCCCGAGGCCGAGCGGCCCGGCACCGTCATCGTGGCCGTGATGACCGACGGCCTCGAGAACGCCAGCCGCGAGTGGCACGCCCAGGCCGTCAAGGCGCTCGTGGAGCAGCAGAGCGCGACGTACGGCTGGCAGTTCCTCTACATGGGCGCCGACCAGGACGCGGTCGAGGTCGGCACCTCCCTCGGCGTGCCGGCCGAGCAGTCGATGACCTACGCCCGCGGCAAGGGCCGCCAGGCGATGGGCGCCAAGAGCGAGAAGATCCGCAGCATGCGCGCCGCCCGGATGACCGACGCCGCCGCGCCGATGCCGGCGTACACGGCCGCGGAGCGCCGCGACCTCGCCGACCCGTCGTGAACCCACGACGGGCCAGCGGGAGGTCAGCGGCGACGGGTCACTTCGGAGGCATCCGGATGCCGCCGTCGAGGCGGACGGTCTCGCCGTTCATGTAGGAGTTGGTCAGGCACTCCACGACCATCGAGGCCAGCTCGTCGCCGGAGCCGAGGCGCTTGGGGAAGAGCACGTTGGCACCGAGGCGGGCCTTGAACTCCTCGGCCTGCTCGCCCTCGCCGTAGATCGGGGTGTCGATGAGGCCGGGGGCCACGGTGTTGAGGCGGATGCCGGCGGCCGACAGGTCGCGCGCGACCGGGAGGGTCATGCCGACCACACCGCCCTTCGACGCGGAGTACGACGCCTGGCCGATCTGGCCGTCGAAGGCGGCGACGCTGGCCAGGTTGACGATGGCGCCGCGGCAGCCGTCGGCGTCGGGCTCGTTCTGGCTCATCACGGTCGCGGCCTGGCGGACCATGTCGAAGGTGCCGATGAGGTTGATGTGCACGACCTTGGTGAAGGCCTCGAGCGAGTGGGCCGACTCCAGCTGGCCGTCACGGCCGATGGTGCGCTGGGCCCAGCCGATGCCGGCGGAGTTGACGACCGCGCGCAGCGGGGCGATGTCGGCGGCGGCCCCGACCGCACCCGCGATCTGCTCGGTCTGGGTGACGTCGACCTGGGCGAAGACACCCTTGATCTCCTCGGCCAGGGCCTCGCCCTTCTCGGCCTGGAGGTCGGCGACGACGACGGTGCAGCCGAGGGCGGCGAGGCGGCGGGCGCTGGCGGCGCCGATGCCGGACGCGCCGCCGGTGACGATGGCAGAAGATCCACTGAGGTCCATGGTCCGGAGCATAACCGTGACACCAGTGGTGTCACGGTCAGAGGTCAGTGGTGCCCCGGGCGACGATCTCGGCCGGGCCGGTCATCAGCACCCGCCCCTCGGCGGTGCGGGCGATCGTGACGGTGCCACCCGGCTGGTCGACGCGGTAGGTCGCCTCGGCCGCTGCCCCGTCGGCCGTCGCGGCGGCCAGGGCCACCGCGCACGCCCCGGTGCCGCACGCCTGGGTCTCCCCCGACCCGCGCTCGTGCACCCGCATGGCCACGTGCCCCGGCCCGCGGCGCACGACGAACTCGACGTTGACGCCCGCGGGATAGACCTCCGCGTCGTACGCCGGCTGGTCGAGCAGCGGGCCCGCGTCGGCGAGGTCGTCGACGAACGCGACCGCGTGCGGGTTGCCGACGTCGACGTGGGTTGCGGTCCAGGTGTGCCCGGCCGCGCCGACCTCGGTGGCGCCGAGCACCCGGGGCACGCCCATGTCGACCGTGACCTGGTCGCCCTCGACCGTGAGCAGCTTGGCGCCGTCGCGGGTGTCGACCTCGAACGGCTCGCCCGGCTCGACCAGCCCCTCCTGCACCAGGTGGAGCCCGAAGACCCGCACGCCGTTGCCGCACATCTCGGCGATCGACCCGTCGGCGTTGCGGTAGTCCATGAACCAGCGCCCACCGCGACGCAGGACGCGGAGGACGCCGTCACCGCCGATCCCGCCGCGACGGTCGCACAGCGACCGCACCCGGTCGGCGTCGAGGTCGCCGTGCAGGCTGCCGTCGTGGTCGGGCAGCAGCACGAAGTCGTTGCGGGTGCCGTGGCCCTTCAAGAACGGGTAGGCGCCGCTCATCCGTAGAGCCCGCGGGCGTAGTTGTCAGGCCGGTAGTACTCGTCGAGCTGCTCCAGCGGCACCTCGGCCGCCTCGACCTCGCGGGCGATGACGGCCCGCCGCGGCACGACGCCCTCCGGGTCCCAGGTCTCGGGCTGCCACAGGCCGGAGCGCATGAAGGCCTTGGCGCAGTGGAAGAAGACGTCCTCGACCTCGACCACCATCGCGAGCACGGGGCGGTGCCCCTGGACGACCATGTCGTCGAAGAAGGGCGCGTCGCTGACCAGCCGGGCACGTCCGTTGACCCGCAGGGTGTCGCCGCGGCCGGGGATGAGGAACAGCAGGCCCACGTGGGGGTTGGCCAGCACGTTGCGGTAGCCGTCGACCCGGCGGTTGCCCGGCCGCTCGGCGATCGCGATGGTCGTGTCGTCGAGGACGTGGACCAGCGTGCCCGCCGGGTCACCCTTGGGCGAGGCGTCGCACCGGCCGTCGCCGTCGGCCGTGGCCAGCACGCAGAACGGCGACGCGGCCAGCCACGCCCGGTCGACGTCGAGCAGCCGCGGACGGCCCTTGTCGCGGGCCCGGGCCGTCGGCTCGCCGACGAGGCCGACCAGCGCGTCGAGGTCGGCGACCTCGGTCCAGCCGTCCCGGGCCGTCGCCGCGGCGGGGGTGGTCGTCTCGGTCACGGCGCCACGGTACGCCGGGGTGGACGGCGGTGGCGGCGGGCGTGCGTCATCGGAGCCAGCCGCTCCCGCGACCAGGGCGGATGACGCCCCCGCCGAACCCGGGGTGCGTCATCGGAGGCGGTCGCCGGGCCCACCAGGACGGGTGGCGCCCCCCGCCACCCCCGCAACGTCGTACGAGGCGGTCGCCGGGCCCACCAGGCCGGATGACGTCGCTGGCCGACCCGGGTCAGCGGCGGCCCGCGGGACGGAGCACCCGTGCGGAGCCGCCGCCGCGCCGGGTGGGCTCGGCGACGACGGTGAGGCGGCCGCGGCGGCCGATCTCGATGGCCGTGACGGCCCCGATCTCGGCGGCGCTGGTGAAGGCGTCGCCGCTGGGGACGAGGTCGTGGCCGTAGGTGCCCTCGAGCAGCGCTCCGTAGCGGTCGATGAAGCCGGGCTCGGCGCTGACGGTGGCGGTGTTGCGCTGCGAGGCCCGCGGTGCGGCCACGGCCTGGCGCAGGGTCATCCCGCGCTCGAGGCGGTTGAGCAGCACCTGCAGCACGGTGGTGATGATCGTCGACCCGCCCGGCGAGCCCACGGCCAGCACGGGGCGACCGCCCCGGAGCACGATCGTCGGCGACATCGAGCTGCGCGGGCGCTTGCCCGGCGCGAGGCGGTTGGGGTCGGTGGCGTCGTAGGTGAGGCTGAAGTCGGTGAGCTCGTTGTTGAGCAGGAACCCGCGGCCCGGCACCACGATGCCGGACCCGCCGGTCTGCTCGATGGTGAGCGTGTAGGCCACGACGTTGCCCCAGCGGTCGGCGACCGTGAGGTGGGTCGTCGAGACGTTCTCGTGGTCCTCCGGCGAGGTGGAGCGACCCGACGGCGTGCCGCACCGGCCGTCGTACGCCGTCACGTCGCCCGCCTCCAGCGGCTTGGTCGAGGCGCGGGCGGGGTCGAGCAGGCAACGGCGCTCGTCGGCGTAGCGCTGGCTGAGCAGGTCGCGGACGGGCACGTCGACGAAGCGCGGGTCGCCGAGGTAGGCGCCGCGGTCGGCGAAGGCGAGGGCGCTGGCCTCGAGGTACTGGTGGAGGTAGGCGCCGTCGTCGAGCCCGCGCAGGCCGCTGGGCTCCAGGATGTTGAGGGCCTCGCCGACGGTGGTGCCGCCGCTCCCGGAGGGCCCCATGCCGACGACCTCGAGCCCGCGGTAGGCGGTGCGGGTGGGAGCCTGGACCCGGGCCTGGTAGCGCCGGAAGTCGCGCGGGCGCAGGTAGCCGCGCGGCACGGGCAGGGTGGTGCCGGGCACGGCCGGGGGCCGCTGGACCGTGCGGGAGATCTCGCGCGGCAGCGCGCCCCGGCGGAACAGCGCGGGGTTGCGGCCCAGCGCGCGGTAGGTGCGGGCCAGGGCGGGGTTGCGGAAGCGGGAGCCGACCCGCGGCAGCTCGCCGCCGCGCAGGAACAACCGGCGGGTGGTCCGGATCGCGGAGAACCGCTCCTCGTTGTCGGCCGTCTGGGAGCGGAAGGTGTCGTCGACGATGAACCCCCGCTCGGCCAGCCGGGCACTGGGCTCGAGCACCTGGGCCAGCGACCGGGTGCCCCAGCGCCGCAGCGCGGTGCGCCAGGTGTCGGGGGTGCCGGGCACCCCGACGGAGACGCCGCTGGTCACCAGGTCGGGGGTGAACGTGTAGGGCTCGCCCGTCGCGGGGTCGATGAAGGCGTCGCGCGGGATCGCGCTCGGGGCGGTCTCGCGGCCGTCGATGGTGCGGACCCGGCCGGTGCGGGCGTTGTAGAAGACGAGGTAGCCGCCGCCCCCGACGCCGGCGCTGTAGGGCTCGGTGACGCCGAGCGCGGCCGCGGTCGCCACCGCGGCGTCGACGGCGTTGCCGCCGCGGCGCAGGACCGCCAGGCCGATGCGGGAGGCGTCGGCGTCGACCGAGGTCACGCCCCCGCCGCGGCCGATGGCCACCGCGCGCTTGGGCGGCGGCGTCGCCCGGGCGGCCGGGGCGGACGGGGCCGACGGGGCCGACCGGGCCAGGTCGGCCAGGTCGGCCAGGTCGGCGGGGGCGGCCACGGCAGGACCGGCGGGCACCGCGAGCAGCGGCCCACCGAGGGCGAGGGTGGTCAGGACGACGAGGACGCGACGACGCATGGGGGCTCCCGAGGGCAGCGGTGGTGGCTGTCCGGCACCCTGCCACCGACCACCGACGGTCCGCACCACCCACGGCCGGGGCGACGCTGTGGGTCAGCGCAGGCCGGGGTGGCTCCGCGCCAGGACCGGCAGCAGCAGCGAGCGCGGCGTGACCTGGGCGAGCGCGGCCGCGACCCGGTTCACCCGCCCCGGTACGACGACGAGCCGGCCCCGCGCGAGGCCGTCGACCGCGACCCGCGCCACCTCCTCGGCCGGCACCCACATCACCTCCGGCAGGGCGTCCTTGGCGTCCTCGTCGGAGAACCCGGCCCGCGCCCCGAACCCGGTCTCGACCGGTCCGGGGCACAGGGCCGTCGCGGTGACGCCGGAGCCGCGCAGCTCACCGGCCAGGCTCTGGGTGTAGCTGAGCACGAAGACCTTGCCGGCGGCGTACCCCGCCTGGCCGGGGAGGGGCTGGAAGGCGGCGGTGGAGGCGACGTTGAGCACGGCGCCGCGGCCGCGGTCGACCATGCCGGGCACGAACCGCGAGCACAGGTCGACCACCGCGACGACGTCGAGCTCGACCATGGCCATCTCGGCCTCGGGGTCGGAGGCGGCGACGGGACCGAGGGTGGACAGGCCGGCGTTGTTGACCAGCACCTCCACGCCCAGCCCGAGCTCGGCGACCCGGCCGGGCAGGGCCGCCCGGGCAGCACGGTCGGTGAGGTCGGCGGGCAGCACCTCGGCCCGCACCCCGAGCCCGCGCAGCTCGACGGCCAGCTCGTCGAGCTTGTCGACGGACCGCGCGACCAGCGTGACGCCGTGCCCGCGCCGGGCCAGCACCCGGGCGACCTCGGCCCCGATGCCCGACGAGGCGCCGGTGACCAGGGCCGTGCGGTCGGGGGCCGGCGTCGGCAGGCCCACGCTCAGTGGCCGATCACGGGGGCGCGCTCGCCCTCGGTCTCGGGCAGCCGGTTGGGCATGGTCAGCGCGAGCAGGAGCACGACGACGCCGAGCACGGCACCGACCGCGAAGCCCCACTGCATGCCGCCGACCAGGGCGTGCACCGGGTCGGCCCCGGCCTCGGCGCGGGCGGTCGAGCGGGCGGTGAGGACCGCGACGACCACGGCGGTGCCCGCGGCCGCGGCCACCTGCTGCAGGGCGCCGAGGGTGGAGCTGCCGTGGGAGTAGAGGTGCGGCGGCAGCGAGCCGAGCGAGAGCGTGAACACCGGCGTGAACACCCCGGCCAGCGAGACCATCAGCAGCACGTGCACGGGCAGGACCAGCCACACCGACTGCTCCGCGCTGACCCGGGTCAGCAGGCCGAGGGCGAGGAGGATGCCGACCGCGCCGGGCACGAGGAGCGGCCGGGCGCCGTACCGGTCGAAGAGCCGGCCCACCGTGGGACCGAGCAGGCCCATGGCGAGGCCTCCGGGCATCACGACCAGGCCCGACTCGAGCTCGGAGAGGCCGTGCACGTCCTGGAGGTAGAAGGGCAGCAGGATCATCGAGCCGAGCATGGCCATGAAGGCCACCGACATCAGGGCCAGGCCCTTGGCGAAGGTCGGCTGCCGCAGGGTGCGCAGGTCGAGCAGGGGCGAGCCGGAGCGCTGCAGGGAGAGCTGGCGCCGCACGAAGGCGACGATCGCGGTGACGCCGACGGCGATGGCCAGGCCGTTGGTCCAGGCCGAGCTCTCGGGGTTGCCGAGCTCGGACAGGCCGTAGACCAGGGGGCCGAAGCCGACCGCGGAGAGGACGACGCTGGTCCAGTCGATGCTGCTGGCGACGGTCTCGCCGACGTCGGTGAGCTTGCGCAGGCCGACGAGCGCGATGGCGACCGAGACCGGCAGCACGAGCAGGAACATCCAGCGCCACGACGCCGCCTCCAGGATCACCCCGGACACCGTGGGCCCCAGGGCGGGGGCGACCGACATGGCGAGGGTGACGTTGCCCATCACGCGTCCGCGGTCCTCGGCGGCGACGATGGTCATCAGGGTCGTCATCAGCAGCGGCATCATGATCGCGGTGCCCGACGCCTGCACGATGCGGCCGGCCAGCAGCACCTCGAACGACGGCGCGAGGCCGCACAGCAGGGTGCCGGTCGCGAAGACCGCCATCGCGGACCCGAAGGCCTGCCGGGTGGTCACCCGCTGCAGGAACCAGCCCGTCACCGGGATGACCACGGCCATCGTCAGCATGAACGCGCTGGTCAGCCACTGGGCGGTGGACTTGGAGACCTCGAGCTCGAGGGTCAGCCGCGGGATCGCGTTGACCATGATCGTCTCGTTGAGGATCACGATGAAGGTGGCGGCGACCAGCCAGCGCAGGACGCCGTAGTCGGCGCCGGCCTTGGCGGCCTCGGGCGTGAGGGAGGGGCCGGTGGCCTCGGGTGTGGTCGTCATGGCAGGAGAGACCCTCTCAGGGTGCGGGACTCATCGGCATCCCGTTTGTCGCGTGCGTGTCCGGTCGGCGCCCGGTGCCGGGCACGAGGGGGTGAACCCGTCACCAGGCGGTGGGATTCCCGACCACGTCGTACGTCGCCACGGCGAACGGACCCTGGCGGCCGAGGTCGCGCAGCCGCAGGTCGAGCCGGCGCGGCAGGAGCGGCCGGCCCGCGCCGAGGGTGACGGGCGCGATCGACACGATCGCCTCGTCGAGCATGCCGGCGTCGGCGAAGTCGGCGACCAGCCCACCGCCGCCGACCAGCCACACGTCGCGGCCGCCCGCGGCGGCCTCGATCGCGGAGCGGTGCTCGCCCGGCCTGCCGGCCACGAAGCGGATGCCGTCACCCAGCGGCTCGAAGGTCCGGTGGGTGAACACGAAGCACGGCAGCTCGTAGGGCCAGTGCTCGCCGGACTCGCGGAGGTGGTCGCCGAGCCAGGCGTACGTCGTCGCGCCCATGACCAGGGCGCCGCACCGAGCGAGGAAGGCGGCGTGGTCGCCCGGCCCGCCGTCGGTGGCGGCCTGCGGGTCGTCGCCGCCCTCCTGCGCGAACAGCCAGGCGAGCGAGTCGTGCTCGTCGGCGATGAACCCGTCGAGGCTGGTGGCCGTGACGTAGCGGTAGCGGCTCATGCGGGGGCTCCGGGGTCGGCGGCGCGCAGCCACATGATCGGGTCGGCGGTGGGGTCGAGGGCCGGGCCGTGGTGGCCGCCGAGCCGGAGGAGCAGGCGCGCCAGCTGGCGACGGTGGGCGCCGAAGGTGAGGCAGTGGGCGAGCACGCTGCCTAGCACGAAGCTCTCCGGCGGGTCGCACAGGGCGTCGACCAGCACGTCGTCCCAGGCGCCGCGGCGGTCGACGTCGCGCCACAGGGCCCGCCAGCGCGGGGCGACGGCGTCGTGGCGGGCGAGCAGCGCCGCGGGGTCGTCGGCGCTGCGGTCGGGGGTGTCGGCGCCGTCGACCGCGGCCAGCCACACCTCGCGGCTCCACACCAGGTGGTCGAGCACGGCCGCGACCGAGCCCTCCTCGCCGTCCCAGGGCGTGACGGCCGTGCCGGGCAGGTGGACGTGGCGGAGGGCCTGGTCGTCCAGGCCGGCGACCTGCTCGAGCAGGGCGCGCGAGTCGGCCAGGTCGTGGGCGACCATCAGGTCGGTCACGACGTCGACCGGCCGCTCGGCCGCCCCCGCGTCGACCCACAGCGAGCTCGGCGGGTGGAAGTGGATGCCGTTGGGTGCGGGCAGCCAGTGGTCGGTGCGGCCCGTCCCGGCGGCCGCGGCCGGCACCTGGCTCGGCGGGTGGCCGAACGCGCGGGCGAAGGCCCGGGCGAACCCCTCCACGCTCTCGTACCCCGCCGCGAGCGCCGCGTCCGTCACGCTGCTCCCCCGCCCCAGCTGGTGCGCCGCCCGCTCCAGCACCACGCGCCGCCGCATCGCCACCGGCGACTCGCCGGTCCCGCGGCGCAGCTGCCGGCTGAAGTGGAACGGCGAGGCGAAGGCCCGCCCGGCCATGGCGTCCAGGTCGGGCCCACCGTGCTCGGGCCCGCTCGGGTCGGCCAGCACCGCGTCCAGCAGCTCCCGCAGCCGGTCCCGCCCACTCCCCTGCTCGGTCATGGCGCCATCGTGCCGTCGTGCGCCGTCCGCGCGCCCGACCGTTCTTGCTCCACTACGGCGGCACCTCGGGGTAGTACGTCACTCCATCAACCTCGCGGACCGCCCCGGAGGTTGACGGGGTGACGCACTACCCGCCCCCGAGGTCCCCGTCCGCCCGCTCGGCGACCGCGGCGACCGCGGCCAGGGCACGGTCGAGGCGGTCGGGGGCGTCGAAGGGGACCCAGGTGATGCGGGGGTCCTTGCGCCACCAGGCCAGCTGGCGCCGGGCGAACTGCCGCGTCGCCACGACCGTGCGCTCGCGGGCCTCGTCGAGCGTCAGCTCGCCGGCCAGGTGGGCCATCGCCTGCTGGTAGCCGATGGCGCGGGAGGCGGTGCGGCCCTCGGCCAGTCCCTCGTCGAGCAGCCGCTCGACCTCGGCGACCAGCCCGGCGTCGTACATCGCGTCGACGCGGGCCTCGATGCGGGCGTCGAGGGTGGGGCGGTCGATCTCGACGCCGACCTGCACGGTGGCCGGGTCGACGTAGGCCGGCTCGGGCAGGGAGGCCGAGAACGGGCGGCCCGTCAGCTCGACGACCTCGAGGGCGCGCACGGTGCGGCGGCCGTTGTCGGGCAGGATCCGTGCTGCGGCCTCGGGGTCGACCTCCGCGAGCCGCCGGTGCAGCGCGACCGGGCCGACGGCGGCCAGCTCGGCCTCCCACCGCGCCCGCACCGCCTCGTCGGTGCCGGGGAACTCGAACCGGTCGAGCACCGCCCGCGTGTAGAGCGCCGAGCCGCCCACCAGCACCGGCGTCGTACGGCGGCCGCGCAGCTCGGCCACCACGGCGCGGGCCCACCCCTGGAACTCCGCCACCGTGGCCGGCTCGCGCACCGAGAGCAGGTCGAGCAGGTGGTGCGGGATGCCCCGCCGCTCCCCGACGGGCAGCTTGGCGGTGCCGACGTCCATGCCGCGGTAGACCTGCATGGCGTCGGTGTTGACGACCTCGCCGCCCAGCCGCTCGGCCAGGTCGAGGGACAGCGCCGTCTTGCCGCTCGCCGTCGGCCCGACCACCGCGACCACGGGCGTGATCGGGGGGCGGTCCTGTCCGTGCATGTCAGTAGTGTGGCGAGCGTTCGCTACCCGAGCCGCAGGAGGACCCCGTGGGCTTCATGGACAACATCAAGGGCAAGGTCGAGGACGCCGTCGACAAGCACGGCGACAAGATCGCCGACGGCATCGACAAGGCCGCCGACGCCGTGGACGAGAAGACCGGCGGCAAGCACGGCGACAAGATCGACTCGGCCGCCGCGAAGGCCAAGGACGGCCTCGACAAGCTCGACGGCAAGAACGACGACATCCGCGACACCCCCGGCAGGACGCCCCGATGACGCAGCCCGTGCCCGAGGAGTCCAACGAGGCCTACGACCTCGACGAGGCGCCCCCGGGCGAGCACGCCAGCGAGCTGCCCGGCGCCGACGACGGCAGCCAGCCCCAGCAGGCCGCCCAGGAGGAGAACGCCGAGACCTCGCTCGACCAGCCGTCGATCGACTCGTGAGCGCACCCGAGGTCGAGGGCTACGGCGAGGCCTACGCCGCCGACCACGGCCGGTTCGTCGTCATCCCCGCCGCCTACGTCTTCCTCCTCCGCACCGGCACGTCGTGCGGCCGGCTCAAGGTGCTGCTGCAGCTGCGCCAGGGCACCGGCTACATGGACGACCACTGGGCCGCGGCCGCGGCCGGCCACGTCGAGCGCGGCGAGACCGCCGTCGACGCGGCCCGGCGCGAGGCGGCCGAGGAGATCGACGTCCACGACCTCGACCTCACCTTCGTCACCGCGATGCAGCGCACCCGCCACGACCTGCCGATCGACGAGCGCATCGACTTCTTCTTCACCGCCCGCTCCTGGACGGGTGAGCCCCGCATCGTCGAGCCGGCCAAGTGCGCCGACCTGCGGTGGTTCGCCCTCGACGAGCTGCCCGACCCCGTGGTCCCCCACGAGAGGGTGGTCCTGGAGGGCATCCGCGACGGCAGCATCGAGCCCTGCTCCAGCTTCGGCTTCCGAGCCGGACCCACCACCACCACGCCGGGAGGCACCGCATGAGCGAGGGAGACCTCGGCCCCAAGCCCGAGCCCGTGATCGAGCCCGGGGAGCCCAACCCGGGCGGCACCGACGCGCTCGAGCAGGCCGACGGCGTCGACGGCGAGGCCGCCACGGCCGACCCGGTGCCCCGCGACCTCGATCCCGACGACAACCCCGAGACCGGCGAGATCCCGACGTCGGTCAAGGAGGGCGAGGACACCTCGACCGAGGCGACCCGTGGCGACGGCTCCGAGGGCGACGGCTCCGAGGGCGGCAAGGAGTCCCCGGCATGACCGGCTCCCACGCCCACAACGACACCGGCACGGGCAGCTCCGCCGACGGACCCGTCCCCGGGCTCGCCGAGGAGCTGCAGCAGTCCGACCAGGACACGGCGGGCTCCATGGGCGTCAGCAGCGAGCGGGTCGGGCCCACTGGTCCGGGCCAGGTCGGCACCACCGGCACCCGCGACGTCAGCCCGCGCCGTGACCAGCCCTCGTCACCGCTGCCCGAGCAGTCACGCGGCGGGCCCGAGGCCAACCCGCGGCCGGTCTCGGTCAAGGCGCCGCCGCACTCCTACAACCGCAAGATCGCCGAGCGCGAGGCGGGCGGCAAGAAGGGCCTGCTGGCCCGGCTCAAGCCCGGCCGCAAGGGCTGAGCACCCAGCCGCTCAGCGGCAGGCCGGGGCCTCGGGCAGGGGCGCCGGCACGCCGACCGTCGGCATCCCCAGGCCCACGGCCGGACCGGCGGGCCCCGCGGTCGCGCCGAGGGTCCGTGCCTCCCAGGCGTCGCCCGACCGCGTGCGCCGGGTGCCGAGCACCCGGTCGGCGACCAGGTGGTGCGGCGCGGCGTAGGTGACCTCGACCGTGGCCGCGTCGCCGGGGCGCAGGCCGTCGACGGCGGCGAAGTGCACGAGCCGGTTGTCGGGCCCGCGGCCCGACATCCGCGCCGTGGCGGCGTCCTTGCGGCCCTCGCCCTCGGCGACCATCAGCTCGACGGTGCGCCCGACGAGCGCCTTGTTCTCGGTCCAGGCCACGTCGTTGACCAGCGCCACCAGCCGGTCGTAGCGGTCCCGGAGCGCGTCGGCGGGCACCTCGCCGGGCATCGTCGCGGCCGGGGTGCCGGGACGCTTGGAGTACTGGAAGGTGAAGGCACCGGCGAAGCGGGCCTGGCGCACGACGTCCATCGTGGCCTCGTGGTCCTCGTCGGTCTCGCCGGGGAAGCCGACGATGATGTCGGTGGTGATCGCGGCGTCGGGCATGGCGGCGCGGACCCGCTCGATGATCCCGAGGTACTTCTCCTGCCGGTAGGACCGACGCATCGCCCGCAGCAGCCGGTCGGAGCCCGACTGCAGCGGCATGTGCAGCTGCGGCATCACGTTGGGCGTCTCGGCCATGGCCTCGATGACGTCGTCGGTGAACTCCGCCGGGTGGGGGCTGGTGAACCGCACCCGCTCCAGGCCCTCGGCCTGCAGGTCACCGCAGGCGCGCAGCAGCTTGGAGAAGGCCCGCCGGTCGCCGAACTCGACGCCGTAGGCGTTGACGTTCTGCCCCAGCAGGGTGACCTCGGAGACGCCCTCGGCCACCAGCGCGCGCACCTCGGCCAGCACGTCGCCCGGCCGCCGGTCCTTCTCCTTGCCGCGCAGCGCGGGCACGATGCAGAACGTGCAGGTGTTGTTGCACCCCACCGACACCGAGACCCACGCGGCGTACGCCGAGTCGCGGCGCGTCGGCAGGGTGGAGGGGAACACCTCGAGCGACTCGAGGATCTCGACCTGCGCCTCCTCCTGCGACCGGGCCCGGTCGAGCAGGGCAGGCAGGGAGCCGATGTTGTGTGTGCCGAACACGACGTCGACGTACGGCGCGCGGGTCGTGATGGTGTCGCGGTCCTTCTGGGCCAGGCAGCCGCCGACGGCGATCTGCATGCCGGGCCGGGACGCCTTGACCGGCGCGAGGTGCCCGAGGTTGCCGTAGAGCCGGTTGTCGGCGTTCTCGCGGACCGCGCAGGTGTTGAAGACGACGACGTCGGCCGGCTCGGCGCCCGCACCGGTCGGCGCGGCGACGTACCCCGCCTCCTCGAGCAACCCGCTGAGGCGCTCGGAGTCGTGGACGTTCATCTGGCACCCGTAGGTGCGGACCTCGTAGGTGCGCGGCCCCGCTTCGACACTGCTCATGACAGTCGCCAAGGGTACGTCGGCGCGCGGGGCCGCTCGGAATCCGAGCCCGGCCAGGACACGGGGCGGTCACGATCGTGCACGCGGATGGCCCCATCGGACCCCCGCCCACTAGGGTCCGTGCGCATGACGGCGCTGGACAAGAACCCCGACCCCGGAGCGACCCGCGCGCCCGGCGAACCCCTCGTCGTCCTCTCCGGGGTCGACAAGTGGTACGGCGACCTGCACGTGCTCCAGGACATCAACCTGTCGGTCCGGCAGGGCGAGGTGGTGGTCGTCATCGGTCCGTCGGGCTCGGGCAAGTCGACGCTGTGCCGCACCATCAACCGGCTCGAGACGATCGACCGCGGCAGCATCACCCTCGAGGGGCGGCCGCTGCCCCAGGAGGGCAAGGCGCTCGCGCAGCTGCGGGCCGAGGTCGGCATGGTCTTCCAGTCCTTCAACCTCTTCGCGCACAAGACGATCCTCGAGAACGTCACGCTCGGCCCGACCAAGGTCCGCAGGCAGCCCAAGGCCGAGGCCGACAAGCGCGCGCACGAGCTGCTCGAGCGGGTCGGCGTCGCCCACCAGGCCGCGAAGTACCCCGCCCAGCTCTCCGGCGGCCAGCAGCAGCGCGTGGCCATCGCCCGGGCGCTGGCGATGGACCCCAAGGTGATGCTGTTCGACGAGCCCACCTCGGCCCTCGACCCGGAGATGATCTCCGAGGTCCTCGAGGTCATGGTCGACCTCGCCCGCCGCGGCATGACGATGATCGTGGTCACCCACGAGATGGGCTTCGCCCGCACCGCCGCCGACCGCGTGGTCTTCATGGCCGACGGGGCGATCGCGGAGGAGAACGACCCCGAATCGTTCTTCACCGCCCCGCAGACGCCCCGGGCCCAGGACTTCCTCGGCAAGATCCTCAAGCACTGAGACCCAGCGACAACCAGCACCCAGCACCCAGCAGCCAGCAGCACCCCCGCGGCCCGGTCCCCCGACCAGGCCCTCGACACCCCCGAGGAGACAGATGCGCACGACGACGAGGTTCAAGGCGGCGGCCGCGGCCGTCCTGATGACCGGGGCGCTCGCCGCCTGCGGCGACGCCGGCAGCGAGGGCGAGGGTGGCCCCTCGGTCGGCGCCGAGGAGGTCGAGGAGGGCAAGTTCCCCGAGGGCTCCCGGATGGCCGAGCTCGCCGACGCCGGCACCATCAAGGTCGGCGTGAAGTACGACCAGCCCGGCCTGGGCTTCAAGGGCGCCAACGACGACCTGCCGAGCGGGTTCGACGTCGAGATCGCCAAGCTCCTCGTCGCCGACCTCGGCATCGACCCGCAGGACACCAGCAAGGTCGACTACGTCGAGACCATCTCCGACAACCGCGAGCCGTTCCTCCAGGAGGGCACCGTCGACCTGGTGCTCGCGTCGTACTCGATCACCGACGAGCGTCGCCAGGTCGTCGGCCAGACCGGCCCCTACTTCGTCACCGGCCAGCAGCTGCTGGTGCCCGAGGCCAGCGACGTCACCTCGATCGAGGACCTGGCCGGCCAGGAGGTCTGCTCGGTGACCGGCTCGACCTCCATCGACCGCATCAACGAGGCGGGCGCCAAGGGTGTCGGCTTCGACAGCTACTCCGAGTGCGTCCAGAAGGTGCTCGACGGCACCGTCGAGGCCATGTCGACCGACGGCACGATCCTCGCCGGCTACGCCGCCCAGAACGAGGGCCAGCTCAAGGTCGTCGGCGAGGAGTTCTCCGAGGAGAACATCGGCGTCGGCTACAGCCCGGACCGCCCGGAGATGTGCGAGTGGATCAACGGCGTGCTCGAGGAGTCCTTCGACAACGGCAGCTGGGCCGAGGCCTTCGAGCGGACCCTCGGTCCCTCGGGCGTCGAGGTGCCGGAGCCGCCGACGCTCGACGCCTGCCCGGCTGCCTGACCCGGCTGCCTGACCGTCCCGCCCGTCCCTCCCGGTGACGGGACGGCGCCCGCCCGAGCGGCCGGCGCCGTCCCGTCCCCCGAGCCCCTAGGAGCCGCCGCGTGCAGGCCGTCCTGGACGACTTCCCGGCCTACCTCGAGGCCTTCGGGTACACCGTCTTCCTCTTCCTCGTCTCCGGGGTCATCTCGCTGCTGATCGGCACCGTGCTCGCGGCCATGCGGGTCGGCCCGGTCGCCGTGCTGCGGCTGGTCGCGACCGTCTACGTCTCGCTGCTGCGCAACACCCCGCTCATCATCGTCTTCGCCTTCTTCGCCTTCACCGCACCGATCTTCGGCATCCGGTTCGGCTGGCTCGACGTCAGCATCGGCCCGTTCGACTTCACCGCCTTCTTCGGCGCGGCCGTGGTGTCCCTCTCGCTCTACACCTCCGCGTTCGTCTGCGAGGCACTGCGCTCGGGCGTCAACGCCGTCCCCCTCGGCCAGGCCGAGGCGGCCCGCGCCCTGGGCCTGCCGTTCGGTGGCGTGATGACCCAGGTCGTGCTGCCCCAGGCCGCCCGCGCCTCCATCCCGCCCCTGGCCAGCGTGCAGATCGCCCTGCTGAAGAACACCTCCGTGGCCGCGGTCTTCGGGGTCGGTGAGGCGGTCTCGCAGATGCGGTCGTTCAACAACGACAACGCCGACCAGCGCTACACGATCGCCCTGGCCTTCGTCATCGGGTACGTCGTGCTGGTCGAGGTCGTCTCCTTCTTCTCCGCCCGCCTGGAGAAGCGCTACCGAGTGACGACGGCATGAGCGGCTCGGTCCTCTTCGACGCCCCGGGCCCCCGCACCCGCGTCCGGCACGTCCTCTACAGCGTGGCCGCCGGCGTCGTCGTCCTGGTGGCCCTCGGCGCGGCCGCCTGGCGCCTGTACGACGCCGACCAGTTCGCGGGCGAGAAGTGGGAGGTCTTCGTGACCCCCGACTACGTCCGCATCATCCTGCTCGACGGCGTCGTCAAGACCCTGCAGATGGCCGCGGCCTCGATCGCCGGCGCGGTGGTCTTCGGCGCGTTGTTCGGCATCGGCAAGCTCTCCGACCACGCGTGGGTGCGCTGGCCCTCGTGGGCGGTGGTCGAGCTGTTCCGCGCGATCCCGGTCCTGCTGATGATGGTCTTCACCTGGTACGCCCTCGGGCCGACCGGTGACAACTCGTTCCGCGCCGTCGTGGTCGCGCTGACCGTCTACAACGGGGCCGTGCTGGCCGAGGTGCTGCGCGCCGGGGTGCTCGCGGTGCCGAAGGGGCAGTCGGAGGCGGCGTACGCGCTCGGGATGCGCAAGAGCCAGGTCATGGTGCAGGTGCTGGTGCCGCAGGCGGTCAAGATCATGCTCCCCGCGATCATCAGCCAGTGCATCGTGGCCCTCAAGGACACCGCGCTCGGCCTGTACGTCCTGGCCCCCGGCCTGACGTTCATCTACCGCCAGCTCTACCTGGAGTTCAACAACCGGGTGCCGACGATGATCGTCGTCGCCGGGCTCTACATCGTGATCAACCTGCTGCTGACCGCGCTCGCCAACTGGGCGCAGCGACGCTACGTCGGCGAGCGCAGGCAGCTCGTGGTCCCGATGACCGGCTCGGCCGACCAGCGCACGGTCTGACCCTCCGGCGTCGCGCCCCTCGGACCCAGGACGAGGGATCGCGCAAGGCATCCGGCGCCGGGCCGGGCGCGACCGCGCCTGACTGCCTCAGGCCGAGCGGCTCCACTGGATCGAGGCGAGCACGAGCAGCGCGCCCCCGGCCGCGAAGGCCCACGGGTCGCGCACCAGCACGCCGAGCCCGAGGAAGACGAGTCCCGGCCACACCAGCACCGGCACCCTCGGCGTACGACGCGGCTCGCTCACGGCGGCCAGCCTAGGGCGGCGTCAGACCCCGGCGGCGTCGCGGGCGGGCGCGTCGGCGCCGCGGGACGGCTTGGGCGTGACCCAGAGGTGGATGACGCCCTCGACGACGGTGGTGCCGTCGTCGCGGACCCCCTTGACCCGCACCGGCACCTCGGCGTCGTCGCCGGTCCACTGCCCGCGGTCGGTCTCGGCGGTGCAGACGATGTCGCTGGTCGCCTTGGCGGTGTAGCGCACCTCCATGCCCCGCGGGATCCATCGCTTGCCGGCCGGGATGGAGACCTCGGCCAGCGCGCCCATGGCCGCCTCGAGCCCGTTGCACAGCGCGATGGCGTGCACGGTGCCGAGGTGGTTGTGGACGCCGCGCCGCTTGGGCACGACGAGCTCGGCGTAGTTGGGCCGGATCTCGACGAACCGCGGCCGCACGGTGGCGAAGTACGGCGCCTTCTGGCTGAACAGCACTGAGAACACGCGCTTGCCGACCGTCGACCCGACCACCGGCAGACCGGTGGCGGTGCGCCACAGGGAGAGGACCTGGCTCATGCACCTGACATTACCGCACGGTAACTTCTGGTGCAGCCGGATCGGGCGACCGCGCCCCCGTCAGGACAGGGAGAGGAACAGCTTCTCCAGGTGGTCGAGCTGCTCCTCGGTGACCTGGCCGTCGCCGTCGACGCTGTCGCGCCACTCGGCGGCCACCATCGCGAACCCGGCCCGGTCCAGCGCGCTGGAGACCGCCTTGAGCTGGTTCAGGACCGAGGAGAGCTCGCGCTCCTCCTCGATCATCCGGAGCACGCCAGCCAGCTGGCCCTGCGCGCGCTTGACCCTGTTGACGACCGCCGCGCGGTCCGTCCCACCAGCCATGATCGTCGTCTGTTCCTTCGTGCAGCCGCCGTTGTTTGACGGTCGTGTCCATCCCCCCGCGCAGGCGGTCGTCGTCAGTCACAACGCGGCAACGACTCCCTGGTTACGCGGCCCTCACCCTAACCCGGGCTCGGGGCCAGCACCTCGATTCGGTTGCCGAAGGGGTCGCGCAGGTGCAGGCGGAGGTAGCCGGGGAAGGTGTGCCGCTCGGCGTCGTCGACCTCGCACCCCACCGCCCGCACCCGGGCCGCGACGGCGTCCAGGGCGGCCTCGTCGTCGACGAGGAGGGCCGGGTGGGCCTTGCGGGCCGGGGCGTGGGGGTCCTCGACCCCCACGTGCACCTCGGCCGTGGTGCGGCCGGCGTCGTCGTGGGCGCGGAACCACGCCCCTCCGCGGCCGCGCAGCGGCTCGGGCTTGTCGACCTCGGTGAGGCCGAGCGCGCCCGCCCAGAAGGCCCGCGCGGCGTCCTCGCCGCCGGGCGGGCAGGAGACCTGGACGTGGTGCAACCGGATCGTGCTCACCGGGCACCGCCCGGGACGCGGGCGACGACGAAGACCCGGCGGAAGGGCAGCACCACGGTGCCGTCCCCCCGGGCCGGGTAGGCCGCGGCGAGCCGGCGGCGGTACTCGGACTCGAACGCCGGTCGCAGGTCGCCGGGCAGCGCCTGCAGCGTCGGCCGCGCGCCGGTGCCGCTGACCCAGGTGAAGACGGGGTCCTCGCCGCCCAGCACGTGCAGGTACGTCGTCTCCCAGGCGTCGACCTCGCAGCCGAGCGCAGTGAGCGCGTCGAGGTAGGTGACGGGGTCGTGGCTGTCGGGCACGGCGACGCCGGCGGTGTGCTCGGCGTACGCCGGCTCGGCGGCGAGGTCGCGCCGGATGGTGTGGCTGGGCTCGCCGAAGTTGCCCGGCACCTGGAAGGCCAGCCAGCCGCCGGGGCTGGTCGCGGCGACCAGGCGTGGAAGCAGCTCGAGGTGGTCGGGCAGCCACTGCAGGGTGGCGTTGGAGAGCACGACGTCCGCCGGTCCGGACCACGCGCGCAGGTCGGCCACCTCGAAGCGCAGCCCGGGCTCGGCGGTGCGCGCGGCCTCGACCATCTCGGGGCTGCTGTCGACCCCGGTGACCTCGGCACCGGGCCAGCGCTCGGCCAGCAGCCGGGTGAGGTTGCCGGGGCCGCAGCCGAGGTCGACGACCGTGGCCGGCGCCGGGGCCGCGACACGCGCCAGGAGGTCGACGAACGGTCGGCCGCGCTCGTCGGCGTACGTCAGGTAGCGGTCGGGGTCCCACGTGAAGGTCGACGGCATGATCTCTTGATATCAAGATTCTTGACGTGTGGCTAGACTTCCCTTCGTGGTGGACGAGCGGGACGAGGTCGACGACCTCGTCGAGGCGTGGGCGCGCGAGCGCGCCGACCTCGACCTCGATCCGGTCGCGGTCTTCAGCCGCATCTCCCGGCTCTCGCGCCACCTCGACCTGGCCCGCCGCGAGGCGTTCAGCGCCCACGGCATCGAGTCGTGGGAGTTCGACGTGCTGGCGGCGCTGCGGCGGGCCGGGGCGCCGTACGAGCTCTCGCCCGGTCGGCTTCTCCGCGAGACCCTGGTGACCAGCGGCACCATGACCAACCGGGTCGACCGGCTCGCCGGGCGTGGCCTCGTGGAGCGCTACCCCGACCCCGAGGACCGGCGCGGCGTGATCGTCCGCCTCACGCCCGAGGGCGGAGCGACCGTCGACGGCGCCTTCGAGGCCCTGCTCGACGCCGAGCGCGACCTTCTCGCCGGCCTCCCCGCCCGCGACCAGGCCCGCCTGGCCGTCCTCCTCCGCGCGCTCCTGGCCCCCTTCGCCGAGCCCGGCCAGGGGTAGTCCCTGACGAATTGGTCGTCGATCGGGCGCTCCGGCGACCAATTCGTCAGGGACTACCGCCGCTGGGCGGCCGGGTCACTCGAGGAGCTCGGCCGCCTCGAGCCACTCCAGCTCGACCTCGTCCTTCTCGGCCAGGACGGCCTGGAGGTCGGCGGAGGCGGCAGCGAGGACCTCGTAGTCGGAGCCGGCGGCGACGACGGCGGCGTTGAGCTCGGCCTCGCGGGCCGAGAGGCGCTCGAGGGCCTTGTCGAGCCGGGCCAGGGTCTTGCGGGCCGCGCGCTCCTCGGCGGAGCCGGTCTTGGCCTTGGTCGGCACGGCGTCCGGGGCGGGTACGGCGGCCGCGGCTGCCCCGCCCGGCTCGACCAGCGACTGCTTGCGCCGCTCGAGGTACTCGTCGACGCCGCGCGGGAGCATCACGACCTGCCCGTCGCCGAGCAGCGCCCAGACGGAGTCGGTGACCCGCTCAAGGAAGTAGCGGTCGTGGGAGACCACGACGAGGGTGCCGGGCCAGCCGTCGAGGAAGTCCTCCAGGACGGTGAGGGTCTCGATGTCGAGGTCGTTGGTGGGCTCGTCGAGCAGCAGCACGTTGGGCTCGGTGAGCAGCAGCTTGAGCAGCTGGAAGCGCCGTCGCTCGCCGCCGGAGAGGTCGCCGAGGCGGGCGGTGAGCTTGTCGCCGGTGAACCCGAACCGCTCCAGCATCGAGGTCGCGGTGATCTCGCCCCCGCCGGCGACCGCGGTGACCCGCCGGATGCCCTCGACGGTCGGCAGCACGCGCGCCTCGGGGTCCTCGGGCGTGACGTCCTGGGTCAGGTGCTGCAGCGCGACGGTGCGGCCGTGCTTGACCCGCCCGGCCGTGGGTGCGAGCAGCCCGGAGACGAGGTTGAGCACCGAGGTCTTGCCGGCGCCGTTGACCCCGACGATGCCGACCCGGTCGCCCGGCCCGAGCCGCCACGTGGCGCCCCGCAGCAGCTCCCGCTCGCCGCGGACCAGGTCGACGTCCTCGAGGTCGACGACGTCCTTGCCGAGCCGCTGGGTGGCGAAGCGCTGCAGCTCGAGCCCGTCGCGCGGCGGCGGGACGTCCTCGATGATCCGGTTGGCCGCGTCGATGCGGAACTTCGGCTTCGACGTGCGCGCCGGCGCGCCGCGGCGCAGCCAGGCGAGCTCCTTGCGGGCGAGGTTCTGCCGGCGGGTCTCGGTGGCCTCGGCCTGGCGCGACCGCTCGGCCTTGGCCAGCACGAACGCGGCGTACCCGCCCTCGTAGACGTCGACGACGCCGTCGTGGACCTCCCAGGTGTACTGGCAGACCTCGTCGAGGAACCAGCGGTCGTGGGTGACGACCACCAGCGCCGACGTACGCCGGCGCAGGTGGTCGGCCAGCCAGGCGACGGCCTCCACGTCGAGGTGGTTGGTGGGCTCGTCGAGGACGACGAGCTCGTGGTCGCCGAGCAGGAGCGCGGCCAGGGCGCAGCGGCGCCGCTCGCCTCCGGAGAGCCCGTGCACGGCGCGGTCGAGGCCGACGCCGGCCAGCAGCTCGGTGACGATGCCGCGCATGGTGGCGTCGGCGGCCCACTCGTGGTCAGACCGCCCGCCGAGCACCGCCTCGCGGACGGTGTGGGTGTCGTCGAGCTCGTCGCCCTGGTGCAGGTAGCCGACGAGCAGGCCGCGGGAGCGGGAGACGCGGCCGGCGTCGGGCTCCTCCAGGCCGGTCATCACCTCGAGCAGGGTGGTCTTGCCGTCGCCGTTGCGCCCGACGATGCCGATGCGCTCCCCCGCCCCGATGCCGAGGGAGACGTCGGTGAGCAGCGGACGGACGCCGTAGGACTTGGAGACGCCCTCGAGGTTGAGCAGGTTGCGGCCCTGCGCGGGGCTAGACATGGGCGGGCACCACGTGGCTGCCGGCGACGGCGCCGTTGGCGACGAGCACGACCTCGTGGCCGCTGCGCATCATCGCCCCGGCCAGGTCGCGGGCGTGGTCGGCCGACTCGCACAGGAAGACCACGGTCGGCCCCGAGCCCGAGACCAGGCCGCGCAGCGCACCCTCGGCCTCGCCCTGCTCGATGAGCTCGCCGAGCGCGGGTCGCAGGTCGATGGCCGGCTCCTGGAGGTCGTTGTGCAGCGCGCGGGCCAGGCTGACGGGCTGGCCGGTGCGCAGGGCGCCGAGCAGCACCTCGGCGTCGGGCGGGGTGGGGTCGGCGTCGGGGCGCAACCGGTCGAAGTGCCGGTAGACCTCGGGGGTCGAGAGGCCCTCGCGGCTGGGCACGATCACCCACCACCACGTCCCGACGTCGGCGACCGCCTCGACGACCTCCCCACGACCGGTGCCGAGCGCCGTGCCGCCGACGAGCGCGAACGGCACGTCGCTGCCGAGGTCGGCGGCCAGCCGCAGCAGGTCGTCGTCGCTGGTGTGCAGGTCGTGCAGCCGGTCGAGGGCGACGAGGGCGGCGGCCGCGTCGGCCGAGCCGCCCGCGAGCCCGCCCGCGACCGGGATCGACTTCTCCAGCACCAGCCGGCCGGTCAGCGCGCGGCCGTGGAGGTCGCCGAGCAGCCGGGCGGCGCGGACGGCGAGGTTGCCCTCGTCGAGCGGGATGCCCCCGACGTCGATCCAGTCGGTCGCGCTCAGCTCGACCTCGAGCTCGGCGGCCGGGAACGCCGTGACGTCGTCGCACAGGCCCACGGCCTGGTAGACGGTCGTGAGCGGGTGGAAGCCGTCGTCGCGGACCCCGCCGACCCCCAGGTGCAGGTTGATCTTGGCGGCGGCCCGCACGGTGACCGCCGACGGCAGCGAGCGCGTCACGCGGCCGCCTCGAGGCCCTCGGCGATGGCCGCGAACTGCTCGACGCCCAGGGACTCCCCGCGGGCCAGCGGGTCGACGCCGGCGCGCTCGAGCGCCCGGTCGACGGCTGCGCCGTCGGCCAGCGACCGCAGCGCGCCGCGCAGCGCCTTGCGGCGGTGGGCGAAGGCGGCGTCGACGACGGCGAAGACCTGCTCGCGGGTGGCGGTCGTCGCCGGCGGGTCGCGGCGCACCCAGGCCACGAGGCCGGAGTCGACGTTGGGGGCCGGCCAGAAGACGGTGCGGCCGATGGCGCCGGCGCGCCGGACCTCGGCGTACCAGGCGGCCTTGACCGACGGCACGCCGTACACCTTGGAGCCGGGGGTGGCGGCGAGCCGGTCGGCGACCTCGGCCTGCACCATCACCAGGCCCCGCTCGAGGCCGGGCAGCAGGGCGAGCAGGTGGAGCAGCACGGGCACCGAGACGTTGTAGGGCAGGTTGGCCACCAGCGCGGTGGGCGCCGGGCCCGGCAGCGCGGTGACCCGCAGCGCGTCGGCGTGCACGAGCGTGAACGCCGCCGCCTGGTCGGGCGCGTGCTCGGCGACCGTCTCGGGCAGCAGCGAGGCCAGCTTGTCGTCGACCTCGATGGCGACCACGGCCCGGGCGGCCTCGAGCAGCGCGAGGGTGAGCGAGCCGAGGCCCGGGCCGACCTCGACCACGACGTCGTCGGGCCCGATGCCCGAGGCGGTGACGATGCGGCGCACGGTGTTGGCGTCGATGACGAAGTTCTGCCCGCGCTGCTTGGTGGGGCGCAGGTCGAGCCGGTCGGCCAGCCGACGCACGTCGGCCGCCCCGAGAAGCCGGGGGCTCCGAGGGGCGGCCGAGGTCATGCCGTGCAGGCTATCGACGCGGCGGGCGCGTCAGCGGGGCAGGCCCAGCTTGGCCGCGCAGCCGGGCCACGAGCCGTAGCCGCCGGTCGCGGCACGGAGCCGCTCGGCGACGGCGATCTGCGCCTCGCGGGAGTTGGAGCTGGGCAGCCCGCTGCCGCCGTACGCCTGCCAGGTGCCGAGGTTGAACTGGAGGCCGCCGTAGTAGCCGTTGCCGGTGTTGATGGCCCAGTTGCCGCCCGACTCGCACTGGGCGAGCTGGTCCCAGACGGTGCTGCCGCCGGCGAAGTTGGTCGTCGGAGCCGGCTCGGCGGTGCCGACCTCGATCACCTCGTCGACCGGCTCGCGGGTCACGGTGGCGGTGACGACCTTGCGCTTGGTGACCTCCCCGTTGACGACGGTGACCCGGTAGGTCACGTCGCGCAGGCCCACGCGGCCCTCGCGGACGGTGGTCTCGTCGCCCTCGGGCGCGGAGTCGTCCTCGCGCTCGACGGTGCCGAAGCCGATCTGCTCGTCCTGCACCGAGCGGCGCACGACGCGGACGTCGGTGAACGTGATCCGGTCGCCCGACTGCAGCTCGGCGGCGCGGGCCGGCTCGGTGCGGTCGGAGGCGTCGAGGTCGACGCCGGCCTGGCGCAGCGCCTCCTCGACGGTCAGGGCGGCGACCCACCTCGTGACCGGCTTCTTGCCGGCGAGGCGGAAGACGACCTTCTTGGAGGTCACCACGGCCAGGTCGAGCCCGCCGCGGTCGATCTCGAGGCTGCGGCTCGTCGAGAGGCGAGCGCCGTCGTAGGTGCGGCCGATCTGGCCGAGCGCGGAGGCGACGTCGGTGGCGGTGACCCAGTGGGTGCTGGTCTCGCCGTCGACGGTCAGGTTGACCGGGCGGCCGAACCGGACGTCGATGGCCGAGCCGTCCTCGACCTCGCGGTCGAGCGCGGGGGCGACCGCGTCGTGCTCGCCGACCTGGATGTCCTCGGCGGCCAGCACGTCGGCCACGGTGCCGCCGAGGACGGTGACCTCGCGCGGCTCGCCGTCGACGGTGACGGTCACGGACTTCGACAGGGCGGCGTACCCGACGGTGGTGCCGCCCACGGCCAGCGCGACGGCGGCGACGAGGGCGACCAGGACGGTGCGGCTGCGCAGCGCTCGCCGGATCCGTCCGGGGCGCTCGGGCGCGGGTGCTACGGAGTGCTCGTGGCCGAGCCGGGGGTCGAGCTGGTGGTCGTGGGGCTGGAGATGATCAGAGGTCATCAGCTTCCGTACGTCGTGCTCCCCGGGCCTCGGGCACCGGCGCCCCCGTACGCGGCCGGTCCCGGACCGGGGACCGCTCGCCTGCGGGTGTCGGGCCCGACCGTGGTCAGGTCCCGACGCGCGCCGGACGGGTCTACCCGATCCCGGCCAACCGCACCACGAGAACAGCGTCGGGGCGCGGTTGGCAAACCGGCGGGGCGTCACGTGGGACGGATCACGTCACATCAGCCTCATGCGTCACACGGTCCCCGAGAGGGCTCCTCACCAGGCGCCGCCGAAGGCGGCCTCGGTCGTGGCGTCGATCGCGCGGCACAGCTCCTCCAGGTCGTCGCCGCGCACCTCGGCCATGGCCCGGACGGTCAGCGGCACGAGGTAGGAGGCGTTGCGGCGGCCCCGGAACGGCGACGGGGTGAGGTAGGGCGCGTCGGTCTCGACCAGCACCCGGTCGAGCGGCGCCAGGGCGAGCGCGTCGCGCTGCGGCTGGGCGCTCTTGAAGGTCACCGTGCCGGCGAAGGACAAGAAGGCGCCGCGGTCGAGGCACCGGCGCGCGACGTCGGCGTCGCCGGAGAAGCAGTGCATGACCCACCGCTGCGGGGCGCCCTCCTCATCGATGACGCGCAGCACCTCCTCGTGGGCGTCGCGGTCGTGGATGACCAGCGTCTTGTCGAGGCGCTTGGCCAGCTCGACGTGGCGGCGGAACGAGTGCACCTGCGCGGCGCGTCCGTCGGTGTCGCCCTCCTCGACCCAGTAGTGGTCGAGCCCGGTCTCCCCCACGGCGCGCACCCTGTCGTGGGTCCGCGCCAGGGCCTCGACCTCGTCGATCGCCGCGTCGAGGGCCGCGCGGCTGCCGCCGGCGCCCCCCAGCCGCGCCGCCTCGGTCGGGTGCAGGGCCACACCGGCCACCAGGGCGTCGTACGACGACGCGGCCTCGACGGCCCAGCGCGCCCGCGGGAGGTCGCAGCCGATCTGGACGATGCGGGTGACGCCCACGGCGGCCGCCGCGGCCAGCGCGCCCTCGACGTCGACCGTCTCGCCGTCGCGCGCGACGTCGAGGTGGCAGTGGTTGTCGACGACCGGGTGGGGCAGCGGCTCGGGCGCGGGAGGCGGGCTGGTGTCGGCCGTGCTGGACCGGGTCACGCGCTGGCCAGCCGCTCGAGCACGGCCTCGGCCAGCGCCTCGGGGGCCTGGGTCGGGACCCAGTGGCTGACGCCCTGCAGCACCACCAGCTCGTACGGCGCGTCGACCCACGCCGCGGTCAGGTCGACACCCTTGCGGCCCAGGGCCACGTCGGCGTCGCTCCAGACCAGCGTCGTGGGGCGACGGATCCGGGGGTTGCGCGTGTTGGGGTCGGGCAGCGGCAGGGCCCGGTAGTAGCCCAGGCCGCCTCGGAACGCGCCGTCCTCGAGCACCTCGTGGCGGAAGCGCTCGCCCTCCTCGGCCGTCATCCCGGCTCGGCGCAGGTAGGCCACCATCCGGTCCGGCGACCGGCGGGCCAGCAGCTCGGGCAGGCCCGGGATGTTGAACAGCAGCATGTAGTAGGACTTCAGCGCCTGCGTCGAGCTGGTGAACGACCGCAGGAAGGCACGCGGGTGCGGCACCGAGACCGCGGTCCAGGTGCGCACGAGGTCGGGGCGCTTGCCGGTCACCGACCAGCCGACGACCGCGCCCCAGTCGTGGCCGACCAGGTGGACGGGCCCACCGACCCGGTCGACCAGCGCCACGACGTCCTCGACGAGCTGGTCGACCTTGTAGTCGCGCCGGCGGCGCGGCCGCGCGCGCGGGGAGTAGCCGCGCTGGTCCAGGGCCAGGGTGCGGTAGCCGTGGCCGTGCAACAGCGGCGCGACGTGGCGCCAGGAGGTGGCCCGCTCGGGGAACCCGTGCAGCAGCACCACCACGTCACCGTCGATCGGTCCTTCGTCGAGCACGTCGAGCACGAGCCCGTCGCGGACGACCTCGGTGACGCGCTCCCGCGCGTGGGTGCTCACGGCGTGGCCTCCCCAGGCCCTGACTTGTGGACGAGGTCGTAGACCTCGCGCTTGGGCACCCCGGCCAGGACCGCCACCTCGGCGATCGCCTCCTTGCGCGTCATGCCCCGATCCTCCCGCTCGGCCACCGCGGCCCGCAGGGAGGAGTCGTCCGTCGAGACCGCGGGCACGTCGTCGGCGCCCTGCACGACCAGGGTGACCTCGCCGCGGACCCCGTCGGCGGCCCAGGCGACGAGCTCGGCGAGCGGGCCCCGGCGTACCTCCTCGTGGGTCTTGGTCAGCTCGCGGCAGACCGCGGCGGGACGCTCGCCGCCCCACGCCTGCGCCATCGCCTCCAGCGCGGCCTCCGTGCGGTGCGGCGCCTCGAAGAACACCATCGTGCGCCGCTCGGACGCGAGCTCGGCCAGCCGCCGGGCCCGCTCGCCGGCCTTGCGGGGCAGGAACCCCTCGAAGCAGAACCGGTCGACCGGCAGGCCGCTCACTGCCAGCGCGGTCAGCACCGCCGAGGGCCCGGGCACGGCCGTCACGGGCACACCGGCCTCGACCGCGGCCGCGACGAGCCGGTAGCCCGGGTCGGACACGCTCGGCATGCCCGCGTCGGTCACCAGCAGCACCCGCTCGCCGGCCAGCAGCGACCCCAGCAGCGCCGGCGTGCGCCGCTGCTCGTTGCCCTCGAAGTAGGACACGACCCGGCCGGTCACCTCCACGCCGAGCTCGCCGGTCAGGCGCTTGAGGCGGCGGGTGTCCTCGGCGGCGACGACGTCGGCGTCGGCCAGCTCCTCGGCCAGCCGGGGCGGCGCGTCGGCCACCCGGCCGATCGGCGTCGCCGCCAGCACCAGCACCCCGGGTTCGGTCTCCGCACCGCTCACCCGGTGATCCTCCCCGCTGGCCCGTCGGAGATCCACGACGGGTCGGCGCACGGAGGGCGCCGGGTGACCGGTGTCGACGTAGGCTTCCCGCTCGTGGCGACGCTCGAGGACCCCCGGCGGCCCCCCGAGCCCCCTGCCGGACCACCCGGGGCCACCGGGCTGTCCGAGACCGCCGACGGCCGGTCCGTGCCGACGGCCTGGCAGCGCGCCCGCGGGCGGCTGGCCGACGTCGAGACGCGGCTGCAGGGGCGGGTCGCCGCCTGGGGTGCCGCGATCGTCGTCGCCCTGCTCGCCTTCGGGATGCGGGCGTGGCGGCTGGGTGACCCCGACCGCTTCGCCTTCGACGAGACCTACTACGCCAAGGACGCCTGGGGCCTGCTCAACAACGGCTTCGTGCGTGACTACCAGGACGAGGTCGCCGGCCAGGACATCAACGACGCGATCCTGTCCGGACGCACCCAGGGCATCTGGGACGACGGCCCGTCGATGGAGGTGCACCCCGAGGTCGGCAAGTGGGTGATCGCCCTCGGCGAGAAGGCCTTCGGCATGGACCCCTTCGGCTGGCGCATCTCCGCCGCCGTGGTTGGCGCGCTCATGGTCCTGGTCATCTGCCGGGTGGCCCGGCGACTCACCGGGTCGACCCTGCTCGGCTGCGTGGCCGGCCTGCTGCTCGCCTTCGACGGGCTCCACTTCGTGCTCTCGCGGCTGGCCCTGCTCGACATCTTCCTGGCCTTCTTCCTGCTGTGCGCGGTGGCCTGCCTGGTCAACGACCGCGACTGGTACCGGCGGCGGATGGCCCGCCTCGTCGACCCCGCCGACCAGTCCCCTCCCGACGAGTCGTCGCCGGATGGGCGCAGCCTGGAGGTTGGGCAGGTCGACCTCTGGGCATGGGGGCCGGTGCGCGGACTGCTGTTCCGCCCCTGGCTCCTGGCCTCCGGCGTGCTGTTCGGCCTGGCCATCGGCACCAAGTGGACCGCCGCCTACCCCCTCGCCGCCTTCGGCCTGCTCGTGTGGCTGTGGAGCGCCGGCGCCCGCCGCTCGTTCGGCGTCCGGTGGGCCGTGCTGCGCTCGGCGGTCGTCGACGGCGTACCGGCGTTCGCCCAGCTCGTGCTCGTCGCGCTCGTCGTGTACGTCGCGTCGTGGACCGGCTGGCTGGCCCACGCCGGCGAGTACGAGGAGTCGCTGTCGTCGACGCAGTACACCGGCTTCTACGAGGAACGCCCCTGCATCGTCGACGAGAACGGCGAGCGGCAGACCGACAACCTCAGCGACGACAGCGCCACCTGGCCGACGGCCACCGAGCCCGACGCCACGGGCCTCGGCGAGGTCGTCCAGTCGCTGCGGTCGCTGTGGTACTACCACCAGGACGTCTACGACTTCCACACGCACTACCTGAACTGCAGCGAGCACACCTACCAGTCGCAACCCTCCGGCTGGCCGCTGGTCAACCGGCCCGTCGGGGCGGCCACCCAGCTCGACATCCAGCCCGGCACGCAGGGCTGCGACGCCGCCGCCGGCAGCGAGTGCTACCAGCAGGTGCTGCTCATCGGCACGCCGGTCCTGTGGTGGGGCGGCGCGCTGGCCCTGGTCGCCGCGGCCGTGCTCTGGGCCGCGACGCGCGACTGGCGGTTCGGCGTCGCGGTCACCGGCGCCCTGTCGACCTGGCTGCCCTGGCTGATGTACGACGACCGGCCGATCTTCTTCTTCTACGCCATCGCCTACCTGCCGTTCATGGTGCTCGCGATCACCCTGTGCCTCGGCAAGCTCATCGGACCGTCCCGGCTCCCCTCGGCCCGCCGCACCGTCGGCGTCGTCGTGGCCGGGTCGTTCCTGGTGCTGGTCGTGATGAACTTCGCCTACTTCTACCCGATCCTGTCCTACGAGACGATCGCCAAGGGCGCCTGGATGGACCGGATGTGGTTCTCCCGCTGGATCTGAGCGGGGACCACCCACGGTGGCTGAGGTGCGAGGAGCGCCGGCGACGAGCCTCGAGGCCCCGCAGCCGCCCCTCGACCCCACCCCGACCGTTGGCCGCCACTAGCCTCGGTCCATGCCGTCGTGGACCCCGGGCTGGGGCGACTTCCCGCAGCCGCTGCTCGACTTCTGGACCGAGCGCCACCTCTACACGCTGACCACCGTGCGCCCCGACGGCCGGCCGCACGCCGTCCCGGTGGGCGTGGCGCTCGACCACGAGCAGGAGTGCGCGTGGGTCATCACCGGGGGCGGGTCGCGCAAGGCTCGCAACCTCGACGTCGACGGCGGGGGGCCGGTGGCGGCGTGCGCGGTCGACCGGGCGCGCTGGTCGACGATCGAGGGCACCGGCGTCGTGCTGCGCGACGAGGAGTCGGTGGCCCGGGCGTGCGCGATGTACGCCGCCCGCTACCGCGAGCCGCGCCCCAACCCGGAGCGGGTGGCCATCCGGATCACCGTCGACCGGTTCCTGGCCCAGGCGGGCCTGCTCGAGTCCGCCTAGGAGTGCCGAGCCGGGACTAGCCGGCCTGCTCGGTCGTCTCGACCTGCTCGGTCGAGCCCGGGGGCGGCGTGTCCGACCTGGGCGACTCGCCGTCGCCCAGGCAGTAGTCGCCGAACTGGGCGAGGTCGACCGGGTCGAAGTGGGACGGGTCGTCGTGGGAGCCCACCACGAGGTGGTAGGTGATGTCGTAGCCCCGCGACGTCAGGGTGGAGATCAGCGCCCCGCCGTTGTCGCGCAGGCCGACCAGCTCGTCCTCCGGGGAGGCGACGACCCGGTAGCGGATGTCGTCGGGCAGGTCGTCGATGTTGCGGACCGGGTTGCGGTCGCTCGGCACCGGGCCGCCGTAGGCCTCGGCGATGAACGCCCGGGCGCCCTTGACGCGGTCCATCTTGGTCAGGGAGATGGCCGGCTTGACGCCGTACCAGCACTTCGGGGGCTCGGCTCCGTGCAGCATCGCGTTGAGCGAGACCGCGCCGCCCATCGACCCGGAGACCCACAGGCTGGCCGGGACGCCGGCCTTCTCCTCGGCCCACTCGGTCAGCGCGATGGTGTCGAGGGTGGAGGCCTCGTTGCCCCAGGACTCGTCGTGGAACTGCGAGGACGCCACCGCCCACCCCGAGCGCAGCAGCGACCCGAGCCAGGCGCCGTCGACGCGGTCGTTGACGTCGCCGCCCTGGCCGTGGAAGTAGATCGCCAGGCCGCGCGGCTCGGCGTCACCGGTGGGCAGGGAGACCCGCACCTCTTGGCCGTCGAGCTCGCCGCGGATCGTGCCGCCGGCACGCTCGCCGCTGGCGCCCGTGGTGACCAGCACCAGGGCGGCCGTGAGCAGCCCGAGGACCGCGACGCGGGCGAGCAACGAGGCTCGCGCGGGCAGGTGGCGCATGGGACCTCCGGTCAGCGAGTGGGAGCGGGCTCCTGCGGAACGGGCGCGAGTCTAGGCGGGGGCACCGACAATCCTGGAACCGTCGCTGCTCGGGACGTCAGGAGCGCGCCTCGAGGGCCTCGGTGAGCAGGGCGACCAGCGCCTCGGTCTGGATGTCGGCGGACGACCCGACCTCCTCGTCGGACCCGTCGAGGGCGCGGGCGGCGAGGCCGGCCTTGCTGTCGATGAGCTCGGCGACCTTGGTGTCGACCGTCTGCGCCGCGATGACCCGCCAGGCCGTGACCGGCTGGTCCTGGCCGATGCGGTGGACGCGGTCGATGGCCTGGGTCTGCTCGGCGTCGGTCCAGGACAGCTCGGCGAGGACGACGTTGGAGGCGACCTGGAGGTTCAGGCCCACGCCGGCCGCGGTCAGCGAGCACACCACGACCTGCACCTCGGGATCGGTGACGAAGGCGTCGATGTTGGCCTGGCGCACCTTGGGGGTCTGGTCGCCGCGGACCGAGGCGGAGCGGATGCCGCGCTTGGCGAACAGCGCCTCGGCCTGGTCCATGACGTCGACGTGCTTGGCGAAGAAGACGACCTTGCCGACGTTGCGGGCCAGCTGGGCGGCGTAGTCGGCGGCCAGTCCGGCCTTGGCCGAGCCGATGCGGCGCATCATGGTGAAGACGTTGTCGCCGTCGCCGGAGATGCCGCCGCCGGTCTCCTCGCGCTCCCACGTGGCGACGCGGCGCACGAGGTCGTGGTCGATGCCCTCGACGGTGACGCCGGAACGGCGGGTGGCCAGCGCCATGTCGTAGCGCTCGAGCAGGCGGCGGGCCAGCTCGCGCTCGGCGGCCCGGATCGAGCGGCCCTCCTCGCCCTCGAGCTCGACCGGCAGGTCGGCGATGCGGCGGGCGGGGATGTCGGAGGCGACGTCGACCTTGCGGCGGCGCACGATGCCGAGGTCGATGACGGCCTGCCGGGCCGCCGGGTAGAACGGCGGGTCGATCGGCGTCAGGCCGGTCTCCTCGAGCCGCTCCATCAGGTCGGGCAGGGGCTTCTTCTCGTCGATCCAGCCCAGGAGCTGCCAGATCGCGCGGAAGTCGTCGATGTCGTTGATGAGCGGGGTGCCGGTCAGGGCCGTCATCAGCGGCCGCGGGGTGCGCGCGCGGATGGAGTCGGCGAGCTGCAGCACGTGCTGGGAGCGCTGGGAGGTCTTGTTCTTGATGAAGTGGGCCTCGTCGACGACCATCCCGCGGAAGCCGTGGTTGCGCATCCAGCCGACGTGCCGGTCGAGGATCTCGTAGTTGACGATGACGATGTCGGCGTACCCGTCGACGCCGGCGCCGTTGCCGTGCACGACGGTCGCGGGGCGGTGGGGGGTCCACAGGCCGGCCTCGCGCGCCCAGTTGGTCTTGACGACGCTCGGGACGACGACGAGCAGCGGGAACGCGTCGGCCGCCTGCGCGGCGAGCAGCGCCTGCGCGGTCTTGCCGAGGCCCGGCTCGTCGGCGAGCAGGAAGGTGCGGTGGCCCGCGGCCGCGGCGGCCACGACCTGCGCCTGGTGCTGCATGAGCTCGAGGCCGGCCGGGGCCTTGACCGAGCTCTCCTCGGGCAGCGGCATGCACGACGGCGCGCCGCCGGCGGCCCGCTCGAAGGACTCCAGCAGCGGCTCGATGAGCTCCCAGCCGGCGAGGTGGCGGGCCTGGTAGGGGCGGCGCACGCCGGAGAAGTCGGGCGCCAGGAACGGGTGGGCCAGCTGGTAGGAGAGCACCGAGGCCGGCACGACCTGGCGGTCGGGGTCGAAGCCACCGCCGTTGCCGTTGCCGGCGGCGGGCTCGGGGGCGGCGGGCTCGGCCTCGGCGACCTCGACACCGGCCGCGGCCAGCATCTCGCGCTTGAGGTCCTTGGCGGCGTCGGAGACCGAGGCGTCCTCGGCCAGCAGCTGCAGCAGGGAGGTGTCGCGCGCGGTCGTCTTGGCCAGGATCGTGCCGATGCCGTCGAGCCGCTTGAGCATGTCGGCGCGCTGGCCCTCGCCGATGGCGGGGTCGACCTTGACGCGGGCGCGCTCCTCGCGGGCGAGCAGCGCCACCACCTGGAACTTGGTGCGGCTCGTGGGCTTCACCTTGCCGCGCTGGGCGGCACCCTCCACCTCACGCACCGCGCGGGCGAGGATCGGGATGATCCCCTCGTTGTCGAGCTCGCGCCCACGACGCGCACGTCCGTGCTGGCGCTGGCCACCTCGAGCCAAGGACTTCCTCCTAGGAACCTGCGGCACCCGGGCGCGCTGGCGCGCGCGGTGCCACGGGGATGCGCCGGGACCGGGTCGGCGGGCCGTCGGCACGGCGCGTCCGGGATGCTGCGGGACGCCTCGTGCGCGGGCCCGGTCGAGGGTCGCCAGGCGATGGCTGCCACGGGTCCGCGGGCGGGCCGGTGGCCGGGACGCCGACCAGCCGGTCGGCGTGCGGACGATGCTACCTCGGCACCGTGGCGGACGTGGCATTACCCACGTCGAGGCGTGGGGCGCCGAGGAAGGCGCTCAGGCGCGGGTGCGCTCGCGCGTCGTGCGCTCGACGTACGCCGCGCGGGCGTCGCCGTCGACGTCGAGGAAGACGTGGTCGAGGCCGAAGCGGTGGCGCAGCCACGGGCGCGCGCGCGACGGGAACAGCGTCCACGCCGCGCCGGTCGGGCCGAGGAACCGGGGCACGGTGCGTCCCGGCCCCGGTCGGTCGAGGGCCCGCAGCACGGTGGCGGCCACGTCGTCGGGGGTGACCGGGCGGCTCAGCCGACCGGTGCCGTAGGTGCCCTGGATGAGCTCGGTGGCGGTGAAGGACGGCAGCACGCACGCCACCCGGACCCGGGGGCCACCGGCGGCGGCGAGCCCGGCGAGCTCGGCGTCGACGGCCTCGCTGTAGGCGAGCACCCCGGCCTTGGTCGCGCTGTAGACCGCCGAGCCGGGCATCGGGATGCGGCCGGCCAGGGAGGCGACGTTGACCACCGCTCCTCCGCGACCGGAGCGCCGCATCCGCTCGGCGGCGAGCCGCGTGCCGAGGACGACCCCGACGAGGTTGACGTCGACCTGGGCCAGCTGGCGCTCGAGCGGGGTGTCCAGGTGGTCGCCGAGGACCATGAAGCCGGCGTTGCCGACGAGGACGTCGAGGCGGCCGTGGCGCCGCTCGACCTCGTCGAGGAACGCCGTCCACGACGCCTCCTCGGCCACGTCGAGGGGCAACGCGTCGCCGCCGACCTCGCGGGCGACCTGCGCAGCGAGGTCGAGGTCGAGGTCGCCGACGACCACGGTGGCGCCGCGGTCGGCGAGGGCACGGGCGGTCGCGGCGCCGATGCCGCGGGCGCCGCCGGTCACGACGGCCACGCGGCCGTGGAGGTCTGAGGTCATGCCGCCGATCGTGGCACAGATCGACAGGTTCGTCCCAACGTCCCACGGCGGTCTAGCGTGGGCCCGTGCCCGCCCCGCGCGACGACGCGATCCTCGACGCGGCCCGCCACGTCTTCGAGCAGTACGGCGCGCGGCGGGCGACCGTCGACGACGTGGCGGCCACCGCCGGGGTCAGCCGGTCGACGCTCTACCGCTCCTACCCCGGCAAGGAGGCGCTGCTCGCGGCCGTGGTGCAGCGCGAGACCGACACGTTCTTCGACGAGCTCGACGAGGTCGCGGCCGGCCTGCCGCCGCGCCAGGCGCTGGTCGAGTGCTTCGTGCGCGGCATCTCGCTGCTGCGCCAGGTCCCGGTGCTCGGGCGGCTCGCGGTGACCGAGCCGGCCGTGGTCACGGGCACGCCCGGCCACCCCCCGCTGCTGCGCCGCCACACCGACCGGGTCGCGGCGACGCTGCGGCGCGCCGGGGCGGCCCTGCCGGACGCCGAGCTGGAGCAGGCGGCGGAGATCCTGGTGCGGCTCGCCTCGACGTACCTCGTCGACCCGGAGGGCTCCCTCGACCTCGCCGACCCCGCGGCGGTGGGCGCCTGGGCCGACCGCTGGCTCGTGCCGCTGCTGCCCTGACGGACCTCGCGGTCAGGGGACGTCGGCAGCGACCTCGCGGGTCCAGGCGGCCTTGACCGAGCGCCACTGCTCGTCGTCCATGCCGCGGCGCCAGTAGGGCGAGCACGACAGCAGGTCGCGGTCGACCAGCCCGCGCTCGAGCAGCAGCCGGCGCACGGCGCGGGTGGCGACGGCCTCGCCGTGCACGAACGCACTCACCGAGCCGGGCAGCGGGTCGATCGCGGCGACGGCGGCGACCAGCAGGTCCTCGACCGGGCCGTCGGCGCCCGCCCGGTGCACCCACCGGACGGTGAGGTCGCCCGGCGAGTCGAGCGGGACCTCGCCGCCGGCGTCCTCGACCTCGAGCACGGCGGTGACCGGTCGCCCCGCGGGCACGGCGGCCAGCGAGGCCGCGACGGCGGGCAGGGCGCTCTCGTCGCCGACGAGCAGGTGGGAGTCGGCCTCGGGCGCGGGCGACCACGAACCCGCAGGACCGCGCAGCTGCAGCCGGTCGCCCACCTGGGCCCGCTGGGCCCACCGGCCCGCACGGCCGACGTCGCCGTGCACCACGAAGTCGAGGGTCAGGACGCGCTGCTCGTCGTCCCAGTGCCGCACCGTGTAGCGGCGCGGGTAGGGCCGCTCGTCACGCGGGAGGTCGCGCACGGCCTCGTCGTCGAACGGCACGGCGTACGCCGCCCCGTCGGGCAGGAACTGGGCGTTGACGTAGGCGTCGGTGCCGGCCGGGGCCGCGAACCCCTCGAGACCCGGGCCACCGAGGCGGACGCGGACGAGCTGGGGCGTGAGGACCTCGGTCGAGACGACCTCGCCGTAGACGGTGGGCACGTCGGCCGAGCGTACGCCCCGGGCCCGGGCACCCGGCGTGCGCCGCGTCAGCGGGCGGCGACCGCCACCCGGGTCGAGGCGGCGAGGTGGCGGCCGGTGCGCTGGAGGCGCACCTCGTACAGCGTGCGGCGCCTCTCGGGGCGCACCCTGAAGGTCACGGTGCGGTCGGCCCCGACGCGCTTGGACACGCTGAGCACCGTCCCACGACGGATCGGCACGAGGTCGACGTAGTCGCCCGGCTGCGCGCCGCGCACGCGGACCGTGACGACGCCGCGCCGCTCGTTGGCCGCGACGACCGGCTGCAGGTCGACCCGGCGGACGTCGCTGCCGGCCTTCGGCCCGACCAGCCGCAGCAGGACGGTCTCGTCGACGACGGGCGTGGTCATCGAGACCGAGCCGTTGCGGGCGCTGGCCTGGGTGGCGACCACCCGCCAGTCGCCGTTGGTGGCCCGCATGGCGAGCTTCATCGGCCACCGCGGCACGGCCCGGCCGCGGCGGTCGGTGACCACGCCGGTGACGGTGACCCGACCGCCGCCGGTGAGCCGGGTGGTGGACGGCGCGATGCTCACCCGTGCCGGCACCTGGGTCGGCGTGGGGGTGGGAGTCGGCGAGGGCGGCGCCGTGGTGGGCGGCGCGGTCGTCGGCGGGGCGGTGGTGGGCGGCGGGGTGGGCGGCTGGGCGGCCGGGGGCGTCGTCGGGTCGGGCCTGGCCTGCCGGGAGGGTGAGGACCGGCCCGGCGAGCGCGACGGGGAAGGCGGCTCGCCGGGCGCGGTCCTCGTCGCCGCTCCCGGACCGGGGCTGGTGGACCCGGCAGAGGGCGACGTCGGGGGGACGGCGCCGGTGGCCCCGGGGTCGGTCCCCGGGGGCGCGAAGTCGGGGTCGGCCGGGCCACCCAGCGCGCCGAGGTCGGCGCGGGCCGGCGGCGCCGGGCCGCGCTCGGGCGCGGGGACGCCGACGGGGCCGAGCATCCGGTGGGCCAGGCCCTGGACGGGGTCGGGCAGGGTGCTGGTGAACGCGGCGGCGACGCCGGTGCCGAGGGCGACCCCGACCACGAGCGTGCCGCCGGCGATGCCGAGGCGCCGCCCGGTCCGCGACGTCCGGCCCGGGCGACCCGAGCGACCCGGGGTGGCGACGGCCGCGGCGGGCGGGGCGAAGGCGTCGCGGTAGGCGCGGAGCGCTCGCGCCTCCCCGGTCAGCTCGGCGGGGGTCGCGGGGGCCTGCAGGGCCCGGACGAGGGGGTCGTCGTCGTGCTCGGTCACCGGGCACCGTTTCTTCGGTCGTGGGGGTCGGACGAGGTGTCGCCGGCGGGTCCGGCGGGGCCGGCAGGGTCGGCGGGGTCGCGGGGCAGGCGGTCGGCGAGGGTGCGCAGCGCGCGGTGCACGGCCACCCGGACCGTGCCGGGCTGCTTGCCGACGATGTCGGCGACGGACTGCACGTCGAGGCCGGCCACGACCCGCAGCAGCACCATCTCGGCCTGCTCGGGGGGCAGGGTCGCGACCAGGGCGAGCGCGTCGCGGGTCGCGTCGCGCTCCCCCGCCACGGCCTCGGCGCTCGCGGCCGGCACCCGCGGCTCGACCGGCTCGGCGACGGGGACGGCGGGCCGGGCGGCGCGGGCCCGGGCGTGGTCGATGGCCCGGTGGCGAGCGACGGTGAACAACCAGCCGCGCAGCGCGGCCGCGCCACCCTGGAAGTGGGGCAGGTCGCGCACGACCTGCAGCCAGACCTCGGCGGCGACGTCGTCGGCGGCGTCGCGGCTGCGCACCCGCAGGTAGCGCAGGAGCAGCGGGTGCAGGGCGCGGTAGAGCACGACGAAACCGCGCTCGTCGCCAGCCCGGGCCAGGTCGAGGGCCGCGTCGAGGTCGGTCGGGTCGACGGCCTGGGCGTCTGGGGCGGGTCGGGCGGCCGGCGGGGTCGCCGCGGACCCACCGGCGCGGTCCTCGGACGGACCGCCCCGACGGGGACGAAGGCGGGGGCCGTTGCTCAGGCGGCCACCGTACGTCGGCGGGTGGAGGCGCACGTGATCGGCGAGCCCTGGGTGGGCGGGCACGGCACGGGACCTCCTGCGCGTCGTCGACGGTCGTCACCCGGGAGAACGGACGCGGGGGCCGCAGCGTTACACGGTCGTGCGCGGCCCCCGCCGACTTCGGCCGCGAGCGCCCCGGGTGCTACCGTCTCTCCTCGCGTCCTCGGACGCACCGGGGCTGTGGCGCAGTTGGTAGCGCGTCTCGTTCGCAATGAGAAGGTCAGGGGTTCGAATCCCCTCAGCTCCACCCCGTCCCACCGAGCCGCAGGTCGACCACGACCTGCGGCTCGCTGCGTCGCGGGGTCGGCCCCGTCCCGGTGGCCGCCTCGGCGAGGATGGCCCGGTGCCGTTCCCCGACCTCCGCCCCGTCGACGACCTGGCCCCCGCCGCGTGGCTGGTGGACTCGGTCGACACGTTCGGCCCGACGGTGGGCACGATGCTGCCGGCGGGGTTCGCGGCCCACGCCCGGGTGCTGCACCGGCCCGACGACGGGCTGCCCGACGAGACCTCGGCCCGGTCGTGGGCCGAGGTGGCGCAGCGCCACGGCACGGTCGTGCACCCGGAGGTGCAGTGGACGGCGCTGACCGGCGGGCGCGTGGACTCCCCGCACGACCCCACCGACCCGGAGTCACCGACCGACGAGCCGACGTGCGCCACGCTCGACCGCCTGACGCTCCCGCTCCTGGCCCGCGTGCTCGCGGAGCACACCACCACGCCCGAGAGGTGCCACACCGCGCTGTGGGAGGGGTTCGGGAGCTCGCCGTGGTCGTGGCGGGACCGGCCGACGTGGCGCCTGCCCGGACGGACGCACTGGCTGTTCGCCCCGGTGCCGGTCGTCGACGTGCCGGCGCTGTCGGTCGAGCTGCAGGTGCGCGGCGCCGAGGAGGACCTGCGCCGCCACGGCGAGCTGCGCACGCTGGTCATCGGCGGCCCGGGCAACGACGACCCGGTGGCGCGGGCCGAGGCGAGCCAGCGGTGGGTGGCGTGGCTGCGGGAGTCGGGCGACGTCCAGTCGCCGACCTGGTGGTGGCCCGAGGACCGGGCCTGGGTGGTGCACTCCGAGATCGACCACGACAGCACCCTCGTCGCCGGGTCGCGCGACCTCGTGGCGGCCCTGCTCGACGAGCCCGGGATCGAGTGCCTCGAGGTGACGGCCCGCACCAGCCTGCTCGCCGGAGCGGACCGGGTCAACGGCGACGGGCCGGGCGAAGGGCCGGGCGAAGGGCCGGGCGAGGGGCCGGGCGAGGGGTCGGCCGACGGCTGACCCGGGCGGGTCAGCGCCGACTGAGCAGCCCGCGCGAGCGGCGCGAGCGCCGGGACCCGCGGGAGTCCTGCTCGAGCTTGTCCTTGGCCCAGCGCACGCCGAGCAACGAGAGGATCTTCCAGACCACCCAGCCGAGCAGCTGGAACACGGTACGACGCGGCTTGCCCATGCCTTACAACGTAAGGCGCGATCCCGGGAGACCGGTCCACCCCTAGGGCGCCGCGGGTGCCGCCACCCCGCCGGGTGGCGGGCCTCCCGTTGCGACCGCCGACCTGTGAGGCTCGGGGCATGAGCCGTCCCCCCGTCGCCCGCACCGCGGACCGGCCCGCCCACGACCGTTCCCGCCTCATCGGCACCGGCATCTCCTGGACCGCCCGGTGGAGCGGGCGCTGGATCCTCATCGCCATCGGGGCCGCACTGCTCGGCGTGGTCGTCGGCCAGCTCTGGCCGATCCTGCTCCCGGTCTCCCTCGCGCTGGTGCTCACCACCGTGCTGGAGAAGCCGGCCCGGCTGCTCGAGGACCGCCTGCGGTTCCCGGCCGCGCTGGCCGCGGCGACCGTCCTGCTCGGCGGGATCCTGGGCCTGCTCGCCGCCGGGTTCGCCATCGCACCGCTCGTCAGCGGCGAGGCCGGCGACATCGTCGACGACGCCTCGGCCGGCCTGCAGACCGTGCAGGACTGGATCAACGACCAGGACTTCGTCAGCCGCGACCAGATCGACGCGGGCATCCAGGCCGTGCAGGACCGCCTGCAGGGCAGCGGCGGCTCGATCGCCAGCGGCGTGCTCAGCGGGATCGCCGCGGCCACCTCCGGCCTGGTGACGGCCGTGGTGGCGCTCATCCTCACGTTCTTGTTCCTCAAGGACGGGCGCGGCTTCATCCCCATGGTCGAGCGGATGGTGGGCGAGCCCGCCGGCTTCCACATCGCCGAGGTGCTGCGCCGGTCGTGGCGCACCCTGGGCGGCTACATCCGCACCCAGGCGGTGGTGAGCGCCATCGACGCCGTCCTCATCGGCGCCGCCCTGCTCATCGTGGGCGTGCCCCTCGCGGTGCCCCTGGCCCTGCTCACCTTCATCGGTGGCTTCATCCCGATCGTCGGCGCGTTCGTCGTGGGCGCCCTCGCCGTGCTCGTGGCGCTGGTCTCCAACGGCCTCACCGGCGCGATCGTCATCCTGGTCGTGATCGTGCTGGTGCAGCAGCTCGAGGGCAACGTGCTCTCGCCGTGGCTGCAGTCCAAGAGCATGCAGCTGCACGCCGCCGTCGTGCTGCTCTCGGTCACGCTCGGCGGCACCCTGTTCGGCATCACCGGCGCCTTCCTGGCCGTGCCCGCAGCCGCGGTCGTCGGCGTCGTCGTGCGCTACCTCGACGAGGTCGTCGGCGAGCGCTCCCGCCCGCAGCCCGTACGGCTCGAGCGGGGCGCACCGCCGCCGGGACCGCCCGTGGACCGCGGGACGGACGAGCCCGGCGAGGGCGACGAGAGCGACTAGGCCGGGAAGGGGAAGACCGCCGGGCTGCGGTGGCCGTCGCGGCCGACGGCCCGCACCCCGAGCACCACGTTGTCCTTCGACAGGTCGATCGTGGCCTCGGTGGCCCGACCGACCGGCACGACGCGCTGCCACAGCGGCTCGGCCGTCGGGCGCCACACGACCTCGTACGACGCCGCCTCGCCCGAGCCGGGCGACCAGCGCAGCGTGCTGTCGTTGGTCAGGTCGGAGGTGTCGACGACGACGTCGGTCGGCACCCCGGGCGCCTGGGCGAGCGACCAGGCCGTCGCGAGGTTCACCCGGGCCACGCCCGCGATGTAGTCCCAGTCGCAGAACTCCGGCAGGTCGCCGTACTGCCGGCCGTCCTCGACGCGGACGTCCTGGTGCTGGTGGGCGAAGTCCTCGGCGGGCTCGGTGAAGCGGGCCGCCGGGAAGCGGGCGTCGAGGAAGGCGCGGTGGTCGCCGCCGCGCAGGTAGCGGTCGAGCCGGTAGACCAGGCGCACCTGCATGCCCGTCACCGCGCGCGGCGCGACCTCGGTCACGAACCGGCCGAGCTGTCGGGTGGGGCTGTCGTTCTCGCCCCCGATGGCGATGCGGGTCGCGCGGGTCTCGTCGTCGTCGGTGCGGGGCAGGCCCTCGACGAACAGGCGCACGCTGCGCCGGTCGACCTCGCCGTCGTCGGCGCGGCTCGCCCCGACGATGTCGTCGGTGAACATGGCCTGCACGTCGACGCCCTCCTCCCGCAGCTGCCGGGCCAGGAAGGCGGCGCCGTACAGGCCCTGCTCCTCCCCCGCGACCGCGGCGAGCACGATGGTCGCGCGAGGCCGGCGGGTGGCCAGGATGCGTGCGAGCTCCATGGCCACGGCGACGCCGGAGGCGTCGTCGTCGGCGCCCGGCGCGTCGCTCTCGGCGTCCATCACGTCGGTGGCCCGCGAGTCGTAGTGACCGCTGACCACGTACACGCGGTCGGGGTCGGTCGAGCCCTCGATGCGGGCCACGACGTTGCTGATGACGGTCGGCACCGGGATGCGGCTCGCCGGCTGCTGGACGTAGGACGGCACGGTGACGGTCATCCGGCCGCCCGAGCGCGCGGCGTAGGTGCGCATCTGGGCGGCGATCCAGTCGCGGGCGGCGCCGATGCCGCGCTCGGGGTCGGTCTGGGAGCTCAGCGTGTGGCGGGTGCCGAAGGCGGCCAGGCGCTCGACGACCGCGCGGATGCGGTGCGGGTCGACCTCGCGGAGCATCGCGCGGAGCTCGGCGTCGGGTGCCTGCGGACGCAGCGGGCGTCCCGGGCCGTCGGGCCAGGCTTCCGTGAACGGGTCGTCGACAGCGCCTCCGCCACGGCCGGGGGCGGCGGCAGCGGGCCCGGTCGGGCCGGCGGCGAGCCCGGCGGCGGCACCCGCTCCGGCACCGAGGACGGCGCGTCGGGTGGGCTGGGAGGTGGGCTGGGGGGCGGGCAGGGCGGGATGGGCGTCGGTCATGCGAACCTCCGAGAACGGTCGACCGTCGAACCCCTCCCACCCTGCCACGGGGCCGGGCGGCCACGGTGGGGGCGCTGGGGACGGCGACCTAGGCTCGGCGCATGCGCTCGCTCGACCCCGGTGTGCCGACCTGGCCCGTGACGGGCCTGTCGCTGGTGCTGGGGTTCGCGGTCGCGGAGGTCACCGGCGTGCGCGCGCTGGGCGGCGTGGTGCTGGTGCTGGCGCTCGCCTGGTGCGGGCTGGTGTGGCTCGGCCGCGGCACCCGGCGGCCGGTGGTGGCGGGCCTGGTCGTCCTCTACCTCGCGCTCTTCGCGCTCTCCCACGTGGTCGCCGAGCCGCTGGGGGCGTGGCCCTCGGTCGCCCTGGTCGCGGTCGTCATGGCCGCTGCGACCTGGGCCGTGGCCGACCGGGCCTCCACCCGCGTGCTCACGCCGTAGGACGGAACTGGTCTGGACGACACCCCGTGCGGTACCCGCACCCGGCCCGGCCGGGGCAAGATGCCTGCGTGCCGGGCCGGACACCGTTGTCCCTGGAGGACAACACCCCCCTCGACAAGGGGGCCGTCGACGTCCGCGCGCGCTGCGGCTGGGTCGTGCGGATGGTCCGCCTCACCGCCCCCGGCGCACCCACGCTGAAGCAGCTCGCCGAGGCCGCCGGGACCAACTCCGCCCGGCTCCACCGGCTCGAGACCGGCGCGCTGCGCGACGGCGCGCTGCTCGACGCGTGCGAGGAGGCGCTGGGCGCCGAGACGGGGTCGGTGCGCGCCGCCGTCGACGTGACGTGCCGGACCTTCCCCGCCGACAGCCCGCCCGACACCCGCCCGGGCAGCCCCGCGACCGGCGTACGGGCCGTGTCGGACCTGACCGAGGCGCTGCTCGACGCGGCCGACGCCGGCGAGGTCATCGCCGCCGGCGCGTGGCTGCGGTGGTCGCGGGCGATGGCCGCCGCCGGCGCGGTCGGGCTGCCGGAGCGGCTCGCCCGACCGCTCGTCGACCGCCTCGTCGACGAGCTCGGCCGCAGCGTCGGACCGGGCTACCCGGTCCGCTACGAGTCCCTCGCCCTCCTGCGCAGCGGTCCCTACGGCCACCTCGTCGTCGACGCCGCCCGCGCCGTGGTCGCCGAGCCCGACGTGCAGCGCGTGGCCGACCTGGTGAGCGCGGTCAGCGAGGCCGTGACCGCCGACGCCGTCGCCCTCGCCGTCGACCTGCTCGCCGACGACCGCGTGCGGGTGGCCGAGGCCGGCGCCCTGGCCGTGGAGAACCTCGCCGCGGTCGGCCCCGACCCGGCCGGCCTGTGGGCACAGCTGGTCCCGAGCCTGGTCGACGCCTACGTCGCCGGGTGCGACGACCCGGTCCGCTGGGAGTGGCTCTCCCACCTGCTGCGCCTGGCGCCGGTCGCGCTGCTGCGCCCCCACCAGGCGCGGCTGCCCCGACCGCCGGCTCCCAAGGCCGCGATCAGCGACTGGTCGGCCTCGCGCGCCAACGCCTACTGGTCGACCTGCGAGGACCTCGCCCGCCGCGTGTGCGCCGAGGCCTCGGTGACCTACCAGCCGATGGTGGTGCGGCTGCTCTTCGACGTGGCGATGAGCCACCACGAGACCCGCGGGGTCACCAGCTACATGCTCGTCGGCGCCGTGCCGGCCCTCGTCGGGCCCGTTGCCGACGCGGTCGCCGAGATCGCCGAGACCCACGACGACGAGGTCGTCCGGGCGCGGGCCGCGCGGCGCCTGCGCGGCGCCCTGTGGGGCGTCCTGCCCGCCCGGGCCGAGGGGTGGGTCGACGGCCCCGACCCCGTCCTCGACGCCACCGGGCTGGCCCTGGCCGGCGCCGCCGGGACGCGGCTCGACCCGGCGGCGTACGACGACGCGCTGGCCGACCCCGCCCACCGCACGGCGGCCCTGTTCGGGCTCGGCATGGCCGGCCACCCCCACCTCGCGCTGCTCGCCGCCGACCGGCCCGCGGGGGCGGGTGCCGGGGCCGTCGACCCCGAGGTCGCCGGTGCGGCTCGGTGGTGGTGCCGGCACGGGGCGCGGGTCGTGCGCTGACGGCGGGGCGCTGACGGCCGGGCGCTGGCAGCGGGAACCAAGGCCCCGGCGCCGAGGGTGCCGCTCGCCGGCACCTGGGCGTCGCCGCGCGTTCACCGACCGCCCACCGGGCACGCCTAGCGTCGCCCGGCGGAGGTGGCGATGCGGACCAGGACGGCCGAGGCCGGCCACCGGTGGGTGGCCGGGGCGACGGGGCACTGTGCGCGCTGCGGCCTGCGCCGGCGCGAGACGTGGGTGCTCGACGACGAGGGCCGTCCCGTCACCGCGGTCATCTGGTCCGACCCGGCCGGCCGGCCGCTGCGGGCCGTCGTCTTCCCGTACATGCGCGGCGCCGACCCGGCACTGCTCCCCCGCGCGACCCTGCCCGCGGCGTACCCGGGGCTGCCGATCGGGCGGGAACCGACCTGCCGGCCCGACCGGTTCGGCTCGTCGGCGGGCGCAGGCCCGGTCAGCCGAAGCGGCCGTTGACGTAGTCGCTGGTGCGCTGGTCCTGCGGGTCCTCGAACATCGCGCGGGTCTCGCCGTGCTCGATGATGACGCCCGGGGTGCCGTGGGAGGCGAGGAAGAAGGCGCAGCGGTCGGAGACGCGGGCGGCCTGCTGCATGTTGTGCGTGACGATCACGATCGTCACCTCGCGGGCCAGGTCGAGCATCGTCTCCTCGATGACCCGCGTCGAGGTGGGGTCGAGGGCCGAGCAGGGCTCGTCCATCAGCAGCACCCGCGGCTTGATGGCCAGCGAGCGGGCGATGCAGAGCCGCTGCTGCTGACCGCCCGACAGGCCGCCGCCGGGGGCGTCGAGCCGGTCGCGCACCTCGGTCCACAGCCCGCCCTTGACCAGGCACTGCTCGACGAGGTCGTCGCGCTCGGACCGCGAGGCCTTGGTGCCGGTGAGCTTGAGCCCGGCGAGGACGTTCTCGCGGATCGACATCGCGGGGAACGGGTTGGGCTTCTGGAAGACCATCCCGATCGCGCGCCGGGCGTCGATGAGCCGTCGCGAGGGGTCGTAGATGTCCTCGCCGTCGAGCAGCACTTCACCGGCCAGCGCGGCCGACGGCACGAGCTCGTGCATCCGGTTGAGGATGCGCAGGAAGGTCGACTTGCCGCAGCCCGAGGGGCCGATGAGGGCGGTGATGCCGCCCGCCGGCATGACCAGCGAGACGCGGTCGAGCACCTTGCGGTCACCGAACCACGCGGTGATCTCGCGGCCCTCGAGCTCGGCGAGCGGCGCGGTGGGGGCGGCGGGCACGGGCGGGGGCGGCGGGGCGTCGTACGCCGGGACGGTGCTGGTCACGGGGGTCTCCGGTGGTCCTGGGCGGTGGCGGTGGTGGTGCGGGCCCGGCGCCGGGCGGCCGTGGGAGGACGGCCGCCCGGCGGGGCGCAGGGGGTGCTACTTCTTGAAGGTGACGGTGAACTTCTTGCTCGAGCCGAAGCCGTTGCCGTCGCCGCCCCAGGTGATGGTCAGGGTGGACTTGCCCTTGCCGACCTTGGACTTCTGCAGGGTGAGGGTGGCCTTGCCGCCCGCGAGCTTGCCGGAGCCGACGGTCTTGGCGCCCTCCTTGACCACGACCGAGCCGGTGGGCTTGGCGGCGCTGCCGGACAGGGCGACGGTGACCACGCCCTTGGCCGACTTCTTCTTCTTGCTCACCGAGGCCGGGAAGGACTCGGAGATGCCCGAGGCGGCCTTGACGACCGCGGCGCCCTGGCCGGAGGAGGCGACGAAGGTCGAGTCGGGGTCGGGGACGTAGTCGGCCTTGACGACGACGGCACCGGGGGCGCGCTTGAGGTTCAGGGTCGCGACGCCGCCGATGACTCCGGCCGGGGCGCCGAGCTCGGCGCCGGTGCGGGCGTCGGAGAACTGCACGAAGCCGGTGGGCGTGGCCGAGGCCGAGACCCGGGCGGTCACGCGTGCGGCGCCGGGGGCCGAGCTGGTGCCGGAGACGCGGGTGGTCGTCGCGATCGGGAGCGCCTCGCTGTTGGTCTTGAGGCTGGCCGCGGGCTCCTTGCTGGCCTGGCCGCACACGCCGCCGTCGGCGACGCTGTCGAGCTGGGCGAAGCCGGCGAGGCGGATCTCGTCGTTGGCGCCGTCGGAGCAGAAGAAGCCGTCCTGCCCGAACAGGGCCTGGATGGCGGGCTTGCCGAGGTCGTCACCGCGGACGACGTTGTACAGCGCGCGGTCGGCCGAGAAGCCGCCCTCGACGCGCAGGGCCGAGCCGGCCAGGGCGGCGCGGCCGGCCGAGAACGGGGCCACGACGGCCGGGTCGTCGGCGATGGCCGCTGGGTCGTTCTCCTGGAACTCCCCCACCGAGCCGGCCAGCGTGACGGGCTTGTTGTCGTTGGCCGCGGTCAGCTGCGCCTCGAAGAAGGACCGGGTGCCCGAGCCGGGCTGGGGGATCTTGGGCTCGATCTTCGCGTCGGCGCCGCCGAGCTGGCTCCAGTTGGTGACCTGGCCGCTGTAGATCTGCACCATCTGCGCCGGCGTGATGGTCGTGGGGGCCTTGGAGGCCACCGAACCCGACACGACGAGCTTGAGGGTGTCGAGGGCGAACGGGAAGGCCTGCAGGCCCGCGTTCTTCTCGTTGGTGCTGAGGGCCGAGGAGGAGCGGGCGAAGTCGATGTCGGCGTTGTTGCCGGAGCCGTACAGCGCGGCCTTGCCCTGGCCCGAGCCGTTGGGCCGGGGCTTCAGGCCCGAGGGCAGGGCGATGTCGCCGCCCCCGGTGGCGGCGAAGGTGGCCAGGCGGGGCTGGCCGGCGGCGACGCTGCCGTTGTAGGTGGTGGCGAGCCGCAGGAGCGCGTTCTGGCTGGTGTCGGAGCCGGCGCCGATGATGTCGGCCGCGACGGGCGTGAACGGGGTGTCGTCGGGCTGCGGGGTGTAGGCGGCCCGGGCGCCGACGCTGGTCAGGCCGAGGACCGACCCGGTCACGGCGACGGTGACGGCGCCGGCGAGGGACTTGCGGACGAACATCTCGGGTGTGCTCCCTTGGGTGGGTGGTGCGTGATGGGTGGGTGGTGCGGTCGGAGTGCGTCCCGCGGGCCCGAGCGCGCGGGGGTCAGGGGTCAGGGGGTCAGAGGAGGTTGGGCAGCAGCCGCATCCCGGTGTCGGTGGTGAGCCAGGCGAGGCTGACCGCGACCGGGCCGGCCACGGTCCACACCAGGACCGCCGACCAGCGCTGCCGGGCCAGCACGACGACGACGCTGAGCCCGACCAGCAGGGCCAGCCAGAGGGCCAGCAGCGGCAGGGCCGTGGTGTCCCGGGCCAGGGCCTCCTCGGAGGCCGGCGGCGCGAGGCCGTAGCCGCCGGGCGTGGGGAGGGCCTCGAGGGCCACCGCGTCGACGTACACGGTGGTGCTGGGGGCGAGGGCCGCGAACGTCCCGGAGCCCTCGGCCGAGACGAGCGTGAGCACGGCCGGGTCGGTGAACGTGGGCACCGGGTCGCCCTCGCGGCGGACGCCGAGCACCTCGAGCCGCGTGGAGCCCTGGGCGGTGAGCACCTCGACGTCGTCGCCGGGCCGCAGCTGCCCGATCCGGGCGAACGGCGCGCCGTACGTCGCGGCGCGGCCCATCAGCACCGAGAAGCCCCGCTGCCCCGGCAGCGGGGTGCCGCGCTGGTGCCCGGGCCCGGCGAGGAGGTCGCCGGAGGCGGTGCCCTCGACGACGACCTCGTCGACCCCGATGGCCGGGATGCGCACGATCGCGACGGGGTCGCCGACCGGGATCGTCGGTCCGAGCGGGGCCGTGGTCTCGGCCAGCTGGACGCGGAAGTCCTGGAAGAGCAGCGTCTGCTCGCGGTCGTGGGCGACGCCGCTGAGCACGAGCAGCTGGAGCACGGCCCAGACGCAGACCAGCACCACCATGGTGCTCGCGGTGCTGACGACGGCGCCCAGCCCCTGCGGAGCCGGCCGGGCGGGACGCACCGGGCTTGTCGGGCGACGCGCCCGCGTGCGGCCGGGACGCGTCGGGAGCGTCGGGACCGCCGGCGGCGGGGACGGCGGCACCGGAGCGGCCGCCTCCGGGCGCGGGGAGGTCATGGTCACGACAGCCCCCGCGGGGGACGGACGAAGAACCGGGACCCGGCGCGGACGAGGCCACCGACGACCGCGGCGGCGAGCAGCAGGGGCAGCAGCCGACCGGCGGTGCCCGAGGTCTCGGTGGTCGTCGGCGAGGCGGCGGGCTCGGCCTCGTCGACCCCGAGGGTGGCGGTCGCGCTCGGTGCCGCGGCGGCGGGTGCCGAGGCCGGCGGCTCCTCGGCCACGGGGGTCTCGACGATGCCGGGCGAGGAGCCCGCGGCCGGCGGCGCGGCGGCCGGAGGGTCGTCCTGCTCCTCGACGGGCGCGGGCTGCTGGGCCTCGATGGCGTCGGCGACGACCTGGGCCGAGCGGAACAGCGGGGCCGTCGGCCCCTTCTCGGTGATCGGCAGGAAGCCGGCGGGCAGCTGGCCGTTGCCGCTGCCGCGGCGCTGGCCCTCGGTCGTGGCGATGCGCACGAACTGCGCGACCTTGTCGGCCGAGTCCTGGTCGAGGCCGCGGAGGCGGGCGGCGGTGTAGACGATCATGGTGCCCGGGTAGGCCTTCCCGTCGCGGACCAGGCGCCGGGCGTCGAGCTCGAACGGCTGCCGTCGCTGGTCCTGCTCGGCCAGGCCCACGGCGCGCGCCATGGAGGCGTCGGAGGGAGCGACGAAGCGGCCCTTCGAGGTCTGCAGCGCCGCGGTCTTGATGCCGTAGCGGGCGGCGTCGCCGAGGCTGACGACCCCCAGGACGAACCGGGACCCGAAGGCCTGGCGATCGATCCGACCGAGCTTGTAGAGCTTGGTCGCGGCGTCGTAGTCGCACTTGGTCTGCACGTTGGGCCAGGCGTCGAGCAGGGCCTCGGAGATCTTGCGCATCGTCGTGACCGGGGCCGCGAGCTGGGTGAAGTAGACCGACGGGTTCTGCTGGCGGCAGGTGTTCTCCGTCTGGGGGACGAAGGTGTCCAGCAGCGGCCACTCGCTGCGGGGCAGCTCGATGCGGCGGTAGGCCGGGTTGACCCGCATGCCCCACGGGTCGGGCTTGCCGTCGACGAAGGCGCTGGCCGCCTCGTCCTGGGCGATGTAGGCGGTGAGCTGCTCGATGACGTCGGAGTCGTTGGACAGGGAGAGCAGCGTGGCGCCCGCCTCCACCGCCGTGGCGCTCAACCCCGTGTTCAGCGCCTGGAACTCGGGGTCGGCCATGATCGCCAGGGGGTTCTCGGCCATGCCGGGGTGGTCGCGGCCGAGGTCGGAACCGAGGTAGCTCTGCGTCAGCAGCTTGGCCAGCAGCCGGGGCGTCAGGCGCAGGGTGCCGTACTCGCCGGCGTTGCCGGGACGGTCGACCTCGTAGCCGATGGCGAAGCCCGTCACCGCGGTCGGGGCGTAGCCGACGGGGTCCTCGCCGCGGCCGTCCTGCTCGGAGGAGACGACCGCGGCGGGGGCGGTGCCGTTCTCCATCAGGCGGTAGCCGGCGACGTCGGACATCTGGTTGAGCTGGAACTTGAACCGCTTGCGGCTCAAGCAGTACGCCGGTGACCACTGCAGCCCGGCCTGTGCGAGCAGCTCGGTGCCGTAGAACCCGGTCGGGGCACGCTGGTCGAGGACGTCGCAGGTGTCGGGCGGCAACCCGAAGGTGACCGGGACGGAGAAGCGGTGGCGCCAGTTGGACTCGCTCCACCACAGCGCGGGTCCGACCGCGGCGTCGATGCTGTCGCCGACGCCGTTGCTCGACCCGGGCGCGAACTTGCCGAAGGCCCGGCAGGCCTTGTCGTCCAGCGTCGGCGGCTCGGCCGGCTGCTGGCAGCTCAGGCCCAGGATCGGGATGACGACGATGGAGCAGGCCACCGTGTCGCTGCAGCCCAGCGACTCGTTCTCCACGTCGCTGCGCAGCTCGAAGTTGACCGACCCGTTGCCGTCCTCGTCGGTGAAGGCCGCGACCTCGGCCGGCGGGAAGGCGGAGTCGACCGCCGCCTCGGGCGGCATCGAGTCGGCGTCGCAGGCCGGGTAGCGGGTGCCCGAGCGGGCCACGAACGGCGTGAGCCGGGTGCTGTACGTCGGGACGTCGAAGTCGGGGCACTCCTGGGCCTCCACCCCGGCGGTGCCGGTGACCGGGACCTTGGCCGCCGGGGCGGCGTACCGGTCGGCCCGCCAGAGCGCGAGGCCCTCGGACCGGGTGACCTGGCTGCGCTGGTCGAAGGAGGAGGTCCAGCAGGTCTCGGGGCGCACCTGCTGGGCCACCGGCAGCCGGGCGTCGTCGCGGCCCCGGCACTGCATGACCACGACGGGGTACTCCTGGTTGAGGCCCTTCTCGCCGTAGGGGCTGGCCGCGCGGCCGCCGCTCGGCTGCGCCCCGCTCCAGGAGATGCGGATGCGCTGGCGCCCGCGGAGGTCCTCGGTCTGGTCGGCTCTCACCGTCACGTCCCAGCTCGACACCGTCGTGCTCGTGCCCTGGGCGTCGACGAAGGTGCGGGTGAGCGTCTTGGTGGCGGCGTACCCGCCGGACGCGCCGGCGCTCGCCCGGGGCGTGGGGTCCGGGGCGGGGGCGGCGGTGCTCGGGCCAGGGGCGGTGAGCAGCCCGACGCCGAGCACGGCGACCGCGGCGCCGAGCGCGAGCACGGGGCGCAGCCGGCGGTGACGGGCGGTCATGCCGAGCCCCCGCGGCGGCGTGCGCGGGCGGTGACGAGACCGGGCAGCAGCACCAGGGCGACCAGCAGGAGCACCGCGACCCAGCCGAACGTGCCGGAGTCGAGCGGGCGGTCGGCCAGCGTGGTGGAGCTGGCGTAGACCGCCTCGTCGGAGGTCGCGGCCGGGACGGCGCCCGGCGCGGCTGCGGCCGCGCCGGGGGGCCCGGCGGCCGCGGGCGCTCCGCCTGGCGGAGCGGCGGTCCCCGGGGCGGCGCCGCCGGCCGCCGGCG
>NZ_VDMR01000003.1 GCF_006346315.1 Nocardioides litoris | reverse complement strand
GCCCGCCGCGCCCGCCGCGCCCGCCGCGCCCGCCGCGGCTGCTCCCGCGCCGGCTGCCCCCACCCCGGCGGCCCCCGCCCCGGCCGCCCCTGCTCCGGCCAGCCCGGCCGAGCAGGCCCCGGCTGCCAAGGCCGGTCCCGCCGGTGGCGCGACGCCGAAGGCGCCCGCGCCCAAGGCCCCCGCGCCGCGTCCTGTCGGTCGCCCCGGCGGCACGCCGCGGCCCGGCAACAACCCGTTCAGCTCCAGCCAGGGCATGGGTCGGCGTCCCGCCGCCCCGCGTCCCGACGCCGGTGCCCCCGGCGCCGGCGGCTCCGAGGAGAACCGTCCGCCGCGTCCGCCCGCCGGTCGCGACGGTGCGGCCCCGCGTCCGGGCATGCCGCGTCCCAACCCGGCGATGATGCCCAAGTCCCCGGCCGCCTTCGGCCGCGGTCCCGGCGGTCGTCCCGCCGGCCCGGGCGGGCCCGGTCGTCCGGGCGCTCCCGGTCGCCCCGGTGCTCCGGGTCGCGGTGGTCCCGGTGGCGCTCCCGGTCGTCCCGGTGGCGGCGGGTTCGCCGGCCGTCCCGGCGGCGGTGGCCGTCCCGGCCAGCGTGGCCAGACCCAGGGTGCGTTCGGTCGTCCCGGCGGTCCCTCCCGTCGTGGCCGCAAGTCGAAGCGCGCGCGTCGTCAAGAGTTCGAGGCCATGGAGGCCCCGACCCTCGGCGGCATGCGGGTCCGCAAGGGCAACGGCGAGACCCTGCGTCTCGCCCGGGGCGCCTCGCTGACCGACTTCGCCGAGAAGGCCGGCGTCGACGCCGCCCAGCTGGTGCAGATGCTGTTCCACCTCGGTGAGATGGTCACCGCGACCGAGTCGGTCAACGACGCGACGCTCGAGCTGCTGGGCGAGGAGCTCAACTACGTCGTCGAGGTCGTCTCGCCCGAGGACGAGGACCGCGAGCTCCTCGAGTCCTTCGACATCGAGTTCGGCTCCGACGAGGGTGACGAGTCCGACCTGGTCGTCCGGCCGCCCGTCGTGACGGTCATGGGTCACGTCGACCACGGCAAGACCAAGCTCCTCGACGCCCTGCGTGGCGCCAACGTCGTCGACAAGGAGGCCGGTGGCATCACCCAGCACATCGGTGCCTACCAGGTGGCCACCGACGTCGACGGTGACGAGCGTCGGATCACCCTGATCGACACCCCCGGTCACGAGGCGTTCACCGCCATGCGTGCCCGTGGTGCGCAGGCCACCGACATCGCGATCCTGGTGGTCGCGGCCGACGACGGTGTCATGCCGCAGACGGTCGAGGCGCTCAACCACGCCAAGGCCGCCGGTGTCCCGATCGTCGTGGCGGTCAACAAGATCGACAAGCCCGACTCCGACCCGACCAAGGTCCGCGGGCAGCTGACCGAGTACGGCCTGGTGCCCGAGGAGTACGGCGGCGACTCGATGTTCGTCGACGTCTCGGCCAAGTCCGAGCTCAACCTCGACAAGCTGCTCGAGGCCGTCGTCCTCACCGCCGACGCCTCGCTCGACCTGCGGGCCAACCCCACGCAGGACGCGCAGGGCCTCGTCGTCGAGGCGCACCTCGACCGCGGTCGCGGCCCGACGGCCACGATCCTGGTCCAGCGCGGCACGCTGCGCGTGGGCGACTCGATCGTCGCCGGTCCGGCCCACGGCCGCGTCCGCGCGATGCTCGACGAGCACGGCCACGAGATCACCGAGGCCGACCCCGGTCGTCCCGCGATGGTCCTCGGTCTCTCCTCGGTGCCCGGCGCGGGCCAGAACTTCCTGGTCGTCGACGACGACCGGATGGCCCGCCAGATCGCCGAGAAGCGCGAGGCCCGCGAGCGGGCGGCCATGCAGGCCAAGCGCCGCGTCCGCCGGACGCTCGAGGACTTCATGAAGTCCATGGAGCAGGGTTCGAGCCAGGAGCTCAACCTGATCCTCAAGGGCGACGTGTCCGGTTCGGTCGAGGCCCTTGAGGACGCGCTGTCGCAGATCGACGTCGGCGACGAGGTCGGCATCCGGGTCATCGACCGCGGTGTCGGTGCGATCACCGAGACCAACGTCGACCTGGCCGCCGCCTCCGACGCGATCATCATCGGCTTCAACGTCCGCCCGCAGGGCAAGGCGACCGAGATGGCCGACAAGGAGGGCGTGGAGATCCGGTACTACTCGGTCATCTACCAGGCCATCGACGAGATCGAGGCGGCCCTGAAGGGCATGCTCAAGCCGGAGTACGAGGAGGCCACCCTGGGCCAGGCGGAGATCCGCGCGATCTTCCGCAGCTCCAAGGTCGGCAACATCGCCGGTTGCATGGTCACGAGCGGCTCGATCCGGCGCAACGCCAAGGTCCGGGTCATCCGCGACAGCAACGTCATCGCCGACAACCTCGACCTGCTCTCGCTCAAGCGGGAGAAGGACGACGCGTCCGAGGTCCGCGAGGGCTTCGAGTGCGGTCTGGTGCTGCGCAACTTCCAGGACATCAAGGAAGGCGATGTCGTGGAGGCCTTCGAGATGCGCGAGATCCCCCGGGGCTGACGCCCTCGTACCTGCGGCGCCCCCGGTCTCCGGGGGCGCCGCGGGTCCGCCCCCCGAGAACCACCCGCCCCCAGGACGCCAGCCGGCGAGGACGAGGAACGACCAGGCATGAGCAGCCCCCGCGTGCGCAAGATCGCCGACCGGATCCAGGTGATCGTGGCCGAGATGCTCGAGCGGCGGATCAAGGACCCGCGGCTGGGGTTCGTCACCGTGACCGACGTGCGGGTCACCGGCGACAGCCAGCAGGCGACGATCTTCTACACCGTGCTCGGCAACCACCCCGACGACCAGGCCGACCTGGCCTCGACCGGGGCGGCGCTGGAGTCGGCCAAGGGGCTGATCCGCTCCGAGGTCGCCAAGCAGCTCGGCATGCGGCACGCGCCGTCGCTGACCTTCGTGCCCGACGCGCTGCCCGAGACCGCCAAGGTGCTCGACGACGCGCTGGAGCGGGCCCGCGAGGCCGACGCCCGGCTCGCCGCCGTCCGCGAGGGTGCGGCGTACTCCGGCGAGGCCGACCCCTACAAGAAGCCCCGCGAGGCCGACGGCGTCGACCTCGACGAGGACGACGCGGAAGACCAGGAGTGACCGAGCCCGGGCTGGTCGTCGTCGACAAGCCCGGCGGCCTCACCTCCCACGACGTCGTCGCCCGGGTGCGGCGGCTCGCCGGGACCCGCAAGGTCGGGCACGCCGGCACCCTCGACCCGATGGCCACCGGCGTGCTGGTGCTCGGCGTCGACCGGGCCACCCGGCTCCTGGGCCACCTGCTCCTCACCGAGAAGGCGTACGACGCCACGGTGCTGCTCGGCGCCGCGACGACGACCGACGACGCCGAGGGCGAGGTGCTCGCACGGGCCTCGACCGACCACCTGGTCGAGGACGCCGTCCGGGCCGCGTTCGCGTCCTGCGTGGGGGAGGTCGACCAGGTCCCCACGGCCGTCTCGGCGATCAAGGTCGACGGCAAGCGGGCCTACCAGCGGGTCCGCGACGGCGAGCAGGTCGAGCTGTCCGCACGCCGGGTGACGATCCACGCGCTCGAGGTCCGCGCGGTCCGCGGGCCCGAGGTCGACATCAGCCTGCGCTGCTCCAGCGGCACCTACGTGCGGGCGATCGCCCGTGACGTCGGGCGTGACCTCGGGGTGGGTGGCCACCTGACCGCGCTGCGCCGGACCGCGGTCGGCCCGTTCGACCTCCACGCTGCCCGCACCCTCGAGCAGCACGCCGACGAGCTCGGCCTGGTGCCGATCGCCGACGCCGCCCGGGCCACCTTCCCCGCCCTCGACCTCGACGAGCGGGAGGAGGCCGACGTGCGCGTGGGCCGACGCCTGGACCGCGCCGTGGCCGGCCCGACCGCCGTCTTCGCCCCCGACGGGACGTTCCTCGCGCTCTACCAGCCGGCCGGTCCCGGGGCCACGGACGGGGCCAAGCCCCTCGCGGTCTTCGTCGGCTGACCCTAGGCTGCCCATGGCCCGGTCGGGCCACGGGTCCCGACCACTCGGACGATCCTCGGGGCTTCCCCGGGAGCGATCCACCCGAACGGGCCAACTCGGGACGCTCGGAGACCTAGGGTCTCCTTGGAGGGGGACATGGGAGAGCCGCGGGAACGACGACCGCGCGCCGTACCGGAGTCGGGGATGGGCGATCGAGGTCAGGACCCGCGGGTCAGCGCGGTCCTCGAGGTGCTGGCGGGCACGCCGGCCGAGGTCGTCGCGCGCACCTGGGCCGTCGACCCGGGCCTGCTCGACCGCTGGGTGCGGGCCTTCGTCGAGGCGGGCGCAGCCCAGGTCACCAACCGGCCGTCGCCGCAGGTCGCCCGCCAGCGCGACCGCTTCCTGACGACCTTCATGCACGGCCTGCGCTCGCCGCTCGCCGTCGCGCAGATGTGGGTCGGCCTCCTCGGCGACGCCCCGGGCGACGGTCAGGCCGTGCTCGACATCGTCGCCCAGCTGCAGTCCGCCCTCGACCAGCTCGACGAGCGCGCGACCGACGTGCAGCTGCTCACCGCCGCCATGCTCGGCCGGCTCTCCCTCGAGACCCGCCGGGTGCACGTCGAGGAGGTCGCCACGGTGCTGCAGCCGCCCCCAGCGACCATCGGCGGGGAGGGCATGGACGTCGAGGTCAGCGTCGACCCCGAGCTGTTCGGCCGCATCCTGCGCGACCTCTGGGAGGCCGCGCACGAGGCGGGGGCGACGCCGGGCGAGGTCCGGCTCGAGGTCGAGACCGTGCAGCCCTGGGTCGAGATCCGGGTGGTCCGCGTCGGCGCGCCCATCGAGCCCGCCGAGCTGCACGCGATGTTCGAACCCTTCGACCGCGAGGAGGACGACATCCGCACCACGGTCGGCCTCTACCTCGCCCGCGCCCTCGTCGTCGTGCACGGCGGCACGATCGGCGTCGACCAGGACGACGACACGACCGTGTTCGCCGTCCGGGTGCCCGACGCCCGGCTGAGCGCGGCCCCCGATCCCGACTGACCGCACCACCGCACCACCGCACCACCGCACCACCGCACCACCGCACCACCGCACCGCCCCAACGCACCGCCCCCCACCGCACCACGACCCGAGGAGGACCCATGAAGTACCAGCTCGCCTGCGGCGACGTCATGCCCGGCTGCGCCCAGACCTTCGACGAGAGCGACAAGGACGTGCTGCTCGGGCAGGTCGCCGAGCACGCCGCTGCCGCGCACGGCATCACCGAGATCACCCCCGAGGTGCTCGCGGCCGTCGACAGCAAGATCCGCGTCACCGGCTGACCCCCTCGTGGCGACGCGGGGACCGGCACCCCGTCGGGTGACCGGTCCCCGCGACGCCGCGGTCGTTCTCTAGGCTGCCCCCGTGACCATCTGGCGTGCCCCCGCCGACGTGCCGAGCGACGTGGTCGCCTCCGGCACCGCCGTCACCGTCGGCAACTTCGACGGCGTCCACCGCGGACACCGGGCCGTCGCCGCCCGGGCCCGCCAGCGCGCCGACGAGCTCGGCGTCCCCGTCGTCGCGGTCACCTTCGCCCCGCACCCGATGGCCGTGCTCCGCCCCGAGCACGCGCCCACGGTCCTCACCTCCCTCGAGCGGCGGGCCGAGCTGCTCGCCGAGGCCGGCGTCGACCACGTGCTCGCGCTCCCCTTCGACCTCGAGGTCGCGGCGTGGACGCCCGAGGAGTTCGTGCAGCGCGTGCTCGTCGACACCCTCCGCGCCCGCGCCGTCGTCGTCGGCGCCAACTTCCGCTTCGGCCGCCGGGCCGCCGGTGACGTCGCGCTGCTGGTCGCCGCGGGGGAGCAGGCCGGGTTCACCGCCGAGGGCGTCGCGCTCGACGGCGGCCCCCAGGTCTGGTCCTCCACCTACGTGCGCACCTGCCTGGCCGCGGGCGACGTCGCCGGTGCCGCCGAGGCCCTCGGCCGCCCCTTCGCCGTGCGCGGCGAGGTCGTGCGCGGGGACCAGCGTGGCCGCGAGCTGGGCTACCCCACCGCCAACCTGCTCGCCGACGGCGAGTGGGCCGTGCCCGCCGATGGCGTGTACGCCGGCCGGCTGCGCCGCCTCGACTCCGGTGAGGACTTCCCGGCCGCCATCAGCGTCGGCACCAACCCGACCTTCGACGGCCAGGAGCGGCGCGTCGAGAGCTACGTCCTCGACCGCACCGACCTCGCGCTGTACGGCGTCGAGGTCGAGGTGAGCTTCGTCGAGCGGCTGCGCGGCATGGTCGCCTACGAGGGCGTCGAGGCGCTGGTGGAGCAGATGGCCGACGACGTACGCCGGGCGCGTGAGGTCCTCGGTGCCTGAGAGCCCCGCGGGGCACGACGGCCGCGACGGGCGCGGACTGCGCGGCCGGCTCGGGGGAGCCGACCGCCGGCCGCCCACGGCTCCGGGCGGCGAGGTCGAGCAGGCCGAGACCTGGTTCCTCGGCCAGGGACTGACCTACTTCGTGCCGAGCGTGCGGGCCGGCGTGCGGGCCGGGCTGCGCCCGCGGCGGTTCGTGCCGCCGCTGGGCGGCGTGGCGCTGCTCGCCCTGGCCGCCGGCGTGCTGCTCGCCTGGTGGTCCGAGGACGTCAGCGCCGCTCCGGCCGTGCTGCTGTCGTTCGTGCTCCTCGGAGCCGCGGTCTACGCCCTCACCGTGCTGCGCACCGGCCCGATCGTGCGCTGGGCGGGCGCGCGCACCCTCGGCAGCCTGCGCCTGCTGGTGCCGGTGACCAGCCAGGCCCTGCCCCTGCTGCTGGTCTTCGTCACCTTCTTGTTCATCAACGCCGAGGCCTGGCAGATGACGGCCAACCTGCCCGGGCCCCTGCTGTGGCTGACCGTGCTGCTCCTGATGGGGCTGGCCGTGGTGTTCCTGCTCGTGCGGCTGCCCGAGGAGGTCGACCGGGTCGACGACGCCGTCGACGCCGACTTCCTGCGCCGCACCACCCGCGGCACCCCGCTCGAGTCGGCCGCGGAGCGGCTGCTGGCCCGGGGCGCCGACCCGGCGCCGTACGCCCAGGTGACGGGGTACGACCGCGCCAACCTGATCCTCGTGCTCCTGGTCGTCCAGGTCGTGCAGGTGCTGCTGCTCGTGGTCGCGGTGTTCTGCTACTTCCTGGTCTTCGGGTCGCTCGTGATGACCCCGTCGGTGCAGGAGGCCTGGACCGGGCTCGACGACGGCATCAACAACATCGGCAACCTCAGCGTCTCCTACCAGCTGACCAAGGTCTCGCTCTTCCTCGCGGCGTTCTCCGGCCTCTACTTCACCGTCAGCGCGGTGACCGACGAGACCTACCGGGCGCGGTTCTTCGCCTCGGTGACCGAGCACCTCGAGCGGGCGGTGGGCATGCGCACCGTCTACCTGATGCTGCGGGACGAGGAGGGGTCGGGGCGCTCCTAGCCCTGGCGCCGGTCGACGCGCTGCAGGTGGCCGAAGGCGATCAGCCGGTCGTCGGTGTGGAAGAGCTCCGCACACGTCGTCAGCGTGATGAGCCGGTCCTTGCCGGGCCGCGGCCCCACCCCGCCGTCGGGGTTGACCGGCTCGGGCTCGACGACCCACCCGTCGGTGAACGGCACCCGCAGGTCGTCGCCCCCGGTGTCGAGCACGTAGGTGTACGTCGCGTCGCGGGTCTCGACCACGACCTCGTCCCCCGGCTGCAGGTCGGGCATGTCGCGCAGCGGCTCGCCGTGGGTGACCCGGTGGCCGGCGAGGGCGAAGTTGCCGACCTCGCCCGGCCCGGCGGTGCCCTCGAAGTGACCGATGCCGGAGGCCAGCGCGTCGTCGGCGACCCCCTCCATCACCGGCACCGCGAAGTCGTCGCCGAAGGCGGGGATGCGCAGGATCGCGCGGGCCGGCCCCTGCTCGGTCTGCACCGTCTCCCGACCCTGGCCGCCGCCGTCCCACTCCTGCTCGAGGCGGTCGACGGTCTGCTGCTGCCGCTTCTGGGAGACCCAGTTGGTGCCGTAGAGCTGCCACCCGACCCAGCCGAGGATGCCGAGACCGGCGAGCACGAGGCCGAGACCGACGAAGAAGGTCCAGCCGCGCCGTCGGTCGCGTCGCGCGTACGCCGCCTCGCGGGCGTCCGCGCGCCGCTGCTCGTCCTGCTCGTGCTCGACGCCGGCCACCTGCCCAGTGTGGCAGGGCGGGCGACCGGCGTCGGGGCGATCGGCGGGTCTTGCGGGGGCCTTGCGTGGACCCCGGGTGCTGCTCGGGGTGCTACTCGGCGTCGAGGTCGCGCGCGACGAGGGCCGCGATGGCCTCGACGTCGGCCTCGACCTCGCCGGAGACCTCGACCGTGTCGCCGTTGCCGGCGCCGAGGGTCATGATCAGCAGCGACGACCCGGCGTCGACCGGCTCGTCACCGGGGATGCCGATGAGCACCTCGGAGTCCAGGTCGGCGGCCGCCTCGCTGATGATCGCGGCCGGGCGGGCGTGCAGGCCGACGGCGGAGCCGACGACGACGGACTTGGTGGGCATGGATCCTCCTGGTGGGTGGGTGGGGTCAGGCTGCCACAGGGGCCGCGGGCACCTTGGCGGTGGACTTCAGGGCGATGACGGCGACGGCACCGACGACCACGCCGGCCGCGAGGGCGACCAGGAAGCCGAGCACGCCGTCGACGGCGAAGAGGACGAAGATGCCGCCGTGTGGTGCGCGGACGCTGACGCCGAAGGCCTCCGACAGGCCGCCGGTCACGGCGCTGCCGAGCATGATGGCGGGGATGACGCGCAGCGGGTCGGCCGCAGCGAAGGGGATCGCGCCCTCGGTGATGAACGACGCCCCCAGCAGCCAGCCGGCCTTGCCGTTCTCGCGCTCGGCGACGTTGAAGAGCTTGGGCCGCAGGACGGTGGCCAGGGCCAGGGCGATCGGCGGCACCATCCCGGCGAGCATCACCGCGGCCATGATCTTCAGCTGCGGGGCGTCGCTGGCCAGCGAGGCGCCGCCGACGCCCGCGGCGGCGAAGGAGTAGGCGACCTTGTTGAGCGGACCGCCCATGTCGAAGGCCATCATCAGGCCGAGCACGACGCCGAGCAGGATCGCGTAGCTGCCGCTCATGTCGGCCAGGCCGGTGTTGAGCTGGTCCATGAGCCAGCCGATGGGCCGGCCGAGGACGACGATCATCAGCAGGCCGGCGACGATCGAGGTCACGAGCGGGATGACGAGCACGGGCATGAGGCCGCGGGCCCACGACGGCACGGGACGCTGGGCGATCCAGTGGGCGACGAGGCCGGCGAGCACACCTCCGACGATGGCGCCGAGGAAGCCGGTGGCCGGCAGCGCGACCGGGGAGTCGGCGCTGTTCTGCACCCCGAAGATGTTGGCGGCCAGGCCGCCGACGATGAAGCCGGGGGCGATGCCGGGGCGGTCGGCGATGGCGTAGGCGATGTAGCCGGCCAGGGCCGGGATGAAGAACATGAACGCCGTCTTGCCGATGATGAAGCACAGCGCGCCGAGGTAGGCCGCGAGGCCGGAGCCGAAGAGCGCGTGGTCGAGGCCGAGGGCCGCCGGGTCGGGCAGGTTGAACAGCGTGTTGTCGACCGCGATGTCGCCGTACGGGCCGACGATCTCGTAGCCGCCGAGCAGGAAGCCGAGGGCGATGAGGAGGCCACCGGCGGCGACGAACGGGATCATGTAGGACACGCCGGTCATCAGGACGCGGCGGGTCCGGGCGCCCCACGACTCCGTGGTCTCGCCGCGACCCTCGCCCGACGACGCGCCGTCGGCGCTGCCCTCGACCCGGGGCGCACCGGGGTCGGTGGCGTAGCGCAGCGCCTCCGCGATCATGGCGTCGCCGTCGTCGATGGGGCGCTTGACGCCCGAGCTGACGACGGGCTTGCCGGCGAACCGGCTCCGGTCGCGGACCCCCACGTCGACGGCGAAGATGACGGCGTCGGCGGCGGCGATGGTCTCGGCCCCGAGCGGGGTGGAGCCGGCCGAGCCCTGCGTCTCGACGTCGATGGTGACGCCGGCGCGCGCGGCGGCGGCCTCGAGGGCCTCGGCGGCCATGTAGGTGTGGGCGATGCCGGTGGGGCACGCGGTGACCGCGACCAGGCGGCCGGCGGTGACCGGGGCCGGGGCCGCCGCCGGGGCAGCGGCCGGGGCCTTGTCGGTGCGCACGGGCGCGCCGGCGCCGACGGGCGCCGCGGCGGGCTCGACGACGGCCGTGACGAGCGCGACGACCTCCTCGACCGAGGTGGCGCCGCGCAGGCCGTCGGTGAAGTCCTTCTTGACCAGCGCGCGGGCCAGCTTGGTGAGGATCTGCAGGTGCGCGTTGTCGCCGCCCTCGGGCGCGGCGATGAGGAAGACCAGGTCGGCCGGGCCGTCCTTGGCGCCGAAGTCCACCGGCGGGGCGAGCCGGGCGAAGGCCAGGGTCGGCACCTCGACGCCGGTGGTGCGGCAGTGGGGGATCGCGATGCCGTCCTTGAGGCCGGTCGCCGACTTGGCCTCGCGGGCGAAGGCGTCGTCGACGAGGCGGCCCACGTCGGTGGCGCGGCGGGCGCCGGCGACGACGTCGGCCAGGGCCCGGATCACGTCGTGCTTCTCGGCGCCCAGCGCGGCGTCGAGCCGCACCAGGTCGGTGGTGATGAGGTCGGACATCGGTGCTCCCGTGGTGGCGTGCTCGGGTGTCGAGCGGTCGGTGGTGGCGGTGCGCGGTGCGGTGGTGCTCAGGACCCGGACCCGAGCCGGCGTACGACGACGAGGTCGGGCCGGGCCTGGTCGGGACGGGGGATCGTGGTGCCGGGGAGGGCGGCGGCGGCGCTCCCGTAGGCGACGCCGAGCGCGAGCCGCCCGGCGGGGTCGAGGCCGCGGAGGCCGCCGAGGACGAAGCCGAACAGGCTGGAGTCGCCCGCCCCGACGGTGCTGACGACGGTGGTGGGCGGGGGAGCGGCGTGCCAGGCGCCCTCGGCGCTGACCAGCACGGCGCCGTGCGGGCCGAGGGTGGCCAGGACCTCGCGCACCCCGCGCTCGACGAGGGTGCGGGCGGCCTCGGCGGCCAGCTCCGGGTCGGACTCGACGGCGTCGGGGTCGTGGCCGGTGAAGGAGGCCAGCTCCTCGCCGTTGGGCTTCATCAGGTGCGGGGCGCCGCCGGCGTCGAGGCGGTCGACGAGGCAGCGCAGCGGCTCCTCGCTGGTGTCGACCGCGACCCGGGCGAGCCCGCGGAGGTCGGCGGCCAGGTCGGCGTACCAGTCGGTGCGGGCCCCGGGGGGCAGCGACCCGGCCAGCACGACCCACTCGGCGTCGACCGCGAGCTCGCGCAGGGTGCCGGCGAGGGCGTCGAGGTCGGCTGTGGCGACGGTGGCGCCGGGGCTGTTGAGCTTGGTCGTCGTGCCGTCGGGCTCGGTGAGCGCGATGTTGACCCGCACCGGCCCGTCGAGGTCGACCAGGCGGTGCGGCACGCCCGTGGCGGCCAGCCGCGCGACGTACGGGTCGTCGGCGCGGGCGGGGAGCACGGCGGTGGTGGCGACGTCGGCGGCGAGGCAGGCCCGGGAGATGTTCACGCCCTTGCCGCCGGCCTCGTCGGTGGTGTCGAGCGAGCGCTGCACGGCGCCGCGGCGCAGCGGGCCGTCGAGGCGGATCGTCCGGTCGGTGCTGGGGTTGGCGGTGAGGGTGACGATCACGCGACCAGCACCTCCAGCCCGGCGGCCTCGAGACGGCTCCGGTCGTCGGCCGCGAGGCCGTCGTCGGTGACGAGGCAGTCGACCTCGTCGAGGGCGGCGAAGCGCACCGTGGCCTCCTGGCCGATCTTGGTGGAGTCGGCCAGCACGACGGTGCGGCCGGTGGCCCGGACCAGGGCGCGCTTGACGGCGGCCTCGTCGGGGTCGGGGGTGGAGAAGCCGTGCCGGGTCGTCAGGGCGTTGGTGCCGACGAAGGCGACGTCGGCCCGCAGCCGCTGGACGGCGTCGACGGTGTCGTGGCCGACCGCGGCCTGGGTGGCGCTGCGCACGCGGCCCGGCAGCAGGTGCAGCTCGACGAGGGGCAGGGTGGCGAGCCGTGCCGCCACCGGCACGGCGTGGGTGAAGACGACCAGGCGCAGGTCGGTCGGCAGGGCCGCGACGAGCCGCGACGTGGTGGTGCCGGCGTCGAGGAGCACCGTCGACCCGGCCGGGGGGAGCAGGGCGAGGGCGGCGGCCGCGACGCGTTCCTTGGCCTCGGCCCGGGTGCGGTCACGGTCGACGAGGCCGACCTCGACCCGGCCCAGGACGTCGGCCGGCACCGCGCCGCCGTGGACGCGCCGCACCAGGCCCATGGACTCGAGCCGCGAGAGGTCGCGGCGCACGGTCTCGGTGGTGACGTCGTACTCGCGGGCGAGGTCGGTCACCGAGACGCGGCGGCGGTCGGAGACCAGGCGGGCCATCGACTGCAGTCGTTCGGGTGCGTACACCGGGTGCTCCTCTCGCCTCGATCTTTGTTTGTGTTGTTCTACGCCCGTTTGTGTTGTGTGTCAAGCCTCACAGGCGTTACGGTGTGCCCGTGGTCACCCAGCGCACCGGCCTGTCCGGCACCCCCGTCGTCCCCGGCCTCGCCCTCGGGCCCGTCGTCCTGGCGCGCGGCGAGGTGCCCGAGGCCGCCGTCAGCGCCTACGTCCAGCCGGCGACGCCCGAGGCCGCCCTCGCGGCCTACGACGACGCGGCGGCCACCGTGGCGGCGGGCTTCGAGGCGAAGGCCGAGCGCGCGAGCGGGGCGACGGCCGAGGTGCTGGTCGCCAGTGCCGGGCTGGCGCGCGACCGCGGCCTGCGCGGGGCGGTGCGCAAGCGCGTCAACGGCGGCGACGCCCTGCTCGACGCCGTCCACGGCGCGGCCGAGCAGTTCGTCGGCACCTTCACCGCGATGGGCGGGTTGATGGCCGAGCGGGCCACCGACCTGCGCGACATCGAGCGCCGCCTGGTGGCCCGCCTCGTCGGCGCCGCGGAGCCCGGGGTGCCCACGCCGGAGCAGCCCTCGGTGCTCGTCGCCGAGGACCTCGCACCCGCCGACACCGCCGGGCTCGACCCGGCCGTCGTCCTGGCGCTGGTCACCGAGCGCGGCGGCCCCACGAGCCACACCGCGATCATCGCCCGCCAGCTCGGCATCCCCTGCGTCGTCGGGGCCGCCGGCGTCCTCGACCTGCCCGACGGGGCGACCCTGCTCGTCGACGGCACCACGGGCGCGGTCGAGGTCGACCCCGACCCCGACGCGGCGAGGGCCCGGGTGGCGGCCGACGCCGAGCAGCGGGCGGCCAGCGCGTCGTGGTCCGGCCCCGGCGCCACCATCGACGGCACCCGCGTCAAGATCCTCGCCAACGTGGCCGACGGCCCGTCGGCCCGCAGCGCCGCCGACGCCCCGGTCGAGGGCGTCGGCCTCTTCCGCACCGAGCTGTGCTTCCTCAACCGCGACGTCGAGCCGAGCGCGGAGGAGCAGGCCGACATCTACGCCGAGGTGCTCGGGGCCTTCTCCGGCGACGGCTCCGGCGACGGCTCCGGCGACGGCGAGCGGTACGTCGTCGTCCGCACCCTCGACGCCGGCTCCGACAAGCCCGTCGCCTTCGCCACCCTGCCCGGCGAGGAGAACCCCGCGCTCGGCGTCCGCGGTCTGCGCCTGTCCTTCGGCAACCCCGACCTGCTGGCCCGCCAGCTCGACGGCATCGCCGAGGCGGCGCGACGCACCGGCACCGAGACCTGGGTGATGGCCCCGATGGTGGCCACGGTCGCCGAGGGGGCGGAGTTCGCCGAGGCCGTCCGCGCCCGTGGGCTCAAGCCGGGCGTCATGGTCGAGGTGCCCTCGGCGGCGCTGCTGGCCCACCGCCTGCTCGAGGTGGTCGACTTCCTGTCCATCGGCACCAACGACCTCACGCAGTACACGATGGCGGCCGACCGGATGGCCACCACGCTGGCCCACCTGACCGACCCCTGGCAGCCCGCCGTCCTGCAGCTCGTCGCGATCACGGCCGAGGCCGGTCGTCAGGTGGGCAAGCCGGTCGGTGTGTGCGGCGAGGCCGCCGCCGACCCGCTGCTGGCCTGCGTCCTGGTCGGCATGGGCATCACCTCGCTGTCGATGGCGCCGGCGGCCGTGCGGGCGGTCGGCGCGCGGCTCGCCACGACCAGCCACGACGCCTGCGAGGAGGCCGCCGAGGCGGCCCTCGCGGCCGTCGACCCGGCCGCCGCCCGGGAGGCCGTGCTCGCCGTGCTCGAGCAGGGCGCCTAAGTCACCTGAGATTGTGCTGTTAGGGTCGGCCCATGTCGACCCGCACCGCAGCGACCCGCCGGACCGTCCTCACCACCGCCGTCGCGGCCCCGGCCGCCGCCGGTCTCGTCGCCACCGCGAGCAGCCCGGCCGCGGCCGGTGCGCCCTCGATCGTCAAGCCAGTGCCTGCCTCGCGCTTCTACGACTACGGCACCAACGCCGAGATGCGGTGGGACTCGGTCGACCCGCGCCGCTTCGCGACGTCGCAGGCCGACCTGTTCGTCCGCAACCACACCTCCACCCCGACCATCGACCCGACGACGTACGCGCTGCGCGGGTCTTCGGCGACGGCCTCGCCGGGCCCCGCTCCGAGGCCGAGGCGCTGAGCCTGTCGTTGCGCGACCTGAAGGCGCTGCCGCACACCCGCCTGACCTCGGTCCACGAGTGCACCGGCAACGGCCGCAGCTTCTTCGGCAGCCAGCAGGGCCAGCCCGCCAGCGGCACGGCGTGGAAGCTCGGCTCGGTCGGCACCGTCACCTGGGAGGGCGCCCGGCTGCGCCACGTGCTCCGCCGGCTCGGCCTCGCGCCCGACGCGGTCTCGATCCAGGCCACCGGCCTCGACGCCCCCTTCGTCAGCGGCGGCGTCGACTACGGCCGAGTGCGCCGGCCGTTCCCGGTCGAGAAGGCGCTGGACGACGCGATCCTGGCCTGGGGTGCCAACGGCGAGGACCTGCTGCCCGACCACGGCTTCCCGCTGCGGCTCGTGCTGCCGGGCTGGGTCGGCATCGCCAGCATCAAGTGGCTCGGCTCGCTCGAGGTCGCCCGCCGCGAGCTCACCTCGCCCTGGAACACGACCTTCTACCGGCTCACCGGCCCGTCCTACCCGGCCGACTCGCCGCCGCTGACCGTCAACCCGGTCCGCTCGGCCTGGGAGCTGCCCTTCCCTGCCACGCTGCCCGCCGGCGCCACCCACACCCTGACCGGCCGGTCGTGGAGCGGCGCCGCCCCGATCCAGCGGGTCGACGTCAGCCTCGACGGCGGCGCGACCTGGCGGCGCGCCGACCTCGTCGACGAGGGCAAGGGCGGCCCTGACCGCGACCGCGGCGACCGCGGGTTCGGCTGGACCCGCTGGTCGGTCCGCTGGGCGCGGCCCGCCGCCGGGTCCTACACCCTGCTGGCCCGGGCGACCGACCGTGACGGCCGCACCCAGCCCGACGTGTCGCCGTACAACACGCAGGGCTACTTCTTCGACGCCGTCGTGCGGCACCCGGTCACGGTCGGCTGAGGGCCCCGACGGTCACCGGGGTGCCGCTGAAAGCGGCGTTGCCCGACACGTCGAGACGCGCGGGGTCGGTGAGGTCGTTGATCGAGACCCCCGGCACGGTGCTCGCGTGCCCGAGGCGGGTGCCCTCGACCTGGTGGCCGTAGCCGTGGGGGAGGGAGACGACGCCCGGCATCATGTCGTCGGCCCCGGTCACCTCCACCTCGACCGCCCCGACCCGTGAGCGCACCTCGACCCGCTCGCCGTCGGACAGCCCGCGGGCGGCGAGGTCGTCGGGGTGCATGAGCAGGTGGTGGCGCGGGCGGCCACGCGTGAGCCGGGTCGTGTTGTGCAACCAGGAGTTGCAGTCCTGCTTGTGGCGGCGGCCGATGAGCAGCAGCTCGTCACCGTCGGACGCGGCCGACGCGGCGCCGGCCAGCCAGGCCTCGAGCCGCGGCAGGTCGTCGACGACGAGCGCGGGCACCACGTCGATGCGCTGCTCGGGCGTGCGCAGCCGGCCGGGCATGGTCGGGCGCAGCGGGCCGAGGTCGACGCCTTCGGGGTGCGCGAGCACCTCCGCCGCCGTCGTGCGCCCGCCCGCGTCGAGGAGCAGCTCGACCAGGTCGGCCGGGTCGGCCGCCAGCCGGCCGGCGGTCGCGTCGTCGAGCGGCGTGCCCAACCGGTCGGCGACCCGGGTCGCCAGGGCGGCGAAGACCTCCCAGTCGTGGCGCTGGTCGTCGCCCCTGGCGTGCACCGCCGGGGTCCAGCGGGCGGTGTTGCGGACGGCGAAGCCGTGGAAGACCAGGTCGTACTGGTCGCGCTCGAGGGCGCTGGTCGGGGGCAGCACGACGTCGGCGTGCCGGGTGGTCTCGTTGAGGTAGATGTCGATGGCGACCATGAAGTCGAGCCCGTCGAGAGCCTCGGCCAGCGCCCGCCCGTCGGGCGTCGAGAGCACCGGGTTGCCGGCGACCGTGACCATCGCGCGCAGCCGGCCCTCGCCCGGCTCGGTCATCTCCTCGGCCATCACCGCGGCGGGCAGCTCCCCGGCGTACTCGGCGATGCCGCGCACCCGGCTGTGCCAGCGGCCGTGGCGGCCCGGGCCCTGCAGCTCGACCAGGTCGATCGCCGGCTCCGGGAACATCACGCCGCCGGGGGAGTCGAAGTGGCCGGAGAGCAGGTTGAGCACGTCGATGGCCCAGGAGCACAGCGTGCCGAAGTCCTGGGTGGTCACGCCCATCCGGCCGTAGACCGCGCCCGCGTCGGCGGCGACGAGCTCGCGCGCCAGCCGCCGGGTGACCTCGGCGGGCACGCCCGAGACCGCCTCGGCCCGCTCGGGGGTGAACGGCTCGACCAGCTCGGCCAGGCGCTCCAGCCCGTCGACGTACGCCGGCGGCGCGGCCAGGCCCTCGGCGAGCAGGGTGCGCACCATCGCCAGCAGCACGGGGGCGTCGGTGCCGGGGCGGACGAAGTGGTGCTCGTCGGCCACCTTGGCCGTCTCGGTGCGGCGCGGGTCGAGCACGACCATCCGGCCGTCGCGGGCGTGCAGGTCGCGCACCCGCTGCGGGAAGTCGGGCACGGTCATCAGCGAGCCGTTGGAGGCCATCGGGTTGGCCCCGACGACGAGGAGGAACGACGTCCGGTCGATGTCGGCGACCGGGATCATCAGCTGGTGGCCGAACAGCTGCCAGGCCGCCAGCTGCTGCGGCACCTGGTCGACCGAGGAGGCGCTGAAGCGGCTGCGGGTGCCCAGCGCCTTGATGAACGTCGCGCCGTGGGTGCCGAAGCCGAGCGAGTGCGCGTTGGGGTTGCCGGAGTACAGGCCGACCGCGTCGGCGCCGTGCTCGGTGATGGTCGCGGCGAGCCGGTCGGCCACCAGGTCGAGCGCCTCGTCCCAGCCGATCTCCACCCACCCGTCGTCGGTGCGGCGCACCGGCCGGCGCAGGCGGTCGGGGTCGGCGTACACGTCGGCCAGGGCGACGCCCTTGGGGCAGACGTAGCCCCGCGAGAGCGGGTCGTCGGGGTTGCCGCGGACGCCGGTGACGACGCCGTCCTCGAGGGTCAGGCGCAGGCCGCAGATGGCCTCGCAGAGGTTGCACACGCCCAGGCGGGTGCCGGTGAAGCCGTCGGGGACCGGAGGCTGGCGGAGGATGCCCATGCGGGTCATCGAACCACCTGAGCGGCTCCGTTAGGGTTGCCGCGCACGCACTCTCCACTCCGGGCGCGCACCGGCGTGCCCGACCCCCGAGCGAAAGAGGAAGTCGACATGGTCGTCAGCTTGTCCAAGGGCGGGAACGTCTCCCTGACCAAGGAGGCCGGGCCCTCCGGTCTCAACAAGGTGCTCGTCGGTCTGGGCTGGGACGTCCGCACCACCACCGGTCAGGACTTCGACCTCGACGCGTCGGCGCTGTCGTGCAACGCCGAGGGCAAGGTCGTCACCGACCAGCACTTCGTGTTCTACAACAACCTCACCTCGCCCGACGGCTTCGTGGTCCACCAGGGCGACAACCGCACCGGCGAGGGCGAGGGCGACGACGAGGTCGTCGAGGTCAACCTCGGTGGCATGGGCGCCGACGTCGACAAGGTCGTCTTCGCGGTCTCGATCGACCAGGCCGACGCCCGCGGCCAGAACTTCGGCCAGGTCACCGGTGCCTTCATCCGCGTCGTCAACGCCGACAACGGCACCGAGCTCGCCCGCTACGACCTCTCCGAGGACGCCTCGAGCGAGACCGCCATGGTCTTCGGCGAGCTCTACCGCAACGCCGCGGAGTGGAAGTTCCGCGCCATCGGCCAGGGCTACGCCTCGGGCCTCGCGGGCATCGTGCGCGACTACGGCGTCAACCTCTGACCGACGCGCACCCGCGTCGGTCTCCCTCCGGACCTGAGCTGAGCTGAACCCATGCAGTTGTTGAAGACCCTGAAGTGGTCTTTCCTGATCACCCTGATCGGGCTCGTCATCGCGTTCTTCTACGACGGCACCGCCGCCGTGGCGATCGTGGCCATCCTGATCGTGCTCGAGGTGTCGCTGTCCTTCGACAACGCGGTGGTCAACGCGAAGGTCCTCAACCGGATGTCGGAGTTCTGGGTCAAGATCTTCTTGACCGTCGGCATCCTCATCGCCGTCTTCGGCATGCGCCTGCTGTTCCCGCTGGTCATCGTCTTCGTGACGGCCGACCTGACGCCGCTGCAGGCGTGGGAGCTCGCCCTGGAGCGTCGGCCCGAGAGCGACCCGACGTCGTACGCCGCGATCCTCAACGACGCCCACCCGCTGATCGCAGCGTTCGGCGGCATGTTCCTGCTGATGATCTTCCTCGACTTCGTCTTCGACGAGGACAAGGAGCACCACTGGCTGGGACCGATCGAGCGGCCGCTGGCCAAGGCGGCGGCGTTCCCGGCGATCACCTCGCTGGTCGCGCTGGTGTGGCTGTTCGCCTTCTCGCGGATCTTCCCCGAGGAGGCCGACCAGCTGCTGCTCGCCGGCGTGTTCGGGATGATCCTCTACCTGCTCGTCGGCGGGCTCGGTGACTTCTTCGACGGCGGGTTCGAGGACGACGACGAGAGCGACGAGGCCGAGCGCGCCCGCGCGACCGGCCAGGTCGTCAAGGCCACCGGCAAGGCGGCGTTCTCGCTGTTCCTCTACCTGGAGCTGCTCGACGCCTCGTTCAGCTTCGACGGGGTCATCGGCGCGTTCGCCATCACCACCGACCCGATCATCATCGCGATCGGTCTGGGTGTCGGGGCGTTCTACGTCCGCTCGATCACCATCTACCTGGTCCACCAGGGGACGCTGAGCGAGTACGTCTACCTCGAGCACGGCGCCCACTGGGCGATCGGCGCGCTCGCGCTGCTGCTCTTCGTCAGCGTGGGCCCGCACATCCCCGAGGTCGTCACCGGCCTCATCGGCGTCGCCTTCGTGGCGGCGGCCCTGTGGTCGAGCATCCGCTACAACAAGACGCACCGCGACGAGGAGCACGTGGTGCACGTCTAGCGCTGCCCCTCACGCACGTCGTCGACGGCCCGTCACCCCGCTCGGGGTGGCGGGCCGTCGCTCGTCCGGCCTCCTAGGATGAGCACGTGCCGAGCCGTCCCCCCGCGTCGCAGCTGGAGGCGACGCAGAACGCGCTCGACCAGCTCATGGAGGACTTCCGCCACCTCGACCAGTCCCAGCGCACGGTCCGCGGGATGGTGGAGAGCTTCCAGGCCTACCTGCCCGAGCGGGCCGGGGCGTCGGGGCTGGTGCCGCGCTTCCGGATCCTCGACCGCGAGGCCGAGCAGCTGATCACCGAGTACCTCTCGGTCCTCGACCGGCACCCCTTCGACGAGACGCTCGACCAGCGCGCGCTCGGCGCCGCCCACCGGGCGTACGCCGAGGTGGGGCCCAAGCTGGCCAGGACCGCCGAGGCGCTCGACCAAGTGGTGCTCGACTACGACGCCGACCTGACCCGCATCGGCAACGCCGTGCAGCGCGCCCGGGAGGCCAGGGAGCGGGCGACCGCACTCACCCAGCGCGTCGCGGCGGCGGCCCGCACGCTGCGCGAGACCGGCGTCGAGGTGCCCGAGCTCAACGACGTGCTGCGCCGCACCCGCGCGGCCGCCACCACGGCCTCGGAGTGGCAGCCGGCCGCCGGCGCCCCGGCCCTCGACGCGGCCGTCGGCGAGCTCGAGACCCTCGCCGCCGAGGCCGAGCGGCTGGCCACCGAGCTGCCCGACCGGATCGCCAGGGCGACCACGCGGCGCACCTCGCTGCGCACCGTGGCCGAGAGCGTCGAGTCCAGGATGCCGCGGATGCGGGAGGACCTCGCGACCCTGCGACGCGAGTTCAGCCTGGCCAACTTCGCCGACCTCGACACCGACGAGGACGCCGTGCGTGCCGACCTCGCCACCGCGCGGGCCAAGCTCGCCGACTTCGACCGGCTCGTCGCGGCCGGCGCCGACTGGGGCCTGCCGCTGCGGCTGCTCGACGAGGCCCGGGCGGCGGCCGACGCCGCCAAGGCCCGGGTGGGCGGGCCGGGCGACCGGCTGCACCGGCTCCGCGAGGTCAAGGCCGACCCGGAGGATGTCCTCAAGAAGACCCGCTTCCGGCTGCGCGACGCCCAGATGATGGTCACCCAGACCCCCAAGCCCGTCGGGCAGCAGGTCGCGCGCGAGCTCGACGCGCTCGCCGTCCGCCTCGACGGCCTCCGCTCCGGCCTGCGCGGCACCCACCCGGACTACTGGGGCCTGGCCCGCGAGGCCGACCGCATCACCGAGGCCGTCAAGGCGCAGGTCGACCGCTTCCGCTCCGCCTGACCGGCCGCACGGTGGTCGAGGTAGGCCGCCTGGCGGCCTGTCCCGAGACCACGGGACCGCAGCGGCTGGCGCTTGACGGGCGGTGGCGGTTGCGTGGTCTCGAGACGGTCCCCAGCGGAACCTCCTCGACCACCGTGCGCCCGCGGTGGTGGCGGAACCGCTTCGACCACCGTGCCCCCACGGCGGTGGCGGAACCTCCCCGACGACCGTGTGGTGGCCGCAGCGCTCAGGCCAGGGTCACGCCGTACGTCGTGATGATGCCCTGCAGGCCGGAGGCGTAGCCCTGGCCGATGGCGCGGAACTTCCACTCCGCGCCGTGGCGGTAGAGCTCGCCGAAGACCATGGCGGTCTCGGTGGAGGCGTCCTCGCTGAGGTCGTAGCGGGCGAGCTCCTCGTTGGTGGCGATGTCGAGGACGCGGATGTAGGCGTTCTTGACCTGGCCGAAGTTCTGGCCGCGGGAGTCGGCGTCGTGGATGGTCGCGCTGAAGACGACCTTGTCGGTCTGGGGGGTCAGCTGCGACAGCGCGACCTCGAGCACCTCGTCGTCGCCGGCGACCGCGCCGTCGCGGATGTCGCCGGTGTGGCGCACGGTGCCCTCGGGAGAGGCCAGGTTGTTGTAGAAGATGAAGTGCTGGTCGGAGAGCACCCGGTCGCCGGGGCCGCACACCAGGGCGGTGGCGTCGAGGTCGAACGGCGTGCCGTCGGTGGTGCGGGCGTCCCACCCGAGGCCGATGCGCACCGACTGCAGCGACGGCGCGATCTTGGTCAGGCTGACGTTGCCGCCCTTGGTCAGGGACACGGGCATGGGGGCTCCTCGGGGCTCACGGGATGGGCACTGCGGTGGTCGCGAGCAGGCTATCCACCTGAGGTTTCGGCGACACCTCAGCGGCCTATCCTGTCCCGGACCCCGCCCGACCGCCCTCCGACGGCTGGAGTCCCACCCCCCGAAGACCCCCCAGCAGAGCGGACAGCGGCGTGCGCCAGTTCCACTTCCTCGACCCGGCCGACCGGGCCGAGCTCTTCCACGTCGAGCCGGCCGAGATCAGCCGCGAGGCCCCGCTCGAGCTGCTCGCCCACGGCCTCGGCGCCACCCTCTACATCCCGGCCACGCGCGAGGAGCTGGCGGCCGACGTGCTCCGGGTCGCCGGCCGCGGGGTCAGCAGCTGCGTGGTGTGCCTGGAGGACTCGATCCCCGACGGTGCCGTCGAGTTCGCCGTCACCCACGTCGCCGACCAGCTCGCGCGCCTGCGCGGCCGCGACGACCTGCCGCTGCTGTTCGTGCGGGTGCGCAGCGCCGACCAGCCGGCCCGCCTCGCCGGGCTGATGGGCGAGGCCGCCGACGTGATCGACGGGTTCGTGCTGCCGAAGTTCTCCACCGAGCGCGGGCCGGAGTTCCTCGACGCGGTGAGCGACGTCGAGACCACGGTGGGCCGCCGGGTGCTGGTGATGCCGGTCGTCGAGACGCCCGAGGTGATGTACCGCGAGACCCGCGTCGAGGAGCTGCTCGGCATGCGGGCGCTGCTGGCCAAGCACGCCGACCGGGTGCTGGCGGTGCGCATCGGCGCCACCGACATGTCCTCGGTCTTCGCCCTGCGCCGCCCCCGCGACCTCACGATGTACGACGTCCGGCTGGTCGCCGGCGCCGTGGCCGACGTCGTCAACGTGCTCGGGCGCCCGGGCGGGCACGCGGTGACCGGACCGGTCTGGGAGTACTTCACCTCCCCCGACCGGCTGCTCAAGCCGCTGCTGCGCGAGGCGCCGTTCGCGCGCCGCCGCGACGACCGCGAGCTGCGGGCGCGGCTGCTGGCCCGCGACCTCGACGGCCTGATCCGCGAGGTGCTGCTCGACCGGGCCAACGGGCTGGTCGGCAAGACCGTCATCCACCCCAGCCACGTGCCGGTCGTGCACGCGCTGTCGGTGGTCTCGCACGAGGAGTTCGACGACGCCCAGGGCGTGCTGTCGGCCAAGGAGGGCGGCGGGGGCGTGACCCGGTCGAGCTACCGCAACAAGATGAACGAGGCCAACCCCCACCTGGCCTGGGCCCACCGGCTGATGCTGCGCGCCGAGGTGTTCGGCGTCGCCGCGCCCGAGGTCACCTTCGTCGACCTGCTGGCCGCCGCGACCCACGAGGGCGACGCCCTGTGACGCCGTCGACGACGTGGTCGGGGGAGTGGGTGTGCGCCCACGCCGGCGTCGAGCTGGTCACCCGCGAGGGCAGCGCGCCCGTCGAGGAGCTCGTCGGCCTGGCCGTGCGCCGCAACCCGCGCCGGGTCCACCTCGTGGTGAGCCAGGTGCTCGCCAAGCACGTGCCGCTCGCGCCGTCGGTCGCCCGCCGGCACGGCTCCGACCTCGGCGCGCTCGTCGAGGAGGCCCTCGACGGCGCCCGCGCCGAGCTCGTCCTGGGGTACGCCGAGACCGCGACCGGCCTGGGCCACCTGGTGGCCGACCGCCTCGGCGCGACCGCGATCCACTCGACCCGGCGGCCCGGCTGGTCGGCGCTGAGCTTCGAGGAGGAGCACAGCCACGCCACCACCCACCGGCTCCAGCCGCGCGACCCCGCGCTGCTGCAGGGCACCGGCCCGCTCGTGCTCGTCGACGACGAGCTGACCACGGGCCGCACCATCCTCAACACGGTCCGCGAGCTGCACGCCATCTCCGCCCGCCCTGCCTACGTCGTGGCGGCGCTGGTCGACCTGAGGCCCGACGATGCCCGCACCACCGCCGAGCTGGTCGCGGCCGAGCTCGGCACCAGCATCACGTTCGTCTCGCTGCTCCAGGGCGAGGTGCGCACCCACCACGAGCCCGACGAGGAGGTCCGTGCCGCGGTCTCCGCCGGTGGGCCGGGCGAGGCCGGGCCGACAGGACCGGACCGCGCGGCCGAGTCGGTGGCGGCGTACGCCTGGCCGGCGGGGGTGCCGACCGGCGGTCGGCACGGACTGGGGGCGACCGACGCAGCCGGGTTCGAGGTCGCGGTGGCCGACCTCGCCGCCGAGGTCGGCGACCTGGTGGCGGGGGCGCGCCGGGTGCACGTCCTCGGCAGCGAGGAGCTGGTGTACCTCCCGCTGCGCCTCGGCGAGGCGCTCGAGGCGGCTCGGCCGGCCGTCGAGGTCACCGTGTCCTCCACGACCCGCTCGCCGGTCGTGGTGCGCGACGACCCGGCGTACGCCGTGCGCCACGGACTCAGGTTCGCCGCGCACGACGGGGCCGACGACGACAAGCCCCGGTTCGCCTACAACCTCGAGCCCGGCCGCTTCGACGCCGTCGTGCTCGTGGTCGACGCGGCGACGCCGCCGCCCGACGAGGGTGGCGCCGCCGACCTGCGGGCCGGGCTCCGCACGCTGACCGACCGGCTCGTCGTGGTCCGGGTGGGGGCGTGAGCGACGTGGGTGCGACCCCGCTGCACGGGCCGGCCTTCGGGTCCTACCCCGCCGACGACGTGACCTGGCTGCTCACCGACCTCAGCCACGCCCAGCTCGAGGCGCCGGTCGAGGAGCGCGAGGAGGCCATCCAGGCCGGGCGCGCCCACTACGCCGAGTCGCTGCCGGTGGAGTACCAGCCCAGCGAGGAGTACTACGCGCTCTTCGACCGCGCGCTGGCCGACCAGGCCCGCCGGGTCGCGCTCGCGGCGGCCACCCTCGTGCACCTCGTCGTCGAGCTCCGGGGCCCGGACGCCGTGCTCGTCTCGCTCGCCCGCGCCGGCACCCCGATCGGCATCCTCCTGCGCCGGTACGCCGCCCGCCTCGGTCTGGGCGGGGGAGCCGGGCTGCCGCACTACACGATGTCGATCGTGCGCGGCCGCGGCCTCGACACGGTCGCGCTGCGCCACCTGGCCGCCCACCACGACCCGGCCGACGTCGTGTTCGTCGACGGCTGGACCGGCAAGGGCGCGATCTCCCGCGAGCTCACCGCCGCCTGCGCGGAGGTCGAGGAGACGCTCGGGCTGCGCTTCGACCCGTCGCTCGCCGTGCTCGCCGACCCCGGCAGCAGCACCGACGTCTTCGGCACCCGCGACGACTTCCTCATCCCCTCGGCCTGCCTCAACTCCACCGTCTCGGGCCTGGTCTCGCGCACCGTCCTCAACGACACCCTCATCGGCCCCGACGACTTCCACGGCGCGAAGTTCTACGCCGAGCTCGCCCCGGCCGACGTGTCGATGCGCTACGTCGAGACCGTCGAGGCGTGCTTCGACGACGTCGCCGAGGAGGCCCGGGCCGAGGCCGCGCGCCTGCTCGCCACCGACCGGTCGCCCACCTGGTCGGGCTGGGCCGCCGTCGAGCAGGTCAGCACGGCGTACGGCATCGGCGACGTCAACCTGGTCAAGCCCGGCGTCGGCGAGACGACCCGCGTGCTGCTGCGTCGGGTGCCCTGGCGCGTGCTGGTGCGCCCCGACCGGCGCGACGAGCTCGGCCACGTCGAGCTGCTCGCCACCCAGCGCGGCGTGCCCGTCGAGGAGGTCGAGGGCCTCGCGTTCTCGTGCATGGGCCTCATCCACCCCCAGTTCGCCCGGACGGAGTCCTGACGTGATCGCCTCCGACATCGACCGCACGCTGTTGTGGTCGCACAAGCGGGTCGGCGACGTGCCGCTCGAGGACCTCGTGGTCTGCGAGGTGCTCGACGGCCGTGACTGGGCCTACGTCACCCGCACGGCGTACGCCGCCCTGGAGGGCCGGCCCGACCTCGTGCTGTGCACCACCCGCACCCCGGCCCAGGTGCTGCGGCTGACCCTGCCGTCGTACAAGCGGGTGCTGTGCCTCAACGGCGGCGCGCTGCTCGTCGATGGCGTGCCCGACCCCGACCACGCGCAGGCCACCGAGGCGCTGGTGGCCCAGCGGCGGCCGATGGCGGAGTTCGCGCAGCGGGTGGCCCACCTCGTCGAGGCGCCGCACGTGCGCGGGCTGCGCGACGCCGACGGCACCTTCGCCTACTTCCTGCTCAACGGCGAGCCCGTCGAGGCCGCCTGGGTGGAGGAGCTCGAGGCGGTGGCGGCTGCGGACGGCTGGCGGCTGACCCACGAGCAGACCAAGGTCTACGCCATGCCCGACACCCTGACCAAGGAGGCCGGCCTGGCCCGCCTGGTCGAGCTCGACGACGACCCGCTGGTCGCCGCGGCCGGCGACTCGCTGCTCGACGATGGCATGCTCCGGATGGCCGAGCACGCGCTGGTCCCGCGCGGCGCCTACCTCGAGACCCACGGGTGGGACGGCCCGCTCACCGACGCCACCGGCGTGCTCGCCGGCGAGGAGGTCGCGCTCTGGCTGGCCGGCCATGGCCACTGACCGACCGATGAGTCCGGGCCGCGGGGCCGGTCGACCTGGCATGGGCACTGTACTGATGGTCGGCACGCGCAAGGGACTGTGGATCGGGACGTCGGACGACGACCGGGCGGACTGGTCGTTCACCGGCCCGCACCACGACATGGAGGAGGTCTACTCCTGCCTCGTCCTCCCGCGGTCGGGCGAGGGCGGGCGGCCGCGGCTGCTCGCCGGTGCCTCGTCGTCGTGGCTCGGGCCGCAGGTGCGGTGGTCCGACGACCTCGGCGAGACCTGGCACGAGACCCCCGGCGGGGGCGTCCGGTTCCCCGAGGGCAGCGGAGCCAGCGTCGAGCGGGTCTGGCAGCTCGTCGCGGGCCCGGGCGACGGTGAGGTGTGGGCCGGGACCGAGCCGGGCGCGGTGTGGCGCTCCCGCGACGGGGGCGAGACCTTCGCCCTCGAGGAGGCGCTCTGGAACCACCCGCACCGCCCGGACTGGGGCGCCGGCTTCGGCGGCCAGGCCTTCCACACGATCCTGCCGCACCCCACCGATCCCGACTCGGTGACCGTGGCCATCTCCACCGGCGGCGTCTACCAGACCGCCGACGCCGGCCGGTCGTGGACGCCGCGCAACGTGGGCGTGCGCGCGGACTTCCTGCCCGAGGGCTCGCAGTACCCCGAGTTCGGCCAGTGCGTGCACAAGGTGGCCCGACACCCCTCGCGCCCCGACCGGCTCTACCTGCAGAACCACGGCGGCGTCTACCGCTCCGACGACCACGCCGCCACCTGGCACCCCATCGCCGACGGGCTGCCGAGCGACTTCGGCTTCCCGGTCGTGGTCCACCCCCACGAGCCCGACACCCTGTACGTCTGGCCCAACGGCGCCGGGGAGAGCCGCTACCCGCCGAACGCCCGCGCCCGAGTCTGGCGCAGCCGCGACGCCGGCGCCTCCTGGGAGCCGCTCGACCACGGCCTGCCCGACCGCTTCTACGTCAGCGTCATGCGCGACGCGATGTGCGCCGACGACCACGGCCCCGCCGGGCTGTACGTCGGTGCGCGCAACGGCGCCGTGTGGGCCTCGGCCGACGCCGGCGACTCCTGGCGCGAGGTCGTGGCCCACCTGCCCGACGTCATGTGCGTCAAGGTCGGCACCTCCTGACCCCCGTTGCCCGAGGTGCGAGGAGCACCAGCGACGAGCCTCGAAGCCTCGCAGCCGGTCTGCGGGCTACACCCTGTGGTTGGTGTGGGCGGCTGCGCGCGTAGTCGATCGGGTCTCCGCGTCAAGGACGCCTGCGGCGCCGCTGCGCGGCCGCTTCGCGGTCCTTGACCCGGAGCCTCGCCCGATCGACTGACGGCGCGCTCGACGGCACGGGCTCCGCCCGCGCCGCCGCTGGCGCGGCCGCCCTGACTCCTGGCGCCGATCTCCCACTCCTGGCGGGGAACTACCGACCAGGAGCGGGAGATCCCGCCCAGGAGAGGGGTGGTTGTTGCTGGTGGGGCGGGTGGCCGCGCCAGCGGCGGCGCGCCGGGCACGGGACCCGAGGCGTCGCCGACAGCGCGCAGGTCGGCGGGTCGCGCGAGGCTCGGGGTCAAGGACGGCCGCAGGCCGCCGCGCAGCGGCGCGAGCGCAGCGAGCGTCCTTGACGTCGAGACGCGGCCTGCCACGCGCGCGGCCACCCGACCCACCCGCGACCACCAGCCCCGCAGGACACGATGGAGCCCGCGCGATTGGGTGACCCGCCCGCGTCGCGCTAGATTGTCCTGTCCGTCCCGTGCTGGGACGGGCATCACCCTGACCGCCGTGCAACGGCCGCGGATCCAGAGTGCCCGGGAGAACAGGCCCCGGCGCGCCGCGCAGCGAGTGAACACCCAGGAGGAGACGCATGTCCGTCGGTACCGACGCGGAGACCAAGAAGAAGATCATCGCCGAGTACGCCACGACCGAGGGCGACACCGGCTCGCCCGAGGTGCAGATCGCGCTGCTCAGCCACCGGATCGCCCACCTGACCGAGCACCTCAAGACGCACAAGCACGACCACCACAGCCGTCGTGGTCTGCTGCTGCTCGTCGGCCAGCGCCGCCGGTTGCTCAACTACCTGCGCAAGACCGAGATCGAGCGCTACCGCTCGATCATCGAGCGTCTCGGCCTGCGCCGCTGACCCACGTCGGGGTCCACCACCCGGTGGGCCCCGACGAGTAGTTTTGGGGTCAGGCCCCCACGCACCACCACAACTGAACACCCACTCACAGGAGCGATCCGCGCCACCGTCAGGCCCGGTCCTCGGTAGTGATCTTCAGGAGCCGGCATGCCGCCCCTGCGGGTCTCGATCGAAGATCGGCCAACCGCTCCGGGCCCCGTCGGGGCCGGGGCACGTGCGCGGGAGTCGCGGATCGCACCGCGAACGAAAGAGTCACACGTGACAGAACCCGTCATCACCGCTGTCGAGACCGTCCTCGACAACGGCAAGTTCGGCACCCGCACCGTCAAGTTCGAGACCGGCCTGCTGGCCCGTCAGGCCGCCGGTTCGGTGACTGCCTACCTCGACGACGAGACGATGCTGCTCTCGGCCACCACGGCCGGCAAGCACCCCAAGGACCACTTCGACTTCTTCCCCCTGACGATCGACGTCGAGGAGCGGATGTACGCCGTGGGCCAGATCCCCGGCTCCTTCTTCCGGTCCGAGGGTCGCCCGGGTGAGGACGCGATCCTCACCTGCCGCCTCATCGACCGCCCGCTGCGCCCGACCTTCAAGAAGGGCCTGCGCAACGAGGTCCAGGTCGTCATCACCGTCATGGCGCTCGACCCCGACCAGCCCTACGACGTGCTGGCCATCAACGCCGCGTCGATGTCGACCCAGCTCTCCGGCCTGCCGTTCTCCGGCCCGGTCGGCGGCGTCCGCGTCGCCCTCATCGAGGGCCAGTGGGTCGCCTTCCCGAGCCACAGCCAGCTCGAGAGCGCCGTGTTCGACATGGTCGTCGCCGGTCGGGTCACCGACTCCGGTGACGTCGCGATCATGATGGTCGAGGCCGAGGCCCCCGAGAACACCTACGAGCTGGTCGCCTCCGGCAGCCAGGCTCCCTCGGAGGAGGTCGTGGCCGGTGGCCTCGACGCCGCCAAGCCCTTCATCAAGCAGCTCTGCGACGCGCAGGCCGAGCTGGCCAAGCAGGCCGCCAAGCCCGTGCAGGAGTTCCCGGTCTTCCTCGACTTCGAGGACGACGTGTACGACGCCGTGCACGCCGCCTCCGCGACCGCCACGACCGAGGCCCTGGCCATCGTGGGCAAGCAGGAGCGCGACGAGAAGCTCGACGAGGTCAAGGCCTCGCTGCTCGACCAGGTCGGCGCCCAGTTCGAGGGTCGCGAGAAGGAAATCGGGGCGGCCTTCAAGGCGGTCACCAAGTCCCTCATGCGCGAGCGCGTCCTGCGCGACAAGGTCCGCATGGACGGCCGCGGCCTGGCCGACATCCGTCCGCTGTTCGCCGAGGTCGGCGTCATCCCGCGGGTGCACGGCTCGGCCCTGTTCGAGCGCGGCGAGACCCAGATCCTCGGCGTCACCACGCTCAACATGCTCAAGCTCGAGCAGCAGCTCGACACCTTGAGCCCCGAGAAGCACCGCCGCTACATGCACAAGTACGTCTTCCCGCCGTTCTCCACCGGCGAGACCGGCCGCGTGGGCTCGCCCAAGCGCCGCGAGGTCGGCCACGGTGCGCTCGCGCGCCGCGCCATCCTGCCGGTGCTGCCGAGCCGCGAGGAGTTCCCCTACGCGATCCGCCAGCTGTCGGAGGCCATGGGCTCCAACGGCTCGACCTCGATGGGCTCGGTCTGCGCCTCGACGCTGTCCCTGCTCCAGGCGGGCGTGCCGCTCAAGGCGCCCGTGGCCGGCATCGCGATGGGCCTCATCTCCGGCGAGGTCGACGGCGAGACGACGTACGTCGCGCTGACCGACATCCTCGGCGCCGAGGACGCGATGGGCGACATGGACTTCAAGGTCGCCGGCACCCGCGAGTTCGTCACCGCGCTGCAGCTCGACACCAAGCTCGACGGCATCCCGGCCGAGGTCCTGGCCGCCGCGCTGACCCAGGCCAAGGACGCCCGCCTGGCGATCCTCGACGTCATGGGCGAGGCCATCGACGGCCCGGAGGAGATGTCGGTGCACGCGCCGCGCATCATCACCGTGCGCGTCCCGGTCGACAAGATCGGCGAGGTCATCGGCCCGAAGGGCAAGGTGATCAACCAGATCCAGGAGGACACCGGCGCCACGATCTCGATCGAGGACGACGGCACGGTCTACATCGGGGCGACCAACGGCGACGCCGCGGAGGCCGCGCGCAACGCGGTCAACCAGATCGCCAACCCGACGATGCCCGAGGTCGGCGAGCGCTACCTCGGCACGATCGTGAAGACGACCAACTTCGGTGCGTTCGTCTCCCTGCTGCCCGGCAAGGACGGCCTGCTCCACATCACCAAGCTGCGCGGCCTGGTGGGCGGCAAGCGGGTCGAGAACGTCGAGGACGTCGTCTCGGTCGGCCAGAAGATCCAGGTCGAGATCGCCGAGGTCGACGACCGCGGCAAGCTCTCGCTGATCCCGGTGGTCGAGGAGTCGGCCGAGGCCGGCGCCGAGGCGAGCGAGCCCGCCGAGGCCTGATCCACCGCGCTGACCCGTCGTGAACGCACGGCGGGTCAGCGTGTTTTTCGGGCCCTTGGCGGGCCGGGGAGGATGGAGGACGTGCAGAAGAGCAGGACCACGCGCACCGTCTCGACGGTGCGCGACAGCGGGGGAGCGGTCACCTCACGCGTACGCCGGACCGTGCTGGCCAGCGGGTTGCGGATCGTCACCGAGCAGATGGCCGGCGCCCGGTCGGCCACGATCGGCGTCTTCGTCGACGTCGGGTCGCGCGACGAGACGCCGAAGCTGCACGGCTGCTCCCACTTCCTCGAGCACCTGCTGTTCAAGGGGACGCACGAGCGCTCGGCGTTCGACCTCTCGATCGCCCTCGACGCCGTGGGCGGTGAGATCAACGCCTTCACCGCCAAGGAGTACACCTGCTTCCACGCGCGGGTGCTCGACGAGGACCTCCCGCTCGCCGTCGACGTGCTGGGCGACATGATCACCAGCTCGGTCATCACCGACGACGACGTCGAGGCCGAGCGCGAGGTCATCCTCGACGAGATCGCCATGCACGACGACGACCCCGACGACGTCGTGCACAACCTGTTCGCCGAGCAGGCCTTCGGCGCGACCTCACCGCTGGGCCGCCCGATCGCGGGCACCGTCGAGTCCATCACCGCCCTCGACCGGGCGACCATCCAGCGCTTCTACCGACGGCACTACCGACCCGAGCGCATGGTGGTGGCCGTCGCCGGCAACCTCGACCACACCACCGTCGTCCGGCAGGTCGAGCGGGCCTTCGGCCGCAGCGGCTGGCTCGACGGCGAGGCCGAGCCGGTCGGACCGCGCCGGCTCGGGCGCCGGGTGCGGGTCAAGCCCGGCACCTCCGAGGCCACCCGGCCCTTCGAGCAGGTCAACGTGGTCCTGGGCATGGAGGGCCCCGCGCGCGACGACGACCGCCGCTTCGCCCTCGGTGTCCTCAACACCGCGCTCGGCGGCGGCACGTCCTCGCGGCTGTTCCAGGAGATCCGTGAGCGCCGCGGCCTGGCCTACTCGGTCTACTCCTTCTCCTCCCACCACGCCGACGCCGGTCTCGTCGGCGTCAGCGTCGGCTGCCTGCCCGCCAAGCTCGACGAGACGCTGGCCGTGGTCCGGCTCGAGCTCTCCCGCGTGGCCGCCCACGGCATCACCGCCGAGGAGCTCGAGCGTGGCAAGGGCCAGCTGCGCGGCGGTCTCGTCCTCGGCCTGGAGGACTCCGCCTCCCGGATGGTCCGGCTCGGCAAGGCCGAGCTCGTCCACGACGAGCTCCTCGACATCGACGGCGTGATCGCGCGCATCGACGCCGTCACGCTCGAGGAGGTGCGCGAGGTCGCCGCCGAGGTCTTCACGCGCAAGGAGGTCCTGGCGGTCGTCGGGCCGTCCTGACCCTCGCGCGGTCCTACCGGACGCCGACCAGGGTCGTGCCCGTCGCGAGCACGGCCGGATCCCCGCGGTGACGGCTCGCGGCCAGGGTCTCGACAGCCGCCAGTCCGACCGGCCACGGCGTGAACCGTCGCGACGGCACCACCCAGCGTCGTGCGCCGTCGCGCAGGCGCACGGCGCCCACCTGTCCCCGTGGGCAGTGCCACAGCTCGTCGCCGGCCACCGCGGCGGGTCCGAGGTCGGCCTGCCACACGACGTGCCCGTCGTCGTCGATCGCGACCACGAGGTCGTCGTGGCGCTGGCGCGCCCACGCGTTCTGCGGCTCGACGGTGTCCCGGCGCTGGCACACGGTCAGGCCGGGCTCGCGGTGCAGCACGGTCAGCAGGTCGGGGCGCTCCCAGACCATCCGCCCGTCGAGGGTCGACATCCGGCTGGGCCGGCCGTCGCGCGCCGCCCGGCCGGTCGTGAGCACGTGGTCGGCGTCCACCGGCACCGTGCGGGTCTCCCGAGCCGCCCCGGCCGCTGGGTCGGCCCAGCGGGGGGCCTCGCTGCCGTCCGGGCTGACGACGAGGAGCCCGACGGCGTGGCGGCGCGCGGACCGGACCCGGAGGAACCGCCGCGCGACGCCGACCGGGTGCTCGACCACCTGGATGAGCGTGGCGCCGTCGAGGCCCTCCACGCGGTGGGGGAGGGTGGCCTCGACGTGCGGCTGACCGTCGGCGACGTCGGTGCGCACCAGCCGCAGCACCCCGGCGTCCACCTCGGCCGTCCACCAGGCTGCGGGCGGGGTGCGGGGGCGACCCTCCCACGTCGGCGGCGGCGCCTCGGTGACGTACCGCTCCGCGCCGGTCGCGACGTCGAGCCCGACCACCGGGCCGCCGCGCGTGTCGGCGTGGAGCGCGACCGTGCCGCCCCCGAGCCCGGCCACGCTGTCCAGCCCCGGGAAGGGACGCGTCCAGCGCACTCGACCGTCCGCCAGGTCGTACGACGTCAGCCGCCCGTCGACGTGCACGAGGAGGAGGCCGGCGTGCGTCAGCACCTCCAGGCCGGCCGGCACCACGGGCGTGGACCAGCGGACCTCGCCGGAGCGGGCGTCGATGGCGGTGAGCAGCACCGCCCCGTCGGACCCGTGCCGCCACAGCGCCTCGGTGTCGACGATCGCGACCACGCCGTCGTGCTGGGCGAGGAAGCTCGGCGACCGGGCGCCGCTGCCGGCCCGCAGCGCCCGGGCCCACCTCCACTCCGGTGGACCCGGCGGTGGGCTCGCCGGGCCGGTCGCCGTGACGAGGGGCCTCCGGTCGAGGTCGTCCCAGCGGCCCTCGGCGCCAGGGAGCCCGGCCGTCAGCAGCGCGTCGAGGAGAGCGGCGCGGCACGCGGTGTCCTCGTCGTCGAAGACCGTCGTGACCAGGTCGCCACGCCAGCTGTACGTCGTCAGCGCCCAGGGGTCTGTCCCGAGCCGCCGGTCGCGGGCCTGGTCGGCCATGGCCGGCAGCCCGGCCCGGGCCAGCTCGCGGTCGAGCCCGGCGCGGTCGAGCGGCCCGTCGTCCACGGGGCCGGCGTCAGCGGCGACCGACGATGCCGACGACCGGCGGCACCCTGTTGTCGACGGCCGCGACCCGGAACCCGCCGTCGGCGAGGGCCTTCGAGGCGCCCTTGACGATGTCGGGCACCTTCTCGGGGATCTTCACCTCGTAGAACAGGTGCACCGCGCCCCCGGGGAGCACGCGCTCGTGCAGCAGCGCGATCTCGTCGGCGCAGTTGCGCACCCAGAAGAGGTCGACGTTGAAGGCGAAGACCTTGGTCAGGCGCTTGACCGGCACCCGCAGGGTGGCGAGGTCGATCTGGCGGACGGTCAGTCGCCCGGCCTTGATCGCGGCCTCGTTGCGGCGCTTGGTGCGGTCGACCCCGGACTCCGACCGGTCGATCGCGAACATCTTGCCGGTCTCCAGGCGCGAGCAGATCAGCTCGGCCGCGGCGCCGGCGCCGCACCCGATCTCGAGGACGTGGTCTCCCGGCTGGGGGTCCATGAAGTCGACGGCCCACCTGATCCGGGCCGGAATCTGCGGGGCAGGCATGCGTCCCACCCTGCCAGAACCGGGGCGGCCGCACACGCACCGTCCCACTACCCTGGCGCCGTGGCGGACACCATCGCGGTCGGAGTTCTGGGAGCGCGCGGCAAGGTCGGGGCCGAGGTGTGCGCGGCCGTGACCGACGCCACGGACCTCGAGCTCGTCGCCGAGGTCGACCAGGGCGACGACCCGCAGGTGCTCGTCACCGCCGGCGCCCAGGTCGTCGTCGACTTCACCCACCCCGACGTCGTCATGGACAACCTGGCGCTCTGCATCGAGCACGGCATCCACGCCGTCGTCGGCACCACCGGGTTCGACGAGCAGCGCCTGGCCGTCCTGCGCGACCAGCTCGGCGACGCGCCACGCAGCGGCGTCCTCATCGCCCCCAACTTCTCCATCGGCGCGGTGCTGATGATGCGGTTCGCCGCCCTCGCCGCACCCCACTTCGACTCGGTCGAGATCGTCGAGCTCCACCACCCCGACAAGGCCGACGCGCCGTCCGGCACCGCTCGTCGTACGGCGGAGCTCGTCGCGGCCGCCCGCCGTGACGCGGGCACCGGCCCGGCCCCCGACGCCACCTCCACCGCGCTCGACGGGGCCCGCGGGGCCGACGTCGACGGCGTGCCCGTGCACGCCCTGCGGGTCCGCGGCCTGGTCGCGCACCAGGAGGTCGTGCTCGGCGGCCTGGGCGAGACCCTGACGATCCGGCACGACTCGCTGCACCGCTCGTCCTTCGCCCCCGGCGTGCTGGCGGCCGTCCGTGCGATCGGCGACCACCCGGGTCTCGTGGTGGGCCTGGAGCACCTCGTCGACCTCGGCTGAGCCGCCCCTCCCGCGCCACCTGCGACGCGGTGTCGCAGGTGCCTCAGGAACCTGCGCTGCACAAACGTGGGGCGTCGAGACGGTCGACCGGTCCAGACCGCGCGTAGCACCCTCGGCCGAGGAACGGCGCCCTTCCGTGGGCGCCGCACGAACGGATGAGGACCACCATGCGCACATCTCTCGGACTGGCCGCTGCCGCGGTGGCGGTCGTCGGCGTCGCCGGCCTGCAGCCCGCCTCGGCCTCGGTCGCCGCGGTCGCCACCGCCGACCCGGCCGTCACCGCCAAGCCGACGCCGGCCCAGGCCGTCTCCCGGGCGGTCGACGCCCTCACCGGGTCTGCCGCCGCGCGGGGCAGCGTCGAGCAGGAGCTCACCACCACCGACGTCATCGTCGACCGGGACGGCGGCACCCACGTCCGCATGGAGCGCTCCTACCGCGGGCTGCCGGTGCTGGGCGGCGACCTCGTCGTGCACCAGGCCCCCGACGCCGACCTGGAGTCGGTGAGCCAGACGCTCAAGACGCCCGTCGACCTCGTGGTCGAGCCGGTGCTCGGCGCCGCCAAGGCGCTCAGCCGCACGCTGGCCCCCGCCGCGGGCACCCGCGACATCCGCAACCTGCGCGCGAGCGACCAGGCCCCCCGCTTGGTCGTCGACGCTCGTGGGGCCACCCCTCGCCTGGCGTGGGAGGTCGTCACCGTCGGCCGCCAGTCCGACGGCACGCCGAGCCGGCTGTCGACGTACGTCGACGCGCGCACCGGCGACGTCATCCGTCGCGTCGAGGGCATCCACACCGCCGAGGGCGAGGGCCGCTCGCTCTACAGCGGCACCGTGCCGATCCAGGTCACCCAGTCCGGCAGCGGCTTCACGCTCACCGACCCGGTGCACGGCGGGGCCAAGACCACCGACGCCCAGAACCGCGAGGACGGCGCCCTGTGCACGATCCTCAACGTCGGCTGCGTCCCCGGCGTGGCCTACACCAGCCCCGACGCGTCGTTCGGCACCGGCTCCAACGCCAACCGCGAGACCGCGGCCGTCGACGCCCACTACGGCCACGCCCAGACGTTCGACTACTTCAAGAACGAGCTCGGCCGCAACGGCATCTTCGGCAACGGCACCGCCGCGCCGAGCCGCGTCCACTACGGCAACGGCTACGTCAACGCCTTCTGGGACGGCAAGAAGATGACCTACGGCGACGGCGACGGCGCCAACTTCGGCCCGCTCGTCTCCCTCGACGTGGCCGGCCACGAGATGTCGCACGGCGTCACCGAGAACACCGCCAACCTGACCTACTCGGGCGAGTCCGGTGGCCTCAACGAGGCCACCTCCGACATCTTCGGCACGATGGTCGAGTTCCACGCCGCCAACGCCAACGACCCGGGCGACTACTACATCGGCGAGGAGTTCGACCTCAAGAACGGCGCCGGCTTCCGTCGCATGGACAACCCGATCGCCGACGGCCAGTCGCCCAACTGCTACACGGCCGGCACCAAGAACCTCGACGTCCACTACTCCTCGGGCGTGGGCAACCACTTCTTCTACCTGCTCGCCGAGGGCTCGGGCGCCAAGACGATCGGCGGCAAGGCGCACAGCTCGTCGACCTGCAACGGCTCGACCGTCACGGGCATCGGGCGCGAGGCCGCCGAGAAGATCTGGTTCCGCGCGCTGACGACCTACTTCACCTCGGGCACCACCTACGCCCAGGCGCGCACCGCCACCCTCAACGCCGCCCGCGACCTGTACGGCGCCGGCAGCGCCCAGCAGAACGCCGTCGCCGCCGCGTGGAGCGCGGTCAGCGTCGGCTGACCCAGCCCCACCCCTGACGAACGGGGTCCGTGCCGGACGGAACCGGCACGGACCCCGTTCTCCGCGTCCGGGCCCGCTCCTCGCACCTCAGCCGGTGGCCGCACGGTGGTCGAGGAGGGACGACGTCCCGTCTCGAGACCACACGACCGCAGCCGGTGGCCGCACGGTGGTCGAGGAGGGACGGAGTCCCGTCTCGAGACCACACGACCGCAGCCGGTGGCCGCACGGTGGTCGAGGAGGGACGGAGTCCCGTCTCGAGACCACACGACTGCAGCCGGTGGCCGCACGGTGGTCGAGGAGGGACGGAGTCCCGTCTCGAGACCACACGACCGCAGCCGTTGGCGGGTCTGGAGACAGGCGCCAGCGCGCCTTCCTCGACCTCCGGGGGTGGGGTCGCGCACGCCGGCTGCGCGGCCTCGAGGCCCGGTGCCGGCCACCCCTCAGGCCAGGGCGGTGTGCAGCCTGACCTGCTTGACCGTCGTCTCGCCCGACCCGTCGAGGTCGAGCTCGCGGTGGGCGGTGTCGGGCGCCCAGCCCGCGCCGGTGAAGAACGCCCGGCGGTCGTCGTCGCCGGCGAGCGTCCAGGTCACGGCCCGGGTGAACCGGTCGGCCTGCAGCGTCTCGGCGCAGGCCTGGAGCAGGCGGCTGCCGTGACCCTTGCCCTGCTCGTCGGGCAGCACGACGAGCTCGCCCACCTCGCCGTCGGCGACCGGGTCGCAGTCGGGGTCACCTGCCGGTCCGGTGACCGCGAACCCGACCACCCGGTTGCGCTCGAGGGCCACCAGGGCCCGCTGCCGGGCGTCGGCGGGACGACCGAGCGACGCGCGCCAGGCCTCGGCGACCGGCGCCGGGTCGTCGGGCAGCGCCCCCGCGGGCAGGACGTCGGCGTACTGCACGGCCCAGGCGCTCACCTGCACCGCCGCGATCGCGTCGGCGTCGTCGGCCCAGGCGACCCGGACCGAGACGTCGGCGGTCGGTCCGGTGGGAGCAGCCATGGCGCCGATCATGGCACCAGGTGGTGGTGGCTAGGTTGGCCGGCATGGAGTTTCGCAACCTCGGACGGAGCGGCCTGCGGGTCTCGGCCGTCTCCTACGGCAACTGGCTCACCCACGGTTCACAGGTGGAGGAGGACGCCGCCAAGGCCTGCGTGCGGCAGGCGCTGGAGGAGGGCATCACGACCTTCGACACCGCCGACGTCTACGCCAACACCGCGGCCGAGACCGTCCTCGGCGAGGCCCTCAAGGGCGAGCGCCGCGCCGGCCTGGAGATCTTCACCAAGGTCTACTTCCCGACCGGCCCCGGCGCCCACAACGACCACGGCCTGTCCCGCAAGCACATCCTGGAGTCGATCGACGGGTCGCTGCAGCGGCTGCAGACCGACTACGTCGACCTCTACCAGGCGCACCGCTTCGACCACGAGACGCCGCTGGAGGAGACGATGCTCGCCTTCGCCGACGTCGTCCGCGCCGGCAAGGCCCTCTACATCGGCGTCTCGGAGTGGCGGGCCGAGGAGCTGCGCGCCGCCCACGAGCTGGCCACCGAGCTGCGCGTGCCGCTGGTCTCCAACCAGCCGCAGTACAACATGCTGTGGCGGGTCATCGAGGCCGAGGTCGTGCCGACCAGCGAGGAGCTCGGCATCGGCCAGGTCGTGTGGTCGCCCATCGCCCAGGGGGTGCTCACCGGCAAGTACAAGCCGGGCGGGGAGCACCCGGCCGGCTCCCGGGCCACCGACGAGAAGGGCGGCGCCGACATGATCAAGCGCTGGCTGGACGACGACGTCCTCGAGCGCGTCCAGCGCCTGCAGCCCATCGCCGAGGAGGCCGGCCTCAGCCTGGCCCAGCTCGCCGTCGCCTGGACCCTGCAGAACCCCAACGTCTCCTCGGCGATCATCGGCGCCTCCCGGCCCGAGCAGGTCACCGACAACGTCAAGGCCGCCGGTGTCGTGCTCGAGCAGTCGGCGCTCGACGCCATCGACGAGGTCGTCGGCGACGTGGTCGAGCGCGACCCGGCCAAGACGCAGTCGCCGAGGCGCACCGAGTCCTTCGGCTGACCCACGGCCCCGCCGTACGACGACACCGCCCGGCCCCTCGCGATCGAGGTGCCGGGCGGTGGTGCGTCGGGGTCGGGGTGCGGACGCCTCAGCGGTAGCGCTCGGGGAGCTCCTGGCCGATCTTGACCTGGGTCTTGGGCAACCGCATGAACCGCATCTGCATCGCCCGGGTGATCGAGTAGTAGGTGGTGCCCTTCATCGACTCCTCGGGGAACCGCTCGGCCAGCGCCTTGCGCAGCCGCGAGCGCATCCACACCAGGTCGATGAGCAGCACGAGGAACAGCGGCAGCACCAGCGCCGGCACGAAGATCGCGACGAACATCAGCGGGATGACCACCTCGGCGAAGCTGAAGCGGGCGTCGACGAAGTCGCGCACGAAGCGGCGCACCGGGCCCTTGTCGCGGGGGAGCAGGTAGCGCTCGTCGCCGTCCTTCATGCCCTGGCGGACCTTCTGGCTCGACTCCGAGCGCAGCGCGCGCTGGCGCTGCATCTGCTCCTTGCGGGTCCGCGGGACCTTGGCCTTGGCCCGCGCAGCGGCCTCGGCCTCCTTGCGGGTGGGGGTGGGTCGGCCCTTCCCCCCGGGCTTGGCGAGGGTGACCTCGCTGGTGGCCTCGTCGGGCTTCGATCGGCGCAGCTTCATGGCGCCACCAGGGTACCCGCAGGGCCGGTGACGACCTTGCCGCCGCGGCATAGGGTGTGGCCATGAGCGTGATGAAGCGGATGAGCCTGATCTTCCGGGCCAAGGCCAACAAGGCGCTCGACCGCGCCGAGGACCCGCGCGAGACCCTCGACTACAGCTACCAGCGCCAGCTGGAGCTGCTCTCGAAGGTGCGCCGCGGCGTGGCCGACGTGGCCACCAGCCGCAAGCGCGTCGAGCTGCAGATCAACCAGCTCGAGCAGCAGTCCGGCAAGCTGCAGACCCAGGCCGAGAAGGCCCTGCAGATGGACCGCGAGGACCTCGCCCGCGAGGCGCTCACCCGCAAGTCCGGGCTCACCCAGCAGATCTCCGACCTCCAGGCCCAGCACGCGCAGCTGCAGGGCGAGGAGGAGAAGCTCGTCCTGGCCCAGCAGCGCCTGCAGGCCAAGGTCGAGGCGTTCCGCACGCGCAAGGAGACCATCAAGGCCACCTACACCGCGGCCGAGGCGCAGACCCGCATCAACGAGGCCGTCTCCGGCATCGGCGAGGAGATGGGCGACGTCGGCATGGCCATCCAGCGCGCGGAGGACAAGACCGCCCAGATGCAGGCCCGCGCCGGCGCCATCGACGAGCTCATCGCCTCCGGTGCGCTCGACGACGTCACCGCCCAGCCCGGTGACGACATCGCCCGTGAGCTCGACTCGCTCAGCAGCCAGTCCGACGTCGAGCTCGAGCTCGCCCGGCTCAAGGGCCTCTCCGCCCCGCAGGCGCCCGGCCAGCTCGGTGCCGGCCAGCAGGGCAGCGCCGACCCGCTGTCCAAGCAGGCCGAGGGCGAGACCCCGCGATGACCGAGGCGACCGGAGCCGCCGGCGGCCTCATCATCCGCATCCTCGGTGAGGGCCAGTACGACGTCGCCGAGTCGGCGCTCGACCGGCTCAACGAGCTCGACGCCGCCGTCGAGGCGGCCATCGAGGCCGGTGACGAGGCGTCGTTCCGCCCGGCGCTGCACGCGCTGCTCGAGGGCGTCCGCGCCGCCGGGGTCACCCACGACCTCGAGGACATCCACGAGTCCGACCTGATCCTCCCGCACGGCGACGCCTCCATGGACGAGGTCCGCGAGCTGCTCGCCGACGACGGCCTGATCCCCGGCTAGGGGCCGGCCCGTGGCCCGCACCCGCTTCGTGGGCGACTCCGGGCTGACCGCGCGGATGACCCTGGTCATGTTCCTGCTCGGCGGCCTGTTCGTCGTGCTCGTCGTCGGCCTCGCCCTGGCCGTGCGCAGCCCCGCGCTCGGGCTGGTCATCGGCGTGGTCGGCATCGGCATCGCGATCTACCAGTGGGCCCGCAGCGACGTCGTCGCGATGCGCGCCATGCGCGCACGCGAGGTGACGCCCGCCGAGGCGCCCGAGCTGCACGGCATGGTCGAGCGGCTCTGCGCCCTGGCCGACATGCCCAAGCCCCGCGTCGGGGTCGCCGACACCCCGGTGCCCAATGCGTTCGCCACCGGTCGCTCGCCCGACCGGGCCGTGGTCTGCGTGACCACCGGCATCCTGCAGCTGCTCACCGCCGAGGAGCTCGAGGGCGTCCTCGCCCACGAGCTCTCGCACGTCGCCCACCGCGACGTCCTCGTCATGACCGTCGCCTCCTCGGCCGGGATCGCGGCCGGCACCCTCAGCCAGGGCGCCCGGTTCGGAGGGCTCGGCATGATGGGCGGTGGGCGCCGCGACAACCGCAACGGGCTGCCGGTCTGGGTGCTCGTCCTGTTCCTCAGCCTCCTGGTGTACGCCGTCAGCTTCCTGCTCCTCCGCCTGCTCTCGCGCTACCGCGAGCTGTCGGCCGACCGCGCGGGCGCCTACCTCACCCTGCAGCCCGGCCACCTCGCCTCCGCCCTGCAGAAGATCGCCGGCGGCGTCGAGCGCAGCCCGCAGCAGGACCTGCGCGAGGTCGCCGCCGGCAGCGCGCTGTGCATCACGCCGATGAGCCTCGGCGGCCTCACCTCCACCCACCCGCCGCTGCAGCGTCGCCTCGAGCAGCTCGCCCGCATCGAGCGCGACCTCGCCGCGCCGGGCGCCTGAGCGGGCCGGCGGTGGGCTTCCTCGACAAGATCCTCGGCCGGTCGGTGCCGCCGGCGGCCGACCTCGACGCGCTGTTCCAGGTGCCGTCGGCGGCCATCACCCTCCAGGCCGCGCTGGGCCTCGTGCCCACCGGCGACGGGTCGGTCTGCTTCCGGCCCGCGGCCGGAGCGGCGTTCGCCCAGACCCAGCGCGACGTCGTCGACCTGCTGGGCGCGAGCGCCGACGCGCCCGAGGTCCGGGTCACGACCGACGGCTTCGGGTTCACCTGGCTCGAGGTCGACCGCCCGCCGCACGACCCGCAGACGGGTGACCTGGGCGGGCTGTGCACCGACCTGCACGCGGTCAACACCTCGCTGGAGGCCGCCGGGTTCGGCACCGGGCTGCTGTGCACGTTGGTCCCGCTGGCCGACACCGCCGGCCGCCGGGTCGGCCTGGTCTACCTCTACAAGCAGGGCACCTTCTACGCCTTCGCCCCCGCGGCGGGTGGCGGGCAGCGGCGTGAGGAGCTGCTCGAGATCTCCGTCCTCGACGCCGTACGGGCCGAGCTGCCCGTCGAGGACGACCCCGGTCGCAGGCTCGCCGTGTGGGGCGCGCCCGGACTCGGCTAGGACGGCGGCCCGCGACGTGTCCCGGCCAGCCCGGGACGGTGCCTCGACGACCGACTGTCACGAGCCCCTGCGCTGAGGGGGCGGCGGTGGCTATCCTCGACAGGCCATGGCCGACACCACCAGCGCGAAGCGCCTCACGCGCATCGAGCAGTACGACATCCTGACCCGACCCCCGCGGCTGGAGCTGCAGGCGATCGTCGAGCTCGCCGCGCAGGTGTGCGACACCCCGATGGCCACGATCAACCTGATCACCGACGTGGCCCAGCACCAGGTCGCCACCTTCGGCTTCGACGCGGCGATCTGCCGTCGCGAGGACTCGATGTGCGCGATGACGCTCGACAGCGACACCCCGGTGGTGGTGCCCGACGCCCGGCTCGACGAGCGGTTCGCGACCAACCCGTTCGTGACCGGCGAGATCGGCAGCGTCCGCTTCTACGCCTCCCACCACCTGCGCACCCTCGACGGGGTCGTGATCGGCACCCTCTGCGTCTTCGACGAGGAGCCGCGCGAGCTCGGCGCCACCCAGGTCGGCGCCCTGGCCACCCTGGCCGAGCGGATCGTCGACGTCCTGGAGCTCTCGCTGCGCAGCCGACAGCTCGCCCAGTCCAACGAGCGCCTGTCCACCTTCGCCGGCCGCGTGAGCCACGACCTCAAGTCGCCGCTGACCAGCGTGTCGATGTCGTTGGAGATGCTGCGCGAGCGGCTCTCCGACGACGACGAGGCCGCCGACGCGGTGTGGCTGCTCGAGCGCGCGCTCAACGGCTCGCGCCGGATGGCCGCGCTCATCGACGAGGTGCTCTCCTACGCGACCCTCGGCGGCTCGATGGCCGCGGAGCCGGTCGACCTCGACGAGGTGCTCACCGACGTGCTCAGCGACCTCAGCGGCGCCCTGTCCGGGGTCGAGGTGCAGCGCGGCCCGTTGCCGACGGTCACCGGCGACCCGGTGCAGCTGCGCTCGGTCGTGCAGAACATCGTCGACAACGCCGCCAAGTACCGCCACCCCACCCGCCCGCTCGAGGTCGCCGTCTCCTCCCGGTCCGAGGAGGGTCGTGTGGTCATCGCGGTCGCCGACAACGGCGTCGGCATCCCCGAGGCCGACCGCTCCCGCGTCTTCGAGCCGCGGGTCCGCCTCTCCGACGACAACCTCGGCTCCGGCATCGGCCTCGACACGGTCCGCCGGGTCGTCCAGGCCCACGGCGGCACCATCGGGGTCGACGAGACCCCTGGTGGCGGCGCCACGGTCTGGTTCGCGCTGCCTGTCTGAGGGGCTGGGCAGGGTGCTGCGGCACCGGGTCGGCAGATTCTCCGGTTAACTGGAGGATCTCCCACTCCTGGTGGGAAGTTCCCCGTCAGGAGTGGCAGTTTCTCCGGTTAACTGGAGATTCTGCCCGAACACACCCGTCACACACGTCACTCCCGCCCCGCAGAACCCGGGACCTCAGTCGAGGCAGAGCTCGTTGCCCTCGGGGTCGGCCATGACGATGAACCCGTGGCTCAGCGGCGGGTCCGGCTCGTGCCGCGCCAGACGGGTGCCGCCGAGCGCGACCAGCCGCGACGCCTCGGCCTCGAGCGCGGCCATCCGCTCCTCGCCGGTGAGGCCGGGCGCGGCACGGACGTCGAGGTGGAGCCGGTTCTTGGCCGTCTTGCCCTCGGGCACCGCCTGGAAGAACAACCGAGGGCCGCGGCCGTCGGGGTCGGAGCAGGCCGAGCGCGTGTTCCGCGCCTCCGGCGGCACCCGAACGCGTCGAGCGCCTCCTCCCACGTGGCGAACCCCGCGGGCGGTAGGTCCGGCCGGTAGCCCAGCACCTCGCACCAGAAGCGCACCAGCCGGTCGGGGTCGGCGCAGTCGATGCTCACCTGCAGCTCGCGGCTCATCGCAGCACCGTCCCACGGGCCCCAGCCGCGTGGTCTGGGTGACGCTCGTGGTCCGCGAGCCCCGCTCGGGCGGCGTACAGGTCGCGGAGCAGGCAGACCTCGGCGAGGTGGTGGACGAGCTCGCGATGGATGTGGAGCACCAGGACGGCGTACGGCTCGGCGGCGAAGGCGCCCTCGGCCGGACCGACGGCCCGCTCGAGCCCGTCGTCACCGAGGGCCTCGACGCCGGCGAGCCACGTGCCGACCTCCGCGTCGAGCCGGGCGAGCGCCTCGGCGGCGGTCGCGGGGTAGTCGTAGCTGCCGTAGTCGGTGGCCGGGCCGCCGACGTGGGAGGCGTTGCGCATCGCCAGCACGCCGACGAGCACGTGGCCCAGGCGCCACGCGATCGTGGTGACCGGGGCGGGCTCGGGCTCTGGGAACGCGAAGTCGATCGTCATCGCCCCGGAGCCTGCCTGCACGGGTGCGGTCGAGGTGCCGCGAGGTCGCAGGCTCCAGCAGTGCGGCACCCGCTCCCAGAGGTACTCCGCGTCGGTCATCCCCACCAGGCGCGGGCGCACCTGGCCGTCCCAGTGGGACGTGAGCTGGTCGGTGAGTCGTCGGTTCCAGGTCATGGACCCAGCACAGCACCAGACCCGGACCGTTCCGGTCCGCGATGCGTGGCAGGCTCGTCGACGTGGCCGACGCGACGACCCAGCGGGTGCTCACCCTGCTGTCCCTGCTCCAGCGCCGGCACGTGTGGACCGGGCCCGAGCTCGCGGCCGAGCTCGGCGTCACCGACCGGTGCGTACGCCGCGACGTCGGCCGGCTCCGCGAGCTCGGCTACCCCGTCGAGGCGGCCCCGGGCGTCGGCGGCGGCTACCGGCTGGGCGCCGGTCGCGCGCTTCCGCCGCTGCTGCTCGACGACGACGAGGCCATCGCCACCGCGGTCTCGCTGCGCCTGGCCGCGGGCGGCACGGTCGCGGGCGCGGGGGAGGCCGCGCTGCGGACCCTGGCCAAGCTCGACCGGGTCATGCCGCCGCGCCTGCGCCGCGAGGTCCGCACGCTCCACGACGCCACCGACACCCTCGCCGGGGGCGCGATCGAGGTCGACGGTGACGTGCTGCTGGCCCTGGCCCGGGCCTGCCGCGACGGCGTCCGCGTCCGCTGTCGTACGCCGCCCGCCCGCCCGGCCGACCCGGCCGCGGCACCCGTTGCGCCCGTCGATCGGCGGGTCGAGCCGGTCCGGCTCGTCGCCACCGGCCGCCGCTGGTACCTGCTGGCCTTCGACCTCGACCGCCACGACTGGCGCACGTTCCGGCTCGACCGGGTGGCCGGCGTCGAGGTGACCACCTGGCGGTTCGCCCCGCGCGAGCACCCCGACCCCGCGGCCCACGTGCAGCGCTCGGTGACGGCGGCGCCGTACCGGCACGTCGCGGTGGCCCGGGTCGCCGCCCCGGCCGCGCTCGTGCGCGCCGAGGTGCCGCCCGCTGTCGCCACGGTGGAGCCCGACCCCGACGACCCCGACGGGCACTGTCGGCTCACGGCCGGGGCCGACGACCCGACGTGGCTGGCGGTGCGGATCGCGATGCTCGGGCACGACGTCGAGGTGCTCGAGCCACCGGAGGTCCGCGAGGCCGCGGGTCGCCTGGCGGAGCGGCTCGGGCGGATGGCGGGAGCGGGTGGCTGACCCCGCCGGCGGGTACCCCGCTCCGTGCAGACCTTCCTCCCCGTGACCGGCTTCGCCGACTCCGCCCGCCTGCTCGACGCCCGGCGGCTCGGCAAGCAGCGGGCCGAGACGGTGCAGGTGCTCCGCGCCCTCGTCGTCCCCGGGTACGGATGGCGCCACCACCCGATCGCTGCGATGTGGGCGGGCTACGAGGAGGCGGTGGTGCGCTACGGCCTGGACGTCTGCGCGGCCTGGCGGGCCCTGGGCCGGGCCGACACCTGCGCCACCACGCTGGTCAGCGACCTCGTGACCGCCGGCGGCCCAGGCACCGTGCGCGACCAGGACGAGCTGGCCGCCGCCGGGGAGCTGCCGCCGTGGCTCGGCGACGACGACCTCCACCGCAGCCACCGCTCCGCCCTGCTGCGCAAGGACCCCGAGCACTACGGACCGCTGTTCCCCGACGTCCCCGACGACCTGCCCTACACCTGGCCCGTCTCCGACCGCCCGCGGCGACCCGGCACGGGCTGAGCGCTGCGGACCGGCTGGCAGGACCGGCTGGCAGGACCGGCTGGCAGGACCGGTGGGCAGGACCGGCTGACAGGATGGGCCGGTGCGTCGCGTCGTCACCGCCCTCCTCGTGGTGACGGTGGCGCTCGTGCTGGCCGACTCGGCCGTGGTGACCCTGGCCCTGCCGGAGATCCTCCTGGAGCTCGACACCACCGTCGGCGAGGTCGCCTGGGTCCTCATCTCCTTCAACCTGGTCCTCGCCCTGGTCGCCGTGCCGACCGCCTGGAGCCTGCGGGTCACCTCGCCGCGCGTCGCGAGCGCCGTGGGCATCGCCGTCTTCGCCGGGGCGTCCGCCTGGTGCGCCGCGGCCGGCACCATCGAGGTGCTCGTCGCCGCCCGGTGCCTGCAGGCGGTCGGCGGCGCGCTCGCGCTCCTGGGTTGCCTGGAGCTGCTCGTGGCGTCGTACGGCGAGCGGAGGGGCGTCGCGACCTGGATCACCGCCGGGGTGGTGGGGACGGGGCTCGGGCCGGTCCTGGGCGGGCTGCTCACCGAGGCCATCTCGTGGCAGGCGATCTTCGTGGTGCAGGTGCCGTTCGCGGTGCTGGCGGTCCCCGCCGCGCTGACCGTGGCCGCGCCGCGCGAGCCCCCGGCCGACCGGCACCGCCCGGCGGTGCGGGCCAACCTGACGCTCGCGGTGCTCTCGGCCGCGCTGGTGGCGGCGTCCTTCCTGCTGGTGCTGCTCCTCGTGGAGGGGTGGCGCCGGTCACCGGCCACGGCGGCGGTCACGGTCTCGGTCGTCCCGCTGGCGGCCCTGGCCGCCCGGCCCCTGGCCCGGGCGCTGCGCACGCCGCCCACCGTGGAGGTGGCCGTCGGGTGCTTCCTGGTCGCGGGCGGGCTGGTCGGGCTCGCGGTGCCGCCGTCGGCGCACCTGGCCTGGACGGTCGCCCCGCAGGTGCTGGTCGGCCTCGGCCTCGGCATGACCGTCGACCGCCTCACCGAGCGTGCCCTGGAGCAGCGGCTGCCGCGCGCCCGGCACGCCGCGTGGACCATCGGGGCCCGGCACGCCGGCATCGTGCTCGGCCTCGCCCTGCTCACCCCCGTCTTCACCGCCGACCTGCGCGAGGCCGAGGCGCCGGCCCAGGAGGCCGTCACCGCGCTCGTCATCGACGCCCCGCTCCGGCCCGAGGACAAGGTCGCGGTGGCCGAGGCGCTGGGGCGGCAGCTGCAGGCAGAGCGCGGTCAGGTGCCTGACCTCGCCCCGGCCTTCGCCTCGCTCGACCTCGACCCCGCCGAGCGGCCCGCCGCCGACGACCTGGAGCGCGCGCTGGACGACCAGCTCGAGCGCGCCGCCACGGCCGCCTTCCGCGACTCCTTCCTGCTGGGGGCCGGCCTGGCGCTGCTGGCCATGCTCACCGTCGCCCTGCCCGGACGGAGGCGCCACCCGTGACCGCGCGCCGCCTCGTCGAGCTCCTCGGCCTGCCCCTGGTGGCCCTCGTGCTGGTCGCCGCCGTGCTCGGGGTCCAGGTCGCCCAGGGCGGCGGCACCTACGAGCCGCTGCGCCCGGCCGACCCCTGCGCCGAGCGCGCCGTCACCTCGCGCGCCGACGGCATCGACGGCCTCACCGAGCGCATCGTGCTGCTCGGCGTCGACGCCGCCGCCTGCCGCCTCGGCACCAGCCGCGAGGCCCTCACCCTCCGCCTGGCCCAGCGGGAGGACCCCACCGACGCCGAGGTCGACGCCCTGCGGGCCGGCCTGCGCGACGCCGTACGCCGGCTGGGCGACGACGGCGACCTGCCGCCGGCCTCCGAGCTGGCCGACGAGGCCCTGGCCGCGGCCGACCTCAACCGGTTCGTCGAGGCGGCCCTGCGGGCGCTGCCCGACTCGGTGGTCGACGGCGCGCTGGACACCGAGGACGTCCTGCTGCGCGCCGTCGACGAGCTCGACGTGCGGGCCCTGCTCGACGACCTCGACGACCCCGACGCGCTGGAGGCCGCCGTCAGCGCCGCGGTGCAGCAGGCCGTGCGCGACGCCCTGCTCGACCGGCTGCGCGACTTGTTCTGACTCAGTCCTTGTGGGTGCGACCCGGCAGGTCGAGCATCCGCTGCAGGGCGACCAGCGCCTCGCGCTCGGTGTCGGGGTCGACCTCGATGCGGTTGACCACCGTGCCCGCGGCGAGCGACTCCATGGCCCACACGAAGTGCGGCAGGTCGATGCGGTTCATCGTCGAGCAGTAGCAGACGTCCTTGTCGAGGAAGACGATCTGCTTGTCGGGGTGGGCGTTGGCCAGGCGCTGCACGAGGTTGAGCTCGGTGCCGATGGCCCACGACGAGCCGGCGGGCGCGGCCTCGATGGTCTGGATGATGAACTCCGTGGAGCCCACCAGGTCGGCCTTGAGCACGACCTCGTGGCGGCACTCGGGGTGCACGAGCACCTGGACGCCGGGGATGGTGGCCCGCAGCTCGTCGACGACCTCGGGGGAGAAGCGCCCGTGGACCGAGCAGTGGCCCTTCCACAGGATCATCTTCGCCTCGCGCAGCTGCTCGACGGTGAGGCCGCCGCCCGGCAGCAGCGGGTTCCACACGACGCAGTCGTCGAGGGAGTAGCCCATCTTCAGCACCGCGGTGTTGCGGCCGAGGTGCTGGTCGGGGAAGAACATCACCTTGGTGTCGGGGCCGTGCTGCTCGAAGGCCCACTCCAGCGCCACCTCGGCGTTGGAGGACGTGCACACGACACCACCGTTGCGGCCGCAGAAGGCCTTGATGTCGGCGCTGGAGTTCATGTAGGTCACCGGCACGACGGAGTCCTGCACGCCGGCCTCGGCCAGCGCCCGCCAGGCCGTCTCGACCTGGGGCAGCCGCGCCATGTCGGCCATCGAGCAGCCGGCGGCCAGGTCGGGCAGGACGACCTGCTGACCGGGACCGGTGAGGATGTCGGCCGACTCGGCCATGAAGTGGACGCCGCAGAACACGACGTACTCCGCCTCGGGCCGGGCGGCCGCCTCGCGGGCGAGCTTGAAGGAGTCGCCGGTGACGTCGGCGAACTGGATGACCTCGTCGCGCTGGTAGTGGTGGCCGAGCACGAACACCCGGTCGCCGAGCGCCTCCTTGGCCGCGCGGGCCCGCGCCACCAGGTCGGGGTCGGACGCCGCGGGCAGGTCGCCCGGGCACTCCACGCCGCGCTCGGAGGCGCGGTCGGTCCCGCGGCCGAGGGGCAGGAGCGGGAGGTCGACGGTCGTCATGCCCCCATCGTAGGGAGCGCGCCGCGGGGCCGGCGCGGTGCGTCAGAGCAGTGCGCCGTGGTGCAGGTACGGCGCCGGCGGGTCCATCCCGCGCAGCGCGAGGAACCCGGAGGTGCGCAGGGCGAGCCGGGCCGCGGTGCCGATCTCGACCGCCCAGGCGTTGGCCGCGGTCACGTGGGTCACCCGCTGCTGCTCGGGCCCGTCGGCCAGCGCGGTCCACAGCAGCCGGGCGGCGGTGCGGCGGTCGGTCGCGGCGAGCAGCTGCACCGAGGACTCGCGGTCGAGGTAGGCGTAGCCCGAGGCGGCCCGGGTCTCCACCACGAGCAGGCGGCAGGTGTCCTGCAGGTAGGCGTGGTCGGGGCCGTGGCCCGAGCCGCGGCGCCGCCGGTCGAGCGACTCCAGCAGGTCGGTGTCGGCCGAGGTGCCCTCGCGCACCCGCTCGCCCGTGCCCGGCGGGATCGCGGACCGGTCGACCGTGCCCGCCAGCGTCATCTGCGGGTGCATCTCGAACCCGGCCAGCACATAGCGGCGCACGGCGGCCGGGTCGGCGCTCGACGACAGCATCCCGCGCAGGCACCCCCGGCTGTGGGTCAGCGCCGCGTCCAGCAGGTGCCGGCCGACCCCGCGGCCCTGCCGGCCGGGCCGGACGGCGTACGTCGCGAGGACCCAGGTGCCGTCGCGGCGCATGCTCGTGGCGAACCCGACCAGGCCGTCCGGTGCGCCCGGGGCGCCCGGGTCCTCGGCCACCCAGCACCCGCCGGGGTCGGTCGCGACGGTGCCGAGCGTGCGGGCGACCCAGCGGGCCGCGCGCGGCTGCGGCCGCTCCTGCGGCTCGGGGTCGCCCGGCGCCCGCAGCGCCCGGTCGACGCCCAGGAAGGCCTCGGCCGACAAACGCTCGGCCGCCGGCACGTCGGCGGGTCGCATCGGGCGGACGACGACGTCGGGCACGCGCTCACGCGAGGGCGTGCCCCCGCCCGGCAGGATGGCGGCATGCGCGTGCTCGTGGCCCCGGACAAGTTCGCCGGCACCCTCACCGCCGTCGAGGCGGCCGAGGCGGTCGCCGAGGGCTGGCGGCGCCAGGCCCCTGACGACCAGCTCGACCTGGCGCCGATGTCCGACGGCGGGCCCGGGTTCGTCGACGTGCTGCACGCCGCGCTGGGCGGCGAGCTCCACCTCGTCACCGTCACCTCGGCCGTCGGTGACCCCGTGCCCGCGGCCGTGCTGCGCGTCGGCGCGACGGCGTACGTCGAGACCGCGCAGGCCTGCGGACGCCACCTCGTGCCGGAGGACGCCGCCGAGACGGCCTCGACGGTGGGTGTCGGCGAGCTGCTGCTGGCCGCCCTGGACGGAGGCGCGGAGGAGGTCGTGCTCGGCCTCGGCGGGTCGGGCACCACCGACGGGGGAGCGGGGCTGCTGGCCGCGCTCGGCGCCACCGCCGACGCCGCCCTGGACGGCGGTCCGGCCGGGCTCGACGGCCTCGGGGCGGTCGACCTCGGTCCCGCCCGCGCCCGGCTCGGCGACGTGCGCCTGGTGATGGCCTCCGACGTCGACAACCCGCTGACCGGCCTGTTCGGGGCGGCCAAGACCTACGGGCCGCAGAAGGGCATCGGCGAGGACCGGATCGCCGCGGTCGACGCCCGGCTCGAGCTGCTCGCCGTCGCCACCGACCGCCGTACGGCGCTGGAGAAGGGCGCCGGCGCCGCCGGCGGGCTCGGCCACGCCCTGCTCTGCCTCGGCGCGAGGCGCGAGCCCGGCATCGGCCTCGTCGTCGACGCCGTCGGGCTCGCCGAGCGCGCCCGGGCGGCCGACCTCGTCGTCACCGGCGAGGGCGCCTTCGACTTCTCCAGCCGCTCGGGCAAGGTCCCGTACGGCGTCGCGGAGGTCGCTGCCGAGGCGTTGCGGCCCTGCGTCGCGCTGGCCGGGCAGGTGCTGGTGGGGTCGCGCGAGATGCGGGCGCTGGGGGTCGAGTCTGCCTACTCGATGGCCGACCTCGTCGGCCTGGACCGGGCGATGGCCGACCCGGCCGGGTCGTTGGCCGCGCTGGCCGAGCGCACCGCCCGCACCTGGTCGCGCTAGCCGGCGGCGGGGGAGGAATAACCCGCCGTGTGCGACGATTGACCAGGAGCAACCACCCCACGTCTCGTACCAGGGAGCCACTGACATGACCGAGCAGCTCGAGACCACCGAGCGTCGCACCGACCAGATCAACCTGAGCTCGGTGGCCGCCGCGAAGGTGAAGAGCCTGCTGGAGCAGGAGGGTCGCGACGACCTCCAGCTGCGCATCTCCGTGCAGCCCGGCGGCTGCAGCGGCCTTCGCTACCAGCTCTTCTTCGACGAGCGCACCCTCGACGGTGACGTCGTCACCGACTTCGACGGCGTGGCCGTCGTCGTCGACCGCATGAGCGTGCCCTACCTCAACGGGGCCGAGATCGACTTCGTCGACTCCATCGAGAAGCAGGGCTTCACCATCGACAACCCCAACGCCACGGGTTCGTGCGCGTGCGGTGACAGCTTCCACTGAGCCGCTGGCACAGCTGACACGACAGGCCCCCGCCGACGGCGGGGGCCTGTTGCTGTCTCGGGCCGGACGTGGGCCGGCCACCAGGTCACTCCAGGTGGAAGTGCAGCGCCCCCGCCAGCCGGGCCGCGGCGGCCGAGACCTCGATCGTCGGCTTGGACCGCTCGGCCGGCTGCTCGTCGTAGTGCAGCGACGGCGCGGGCGCGGTGACCCGGCGCGCGGCCCGCTCGAGACGCGCCGTCGTCGCCCGGCAGTCGGCCTGCATCTGGGCGGGGGAGCCGAGGTCGTCGTACGGGCGCGAGGAGGTCATGACGTCGACGCTAGGGGCTACTGACAGGTACCCCCAGGAATACCGATCGGTAGTCTCCGCGCCCTAGGGTCGGCTCACGTGACCCACGGTTCCCTGCTCATCGCCGGCTCGATCGCCACCGACCACCTCATGGGCTTCGGCGGCAAGTTCGCCGACAGCCTCGTGGTCGAGCAGCTCGACAAGATCTCGCTGTCCTTCCTCGTCGACGACCTCGAGATCCGCCGCGGCGGCGTGGGCGCCAACATCACCTTCGGCCTCGGCCAGCTCGGCCTGCGGCCGGTGCTCGTCGGTGCGGCCGGCGAGGACTTCGCCGACTACCGCTCCTGGCTCGAGCGCCACGGCGTCGACTGCCAGTCGGTCCGGATCTCCGAGAGCCGCCACACCGCACGCTTCGTCTGCACCACCGACCCGACCGGCGCCCAGATCGCCTCCTTCTACCCCGGTGCGATGAGCGAGGCCCGCCTCGTGGAGCTCGGCCCGATCGTCGGGCGCGTCGGCGAGCCCGACTACGTGCTCGTCGGTGCCGACGACCCCGACGGCATGCTGCGCCACACCGAGGAGTGCCGCCAGCGCGGCTACGCCTTCATCGCCGACCCCAGCCAGCAGCTCGCGTTCAGCGGCGGCGACCTCATCCGCCAGCTCATCGACGGCGCCTCCATCTTGTTCTCCAACGAGTACGAGTCGCACATGATCGAGCAGAAGACCGGGTGGAGCGCCGAGGAGGTCCTCTCGCGGGTCGGCACGCAGGTCACCACCCTCGGCAAGGACGGCGTCCGCGTGCAGCGCGCCGGCCAGCCCACGATCGAGGTCACGGCCGCGGCCGACGTCACCGCGGTCGAGCCCACCGGCGTCGGCGACGCGTTCCGCGCCGGCTTCCTGGCCGCCCTGAGCTGGGACCTCGGCCTCGAGCGCGCCTGCCAGGTCGGCTGCGTCCTCGCGGCGTACGTCGTCGAGACGGTCGGCACCCAGGAGTACTCCTTCACCGCCTCCGAGTTCCTGGGCCGGCTCGAGACGTCGTACGGCGCCGACGCGGCGGCCGAGGTGGGCCGCCACCTGTCCTGACGCCGGCTCAGCCGGTGCGCCGCACCAGGTAGCGCGGCGTGCCGTCGTCGGCACGCTCCTCGCCCAGGTAGTCCTGGCCCTTCATCCGGCACCAGGCCGGCACGTCGTACCGTGCGGCCGGGTCGTCGGCGACCACCGCCACGACCGAGCCGACCGCGACCTCGGCGTGCCGACGACCGAGCTCGATGATCGGGGCCGGGCAGAGCATCCCCCGGCAGTCGAGCTCCAGCGCGCCGTCGGTCATGCGCGCAGCTCCGCGACGACCCCGGGCAGGGCCGCGCAGAAGGCGTCGACGTCGGCCTCGGTGGTCCCGCGGGCCAGCGAGACCCGCACGTTGCCGTGGGTGAGGGCGCCCATCGCGGCCAGCACCCGGGAGGGCTCGAGCGTCGAGGCCGTGCAGGCCGACCCGCTCGCCACCCCGAAGCCGCGCCGGTCGAGCTCGGTGACGAGCCGCTCGCCGTTGACGTAGAGCACCGAGAACGTCACGAGGTGCGGCAGGCGACCGACAGGATCGCCGACCACGTCGACGTCGCCGATCGCGGCCGCAGCGGCCCGGACCCGGTCGACCAGGGCGTGCTGGCGGGCCGCGACCTCGGTCCGCTCGGCGACCACGGCCTGCAGCGCGGCGGCCGCGGCCAGCGCCGCCGGCACGTTCTCGAAGCCCGCGGCCCGGTGGTCGGTGCGGTCGTCGGCGGGGAACGGGCTCTCCCACGCCGCCCCCCGTCGTACGACGAGCACGCCGACGCCCGCGGGCCCGCCCCACTTGTGGGCCGAGCCGGCCAGCGCGGCCCCGGCGCGGGGGAGCGGGAGGCGGCCCATGGAGGCACAGGCGTCGACGAACAACGGCACGCCGTCGGGCAGGCCGAGCTCCATGACGCCGTGGACGTCCTGCGTGGTGCCGACCTCGTGGTTGGCCGACTGCAGGGCGGCCACCGCGACGTCGCCGCCGCGGCAGTCCTCCACGAGGTCGTCGGGCCGGACCCGGCCGACCCGGTCGACCCCGACCTCGCTCGGGGTCCCCCACCAGGCGGCGGCGTGCGCGACCGCGCTGTGCTCGACGGCCGAGAGCACGACGCGCCGTCCGACGTGCCGACGGGCGGCGGCCAGGCCGAGCAGGCCGCGGTGGGTCGCCTCGGTGCCCGAGGCCGTGAACGTCACCTCGTCGGCTCGGACGTCGAGCGCCTCGGCGACCGCGGCCCGGGCGTTGTCGAGCAGCAGGCGCGCCGAGCGGGCCGGGTGGTGGAGGCGTCGCGGATCGGCCCACCCCGCGTCCAGGGCGGCGAGCAGCGTCTCCCGTGCCGCGGGGTGCAGCGGCTCGGAGGAGGCCGCGTCGAGGTAGCGGGTCGGCGCGAGCACGTGACCGATCCAACCACCCACCCGGGCGCTCCCTGGGAGTCAGTTGGGAGTACTCTGAAGAAGTTCGTGACCACCTGAGAGAAGGGCTCGTTCGTGGGTCTGCTCCTCCCCGGGCGCCCAGGTCGCCGGCGTCCGCGCCGCGCCGCCCTGGTCGCTCTCCTGGGTCTCACCGCCATCGTCGTGTCGGGCTGCGGCTCCGACTCGGAGTTCGAGCGGCTCGCCATGCCCAAGCCCGCCACCGAGGAGGGCGAGCACACGCTCGACCTCTGGCAGGGCGCCTGGATCGCTGCGCTGGTCACCGGCGTCGTCGTCTGGGGACTCATCTTCTGGGCGATCTGGCGCTATCGCCGTCGTCACGACGACGAGGTCCCGGTGCAGACGCGCTACAACCTGCCGCTCGAGATCTTCTACACGATCTTCCCGATCATCATGGTCATCGTCTTCTTCGACCACACGATCCAGACGCAGAACCAGGTCCTCAACAACCCCGACGACCCGGTCGAGAACACCGTCTACGTCGTGGGTCAGCAGTGGTCGTGGACCTTCAACTACGAGTACACGCCCGAGGGCGAGTCCGAGCCGGTCAACGTCTACGAAGTCGGCACCGGTTCCGACATCCCCACGCTGCACGTCCCGGTCGACACCACGACCCGGTTCGAGCTGCGCAGCCCCGACGTCATCCACGACTTCGGCGTGCCGGCGTTCCTCATCAAGATGGACGTCATCCCGGGCCAGGCCAACCACTACCAGGTCACGCCCAAGACCACCGGCGAGTACGCCGGCAAGTGCTACGAGCTGTGCGGGGTCTACCACTCCCGCATGCTGTTCAACGTGAGCGTGGACACCGAGGCGGAGTACGAGGCCTACCTCGAGCAGCAGTACGACGCGGGCAACGTCTCCCAGGGCGTCATCTGCGGCGGCGAGAACGCCAGCACCCAGGACGGCCTCGAGGCCACCGAGGGTGAGACCGAGGAGAGCAACAGCGAGGAGGTCTGCCTGTGACCACGACCGCGGACCCGCAGAACGAGAGCATCACCCCCGTCGCGGGGCGCAAGCCGCTCGGCCAGGAGGTCGTGCGCCTCCTGACCACGACCGACCACAAGCTGATCGGCAAGCTGTACCTCGTCACGTCGTTCGTCTGGTTCCTGCTCGCCGGCGTGATGGCCCTGGTCATCCGCTCCGAGCTCGCCTTCCCCGGCAGCCAGGTCGTCAACGAGCAGCTGTACAACCAGCTGTTCACGATGCACGGCACGATCATGCTGCTGCTGTTCGCGACGCCGCTGTTCTTCGGCTTCGCCAACGTGATCATGCCGCTGCAGATCGGCTCGCCCGACGTCGCGTTCCCGCGCCTGAACATGTTCAGCTACTGGCTGTTCCTGTTCGGCGGCATCATCGCGGGCTCCGGGTTCCTGACCCCGAGCGGAGCGGCCGACTTCGGCTGGTTCGCCTACACCCCGCTCTCCGACGCGGTCCGCTCGCCGGGCGTCGGTGGTGACTTGTGGATCATGGGCCTGTGGATGGCCGGTCTCGGCTCCATCCTCGGCGCGGTCAACTTCATCACCACGATCATCTGCATGCGTGCGCCGGGCCTGACGATGTTCCGGATGTCGCTGTTCACCTGGAACACCCTCATCACCAGCCTGCTGGTGCTCATCGCGTTCCCGATCCTCGCCGGCGCGCTGCTGATGCTGGAGGCCGACCGCCAGATCGGGGCCAGCGTCTTCGACACCGCCCACGGCGGCGCGATCCTCTGGCAGCACCTGTTCTGGTTCTTCGGGCACCCAGAGGTCTACATCATCGCGCTGCCGTTCTTCGGCATCGTGACCGAGATCCTCCCCGTCTTCAGCCGCAAGCCGATCTTCGGCTACGTCGGCCTCGTGGGCGCCACGCTCGGCATCGCGATCCTCTCGGTCGCCGTCTGGGCCCACCACATGTTCGTCACCGGGTCGGTCAACCTGCCGTTCTTCTCCGGCATGACGTTCTTGATCGCCGTGCCGACAGGCGTGAAGTTCTTCAACTGGATCGGCACGATGTGGGGCGGGTCCGTCTCCTTCGACACCCCGATGCTGTGGTCGATCGGCTTCCTCACGACCTTCTTGTTCGGTGGCCTGACCGGCATCATCCTGGCCAGCCCGCCGCTGGACTTCCACGTCTCCGACTCCTACTTCGTGGTGGCGCACTTCCACTACGTCGTCTTCGGCACCGTGGTGTTCGCGATGTTCGCGGGCTTCTACTTCTGGTGGCCCAAGATGACCGGCCGGATGCTCGACGAGCGCCTCGGCAAGCTGCACTTCTGGCTGCTGTTCGTCGGCTTCCACGTCACGTTCCTCGTCCAGCACTGGCTGGGTGTCGAGGGCATGCCGCGCCGCTACGCCGACTACACCGAGGCCGACGGCTGGACCACGCTCAACCAGGTCTCCACGCTCGGCTCGTTCCTGCTCGGCGCCTCGATGCTGCCGTTCCTCTACAACCTCTGGGTCTCCCGCAAGGCGCCCAAGGTCGAGGTCGACGACCCGTGGGGCTGGGGCCGCTCGCTCGAGTGGGCCACCAGCTGCCCGCCGCCGCGCCACAACTTCCACTCCATCCCGCGCATCCGATCGGAGTCGCCGGCCTTCGACCTGCACCACCCCGAGGTCGCGGCCATCGAGATGGAGGAGAACGCCGCTGCGCGTGACGGCAAGTTCGCCGACGCCCCGGACATGGAGGGTCGCGACACGCTGCTCAAGGAGCGCATGCAGCGCAACGACACGGAGGGTGACGAGCGATGAAGGCCGAGGCCTGGATCTTCGGCATCACCACCATCTTCCTGGTGCTGGTGACGCCGGCCTACTGGCTGGTGACCGACGCGGGCGACAGCGGTGGTGACTGGACGGGTACGTCGGCGCTCGTCATGACCGGCCTGCTGACCCTCATGGTCACGATGTACCTCGGCTTCCACGCCCGGAAGATGGACGAGCGCCCCGAGGACCGCAAGGACGGCGAGATCGCCGACGGCGCGGGCGAGCTCGGGTTCTTCCCGCCGTACTCCTGGTGGCCGCTGTGGTGCGGCGCCACCCTGGCCGTCATGGTCTTCGGCGTCGCCGCCGGCGCCTGGTGGCTGTTCATCATCGGCGGCGCCCTGGGCTCCCTGGCCCTGCAGGGCCTGGTCTTCGAGTACTACCGGGGCGAGCACGCTCACTGAGCAGACCCACCTGCATCATCCGACGACGGCCCGGGGCGACGCCCCGGGCCGTCGTTGTTTCGGGTTCGTGACCGGCCGCCGGTTAGGCTTCATCGTCCGGACCAGTCGCCACACCCGCTTGGAGTGCTCATGTCCCAGCGCCTCTCGGGCCGAGCCTCGGCCCGCCGCCTCGCCGCGGTCGCCCTCGCCGGCGTCCTCGGGGTCTCGCTCGTCGCCTGCTCCGGCGGCGACGGCGACGCCGGCGGCCAGCGGCGCGGTGACGCGACCGGCAGCGCCGACGGCGGCGCCACGGGCGCCGGGGTGGCCGAGAAGCCCAGCGGGCCCGCGATCGACGTCAACGTCAAGCGCGGCGCCTCGGCGGTCCCCGTCTCGACGCTCGTCGAGGTCAGCGCCGAGAGCGGCTCCCTGGGTGAGGTGACCGTGTCCTCGCCCGAGGGCACCGTCGAGGGTGCGCTGAGCGACGACGGCGCCTCGTGGACCGCCTCCGACAGGCTCGAGCCGGGCACCACCTACACCGTGCGGGCGACGGCCGACGACGGCGAGGGCTCCTCGCAGCTGCGGCAGCGGTTCACCACGGCCGACCTCACGCTGGCCGAGCAGACCTACCCGTCGGTGGCGCCTCTGGACGGCGAGACCGTGGGCGTCGGCATGCCCGTCATCGTGACCTTCGACGTCGCCGTGACCGACCGCGCCGAGTTCGAGCGCCACATGACGGTCACCTCGCAGCCCGCGCAGGAGGGCTCCTGGTACTGGCTGAACGGCAACGAGGCCCACTGGCGCCCCAAGTCCTACTGGCGACCCGGCACCGAGGTCAGCGTCGACGTCGACGTCAACGGGGTCGACGCCGGCGACGGCATCTACGGCCAGGAGGACCGCGACGTCGACTTCACCGTCGGTGACGCCCACATCTACCAGGTCGACGCCAAGACCCACCAGATGAAGGTCTTCAGCAACGGCAAGCTGCTGCGCACCATCCCGATCACCACCGGCAAGCCCGGCTTCACGACCCGTTCGGGCACCAAGGTCATCATCGAGAAGTTCGACTCCAAGCGGATGAACTCCGAGACCGTCGGCATCCCGCAGGGCAGCTCCGAGGCCTACGACATCGACAACGTGCAGTGGGCGATGCGCCTGACCTACTCCGGAGAGTTCATCCACGCCGCGCCGTGGTCGGTCGGCTCCCAGGGCAACGCCAACGTCTCGCACGGCTGCACGGGTCTCAGCACCGAGAACGCCAAGTGGCTCTACGACATGAGCCGTCGCGGCGACGTCGTCGAGTACACCGGCACCGACCGCGAGATGACCTTCGACAACGGCTACGGCGACTGGAACACCTCCTTCGCCGACTACCGGACGCACTCGGCCCTCTGACCCGTCGGGCTCCGCTCGGGGAGCGGACCCGACGGGGACGTCCGCCTCTGACCGTGTCCGTGGGCGGTGCCACAGCGGCGCGCTGGGCGCGAACGGGTTCGGGCGTCGCCTTCGTGCTGCCCTGGCAACGATCGTCGTGCTCGGCTTCACCACCTCGACGGTCCAGGCCCAGCCGGACATCTCCGGTGGCACGGCGGGTCGACCCGGGTCGTCGAGATCCGGCAGAACACCGCGATGTACATCGGCGAGGTCGTGCGGAAGAACGTCCGCCAGGTCTCGATCAGGGGCACCCTCGGCGGCCGCTGCCCGTCCTCCGGCTACCGGACCGCCGTCAGGTCCCGCTCGCCGGGTGGTCTCGCTGGCGGCGGCTCGGGCACGTTCCAGCTCAGCCCGGGACCGTGCGGCAAGCGGCCCGGTGTCTTCGCCAGCTGGTAGGCCTGCGTGTCGAAGTACTCCGACCGGGCTGGTCCCGGTCCGAGCCGGGGGAGTGGTGTGCAGCTCCGTCTGGCTTCAGGAGCGTGCCAATCGCACCTGTGCCTCCCCGCTGCTGACCGCGTCACGCCCGCAGGGCTCTTGCGATCGGGCTGAGCGACTCCTGGGCCCGGCCGCCGTAGTGCTCGGGGCGGCGGTGCTGGGGCTCGGTGTTCCACCTGCGAAAAGCAGATCGACCCGCCGTAGGACTACGACGGGTCGATCTGGTGGAGCGGGTCGGTCAGTCGCCGCGCAGGGCCTCGTCGTCGACGGGGCGCTTGCCGTCGAACTGGTGGCCGTCGGCGGCGTGGCCGGTCAGGGCCGCGGTGAGGGCCTTCTCGTGCTCGGCGTGGTGGTGCGCCTCCTCGAGCTCGGCCCGCGTCGGCTTCTGGATGTTGTCGGCGTACATGAGCGTCGACAGCTTGGCGCGGACGCCGTCCAGACGGCCACCGGGAGCGGCGACACCGTTCTCGTCGATGCGGCCGTCGGCGGTGAACACCTTCTCGCGGTCACGAGCGGTGAGGCGGTAGGCCTCGGACTCGCTGATCGGGAGGTGGCGCTCGCTGTAGCCACCGTCGGGGGACCGCATGATGACGCCGGTCTCGTAGCCGTGGAGCAGCTTCTCGCGGTCGTGCCGCTGCAGCGAGATGCACCAGCGCCTGGTGATGATGAAGGCGATCACCGGGCCGATGAACAGAGCACCACGCATGAAGTAGGTGATCTGGTTGATCGACAGGTGCAGCTTGATCGCGATGATGTCGTTGCCGCCGGCGGCCCAGGCCAGACCGTAGAACGTCATCAGGGCGACCATGATCGCCGTGCGCGTCGGGGCGTCACGCGGACGCTGCAGCAGGTGGTGGTCCCGCTTGTCCTTGGTGATCCACTGGTCGATGAACGGCAGCATGATCAGCAGGACCAGCAGGGCCGGCGGCGTGATCAGGATCGGGATCATGACGTTCCACGAGATCGTGTAGCCACCGATCACCGACTCCCAGCCGGGGATGACGCGCAGCAGGCCGTCGGGCCAGCCCATGTACCAGTCGGGCTGCGAGCCGGCCGTCACCTTGGTCGGGTCGTAGGGCCCGAACTTCCAGACGCCGTTGATGGTCATGGTCGCGCCCATGATGGCGACGACACCGAAGACGATGAAGAAGAACCCACCGGCCTTGGCGGCGTACACCGGGAGCATGGGGTAGCCCACGACGTTGTCGTTGGTGCGACCGGGGCCAGGCCACTGCGTGTGCTTGTGGTAGACGAGCAGCAGCATGTGGGCCGCGACCAGGGCGACCAGCAGGCCGGGGATCAGCAGCACGTGGATGGTGTAGAGCCGCGGGATGATCGACTCGCCCGGGAATTCGCCGCCGAAGAGGAAGAACGACATGTAGGAGCCCACGACCGGCGTGGCCTTCAGGAAGCCGTCGGCGGCGCGGATGCCGGTGCCGGAGAGCAGGTCGTCGGGCAGCGAGTAGCCGGTGAAGCCCTCGAGCGTGCCGAGGAACAGCAGCAGGCAGCCGATGACCCAGTTGAGCTCGCGGGGCTTGCGGAACGCGCCGGTGAACCACACGCGGAGCAGGTGGATCATCATCGAGGCGATGAAGATCATGGCTGCCCAGTGGTGCATCTGGCGCAGCAGCAGGCCGCCGCGCACGTCGAAGGACAGGTGCAGCGTCGAGGCGTAGGCCTCGGACATGTGCACGCCCCGGAGCGGGTCGTAGGAGCCCTGGTACTCGACCTCGCCCATGCTCGGGACGTACCAGAACGTCAGGAAGACGCCGGTGAGGAGCACGACGACGAAGCTCCACAGAGCGATCTCGCCGAGCATGAAGGACCAGTGGTCCGGGAAGACCTTGCGCAGGTTCTTCTTCATGGCACCCGCGAGCCCGAGCCGGTCATCGGCCCAGGTCGCTACGGCGCCGGCCTTGGACGGCTTGGACGCCTTGGCTGCACTGGTGGCGTTGCTGTCAGCAACCTTGCTGGTGTCGATGCTCATTTCTCACGATCCCAGAAGCTAGGTCCGACGGGTTCTGTGAAGTCTCCTTCGGCCACGAGGTAACCCTCGTCGTCGACACCCAGGTGCAGCTGGGGGAGCGGCCTTCCGGCCGGTCCAAAGACCACCTTAGCCGAGTCCGCAAGGTCGAACGTCGACTGGTGGCACGGGCACAGCACGTGGTGGGTGGTGCGCTCGTACAAGGAGATGGGGCAGCCGACGTGGCTGCAGATCTTGGAGTAGCAGATGACGCCGTCGACCGACCAGTCCTCCCGGCCCGGGCCCGGGGTGATCTCCCGGGGCTCCATCTTGACCATGATCACCGCGGCCTTGGCCTTGGCGACCTGCAGCTCGATGCCCTCGAGCTCGAGGAGGCCGTCGGGGACGCCGTTGACCAGGTCGCCGATCTGCAGGTCGGCCGGGCGGATCGGGGTGCCGACGACGTCGCGGACGACGCGGATGCGGTCACCGGTGCCCCAGAAGGTGTGCTTGAGCCCGGTGCCCTCCTCGGCATTGGCCACCGAGGCCGGGCTGGGACCGAGGTCGCGCAGCAGGATGACGGCGGGTGCGGCCAGCAGGCCGGTGGAGAGCAGCAGCGTGCGACGGATCATCGAGTGCTTGCCCAAGCCGGACTCCTCGAGCCCGGTCTGCAGGACCGCCGCGGTGGTCTCGCGGTCCTCGTCGGAGGACCGGGCCGGATGGCGCATCTCGACGATCTCGTGGTCGGCCATGAGCTTGCGGGCCCACTGGATGATGCCGACGCCGATGAGCAGCAGGGCGCCACCGAGGGTGAGGCCGAGGAACAACGTCGACGCCCCGAGGCCACCGAAGGTGGTCCAGTTGTCGCCGATGTCGAGGGTGAAGTAGGCCACGACGAACAGCACGGTGCACACGCCCGAGAGCAGGAACATCAGGGAGACCTGACGCTCGGCCCGCTTGGCCGCGCCCTCGTCGACGTCGGTGGGACGCCAGGTGTGCTCGGGCAGGCCCGGGTTGGCGATCGGCTCCTCGACGGGGAGGTAGCCCCCCGTCATCGCGGGCAGGCGACCCTGGGCGTCGTCCGGGGTGCCGTGGTCGTCGCCGTGCTGGTCGTCGCCGTGCTTCTCGAGGTCGGTCATGCGTTGCCCCCCTTCGGGCTGCCGGGCTCCCCGTCGGAGAGGTTGACCGGGAGGTTGGAGCTGCCGCCGGGCTTCTGCCGGGACGAGCGCGTGGTGTGCGCCGCGATCCAGATGGCGAAGCCGACGAGCAGGCCGATGCCGACGATCCAGGCGAACAGGCCCTCGCTCACCGGGCCGAGGTTGCCGAGGCCGAAGCCGCTGTAGGCGGGCTTGGCGCCGGTGTCCTCGAGGTAGGCGATGACGTCGCGCTTCTCGTCGGGGGTCAGGTTGCCGTCGGAGAACGTGGGCATCTGCTGCGGGCCGGTGAGCAGCGCCTCGTAGATGTACTTCGGCTCCACGCCCCGCAGGGTCGGGGCGTAGCCACCGCGCGGCATCGCGCCGCCGGCGCCGTCGAAGTTGTGGCAGGCCGTGCAGTTGGTGAGGAAGATCTGCCCACCGCGGGTGATCGCGGACTCGCGCTCCTCGTCGGTGAAGTCGCTGGGCAGCGTGTAGGCCGACTCGTCGGGGACGGCGGGGCCGGCGCCCAGCGTGTCGACGTACGCCGCGAGCTGGCGCACCTCCTCGTCGGTGTAGACGGGGGGCTTGCGCTCGGCCTGCTGGCCGGGCTGGGCCAGCGGCATGCGGCCGGTGCCGACCTGGAAGTCGACCGAGGCGCCGCCGACGTCGCTGAGGGCCGGGCCGTACTGGGTGCCCTCGACGGTGAGGACGCCCTCGCCGTTGCGGCCGTGGCAGAACGCGCAGCCGACGAGGAACAGCTCGCGACCCTTGGTGACGTCCTCAGCGGAGGTGTCGGCTTGTCCGGCGGTGGCGCCGGGGGAGAACAACGAGTAGGCGCCGCCGGTCAGGAGCAGCGCGAGCAGCAGGACCACGAGCCCGGCCACAGGACCTCTGCGGTGGCGCGAGAGGCGGCCGGCGGAGCGGTTGAGGAGTCGCACTTGTCTGTCTCGTCCCTTGTTTCTACGTGTGGTGCCGGGTGTACCGGGTGCAGCCGGGAGGGATGGTGCTGTGGGGGCGGGTCGGGTGGGCTACTTGATGAGGTAGATCGTGGCGAACAGCCCGATCCACACCACGTCGACGAAGTGCCAGTAGTAGGACACGACGATCGCGCTGACGGCCTGCTCGTGGGTGAACTTGCGGGCCAGGTAGGTGCGGCCCAGCACGAACAGGAAGGCGATGAGGCCGCCGGTCACGTGGATGCCGTGGAAGCCGGTGGTCAGGTAGAACATCGAGCCGTAGGCCGAGTCCTGGATGGTGATGCCCTCGTGGATGAGCTCGGCGTACTCCAGGGCCTGTCCACCGATGAACACCGCCCCCATGAGGTAGGTGAGGATGAACCACTCGCGCAGGCCCCACTTGCGGAAGTCGAGCACCCCGCCCGAGCGGCCCACCTGGCCGCGCTCGGCCGCGAACACGCCGAGCTGGCAGGTCAGCGAGGACAGCACCAGGATCGTGGTGTTGGCCGAGGCGAAGGGGATGTTGAGGGCCTCGGTGTTCTCGGCCCACAGCTCGGGGCTGACCGAGCGGATCGTGAAGTAGGCGGCGAACAGCGCCGCGAAGAACATCAGCTCGCTCGCGAGCCAGATGATCGTGCCGACCGCGACCATGGACGGGCGGTCGTGGTGCCCGTGCAGGCGGGAAGCCGGGATCGTTGCAGTCGTCGCCACCCCTTCATTATGTCTCCCCGTCGGCCCGCAGCCACCACACCCCCCGATTCAGGGCTGCGCGTAATGTCACAAGGGTGGAAACGCCCCTGTCCGCCGCCGTTCCGGCCGCCGCCGAGGTGCTCCCGCGCTTCACCGCGGGGAGCTTCTTCAGCGAGTGGCACCTGGCCCCGCTGCCGGTCGTCCTGACGGTCTGGGTGGCCGGTCTCTACCTGCTGGGCGTGCGCACGCTGCGGCGGCGCGGGGACCGCTGGCCGGTGGGCCGGACGGTCGCGTTCGTCGTCGTCGGCATGGGGGCGTTCCTGGTCGCCACGACGTCCGGCCTGGCGGCGTACGACACGACGCTGCTGAGCGTGCACATGGTCCAGCACATGGTGCTCTCGATGGTGGTGCCGCTGGCGCTGGCCCTCGGGGCGCCGGTCACGCTCGCGCTGCGCACGCTGCCCGCCCGGCCCCGGCGCTGGCTGCTGGCCGTGCTGCACTCGCGGGTGGCGAAGGTCCTGTCCTTCCCGCCGCTGACGTTCACGCTCTACGTCATCTCGCCGTGGGCGCTCTACTTCTCCGGGTGGTACCGCGCCTCGCTCGAGCACGTGTGGGTGCACGAGATGATGCACCTGCACCTGGTGATGGTGGGGGCGCTGTTCTTCTGGCCGCTGATGGGCATCGACCCGGTGCCGGGACGCGTCGGCTACCCGTTCCGGGTGCTGCTGACCGCGATGACGCTGCCCTTCCACGCCTTCCTCGGCGTGACGATCATGGGGCAGTCGACGCTGCTCGGCGGCGACTGGTACCCGCGGCTCGCCGAGGGCCCGATGGGCTCCTGGCTGCCCGACCCGTACGCCGACCAGGAGCTGGCCGGCGGCATCCTCTGGGGCTCGGGCGACCTGATCGGGCTGTCGTTCTTCGCCGTGCTGTTCGTGCAGTGGGTGCGCTCCTCGATGGCCGAGGCCAAGCGCGAGGACCGGCGGCTCGACCTGCTCGAGGCCAGGGAGGCGCGGGCACGCGAGGCCGAGGCCGCCCGCGGACCGGCCGAGGCGGTGTCCCGCGACTGAGCCGGGGTGGGCCGCGCACTAGCATGGCGCGCGTGACCGACGCCTCGTCCTCCACGGCCCGCCTCAAGGTGCTCGTCTACAGCGACGACTCCTCCGTGCGCCAGCAGGTGATCCTCGCCCTCGGCCGTCGGCCGCACCCCGACCTGCCCGAGGTCGAGTACGTCGAGGTGGCCACCGAGCCGGTCGTGATCCAGCACATGGACACCGGCACGATCGCGCTCGCGATCCTCGACGGCGAGGCCGTCCCCGCCGGCGGCATGGGCATCGCCAAGCAGCTCAAGGACGAGATCTTCCGGTGCCCGCCCATCCTGGTGCTCACCGGGCGGCCCCAGGACGCCTGGCTGGCGACGTGGTCGCGGGCCGAGGCGGCCGTGCCGCACCCGATCGACCCGATCCAGCTCGCGGAGGCGGTCGTCCGGCTGCTCCGCGACCGCGTGCCGTCGACCACGTGAGCGTCGGCGGCGTCGTGACCTGGCCCGACGTCCTGTCGGCGCTGGTCGAGCGTCGTGACCTGACCGCTGGCCAGGCGGCCTGGGCGATGGGCGAGGTGCTCTCCGGCGAGGCGACGCCGGCCCAGATCGCCGGGTTCGCCGTCGCCTTGCGGGCCAAGGGCGAGACGGTCGAGGAGGTCTCCGGCCTGGCCGACGCGATGTACGCGCGACGTACGCCGATCGAGGTCGAGGGCCGGCTGCTCGACGTCGTCGGCACCGGGGCCGACCGCTCCAACTCCGTCAACATCTCGACCATGGCCGCGATCGTGGCCGCAGGGGCCGGCGTACGGGTCGTCAAGCACGGCAACCGCTCGGCGTCCTCCATGGCGGGCAGCGCCGACGTGCTCGAGGCCCTCGGCGTACGCCTCGACCTGCCGGCCGACCGGGTCGCCGCCGTGGCGGTGGAGGCCGGCATCACCTTCTGCTTCGCCGCCGCCTTCAACCCCGCCATGCGGCACACCGCCGCGCCCCGGCGCGAGCTCGGCATCGGCACGACCTTCAACTTCCTCGGTCCGCTGGCCAACCCCGTCCGGCCGGCGGCCCAGGCCATCGGCTGCGCCGACCCGCGGATGGTGCCGGTCATGGCCGGCGTCTTCGCCGCGCGCGGGTCCGACGCCTGGGTCTTCCGCGGGGACGACGGGCTCGACGAGCTCACCACGACCACCACCTCGACGGTGTACGTCGCCACCGGCGGCACCGTGTCGGGCCCGGTCAGCATCGACCCGGCCGAGCTCGGCCTGGCCCGGGCGACCACCGAGGACCTGTTGGGTGGCGACGCCGCCCACAACGCCGAGGTCGTCCGTCGGCTGCTCGCCGGCGAGCAGGGCCCGGTCCGCGACGCCGTCGTCCTCAACGCCGGTGCCGCCCTGGCCGTGCACGCCGCCGACGGCTCCGCGGTGCCTGAGGCGCTGGCCGCCGGGATCGCGAGGGCCGCCGAGGCCATCGACTCCGGGGGAGCGCAGGCCGCGCTCGACCGCTGGATCGCCGCGGCCGGCTGACCGTCACAGGTCGAGCGCGTAGACCTCGCCCTCGCGCTCGAACCCGAGCCGGTCGTAGTACGCCCCGACCATCTGGGGCGGGGTGACGACGCGGCGGAAGCCGAGGGCGGCCACCGCCCCGCTGCGCCGCCACAGGAACTCGCCCGGCGTGAAGTCGCGGAAGCGGGGCGTCACGTAGTCGAGCCGCACCCGCGCCGTACCGGGGGTGGCGGGGTCGGCGTCGAGCAGCACGACCCCGACGGCCTCGTCGCCGCGCGCCACGACGAACGCGTGGTCGCGCCCGGCCGCCGGGGCCCAGGTCGCCTCGGGCTGGAACCGGGCGATGTCGGCGCCGTGCACGGCCAGCAGGTGGTCGAGGTAGGCGTCGTCGGGTCGCACCTGGACCACGGTGAACGCCGCCTCGTCGTGCCGGTCGCGCAGGAGCCGCACCAGGAACCACACGTTGATCGCCGACAGCACGGCGTTCATCCCCACCATCGGCCAGACCCCGACGAGGGCGTTGAACGCCACGAGGATCACGCACGCCACGAGGTTGAGCGCCCGGAAGCGCAGCACCCGCGTCTGGAGCAGGGAGAAGACGAGCAGGGCGCTCCCGCCCCACCCCAGCACGTCGAGCCAGGTCATCCGGAGGACGCTACCGGGTGACCCGCCGAGCGCCCTGCGCGGATCAGCGCTTCGTGCGGAGAGTGACCGTCTGCGGCCGCAGTGCGTTGCCGCTCCCGTCGGTGATCCCGGCGCTGATGGTCATCCGGAAACTCTTGCCGCGGGGCAGCTTGCTCCGCGGGCGGACAACAGCCGACCGTCCGTCGGGTCGCACGGACACCGAGATCGGCACCGCCTTGGCGGAGCCGGAGCGGACCAGACGGACCGAGACCGCGGAGACGCCCCGGACACGCTCCGAGAATCGGACGGTCAGGGTCGGCTTGCGGGGGACGGTGCCTCGAGGTCCGACGGAGAGCACGGTCGGGGCCGTGGCGTCGACGACGAACGAGCGGTAGCCGCTGGCGCCCACGGGTCTGCGGCCCGCGTCCAGGGCCACGACCCGCCACTGGCGAACCCCGGTGGCGAACGCCGTGGTGGGCGCATAGGCGTTGGCCGCAGTCGTGAACGATCGAGTCCGCGTGCCCTCGCGGACCTCGAGGAGGTACGTCGTCGCACCGGGGACGAGGGACCAGGAGAACAGCGTCCTGGACGCGGGCACCGCGGCTCCTGGCGCGGGCAGCGCCGCGCTCGGACTGGCGCCCGGGTTCGTGAACCGGCGAGGCTCGGACCACGCTCCCAGGTTGCCGACCGAGTCGACACGACGAACGCGCCAGACGTAGGGCAGAGCGGAGGCCGGGATGACCTGGTCCCAGGTGTAGGCGGTCTGCGCGGTCCTCGCGGTGAAGAGCACGTTCTCCGCGGAGAAGTTGGCGTCGTTGTTGGCCGCCACCTGCACCTGGTACGCCTGGGCGTAAGCCTGCGGGGCCCACCGCAGGGGGATCGACCCGCTGATTCGCGCTCCATTGATCGGTTCGCGCACCGTGACTTCGGGCGCCTGCTTGTCGACCAGGTAGGTCTCAGACCAGGTGAGACGGTTGCGGGTGTCGTCCGGCCGAGCATCGGCGGCCCTGACCCGCCAGAAGACCGGGCCGTCGGGATAGAGCGTCAGGTGGGACGTGTACGTCGGCTGGTCGACGACGGCGCTCTCGAGCAGAGTCGCGAACGACCGCACCGACGACACCTGGAGCTCGTACTTCTGCGCTGACTGGTTGGACTTCTCGCCGGTCTCCGACCACACCGTGTCGCCGTTGGTGTCGCGATAGTCGCGCCAGCTGAACACGACCTCCGAGCCGTCACCGGTGCCCGCCGTCGCAGTACCGCCCTCGATGGCCGGCGACTTCTTGCGGAAGCGGTTGGTGGCCAGGCTGGTCGACGCTGACACGGGGTCGGCCGCGCAGTGGGTCACCGACTTGCAGGGCCTGACGTGCCAGTAGTAAGAGGCCCCGGCGACGCTGTCCTCCAGGGTGGAGGCGCGAGCCTTCATGGTCGGGGTGAAGATGGTGTTGCTGGTCGCGCTCATGGCCGTCGTCGCCTCGACCAGGTTGGTGAAGCGGTCGTCCTGTGCCACGTACACGACGTACAATGCGGCGCCTGGCACCGGGTCCCAGCTCAGGACCGGGGTAGACGGCACGTCCTCGCAGGGAACTGATCCAGCGACCGTGCTGCCGACGCATCCGTCGCCCGCGACCAGGGTGTCGCCGTCGAGGGCCAGCATCTGCCCTGAGACTGCGGCGAGCGGCTGGATGCTGAACGTGTGTGCCGGCCCCTCGACGGAGCCGGTCGCCATCGTGGCGGTGACGCGCCACTCGTAGGTCCCGGGTGCCAGGAGGAGCCTCGAGGTCTCGGTCACCTCGTTGTAGGCCAAGGCCTCGTTCATGAGCTCGGCGTTCTGGTCGATGGTGATGTTGGTGCCCGGCCGGAAGATGCGGACGGAGTAGGACTCTGCGCCGGGGTATGGCACCCACGCAAAGCTTGGTGTCCGCAGGTGTGGACCAGTCCCGGATGTGGCCTCGAGCGGCTGTCCCGGAAGCGCCGGGACCTGGTCCGACACCTGGAAGGAGTTGCTGTAGCCGAGCGATCCCGGCTGTGCGTCGACCTCGGTCGCAGCCACGGACCAGCGGAAGGGGCCGTCCTTCGCCTGCAGCTTCCGCGTCGGCGTGTAGGAGGAGCCGTACGTCGTGGCTCGGACGACCTGGCTCCCTGCCCGGTTGAAGATCCTGACGTCGTAGGACTGGGCCTGCGACTGCTGGAGCGGGTGCCAGCGGAGCGTCGGGACGTCGACGACCTCGCCGTTCGTCGGACTGAAGCCGTCGGGGGCGAAGGTCTCGGGTTGGTAGACGAAGGCCTGGGTCGCGGAGAAGAGTCCCTGTACGCCGGGCACGACCTCGCCGGACTTGCGGAACGGCAGGTCGAGCGGACGGACGCGCCAGTAGTTGGTCCGGCCCAGGTCCGGATAGCAGAGCTCGGGGCGCACGGAGCCGGTACTGAGGTTCAGGGCGAACTGGCCGGGCGTGTAGGTGGTGGCCGCCGTCTGGCACGACTCGAAGGTGTCGGGCGAGAAGTTCGGGTCGTCGCCGACCTGGAGCTCGTACTGGGTGGCGTGGGCGACGGCCGTCCACTGGAAGAAGAGCGGATCTGCGACCTGGTCCGTCGTGGACAGCGGGTAGACCGGCTCGGGTGCGTCGTTCCACGAGCGCCGGAACGTGTTGAGCGACGACGTCCACGCCGACTTGACGCTGGCGTCGCTCGAGACGGCGCGCACCCGCCAGAAGTACTGGTCGTTGTTGTCGTACGTCACGACCGGCGAGTAGCGCGTGCCTGTCATCTTCGAGCGCGTGTCCACGATCCCCGCGAAGTCTCGATCGGTGCTGACCTCGAGGTCGTAGTAACGGGCGCCGGCGACCGGGCGCCAGTCCAGGACTACGTCGGTGAGATCGGCACCGGCGGCCGGGCTCACGATCTCGGGCGTCGCCAGTGCGCCGACGCTGAAGGAGCGCGCAGCGGAGAACGCTGACTCGATGCCCGTGCTCCGCACAGCCTTGACCCGCCAGAAGTAGTCCTTGCCGGGTGACAACGGGTCCGCAACGACCATCGACCCGGCCTGCGTGTCGTACTCCTTCGCACCAGCGAAGCCGATCTCGTCGTCGAGCTGGACGACGTACCGGACCGCGCCGGGGACGGTCGTCCACTGCAGCAGCGGGGGCTCATCGGGCTGGGGGAGCGGCGCACCGTCGGTGGGGGCCGTCAGCGTCGGGGTCGGGGTGCGGGCGACGGTCAGCTCGTCGGTCGACCAGGCCGAGCCCGACCGGTCGCTACCGACGGCACGGACCCGCCAGTACTGGGTGCCGGCCGCGAGCACCGAGGTGTGGGCGTAGGAGGTGTTTGCGGTTCGTGCGGTGACGTCCGGGGCGCTGAAGTCGGGGTCGGCGTCGATCTGCACCTCGTACGTCGTCGCGGCGGCGCTCGGACGCCACTGGAGCACCGGCAGGCCGGCCTGGACCTCGCCCACGGCTTGGAGTCCCGAGGGGGAGGCCGGCGCAGCCGAGGCCGTGGGGAACGAGACCAGGAGCGAACCGACAGCGACGGTCAAGCTGGTGATGCCGGCGACGGCCGGGCGTGGGGGGAGCGGCACGGGTGATCCCTCGAGAGACGACGCGAACGCCTCACGGTAGGTCGGCCGCGGGGTCCATGGGGGCCCGCTAGTCCCAAAGGACTACGGAAAAGGGCTGGTCGGGCACCGACCGCCCGGGAGCTCAGTCGAGACCGAGGGAGAACGCCGACTCGAGGTCGTGCCGGGAGTAGGCCCGGAACGCGATGTGGGTCTCGGTCTCGCGGACGCCGTCGACCTTGTTGACCCGGTCGGCGACGACGGCGGCGACGTCGTCGTGGTGGCGGACCCGGACCATCGCGATCAGGTCGATCTGGCCGGTGACGGAGTAGACCTCGGTCACGCCGTCGAGGGCCGCGATCGCCTCGGCGACCTCGGGGATCCGGTCGACCGCGGCCTTCACGAACACGATGGCGGTGATCATGGCGTCACCCTAGTGCGAAGGCGGCGGGCTCGACCGCGGCGCGTTGGCCGTGCCGGGGGAGCTCGCGGCCGGCGCCGGCGACGGGGCAGGTCCACTCGCCGTCGACGTGGACCAGCCGCACGCCGGGAGCCTCGAGCCAGCGCAGGACGCGCTCGGTCTCCTCGGCGGTCGCGACGGGGGTCGGCCCGGCCGTGCCGTCGGGCGGGAGCACGGTCTCGGCGCCGTCGCGCAGCGCCGCCACCCAGGCGTGGGCGTCGGCCCCCGGCGGGATGACGCCGGCGGCGGCGAGCCGGCCCCAGCGCACGACGTGGACCGACCAGTGGCCGTCGTCGTCGCGACGGGTGGCGACGAGCTCGGGGCAGCGGGTCAGGGAGGTGAGCCGCTGGGTGCGGGCCGCCGCACGGACGAACGAGGCGAGCCGGTCGCGGTGGACCCCCGCCTCCTCGAACCGCTCCTCCGCGGCCAGCGCAGCCATGCGCTCGTTGACCACGTCGACGACGTCGTCGGGGCGCTGCAGGAGGGTCTCGCGGAGCTGCCGGACGACGGCGGCGTAGGTGTGCTCGTCGACGCTGCCGTCGCAGGGCGACAGGCACCGACCCATCTCGGCGAGCACGCACGGCGCGCGGCTCGGTCGCCGTCCGAGCCGGCCCGTGCACTGCCGGACCGGGAAGGTGTCGTGCAGGGCCGCCAGGCACTTCTCGGCGCTGCTGCGGGAGGAGAACGGCCCGAGGTAGTCGGCGTCGTCGTCGAGGACCCTCGGCACCATGGACAGGCGGGGCCACGCCTCGCGGGTGAGCTTGACGAAGGTGGTCTTCTCCGGGAACTTCGAGCGCCGGTTGTAGGGCGGCTTGTGCTCGGCGATCAGGCGCAGCTCCCTCACCTCGGCCTCGAGGGGCGTGGCGCACTCCACGGCGTCGACCCGGTCGGCGAGACGCACCATCTCGCCGATGCGCGAACGGGTCTCGGAGGCGGTGAAGTAGGACCCCACGCGCTTGCGCAGGTCGCGCGAGGTGCCGACGTACAGGACCTTGGCGGAGGCGTCGCGGAAGAGGTAGACGCCCGGAGCGTGGGGGAGCGCCGCGGCGAGGTGACGCTTGCGCCGCTGCTCCGGGTGGACCCGTGACGAGAACGTCTGCAGCTCCTCCAGCGTGCTCACGCCCTGGGCGCCGACGCGCTCCATCAGCCCGTGGAGCACGTCGACGGTGGCCCGGGCGTCGGAGAGCGCCCGGTGGTTGGGCGTGGTGGCGGAGCGGAAGACCCGCGCCAGCGAGGACAGCTTGTGGTTGGGGGACTCGTCGCGGGTCACCACGCGGCGCGCGAGTACCGCGGTGTCGAGGACGTCGAAGGCCGGCCAGGGGCGCTGCTGCTGCTCGGCGAAGTGGCGCAGGAAGCCGACGTCGAACGGCGCGTTGTGGGCCACCAGCACGCACCCCTGGGCGAACTCGAGGAACGCCGGCAGCACCGACTCGATCGGCGGGGCGTCGACGACCATCGAGTTGCTGATGCCGGTGAGGACCGCGATGAACGCCGGGATCTCGGCGCGGGGGTTGACCAGGGTCTGGAACTCCCCGAGGACCTCGCCGCCGCGCACCTTGACCGCGCCGATCTCGGTGATCATCGACCCGCCCTGGGCCGAGCCCCCGGTGGTCTCGAGGTCGACGACGCAGAAGGTCAGGTCGTGCAGCGGACGACCGAGCTCGTCGAGCGTGCGCTGGGCCTCCCAGCGCACCGCGGCGGCTGCGGAGGGGGCGCTCGCCGTGGTCATGCCCGGGACGGTAGGCGGGACCGCCGACAGTCCTGGTGGCGACACCCCGCTCGGGACGGATGGGGCGGGTGGGACGGCCGTGGCAACGGGTTGTGTCGGAGGTCGGTGCCAGCCTCGGGGCATGACGACGAGGATCGACTGCGACTCCTGCTTGGTCCGGGGCCTGGCCTGCCACGACTGCGTGGTCACGGTGCTGCTCGGACCACCCCCCGAGATCGCGCCGCTGACCATCGACGACGACGAGCAACGCGCTCTCGACGTGCTCGCCGACGGCGGACTGGTGCCGCCGCTGCGGATGGTCCGGCCGGTCGCCGGCCCCGAGGTGGAGTCCGCCTGACCTGGGGTCCGGCCGGTGATCCGTGGGGCTGGTGGGACGTGTGAGGTGGGCCACGCCGACGATGGGACGGACATTTGGCGGGGTCCCGACCGGCGGACTACCGTGCTGCTCCAGGTGTTCGTGGAGCTGGGCCCGACCGGGCCCACGCGGACACCGCGCTGAGTCCCTGGTCGCGAGCGGCCGGGGAGCCGGGGAACCACACTTCTGGGGTGAATCTCCCGCAAGGCACCACCGCGAGCGGTGGTGAGGAGCGGGAGTAGGGCAGGTCGTGCCCGAATCCGTCAGCTCACCCGGTAGGCGTACGACTCGCAAAGGAACCACCACGCTGTGACCAGCCCCCGGGTGCGCCTCGCCTCCGTGGTCTCCGGCCTCGCGGTCGCCGCGACGCTGGGCCTCGTGCCCAGCTCGCCCGCCCAGGCCGAGCCCGACATCGACGACGTGCAGTCGCGCGTCGACCGGCTCTACCACGAGGCCGAGCAGGCCTCGGAGCGGTTCAACGACGCGCGCATCGAGCTCGCCGACCTGCGCAAGGACCTCACCTCGCTCCGGGCCGACGAGAAGCGCGCCGAGGACTCCCTCGACACCCTCCGCACCCAGGCCCGCCGCGCCGTCCTGCGCCAGTACGGCGGCCCCGACCTCGGTGTGCTCGGCGAGGTCGTCTCCGCGGGCAGCACCGACGACCTGCTCGACGACGTCTCGACGATGGCCTCCTTCCAGGAGGTCCAGCAGGGCATGTTCGACGACTACAGCAACGGTCTCGAGGCGCTCGACATCCGTCGCGACGCGACCGAGAAGCGGATCGGCCAGGTCGCCGAGCTCGAGGAGCAGCTCGCGGACGAGAAGGAGACGATCGACGACAACCTCGCCGACGCCAAGGCCCTCCTCGACCGGCTCAAGGAGGAGGAGCGCCGCAAGCTGCTCTCCCGCGGCAGCACCCGTGTCCCCTCCGACGTGCCCGCCTCCGGCCGCGCGGCCGCCGCGGTCGAGTACGCGATGGCGCAGGTGGGCGACGCCTACGTCTTCGGCGCAGCCGGTCCGAGCGCCTTCGACTGCTCCGGCCTGACCATGATGGCCTGGGCGCAGGCCGGCGTCGGCCTCCCGCACTCCTCGAGCATGCAGTACGGCACCGGCACCCGGGTGGCGGCCTCCGACCTGCAGCCCGGCGACCTCGTCTTCTACTACAGCCCGATCAGCCACGTCGGCATGTACATCGGCAACGGCATGATCGTCCACGCGGCCAACCCGAGCAGCGGCGTCCGCGTGGCCCCGCTCAACTCGATGCCGTACGTCGGCGCGGTGCGCCCCGGCTGAGGGTGCCGTCCTGAGCGACACCCCGCCCGGTTCCAGCGACAGGACCGGCCGCCCACGTTGGTGGGTGGCCGGTCCTTCGCTGTTGCTCGTCGCCGTCGTCGGGCTGGTCGCCTGGTGGGCCTGGCCCTCCGACGAGCCGTACGTCGCCGCGCCCCCGCCCCGCGCGGGCGCCGAGGTCGACCCGGCGGGGGCCGCCACCACCCTGCAGCGGCTCGTGGCCGCGATCGGGGACTACGACCGGGACGCCGCCCGGGCGCTGGCGGCCCCCGACGACACGGCAGCCGCCGCCCTGCTGGGCGACCTCACCGACACGGCCGAGTCGACCCGCCTGACCGACCTCACCATGCGCTACGTCGACGCCGACGGGGCGGTCGCGGCCGACGGCACCTGGTCGGCTGCGGTCGACGTCGGCTGGGCCTACGGCGGGTTCGACACCGCGCCGACGACGACCGAGGTGCGCCTGCGTTTCCGGTCCACCCCCGACGGCGTGGCCGTGGCGGGCGTCGGCGGCGGGCCAGCCGGGGGAGGACAGCGCACCCCGGTGTGGATGAGCGGGCCGATGCAGGTGAGCCGGAGCGACGACGTGCTCGTCGTCGCCGCCGCTGGGACCGACCTGGCGACGTACGCCCGGCGGGCGCGGGCGGCCATCCCGACGGTCTCCCGGGTGCTCACCGAGTGGACCCCTCGCCTGGTCGTCGAGGTGCCGGCCGACGGGGCAGCCCTGGAGGCGGCGCTCGGCACCGAGGCGGGCTACTACGCCCAGATCGCGGCGGTCACGGGGTCCGGCGGTGACACCGAGGCCGGCGCCCCCGACCACGTCTTCGTCAACCCGAGCGTCTTCAACGGCCTTGGGCAGCAGGGACAACAGGTGGTGCTCGCCCACGAGGCCGTGCACGTCGCGACCGACGCCCCGCAGAGCCAGGCTCCGACGTGGCTCGTCGAGGGCTTCGCCGACTACGTCGCCCTGCGCGAGACACCCCTGCCCCTGCGGCGTACGGCGCGCCAGGCGGCGGCGCAGGTGCGCGACGAGGGCCTGCCCACGGCACTGCCGACCGCGGCGGAGTTCGACACCCGAGGACCGCACCTCGGGGCCGTCTACGAGGCGTCGTGGGTGTTGTGCACCGCGCTGGCCGACCGGGGCGGCGATGCCGACCTGGTGCGCTTCTACGACGCGGTGAGCGGCGGAGCGCCCGTTGCGGGGGCGCTGCGGGCGGACTTCGGGTGGGACGAGCGGCAGCTGGTGGCGGCCTGGCACGACCGGCTGGCGGCGCTGCCCGGGGCCTCGGCGTGAGCTGGGGAGGCCGGCGGCCCTAGCGGCCCAGGGAGGCGAAGGCTTCGACGGCCGACTCGTAGAAGCCGCGCACGTCGTCGCCGAGGGTGAACACGGTCGCCGCAATCACGACGGCGATGCCGAAGGCCAGGAGGGCGTACTCGGACGCCGTCGCGCCGCGCTCGCCGGCGTTCGGCCGGGTGGGGGTCATGACGCTCCTCGCGGGGGTCTGGCTGTGAGGACAGGGTGGGCTTGAAGACCGACGAGGCGGACCCCCATTGCAGGGTGTCCGCCTCGTCATGACTCGGGGAGAGCGACCTGAGATCAGGGGGTGCGCTCGCCGACCTGGCCCTCGACGCCGTCGAACATCCCGGAGAGGGTGTCGCCGAGGGCGAAGACGGCGATGATGATGGCGATGGCGATGCCGGCGACGAGCAGGCCGTACTCGACGGCGGAGGCGCCGCGGTCGTCGGTGTTGGCGAGGCGGGCGCGGAGCTGGATGCGGGCGTAGTCGAGCATGGTGGTTCTCCTGGTCTGTGCTGGTGGGGGGCGGCCCCGGCGCTGGTGTGCCGGTGTGGCCTGACATGGAGAACTCTGCCGGGTCCGGGGGCTCGTCACATCGGGTCGCCGTACGGACCGGGGTAGCCCCTTCGGGCCATGGGGTGCGTGCGCTTGTCGGGCCTGGCCGGCGCGGGTCTGGCCGGTTCGGGTCTGGCCGGTTTGGGCCTGGCCGGTTCGGGCCTGGCCGGTTCGGGCCTGGCCGGCTCGCTGGCTGGGTCAGGTGGTCGTCGGGCGAGGTTGTGTTGCTGATGTCTGGAAAAACGTCAGGAGGCGGGCCCGGGTGGGGTCCGCCTCCTGGTGGATCTGGTGGATCTGGTGGAGCTGGGTTGATCAGGGGGTGCGCTCGCCGACCTGGCCCTCGACGCCGTCGAACATCCCGGAGAGGGTGTCGCCGAGGGCGAAGACGGCGATGATGATGGCGATGGCGATGCCGGCGACGAGCAGGCCGTACTCGACGGCGGAGGCGCCGCGGTCGTCGGTGTTGGCGAGGCGGGCGCGGAGCTGGATGCGGGCGTAGTCGAGCATGGTGTTCTCCTGGGTGCTGGTGGGGGGCGGCCTGCGGGGCTGGTGTCCCTGGCCTGACATGGAGAACTCTTCCGGTTCCCGGGCCCCGTCACATCGGGTCGCCGTACGGACCCGAGTAGCCCGTCCGGACTACCGTCGCTGCGCGTCCGTCACCGCTCGGTGGGTTGGATCGACGACAGCAGGCCGATGCGCATGGCGGTCACCAGGGCCTGGGCGCGGTTGGCGGCACCGAGCTTCTGGTAGATGCGGGCGATGTGGGACTTGGCGGTCGACTCGCTGAGGTAGAGACGTTCGCCGATGGCCGCCGCGCCGAGCCCGTCGGCCAGCAGGAGGAGGACGTCGTGCTCGCGCTCGGTGAGGCTGGTGGACTCGCCCGACGCCCGCCGCATCATCGCGCCCACGAGGCCCGCGCAGACGAACGCCCGTGGCGACACCTTGGCGTGGCGGGCGGCCTTGACGACCTCCGAGGAGGGCGCGTCCTTGCCGACGAACCCGGACGCTCCGGCCTGCATGGCGGCGAAGATCTGGTCGTCACCCGAGTGCATGGTCAGCACGATGACGCCGGTCTCGTTGCTCGTCTTGCGGATGCTCCGCACGATGTCGAGCCCGGTGCCGTCCTGCAGCTGCAGGTCGGCGATGACGACGTCGGGCGTCAGCGCCTCGTACTGGGCACGGGCCTCGGCCACGGAGCCGGCCGTGCCGACGACGTCCATGTCGTCCTCGAGGTCGATGACGGCGCCCAGGCCGCTGCGGATCAGCTCGTGGTCGTCGACGAGCAGGACGCGGATCGGCTCACTCATGTTGTCACTCTGTCCTCGGGATCCCCTTCAGGGAAGGGGTGGGGGGCGGTCACCGGGGGGACCCGATGCGGACGGCGACGGAGAGCCCGCCGCCGGGGGAGTCGTCGATGGCGAGCTCCGCGCCGACGAGACGGGCGCGCTCGCGCATGATCTTCAGGCCGTGCGAGTCGCTGCGGCCCTTCTGCAGGCCGCGCCCGTCGTCGGTGACGGTGATCAGGGCGGCCGGTGCGTGCACCTGGCAGTTGACCTCGATGGTGCTGCACTGGGCGTGCTTGATGGCGTTGTTCATCGCCTCCTGGGTGATCCGGAACAGCTCGGCCTCGACCTCGGGCCGCAGCCGGGTGGAGTGCTCGTCGAGCGTGACCTGGATGGGGATGCGGGAGGACTCGCTGAGGTGACGGGCCACGGTGCTGATGGCAGCGCCGAGGCTCTCCGACTCGCCGATGCTGGTGCGCAGGGTCAGGACGGACTGCCGGACCTCGGCGACGATCTTGGTGATCCGTTCGCGCAGCATCGCGAACGCCTTGGCCTGCTTCTCGTCGGCCGGACGCGCTGCCAGGGCGTCGACGAGGTAGCCGAGAGAGGCGATGTCCTGCGCGACGCCGTCGTGCATCTCGCGCGCCAGACGCTTGCGCACGTCGGCCGAGGCCGCGTCGCGAAAGTCGGAGAACAGCAGGGCGGTGTCGAGCTGGACTGACTTGGCCCGCAGGTCCTCGGGCAGCCGCAGGATGGTCCGCTCGACCTCGGGGACGTCGAGCTCGGCCTGCTCCGCCAACCGACCCGCGGCCACCACGGAGTCCCCGATCGGGAAGGCGAAGGTGTGGTCGTGCAGCACCGGGGCCGACCGCGCCCACGACTCCACGGCGAGTTCCTCCGCGTCGTCGAGCACGTGGGAGTCGCCGTGGTCACCCGAGACCAGGGGCACCAGGGACTCGCCCCGCGGCCGGTAGATGCCCACCGCAGTGGTCGGCAGGTGGTCGCCGATCTCGGCCAGCAGCGACCCCGCCAGGGTGCTCACGTCGAGGCCCGAGCTGAGGTCGGTGGACAGGTCGAGCAGCTGCCGGATGAGGCGCTGGGCGTCGAGGTACGGCGCCAGCTCGTCGACGGCGGCGCCGACACCTGCGCTGACGAAGGTGCCGATCATGCCCAGCCCCAGGCCCGCCAGGACCCAGGTGAAGATGGCGAAGCCCTGCTCGGCGGTGATGGTCTGGTGAGCGACCAGCGCGGAGACCACGACGGTGACCAGCTCGGCACTGATGGCCAGCCAGGTGCCGAAGAGGCCACGGACCACGCCGCCGACGAACGGCGGCAGGGCGAGGGCCAGGAGGAGCGTCTGCGTGCTGGCCAGCGCCGCCCCGCAGATCACGCCGATGGCCGCCGCCTCGAGGATCGAGACCGAGTAGGTCAGCCCCGGACGGCGCTCCAGCAGGCTGGCCGCCAGCCACACCACCGCCGCCGCGCCGAGGCACGCGAGGCCGACGCCGTCGCGGTACCAGAGGATCGGGCCGACGAGGGCGAGCACCGCGAAGCCGCGTGCCCCCGCGGTGACGACCCAGAGCCGGCTCGTGGTCATCGGCTCAGAAGTTGTCGAGGAACTGGAGCACAGCAGGCCCCAGGATCACGATGAACAAGGTCGGCAGGACGCAGAAGATGAGCGGGACGGTGATCTTGACCGGGACCTGCTGCGCCTTGGTCTCGGCCCGCTGGCGCCGCTTGACCCGGATCTCGCCCGACTGCACGCGCAGGACCTGGCTGATGGGCACGCCGAAGCTGTCCGCCTGCACCATGGCGCCGACGAAGGAGTGCACCTCCTCCACGGTGGTGCGCTCGGCCAGGCTCTTGAGGGCCTCCCGGCGCGACCGGCCGATCTGCATCTCGGCCAGCATCCGGGCGAACTCGTCGGCCAGCGGACCGTCGGTGTTGCGCGCGACCTGCTGGCAGGCCGCGTCGAACCCGAGACCGGCCTCGACCGAGATGGTGAGGAGATCGATGGCGTCGGGCAGGGCCCGCGCGATCTTCTCCGACCGGTCGTACGCCGCCTGGTAGAGGTAGGCGTTGGGGGCGAAGAAGCCGAGCACCAGGCCGCCGAGCGCCATCAGCAGCAAGAGTGGGGCGCTGACCCCGAACACCAGTGCGAGGAGCAGCCCGGCAGGTCCCCCCACGAGTGCGGCCAGCACCTTCAAGGAGGTGACCCGCTCGACGCTCCAGTCGTTGGGGTTGCCCGCGAAGTCGAGCTTGCGCCGAAGCCGCGCGTCGGTGTCGGAACCGGTCAGACGCTTGCCGATGCTCAGCATCTTGGCTTGGACCGGCTCGACGACGCGCTCCGAGAACGGCCGGTCGAGCTCCTTGGTCAGCTCCGCGGGGGCGGCGGTCATGGCCTCCAGGACGGCGAGGGACTTGTTCACCCCGCGGTCCGACTCGGGCGTCATGGCGGCGTAGGCGATCCCGATCGCGCCGATGACGAGGACCATTCCCAGGATGAGGAGCAGCACGTCAGACCTCCACCTTCACCAGGCGACTCATCCAGAAGATGCCGACGCCCAACCACAGCGAGCCGCCGACCAGGATGAACAGCCCGCGGGGGTCGGTCAGGAGGACGCCGGCGTACTCGGGCTGGGTCAGCATCACGTACAGGAGGAACATCGGCGGCAGGCCCGAGAGCACGATCGCCGAGAGCTTGCCCTCCGCGGCCAGCGCGTTGACCTGGCGTCGCATGTACTCGCGCTCGCGCATCGTGCCGCCGACCGTCTCGATCAGGCTGGCCAGGTTGCCGCCCACCTGCCGCTGGATCCGGATGGCCATCACCACCCAGGAGAAGTCGCGGCTGTCGAACCGCGCGGCGACACCCTCGAGCGCGTCCTCCAGCGAGACCCCGATGCGGGTCTCGACCAGCACCCGGCGGAACGCCGAGGCGACGGGCTCGGCGCCCTCGCGGGTGATCGTGTCGATGGCTTGGGCGAGCGACAGGCCGGCCGAGAGCGAGCTCGCCATCATCTGCAGGGTGTCGGGGAGGGCGGCGTTGAACTTCTTGCGACGCCGGGTGCGCTTGAGTCCGAGGTAGACCCACGGGCCCACGACGCCCGCGGCCATGGCGATGAGGCCGACCACCACGTTGCCACGGCCGAGCAGCAGCCCGACGAGGGAGACCGCGACGAAGGTGCCGAAGTGGGCAAGGAGCCACTCGCTGGGCTTCAGCTCGCTCCCGGCGCCCTCCAGGCGGGCGGCGATCTTGTCCTCCAGGCCCCGGTTGCGCTTGAGCACCTCGGCCAGCGCGTCGCTCGCTTGGGCGGCGAGGGGTTGTTCGGGCGCCTTGGAGGGCTGCATCGGATCCGGCCCGCCCCGGGTCGAGGAGGTGTACGTCGTCACCCGCTCCTCGACCGACATCGTGACCGGTCCGCGGGGAACGAGCACGAGCGCGGCCCCGAGCAGGCCGGCGCCGACCAGCAGCACGCCGGCGTACATCAGCCAACCGGGGACGCCAGAGCCGCCCGAGGCTCCGGCGGCCTGGGGGATGTCGCTGAGCGGGTCGGCGGTCTCGGTCGAGGTGATCGGGTCGGGCACCGAGGCGCGGGCGACCACCTCGCCCTGGGGCGAGGGGAGCGTCACGACCACGTCGAAGCCGCCGGCCACCGCGTCGGTGGGGACGTCGATGCTGACCGCGACCTGGCGGGCGAGCACCTCGGCCTGCTGGTCGAAGACCTGGGCGAGCTGCTCGGCGCCGGCGTCGATCACCTCGCCGTCGGGCTGGGTGATCTGCTCGAGCTTGGCGCGGGCCTCGGGGCCCTGGTCGAGCGCGACGACGTCGACGACGACCCCGGGGGCGGCGGCGACGGCGTCGTTGACGACCTGGGGCTCGGCGCCGGAGGTGTCCTCGCCGTCGGAGAGCACGAGCACGGAGCGCTGGCCCTCGGTGCCCGCGAGCTCGATCGACCGGACGACCGCGGAGTACAGCTGGGTCTGCTGGCGGAGCTGCAGGTCGGCGAGCACGCTCTCGGCGGCGCCGCGGTCGGTGGTCGGCTCGAGCTCGGTGGTGACCTCGGAGTTGAAGGTGACGATGCCGACCCGGACGTCGTCGGGCACGGTGTCGAGGAAGGTGCGGGCGGCCTCCTGGGCCGCGGCGAACCGTGCGCCCTCCATCGAGTTGCTGGTGTCGATGGCGACCACCGTGGTGCGCTCGACCCGGGTGTCACCCGCGTCGAACGGCTCCGCCGTCGCGTCGTACGACGTCCCGTCGATGCTCGCGGTGACGCCGTCGAGCTGCACGTCGACGTCGGGGGGCACGTCGACGGAGACGACGAGCCCGGAGCCGGTGCGCTCGACGCCCGCGACGGTGCCGTCGACGGCCGAGGCGCCGGCGGCGGAGGCCAGCAGCAGCAGGCCGGTCGCGGTGACCAGCCCGAGGGCGCGCCTGGCGGCGCGGGGGAGCAGGCCGGCGCTCACAACCGGTCCGCGTGGAAGATCAGCGGGTCGACGGTGACGTTGACGTCGGCCATCTTCTCCAGGAACTTCGGCCGCAGGCCGGTGGCCCGCATGCGGCCGAGGTTGCGGCCCTCGGCGTCGAAGCCCGCCTTGGTGTCGAAGACGAAGACGTCCTGCATGGTGATGATGTCGCCCTCCATGCGCTCCACCTCGGTGAGGTGGGTGATCCGCCGGCTGCCGTCCTTCAGCCGCGTCTGGTGCACGACGAGGTCGACCGCGGAGGCGACCTGCTCGCGGATCGCGCGGATCGGCAGGTCCATGCCGGCCATCAGCACCATCGTCTCCATGCGCGACAGCGTGTCGCGCGGGCTGTTGGAGTGCAGGGTGCAGATGGAGCCGTCGTGACCGGTGTTCATCGCCTGCAGCATGTCGAGCGCCGAGGCGTCGCGGACCTCGCCGACGATGATGCGGTCGGGCCGCATGCGCAGGCTGTTCTTGACCAGGTCGCGGATCGAGACCTGGCCCTTGCCCTCGATGTTGGCCGGCCGCGACTCCAGGCGCACGACGTGGTCCTGCTTGAGCTGCAGCTCGGCGGCGTCCTCGATGGTCACGATGCGCTCGTCGGTGGGGATGAACGACGACAGCACGTTGAGGGTCGTGGTCTTCCCGGAGCCGGTGCCGCCCGAGACGATGATGTTGAGCCGCCCGCGCACGCACGCCTCGAGGAAGTCGGCCGTCTGCGGTGAGAACGACCCGAACGAGATCAGGTCGTCGACCGTCAGGGGGTCGGCGGAGAACTTGCGGATCGTCAGCGACGACCCGTCGATGGCCAGCGGCGGGACGACGGCGTTGACGCGGCTGCCGTCGGGCAGGCGGGCGTCGACCATCGGGCTCGACTCGTCGACGCGGCGGCCGATGCGGGAGACGATCTTGTCGATGATGCGGCGCAGGTGCGCCTCGTCGGTGAACTGGGCGTCGGCCGGCACCAGCCGGCCCTTCTTCTCCAGGTAGATCTGGCGGTGCCCGTTGACCATGACCTCGGAGACGTCGGGGTCGCGCAGGTAGGGCTCGATCGGGCCGTAGCCCAGGATGTCGTCGCTGATCTCCTGGGTGACCCGGGCCCGGTCGCTCGCGCTGAGGGGCCGGTCCTGCGACCCCAGCACGTCGGTCAGCACGACCCGGACCCGCTGGTCGAGGTCGGCCTGGTCCATGTCAGCGTCGTACAGGTGGGGGCCGAGCTGCTTGAGCAGCTCGACGTGCACGCTGCTCTTGAGCTCGTCGAGCCGGTCGGTCTGGCCGGAGGCGAGCGTGCGGCGGCCGTTCTCGGCCCGGGTGCTGGCCACCTTGCTGAGGGTCGGCGAGCCGTTGGCCGGGGCGCCGGCGGGAGCCGGGACCGGGGCAGCGGCCGGGGCAGCGACCGGGGCAGGGGCCGCGGGAGCGGCCGGGATCGGTGCCGCGGTGCCGGGCAGCGGGTCGCTCAGCGGGTCGTGGGGTACGCCGCCCTCGGGCTCGCGCGGGGCGGCGTGGGCCCCGCCGGCCGGGGTCGGGGCGGGCTCGGCGGCGCCAGCGGCGGCCTCGGCCTCGCGGCGGGCCTGCTCGGCCTCCTCGGCGGCCCGGCGGGCGGCGGCGAGGCGCTCGGACAACGTGCTCACGACGAGGCTCCCTTGCGACGGCGGAACAGCCCGCGCTGGCGGTCGTCGGCCGCGTGCGCGGCGCCGGTCGGCCCGGCGGGCTCACCCGGCGCGGCGCGGTCACCCGCGCCGGTCGGCGGCGCCACGGGCTCGCCGGTCAGGGCGGCGGCGAGCGCCTTGATGGCCTGGCTGGAGGGGTGGCGCGGGTCCTGCAGCACGATCGGCGTGCCGGCGTTGGTGGCCGCGGCGATGTCCATGCTGGTGGAGACCTGGGTGGCCACGGGCATCCCGAGGATCGACTCGACCTTGTCGGCTCCGATGCCGACGGCGTCGTCGGCGCGGTTGAGCAGGAGGTGGCGGTGGCCGCTGGCGATGTCGAGCATCTCGAGGGTCTCCAGGGCGACCTTGACGTTCTTCAGCGTCGGCACGTCGAGGGTGGCCACGATGACGCACTCGTCGGTCTCGTCGAGGGCGGTCAGCACCTGGTCGTCGAAGGTCGGCGAGGTGTCGACGACCACGTAGTCGAAGCCCTCGCGCAGCGTCTTGACGATCCGCGAGACCAGGACCGGGCTGACCCGCTCGCGCACGTCGGGGTGCGGGGGCGCGGCCAGGACCATGAGCGAGTCCTGGTGGCGGGTCAGCAGCCCGTCGAGCATGGTCAGGTCGAGGGAGTCCTCCGCCCCGACGGCCTGCTCGATGGAGTGCGTGGGGAAGAGCTGCATGGTGATGGCCACGTCGCCGAACGCGAGGTCGAGGTCGACCAGGCACACCTTGCGGGCGCCGCCCTCGGTGAGCGCGAGCGCGAGGTTGACCGCCATCGTCGTCTTGCCGACGCCGCCCTTGGGCGAGAACACCGTGATGACGCGGCCGAGGTGGCGCGCCCCGGCGGGTCCCCGCAGGGCCTCGAAGAGCTGGTGGGCCTGGCGGACCGCCTGGGCCACCGCGTCGGGGTCGTCGGCCTGGACGACGTCACGGGCGCCGGCCTTCATGGCCCGCGTCAGCAGCGTGGTGTCGAGCGCGCGGGCGACCAGCACGACGCTGACGGTCGGCCGGGCGACCCGCAGCTCCTCGCAGACAGCGAGGGTGTCGTCGAGGGCCAGGTCGGGACCCAGCACGACGACGTACTCGTCGGGGTGCTGGTCGAGCCACGCCTTCATCCGGTCGGCGTTGTGGACCGCGTGGGAGCCCGGCGGCATGGCCTTGAGCAGCGACTCCACCGTGGGGTCGTCGGGTTCGACGAGGACCGGCATCGCTCAGCCGTTCGCGTTCTCGCCCTGGACGGGGGCCAGCTCGAGCTGCTTGTCCAGGCCCTTGAGGAAGTCGTCGCAGACCCGGGTGTTCTGCACCTGGCTGTCGCCGTTGCGCAGGGCGAAGGAGAGCAGGGTGCTGTTCTCGCGCTCGGCGGCGATCTGGAAGCCGACCAGGGTCGAGGCCTGCTTGGAGTCGACGGCGACCGTGATCAGGGCGACGTCGTCGTCGGCGGCGGCCTCGGCCTCCTCGGCCGCCGGGTCGGTCTGCTCGTCGACGGCCTCGGTGCCGACACCGAGGACCAGCAGGTTGTCGTCGATGACGCACGCGGGGGTCACGGCGGCGAACCCGTCGCTCGGCGCGGCCTGGCTGCCGCCGAGCTGGGCCGGGTCGGGAGCGAAGTAGACCGCCACCCGCGAACCGGGCTGGGTGAATGACGAGACCCGTCCGGTGTCGCTGAGGCGGAGCGTGATCGCGGTCTGGCCCTCGGGGATCGGCAGCGTCGAGCGGCCCTCGAGGGCGCCGATGTTGCCGAACTTGTTGGTCGTGACCTGCTCCCCGGGGTAGATCGTGGTCAGCGCGACCGTGTCCGCCAGCGCCTCGCCCTGGTCGACGTGACCCTCGAGCAGCTGGTCGTTGGGCACGTCCTTGAGGAGCAGCTTCTCCTGGTTCGCGGCGTCCGCGGCGCTCTCGCCGGCCTGGATCTCCTGCACGGCGACCAGGACCCGGGTCGTGGCGATGTCGTCGCGGGCGCGGTCCTCCGCACCCTGGGCGTAGACGAACACCAGTCCGGCGCCGAGCGCGGCGACCACGACCGCAGCGACCAACAACAGCTTTCGACGGTCCACAGGACCCGCCCCTCCCTCACGTGTCACCAGCACGCGGCGACGACGACCTCCCAGTCGGTCCTCACCCTAGGGGTGTGGACGGGGCCGGGACGGAGTTCATCGGTTTTGTGCTTGCGTCGGTGCCCTGCCCCCGGGTACGGCGGGGCGGGGCTGCCCGTCCGTACCCGATCGCCACCCGGTCAGACGTGGTCGGACCAGGTCAGCCCGCATGTCGTCCCGCCGGGTGGGGTCAGCGACCGGGACGCGAGCCCTCGTCGTACAGGGCCGCGATCTCGTCGCGGAACTCGCGCAGCACGACGCTGCGGCGCAGCTTGAGGCTGGGGGTGAGCTGGCCGCCCTCCTCGGTCCAGTCGGTCGGGAGGACCCGGAACCGGCGGATCGACTCGGCCCGCGAGACCGCGGTGTTGGCCTCGTCGACGGCGGCCTGCAGGTCGGCGAGCAGCTCGGGGTCCTCGACGAGGTCGGCGGCGGTCGGACCGCGACCCCGTCCGGACCGGCCGTGGGCCTCGGCCCACAGCGGCAGGGCGTCGGCGTCGAGGGTGACCAGCGCCCCGATGAAGGGGCGGCCGTCGCCCACGACGAGGGCCTGGCTGACGAGCGGGTGGGCGCGCAGGCGGTCCTCGAGCACGGCCGGGGCGACGTTCTTGCCGCCCGCGGTCACGAGGATCTCCTTCTTGCGACCGGTGACCCGGACGAAGCCCTCGTCGTCGACCTCGCCGACGTCGCCGGTGTGGAACCAGCCGTCGGGCTCGAGCACGGCGGACGTGGCCTCCGGGTCGTTCCAGTAGCCGGTGAAGACCTGGCCGCCGCGCACCAGCAGCTCGCCGTCGTCGGCGACCCGGACCGCGGCACCGGGCAGGGGTCGGCCGACGGTGCCGACCCGCTGGGCCTCGGGCAGGTTGACCGTGATGGCGGCGGTGGTCTCGGTGAGCCCGTAGCCCTCGAGCACGGTGATCCCGCAGCCGCGGTAGAAGTGCGCGAGCCGCTCCCCGAGCGGCGCCCCGCCCGAGACCGCGAACGTGCAGTCGCCGCCGAGGCTCTCGCGCACGCCGCGGTAGACGAGCCGGTCGAAGGCCGCGTGCCGGGCGCGGACGGCGATGGAGGCGCGCCCGTTGGGGGAGTCCAGCCCCCGCGACCAGGCGATGGCGGCGTCGGTCGCCCTGTCGAAGACCGGCCCGCGGCCGTCGGCGGCGGCCTGCTGCGAGGCGGTGTTGACGATCTTCTCGAACACGCGCGGCACGCCGAGCACGAACGTCGGGCGGAACTCCTGCAGGGTCGGCACGAGGCGGCGTACGTCGGAGCTGTGGCCGAGCCGCACCCGGGCCCGCACCGCGCCGACCTGCAGCACGCGCGCGAAGACGTGGGGCAGGGGCAGGAAGACCAGCGTCGCGGGCTGCCGCCCGCGCTCGCCCTCCTCGTCGGCGGGGGTGGAGAAGAGGGCGCCGAGCTCGGCGACGGTGACCTCGACCTCGGTGCGCAGGTTGCCGTGGGTGACCATGCAGCCGCGGGGCTCGCCCGTGGTGCCCGAGGTGTAGATGAGGGTGGCCAGGTCGTCCGGACCGGCTGCGGCGCGGCGCTCCTCGAGCACGGCGTCGGGCACGTCGGCGCCGAGCCGGGTGAGGACGTCGAGGCCGTGCTCCTCGAGCAGCCAGACGTGCCGCAGGTCGTCGAGCCCGTCGCCGCCGGTCCGCACCGCGGTGACGCGGTCGAGGTGCGCCTGGGTCTCGGCCACCACCGCGACCGCCCCGGAGTCGCGCAGCACGTGCCCGAGCTGGTCGGCGGTGGTCGACTCGTAGACGGGGACGCCGACGGCCCCGGCGAACCACACCGCGTAGTCGAGGACGGTCCACTCCCAGCGGGTGCGCGACATCAGCACGACGCGGTCGCCGGCCTCGACGCCGGCGGCGAGGAGGCCCTTGGCCACGCCGGCCACGAGGGCGAGGAAGGCCGCGGCGTCGACGTCCTCCCACGACCCGTCACCGACCGGCCGGGCGAGGGTGGCGGTGGTCGGCGCCTCCCGGGCGTTGCGCACGACGTCGTCGGTGAGGTTGCCGGTGGCGGGCAGGTCGACCGTCAGCGGCGTCGAGTACTCGCGCACCCGCGGCACGCTACCGGGGTGGCGCGGTGCGGGACGCACCCGTCCAGTAGCCTCCACCGAGGCCCCCGCACGCCGCCGTACGACGGAGCCCGGCGGGCCGCCCGCCATCCACTCCGTCATCCACGCCGCCCGCCACGCCGTCACCTCGCACCGCCGGAAGAGGCCCCCAATGCCCGACCAGACCACCTCCTCGATCGTGGTCGACGCGGCGCCGGCCGCGGTGATGGACGTGATCGCCGACTTCCCGGCCTACCCGGTGTGGGCCAAGGGCGTGAAGGTGGCCGAGGTGCGCTCGTCCTTCGGCCCGGAGCAGGACGGCCGGGCGCGCGAGGTCTTCTTCGCCCTCGACGTCTCGCCGGTCAAGGACGAGTACACCCTCGCCTACCAGTGGGAGGGCGACCGCCAGGTCACCTGGACCCTGGCCGAGGGCAAGATGCTCAAGGCGCTCGACGGTGCCTACGAGCTCGCCGACCTCGGCGGCGGCCGCACCGAGGTCACCTACCGCCTCGCCCTCGACGTGTCCATCCCGATGATCGGGATGATCAAGCGCAAGGGCGAGAAGATCCTCATCGACACCGCGCTGAAGGGCCTCAAGCAGCGCGTCGAGTCGCTGGGCTGAGGCCCGCCCCGGTCCGCTCGTGCGCATCCTCCTGTTCACCGGCAAGGGCGGCGTCGGCAAGTCGACGGTCGCCGCCGGCACCGCCGCGCTCGCCGCGGCCGCAGGTCACCGCACCCTCGTGCTGTCCACCGACGCCGCGCACTCCCTCGGCGACGCCTACGGCGTCGAGGTCGGTCCCGAGCCGACGCCGGTGGCCGACGGCCTGTTCGTCCAGCAGGTCGACGCCCAGCTGCGGTTCGAGCAGTCCTGGGCCGACGTCCAGGGCTACCTCCTCTCGGTCCTCGACGTCGCCGGCGTCGACCCGGTGGCGGCAGAGGAGCTGACGGTCATCCCCGGTGCCGAGGAGGTGCTGGCGCTCCTCGAGCTGCGCCTGCACGCCCTCTCGGACGAGTGGGACGTCATCGTCGTCGACTGCGCACCGACCGCCGAGACCCTGCGGCTCCTCGCGCTGCCCGAGGCTCTCGGGTGGTACATGCAGCGCGTCTTCCCGACCCAGCAGCGGGTCGTCAAGGCGCTGCGGCCGGTGCTGTCCCGAGCCGCGGGCGTGCCGATGCCCCGGGGCACGGTCTTCGACGCGCTCGAGCGGCTGCACCACGAGCTCGGCGAGGTGCACGCGCTGCTCGCCGGGCCCGACGCCAGCGTGCGCATCGTGCTCACCCCCGAGCAGGTCGTGCTCGCCGAGGCCCGCCGCAGCTGGACCAGCCTGTCGCTGTTCGGCTACCGCGTCGACGGCGTCGTGGCCAACCGCGTCTTCCCGGCCGAGGGCGCCGACGACTGGCGTGCGCGCTGGGTGCTCGCCCAGGACGCGGTGCTCGCCGAGGCCGAGGAGTCCTTCGCCGGGCTGCCGTTGTGGCGCTCGGCCTACCGCGCCGAGGAGCCCGTCGGGGTCGCCGCGCTCGCCGGCCTCGCCTCCGCGCTGTACGCCGGCGCCGACCCCTTCGCCCCGCCGGCCGGAGCCGGGCCGTTCCGGGTGGTCCGGACGACCGACGGGGCCGCGCTGCACCTCGCGCTGCCGCTGGCCACCCGCGACGAGGTCGACCTCGCCCGCCACCACGACGAGCTGGTGGTGACCGTGGGGTCCTACCGCCGGGTGCTGTCGCTGCCGAGCTCGCTCAGCCGGCTCCAGGTCGTCGGCGCCCGGGTGCGCGACGGCGAGCTGCGGGTGCGGTTCACCGACCCCGCCCCGGCCGCGAAGGAGGGCTGATGGACGACCCCCATGACCCTCAGGGCCCCCAAGACCCCCAGGGCCCCCAGCCGGGCCGGCCCGACCAGCCCGACCAGCCCGACCAGCCCGACCAGCCCGACCAGCCCGACCAGCCCGACCAGCCCGACCAGCCCGACCAGCCCGACCAGCCCGACCAGCCCGACCAGCCCGACCAGCCCGACCAGCCCGACGTAGGCAGCGTGGGCGAGGAGGCGGCCAAGCTGCTCGGCGCGCTCACCGAGTGGGCGGCCGACTCCGGCAGCGGCCTCGGCGCCGCGGTCACCGGCCTGGCCGGGACGGCCGCGGGCGCGCTGCGCGAGGTCGACGAGCACGTGGCGACCGGTGCGCCGGAGTGCACCTGGTGCCCGGTCTGCCGCACGGTCCACGTGGTGCGCGCCGCCAGCCCCGAGGTACGGGCCCACCTGGCCACCGCGGCCTCGTCGTTCCTGCAGGCGGTGGCGGGCGTGCTGGCCACCCTGCCGCCCCCGGGCGACCAGCCCGCCCCTGACCGCGGCCCCGACCGCAGCCCCGACCGGCCCACGCCCCCGACGGGCGGCGTGCAGCGCATCGACCTGGACGACGAGGACGAGGAATGATCCCCCCGAGCCCCACCACCGGCACCCCGGTGGACACCCCCATCGACTCCTCGGGCGCGGCCCGCCCGGTCGCGGGCTTCCTGCCGCGCGACCCGGCGGTGCTCGCCACCGGCCTGACCTGCGGCATCGACGTCGGCGGCACCAAGATCGCCGGCGCGGTCGTCGACCCCGAGGGGCACGTGGTCGACGAGCACCGGGTGGTCTCGCCGGCCGACAGCGCCGACGCGGTCGAGGACGCGATCGCCGGCCTCATCCTCGAGCTCGCCGGCCGCCACGAGCTCGTCGGCGTCGGCATCGGGGCGGCGGGCTACGTCGACGCGGCCCGCTCGACCGTCATGTTCGCCCCCAACATCGCCTGGCGCGACGAGGACCTCCGCAGCGAGGTCGAGGCCCGCGTGCACCTGCCGGTCGTCGTCGAGAACGACGCCAACGCCGCGGCCTGGGGCGAGTTCGTCTTCGGCGCCGCCTCCGAGGCCCACGACATGCTCATGGTGACCATCGGCACCGGCGTCGGCGGCGGCATCGTCAGCAACGGCGCTCTGTTCCGGGGCGGCTTCGGGGCCGCGGCCGAGATCGGACACCTGCGCGTGGTGCCGGGCGGCCGGATCTGCGGCTGCGGCAACCACGGCTGCCTCGAGCAGTACGCCAGCGGCACCGCGCTCGTCCGCGAGACCCGCGCCCTCGCCGTCACCCCGGCCGCGGCCGACCTGCTCGAGCGCGCGGGCGGCGACCCGGCCCGCATCGACGGCCCGATGATCACCGCCGCGGCCGCCGAGGGTGACGCCTTCGCGGTGGCCCAGGTCGCCGAGGTCGGCACCTGGCTGGGCGAGGCGATCGCGTCCCTCGCGGCCGTCCTCGACCCCGGCTCGGTCGTCGTCGGCGGTGGGGTGAGCGAGGCCGGCGAGCTGCTGCTCGAGCCGGTCCGCGACGCCTTCACCCAGCAGCTCGCCGGCCGCGGCCACCGACCGGTGCCCACCATCGTCGCAGCCTCGCTGGGCAACCGCGCCGGCGTCATCGGCGCCGCCGACCTGGCCCGACGCTGAGGTCCGGCGCGCCATGGTGCTCTACGTCGGCGTCGACGTCGGCGGGACCAAGGTCCTCGCCGGCGAGGTGACCCGCGCCGGCACCGTGCTGCGCACCGCCCGGCGGCAGACCCCCGGCCGCCGGGTCAGCATCGAGCTCGTCGAGGACGCGCTCACCGAGGCCGTGATGGAGGTCGCCGGTGGGCGTCGCATCGCCGGCGTCGGCCTCGCCGCCGCCGGCTTCGTCGACGCGACCGGCGAGCGGGTGATGTTCGCACCGCACCTGCCCTGGGTCGGCGACAAGGTCCGCGACCGGCTGAGCCGACGCTGGGCCGCCCCCGTCGCCCTCGACAACGACGCCAACTGCGCCGCGGTCGCCGAGTCGGCGTACGGCGCTGCGCGCGGCGCGACCTCGGCGCTCGTGGTGACGCTGGGCACCGGCATCGGGGGCGCCTACGTCCTCGGCGGCGAGGTCGTGCGCGGGGTGCAGGGCATGGCCGGGGAGTTCGGCCACATGCGGCTGGTCCCCGACGGCCGGGCCTGCGAGTGCGGCCTGCAGGGCTGCTGGGAGCAGTACTGCTCCGGCAACGCGCTGGTGCGCCTGGCCCGTGCCCGGCTGGAGTCCGAGCCCACGGTGCTGACCCAGATGTGCGAGGGCCGACCCGAACGCCTGACCGGCCCGATGGTGACCGCGGCCGCCGAGGAGGGCGACCTCGTCGCCCGGCAGGCCTACGCCTCGGTCGGGGAGTGGCTGGGGATCGGGGTCGGAGCCCTGACCTCGGCCCTCGACCCGGAGGTGGTCGTCATCGGCGGGGGCGTCTCGGCCGCGGGCGACCGGTTGCTCGCGCCGGCCCGGGCGGTGCTCGAGAGGTCCGTCGTCGGGGCCGGCCACCGCACGCCGCCGCGGTTGGTGCCCGCTCGGCTGGGCCCCGAGGCCGGCCTGGTGGGCGCGGCCCTGCTGGCCCGGGCCGCCCGCTGGTCGGGCTCGGCGCGGGCCGCGCTGACCGCCCAGGGCGTGGTGCGCCCGCGCCCGGGGGCCGCCGCCGGCGACTACCGCACCGGCGTCAGAGCACCGCTCCGTCGTCGTCGGGGTCGCGGGGCTCGCGGTCCATGGTGAGGACGAGGTAGAGGAACCCGCCCACGAAGCCGGCCACGAGCACCGCGATCAGCAGCTCGGGCAACGGCACCTGGAGCAGCAGGCACGCCAGCAGCGCCAGCGGCGAGCCGAGCACACCGGCCCAGGCCACGGTGCGCACCGGGGTCGTGCGCGGCACGGGCGGCGGCGGGGGAGGCACGAACCGGTCGGAGGTCCAGTCGCTGTCGGGGTAGGCGTCGTCCCAGGACGCCGACACGGTCGGCGCCGGGGACTCGCGGGGGCGCGGCGCGGCCGCGTCGCGCAGCCGGGCGTCGGGACCGTCCTCGGGGCCGTCCTCGGGGTCGAGCTCGGCGCGCTCGCCGTAGTTGTCGACGATCGCGCGCCAGGCGTCGTCGTCGTCCGTGGGCACGACTCCGAGGTTACGTGGTCACCCGGGCCACGAAAGCCGCGGTGCGCTCGAAGATGGCCGGGGCGTCGTGGTCGAGCGTCGCGACGTGGTAGCTGTGCTCGAGCGCGACGTCCTCGACGTCGCCGGAGCCGAGGCCCTCGAGCAGGATCGTGCGGGTCGAGTCGTCGACCACGTGGTCCTCGGTCGAGCGCATGAGCAGCACCGGGGCGGACACCGACCCCAGGTCGCCGACCAGCGCCGGCCAGGCCTGCATGAACGAGTGGATCGCCTTGAGCGGGGTGCGGGTGTAGCCACCCTCGGTGACCCCCGGCTTCTTGATGTCGTCGGCGATCCCGGGGAAGGACGGCACGACGTGCTTGAGCACCGGCAGCAGCTTGACGTCGAGGCGCCGGGTGGCGAGCGCGGGGTTGACCAGGGCGACGCCACGCACCTGGTCGGGGTGGTCGGCGGCGAGCCGCAGCGCCAGGGCGCCGCCCATCGAGAGCCCCCCGACCACGACGGCGTCGTGCTCGGCGACCAGCCGCTCGAAGGCGCGGGTGACCTCGGCACACCAGTCCGACCAGCGGTGGGTGTTGAGGTCCTGCCAGGTCGTCGCGTGCCCCGGCAGCAGCGGTACGCCGATGCCGTACCCGAGCGCGGCCAGGTGCTGGCCCCAGGGGCGCACCGAGGCGGGGGAGCCGGTGAAGCCGTGGCTGAGCAGCACGCCGACCCGGCGCCCGCCGGTCAGCTCGGGGCGGGCCTCGACCCACAGGGGCTCGGCGTTCGGGGTGGTCGTCACGGCGCCGATCATGCACGGACGCGGGTGGGGCACGATGACGAGGTGCGCGAGGTGGACGTGGCGGGGCTGCTGGCGGCGAGCGAGGACCCGGTGGTGCACCACCAGCTCGACCACCGGCGCCTGGTGCGGGCGTGGGTCGACGGGCCGGCCGTGGTCGTCCGGCACACCGTCGGCTGGCGGGGCGCCCCCGACGGCGTCGAGGCCGTGCTGGCCCTCGGCCCGGGTGCTGCCCTCGGGCCGCTCGCGGCCCGGGTCGACGCGCTGGTCGGTCCGCCCTGGCGCACCGTCGTCGACGCCCCGGCGCACGACGCCCTGCCGGCCGCGTGGCGGCCCGCCACCGCGCGGGACTGGCACTGGATGACCACACGGGCCGTGCCCGTCCTCCCCGACGCCCCCGCCGTGGTCGAGGTCGGGCCGGTCGGCGATGACGAGGTCTCGGCTGTCCTCGACGTCGCCAACCCCGACTCCTTCGCCCGCCCCGGCGGGGGCCGGGTGGTCGAGCAGTGGCTCGGGGCGCGGGTCGACGGTGACGTCGCCGCGGTCGGGGCGCTGGTGCGCCACCCCAGCGGCAGCGGCGTGCTCAGCGGCATCACCACGCTCCCCGGGCACCGCGGGCAGGGGCTCGGGGCGGCGGTGACCACCGAGCTGACCCGGCGGGCGCTCGCGGTCGGACCCGGCCTGTGCACGCTCGGCGTCTGGACCGACAACCCGGTCGCCGTCCGGCTCTACGAGCGGCTCGGGTACGCCGTGGCCCGCACGTTCGCGTCGGGTGTCACCGGGAGGGTCTAGTCTCTGCTCGTCCGGGTGGGCGTCGTTCGGGTGGGCGAACGGTCTCGAGAGGTGCGTGCGTTGTTCTACTGGTTCCTCAAGCTGGTCGCGCTCGGGCCGGTGCTGAGGTTGGTGTTCCGGCCCCAGGCCGAGGGCGTGGAGCACGTGCCCGACGAGGGGCCGGCGATCCTGGCCTGCAACCACCTCTCCTACGCCGACTGGCTGTTCATGCCGCTCACCATCCCGCGACGGGTGACGTTCGTGGCCAAGGCGGAGTACTTCACCAGTCCCGGCATCAAGGGCTGGCTGCAGAAGCAGTTCTTCTCCGGCGCCGGCCAGGTGCCCATCGACCGCTCCGGTGCCGACGCCGCGGCGGGCGCACTGCTGTCGGCCAAGCGGGTGCTCGGCGAGGGCCACCTGTTCGGCATCTACCCCGAGGGCACCCGCTCCCACGACGGTCGCCTCTACCGCGGCAAGACCGGGGTCGCACGGCTGGCCCTCGAGACCGGCGTCCCGGTCGTGCCCTGCGCGGTCATCGGCACCGACGTGGTGGCGCCCCCGGGCAAGACGTTCGGCTCCTTCACCCGGCCCGTGGTCCGGTTCGGCCGCCCGCTCGACTTCTCCCGCTACGAGGGCATGGAGAACGACCGCTACATCCTGCGCTCGATCACCGACGAGATCATGTACGAGATCATGCGGCTCTCCGGCCAGGAGTACGTCGACAAGTACGCCGGCCAAGCCAAGGCGGAGTCCAAGAGCGCCGAGGCCGCGGCCAAGGCCGAGTCGGCGGGCGAGCAGAAGAAGGCGTCCTGAGCCGCTACGGGGCAGGCGGGGTCCGGGCGGCGCTGGCCGTCGAGGACCGGCTCTTCCGGGCCCTGGCGGTGCTGCGGGCCATCACGCTGGTCAACGCGATCGGCATCAACGTCTACCGGCGCGACGAGCTGGTCCACCCCTGGGGCGGCGTCGCGGTGGTGGCGGCGATCACGGTCTGGAGCCTCGTCGTCAGCTGGGTGTACGCCGACGCCGTGCGCCGCTCGGTGGGCTGGCTGGTCGCCGACGGCGCGGTCGCGCTGGGGGCCCTGGCCGTGACGCCGCTGGTGAAGGGCGCCGACTTCGACGCGACGATCCCGGGGTTCTGGGTGATGTCGGCCCTGCTGGCCTGGGCGATCCGGTTCCGGTTGTGGGGCGGGCTCGGGGCGGCGCTGGTCATCGGGGTCACCGACCTGCTGCTGCGTGCTGACCTCACGATGACCAACTACGGCAACGTCTACCTGCTGCTCATCGGCGGTCCCATCGTCGGCTTCCTGTGCGGGTCCCTGCAGGAGATGGCCGTGGCCCGCGACGACGCCCAGCGGTCCGCCGCGGCCGCCGCGGAGCGGGCCCGCCTGGCCCGGGTGGTGCACGACGGCGTGCTGCAGGTCCTCGCGCTCGTGCAGCGCCGTGGGACCGAGCTGGGGGGCGACGCGGCCGAGCTCGGTCGGCTGGCCGGAGAGCAGGAGAGGCGGCTGCGCACCCTCATCCGGGCCCAGGACGCCGTCCGGGACGACCGGTTCGGGACCGGAGCCGTCGCCGGCACCCTCGACCTCGCCGACGCGCTCGCCCGCCTGCGGGTCCGGGCAGGCGTCGACGTCGCGGTGCCGGGCGGCAGTGTCGACGTCCCGGCCGAGATCGGCGAGGAGGTCGTGGCGGTCGTGGGCGCCTGCCTCGACAACGTCGCCCGCCACGTCGGGGAGGGGGCGCCGGCCTGGGTGCTGCTCGAGGCGTTCCCCGACCGGGTCGAGGTGTCCGTGCGCGACGAGGGGCCTGGCATCCCGACCGGTCGTCTCGAGCAGGCCGAGGCCGAGGGCCGCCTCGGCGTCGCCCAGTCCATCCGCGGCCGGGTCGAGGACCTCGGCGGCACCGTGACCCTGTCCACCGGGTCCTGTGGCACCGAGTGGGAGCTCACGGTGCCCCGGGTGCGCGAACGGAGCACCCGGTGACCATCCACGACAGCCACCCGTTCCCCACCGACGACGACCCCGTGCGCCGGCTGCGCGGCCGGCTCGGGGGGACGGTCACCCTCTGGACCGCGGGCGAGGGCGAGGCACCCCGGTCGCGGGCCGGGCTGACCGTGACCTCGACGATGCTGGCCCACGGCGAGCCCGCCCGCCTCCTCGTGCTGCTCGACCCGGACTCCGACCTGGCCGAGGCCGCCGAGCGCACCGGCCGGGCCGTGGTGCACCTGCTCGGCTGGCGGCACCGGGCGCTCGCGGACGCCTTCGCCGGCCTCGCCCCGGCGCCCGGCGGGCCGTTCCGGCTGGCGCCGTTCGAGGATTCGGCCCACGGTCCCCGGCTGGCCGACGGCGCGACCTGGGCGGCGGTCGAGGTCGAGTCGGCCGTCGAGGTCGGCTGGTCGGTGCTGCTGACCTGCCCGGTCGTGGAGGTCGCCCTGGGTGACGACGCCGACCCGCTGCTGCACCGCCGCGGCAGATACCTCCGCCTGCCCCACGCCTCCTCCGACTAGGGCACGACTCCTCGCTCGGGGTGGATGCCGGCGTCGTCAGGGCGGCGCCGGCGGCGCCCTCCGGGCGACGAGCCATGCCCTAGGGTCACGGCGTGAGCGAGGCCGGTGAGCAGGAGACCCCGATCCGGGTGATGGTCGTCGACGACCACCCGATGTGGCGCGACGCCGTCGAGCGCGACCTCCAGGCCGCCGGCCTCGACGTGGTGGCCGTGGCCGCCGACGGCCACCAGGCGCTGGCCCGCTTCCCGGCCGCCCGGCCGCAGGTGGTGGTGCTCGACCTGCAGATCCCCGGCCCCAACGGCGTCGAGGTCACCCAGCAGGTCCTGCGCACCGACCCCGGCGCCCGGGTGCTGATCCTGTCCGCCTCGGGCGAGCAGGACGACGTGCTCGAGGCCGTCAAGGCCGGCGCCACCGGCTACCTCGTCAAGTCCGCCTCCCGCGCCGAGCTGCTCGACGCCGTACGCCGGGTCGCGCGCGGCGACTCCGTCTTCACCCCGGGCCTGGCGGGCCTGGTGCTGGGCGAGTTCCGCCGCCTGTCCGACCCGGCGACCGCGGGACCGGCGACCGGGGACGACGACCACCCCGAGCTCACCGAGCGCGAGACCGAGGTGCTCAAGATGGTCGCCAAGGGGATGTCCTACAAGCAGATCGCCGAGCGGCTCGTGCTCTCCCACCGCACGGTGCAGAACCACGTGCAGAACACCCTGCGCAAGCTGCAGATGCACAACCGGGTCGAGCTGACCCGCTACGCCATCGAGCGCGGCCTCGACGAGGACTGACCGTCGTCGCGCCCCGGCGGGCCGGGGTCGCGGCTCGACGGCGGCCGCCGACAGGGCAGGGCCGGCCCGCTCGACGCGCCGAACCGCTGGTGCGCCGCCTGCCGGGAGATCCCGAGGGCGTGGCCGACGACCAGCCACGAGTCGCCCGCCCGGAAGGCGGCGCGGACCGCCTCGCGCAGCTCCTCCTCGGCCCGCTCGACCTCGACCGCCGCCGCGACGATCCGGTGGTGGTGCTGGGTGCTGCGTGCGACCAGCGCGGTCGGCGGCAGCTGGTCGAGGCCTCGAGGTGGTCGGCGTGGGGGCGCACCTCGAGGGTGGCCCGGAGCGCGGCTGGTGCCAGCGGCCGACTCCGTCGTCCCCAGGGCCGCCGTCGCCAGGGCCGCCGTCGCCAGGGCCGTCGTCGCCAGGGCCGTCGTCGCCAGGGCCACCGTCGCCGGCTGCGCTCGGGCGCCGTCAACCGGACCTCGACGGCACCCGAGCGCGCGCCGACGGTGCTCGCTCGGCCCGGCGCTCCCGGACGAGCAGGCGCCCGGCCGCGCTCGGCGGGCCGTCCCCGAGGTCCTGGTGGCGCCCGATCACCTGCGGGGACGCCCGGGTGCTCGGCAGGCTACGGTCGTCGCCGTGGGTGGCCGATGAGCGACGAGCCGAGCCTGCTCGAGGTCGCCGACGAGCTCTACGCCCTCCCGCTCGCCGACTTCACGCCCGCCCGCGACGCCCGGGCCAAGCAGCTCAAGGGCACCGACCTGGCCCAGCCGGTCAAGGCGCTGCGCAAGCCGTCGCTGGCGGCGTGGGTGGTCAACCTGTTCGTCCGCCGCGACGCCGGCCAGGTCGAGCAGGTGCTGCAGGTGGGAGCCGCGCTGCGGGACGCCCAGGCCGGGATGTCGGGCGCCGAGCTGCGTGAGCTGACCAAGCAGCGCCGCCAGCTCACCGCCGCCATCACCACGCAGGCCCGGGCCCTGGCCCGGGAGGAGGGTGTGCGGGTCACCGACCCGGTCGCCGAGCAGGTCGAGGCGACCCTGACCGCGGCCATGGTCTCGGAGCGCTGCGGCCAGGCCGTCCGCAGCGGGCTGCTCGTCGCTGCGCTCGTGACGACGGGGGTCGACGAGGTCGACGTCGCGGCGGCGGTCGCGGTACCCGACGCGCTGGGGTTCACCGCCACCCCGCGCGAGGCGGAGGTGCCGGGTCCGCCCGACCTCACCGTCGTGCCCGACCCGGACGCCGGAGAGAAGGCCCGGGCCGCGGCCCAGGAGGCCCTGGACGCGGCGACCGAGCAGGCGGAGGAGGCGCGCGCCGCCCTCGACGAGGCCGGGGCCGAGGTCGAGGAGTTCCGCGCCCGGCAGCTGCAGATCGAGGCCGAGATCGACGAGCTCAAGCGGCGGATCGCCACGCTCGAGGACTCCTACGACGACGTCGACGACGAGCTCGGCGACGCCGAGTCGGTGCGCGAGGAGGCGCAGCAGACCTACGACGAGGCCGCCCGGGAGCGGGACGCGGCCGCCGCGGCGCTGGAGCGACTCTCCTAGCTGGTCGGGGCCAGCCGGACGACGGGCAGGGCGAGCCCGTCGAAGGTGCCGGGGTCGGTGGTCACCCCCGTCAGCTCCGGCCCCGCGGCGAGGTCGGGCAGCGCGTCAAGCGGCACGCCGGGCGGCGGGGCCCAGGCGCCCGTCGCCGGGTCGAGCAGCCCGGTCGCACCGGCGCCGGCCGGGTCGAGCAGGTGCTCCAGCCCGCGGGTGGCGCGGGCCAGCACATAGGAGACGACCGGCCCGACGGCGTACCGGCCCTGCTCCACGAGGGCCCAGGTGTGCGGCTCGTGCTCGGCCAGCCAGGCCAGCCGGGGTCCGAGGTCGGCCGAGCCGGTGCGCCGGTCGTCGGCGGTGATGACCGGGCGCGGGCTGCCGAGGGTCTCCTCGTCCCACAGGGCGCAGGTGGCCGGGTCGCCGCTGAGCGCCACCCGGGTCGGGACGACGCCGGCGGCGACGACCTCGCGGACCGTGGCCAGCACGGCCTGCCACACGTCCTCGGCCCGGATCTCTGCCCAGCCGGGGTGGGGCGCGGCCGGGACGAGCGTCCGGGCGGCCCGGGCGTCGCCCAGGCTCGCGGTGACCTCGGTCGGACCGGCGTCGACGGCGAGCAGGGTCACGCCCCGGTGCCCCGCACGATGGCGAGGACGCGCTCGTCGATCCAGGCCAGGCCGTCGTCGACCCGCATCTCGTAGTTCTCGCAGCCGACCCAGGTGGTGAAGTCGGGCTGGCCCTGCGCCCGCGCGAAGTCCTCCAGCTCGGTGCGCAGCGCGTCGTCGACCGGCAACTTCTCCTCCTCGGTCGAGGCGACGAGGTAGAGGTGGTTGAGCTCGAGGAGCCGGGCCAGCTCGGGCACGGGCGCGGCGTGGTCGTCGACGCGGAGGTCGACCTCGACGTCGTCGCCGGCGTCGTAGCCGGCCTCGTCGCGCACGACCAGGATCGCCGCCGACTGCCGGCCGCGCTTGTCGCCGCCGGCCTCGTCACCGGCCGCCAGCGCGTCGAGCAGCCGCCGGCCGAACGGCGTCCCGGGGCTGCCCTCCCAGGCCAGGCGCATCGCGTCGACGACCTCGGGTCCGGCCAGGCAGTTGCCCTGCACGGCGTACCCCTCGCCGACGTGGCCGCCCGCCCAGTCGATGCAGGCGCGACCGGTGTGCGAGGCCGCCCCGCCGTCGCTGTCGACGATGCCGACCTGGCGGTGGTCGCGGCCCTCGTCCTCCTCGAGCAGCCGCTGGAGGGCGACCTCGGCCGTGGCGCCCTCGTCGAGGTGGGACAGCGCGATGCCCTTGTAGGCGACGTTGGCGTGGGCCTGGGTCGCGAGCGCGCCGACCTGGGCCACGGCGGCGGGGACCACCGAGCCGACCGCCAGGAACTTCGAGGCGACGGCGACGCCCCAGGCCTCGCCGTCCTCCGACCGGGCCACGATGCTGAAGGTCATGGCGCGACGGTAGCCGGGCGCGGCGGGTGGGCATGCTGGCCCCCGTGCTCAACGACATCGCGACCCCGACCCGGCTGCTCGTCGGCGTGATGGGCCTGACGGTCGGTGCCCTGCTGGGCGGACCGGTGGCCGGTGCGAGCCCGCTGGCCATCGGCGTGTCGGTCGTCGTCGCGGCGGCGGTGCAGGTGGTGCTGATGACCGGCGTCGTGGTGTGGCTGCAGCGGGCCGACCGGCGGTTCCTGGCCGAGGTCGAGCGGGGGACCGGCGAGATCGCCCGCGGCGCGGTCGTGCCGCAGCCCGCCATCGGCCGAGTGGTGCGGCAGAAGACGGTCCGGGTCGCCTCGTGGGGGCCCGGGCGGGGGACCCTGCCGCCGCCCACCGGCGCCACCGTCCTCACGGCCGTGGGTGACGGTCCCGCCCGACGGGTCTGCGCCCTGGTGCCGAGCGACCTCGGCCTGCACCACCGCGGCGTGCCGGCCCTGCTCCTGCTGCACCCGGACCGACCGGAGGTGGCGGTCCTCGACGACCGGGCGACGTACGACGGGCTGGTGCGGGTGGACGCCGACCCGCGCTGGCGCACCGAGAGGTTGCCCACCGACCGGACCGTGGTCGGCGGGTACGTCGGGCTCCTGCTGGCCCTGCTCGTCGCGGGTGCGGCCGGGGTCGGGGTGTCGGCGCTGGCCACCGCGGTCCTGGCCTGAGCGGTCGGCGGCTGACCGGCCGGTCGATCCGTGGTTGAGTGTCCCCGACCTTGGATCGATCCAACGACCCACACGGCTGACAGGAGAGGCGATGCGCGTCGGAGTGCTGACCGGAGGCGGCGACTGCCCGGGGCTGAACGCGGTGATCCGCGCGGTGGTCCGCAAGGGGGTGCAGGAGCACGGCTTCGAGTTCGTCGGCTACCGCGACGGCTGGAAGGGCCCGCTGGAGGGGCTGACGATGCCCCTCGGCGTCGAGCAGTGCCGCGGCATCCTGCCCCGTGGCGGCACCATCCTCGGCTCCTCGCGCACCAACCCCTTCGGCATCGAGGGCGGTGTCGAGCAGATCAAGGACAACCTGGCCTCCGCCGGGGTCGATGCCCTCGTCGCGATCGGCGGGGAGGACACCCTCGGGGTCGCGACGCGCCTCGCCGAGCTCGACGTCCAGGTCGTCGGGGTGCCCAAGACGATCGACAACGACCTGTCGGGCACCGACTTCACCTTCGGGTTCGACACGGCGGTCAACATCGCCACCGAGGCCATCGACCGGCTGCACACCACCGCCGAGTCCCACCACCGGGTGCTCGTCGTCGAGGTGATGGGTCGCCACGCCGGGTGGATCGCGCTGCACTCCGGCCTCGCCGGCGGCGCCTCGGCCGTGCTCATCCCCGAGCAGCCCTTCGACATCGAGCGCGTCTGCGCGTTCGTCGAGACCCGCTTCGAGACGCAGTACGCCCCGATCATCGTGGTCTCCGAGGGCGCCGTGCCGATCGAGGGCGGGGAGATGACCCTGGTCTCGGGCGAGAAGGACGCCTTCGGCCACGTCCGGCTGGGCGGCATCGGCGACCGCCTCGCGGCCGAGATCGAGCAGCGCACCGGCAAGGAGGCGCGCGCCGTCGTCCTCGGCCACGTGCAGCGCGGCGGCACCCCCACCGCCTTCGACCGCTGGCTGGCCACCCGCTTCGGCCTCCAGGCCATCGACGCCGTCGCCGAGGGCGACTTCGGCACGATGATGGCCCTGCGCGGCACCCGCATCGAGCGCGTCCCGCTCAGCGAGGGCACCGCCGAGCTCAAGCTCGTCAGCCCCGAGGAGTACGCCGAGGCCATGGTCTTCTTCGGCTGAGCCCGTCGCGCGGAGCGCGACACGTCCGGCGGCGGCGGCGGACGGCGCCCGGAGCCGGCGGTCGTGCGGGGCCGCGTCCGGGTGCGTGGTGGCGACGGCTGGAATGCAGCAGGTCGAGCTTGTGCAGTCGTCCGTCGTCGCCGCGCGCCCAGCGGCCCCGCACGGCCCAGCCGAGCTCCGGGCCCGCCGCCGTCCGCGGGACTGATGGGATCAGTGGTCCAGGTCCGCGAGGTCGAGGTCGCGCGGGATCCAGCGCCAGACGACGACCGCCGCGACCGCGGCGAGCACCGCGCCCACCAGACCGACGGCGGCGAAGGCCTCGGTGAAGGCGTCGGTCGCGGCGGAGGCGACCGGGGTGCCGAGCGCGCCGGCGACCGACTCGGCGGCATCACCGGGCGTCGAGCCCGGGAGCCCGGCGCGGTAGACGACGCCCGCGATGCTGCCGAGCACCGCGACGCCGAGCACGCCGCCGACCTCGTAGGACATCTCCTCCAGCGCCGCGGCCGAGCCGGCCTGGTGCGAGGGGGCGCGGCCCATGATCAGGGCCGACCCGACGCCGAGGGCGGCGGTGCCGAGACCGACGACGAGGAAGGCGACCGCGAGACCGGCGTACGGCATCGGGTGGGGGAGCAGGGCGACGGTCGCGAGGCCGGCCGCGGTGGCGACGAGGCCGGCGACGAGCACCGTGCGCACTCCGATGCGGGCGGCGACGGCGGGGGCGAAGGGCGAGCCGACCAGGCCGCCGACCGCCAGCGGGAGCAGCGCGACGCCGGTGTGCAGCGGCCCCCAGCCCTGCACCAGCTGCAGCCACTGCGAGGCCACGAAGAGCAGGGCCATCATCACGGTGCTGCTGGCCAGGGCGGTGAGGACGCCGGCGCGGAAGACCCGGTCGCCGAAGAGCCGGACGGCGAGCATCGGGTCGTCCCGGCGCAGGCAGCGGCGCACGAAGGCGGCGACCAGGGCCGCGCCGAGCACGAGCAGGGCCAGCGAGAGGGGCTCGGGGCCGTGCTTGCCGAGCTGCTTGACGGCGTACACGACGCCGACCATGCCGGCCACGGACAGGACCACGCCGGCGGCGTCGATGCGGCCGGGGCGGTCGGAGCGGCTCTCGGGCAGCAGCCGGAGGCCGGCGACCACGGCGACGACCATGAGCGGCACGTTGACCAGGAAGGCCGCGTGCCAGCTGAAGACCTCGAGCAGCGCACCGCCGACGATCGGGCCGAGGGCGGCGCCGACCGAGGCCATCGCGGCCCAGATGCCCAGGGCGAGTGCCCGCTCGCGGGGGTCGGGGAAGAGCACGCGGATGAGCGACAGCGTCGCCGGCATGATCATCGCGCCGCCGACGCCGAGCAGCACCCGGACGCCGATGACCTCCAGCGGGGAGTCGGCGACCAGGGCGAGCAGCGAGGCGACCCCGAAGACGGTGAAGCCGGTCAGGAGCACCCGGCGGCGACCGACCCGGTCGGCCAGCGCCGCCAGCGGGACGAGGAGGCCGGCGAGCACCAGGGCGTAGGCGTCGACGATCCACAGCTGCTCGACGGCGGTCGGCCGCAGGTCGGCGGTCAGGTCGGGCAGGGCGACGTTGAGGATCGTCATGTCCATGACGACCACGAGCAGGCTGGCCGCGAGCACGGCCAGCCCGGCCCACGCCGCGCGCGGTGCGCGGGTGTCGGGGCGGCGGGGCTGGGCGACGGCGGTCATGCGGAGGTTCCCTTCAAGAACGTGGTGAGGACGAGGTCGTCGAGGTCGCGGCGGGGGACGTCGCCCTCGCGCACCGCGTCGCGAGCGGCGACGAGGAGGCCGTAGACGGCGTGGCCGAGCCAGCGGGCCGGCAGGTCGTCGCGCAGCACGCCGACCTCCTGGGCGGCGGCCAGCAGCGCGACCTCGCGCTCGGCCAGCCGGTCGGACCGGGCGAGCAGGTCGGGGGCGGAGGTGAGGACGGCGTCGGTGAGCGCGAACCCGAAGTCGTCGGAGTCGGCGAGGTAGCGACCCATCAGCTCGCGCAGGCACGCCTCGATGCGCTCGGGGTCGCGCGAGGTCGCGACCTCGTCGACGCCGACGGCGTCCATGCTCTCCTCCCACCGGTCGTGGGAGCGCGCCCCGAGCTCGTGGAGGAGGTCGTCGCGGGAGCTGAAGTGCCGGTGCAGGGTCGCGCGGCCCACGCCTGCGGCCGCGGCCAGCACGGCCATCGAGGCGCGCGGGTCGACGTTGAGGTGGCGCTGTGCTGCGGCCAGGATCTCCTCGCGCGTGGCCATGGCAGTCGTCTCCTCGTCGTGCGGCGGTGGGGTGAGACATGAATGTCTCACATGAGACATTCATGTCTCAAGTCGATGACGGGGTGGCGCCCGCGGCGCGTGGGGGCAGACATCCGGGGCCCGCGGGTGTTGGGTGGGACCACCGTTCCCGACCCGGAGGTGCCTCGGACATGGCGACGCACGACAGCGCGGCCGACGACCGGCTCGCGAGCGAGGACGGCGGGGAGCCGGCCCTCAAGCGGGTCATGGGACCCAAGCTGCTCCTGCTGTTCATCATCGGCGACATCATCGGTGCCGGCATCTTCGCCATCACCGGCGACGTCGCCGCCCAGGTCGGCGGCGTGGCCTGGCTGCCGTTCCTGGTCGCCTTCGCCGTGGCGGCGCTGACCGCGCTGTCCTACCTCGAGCTGGTCAGCAAGCACGCCCAGGCCGCGGGCGCGGCGTTGTTCGCGCACAAGGCGTTCGGCCTGCACTTCGTGACGTTCATCGTCGCCTTCGCGGTGGTGTGCTCCGGCATCACCAGCGCGTCGACGTCCTCCGGACTGGTCGCGGAGAACCTGCTCATCGGGATCCAGGAGTTCTTCTCCGGGATGCCGACCGGCGACACCGCCACGCTGGTCACCGCACTGGTGTTCATCGGGGTCCTGGCCCTGGTCAACCTGCGCGGCGTCGGCGAGAGCGTGAAGTTCAACGTCGTCCTGACCCTGGTGGTCATCGCCGCCCTCGTCGTCATCATCGGCATCGGCGCCTGGGCCGCGGTCAGCGGTGACGGCGACCCCGGTCGGGTCGTGGTCTTCGAGTCGAGCACCGACCGGTCGCTCTTCGCGGCCGTCACCATCGGGACGACCATCGCCTTCTTCGCCATGGTCGGCTTCGAGGACTCCATCAACATGGTCGAGGAGGTCCGCGAGCCCGACCGCATCTTCCCCAAGGTCATGCTGGCCGGCCTCGGCTTCTGCGCGCTGCTCTACGTGCTCGTGGCGATCTCCGTCGTCATCGTCATCCCGCCCGGGGACGTGCTCGACCCGGTCAATCCCGACGCCGGCATCCTGCTCGACGTGGTGCGCGTCGGGGCCCCGGGCGTCCCCATCGACGACATCTTCCCGTTCCTCACGGTCTTCGCCGTCGCCAACACCGCCCTGATCAACATGCTGATGGCCAGCCGCCTCCTCTACGGCCTCGCCCGCCAGGACGTCCTGCCCCGTCCGCTGGCCCGCGTCCTCCCGGGTCGCCGGTCGCCGTGGGTCGCGATCCTCTTCACCACCCTGATGGCGTTCGGGCTCATCTCCTACGTGCGCAGCGACCCCGAGAGCGACGTCGTCAGCTCCCTGGCCGGCACCACGGGCCTGCTCCTGCTCGGCGTCTTCACCGTCGTCCACGTCTCCTGCCTGGTCCTGCGGCGCCGGGGCGAGGCCGGGTCGTTCAGCGCCCCTTCCTGGACGCCGTGGGTCGGGGCCGTCGCCTGCGCCTACCTCGCCGGGCCCTGGGCGCGCGAGCGCGAGGACTGGATCCAGTACCGCATCGCCGGAGCACTGCTCGCGATCGGTGTCGTCCTGTGGGCCGTGACCTGGTTGGTCAACCGCGGGACCCGCGGGGCCAAGACCGGGTTCCGCGACATCGAGCACCTGGAGGAGTGAGGTCGAGGCGCGGCGCCCACCGCAGGAGCCGCGGTACGGCGACCCCTCGGCCGGGCCGTAACCTTGCGGGGTGGCCCAGCCCGACCTCCCGACCCTCGCCGAGCTGCACGCACGCGGCGCGGCCCAGCAGCCGTCGTACCCCGACCGCGGCGCCGTCGACGACGTCGTCGCCCGGCTGCGCACCTCCCGCCCCCTGGTGCTGCCGCACGAGTGCGACCAGCTGACCGACAAGCTGGCCGAGGTGGCGCGCGGCGAGGCCTTCCTGCTCCAGGGCGGCGACTGCGCCGAGACGTTCGCCGGGGTCACCGCCGACAACACCCGCAACAAGCTCCGCGTCCTGCTGCAGATGGCCGTGGTGCTGACCTACGCCGCCTCCGTGCCGGTGGTCAAGCTCGGCCGCCTGGCCGGCCAGTACGCGAAGCCGCGTTCCTCCGACCTCGAGACCCGTGTCGTCGACGGCGAGAAGACCACCCTGCCGGCCTACCGCGGCGACGCCGTCAACGGCTACGACTTCACGCCCGAGTCCCGCGTGCCCGACCCGGCCCGCCTGCTGGAGGTGCACCGCACCTCGGCGGCCACGCTGAGCATGATCCGCGCGTTCATCGCCGGCGGGTACGCCGACCTGCGCAAGGTCCACCACTGGAACACCGACTTCGTCGCCGACTCCGTGGCCGGCCAGCGCTACGAGGCGATGGCCTTCGAGATCGACCGCGCGATGTCGTTCATGCAGGCCATCGGCGCCGACCCCGACGAGTTCCACCAGGTCGACTTCCACATCAGCCACGAGGCGCTGGTGCTGGAGTACGAGCACGCGATGACCCGCGTCGACGCCGGGGTCGACGAGCGGGCGGCGTACGACCTCTCGGGGCACTTCGTCTGGATCGGCGAGCGCACCCGCCAGCTCGACGGCGCCCACGTCGAGCTGCTGAGCCGGGTGCGCAACCCGCTCGGCGTCAAGCTCGGCCCGACCACCTCCGCCGACGACGCCATCGCGCTCGCCTCGCGCCTCAACCCCGACAACACCCCGGGCCGGCTGACCTTCATCACCCGCTTCGGGGCCGGGAGGATCCGCGACGGCCTGCCCGAGGTCGTCGACAAGGTCACCGCCGCGGGCCTGCAGGTCGCCTGGGTCTGCGACCCCATGCACGGCAACACCTTCGAGGCCTCCTCGGGCTACAAGACCCGGCGCTTCGAGGACGTCATCGAGGAGGTCCAGGGCTTCTTCGACGTCCACCGGCAGCTCGGCACCTGGCCCGGCGGCGTCCACGTCGAGCTGACCGGCGACGACGTCACCGAGTGCGTCGGCGGCGGCGAGGAGCTCCTCGAGGCCGACCTCGGCGACCGCTACGAGTCGGTCTGCGACCCCCGCCTCAACCGAGTCCAGTCCCTCGAGCTCGCCTTCCTGGTCGCGGAGATGCTCCGGGCCCGCTCGACCTGACCGTCGGACCCTGCGGTTGAGTGGTCCCGAGGCAGCCGTCGCCCGACCCACGGTGGTCGAGGAGGGACGGAGTCCCGTCTCGAGACCACACCACCGGAGGACACGACCTGTGATCGACCTGCGCAGCGACACGCTGACCACCCCGACCGAGGCGATGCGGCAGGCCATGGCCCGCGCCGAGGTCGGCGACGACGTGTACGCCGAGGACCCGACCGTCCTGGCGCTGCAGGACCGGGTGGCGGAGACCTTCGGCCACGAGGCCGCGCTGTTCATGCCGACCGGGTCGATGAGCAACGTGCTGGCCGTGCGCTCGCTCGTGCAGCTCGGCCAGGAGGTGCTGTGCGAGAGCTCGGCCCACATCGCCCGTGCCGAGCTGGGGGCCCACGGCGCCTACAGCGGGGTCACCATGCGCACCTGGACCCACCCGCGGGGCCACGTCGACCTCGACGCGGTGCGTGCCCTGCACGCCCCCGACATGGGCCCGTTCTTCGTGCGCACCGCGGCGGTCTCGGTGGAGAACACCCACAACTTCGCCGGCGGCACCGTCCTCCCGCTCGACCTGCTGCGCGACCTGCGTGAATGGGCCACCGGCGTCGGGGTCGGCATCCACCTCGACGGCGCCCGCCTGTGGAACGCCCACGTCGCGACCGGCACCCCCCTCGCGGAGTACGGCGCCACGGCCGACGTCTTGTCGGTCTGCCTGTCCAAGGGCCTGGGCGCCCCGGTCGGCTCGGTCCTGGTCGGCGACGCCGACACCGTGGCCGAGGCGCGGGTGTGGCGCAAGCGGATGGGCGGCGGGATGCGGCAGGTCGGCATCCTGGCCGCCGCCGGCCTGCACGCCCTCGACCACCACGTGGAGCGGCTGGCCGACGACCACGCCCACGCCCGGCTGCTGGCCGAGGCGTGCGGGGTGGACCCGGCGGCGGTGGAGACCAACATCGTCGTCGTGGAGCGTCCCGACGCGGCGAGGTTCGTCGAGGCGGCGGCCGAGGCGGGGGTGCGGGTCGCGACCGTGGGGCCCAGGACGGTCCGCCTGGTCACCCACCTCGGGGTCGACCGGGACGCGGCCGAGCGGGCCGCGGCGGCCCTGGCGCGGATCGGCGCCCCGGCGGCATAACCTTTCCGGCGGCTCGAGCATCGGACCAGCCAGAACCCGCTTCCCAGCGTCCGAACCAGTCCGAAGGACCCGCCATGAACCGCACCCTCACCGCCTTCCTCGCCGCGGCCGCCGTCGTCGGCGCCACCGGCGGCACGGTGGCCGCCACGACGCTCGCCGACGGCCGCGACGACGACCGCACCACGCCCGCCGCCGCCTCGACACCGGCCGCCGCCTCGGACGGGTCCTCCACCGGCGCCTCCACCGGCACCTCCAGCGAGCCCGGTGACGTGCTCTGGGTGAGCCAGCGCGTGCTGCACGACGGCGAGGTCGAGGTGCCCATCCAGCTCCTCGACCAGCCGGCCTCCGTCGAGCGTGCCGAGGGCGGTTGGGTGGTGACGACCGAGAGCAGCCCCCAGGAGCCGGCGTACGAGGTCTACTACGTGACCCCCGACGGGAGCACGCTGTTCGTGGCCGACACCTTGCTCTTCGGCGACGTCAGCCCCGACGGCACCCGCTACGTCGCCCAGAAGGCCGACGGCGCCGGGTACGGCGTCTGGGAGCTGGCCACCCAGTCGCTCGTCGGCAGCGTGGCCGAGGCCCGCGACCCGGCGCTCTACCCCACCGGCGGGGCCGAGTTCCTCGACGGGGGCAGGGTGCTGACCACGTGGGGCGACGACTCGGGCCGGGTCGAGCTGCTCGCGGGCCGGCCGGGCGGCACGGCGACGGATCTCGTCTCCGACGAGGTCGCCGGCCTGTGGGCCGTGTCTCCCGACGGTCGCTGGATCGCCGGCAACGCCGCCGGCACCGTCGACGACGACGGTGTGCCCGTGCCCTGCGCCGTCATCGTGCCCGTCGACCGGTCGGCCCCGGGAGTCGAGGCGTGCGACAGCAGGTTCGTCGACCGGGCGTCCTGGTCGCCCGACAGCCGCACCGTGCTCGCCGCGCCGGTGGAGAGCGACGGGTTCGGCGTCGGGGCCTACGACGCGCTGCGGCCCGATGGGTCGACCCAGGCCACGTTCCAGTTGCCGGAGGCCACGCTGGGCGGCGTCTTCCTCGACGACGGCACCGTGGTCGCCCTGGGCGCCGAGAACTACGACGGCGACGGCACGGTGGTCAGCACCTGCACGCCGAGCGACTGCGAGCAGGTCGCCACGGCCGGCGACGCGGCCGCGACCGCGGCGCTCGGGCGGACCACCTGAGGCCCGCGGCGTCTCAGTCCACCACGCTCAGCAGCGGCCGCACGGCCTTCCGGGCGTGGTGGATGCGCGCCTTGACCGTGCCGAGCGGCAGGTCGAGCACGCGGGCGATCTCGGCGTAGTCGAGCTGCTGCACGTCGCGCAGCACCAGGGGCTCGACGTACTCCGGGTGGTCGGTGCCGACGACCTCGAGCGCCTCGAGCAGGTCGAGCCGGCTGCCCGCGATCACGCTGGTGGTGCGCGGGTCGGCCCGGACCGGCAGGTCGTCGGTCGCCCGCTCGGCCGAACGCCGCTTGAGCGACCGGTAGGTCGAGCGGGCGCTGTTGGAGGCGACGGTGTGCACCCACGTGGTGAACCGGCTGCGGCCGGCGAACTGGTCGATCTTGGTCGCCACGAGCAGCAGCGCGTCCTGCGCCGCCTCCTCGGCGTCCTGGGGGTGCAGCAGCATCCGCCCGCAGATGCGCTGCACGCGCGGCGCGACCACGGCGAGCACGTGCTCGAGGGCCTCGCGGTCACCGGCGGCGGCCGCTAGCGCGAGGGCGTCGAGCGCGTCGGCCCCCTCGGGGGTGTCGGCGGGCTCGGCGGTCGCGGCGGGCTCGGTCAACGGGTCTCCAGGAGGACGGGGGAGCGATGGGCTCTGGCACGATAACGGCCGTGTCCCTCCCCGAACGGCTCGGTCGGCTCCGGCGCGTCCGGCGGCTCGGGTCGGGCGGGTTCGCCACCGTGTGGCTCTACCGCGACGATGAGCTGCGCAGCGACGTCGCGGTCAAGGCGCTGGCCGACAACTGGGCGCAGCGCCACGACGTCCGCGAGCGGTTCCTGGAGGAGGCGCGCATCCTGCGGGCCGCCGACTCCGACCACGTCGTCCGCGTCCACGACATCGGCGAGACCGACGGCACCCCCTGGTTCGTCATGACGTACGCCGACCGCGGCTCCCTCGACACCGGCCTGACCGGGGTGCCGTGGGCCCCGGCGTACGTCGTCCCGGTGGTCGAGCAGGCCGCGGCGGGGCTCGCGGTGCTGCACGCCCGGGGCGTCGTGCACCGCGACGTGAAGCCGCAGAACCTGCTGCTGCGCGGTGACGGCCACGCCGACCCCACCGACCGCCCGGGTCCCGACGTGCTCGCGGCCAGCCGCCTCATGGTCGCCGACCTGGGCGTGGCCAAGGCGATGGTCCACGCCAGCGGCCTGACGCAGGTGGTCGGCACCCCCGCCTACATGGCGCCCGAGCAGGTCACCGGGATCGGCCTCGACACCCGCGCCGACGTGCACGCGCTGGGCGCGGTCGCCTACCACCTGCTCACCGGCCGGGTGCTGCGCGACGGCGGGTTCGCCGAGCTGGTCGAGGCCCGGCCGCCCGTGCCGCCGTCGGCGCTCGCGCCGCTCCCGGCCGCCGTCGACGACGTGCTGCTGCGCGCGGTCCACCCGCGCCCGGAGGAGCGGTGGCCCGACGTCGGCGGCCTGGCCTCGGCGCTGGCCGACGCGCTCGCCCCGCCGGCCGCCCCGCCGGGCCCGCCCGGTCAGCCGGTGCCGGCCGTCGTGCGCACGGCACCCCGGCCTGTCGAGACGCGCGACGTCGTCGGCGCCGACGGCGCTGACGGCGCTGACGGCGCTGACGGCACCGATGGCGCGGAGGCGTCCGTCCGCGGGCCGTGGCTGGCGGTCGTGCTGACCCTGCTCGTGCTGGCCGGGTCGTTCGCGGCCGCGTTCGGCGTGGTCTCGCTGGTGCGCTGAGCCGGGCTCAGGTGGCGCGGCCGAAGAGCACGACCTCGCTGATCGCGGTGTAGTCGCGGCCCTGGCGCCCACCACCGGGCCGGGTGACCGAGACGATGCGCAGCTGCAGGCTGGTGGTCGTCGCGGCGTCGTCGACCGGCACCGACTGCACCTCGCGCGAGTCGCCGAGGCGCTGGTCGACCGTGGTGCCGTCGTCGAGCACCCACTGCACGGCGGTGATGCGCCGGTTGGCGGTGTAGCCGTCGTACCCGGGGTCGGTCTTGGTGTAGCCGTTGATCAGCCCGACCGAGGTGACCTGCACCGGCTCGCCGAAGGTGAACGTGATGACGCCGCCGGTCAGGTCGCCCGGCGCCCGCCAGGCGGTGTCGTTGCGCTCGTCGAGCATGTTGGTCGCGTCGTAGCGCACGGGCGAGCCGTCGACGGCCTGGCCCGGGGGCGCGGTCACCGGGGCTACGGCCTCGGTGCCGGACGCGAGGGAGACCGGCGGCCCCTTCGGGGTGGGCTCGGTCGGCTCGGTGGGCCCGGTCGGCGTGGGCTCCGGGCTGGTCGGCTCCGACGTCGGCTCGCTGCTCGCCCCGCCGCTGTCGGTTGGCGAGGCGCTCTCGCTGGTGCCGGGGTCGGCCGCGGTCTCGTCGTCGTCGCCCCCGCCGAGGAGGAGGAAGGCCCCGAGGCCCACCATCACCAGCAGCACCGCCGCCACCGCCAACCAGGGCAGCAGCGTCCGGTTGCGCCGGGGCTCCGCCACCGGCGCGGCGGCGTACGACGGGGCCCCGACGCCGGGCACCAGGGTCGGCACGTCGAGCCCGGCGTCGGGCGACGAGCCGGAGCCCGCGTCCGAGCCGGGGACCAGGGTGGGCTCGTCGGCGTACAGCGGGTAGCGCGGGCCGCCCGGGGCGCCGTACGCCGGCGGCGGCTCGGCGGGGGGGAGGACCGGCGGCGGGACGGTCGGGCCGGTGGCCGCCCCGTCCCGCACCGCCGGCCGCTCCGCCGTGCCGGTGCGCCAGTCGTCACCGCCGGCCGTGGCCTCGGGGCTCGCGTCGGGCGGGGCGACGGCCTCGCCGCGCGGGTGGCCGCAGTTGACGCAGAACCGGCCGATGCCGAGGACGTGGCCGCAGCGCGCGCACTGGTCCATGGGTGCTCGGTCCTCCTGGCTCGGGTCGGGGGACACCCTAACCAGGCGGCCTCGGGCGTCGTGCGTGGATCGGCCGGGTCAGCCCCGCTGGGCCCGCTCGGCCGATCCGACCCGGCCCACCAGCTCGGGCAGGCGGCGCACGGCCTGGGCCAGCTCGCGCAGGTCCTGTCCGAGCAGCGCCTGCGGACCGTCGCACAGCGCGGTCTCCGGCTCGGGGTGCACGTCGACGATGATGCCGTCGGCTCCGACGGCGATCGCGGCCCGCGAGAGCGGCACGACGAGGTCCTTGCGACCGGCGGCGTGCGAGGGGTCGATGATCACCGGCAGGTGGCTCGTGGCCTGCACGACCGGCACCGCGGAGATGTCGAGGGTGTTGCGGGTCGCGGGCTCGAAGGTGCGGATGCCGCGCTCGCAGAGCACCACGTCGAGGTTGCCGCGCTGGGCGATGTACTCGGCCGCCATCAGCCACTCCTCGATCGTGGCCGTCATGCCGCGCTTGAGCAGCACCGGCTTGCCGGACTCTCCGACGGCCTGCAGCAGGCCGAAGTTGGCCATGTTGCGGGTGCCGACCTGCAGCATGTCGGCGTGCTCGGCGACCACGTCGACGTCGCGGGCGTCGACGATCTCGGTGACGACCGGCATGCCCGTCGCCTCCCGCACGTCGGCCAGGATCTCCAGGCCGCGCACGCCCAGGCCCTGGAAGGCGTACGGCGACGTGCGCGGCTTGTAGGCCCCGCCGCGCAGGATCGTGGCCCCGGCCGACTGGGCCATCCGGGCCGACTCCAGCGTCTGCTCGGGCGACTCGACCGCGCACGGGCCGGCCATGAAGGTGAAGGTGTCGGGGCCGATCGGCACGCGCCGGCCCTCGCGCCCGACCCACACGGTCGAGCGGTCGGGGTGGTGCTGGCGGCTGACGAGCTTGTAGGGGTCGGAGATCCGGTGCACGTCGGCGACGCCGCGCAGCGTGCGCAGGTTGAGGTGGTGGAAGGACTCGATGTCCCCGACCAGCCCGATGATGGTGCGGACGACGCCCTTGCTGACGAAGGCCTCACCGCCGACCGACTCGACCCGCTCGACGACGTGCGCGACGTCCTCGTCGGTGGCGTCCGGCGACATGACGACGACCATGGTGTTCCTCTGTCCTGTGGTGTGGGTGGTGCTCCGGCGTCCGGCCCGGACATGACAAACGCCCCGGGCCATCGGCCGGGGCGTTGACGGGCGGGCGCGCTCCTAGGAGCTCGCCGGCGCTGGTGCTCCGGCTGGGCGTCCAAAGAGATAGGTGCGGGCCACGGGAGCACTGTACGCCGACCGGCCCGGTCGGCCCGCACCGCTCCAGTCCGTGGACCGGGCCCGGCGTCGGGGTGCAGCCTCGACGGCGACCACCGCGGTCAGCACCAGCGGGCCGCCCGCGAGCAGCCGCCCTGGCCAGCAGGGCCGAGGTGGCGAGGGTCGTGGTCCAGCGGTCGTCCGCCGACGTCAGACGACGAAGAGCGTGATGGTGCTGCCCCGGGGGGCGCTCTGGCCCCACTCCGGGTCGGTGCGGACGACGTAGCCCAGGCCGAAGCCGCCGGGGGAGTCCTCGCGGCGGGTCTCGAACCCGGCCTCGCGCATCGCGTCCTCGGCCGCCTCGACGCCGAAGAGGTAGACCTTCGGCACCTCGACGAGCTGGGGGCCGCGGCTGACGGTGAAGCGGACCGTGTCGCCCTCGTACCGCGTGCCGCCGGCCGGCACCTGCGAGATCACCTGGCCCTCGGGCACCTGGTCGTCGAACACCCGGTCGGCGACGACCCGCAGCCCGCGGTCCTCCAGCGTCTGCTGGGCCTCCTCGTAGGAGCGCGCGACCCACGACCCCACCTCGATCGGCTTGCGTCCCTGGGAGACCTTGAGGACCACGACGGTGCCGGGGTCGACCTCGACGTCGGGTCGGGGGGTGCTGCCGACGACGGTGCCGGCGGGGTAGCGGTCGCTGTAGACCTCCACCCGCTCGCCGACCTGCAGCTGCCGCTCGAGGAGGAGGTCCTGCGCGGCGTCCTCCTCGAGCCCGCGGGTCGTCGGCACCAGCAGCTCGCCCAGGGACAGGGTCAGGGTGACGGTGTCGCCGGCCTGCACCCGGGCGCCGCCACGGGGGCTGGCCTCGACGACCTCGCCCGCGGGCGCGTCGCCGTCGTAGACGGGGTCGGCGAAGGCGACCTCGAGGTCGGCGGCCTCGAGGGCCGCCACCGCGGCGTCGCGGTCGTCGCCCACGACCGTCGGGGCGGGGGAGTAGCGGGCCCATCCCCACCAGAACGCGCCACCACCCACGCCGAGCGCCAGCACCAGGGCCAGCACGAGGAGCAGCCGGCCGCGGCGCCGTCGTCGTGGCGGGACGACCGGGGCGTGGACGGGTCCGGGCGGCCCGTCGGCAGGTCGCGGCGGCTCCACCGGCGGCGGGGGCACCCCGGCCGGCAGCACGGTGATCCGCTCGGTCGCGGGCGGGGCGTCCCACGCCGCCTCGAGGTCGGGCAGCTCGCCGGTCGGGGTGGCGCCGTGGGGGAGCAGGTCGAGGGTCAGCTCGGGGTCGTCGGCCACGCCCTCGGCCAGCGCCTGCGCGACCTGGTGCAGCTGGCGGAGCAGCACGCCGGCGTCGGCGGGCCGCCGGGTCCGGTCGCGGGCCGCGGCCCGGGCGACCAGCGCGTCGACGTACGGCGGGAGGCCGGGGGCCAGGCGCGAGGGCGGCGGCACGTCGTGGTGGACGTGCTTGTAGGCCACCGCGATGGGCGACTCGCCCTGGTGCGGCTTGACCCCGGTGAGCATCTCGTGGAGCAGCACGCCCACGGCGTACACGTCGGCGCGGGCGTCGGAGCGGCCGTCGACGACGAGCTCGGGCGCGAGGTAGGACACGGTGCCGATGAGCACGCCCTGGGTGGCGGTGTGGCGGGTGTCGGCGGTGACGGCGCGGGCCAGCCCGAAGTCGGCGACCTTGACGGTGCCGTCGTCGGCGATGAGGACGTTCTCGGGCTTGACGTCGCGGTGCACCAGGCCCGCGCGGTGGGCCGCGGCCAGGGCGGAGACGACCGGCTCGAGCAGGGCCAGGGCACGGGCGGGCCGCATGGGCGCCTCGCGGTCGATGGCCTCGCGCAGCGTGTGGCCGCGCACCAGCTCCATCACCAGGAAGACCGTGCCGTCGTCCTCGCCCTGGTCGTGGACGGCCACGACGTGCGGGTGGGACAGCCGGGCGGCGGCGCGCGCCTCGCGCACGAACCGCTCGGCGAAGTCGTGGTCGCCCGCGGCGCCCGTCAGCGAGGCGTGCATGATCTTGACGGCCACGCGTCGGTCGAGCCGCTCGTCGACGGCCTCGTGGACGCTGGCCATGCCGCCGCGGGCGACGAGGGGACCGATGCGGTAGCGGCGGTCGAGCAGGCGTCCGAGCAGCGCCTCGCTCGCGTGTGCCTGCACCGTCGACCCTCCTGCCGCCCGGCCGGGGAAGGAGGCCGGAGCCGCTCCATCGTACGGGCGCCGGCGCCCCGGCCGGCCCTGCGCGCCCGGCGTGGCGCCGTCACCGGCACCTGGGATGATGGCCCGATGAGCACCGACCCCAGCTCCGCGACGTCCCTGGCCGAGGTCGACCTCGCCGCGCTGGTGCCCTCCTGGCTCGACCAGGACGAGGCCGCCGCGCTGCTCGGGGTGACCCCCGCCAAGGTGCGCACGATGGTCCGCGACCACCAGCTCGCCGCCGCCGTCCCGGTCCCCGGGCAGGGCCCGAAGGTGCCCGCCGAGCTCGTCCAGGACGGCCTGCCGGTCAAGGGGCTGCCCGGCCTGCTGACCGTGCTGCACGACAACGGGTACGACGACCGCGAGTGCATCGCCTGGCTGTTCCTCGACCAGGACTTCCCGGGTCGGGCCGTCGACGCGCTGCGCGAGAACCGCGGCACCGAGGTCAAGCGGCGCGCGCAGGCGCTGGGCTTCTAGGGCCGCCGCCGTGGTCATCCACCGGGTCCCGCCGCCCAAGGACGGCTCGCGCCCGCGCACCTCGAGCGCGGTCGCGATGCTGGTCGTCGTGGCGGTGGCCGTCGCCATCTGGTGGGTCAACGGCGGCGACCCGGGCACCTCCACGAGCGCGGGCCCCGGTGACTACGTCACGGCCCAGGACGGGCCGCCGGAGGCCACGCCGTCCGCGCGCGGCACCGACCCCGACAGCGGCCTGCCGCTCGTCGCCCTGGCCGACCTGCCGCCGGAGGCGGGTGAGACCGTCGACCTCATCGACGCCGGAGGCCCGTTCCCCGAGGACGAGGACGGCTCGACGTTCAACAACTTCGAGGGCCTGCTGCCCGACCGGCAGCGCGGCTACTACGCCGAGTACACCGTGCCGACGCCGGGCTCGCGCGACCGCGGGGCGCGGCGCATCGTCGCGGGCGACGCGGGCGAGCTCTACTGGACCGCCGACCACTACGCCTCCTTCGACCGGATCGAGCGGTGAGCGGGCTCGCCGGACTGCTGGCCGGACGGGTCGCGCCGGGGGCCTGGACCTGGCGCGCGACGTACGACGCCGAGGAGGTGCGCCGCGCCGTGGAGGGCGCGGGGCGGCCCTTCGCCCACCTCGACGGGGTCCGGGTCGAGTCGGTGCCCGAGCTGCACGGCGCGCTGGCCGAGGCGCTGGGCTTCCCGGAGTGGTACGGCCGCAACCTCGATGCGCTGGCCGAGTGCCTGCGCGACGTGCCGGCCGAGACGGTGCTGCTGTGGGACTCCTGGGCGCCGCTGGCCCGGGCCGAGCCGCGGGTCTTCACCCTGGCCGTCGACCTGCTCGGTGAGCGGCTGAGCGTGCTGCTGCGCGGCGAGGGCCCGCCGACGGCGCTGCCCGTGCTCGACTGACCTGTCGGGGGAGCCGAGGTCAGGTCGCGCGCTGGGTGACGTCGAGGGCCAGGCCGCGCAGCACCTCGGTGGCCCCCGGGTCGAGGCCCGCCCCGTCGAGGGCGGCCAGGGCCTGGTCGGCGAGCTCGCTGATGCGGGTCTCGACGCGGTCGCGGGCGCCGCTGCCGTCGATCACCTCGCGCAGCTCGTCGACCCGGGCCGGGTCGAGCGCGGTGCCGAGGGAGCGGTCGAGCAGGTCGGCGCCGGGTCTGCCGGCCAGGGCGTCGAGGGCCAGCGCGACCAGGACGGTCCGCTTGCCCTCGACCAGGTCGTCACCGGCGGGCTTGCCGGTGGTGGCGGGGTCGCCGTAGACCCCGAGCAGGTCGTCGCGCAGCTGGAAGGCCTCGCCCAGCGGCAGCCCGAACCCGCTCAGCCTCGCCAGCCCGGCCTCGTCGGCGCCGGCCAGGGCGGCGCCGACGTGCAGCGGCCGCTCGATGGAGTACTTGGCCGACTTGTAGCGCAGCACCGTCATCGCGGTGTCGACGTCGGCCGCGCCGCGCGCCTGCACCGAGACGTCGAGGAACTGGCCCGCGATCACCTCGGTGCGGCACAGGTCGAGCACCCGCAGCGCCGGACCGACCGACTCCCAGCCGAGCCCGCAGCGCCGCAGCAGCTCGTCGGACCACGCCAGCAGCAGGTCGCCGAGCAGGATGGCCCCCGCGGCGCCGTACTGCTCGGGGTCGCCGCGCCACCGCGCCGCCCGGTGCTCGCCCTCGAGCGCCCGGTGGGCCGCGGGCCGGCCCCGGCGGGTGTCGGAGGCGTCCATGAGGTCGTCGTGGGCCAGCGCGCTGGCGTGCAGCAGCTCCAGCGATCCGCAGGCCCGCAGGAGCGCGGCCCGCTCGGCCTCGTCGGGAGCGGGCCGCAGCGCCCGGTAGCCCCACCAGCAGAACGCCGCCCGGAACTTCTTGCCGCCGGTCACCGACGTGCGCGACTCGGCGACGAGCCGGGCCGCGTCGTCGCCGAGCGGGGCGAGCACCGCCGCCTGCTCGTCGAGGAAGGCCGCCAGCGCTGCGTCGAGGTCGGCGCGGAAGCGGGCGCCCTCGTCCGACTGCGTCCAGGACCCGGCGCCGATGACCATGCGGGAAGGCTAGAGCTCTACGCTTCCGGCATGACCACGGGGCGCGGGCGCAGCATGGCCGAGGTGCTCGGCGAGGGTGGTCGGTCGATCTCGTTCGAGTTCTTCCCGCCCAAGGACGAGGCCGGCACGGCCACGCTGTGGAAGGCCATCCAGGACCTCGAGCCCTACCGCCCGACGTTCGTCTCGGTGACGTACGGCGCCGGCGGGGCCACCCGCGACACCACCGTGGAGATCACCGGGCGCATCGCCCGCGAGACCGCGATGACGCCGGTGGCCCACCTGACCTGCGTCGGCCACACCCGCGCCGAGCTGGAGCGGATCCTCGACACCTACGTCGAGGCCGGCGTCCACCACCTGATGGCGCTGCGCGGCGACCCGCCGGACGGCCCGCGCGCGGAGTGGACGCCGACCGACGGCGGGCTCACCTACGCCCTCGACCTGGTCGAGCTGGCGCGCGAGCGGGGCGACTTCCGCATCGGCGTGGCCGCCTTCCCCGAGGGCCACCCCAACGCCGCCTCCCGCGACGCCGACGCCGACGTGCTCGTCGCCAAGGCCCAGGCCGGCGCGGAGTTCGCGGTGACGCAGATGTTCTTCCGGGCCGAGGACTACTTCGACCTCGTCGCCCGGGTGCGCGACCGGGGCGTCGACATGCCGATCCTCCCGGGCATCATGCCGATCCTCAACGTCGGGGCCCTGCAGCGGCAGGGTGAGCTCATCGGCACCTCGGTGCCCGACGACCTCGTCGAGCGCATCTCCCGCCACGACGACCCCGCCGCCGTCCGCGCCGAGGGCATCGCGGTCTCCGCCGAGCTGTGCGACGAGCTGCTCTCCGGCGGTGCGCCCGGCCTGCACTTCTACACGCTCAACCGGTCGCGGGCCACGCTCGAGATCTTCGAGCGGCTGAGCATCACGGCCTGACCGTCCGGCCCGGACCCACCCCGCCACGTACGGTCGGGGCATGCTCGCCACCCGCACCGTCACCACCACCGGCCGCGGCTCCGTCGCGGTGCCGCGCGACCGCGCGATCCTCCGGCTGACCGCCCGCGGCGCGGCCGCGACGCTCGCGGAGGCGCTCACCCGGTCCGAGACGTCGCGCGCCTCGGTCGTGGAGGTCGCCCGCCGGCACGTCCCCGCCCACGACGTGGCGACCGAGCGGGTGAGCACCTGGCGGCGGCACGACGACGAGGGCGCCCCGGCCGGCTTCGCCGCCGAGCACGCCCTCTCGGTGGCCTGCGCCGACCTCGCGACCGCGAGCGCCGTGCTGCAGGCCGTGGTCGACGAGGTCGGGGACGACGTCGACGTCGAGGGTGTCGAGCTCGCCGCCTCGCCGACCGTCGAGGACCACACGAGCGCCCGCGGGGCGGCCTTCGACGACGCACGGGCCCGGGCCGAGCACCTCGCCGGCCTCGCAGGCGCCACGCTCGGCGGTGTCGTCTCCGTGGTCGAGGGGGGCGGCGTCGGCCCGAGCAGGGGTGGGGGCGGTGAGGTCCTGGCGCTGTCGGCCAAGGCCGTCGACCTCGAGGGGGGCACCAGCCAGGTCGCGGCGGCGGTGACCGTGACCTGGGAGCTCGGCTAGCCCGTCCCGCCGGTCGCGCGGTCGGCCGGGCCGACCGCGGTGGCGACCAGGGCCGCGCCCAGCCCGACGTAGGCCAGACCCGCGCCGGGCGTGGCGTGCGCGCCGGCGGCGTACACGCCGGGGACGGGGGTGGTCGGCCCCAGGCGGCGCCGGACCGTGCCGCGGCCCTGCCACAGCACGCCGTACGGCGACCCGCCCCACGCCTGCACCGTCTCGCGGGGGCTGCGGTCGACCCGGGTGACCACCCGGTCGCGGACGTCGACCTCGGCCCGGGCGAGCACCTTGAGCATGTCCTCGGAGAGCTTGCCGCGGCCGTGCACGGTCCAGGCGGTGTGGCCCTCGGGTGCCTGCCCGCCCGGCCGGACGACGACCATAGGGTCGCCGTGCAGCACCGTCTCGTGGGGCAGGCCGGGGTCGCCCTCGAGGCCGAGGTGCGTGATGACCGGGGGCATCGCGGGCATCGTCAGCTCGACGTGCGGGGCGAGGGTCGGCAGGCGGCGCGGGTCGACGGCGCACACGACGACGTCGGCCGCCACCTCGCCGCTCGCGGTGGTCACGGCCGCGACCCGGCCGCCGCGCACCACCAGGTCGAGCGCCGGGGTGCCGAGCACCACCTCGACGCCGCGGGTTGCGAGCCGTCCGGCCAGCAGGTCGGCGAGCCGGTGCATGCCGCCGGCGAGCGTCCAGGCGCCGAAGAGCTGCTCGAGGTGCGTGAGGACCCCCGCCCAGGCGGGCACGTTGCGCAGGTCGTGACCGTCGGCGACGAACGGGTGCGCCGCCACCGTCGCCGGCCGGTCGTCGCGGAACGCCTTCTTGAGCCGCTTCAGCAGGTGCTCGCGGCTGTCGAGCAGCCGGGACACCTCCCGGGGGAGCGCCTCGCGGGCCCACGGCTCCTCGAAGTAGTGGCGGCGCAGCACGTCCCACACCTCCGCGTACGACGACACGTGGGCGTCCCAGGCCGCTCCGAGCCCCGGCGCCAGGCCGTCGAACGCCTCGACCTGGGCGCTGCGGGACCCCGCCGGCAGGGCGATCGAGGTGCGGTCGGCGAACCGGTGCTCGCGCACCACCTCCAGCGGGACCAGCTCCTCCCCGGTCGGCACGCCGAGCTCGGCCTCCAGGGGCCGTCCGCTCTTGCGGAACAGGTCGCGCACCACGGCAGGCACGTGCAGCATCGTGGGCCCGGCCTCCCAGGTGAACCCGTCGGCCTCGACAGTGCCGAGCGCGCCGCCCACCCGGCCCGACGCCTCGAGCAGCGTGACCTCGTGGCCGAGCTTGGCCAGCCGTGCCGCCGACGCCAGCCCGCCGAACCCGCCGCCGACCACGACCACCTGTGCCATGCGGGCGAGACTAGGCCGTGGCGGAGGTCCCCTACCGTGGGCCCGTGGGCGGAGCCGGGCGCGTGCTGCTGGTGTGCGGGATGCCCGGCGCCGGCAAGACGACGCTGGCCCGGCTGCTCGTGGCCGAGCGTGGCGCGGTGCTGCTCAGCCCCGACGACTGGCTGCTCGCCCTCGACCTCGACCCGCTCGACCCCCGCCTGCGCCGGGCCGTCGAGCGCCGGCTGTGGGACCACGCGGTCGAGCTCGGGAGCCGCGGCCTCACCGTCGTCGCGGACTTCGGGTTCTGGACCCGCCCCGACCGCCGGCGCGCCCGCGACCGGGCCCGCGCCGCCGGCCTGGCCGTCGAGCTGCACGCGCTCGACGTGCCGCTGGCCGAGCGCCAGCGGCGGGTCGCGCTGCGCAACGCCGAGCCGGGGGCGGTGACCGTCACCGCCGCCGCGCTCGCCGGGTGGGAGCGGTGGTGGCAGCCGCCCGACGAGGCCGAGCGGGCGTCGTACGACGCGGCGCCGGGCGGCCCGGGCTAGGGCAAGGTTCTCAAGGCTCTCGATCCCATGGCGCCGGACGACGCCCAGGCGGCACGCTGGCGGCGTTGCCGTCGCTCGGGAGACGACCCGGGTGCCAGCGCTCCGGCGCCTTGCCATCGCACCACCTCGACGCCGCCGGCATCGGCCGAGGATCGAGAGCCACGCCCTGGGCCCTCACTCCACGTCGACCACCGTGGCACCGGTCAGCTCGACCAGCTCGCTCGCGGTCGTCGAGAAGACCGCCGCGGGGTGGCCGGCGGCGGCCCAGACGACGGGGTGGCGCTCGAGCCACGGGTCGAGGTAGGTCGGCACGGGCTCGGGGTGGCCCAGCGGCGAGACGCCGCCGATGACCTGGCCGGTGTGGGTGCGGACGAAGTCGGGGGAGGCGCGCCGCAGGCGCGGGACGCCGATGGTCGCGGCGACCTTGGTCGTGTCGACCCGGTGGGCACCCGAGGTGAGCACCAGGACGGGGGAGCCGTCGGCGTCGAAGAGCAGGCTGTTGGCGATGGCCCCGGGCTCGCAGCCGAGCGCGGCGGCGGCCAGCGCCGCGGTGTGCACCCCGTCCGGCAGAATGACGACCTCCCCGCGACCGCCGCGTCGCTCGTGCTCGGCGCGGAAGCGGCTGATCGAGGGGTGCTCGTCGTGCTCGGGCCCGGTGCTCCTCATGCACCGCACCCTAGGGTCCGGCGGGGACAGCACCGGCCGACCGCCGGACCGGCGAGGAGGAGGACGAGTGGTGGGACGCACGGCGCGACCGGCCGAGGTGACGCGCGTGGTGGTGCTGTCGTGGGTCCTCCTGGGGCTCGCGGCGGCCGCGACCGTGCTGGGCATCGTGCTCGATGACCAGATGGTGCGCCGCTCGGTCGGGTCCGACCCCGACAGCACGCTGTCCCCGCCGTCGTTCACCCCCGTCGTGGTCGTCCTCGACGTCACGGTCACCGCGCTCGTGGCGGTGCTCCTGGCCTTCCTGCGCGGCGGCCACAACTGGGCGCGGCACGGCCTCACGGTGACCTTCGGGCTCACCGCCGTGGCGGCGGTGGGCCTGCTGGTGGCGAGCCCGCTGCCGGTCTTCTCGGCGCTGGCGGTGGCGTGGGTCGTCCTCGTCGTCGTGCTGCTCGTGCTCCTCCAGCGACCCGGCATGGCGGGCCTCGTCGCGCCGGCGGCGTCCGCGGACGACCGGGAGGAGCGCCGGGAGGAGGGTCGCGCGGCCCGACCTTGACGAAGTGTCGGAGGCCCGCGCTACCGTTCTGCTCGGTCGAACACGTGTTCGATCACGGTGGGGGCCCGGTGACGCGGGCCCCACCGGACCGAGCGGTGGCAGGAGGTCCAGGTGCGGCACTACGACGACCCGGTGGAGGTCCGACGGGCGAGCCCGGCGGAGGTGTCCGACCCGGCGGGACGGCAGGGCGACGGTCCGCCCACCGACGCCGGCCCCGAGCAGTTCCTGTGGCGCGGCCGGTTGTGGAAGGTCCGCTGCGTCCTCGACCACTCGCGCGAGTCGATCGAGCGCGAGCGGTGGCGCGTCCGCGCCGGCCGTGGCGGGCTCGAGCGCGACGGCGACTTCGACCTCGCCCTCGACAGGGCCGACGGGTCCTGGCGGCTCGTCGGGGCCGTCGACCGACCCCGCCCGCTCGAGGAGGCCCGGCCGTGACGATGCTGCCCGCCACCACCCACTCCTACCTCGCCCGCGCCGCGGAGTCGCTGGCCGAGGCCACCGCCTCCACCGACGTCCCCACCCGCTACGCCTGCGCCCACGTCTCGGCCCTGCGCAGCGCGGCTGCCCTGCTCGCCGCTCGGGCGCGGCCGGCCCCCACGACCCGGCGCCGGCCGCAGAAGAACGCCTGGGTCCTGCTCGCCGAGGTGGCGCCCGAGATGGGGGAGTGGGCCACGTTCTTCGCGGCCGGCGCGGGCAAGCGCGCCGCGGCCGAGGCCGGATCGACCCGCTCGGTCACCGAGCGCGAGGCCGACGACCTCGTCCGCGACGCCGACCGCTTCCTGGCCGTCGTCGAGCAGGCACTGGGCCTCGTCCCGCACGTCTCGCCGCGAGAGCACCTCGTCCGCGTCTCGTGATGTTCACCGGCCGGTCGCCGACGCAAGGGGTTCCCTGGTGGTCGGCGGGCGGGCGGCCCGCCAGGGTCGAGCCATGAGACTCCGTCCCTCCGGTCGTGCCCGCGCCGCGCTCGGCGCCCTCCTGCTCCTCCCGGCCCTGCTGGTCGGCCCGCACGCGCCCGCCGTGGCGGCCCCCTCGCCGCAGGCGGCCGTCGAGGCCGCCGGGTACTGGGACTCCGCGACCGGCCTCGGCGGCGCGGCCCTGGCGCGCGAGGTGCACCACATCATCGCCACGGGCACGACGCGGCTGAGCTACGACCAGGTCTGGTCCGCCCTCAAGGTGACCGACCGGTCGCCGAGCGACCCGTCGCGGGTCGTGCTGCTCTACCAGGGCACCACCATGCCCGCGAGCAACAACGGCGGCGGCGTCGACCAGTGGAACCGCGAGCACGTCTGGGCGCAGTCCCACGGCAGCTTCGGCACGACCCCCGGGCCCGGCACCGACCTCCACCACTTGCGGCCCACCGACGTCACCGTCAACAGTGCCCGCGGCAACCTCGACTTCGACGAGGGTGGCGCCCAGAACGCCGAGGCGCCCGGCAACTACGCCGACAGCAACTCCTGGGAGCCCCGCGATGCCGACAAGGGCGACGTGGCCCGGATGGTCCTCTACATGGACGTCCGCTGGGACGGTGGCGACGGCTTCCCCGACCTCGAGGTCGACGACGTCGCCGGCGGCACCGGCCCGCGCCACGGCCGACTCTCGGCCCTCCTGCGCTGGCACGCGGAGGACCCCGTCACGGCGGCCGAGCGGGCGCGCAACGACGCCGTCCAGGACCTGCAGGGCAACCGCAACCCGTTCGTCGACCACCCCGAGTGGGTCCAGAGCATCTGGTGAGGTCCGCCGCCTGGCGTGGGCCGAGGCGGTGACCTACGCTGGGACCGCGATCGAACACCTGTTCGGTCGCAGTCCTCGTCGGGACCCACTCGAGCCGGAGGCCGCCGTGCCCGACCCGCACCCCCGCCCGCCCGTCCTACTAGGGTCGGACGCATGTCCGCGAGCGAACGTCGAGCCGCCCCGCGCACCGCGGTCGTGTGGGACGACCTCGACCCCGTGCTCGCGGCCGACCGGGCCCCGCTCGACGTGGTCGACATCGGTGGCGGCACGGGCGGTTCCGCCGTTCGCGCCGCGGCCCTGGGCCACCGGGTCACCGTCGTCGACCCCAGTCCCGACGCGCTCGCCTCGCTCGACCGGCGCGCCCGCGAGGCCGGCGTCGACGTCAGCGGCCGCCAGGGCGACCTGTCCGACCTGCCGACCCTCGTGGGCGAGCACAGCGCCGACGTGGTGCTCTGCCACGGCGTGCTCGAGGTCGTCCCCGACCCCGCCGCGGCGCTCGCGTCCCTGCGCACCGTCCTCCGCCCCGGGGGCCACCTGTCCCTCCTGCTGGCCCAGCGCCATGCCGCCGTCGTCGCCCGCGCGATGGCCGGCCACTTCGCCCAGGCCGCGGCCCTGCTCGACGGCACCGACCAACCCGGGCGCGGTGGCCGCACGGGTCGGCGCTTCGCCGCCGACGAGGCGGCCGTCCTCCTGGCCGGCGCCGGCTTCACGCTGGTCTCCACCCACGGCGTGCGCGTCTTCGCCGACCTCGTCCCGGGCTCGCTGCTCGACCTCGAGCCCGGTGCGACCGCGGCCCTGGTCGATCTCGAGCGCGCCGTGGCCGCCCGCCCGGAGTACCTCCCGCTGGCCACCCAGCTGCACCTGCTCGCCACCTGACCCGCGCCCGGCTCCAGACCCGGCGGTCGGGCGGTGACCACCGACGCGGCAGGCTGCCGCACCCCGGTGCTGCACGTCGACATGGACGCGTTCTACGCCTCCGTGCTGCTCCGCGACCGCCCCGACCTGCAGGACCGGCCGGTGATCGTCGGGGGTGGCCACCGCGGCGTGGTGCTCGCCGCCAACTACCCCGCCCGCGCCTTCGGGGTCCGCTCGGCCATGAGCGGTCCCCAGGCTCGCCGACTGTGCCCGCAGGCGGTCTCCCTCGCGCCCGACTACCCCCTGTTCAGTGCCGTCTCGCGCTCGGTGATGGCCCTGTTCCGGCAGGTGACCCCGCGGGTCGAAGCCGTCTCCCTCGACGAGGCGTTCCTCGACCTCCGCGAGGCGGGCCCGGGGTGGGGGAGCCCGGTCGAGGTGGCCGAGACGCTGCGCGCCGCCGTCCACGACGAGCAGCGCATCACGTGCTCGGTCGGCATCGCGGCGTCGGTGTCGGTCGCCAAGCTGGCCAGCCGCCGTGCGAAGCCCGACGGCGTCACCGTCCTCGCGCCGGAGGACCTGCCCGCCGAGGTGCACCCGCTCGACGTCGGCGTCCTGTACGGCGTCGGCGAGAAGACCCGGGCCCGGCTGCACCGCCTCGGCCTGGTGACCGTCGGCGACGTCGCCCGGCAGTCGGTGCCCGACCTGCAGCGGCTGCTGGGGCGCCACCTCGGGCTGCACCTGCACCACCTCGCCTGGGGCACCGACCGGCGCGAGGTGACGCCGGGCGGGGCGGGCGTGTTCGGAGCCGGTGAGGGCGAGCCCGACCGATCGATGGGAGCCCAGGAGACCTTCGGCCGCGACACCGCCGACCGCGAGGAGGTCCTGCGCGAGCTGCTCCGGCTCACCGCCAAGGTCTGCGCGCGGCTGCGGGCCAAGGGCGTCGTCGGGCGCACCGTCGCGCTCACGGTGCGCTTCACCGACTTCACCACGGTCAACCGCAGCCGGACCCTCGCGGAGGCGACCGACGTGACCCAGGAGGTCTACGCCGCCGCCGCGGCGTTGTACGACGTCCTCCAGGCCCGGCCGCGCCGGGTGCGCCTGGTCGGTGTCCGGATCGAGGGCCTCGTCGACCGCGAGCGGGTCCAGCGCCAGGGCGTCCTGGGCGAGCGCGACCACGGCTGGTCCGAGGCCGACCGGGCCGTCGACCAGGCCGTCGGTCGGTTCGGGGCGGCGGCCGTGCGGCCCGCGTCGCTGCTCGGTCCGGGCGTCGGGCGGCGCGGGGCCTGACCCCTCACCCGAAGGATTTTGTGAACGCGGCTACCGTCCCGTCGAACGCCTGCCTAGACTTGCTCCACTGCCCGCCAACGCGACAGCGTCGACCCCTGGAGGACCGGTGCCACTCTCCGAAGAGGAGCTGCGACTGCTCGAGCAGATGGAGCGCGCCCTCGTCGAAGAGGATCCCAAGTTCGCCTCCACGCTGCGGGGCACGACCGCGCGGGCCTCGGCCCGTCGCAAGGCCATCCTCGCCGGCGTCGTCTTCGCGGTCGGTGTCGCGCTGCTGTTCGTCGGGGTCCTCACCACGTGGTACGTCGGCATCGCCGGCTTCGTGCTCATGCTCGGCGCGGCGACGCTCGGCCTGAGCACGATGCGCACCCGCCAGGCCGCGGGGGCCGACCCCCTGGCCGCCACCGCGCACCCGTCCGGACTGACCTCGATCGACGGCGGTCGTCGTGGCCGTCGCCCGCGTGGCCGTGGTCGCGGCTCCTCCCGCGCTCCCCTGATGGAGCGGCTCGAGGAGCGCTGGCGCCGCCGCCGCGAGTCCGGCGGCTTCTGAGCCCCACCCGGCTCCTTCCTCCGCACAGCCCCACGCCCGGTCGTCCCTCGGACGGCCGGGCGTCGTCGTGCGTCCACCCGTCGTGGCTCCGCGACGGGTCGGCGTGGCCGGTCCGCCGGGGCCGCGAGGACGGGCCCGCACGCACCCGGGCGAGCTCGCGTCGGCCCGACCAGCGCCGGGCCGACGGGCTCTCCGGCGCGGGGGTGACGGGCTGATGGCGTGCCGACCAGTGCGGGGGTGACGTGCCGACCCCGCGCCGGGCTCAGAGCGTGTCGCTCTGGGCGCCGACGAGCTCGGCGTCCTCCACGGGGGACGGCTCGACGACGCGGCGGCGCTGGAAGGCCGAGCGGGGGAGCCAGGCCGCGCGCCGGCGGGTCCGCGGGGTCGAGCCCGCGGCGAGGGCGCGCGCGCAGGCGAGCACGTCGTGGCGCAGCTGCCCGGCCTCGACCTCGTGGTGCCGGGCGTAGCGCGACCGCTCCAGGTGGTCGGCGAGCCGGGTCAGGGCCTCGGTGGCCTCGGGGTCGCGCTCGGGGCCGCGGGCAGGGCGGTCGGCGGTGTCGCCGGGCTGCCCGAACCAGTCCGCGACGAGGTCGCGCGTCTCGCGCGGGGAGCGGCCCTCGGGCCACCACAGCCGCAGGTCGACCGCCGTGGCCCGCAGCTCGTCCCAGGCCGACTCGGGTCCGCCGGCCAGTCGGCGCTCGCGCTGGCGGGCACGCAGCGTGCGGGGCGCCAGGGCCAGCAGCACGACCAGGCCGACGACCACCAGCACGAGGAGGACGGTGAGCCAGGGGAACGACGACCCGCCGGCGGCAGCCGGGTCGTCCTGCTCGCCGTCCTCGGGCGCCGCCGTCGGCGCGGTCTGGTCGGGGCGGGGCGCCTGCGTCTCGGGGACCGTCGGCGCGCTGGTCGAGGGCGCGGCACTGGGCTCCTCGCCGCGCACCCGGGCGTCCTGGTAGCCCGGCCGCGGGTCGGAGCGCACGCCGTCGGGCGGCGTGGGGTCGAAGAGCACCCACCCGGCGCCGGGGAAGAACAGCTCGGTCCAGGCGTGCAGGTCGTGGGCGCGGTAGACGTACTCGTCACCGTCGCGCTCCGACGGCGCGAGGAAGCCGACGGCCACGCGCGCCGGGATGCCGAGCGTGCGGGCCATCACCGCCATCGCGGCGGAGTACTGCTCGCAGTAGCCGATCCGGCCGGTCTGCGGGTCGAGGAAGTCGACGAGCTGGTCGGACCCGCTGGCGTCGCTCGGCTCGTCGGGCAGCTGGTAGCGGAAGCCGCCGGTGGACCGGAAGAACTGGTTGAGCAGGACGGCACGCTCGAAGTCGGTGGTGCCCGCGGTGGTCTCGCTGCGGGCCAGCTGCTCGATGCTGACCGGCAGGTCGGCCGGCAGCTCGGTCATCTCGGGGTCGTCGACGACGGCGGGCGAGGTGTCGAGCCGCAGCAGCCGCTCCTGGCGGTACGACGGCAGCGCAGCGACCATCTGGTAGTCCAGCCCTGCGGTCGACAGGTCGTCGTCGCTGGCCAGGAAGTCCATCGTGCGGTCGTCGTAGCGCCAGTCGCCGGCGGCGTCGACCGACTGCACCGGCGCCTGGGTCGGCAGCCAGCGGGAGGAGAAGTCGTCGGAGACCTCGACGTCGTACTGGGCGTCGGTGAACTCCACGACCGAGGGGTCGGCGCCGAAGACGGGCGGCACCACGCCGTCGGCGAGGTTGCCTGTGGGCACGCTGCGGTCGCCGGCCGACCACTGCTCGTCGGTGTAGCGGTTGAGCACCGAGATGCGCAGGTGGTCCGGGTCGGGGTCGTCGGTGCGCACCCGCACCAGCTCGATGTTGTCGCCGCGCACGAGGTCCTGGCGCAGGTCGACCATCGGGTTGGTGACCTCGATGTCGCCGTCACCCCCGTCGCCGGCGCCGACGTCGAAGACCGAGAAGCTGAAGGTCGGCACGACCAGCGGCACCGCGATCGCCGCCGCCGTCGCGATCGAGCCGACCGCGATCGCGTTGGCCCGCACCGCGTCGCTGAGCCGGCGCACCGGGGCGGTGCTGCCGTCGAGCGAGCGCCCCCAGCGCGAGAGGTGCTCCTCCTCCTGCAGGAACAGCAGCACCAGGAAGCCCGCGGCCGTGGCGGCGAAGACGAACCACGACAGGCCGCGGTCGAGCAGGCTGATCGGCACGCTGTAGACGGTGAGCAGGGGCAGCCCGGCCAGCGGGACGCGTCGCAGGCCCCCCGCGCACAGGTCGACGGCGAGGATCGCGACGAACCCGCCCAGGACGAGCAGCGGCTGGACCGAGGTGTCGGCGTCGAAGGGGACCGGGGCGGCGAAGGTGCTGGCGGCGTCGTTGGCCGCGCCCAGGGCGGCCCCGAGCTCGGCGTCGGGCAGCGGCCGTCCGGCGGCGGCCAGGCAGGTGGCGACGCCGCCGACGACGAGCTGCAGCACGAGGACGGCGTACGCCGGCAACCGCCGCCACCGGCCGAGGGCGCCCACGCCGGCGACGACCAGCGCCACCAGCGCGAGGTGCACCGAGACCCGGCTCGGCACCTCGGTGAAGCCGCGCCAAGACAGCAGCGCGGCCCACGCCGTGAAGGCGGCCAGCAGCGAGAACCGCAGGTGGGCGCCGAGGCCGGGCCCGTCCTGCCGGTCGGAGGGGAGCACGATGTCGGCGGAGCCGGGCGCGGCGGGGGCGACGGGCGCGCTCATCGGACCACCGTCCGGGAGCGGTCCGCCTCGTGGGCCGGGGCGACGCCGCTGCGGGCACCCGCGCGGCCCAGCTCCTGCCACACGGCCGCGAGCCGGTCGCGCGGACCGAGCGTGGCCGCGCGCCAGCCTGACCGGGCCAGGTAGGACGCGCTCCCGCCGGTGCCGTCGGGACGGCCGGCCCAGGCCTCGACGTCGAGGGCCACCGCCAGGGCGGCGGAGGTGTGGTGGACGACCCGGCGCAGCGCGGGCGCATCGCCCTGGTCGAGCGAGCCGAGGACGGCGACGACCAGGCCGCCCGCCGCCTGCTCGCCCATCCAGGAGGTGTCGAGCCGGCTGCGCTGCTCGTGCTGCACGACCGCGAGCTGCTCCAGCAGGGCCCGGGCGCTGAGCTCGGCGTCGCCGCGCTGGTGCCACCGCCCGCTCGGCGCGTCGCCCTCGCCGCCGGCGGTGACGAGCCGGACCGCGAACCCGCGGCGGCCCAGGTGCACCGCGACCGACGCGGCCACCGACACCGCGGTCTCGAGGGAGGAGGCCACACCCTGCCCCCGGTGGGAGGTGAGGCGGTTGTCGAGCAGGATCGTCGCGCGGGCCTGCCAGGGCTGCTCCTCGCGGCGCACCATGAGCTCGCCGCTGCGCGCCGAGCTCGGCCAGTGCACCCGGCGCAGGTCGTCGCCCTGCCGGTACTCGCGGACGGTGACGTCCTCGGCGGACCCGACGGCGAAGGCGCGGGGCCGGTTGTCGCCCGAGCCGGTCCAGCCGCCGGAGACCGGGATCGAGGGCAGGTCGACGGTGCGGGGGGTGACGACCAGCGGGACCGTCATGCGGAAGGCGCGCCCGAGCTCGACGAGGCCGAACGGGTCACCCACGCGCACCGTCATCGGGCCGATCTCGAACCGGCCGCGGACGTCGCTGCGCACCTGGTAGCCGACGGTGCGCCGCCACCCGTGCCCGATGCCGTCGAGCACGAACCGCGGCCGGGTGCCGAGCACGTAGGGCACGTGGTCCTCCAGGAGCAGCACGCCGCTGGGGGTGCGCCCCTCGTTGGTCAGGGCGAGCTCGACCCGGGCGGGCTGGCCGGCGGCGACCAGCTGGGGGGTCACGGTGCGCACCAGCGCCAGCTTGTAGCGCGACCGGCCGATGACGAGCGCGGTCAGCAGGGGCAGGAGCGCGACGAGGACGCCCACCCGGGTCAGGGCGGGCTGGCCGAGCAGCACCGCACACACGATCGCGGTGATGCCGGCGGCCAGGAACGCCCGTCCGCGGACGGTCAGGCCGGCGAGGGCCTCACGCACGGCGCCGGCCGACGGGGGCGCCCGCCCCGCCCGGGGCCTGCGGCGCCGGCACGGGTACGCCGGCGAGGACCGACTCGAGCACGGCGGTGGTGCTCCGTCCGCTCATCGTCGCCTCGACGCTCGGCACGAGGCGGTGCGCGAGCACGGGGCCGGCCAGCAGCTGGACGTCGTCGGGGACGACGTAGTCGCGGCCCTGGATGGCGGCGTGCGCCTTGGCCGCGCGCACGAGGTGCAGGGTCGCGCGCGGGGAGGCGCCGAGCACGAGGTCGTCGGAGCGGCGGGTGGCACCGACCAGCGCGACGACGTACTGCTGGATGGCGGGGGAGACGTAGACCTGGCCGACGATGCCCGAGAGCTTGCGGACCTCGCCGGCGTCGGTGACGGGCTCGAGGTCGTCGAGCGGGCGGCGGTCGGTGTGGGTGTCGAGCATGGCGATCTCGGCCGCCTCGACGGGGTAGCCGACCGAGACGCGCGCCATGAAGCGGTCGCGCTGGGCCTCGGGGAGGGCGTAGGTGCCCTCCATCTCGATGGGGTTCTGGGTCGCGATCACCATGAAGGGCGTCTCGAGCTGGTAGGTCGTGTTGTCGACGGTGACCTGCCGCTCCTCCATGCACTCCAGCAGCGCCGACTGCGTCTTGGGCGAGGCGCGGTTGATCTCGTCGCCGACCACGATGTTGGCGAAGACGCCACCGGGCCGGAACTCGAACTCGCGGGTGTTCTGGTTGAAGACCGAGACGCCGGTGACGTCGGAGGGCAGCAGGTCGGGTGTGAACTGGATGCGCCGCACCGAGCAGTCGATGCTGCGCGCCATCGCCTTGCTGAGCATGGTCTTGCCGACCCCGGGGACGTCCTCGATGAGCAGGTGGCCCTCGGCGAGCAGCACGACGAGCGCAGCGTGGACCACGTCGGGCTTGCCCTCGATGACGCGCTCGATGTTGGCGCGGACGGCCCCGACCACCCGGGCCACGGTCTCGAGGTCGGCTGCTCCGGCGCTCGGTGTCTCCACGTCTCGAGGTCCTTCCTGACCCAGTGCCCACGGCGCGGTCGGCCCGCCCGTGCTGGTGCCCACCGTAGGGCGTGGCGGCAACTCCGGCCGCGCCGAGCGCGCCCCGCCCCGGCCCCCGGGGCGCCCGCCGAGGCCCCCTCGGTGGGGGATCGGGGCGCGCCGGGGTGCGCGGGGGAGGGAATGGGAGCGTCGGTGGTTGACGGTGGGGGAAAGTGGCGTAATGTGGGGGAAAGTGGAGCAGGCGAGCAGTCAGGTGGTGCGTGATGGCGGCGAGAGCAGCTGTCCCGGCTGACCCGGCGGTCCCGGTGGCGGAGACAGGAGGTGCCCGATGCGCTTCATGGGCACCTTCCGGCCGAAGCTGGACGAGAAGGGACGGCTCTTCCTGCCCGCGAAGTTCCGGGAGGCACTGGCGGAGGGGGTCGTGGTGACGCAGGGGCAGGAGAACTGTCTCGTCGTGTGGCCCCCCGAGGTCTTCGACGTCGAGGCCGATCGGGCGGCCGAGCGATCCATGACCGACAAGGCCGCCCGCGGCTACCAGCGCATGTTCTTCTCCGGTGGCGACGAGGTGGTGCCCGACAAGCAGGGCCGCGTCTCGATCCCCGCCGCTCTGCGCGAGTACGCCGGCCTCGAGAAGGACGTGGTCGTCATCGGCGTCCGCAACCGCCTCGAGATCTGGAACCCCACCTCCTGGGAGGCCTACCAGGCCGCCGAGCTCGAGCGGTTCGCCAACCTCGACGAGTCCGACTGACCGCCCCACCCCAACCCCGCCCCACCACCCCCCACAACTCAACACCGATCCGCAGGACGAGGTCTCTGCCCGCTCCTGTCCCGCCGGCGTCTGGGGCACCTTCCCCGGTTCCAGAAGCCAGCACCTTCCCCTCCACCGGCACGGCACCAGCCCGCACCGGTGGCGGGAGCGGGAGGGACCTGGCCCTGCGGCTCCACCCGGCACCACCGGCACCCCCGGCAGCACCGGCACACCGGCAGCACCGAGCGCGACCGCACCACCGAGCAGCACCCCCCACCACTTCCCAGCACTTCCCGAGCACCGATCTGGGGTCGAGACCGATGAGCACCACCCACACCACCCGTGTCCCGGGACCCGCGGTGGCGGAGGACGCCCCGCGGCGGGTCCGCCACCAGGCCCGCGACGTCGTGGTCCTGATGGGGTTCTCGCTGGGTGTCTCGGTCGCCCTCGCCGCATCGCTGCTCCTGCTCGCCGGCCTGGGTCGCTGAGGTGGACCGCCCCCAGCACGACCCGGTGCTCCTCGACCGGGTCGTGGCCCTGCTGCGTCCCGCGCTCGACCGCGACGGTGCCGTCCTCGTCGACGCCACCCTCGGCCTCGGTGGCCACACCGAGGCCGTGCTGGCCAGCTGCTCCCTCGCCCGGGTCGTCGGCATCGACCGCGACCCCCGCGCCCTCGACCTGGCCCGCGAGCGCCTCGCGCCCCACGGCGACCGGTTCGCCGGCGTCCACGCGGTGTACGACGAGATCCCAGACGTCCTCGCCGACCTCGGCCTCGACGCCGTCGACGGCGTCCTGTTCGACCTCGGCGTCTCCTCGATGCAGCTCGACGTCGCCGACCGCGGCTTCGCCTACGCCGTCGACGCGCCGCTCGACATGCGCATGGACGGCGGCCCCGACGACCACCGGCCCACGGCCGCCGACGTCCTCAACACCTACTCCGCCGCCGAGCTGACCCGGGTCCTGCGCGACTACGGCGAGGAGAAGTTCGCCCGCAAGATCGCCGCCGCCGTGGTCCGCCGCCGCGAGCAGGAGCCCTTCACCACCAGCGCCCGCCTCGTCGAGCTGCTGTACGACGAGATCCCGGCGCCCGCCCGGCGTACCGGGGGACACCCGGCCAAGCGCACCTTCCAGGCCCTGCGCATGGAGGTCAACGACGAGCTGGCCGTGCTCCGCCGCGCCGTCCCCGCCGCCATCGACGCGATCAGCGTCGGGGGCCGCGTGGTCGTGGAGTCCTACCACTCCCTGGAGGACCGGCTCGTCAAGCAGGCGTTCACCGCCGCGACCCGCAGCGAGGTGCCGCCCGACCTGCCCTTCGTGCCCGAGGGCAGCGAGCCGGCGCTGCGCCTGGTCACCCGCGGCGCGGAGAAGGCCGACGCGGCCGAGACCGCCGCCAACCCGCGCGCCGCCTCGGTCCGGCTGCGCGCCGTCGAACGTGTCCGTCCCCGCCCCGACGCCCGCACCGACAGCAGGACAGGAGCCGCCTCGTGAGCAGTCCCGCGCCGCAGCGCCGCACCCGGCTCGCCCCGCACCTCGCGGGGGCCGCCGTCGGGCGGGCGCGCCTGGCCGTCGTCCCCCGGCTGCGCAGCCGGGCGCCGCGGGTGCCGTTCGTGGTCCTCGTCAGCATGCTCCTGCTCACCGGCGTGGTGGGGCTGCTGCTGTTCAACACCTCGATGCAGCAGGCCTCCTTCACCGCCGCGCGGCTGGAAGACCAGGCCGAGGTGCTCGCCGCGCGCGAGCAGGCCCTCACCCTGCAGCTGGAGGAGATGCGCAACCCGACCGAGGTCGCGCGCCAGGCCTGCGCGCTGGGCATGGTCATCGGCCCGCCGGCGGCGTTCCTCGACCTGCGCACCGGCACGGTCGAGGGCAAGCCCGGCGCCGCCGACGCCAGCACCCCGGCTCCCTGCCCCGGCGCCGCGCGCCCCGCGGCCCAGCGGGGCGTCCGCTAGTGGCCGGCCCCCGTCGTCCCGCCCCCGGGCGCGGGCCCGCCCGACGGCCCGCCCGACGGCCCGCCCGACGGCCCGCCCGCCTGCGCCGCGGCTCCGCGACCCTGCGGATGCGCGCCGGGTTCGTGGTGGTGGCGATGGTGCTCTCGCTGTTCGGGGCGCGCCTGGTGCAGCTGCAGGGCGTCGACCCCCACCAGTACGCCGCGATGGCGGCCGCCGAGGGATCGGTGAGCGTGATCCTGCCGGCCGAGCGGGGCGACATCCTCGACCGCAACGGCGAGCCCCTCGCCGACTCCATCGACGGGCTGATGGTCGTCGCCGACCCGTCGCTGACCAGCGCCGACGCACCCAGGCTCGCGGCCTTCCTCTCCCACCGGCTCGACGTCGACTACCTCGTCGCCCTGCGCCGGCTGCGCGAGCCCGACAGCCGCTTCCAGTACATCGCCCGGCAGGTGCCGGCGGCCAAGGCCCGCGACGTGGTGGCCGCGGCCGAGGACAAGGGCTTCCGGGGCCTCTTCACCCGCGAGGACCCGGTGCGCACCTACCCCGCGCGCGACGTGGGCGCCAACCTCGTCGGGTTCCTGGGCACCCCGCGCAAGGACGGGTCGACCCGGCCGCTGGCCGGCCTCGAGACGTCGTTCAACCGCTACCTCTCCGGCCACGACGGGGAGGCGCGCTACCAGGTCGGCGCCTCCGGCAGCCGGATCCCGCTCGGCGACAACACCGTCGACGAGCCGCGCGACGGCCAGGACCTCACCCTCACGATCGACCGCGACCTGCAGTGGTACTGCCAGCAGGTGCTCGCCCAGGCCGTGAAGAGCTCGCGCGGCGACTCCGGCCTGGCCACGGTGATGGACACCCGCACCGGTGAGGTGCTCTGCCTGGCCGACTACCCGACGTACGACGCCTCGCGGCCCGACCTGTCACCCGAGAGCCTCTACAGCAGCCGCGCCCTCACCGACCCCTACGAGCCGGGCTCGGTGGAGAAGGCGCTGACCATGGCCGGGCTGCTCGACGCCGGCAAGGTCACCCCGCGCCAGAAGTACAAGGTGCCGGGCCAGCTGCTGCGCCAGGACCGGCCGATCAACGACTACTTCGAGCACGGCACCATCAAGCTGACGCTGGCCGGGATCCTGGCCAAGTCGTCCAACATCGGCACCGTGATGGCCGCCGACACCTACGGCCGCGGCCAGCTGCGCTCCTACCTGGAGAAGTTCGGGCTCGGCAAGCGGACCGGTGTCGGCCTCGGCGGCGAGAGCCCGGGCATCCTGCCCGACGGCAGCATGTGGACCAGCCAGACCGGCGACCGCATCGCCTTCGGCCAGTCGCTGTCGGTCACCGGCCTGCAGATGACGGCCGCCATCAACACCATCGCCAACGGCGGCGAGCGCGTCGACCCCAGCCTGGTCCGGGGCACCGCCACCCTCGACGACGGCACCACGGTCGGCACCGGCGTCGCGAACCGCGAGCGGGTCGTGAGCGAGGAGGCCGCCCGCCAGACCTCCGAGATGATGGAGCGGGTGCTCGACCCCGAGGAGGGCGTGGCCAAGGGTGCCGCCGTCCCCGGCTACCGCGTCGCGGGCAAGACCGGCACCGCCCAGCGCGTCGTCGACGGCGTGTACGACGGGTCGTTCTCGGTCTCGTTCGCCGGCTTCGCGCCGGCCGACGACCCGCGGTTCACCGCCTACGTCGTCGTCCACAACCCGCGCAACGGCGGGGGCGGCGGCTCGGTCGGTGGACCGGCGTTCGCCAAGATCATGGGCTACGCCCTGCGCCGCTACGCCGTGCCGCCCACCGGCACCCCACCCTCGCGGCTGCCGATCACGTGGTGATGGTCGAGGATGGGCCGGTCATGAGCACCGCACCGTCCTCCCGCCCCGCCCGTCCCACGGCCACCCCGCTCGCGACGCTCGTCGAGCAGCTCCCCGGCGCCCGGGTCGAGGGCGACCCGGCCGGCGTCGAGGTCACCGGGCTCACCCTGAGCTCCCAGCGCGTGCAGCCGGGCGACCTGTACGCCGCCCTGCCCGGCGCCCGCGTCCACGGGGCGCAGTACGCCGACGGGGCGGCCGCCGCGGGCGCGGTCGCGGTGCTCACCGACGACGCCGGGCTGGAGCGCGCCCGGGTCACCGGCCTGCCGGTGGTCGTGGTGGAGGGTCCGCGCGCCCTCCTGGGCGGCCTCGCCGCGCGGGTGCACGGCGCGCCTGCGACCGCGATGCGCATGGTGGGCGTGACCGGCACCCAGGGCAAGACCACCACGACGCGCCTGGCCGAGTCGGCGCTGGAGGGGGCCGGCGTGCGCGCCGCCGTCGTCGGCACCGTGGGCACCCGCATCGCGGGTAGCGACGTGCGGACCACGCTGACGACGCCCGAGGCGCCCGACCTGCACGCCCTGTTCGCGGTCATGCGCGAGCACGACGTCGCGGTGTGCGCGATGGAGGTCTCCAGCCACGCGCTGGTCATGGGCCGCGTCGACGGGGTCGTCTTCGACGTCGCCTGCTTCCTCAACCTCGGCCGCGACCACCTCGACTTCCACGACTCCGTCGAGGACTACTACCAGGCCAAGGCCTCGCTGTTCACGCCCGAGCGCGCCCGTCTCGCCCTGGTCAACGCCGACGACGAGCACGGCCGGCGCCTGGCCGCCGAGACCGCGCTGCCCGTGCGCACCTTCTCCCTCACCGACCCCGACGCCGACTGGCGCGCCGTCGACGTCGTGCCCGAGCGCGAGGGGTCGACCTTCACCGTGCTCGGCCCCGACGGCGTGCGGGTCGCCGCGGGCGTCCCGCTGCCCGGCCGCTTCAACGTCGCCAACGCCCTCGCCGCGGTCGCCGCCTGCGCCGAGGCCGGGCAGGACCCGGCCGCCGTGGCCGCCGCGCTGGCCCGCTCGGGCGGCGTACCGGGTCGGCTGGAGCGGGTCGAGGCCGGCCAGGACTTCCTCGTCGTCGTCGACTACGCCCACAAGCCCGACGCGGTCGAGGCGGCCGTGGGCACACTGCGCCCGCTGGCCGAGGCCGCGGGCGGCCGCGTCGTCGTGGTGCTCGGGGCCGGCGGCGACCGCGACCCCGGCAAGCGCCCGATCATGGGCGAGATCGCCGCCCGGCTGGCCGACGTGCTGGTCGTCACCGACGACAACCCCCGCACCGAGGACCCCGCGGCCATCCGCGCCGCCGTCCTCGCCGGGGTCGACCCCGCCCACCGCGACCGGGTGGTCGAGGTGGGTGAACGTCGCGCGGCGATCGCCCACGCCCTCGACCTGGCCCGCCCCGGCGACGTCGTCCTCGTCGCCGGCAAGGGCCACGAGACCGGCCAGGAGGTCGACGGCGTCGTGCACGAGTTCGACGACCGCGTCGTCGCCCGCGAGCTGCTCGAGGCCCGCCGGTGATCCCGCAGCGGCTCTCCGAGGTCGCCCGGCTCCTCGGCGGCGAGCTCCACGGTGACGACGTCCTGGTCGACGGCCCGGCGTACGTCGACAGCCGGGCGCCCGAGCCCGGTGGCCTCTTCGTGGCCATCGCGGGGGAGCGAGTCGACGGCCACCGGTACGCCGACGGCGCCCACGCGGTGCTGGGCAGCCGCCCCACCGCGGCCCCGACCGTGGTCGTGCCCGACGTGACCGTCGGCCTGGGTCGCCTGGCCCGCGCCGCGGTCGACCGGCTCGGCGTCCCCGTGCTCGCCGTGACCGGGTCGCAGGGCAAGACCGGCACCAAGGACCTGCTGGCCTACGTGCTCGGCGCGAGCGCCGTGGCCACCCGCGCCAACAACAACAACGAGCTGGGCGTCCCCCTCACCGTGCTCCGCGCCGACGCCGCGACCCGCGAGCTCGTGCTCGAGATGGGGGCCCGCGGCATCGGCCACATCGCCTACCTGTGCGAGGTCGCCCCGCCGACCGTGTCGGCCGTCCTCAACGTCGGCACCGCCCACGTCGGCGAGTTCGGTGGCGTCGAGGCCATCGCCGCGGCCAAGGGCGAGATCGTCGAGGCCCTCGACCCCGACGGCACCGCCGTCCTCAACGCCGACGACCACCGCGTCGCCGCCATGGCGTCGCGGACCCGAGGCCGGGTGCTGACCTTCGGGCAGGAGGGCGACGTGTGCTGGCGCGGCCTCGCCCTCGACGCACTCGGCCGGCCGTCGTACGAGCTGGGCCACGCGGGCGCCTGGGCCGCCGTCGCGATGCGCCAGACCGGCGCCCACCAGGTGCTCAACGCCGCCGCGGCGGCCGCCATGGCCCTCGCGGTCGGGCGCGGGCTCGACGAGGTCGCCGAGCGGCTCTCGACCGCCGAGGCGTCCTCGCCGTGGCGGATGGAGCTCACCGAGCGCGCCGACGGCCTGCTCGTGCTCAACGACGCCTACAACGCCAACCCGGGCTCCATGGTCGCCGCCCTCGACGCGCTGCGCGCCCTCGGCCGCGACCGCCCCGGCCGCACCGTCGCCGTCCTGGGCGAGATGAAGGAGCTCGGCGACGACCACGACCGCGGGCACGACGAGGTCGGCCGCGCCGCCGGCGGCCCCGAGGCCGTCGACGCGGTCGTCGTCGTGGGCGAGGCGGCCCGCGGCATCGCCGAGGGCGCCCGCGCGGCTGGCGTCGGTGAGGTGATCGTCACGGCGGGGCGGGACGAAGCGGTCGCCTGGGTGCGGGAGAATGCCGGGGCCGGGGACGCCGTCCTCGTGAAGGCCTCGCGCGCCGCCGCGCTCGAGGTGCTGGCCGCAGCACTGCTCGAGGAGGGGGACGACGCGCGATGAGAGCCATCCTCCTCGGCGGCGGTCTCGCCCTCCTGCTGTCGCTGCTCGGCACCCGGGTCGCGATCGGGCAGTTCACCAAGCTCGGCTACGGCCAGGAGATCCGCGACGACGGACCGACGTCCCACCACACCAAGCGCGGCACCCCCACGATGGGCGGCGTCGCCATCATCGGCGCGGTGGTGCTGGCCTACTTCCTGGCCAAGCTCATCACCCTGACGCCGCCCTCGGCGTCCGGCCTGCTGCTGCTGTTCCTCTTCGTCGGGTGCGGGCTCGTCGGCTTCCTCGATGACTTCATCAAGATCTACAAGCAGCGGTCCCTGGGCCTGCGCAGCAAGGCCAAGATGGTCGGCCAGACCCTGGTCGCCGTCGTCTTCGGCGCTCTCGCGCTCAGCCCGTGGTTGGGCGACGAGAACGGCCGCACCCCGGCCAGCGAGAAGATCTCGTTCTTGCGCGAGATCCCGTGGGCCACCCTGCCGATGGTCCTCGCGGTCATCCTGATCTGGCTCATCGTCACGGGCACCAGCAATGCGGTCAACCTCTCCGACGGCCTCGACGGCCTGGCCACCGGCTCCTGCGTGATGGTCTTCGGCGCCTACATGCTGGTGAACATCTGGCAGTCGAGCCAGTCCTGCGAGAACAGCCCCGGCGCCCAGTGCTACGACGTCCGCGACCCCCTCGACCTCGCGATCATCGCCGCAGCCATCACCGGCGCCTGCTTCGGGTTCCTGTGGTGGAACGCCTCGCCCGCCCGCATCTTCATGGGCGACACCGGCTCCCTCGGCCTCGGCGGCGCGCTCGCCGGCTTCGCGATCCTCACCCGCACCGAGCTGCTGCTGGTGATCCTCGGCGGGCTGTTCGTCCTCATCACCCTCTCCTCGATGATCCAGACCACCGTCTTCAAGGCTAGCCGCAAGAGCGCGCTGTTCCGCAAGGTCTTCCGGGTCCAGGCCCAGCACCGCGTCTTCCGCATGGCCCCGCTGCACCACCACTTCGAGATGATGGGGTGGGAGCAGGTCACCGTGGTCATCCGGTTCTGGATCATCACCGGCCTCTTCGTGGCGACCGGTCTCGGCATCTTCTACGCAGAGTGGGTCGCCCGGTTGTAGCCGGCTCCGGGGCTGGTGTCCGGGGGTGGGTCGGGTGGCCGCGCGCGTGGCAGGCCGCGTCTCGGCGTCAAGGACGCTCGCTGCGCTCGCGCCGGCTCCGCCGGCCGCCTGCGGCGGTCCTTGACCCCGAGCCTCTCGCGGCCCGCCGACCTGCGCGCTGTCGGCGACGCCTCGTGTCCCGTGCCCGGCGCGCCGCCGCTGGCGCGGCCACCCGCCCCGCAGGTCACGGGTGACCCGGTGGCACCACTCATGGGCCAGATCTCTCACTCCTGGTCGGTAGTTCCCCGTCAGGAGTGGGAGATCGGCGTCAGGAGTCATCGGGGGCGGCCGCGCCAGCGGCGGCGCGGGCGGAGCCCGTGCCGTCGAGCGCGCCGTCAGTCGATCGGGCGAGGCTGCGGGTCAAGGACCGCGAAGCGGCCGGCGGAGCCGGCGCCGCTTCGCGGTCCTTGACCCGGAGACCCGATCGACTACGCGCGCGGCCGCCACACCAGCCACCGGGACCAGCCCCCGGCAGGACGACACGGAATACTGCACCCCGCAGCATGGTCAGCACGGTCAGCGCGGCAAGTCCAGGGGAGAGGAGCACCAGGTGGGTGCACGAGACGTCAGCTCGCTCGGGCGCGAGACGTCGTGGGACGGCGTGCGCGCGGTGGTGCTCGGGTTCGGGGTGTCCGGGTTCGCCGCGGCCGACAACCTGACCCACCTCGGGGCGCAGGTGCACGCGGTGGCCGACCGCGCGACCGCGGCGCAGCAGGAGAAGGCCGAGCTGCTCGAGGTCCTGGGCGCCCGCGTCGACATCCACGAGGGCGCCACGCAGGCCCTCCCCGACGACGTCGACCTCGTCGTCACCTCGCCGGGGTTCCGCCCCGACAGCCCGCTGCTGCGCCAGGCCGGGACGCGCGGGGTGCCCGTGTGGGGCGAGGTCGAGCTGGCCTGGCGGCTGCGCGCACCCGGCCCGTCGGGCACGCCCGCGCCGTGGCTGTGCGTCACCGGCACCAACGGCAAGACCACGACCACCCAGATGCTCGACACGATCCTGCGCACCGCCGGCCTGCGCAGCGTGGCCGCCGGCAACGTCGGCCTGCCGATCGTCGAGGCCGTGATGGACCCCGCGCCGTACGACGTGTTCGCGGTCGAGCTCTCCAGCTTCCAGCTCCACTACACGCACTCGATGGGCGCCCAGGCCGCCGTGGTGCTCAACCTCGCCGAGGACCACCTCGACTGGTACGACGGCGACATGGCGTCGTACGCCGCCGACAAGGGCCGCATCTACGCCGGCGTCGAGCGGGCGTGCGTCTACAACGTGTCCGACCCCGCCACCGAGGAGCTCGTGCGCGAGGCCGAGGTGGTCGAGGGCGCCCGCGCCGTGGGCTTCACCCTCGGCATGCCGGGCGTCGGGATGCTCGGCGTCGTGGAGGACCTGCTCGTCGACCGCGCCTTCATCGAGGAGCGGGCCACGAGCGCCGCGGAGCTGTGCACGCTGGCCGACCTGGCCCCCGACGGCGGCGAGCCCGCCCCCCACGTCGTGGCCAACGCCCTGGCGGCCGCGGCCCTGGCCCGCGCCCACGGGGTCAGCCAGGCTGCGGTGCGCGACGGGCTGCGCGGGTTCCGGCTCGACGGCCACCGCATCGCCCCGGTCGCCACCGTCGCCGGCGTGACGTGGATCGACGACTCCAAGGCCACCAACCCGCACGCCGCCCAGTCGTCCCTGCAGGCCTACGACCCCGTCGTGTGGGTGGCGGGCGGGCTCGCCAAGGGCGCCGCCTTCGACGAGCTCGTGCGCTCGGTCGCCTCGCGCCTGCGCGGGGTCGTGCTCATCGGCCGCGACCGCGACGTCATCGCCGGCGCGCTTTCGCGACACGCGCCGGATGTACGGGTCATCACCGTCGACGCGCCCCAGGATGGGACCGCTCCAACCATCGACGGCGGACCCGACCTCATGGCCCGGGTCGTCGCGGCGGCCGCCGACCTGGCGGTCCCGGGCGACACGGTCCTGCTGGCCCCCGGGTGCGCCTCGCAGGACCAGTTCACCGACTACGCCGCACGGGGAGACCTGTTCGCCGCAGCGGTGCGCGGCACCTCTTCCCCCTAGTGCTCCGCGCGGGCACTCGACAGCCAGCACCGAGCGCCGAGGAGACCCCGGGTGACGATCGCGACGTTCAAGGGCGACGCCCCCGCGCGCACCGGTCGGGCCGGTCGGACTGGTCGGACCGGTCGGGCCGCCCGCCCCGCCGCCGTACGACGCACCTGGATCGGGTCGGCCCGCGAGGCGCTCGACCGCCCGCTGACGACCTACTACCTGCTGCTGACCTCCGCGGCGCTGCTGCTGACCATCGGCCTGGTCATGGTGCTCAGCGCCTCGAGCGTCTTCTCCTTCCGCGCCACCGGCGACTCCTACACGATCGTGCGCCGCCAGGTGGTGTGGGTGCTGGTCGGCTGCCTCGGCGCGTTCGCGGCCAGCCGGGTCAACACCCGCTGGGTCCGCCGGCTGGCCTACCCGGCGTTCGGCCTGTCCCTGGTGCTCCTCGGCCTGACCGCGATCTTCGGCGTCGAGATCAACGGCAACCAGAACTGGCTGGCGATCGGCCCCCTCCAGATCCAGCCGTCCGAGATCGCCAAGCTGTCGATGATCGTGTGGGCGGCCAACATCTACGCCAACAAGGAGCGCCGCCTCGACGAGGTGCACCACATGGTGGTGCCCGTCGTCCCCGGCCTGCTCATGGCCGTGGCCCTGGTGGTCGTCGGGCGCGACCTCGGCACCGCCCTGGTCCTGGCCGCCATCATGATCGGGATGCTGTGGATCGTCGGTGCCCCGGCGCGGCTCTTCGTCGCCCTGACCGGCTTCATCGGGCTCGTGGCCGCCGGGTTCGCGCTCACCGACTCCGAGCGCCTGGGGCGCGTGACGACCTTCCTCGACCCCTTCCAGGACTTCCACGGCACCGGCTGGCAGCCGGCGCACGGCCTGTACGCGATGGCCTCCGGGGGGATCTTCGGCCAGGGCATCGGGGCGAGCCAGCAGAAGTGGGGCGCGCTGCCCGAGGCCCACACCGACTTCATCTTCGCCGTCCTCGGCGAGGAGCTCGGCCTGGTCGGCACGCTGCTGGTGATCGCGCTCTTCTTCACCCTCGCCTTCGCCGCGCTGCGGATCGCCCGGCAGAGCACCGACCCGTTCGTCCGCTACGCCGCCTTCGGCGTCATGGTCTGGCTGCTGTTCCAGATGATGATCAACGTCGGCATGGTCCTGGCCATGCTCCCGGTCATCGGCATCCCGCTCCCGCTCGTCTCCTACGGCGGTTCGAGCCTGCTGCCGACGATGGCCGCCCTCGGGATGCTGGTCGGGTTCGCCCGCCGCGAGCCCGCCGCCGCCCGGGCGCTGGCCCAGCGCCGTCGCCAGCGCTCGGCGGGCATCGCCGGCCGCTCGGCGCGCCGCTGAGGCGCCGTCGTCCGGGCCACGAGGCCCGGTAGTTTCGGAACCCTCATGCGCGTCCTCCTCGCCGGCGGCGGCACCGCCGGCCACACCTCGCCCCTGCTCGCCACTGCCGACGCCCTGCGCCGGCTCGACCCCGACGTCTCGATCACGTGCCTCGGCACGCCTCGCGGCCTGGAGAACCGGGTCGTCCCCGCTGCTGGCTACCCTCTCGAGCTGGTGCCGCCCGTCCCGCTGCCGCGGCGCCCCGGCGCCGACCTGGCCCGGGTGCCCGGCCGGCTCCGCGGCGCGGTCAAGGAGACCCTGGCGATCATCGACCGGGTCCGCCCCGACGTGGTCGTCGGCTACGGCGGCTACGTCTCGATGCCGGCGTACGTCGCGGCGCGGCGGCGCAAGATCCCCCTGGTCGTCCACGAGCAGAACTCCCTGCCCGGCATCGCCAACAAGGCCGGCGCGCGCGTCGCCACCCGGGTCGCGGTCAGCTTCCCCGGCACGCCGCTGCGCCGCGCCGAGCACGTCGGCCTGCCGATCCGGCGGATGATCTCCACCCTCGACCGCGCCGCGCTGCGGGCCGAGGCGCGGGAGTTCTTCGACCTCGACCCCGACCGACCCACCCTCGTCGTCACCGGCGGCTCCCAGGGCGCCCGGCGGCTCAACCAGGCCGTCTCCGGCGCGGCCCGCGCCCTCGGCGAGGCCGGGGTGCAGGTGCTCCACGTGGTCGGGCCCAAGGGCGAGGCCCACCCCGAGGCCGTGCCGGGCGGGGCGCCGTACGTCGTCGTGCCGTTCGTCGACCGCATGGACCACGCCCTCGCCGCCGCCGACCTGATGGTCTGCCGCGGGGGTGCGTCCAGCGTGGTCGAGGCCGCGGCCACCGGCACGCCCGCGATCTTCGTGCCGCTGCCCATCGGCAACGGCGAGCAGGCCATGAACGCCCGCACCGTCGTCGACGCCGGGGGAGCGCTCCTGGTCGACGACGCCGACCTGACCGCCGACTGGGTCGCCGCGACCGTGCCCGACCTCGCCCGCGACACCGACCGGCTGGCGGCGATGGGCGCGGCCGCGGCCGACCTCATGCCGCGCGACGCCGACGACCGCCTCGCCGCGATCATCGCCGAGGAGGCGCGCCGGTGAGGGTGCCGGTCCCCGAGCAGGTCCCCGACGTCACCGAGCTCGGTCGCGTCCACCTCGTCGGCATCGGCGGCGCGGGGCTGTCGGGCATCGCCCGGTTGATGCTCGGCCGCGGCGTCACCGTGAGCGGCAGCGACGGGTCGGACTCGCCCACCCTGCAGGCCCTGCGCGACCTCGGGGCCACCGTCCACCTCGGCCACGCCGCCGAGCAGGTGCACGGGGCCGACACCGTCGTGGTCTCCACCGCCATCAGCGAGACCAACCCCGAGCACGCCGAGGCCACCCGCCTGGGCCTGCGGGTCCTGCCCCGCTCGGCCGCGCTGGCCTCGCTCATGGGCGGGCAGCGGGTCGTCGCCGTCGCCGGCACCCACGGCAAGACCACGACGACCTCGCTGCTCACCGTCGCCCTCCAGGCCGCCGGCGCCGACCCGACGTACGCCATCGGTGGGGACCTGGCGGCCACCGGCACCAACGCCGCCGTGGGGTCGGGCGGGGTCTTCGTGGCCGAGGCCGACGAGAGCGACGGCGCGTTCCTCGTCTACCCCGCGCACGCCGCGATCGTCACCAACGTCGACGCCGACCACCTCGACCAGTGGGGCACCCCCGAGGCGTACGCCGCGGCGTTCGACGAGTTCGCCGACGGCGTCGACCCCGACGGGTTCCTCGTGTGCTGCGTCGACGACCCCGGTGCCGCCGCCCTGGCCGAGCGCCAGCGCGCGGCCGGCCGCCACGTGGTCACGGTCTCGGCCGCCGACGACGGCGCGCTCGGCGGCGCGAGGCTGTGGGCCCCCGGCGACCACTACCGCGCCGACGCGCTGGCCGCGCTCGCCGCGGGGGAGGCCCTCGGGCTGCCGCGCGCCGACCTGGTGCGCGGCATCGCGTCCTACACCGGCACCCGGCGGCGCATGGAGCCCAAGGGCGAGGCCGGCGGCGTCCGCGTCTACGACAGCTACGCCCACCACCCGACCGAGATCGACGGCGACCTGCAGTCGGCGCGGGCCCTGGCCGGCGACGGCCGGCTCGTCGTCGCCTTCCAGCCCCACCTGGTCTCGCGCACCCGGATCTTCGGCGAGGCGATGGGACGCGCCCTCGGCGCGGCCGACGAGGTGGTCGTGCTCGACCTCTACCTCGCCCGCGAGGAGCCCGACCCCGCCGTGACCTCGGCGCTCGTCGCCGACGCCGTCCCGCTCGCGCCCGAGCGCGTCGGCCGCGCCGCGCTCGAGGGGGCCGCGGCCGCGCTGGTCGACCGAGCCCGTCCCGGCGACCTCGTGCTCACCCTCGGCGCCGGCACCGTGACCACCGTCGGCCCGCAGGTCCTGGCGCTGCTGGGTGCCGGGGATGGCTAGGGCGCGGGCCCGTGCCCGCCGGAGCGAGGAGGAGCGCTCCCGGCGCCGCTTCGCCCGGCGCCAGTGGGCCCGCCGCTGGCTCACCCTGCGCTACGTCGCCGCCGCGCTCGTGCTGATCCTCGTGGTCGGCGGCGGCACCTGGGCGGTGTACTTCTCCGACCAGCTCTCCGTGCACGACGTCGAGGTCGTCGGCGCGCGCACGGTGCCGGCGGCCCAGGTGGCCCAGGCCGCCGACGTACCCCTCGGCGGGCCGCTGGCGACCCTCGACCTCGACGCCGTGCAGCGCCGGGTCGAGAGCAAGCTCCCGGTGGTCCGCACGGTCGAGGTCACCCGGCAGTGGCCCGACGGCGTGCTCATCACGATCCAGGAGCGCGAGCCCGTCGCGGTCGTCGAGCAGGGCGGGGGCCAGCTGCGCGCCGTCGACGCCGACGGCACGGTGTTCGGCTCCTTCAAGCGCCAGCCGTCCGGCCTGCCCCGCATCGAGACCGCCTCGGGCCCGGCGATCGCCGACCGTGACGCGCTGCGCGAGGCAGTGACCGTCATCGCCGCCCTGCCCAGCGAGGTCGCGGTGCTGGTCGACCACGTCGACCTGCGCGGCGTCGACGAGATCGACCTGGTGCTCCGCGATGGTCGGCTGGTGCGGTGGGGGAGCGCCGACGGATCGGCCGAGAAGGCCGAGGTGCTCCTCGTGCTCCTGTCCCGTCCCGCCGAGGTCTACGACGTCTCGGTGCCGGCCCAGCCCACGACGAGCGACCGCACCGACCAGCGCTAGTCCCGCACGACCCTGGGGCCCGTGGCCCCCTCGGCTCGAAATTCACCAGGGACTGCGGCGCCCGGCGGCGTGTCACCCCGGATCGGGGCGCGCCGGTGCCTACTGTCGTCACCACGGCGAGGTTGACATAACTATAACCCTCAGCCTGAGGGTCAGAGTTCCTGACACGCCGGCCGTCTTCCCCGGGCACCGCCCCAACCCCCAAGCTCTTCGAGAGGTGAAGCCGTCGTGGCTGCAGCACAGAACTACCTGGCGATCATCAAGGTCGTGGGCATCGGTGGCGGTGGCGTCAACGCCGTCAACCGGATGATCGAGGTCGGCCTCAAGGGCGTCGAGTTCATCGCGATCAACACCGACGCCCAGGCGCTGCTGATGAGCGACGCCGACGTCAAGCTCGACATCGGCCGCGAGCTGACCCGTGGCCTCGGCGCCGGCGCCAACCCCGACGTCGGGGGACAGGCCGCCGAGGACCACGCCGACGAGATCGAGGAGGTGCTCAAGGGCGCCGACATGGTCTTCGTCACCGCCGGCGAGGGCGGCGGCACCGGCACCGGCGGCGCGCCCGTCGTGGCCCGGATCGCCCGCTCGCTCGGCGCCCTGACCATCGGCGTCGTGACGCGGCCGTTCGCCTTCGAGGGTCGCCGCCGTGCCGGCTCCGCCGACGAGGGCATCGCCAAGCTCCGCGAGGAGGTCGACACCCTCATCGTCATCCCCAACGACCGGCTGCTCTCGATCAGCGACCGCAACGTCTCGGTGCTCGACGCCTTCAAGCAGGCCGACCAGGTGCTCCTGCAGGGTGTCTCCGGCATCACCGACCTCATCACGACCCCCGGCCTGATCAACCTCGACTTCGCCGACGTCAAGTCCGTCATGGCCAACGCCGGCTCCGCCCTCATGGGCATCGGCTCGGCCCGGGGCGACGACCGCGCGGTCGCCGCCGCCGAGATGGCGGTCTCCAGCCCGCTGCTCGAGGCCAGCATCGACGGCGCCCACGGCGTGCTGCTCTCCATCGCCGGCGGCTCCGACCTCGGCCTGTTCGAGATCAACACCGCGGCCGCGCTGGTCGCCGACGCCGTGCACCCCGAGGCCAACATCATCTTCGGCGCCACCATCGACGACGCCCTCGGTGACGAGGTGCGCGTCACCGTCATCGCCGCCGGCTTCGACGGCGGTACGCCGAAGCGCCGCGTCGAGGGCAGCGGCCTGCGCCAGTCCCAGCCGGCCGCCGCACCCGAGCCCACCCCGGCCCCCGCCGCCGTCGCGGCCCGGGGCGAGTCCCGTCCCGAGGCCGAGCGCGCCGCCGCCCCGCAGCGCACCGACGCCCCCGCCGAGCCCGTCCGGGAGCAGTCCCGCCCGGCCGTCCCGGCGACCCAGGTCGTCTTCGACGACGACGACCTCGACATCCCCGACTTCCTGAAGTAGGCCGGGCTGTACCACCACCGCTCCACCCTCGGCCCCGTCGAGCTGGCCTTCACCGACCGGCACGGCGGGGTCAGTGGCGCGCCCTGGGACAGCCTCAACCTGGCCTTCTTCGAGGACGGCGAGCGCACGGTGCCGCAGCGCAACCTGCGGCTGCTGCTCGACGACTTCGCGCCGGGGTGCGGGGTCAGCGACCTCAGCCAGGTCCACGGCGACGCCGTGGTGCGCGCCGAGCGCCCCCACGACCCCGAGGTCGCCGGCACCCGACCGCGGGCCGACGGGCTCGTCACCGACCGGCCCGACCTGGTGCTGCTCGTCCGCGCCGCCGACTGCGTCCCGGTCCTGCTCGCCGACCCGCGGGCACGGGTGGTCGGCGCCGCCCACGCCGGCCGGCAGGGCGTGGCCGTGGACGTCGTGACCCGCACCGTCGAGGCCATGCGCGACCTCGGGGCCCGCGACGTGACCGCCTGGATCGGGCCCCACGTGTGCGGCTCGTGCTACGAGGTGCCCGCCGAGCTGCGCGACGAGGTCGCCGCCGCCGTGCCCGCCACCCGCGCCACGACGTCGTGGGGCACCCCTGCCCTCGACCTCGGGGCCGGGGTCCGCGCCCAGCTCGAGCAGGCAGGTGCCACCGTGGTCGACGTGTCCGCCTGCACCCTGGAGTCGCCCGACCTCTACTCCTACCGCCGCGACGGCGCCGGCTCCGGCCGCCTGGCCGGCCTGGTGAGGACCCGCTCGTGAGCGCCGACGCGCGCCGCGACGAGCTCGCCGACCGCCTCGCCGAGACCCGGCGTCGCATCGCGGCCGCTTGCGCCGACGCCGGCCGCGACCCCGACGAGGTCACGCTCGTGGCCGTCACCAAGTTCTTCCCCGCCTCCGACGTCCGCCTGCTCGCCGACCTCGGCGTGCGCCACGTCGGCGAGAACCGGCACCAGGAGGCGGAGGCCAAGGCCGCCGAGTGCGCCGACCTCGGCCTGGTCTGGCACTTCATCGGCGGCCTGCAGAGCAACAAGGCGGCCGCCGTGGCGTCGTACGCCGACGTGGTGGAGTCGCTCGACCGGGCCAAGCTCGTCAGCGGGCTCGAGCGGGGAGCCGCAGAGCGCGACGCGCCCGTCGACGTGCTCCTCCAGGTCAGCCTCGACCCTCCCGGGGCGGACGGGCGCAGCGGCGCCGACCCCGGTGACCTCGACGCCCTGGCGGCCCGCGTCGCCGAGGCCGAGCACCTCCGGTTGCGCGGCCTGATGGCCGTCGCGCCGCTGGGGGAGGACCCCGCCGAGGCCTTCGACCGGCTCGCCGCCGTGCGCCGCGAGGTGCTCGACCAGCACCCCGAGGCGACCGTGCTCTCGGCCGGCATGAGCGGAGACCTCGAGCACGCCGTGCGCATCGGCGCGACACACGTGCGTGTCGGGTCCGCGGTCCTCGGATCCCGGCCCTCGGTCAAGTAGCGTGCTGACCCAGGTTCCCCGGTAGTTCCCTGAGCGAGATGAGTGGTGTGGCATGAGCGGCGCGATGCGCAGGATCGGTGAGTACCTCGGCCTGCTCGAAGACACCGGTCGCTACGACCAGTACGACGACGACTACGACCGCTACGACGGTCCCCACACCCAGGAGACCGAGCCGGTCGCGGCCCGCGCGGCCGGCCGTCCCGACCAGGGGCCGGTGCGCACCGAGCGCCTCGAGACCCGCGCCACCGTCGCCGACCTCGCCGAGCGCCGCCGCACCTCCCCGGTCGCTGCCGCCCCGGTCGCCGTCGCCGACCCCTCGGTCGCCGAGCTGTCCCGCATCATCACGCTGCACCCGCGCACCTACAACGAGGCCCGCGTCGTCGGCGAGAACTTCCGCGACGGCACGCCCGTGATCATGAACCTCACCGAGATGGGCGACGACGACGCCAAGCGCCTCGTCGACTTCGCCGCCGGCCTGGTCTTCGCCACCCGCGGCCAGATCGAGCGCATCACCGCCAAGGTCTTCCTGCTCTCCCCGCCCAACGTCTCCGTCGCCGCCGAGGACAAGCAGCGCATCGCCGAGAGCGGCGCGTTCTTCAACCAGAGCTGAGTTGATTGGTCGCGGATCGGGCCCGACCGGGCCGCGGTCCCGCGCCGCCTGGGTTCGCTGCCGCCGGCCTGGTACGGCGGGCCCGACCGGCCCCCTGTCGGGCCCGGCCGCTCCGTGCGCCCTCGGGCCCGGCATGAGTGTGGCCCGGGCGCCTGTGCCCCCGTGCCGCCGGTGGTCGACCTCGCACCACGCCGCCGCTGCCGATGCGTGTGCGTCGTCCACCCCTGGGGGCAACCGGGTGACCGATAGTGTTCCGTTGTCCCGACCCGAACGAGAGCCAGGACCCCGACCTTGATCGCCGCACAGATCCTCTACGGCCTGATCCTGCTGTTCATCGGCTGCATGTGGGTCCGCTTCATCGTCGACTGGGTGCAGGTCTTCGCGCGCTCCTGGAGCCCGCGGGGCGTGCTGCTCGTCGTCCTCGAGGCGGTCTACTCCGTGACCGACCCGCCCATCAAGGCGCTGCGCAAGGTCATCCCGCCGCTGCGCCTGGGCAACTTCGCGCTCGACCTGAGCTTCCTCATCGTCTTCATCGGCGCCTACGTGCTGCTGCAGGTCGTCCGGTCGACCCTGCTCTGAGGGCCGTCCGTCGGAGCGGCGACTTGCCCCCGACGCCTCGGTCGCGCCACGGTAGACACTCCTGGTCACAGGGGCACCACCCAAGCGCTAGGGTTCACGGGATGCGTCCAGGACCTTCCCGTCCCGCGCAGCCGTGCACCACCACCGACAAGAATCGAGCGAAGTCATGCCGCTGACGCCTGAGGACGTGAGCAACAAGCGTTTCACGCCCGTCCGGCTCCGTGAGGGCTACGACATGGGCGAGGTCGACCAGTTCCTCGACGAGGTCGAGGCCGAGCTCGCCCGGCTCACCCGCGAGAACGACGACCTGCGCACCAAGCTCTCCGCCGCGCAGTCCGGCGCCTCCTCGGCCCCGTCCGCGCCGGAGCAGGCCCCGCTGACCTTCGAGAAGGCGCCTGAGCCGCCGGCCCCGACGCCCGCCCCGGTGGCGGCGCCCGCGCCGGTGCCCGCCGCTGCCCCGGCGACCTCCGAGGTGCGGACCATCCGGGTCGAGACCGTCCCGGAGGCCTCCAACGCGGCCGCGCGTCTGCTCGAGATCGCCACGCGCAACGCCGACGAGCTCGTCGAGGACGCCAAGAACGAGGCCGACAAGGTCATCGGCGAGGCCCGCACCAAGGCCGAGCGCCTCGAGAGCGAGTCCAAGAGCAAGGCCGACCGGCTCGAGTCCGACGCCCGCACCCGCGCGCAGATGCTCGATGCCGAGACCGCCGAGCGCCGTACCCAGCTCTTCGGCGACCTCGAGAAGGAGCGCGACAAGCTCAGCGTCGAGGTGGAGAACCTCCGCTCGTTCGAGCGCGAGTACCGCTCCCGCCTCAAGAGCTACTTCACCCAGCAGCTCGAGGCCCTGCAGGCCGGCGGCGACGCCGAGCCCTCCGGCGAGGCGCCCGCTCCCAAGCGGCTCCGCTCCATCCTCGGCGAGGAGGAGGGCTGAGGCCCTCGCCCCTGCTCAGCACGCGGCCGCCCCTCGGGGCGGCCGCGTCATTTTTGTCCTCACGACCGCGGGCCGGCTCGTTGTGACGCCCCGGGCCACGGGCTAGCGTTCGTGCCGCCCGTGGCACCCCCAGCGGCCATGGCACGAGGGAAGGCCGTGGTCCGATGGTTCGCAGCACCACCCGCAAGCTCGCGCAGGTCGCTCGCAAGCTGACCCGCTCCCGCGGCAACGACGCCGAGGCACCCGTGGACACGACCTCGGGAACGGGCCCGGCGAAGAAGGCTCCGGCGGCGAAGAAGGCTCCGGCGGCGAAGAAGGCTCCGGCGGCGAAGAAGGCTCCGGCGGCGAAGAAGGCTCCGGCGGCGAAGAAGGCTCCGGCGGCGAAGAAGGCTCCGGCGGCGAAGAAGGCCCCGGCGGCGAAGAAGGCCCCGGCGGCGAAGAAGGCCCCGGCGGCGAAGAAGGCCCCGGCGGCGAAGAAGGCCCCGGCGGCGAAGAAGGCCCCGGCGGCGAAGAAGGCCCCGGCGACCAGCCTGGTCGTCCTGCAGGAGGAGTCGTCCTGGACCGACGCCGAGCTGCAGGAGGTCCTCGACGAGCTGCACGAGCAGCGCGACCACAGTGCGCGCATCGTGGCCGAGCTCGAGGTCGAGCTGGCCGGCCTGCTCCGCGACTCCGGTGACGGCGCCGGGCAGGACCAGGCCGACCTGGGGGCCTCCACCTTCGAGCGCGACCACGAGCTCAGCGTCCTCGGCAACGAGCGCGACAAGCACGCCCAGGTCGAGCGGGCCCTGGCCCGCATCGACGACGGCACCTACGGCGTCTGCGAGTCCTGCGGGGAGCCCATCGGCAAGAATCGGTTGATGGCGTTCCCGCGTGCGACACTGTGCCTGACATGCAAGCAGCGCGAGGAACGTCGGTAGCCACTCGCCGCCTCTCCCTGCTGTTCGCCGGCGTCGCCGGCACGGCGTACGCCGTCGACCAGGTCAGCAAGGTCCTGGCGGTCGAGCACCTGACCGGTCGCGACGACAACGTCCCCGTCGTGGGTGACTTGCTCACCCTCCACCTGGTCTACAACCCGGGCGCCGCGTTCAGCGCCGGCACGGGCATCACGCCGGTCATCAGCGTGGTGGCGATCCTGGCCACCCTCGGCGTGCTGTGGTTCGCGCGCCGCATCGGCGACCGCGTGTGGGCCGTCGCACTGGGACTGCTGCTCGCCGGCGTCGTCGGCAACCTCACCGACCGGCTCCTGCGCGACCCCGGCTTCCTGCGCGGCCACGTGGTCGACTTCCTGCGGCTGCCCAACTGGCCGGTCTTCAACGTCGCCGACATCTGCATCAACATCGCGGCCGGTCTCATCATCGTCCAGGCCCTGCGCGGCGTGCGGCTCGACGGGACCCGCGACCGCGACCACGAGCCCGACCGGTCCGGCGACCGGCCCGACGACCAGTCCGACGACCAGCCCGCACCGGTGGAGGGGAGGAGCGAGTGAGCGCCTCGGAGCACCGCGAGCTCTTCGTGCCCGACTCGCTGGCGGGGGAGCGGGTCGACGCGGCCATGGCCCAGCTCTTCGGCCTGTCGCGCACCCGCTCGGCCGAGCTGATCTCCCAGGGGCTGGTCCAGGTCGACGGCGCCGCGGTCAGCAAGAGCGAGCGCGTGCTGCCCGGTGCCCGGCTGCAGGTGACGATCCCCGAGGAGCACGACCCGCTCGAGGTCGTGCCCGAGGTCGTCGAGGGCATCGGGATCATCCACGACGACGACTCGATCGTGGTCATCGACAAGCCGGTCGGCGTCGCCGTGCACCCCTCGCCCGGCTGGACCGGTCCGACGGTCGTCGGCCACCTGGCCGGCGCCGGCTTCCAGATCGCGACGTCCGGCGCGTCGGAGCGGCAGGGCATCGTCCAGCGCCTCGACGTCGGCACCTCCGGGGTGATGGTCGTCTGCAAGTCCGAGCACGCCTACTCCGTGCTCAAGGACGCCTTCCGCCAGCGCACCGTCGAGAAGACCTACCACGCCCTCGTGCAGGGCCACCCCGACCCGCTGGAGGGCACCGTCGACGCGCCCATCGGCCGCCACCCGGGGGCCGACCACCGCTTCGCCGTCCTCGAGGGCGGTCGCCCGAGCGTGACCCACTACGCCACGCTCGAGGCCCACCGCTTCGCCAGCCTGCTCGAGGTCCACCTCGAGACGGGCCGCACCCACCAGATCCGCGTCCACATGTCCGCGCTCAAGCACCCGTGCGTCGGCGACCTCACCTACGGTGCCGACCCGACCCTGGCCCGGCGGTTCCGCATCGAGCGCCAGTGGCTGCACGCGGTGAAGCTCGGCTTCAGCCACCCCGACTCCGGCGCCTGGGTCGAGTACGAGTCGGCCTACCCCGACGACCTGGCCCGCTCCCTCGAGCTCGTCCGTGACGCCTCCTGACGAGGACACCGACGTCCTCGTCCGTCCGGCGGCGCCCGACGACGCCCCGGCGGTCGCCGCGGTGCACCTCGCCGCGCGTCGTACGGCGTCGATGCCGCCGAGCCCGCACCCCGACGACGAGGCGCTGACGTTCCTGCGGGGCCGGATGGCCCTCGACGAGACCTGGGTCGCCGAGGTCGCGGGCGAGGTCGTGGCCTACCTGCGGATGACCGACACCTGGCTCGACGACCTCTACGTCCACCCCGACCACGCCGGGCACGGGGTCGGGTCGACCCTGCTCGACGTGGCCAAGGCCCGGCGCCCCGACGGGTTCTCGCTGTGGGTCTTCGAGGTCAACACCCCCGCCCGGGCCTTCTACGCCCGGCACGGCCTCGTGGAGCGCGAGCACACCGACGGTCGCGACAACGACGAGCAGGCCCCCGACCTGCGCATGAGCTGGGGCCAGGAGTAGCACCGGGGCGCTCAGGCCAGCGCGGCCTCCAGGTCCTCGGCCCGCCCCACGAGTGCGGCCGCCTCCCGCACCCGGGCGCGTGCGGCGGGCCTCATGCGCTCCACCAGGTCGAGCAGCGGGGCGCGCGCCGCGTCGTCGTCGAGCGCCCGCTCGACCACCGGCGCCAGCACCTCGGGGTCGAGGCGACCCGCGGCGGCGGCCGCGCGGGTCCGGGCGCGGGCTGGCAGCGCCGCGAGCAGGGGCGCGAGGTCGGGCCACAGGCCCTCGGTCGCGGCGGTCTCGACGATGCCCTCCAGCGCCCGCTGCGTGGTGAAGGCCGGCGCTGCCGCCAGCCGTCGGCACGCCTCCGGGCTCGCGTGGCGCACGACGGGCAGCAGGCCGGCCCACAGCCCACCCGCGCACGCGGCCTCGACGAGCCCCGCGACGACGTCGTCACCGAGCCCGGCCAGCTGGTCGGCGATCGGGCCGAGGCGCTCCTCGGACAGGTGCCCGAGCAGGTCGAGTGCCTCGGGCCAGAGGTCCTGCTCGGCGGCGCACCGCAGGATGCCGGGCAGCCGGGCGGGGTCGAGCAGCCCGACGGCGTGGTCGAGGCGGTCCTTGTGCTCCAGGACGAACGCGACCCGCAGCATGGTCTCGTCGTCGAGCACCCCCATCGCGGTGCGCAGCGGCTCGTCGGGCACGTAGGCCAGGAACCGGCCCATCGTCACGTGCTCACCGCGGCGGGCCAGCTCGGTCGCGACCGGCACCGTCAGCGACTCGGGCACACCCGCGATCATCGGGGCGACCCGGCGCGGGTCGAGCTGGACCGTCACGTCGGCCAGGAACGGCGCCGGCAGCCGCGACCCCACGTCGATCGCCTTGTCCGGGTCGATGGCCGCGGCGGCCCGTGCGCACAGCAGCGGTCCGAAGACCTTGGTGGCGACGCCCGCCACGATCGGCGAGGGGACGAGGCGCGACGCCGCGGCGACTCGCCCGAGGACGCGGGTGCTCTCGTCGAAGAGGCGGTCGGTGAGCCGCTCCCGCAGCTCGGCCAGGTCGGCCGCGGGCGCGCCGGTGAGCGGGGGCAGCCGGTCGACGTCGACGTCGAGCAGCCGGGCCAGCTTGAGCCGCTCGGCGCGGTGCTGCAGCACCTCCGTCATCGGGGCCTCACCGCAGGAGCACCGCCTTGACCGGCCCCCGCAGCAGCCGCGGCAGGAACCGCAGCCCCTCGTCGGTGGCCCGGGCCAGGTCGGCCGCCTGGGTCCGGCGGGCGTCGCGGACGAGGTCGGCCAGCACCGCCAGCTCCGCGGCCGGGAGCGCGGCGACGCCGGCCGGCAGCTCGGCGCCGAGCTCGGCGGCCAGTCGCTGTGCGGACACGATCGCGACCCTAGCCATGCCGGCGACCGCCCGCCCGGGAATGTCGGTGGTGGGTGCCACGATCAGCGGCACGGCTCGCGTAGGCTGGCGTTCCTTCCCCGACGGCTGGACGTCTTCCCCCGCCCGCCGCGGCTCGACCCGCTCGGCCCCGACCGGGCCTGCGCGAGCCTGCCCGCACCAGCGCCAGCACCAGCACCGACCCCGAGGAGCCCCGAGCCCGATGTCGACGTCCTCTGGAGACTTCGCGCACCTGCACGTGCACACCGAGTACTCCATGCTCGACGGCGCCTCGCTCCTCGACGGGCTCTTCGCCCGCGTCACCGACCTCGGCATGAGCTCGATCGCCATGACCGACCACGGCAACCTGCACGGCGCCTACGACTTCTGGTCCAAGGCGCGCAAGCACGGCGTCCGGCCGATCATCGGCATCGAGGCCTACCTCACCCCGGGCACCGACCGGGGCGAGCGGCGGCGGGTCCGGTGGGGCAAGGGCGGCACGGCCGAGGAGGGCGGCGACGACGTCGCGGGCGGCGGCGCCTACACCCACATGACGATGTGGGCCGAGACGACCGAGGGCATGCACAACCTCTTCCGGCTCTCCTCGCGCTCCAGCCTCGAGGGCTTCTTCTACAAGCCGCGCATGGACAAGGAGATCCTGGCCGAGCACAGCAAGGGCCTCATCGTCAGCACCGGCTGCCCCAGCGGCGCCATCCAGACCCGGCTGCGCCTGGGCCAGTGGGACGAGGCGGTCCAGGAGGCCACCGAGCTGCAGGACATCTTCGGTCGCGACAACGTCTTCCTCGAGCTGATGGACCACGGCATCTCCATCGAGAAGCGCGTGCGCGACGACCTGCTCAGGCTCGGCCGCGAGCTCGGCATCCCGCCGCTGGCGACCAACGACTCCCACTACAACAACCCCGAGGACGCCGAGGCCCACGACGCCCTCATCTGCGTCGCCTCCGGCAAGCGCCTCGCCGACACCAACCGGCTCAAGTTCGACGGCGGCGGCTACTACATCAAGTCGGCCGCCGAGATGCGCGAGCTGTGGGCCGACCGCTTCGGCATGCCCGAGGCCTGCGACAACACCCTGGCCATCGCCGAACGGTGCGAGGTCGAGTTCACCGAGTCCACCGGCGGCTACATGGCCCGCGCCGACATCCCGGCCGGCGAGACCGAGGAGAGCTGGTTCCGCAAGGAGGTCTGGCGCGGCATCGAGCACCGCTACCCCGGTGACCGGCTGACCCAGGAGGTCAAGGACCGCGTCGAGATGGAGCTCGCGGTCGTCGCCCAGAAGGGCTACTGCGGCTACTTCCTCGTGGTCGCCGACTTCATCCAGTGGTCCAAGGACAACGGCATCCGTGTCGGCCCCGGCCGTGGGTCCGGCGCCGGGTCGATCGCGGCCTACGCGTTGCTCATCACCGACCTCTGCCCGCTCGAGCACGGCCTGTTCTTCGAGCGGTTCCTCAACCCCGAGCGCCCCTCGATGCCCGACTTCGACATCGACTTCGACGACCAGCGGCGTGGCGAGGTCATCCAGTACGTCGCCGACAAGTACGGCAGCGACCGCGTGGCCATGATCGCCACCTTCGGCCGGCTCAAGGCCAAGGCCGCCATCAAGGACGCCGCCCGCGTGCTCGACCACGGCTTCGCCATCGGCGACCGCATCACCAAGGCCCTGCCGGCCGACGTCATGGGCAAGGGCGTCCCGCTCAAGGAGCTGTTCAACCCCGACCACAAGCGCTACGGCGAGGGCGGGGAGTTCCGCCAGCTGCACGACTCCGACCACGACGTCCGCACGATCTACCAGACCGCCCTCGGCCTCGAGGGCCAGATCCGCAACTGGGGCGTGCACGCGGCCGGCGTGATCATGTCGAGCGAGCCGCTGGTCGACATCGTGCCGATCATGATGCGCCCGCAGGACGGGGCGATCATCACCCAGTTCGACTACCCGATGTGCGAGTCGCTCGGGCTGGTCAAGATGGACTTCCTCGGCTTGTCCAACCTGCGCATCCTGGAGAACGCGCTGGCCAACATCAAGGCCAACCGCGACGAGGACGTGGTCCTCGAGGAGCTGCCGTTCGACGACCGGCCCACCTACGAGCTGATGGGTCGCGGCGACACGCTCGGCGTCTTCCAGCTCGACGGTTCGGGCATGCGCTCGCTGCTGCGCTCGATGCAGCCCGACGAGTTCGCCGACATCACCGCCGTCAGCGCGCTCTACCGCCCCGGCCCGATGGGCGCCGACTCCCACAACAAGTACGCCCGGCGCAAGAACGGCCGCGAGGAGATCGAGCCGATCCACCCGGCGCTGGCCGAGGCCCTCGAGCCGGTCCTGGGGGAGACCTACGGCCTGATCGTCTACCAGGAGCAGGTCATGGCGATCGCGCAGGTGCTCGCCGGCTTCACCCTCGGCGCCGCCGACAACCTGCGCCGCGCGATGGGCAAGAAGAAGAAGGAGGAGCTCGACAAGCAGTACGCCGGCTTCCAGGCCGGCATGCTCGAGCGCGGCTTCCCGCAGGCCGCCATCGACACGCTCTGGGCGATCCTGCTGCCGTTCTCCGACTACGCCTTCAACAAGTCCCACTCCGCGGCCTACGGCGTCATCACCTACTGGACGGCCTACCTCAAGGCCAACTACGCCCCCGAGTACATGGCCGCCCTGCTGACCTCGGCCAAGGACGACAAGGACAAGCTGGCGATCTACCTCAACGAGTGCCGCCGGATGAAGATCCAGGTGCTCCCGCCCGACGTCAACGAGTCGGCCGCCGACTTCACCCCGGTCGGCCGCGACATCCGCTTCGGCCTGACCGCCATCCGCAACGTCGGCTCCAACGTCGTCGACCAGGTCGTGGCCTCCCGCGAGGAGAAGGGCCGCTTCGCCGACTTCGGCGACTTCATGTCCAAGGTCCCGGCGCTGGTCTGCAACAAGCGCGTCATCGAGTCGCTCATCAAGGCCGGCGCCTTCGACGACATGAAGCTGCGCCGCCGCGCGCTGGTGGCCATCCACGAGTCGGCCGTCGACCAGTACGTCGACATCAAGCGCAACGAGGCCATCGGCCAGGACTCCCTGTTCGCCGGCCTCGACGACGGCGACGACGGCGGGTTCGGCGTCAGCGTCGCCATCCCCGACATCGACGAGTGGGACAAGATGACGCTGCTCGGCCACGAGCGCGACATGCTCGGCCTCTACGTCTCCGACCACCCGCTCCTCGGCCTCGAGCACGTGCTGTCCTCCGGCACCGACTGCACCATCGGCCAGCTGATGCTCGACGAGGACCGTCCCCACGGCAGCACGCTCACCATCAGCGGCCTGGTCACCGCGGTCAACCGCCGCATCACCAAGCGCGGCGACGCGTGGGCGACGATCACGCTGGAGGACCTCGACGGCGCCATCGAGGTGCTGCTGTTCCCCAGCTCCTACCAGCTCGCCGCGCCCTACCTGCAGGAGGACGCCATCCTCCGGGTCAAGGGCCAGCTCTCCCGCGACAAGGACCAGCCCGAGCTCCGCGGCCAGGAGGTCTCGGTGCCCGACCTGACCGAGGGCGGCGGCGGACCGGTCACCATCAGCCTGCCGTCCACCCGCTGCACGGCGCCGGTCATCGAGCAGCTGCGGGACGTCCTCGGCACCCACCCCGGCATGACCGAGGTGCGCCTGCGGCTGCTCTCGCGCCACTCGACCAAGGTGATGCGCCTCGACGACCGGCTGCGGGTCACCCCGACGCCCGCCCTGTTCGCGGACTTGAAGCAGCTCCTCGGACCCGGTTGTCTGGCCGGATGACCAGTCGCGGGCGGACCCGCCGCCTCCTCGTCGACGTCCCGGCCGTGCTGGTCGGCGCGGCGCTGCTCGGCCTGCTGGGCGGGTTGCTGTGGGTCACGCTGTGGGACCCGCCGCAGGGCGTGGTCCAGGACGGCTCGTGGCTGTTCCTCGACTTCCCCACGATCGAGCGGATCTTCTCCGCGACCGGCCTGTACGTCGTGATCGGGCTGCTCGGTGGCCTCCTGCTCGGGGTGGTCGCGGCGTTCTGCTGCCGCTCGCCCGAGCTCGCCGTCCTCGCCGCCGTCACCGTGGGTGCGGCGCTCGCCGCGTGGCTGGCCCACCAGGTCGGCACCGCCGATTCGCCGGTCAACCCCCGGCTGCTGGCCCTGGTCTCCGAGGAGGGCACCCGCCTGCCGGGCAGCCTCGAGACCCCCGGCCGCGTCCAGTACGTCGCGTGGCCGATGGGCGCGCTGCTCGGGCTGGCCATGACCTACCTCCTGAGCGGTGCGGCCACGGCGGGGTCGGCCGCCACCGAGGTCTTCGACCGCCGGGCCCCGCAGCACCCGACCGCGCACGCTGCCCCGTCTCCCTCGGCCCGCCTCGAGCGCCCGCAGGAGTGAGGCGGAACCGAGGCGGGTAGGAACGCGTCGGATCGCAGGACGCCCCCTCGGGACGGGCGTCGCGCCGCCAGCCTCCCCCTCTGCGAAAGCGGGTCACGCCCATGTCCAGCAACCTCCCTCCCTCCGGACCGCCCAGCGGCCCCCCAGGTGGGCCCGGCTGGGGTCCGCCGACCGGACCGCCGCCCCCGCCGCCGTACGCCCCCGGTGGGCCGGAGACCCTCGCCAGTGGTGGTGGGGGCCCGATCCCGCCCGGCCCCCCGCCGAGCGGCGCCCCCGGTGGTCGCGGCCGCCGCAAGGGCCTGCTGGTCGGCGGAGGACTGCTGGGGCTGCTCGCGGTCGGCGGTGGCGCCTTCGCCGTCTACCAGGTCGGCTTCGCCACCGGACCTCAGCCGGCCGAGGCGCTGCCCGCCTCGACCGTGGGCTACGTCAGCGTCGACCTCGACCCCAGCGGCAAGCAGAAGCTCGAGGCTCTGCGGGTGCTGAACAAGTTCCCCGCGTTCGCCGACCAGGTCGGGGTCGAGGAGGGCGACGACCTCCGCCAGCGGTTCTTCGAGTACGTCCAGGACGAGGGCGGCTGCCCCGACCTGTCCTGGAAGGACGACGTCGAGCCGTGGCTCGGCGACCGGTTCGCGGTCGCCGCCGTCGACGTCGGTGACGCCACCGACGACGAGTCCGGTGTGGCCGCGGTCGTCGTGGCCCAGGTCGACGACGGCGACGCGGCCACCGAGGGCCTGGACAAGATCACCGGCTGCGCCGAGGGCGACGACGCCGGCGCCGCGGTCGACGTCGACGGCGGCTGGGCCGTCCTCGCCGAGGACCAGGAGGTCCTCGACGCGGTGACCTCGGCCCGTGACGACGGCACGCTCGCCGACGACGACGACTTCCAGCGCTGGACCGGCGAGACCGGTGACGCCGGCATCCTGACGGCGTACGCCGCCCCGGAGGCCGGCGAGTTCCTCGGCCAGCTCGCCGAGCTCGGCAACGCCCTGGGCGGCGTCGCGTGCGCCCAGCCCGTCCTGCCGGACCCGACCACCGGCGCCCCCGCGCCGTTGCCGCCCGAGTGCACCGACACCACCGAGCAGGACGACCCGCCTGCGTCGTCGGCCTTCGACGACTTCCCGGGTGCGGCCCTGACGGTCCGCTTCGACGACGGCGGGCTCGAGCTCGAGACCGCCACCGGCGTGCAGACCCTCGACGGTGCCGACGGCGGGCTCAGCGACCGGGGCGGCGACGTCGTCGCCTCGCTGCCCGAGGACACCGCGATCGCGCTCGGCGCCGGGTTCGAGGACGGCTGGTTCGACGTCCTCACCGGCGGTCTGGAGACCTACGGCGGCGGTGGGTTCGACATCGAGGGCGGGCTGTCGACCTTCGAGGAGCAGACCGGGCTCTCGCTGCCCGAGGACGCCGAGACGCTCTTCGGGGACGCCTCGGCCGTCGCGGTCAGCGGCGACCTCGACGCAGCCACGCTCGAGGAGGGACCCGCGGGCCAGCCGATCGGGCTCAAGGTCGAGGGCGACCCCGACGCGGTCGCCAGGGTCATGGACCAGCTGCTCGAGGACCCCGGTCTCCAGGAGGTCGTCGGCGAGGAGTTCGGCTACGCCACGGGCGACGGCGAGGTCGCGGCCTCGTTCTCGCAGTCCTGGCGCGACCAGCTGCTCGAGGACGGTGGGCTCGGCGAGACCGACGACTACCGCGACGTGGTCGCCGGGTCCGACGACGCCGCCGGGGTGCTCTTCGTCAACTTCGACGCCGGCAACTGGCTGACCAGCGTGCTCGACGCCTCGGACGCCCCCCAGGAGGTCCGCGACAACCTCGAGCCGCTGGCCGCCGCGGGCCTCTCGGGGTCGATCGACGGCGACGTCTCCCACGGCGTCCTGCGCATCACCACCGACTAGCGGCACCAGGTCGCCCGGTCCTGGCCCGTCGGGGTCAGGGCCGGGCGATCGCCGCGGTCGTGGCCGAGGTCAGCCCGACCAGGTCGGCCGGGGCGAGCTCGACGTCGAGCCCGCGGCGGCCACCGGAGACCAGCACCGTCGGGTGGTCCAGGGCCGAGGCGTCCAGCACGGTCGGGTGCGCGCGCTTCTGCCCGAGCGGCGAGATCCCGCCGACGACGTACCCGGTCGCGCGCTCGGCGGCCGCCGGGTCGGCCAGCTGGGCCCTCCGGCCGCCGACCGCACGGGCCAGGGCCTTGAGGTCGAGCTGCCCGGTCACCGGCACGATCCCGACGACCAGCCGGCCGTCGACGTCGGCCAGCAGCGTCTTGAGCACCCGCGCCGGGTCGGCGCCGAGCGCCTCGGCCGCCTCCAGGCCGTACGACGTCGCGCGCGGGTCGTGGGTGTACTCCCGCGCGGTGAAGGCGACCCCCGCCCGGGTCAGGGCCAGCGTCGCGGGCGTGCCGGCGGCCGGCTTGGGCTTCTTGGCCACGGTGGTGCCGACGTCAGTTGGGCGACCAGCGGGTGCGGGCGACCTCGGTGGCGGGCAGGGAGGCGATGACGTTCATCGCGCGCAGCTCCGAGCGGAGCAGGTCGGTGACCAGGTGCAGCCGGTCGGAGGCGTCGTCGGCCTCGAGCAGGGCCTGGCGCTCGGGCAGCGGCAGCGGCGCGCAGGCCGCGAGGGTCCACGACAGGTAGGTGGGGTCGCGGGGGAGTGCGCCCTCGTAGGGGTCGGAGCGGATCTCGGAGAGGGCCAGCCGGTAGGCGGTGAACGTCGCACGCGAGCGCTCCAGCAGCTCGGGGTCGACGTGGACGTCGCCGTCGGGCAGGTCGGTGACGTGGCCCACCGGGAACGGGCCCGCCGTCTCGAGCCGGTCGAGCTGCACCCGGCTCAGGCCGACCGCGACCACGTCGAAGGTGCCGTCGGCGTGCGCCTCGACCTCGGTCAGCAGGGCCTTGCAGCCCACCCGGAACAACGACTGCGCGCCGTGGTCGCCGACCTCGTAGCCCTCGCGGATGCCGACCGACCCGAAGACCCGCTCGGTGGGGTCCTCGATGCGGAGCAAGTGGTGCACCAGGGCGCGGTAGCGGTCCTCGAAGACCCGCAGCGGCACCGTGAGCCCGGGGAACAGGACCGAGTTCAGCGGGAACATCGGCAGCGTCTGGCTCACCCGGCCAACCTAGTCCCACCCCGCGCGTCCACGTCACGCCGTGAAGTGGGGGTCGCGCAGCCCTCCCGCCTAGAATTGCGCCATGATCCGCCGAATCGACCTGCGCGGACGGGTCCTGTCCCCCGACGACTACCGGTCCGTCGTCCCGCGCGCCGACTTCGACGTCGAGGCGGCCGTCCCGGCGGTCCACGCGATCTGCGAGGACGTGCGCACCCGCGGCCTCGAGGCGGTGCTCGAGGCCGGCCGTCGCTTCGACGGCGTCGACGCCACCGACGTGCGCGTGCCCGCCGCGGCCATCAGCGAGGCCCTCGAGCAGCTCGACCCCGACGTGCGGGCGGGGCTGGAGGAGTCCATCGCCCGGCTGCGGGCGGCCAGCGAGCGCGAGCTCGAGCACGACGTCGTCACCGACTTCGGCCCTGGCGCCCGGGTCACCCACCGCAAGGTCGCGATCGGCCGCGTCGGCCTCTACGTCCCCGGTGGGCTCGCTCCGCTGGTCTCGACCGTGCTGATGAACGTCGTGCCCGCGCAGGTCGCCGGCGTGCCGTCGATCGCGCTGACCTCCTCGCCGCAAAAGGAGTTCGGCGGCCTGCCGCACCCGACGATCCTGGCCGCCTGCGCCCTGCTCGGCATCGACGAGGTCTACGCCGTCGGCGGGGCCCAGGCCATCGCGATGTTCGCCTACGGCGTCGGCCCGTGCGCCCGCGTCGACCTCGTCACCGGCCCCGGCAACATCTACGTCACCACCGCCAAGCGCCTGCTCAAGGGCCAGATCGGCATCGACTCCGAGGCCGGCCCGACCGAGGTCGCGATCCTGGCCGACGACGCCGCCGACGTCGAGTACGTCGCCGCCGACCTGGTGGCCGAGGCCGAGCACGACCCGCTGGCCGGGGCGGTCCTCATCACCGACTCCGAGCGGCTGGCCACCGAGGTCGAGGCCCGCCTGGAGACGATGGTGGCCGCCACCAAGCACAGCGAGCGCGTCACCGAGGCGCTGTCCGGCCGCCAGTCGGGCGTCGTGCTGGTCGACGACCTCGACCAGGCCGTCGCCGTGGCCGACGCCTACGCCGCCGAGCACCTCGAGATCCACACCGCCGACGCCGCCGCCGTGGCCGCCCGCATCCGCAACGCCGGCGCCATCTTCGTCGGCCCGCAGGCGCCGACCGCGCTCGGCGACTACTGCGCCGGGTCCAACCACGTGCTGCCCACCGGCGGGTGCGCCTGCCACAGCAGTGGACTGTCGGTCCGCGCGTTCACCAAGTCCGTCCACGTCGTCGACTACTCCCACGAGGGCCTGCGCGAGGTCGCGGACCACGTGGTCGCCCTGGCCGAGGCCGAGGACCTGCCCGGCCACGCCGACTCGGTGCGGGTGCGGTTCGCGCGATGACCTTCCCGCCGCTGCGGGAGGAGCTGCGCGGCGTCGAGCCCTACGGCGCGCCGCAGCTCGACGTCCCCGTCTGCCTCAACACCAACGAGAACCCCTACGGACCCTCGGCGGCCTGTGCCGACGACATCGCCGCGTCGGTGCGCGCCGCCGCGACCGGGCTCAACCGCTACCCCGACCGCGAGCACGTCGCCCTGCGCGAGGCGCTGGCGGCGTACCTGGCGGCCGACACCCCGCACGGCGTCGACCCCGCGCAGGTCTGGGCGGCCAACGGCTCCAACGAGGTCATGCTGCAGCTGCTGCAGGCTTTCGGCGGCCCGGGCCGCACCGCGGTCAGCTTCGCGCCGACGTACTCGATGTATCCCGAGTACGCCCGTGACACCCACACCCGCTGGGTCGCCGGCCGCCGCGCCGACGACTTCGGGCTCGACCTCGACGTCGCCCGCGCCCTGGTGGAGGCGGAGCGGCCGCACGTGGTGCTGCTGCCCTCGCCCAACAACCCCACCGGCACCGCGCTCGAGCCCGCCGCCGTCGCCGACCTCTGCCGGATCGTGGGGGAGCAGGGCCTGGTCGTCGTCGACGAGGCGTACGGCGAGTTCCGCCGCGCCGGGGTGCCCTCGGCCCTCGAGCTGCTGCCCGAGCACCGCAACCTGGTCGTCACCCGCACGATGAGCAAGGCCTTCGCCGCCGCCGGTCTGCGCCTGGGCTACCTCGCCGCCGACCCCGCCATCGTCGACGCCGTGCGCGTCGTGCGCCTGCCCTACCACCTCTCGGCCGTCACCCAGGCCGTCGCGCTGGCCGCGCTGCGGCACGCCCCCGAGCTGCTCGGCAACGTCGCCGCGCTGCGCCGCGAGCGCGACGACCTGGTGACCTGGCTGCGCGAGCAGGGGTTCGAGGTCGCCGACTCCGACGCCAACTTCGTGCTGTTCGGCCGGTTCGCCGACCGGCACGCGGTCTGGGAGGCCCTGCTCGCCCGCGGGGTGCTGGTCCGCGAGACTGGGCCCGACGGGTGGCTGCGGGTGTCGGTCGGCACCCCCGAGGAGATGACCGCGTTCCGCGACGCCCTGACCGTCGCGACCAAGGAGGCATGAGATGACCACGACCCGCACCGCCCGCGTCGAGCGCACCACGAGCGAGTCGAAGGTCGTCGTCGAGGTCGACCTCGACGGCACCGGCCGCCACGACATCGCCACCGGGGTCGGCTTCTACGACCACATGCTCACCGCCTTCAGCCGCCACGCCCTGGTCGACCTGACCGTGCGCACCGAGGGCGACGTGCACATCGACGCCCACCACACCGTCGAGGACACCGCGATCGCGCTGGGCCAGGCCCTTCGCGAGGCACTGGGCGACAAGGTGGGCATCCGCCGCTTCGGTGACGCCACGGTGCCGCTCGACGAGGCGCTCGTGCAGGCCGTCGTCGACGTCTCCGGCCGTCCCTACTGCGTGCACACCGGCGAGCCCGAGGGCCAGCAGTACGTCGCCCTCGGCGGCACCACCCCGGCCTACCTCGGCTCGCTGACCCGCCACGTCTTCGAGACGCTCGCCTTCCACGGCCACCTCGCCCTGCACGTGCGGGTGCTGGCCGGCCGTGAGCCGCACCACGTCGTGGAGACGCAGTTCAAGGCCGTGGCCCGCGCGTTCCGCGACGCCATCGCCCTCGACCCCCGCGAGACGGGCATCCCCTCCACCAAGGGCGCCCTGTGAGCCCGTCCCGACCAGGCGTCGTCGTCCTCGACTACGGCTCGGGCAACCTCCGCTCGGTCGTGCGCGCCGTCGAGCGCGCCGGCGCCGAGGTCACCCTGACCCCCGACTTCGAGGCCGGGCTGGCCGCCGACGGCCTCGTCGTCCCGGGTGTCGGCGCCTACGCCGCCTGCATGGCCGGCCTGCGTGCGGTCAAGGGCGACCGGCTCGTCGGCCGCCGGCTGGCCGGGGGACGGCCAGTGCTCGGCATCTGCGTGGGCATGCAGGTCCTCTTCGAGCGCGGCGTCGAGCACGGCGTCGAGTCCGCGGGCTGCGACGAGTGGCCCGGCACCGTCTCCCGGCTCCAGGCCGACGTCGTGCCCCACATGGGCTGGAACTCCGTCGAGGCCCCCGCGGGCACCGAGCTGTTCGCCGGCGTCGAGGACGAGCGCTTCTACTTCGTGCACTCCTACGCCGCCCGCTCGTGGGACCTCGTCACCACCGGCCACACCCGCGAGCCCCTCGTCACCTGGGCCGAGCACGGGGGCGACCGGTTCGTCGCCGCCGTCGAGAACGGGCCGCTGTGGGCCACCCAGTTCCACCCGGAGAAGTCCGGCGACGCCGGCGCGGCCCTGCTGCGCAACTGGGTCGCCACGCTCCGCACCGCGGACCACACCGCCGCCTGATGGCCGCGGGCGAGCGGGCCCGCCGCCGCGCCCAGCGGGAGCGGGTGGCGGCGGCCGAGGCGGAGGCCCGGCGCGTCGAGGCCGAGCGGCGCGCGCGTCGGGCGGCACGGCGCGAGCTGCTCACCCGCTGGCTGCCCGCGCGCGGCCGCTCCGGCTCGCAGACCGGGCGCCTCGCCGTACGCCGGCGGCAGCAGACCGTGCTGCTCGTCTCGGCCGTGGTCGCCCTCAACGTCCTGCTCTGGCTCGGCACGTCCGACCCCGCGGCGCGGGCGCTGCTCGTCCTGCTCTCGTTGCTCGTCACCCCGATCGCCCTGCACCTCGTCACCCGGAAGTGAGTCCCGTGTCCTACCTCCAGCTGCTGCCCGCCGTCGACATCACCGAGGGCCGCGCCGTCCAGCTCACCCAGGGCGTCGCCGGCTCCGAGCGCGCCTACGGCGACCCGGTCGCCGCGGCCCGGCGCTGGCAGGACGCGGGGGCCGAGTGGCTCCACCTGGTCGACCTCGACGCCGCCTTCGGCCGCGGCAGCAACCGCGAGCTGCAGGCCGAGATCGTGGGCGCGCTCGACATCGACGTGGAGATGAGCGGCGGCATCCGCGACGACGCCTCGCTCGAGGCCGCTCTCGCCACCGGGTGCCGCCGCGTCAACATCGGCACCGCCGCGCTGGAGTCGCCGGAGTGGTGTGCGCGCGTCATCGCCGAGCACGGCGACCGGGTGGCCATCGGCCTCGACGTGCGGGGCCGCACCCTCGCCGCCCGCGGCTGGACCCAGGAGGGCGGCGACCTCTACGAGACCCTCGAGCGGCTCGACCGCGAGGGCTGCGCCCGCTACGTCGTGACCGACGTCAACAAGGACGGCATGCTCCAGGGCCCCAACCTGCAGCTGCTGCGCGACGTCTGTGCCGCGACCGACCGCCCGGTGGTCGCCTCCGGCGGCGTCACCACCCTCGACGACCTGCGCGCGCTGATGGACCTCGTGCCGCACGGCGTCGAGGGCGCCATCGCCGGCACCGCGCTCTACGAGGGCCGGTTCACCCTCGAGGACGCCCTGGCCCTCACCAAGCCCGGGGGAGCCGCGTCGTGAGCCTGGCCGTCCGGGTCATCCCGTGCCTCGACGTCGACGCGGGCCGCGTCGTCAAGGGCGTCAACTTCGTCGACCTGCGTGACGCCGGCGACCCCGTCGAGCTGGCCCGCACCTACGACGCCGAGGGCGCCGACGAGCTGACCTTCCTCGACATCTCCGCCTCCCACGAGGGCCGGGCGACGACCATGGAGATCGTCTCGCGCTGCGCCGAGGAGGTCTTCATCCCGCTCACCGTCGGCGGCGGCGTCTCCTCCGTCGACGACGTCGACCGGCTGCTGCGCGCCGGGGCCGACAAGGTCGCGGTCAACACCGCCGCGATCCACCGGCCCGAGCTGGTCGCCGAGATCGCCGACCGCTTCGGCAACCAGGTGCTCGTCCTGTCGGTCGACGCCCGTCGTGTGCCGCCGGGAGGACCCTCGACCGACTCCGGCTTCGAGGTGACGACCCACGGCGGCCGCAAGAGCGCCGGTCTCGACGCCGTCGCCTGGGCCGCCCGCGCCGCCGAGCTCGGCGCCGGCGAGATCCTGCTCAACGCGATGGACGCCGACGGCACCCAGGACGGCTTCGACCTCGACCTGCTGCGCCTGGTGCGCGCGGCCGTGTCGATCCCGGTCATCGCCTCGGGCGGCGCCGGCCGCGCCGACCACTTCGCCCCGGCCGTCGACGCGGGTGCCGACGCCGTCCTCGCCGCCACCGTCTTCCACTTCGGCACCCTGCGCATCGGCGAGGTCAAGGACGCCCTGTCGGCCGCCGGCCACCCCGTGCGCTGAGCCCCGGACCGCGGGGAGCGAGGAATCCCCGGTTGACCGGGGATTCCTGCGGTTGCCAGGCCTTTTCGACACCGACCGGCACCGGCCGGCACCGACCGGCAACGACCGACACCGGCCGGCACCGACCGGCACCGCCGTACGACGACCGGGACGGCCCAGACCCGCGCTGCGCGGCTTGACCTCGACCACGCTCGAGGTCGTGCACTGGTGCGCAAGGGGCGTACGTGCCGCCCCCGGGGTGGCCAGGATCGTCGGTGCCGGGGAATAGCCTGCCTTCGTTGCCGGGTTCAACCACCCGGCCGCCGCACCGCGGGCCGCCACCCCTGGCCCGCCGCACCGACAGGAGACCCGTGACCAGCTCTGCCCCCGACGTGCAGGAGCACAGCCGCCTCGGCAAGGGCTCGACGACCGCGGGGTTCGGCGTCTTGTGGGTGGCCATCAAGCGCGAGCCCTGGATCTTCACCCTCTCCACCCTCGGCAGCGTCCTGTTCGGCGCGCTCACCGTGGCCGACGCCTGGGTGCTGGGCTGGTCGACCGACCACGTCGTGCTGCCGGCGTTCCGCGACGGCGAGATCGGCGCGTCCATGCTGTGGGCCGTGCTCGGGCTGTTCGTCGGCGTGGCGATCCTGCGCGCCGTCGGCATCGTGGCCCGGCGCCTGGGGGCCGGCGTCATGCAGTACCGCATGCAAGCCCACTACCGCCGCGCCGTCACCCGCCGCTACCTCGCCCTGCCCATGGAGTGGCACCAGCGCCACCCCACCGGCCAGCTGCTGTCCAACGCCAACGCCGACGTCGAGGCCGCCTGGGGACCGATCGCGCCGCTGCCCATGGCCGTCGGCACCCTGGCGATGATGGTCATCGCCGTCGCGCAGATGCTGGTGGCCGACGTGGTCATGGCCGTCGTCGGCCTGCTCGTCTTCCCGGCCGTCGTCGCGGTCAACCTGGTCTACCAGCGCTGGTCGCAGGCCCTGGCCACCCGTGCACAGCAGCTGCGGGCTGAGGTCAGCGAGATCGCCCACGAGTCCTTCGACGGCGCGATGGTCGTCAAGACCCTGGGCCGCGAGCCGGAGGAGGCCGCGCGCTTCACGCGCAAGGCCCACGAGCTGCGCGACACCAACATCCGGCTCGGCCGCATCCGCGCCGCGTTCGACCCCGCGCTGGCCGCGCTGCCCAACCTCGGGGTGCTCGTGGTCCTCAGCGTCGGCGTCTCCCGCGTCCTGGCCGGCCAGACCGACCCCGGCGACGTCGTGACGGTCGCCTACCTCCTCACCATCGTCTCCTTCCCGATCCGCTCCATCGGCTGGCTGCTCGGCGACTTCCCGCGCAGCGTCGTCGGCTACGACCGGGTCGACGCCGTGCTGCGCACCACCGGCGAGATGCCGTACGGCGCCGCGTCGGCCCCCGCGGCCGCGTCCGGTGCCCGCCTCGAGGTCGACGGCCTCGCCTACGGCTACGAGCCCGACCGGCCGCTGCTGCGCGACCTCAGCTTCGCCGTCGAGCCCGGCCGCACCGTGGCGCTCGTGGGCGCCACTGCCTCCGGCAAGTCGACATTGACCTCGCTGCTGACCCGGCTCGTCGACCCCGACGACGGGGCGATCCGGGTCGACGGCGTCGACCTGCGCGACCTCGCCCGGGGCGAGCTGGCCCAGGTGGTCGCGATCGTCCCGCAGACGCCGTTCCTCTTCGACGACACCGTCCGCGGCAACGTCACCCTGGGCGCCGACGTCAGCGACGAGGACGTGTGGGCGGCGCTGCGCACCGCCCAGGCCGACGGGTTCGTCGCGGCCCTGCCCGAGGGGCTCTCGACCCGGCTGGGGGAGCGCGGCACGTCGCTGTCCGGCGGCCAGCGCCAGCGCATCTCGCTGGCCCGCGCGCTGGTGCGCCGGCCCCGCCTGCTGGTCCTCGACGACGCCACCTCCGCCGTCGACCCCGAGGTCGAGGCCCGCATCCTCGCCGCGCTGCGCGAGGGCGGTCACGAGTCCACCCTGGTCGTGGTGGCCTACCGCAAGGCCACCATCGGCCTGGCCGACGAGGTGCTGCACCTCGCCGAGGGCCGGGTCGCCGACCGGGGCACCCACGCCGACCTCCTCGTCCGCTCGCCCGACTACGCCCGGCTCGTCAACGCCTACGAGCAGCAGGAGGCCCCGGCATGACCCAGGTAGCCGCTCCCCGTGCCGCGTCCGCCTCCGGCACCACGATGACCACGGGCGAGGAGCTCGGGGCCATCGCCACCATCAAGCGCGGGCTGCACCACTCGCCCGAGCTGACCGAGGGGTTCCGCACCACGCTCCTGCTGGCCGTGCTCGCCTCGGCCGGCCAGGTCGTCGTCCCGATCGCGGTCCAGCAGACCCTCGACCGCGGCATCAACGGTCCCGGTGGGCCCGACGTGTCCTTCACGGTGCTGATGGGCGTCGCCGCCGCGGCCGCCGTCCTGCTGACCAGCCTGGCCAGCTACGGCATGACCCGGCGGCTGTTCACCACCGCCGAGCACGGCCTGGCCACGCTGCGCACCAAGGCGTTCCGCCACGTCCACGACCTGCCGCTGCTCACCCAGAACACCGAGCGTCGCGGCGCCCTGGTCTCGCGCGTCACCAGCGACGTCGACCAGGTCAGCCAGTTCCTGGTCTTCGGCGGCCTGCTCTTCGTCGTCAGCATCGGCCAGGTGCTGATCGCGACGATCGTCATGGTCGTCTACTCCTGGCAGCTCGCCCTCGTTGTGTGGGTCTGCTTCGCGCCGCTGTTCCTGTCCCTGCGCTACTTCCAGCGCAAGCTGTCGGCCGCCTACGGCATCGTGCGGCGCCAGGTCGGCGTCATGCTCTCCGCGATCTCCGAGCCCGTCGTCGGCGCCGCGGTCGTCCGCTCCTACGCCGTCGAGACCCGCACCCAGGCCCGCATCGACGAGGCGGTGCTGACCCACCAGCGCGCCAGCACCCGGGCCCAGGGGTTCACCGCGGTCTCCTTCTCCCTCGGCGGGCTGTCCGCCGGCCTGGCCAACGCCGGCGTGCTCATCGTCGGCATCTGGCTCGGCTTCGCGGGCGACATCACCGCCGGCGAGGTGCTGGCCTTCGCCTTCCTCGTCACCCTGTTCGTCGGACCCGTGCAGATGGGCACCCAGATCCTGACCGACGCCCAGAGCGCCATCGCCGGCTGGCGCCGGGTCATCGGCATCCTCGACACCCCGGCCGACCTCGTCGACCCCGGCCCCGACGGGCACCGGCTGCCCCGCGGGCCGGTCGACGTGCGCTTCGACCGCGTCGACTTCGCCTACCCCGGTGGCCCGCCGGTGCTGCGCGACGTCGACCTGACCATCGACGCCGGCCGCCGCGTCGCCATCGTCGGCGAGACCGGGTCGGGCAAGTCCACCTTCGCCAAGCTGCTGACCCGTCTGATGGACCCGAGCGCGGGCGCGGTGCTGCTCGACGGCATCGACGTGCGCGACATCGAGCAGGCCGGGCTGCGCTCCAGCGTCGTGCTGGTGCCCCAAGAGGGCTTCCTGTTCGACGACACCCTGCTGGCCAACGTGCGCTACGGCCGGCTCGACGCCTCCGAGGACGACGTGCGCGCCAGCGCCGCCGAGCTCGGCCTCGGTGACTGGTTGGCCGGCCTGCCCGCCGGCCTCGACACCCGGGTCGGGCAGCGTGGTGAGTCCCTGTCAGCGGGGGAGCGGCAGCTGGTCGCCCTGCTGCGGGCCCACCTCGCCGACCCCGACCTGCTGGTCCTCGACGAGGCCACCAGTGCCGTCGACCCCCAGCTGGAGATGCGCATCGGCCGGGCGCTCGAGCGCCTGATGAACGGGCGCACCAGCGTCACCATCGCCCACCGCCTCTCCACTGCCGAGCAGGCCGACGAGGTCGTGGTCGTCGACCAGGGCCGGGTCGTGCAGCGCGGCCCCCACGCCGTCCTGGTCACGCAGGCCGGCAGCGTGTACGCCGGCCTGCACGCCTCCTGGGTGGCCCAGGGCTCCTCGCAGCCCGGCCCGGGGACAATGGCCCCGTGAGCCTCGACCCCGCGATCGCCGCCCGCCTCAAGCGCATCCCCGACCCCACCCCCCACGGTGACGGCCGTGGTCTGGTGTCCGCGGTGGCCCAGCAGCACGACACGGGCGAGGTGCTGATGGTCGGCTGGATGGACGACGAGGCCCTGCACCGCACGCTGACGACCGGCCGGGCGACCTACTGGAGCCGCTCGCGCCAGGAGTACTGGGCCAAGGGCGACACGTCCGGGCACGTCCAGTCCGTGGTCGAGGTCCGGCTCGACTGCGACGGCGACACCGTGCTGGTCAAGGTCGACCAGACCGGCGCGGCCTGCCACACCGGCGACCGCACCTGCTTCGACGCCGCCCGTCTCGACGTGACGCTCGACGCCCGTGGCTGAGAGGTCCGCCGACAGACGCTCCTTCGGGCCCACGGTCCTGGCCGGGCTCGCCACCGCCGGCGGCGCCGCGGTCGCCGGCAACCGGGACTGGGTCGTGCTCCGGGGCGGCGAGGGCGAGTCGGCGTTCGCGGCCTCCCTGGGCGCCGGTGACCTGAGCGCGCCGCCGGTGACCGCGACCGCCCTGGTCCTGCTGGCCTCCTGGGGCGTGCTGCTCGTCACCCGCGGCCGCGTGCGACGCGTGGTGGCCTGGCTCGGGCTGGCCACGGCCGTGGCCACGACCGCGTTGGCCGTGGCCGCCTGGCTCACGCTGCCGGGGGACACCGCGGCCGAGGTCTCCACCCTCGACCTCGACGTCGCCCGCACGTGGTGGGGCCACCTCGGCGTGCTGGCCGGCGTGCTGTCCGTGGTCGCCTCGGCCGCGGCCGTGCGCACCGTCGGCGGGTGGCCGGAGATGGGCCGGCGCTACGACGCGCCGGCCGGCCGTGCTCTCGAGCCGGCCCGCGACCTCGACCCCGAGGACCGGCAGCGCGAGCTCTGGAAGGCCCTCGACGAGGGTCGCGACCCCACCGACTAGGATCGGGGTCGACGTCCTGCACCGACCCGAGGAGCCCCGCATGAGTGACAACCACGGCAACACCCCGGCTGCCTGGACGGCGGTCTCGGTGGCGCTCGTCGGCTTCGTCGTGGGCGGGGCCGGGTTGATGCTCGAGCCGATCAGCTACCCGATCTTCGCCATCGGCGTCGGGCTCAACGTCGTCGCCGGCCTGCTCTACGTCGTGATGGGCAAGCTGGGCCTCAACGGCCCCTCCCACTGACGTCCGAGGTGCCGGGTCAGCTCGAGCTGGCCCCCAGCACCACGACGATGACGACCACGTAGAACAGCACGGCCACGATGGCCAGGATCGTGGCGATCATCCCGCAGATCTGACCGGCTCGGACGCTGCCGCGGTTGGTGTAGGTCATCGGCGAGCTGTCGATCTCGCGCAGCGCCTTGTTGCCCATCACCCACGCGGCGATGCCGAGCGGCATGCACGCCACGAGGCCGATGATGCCGAGCACCAGGATGGTCGTGCCCTGCGGGTGCTCGGCGGTGCCGCCGCCGTAGCCCCCGTAGGGGCCGCCGCCGTACGGCGACCCGCCGTACGGCGAGGAGGGCGGGGGTGCTCCGTAGCTCATGTGTCGTCCTTCGCGTGGGGCGCCCGGTGACCCGGGCGGTGGCGGAGGAGTTCATTGCCCGTGGCGGTGCGGCCAAACCCGCCGGTGGCACACTGAGCCGGTGAGCGAGACCCGGACCCCGACCGCGCCGCCCGGTGCCGTCGACGTCCGGCCGAGCCGGGCGCGCCGCATGGTGCGGCCCGCCGTGGTCCTCGGCGGCCTGGCCGCGGCCACCGTGGCAGTCGCGCTGCGCGACCCGCACGTGCAGGGGTCCTGGGGCGTGTGCCCGAGCGCGGCCCTCGGGTTCAGCTGCCCTGGCTGCGGGTGCATGCGCGCGGTCCACGACCTGACCCACCTGAGGTTGGCCGACGCGGTGTCGAGCAACGTGCTGTTCGTCGCCCTGCTGCCGGTGCTGGTCGGCCTGCTGGGCTGGTGGACGGTCGACCGCTGGCGCGGCGTGGAGCGGGGGAGCACGGTGCTCACGACCCCGTTGCTCGTGGTGGGCGCCATGGTGCTGCTCGGCTTCGCCGTGCTGCGCAACCTGCCGCAGTTCTCCTACCTCGCGCCCTGAGTGTCCTGAGGGCCCCGGCGAGCCTCAGGCGGGCGAGAGCCAGGTCCAGCCCGGCACGTTGCGCAGGACACCGAAGGCGACGACGGCGGCCAGGAAGGCCCAGATCCACGGCGCCGGCACCTGGACCGGGTGGGGGGCGTTGCGACCGGCGGTGCGCAGGGCCCAGCAGACCCAGGCCAGGGCGAGCAGGACGACACCGACGAGGGCCAGCGGGTTGCGGGCGGCGGCGCCCGCGAGGTCGAGGTGCACCAGGTCGTGCAGCGCGCGCAGCGAGCCGCACCCGGGGCACCAGGCGCCGGTGAGCGCGAGGAAGGGGCACGTCGGGTAGTGGCCGGGCTCGTTGGGGTCGACGGCGAACAGGACGGCGCCCGCGGCGGTGGCGGCGGCCGCGGTGGCCGCCAGTCCGAGCACGCTCCGCCGTCCCGGTCGGGTCGACCGGGACGGCGGACGGCTCACGACGAGGTCGGGCCGGGGCTCGACGCTCAGCTGTTGCCCGCGGCGACGGCCACGACGATGATGTAGAGCACGATGCCGATCGCGCCCACGGCCGCGCTGGCGATCGCGAACTGCTTGGCCTTCTTGGCCGAGTTGTAGGCACCGCTGGTGTCGCCGGAGGCCCACTTGCCGTTGACCTGCGCGGCGAACACGATCGAGGCGACGCCCAGCGGCAGGCAGCACAGGACCGTGGTGAGGATCGCCCACACCAGGTTGTTGTTGGGCGGCGGGCCCGCGGGCTGGCCGTAGCCTCCGGCGCCGCCGTAGGGGTTGGGGGGCGGGGGTGCGCCGTAGCTCATGTGGTCGTCCTCTCCTGGGGCCTCGGTCGGTCCGAGGGGTCGGGCCTGACCCTATGGGTCGCCGTGCCAGACTTCCTAGGAGAAACACCCGACTCCGAGTGGAGGAAACGGCCGTGTCCGTGCTCGACGAGATCGTCGCCGGAGTGCGCCTCGACCTCGACCGACGGGCGTCGCAGACGCCGCTGGCCGACGTGCGCGCCGCCCTGGCCGACGTCGACCCGCCCCGCGACCCCATGCCGCACCTGCGCGCACCCGGGTCCAGCGTGATCGCCGAGGTCAAGCGCCGCAGCCCCAGCAAGGGCGACCTGGCCGCGATCCCCGACCCCGCGGTCCTCGCCTCGTCGTACGCCGCGGGCGGGGCCGCCGCGATCAGCGTGCTGACCGAGGAGCGACGGTTCGGCGGCAGCCTGGCCGACCTGCGGGCCGTGCGGGCCGCCGTCGACGTGCCGCTGCTGCGCAAGGACTTCGTCGTCGAGACCTACCAGGTCCTGGAGGCCCGGGCTGCGGGCGCCGACCTGGTGCTGCTCATCGTGGCTGCCCTCGACGACGAGACGCTGCGCCGGCTGCACGACGAGGTCCGCGAGCTCGGCATGGTGCCGCTCGTCGAGGTCCACGACGAGGCCGAGGCCGAGCGGGCCGTCGACCTGGGGGCCGAGCTGGTCGGCGTCAACGCGCGCAACCTCAAGACCCTCGAGATCGACCAGGACACCTTCGGCCGGCTGGCCCCCCTGCTGCCCGACGACCGCGTCAAGGTCGCCGAGTCCGGGGTCTTCACCCCGGTCGACGTCAAGCGGCACGTCGCCGAGGGCGCTCGTGCCGTCCTCGTCGGCGAGGCCCTGGTCCGCGACGGCGACCCCGAGGCCGCCGTCCGAGCAATGACAGGAGTGGAGTCGTGACCGCACTCGAGACCGGCACCTTCGAGGCCGACGACCAGGGGTGGTTCGGTGACTTCGGCGGGCGCTTCATGCCCGAGGCCCTCGTCGCGGCCCTCGACGAGCTGACCGCGGCCTGGAAGGAGGCCGTCGCCGACCCGGCGTTCCAGGCCGACTTCGACGCCATCCTGCGCGACTACGCCGGCGTCCCCAGCCTGCTCTACGACGCCCGGCGGCTCAGCGACCACCTCGGCGGCGCGCGCATCCTGCTCAAGCGCGAGGACCTCAACCACACCGGGGCCCACAAGATCCGCAACGTCCTGGGCCAGGCCCTGCTGACCAAGCGGATGGGCAAGCAGCGGGTCATCGCCGAGACCGGCGCCGGCCAGCACGGCGTGGCCAGCGCGACCGCGGCGGCGTACTTCGGGCTCGACTGCACCGTCTACATGGGGGCCGTCGACACCCGGCGCCAGGCCCTCAACGTCGCCCGCATGGAGCTGCTGGGCGCCGAGGTCGTGCCGGTCGAGTCCGGCAGCGCGACGCTCAAGGACGCGATCAACGAGGCCCTGCGCGACTGGGTCAGCACCGTCGACCACACCGCCTACCTCTTCGGCACCGCCGCCGGGCCGCACCCGTTCCCGAGCATGGTGCGCGACTTCACCCGGAGCATCGGCGACGAGGCCCGGGCCCAGTGCCTGGAGCTGACCGGGCGGCTGCCCGACGCCGTCGCGGCCTGCGTGGGTGGCGGGTCCAACGCCATCGGCCTGTTCACCGCCTTCCTCGGCGACCCCGACGTCCGCATCTACGGCTTCGAGCCCGGCGGCGACGGGGTCGAGACCGGTCGGCACGCCGCGACCATCCACGCCGGCGCCTCCGGCGTCCTCCACGGCGCCCGCACGTTCGTCCTGCAGGACGAGGACGGGCAGACGGTCGAGTCCCACTCGATCTCGGCCGGTCTCGACTACCCCGGCGTCGGCCCGCAGCACGCCCACCTGGCCAAGAGCGGGCGCGCCGACTACGTGCCCGTGACCGACGCCCAGGCCATGGACGCCATGGCGCTGCTGGCCCGCACCGAGGGCATCATCCCGGCCATCGAGACCGCGCACGCGCTCGCCGGCGCCTACGACGTCGCCCGCGAGCTGGGGCCCGACGGCATCGTGCTGGTCAACCTCTCCGGCCGCGGCGACAAGGACATGGAGACCGCGCGCACGTGGTTCGGTCTCGGGAAGGACACGTGAACCGGCCCCGATGAGCGTCTCCACCGCCTTCGACCGGGCCCGCGCGGAGGGCCGCGCCGCCCTGGTCGGCTACCTGCCTGCCGGCTTCCCCGACGTCGACGGCGGCATCGAGGCCATCCGCGCGATGGTCGACGCCGGCTGCGACGTCATCGAGGTCGGCCTGCCCTACAGCGACCCCGTGATGGACGGCCCCACGATCCAGGCCGCCGCCCAGCAGGCGCTCGACCGCGGCGTCCGCACCAGCGACGTGCTGCGCACCGTCGAGGCGGTCGCGGCCACCGGCACGCCGACGGTCGTGATGACCTACTGGAACCCCGTCGAGCGGTACGGCGTCGAGCGGTTCGCCCGCGACCTCGCCGCCGCCGGGGGAGCGGGGCTGATCACCCCCGACCTCACCCCCGACGCCGACCCGCGCTGGCCGGCCGCGGCCGACGAGCACGGCCTCGACAAGGTGTACCTCGTCGCGCCGTCCTCGACCGACGAGCGGATCGCGATGACGACCAAGGCCTGCCGCGGCTTCGTCTACGCCACCGCCGTCATGGGCGTCACCGGCGCCCGCGACACCTCCAGCGACCTCGCCGACCCCCTGGTCAAGCGCACCAAGGCCGCGACCGACCTGCCCGTCTCGGTCGGCCTCGGGGTCAGCAACGGCGGCCAGGCCGCCGAGATCGCGGCGTACGCCGACGGGGTGATCGTGGGGTCGGCCTTCGTCCGCGCCCTGCTCGACCACCCCGACGACCGCTCCGCCGCCCTGGACGCGCTGACCGCCCTCACCGCCGACCTCGCCGCGGGGGTGCGCCGTGGCCGCTAGGACCCGCACGTGGACCCTCCTGCGCCGGGCCACCGCCGCCGCGGCCGCGGTGGCGCTCGCCGCCGGCCTGGCCGGCTGCGGCGGCGACGCCGAGGCGCTGCCCTTCTCCGGCACGGTGCTCGACAACCCCTACACGGTGCCGGCGACCCAACTCACCGACACCGACGACCAGCCGTTCTCGCTGGCCGACGACACCGACGAGCGGCTGACGATGGTCTTCTTCGGCTACGTCAACTGCGTCGACATCTGCCCCGCGGTGCTCAACCACCTCGCCTCGGCCATGACTCGCCTCGACGAGGACGACCGCGACCAGGTGCAGGTCGTGCTGGTCAGCAGCGACCCGGAGAACGACACCCCCGAGACGCTGCGCACCTACCTCGACCGCTTCGACCCGTCCTTCGTCGGGCTCGACGGCGACCTGTCCACCGTCATCGACATCGGCCGCGAGCTCTCGGTCGGCATCGACCCCGACGACCCGGGCGGCCACACGACGTACGTCATGGGCGTCGACGCCGCCGACGAGGTCCCGGTCTTCTGGGACGCCCAGACCACGCCCGCCCAGTTCGCCAGCGACATCCACAGCCTGCTGCAGGACGGCTAGTGCGCGCGCCTAGGGTGGGCCCGTGATCGCGACCGACCTGCTGGTGCCGCTGTCGATCCCGAGCCCCGACAACGGGGTCTGGCACCTCGGGCCGCTGCCGATCCGGGGCTACGCCCTGTGCATCATCCTCGGCATCGTCGCCGCCATCTGGCTCGGCGAGAAGCGCTGGCAGGCCCGCGGCGGGCGGCCCGGCGAGATCCAGGACCTCGCGGTCTGGGCGGTGCCCTTCGGCGTCGTCGGCGCCCGGCTCTACCACGTCGCCACCGACTGGAAGCGCTACTTCGGCGAGGGCGGCAGCCCCATCGAGGCGCTCTACATCTGGAAGGGCGGCCTCGGCATCTGGGGTGCCGTCGCGCTCGGCGCGGTCGGCGCGATCCTGTGGGCGCGTCGCAAGAACGTCCGGCTCGGTCCGGTCGTCGACACCCTCGCTCCGGGGGTGATCCTGGCCCAGGCCATCGGCCGCTGGGGCAACTGGTTCAACCAGGAGCTGTACGGCAAGCCGACCGACCTGCCCTGGGGCCTGGAGATCGACCCCGTCAACTGGCCCGACGGACTCGTCTTCCCGGCCGGCACGACCTTCCACCCGACCTTCCTCTACGAGTTCTTGTGGAACCTCGGGGTCCTGGCCCTGCTGCTGTGGGCCGAGAAGCGCTACCGCCTCGGCCACGGCCGGGTGTTCGCGCTGTACGTCATGGGCTACACCCTCGGCCGCGGCTGGATCGAGTACCTCCGGGTCGACTCCGTCCAGCTCGACGACGTCTACGGCCTGCGGTTCAACGTGTGGACCTCGATCGTGCTGTTCCTCGTCGGCCTGGCCGGGTTCGTCTGGAGCGCCCGGCGCCACCCCGGGCGCGAGGAGTCGGTCTACCGCGACGGCCACGTCGAGGGCGCCGACCAGCCGGAGGACGAGGAAGGCGAGGCGATCGACGACGACGAGGAGCGCGCCGCGGTCGAGGACGGTGTCCAGGAGCGGACGACTCGCGACGGTCCGTCGTAACGCTGTAGTAACCTGGCACCTCCGCCGCGTGGGCCGACGTCGTCCCTGCGACTCCACCACGACAGCCCGTTGCTCCCGGTCCGCCCGGGGGTGGTCCGAGGTTGTCCCGCCGACGGGAGGACACAGAGGTGCCCTACCAACACGCGCTTCCGACGCACTGGGCGGCCCAGGGTCTCTACGACCCGGCCGCCGAGCACGACGCCTGCGGCGTCGCGTTCGTCGCGACCCTGACCGGGGAGGCCAGCCACGACATCGTGGCCAAGGCCCTCACCGCGCTGCGCAACCTCGACCACCGCGGAGCCGCGGGAGCCGAGGTCAACTCCGGCGACGGCGCCGGCATCCTGCTCCAGGTGCCCGACGCGTTCCTGCGCGCCGTCATCACCGAGCTCGGCTTCGAGCTCCCCGCCCCCGCGGCGTACGCCGTCGGCACGGCGTTCCTGCCCGGTGACGACGACGACGTCGCCACGACCCGGGCCCGGGTCGAGGAGATCGCCGCCGAGGAGGGCCTGACCGTCCTCGGGTGGCGCGACGTCCCGGTCGACCCCGAGGGCCTGGGCAGCATGGCCCTGTCGGTCATGCCGTCGTTCAGCCAGCTCTTCGTGGCGGCCTCCGGCCAGCGCCTGACCGGCATGGGCCTCGAGCGGCTCGCCTACTGCCTGCGCAAGCGGGCCGAGCGCGAGACCGACGCCTACTTCCCGACGCTGTCCTCGCGCACGCTGGGCTACAAGGGCATGCTCACCACCGACCAGCTCGACAAGTTCTTCCCCGACCTCCGCGACGAGCGGGTGGCCTCGGCGCTGGCGGTCGTGCACTCGCGGTTCTCGACCAACACGTTCCCGAGCTGGCCGCTGGCCCACCCGTTCCGCTACATCGCCCACAACGGCGAGATCAACACGGTGATGGGCAACCGCAACTGGATGCGGGCCCGCGAGGCGCTGCTCGCCTCCGACCTCATCCCCGGTGACCTCGACCGGCTCTTCCCGATCTGCACGCCCGGGGCGTCGGACTCGGCGTCGTTCGACGAGGTGCTCGAGCTCTTGCACATGGGCGGCCGGTCACTGCCGCACTCGGTGCTGATGATGATCCCCGAGGCGTGGGAGAACCACGGCGAGATGGACCAGCAGCGCCGCGACTTCTACTCCTTCCACTCCTCGATGATGGAGCCGTGGGACGGCCCGGCCTGCGTGGTCTTCACCGACGGGTCCCAGATCGGCGCGGTCCTCGACCGCAACGGCCTGCGCCCCTCGCGCTACTGGGTCACCGACGACGGCCTCGTCGTGCTGGCCTCCGAGGTCGGCGTGCTCGACCTCGACCCGGCCAGCATCGTCCGCAAGGGCCGCCTGCAGCCCGGCAAGATGTTCCTCGTCGACACCGACGAGCACCGGATCGTCGAGGACGACGAGGTCAAGGCCGAGCTCGCCGCCGAGAACCCCTACGGGGAGTGGCTGCACGCCGGCCTCATCCACCTCGACGACATCCCGGCGCGCGAGCACGTGGTGCACACCCACGCCTCGGTGACCCGCCGGCAGCAGATCTTCGGCTACACCGAGGAGGAGCTGCGCGTCCTGCTCACGCCGATGGCCAACACCGGCGGCGAGGCGCTCGGCTCGATGGGCACCGACACCCCGATCGCGGCGCTGAGCGACAAGCCGCGGCTGCTGTTCGACTACTTCACCCAGCTCTTCGCGCAGGTGACCAACCCGCCGCTCGACGCCATCCGCGAGGAGCTCGTCACCTCGCTCAACGGCACGATCGGGCCCGAGTCCAACCTGCTCGAGCCGCAGCCGGCGTCCTGCCGCCAGGTCGTCCTGCCCTTCCCGGTCATCTCCAACGACGACCTGGCCAAGATCCGCCACATCAACCGTGACGGCGACATGCCCGGCTTCATCACCCACGTCGCCCGCGGCCTGTACGACGTCGCCGGCGGCGGCGAGGCCATGGCGACCCGCATCGACGCGATCTGCGCCGAGGTCAGCGAGGCCATCGCCGGTGGCGCGCGCATCATCGTGCTCTCCGACCGGCACGCCGACGCCGACCTGGCACCCATCCCGTCGCTGCTGCTCACCGGCGCCGTCCACCACCACCTGGTGCGCGAGAAGACCCGCACCCAGGTCGGCCTGCTCGTCGAGGCCGGCGACGTCCGCGAGGTCCACCACGTGGCCCTCCTCGTCGGGTACGGCGCCGCGGCGGTCAACCCCTACCTGGCGATGGAGTCCGTCGAGGACCTCGCCCGCGAGGCCTACTACGTCACCACCGAGCCCGAGCAGGCCGTGGCCAACCTGGTCAAGGCGCTCGGCAAGGGCGTGCTCAAGGTGATGTCCAAGATGGGCGTCTCGACGGTCGCCTCCTACACCGGCGCGCAGATCTTCGAGGCGGTCGGGCTGTCCCAGGAGGTCGTCGACCGCTACTTCACCGCCACGACGACCAAGCTGGGCGGCATCGGCCTCGACGTGATCGCCGAGGAGGTCGCGCGGCGCCACGCCACGGCGTACCCCCGCGGCGGCGTGCTGCCGACCCACCGCGAGCTCGAGATCGGCGGCGAGTACCAGTGGCGCCGCGACGGCGAGCCCCACCTGTTCAACCCCGAGACGGTCTTCCGGCTGCAGCACTCGACGCGCACCCAGCGCTACGACGTCTTCAAGCAGTACACCCAGGCCGTCGACGAGCAGGCCCAGCAGCTGATGACGCTGCGCGGCATGTTCCGCTTCAAGGGCTCCCACGTCACCGGCCGCGAGCCGGTGCCGATCGAGGAGGTCGAGCCGGTCAGCGAGATCGTCAAGCGGTTCTCGACCGGCGCGATGTCCTACGGGTCGATCTCGCAGGAGGCCCACGAGACCCTCGCGATCGCCATGAACCGGCTGGGCGGCAAGTCCAACACCGGCGAGGGCGGCGAGGACTCCGAGCGCCTGCACGACCCCGAGCGCCGCAGCTCGATCAAGCAGGTGGCCTCGGGCCGCTTCGGCGTCACGTCGGAGTACCTCACCCACGCCGACGACATCCAGATCAAGATGGCCCAGGGCGCCAAGCCCGGCGAGGGCGGGCAGCTGCCCGGCAACAAGGTCTACCCGTGGGTGGCCAAGACCCGGCACTCCACGCCCGGCGTCGGCCTGATCAGCCCGCCGCCGCACCACGACATCTACTCGATCGAGGACCTGGCCCAGCTCATCCACGACCTGAAGAACGCCAACCCGCAGGCGCGGGTGCACGTCAAGCTGGTCAGCGAGATGGGCGTCGGCACGGTCGCGACCGGGGTGTCCAAGGCGCACGCCGACGTCGTCCTGATCTCCGGCCACGACGGCGGCACCGGTGCCTCGCCGCTGACCTCGCTCAAGCACGCCGGCGGTCCCTGGGAGCTCGGCCTGGCCGAGACCCAGCAGACCCTGCTGGTCAACGGCCTGCGCGACCGAATCGTCGTCCAGGCCGACGGCCAGCTCAAGACCGGCCGCGACGTCGTCATCGCCGCCCTGCTGGGGGCAGAGGAGTACGGCTTCGCCACCGCCCCGCTCGTGGTCTCGGGCTGCATCCTGATGCGGGTCTGCCACCTCGACACCTGCCCGGTGGGCGTCGCCACCCAGAACCCGGTGCTGCGCGAGCGCTACAGCGGCAAGGCCGAGTTCGTGGTGACCTTCTTCGAGTACATCGCCCAGGAGGTGCGCGAGATCCTGGCCGAGCTGGGCTACCGCACCCTCGACGAGGCGATCGGCCAGGTCTCGGCGCTCGACATGGCCGAGGCCGTCAACCACTGGAAGGCCGCGGGCCTCGACCTCACGCCGATCCTGCACGAGGTCGACAGCAGCCACTTCCCCGACCAGGACCGTCGCCGCACCAAGTCCCAGGACCACGGCCTGGAGCGCTCGCTCGACGTCACCGAGCTCGTCCCGCTGGCCCAGCCGGCGCTCGAGTCCGGCGAGCCGGTGCGGGCCCAGGTCAAGGTCCGCAACGTCCACCGCACCGTCGGCACGATCCTCGGCCACGAGGTCACCAAGCGGTACGGCGGCGAGGGGCTGCCCGAGGGCACCATCGACCTCACCCTCACCGGGTCGGCCGGTCAGTCCTTCGGCGCCTTCCTGCCCCGGGGCATCACCCTGCGCCTGGAGGGCGACGCCAACGACTACGTCGGCAAGGGCCTTTCCGGCGGCCGGATCGTCGTGCGGCCCGACCGGGCGGCGACGTTCAACAGCAACGAGCAGATCATCGCGGGCAACACCATCGCCTACGGCGCGACGTCCGGGCAGGTCTTCCTGCGCGGCGGCGTGGGGGAGCGGTTCGCCGTGCGCAACTCCGGCGCCTGGCTGGTCACCGAGGGCGTGGGCGACCACGGCTGCGAGTACATGACCGGTGGCCGGGTGGCCGTGCTCGGCAAGACGGGCCGCAACTTCGCGGCCGGCATGTCCGGCGGTGTGGCCTGGGTGCTCGACCTCAAGGACTTCCGGGTCAACCGCGAGCTCGTCGAGCTCGGGCCGGTCGCCGGCGAGGCTGCCCGCGAGCTCGAGCAGATGGTGCGCCAGCACCACGAGGAGACCGGCTCGACCGTGGCCGAGGAGCTGCTGGCCGACTGGGAGACCTCGCTGACCCGCTTCACCGAGGTCATGCCGCGCGACTACCGCATCGTGCTCGAGGCCAAGGCCAAGGCAGAGGCCGACGGCCTCGACGAGCGCGAGACCGCCCACAAGATGATGGAGGCTCTGCATGGCTGACCCGAAGGGCTTCCTCAAGGCCCCCCGGAAGGTGGCCGAGCGCCGCCCGGTCGAGGAGCGCGTGCAGGACTGGAACGAGGTCTACCCCGGTTCCGCCGGCCGCGCGCTGCTGCCGATCATCACCGAGCAGGCCGGGCGCTGCATGGACTGCGGCATCCCGTTCTGCCACCAGGGCTGCCCGCTCGGCAACATCATCCCCGAGTGGAACGACCTGGTCTGGCGCGACGACTGGGAGGGCGCGATCGAGCGCCTGCACGCGACCAACAACTTCCCGGAGTTCACCGGTCGCCTGTGCCCCGCACCCTGCGAGACCGCCTGCGTGCTGGGCATCAACCAGGACCCGGTGACCATCAAGAACGTCGAGGTCTCGATCATCGACAAGGCGTGGGAGTCCGGGCTCGTCCGCCCGCAGGCCCCCGAGTGGCTCTCGGGCCGCACCGTCGCGGTGATCGGCTCCGGTCCGGCCGGCCTGGCCGCCGCGCAGCAGCTCACCCGCGCCGGCCACACGGTCGCCGTCTACGAGCGCGCCGACAAGATCGGCGGCCTGCTGCGCTACGGCATCCCCGAGTTCAAGATGGAGAAGCAGCACCTCGACCGGCGCCTGCAGCAGATGAAGCGCGAGGGCACCGTCTTCCGGGCCGGCGTCGACGTCGGCTCCGAGGAGTCCGGCCTGACCGGCGAGCAGCTGCGCGACCGGTACGACGCCGTGGTGCTGGCCACCGGCTCGACCATCGCCCGCGACCTGCCGGTCCCCGGGCGCGAGCTCGCGGGCATCCACCAGGCGATGGACTTCCTCCCACAGGCCAACCGCGCGGCGGTCGGCGAGGAGCCGGTGCCGGGCGGGGGCGAGCAGACGGTCGCCACCGGCAAGCACGTCGTCATCATCGGCGGCGGTGACACCGGCGCCGACTGCCTGGGCACCTCGACCCGCCAGGGCGCGGCCTCGATCACCCAGCTCGAGATCATGCCCGAGCCCCCGAGCTCGCGCCCGGCCGGGCAGCCGTGGCCGACGTACCCGATGACGTTCCGGGTCTCCTCGGCGCACGAGGAGGCCGGCGAGCGCGTCTACGCCGTCTCGACCAAGGAGTTCCGCGGCGACGACGCGGGCCACGTGCGGGCCCTGCTGCTCGTCGACGTGGTCTTCGAGGGCGGCACGCTGACCGAGATCGAGAGCACCGAGCGGGAGATCCCGGCCGACCTCGTGCTGTTCGCGATGGGCTTCGTCGGCCCGGAGCGCGAGGGCCTGGTCGAGCAGCTCGGCGTCGACCTCGACGATCGCGGCAACGTGGTGCGCGACAAGGGCTACCAGACCTCGGTGCCCGGCGTCTTCGCCGCCGGTGACGCCGGCCGGGGCCAGTCGCTGATCGTGTGGGCGATCGCCGAGGGCCGCGCCGCGGCGGCCGCGGTCGACGAGTACCTCACTGGCTCCACCGCCCTGCCCAGCCCCATCCCGCCGACGGCGCGTCCGCTCGTCGTCTGAGGCATCGCGACACCGGGCACGGGTCGCCGGCTCACGGTCGGCGACCCGTGTCTACCGCGGGTGGTCCCGCGGTGGCCAGCGCCGCCCGATGAGCCGGTCCGACGTGGAGGTCGACGACGGCGTGCGCTGACAGGTCGACCTCCACCATCGGCGTGCGCAGCCCCGTGCCCAGCATCTTGAGCACGGCCTCCTTGCGCACCCACGTCTCGACCAGCGCGACCTCACGGGCGGCGCCGGTGGTGCCCGCGAGGACCCGCCGCTCGGCGTCGGTGAGCACCTGGCCCTCGACCTCCAGCGCGCCGGGTCCGAGGGGCTCGACGTCGACGCCGACGGCCCGGTCGGCCAGCGCCACGAGCACCAGGTCGCCGGCGTGCGCCACCGAGAGGCGCAGGTCGGGTCGGCCGACGACACGCGGCACGCCGTGGGGCGCGCCGCACCGGGCGCAGGCCCGGTCGAGCGGCGCCTCGGCGGCCGCGACGCCGAGGTGCTCGGCCAGCACCTGCCGGGTGAGCGCGACACCGGTGAGGAAGCGCGCCCGGTCGACCGGCTCGCGGTAGGCGGCCCAACGGCCCCGCTCGACCGGGTCGAGCAGGTCGTGCCAGGCGGCGACGTCCCGGGGCGGGGACTCCCGCACGACGACGTCCACCGCGGCAGGCTACCGGTCTCGACCGCTGGTGTTGGATCGTTCAAAGAGCCACTAGGGTGGTCGGGTGCGTAGAGCCAAGATCGTCTGCACCCTGGGTCCGGCCACCAGCTCCGAGCGTCGCATCCGCGAGCTCGTGTACGCCGGGATGGACGTCGCCCGCCTCAACATGAGCCACGGGTCCCACGACGTCCACCGCGAGACCTACCGCCTGGTGCGCGAGGCGGCCGACGCCTCCGGACGCGGCGTCGGCATCCTGGCCGACCTGCAGGGCCCCAAGATCCGGCTCGCCACCTTCGCCGCCGGCCCCGTGCAGCTCCACCGGGGCAGCAGCTGGACCATCACCACCCGCGACGTCGACGGCGACGAGACGATCTGCGGCACGACGTACAAGGGGCTGGCGGGCGACGTCGCGGCCGGCGACCCGATCCTGCTCGACGACGGCAAGGTCCGGCTGCGGGTCAAGGAGGTCGTCGACGGCACCGACGTGGTGTGCGAGGTGCTGGTCGGCGGCGTGGTGAGCAACCACAAGGGCATCAACCTGCCCGGCGTCGCCGTCTCGGTGCCCGCGATGTCCGAGAAGGACATCGCCGACCTGCGCTTCGCGCTCAGCCTGAGCGTCGACTTCATCGCCCTGAGCTTCGTGCGCGACGCCAAGGACGTCGAGGACGTGCGCCGGGTCATGGAGGAGGAGGGGCAGATGCTGCCCGTCATCGCCAAGATCGAGAAGCCGCAGGCCATCGACAACATCGACGAGATCATCAGCGCCTTCGACGGCATCATGGTCGCGCGCGGCGACCTCGGCGTGGAGTGCCCGCTCGAGGACGTGCCGTTCCTGCAGAAGATGGTCATCGAGAAGGCCCGCCTCAACGCCAAGCCCGTCATCGTGGCCACCCAGATGCTCGAGTCGATGATCACCAACCCGGCCCCGACGCGCGCCGAGACCAGCGACGTCGCCAACGCGGTGCTCGACGGCGCCGACGCGGTGATGCTCTCGGGCGAGACCAGCGTGGGCGACCACCCGATCGTCACGGTCGAGACGATGGCCCGCATCATCTCCGCCACCGAGGACCACGCGCTGATCCCGGCCGACTGGGGCCAGTTCGAGCCCGTCAACTGGGACCCGCACACCCGTGGCGGCGCGATCGCCAAGGCCGCCGAGGAGGTGGCCGGCCGGGTGGGCGCCCAGTACGTCGTCGCCTTCACCCAGTCCGGCGACTCGGCTCGCCGGCTCTCCCGCCTGCGCAGCCGCATCCCCACCCTCGCCTTCACGCCCGAGAACCGCGTCCGGTCGCAGCTCGCGCTGACGTGGGGCGTGGAGACCTTCCGCACCGCCCCCGTCGACCACACCGACGAGATGGTGCGCCAGGTCGACGAGCAGCTGCTGCAGATCGGCCGCGTCACCGAGGGCGACCTCGTGGTCATCGTGGCCGGCAGCCCGCCCGGCATCCCCGGCTCGACCAACGCGCTGCGCATCCACCAGATGGGCGACGCGATCAACGAGGTCGCGCCCGCCTACCGGCGCCCCTGACGGTCGCTCACTCCTTGGGGCCGATCAGCCCGTCGAGACGGGCCACGTCGGCCCGACGGGAGACGCTGATGTGGTTCCAGCGGCTCTGCCGCCACGCGACCCCGGCCAGGTCGAGCGCCCAGCAGCACAGCTCGCGGATGTCGGCACTGACGTTGCTGAACTGCCACCGCGGGTAGTCGTAGCGCTTGCGCTCGCCGGCGACGACCCTGCTCGTCCAGTTGCATGTCCGGCTGCCGTCGGAGTGGAAGAGACCGCGCAGGAACGGCCCAGGGTGAGCCTCGAGCACGGTGCGTTGCCAGTCCTCAAGGACGATCGGCCGGTCGTGCTTGCGCCCCGGTCCGTGCTGGGGGACGAGGCAGGCCCAGTGCTTCCACGACACGGTCGTGACCACCGCCCCCGGGACCAGTCGCGTGTGGGGTCGGCCACCGGGCTTGACCGTCGACATCAGCGTCAGGAGGCGCTGGTTGTCGCGGACGTAGCGAGCGTCGTTGTAGATGTGCAGGTTGAGCACGTCTCGGCGGCCTCGCGAGACGTGGCCGTCACCGAGGTACCAGCCGAAGAGCTCGGCGTACGCCGGCCCGTCGAGCACCCCGTCCTCGCACCGCGGGCACGGCGCGGCGGTGTGTGCCTGACCGCGGGGTCGGCCCCGGCGCTGGTACTCGCGGCGCCAGCGGCGGATCGTCTTCACCGCGACCCCGTGCTTGGCCGCGTTGACGGCGTCGCTCATGCCCGCGTCGGAGTCGCGCAGCGCCGACTCGACGGTGGACCAGGGGCGGACGTGCGGCACGCCTCGATCCTGGCTGCGACCACCGACAAGAATGGTCGATCAGGTGCCGGGTGCGGGATTCGAACCCGCACGTCCTCTCGGACAGTGGTGTTTGAGACCACCGCGTATGCCGTTTCGCCAACCCGGCCAGGGCGGCGCCACCCTAGCGTGGCGCCAGCGCCAGCACGAGTTGCCCAAAGTCAACCAACTCACTATTGTTCGGCTCTCGTCACCGTCCGACAGGAGCACCCGCATGTGGAGCCTGCGCACCTGGGCCGCCGCCAGCAACGAGCGCGCGATCGCCAACGCCCGGACGGCGACCACGGCCTGCAGCCGGCGCCGGGTCGAGCGCGAGGAGGTGGCGCTGTTCCTCGCCGCCCACGGCGAGCCGACGGCACCGTCAGGCCACCCTGGCTGGGCCGCGGACCGCAGCCACTAGATTGCGGGGGTGAACGCCCCCGACGCCCCGCAGGCCGCGACCCGGACCGTCGTGATCGCCGAGGACGAGGCCCTCATCCGGATGGACCTCGCCGAGATGCTCACCGAGGAGGGGTACGCCGTCGTCGGCCAGGCCGGCGACGGGGCCCGCGCCATCGAGCTGGCCACCGAGCTGCGGCCCGACCTTGTCATCCTCGACGTCAAGATGCCGGTCCTCGACGGCATCGCGGCCGCGGAGGCCATCGCCGGCCAGCGGATCGCGCCGGTCGTCATCCTCACCGCGTTCAGCCAGCGAGACCTGGTCGAGCGCGCCCGCGACGCGGGCGCCATGGCCTACCTGGTCAAGCCGTTCACGCAGTCCGACCTGGTGCCGGCCATCGAGATGGCCGTGTCCCGGTACGCCGAGCTGGCCCAGCTCGAGGCCGAGGTCGGCGACCTCACCGAGCGGCTCGAGACGCGCAAGGCGGTCGACCGCGCCAAGGGGATCCTCCAGCAGCAGCTGGGCCTCGCAGAGCCCGAGGCGTTCCGCTGGATCCAGAAGACGGCCATGGACCTGCGGCTCTCGATGCGCGAGGTCGCCGAGGGCGTCGTGGCGCACGGCCCGGGCCTCGCCACCAGCTGAGACACAACTGTTACCCCGCCGTCTCCCAGACGCCGGACCGCAGGCCGCGCACTCGTTATAGTCCGACGACGGCTGAGCGCGGAGGGCGCTCGACGACAGGAGGCGTGTGTGCGTCAGCGAGTGTTCACGCTCGTCTCGGTGGTCTTCTTCTTGCTGCTGCTGCAGCCCGCGAACGCGTTCGCGGAGACGACCTCGCCGAGTGCGAGTCCCACAGCGCCTTCGGGCACGCCGAGCGACGAGGGTGCCGAGGAACCCCTGCCCGACGGTGACTACATCCGCGTCACCCTGACCGACCGGGACAAGGGCGGCGCGCCGGTGCCCGACGTGCGCCTGACCGTCGCCGCCGTCGAGGAGGGCAGCGAGCCCGAGGACGTCGGCGAGGACGTCACCGACGACCAGGGCATCGCCATCATCGAGACCCCCGGACCCGGCACCTACGTCGTCACCCTCGACGAGGACACGCTGCCCGACGGGGTCGAGCTCAACGACGCCACGTCGACCGAGCTCGAGATCACCGCACGCCTCGGTGGCGCCACCAACGCGGCGTTCCCCATCGGCACCCAGGCCGTCAACGAGGTGCCGTTCTCCGAGAAGTTCTCGGTCGCGATGATGTCGGGCATCAAGTTCGGCCTGCTGGTCGCGCTGGCCGCCCTCGGCCTCTCGCTGATCTTCGGCACCACGGGCCTGACCAACTTCGCCCACGGCGAGCTCATCACCCTGGGCGCGCTGCTGGCCTACGTCTTCAACCGCGGCATCGGCCTGCCGGTCATCGTGGCGGGCATCGCGGCGGTGGTCGCGTCGGCCTTCTTCGGCTGGGCGCAGGACAAGGCGCTCTGGGCGCCGCTGCGGCGCCGGGGCACCGGCCTGATCGCCATGATGATCGTCTCGATCGGCTTCGGGCTGTTCCTGCGCAACGTCTTCCAGTACACGATCGGCAGCTCGCGCAAGTCGCTGTCGGAGTACGTCAACCAGGGGCGGCGCGACTACGGCCCGATCAGCCTGGCCGACAAGGAGCTCGCGATCATCGTGATCTCCCTGGTCACGATCACCATCACCTGCATCGTGCTGATGCGCACCCGCCTCGGCAAGGCCATGCGAGCCGTCTCCGACAACCCGGCGCTGTCGGCGTCCTCGGGCATGAAGGTCGACCGCGTCATCAGCAACGTCTGGATCCTCGGCACGGCCCTGACCGGCCTGTCCGGCGTCCTGCTCGCCATCAACAGCCAGATCAACTTCCTCATGGGCTTCAAGCTGCTGCTGCTCGTCTTCGCCGGCGTCACGCTCGGCGGCCTCGGCACCATCTGGGGCGCCCTGTTCGGCTCGATGGTCATCGGCATCATGGTCGAGGTCGGACCGCTGTTCGGCGTGCCGAGCTCGATCAAGGAGGTCGGCGCGCTCGTCGTGCTGATCCTCGTCCTGCTGGTCCGGCCCCAGGGCATCCTCGGCCGCCGCGAGCGGATCGGGTGACGCCGGTGCCGATCGCCACCACCACCCACCTCCCGGACCACGGCACCCGCGAACGGAGCCTTGCGTGAACACCACCGAGAAGTCCCCGGCCACCGAGGAGCCGAAGGCCGCCCCGACCCAGGCCCGCCGCACCCCACCGGAGGTCGTCACCTCCATCGTGCTCGGCATCCTCGGCATCACGCTGGCGCTCGGCTTCACCAGCCCCTTCGCGATCATCAAGGGCCGCCAGGCCGTGGCCAAGATCGACGAGGACCCCGCCCGGTACGACGGCCGCCCGCTCGCCATGGTCGGGCAGGTGCTCGGCATCGTCGGCACCGTGTGGCTCGTGGCCTGGCTGGTCCTCAGCTTCACCGTCGGCTTCGCCGGCATCGACATGTTCGACGTGCTGCGCACCGCGCTCAACCAGGCGCTCGGCCCCAACGCGATCGTGTACGCGCTGGCCGCCATCGGCCTCAACGTCCACTTCGGCTACACCGGCCTGCTCAACTTCGGTCAGGCCGGCTTCATGGCCGTCGGCGCCTACGGCCTCGCCGTCACCGTGGTCACCTGGGACCAGCCGTTCGTCCTCGGCATCCTGGTCGCCCTGCTGGCCCCGGTCCTGCTGGCCCTCGTGCTCGGCGTACCGACGCTGAGGCTGAGAGCCGACTACCTCGCGATCGCCACCATCGCGACGGCCGAGATCCTGCGCCTGGTCTTCGGTGCCGTCGAGACCAAGTCGGTCTTCGGCGGCTCCAACGGCCTCAACAACTACGCCGGCACCTACCAGGACGCCAACATCTTCCGGACCTGGGACGTCTTCAACCCCGGCGGCGCGCTCGGCTTCGACCGGCTCGACCTGTGGATCATGTCGTTCAGCAAGCGCGACCTGTGGTCGATGGTCATCGGCTGGCTCCTGGTGGCGCTGTGCTGCCTCGTCGTGTGGGCGCTCATGCGCAGCCCGTGGGGTCGCCTGCTGCGCGCCATCCGCGAGGACGAGGACGCCGTGCGCTCGCTCGGCAAGAACGTCTTCGCCTACAAGATGCAGGCCCTCGTGCTCGGTGGCCTCTTCGGTGGCCTGGCCGGCCTCTACCTGGCGCTCAAGCAGGCCTCGGTCGTGCCGAGCGACTACTCCACCAACATGACGTTCCTGGCCTTCGTGGCGCTGCTGATCGGCGGTGCGGCCCGGGTGGCCGGCCCGGTCATCGGCGCGATGATCCTGTGGTTCCTCATCTCCGGCATGCGCGAGTTCTTCGAGCAGGCCACCGCGGGAGCCGACCCCGTCATGCCGACCTGGCTGATGGACAACACCCAGGCCAGCCTCATCCGCTTCGTCGCGGTCGGGCTCGGACTGATGCTGCTGATGATCTTCCGACCCCAGGGGATCTTCGGCGACCGGAGGGAGATCGCGATCGATGGCCGCTGACCTGGGCAAGACCGCACGGCCCGACCTGACGGGCATCGAGCACGTGCCGGGCTCCAAGAAGCCCGACGCGATCGTGGTCGGTGACCACATCACCCGGCAGTTCGGCGGCCTCAAGGCCGTCGACGTGGGCCACATCGAGATCCAGCGCGGCGTCATCACCGCGCTCATCGGGCCCAACGGCGCCGGCAAGACGACGCTGTTCAACCTGCTGACCGGCTTCGACACCCCCGACACCGGGGAGTGGAGCTTCAACGGCCACCCGCTGGCCCGCGTCGTGCCGCACAAGGTCGCCCGCCTCGGCATGGTGCGCACCTTCCAGCTGACCAAGGTCCTGGCCAAGCTCTCGGTCATCGAGAACATGCGCCTGGGGGCCAAGGGCCAGAGCGGCGAGAGCTTCCTCAAGGCGGCGCTGCCGTTCCTGTGGCGCAGCGAGGAGGCCCGCAACACCGAGCGCGCCGACGAGCTGCTGGCCCGCTTCAAGCTCGACGCCAAGCGCGAGGACTTCGCGGGCTCGCTGTCCGGCGGCCAGCGCAAGCTCCTCGAGATGGCCCGCGCGCTCATGGTCGACCCCGAGCTGATCATGCTCGACGAGCCGATGGCGGGGGTCAACCCGGCGCTGAAGCAGTCGCTGCTCGGCCACGTGAAGTCGCTGCGCGACGAGGGCCGCACCGTGCTCTTCGTCGAGCACGACATGGACATGGTGCGCGACATCTCCGACTGGGTCATCGTCATGGCCCAGGGGCAGATCGTCGCCGAGGGCACGCCCGACGCGGTGATGGCCGACCCGGCCGTCATCGACGCCTACCTCGGCGCCCACCACGACACCGACCTCAGCGAGATGGACGAGAAGGCCCTCGAGGCCGAGGCCGAGGCCGAGCTCGAGGCCGAGCTGCACGACACCGAGACGAAGGGAAGCTGATGCCGACCCCGATGACCCCCGAGCGGGAGGTCCACCTCGCCCAGGCCGACCGCGCGGTCCTGCGCGCCGACGACCTCCAGGGCGGCTACCTCCCCGGCGTCGACATCCTCAACGGGGCCGACCTGTACTGCAACGAGGGCGAGCTCGTCGGCATCATCGGCCCCAACGGTGCCGGCAAGTCGACCCTGCTCAAGGCGCTGTTCGGGCTGGTCAACGTCCGGTCCGGGAGCGTCACCCTCAACGGCCGCGACATCACCAACAAGCGGGCCGACCAGCTCGTGACGGCCGGCATCGGCTTCGTGCCGCAGACCAACAACGTCTTCCCGAGCCTGACCATCGAGGAGAACCTCGAGATGGGCTGCTTCCAGGCGCCCAAGAAGTTCTCCGAGCGGTTCGACTTCGTCACCGACATCTTCCCGAGGCTGGGGGAGCGCCGCAAGCAGCGCGCGGGTTCCCTCTCGGGCGGCGAGCGGCAGATGGTGGCGATGGGCCGCGCGCTGATGATGGCGCCGTCGGTGCTGCTGCTCGACGAGCCGTCGGCCGGCCTGTCCCCGGTGCTGCAGGACGAGGTGTTCGTGCAGACGCGCAACATCAACCGTGCGGGCGTCTCGGTCATCATGGTCGAGCAGAACGCCCGCCGCTGCCTGCAGATCTGCGACCGCGGCTACGTCCTCGACCACGGCCGCAACGCCTACACCGGCACCGGCAAGTCCCTGGGCAGCGACCCCAAGGTCATCCAGCTCTACCTCGGCACGCTGGGCGCCCAGGCCTCCTGACGCCCACCCCCGTCGTACGCCGCGGCCCGGACCCCCCAGGGGTCCGGGCCGTCGTGCGTCCAGGCGCCACCGTGCGTCCCGACGTCGGTCCGGCGTCGGTCCGGCGTCGGTCCGGCGTCGGTCCGGTGTCGGTCCGGTGTCGGAGCGTCCCGGAGACGCAGGACGGGCCCGAGACCGTGTGGTCTCGGGCCCGTCCGCGATCAGGCCGGTGGGGGCTCGATCAGATCTGGCCGTCGATGAACTCGACCGGAGCGTTCTTGTTCTGGCCGTCGTACTCGTAGATGCCGATCGAGGCAGCGGTCGGGCTGCCCGTCTCACCGAGCTCGATCGGGCCGGAGGCGCCGTCGTAGTCGATGTCCTGGCCGTCCTCGAGGAGGGCGACGCAGTCGGCAAAGGTGGTGCACTTCTCGCCGTCCTTGGTGACGTTGACGATCTCGCTGGCCACGGCCTCGCCGTTGTCGCTGCCGGCGGCGATGGCCGCGAGGGCCGAGACCATGACGGCGTCGTAGGACTCCGCGGCGTAGGCGTAGGAGGTCAGCTCGGGGTCGACCTCGAGGAGGCGCTCCTGGAACTCGCCGCCGGTGTCGGCGCCGGGGATGGTGCCCTTGACGCCCTCGAGGGTGCCCGGGGGCAGGCTCGGGTCGGAGTCGGAGCTGTAGTCGGCGGTGTTGCCGTCGACGAAGTAGGTGTCGACGTCGGCCGGCCCGGCACCCGCGGTGATGAGCTGCGGGACGATCGTGGCGGTCTCCTCGAAGCCGATGAGGACCAGGGCGTCGCCACCCGCGTCGGCCGCCTCGGCGACCTGCGAGTCGTAGCTCTGGGCGTTCTCGCCGTAGAAGACGGTGGCCGCGACGGCCGCACCCTGGGCCTCGAGGTTGTCCTGGACCTGCTGGGCGAGGGTCTCGCCGTAGGCGTCCTGGCGGGCCATGATCGTGACGTTGCTCTTGCCGTCCTGGATCAGCAGGTTGGCCAGCACCGCACCCTGGAGGATGTCGGAGGGGGCCGTGCGGAAGTACAGGTCGGGCTCGGCGTAGGCGCCCTCGTCGAAGTCGGTCGAGGTGTTGGCCGGGGAGAACATCACGACGCCCGCGTCCATGATCTGGTCGATCGCGGTCATCGAGACACCGGACGACGCGGCGCCGACGATGACGTCGGAGCCGGCCTCGATCAGCTTGGTGGACTCGGCCGGCGCGATGCCGGAGTCGGTGTCGCCCGAGTCGCCGCGGACGTGCTCGACGTCCTTGCCGAGGACGCCGCCGCCCTCGTTGATCTCCTGGACGGCCAGGTCGACGCCCGCGAACTCGGGCGGGCCGAGGTAGGCCAGCGAGCCGGTCTCGGGGAGCAGGGAGCCGAAGACGAGGGTGCCGTCGCCCTCCGGGGCGGTGCCGGCGTCGGCGCTCTCGCTGGTGCTCTCGCTCGCAGCGGCGCTCGAACCCTCCTCGGCGTTGGGCTCGTCCTCGGAGCCGCACGCGGCCAGGACGAGCAGGGTCGCGACCGCAGCGGTCGCGAGACGCGCGCGGCGTCGGGTGGTGGTGCGGGTCATCCGTCCTCCGGTTGTCGTGGCTCCGCTGGTGGAGCCTGGGGGTTCGAGGACGATATCGACGTCGCGCGGCCGGGACCGGGCTCTCCGCACAACTGATGCCTTTGTGGCCGATTCGTTATCTGGTGGGCTGCGCCACACCTCAACGGAGAGCGGCGACGAGCGTGACCAGGGCGGGGGCGACCAGGAGGGCGGGCAGCAGGTCGGCCACCGCGACGTCGCGGATCCGCAGCAGCCGCAGGGCGACGCCGACGAGGAGCAGGCCGCCCGTGGCGGTCACGGCGGCCAGGTGCGGGGCGGGCACGACGTCGCCGAGCAGCACGCCCACGACGGTCAGGGCGCCCTGGACCACCACCACCGTCAGCGCGCTCGCCGCGACGCCCCAGCCGAACGACGCCGCGAAGGCGATCGCCGCGAACCCGTCGAGCGTGGCCTTGAGGAACAGCTGGTCGGCGCCGTTGCCGAGACCGTCGTCGAGGGAGCCGAGGATGGTCAGCGGCCCGGTGCAGAAGACGAGCGAGGCGACGACGAACCCCTCCACGAAGCGCTGCCGCTCCGCGGAGTCCTGCGACCCGGCGAGGCGCCGCTGCAGCCACGCGCCGAGCCCCTCGACCCGGCTCTCCAGCCGCAGCAGGGAACCGGCGATGCCCCCGAGCAGCACGGCCCCGAGCACGATGAGCATCGGTGCGCTGTCGCCCACCTCGGCGGCGAGGTCGGGATCGAGCACCGCCATCGCCGAGGTCGCCGCGATGAGCAGGGTGACCAGCCCGAGCCCGTCGGTGACGAGCTCGCGGGTGCGCTCGGGCAGGCGGTCGCCGACCAGCCGGCCGAGGAGCGCGCCGAGGAGCACGGTCGCCACGTTGACGACGGTGCCGATGCCGGGGAACACGGGTGCCGACCTCCTCTGTCGCCGCGAGCAGCCCGAGCGTAGTGTTCGACCTCGTCCGGCGGATGCCGGCGGGGGATGCAGGAGGCGCACGTGACCCGGTCGATGGTGACCCTGCGCGAGGCGGAGGCGGGCGACGTCCTGTTCCTCGCCGAGCTGTGGGAGTCCTCGCTGCGCCGGGCCGACCACCAGGACCAGGTCGCCGACCTCGAGCAGGTCGTCAAGTCCGCGGGCGGCTCCACCGAGCAGCGCATCGTCGTCGCCGAGTACGACGGCCGCCCGGCCGGGGCGGTGCTGCTGCGCATCACGACGGTGACGCCGCTCAACCTCGACCCGGTCGTGCAGGTGCTCTCCCCGGTCGTGCTGCCCGAGTTCCGGCGCCACGGCGTCGGCCGGCTGCTGATGGACGCCGCCCTGGCCTACGCCGAGGACAACGGCGTCACGCAGGTCTCCACGGCCGCGGCGGCCGGCTCGCGCGACAGCAACCGCTTCCTGGCCCGGCTCGCCTTCGCCCCGCTGCTGACCTACCGGGTCGCGCCGACGGTGTCGGTCCGGGCCCGGCTCGCGGCGCAGCGACCCGTCGTCGCCCCGACCGCGGCCGGTGGCCGGCAGCTCGGCCGGGTCCTGGCCGCCCGCCGGTCCCAGCGCCGGGCCCTCGGCGCGCAGCCCCCGACGGCTCCCTAGCCGCCGATCTGCTCCTGGGCCACCAGCGAGCAGGTGATGCGCGCGGTGCACACGCGCTTGCCGCGCTCGTCGGTGACCACGACCTCCCAGCACGCGCTGGAGCGGCCCAGGTGCACGGGCGTCGCCGTCCCGGTGACCGTGCCCGACCGGGCGCTGCGGTGGTGGGTCGCGTTGATGTCGACGCCGACCGCGAGCTTGCCGAGGCCCTGCGCGTGCAGGGCCGAGCCCACCGAGCCGAGGCTCTCGGCCAGGACGACCGAGGCGCCGCCGTGGAGCAGGCCGTAGGGCTGCTGGTTGCCCTCGACCGGCATCGTGCCGACCACGCGCTCGGTGCTGACCTCGACGAGCTCGATGCCCATCTTCTCGTTGAGGGGGCCCATCGGCATTCCGTCCATCTCGTCCATGAGCGCCATCCTGCCGGAGCGAGCGCTGTCCGTGGCGACGGCTAGGGTCGGCCCCGTGACCGAGGCGACCCCCGTCCCCGCCGCCGAGCGGCCGCGGCTGCTGCTGCTCGACGGCCACTCGCTGGCCTACCGGGCGTTCTTCGCGCTGCCGGTCGAGAACTTCTCGACCACGACCGGCCAGCACACCAACGCCGTCTTCGGGTTCACCTCGATGCTCATCAACATGCTGCGCGACGAGAAGCCCACCCACCTCGCCGTCGCCTTCGACGTCTCGCGCCAGACCTTCCGCATGGCGGAGTACGCCGAGTACAAGGCCAAGCGCAACAAGACCCCCGACGAGTTCAGCAGCCAGCTGCCGCTGATCGAGGAGGTCCTCGACGCGCTGCAGGTGCCGTTCCTGAAGAAGCCCGGCTTCGAGGCCGACGACATCATCGCCACGCTCACCACGCAGGCCCTGGCCGAGGGCATGGACGTGCTCATCCTCTCCGGCGACCGCGACGCGATGCAGCTGGTCACCGAGCACTCGACGTTGCTCTACCCGATGCGCGGGGTCTCCGAGATGGCCCGGATGACGCCGGAGGCGGTGGAGGCCAAGTACGCCGTCCCCCCGCACCAGTACCCCGAGCTCGCCGCCATCGTGGGCGAGACCTCCGACAACCTGCCCGGCGTCCCCGGCGTCGGCCAGGGCTTCGCGGCCAAGTGGCTCAAGCAGTACGGCGACCTCGAGGGCGTCATCACCCACGCCGACAAGATCACCGGCAAGAAGGGTGAGGCGCTGCGCGAGCACCTCGACGACGTCATCCGCAACCGGCGCCTCAACGCGCTCGTGCGCGACCTCGAGCTCGACCTCCACCCGCGCGACCTCGCCCGCCGCGCGTGGGACCGCCAGGAGGTGCACACGCTCTTCGACGGTCTGGAGTTCCGGGTGCTGCGCAACCGGCTCTTCGAGGAGGTCGACTCCGTCGAGGAGCTCGACGAGGCCGGCTTCGAGCTCGAGGGCGCGGCCCTCGAGCCGGGCGCGGTCGCGGCCTGGCTCACCGAGCTCGGCGGCGAGCGCACCGGCCTGCACGTGCGTGGCCGCTGGGGCGGCGGCACCGGCGAGGTCGACGGCATCGGCCTGGCCACCGAGGCCGGCCGCTCGGCGTACGTCGACGCCACGACGCTGACCCCCGACGACGACGCGGCCCTGGCGGCCTGGCTCGCCGACCCGGCCTCGCCCAAGGTGCTGCACGACGCCAAGGGCCCCGAGCTCGCGCTCGCCGCCCACGGCTGGCGCCTGGCGGGCGTGGTCAGCGACACCGCGCTCGCGGCCTACCTCGTGCGCCCCGACCAGCGCTCCTACGACCTGGCCGACCTGACCGTGCGCTACCTCAAGCGCGAGCTCAAGCAGGAGGCCGCCGAGGACGACCAGGGGCTGCTGTTCGACGCCGAGGTCGACGTGGCGAGCCCGGCGATGCTGCACGCCCGGGCCGTCCTCGACCTCGCCGAGGCCCTCGACGCCGAGCTCGACGAACGCGGTGGTGGCCCGCTGCTGGCCGAGGTCGAGCTGCCGCTGGTGCACCTGCTGGCGCGGATGGAGCAGACCGGCATCGCCGTCGACGTGCCCTACCTCGAGGGCCTGCAGTCGGAGTTCGACGCCGAGGTGCGCAAGGCCGCCGAGGCGGCCTACGACACCATCGGGCGGGAGATCAACCTCGGCTCGCCCAAGCAGCTGCAGGCGGTGCTGTTCGACGAGCTCGAGATGCCCAAGACCAAGCGCACCAAGACCGGCTACACCACCGACGCCGACGCCCTGCAGCAGCTGTTCGTCAAGACCGAGCACCCCTTCCTGGCCCACCTGCTGCGCCACCGCGACGTGATCCGGCTGCGCCAGACCATCGAGGGCCTGCTCAAGACCGTCGCCCCCGACGGACGCATCCACACCACGTTCAACCAGACCATCGCGGCCACCGGGCGGCTCTCGAGCACCGAGCCCAACCTGCAGAACATCCCGATCCGCACCGAGGAGGGCCGCCGCATCCGGCGCGGCTTCGTCGTCGGCGAGGGCCAGGAGTCGCTGATGACGGCCGACTACAGCCAGATCGAGATGCGGATCATGGCCCACCTGTCCGAGGACGACCTGCTCATCGAGGCGTTCAAGTCGGGCCAGGACTTCCACTCCATCACCGCCGCCCGCGTCTTCGACGTGCCCGCCGGGGAGGTCTCGGTCGAGCAGCGGGCCAAGATCAAGGCGATGAACTACGGCCTGGCCTACGGGCTGTCCGCCTTCGGCCTCGGCCAGCAGCTCGGCATCGAGCCCAGTGAGGCCCGCGGCCTGATGGACGAGTACTTCGAGACGTTCGGCGGCATCCGCGACTACCTGCAGGGCGTCGTGGCCCAGGCCCGCAAGGACGACTACACCTCGACCATCATGGGCCGGCGCCGCTACCTGCCCGACCTCAACTCCGACAACCGCCAGCGCCGCGAGATGGCCGAGCGGATGGCCCTCAACGCCCCCATCCAGGGCTCGGCCGCCGACCTCATCAAGGTCGCCATGCTGCGCACCCAGGCCGCCCTCGACGCCAGCGGCCTGCGTTCGCGGATGCTGCTCCAGGTCCACGACGAGCTCGTGCTGGAGGTCGCCCCCGGCGAGGCCGCCGACCTCGAGGCCGTCGTCCGCCAGCAGATGGCCGGCGCCGCCGACCTCACGGTCCCGCTCGACGTCTCGGTCGGCACCGGTCCGTCCTGGCACGACGCCGCGCACTGACTGGATGGTCGCCTCCGGCGACCCCGCGTCCGTCCCGCGCGGCCGCCTGGACTCGCTGCCGCCGGCCTGTTCCGCGCGGGCCCGTCCGCCGGGGTCGCCTCCGGCTCCGTGCGCCGCGTGGCCCGGTCCTGCTGTGGTCCGGGCGCCTGTGCCGGGTTGCATGGCTCCGGGGACCCCGCGTCCGTCCCGCGCGGCCGCCTGGGCTCGCTGCCGCCGGCCTGTTCCGCGCGGGCCCGTCCGCCGGGGTCGCTTCCGGCTCCGTGCGCCGTGTGGCCCGGTCCTGCTGTGGTCCGGGCGCCTGTGCCGGGTTGCGTGGCTCCGGGGACCCCGCGTCCGTCCCGCGCGGCCGCCTGGGCTCGCTGCCGCCGGCCTGGTCCGCGCGGGCCCGTCCGCCGGGGTCGCTTCCGGCTCCGTGCGCCGCGTGGCCCGGTCCTGCTGTGGCCCGGGCGCCTGTGCCGGGTTGCGTGGCCCCGGGGACCCCGCGCCCGTCCCCGCGGTCGCCTGGTAGCGGCTGCCGCGATCCAGGCGTCGCGGGGCCCGGGTCGCCGGGCACCTCTACGCCTCCGTGCGCCGTGTGGCCCGGTCCTGCTGTGGCCCGAGCGCCTGTGCCGGGTTGCGTGGCCCCGGGGACCCCGCGCCCGTCCCCGCGGTCGCCTGGTAGCGGCTGCCGCGATCCAGGCGTCGCGGGGCCCGGGTCGCCGGGCACCTCTACGCCTCCGTGCGCCCTGGGCCCCGGTCCTGCTGTGGCCCGGGCGCCTGTGCCGGGGTTGCGTGGCTCCGGGGACCCCGCGTCCAACCCGCGCGGCCGCCTGGACTCGCTGCCGCCGGCCTGGTCCGCGCGGGCCCGTCCGCCGGGGTCGCCTCCGGCTCCGTGCGCCGCGTGGCCCGGTCCTGCTGTGGCCCGGGCGCCTGTGCCGGGTTGCGCGGCTCCGGCTCCGGCTCCGTGTGCCGTGTGGCCCAGTCGTGCTGAGGCCCGAGCGCCGGCGGTGGGCCACCGCCTCCGGTGACGACGCGTCCGTCCCGCGCGGCCGCCTGAGCTTGCTGCCGGAGAGGATCAGCCGTCGAGCCGTGGCGTCCGCAGGGCGGGGACGAGGAGGGCGGCGAGGAGGAGGGAGTCGACGGCGACGACGACCACGACGAGCGAGGTGACCGAGCCGGCCAGGGTGGCGGCGGCGACGGCGAGCACGACGAGCACGGCCCACAGGACCAGCAGCGCGCGGCTGGCTTCCTGGGCGAGCAGGGCGTAGACCAGCAGCTGGACCATCGAGAGCAGGGTGCCGAGCACCGCGAACAGCCACAGCTGCGACTGCACCTCGGCGTACTCCGACCCGCCGACGAAGACCAGGGCGAGCCCGGAGAGCAGGTACGTCGCCAGCACGCCCACGACGCCGAGCACGCCGACCAGGGCCAGGCTCAGGCGCAGGGCGCGGCGGCGGGCACCGGAGTCGGCCATGTCGGGGAAGGCGACGACCACGACGAACTGCGGCAGGAACAGCATCGCCTTGGTCAGGATCAGGCCGGCGGCGTACAGGCCCGACTCGTGGTCGGAGAGCACGTTGCGGGCGACGATGACGTCGACGTTGGAGAGGGCGAAGAAGGCGAGCAGGGCCTGGGAGTTGCGCAGCGACTCCCGCACCAGCGCCCGTCCGCCGTGGTCGGTCCCGCTGCCCTCGTCGTCGACGTGGCCGCGGTCACGCAGCGCCCACCAGCCGACCAGCACCGGGGGGACGGCGCCGATGAGCACGGCGAGGATGGCGACCAGCTCCTCGGGCCGCCACAGCAGCAGTCCCGCCCCGGCGACGAGGCGGGGGACGCCGGCTGCGACGTAGAGGACCGCGAGGGGGCGCCACCGGCGCTCGCCCTGCAGGATGCCGGCCTGCCCGCCCATGACCGTGAGGGGCACGGCGATGAGGCCGACGACCACGGCGGTGGCCAGGCTCTCCAGGCGCAGCAGGACGTTGGTGAGGGGGGCGAGGAGCACCAGGGCACCACCCAGGCCGAGGGCGGCCCGCAGCGTCACCCGCCGGATCCCGTGCTCGATCACGCGGACGTCGCCCGGAGCGGCGGCGACCCGCCGGGCGGCGGTGGCCTGGAGGGCCAGGGAGACGACGGCGACGACGAGCATGAGGTTCATGACGGCCGCCACCGCGCCGTACTGCTGCGGTCCGAGCGCGCGGGCGGCGAGGATCGTGAAGCCGTAGGTCGCGATGTTCATGACCCCGATCGCGAGCGCGATCAGTCCGCCCCGAGCGGTCGCCGTCGCCTCGTCGGTGTGGTCGACGGGGGCGGTCGGGGACGGCTCGGGCACGCCGTGGAGTGTGGCACGCCGAGCCCGGGTGCTTGGATCCCCCGTGTGGGCTGGCGGCGGTGGCAGGCGTGGGCGCCGGCGTGCTGGTCCCTGGCGCTCGCGCTGCTGCTGCTCGGTCCGGCCCTCGGCCCGGGCCTCGTGCTGACCTACGACATGGTCTGGGTGCCTGACCTCGCGGTGCGGCCCGACGTGTGGGGCCTCGGCTCCGCCCTGCCGCGGGCGGTGCCCTCCGACGCGGTCGTGGCGGTGCTCGACGAGGTCGTGCCGGGTGCCGTGCTGCAGCACCTGGTGCTGCTCGGCCTGCTCGTCGCCGGCGGCACCGGGGCCGCGCGGTTGCTGCCGGGGGAGCGGCTGTCGCCCCGCCTGGTCGCCGTCTCCGCCTACGTGTGGACGCCGTTCGTGGCCGAGCGGCTCCTGCTCGGTGCCTGGCCGGTGCTGGTGCTGCACGGCCTGCTCCCGTGGCTGGTCCTGCTCGGTCGCCGCTGGCGCACGACCGGACGGCTCCCGCCGGCCCTGCTGGTCGTGCTGCCCCTCGGCTGCCTGTCGGCCAGCGCGGGCGTCGCCGCGGTCGTCGCCCTGCTGGCGGCGACCGCCGGACCGCGCCGCCCGACGTACGGCGCCGTGGGGCTGCTCGCCGCGGCCAACGCCCCCTGGGTGGTCACCGGCCTCACCCACGCCGCCGACGCGACGAGCGACCGGGTGGGGGCCGAGGTCTTCGCCCTCGACGGCCACGGCGTGCTGCCCGCGCCGCTGGAGGCCCTCGCGCTCGGCGGCACGTGGAACAGCGAGGTCGTGCTCCCGGCCCGCGGGGGCGTGCTGGCCTGGGTGGGCCTGGTGCTGCTGGTGGCGGTCGCGGCCACCGCGCGCTCCTGGTGGCGGGCCACCGGGCGCCGCGACGCCCTCGCCCTGGTGGTGCCGTGGTCGGTCGGCCTCGTCCTCGCGCTGGTCACCTGGGCGGCGCCGGGAGCCGTGGGCTGGGTCGCGGCGACGGTGCCCGGCGGCGGCCTGCTGCGCGACGGCGCGCGGTCGCTGGTGCTCTGCGCGCCGCTGGTCGCGGTGCTCGCCGGCCACGCCGCCGGTCGCCTCGTCGACCGCCTCGCCCAGCGGGTCGACGACCCCGCGCCCCGGGCGGTGCTCGCCGGCGGGCTGGTGCTCGTGCCGCTCATGCTGCTGCCCGATGCCGCGCTCGGCCTGGCCGGCCGTCTCGGCGTCGTCGAGACGCCCGCGTCGTACGCCGCCGCCCGGGAGGCCGCGGCCCGGGTCGACGGCGACGCCCTGGTGCTGCCGCTGACGGCCTACCGGGCCCCCGCGTGGAACGACCGGCGCCCGACCCTCGACCCGATGCCGCGGTGGCTGCGCAACGACGCGGTGGCCAGCGACCGGTTGCTGGTCGACACCGACGACGGGCCGGTGGTGGTCGCGGGGGAGGACCCCCGGGTCGCCGCGGCCGACCGCGCGCTGGCCGCGCCCACGCCCGAGGCCCGGGCCACCGCCCTGGCCGCCCTCGGGATCGCCGTCGTGGTCGTCGAGCGCGATGCGGGCGAGGCCCCCGAGGTCGCGGGGCGGGTGCTCCTGGAGCGCCCCGAGGTCACCGTCCTCGCCCTGGCCGACCCCGCCGAGCGGGACCGGTCGCCCGGCTTGGTCTTCGTCACGTCGCTCGCGTGGGCGGCGTACGCCGGCGGCCCGCTCGCCGCAGTTCTTCTCGGTCTGCGCAAGATCGTCAGGACAATCCGCCGACGAGTACGCAGGTGACCGTGGTCACTGTTACCGTGAGGTAGTCCCTCGGGAGGGGACGCGCTGTTCCTGGGAGGAAACATCGTGGGTTCGATCGTCGCTGCCTTCGGCAGCCTGTTGATCGGTGGCGTCGTGGCCACCACCACCATCGTCGGGGTGGTGCAGTCGCAGACGGCGCCACCGCCGCAGAGCCCGGTGAGCGTCACCGGCGACACGGCCGACATCGTCGGCTACGGGTCCGACTGACGTGGCGGCGGTGCGAGCCGACCAGCCCGCGACCGCCAGCACCTCGATCGACACCAGCACGGCTCACCACCCGCTCCGGGGACGCCACGTCGTCTTCCTGAGCTGGCGGGACACGCGCAACCCCGAAGGCGGCGGCGCGGAGCTCTACCTCGAGCGGATCGCCGAGGGCCTGGTGGCGCGCGGGTGCGCGGTGACGGTGTTCAGCGCGGCGCACGACGCGGCGCCGGCCGACGAGGTGCGCGACGGCATCCGCTACGTCCGGCGAGGCACCAAGACCACGGTCTACCTCAAGGGCGTGCGGGCGCTGCGGCGCGGCGACCTCGACGGTCCGGACGGCCAGGGGCCCGACCTCGTGGTCGACGTGCAGAACGGCCTGCCCTTCTTCAGCCGGTTGGCCACCAAGGTCCCGGTGGTGGTGCTCGTGCACCACGTCCACCGCGAGCAGTGGCCGGTCGTCTACCCCGGCCTCGTGGGCCGGGTCGGCTGGTTCGTCGAGCGCCGGCTGGCGCCGTGGTTCTACCGCCGCAACCAGTACGTCGCGGTCTCCGCCGCCACCCGCGACGAGCTGCGCGAGCACGGTGTCGAGGGCGAGCGGGTCGCGGTCGTGCACAACGGCACCGACCCCGTCGTCCCGCTCGTGGCCGGGGCGTCCCCGACGCCGGTGCTGGCCACGGTGGGTCGCCTGGTCCCGCACAAGCAGGTCGAGCACGCCGTCGACGTCGCCGTGGCGCTCCGCGAGGAGCACCCCGACCTGCGCCTGCACGTCGTCGGCGGTGGCTGGTGGGACGAGGAGCTGCGCGCCCACGCCGAGCGCGTCGGTGCCGGCGACACCGTCGTCTTCGAGGGCCACGTCGACGAGGCCCGCAAGCACGAGGTCTACGAGCAGGCCTGGCTGCACCTGATGCCGTCGCTGAAGGAGGGCTGGGGCCTGGTCATCGGCGAGGCCGGCATGCACGGCACCCCGACGGTGGCCTACGCCTCCGCCGGTGGGGTCCGCGAGTCGATCGACGACGGCGTCTCGGGCGTCCTGGTCGACGACCACGAGGGCCTGCTGGCCCAGACCCGTCGCCTGCTGGCCGACCACGCCGAGCGGGCCCGGCTCGCGGCCGGCGCCCGGGCCATGAGCCACGCCTACTCGTGGGACAGCGCCCAGGAGGCCTTCAGCCGGGTGCTGCTCGCCGCGCTCGACGGCGAGCGCATCGCGGGCGCGCCCGTAGCGGCGCCGACCCCGGTCGCCCCTGCTGTCGTGGAGCAGCCAGACTGGTCGCGTGCCGGCTGAGACGACCCCCGGGCCCTGGCGCCCGTCGCTGCGTCGCTCGGTGCGCCTGCTCGACGACTTCCGCTACGAGCAGCCCGACCCCGACCGGTTCTACCGCGCGCTGGCCGCCGACTCCGTCGGCCAGCTCGCGACGTACGCCGACCTCGACGGCGCCGCGCTGCTCGACGTCGGCGGGGGACCGGGCTACTTCCGCGACGCCTTCCAGGCCGCGGGGGCGACGTACTGGGCGCTCGACGCCGACGTCGGCGAGCTGGCCGGCCTGGGCGAGATCGCGGCCGGCACGGTGGTGGGCAGCGGGCTGCAGCTGCCGTTCCGCGACGACTGCCTCGACGTCTGCTACTCCTCCAACGTCCTCGAGCACGTGCCCGACCCCTGGCGGATGGCCGAGGAGATGGTGCGGGTCACCCGGCCCGGCGGCCTCGTCTTCCTCAGCTGCACCGTGTGGTGGGGGCCGTGGGGCGGCCACGAGACCGCTCCGTGGCACTACCTCGGCGGCCAGTACGCCCGTCGGCGCTACCGCCGGGTCCACGGCCACGAGCCCAAGAACAAGTACGGCGAGTCGCTGTTCGCCGTCACCGTGGCCGCCGGCACCCGGTGGGCCCGCCGCCGGTCCGCGGCCCCCGACGTCGACCTCGTCGCGCTGCTGCCGCGCTACCACCCGTGGTGGGCCCGCTGGGTGGTGCGGGTGCCGGTGCTGCGGGAGCTGGTGACGTGGAACCTCGTGATCGTCCTGCGCAAGCGGTGACGCCCGGGCCGGAGCCGATCCCGCGGATGCGCCTCGCCGCGGCGTGCGCCCTGCTCGTGGGCCTGGCCTTCGTGCAGGACCCCGGGTTCCTGGTCGCCGACACCAAGCTCGACCTGGTCGGCGACCCCACCGGCTTCCTGGGCCGGGCGCTGCACCTGTGGGACGCCGAGGGCGCGTTCGGGCAGGTGCAGAACCAGGCCTACGGCTACCTGTGGCCGATGGGCCCGCTCTTCGTGCTCGGCGACCTGCTCGGCGGGCCCGGGTGGGCGGTCCAGCGGGCCTGGCAGGCGCTGGTGCTGTGCACCGCGCTGGTCGGGTCGGCCCGCCTGGCCCGGTCGCTCGGGGTGCGCTCCGACCTGGCCTGCCTGGCCGCGGGGGCGGCGTACGCGCTGTCGCCGCGGATGCTCACCGTGCTCGGCCCGATCAGCATCGAGGCCTGGCCCTCGGCCCTCGCGCCCTGGGTGCTGCTCCCGCTGGTCGTCGGCTCGACCCGCGGCTCGGCCCGCCGCGCCGCGGCTCTCTCGGGCCTGGCCGTGGCCACGGTCGGCGGGGTCAACGCGGCGGCGACCTTCGCGGTGGTGCCGCTGGGCGCGCTGTGGGTGCTCACCCGCGCCCGCGGCCCGCGCCGGCGCGCGCTGCTGGTGTGGTGGCCGGTCTTCACCGCGCTCGGCACGCTGTGGTGGCTGGTGCCGCTGTTCCTGCTGGGCGCCTACAGCCCGCCCTTCCTCGACTACATCGAGACCAGCGCGGTCACGACGTTCCCGACCACGCTCGTCGACACCCTGCGGGGCACCTCCAACTGGGTCCCGTACGTCGACCCGGCCAGCCGCGCGGGCAACGACCTCATCACCACCGGCTACCTCGCGGTCAACAGCGGCGTCGTGCTGCTCGTCGGGTTCGTCGGGCTCCTCGACCGCGCCAACCCGCACCGGCGCTTCCTCGGCCTGGGCCTGGCCACCGGCGTCGTCATGGTCACCGCGGGGCACGTCGGGGCGGTCGACGGCTGGCTGGCCGGTGACCTGCGCACACTCCTCGACGGTGCGCTGGCGCCGCTGCGCAACGTGCACAAGTTCGACCCGGTCGTGCGGCTGCCGCTCGTGCTCGGGCTGGCCTGGGCCCTCGACCGGGTGCTGACCGCCGAGGTGCGGCCCGGGGTGCTCCGGCCGCGCCTGGAACGGGTCGCCTTCGTCGCGATGGCCCTGGTGACCGTCGCCGGCGCGGCGCTGCCCGCCCTCTCGGCGCGCGTGGAGCCGGCGGGCGCGACGCTCGCCGTGCCCGACTACTGGGTGGAGGCGGCCGCCTGGCTCGAGGACGAGACCGACGGCGGGGTCGCGCTGCTCGCACCCGGGTCGGCCTTCGCCTCCTACGCCTGGGGCACGCCCCGCGACGAGCCGATGCAGTGGCTGGCCGGCTCGCGGTGGGCGGTCCGCAACGTCATCCCGCTCACCCCGACCGGCGGCATCCGGATGCTCGACGAGGTCGAGCGGCGGCTCGCCTCGGGCGACGGGTCGCCCGCGCTCGTCGACCTGCTGCGCCGCGCCGGGGTGGAGCACCTCGTGGTCCGCGGAGACCTTGCGCCGTCCGCCGACGTGCCCGACCCGGTGCTGGTCCACCAGGCCATCGCCGCCTCGCCCGGCCTGGAGCTCGCGGCCGCCTTCGGGCCGCCGGTCGGCGGCGAGGCGCACCTCGAGACCCCCGACGCGCGGGTGGTGGTCAACTCCGGCCGCCAGGCGTCGTACGCCGCGATCGAGGTGTACGACGTCGGCGGCCGCCCCGCCGCGACGGCGCCCGGGGTCGCGGTGGTCGCGGGCGGCCCGGAGGACCTGGCCGACCTCGACGGGCTCGGCGTGCTCGACGGCGAGCCGGCCGTCCTGGGGGTCGACGTGCCTGACGGCGACCTCGACCGGCTGCCGGCCGACCGGCTGGTGCTCACCGACGGGCTGCGCGACCGCGAGCGCGACTTCGCCCGCATCCACGACGGCTACAGCGCGACCCGCGACCCGGGCTACCCGCGTCGCACCACCAACGCCACCGCCGACTACGTGCTCGGGCCCGGGCGCGACGGCGACCAGCCGTGGCGCACCCGCGTCCGGCTCGACGGCGCCCGCGCGCTCGACGCGTCGTCGTCGGCCTCCGACGCCAACGCGCCGGGCGGGGCGCGCCCCGGCGAGATGCCGGCCGCCGCCCTCGACGGCGACCGTGCGACGGCCTGGGTCTCGGGCGCGCCGGTCGAGGGCCCCGCGTGGTGGCGGGTGCGGCTCGACGGCCCGCTGCCCGACGCCGTGGAGCTCACCGGTGCCGCCACGGCCGCAGTCAACCAGTCGGTCCGGCTGGTCACCGCCGGCGGCAGCAGTGAGCGGGTCGCCCTCGGGCCCGGTGACACCCGCGAGGTGCCCCTGCCCGCGGGGTCTGCCGACTGGCTGCGGGTCGAGGACGCCAACCCCTCGGGTGGCCGGCTCGCGCTCGCCGAGGTAGACCTCGACGTGACCCGCAGGCTCGCCCTCCCGACGCTGCCCGCCGGGTGGTCCGGCCCCGACGCCGTGGTCCTGCGGGCCGCCCGCGACGCCCGCACCGGGTGCGTCGACGTCGGCACCGACGTGCGCTGCGCCGCCGACCGGGCGGTGCCCGCCGAGGAGCCCCACGACCTGCGCCGTGTCGTCACGCTGCCCGAGTCCGCGTCGTACGACGCCGAGGTGCAGGTCGTGCCGCGGCCCGGCCGACCCCTCGACCGGCTGGCCCTGCGCGGCCAGGCCGTCCGGGTGGCCGCGAGCACCGCGCCGGTGCCCGACCCGAGGGCCGGGCCGCTGGCCGCCGTCGACGGCGACGCCGGCACGACGTGGCTGGCGGCGACCGACGACGAGCAGCCGACGCTCACGGTGCGCTGGCTCGACCGGCGCCGCGTCGACGGCATCACGGTCGAGACCGACGCCGACACCGCGGCCGCCGCACCGACGCGGCTCGAGGTCCGCTGGCCCCGGGGCAGCGTGGAGGTCGACGTCGTCGATGGCCGCGCCAGCTTCCCGCCGGTGACCACGCGCCGTCTCCGCATCGTGGTGCTCGAGGCCGAGCCCGTCGTCGACCTCGACTTCGAGGCCCGCTCGCGCGCGGTGCCGGTGGGCATCACCGAGCTCGCCGTCGACGGCGTGCCCTACCTGCCCCTGGGCCTGTCCGCCGACGCGCGCCCGCTGCCCTGCGGTTCCGGGCCGACGCTGCGAGTCGGCGACGAGGTCGTGCGCACCGCGGTCACGGCCTCACCGCTCGACCTGGCGCGCGGCCGGCCGGTCGACGCCGAGCCGTGCGGTGCGACGACCGCGGTCGACCTCGACGCCGGCGAGACGACCGTCGACGTCGTCGGCAGCCCGGCCTTCGACGTCGCCTCGGTGGTGCTCACCGCACCCGACGCCGCGTCGTCGGCGTCCGGCGCCGACCCCGCGGCCCTGACCACCGACGGGCCCACCCGCCGCGACGTCGAGGTCGGCGACGACGCCCGTCTGGTCGTGCTCGGCGAGAACACCAACCCCGGCTGGGAGGCGAGCGCCGCCGGCGCGGACCTGCGCCCGGTCGTGGTCGACGGCTGGCAGCAGGGGTTCGTGCTGCACGACGGCCCGGCCGCGGACGACGGCGCGGGGACCGTCGAGGTCGTCTACGCCCCCGACACGACCTACCGCCTCGGGCTCGTCGCCGGCGCCCTGGCCCTGCTGGCGCTGCTGGCCGTGGTGCTGCTGACCCGCCGCCGCTGGCGCGGACCCGACCACCCGCCCGTCGGCACCGGCCGGCTGCCCGCACCCGTGCTGCTCGTCGCCGCTGCGCTGGTCACCGGGTGGGTCGCCGGCACGACGGGCCTGGCCGTGGCCGCCGTCGCCTCGGCGGCGGCCTGGGCGCTGGACCGGTGGCTGCCGGAGGCGGCACCGCTGGTGCTGGCCCTGCCCTGCCTCGTCGCGACCCTGCCCTACCTGGTCACGCCCTGGGCGAGTGCCGACGGCTGGGCCGGCGAGTCGGCGTGGCCGCACTACCTCGTGCTGGTGCCGCTCGTCTCGGTGCTCGTCCTCGCCCGCGACCGGGGCGACCGGGGCGACCGGGGCGACCGGGGCGACCGGGGCGACCAGGACTTCAGCCGCAGCGCCGGCCGCTCGACCACCCGGTAGGCCGCCTCGGCCACGACCAGGCTGGTGCCCAGGGTCAGCAGCCACAGCGGCAGCAGGTGCACCTCGAACAGCGTCCAGCCGGTCACGTGCATCACCAGGTGCAGCACGGGCAGGTGCAGGGCGAACAGGCCGTAGGAGATGACGCCCAGGTGCCGCGCGACCGGGTGGCCCAGCACCCGGGCGTAGGTACCGTCGGCCGGCGCGAAGACGCCGGTGACGACCACGAGGGCCCCGACGGCGGCGTACAGCAGGGACTTGGTGAGCGACTCCGCGGCCGTCGGGGCGGCGAGCATCGACGGTCCGGCCAGCGGGGTCGCGCTGACCAGCAGCAGCCCGGCGGCCAGCGCCCAGCACACGCCCGGCTGCCGGCCGAACCGCACCACGCCCTCGACCAGCGGGCGGACCAGGCGGCCGGTCGCGCCGCGCACGTGCAGCTCGTGCACGACGGCCAGGCCGATGCCGAGCGCGAACCACGACAGGTACGCCGGCAGCCACTGCAGCGGGTTGCCGGTCGTCGACGCGCCGACCCGGGCCGCACCGTCGACGTGCCACCAGCACGTCGCCGCGACCATCGCGGCCAGCACCAGCGCCACCCGGCCCGCACGGAACCCGCGGCGGCCGAGGGCGAGCAGCATCAGCAGGGGCAGCAGCAGGTAGAAGGTGACCTCGACGGCCAGGGACCACATGTGGGTCAACCCGGCGGGGTCGGGGGCGTCGGTGAACGTGTCGAGGAGCAGCAGCGTCACCACCCACTGCGCGGGTGACCGGCCGGCGTTGTCGCCGATGAGCGCCAGGGCCAGCACGGCGGCGACGAGGTAGAGCGGGACGATGCGCAGGGCCCGCTTCCACAGGTAGCGGCCGGCGCCGGGGGCGGGACGGTCGTCGAGGGAGCGGGCGACCCACGGCCGCGAGAGCAGGAAGCCGGAGAGCACGAAGAACAGCGCGACACCCACGTCGAGCCGGGCCAGCAGCGTGCCCCACGCGCCGGCCACGGTGTAGTCGCCGGCCCAGAAGGCGACGTGCGTGGTGAGCACCGCCACGGCCCCCACGGCGCGCAGCGCGTCGAGCGCGGGGAAGGTGACCGCGGGTCGCTCGCCCGGCGCCGCGCCCGCGACCGGGGTGTCCAGGGCGCTCACCAGGCCGGCCCCGGGGCGAGGGGGCCGGCGACGAGGTCGTCGAGGCACACGGTGGCGTCACCCTCGACGGTCACCGTGACCTCGTCAGCGCCGGCGGCGAGGTCGACGAACACGCTGCCGAGCCCGCGGCCGACCTGGGCCTCGCCGCTCGCCTCGCCCGCGGTGACCCGGAGCGTGTCGGCGGCCGAGGTCAGGTAGGGCAGCCGCAGCCAGTAGACCCCGGCCGGCACGGGCCGGTCGAGCGCGATCGTGGTCGTCGGGTCGTCGGCGTCGAGGCGGTGGCCGCAGGCCGGCACCGGTCCGGGCTCGCCCGCCACGACCGGCGTGACCACGGCCTGGGTGAGGTGGCCGAACCCGTCGACGTGGCCCAGGCGGGTGCTGACGGGGGGAAAGGCGACGTCGAGCCCGGCCTGGGGGAGCAGGCGCCCGAGGGTGTCCCACGGCGCGACCGAGGCCGGCACGACCTGCTCGGGCACCGGGGCGTCGGCGAGGTCGACCCGGCCCTGCCCGGCGAGGTCGCCGCGCACCCGGTCGAACCAGGCCTGGGCCGGGAAGTCGTCGTGCCAGGCGCGGGCGTAGCCCACCTGGCTGACCAGGCCCGAGACCAGCAGCAGGCCGGCCGCGACCAGGGGCAGGCGCGCCCACCCGGACGTCGGGCGGCCGGGCCGCGCCTCGGTCGGCTCGACCGCGCCGCGGACCCGCATGGTGGCCAGGCCGAGGCACAGGCACGCGACCGGGACGACGTCGGTGAGGTAGCGGTACTCCAGGCCGACCACGCCGCCGACGAGGGGCGCGCGGGTCGTGAGCACGAGCAGGTAGGCGCCCACGACGTAGGCCACCAGCAGGCCCCACACCCGTCCGGTACGGCGGCGGCGGCTCGCCAGCACGACGGCGACCGCGAGCAGCACGACCCACGAGGCCGCGACCGCGAGGGCCGGCGGGTCGGCCAGCGACGTCGGCGGGGCGAGCGACTGCCAGCGCCAGGGCCCGCCCAGCAGCCCGGTCGGCAGGGCCTGGCCGATCATCGTGCGGGCGAGGTCGCCGGCCACCGGGGTGCCCGGGTCGCCGGCGGTGACGATGGAGGGCACGGCGCGGATGTACCACGCGACGAACGCGACGCCCCCGGCGACCAGCACCGCCGCCGGCAGCGCGTGGCTGCGGGCCGCGTCGCGCACCCGGGCCAGCGGGCGACCGGAGGTGAAGTGGGCCAGGGTCAGCCAGGCCAGCACGCCCACGACCAGCACGGCCTTGACGTAGGCCAGCAGCCCGACGCCGACCACCGCGACCGTGACGACCCACCACCAACGGCGACCGGTGCGCAGGTGGCGCACCCAGGCCGCCACCGCAGCGCACAGCACGGCCTGCAGCGGCAGCTGGTTGAGCGCGGCCGCCCACCACAGGGTCGCGGGCAGCAGCACGGCCGAGCCGAGGTAGGCCGCGAGCGGCAGCAGCACCCCGCGGCGCGCGCCGAAGAGCTCCAGCAGCATCCACACCAGGGCGGCGTCGGCCAGGGCCACCATCACCAGCAGCGAGGCCGCCGCCGCGGGCCACGACAGCGGGCCGGCGGCGTCGACCGCCCAGGCGACCAGGCGACCCAGGGGCATGAACTGGCCGGCGTACGGCTCGAGGAGCGCGTGCGGGTCGAGCCCGCCTGCCGCTGCCTCGCCCAGGAGCGCGTGGTCGTCGACGTAGAACCACGACGGCCACACCATCCAGGCCCGCAGGACCAGGTGGGCGGCGACGAGGAGCCCGACGACCCCGAGCACGAGCTCGCGCTCGGTGAAGCCCCCGCGCTCGTCGGTGACGACCTCCGGCGCGGTGGTCGTCGGGGCGGCGCTGGACACCCGCCCATGGTCCCACGTGACCCCCTCCCACGACCCGATCCACGACAATGCTGCGGGGCGGGTTACCGACGCGTATGGTGTGACAGCCGTTACTTGGGAGGGTGCGGCGACCTTCGTGTCCTTGGGAGGGGATGACGTGCGCAAGACCGTTGGATTCGTGCTGCTCGCACTCGGGGCGGCCCTGCTCGCCGTGGGCGTGGTGACCACCGCCTGGGCCCCGGGGGTCGTGAAGAAGACCCCCGTCGACGTCAACACGACGACCCGCCTCGAGGGCACCGGGGCGCGGCTCGACGCCGAGACCGGCGAGCTCGCCGCTCCGCGGCCCGTGCGCGTGACCAGCGTGTCCCAGGTCGACAGCGACGCCTCGACCGACGCCGACGCGGTGTTCGTGTCCTACCAGTGCATCAACTACACCGACGAGGGCGAGACGCCCGACTGCATCTCCGACCCCGACGACCCGCGGACGTTCTCGATCCCCGAGCCCGACCGGTTCGCCACCGACCGCGTCAGCGGCGAGGCCGTCAACGACGCCGAGGGCCTGCCGGCCGACGCCGTGCCCCACGAGGGCCTGGTCAACAAGTTCCCCTTCGACACCGAGCAGCGCACCTACCCGGTGTGGGACGGCCTGACCCAGCGGGCCTGGGACGCCGAGTTCGTCGGCGTCGAGGACCTCGAGGGCGTCCAGACCTACCACTTCCGGATGACCGTGCCGCGCACCGACGTCGACGAGATCGCCGAGGACACCCCCGGCAGCTACGCCAACACCGTCGACATCTGGGTCGAGCCCACGACGGGCTCCATCCAGCGCCAGGCCCAGGACCAGCAGCGCTGGCTGGCCGACGGCACCCAGGCCGTCGACCTCAAGGTCGACTTCACCGATGAGCAGCTCGCCCGGAGCGCCGCTGACGCCGAGGACAGCGTGGCCAGCCTGCAGCTCGTCACCCGCACCATGCCGCTCGTCGGCTTCATCGGCGGGGCGCTGCTGCTGCTCGCCGGGGCCGCGCTGGTGCTCACCGCCCGGCGCAAGCCCGGCGCGGGCGAGCCCACCCCGAGCGAGCCGCGCGAGCCCGTCAGCGTCTGAGTCCTGGCGACGCAGGTCGGCGCCGAGGACGGCGGTGCCGGGGGTGATCCGCCCCCGCGCCGCCGACCAGCCGCCCCAGACCCGGTCGTGGCCCGCGGGCCACTCCGGCTCCAGCAGCGTCGTCAGGGCGAAGCCCGCTCCGGACAGCAGGGCGACCCAGTCGCCCAGCGTGCGGTGGTGCTCGACGTAGGTCACCTCGCCCGTGGCGTCGTCGACCTCGACGTACGGCGTGCGGTCCCAGTAGGACTGCGAGGCCACCAGGCCCTCCTCGCCGGGGTCGTCGGGGAAGGTCCAGCGCGTCGGGTGGGTGATCGAGAAGGCGAAGCGTCCACCCGGTCGCAGCACCCGCGCCACCTCGGCGACGCAGACCGCGATGTCGGCGACGAACTGCAGGGCGCCGAAGCTGCAGAACACCACGTCGAACGTCCGGTCGCCGAAGGGCAGCGCGGTCGCGGTCGCCTGGACCGACGGCACCTCGACCCCGGTCTCGGCGTCGAGGCGCAGCCCGTGCTGCAGCTGGCGGAAGGACAGGTCGAGCCCGACCGCGCGGCCGCCCTGCGCCCGGACCCAGCGCGCGCACTGCCCGGCCCCCGATCCCAGCTCGAGCACGTCGCGGCCGGCCAGCGCCCCGTCGGGCCCGAGCACCCGGGCCTCGGTCTCGGTCAGGCCCTCGGGGCCCCACACGAACCCGGCGTCGCCGAGGAACGCGCCGTGGGTGAGCTGGTACTCGTCGGCGTACCGGTCCCAGTCGGGGCCGTTGGCCCGCCGCGACTCCTCCTCGCTGACGCCGCGGCGCTCGGCCCGGACGGTCGGGGCCAGCGGCGGGTGGTGGCGGGAGTCGGGGGCGAGCGGGTCGGGTTCGGCGGCCACGCTCAGGTCAGCGCCGGCGTACGACGCCGCCCGCCCGGCAGCCGCCCGACGAGGTCGCTCAGGGGGCCGACGGCCCGGTGCAGCCCGCCGGCGGCCTCGGACAGCTCGGGGATGAGGTCGGAGATGGAGTCGAGCTGGGGCCGGATCTTCTCGAGCGTGTCGCCGAGGGAGACCAGCTGGTCGAGGGTCCCGCCCTCGGCGATGAGCTTGTCGAGGAACCCGTCCTCGGTGAGCACCCGGTCGATCAGGCCGCCCTGCTCGGTGAGCCGGTCGACGGCACCGCCGGGCGCCAGCAGCCGCTCGAGCACCCCGTCGTCGCGGACGAGCCGGTCGAGCGGGCCGTCCTCGGCCAGCAGCCGTTCCAGCGCGCCGTCGCGGGCCAGCAATCGCAGCAGCGGGCCGTCGTCGTCCATGAGCCGGTCGAGCGCGCCGCCGCGCTCGACGAGCCGGCCGAGGGGCCGGTCGGGCGCGACCATCTCGGTCAGCGTGTTGGCCAGCCGCATCGGGCCGCCGTCGTCGCGCACCAGCTCCATGAGCTGGGCCAGGTAGCCGCGGTCGCCGATGACCTCCAGCAGGAGGTCGGCGTACCCGCCGCGGCGCCGGATGGGGCCCTCGGGGTCGGCCAGGGTGCCGACGGCGAGCGTGGCCCGGGTCGCGGCGACGGCGAGGCGCCACGGCAGGGTGGCGGCCGTGGCGGCCCGGTCGCGCACCAGGCTGGCGAGGTCGGGCTGTTCGGCACGGGCCACGGAGCTGCTCACCCGGTCACCGTAACCGGGGCGGGAGCCCCGTGTCGGCCTGTCGTCGGCCGCGTGAGCACGATCGGGCCGTTGGAACCGCTCGAGGGCGGCTGGTCGGGGGAGACCTTCGTGGCCGAGGTCGCCGGCGAGCGCCAGGTCGTGCGGATCCACGCCCGACGGCCGGAGCGGGCCGAGGTCGACGCCGCGCTGCTGCGGCTCGTGCGTGGGCTGCTCCCCGTGCCGGAGGTCCTCGAGGTGCGCCCGCCGGGCCCCGACGTGCCGGCGCTGCTGGTCTCGACGTTCCTGCCCGGGGTGCGCGGCGACCTGCTGCTGCCGACCCTCGACGTGGCCGGTATAGCCGTCGTCGGCGACCGCGTCGGTCGGGTGTTGGCCATGCTCGGGGGCATGCCGCAGCTGGTGGCCGGCACGTTCACCGGGCCCGACCTCGCCGTCGAGCCCCTCGGCCCCACGGCCGCCGACCTCCCGGTGTGGGTGCAGCACCTCGGCGGTCTGGCGCGCTGGACGCGCAGGCCGAGCAGGAGGGGCTGGCCGAGGTCGCCGTCGAAGCCCAGGTGCTCCTCGACGCCGAGCCCCGGCGCTGCCTGGTCCACGGCGACCTCGACCCCGAGGACCTGCTGCTCGACCCGGACACGCTCGAGGTCACCAGGGTGCTCGACTGGGAGCTCGCCCACGCGGGCCACCCGGCCACCGACCTCGGCAACGTGCTGCGCCCCGACCGTGCGCCGGCGTACGTCGACGCGGTGCTGGCCGCGGTCGCCGAGGTGCGGGGCACCCAGCCCGCCACGGCGCTGGCGCTGGCCCGCGCGCACGACCTGCTGCGGGTGGAGGCCCGCACGGGCGATCTCGGGGCCGTCCCACCGGGGCCGCCGGGTTTCGACACCGCCGGGGCACCGGCGTAGAGTCACACACTGCGCCAGAGGTCTGCCGTCGTCCCACCAGAGCGGATCCTCGGCTCGCTCGTGCGGTTCCTCTCGGGAGCCGGCCCGCGAAACCGGCCACTGGTGTGCCACCACGACATCTGCCCACCCCGAGGAACACACTCCCTTGACCACTCTTTCTGCTCTTCCGGACTACGACGCGCCCCAGGTGGCGATCAACGACATCGGGTCCGAAGAGGACTTCCTGGCCGCCATCGACCTGACGATCAAGTACTTCAACGATGGCGACATCGTCGAGGGCACCATCGTCAAGGTCGACCGCGACGAGGTCCTGCTCGACATCGGCTACAAGACCGAGGGCGTCATCCCCTCGCGCGAGCTGTCCATCAAGCACGACGTCGACCCCTCCGAGGTCGTCTCCGTCGGCGACCAGGTCGAGGCCCTGGTCCTCCAGAAGGAGGACAAGGAGGGTCGCCTGATCCTGTCCAAGAAGCGCGCCCAGTACGAGCGCGCCTGGGGCACCATCGAGCAGGTCAAGGAGGAGGACGGCGTCGTCGAGGGCACCGTCATCGAGGTCGTCAAGGGCGGCCTCATCCTCGACATCGGCCTGCGCGGCTTCCTGCCGGCCTCGCTGGTGGAGATGCGCCGCGTGCGCGACCTCCAGCCCTACGTCGGCCAGACGCTCGAGGCCAAGATCATCGAGCTCGACAAGAACCGCAACAACGTCGTCCTCTCGCGCCGTGCCTGGCTCGAGCAGACCCAGTCCGAGGTCCGCCACGGCTTCCTGACCCAGCTGCAGAAGGGCCAGATCCGCAAGGGCGTCGTCTCCTCGATCGTCAACTTCGGTGCGTTCGTCGACCTCGGCGGCGTCGACGGCCTGGTCCACGTCTCCGAGCTGTCCTGGAAGCACATCGACCACCCGTCCGAGGTGGTCACCGTCGGTGACGAGGTCACCGTCGAGGTGCTCGACGTCGACATGGACCGCGAACGGGTCTCGCTGTCGCTCAAGGCGACGCAGGAGGACCCCTGGCAGCACTTCGCCCGCACCCACCAGATCGGCCAGATCGTGCCGGGCAAGGTCACCAAGCTGGTGCCCTTCGGCTCGTTCGTCCGCGTCGAGGAGGGCATCGAGGGCCTGGTGCACATCTCCGAGCTGGCCGAGCGCCACGTGGAGATCCCCGAGCAGGTCGTCCAGGTCAACGACGACGTCATGGTCAAGATCATCGACATCGACCTCGAGCGTCGCCGGATCTCGCTGTCGCTCAAGCAGGCCAACGAGACCACGACGGCCACCGACGTCGACGAGTTCGACCCGACGCTCTACGGCATGACCGCCACCTACGACGAGCAGGGCAACTACGTCTACCCCGAGGGCTTCGACCCCGAGTCGGGCGAGTGGCTCGAGGGCTTCGACGAGCAGCGTGCGATCTGGGAGGACCAGTACGCCAAGGCGCACGCCCGCTGGGAGGCCCACGTCAAGCAGCAGGCCGAGGCCAAGCAGGCCAACGCCGAGGCCGCCGAGGCCACGTCGTACTCCTCCGGTGGCGACACCGGCGGCGACGACGACGGCGGCTCGCTGGCCTCCGACGAGGCGCTGCAGGCGCTCCGCGAGAAGCTCACCGGCGGGGGCAACTGACCCGTCACACCAGGAAGGCCCGGTCCCCTCGAGGGGACCGGGCCTTCCGGCTTTGTGCGTGTGGTGGGTGGTGCTCAGGCGATCCGGTCGTACGACGACCGCGCAGCCGGAGCGACGAAGTCGAGGTCGGTGCGGTGCGAGCGGGGGCGCGCGGCCGGCGCGTCGTGGAGGGCGGAGCGGACGGTGGCGACGAGGCCGGCGACCGCGAGGACGGTGAGCACGATCAACAGGGTCATGGCAGCAATCATGCTCCTGTCGACATCCCGCCACGAGTGGCAGGAATGCCGTTGTCGGTCGATTTCCTGCCATCAGCGTCGTAGGCTCGCCGCATGCACACGGTCGCGGTCGTCGTCCAGGACGGCGCGGAGCCCTTCGGCCTCGGGTCGCTCGTCGAGGTGTGGGGGGAGCCCTACCACCCCGACGACGACAACCCGGTCTTCGACTTCCGGGTCTGCACGCCCCGGCCCGGCCGGGTGCGGGGCCGGTCCGGCTTCGACCTGCACGTCGACGCGGGGCTCGACGCAGCCGCTGACGCCGATCTCGTCTGCTTCGCCCCCCGCTACGAGTTCCTCGACTTCGACCCGGCGGTGCTCGAGGTCGCGCACGCCGCCCACGACCGCGGCGCGGTGGTCTACGCCCACTGCAGCGCGGCGTTCATCCTCGGCGAGGCCGGCCTGCTCGACGGGCGCGAGTGCACCACCCACTGGCGCTACACCGACCGGATGCAGCGCCGCTACCCCGCGGCGGTCGTGCGGCCCGACGTCCTCTACTGCCACGACGGCAACGTGCTCACCGGGGCGGGCTCGGCGGCGGGCATCGACGCCTCGCTCCACCTCATGCGGCAGGTGTTCGGGGCTCGGGTCGCGGCCACCACCGCACGTCGCATCGTCGTGCCCCCGCACCGTGACGGCGGCCAGGCCCAGTTCATCGCCCGCCAGGTGGTCGACCACCAGGCCGAGACCCTGGGCGCGGTGCTGACGTGGGCCAGCGAGCACCTCGACGAGGCGCTCGACGTCGACACGCTGGCCAAGCAGGCGCACATGTCGCCGCGCACGTTCGCCCGCCGGTTCCGCGACGAGACCGGCACGACCCCGCACGCCTGGGTGACCGCCCAGCGCCTCCAGCTCGCCGAGGAGATGCTCGAGCGCACCGAGCACTCCGTCGACCGGATCGCCGCCGAGGTCGGCTTCGGCAACGCCGCCACGCTGCGCCACCACTTCACCCGGGTCCGCGGGGTCAGCCCGCAGGCCTACCGCCGCCAGTTCGCCTGCTGACCATCGACCCGTCCGACTGGTCCGCCCGGCGTGGGCGATCCGGCCCACGACGTCCGTCGCGCCCCCTAGCATCGGCGGGTGGCCTCGGGACGGAGGCGCCTGGTCGGCGTCGTGGGCGCGCTGGTCGCCGTGCTCGCGGTCCTCGACCCGGTCACGCCGACGCCGTCGTCCGCGACGGCGGTCCCGGCCCCGCGCATCCTGCTCGTGGGCGACTCGCTCACCCACGGCTCGGTGGGCGACCAGACGTGGCGCCAGCGGATGTGGCGCCACCTCGCCGACCACGGCCGCGCCCCCGACCTCGTCGGCCCGCGTGACGACCTGTGGGACGTCGCGACCGGCGAGGGTGGCTCGCACGACTACGTCGACCCGACCTTCGACCCCGACCACGCGGCCCGGTGGGGCCAGAGCCTGAGCTTCCCGGTCCACGAGGTCAGCGACCTGGTCGAGGACCACGACCCGGACGTGGTCGTCGAGCTACTGGGCACCAACGACCTGCTCTTCCTCGGCGCGACGGTCGAGCAGGTGCTCGGCGCCGTGGCGGAGCTGGTGGCCGAGGCGCGGGCGGTGCGTCCGGACGTCGACGTCGTCCTCGGCCTCGTGCCGCCGACCTGGATGGAGCGAGCGCCCGCGGTCAACGCCGGGATCGTGCAGCTGGCCGAGCACCTCGACGACCCGGTGGCGCGGGTGGTCGTCGCCGACACCGCCACCGGCTACGCGCGGGACACCCACACCTGGGACGGCCTCCACCCCAACGCCCGGGGCGAGGTCCTGCTGGCGGCCGGGGTGGTCGACGCCCTCCACGAGCTGGGGCTGGGGCCCGCCTGGCCGCGCCCCCTCGTGGACCCGCCCCTCGGACCCCGGCTGCCCGCTCCGACCACGGCGTCGGCGGGCGACCGCAGCCTCCGGGTCAGCTGGTCGGCCTCGCCCGGCGCCGACGCGCACCGCTGGTGGGTGCGTGACGTGACCGCGGGTTCCGCGCCGGTCCTGCTCGGGTCCCTGCCTTCGGCGGGCACCCGGGTGCTGGGTGGCCTGGTCAACGGCCACGTCTACGAGACCTGGGTGCAGCCCTCGCGCCGGCTCGAGGTGGCGGCCGACGACGTACGCCGCCCGGTGCGGGTGCGTCCGCTGCCGCCGCTCCCGGGCCGCCCCGGCCGCCCGACCGGGCGCTCGCCCCGGCGCGACCGCGTGGTCGCCTCGGCCCCGGCTGCGACCGGCGCGACGTCGTACGCGCTGAAGGTCGCGTCGGCCCGCACCTGCCGGACCACGGGCCTGCGCTGGCGGACGGCGCAGCGCGGCCTGCCCCGGCCGTCGGCGGTCCACCGGACGCCGGCGCGGCGGCTGCACGTGCGGTTCGTGGCGAGCAACCTCGCCGGGCCCGGAGCCGCCGGGCCGTCGACCTGCGTGCGCGTGCGCTGACGGGTCGTCCTACGTCCCGAGCTGGTCCCGCCGCACCTTGCCGGTCAACGTCCGGGGCAGCTCGTCGAGGAACCGGTAGGTCTTGGGTCGCTTGGGTGGGGCGAGGCGTTCGCGGGCGAAGGCGTCCAGCTCCTCCTCGCCCACGCCGCCGGCCCCGGCGACCACGGCCGCGCACACCCGCGTGCCCCAGTCGGGGTCGTCGACGCCGTACACCGCGATGTCGTCGACGCCGGGGTGCTCGCCGAGCACCTGCTCGACCTCGAGCGGGTAGACGTTGACGCCGCCGCTGATGAGCAGGTCCTCGCGGCGGCCGTCGAGGTAGAGGTAGCCGTCCTCGTCGAGCCGGCCGAGGTCGCCGACGGTGAAGCTGCTCTGCCCGCCGACGGTCCGCCAGGCCGCGGCGGTCTTGGCGGGGTCGCCGAAGTACTCGAACCGGGCGTGCGGCGGCACCGCGCACCAGATCGTGCCGTCGGCGTCGGTGGACAGCGTGCGGCCGGGGCGCGCGCGGCCGACGGTGCCCGTCCTCGCGAGCCACTCCTCGCTGCGGCAGGCGGTGAACTGCCCCTCGGTCGAGCCGTAGAACTCCCACGTCGAGCCGTCCGGGAACAGCTCGACCAGGCGCCGCTTGACGTCGGTGGGGCAGGGCGCACCGGCGTGCGCGACCAGGCGGTAGGACGACAGGTCGGGCACCCCGACCGCGTCCCAGTGCGCGAAGAGCCGCTGCAGGTGCGTCGGCACGCAGAACATCGTGGTCGGCCGCTCGGCCTCGATGGCCGCGGTCACGGCCGCCGGGTCGAACGGTCCGGGCAGCACGACCCGCCCTCCGGCCAGGGCCGTGCCCATCGCGAAGCGCAGCGGCGCGGAGTGGTAGAGCGGGCTGAGCACCAGGTTCACGTCGTCGGCGGCGAAGCCCCACAGGTCGCGCTCCTCGGCCACCAGTGCCTCGGCGTCCGTCGGGTCGAGCAGCCCGCTCCACACGCCCTTGGGGTTGCCCGTGGTGCCGCTGGTGCAGTGCATCGGTCGCGCCCGCGGGGTGCCGCGGTCGCCCGTGGTCACGGCCGCCAGTGCCTCGTCGTCGGTCACGACGAGCGTGGGGGAGAGCGGGGTGAGGATCCGGGCGCGCTCGTGCTCGGTCAGGCGCGGGTCGAGCGGGATCGGCACGATCCCGCGGGCCAGCAACGAGAGCACCGCGTCGAGGTACGCCGACGACGGCGGCACCAGCAGCGCGACCCGGTCGCCGGGCTGGAGGCCCGGTCGGGCCGGACTCACGACAGCCCCAGGTCGGCGGCGAGCTGGTCGACCACCTGGGCGTAGTGGGCTGCGGGGTCGAGCACGGCCTCGGCCATGTGGCCGAACAGCTCGAGCGAGACCGCCCCGAAGAGCGTCTGCCAGGCCATCAGCGCCCGCACCGTGTAGGCCGGTGTGAGGGCCGGCGTGGTGAAGGCCGAGACGCGGGCGACCGAGGCCTTCTCCGCGGCCGGCACGCGGAGCCCCTGGACGGGCGTGCGCCCGGTGACCTGGGCGTCGCGGACCAGGCCGAGCAGGGCGAACGGCACCCGCGTCGCGGGCTGGACGGTGTCGCCGGGCGCGGCGTACCCGGGCACCGGGCTGCCGTAGGCCAGGGCGTAGCGGTGCGGGTGCTCGTGGGCCCAGGTCCGCAGCGCGTGGGCGATGCCGCGCCAGCGGCCGCGCAGGTCACGCGGGCGGGCGGCCCCGTCGCCCGCCTCGACGGCCGCGCCGAGGTCGTCGTACGCCTCGACGAGCAGGGCGGTGAGCAGGACGTCGCGGCTGGGGAAGTAGCGGTAGACCGCCGAGGAGGCCATCCCGAGGTCGCGGGCCACGGCCCGGACCGACAGGGCGGCCGGCCCGGTCTCGGCGAGCTGCTCACCGGCGCGGTCGAGGATCGCTCGCGTGAGCTCGGCCCGGGCCGCGGCCCGGGCGGTCTGGGGTGCGGACGGCATGCCCCGATCCTGGCCGACGACGAGAGCAGCGGCAACAGTCGAGAGCAGTGCTCTTGTTTTTGCCTCGCTCGGGTGCCAGGCTCGAGCACGACAGAGAGCGGTGCTCTCGTTCTATAGATGAGGGAGAAGCGAGATGGACGAGCACGTGGTGGTCGGAGCCGGGCCGGTGGGCACCTGGACGGCGCGGGAGCTGGTGGCGCGGGGGAGCGAGGTGCTCCTCGTGAGCCGTTCGGGCCGAGGTCCGGAGGTCGACGGCGTGCGCCGCGTCGCCCTCGACGTCGCCGACGCCGAGGCCCTGACCGGGCTGACCGAGGGCGCCGTCGCGCTCCACAACTGCGTCAACCCGCCGTCGTACGACGTGTGGTCGACCTGGTGGCCGCCGGTCGCCGCGGCCTTCCTGGCCGCCGCGGAGCGCACCGGGGCCGTGCTGGTCACCGCGTCGTGCCTCTACCCCTACGGCGAGGTCGACCGACCGATGGTCGAGGGCATGGCCGACGCCTCCACGGGGACGAAGGGTCGGCTGCGGGCGCAGATGTGGGCCGACGCCCTCGCCGCCCACGAGGCGGGCCGGCTGCGGGCGGTCGAGGTGCGTGGGTCGGACTACATGGGTCCCGACGTCGCCACCGCGCACGTCGCCCAGGTCGTTCCCGCGGCCCTGGCCGGCAAGGCCGTGCGGGTCTTCGGCCGGGCCGACGTGCCGCACTCCTTCACCGACGTCCGCGACATGGCCCGCACCATGGCCGAGGTCGCGGGCCGCCCGGAGAGCCACGGCCGGGTCTGGCACGCCCCGACCAACCCGGCCCGCACCCAGGCCGAGACCGTCGCCGACGTGTGCCGGGCCGCCGGCCGCGAGCCCGTGCGGGTGCGCACCTGGCCGCGGGCCGTGCTCACCGTGGGCGGCCTGGTGGTGCCGTTCCTGCGCGAGATGCGCGAGACGGTGCACCAGTTCGAGCGCGCCTACGTGCTCGACTCGAGCGCCGCCGAGCGCGAGCTCGGCCTGGCGCCCACGCCGTGGGCCGACGTCTGCCGGGCGACGGCCGGCCTCGCGGAGGGTTCGACGGCCCCGGCGCGGGGGAGCCTCGCGCCATGACGGGATTCCTCATCGTGGTCTTGATCGTCGTGGTCCTCATCCTGGTGGTCGTCGCGGCCGCGCGGCTCGGCCAAGGGCGACGGTGGCGCCGTGGCGCCGGCGCACCCAGCGGTGACGGCGGGTACTCCGGCGCCTGGTTCGGCGACGGCGGCGACGGGGGCCACCACCACCACCACCACGGCGACAGCGGTGGCTGGGGTGGCGGTGACAGTGGCGGTGACAGCGGCGGCGACAGCGGTGGCGGCGGTGGGGACGGCGGCGGCGGGGGCGGCGGGGGTGGGGACTGACCCCACGGCCACGTCCTAGGCTCGCCGGGTGCGAGTGGGACTGACCGGTGGTGTGGCCTCGGGCAAGAGCTCCGTGGCCACGATCCTGGCCGAGCTGGGCGCGACGATCATCGACGGCGACGTGCTCGCCCGCGAGGTCGTCGAGAAGGGCACCCCGGGCCTGGCGCGGGTCGTCGAGACCTTCGGGGAGCACCTGCTCACCGCCGACGGCCACCTCGACCGCGCCGCCCTCGGGGCGATCGTCTTCAACGACGCCGAGCAGCGCAAGCGGCTCGAGGCCATCGTGCACCCACTGGTCTTCGAGCGGTACGCCGCGCTCGAGGCCGCCACCGGGCCCGACGACCTCGTGGTGCACGACATCCCGCTGCTGGCCGAGACCGGCCGCGCGGGTGACTTCGACGCGGTGCTCGTGGTCGACGCGCCCGACGAGGTCCGCATCGAGCGGATGGTCCGCGACCGCGGCTGGACCCGCGAGGACGCCGAGTCGCGGATCGCCTCGCAGGCCTCCCGCGAGGACCGGCTCGCCATCGCCACCCACGTCGTCGACAACACCGGCAGCCGCGAGGAGCTGCGCGCCCGCGTCGAGGAGGTCTTCGCCGAGCTGACCGCGGCCGCGGGGTGAGCGACGACCACCCGGCCCGCCGGCGCGGCGGCCAGGTGCTCGTCCTGCTGGGCGTCGTCACGCTCGCCCTCAACCTGCGGCCGGCCGCCGTGGCCATCGGCCCGGTGCTGAGCGAGCTGCGCTCCGACCTCGGCATGTCGGGCGCGGAGGCCGGCCTGCTGACCTCGCTGCCGGTCATCGCCTTCGCGGTCCTCGGCAGCCTCGGCTCGCGGCTCGCCGCCCTCGTCGGCCCCCACCGCCTCGCGGTGCTCGCGCTGGTCGCCGTCACGGCCGGGCAGGTCGGCCGCACCCGGGTCGACGGCGTGGCGCCGTTCCTGGCCCTGTCGCTGCTGGCCCTGGGCGGGATGGCGGTGGCCAACGTGCTGATGCCCTCCCTGGTGCGCCGGCACTTCCCCGACCGGGTCAGCACGATGACGGCCGTCTACTCCACCGCCCTGGCGGTCGGCCTGACCGCCGCCTCGGTGCTGACCGTGCCCGTGAGCACCGCCGGCGACGGCTGGCGCACCGGGCTGCTCCTGTGGGCCGCCCTCGGGGCGGTCGCCCTCGTGCCGTGGCTCGGCCTGCTCCGCCGCGACCACGGCGCGCGCGGCTCCGACGACGAGCAGGGCGCCATCCCGGCCCGGCTCGTCGCCCGCACACGGACGGGCCGCCTGCTGGCGGGTCTCTTCGGCCTGCAGTCGCTCCAGGCGTACGCCGTGTTCGGCTGGGTCGCCGAGGTCTTCGGCGACCGCGGGTTCAGCGACCGCGACGCCGGCCTGCTGCTCGGCGTGGTGACCGGGATCAGCATCCCGCTCTCGGCGCTGGTGCCGTGGCTGGCGGGCCGGCTGCGCGACCTGACGCCGCTCGTGCTGGCCCTCGCCGCCTGCTACCCGGTCGGCTACCTCGGGCTGGCCCTCGCCCCCGACGACCTCGGCGTCGGCTGGGCGGTCGCCCTGGCGCTGGTCATCGGCACGGGCCTGTGCACGTTCCCGCTCGTGCTCTCGCTCATCGGCCTGCGCGCCCGGACGCCCGAGGGCACGGCGTCGCTCTCGGCGTTCGTGCAGGGCACCGGCTACCTCCTGGCGGCGATCGGTCCGTTCGGTGTCGGCGTGCTGCACGACGCGACCGGTGGCTGGACGGTCCCGCTCGTGGCCCTCACCCTGGCCGCGGTGCCGCTGGTCCTGTGCGGGCTCGGCCTCGCTCGGCCCACCTACGTCGAGGACGAGGTCGAGCGCGTCATGAAGGTCGACAGCGGGTCGGGCCGGTAGGACCCGAACGGCCCGCACACCTCGAACCCGCGCCGGGCGTAGAGCCGCCGCGCCGGTGCGAAGAACTCCTCGCTCCCGGTCTCCAGGCTCACCCGCGCCACCCCGGCCGCCCGCGCCTGGGCCAGCACGTGCTCGAGCAGCCGGGCCGCGATGCCCTCGCCGGTGCGGTGGGGTGCCGTGCGCATCGACTTCAGCTCGGCGTGCCCGGCGGGGTGGGCGGGGTGGGCGGGGTCGTCGAGGCGCGTGAGGGCCGCGCAGCCGACCGGCTCCGCGCCGTCGTACGCCGTCCAGAACCGCACCGCGGGCTGCCGGAGCGCCGCGAGGTCGAGGGCGTGGGTCGACTCGGGCGGCGAGAGGGCCCTCAGCTGCGCCACGTGGCCCTCGAGCAGCGCGACCACCGCGGGGTCGTCGAGCCCGCCCTCGACGATCCGCACCTCAGCCACGAGGACAGCCTAGGAATGACGCCGGCCCACCGTCTCTCGGGTGACGCTGGGCCGGCGGGGTCGTGCGGTCTGGTGCTGGGTCGTGCTGGGTCAGGCGGCGAGGTCGGGGTCGCCGAGGCGCCGCAGCTTCTGCAGCGCCTCTCGCTCGAGCTGGCGCACCCGCTCGGCGGAGATGCCGTGCTTGGCGCCGATGTCGGCGAGCTTGTGCTGGCGGCCGTCGACCAGGCCGTAGCGCGAGCGGATGATGTCGGCCGCCCGCTCGTCGAGCTGCCCCACGAGGCTGTTGAGCCGGTCGCGCGACTCGGTGTCGAGCACCGTGAGGTCGGGCGAGGGCGCGGTCTCCTGGGCCATCAGGTCACCCAGCGAGGTGTCACCGTCCTCGTCGACCGGAGTGTCGAGGCTGACGTGCTCGCGGCCCCAGGCCATCAGGTCGAGGACGCGGTCGACGTCCATGCCGAGCTCGGCGGCGATCTCGGCGGGCTCGGGGTCACGGCCCAGCTGCCGCTCCAGGGTGCGGCGGGCGCCGCCGACCTGGTTGAGCTCCTCGACCACGTGCACGGGCAGCCGCACGACACGCGCCTGCTGGGCGATGCCGCGGGTGATCGCCTGGCGCACCCACCAGGTGGCGTAGGTCGAGAACTTGTAGCCCTTGGTGTAGTCGAACTTCTCCACCGCGCGGATCAGGCCGGTGTTGCCCTCCTGGATCAGGTCGAGCATCGGCATCTGCGCGCGACCGTACTTGCGCGCGATGGACACGACGAGCCGCAGGTTGGCCGTGATGAAGGTGTCGACGGCCTTGCGCCCCTCCTCGGCGAGCCACTCGAGCTCCTCCTGGGAGGCCCGCATCGGCGCGCCACCCTTCCGACGACCGACACGGCCCTCCTGGAGCAGGGCCTCGGCCATCAGGCCGGCCTCGATCGTCTTGGAGAGCTCGACCTCCATGGCCGCGTCGAGCAGGGGGTTGCGGGCGATCTCGTCGAGGTAGAGACCGACGCTGTCGCGGCCCTCGATCTCGCGTGCGCCCGTGGGTGCGGTCCGGGTTGCCATGGGGACCTCCTCTTGTCCAGTGACCGACCTTGCGGCCACATCACGTCCAACGTTCGTCGCCGGTGGTGGATTCCCGCACCACCCGGAAGGGAGGACGGGCAACCGTGGCTCCGGCACCTGTCAGGCCTTCGACATCAAGGACGACCCGGATGGGTGCAGAGTTGCCGCTGGGAGGAGATCTCAGGGAGTTCTCATGGACGGAGGGGGACTCCTCAGGAACGGGGCGTCTCGCCCGTGAGGCCCATCACGTCGAGCACCCACGCCAGGGTGAACGCCCGGTCACGCCAGGCCTGGTACCGACCCGACACTCCGCCGTGGCCGGCCGACATCTCGGTCTTGAGCAGCACGTCGGGCTCGACGGCCCGCTCGCGCAGCCGGGCCACCCACTTGGCCGGCTCGACGAACATGACGCGGGTGTCGTGCAGCGACGTCTCGGCGAGGATCCGCGGGTAGCGCTGCTCGGTGACGTTGTCGTAGGGCGCGTACGCCGCGATCGTGTCGTACGCCGCCGGGTCGGCCTCGGGGTTGCCCCACTCGTCGTACTCGGTGACGGTCAGGGGCAGGGAGGCGTCGAGCATCGTGCGCAGCGGGTCGACGAACGGCACCGCGGCGACGAGGCCGGCGAAGGCGTCGGGGGCCTGGTTGGCCACCGCACCGATGAGCAGGCCGCCCGCGCTGCCGCCCTCGGCGACGAGGGTCTCGGCGGTCGTCCAGCCCTCGGCCACGAGGTGGCGGGCCGCGGCGGCGAGGTCGTCGAAGGTGTGCTGCTTGTGCTCGAGCTTGCCGTCGTCGTACCACCGGCGGCCCATCTCGCCGCCGCCTCGCACGTGCGCGATGGCGAAGGCCGCGCCCCGGTCGAGCACCGAGAGCCGGGCGACGGAGAACGAGGGGTCCATCGAGGCCTCGTAGGCGCCGTAGGCGTAGAGGTGGAGCGGCACGGGTCCGCCGGCCGCCCGTGCGTCGCGTCGCACGACGAGCGAGACCGGCACCTGCGCGCCGTCGGTCGAGGGTGCCCAGAGGCGGTGCTCCTCGTAGTCGGCACGGTCGTAGCCGCCGAGCACGGGCGCCTGCTTGAGCAGGGTGAGCTCGCGGGTGCGGACGTCGTAGTCGTAGACCGACGACGGCACGCTCAGCGTGGTGTAGCCCAGGCGCACGGTCGGCTGGTCGAAGCGCGGGTTGCTGCCGGAGCCGACGGTGTAGACCTCCTCGTCGAACTCCACGAGGTAGTCGTCGGTGACCGCGGCGCCGGGGTCGGTGGCCTCCTGGTCGAGCTCGAGGACCCGGAGCTGGGTCAGCCCGTTGCTGCGCTGGTGGACGACGAGGTGGCCGGCGAAGGCGTCGACGTCCTCGAGGCGCACCGCGGGGTCGTGCGCGACGAGCGGGGTCCAGCCCGACCGCGGCGTCGGCTCGACGGGCGCGACGCCGATCTCGAAGTCCGCGCCGGTGGCGTTGTGCAGCACCAGGAAGCGGTCCTGCCCGCCGAGGACGGCGTGCTCCAGGGAGTACTCGACGCCCTCCTCGCGCGGCGCCCAGACCCGGAACCCGGCGTCGGGGTCGTCGGCGTCGAGCACGTGGTACTCGGTGGTCGTCTTGGAGCCCACGACCGCGACGAGGAAGCGGTCGCTGCGGGTGCGGCCCACGCCGACCCAGAACCGCTCGTCGGGCTCGTGCAGCACCAGCTCGTCGTCGGCCTGCGCCGCGCCGAGGCGGTGGCGCCAGACCTTGTCGGGCCGCCAGGCGTCGTCGACGGTCGTGTAGTAGAGGTGCTCGCCCTGGCGGTCCCAGGTGCCGCCGCCGAGGGTGCCGGTGATCTCGTCGGCCAGCAGGTCACCCGTCTCGAGGTCCTTGACGCGGATGGTGAAGCGCTCGTCGCCGACGACGTCGGTGGCATAGGCCAGCAGCCGGCTGTCGGGGGAGATGCTCGACCCGCCGAGGGAGAAGAAGTCGTGGCCCTCGGCCAGCGCGTCGAGGTCGAGCAGCACCTGCTCGCCCGGCAGTGCCGGCTCGTCGGCCGACGCGTCCTCGGCCGGGCGGGGCGGGGTCCAGTCGTCGGGGCCGCCGACGGGGACCCGGCAGGTGGCGCCGTACTCCCGACCCTCGAAGGACCGGCCGTAGTACCAGTGCTCGCGCACCCGGGTCGGCACCGACAGGTCGGTCTCGCGGGTGCGGGCCTTGATCTCGCCGTAGATCGTCTCGCGCAGGTCGGCGAGGTGGGCGGTGCGGTGCTCGGTCCAGGCGTTCTCGGCGTCGAGGTGGGCGCGGACCTCGGGGGAGTCCTTGTCGCGGAGCCAGTCGTGGTCGTCGACGCGGGTGCGCCCGTGGTGCTCGGTGGTGACCGGTCGGCGGGCGGCGACGGGTGGTTGCATGCTCTCGAACCTAACGGGAGGCTCGGCGGGTGCCCGACCTGCACCTCCACCACGTCACCGACCCCGACACCACCGCCCTGCTGGCGAGGCTGCAGCGGCGCCGCTACGCCCACGAGCACGGCGATCCCGAGGCGGCGCTCGGGGCCGCCCGGGCGCTGCTCGAGCGGCTCGGCGAGCACGGCCAGGTGCTGCACGTGCTCCGCGGCGCGGACGTGGTGGGGGAGCTGCTGGTCCGCGACCACGGCGCCGAGCAGGGCGTCGTCGACGTCGTCCTCGACGACCCGGCCGACGCCCCTGTCGTGTGCCGGCTGGTGGAGCAGCGCGCCCGCGCCGCCGGAGCCGGGCGGCTGACCGTGACCGTCTCGCCGGGCGACCCGGTGGCGGCGGCGCTCGTCGCGGGCGGCGGGTTCTCGGTCGCGGCGACCCAGATGCGGCTCGACCTGGCCGCCGAGCCGCCCCCGGAGCCCGTGGTGTCGCTGGTGCCGATGGACGAGGCGGGGTTCGCGGCCTGGGAGGCCGAGGAGGTCGAGTCGTACGCCGCCGAGCGGGCCCGCTCGGGCGAGGACCCGGAGCGGGCGCTCCAGGTCTCGCGCGAGCAGCACGCCGAGCTGCTGCCCGAGGGGCTGGCGACGCCGCACCACCACTTCTTCGTCGGGCTCGTCGACGGCGCCCCTGTCGGCACGCTCTGGCTGTGCACCGAGAAGCCGACCGCCTTCGTCTTCGACGTCGTCGTCGACGAGGCCCACCGCCGCCGCGGGTACGGCGCCGGGCTGATGCGCGCGGGGGCGCGGTGGGCGCGCGACCACGGTGCCCTGGCGATCGGGCTCAACGTCTTCGGGCACAACCACGGCGCCCGGGCGCTCTACGACCGGCTCGGCTACGTCGTGACCGAGGACTTCTGGGGCAAGCCCCTGTGACCGGATCGAGCGGCATCGACCTCAACGCCGACCTCGGCGAGGAGGTGACCGACGACGCCGGCCTGCTGGCCGTGGTGACCAGCGCCAACGTCGCCTGCGGCTACCACGCCGGGTCTCCCGCGGTCATGCGCGCGGTCTGCGCGGGCGCCGCCGAGCACGGGGTCGCGGTCGGCGCCCAGGTCTCCTACGCCGACCGGGCCGGCTTCGGCCGGGTGCCGCGCGACGTGCCCTACGACGTGCTCCGCGAGCAGGTCGCCCACCAGGTCGGGCTGCTCGGCGACGCGGCCGAGGAGGCCGGGCTGGCGGTGCGCTACCTGAAGCCGCACGGCGCGCTCTACCACCGGGTGCTCGACGACGAGGAGCAGGCGATGGCCGTGCTCGCGGGCTCGGGCACCCTGCCCGTGCTCGGCATGCCCGGCCAGCTGCTCGACCAGGCGGCCGGCCTCGGGCGGCTCGTGCTCCACGAGGGCTTCCCCGACCGGGGGTACGACGACGCCGGCCGGCTCCTGCCGCGCGACCGACCGGGGGCGCTGGTCGAGGGCGTCGACGCAGTCGCCGCTCAGGCCCTGCGGCTGGCGCCGGGGGTCGACTCGCTGTGCGTGCACGGCGACAGCCCCGGTGCCGTCGACCACGCCCGCGCCGTCCGCGCCGCGCTGCAGGACGCCGGGTGGACGCTGCGGGCCGCGGCACCGTGAGCGGTGGGCTCGCCGGGGTGGTCGAGGTCGGCCCGGCGGCGCTGCTGGTGGAGGTCGCCGACGCCACGGCGGCCCTGGACCTGGCCGCCCACCTGCGGGCCGTGCGGGTCCCGGCCGTCGAGGTGGTGCCCGGGGCGTGCACGGTGCTGCTCGACGGGGTGGCCCGGGACGACGCGGCGGCCGCCCGCGCGGCGGTCGCGGCCTGGGCGGCCGCGTGGGTGCCCGGGACGGCGCCGCCCGACGGCGAGGTGGTCGAGCTGCCGACGGTCTACGACGGGCCCGACCTCGACGACGTGGCCGCGCGGTGGGGCACCGACCGCGACGGTGCGGTGGAGCGGCACACGGCGACGGTGTTCGTCTCCGCCTTCTGCGGGTTCGCGCCGGGCTTCGCCTACCTGGCGGGCCTGGGCGACGACCTGGCGGTGCCCCGGCTGGCCACGCCCCGCACGGCCGTGCCGCCGGGCTCGGTCGGGCTGGCCGGGGCGTGGTGCGGGGTCTACCCGACCCGGTCGCCCGGCGGCTGGCGGCTGCTCGGCCGCACCGACGCCCTGCTGTGGGACCCCTCCCGTGACCGCCCCGCCCTCCTCGCCCCCGGCACCCGGGTGCGGTTCGTGCCCGCATGACCGGCTGGACGGTGCTGGCCGCCGACGGCCTGGTCACGCTCCAGGACCGGGGCCGGCCCGGCCTGGCGCACCTCGGGGTGCCGCGCGCGGGCGCCCTCGACGCCCCGGCCGCGGCCCTGGCCCGCCGCCTGGTCGGCGGCGGCGTCGACGACGCAGTGCTCGAGGCGACCCTGGCCGGCGTGGCGCTGCGGGCCGGGTCGAGCCGCTGGGTCGCGGTCACCGGCGCGCCGTGCGCGGTCGCCGTCGACGGCCGGCCCGTCGGCCACGGCCGCGCCGTGCGCGTGCCGGCGGGCAGCGAGCTGGTCCTCGGGCCGGCCCGCGCGGGCGTCCGCTCCTACCTGGCCGTCGGGGGCGGGTGGGCCGACGAGCCGGTCCTCGGCTCGCGGTCCACCGACACGCTCGGGGGCGTCGGCCCGCCGCCGGTGCGCCCGGGCCGGGTGCTGCCGGTCGGCCCCGCGGACCCGGCGCCGCCCGGTGGCGACGTACCGGGGGTGGGTGGGGGGTGGCCGGGGGAGCCGCTGCTGCGGGTCGACCCCGGGCCCCGCCTCGACCGGTTCGCCGCCGGCACCCTCGGCCGGCTGTGCGCGACCGCCTGGTCGGCGAGCGGCGACGCCGACCGGGTCGGGCTGCGGCTGGTCGGCCCGGCCCTCGAGCGGGTCGACGACCGGGAGCTGCCGAGCGAGGGCATGGTCGCCGGCGCCGTGCAGGTGCCGCCCGACGGCCGCCCGGTGGTGCTGCTGGCCGACCACCCGACCACCGGGGGCTACCCCGTCGTGGCCGTGGTGCGGGCGGCCGAACTCGCCGCCTGCGCGCAGCTGCGGCCAGGAGACCCGGTGCGGTTCAGCCGCGCGCCACGCGCTTGATCATCTCCACCGCCGCCTCGACGGGCACGAAGCCCATCTGCTCGTTGATGGCCACCATCCAGTCGTTGGTCTCGGCGTTCTGGGTGACGACGCGGCGCATCTCGGGGTGGGCGTCCTGCACGGCGCGCAGGTTGGCCGCCTTGGTGGCCAGCCCGAGCCGGCGGCCGCGGTGCTCCCGACCCACGAAGGTGCCCCACTGCGAGGCGTCGGTGCGGGTGCCCGCGGGCGGCACCGAGATGGTCGAGTACGCCGCCACGGTGCCGTCGGGCGCCACCGCGACCGTGCACCACACCCGGCGCCCGGCCTCGACGAACGCGTCCTCCTGGGCGCGGAAGCGCTCGGGGGTCATCACCTCCTCCTCCCAGTCGGCCTCGCCGGTGGGGGCGTCGACCGACAGCTGGCCGAAGATGGCCAGGAACGAGGGCAGCAGGTGGTCGGGCAGGTGGTCGAGGTGGGTCTCGAGGGTGTAGCCCGGGTGCTTCTCGGCCGCCTCGGCCGACCACCGGGCGAGCCGCTCGGTCGGCACCGGGAGGGCCAGGTGGCGCACGACCTCGACGTTGGAGAAGTCGTAGCCCGCCGCCTCGGCGAACCGCCGCTGCCGGTGGGTGGTCACCTCGTCGAGGGGCAGCTTGGTCTCGGCGAGCAGCACGGTGCGGTCGAGCTCGCGGGCCCGCTGCTCGACCGCGGCGAGCATCTGTCGTCCGCGGCCACGACCCTGCGCGGGCGGGTCGACCTCGGCCCCCACCCAGGCCTTGTCGCGGTTGTCGTCCAGCGGGGCGAAGACCAGCCCGACCGCGACCAGGCGGCCGTCCTCCCAGCCGCCGAGCAGCTCCTTGGCCTCGCCAGGGTCGTCGTGGCGGAACATGCTCGACATCTCCGGCCACGACCAGTGCGGCAGCCCGGCCCGCCCGACGCCCACCGCGCGGGTGTCGACGTCGTAGGCCGCGCGCAGCTCGAGGTCGCTGGACAGGTCGACGGGTCGGATCTCCACGGCGGCGGACGCTACTGCTCCGGGGGCCGCCACGCACGCAGGTTCGGGTCGTCCAGCGCGTAGGAGCGCACCGGTCCCGGCGGCGTCCCCGCCGTCTCGAACCGCACCGTCACCACGCCCCGCCCCGAGCCCCACACCCAGCCGCGGCCCATCTCCTCGTGCTCGACGTCCTGCCCCGGCGCGTACGGCGACCGGCGGGCCTTCACGCCCGCCTCGCGCACCGCCCGCTCGAGCTCGGGGTCGGGTGCGTCTCCCGCCTCGGCCCCGTCGGCGCCCTCCTGGTGGCCGGGCCCCGTCTCGCCGAACAGGTCGTCCTGCACCCAGTCGGCGAGGCCCGAGACGCCGACCCCGAGCAGCCGCACGCCGCCGGAGGTGTCGAGGTCGGCCAGCAGCGCCCGGGCCATCCGGGCGACGGTGGCGGCGCTGTCGGTGGGCTCGGGCAGGGTGGCGGAGCGGCTGAGCGTCGTGAAGTCGTACATCCGCACCTTGATGGTCACCGTCCGGCCCGACAGGCCGTGCTTGCGCAGCCGCTCGGCGACCTCGGTGGCCTGCCGGGTCAGCAGGCTCTCCATGATCCGGCGGTCGGTCAGGTCGGTCTCGTAGGTGCCCTCGCTGCTCACCGACTTGGCCTCGCGCTCGGCCACCACCGGCCGGTCGTCGTGCGCGCGGGCCAGGGCGTGCAGGCTGGTGCCGTGGGCCTGCCCGACGAGGCGGTGGAGCTCGGCGAGGTCGGTGCGCTCGAGGTCGGCGACGGTGTGCACCCCCGCGCGTCGCAGCCGCTCCGTCGTCGCCGGTCCCACCCCGGGGATGACCGTGACGCTCATGGGTCGCAGCAGGTCGCGCTCGGTGCCCGGCGGCACCACCACCAGGGCGTCCGGCTTCTCCAGGTCGCTGGCCACCTTGGCGATGAACTTCGAGCTGCCCAGCCCCACCGAGGCCGTCAGGCCCCCGGTCACCTCGGCGACCTGCGCGCGCAGCCCGGCGGCGTACGCCGAGACGGTGGCGACCTCGAGGTCGGGCAGGTCGGCGCGGGCGAGGTCGACGAAGGCCTCGTCGAGCGAGAGCGGCTCGACCAGGGGCGAGGCCGCCTTGAGCACCGCCATCACCGCCTCGCTGGCCTCTCGGTAGGCGTGGAACCGGCCGGTGAGGAAGGCCGCGTGCGGGCACCGCGCCCGCGCCTCGCGGGTCGACATGGCCGATCGCACGCCGTAGCGGCGCGCCTCGTAGGACGCCGTGGCCACCACCCCGCGCCCCCCGGTGCCACCGACCACGACCGGCTTGCCGCGCAGCGAGGGCTTGTCGCGCTGCTCGACGCTGGCGAAGAAGGCGTCGAGGTCCAGGTGGAGGACCGACGCCGTGGACCGCATGGGCTGATCCTCCCGCTGGTCGTCCACCACGCCGGTGCCGGGACCGTCCACGAGTCGTCCACAGCCGCCGCCCGGCCGCAGGTCGTCCACAGGCCGCGGCGGCACCAGCCCTCGCTGTCCCCGGCCGCGGGCAGCGTCCTCGCCATGACCTCGTCCCTCCCCGGCGCCCCCGTGCGCCCCGCCATGACCGCCCGCTCGCCCGAGGACCTCGTCGCCGCCGGCGTCGTCGTCCTCGGCTTCTGGCCGACCGAGTCGGTCGTGATGATGACCCTCGACGCCGACCACTCCTTCCACGCCCGCGTCGACCTCCCTCCCGCGCCCACCGACCTGCCCGCCGTGGCCGCGCTGCTGGTCGAGCCGGCCGTGCACCACCACACGACCCGGGTCGTCCTCCTGGTCCACACCTCCGACCGGGTCCGCGCCCGGGCCGCCTGGCGGGCGCTGCGCACCGCGTTCCGTGGGGCCGGCGTCGACGTCGTCACCGCGCTCCACGTCGGCGACGACCGTTGGTGGTCCCTGACCGGCGGCGGGCCTGGCGGCGTGTCCGGCGACACCGAGGGCACGCCGCTGGACCGCGACCGGCTCGCCGCCCACCCGTTCCTGGCCCAGGCGGTCGTCGACGGTCGCGTCGTCCAGCCCTCGCGCGCCGCCCTGGCCGCGGGGCTCGAGCCCGACCCGGTCGCGGTCGCGCGGGTCGCCGCCCTCGCCGCGCGGCTCCCCACCCGCTCGGCCGAGGTGCTCGCCTCGGTCGCGGTGCAGGCCGACGAAGGTGCCTGGACCCACGCGCTCGTCGACCGCCACCTGGCCGACCCGGCGCGTCCCGCCCCGAGCGACGCGGAGGCGGCGCGACTGCTGGGCGGCATGGCCTCACTGCGGGTGCGCGACGCTGCGTGGGCGGCGATCACGCGCGACCGGGCGCCGGTGGCGACGGCCTTCTTCACCGACCTGCTGCGCCGCGCGCCCGAGCACCTGCGCGCCGCACCGGCGACCCTGACCGCCTGGTCGGCCTGGCAGGCCGGTGACGGCGCGCTGGCGTGGTGCGCGCTCGAGCGTTGCGAGGCCGTCGACCCCGACTACGGCCTGGCCGCCCTGCTGACCGACGCCCTCGAGCGGGCCGTGCCCCCGACGGTCTGGGCCGGGGGCTTCGACTGGCGGGAGGGTCTCGACCTCACCTGATGGGGGGCGCGGGGGTCCTGTCCTGCGGCGCCGGCGGGCTCTAGATTCGGCGCATGGGCGAAGAGGTCGACCACCAGGAGTTCACTCCCGCCGACCGCACGCGCCACCGCGAGAAGGTGCGTCGTTGCCTCGACGTGTTCGCCCGGATGCTGCGCGAGGCCGCGTTCGACACCGACGACCCGATGACGGGGCTCGAGGTCGAGCTCAACCTCGTCGACGAGCAGGGCGACCCCGCCCTGAAGAACGCCGAGGCGCTCGCCGCGATCGCCGACCCCGACTTCCAGACCGAGCTCGGCCAGTTCAACATCGAGATCAACGTGCCGCCCGGCAAGCTGCGCGAGGGAGCCCTCGAGGCCTTCGAGCACGACCTGCGCCGCAGCCTCAACGACGCCGAGACCAAGTCGGCCGCGGTCGGGGCCCACCTGGTGATGATCGGCATCCTGCCGACGCTCGCCGAGGGCCACATGGGCCTGCACAGCATCAGCGCCAACCCGCGCTACCGGCTGCTGAGCGAGCAGATCCTGCACGCGCGGGGCGAGGACCTGGCGATCGTCATCAGCGGTCGCGACCGCCTCGACACCACCTCCGACTCGATCCTGCCGGAGGCGGCCTGCACCAGCACCCAGCTGCACGTGCAGACCGCGCCCGACCAGTTCGCCGCCTACTGGAACGCCTCCCAGGCGATCTCGGCGGTCCAGCTCGCGGTCGGGGCCAACTCGCCCTACCTGCTCGGCCAGCAGCTGTGGCGCGAGACGCGGATCCCGCTGTTCGAGCAGGCCACCGACACCCGCAGCGAGGAGCTCAAGGCGCAGGGCGTGCGGCCGCGGGTCTGGTTCGGCGAGCGGTGGATCACCTCGGTCTTCGACCTGTTCGAGGAGAACGTCCGCTACTTCCCGGCCCTGCTGCCCGTCACCGAGGACGAGGACCCGCTGGCCGTGCTGGAGGCCGGCGGCACCCCCGAGCTGGCCGAGCTCCGGCTGCACAACGGCACCATCTACCGCTGGAACCGTCCGGTGTACGACGTCACCGGCTCCGACGACCAGCGCACACCCCACCTGCGCGTGGAGAACCGCGTGCTGGCCGCCGGCCCCACCGTCGCCGACACGATGGCCAACGCGGCCTTCTACTTCGGGCTGGTCCGGGCCCTGGCCGAGAGCGAGCGTCCGCTGTGGTCGCAGATGTCCTTCAGCGCCGCCGAGGAGAACTTCCACGTCGCCGCCCAGCACGGGGTCGACGCCCAGGTCTACTGGCCGGGTGTCGGCCAGGTGCGGGCGACCGAGCTGGTGCTGCGACGGCTGCTGCCGCTGGCCCAGCAGGGCCTCGAGGCCTGGGGCGTCGACGGCGCCACCGTCGACCGGCTGCTCGGCATCATCGAGCAGCGCTGCCTGCTCGGCACCAACGGTGCGGAGTGGTTCGTGGCCGCCATGGACCGCCGTCGTGACCAGGACCGCTGGGACGGTCTGCGGGCGACCCTGCTCGACTACCGCGAGCGCATGCACACCAACGAGCCGGTGCACACCTGGGACGAGGCCTAGGACGGGCCTCCCGCTCGGGGTGGATGCCGCCCGGGCGGACGAGAAGTCCGGACCTAGCCCGACACCGGCGGCCGGGGGCGCGCCCACGCCCGCCCCACGCCGGTCGAGGGGTCGCGCCACGCCCGGCGGGTCACGACGACCATGGGGAGCGCCGTCGCGAGCTCGGCCGCGGCGGTGCGGGCCGCGGCAAGCCATCGCAGGTCGACGTCACGGACCTCGAGGTCGCCGGACCGGGTGAGCCAGACCAGGGGAGCGGGCACCACACGCCGGACGCGCCGCACCATCGCCTCGAGGGCGTCGACGCGGAGCGCGTGGTCGAGGCGCTGGTCGCCCAGCTCGAGCCGGGCCGAGCCGTCGGGGCGGCCGGGCAGGCCCACGTGCACCACCGGCGGGTGCACCCGCCGTCGCTCCGTCGCGCCGTGGTCGACGACGGCTCGGCGCAGGAGCGCCTCCAGGGCACGGCCGACCGGCTCGGTCACCGCCGAGGCGGGCGGGGCCGGGGCTGGTGGGGCCGGGGCTGGTGGAGGTGGAGCCGGCAGGTGCACGACGCCAGCCTGCCGCACCCGGCCGGTGGGTCGCGGCGTCCTCCACAGGCGGGTAGGTTGCCCGCATGACGGTGGTGGTCGGGTACGTGCCCAAGCCCGAGGGCGAGGCGGCCCTCGACCGCGCGATCGAGGAGGCCCGGCTGCGCGGCTCGGCGCTGGTCGTCGTCCACTCCCACCGCGCCCGGGGCGACGAGGCCGAGCCCGACCTGTCGGGGGTGCAGGCCAAGCTCGAGGCCTCCGGGGTCGAGCACGAGGTGCGTCAGCTGGTGCGCGGGTTCGAGGCGGCCGAGGACCTCGTCAGCGTGGCGGAGTCTGCCGACGCCGAGCTGATCGTAATCGGGCTGCGCCGCCGCACCCCGGTCGGCAAGCTCATCCTGGGCTCCAACGCCCAGCGGGTGCTGCTCGACGCGCACTGCCCGGTGCTGGCCGTCAAGGCCTGAGCCGCTCCTCCGGCCCCGCCAGGCACAATGCCTGGCATGGCGATCCACACCGGCGACGACACGGCCGACCAGCTGCTGCGCGACGACCCGTTCGCGCTGCTGGCCGGGATGATGCTCGACCAGCAGTACCCGATGGAGCACGCCTTCCGCGGCCCGGCCAAGGTCGTCGAGCGGTTCGGGACCTTCGACCCGCAGGCCGTCGCCGACGCCGACCCCGACGAGTTCGCCGCGCTCTGCTCGCAGACCCCGGCCATCCACCGCTTCCCGGGCTCCATGGCCGCCCGGCTGCAGGAGCTCGCCCGCCTCGTCGTCGAGGAGTACGACGGCCACGCCGAGCGCATCTGGACCGAGGCCGCCGACGGGCGCGACCTGGCCGAGCGGCTCCAGGCGCTGCCCGGCTTCGGCGCGCAGAAGGCCCGCATCTTCGTGGCCGTGGTCGCCAAGCACGAGGACGTGCGGCCGGAGGGCTGGGAGAAGGCGGCCGGCGACTACGCCCTCGACGGGTTCCGCTCGGTCGCCGACGTCGTCGACGCCGCCAGCCTGCAGAAGGTGCGGGACTTCAAGAAGGAGCAGAAGGCCGCCGCCAAGGCCTCCCCGGCCTCGTCGAAGGCCTCGTCGTCGTCGCCGTCGAAGGCCTCGGGAGCGGCTACCTGAGGCGTCGGGGCACGCACCTCACCCCGACCGTGGCAGAATCATCCAGGCGGCTCTTGACGACAGGGGTCCTTGTCGCGCCCCGAACCGCCGCACTGCTGGAAGACCCTGATTGACGACCTGCCTGACGAGAGGTGTTCGTGTCCTCGAACGCACGCAAGATCCCCACCGAGGTGCTGGCGCACCCCGCCGTCCTCGAGCTCATCGAGCAGGCCCGCCCGACCGGGGCGTTCAGTCCCGACCAGGTGCGCCGGGCCAGTGACGACGCCGGCGTCGAGCCGCGCCACCTCAAGTCGCTGCTCGAGCACCTCTCCTCGCTCGGCCTGAGCGTCGAGCTGCCCACGGCCTCGCGCGCCGCCGCGGCCGCGAGCACCCGCAAGACCGCGACGGCGACGGCCAAGAAGCCGGCCGCCAAGAAGGCCGCACCGGCAGCCGCTGCGCCGGCCGAGGCCGCGCCCGCCGCGCCCGCCGCGCCCGCCGCGCCCGCCGCACCGGCCAAGAAGGCCGCGGCGAAGAAGACCACGGCCAAGACCGCCGCCAAGAAGGCTGCCGCGCCGGCCGAGACCGCGGCGCCCGCGGTCGGCCCCGACGGCAAGAAGGTCCTGCCCGACGTCCCCGACGACCAGTTCGAGAAGGACGTCGAGGCCGACCCGACCATCAAGGAGGCGGAGGAGGAGGCCACGGCCACCTCGACCTTCGTCATCTCCGCCGCCGACGACACCGACGAGCCCGCCCAGCAGGTCATGGTCGCCGGTGCGACGGCCGACCCGGTCAAGGACTACCTCAAGCAGATCGGCAAGGTCCCGCTCCTCAACGCCGAGATGGAGGTCGAGCTCGCCAAGCGCATCGAGGCCGGCCTGTTCTCGGAAGAGAAGCTGGCCAAGGGCGGCAAGATCACGCCCAAGGTCACCGAGGAGCTCGAGTGGATCGCCGAGGACGGTCGGCGCGCCAAGAACCACCTCCTCGAGGCCAACCTCCGCCTCGTCGTCTCGCTGGCCAAGCGCTACACCGGCCGCGGCATGCTCTTCCTCGACCTGATCCAGGAGGGCAACCTCGGTCTGATCCGGGCGGTCGAGAAGTTCGACTACACCAAGGGCTACAAGTTCTCGACCTACGCGACGTGGTGGATCCGCCAGGCCATCACCCGCGCGATGGCCGACCAGGCCCGCACGATCCGCATCCCGGTGCACATGGTCGAGGTCATCAACAAGCTCGCCCGCGTCCAGCGCCAGATGCTGCAGGACCTCGGTCGCGAGCCCACGCCCGAGGAGCTCGCCAAGGAGCTCGACATGACCCCCGAGAAGGTCATCGAGGTCCAGAAGTACGGCCGCGAGCCCATCTCGCTGCACACCCCGCTCGGCGAGGACGGCGACTCCGAGTTCGGTGACCTCATCGAGGACTCCGAGGCCATCGTCCCGGCCGACGCGGTGTCGTTCACGCTGCTCCAGGAGCAGCTGCACGCCGTCCTCGACACCCTCTCCGAGCGCGAGGCCGGCGTGGTCTCCATGCGCTTCGGCCTGACCGACGGCCAGCCCAAGACCCTCGACGAGATCGGCAAGGTCTACGGCGTCACGCGCGAGCGCATCCGCCAGATCGAGTCCAAGACGATGTCCAAGCTGCGCCACCCGAGCCGGTCGCAGGTCCTGCGCGACTACCTCGACTGAGCCGCTCCACCTGACCTGCGGGTCCCTGCTGGTTTCAACGCAGCAGGGGCCCGCAGCTGTCTTCCGGCCCGGTCCCCAGCGTCCTCAGGCGGCGGCGATCAGGGCGACCGCCACGGCGCACAGCGCGAGCCCGACCGCCTGCGCCCGGTGCACGTGCTCGCGCAGCAGGGCGGCCGCCAGCAGCACCGTGAACGCGGGGTAGAGCGAGGTGATGACGGCCGCGACCGTCAGGTAGCCCGACTGGGTGGCCACCAGGAACAGCCCCGTCGCGCTCGCGCCGAGCGAGCCGCTCACGAGCCCGACGTACGCCGCCGGCTCGCGCGGCACCCAGGGGCTGCGCAGGGACGCGGCGACGGCCGCCACCACGGCGGCCCCGACGACCTGGTTGGCCGCCAGCGGGCCGAAGCCGGAGGCCTCCGGCACCTGGCCCAGGGCGGCGAACAGCACGCCGAACCCGAGCCCGGCCAGCACGCCGTCCAGCACGCCGGTGGCGACCGAGGCGCGGGGTGCGGCCGCGGAATCGACCTCGGGCACCGGCTCCCGCGCGACCAGCCAGATCGCCGGGAGCGCCGCCGCGAAGCCGACCCAGGCCAGCGGCCCGGGCCGCTCGCCGGTGGCCAGGCCGACGACGAGCGGCACGACGGCGGCACCGACACCCGAGACGGGCGCCACGACGCCCATCCGGCCGCCGGACAGGCCGCGGTAGAGGAAGGCGGTGCCGACGCCGTTGCCGGCGCCGGCGAGCACCGCCCAGCCCCAGTCGGCGGGTCGCGGGTCGCCGCCGAGGAGGAGGGCCAGGACCAGGGCGACCCCGCCGCCGCCGAGCTGCGAGAGCAGCGCGATCGCCCACGGGCTCGCGCGACGCGAGGCCAGCCCGCCGACGAAGTCGGACAGGCCGTAGGCCAGGGCCGCGCACAACGACAGCAGGACGGCCACGGCGCAGAGCCTGGCAGACCGGGACACCGCAGACGCACGACGGCCCCGGACCAACAGGTCCGGGGCCGTCGTGGACGGGCGGGTGGGCGCTCAGCGCTCCGAGTCGGTGGTGCCCCCGGTGCTGGAGAGCTTGTGGGTCTCGTCCTGCACGGTGGCGGCGACCTCCTTGAGCTTCTCGCCGTGCTCACGGGCGTGGTGGGCGCAGAAGAGCAGCTCACCACCGCTCTGGAGCTCGACACGGAGGTAGGCCTGGGCACCGCAGCGGTCGCAGCGGTCCTCAGCAGTCAGGGTGGTGCTGGGGGCGGTCGCAGTCGTCACTTGGGGCCTCTTCTCTCATTCAGTCGGTGCCATGTCCAACCTAGCGAGCGGGAGCAAGATTCCCGTTCTGAGGTGGTGCACGCCACGCGATCCCATCACGCTGGTCCTTCCCCGACCGGAGGCCTTCCATGCCGTGGACCTCGGTGTCCGTGGCAGCCGCCGCCGGGGCTGTTCAGTTGTCGTGCCAGGGGTGTCTCGATTGTGCGGGTACGTGCGGTGCCACGGGAGTCGAACGCGCGGACGACCTCGGATCGTGTCCACTTCGTGACGGTCGGGTGAGGGGCGAGCCTGCACCGGGCTGGGGGATGTCTTCCGTAGGATCAACGGTGCCCCGGCACCCTGCGGGGCCACACCACCCCGAAGGGAGCCCGGCGATCGCCGACACGTACAACGCCGCCCACCTGCTGGTCCTCGAGGGCCTGGAGGCGGTGCGCAAGCGCCCCGGCATGTACATCGGGTCGACCGACACTCGCGGCCTCATGCACTGCCTGTGGGAGATCATCGACAACGGTGTCGACGAGGCGCTGGCCGGCGCCGCGCGCCGGGTCGAGGTGACGCTGCACGCCGACGGCTCGGCCGAGGTGCACGACGACGGCCGCGGCATCCCCACCGACAAGGAGCCCAAGACCGGGCTCCCGGGCGTCGAGGTGGTCGCGACCAAGCTGCACGCAGGCGGCAAGTTCGGCGGCGGCTCGTACGTCGCCACCGGCGGCCTGCACGGCGTCGGCCTGTCCGTGGTCAACGCGTTGTCGGCCCGGATGGACATCGACGTCGAGCGCTCACCGGCCCAGCAGGGCCTGAGCTTCCGGCACGGGGCACCCGGCGTCTTCGACGGCGAGGGCCCCGACGCCGGGTTCACCGAGCAGAGCGGCATGACCCGCAAGGGCAGGCGGGTGGCCAAGGGGACCTCCGGCACCCGCATCCGGTTCTGGCCCGACCGGCGCATCTTCACCAAGGACGCCACCTTCGAGATCGACGGACTCGTCGGGCGCGCCCTGCAGACGTCGTTCATCGTGCCGGGCCTCGAGCTGGTGATCCGCGACCTGCGCGGCGAGACGCCGTCGGAGGAGAAGTTCCGCCACGACGGTGGCATCGGCGACTTCTGCCAGTACCTCAGCAAGGACGAGCCGGTCACCGAGGTGCTCCGCATCCAGGGTGCGGGCTCGTTCACCGAGACCGTGCCGATGCTCGACGAAGCCGGCCACATGACCCCGCAGGACGTCGACCGCGAGCTCGGCGTCGACATCGCGGTGCGCTGGGGCACCGGCTACGACACCGAGCTGCGCTCCTTCGTCAACGTCATCGCCACGCCCAAGGGCGGCACCCACGTCGCCGGGTTCGAGGCGGCGCTGGTCAAGCCGTTCAACGAGGCGATGCGCGCCGCCAAGGTGCTCAAGGTCAACGACGCCGACGTGGAGAAGTCCGACATCCTCGAGGGCCTGACCGCCGTCGTCACGGTGCGCCAGGCCGAGCCCCAGTTCGAGGGCCAGACCAAGGAGATCCTGGGCACGCCTGCGGTGCGCTCCGAGGTCCGCAAGATCGTCGTCCGCACGCTCACCGAGTGGCTCGGCAGCACCCGGGCGGCCGACAAGAAGCAGACGCGCCCGCTGATGGACAAGGTCTACGGCGCGGCCAAGACCCGCATCGCCGCGCGCCAGCACAAGGAGACCCAGCGCCGCAAGAACGCCCTGGAGTCCTCGACGCTCCCGGCCAAGCTGGCCGACTGCCGGGCCAACGACAACGAGCGCACCGAGCTGTTCATCGTCGAGGGCGACTCGGCCCTCGGCACGGCCAAGCTGGCGCGCGACTCCGAGTTCCAGGCGTTGCTGCCGATCCGCGGCAAGATCCTCAACGTCCAGAAGGCCTCGGTCGGCGACATGCTCAAGAACGCCGAGTGCGCCTCGATCATCCAGGTCGTCGGTGCCGGCTCGGGGCGCACGTTCGACCTCGACGCCACCCGCTACGGCCGGGTCATCTTCATGGCCGACGCCGACTCCGACGGCGCCCACATCCGGTGCCTGCTGGCCACGCTGTTCTTCAAGTACATGCCCGACCTGATCCGCGAGGGCCGGGTCTACACCGCGGTGCCGCCGCTGCACCGGATCGAGATCTCCAACCCCCGCAAGGGCCAGGACAAGTACGTCTACACCTACTCCGACGACGAGCTGCAGCGCCGGTTGGCGGAGCTGAAGAAGAAGAACGTGAAGTGGAAGGACCCGGTCCAGCGCTACAAGGGCCTCGGCGAGATGGACGCCGACCAGCTGGCCGAGACCACCATGGACCCGCGACGCCGCACGCTGCGCAAGCTCACCGTCGACGACGCCGACGTCGCCGCGAGCGTCTTCGAGCTGCTCATGGGCAGCGAGGTCGCCCCGCGCAAGGAGTTCATCGTGCAGGGCGCCTACGAGGTCGACGTCGAGGCCCTCGACGCCTGAGACCGGGCGTCAGAACCTGCGGTCGAGCAGCCCGGTGTCGACGTCGTAGATGAACCCGCCCACCTCGACGGTGCCGGGGACGAGTCGGTGGGTCCGGATCTTCTGGACGTCGTCGGCCAGGGCCTCGAGCTGGTCGCGCACGACCGGCATCGTGACGTCGGCGGCCGAGTCGCCCGCGGACTCCTCGACCCGGCTGCGCAGCTCCTCCGCGGTGCTGGAGGCGACGGCGCAGCGGGTGTGCGGGATGACCAGGATCCGCTGGACACCGAGCAGGTGCACCGCGAGCACCAGCGCCTCGAGGGTGTCGTGGTTCACGCGTCCGCCGGGGTTGCGCAGGATCTTGGCGTCGCCCTGGGTCAGGCCGAGCATGGCCAGCGGCTCGATGCGGGAGTCCATGCAGGTCACGACGCCGACGCCCGCGCGGGCGATGCCGTCGAACCCACCGAGGGAGAAGCTGGCTGCGTAGTCCTGGTTGGCGCGGATGAGGTCGTCGAAGTCGGGCACGGCCAGGAATGTAGTCAGCCGACGCGGAGGGCCTCGCGGGTGTCCACCCCGCGAGTCGCCGCACCCCGGAACAGCGCGACCGCGGCCACCGCGGCGACCAGGGCGACCAGGGCGGCGCCCTCGAAGACCGCCCGCTCCTGCAGCAGCCCGAGCTCCCGCAGCCCGAGGGAGGGGTCGGCCCGGCGCTCGTCGTACAGGCGGGCCAGGCCGTAGGTCGTCAGGACGCTGATGCCGACGAGCATGCCGATCATCCGGGCGACCACGACGAGCGCACTGGCCAGGCCGTGGGCGTCGTCGCGGGTGGAGGCGAGCATCGCGGCGTTGACCGGCGCGAGGGCCAGGCCGAACCCGAGGCCGCCGAGGACCAGTGGGAGGGTGCTGAGGGTGGAGTCGAGCGAGCCCTGGTCCCACTGCGCCATCCACCAGAAGGCGCCGGAGGCGGCGAGCATGCCGCCGGCGGTGACGGCGCCCGCGGGGAGGCGGCGCACGAGGAGGCCGCCGACCACGGCCCCGACGGGCAGGGCGAGGAGGAACCGCACCAGCACCAGCGCGGCGTCGAGCTGGTCGTAGTCGCGCTCGGCGGTGCGGGCGAAGAGCGGGATGTCGACCAGGGCCGCGATGAGGGCCCAGCCGACCAGCAGGCTGACGACCAGGGCACCCCAGGCCGGACGGGGGGCCAGGGTGCCCCGGGGGACCAGGGGCGAGGCGGCGCGACGCAGGTGGCGCACCAGCCCGACCACCGCCACCGCCGAGCCCAGCAGGAACCACGGCGCCTGGGGGCTGATCGCCGACTGCTCGGGGTCGGCGCTGGCGAAGGCGAGCACCACCCCGCCCAGGGCCACAGCCAGCCAGGCCGCGCCCGCGAGGTCGGCCTCGACCAGGGTGCGGCCCCACGACCGCACGTCGACGAGTGGGCGGCGGGCGAGCAGGCAGCGCAGCGCGAACGCCGCGGCGGCCGCCACCGCGACGAGGCCGACGGGCTGGGTCCACCGGCTGCCGTCGTCGACCAGCGGGATGAACAGCTCGCCCCAGGTCAGGTCGGTGTAGAGCGAGCGCGGCGGCGCCAGCAGGAGGTACGTCGCCCCCACGGCGACCACGACGAGCGCGGCCCCGAGCAGGTCCGGGCGGCCCTCGCGCGGCGGCACCTCGCTGCGGGCCTGCACCCGCACGGCTGCCCACAGCAGCAACCCGCCCGCGCAGGTCAGCCCGAAGATGCTGCGCCACGAGCCGAAGGCCAGCACGGCGGCGCCCGCCAGGGGTCCCAGGACGCTGCCCAGCTCCTGGACGGCCGAGACGAGGCCGAGGGGCAGCCCGCGGCGCTCGACGGGGTAGAGCGCGGCGACCAGGGTCATCGTGGCCGGCACCAGGCCGCCGCCGCCGACGCCCTGGACGAACCGGCCGAGCACCATCGTCACCAGGTCGTACGACGCCGCGGTGACCGCCGAGCCGACGGCGAGGACGACGAGGGAGGCGAGCAGCACCGGCACCGGTCCGCGCAGGTCGGCCACCCGGCCCACGAGGGGGAGCACGGCGACGTACCCGAGCAGGAAGCCGGACACGATGGGGGCCGCGCGCTGCAGCTGCTCCACGTCGATGTCGACGGCGACCATCATGTCGGGCAGGGCCAGCACGACGACGTAGGTGTCGACGGCGGCGAACCCGACCGCGACCGCGGCGAGCGCGAGCAGCGCGCGCGTGCCGACCGGGCTGGTCGGGGTGGTCACGGGCCGTCGGTGGGGGCGGTGACGTCCTGCTCGACGCCGTAGTCGCTGAGGAAGATCGTGTAGGTGAGCTCGGGGGCGCCGGAGAAGAACTCGCCGGTGAGCACCGCCTCGCGCAGCCGACCGTCGGCGTCGACGAGGAAGGTGCCCTCAAAGGTGTCGCCGGGGGCGCAGGGCAGGACGTTCTTCATCGCCGAGCCCGGCACGGTGGCGGTGTAGCGGGTGCCGGTGACCTCGTTGTCGGACTCGGCGCGGGCCTCGTCGCCCTGCTCGACGTCGGTGGCCTCCGCCAGCACCGACGAGACACCGGCGTCGGGGTCGATCAGGGTGGCCGGGTCGGGCGCGCACAGGGTGGCGGGGTCGAAGTCCTGCCACCCGACGATGGGCAGCTCGGCGTAGAAGGTGCCGTCGACCGAGCGCACGGCCACCGTGGCGCTCTGGCCCTGGAAGGTGCCGCTGGCCTGGCCCTCGAACGCCGGCGCCCGGGTGACCACGCCCTCGGCGCTGCCCAGGAACGGGTCGACGTCGGGGGTGTCGGTGGTGGACAGGCGGAGCCGCACGCCGGCGGTCTCGCCGAGCTGCTCCCCGGCGAAGGCCAGGACCTCCGCGGGGCTGGCCTCGCCGCTGCCGTCGGCGTCGGCGTCGGCGTTCTGGGACGGGTCGTCACCGCCGCTGCAGGCCGCCAGCGCGGGCAGCGCGAGGGCCAGGGCTGCGGCGGCGGCGAGGCGGCGCAGGGAGCTCATGGCGGTCAGCCTGGCACAGCGTCGTCGGCCGGGGCCTCGGGCAACCGCGCCGCGAGCGGACCGGCCACGGCCGCGACGGGCTGCGAGCCGGGCAGGCCCGAGCCGTCGCGCCGCGGGTCGGGAGCGGGCAGCTCGACCGGGGCCCCGCTGGCCGCGGCCGCCCGCGGCGGGGCGGCGCCGGCCCAGGCCAGGACGAGCACGTCCTCGCCCTTGAGGAAGCGGTGGCAGCGGACGCCGCCGGTGGCCCGGCCCTTGGCCGGGTAGAGGTCGAACGGCGTGACCTTGACCGAACCGGGCTCGGTGCCGGGCAGGGCGGTCGAGGCGCCGGAGGAGGTGACGACGACCGACCCCTGCGGGGCGGCCGGGTCGATGGCGCCGAACCAGGCGACGCGCTCGTCGGCCCCGAGCTTGATGCCGGCCATGCCGCCGCCGGAGCGGCCCTGCGGCCGCACGGCCGAGGCCGGGAAGTGGAGCAGCTGGGCGACGCTGCTGATGAAGCAGAGGGTCTCCTCGCCGGTGGTGAGCTCGACGGCTCCGACGACCTCGTCGCCGTCCCGGAGGCCGATGACCTCCCACTCGTCGCGGCCCAGCACCTCGGGGTTGACCCGCTTGACCACGCCCTGGCGCGTGCCGAGCGCGAGGCCCGGGCCGGAGGTGGCGAGGGTGCACAGCGCCAGGACCCGCTCCCCGGCGGCGAGGGTGAGGACCTCGCTGACCGGCAGCCCGCCCGACAGGTTGGGGTCGTTGGCCGAGGGCGGCAGCGTCGGGAGGTCGAGGACGGCGAGCCGCACCAGGCGCCCGGCCGAGGTCAGCACCCCGACCTCGCCCCGGGCGGTCGCGGCGACGGCCGAGACGACGACGTCGTGGTTGGCCCTGCCCTCGCCCGTGGCCGGCGGTTCCGCGGAGCTGGTGCGCGCCATCAGCCCGCTGGAGGACAGCAGCGCGTAGCACGGGTCGTCGGGCACCTCCAGGGGTGCGGCGGCCGCGCTGACTGTCGTACCGGCGGACTCGAGCAGGACGGTGCGGCGCGGGGTGCCGTAGGTCTTGGCGACGTCGGCGAGCTCGTCGGAGACGAGCCGGCGCAGCAGCGCGTCGTCACCGAGGATCGCGTCGAGCCGCTCGATCTCGGCCAGCAGCTCGGCCTGCTCCTTCTCCAGCTCGATGCGGGAGAACTTGGTGAGCCGGCGCAGCGCCATGTCGAGGATGTAGTCGGCCTGCAGCTCGGAGAGGTCGAAGACCGTCATCAGCCGCTCGCGCGCCTCGGCGGCGTTGTCGGAGGAGCGGATGAGCTGGATGACCTCGTCGATGTCGAGGATCGCGACGAGCAGGCCCTCGACCAGGTGCAGCCGGTCGGCGGCCTTGCCGCGCCGGAACGTCGTGCGGCGGCGTACGACGTCGAAGCGGTGCCCCAGGAAGACCTCGAGCATCTCCTTCAGGCCCAGGGTGCGCGGCTGGCCGTCGACGAGCGCGACGGCGTTGATGCCGAACGAGTCCTCCATCGGGGTCAGCCGGAACAGCTGCTCGAGCAGGGCCTCGGGGACGAAGCCGTTCTTGACCTCGATGACCAGGCGCAGGCCCTTCTCGCGGTCGGTGAGGTCCTTGATGTCGGCGATGCCCTGCAGCTTCTTGCCCTGCACGAGGGTCTTGATCCGGTCGACGACCTTCTCGGTGCCGACGCCGTAGGGCAGCTCGGTGACCACGATGCCCTTGCGGCGGCCGACGGCCTCGACCCGCGCGGTGGCGCGCATCTTGAAGGTGCCGCGGCCGGTCTCGTAGGCGTCGCGGATGCCGTCGAGGCCGACGATCTTGCCTCCCGTGGGCAGGTCGGGGCCGGGCACGAAGCGCATCAGGTCGTCGACGGAGGCCGCCGGGTGGGCGATGAGGTGGCGCAGCGCCTGGACGACCTCGACCAGGTTGTGCGGCGCGCAGTTGGTGGCCATGCCCACCGCGATGCCCGTGGTGCCGTTGACCACCAGGTTGGGGATGGCCGCGGGCAGCACCGACGGCTCGAGCTCGCGGCCGTCGTAGTTGGGCCGGAAGTCGACGGTGTCCTCGTCGATGTCGGCGGTCATCGCCACCGCCGGCGGGGCCATCCGGCACTCGGTGTAGCGCATGGCGGCCGGCGGGTCGTCGGGCGAGCCGAAGTTGCCGTGGCCGTCGATCATGGGCAGCCGCAGCGACCACGGCTGCGCGGTGCGGACCAGGGCGTCGTAGATCGCGCCGTCGCCGTGCGGGTGGAGGCGGCCCATGACCTCGCCCACGACGCGGGCGCTCTTGACGTGGCCGCGGTCGGGCCGCAGGCCCATGTCGTTCATCGTGTAGAGGATCCGGCGCTGCACCGGCTTGAGGCCGTCGCGGGCGTCGGGCAGCGCGCGGGAGTAGATGACGGAGTAGGCGTACTCGAGGAAGGAGTTGCGCATCTCCTCGCCCACGTCGATGTCGAGGATGTGCTCCTCGAAGTCCTCGGGGGGCTCCTGCTGCGTCGTACGCCGTGCCATGGCGGCATTCTCGCGCCCTCCGCGGCCGCTCCCGACGGGGGCACGCCGGGTCGCCCCGTCCCGGTAGCGTGGGACCCGTGACCGCGGACCCCCACACCGACGCCCCGTCGGCGCCCCGGCACTGGGAGGCCGACGTCCTGCTGCGCGACGGCCGCACGGCCCACGTGCGCCCGATCCGTCCCGACGACGCCGACCTGCTGGTCGACTTCTACGCCCGGGTCAGCGACCGCTCGAAGTACTACCGGTTCTTCTCGCCCATGCCGACGCTGTCCCAGCGCGACGTCAAGCGCTTCACCGAGGTCGACCACGACCAGCGGGTGGCCCTGGTGATGATCCTGCAGGGCCGGATGATCGCCGTCGGCCGCTACGACGTCGTGGGGGAGTCCGAGGCCGAGGTGGCCTTCCTCGTCGAGGACCAGCACCACGGCCGCGGCATCGCCCAGCTGCTCCTCGAGCACCTGGCCCAGGCCGCCCGCGAGCGCGGCATCGGCAAGTTCACCGCCGAGGTGCTGCCCGACAACAGCCGGATGATCCACACGTTCCGCGAGGCCGGCTACAAGGTGGTCAGCGGGTACGAGGACGGGGTGCTCTCCCTCGAGTTCCCCATCGACCTCACCGACACCTCGATCGGCGTCATGCAGAGCCGCGAGCACCGGGCCGAGGCGGCCTCCATCGAGCGGTTCTTCAACCCCCGCTCGATCGCGATCATCGGCGCCAGCCGTCGCCAGGACACGATCGGCCAGGTGCTGGTGCGCAACCTGGTCACCGGTGACTTCACCGGACGCGTGTACGCCGTCAACCCCAGCGCGGCCGCCGTCTCGGGCCTGCCGGCGTTCAAGTCGGTCGGCGACATCCCCGACGACGTCGACGTCGCCATCGTCGCGGTGCCCGCCGACTCGGTGACCGACGTCGTGCTCGACTGCGCAGCCAAGGGCGTGCACGGGATGATCGTCATCTCCAGCGGCTTCGCCGAGACCGGCGAGGAGGGCCGCCGCCGCCAGCGCCACCTCGTCGGCCTGTCCCGCTCCTACGGCCTGAGGCTGATCGGCCCCAACTGCCTCGGGGTCATCAACACCGACCCGGCGGTCTCGGTCAACGCCTCGCTCTCGCCCGTCATGCCGCCGCGCGGCCGCGCCGGGTTCTTCTGCCAGTCCGGCGCCCTGGGCTCGGCGATCCTGGAGAAGGTCCGCAACCGCGGACTGGGCCTGACGACGTTCGTCTCGGCCGGCAACCGCGCCGACGTGTCCGGCAACGACCTCCTGCAGTACTGGGAGGAGGACGACGCCACCGAGGTCGTCCTGCTCTACCTCGAGTCCATCGGCAACCCGCGCAAGTTCTCCCGCATCGCCCGCCGGGTCTCGCTGCGCAAGCCGATCATCGCCGTCCGCTCCGGGCGCACCACCCAGGGCGTGCCGATGGGCCACGCCGTACGCCGCATCGCCGCGCCGCCCGAGGCGCTCGACGCGATGTTCCGGCAGGCCGGGATCATCCAGGTCGACACGCTGGAGGAGATGTTCGACGTCGCCCAGCTGCTGGCCCACCAGCCGCTGCCGCGCGGACGCCGGGTCGCCGTCGTCGGCAACTCCGACGCCCTCGGCCTGCTCGCCGCCGACGCGGCCGCCGCGGTCGGTCTGCTGGTCACCCGGTCGGTGACCCTGAGCGCCGAGCCGACGGCCGAGGACTTCGAGGACGCCCTCGACGACGTCATCGACGACCCCGAGGTCGACTCGGTCATCGCGGTCTACATCCCGCCGCTCAACGTCTCCGGCGAGGACGTCGCCAACGTGCTGGCCGCGGTGGGCGAGCAGTCCGACAAGCCGCTCGTCTCGTCCTTCCTCGGCGCCGAGGGCGTGCCTGAGCTGCTGCGGGTCCCCGACGTGGCGGGCGCCTCGGCCGGGCGCGGCTCGGTGCCGTCGTACCCCGCGGTCGAGGCGGCCGTGCGCGCGCTGGCCAGCGTCGTCGACTACGCCGTGTGGCTGCGCACCCCCGACGGGGCCCCGCCCGACCCGGCCGAGGTCGACACCGGCCGGGCCCAGCGCGTCGTCGCCGAGGTGCTCGACGCCCACCCCGACGGCGCCGACCTCGGCCGCGAGCAGCTCGGTGCCCTGCTCGCCGCCTACGGCATCGAGCTGTGGCCCGCTCTGCCGGTCACCTCCGTCCGGCAGGCGCAGTCGGCCGGCCGCAAGCTCGGCTGGGACGTCGTCCTCAAGGCCACCGCCGAGGGCCTGCGCGAGCGCCCCGACCTCGCCCACGTGTGGCGCAACATCGACAGCACCGCCGAGATGCGCACCGCCTGGGAGTCGCTGACCTCCCTGGTGCGCGACGCCGACGGCGCGGAGTTCGTGGTGCAGAAGAACGCGCCGCCCGGCGTCCCCGTGGCGATCCGCACCATGGAGGACCCGCTCTTCGGGCCCGTGGTCTCCTTCGGCATCGGCGGGCCGATCATCGACCTCCTGTCCGACCGCAGCTACCGCATCCCGCCGCTCGGCTCGCGCGACGTCTCCGCGATGGTGCGCGAGGTCAAGAGCTCGCCCATCCTCTTCGGCTACCGCGGCGCCGAGCCCGTCGACGTCGGCGCCGTCGAGCGGCTCATCAGCCGGGTCGCGCAGATGCAGGACGACCTGCCCCAGCTCAGCTCCCTCGAGCTCTCCCTCGTCCTCGCCGGTGCCCACGGCTCGACGGTGCTGACCGCCGTCGGTCGGGTCGCCCCGGTCACCGAGCCGCGCTCCGACCTCTTCGTGCGCCGCATGGCCGACCACCCGAGCGACACGATCCCGGAGTAGGCGCGCGGTCCTGTCGCTGGCGCTGGCGCCGGCGCTGGGGTGGGCCTGGGCGGCCCGGGGCGAGGAACACCCGGTCGACCGGGTGTTCCGTCAGCCTGCCAGGGAGTTCTCGCGCTGGGAGGGCAATGCACTGCCCACCCAGCGCGAGTTCTCCCTGGCAGGCTCGACCGGGGCTGTGCGGGTCCGGTGCTCCCGGGCAGCGCGCGCCACGCTCGTCGCCGGCTGGCTGTCCACAGGCCGCGGGTGGTCAGGTGTGGCCGGCACCGGGCTGAGCACCGTGGTGGGCGTGACCATCGACGTGCGACCCACCGCCGAGTCCAGCGCCGAGCCGGCGCCGCTCGTGCTCCTGCCCGCGCCACCGGTCTCCGCCGCGCTGGCCGCGCGGCGTACGGCGTGGATGCTGCGGATGTCGCTGCGCCGCGAGCTCGTGGTGCAGGGGTGGTCGGACCGCGCGTTGCTGTGCGGGGTCCGCGACCGGCAGCTGGCCCGGCCCCGGCGAGGGGCCTACTCGCCGTACGACGGGTTCGTCGCCCTCGACAGGCTCGGCCGCCACGCGGTGACCTCGCGCGCGGTGCTCGCGCAGGCCGACGTCCCGGTCGCGCTGTCCCACCTCAGCGCTGCCGTGTGGTTCGGCGCTCCCGAGTGGGGACTCGACCTCTCCGAGGTGCACGTGACCCGCTTCGACCGTCGGTCCGGTCGACGCGAGGCGGGCGTCGTGCAGCACCGAGGGGCGCTCCTGCCCGGCGACCTGGTCGAGGTGCACGGCCTGCCGATGGTGAGCCCGACCCGGGCCGCGATCGAGCTGACGACTGCCGTCGACACCGAGGTCGGCCTGGCCCAGGTCAACCACCTGCTGCACACCCGGCAGACCACCCCCGAGGCGCTGCGTGAGCGGCTGGACCTGATGCGGGACTGGCCCGAGACCCTGCGGACCGAGATCGTGCTCAGGCTGGCCGACCCCCGCATCGAGAGCGTCCTGGAGTCGCGGTTCGTGCACTTCTGCTACCGCAACAGCCTGCCCCGACCCGAACCGCAGGTCGAGGTGAGGTGTGACGAGACCGGTGACCTGCTGGCCTGCCTCGACTTCGTCTGGAAGGCCGGCCGCCGTCGGCCGAAGTACGCCGAGCTGGACGGCAAGGTCAAGTACGGCGAGCTCCTCCGGCCCGGTCAGACCGCGGCGGACGTCGTCCTGCGCGAGAAGGAGCGCGACAAGATGGTCAAGCGCCGGACGGGCATGGACGGCGAGCGGTTCAGGTGGGCGGACCTCGAGCCGGCCCGCGAGGCCATCACCGCCGAACGAGTTCGTCGGCTCCTCGCCGACGACTGACCAGGTCCGGTGACCCGGGCCGGACAGGGAGAACGTGCGCTGGGTGGGCGTTGCACAGGCCTCCCAGCGCAGGTTTTCCCTGCCGAGCCGGAGGAACACCCGGTCGACCGGGTGTTCCTCGCCCGGCCCCGGCTGGGCACGTCCGCCCTCGGCGTCGAGACAACCGCGTGGCAGTGACAGACTGCGGCCATGCGTCCCCTCCGACCCGCGGCTGACGACGTCGACCACGCGCGTGAGCTGAAGAAGGCGATCGACCGCACGGGCTACTACCCCGAGGTCGTCGCCGACGCGGTCCACGACGCGGTGGCGGGGGAGCAGGTGGTCTCGTTCTACGTCCACCACGAGCCGACGTTCGACAACGACGAGGTGCGCCGTCACCAGAGTGTCGTGGTGCTGACGCCGACCCGGCTGATCCTGGCCCACACCGACGAGCACGCCGGCGACGACCTGCTGCCCGAGCCCTACACCTCCACCTCCACCGAGGCGATCAGCCTCACCTCGGTGAAGTCGGTGGTGGTGACCCGGATGACCGCCAACCCGACCCGCGGCCCGCAGCCGCCCGCCGAGGCCGTCATGACCATCGGCTGGGGCGGGGTCTCGCGGCTCGACCTCGAGCCCGCCGGGTGCAGCGACCCCGACTGTGACGCCGACCACGGCTACACCGGCGTCCTGGCCTCCGACGACTTCTCGCTGCGCGTCTCGGCCGCCGCCGACGGCCGCGACGCCGTCGGGGGCCTGCTGTCCTTCGCCGCCTCCCTCGCCGCCCGCACCCAGCACTGACCCGTGGCCGAGGTGCCGTCCGGGCTCGTCGAGCCCGCCTACGGGCGTCGGTCGCTGGCCGACGTCGTCCCCGCCGTGGCCCGCGCGCTCGGCGCGCCGGTCGGCGTGCCGCCGTCGGGCCTCGAGCTGCCCGACGCGTCGTCGTACGTCGTGCTGCTGGTCGACGGCCTCGGGGCACGGCTGCTGCAGAAGCACGCCCACGCGGCGCCGTACCTGGCGGGGCTGCTGGCGTCCTCCGGCGGCCCCGGTACGGCGGGGGTCCCGTCGACCACCGCGACCAGCCTGACCTCGCTGGGCACCGGGCTGGCGCCGGGGCAGCACGGGCTGGTGGGCTTCACCGCGCGGGTGCCCGGCACCGACCAGCTGCTCAACCACCTCGCCTGGGACGCCGACGTCGACCCGTTGGAGTGGCAGCCCCACCCCACCGCGTTCGCCCGGCTGGTGCAGGCCGGGGTCGAGGTCACGGTGGTCAACAAGCGCGAGTTCCGGGGCTCGGGGCTGACCGTCGCCTCCAGCCGCGGCGGTGAGTTCGTCGGGGCCGACAAGGTGGGGGAGCGGCTCGCCGCGGCCGTCGCCGCGTCGGTCTCGCGCCCGTCGCTGACCTACCTCTACGACAGCGACCTCGACTGGACCGGCCACCGCTGGGGCGTCTCGTCGAGCCAGTGGCTGCAGCAGCTGGCCATGGTCGACGCCGAGGCCGAGCAGCTGCGCGAGACCCTGCCGTCCGACACCCGGCTCGTCGTGGTGGCCGACCACGGCATGGTCGACTGCCCCGACGACCGGCGCGTCGACGTCGACGACCACGCCGACCTGCTCCACGGGGTCGCCCTGCTCGGCGGCGAGGCGCGCTTCCGGCACCTGTACTGCCGCGGCGGCGCCGTCGACGACGTCCTGGCCGCCTGGACGGCGGTGCTCGGCGACCGGGCCACCGTGCTGACCCGCGACGAGGCCTGCCGACGGGGCTGGTTCGGGACGGTCGATGCCGCCGTACGACCGCGGCTCGGCGACGTGCTCGTCGCCTGCCACGACGACCACGGCGTCTTCTCCTCCGAGCGCTTCCCCTACGAGAAGACGCTCGTCGGGCTGCACGGCTCGCTCACGCCCGAGGAGATGCTGATCCCGGTCCTGGTCGACTGAGCGCGCAGGCGGGCTAGCCGAAGGGGAGCGGCTCCGGCGCCAGGCTGACCGCCTGCGCCCGCGCGGCGGTGAGGCGTCGGCGGTGGTGCTGGCGGCAGAGCACCTCGTAGGCGACCTCCGCCGGTGGGCCGCCGCCCTCGTCGACGTCGCCCACCACGATGACCTCGCCCTCGACGACCATCCGGCCGTCCTCGGTGCGCGCGTTGTGCGTGGCCCGCTTGCCGCACCAGCACAACGCCTCGACCTGCAGCACGTGCATCCGGTCGGCCAGCTCGACCAGCCGCCGGCTGCCGGGGAACAGGTCGGTGCGGAAGTCGGTGAGGATGCCGAACGCGAACACGTCGACCTGGAGCTCGTCGACGACCTTGGCCAGCTGGTCGATCTGCGCCGCGGTGTAGAACTGCGCCTCGTCGCAGATGAGGTAGTCGATGCGCCCGCCGTGGGTCAGCGAGTCGACGACGTAGGTCCAGAAGTCGAAGTCGGCCGGCACCTCGACCGCCTCGTGCACCAGCCCGAGGCGGCTCGACAAGATGGCCTCGCCGGCCCGGTCGTGGGCGGTGAAGATGCGGCCGTGTCGGCCGCGCGCGGCGTGGTTGTGGTTGGTCTGCAGGGCCAGGGTGCTCTTGCCGGAGTCCATCGTGCCCGTGAAGAACTGCAGCTCGGCCACGCCTCAGTCCTCGGGGTCATCGAGGCGTGCCAGCCAGGTGGCGAAGCGCTCGACGGGCGTCTCGAACTCGGGGTGCGCGTCGACGAACCCCTGCAGCTGCTCGGCGACCCACGCCAGGGTGACCTCCTCGTCACCCCGGCGCTTCTCGAGCTCCTCGATGCCGCGGTCGGTGAAGTACACGCCCGTCCCGTCAGCGGAAGGCCCGCTCGACGAGCTCCTTCTGCTCGGCGAGGTGCCGCTTGACCGTGCCGACGGACGGCGACGACGACTGCGGACGGGTGACGGGCTCGACCTGCGCGTCGACGTCGTTCCAGACGTTGAGCGCGTAGTGCGGCCACGGACCCATGTTCTCGGGCTCGTCCTGCACCCAGCGGACCGCCTTGAGCTTGGGGAAGCGCGCGATCTCGGCCTTGATCTCGTCGACCGGGCGCGGGTAGAGCTGCTCGACGCGGGCGATGGCGAAGCGCTGCTTGTCCTCCCGCTTGGCCCGCTCGACCATGAGGTCCCAGGTCACCCGGCCCGAGCACAGCAGCAGGGTGTCGACGGCGTCCTGGTCGGCCTCCGCGTCGCCGATGAACGGCCGGAAGGTGCCCTCGGTGAAGTCGTCGGGCTGCGAGGCCGCCTCCTTGCGCTTGAGCATCGACTTCGGCGTGAAGACGATGAGCGGGCGGTGGGCCTCGCCCAGCGCCTGCTTGCGCAGCAGGTGGAAGTACGACGCCGGCGTGGACGGCTGGGCCACGGTGAAGGCGTCGTCGGCGGCCATCTGCAGGAACCGCTCGATGCGGGCCGAGGAGTGGTCGGGGCCCTGGCCCTCGTAGCCGTGGGGGAGCAGCAGGACGACGCCCGACTGCTGGCGCCACTTGGTCTCGCCGGAGGAGATGAACTCGTCGATGACGGTCTGCGCGCCGTTGACGAAGTCGCCGAACTGCGCCTCCCACAGCGTCAGCGCCTCGGGCCGGGCCACGGAGTAGCCGTACTCGAAGCCGAGCGCGGCGTACTCGGAGAGCAGCGAGTCGTAGACGTAGAACTTCGCCTGGTCCTCGGTGAGGGAGGACAGCGGGGTCCACTCGTCGGCGTTGGTGCGGTCGATGATGGTGGCGAACCGGGACACGAACGTGCCGCGCCGGGAGTCCTGGCCCGCGAGCCGGACCGGTCGGCCGTCCATCAGCAGGGCGCCGAAGGCCAGGACCTCGCCGGTGCCCCAGTCGATGGGGCCCTCGGTGATCGCCTTCGCCCGGCGCTGCAGCTGGGGCATCACCTTCGGGTGGACGGTGAAGCCGTCGGGCGGGGAGACGTAGGCGTCGCTGATGCGCTTGAGCACCTCGCGCGAGATCGCCGTGGTCGTCTCGGCCGCCGGCTTGTCGGGGTAGTCGGGGACGGTGGTCCACTCGCTGGGCTGCGAGGTGGCCTCCTTGACCTCGGTGAACACCCGCTCCAGCTGCTGCTGGTAGTCGGCCAGCACCCGCTCGGCCTCGTCGATGGTGATGTCACCGCGACCGATCAGCGACTCGGTGTAGAGCTTGCGCACCGAGCGCTTCTGCTCGATCAGGTCGTACATCAGCGGCTGGGTGTACGACGGGTCGTCGCCCTCGTTGTGGCCGCGGCGGCGGTAGCAGACCAGGTCGATGACGACGTCCTTGCGGAACGCCTCGCGGTACTCGAAGGCGAGCCGGGCGACCCGGATGCAGGCCTCGGGGTCGTCGCCGTTGACGTGGAAGATCGGCGCCTGCACCATCCGGGCGACGTCGGTGCAGTACAGCGAGGAGCGCGAGGAGCCGGGGGAGGTGGTGAACCCGACCTGGTTGTTGACGACGACGTGGATGGTGCCGCCGGTGCGGTAGCCGCGCAGCTGGCTCAGGTTGAGCGTCTCGGCCACGACGCCCTGGCCGGCGAAGGCGGCGTCGCCGTGGATGAGCAGCGGGAGGACGGGGAACTCCTGGCCCCGGTCGAGCACGTCCTGCTTGGCGCGGGCGATGCCCTCGAGCACCGGGTCGACCGCCTCGAGGTGCGAGGGGTTGGCGGCCACGGAGACCTTGACCGTGGCACCCTTCTCGGAGGTGAACTCGCCCTCGGCGCCGAGGTGGTACTTCACGTCGCCGGAGCCCTGCACCGTGCGCGGGTCGATGTTGCCCTCGAACTCGCGGAAGATCTGGCTGTACTTCTTCTGCACGATGTTGGCGAGCACGTTGAGGCGGCCGCGGTGGGCCATGCCGATGGTGACCTCGTCGAGGTCGGCCTCGGCTGCGGCCTCGCAGATCTCGTCGACGACCGGGATGGTGGTCTCGCCGCCCTCGAGGCTGAAGCGCTTCTGCCCGACGAACTTGGTCTGCAGGAACGTCTCGAAGGCCTCGGCCTGGTTGAGCTTGAGCAGGATCCGCAGCTGCTCCTCGCGAGGCGGCTTGGTGTGCGGCTGCTCGACCCGCTCCTGGATCCAGCGCCGCTGCTCGGGGTCCATGATGTGCATGTACTCGATGCCGGTGGTGCGGCAGTAGGAGTCGCGCAGGATGCCGAGGATGTGGCGCAGCTTCATGAAGCGGCGGCCCTCGCCGCCGAACTGGCCGGTCGGGAACTCGCGGTCGAGGTCCCACAGGGTCAGGCCGTGGGACTCGATCTGCAGGTCGGGGTGGCTGCGCTGGCGGTACTCCAGCGGGTCGGTGTCGGCCATCAGGTGCCCGCGCACCCGGTAGGCGTGGATCAGCTCGAGGATCCGGGCCTGCTTGTCGATCTGGTCGTCGTGCGACGCCGCGATGTCGGCGTTCCAGCGGATCGGCTCGTAGGGGATGCGCAGCGAGCGGAAGATGTCGTCGTAGAAGCCGTCGGCCCCCAGCAGCAGCTGGTGCAGGCGCTTGAGGAACTCACCCGACTGCGCGCCCTGGATCACGCGGTGGTCGTACGTCGAGGTCAGCGTCATGACCTTGCTGATGCCGTTGCGCGCGATCGCCTCCTCCGAGGCGCCCTGCCACTCGGCGGGGTACTCCATCGCGCCGACCCCGATGATCGCGCCCTGGCCCGCCATCAGGCGCGGGACCGAGTGGACCGTGCCGATGCCGCCGGGGTTGGTGAGGCTGATCGAGGTGCCCTTGAAGTCCTCGACCGTGAGCTTGTTGTCGCGCGCCTTGCGCACGATGTCCTCGTAGGCGGTCCAGAAGGCCGCGAAGTCCATCTGCTCGGCGGCCTTGATCGACGGCACGAGGAGCTGCCGGCTGCCGTCGGGCTTGGGCACGTCGATGGCCAGGCCGAGGTTGATGTGGGCCGGGGTGATCAGGTTGGGCTTGCCGTCGACGGTCTCGAAGCCGTTGTTCATCTCCGGCATCGACGTGACGGCCCGGACCAGCGCGTAGCCGATGAGGTGGGTGAAGGAGACCTTGCCGCCGCGCGCCCGGGCGAGGTGGCTGTTGATGACGATGCGGTTGTCCCACAGGAGCTTGACCGGCACGGAGCGGACCGAGGTGGCCGTCGGCACCGCGAGCGAGGCGTCCATGTTGGCCGCCGTGCGTGCAGGGGCACCGCGGAGCACGGTGTAGGTCGGCTCGTCGCTGGCCGCGCTCGGCTCGGCCGGCGCCGGCTCCTTGGGCGTCGGGTTGGCCTTGGCCGCGGGCTTGGCGGCGGGCTTGGCCTCGGGCTTCTTCGGCTCGGGCTTCTTCGGCTCGGGCTTGGCGGCCTCGGCCTTCGCGGCGGGCTTGGCCTCGGGCTTCTTGGTCTCCGGCTTCGCCGGCTCCGACCCGGCCTCGGGCTTCGTGGTCTCGGGCTTCGTGGTCTCGGGCTTCGTGGCGGCGGCCGTGCCGTTGCCGTTGCCCCCGCTCGTCTGGCCGTTGCCCTGCCCGCCCTCGAAGTACTCCCGCCACGCGGCGTCGACGCTCGCGGGATCCGCGTCGTAGGCCTCCCGCATCGCCTCCACGAGCCACTCGTTGGGCCCGAAGTCCGAGCCGGGTTGCGGAGCGGTGGAGCTGGTGGACGGGCCTGACGACTGCGGCACGGCTGGGTTCGCCTCTTCCGAAGGTGATGTGGTGGGCTTGAGCGCAACGTTGCTCGGGGCGCCTCAAAGGCTAGACCCACGGGCCAGCAAATGCGCGGCCCCGGGTGGACTTTCAGGCACCCTGTCACCGACGCCACATCCGTCCCACCGTTGTCCGACCGCTGGAGCGCCCACCCGCCATGTCCCGACCTCCCGGCCCCTGGCCCCACCGCGCCCGTCCGGCCCTCGCCGGACTCGCCGTCGCCGCCGTCCTGCTGACGGGCTGCAGCGGGGGCGACGACTCCCCGGGCGGCCCGCCGGGTTCCTCCGGTGGAGGCGGTGCGTCCGCGTCCGGCCTCGCCGAGACCACCGCCACCGTGCGCACGGTCTCGGGCGGCAAGCTGTCGGCCAAGGCGCAGCGCACCATGACCCAGGAGCTGACCGCGGTGGTCGACGCCTGGTTCGACGCGGCCTACCTCGGCGGCGAGTACCCCCGCGACGACTTCGACGACGCGTTCCCCGGGTTCACGCCGGGAGCGGCGGCTCGCGCCCAGGGTGACCGGCAGCTCATGAGCAACCGCGGGGTCGGGCCCACGACGTACGCCGTGGCCGCCACCACGCGCCAGGTCGAGATCGACACCCTCGCCGAGAAGGGCCGCACCAGCACCGCCTCGGTCCAGTTCGAGCTCGGCATGGACCGCACCGGCGAGACCGGCTCGGTCCGCTCCGAGGTGGTCACCGGCCACCTCTACCTGACCAAGTCGAAGGGCAAGGGCTGGCAGGTCTTCGGCTACGACGTCCAGCGAGGAGACGCCTGATGAGCACCCCCCAGCGCACCCGGTCCCCACGGCTGCGCCGCGTCGCGGCGCTCGGCCTGCTGCTGGCCGCGGTCGGCCTCGCGGTGCCCGACGCCGGCACCGCCTCGACCCAGGCCAGCCTCACCGAGTTCCGTAAGGCCGCGGGTGTCGCGGTCGGCGACGACGACGTCGTCTGGATCCTCGGCGTCGGCTCCGACGCCCGGCCCGGCGAGGACATGACCCGGGTCCGCGGCGACGCGATCCAGCTGGTCGGCATGGACACCGCCACCGGTGCGGCGACCTCCATCGGCATCCCGCGCGACGCCTACGTGCAGATCCCGGGCTACGGCTCCGACCGCATCAACGCCGCGATGGTCTACGGCGGGCCGCAGCTGCTCGGCGAGGCGGTCCAGGAGCTGGTCGGCGTCGCCCCCGACTACATCTTCGTCACGCGCTTCCCGTTCTTCGAGGCGATGGTCGACGACATCGGCGGCATCAGCGTCGACAACCCCCGCGCCTTCTCCGACTCCAACCTCAAGGACGACGGGTTCGACGAGGGCCGGATCAAGCTCAACGGGTACGACGCCATGGCGTTCTCCCGCATCCGCAAGACCCTGTCCGACGGCGACTTCGGCCGCTCGGCCAACCAGCAGCGGGTGCTCGCCGGCATCCAGCGCAAGATCGGGGCCAAGGTCGACGAGCCGGGCTTCGTGGACCGGGGCGTCCTCACGGTCATGAAGCACACGCAGACCGACCTGCCGCCGGCCGACCTGTTCCGCATCGCGCACGCCATCGCCCAGGTCAAGCCCAAGAAGGTGACCGGCTGCGTGGTGCAGGGCGGCATCGGCGACGTCGGGGGCGCGAGCGTCGTGCTGCCCGACACCGCCGCGGCCCAGCGCTACGGCGACGACGCCCGCGACGACGCGGTCATCGAGAGCTGCTGAGGTCGAGCCAGCCGCTGCGACGGGCGGCGGCCACGGCCTCGAGCTGGCTGCCGACGCCGAGCTTGGTCAGCACGCCCCGCACGTGCGAGCGCACGGTGGCCTCGCTGACGCACCACGCCTCGGCCAGCCTGCCGACCGAGGTGCCGTCGGCGAGCTCGCGCAGCACCTCGGCCTCGCGCTGGCTGAGGCGGTCGAACGGCGCCAGGGCCTGCTCCTCCTGATGGCGTGACGCCCGGGCCGCGGCGACCACGTCGCGGCGCTCCTGCAGGCCCATCACGGCCTCCCCGCGCGCGGCGGCCACGACGGTGGCGACCAGGCGGTCCAGGGCGACGTCCTTGCGCAGCGACCCCACGGCACCACGCTCGATCGCCCGGGCCGCCCGGTCCGACGACGACCCGGTCAGCACCAGCACCCGAGCCCCGGTGGCCAGCAGCGGCGCGACGAGCGTCGTGCCGTCGACCAACGGCTCGCCCAGGTCGAGGTCGAGCAGCACGAGGTCGGCCGGGAGCGCGACCGCGGCGGCCGTGACGGCCTCGACGGAGTCGAGCGGGGCCACCTCCGCCCGGATGCCCCGCGCCGTGAGCGCGAGCTGCAGGGTCTGGGCGAGCAGCGCGTGGTCGTCGACGACGAGCACGCGCGCCCCCTCCCCGGGAGCCTGGCCCGTGGCCCTGCCGGTGGTCTCGCCGGTGCTCACGCCGTGCGCCGCAGGCTGCCGGCCACCACCAGGCCCTCGAGCTGGTCGAGGCTGCCGACCGCTGCCTGCCGCAGCCGGAGCGCGGTGTCGCGGTCGAGGTGGTCCTCGTCGGTGAGCAGGTCGACGGCCATCCGCACGACTGCGCAGGTGTTGCGCGCGTCGTGCACCAGGGCCGAGGTCCGGGCCGCGCCCTCCTCCTCCGCGGCCCGTACGACGGCGAGGGCCGCGCCGGCGCTGCGTCGCGCGCCGGCCCACGACCGCACCAGGTGGGCCGTCGCCACCAGGAGCACGAGCCCGGCGGCGAGCAGGGCGAACGTGCCGGACTCCGGGCCGTCGAGGCCGCGGAGCACCGGAAGGGTGCCCACGGCCAGCACGAGGACCAGGGACGCCGGGGGCGGTTCACCGGGGGCCAGCCGGCGGGCGGTGCCGACCGCCACCACGGCCCACCCGACCGACAGGAGCCCTCCGGTGAGGAGGTGGTCGGTCGCGTCGAGCGGCTGGCGCCAGGCGCCGTCGGCCGCGACGAGCACCACGAGGGTCACGAGCGGCGCGAGCACCGCGAGCTCCCGGCGCCCGGGTCGCGCCCGGCCCAGCAGGACCGCGCCGACGGCGAGCAGCGCCAGGGCCTGGCCCGCGCGCCCCACGGGCACGGCCGGGCCGTGGCCGACGAGCAGGCTGGCCAGGGGGCCGACGGCGAGGTAGCCGGCCAGGCCGAGCGTCACCGGGCCCGGCGACCGCCGTCCCTGGGTCGGGCCGACGACCTGCAGCAGCAGGCCGCTGGCGAGGAGCAGGGCCGCGGCCACGAGCAGCACGCCGGCGACGTGGGCGGGGGTCGGCGAGGCGACCTCGACGGCCGCGGCGTCGAGCCGGCCGGCGGCCACCGCCAGGCCGCCGGCCTGGGCGACGCACGCCGCGGTGACGACGATGCGGAGGCGGCGGTCGTGCGGGATGGGCCGCGGGGTCTGGTTGCTGTCCGTCATTGGAGTCTCCCTGGTCAGGTGCCGCGTCCCCGGCACCTGCGCCGCATCCTGGGGTCCAGGTCCGGCGCAAGACGCGGTATTACGGGATTTGTCCGAGCGGGGACGCGAACGGTCCAGACCGCACCCGGCCGCGCCTCATCAATCTGGATGATTCCGGCCCGTTCCGCTCCCATCAGTCCCGACGGTGACCACGGTTCGCGGTCCCCGGCACGGTGGCCCCATGAGGTTCGTGTCGCTGGTGGTGGCGCTCGTGCTCGTCGCCCTCGGCGCCGGCGGCGCGGCCGCTGCCACGGACCCCTGGTTGACCGTGCGCATCGAGGGCGGTGGCTCGGCGCTGCAGTTCGCCCCGATGGCGCCCGGCGAGCCCGTCTCGCAGGACGTGGCGCTGACCGTGGCCGAGGGAGCCGCGGGGCGCCTCGCCCTCGGCGTGGCCGACGTCGTCTCCCACGAGGGCGGCTGCCTCGACAACGAGGTCCGTGCCGGGGACACGACGTGCGGGACCGAGGCCGGCGAGGGCGAGCTCCTGCCCTGGTTGAGGGTGCGGGTCGAGCGGCTCGACGGCGGCGTGCCGGCGATCGCGGAGGCCGCCTTCGCCGACCTTGTCGACGACCGCCTCGACCTGGGCGACGCGCGTGCGGGCGTGCCCGTGCCCCTGCGCATCAGCGTCTGGCCCGACCGGGCCGCCGGCAACGACACGATGACCGACGAGATCACCTTCGCGCTGCGCTGGTACGGCGCCGGGCGGGTCGCCACCGCCGACGCCGGTGGCGCGGCCGGCACGGGCGTGGGCGATGCCCCGCTGGCGGACGGGCCGGGCCGGGAACGCTCGTCGGGCTGGGCCGGGCTCGGGGACCTCGGTGACCTCGGGGACCTGGCCGGGCTGGGCCGGACGCTGCCGGGGACGGGCACGCCCTTCGGGCCGTGGCTGCCGGCGGGGGGCGTGGCGGCGCTGGTGACCGGTCTGGCGCTGCTGCGCCGACGTCCGGCGCGGGAACGGGGGGCGCCTCCGGCAGGAATCGAACCTGCGACACCTGGTACCGGAAACCAGTGCTCTATCCCCTGAGCTACGGAGGCAACGCGCCCGGCGGGCCGGGCGCGCCACGGACACTACCCGCCGAAACCGGCGGGAAGCGAACCGGTACCCGTCGATAGTCTTGGACGGTGAACCCAGCCGAGCTGTCTGCCACCGTCGTCGGCGCCCTCGCGGCGCTCGTGGACCGGGGTGCGCTCGTCCTGCCGGACGGCGTCCCGGCCGAGGTGACGGTGGAGCGACCGCGCGACGCCAGCCACGGCGACTACGCCACCAACGTCGCGCTCAAGCTCGCCAAGGCCGCCGGCACCAAGCCGCGCGAGCTGGCCGACCTGCTCGCCGAGGAGCTCCGGGACGCACCGGGCGTCGGCGCGGTCGACGTGGCCGGGCCGGGCTTCATCAACGTCACCGTGGCCGCCGACGCCCAGGGCAAGGTGGCCGCCGAGGTGTTGGCCGCCGGGGCGGCGTACGGGCGGTCGGAGACGCTGGCCGGGCAGAAGATCAACGTCGAGTTCATCTCGGCCAACCCCACCGGGCCCCTGCACCTGGGCCACACCCGGTGGGCGGTGCTGGGCGACGCCATCGCGCGGGTGCTGGCCGCGGCCGGGGCCGAGGTGCAGCGGGAGTTCTACATCAACGACCGCGGCGTCCAGATGAACCACTTCGCCGACTCCATCGTCGCCTCGGCGCTGGGCGAGCCCACGCCGCCCGACGGGTACGCCGGCGCCTACATCGCCGACCTGGCCACCGCCGTCCAGGCCGCCGACCCCGAGGCCATGTCGCTGCCGGCCGACGAGCGGCGGGTGCGGGTGCGCGAGCTGGGCTACGAGATCCAGCTGCGCGAGCAGCGCGAGTCCCTCGAGGCCTTCAACACCAGCTTCGACACCTGGTTCTCCGAGCAGTCCCTGCACGCCTCCGGGTCGGTGCCCGAGACGTTGCAGCGCCTGCGCGACCTCGGCCACGTCTACGACCAAGACGGCGCGCTGTGGATGCGCACCACCGACTTCGGCGACGACAAGGACCGGGTGCTCATCAAGTCCGACGGCGAGCTCACCTACTTCGCCTCCGACACCGCCTACTACCTCGACAAGCGGGCGCGGGGCTTCGACCGCTGCCTGTACCTGCTGGGCGCCGACCATCACGGCTACGTCGGGCGGCTCAAGGCCATGGCGGCGTGCGTGGGCGACGACCCGGCGCTGACCCTCGACGTGATGATCGGCCAGCTGGTCAAGATCCTCCAGGACGGTGCCGAGCTGCGGCTGTCCAAGCGGGCCGGCACCATCGTCGCCCTCGACGACCTGGTCGCTGCGGTCGGCGTCGACGCGCTGCGCTACTCCCTCGCGCGCTACCCGGCCGACTCCCCGCTGGTGCTCGACGTCGCCGAGATCACCAAGGCCAGCAACGACAACCCGGTCCACTACGTCCAGTACGGCCACGCCCGGACCGTGCGGATGATGGAGAACGCCGTCGACCTCGGCGTCACGCTGCCCGACGACTTCGACCCCGCGCTGCTCGCCCACGAGCGCGAGCGCACCCTGCTGCGCGCCCTGGCCGACTTCCCCAAGGTCGTGGCCAGCGCGGCCGAGCTGCGCGAGCCCCACCGGGTCGCGCGCTACCTGGAGGACACCGTCTCGGCGTTCAACAAGTGGTACGACACCAAGGAGTGCCGGATGCTGCCGATGGGCGACGAGCCCGTCAGCCCGCTCAACCAGGCTCGCCTGGTGCTCGTGGTCGCCGCCCGCACCGTCATCGCCAACGGCCTCGACCTGCTCGGCGTCTCCGCCCCGGAGCGGATGTGAGCACCACGCACGAGGCCGGATGGGCCCACGCGCCCGGCGGCCTGCGCGGCCCGGCCTGGCTCAGCCCACCCGCCGACCCCAACGCGCTGGTGCCGTCGCTGTGGAGCAGCACGGCCCACAAGCGCGACGGCGACCTCGTCGTCGGCGGCGTCGCGGTGGCCGACCTGGTCGCGGAGCACAACACGCCGGCGTACGTGCTCGACGAGGAGGACTTCCGGGCCCGGGCCCGCGCCTTTCGCGACGGGTTCGCCGGCTGGAAGGTCTACTACGCCGCCAAGTCGTTCCTGTGCACCACCGTCGCGCGGTGGGTGGTCGAGGAGGGGCTGCGCCTCGACGTGTGCAGCAACGGCGAGCTGACGGTCGCCCTGCGGGCGGGGGTCGACCCGGCACTGCTGGAGTACCACGGCAACAACAAGTCGCTGCCCGAGCTGCGCCGCGCCGTCTCGGCCGGGGTGGGCGCGATCGTGGTCGACTCCCTGGTCGAGGTCGAGCGCCTGGCCGCGGCGACCGCCGACCTCGGCGCGACCCAGGCCGTCATGGTCCGCGTCACCGCCGGCGTCGAGGCCCACACCCACGAGTACATCGCCACCGCCCACGAGGACCAGAAGTTCGGCTTCTCCATCACCAACGGAGACGCGCTCGAGGCCGTGCGCCGCGTGCTGGCCGCCCCGGGCCTCGACCTGCGCGGCCTGCACTCCCACATCGGCAGCCAGATCTTCGACGCCGCGGGCTTCGAGGTCGCCGCGCGGCGGGTGCTGCGCCTGCACGCGCGGGTCTCCGACGAGCTCGGCACGACGATGCCGGAGATGAACCTCGGCGGCGGGTTCGGCATCGCCTACACCACCCAGGACCGGCCGATGAGCCCGGCGCAGCTGGCGGCCGAGATGACCCGGATCGTCGGGGAGGAGTGCCGCGGCCTCGGGCTGGAGCCGCCGCAGCTGTCCATCGAGCCCGGCCGGGCCATCGTCGGGCCCTCGATGTGCACCGTCTACACCGTCGGCACGGTCAAGCCCGTCACGCTCGACGGGGGAGCGGTGCGCACCTACGTCAGCGTCGACGGCGGCATGAGTGACAACGTCCGCACCGCCCTGTACGACGCCGACTACTCCTGCACCGTCGCGGGCCGCGCGAGCGAGGCGCCGCCGGTGCTGGCGCGCGTGGTCGGCAAGCACTGCGAGGCGGGCGACGTGGTCGTGCGCGACGAGTTCCTGCCCGCCGACGTGGCCCCGGGCGACCTGCTGGCGGTGCCCGGCACGGGTGCCTACTGCCGCTCGATGGCCTCCAACTACAACCACGCGCTGCGGCCCCCGGTGATCGCGGTGCGGGACGGGCAGGCCAGGATCCTCCTCCGGCGGGAGACTGAGGACGACTTGCTGGCGACGGACGTGGGTGCGTGATGGGTGAGGGCGACGGCGCCCTGAGAGTGGCGGTGCTCGGCTGCGGGGTCGTGGGGTCCCAGGTCGTGCGGCTGCTGCAGCAGCAGGCGGGCGACCTGGCCGCGCGGGTCGGCCGACCCGTCGAGCTGGCGGGCGTGGCCGTGCGGCGCCTCGACGCGCCGCGCGACGTCGACCTGCCCGAGGGGCTGATCACCACCGACGCCGCGGGCCTGGTCGCCCGCGACGACGTCGACCTGGTCGTCGAGGTCATCGGCGGCATCGAGCCCGCCCGCGGTCTGATCCTCTCGGCCCTCGAGCACGGCGCGAGCGTGGTCACCGCCAACAAGGCGCTGCTGGCCGAGGACGGCCCGACCCTGTTCGAGGCGGCCGAGAAGGCCGGGCGCGACCTCTACTACGAGGCCGCGGTGGCGGGCGCGATCCCGATCCTGCGGCCGCTGCGCGAGAGCCTCGCCGGCGACCGGGTGACCCGCGTCCTCGGCATCGTCAACGGCACCACCAACTACATCCTCGACGCCATGGACACCTCCGGCGCCGGCTTCGCCGAGGCGCTCGAGGCGGCGCAGCGGCTCGGCTACGCCGAGGCCGACCCCACCGCCGACGTCGAGGGCTTCGACGCCGCCGCCAAGGCCGCGATCCTGGCCTCGTTGGCCTTCCACTCCCGGGTCACCGCCTCCGACGTGCACCGCGAGGGCATCAGCGAGGTCACCGCGGCCGACATCGCCTCGGCCCGCGAGATGGGCTGCGTGGTCAAGCTGCTCGCCATCTGCGAGCTGCGTGAGGACGACGGGGGCGAGGAGTCCGTCGCCGTGCGGGTGCACCCCGCGATGATCCCGCGCAGCCACCCGCTGGCCAGCGTGCGCGAGGCCTACAACGCCGTCTTCGTCGAGTCCGACGCGGCCGGCCAGCTCATGTTCTACGGTCCCGGCGCCGGCGGCGCGCCCACGGCGAGCGCGGTCATGGGCGACCTGGTGACGGTCGCCCGCAACCAGGTCGCGGGCACCAAGGGCGCCGGCGAGTCGGCGTACGCCGACCGGGCGGTGCTGCCGATGGGGGAGACCCGCACCCGCTACCACGTCGCCATCGACGTCGACGACCGTGCGGGCGTGCTCGCCTCGGTCGCGCTCGCGTTCAGCGAGCACGGCGTCTCCATCCAGACGGTGCGCCAGGAGGGCCGCGGCGACGACGCCCAGCTCGTCGTCGTGTCCCACGGCGCCACCGACGCCCAGCTGAGCGCGACCGTCGACCACCTGCGCGGCATGGACATCGTCCGCGAGGTCACCTCGGTCATGCGTGTCGAAGGAGCAGACGAATGAGCCAGTGGCGCGGGGTCATCGAGGAGTACCGCGAGCTCCTCGACCTGCCCGACGGGGTCGAGGCCGTCACCCTGCGCGAGGGCGGTACCCCGCTGGTGCACTCGGCCTGGCTCTCCGGCCTCACCGGCGGGCAGGTCCACCTCAAGGTCGAGGGCGACAACCCCACCGGGTCCTTCAAGGACCGCGGCATGACCGCCGCCATCTCCTGCGCCGTGGCCGAGGGCGCGCAGGCCGTCGTGTGCGCCTCCACCGGCAACACCTCGGCCTCGATGGCGGCGTACGCCGCGAAGGCCGGCCTCAAGCCGCTCGTGCTGGTGCCCGAGGGCAAGATCGCCGCCGGCAAGATGGCCCAGGCCATCCTGCACGGCGCCCAGGTGGTCATGGTGCGCGGCAACTTCGACGACTGCCTCTCCATGGCCCGCGGGCTCGCCGTCGACTACCCCGTGGCCCTGGTCAACAGCGTCAACCCCGTGCGCCTCGAGGGCCAGAAGACCGCCGCGTTCGAGGTCGTCGACTTCCTCGGCGACGCCCCCGACGTCCACCTGCTGCCGGTCGGCAACGCCGGCAACGTCTCGGCCTACTGGCTCGGCTACACCCAGTACGCCGAGCTCGGCCGCGCGAGCAAGAAGCCGGTCATGCGCGGCTTCCAGGCCGCCGGTGCCGCCCCGCTGGTCACGGGTGAGCCGTTCCCCGACCCCGACACCAAGGCCACGGCGATCCGCATCGGCAACCCCGCCTCCTGGCACCTCGCCGAGCAGGCGGCCAAGGAGTCCGAGGGTCGGTTCGAGTCCGTCACCGACGACCAGATCCTGGCCGCCCAGCGCGACCTGGCCCGCCGCGACGGCGTGTTCGTCGAGCCCGCCTCGGCCGCCGGCGTCGCCGGGCTGCTCCAGGCCCTCGAGCGGGGCGAGTCCTTCGCCGGCGCCACCCTGGTCGTCACCGTGACCGGCCACGGCCTCAAGGACACCGCGACCGCGCTCGAGGGCGTCGGTCCGCTGGTCGACACCGTCGTCGACGCCGACGTCGACGCCGCGGCGGCCGCCGCCGGCCTCGCCTGAGACCCGCGGCGCGCCCCATGACCTTCGTCGCCGGCCCGGTGCGGGTCGACGTCCCGGCCACCTCGGCCAACCTCGGGCCCGGGTTCGACACCCTCGGCCTGGCGCTCGACCTGCACGACGAGCTCGAGGGCGAGGTCGTCGACCGGCCCGGGCTCGAGGTCGTCGTCGACGGGGAGGGGGCCGGCGGCGGCGTGCCCCTCGACGAGACGCACCTCGTCGTCCGCGCCATGCACGCCGCCTTCGACGCCCTGGGGGAGCGCCCGGCCGGGCTGCGGCTGCGCTGCCGCAACCGGGTCCCGCACGCCCGCGGGCTCGGCTCGTCGTCCGCGGCCATCGTCGGCGGCGTGGTGCTGGCCCGCGCGCTCGTGGTCGACGGCGCCGAGCGCCTGGCCGACGCCGACGCCTTCGACCTCACGGCCCGGCTCGAGGGCCACCCCGACAACGTCGCTCCCGCGTTCTTCGGCGGCTTCACGGTCTCCGGCCACGCCGAGGGGCGGTTCTGGAGCGTGCGCTCGCCCGTGGCCGACGGCATCGCCGCGGTGGCGTTCGTCCCGCCCGACGGCGTCTCGACCGAGGCCGCCCGGGGCCTGCTGCCCGACGCCGTGCCGCACCGCGACGCCGCGGCCAACGCCGGTGCCGCAGCGCTGCTGGTGACCGCGCTGGCGGGAGCGCCCGAGCGGCTGCTGCTCGCCACCGCAGACCGGCTCCACCAGGACTACCGCGAGCCCGCGATGCCGGCCTCGCTGGCGCTCGTCCGTGCGCTGCGGGGGGAGGGGCACGCCGCCGTCGTGTCGGGCGCCGGACCCACCGTGCTCGTCCTGACGACGCCGACGAGCGACGTCGACGGACTGGTGCGCCGGGTGCCGGAGGGCTGGCGGGTGCTGCGCCTCGCCGTGTCCGACCGCGGCGCGGCGGTGCACGGCGCTCCCGGTGTAGCCTGACCGCGCTCCTTCCTCGGAGCGGCGTCTGCGGCTTCCGCGCGACGCGACCCCGCACGGGCGTCGGCCCCGTGCCCCTGGCCCCACGACTGTCTGAAGGACGCCACGTGACGGAGACGACCGAGCCCGACCAGTCCGCCCAGCCGGACAAGCCCAGGAAGCGTCCGGGCGGGTTGAACGGCATGCTGCTCGCTGACCTCAAGGCGATGGCGGGCGGCATGGGCATCGCCGGCGCCGGGTCGATGAAGAAGGCGCAGCTCGTCGAGGCGATCAAGTCGGCCCAGGCCGGGTCGTCCCCGTCGGCGGACCGCCCCCCGCGTGAGGAGGCGCAGCGCGGGCGCCCCCGCCGCGACCCCGACCAGCCGACCCTCGACGAGGCCACCACGGAGCAGCCCACCCAGGACCGTCCCCGGCGGGACCGTCCGAAGCAGGACCCGCCCACCCAGGAGCAGCCCAGCCAGGAGCAGCCCAGCCAGGAGCAGCCCAGCCAGGAGCAGCCCGCGCAGGGCCAGGAGAAGCAGGAGCGGGTCAAGCGGGACCGGCCGAAGCAGGGCAAGCAGGACCAGCCCCAGGAGGGCACGCAGGACCAGGGCGCCCAGGACCAGCCCCGGCAGGGCAAGCAGGACCAGCCCCAGCAGGGCAAGCAGGACCAGGGCGCCCAGGACCAGCCCCGGCAGGACCAGCCCGACCACGGCGACCGCGGCCAGGACGACGGCGGTCAGGACGACGGGGAGGGCCGCACCGGTCGCAACCGGCGTCGCCGCGGCCGCGACCGCAACCGGGCCGGCGGGCAGCAGGGCCCGGGCAGCGGCCAGCAGGGCGGTCAGCAGCAGGGGGGCCAGTCCCAGGGCAGCCAGCAGGGCAGCGGCCAGCACGGCGGCGGCCAGCAGGGCGGCCAGCAGGGTGGCGGCCAACAGGGCGGCCACGGCGGCCAGGGCCAGCGCCACGAGCCCGACACCACGATCCTCGAGGACGACGTCGTCGTGCCGGCGGCCGGCATCCTCGACGTCCTCGACAACTACGCCTTCGTGCGCACCAGCGGCTACCTGCCCGGGCCCGACGACGTCTACCTGTCGCTGTCGATGGTCCGCCGCTTCGGCCTGCGCCGCGGTGACGCGCTGGTGGGCCAGGTGCGCCACCCTCGCGAGGGCGAGCGACGCGAGAAGTTCAACCCGATGGTCCGCATCGACAGCGTCAACGGGCAGGACCCCGAGACGGCCAAGACCCGGGCCGACTTCACCAAGCTCACCCCGCTATTCCCCTCCGAGCGCCTGCGCCTGGAGACCGGCGCGGGCGACGTGCTGGGCCGCGTGGTCGACCTCGCCGCCCCGCTCGGCAAGGGCCAGCGCGGCCTGGTGCTCGCCCCCGCCGACGCCGGCAAGACGACGCTCCTGCGCTCGGTGGCGGCGTCGATCTCGGCCAACCACGCCGACTGCCACCTCATGGTCGTCCTCGTCGACGAGCGCCCCGAGGAGGTCACCGAGTTCGAGCGCTCCGTCAAGGGCGAGGTGATCGCCTCCACCTTCGACCGTCCGCCGGCCGACCACGTCACCGTGGCCGAGCTGGCCATCGAGCGGGCCCGCCGGCTCGTCGAGCTGGGTCACGACGTCGTCGTGCTGCTCGACGGCCTGACCCGCCTCGGCCGCGCCTACCACCAGACGGTGGCGGCCTCGGGCCGGGCCCTCGGCACGGGTGGCCTCGAGCCGGCCGCGCTGCACCCGCCCAAGCGGTTCTTCGGGGCCGCCCGCAACGTCGAGAACGGCGGCTCGCTCACCATCCTCGCCACGGCCCAGGCCGACACCGGCTTCCCGACCGACGAGGCGTTCCTCGAGGCGCTGCAGGGCACGGCCAACCACGTCGTCCACCTCGACGGCGACCTGGCTGCCCAGAGCCTGTGGCCGGCCGTCGACCTCGGTCGCTCGGGCACCCGCCGCGAGGAGCTGCTGCTGGGCGAGGGGGAGCGCGAGGTGCTCGCCCGCCTCCGCTCCTCGGTCGCCGACCTCGCCCCCGCCAAGGCCCTGACGACCGTGCTCGACCGGGTCCGCGGCACCCAGAGCAACATCGAGCTGCTGAGCAGGAAGGCCTGAGGTGGCCCGCATCGTCGTCGCGGACGACGACATCGACATCCGCGAGCTCGTCGAGTTCAAGCTGAGCAGCCTGGGCCACGACGTCACCGTCGTCGGTGACGGCGCGGCGGCCCTCGAGGCCTGCCGGGCCGAGCGCCCCGACCTGTGCGTGCTCGACGTGATGATGCCGGGCGTCTCCGGCCTCGACGCGATCCGGCTCATCCGCGAGGACGACGCCCTGCGTGACCTGCCCGTCATCCTGCTCACCGCGCGTGCCCAGCAGGCCGACGTCGCCACCGGCCTCGACTCCGGCGCTGACGACTACATCACCAAGCCGTTCTCACCCCGCGAGCTGGCGGCACGGGTCGAGGCGCTGCTCGCGCGTTGAGCCGGCCTGCGGGCCGGCGTGGTCGGTGTTGGTGGGTGGGGTCGGGTGGCCGCGCGCGTGGCAGGCCGCGTCTCGGCGTCAAGGACGCCGGCGGTGCCGCTTCGCGGCCGCTTCGCGGTCCTTGACGCGGAGACCCGATCGACTACGCGCGCGGCCGCCACACCAGCCACCCAAGACCCCAGGAATTGTCCGGACACCTCCGGTGTTCCTACGATCGTCAGTCGGTCCCGGTTCACGTGGCGCGCCGTGCCACGACCCGGGACATCGTGAGAGGACACCATGAAGAACGACATCCACCCCGACTACGTCACCACCGAGGTCCGCTGCACCTGCGGGGCGACGTTCACCACCCGCAGCACCGTCACCTCCGGCACCATCCGGTCCGACGTGTGCTCCCAGTGCCACCCGTTCTACACGGGCAAGCAGAAGATCCTCGACACCGGCGGTCGCGTCGCCCGCTTCGAGGCCCGGTACAAGAAGAAGGCCGCCGACTCCAAGTAGTCGCCCTGCCGAGCGCCGACCCCCGTCCGCGGGGGTCGGCGTCTTCTTTTCCCGCCGCCCCACCGATCCCCCGAGGAGGAGTCCCGTGTTCGAGGCTGTCGAGGGGCTGCTCGACGAGCACCGCGAGCTCGAGGGCCGGCTCGCCGAGCCCGAGACCCACGCGGACGCCCGCCTGGCCAAGCAGCTCAACCGCCGGTACGCCGAGCTGAGCGCGATCATCGCCGCCTGGCGTGACTGGACGACCCTCGGCGACGACCTCGGCGCGGCCCGGGAGCTGGCGGGGGAGGACCCCGCGTTCGCCGAGGAGGCGGCCGCGATCGAGGCCCGGCTGCCCGGGGCCGAGGAACGGCTGCGCCGCCTCCTGGTCCCGCGCGACCCGGCCGACGGGAACGACACCCTGCTCGAGGTGAAGTCGGGCGAGGGCGGCGAGGAGTCGGCACTCTTCGCCGGCGACCTCCTCCGCATGTACACCCGGTACGCCGAGCGGCGCGGCTGGTCCGTCGAGGTCCTCGACGCCACCGAGTCCGACCTCGGTGGCTACAAGTCGGTGACCGTGGCGGTCAAGGCCAAGGGCCAGGTCGAGCCGGGCCAGGCGCCGTACGGGCTGCTGAAGTTCGAGGGCGGCGTGCACCGCGTCCAGCGGGTGCCGGTCACCGAGTCCCAGGGCCGCGTGCACACCAGCGCCGCGGGCGTGCTGGTGCTGCCGGAGGCCGAACAGGTCGACGTGGAGATCCACGACAACGACCTGCGCGTCGACGTCTTCCGCAGCAGCGGCCCGGGCGGCCAGAGCGTCAACACCACCGACTCCGCGGTCCGCATCACCCACCTGCCCACGGGCATCGTGGTCAGCTGCCAGAACGAGAAGAGCCAGCTGCAGAACAAGGAGCAGGCCCTGCGCATCCTCCGGGCCCGGCTGCTCGCGGCCGCCCAGGAGGAGGCCGACGCCGCCGCCGGAGAGGCCCGGCGCAGCCAGGTGCGCACCGTCGACCGCTCCGAGCGCATCCGCACCTACAACTACCCGGAGAACCGGATCTCCGACCACCGCACCGGCTACAAGTCCTACAACCTCGACCAGGTGCTCGACGGCGACCTGCAGCCGGTCCTCGACTCCTGCGTCGAGGCCGACCTCGCCGAGCGGCTCGCCGCCCTCGAGCAGTCGTGAGGCCCCGCGCGCTGCTCGCCGCCGCAGCGGCGCGGCTCGAGGCCGCCGGCGTCGCCAGCCCGCAGCACGACGCCGCCGAGCTGCTGGCCCACGTGGTCGGCGTGCCCCGCGGCCGCCTCCCGCTGCTCGACGAGGTGGGCGAGCGCCACCTCGCGGCGTACGACGCGCTGCTGGCCCGCCGGGCCGCCCGCGAGCCCCTGCAGCACCTGACCGGGGTCGCGGGGTTCCGCCACGTCGACCTGGCCGTCGGCCCGGGGGTGTTCGTGCCGCGGCCGGAGACCGAGCTGCTGGCCGGGTGGGCCGTCGAACAGGCCGGGCCCCTGGCCGCGCCCGTCGTGGTGGACCTGTGCACCGGCTCCGGAGCGATCGCCAAGGCGGTGGCCGACGAGGTGCCGCACGCCCGGGTGCACGCGGTCGAGCTCGACGAGGGGGCGCTGGCCTGGGCCGAGCGCAACCTGGCCGGCACGGGGGTCGACCTGCGGGCGGGCTCGCTGGCCGACGCGTTCGACGACCTGCTCGGCACCGTCGACGTGGTCGTCTCCAACCCGCCGTACGTCCCCCTGGAGGCGTGGGAGTCCGTTGCCCCGGAGGCCCGCGACCACGACCCGCACCTGGCGTTGTTCTCCGGCGACGACGGCCTCGACGCGATCCGGCTCATCGCCGTCCGCGCCCGCGCCCTGCTGCGCCCCGGTGGCGTGGTGGGGGTCGAGCACGCCGACGTCCAGGGGGAGTCGGCGCCGGCCGCGTTCGTGGCGGCGGGCGGGTGGAGCGACGTCCGTGACCACCGCGACCTCGCCGGTCGGCCACGGTTCACCACGGCCCGACGTGTGCTGGCAGGATGACCGGGTGACGTCCGAGCGCTACCCGACGACGACCGACGAGGAGCGGGAGGCGGCGGTCCAGGCCGCGACGGTGGCGGTGCAGCGCGGAGACCTCGTCGTGCTGCCCACCGACACCGTCTACGGCATCGCCGCCGACGCCTTCGACCCCGACGCGGTGGCCGACCTGCTCGAGGCCAAGGGCCGGGGCCGCGAGATGCCGCCGCCGGTCCTGGTCAGCAACGCCACCACCCTCGACGCCCTGGCCCGCAACGTGCCGGGGTGGGCCCGCGAGCTGGTCGACGCGTTCTGGCCCGGCCCGCTCACGCTGGTCTGCAAGCAGCAGACCTCCTTGATGTGGGACCTCGGCGACACCCGCGGCACGGTCGCGGTGCGCATGCCCGACCACGACGTCGCCCTCGAGGTGCTGGAGCGCACCGGCCCGCTGGCCGTCAGCTCGGCCAACCTGACCGGCTCGCCCGCCGCCACCGACGCCGACCAGGCCGAGGAGATGCTGGGCGAGGCGGTCGCGGTCATCGTCGACGCGGGGGAGTCGCCGGGGGGCGAGGCCTCCACGATCGTCGACGCCACCGGCCCGCAGGGCCGGGTGCTGCGCGTCGGTGCCCTCAGCATCGAGCAGCTCAACGAGGTCCTCGAGCCGCTCGGCGCCACCATCACCGACGGCGCCGACGGCGCCGACGGTTCCGATGGCGTCGTTGGCGCCGGCGGTTCGGAGGACGCCGGACCGCCGAGCCTGGCCAAGCGCGAGACCCCCGACAGCGGTGCCGATGCGTGAGTACCTCGTCGTCTTCCTCGTCGCCGGCACCGTCACCTTCCTGCTGACGGTCATCGCCCGCGAGATCGCGGTGCGCACCGGCGCGGTCGCGCAGGTGCGCGACCGCGACGTGCACGACGAGCCGATCCCCTACCTCGGCGGCATCGCCATGCTGGGCGGGCTGGTCGCGGCCTACCTCGTGGCGCGGGAGCTGCCGTTCCTGTCCAACAGCGGCGCCTTCACGTTCTCCGACGCCCGTGCGGTGATCCTCGCCGGGGCGTTGATCTGCGGCGTCGGCATCCTCGACGACATCTTCGACCTCGACGCGCTGACCAAGTTCGGCGGCCAGGTCATGGCGGTCGGGCTGCTGGTCTACTCCGGCGTCCAGTTCCGCTTCTTCTTCCAGACCGACTCCGAGCAGTTCGTGCTCGACCCCGCCCAGGGCGCGATCCTGACCGCGATCATCGTGGTCGCCACCGTCAACGCGGTGAACTTTGTCGACGGCCTCGACGGCCTGGCCGCTGGCGTCGTCGGCATCGCCGCCCTCGCCTTCTTCGTCTACTGCTACGAGCTGAGCGCGGCCAACGGCGTCACCCTCGCCACCTCCGGCGCGCTGCTCTCGGCGGCGCTGGCGGGCGTGTGCGGCGGCTTCCTGGTGCACAACTTCCACCCCGCGCGGCTGTTCATGGGTGACAGCGGGTCGATGCTCATCGGCCTGGTCCTCTCGGCCTCGGCCATCACCGTGACGACCCAGTTCAGCGCCGAGGACATCGCGCTCGGGTCCGACGGCGCGCGGGCCAGCTTCCTCCCGATGCTCCTGCCGGTGGCCCTGCCGATCCTGATCCTCATCGTGCCGCTGGCCGACCTCGTCCTCGCCGTCGTGCGCCGCACCCGGGCCGGCCGGTCGCCGTTCGCACCGGACAAGCAGCACCTGCACCACCGGCTGCTCGAGATCGGCCACTCCCACCGTCGTGCGGTCCTCATCATGTGGGCCTGGGCCGGGCTCATCGCCTTCTCCACGGTGCTGGCGAGCCTGCGCACCGGGCCGGTCGTGCTGGTCGCGATCGGCCTCGGGTTCGCCGTCACGCTCCTGCTGACGTTCGTGCTGCCGGTGCTGCGCAAGCCCCGGGTGCTGGCCGACGAGACTTTGTGATAGCATTCACAAGCACCTGAAGGGCTCCTGAGAGGGGTCCTCCCCGAGCACCGACCCCGCACAGGACGGCCGCCGACGATGACGACCGAAGCCCCCTCCGCCGATCGACGCACCCGCCCCTACGGCGTGGCCGCGCTCGGCCTGGCGGTGCTCGCAGCCGTCGCGGTGGCCTTGGTCGTGGCCCTGCTCGGCCTGCTGCTCGGCGGCTCGACTGCCCTCGTCGGTGCCCTCGTCGGCGCGGGGGTGACGCTGCTCGTGCTGGCCACCGGCTTCGCCGTCGTCGACATGGTCGCGGGCCTGCTGCCGCAGGCCTCGATGGTCGTCGCGCTGCTCACCTACACCCTGCAGATGGTCGCCCTGGCCGCCCTGCTGGTCGTCCTGCGGGGCAGCGACGACCTCGCCGGGACGCTGTCCCCGGAGTGGTTCGCCGCCGGCGTCATCGGCGTCGCGCTGGCCTGGACGGTGTGCCTGCTCGTGCACGCCACGCGGGCCCGCGTGCCCCTCTACGACCTCCCGTCCCCCCGCGCGACGGCGAGTGAACGATGACCGGCGGTCACTGCTATCGTCCGGCACGCGATGAGTCAGCCCGACGACGCTCCGGCAGGGACGCCGACCGGCGACCCGTGGCTCGCCTTCGGCTACCTCGTCGCGGGAGTGCTGCTCTACGGCGCGGTCGGGTTCCTGCTCGACCTCTGGTGGGGCACCAGCTTCATGGTCGTGATCGGCATCCTGACCGGCGCCGGTTTGGCGATCTTCCAGACTTTCGCGCGCTTCCGGGCGCCCACCGACGAGACGTAGCCGAGAACCAGGAGTGCACGAGATGATCCTTCGCGCCGCCAGCGGTGAAGAAGGGGGATTCACCCCGCCCGGCCCCGCTGAGTTCGACCTCCCGCCCATCGGCGGCAGCCTTGGCTCCTTCGACGCCTTCGGCCAGACCTTCGAGATCGGCGTCACCAAGCCGATGATCCAGCTGGTCCTCGTGGCCCTCCTCGTCTTCGGTCTGTTCTTCGCCGCCTCGCGCAAGCAGGCGATGGTCCCCGGCAAGCTGCAGTTCGTGGGCGAGGAGGCCTACGGCTTCGTCCGCAACTCCCTGGGCCGCGACATCATCGGCAGCCGCGACTTCCAGCGCTTCGTGCCCTACCTGTTCGCGCTGTTCTTCTTCGTGCTGTTCAACAACCTGATGGCCACCATCCCGGTCATCCAGTTCCCGACCTTCTCCCGCTCGGGCATGGTCTACGCCCTCGCGGCGCTGACCTGGATCGTCTACAACGCGGTCGGCATCCAGCGCCACGGCTTCGTGGGCTACTTCAAGCACCAGTCGGTCCCGCACGGCGTCAAGGGCCCGATCCTGCTGCTCCTGGTCCCGCTGGAGTTCCTCTCCAACATCTTGGTCCGCCCGGTCACGCTGGCGCTGCGTCTGTTCGCCAACATGTTCGCCGGCCACCTGCTGCTCATCCTCTTCGCGCTCGGCGGCGAGTACCTCGTCCTCGAGATGGGCGGCGCCTACGCCGCGGTGGGCGTGCTGGCCTGGATCCTCTTCATCCTCGTCGCCTTCCTGGAGCTGCTGATCCAGTTCCTGCAGGCCTACGTCTTCGTGCTGCTGACCGCGATGTACATCGGCAGCGCGCTCGCCGACGAGCACTGACCCGTCAGGGCCTCGGCGCCGCACGACCCGCACCACCTCTGATACACCACCGCAGTTCCACCACCGAAAGGGAAACCTGATGTTCCTCCCCATGGCCATCGAAGGCACTCTCGCCGACCTGGGTAGCCTCAACATGATCGGCTACGGCCTCGCGGCCATCGGCCCGGGCGTCGGCATCGGCCTCATCTTCGCGGCCTACATCAGCGGCGTCGCGCGCCAGCCGGAGGCCCAGGGCCGCCTGCAGTCGATCGCGATCCTCGGCTTCGCGCTCGCCGAGGCGCTGGCGATCATCGGTATCGCCCTCGCCTTCGTGCTCTGACGACCATGGACGCACTCACCGCTCAGACGCAGGTGATGGCGGCCGCGGGCGAGGAGCTCAACCCGCTGCTCCCGCACCTGATCGAGATCCCGCTCGCCCTGATCGTCTTCGGCATCTTGCTGTTCGGCGTGAAGAAGTACGTCGTCCCGAACTTCGAGGCGACCTACAACGCGCGCACCAAGGCGATCGAGGGTGGCCTGGCCGCGGCCGAGACCAAGCAGGCCGAGGCCGACGCCAAGCTCGCCGAGCTCGAGCAGCAGCTCGCCGACGCCCGGCACGAGGCCGCGCGCATCCGCGAGGAGGCGCGCGAGCAGGGGGCCACGATCATCGCCGAGATGCGTGAGCAGGCCCAGACCGAGGCGGCGCGGATCGTCGAGCACGGCAAGACGCAGATCGAGGCCGAGCGCCAGCAGGCGGTCACCTCCCTGCGGGCCGAGGTCGGCACCCTCGCCACCACGCTGGCCGGTCGCATCGTGGGGGAGAGCCTCGACGACGACGCCCGCCAGAGCCGGGTCGTCGAGCGCTTCCTGGCCGACCTCGAGGCCGGCACGCCGGCTCAGAACTAGCGCGAGAAGAAGGGGTAGACGATGGACCTGCGCGGAGCCTCCGCCGAGGCGCTCGACGCCCTCACCGACGAGCTCGAGCAGCACCTGGGCTCGGGCGAGACCAACGCACGGCTGGCCGACGAGCTGTTCTCCGTCGCCGGCACCCTCCGCGCGGAGGGCACCCTGCGCCGGTTCGCCACCGACGGCTCGATCCCGGCCGAGGCCAAGCAGGGCCTGGTCGGGCAGGTCTTCGGTGGCAAGGTCGGCGAGGGCGCCCTGGGGGTGCTCACCTCGGCGGTGTCCCGCAGGTGGACCGCCACGCGCGACCTGGCCGACTCGCTGGAGCACCTCAGCGTCGTCGCGCTGGTCAAGGCCACCGACGCCGACGGGGCCCGGCTGGCCGATGAGCTGTTCGCCTGGTCGCGTGCGGTCAAGGACAACCCCGAGCTGCGCGACGCCCTGTCCGACCCCGCCCGCTCCAACGCCGACAAGGCCGGCCTCGTCCGCGGCCTGCTCGAGGGGCGTGCCCTGCCCTCGACGGTGACCCTGGCCGTCCAGGCGCTCTCCGGCAGCTTCCGCACGGTCTCGGCCGCGCTGGAGGACTACCAGCGCACCATCGCCCGCGTCCACGGCGAGGGCGTGGCCACCGTGCGGGTCGCCCGCGAGCTCTCCGAGGACGAGACGCGTCGGCTCGCCGACGTACTCTCGACGCAGTACGGCCGTCCCGTCCACCTCAACCTGCTCGTCGACCCCTCGGTGCTCGGCGGCATCCGGGTCGAGATCGGTGACGACGTCATCGACGGCACCGTCGTCAGCCGGCTCGACGACGCCCGACGCCAGCTCGCCGGCTGACCCCTTTACCACTCACGACGTTCCACCCAAGAGAGAAGGCAGATGATGACGGAGCTCTCGATCCGTCCGGACGAGATCCGGGACGCGCTGCAGAAGTACGTCGCCGACTACCAGCCCGACGCCGCCAGCAAGGAGGAGGTCGGCACCGTCGCCCAGACGGCCGACGGCATCGCCCGCGTCAGCGGCCTGCCCTCCTGCATGGCCAACGAGCTCCTCGAGTTCGAGGACGGCACGCTCGGCCTCGCGCTCAACCTCGACACCCGCGAGATCGGCGTCGTCGTGCTCGGCGACTTCGACAAGATCGAGGAGGGCCAGACGGTGCGGCGCACCGGCGAGATCCTCTCGGTCCCCGTGGGTGACGCCTTCCTCGGCAGGGTGGTCGACCCGCTGGGCGCCCCGATCGACGGCCTGGGCGACATCGCCTCCGAGGCCCGCCGTGCCCTGGAGCTGCAGGCGCCGTCGGTGATGCAGCGCAAGTCCGTGCACGAGCCGCTCGCGACCGGCATCAAGGCCATCGACTCGATGACCCCGATCGGCCGCGGCCAGCGCCAGCTCATCATCGGCGACCGCGCCACCGGCAAGTCGACGATCGCGATCGACACGATCATCAACCAGAAGCAGAACTGGGAGACCGGCGACCCGGCCAAGCAGGTCCGCTGCATCTACGTCGCCATCGGCCAGAAGGGCTCCACCATCGCCGCGGTGCGCGGTGCCCTGGAGGAGGCCGGCGCCCTGGAGTACACCACCATCGTCGCGGCCCCCGCCTCCGACAGCGCGGGCTTCAAGTACCTCGCCCCCTACACCGGCTCGGCCATCGGCCAGCAGTGGATGTACGACGGCAAGCACGTCCTGATCATCTTCGACGACCTGACCAAGCAGGCCGAGGCCTACCGCGCGGTCTCGCTGCTGCTGCGCCGCCCGCCGGGCCGCGAGGCCTACCCGGGTGACGTCTTCTACCTGCACAGCCGGCTGCTCGAGCGCTGCGCCAAGCTCTCCGACGACCTCGGCGCGGGCTCGATGACCGGTCTGCCGATCATCGAGACCAAGGCCAACGACGTCTCGGCGTTCATCCCGACCAACGTCATCTCGATCACCGACGGCCAGATCTTCCTGCAGTCCGACCTCTTCGCGGCCAACCAGCGGCCCGCGATCGACGTCGGCGTGTCGGTCTCCCGCGTGGGTGGTGCGGCGATGACCAAGGCGATGAAGGCCGTCACCGGCTCGCTCAAGGTCGACCTGGCGCAGTTCCGCGCCATGGAGGCGTTCGCGATGTTCGCCTCCGACCTCGACGCCGCCTCCCGGCAGCAGCTCGACCGCGGCCAGCGCCTGATGGCCCTGCTCAAGCAGCCCGCCTACTCGCCGTACCCGCTGCCCGAGATGACCGTCTCGCTGTGGCTCGGCACGACCGGCCGCCTCGACAAGATCGCCGTCGACGACGTGCTGCGCTTCGAGCGCGAGTTCATCGACTACGTCCGTCGCTCGCACGAGGGCATCCTCAACGCGATCCGCGAGTCGACGAAGTTCGAGGACGAGGCCGGCCTGGAGTCCGCCTACGACGAGTTCCTCGGCCAGTTCGAGCCCTCGGACGGCAGCTCGGTCGAGCCGGGCTCCGAGCCCGCTGCCGAGGCGCTGGACTCCGAGGAGCAGGAGACCGTCGTCAAGCAGAAGCGGGGCTGAGCGCCGCCATGGCAGTTTCGCTGCGTGAGTACCGCGCGAGGATCAAGTCGGTCGAGTCGACCAAGAAGATCACCCGCGCCATGGAGCTCATCGCTGCGTCCCGCATCATCAAGGCGCAGCAGCGGGCCCAGGCCGCCGCTCCGTACGCCCGCGAGCTCACCCGGGCCGTCACCGCGGTGGCGACGTTCTCCAACGTCGACCACCCGCTGACGACCGAGGTCGAGAACCCGACCCGGGCCGCGGTGCTGGTCGTGACCAGCGACCGCGGTCTCGCGGGGGCGTACTCCGCCAGCGTGCTCAAGGAGGCCGACCGCCTCCGCGAGAAGCTGAAGCAGGAGGGCAAGGAGGTCCAGACCTACCTCTGCGGCCGCAAGGGCGTGGCGTTCTACAAGTTCCGCCAGCGTCCCGTGGTGCAGGCGTGGACCGGCTTCTCCGACCAGCCGTCCTACGACGCGGCCGACGAGGTCGCCGACGCGCTGATCGCGGCCTTCTTGACCGAGTCGGGCGAGCCGGTCGAGGGGCACGAGGGCGTGGGGGTCGACGAGGTGCACGTGGTCTACACGCGCTTCCGCTCGATGCTCACCCAGGAGCCCACCGCGACGCGGCTGCTGCCGCTCGAGGTGGTCGAGAAGCAGACCGGCATCCTGCCGCTCTACGAGTTCGAGCCCTCCCCGGAGGCCGTGCTCGACGGGCTCCTGCCGCAGTACGTGCGCAGCCGGGTGTTCTTCGCCTTCCTGCAGTCGGCCGCCTCCGAGCTGGCCGCGCGGCAGAAGGCGATGAAGTCCGCCACGGACAACGCGGAAGAGCTCATCAAGAAGTACACCCGTATCGCCAACCAGGCCCGCCAGGCCGGCATCACCCAAGAGATCAGTGAGATCGTCGGCGGCGTGAACGCGCTCGCCGATGCGAACGCAGGGAGTGAGTGACCATGACCGCAACGCTTGACAAGTCCCCCGAGGCTGGGGCGGCCGGCACCGGTCGCATCGCCCGCGTGATCGGGCCGGTGGTCGACGTGGAGTTCCCCGTCGACGCCATGCCCGAGATCTACAACAAGCTCGAGGTCACCGTGACCCTGAGCGGCGAGGACACCGTCCTCCCGCTCGAGGTGGCCCAGCACATCGGTGACGGCATGGTGCGAGCCATCTCGCTCAAGCCCACCGACGGCCTGGTCCGCGGCGGCCTGGTCACCGACACCGGCGAGCCGATCATGGTGCCCGTGGGCGACGCGACCCTCGGCCACGTGTTCAACGCCACCGGCGACGTGCTCAACCTCGAGGAGGGCGAGTCGTTCGAGGCCGCCGAGCGGTGGGGGATCCACCGCAAGGCGCCGGCGTTCGACCAGCTCGAGGCCAAGACCACGATGTTCGAGACCGGCATCAAGGTCATCGACCTGCTCACGCCCTACGTGCAGGGCGGCAAGATCGGCCTCTTCGGTGGTGCGGGCGTCGGCAAGACAGTGCTCATCCAGGAGATGATCGCCCGCGTCGCCAAGGACCACGACGGTGTGTCGGTCTTCGCCGGGGTCGGCGAGCGCACCCGCGAGGGCAACGACCTCATCGTGGAGATGCAGGAGGCCGAGGTCTTCGACAAGGTCGCCTTGGTCTTCGGCCAGATGGACGAGCCGCCGGGCACCCGGCTGCGCGTGGCCCTCTCGGCTCTGACGATGGCGGAGTACTTCCGCGACGTCCAGGGCCAGGACGTGCTGCTGTTCATCGACAACATCTTCCGGTTCACCCAGGCCGGCTCCGAGGTCTCGACCCTGCTGGGTCGCATGCCCTCCGCCGTGGGCTACCAGCCCAACCTCGCCGACGAGATGGGCACGCTCCAGGAGCGCATCACCTCCACGCGTGGTCACTCGATCACCTCGCTGCAGGCGATCTACGTGCCGGCCGACGACTACACCGACCCGGCCCCGGCCACGACGTTCGCCCACCTGGACGCCACCACCGAGCTGTCGCGCGAGATCGCCTCGCTCGGCATCTACCCGGCCGTGGACCCGCTGACCTCGACCTCGCGGATCCTCTCCGCCGAGTACATCGGCCAGGAGCACTACGACTGCGCCATCCGGATCAAGCAGATCCTGCAGCGCAACAAGGAGCTCCAGGACATCATCGCGATCCTCGGTGTCGACGAGCTGTCCGAGGAGGACAAGGTCATCGTCAGCCGGGCCCGCCGCATCCAGCGGTTCCTGTCGCAGAACACCTACGTGGCCAAGCAGTTCACCGGCATCGAGGGCTCCACGGTCCCGGTCTCGGAGACCATCGAGGCGTTCAACAAGATCGCCGACGGCGAGTACGACCACGTCGCCGAGCAGGCGTTCTTCATGTGCGGCGGTCTCGACGACGTCGAGGCCAAGTGGGCCGAGATCCAGAAGAACCTCTGACATGGCAGGCGAAGGCTCGCTCCAGGTGGAGCTCGTCGCGGCCGACCGGACCGTGTGGTCCGGCGAGGCCACGTCGGTCATCGCCCGCACCGTCGAGGGTGACATCGGCATCCTGCGGGGCCACGCTCCGTTGCTCTCGCTGCTGACCGAGTCGGCGGTGGAGATCGACGGCGTCGACGGCAAGATCGTCGCCGCCCTCGACGGCGGGTTCGTCTCGGTCGCCGACGACCGGGTCTCGATCCTCTCGGGCCGGGCCCTGCTCGCCGAGGAGATCGACGAGAACGCGGTGCGGGCGGAGCTCGGCGAGCTCCGCACCGCCGCGGAGCTCGACGACGACCGCATCCGGCACTACGAGGCCCAGCTCCAGGCCGTCGACCGGGCCCGGTGAGGCACCCGCTAGTCTGACGCTCCCCGGCACCGGGGAGGGAGCAGAGGGGCAGACCCATCGACATGCCGTGGTGGCAGTGGACCATCGACGTCGCGGGCGCCCTCCTGATCCTCGTCCTCCTGTACGGCCTCGCGCTGGTGGTCCGCCGCCGCGTCATCGGCCGCCAGGGCGGCACCTTCGAGCTCAGCCACCGCGTCCGTCCCTCCGGGGACGGGCGCGGTTGGGTTCTCGGGGTCGGTCGCTACTCCGGCGAGACCCTCGAGTGGTTCCGGGTGTTCTCGCTGTCCTCGCGGCCCCGCCGGGCGTGGCCGCGGGAGTCGCTGAGCTACGACGGTCGTCGGCAACCCCTGGGCGCCGAGCAGACCTCGCTCTACCCCGACCACCTCGTCATCTGCTGCCAGTCGACCGACGGCCCGGTCGAGCTCGCCATGAGCGAGGCATCGCTGACCGGCTTCCAGTCCTGGCTCGAGGCCCGGCCTCCCGGCACCGACTGGAACCGCTGAGTGGTCGGCCGCGTCGCGGCGGTCTTCGCGCTCAACGGCGCGTTGTTCGCCTCCTTCGTCTCGCGGGTCCCCGACCTGCGTGAGGCCCTCTCGCTCGGCAACGGCGGGCTCGGCCTGCTGCTGCTCGCCATCGCGGTCGGCTCGCTGGTCGCGCTGCCCACCACCGGCGCGCTCGTGGCGCGGTGGGGCCCCGCGCCCGTGCTGCGCGGCGGCCTCGCCCTGGCCACGGCCGGGTTGGTCCTCGCGCCGCTGGGGGCCGACCTGGCTGCCTCGGTGCCGGTGACGGTCGCCGGCCTCGTGCTGTACGGCGCCGGGGTGGGGGTCTGGGACGTGGCGATGAACGTCGAGGGCGCCGAGGTCGAGCGCCGGGTCGGGCGCACGGTGATGCCGCGCTTCCACGCCGCCTTCAGCCTCGGGACCGTCGGCGGGGCGCTTCTCGGCGTGCTCGTCGTCCGGGTCGGTGTACCGATGTCGGTGCACCTGCCGGTGCTCGCTCTGCTGTCGGTACCGGTGGTCCTGGCCGCCACGGCCGGGTTCCTGCCCGCGGTGCGGGTCGAGGGCGGCTCGGGCGCCGCGGGGGCCTGGCTCGAGCCGCGCACCCTGCTGGTCGGCCTGATGGTGCTGACCTTCGCCGCGGGCGAGGGCTCGGCCAACGACTGGCTCGCGCTGGCGCTCGTCGACGGCCACGGGGCGGCCGACTGGGTGGGGGTGGCCGGGTACGCCGGCTTCGTGAGCGCGATGACGCTGGGCCGGCTGGTCGGCCCCCAGGTGCTCGACCGGTGGGGCCGGGTGCCCGCCCTGTGGGCCACGGCCGGTCTCGTCGCCGTCGGGGTCGTCCTCGTCGTGCACGCCCCGGCCTGGCCCCTCGTCGCCCTCGGGTGCCTGGTGTGGGGTCTCGGGGCGTCGCTCGGTTTCCCGGTCGGCATGAGCGCGGCGGCCGACGACCCGGTCGGTGCGGCGGCGCGGGTCAGCGTGGTCTCGACCATCGGGTACGCCGCGTTCCTGGCCGGCCCGCCCCTCCTCGGCGCGCTCGGCGACCGCGTCGGCACGCTCGACTCGCTGCAGGTCATCGCCGTGCTCATGGTCCCGGCGGCGCTGCTCGCCCTGGCGACCCGCGCCCCGGTGGCCAAGGTCTCCGCGTGAGCGGGCCGCGGCCCCGGATCGTGCTGGTGCACGGCTCGCGGCTGGCGAGCAGCCAGTGGCTGCCGCAGGTGCCGCTGCTCGAGCCGCACGTCGACGTCGTCCGCGTCGACCTGCCGGGGCACGGCAGCCGGGTGGGGGAGCGGTTCACCCTCGACCGGTGCGCGGAGGTGGTGCAGGAGGCGGTCACCGCCCACCCGGCGCCCACCGTGGTCGTCGGGCACTCGCTGGGCGGGTACGTCGCCATGGCGCACGCCCAGCGGCACCACGCCTCGCTGGCCGGGCTGGTGCTCGCCGACTGCTCGGCGGCTCCCGTCGGCCCCGGGGCCGCGATCTACCGCGGGGTCGCCGCGCTCACCGACCGCATCGGACCGGAGCGGATGACGCGCATCAACGACCGGGTCCTGCGGCGGGTCTACCCCGCCGAGATGATCGAGCCGGTCATCGCCGGCGGCTACTACTTCGACGCCACGCCCGACGCGTGGCGCGAGGTGATGACCCACTGCCGGCCGTCGATGCTGCACGGCGTGCGCTGCCCGGTGCTGTTCCTCAACGGCCGCTGGGACCAGTTCCGGCTGGGTGTCCGGACCTTCCGGCGGGCCTGCCCGCACGCCGAGGTGCGTGTCATCCCGGGCGCGGCCCACGTGGCCAACCTCGACCAGCCCGACCTCTTCGCCCAGGCCCTGCTCGACTTCGTCGGGCGGCTGCCCGGCTAGTCGAACAGCGCCCGGATGTCGTCGGCGGTGATCGACTGCGAGGTCGTGCCCTCGCCGTCGAGGACCTTGGCGAACAGCTCGGCCTTGCGGGCCTTGAGCGCCATCACCTTGTCCTCGATGGTGTCGGTGGAGACCAGCCGGTAGACCATGACAGACCGGGTCTGGCCGATGCGGTGGGCGCGGTCGACCGCCTGCGCCTCGGCGGCGGGGTTCCACCAGGGGTCGAGGACGAAGACGTAGTCGGCCTCGGTGAGCGTCAGGCCGACGCCGCCGGCCTTGAGGCTGATGAGGAAGACCGGGGCGTGGCCGTCGCGGAACTCCTGGATGACCTCGGCGCGCCCGGTGGTGGTGCCGTCGAGGTAGGTGGTGGCCAGGCCGATGGACTCGAGCCGCTCGCGCACCCGGCGCAGGAACCCGGTGAAGGTGCTGAAGACCAGCGCGCGATGGCCCTCGGCGGCCATCTCGAAGACGTGCTCGACCAGGGTGTCGATCTTGGCCGAGCCCACGTCGGCGTGGTCGTCGTCGACGAGGGCGGGGTCGAGGGCGAGCTGGCGCAGCCGGGTGAGCGCGGCCAGGATCGCGACGCGGTTGCGGTCGAAGTCGTCGTCGACCAGGCCCAGGATGCGCTGGCGCTCGCGGGCCAGGTGGGTGTCGTAGATGCGGCGGTGGCGCGGGGTGAGCTCGACGTCGAGCACCTGCTCCTGCTTGGGCGGGAGGTCGGCGGCGACCAGCGCCTTGGTGCGGCGCAGCACGAAGGGACGGACCCGGGCGGTGAACCGGCGCAGTGCCGCGTCGTCGCCGTCCTTCTCCACGGGCCGGACGACGTGCTCGGTGAAGGACCGCGGGTGGGGGTAGACGCCGGGGGCGACGATGGAGAGCAGCGCCCACATCTCCATCAGTCGGTTCTCGAAGGGCGTGCCGGTGACGGCCAGCCGGAACGGGGCCTCGACCTGCTTGATCGCGGCGTAGGTCTTGGACTGGTAGTTCTTCACCTGGTGGGCCTCGTCGAGGACCAGCCCCGCCCACTCGACACCCTGGTAGGACCGTGCCTCGAGCCGGTGGAGGGTGTAGCTGGTGACGACCAGGTCGGCGTCGGCCGCGAGGTCGGCCACCGAGGTGCCGCGCTTGGCGCTCGAGGCGGTGATGGTCGCGACCCGGAGTCCCGGCGTGTGCAGCGCGGCCTCGCGCGCCCAGGCCGAGACCACGCTCGTGGGCGCCACCACCAGGAAGGGCCGGTCGGTGGTCGCGCGGGTGTGGGCGACCAGGCTGAGCACCTGCAGCGTCTTGCCGAGGCCCATGTCGTCGGCCAGGATGCCGCCGAGCCCGTGCTCCCAGAGGAACGCCAGCCAGTGGAACCCGTCGCGCTGGTAGGAGCGCAGGGTCGAGACGACGCCGGTCGGCTCGGGCCGCGGGATGTCGGTGAGGTCGCGCAGGGCCTGGGCCCGACGCACCCACTCGTCGGCCTGCTCGTCGACGATGCCGAGGTCGGCCAGCTGGGCCCACAGCCCCAGGTCGTGGGCGCCGACCCGGATGCGGTCGGGGTCGTCGTCGTGGCGCAGCTCGTTGGCCGCGCGGACCAGCCCGTGCAGCTGGGCGAACTCGGGCCGGTCGGTGCGGAAGAACAACCCGCTCGGCAGCACCACGTGCTCGTCGCCGAGCGTGATGGCGGCCAGCACCGCGGCCAGCGGCACGGCCTCGCCGTCGACGCTGATGGTCACCCACAGGTCGAGCCAGTCGGTCGCGTCGTCGGCCTTGTCGGCCTCGGGGGGCGTGTCGAAGGCGATGACCGGCGCGGCCTCGGTCTCGCGGAACTCCGGGGCGTCGACCTCGACCACGTCGACGTCCTGCTCCCGCCAGGCCGGCAGCTCGAGCAACGCGAGGTGGAGGACGTCGACCCCGCTCACCTCGCGGCGCTCCGGGTCGGGGCGCTCGGGCAGCCGGGCGAGGACCTCGCGCTCGGCGCGGTGGTCGCGCAGCGGGGAGTCGTCGTGCCAGGCGACCGAGCGCTCGCCGTACAGCCAGGACCAGGCGAGGACGGCGGCGTCGGCGCCCTGCCAGGTCACGGTGAGCCGCAGGCGCGGCGGGGTGGCCTCGGGCAGGTCGACGGAGCCGTCGCGCGAGCCCAGGGGAACGGCGCGGCGCAGGCGCGCGAGCTCGTCGGGCAGCGCCTCGGCCGCCTCGGGGGGCAGGGCCAGGGGAGCGGCGTCGATCGTGCGCGCGACCTGGCGGGGGAGGCGGCGGGCGAGCCGGGCGAGCGTCAGTCGGCTCTGGTCGTGGACGAGGAGCGCGGTGTGGGCGGGCTCGCCCCACAGGCCCACCTCGTCGCCACGCCACAGACGCCCCTCGTGGTCGAGACCGGCCTGCAGCAGCGGACCCTCGTCGCCGGTCGAGACGTCGACGGCCACGTCGACCGGCTTCTCGGCGAGCTCGACCTCGGCGACGTGCTGGGTGAGCAGCGTGACACCCGCCGCCCGGGCCTCGAGGAGCAGCGGCACCACGTCGGGACCGAAGTCGCCGACGACGGGCTCGCGGCCGGCGTACCAGTGGCCGCCGTGGCGCACGAGGGCCGAGTGCAGCGCGTTGACGACCTCCAGGTGGGCCGGGTCGTGCTCCTGGCGGATCATCGCGCCGGGCACCGACGCCCACCCGATGCCGGACTTGATCCACCCCGTCTTCTTGCCGGGCTGCATGGGTCGCAGGCGCAGCAGGGGCCCGGACTGGTAGTAGACCCGGTGGCCGCGGCCCTCGTCCCACGACAGCTGGAGCGCGAGCGGCCGGGGCTCGTGCGGCGGCGGCGCGAGCACCTCGAGGTCACCGACCCACCGCTGCAGCCGCCGCTCCCACGACCCCTCGTCGACGCCGGCGAAGGTCTGGCCGAGCTTGAGCGCCAGCGCGGCCCCGTGCTTGCACTGCAGGTGGATCGGGCAGGTGCACGACGTCGCGATCGAGAGCACGCCGTCGGGCGCCGAGGCCCGCAGCCGGGTGACGTAGGGGGAGTCCTCCGTGCCCCACACCAGCCCGGTCGCGCTGACCGTCCTCGGGTCGAGGTCACCCACGGCGACGTCGTCGACCAGGTCGACGTAGGGCTCGGCGCGCCGCATCGTGTCGGCGGCGAAGTGGCGCGCGACGCGGTCGGCGGAGAGCAGGCGCAGGACGTTCATGACGCCGTCCATCGTGGCACGCACCGGGGACAGTCCTGGGGGCCCGAACGGGTTGTCCACAGGTGCGTGCCCGGGCCGCGCGCATGCAACTCACCGTCCGGTGCACCTACCCGCCCGCATTCGGGCGGGTGAGCGGGTCCAGCGGTGAGGGAGTTGCCTGCGCACGGCCACCCAGCGCCGTCGTCCACAGGTGCGGGCGCGGGCATCGACGCCGGCGGCGGGGCGTGGGTACGGTGCCCGCAGGTCCTCTTCTCTCGGGAGTGCTCACCATGCGTCCACACCGCGCCGCGCTCGCGGCCGCCCTGGCCGGTCTGGTCCTGCTGACCGGCTGTCAGTCCGACCCGGAACCCCGATTCGCCGATCCGACGGCGAGTCCGCCCCCCGTATCTGGGCAGCCCACTTCTGCGCCCCCCACGCCGTCAATCACGGAAACGAGCACCGAAACAGCACAAGAGTTCCTCCGGCGGTTCCAGTCCGAGGCCTTCGAAATGCAGCGGACGGGGGACACGAGCGTCTACCGCCGAATGACGTCGACATGTTCTGCCTGTAAGCAATTTGCGGACTCGGTCGACGACGTTTACCGCTCGGGCGGTTCCGCCGAGGTTGGCGAAGGAAGTGTCACGGCGATCCGTCCCCTGGGCCGCCGCAACGGCTTCCTGATATTTGATTACGACCTCGACACCGCGCCGGGTCGGATCCTCGATGCGGGCGGCAAGGTGGTGCAGCGCTTCGATGGAGGGCCGTCGTCCTTTCAAGTGAGCGTGCGCAAGGTCAAGGGCACGTGGGTTGTCACGGATCTGACGGAACTCACGTGAGGGGCGCTGCGCTCCTATTCGTAAGCCAGGTCCTGGCCCTGGTGCCAATGAACGTCGGTGTTGGGAAAGAGCCATCGCCTGGCCCGCCGAACGTTGGGTGGATGAATACACAAGTGGGCGACCGGGATTCAGCCAGTCAATCTTCCGCAGTTGCGCCGACCAGCGGCGATGGGAGAAGCGTGACGCTCGTCCCGGACGTTGCATGCGGTCTCGGAGGGGCCCAGCAGTGCTACGGAGCGCAACCCTGTTCGGTCGACGGCGTGTTCGGCACGCAGTACTCGGTCTTCGTTGACGGCGCAGACACTGGCGGGTCCTACTGCGATCGCGAGCTCCCGGCCGCGGCCGCGCCGCCGCAGGTGACGCCGGCGATGGTGCAGCGGGCGTTCGAGTCCTACTCGTGGCCGGCCAGCGAGCTGCAGGTGCAGCCGCCCAACGGCCGCACGGCGGTCAACTTCGAGACCTTCTTCTACACCGAGGACGACGAGCCTGTGACGCACGCGTTCACGCTGCTCGGCCGCCAGGTGGAGGTGGAGGCGACGCCGGCGTCGTACACCTGGGTGTGGGGCGACGGGGAGCAGGCGACCACGGCCGGACCGGGGGCGCCCTACCCGGCGGGCGACGTCACCCACGAGTACCTGCGCAAGGGAGCGGTGCAGGTACGGCTCGACACGACGTACGCCGGCCGCTACCGCGTCGACGGCGGACCGTGGACCGGGCTGCTCGGCACGCTGACCGTGCCCGGGACGCCGCAGGGCCTGCAGGTGGTCGAGGTCCAGCCGACCCTGGTCTCGTAGCGGGCTACCGCTCCCCGCCCGGCACCCAGAGCACGTCGCCGCGCTCGCGGTTGGCGTGCCGGGCCAGGATGAACACCAGGTCCGAGAGCCGGTTGAGGTAGGTGATCGCGAGCTTGTTCATGCTCGCCTCGTGCTCCGACCACGCGGCCCAGGCCGACCGCTCGGCCCGGCGCACGACGGTCCGGGCGACGTGCAGGTGGGCGGCGCCGGGGGTGCCGCCGTTGATGATGAAGGAGCGCAGCTTCTCCAGGGGCTCGTTGTACTCGTCGCACCAGGCCTCGAGCCGGTCGACGTAGTCCTGGGTGATCCGCAGCGGCGGGTACTCCGGGTCGGGGACGACGGGGGTGCAGAAGTCGGCCCCGACGTCGAAGAGGTCGTTCTGCACGTGTGTGACGATGCGGACCACGTCGTCGTCGAGCCCGCCGATGGCCACCGCGACCCCGAGGTGCGCGTTGGCCTCGTCGACGTCGGCGTAGGCGTGCAGGCGCGGGTCGTTCTTGGTCGTCACGCTCATGTCGCCGAGACGGGTCTCCCCGCCGTCGCCGGTGCGCGTGTAGATCCGGGTGAGGTTGACCATGCCGGGCACAGTAGCGAGATGAGCCCCCGACTCCTCCCAGCGGTCGTGCTCGCGGTCCCGGGGGTGGGCCTCGGCGCGGCGGGCCTGTTCCACCCGCACCGCCTGCTGCCCGCCAACGCCGACCAGTGGTACGTCGTCCACCTCGGCGGCCTCGTCCTCTTCCCGCTCGTCGGGGTCGCCCTGGCGCTGCTGGTGCGCGGACGGGTCGACCCGCTCGCGTGGCTGGTGCGGGTGGGCGCCTTCGGCTGGGCGGTCTTCTACACCTCCCTCGACGTCGTGTACGGCGTCGTGGCGGGTCGGGTGACCGCGCAGATGGAGGACGGCTACCAGCGCAGCGCCGACTTCACCCTGATGCTGCGGACCGCCGAGGACCTCGGCCGCGTCGGGTCGTGGTCGCTGATCGCGACGGCGGTGGTGCTGGTCGTGGACACGACCCTGCGGCGCGGCCCGGCGGTGGCGGCGCTCGCCCTGCCCATGGTGCTCGGGGGCTACCTGGTCCACGCCGACCACATCTTCTCGCCGCAGGGCGCGCTCGGGGCGGCGCTGGTCGGGCTCTCGACGGGCGCCCTGGCGTGGAACCTTCCGGAAACTCGCTGGCGTGAGAATGCAACCTCCGGGAGCCTGACCGCGTCATAGTGGGTGACAGAGCCCACACGGGAGGCCCGGCATGGACATCGCGACCGACGGACCGACGCTGGTGCTCGCGGGCGACTTCGACGTCCGCAGCACCTGGCAGGTGCGCACCGCCCTCTACGACCTGCTGGCCGCGCACGACCAGGTCGTCGTCGACCTCAGCGGGGTCGGCTCGGTCGACGTGACCGCCCTCAGGGTGCTCGCGGCCGCCTCCCGCCAGGCGGCCCGTGCCGACCACCACGTGACGCTTCGCGGCTGCAACGGCGCCGTACGTCGCTTGCTCCACATGACCCACCTGATCCGGTTGGTCGAGGTCGAGCGGCACGCGGCTGCGGTCTGAGCAACGCCCGGGGCTGTCGGATACTTCACTCGCGAAGCGGTTAACAGCCGGTAACTTCGGTCCTAGGCTTCGGCGCATGACCGAGACCGAGCGGCCCGTCAAGGACAAGCCCTGGGTGATGCGCACCTACGCCGGCCACTCCACGGCCGCCGCGTCCAACGCGCTCTACCGCACCAACCTGGCCAAGGGGCAGACCGGCCTGTCGGTCGCCTTCGACCTGCCGACCCAGACGGGCTACGACCCCGACTCGGTGCTCGCGCGCGGCGAGGTCGGCAAGGTCGGCGTGCCCGTGATGCACCTGGGCGAGATGCGCCGGCTCTTCGAGGAGATCCCGCTGACCGGGATGAACACCTCGATGACGATCAACGCCACCGCCATGTGGCTGCTCGCCCTCTACCAGGTCGCCGCCGAGGAGCAGGCCGGCGCCGTCCCGGGGGGCGACCTCGAGCCGTCGGAGGTCGCCCACCAGCTCGCGGGCACGACCCAGAACGACATCATCAAGGAGTACCTCTCGCGGGGCACCTACGTGTTCCCGCCGCAGCACTCCCTGCGCCTGATCGGTGACATGATCGCCTACACCGTCCACGAGATCCCCAAGTGGAACCCGATCAACATCTGCAGCTACCACCTGCAGGAGGCGGGTGCGACCCCGACGCAGGAGCTCGCCTACGCCCTGTGCACGGCGATCGCCGTGCTCGACGAGGTCAAGAGCTCCGGCCAGGTCTCCGACGACGACTTCGAGAAGGTCGTCGGTCGCATCTCCTTCTTCGTCAACGCCGGCGTCCGCTTCATCGAGGAGACCTGCAAGATGCGGGCCTTCACCCGGCTGTGGGACGAGATCACCCGGGAGCGGTACGGCGTGCAGGACCCGAAGATGCGCCGGTTCCGCTACGGCGTGCAGGTCAACTCCCTCGGCCTGACCGAGGCCCAGCCCGAGAACAACGTGCAGCGCATCGTGCTCGAGATGCTCGGCGTGACGCTGTCGAAGAACGCCCGCGCCCGCGCGCTGCAGCTGCCGGCGTGGAACGAGGCGCTCGGCCTGCCGCGCCCCTGGGACCAGCAGTGGTCGCTGCGCCTGCAGCAGGTGCTCGCCTTCGAGTCCGACCTGCTGGAGTACGACGACATCTTCGAGGGCAGCCACGTCATCGAGGCCAAGGTGGCCGAGCTCGTCGAGAGCGCGCGGGCCGAGATGGACCGTGTGCAGGCCATGGGCGGCGCCATCGCCGCCGTCGAGTCCGGCTACATGAAGCAGGAGCTCGTCTCCGCCCACGCCGCCCGCCGCGCCCGCATCGAGAACGGCGAGGAGGTGATCGTCGGCGTCAACAAGTTCGAGACCACCGAGCCGTCCCCGCTCACCGCCGACCTCGACGGCGCGATCATGGTCGCCGATCCGAAGGCCGAGCAGGCGGCGCTCGACTCCCTGCAGGCCTGGAAGGACCAGCGCGACGGTGCCGCCGTCGAGGCGGCGCTCAAGCGGCTGGCCGACGACGCCAAGACCGACCAGAACCTGATGGCCGCCACCCTCGAGGCCGCCCGCGCGGGCGCCACCACGGGGGAGTGGGCCGGCACGCTGCGAGAGGTGTTCGGCGAGTTCCGCGCCCCGACCGGCGTCGGCGGTGCCGTCGGCGTGGCCGAGGCGGGCGCCGAGCTCACCGAGGTGCGCGAGCGCGTGCGTCGCACGGGCGAGGAGCTCGGTGGCCGGCTGCGCCTGCTCGTCGGCAAGCCCGGCCTCGACGGCCACAGCAACGGCGCCGAGCAGGTGGCCGTCCGCGCCCGCGACGCCGGCTTCGAGGTCGTCTACCAGGGCATCCGGCTCACGCCGCAGCAGATCGTCTCGGCCGCCGTGGCCGAGGACGTGCACTGCGTGGGTCTCTCGATCCTCTCCGGCAGCCACATGGAGCTGGTGCCCGCGGTGCTCGAGGGCCTGCGGGCCGAGGGCCTCGACGACGTCCCGGTCATCGTCGGCGGCATCATCCCCGACTCCGACGGCAAGCGGCTGCTCGAGGCGGGCGTGGCCGCGGTCTACACGCCCAAGGACTTCGGCCTGACCGAGATCATGGGCGGCATCGTCACCGTGATCAGGGACGCACACGGGCTCGATGACGACTGACCCTGGCTAGGTTAGGCTTGCCTTCGTGGGCAAGAGCAAAGGCAAGGGCACTGTCGCCAAGCTGCCGAAGGTGAAGTGCTGCGAGTCGCGCAAGAAGTGCGGCCGCTGCCCCCTCCGGATGCTGAAGGAGGGCACCCTGCCCGCCGGCTACACCGTCAAGCGGCGCCAGCTCGTGCGCCTCGACGGCACCAAGGTGACCAAGAAGAAGCTCGCGAAGGCCGCCTGATGCCCGGGGAGAAGTTCGCCGCGCTGCTCAACGCCCAGATCGGCCACGAGCTCGCCGCCCACAACCAGTACGTCGCCATCGCGGTGCACTACGACGCCCAGACGATGCCGCAGATGGCGGGCCTGTTCTACGCCCAGGCCCTCGAGGAGCGGGACCACGCGATGATGATGGTGCAGTACCTCCTCGACACCGACGCCGAGGTCGCGATCCCCGGCGTCGACGCCCCGGTCTCGACGTTCACCGACGTCGTCTCGCCCGTCGAGCTGGCCCTGGAGCAGGAGAAGCGGGTCACCGCGCAGATCAACCAGCTGCTGGCCACCGCCCGCGAGGAGCTCGACTTCGCCTCCGAGCAGTTCATGCAGTGGTTCATCAAGGAGCAGGTCGAGGAGATCGCCTCGATGAGCGACCTGCTCGCCGTCGTACGACGCAACGCCGACGACATCGACGACATCGAGGACTACGTCGCCCGCGAGCACGCCGCCGAGGGCGCCGACGCCACCGCCCCCCGCATCGCCGGCGCGTGAGAGCCTGGCCCGCATGGGTCGGGTCATCGTCGTCGGAGCAGGCGTCGTCGGTCTGACCTGCGCCGTCCGCCTGCTCGAAGCGGGTCACCGGGTCGACGTCGTCGCCCGCGACCTGCCGCTCGAGACGACCTCCGCGGTCGCCGCCGCCCTGGTCTTCCCCTACCGCGCCGGGCCGCCCGAGGCGGTGGCGCGCTGGACCGCGCGCAGCGAGGAGGTCTTCACCGACCTCGCCGGCCGGCCGGACGAGCACGGCGACCACGGCGTGCGGGTGCTGCCCGGCACCGACGCCCAGCGCGGCGAGGTCACCGCCCCGGTCGTCGACATGCCGCGCTACCTGCGCTGGCTGGTCGCCCGGGTCGAGGACCTCGGCGGCACGATCACGCGACTCAACCTCGCGCGCCTGCCCGACCCGCCGGGCGACGGCGAGGACGACCTGGTCGTCAACTGCTCGGGCCTCGGGGCGCGCCTCCTCGGCGACGACCGCTCCGTCACCCCGGTGGCGGGCCAGGTGGTGCTGGTCGAGCAGGTCGGGCTCGAGCGCTGGGCGCTGGACGGGCGCGGTCCGACGTACGTCGTGCCGCGGCGCGAGGAGATCGTGGTGGGCGGCACCGCCGACGACGGCGAGTGGAGCCGTACGCCGTCGCCCGAGGTCGCGCGCGACCTGCTGGCCCGCGCCACGGAGCTGGTGCCGGGCCTGGCGGGAGCGCGGGTGCTGCGGCACAAGGTCGGACTACGACCCGGCCGACCCGAGGTGCGTCTGCACCGGGCCGGCCGGGTGGTGCACTGCTACGGCCACGGCGGGGCCGGGGTGACGCTGTCGTGGGGCTGCGCCGACGACGTCGTCGCTCAGCTGGCGCCCTCGGTGGGCTCCGAGGGGGCGTCACCCGGGGCGGCGCCGGGCACGTAGTCGGCGCAGGTGGTGTCGGCGTAGGCGATGAACGCCTCGCCGTCGGCCTTGTCGTCCTGCGGGACCTCGACGCTGGTGACGTCGCCGTTGGCGGTGCCGCCCTCGTCGTTGAGCGCGTCGACGTACAGCTCGAAGCCGTCGCGCTCCTGCTCGCCGATGCCCTCGGGCGTGCCGGTCTCGGCCAGCTTCTGGGCGACGTCCTCGGCGGAGGACTCGAGGTCGTAGTAGGTGGTGCAGAACTCCTCGACGCTGGCGTTGGTGGGCGCGTCGTCGGCGATGCCACCACAGGCGGCGAGGGAGAGGAGGGCCGCGGCGACGAGGCCGGCACGGAGCACGGGGCGGATTCGGGTGGGAGTCACGGCAGTCACGGCGTTCAACCTAGCCTGGATCGGGCTCAGCGCGACGCCGTGGGGGTGGCGCTCGGGGTCGGGAACGCGCTGACCTCCTGCAGCGGCTCGTCGGCGTCGGCGTCGCGGCACCCCTCGAGCAGCCGCGCGGCCATCGTCTCGCGCGTCGCGGTGTCGGCGTCGGCGTACGCGCGTCCCGGGTCGCCCTGGCTGCGGGCCAGGGCCGCGAGCAGGTCGAGGCGCTCGGTGGCCGTCATCGCCCGGACCTCGCCGCAGGTCGTGGAGGCCACGTCGCTCGCCTCGTCGCCGGAGCAGCCGGCCGTCGCGGCCGCGACGGCGATCAGCAGGGCCGGCACGGCGAGCGCGGGACGTCGGGGCAGCACGCGGGGAACCTACCTGCCGGCCGGTCGCGGCAGCCGTCGGACCAGCAGGACCCCGACCACCAGGCCGACGACGGCCCCGGTGATCGGGCCCCACTCGCCGGCGAGGCCGCCGAGCAGGGTGCCGGCGACCACGACGGCCAGGACGATGCTCGCGACGAGCAGGTTGCGGAACATCTCCTGGAAGTAGACGCGGCTGAACGACGCCTCGGACGGTGCCCCGGACGGCGTCGGTGCCGGCGCAGGCGCGGCCGGGTCGGTGGGCACAGCGGCGGGCTGGGGCGCGGGCGCTGCGTCGTCGAGGGGGATCGTGCGGACCACCGCGGCGACGTCGATCGGCCCGTAGACGTGCGGGAACACCTCGCCGCCGGGCACCTCTTCCTCGATGACGGGGGAGGTCAGCAGCTCCGGGTCGACGACGAGCAGCACCAGCGGCTCCTCGACGCCGGCGTACCAGCGCTCGCGCACGGCCTGCCACTGGTCACCGCGGCTGGCGTGGATGAAGCCCTCCTCGGCCAGGGTGCGGCCCCGGGTGGAGGTCGTGTAGCGGCCGGTGGCGCGGGCGGCGTCCCAGTCGGCGACGGTCGCGATGTGGAAGATCCGCACGGCCGGTCTCCTAGAAGAGCCGGTGCTCGGAGTCGTCGATGCCGCGCAGGGCGTCGTAGTCGACGACCGCGCACGCGATGCCGCGGTCGGTGGCCAGCACCCGGGCCTGGGGCTTGATCTCCTGGGCGGCGAGGATGCCGCGGACCGCGCCGTTGGCGGTGAGCAGCGGGTCGCGGTTGAGCAGCTCGAGGTAGCGGGTGAGCTGCTCGACCCCGTCGATCTCGCCGCGCCGCTTGATCTCGACCGCGACGCTCGACCCGGCGGCGTCGCGGCACATCAGGTCGACCGGGCCGATGGCGGTCGGGAACTCGCGGCGCACGAGGGTCAGTCCCTCGGCCAGGGTCGCCGGGTGCTCGGCCAGCAGCTCCTGCAGGTGCTTCTCGACGCCGTCCTTGCGCAGGCCCGGGTCGACCCCGAGGTCGTGCGAGGAGTCGTGGACGACCTCCTCGATGAGGATGCGGAGCGTGTCGTCGGTCTTGCTGGTGACGGTCCACTCGAGGGCGCCGTCGTCGGTCGTGCCCTCGCGCAGGGTGCAGGGCGGGCTCATCCAGTTCAGCGGCTTGTAGGAGCCGCCGTCGGAGTGGACGAGGACCGAGCCGTCGGCCTTGATCATCAGCACCCGGGTCGCCATCGGCAGGTGCGCGGTGAGGCGACCGGCGTAGTCGACCTGGCAGCGGGCCACGACGAGTCTCACGAGGGGTGAATCTACGCGTGGCCCGCGCCCGGGTCACCGGGGTGGGTCAGCTGGGCAGACCAGCTGGGCAGATCAGCTGGGCAGATCAGCTGGGCAGATCAGCTGGGCAGATCAGCTGGGCAGGTCGGTCGGCAGGTCGGTCGGCAGGTCCGAGGTGTCCGGCAGGTCGGCGGAGACGCACTCGGTCAGGGCGTCGGAGGAGAAGAAAGCCTCGACCTGCTTCTCCTCCTCCCCGCTGAAGGAGCTCTCGGGGTCATCGGACTGCAGGTCCTCGATGTCGCCGTCGTCGATGCTGGAGAGGAAGTCGACGAAGACCTCGTAGCCGCTGCGGGCGTCACCCGTGACCGACTCCGGTGTCCCGACCTCCTCGAGCTTGTCGGCGTAGTCGTGCACCTCGTCGACGGATGGTTCACCGCCGTCGCCCGGCCGGGCGTTGAAGGCCTGGCAGAACTCCTCCTGCGAGGCGTCCTCCGGGGCGCTGTCGCCGCCCCCGCCGCAGGCGGTCAGGCTCGCGACGAGGAGGGCGGCACCGGCGAGGCCAGGGGCGACGCGGCGTGTGGCAGGGTGGAACATCCGGGTGTCCTTCCGTGGGGTGGCGCCCGGGCGTCGTGCCCGCGCGTCCTCGACTCCTGTCCGGTCGGGCCGCCCCCAAACCGAGAGCAGGTGGATCGTGACCGGCCCGGTCGTGCGTCCCGCGCGCCCCTCCGACCTGCGCCGCGTGGCGGCGGTGGAGGACGCCGGGGGAGCGATGTTCGCCGAGCACTTCGGCGACCGGGTCGTGCCTGCGCTGCTCGCCCGGGCCCCCAGCGGCGCCGAGCGCGACAGCGTCGGCCACCTGCTCGTGGCCACCGAGGACCGACGGCTCGTCGGGTTCGCCCACGTCGTCCCGCACGCCCTGCACGCCCACCTCGACCAGGTCTCCGTGCTGCCGGCGTACACGCGGCGGGGCACCGGCACCGCGCTGGTGCGGGCGGCGATGGAGGAGGCCCGGTTATCCGGGTACGACGTCATGTCGCTCACCACCTTCCGCGACGTGCCGTGGAACGGCCCCTTCTACCTCGGCCTGGGCTTCGTCGAGGTGCCCGAGGAGCGGTGGGAGCCGTTCCAGCGCGACCTCCGTGCGGCGGAGCGGGCCTTGCTGCTCGACGAGCCCGGTCCGCGGGTCGTGATGGAGCGCCGCCTGGTGCGTCCGACCCGTCCTCGAGTGCGGTGAAGGTCACAAGTTACCGACGAGTGAACATCGGTCCCGGGGCCCGTTCCTGCGTGCCATGATGCGCGCCATGACGAGCCAGAGCAGCCCGGAGACCACCGAGCCCGGCACCCGCACCTTCACCACGATCGGCGTCGTCGGTCTCGGCACCATGGGCGCCGGCATCGTCGAGGTCTTCGCCCGCCACGGGTACGACGTCGTCGGCGTCGAGGTGGACGACGCCGGTGTCGAGCGCGGGCGCCAGCACGTCACCGCCTCCACCGGCCGCGCCGTCAAGCGCGAGAAGATGACCGCCGAGGAGCAGTCCGCGCTGCTCGACCGGGTGCGGTTCACGACCGAGCTCAAGGACCTCGCCGACGCCGACCTCGTGGTCGAGGCCGTGGTGGAGTCCATGGACGTCAAGAAGGGCATCTTCCAGGACCTCGACGGCATCGTCCGGCCCGAGACGGTGCTGGCCACCAACACGTCCTCGCTGTCGGTGACCGAGCTGTCCTCGGCCACCTCGGCCCCCGGGCGCGTCATCGGCGTCCACTTCTTCAACCCCGCGCCCGTCCAGGACCTCGTCGAGGTCGTGCGCACCGTGGTCACCGAGCCGTCGGTGCTGGCCGACGTGCAGGCGCTGCTCGGCTCGCTCGGCAAGAGCCCGGTCGTGTGCGGCGACAAGGCCGGCTTCATCGCCAACACGCTGCTCTTCGGCTACCTCAACCACGCGGCCTCGATGTTCGAGGGCCGCTACGCCACCCGCGAGGACATCGACGCCGCCATGCGCTTCGGCTGCGGCTACCCGATGGGTCCGCTGGCCCTGCTCGACCTGATCGGCCTCGACACGGCGTACGAGATCCTGGAGACGATGTACCGCCAGGGTCGCGACCGCCTGCACGCGCCGACCCCGATCCTCAAGCAGATGGTCACCGCGGGCCTGCTCGGCCGCAAGACCGGCCGCGGGTTCTACACCTACGAGTCGGTCGACAGCCCCGTGGTCGTCCCCGACGCCGCCACGCCGTCGGCCGACGAGGCGCCGCAGCTCCGGCACGACATCCGCCAGGTCGGTGTCGTCGGCACCGGCACCATGGCCGCGGGCATCGTCGAGGTCTTCGCCAAGGCCGGGTACGACGTGCTGTACGTCGGCCGCAGCCAGGACAAGGTCGACGGGGTCGTCACCACCATCACCAAGAACTTCGACAAGCAGATCCAGCGTGGTCGGGCCACCGAGGAGGCCAAGACCGAGGTGCTCGGCCGCCTGACCGGCTCGATCAAGCTCGACGACCTCGGGTCCGTCGACATCGTCGTCGAGGCGATCGCCGAGGACCTCGCGGTCAAGACGACCCTGTTCGAGAACCTCGACGAGATCTGCAAGCCCGGTGCGATCCTGGCCACCACGACCTCCTCGCTGCCGATCATCGCGATGGCCAAGGTGACCCAGCGGCCGCAGGACGTCATCGGGATGCACTTCTTCAACCCCGCCACCGTCATGAAGCTGGTCGAGGTCGTCTCGACCGTCTCCACCGACGACGACGTCACCGAGACCACCCGGGCCCTGTGCGCGAAGGTCGGCAAGGTCGCGGTCTCCTGCGGTGACCGGGCCGGGTTCATCGTCAACGCGCTGCTGTTCCCCTACCTCAACGACGCGGTCAAGATGCTCGAGCAGCACTACGCCACCGCCGACGACATCGACACTGCGATGAAGCAGGGCTGTGCCCTGCCGATGGGCCCCTTCGAGCTGCTCGACGTCGTCGGCAACGACGTCTCGCTGGCCATCCAGCGCGAGCTCTACCAGGAGTTCCGCGAGCCCGGCTTCGCCCCGGCGCCGCTGCTGGAGCACCTCGTCACCGCGGGCTACCTCGGCCGCAAGACCAAGCGCGGGTTCCGGGACTACTCGCGGCGCTGAGCGCGGCACGGCCGCGCCTGGTGCGCGCGGCCGGCAAGATCTCCGGTTGACCGGAGAAACTGCCACTTCTGGCACGGAACTCCGTGCCAGAAGTGGCAGTTTCGTGCCGGGAGTGCAGCGGTGGGGGCAGAAACTCCGGTTAACCGGAGAAACTGCCACTTCTGCGACGGAACTCCCGGGCGCGACCGGACGCGCGGGACTCAGCGACGGGCTGCGCGGCGCAGGACGGCCTCGACGACGAACGGCTGGCGGTCGTCGACGGCGACGCCGCGGCAGGAGAGGGTCGAGCTGCGGTCGCAGCGGAAGCGCGTCGAGGCGTTGACGACGGCCACGGTGACCGAGCGGACGCGGCGGCGGTCGAGGCGCACGACGGCCCGACCCAGTCCCCGCTCGGTCAGGGCGATCGGGCGGGCGCGCACCCGCCCGTCCCGTCGTACGACGAGGAGCCGGGCGGCCGGCGCGGTGACCCGGTCGGGGGCGTCGACGGTCACGGTCACCTTCCAGCCCCCACCCGACCGCTTGCCGAGGCCGCGGGCCGGGACGAGGCGCACCGAGCGGGACGTGAGGTGGTCCAGGCGGGTGCGCAGCACCGCGCGCCGGTCGGTGCGGGAGAGGGTGCGCCGCGCCACGGGGGCCGCGGGCCAGGAGGCGCCCTCGGGGTAGGTGCGCGCGGGCACGGTGTTGTCGGCGGCGTAGGAGGCGTAGGCCGCGGGGAGGCCGCCGCGGGCCGCGAGGACGCTCGCCAGCGCCTGGGTGGAGTACTCGTCGGGCAGCCCGTCGCCGGTGCCGGCGCGCTCGATGACCCGGCGGACCAGGCCGGGACCGAAGCGGTCGGTGAGGTGCTCCCAGAAGGTCCAGTTGCCGTAGTGGGCGTACCCGGTGGTCTCGAACAGGTCGAGGGGGACGCGGGGCCGGCCGAGCTGCCCGAAGCGCAGGTAGGCCCGGTTGTCGTCGACCCGGTCGGCGAACCGCTCCTCGATCCAGGTGGCCGTCGACTCCAGCAGCCAGGGGTCCTCACGCACGTCGTAGGCGAACTGCACGGCGTGGAAGAACTCGTGGGCGGCGGTGACCTCGAGCGTCTGCTGGGGGGCGCGGCCGAACTGGGAGCGGGCGAAGTCGTCGTCGAGCACGCAGAAGCCGCTGGCCTGCCGCGGCTGCCCGGGCACGAGCGCCTCGGGGGCGCAGTAGCCGTACAGGCCGCGGACGCCGAGGTCCTTGAGGTAGACGTCGAAGCGGGCGTCGCCGCCGCGCTGGCCGTCGGGCCGCGGGGCGCGGAAGCCCATCCGGGTCACGTGGTGGCGCCACACGCGCTCCACCACCCGGAGCGTGGTGGCGGCCCAGCGGGCCGAGGGCGGCGCGTCGGGCCCGGAGCGCACCCAGTGCACGCAGACGCGGGGGCCGCAGCGCCGGGTCGAGGGGGTGTCGTACCCGTCGTCGAAGGGGTCGCCACCGCGGTCGGTGGGCCGGGCCAGCAGCCCGCCGGCGAAGTCGTCGCCGAGGCCGCCGAGGGTGGGGCGAGCCAGGAACAGGTCGCGCAGCGCCAGGGTCGCCTCCCGGCCCGGCTCGTCCAGCGCCCGGGCGGCGGCGACCAGCGGCGGCGTCGGCGCGGGCTTCGCGCGCACGGTGGTGACGTCGGCAGCGGCGCCAGCGGGGGCGGGGGCCGGGCCGGCCGAGGCGGGCACCACCGGGAGGAGCAGCGCCGCGAGCACGCAGGCCGCGAGGACGGGGAGGCAGGAAAGGGAGGGGATGGTCTGCTCCGGGGAAGAGGAGGCGGGACCGGCCGGTCGGGGTGGATCAGCCGGTGCTGGAGATCTTCTCGATGAGCGCGGTGGTGGAGATGGCGGGCGTGCGGGGGAGGTAGACCACCTCGCAGGCGTCCTTCAGCTCGTCGAAGCGCCCGGCCCAGTCGTCGCCCATGACGAGCACGTCGGCGCGGTGCTCGGTGACGTACTGGCGCTTGAGCTCGAGGCTCTCCTCGACGAAGACCTCGTCGACGGCCCGCAGGGCGGCGACGATCTCGAGGCGCTCGGCCTGGCTGAAGACCGGGGCCCGCCCCTTCTTGCGGAGGTTGAGCTCGTCGGCGGAGACCCCGACCACGAGTCGGTCGCCGAGGGCGGCCGCCCGCTCGATGACCCGCAGGTGCCCGACGTGGAAGACGTCGAACGTGCCAAAGGTGATGACGGTACGCACGGGGGCAGTGTTCCACGTGGGGCCGCTGGGACCGGGGACCCGCGCGGCCCCGGGCGGGTGGCGTCGGCGCCGCGCCCGGTGGGGGAGACTCGCCCCCGTGTCGACACCCCTGCCCGGCGCGGCCCACCCGCCGCCGTCGTACGACGACCGGCGCACGCCGGTGGTCCCCACCTCCGTCACCGTCGCGGTCTGGTCGTTCCGCATCGCCGCCCTGTACGCCGTGGGCTCGGCCGCGGCCTTCCTGCTGTGGGTGCGCGGCACGCTGGGCGACGCCGACAAGGCGGCCTCGGCGGCCGACTTCATCAACGACCGCGGGCTGGAGGGGCGCTCGGCCGAGGTCGTCCGCCGGGTGGCCGACGCCGCGTCGGACGAGCGGTGGCGCACGGTGCTGACCGTGGTCGGGGTGGTGTTCCTGGTCCTCGCGCTGCTGGCGGGCGTGGTCTACCTCCTGCTGGCCCGGGCCCTGCGCCGCGGCCGGGGGTGGGCGCGGGTGGTCGCCACGGTGCTGGCCGTCGTCTCGCTGCTGTGGCTGGTGCTGGGCCCGCAGGCCTGGCTGTGGGTGGCCATCGGGGTGGTCGGGGTCGTCGCGTCGTGGCGGCCGTCGGCCTCGGCGTACCTCGACGCCTGCCGGGCCGACCGCCTGCGCGTCCGGCAGGGGCGCCCGTGAGCGCCGCGACCGCGGGTCCCCAGGTCTCCGGCGACACCGCCGCCGACGCCGAGCGGCGTCGCGCCCTGCGCCGGATGCGCGGCGTGGCCGGTGGGCTGCTCGCCCTCGCCGCCGTCGTGTACGTCGTCACGCTGGGCCAGGACGGGTTCCTCGGCTTCGTCAACGCCGGCGCCGAGGCCTCCATGGTCGGCGCGATCGCCGACTGGTTCGCCGTGACGGCGCTCTTCCGCCACCCGCTCGGCCTGCCCGTCCCGCACACCGCGCTGGTGCCCCGGCGCAAGGACGAGCTGGGCCGCGGCCTCCAGGACTTCGTCACCGACAACTTCCTGCAGGAGCAGGTCATCCGCGAGCGCCTCGACGCCGTCGGCGTCTCCGCCCGCGTGTCGGCCTGGCTGGGCGAGGAGGAGCACGCCGAGCGGGTCGTGCGCGAGGTCGCCGAGGTGGCCACGATCGCCCTGTCCAAGGTGCGCGACGAGCACGTCGAGGCCCTGGTGACCGAGGCCCTGGTGCCGCGGTTCCACGAGGAGCCGATCTCACCGCTGCTGGGCGGCCTGCTGACCAGCGTGCTCGACGACGGACTGCACCACCAGCTGGTCGACCTCGGCCTGGCCGAGCTGCACGATTGGCTGCGCGAGAACCCGCGCACCGTGCAGGACGTGCTGGGGGAGCGGGCGCCGTGGTGGGCGCCCGAGAGCGTCAACGAGCGGGTCACCGCCCGGGTGCACGTGGAGATCGTGCGCTGGATCGGCGACATCCGCTCCGACCCCGACCACCGCGCCCGCCAGGCCATCGACCGGCTGCTGCGGCAGCTGGCCACCGACCTCCTCGAGGACGAGGACACCCAGCAGCGGGCCGAGCGGCTCAAGGACCGGCTGCTCGACCACCCGGCCGTCGTCCGCACCGGCATCTCGGTGTGGCAGGCCCTCCAGCGCGCGCTCTCGGAGTCGCTGGCCGACCCGCAGGGCGCCGTACGGCTGCGGCTGATGACCGAGGTGGAGGCCTTCGCGACCCGGCTCGGCGACGACGCCGAGCTGCGGGCGCGCCTCGACGGCCGTGCGGCGGACGCCGTGGTGTTCGTCGTCGACCGCTACGGACGCGAGCTGACCACCGTCATCACCAGCACCATCGAGCGCTGGGACGGCAAGGAGGCGGCCGACCGGATCGAGCTGCACGTCGGGCGCGACCTGCAGTTCATCCGGATCAACGGGACCGTGGTCGGCGGACTGGTCGGGGTGCTGATCCACGCCGTGTCCGTGGTGATTGACTAGTCACCATGTCTGAGATCAGGAACGTCCGCATCGAGGACGAGTCGATCAAGCTCGGCCAGTTCCTCAAGCTGGCCGACCTCGTCGACTCGGGCTCGGCGGCCAAGGAGCTGCTGGCCGGGGGCGTCGTGCGCGTCAACGGCGTGCCCGAGACCCGCCGGGGCCGGTCGCTGGTGAACGGCGACCTGGTGCAGGTCGCCGCCCAGCAGGCGCGGGTCGCCGACGGGTCCACGCCCGACGACTTCCCCTGGTAGACCGGGGCTGACCGGACCGGTCAGCGCACCTCGAGCAGGTCGACGACGAAGATCAGCGTCTCGCCGGGCTTGATGACACCGCCGGCGCCGCGGTCGCCGTACCCGAGGTGCGGCGGGATGACGAGCTGGCGGCGTCCGCCGACCTTCATGCCCTGCACGCCCTGGTCCCAGCCGGAGATGACCTGGCCGATGCCGAGGCGGAACTGCAGCGGCTCACCGCGGTTGTAGGAGGCGTCGAACTCCTCGCCGGTGGAGTGGGCGACGCCGACGTAGTGGACCTTGACGGTCTGGCCGGCGGCGGCCTCGGGGCCGTCGCCGACGGTGACGTCGGTGACGACGAGGTCGGTCGGCGTCTCGGGGCCGGGGAAGTCGATCTCGGGCTTCTGGGCTTCTGACATGCCCTCCACCCTAGGGACGCCGTTCATGGACGGCGCCCGAGGGGGTACAGGGCCGAGCGAGGTTCCCCCCACCCTCCCTCGGAGTGCTCCCATGTCCCTGCCCGTCCTGCGTCCCCTCCCCGTCCTGGGCACCGCCCTGGTCACCATCGCGGCCACCGCCGTCCTGGTCTCCCCGCCGGCCGACTCGGCCCGCGCGGCCGCCCCACCCGGTGGCTACGCCGCTGCGGCCCACGGCGACATCGTGTCCGTCGACGCCGACCTGGTCGGCGGGTCGCTCGCCGACGTCGCCGTCGGCCACGCGCAGACCGGCACCGACCCGGCCGCGTCCCCGGCCACCACGTCGACGGGCGCCAACGCCGAGCTCGCCGTCGGCGGCACCGACGTGCCGGTCGACCGGGCCACGGTCACCGCGCCGCCCGGCGGCGACCCCCGGGAGCGGGAGCTCCTGCCCCTGCGCCTCGGCTCCCTGGCCGACGTCGGGCTGCTCTCGACCGACCTGGCCGCGGCGTACGACGCCGAGCGCTGCCTGCCGCAGCTGGGCTCGGCCCGCACCGAGCTGGCCGCGCTGACCCTGGCCGGGTTCAGCCTGCCCGGGCTGCCGGCGGTGGCGTCGGTGGCGCAGGTCGCGGCGTCCACGACCACGTCGACGACCGAGGTCGTCGACCGGCCCGGGGACACCGACCTCGTCCGGTCCACCACGACCACCGAGGTGGGCGACGTCTCGCTGCTCGGCGGCCTCGTGGTGGTCAAGGTGGCCGACCCGGCCGTGCTCACCGCCACGTCGGGCGGCGCGGCCGGCGAGGTCGACTACGACGCGCCGCTGGTCACCGTGGTCGTCGGCGGGCGGACCCTGACCGTGCCCAACGACGGCGGCACCCTCGACGTGCCGGTCGACCTCGGGTTGCTGACCGTCGACCTCGGCCTGCGCGCCGCCCGGCCGCAGTCGACGACCACGGCCACGTCGGCCACCTCGACCCTCGAGTCGGTCGTCGCGGTCGACCTCTCGGTCGCCGCCGCCACCGGGCCGCTGGTCGACCTCGCCCTCGCCGTCGGGCCGATGGCCGTGTCCGCGACGACCCCGGCCGGCGGGCTGGCGTGCCCGGCCGGTGGCGGCGGCTCGGCGGTCGACACCGACGCCGACGGTCTCAGCGACGCGGAGGAGCAGACCGCTGGCACCGACCCCCGCGACCCGGACAGCGACGACGACGGCCTGACCGACGGCGCCGAGGTCAACACCACCGACACCGACCCGCTCGACGCCGACACCGACGACGGTGGGGTGCGTGACGGTGACGAGGTCGCGGCCGGCACCGATCCCCGCGCCGGCAACGGGGCCGACGATGCCGTCGCCGGCCTCGACGTCGACGGCGACGGGCTCGACGTGGTCCAGGAGGTCGCGGCCGGCACCGACCCGGACGACCCGGACACCGACGGCGACGGCCTCTCCGACGGGGTCGAGGTGCGCAGCACCGACACCGACCCGACCGACGCCGACACCGACGACGGCGGGGTGACCGACGGGGCCGAGGTGGGCTACGGCACCGACCCGCGAGCGGGCAACGGGGCCGACGACCTGCCCACGGCCTCGGTCGACCGCGACGGGGACGGGCTCACCGACGCCCGCGAGGCCGCGCTCGGCACCGACCCGGCCGACTCCGACACCGACGACGACGGTCTCCCCGACGGCGTGGAGGTGAGCATCGGCACCGACCCGAAGGACGCCGACACCGACGACGGCGGCGTGCCCGACGGTGCCGAGGTCGGGGTCGGGACCGATCCCCGCCCGGGCAAGGGGGCCGACGACCGACCGGTCAGCCCGGACGGCGACGGCGACGGGCTCACCGACGCCCGCGAGGCCGAGCTCGGCACCGACCCGGCGGACGCCGACACCGACGACGACGGCCTCGCCGACGGGGTCGAGGTCGGCGGGAGCCGGACCGACCCGCTCGATGCCGACACCGACGACGGCGGCCTGGTCGACGGCGTCGAGGTGGCCTACGGCCTCGACCCGCGCGACGCCGCCGACGACCGCCCCGCCGGCGACGCCGACGGCGACGGCCTGACCGCGGCCGAGGAAGCCCGGGCCGGCACCGACCCGACCAAGGCCGACACCGACGGCGACGGCCTCGCCGACGGGGTCGAGGTCGGCCGGACCGGGACGGACCCGACGAAGGCCGACACCGACGGCGGGGGCGTGCCGGACGGCCAGGAGGTCGGGCTGGGCACCGACCCGCTCGTCGCGGCCGACGACCCGGCCGTCGACGGCGACGGGGACGGGCTCACCGGGCCCGCCGAGCAGGTCGCCGGCACCGACCCGGCCGACCCCGACACCGACGACGACGGGCTGGAGGACGGCGCCGAGACCAGCACCACCGGCACCTCGCCGGTCCGGCCGGACACCGACGGTGACGACGTCACCGACGGGGTGGAGGTCTCGGAGGGCACCGACCCCCTCGACCCGGCCTCGACGCCCACGGTCGCCGACAGCGACGGCGACGGCCTGACCGACGCCCAGGAAGCGGCGCTGGGCACCGATCCGCTCGACATGGACAGCGACGACGGCGGGGTCACCGACGGCGCCGAGGTGGCGGCCGGGACCGACCCGAAGGCCCCCGCAGACGACCGCGCCGACCCCGGCTCGCTCGACCGCGACAAGGACGGCCTGACCGACGCGCAGGAGCGGGCGCTGGGCACCGACCCGCGCGACGCCGACAGCGACGACGACGGCGTCGGCGACGGGGTCGAGGTGCTCCGGGTCGTCGTGCCGTACGCCGGCTGCCGGACCAGCCCGCTGCGGCGCGACACCGACCGCGACGGCCTCGCCGACGGCGTCGAGCGCCGCGGGCCGGTGCTCGAGCAGAAGCTGGTGCTCCGCAGCGGCCGGTCGACGATCGGTCGCGTGCGGCCCAACCCCTGCGCGGCGGACACCGACCGGGACGGCCTGCGCGACGGCCAGGAGACCAGCGGCTCCCGCATCGCGCAGCGGGTGCGCACCCGGCAGGGCTCGTTCGTCATCGGCCGCCGGGTGACCAACCCGGTGCGACGCGACACCGACGCCGACGGCCTGACCGACAAGCAGGAGGTCACCGGCAGCGCCAACAAGGCGCACCGCAAGCGCAAGTCCGACCCGACCGACTACGACACCGACAACGGGGCGGTCAGGGACGGCGTCGAGGTGCGCAAGCGGGCCGACCCGAGCGACGTCCGGTCGGGCCCGTCCTCACCGCGGGGGCGTCGGGCCGGCTGAGCGACGGGTGCCCGGGCGCAGCGGGGGAGCGCCGACCGAGCAGTCCCGGTGGGGCGGCTCGGCCGGCGCGGCGCCCCGGTCGGGCGTGGTGCCCGGCTCGTCGGGGTCGAGGACGTCGCTCCGCACCGTGAGGGCGGCGACGACCCCGCCGAGCACCAGCAGGCCCGCCGCGATCCAGCACGCGTGCCGGAACCCGTCGGGGGCCCCGTCGGCCACCCCGGCCAGCACCGGGATCGCGGCCACGGCGACCAGGCCGCCGGTGCGGGCCACCGCGTTGTTGACCCCCGAGGCCATCCCGGCGTGCTCGTCGGGGGCCGCGCCCAGCGCGGCCGCGGTCAGCGGCGCGACCAGGGTCGCCAGGCCGAGCCCGAGCAGCACGACGCCCGGCAGCACGTCGGGCACGTAGGAGGCGCCGTCGCCGACGCCCGAGAGGAGCAGCAGCGCGCCGGCGCACACCAGCGGGCCGAGCGTCATCTGCAGCCGCGGACCGATGCGCGCCGCCACCGCCCCCGAGCGGGCGGAGAGCAGCAGCATGAGGCCGGTGACCGGGAGCAGCGACGAGCCCGCCGCGACCGGGCCGAACCCGGCCGCGTCCTGCAGCTGGAGCACCAGCAGGAAGAAGACGACCCCGACGCCGCCGTACACCAGGAAGGTCACGCCGTTGACGGCGCTGAACTGCGCCGTGCGGAAGGCCTCGAGCGGCAGCACGGGGTAGCGGGCCCGGCGCTCGCGGACCACGAACGCGACGGCGCCGAGGAGGCCCACCACCACGCCCGGCACGACGACCGCGGGTCCGCGGGCGGCCTCGATGAGCGCGAGCGTCACCCCGCCCAGCGCCACCGCGCCCAGGAGCCCCCCGGTCCAGTCGACCGGGGTGTCCTCCGCCGCCTCGTCGTGGGAGTCGGGCACGTGCCGCAGCGCCAGCACCACGACCACCGCGGCCAGCGGCAGGTTGATGAGGAACACCCAGCGCCACGACGCGACGTCGACCAGCCAGCCGCCGAGCAGCGGCCCGATCGCCGTGGCCACGCCGCCGAGGCCCGACCAGGCGCCGATGGCCCGGGCCCGGTCCTCGGCGCGGAAGGTGACCTGCAGCAGGGCGAGGCTGGCCGGAGTGAGGAGCGCCGCGCCGACGCCCTGGACGGCGCGGGCCACCACGAGGACGACGACGTCCTGGGCCAGCCCACAGGCCAGGGACGCCACGGCGAACCAGACCACGCCGACCACGAACACCCGGCGCCGTCCGAACCGGTCGCCCAGCGTCCCGCCGAGCAGGATGAACGAGGCCAGCGTCAGGGCGTACGCCGAGACCGTCCACTGCAGGGAGGAGAACCCGGCGTCCAGCGACTCGCCCAGGGCGGGCAGCGCGACGTTGACGACCGTGGCGTCGATGCCGGCCAGGGCCGAGCCCAGCACGGCCGCGAGCAGGACCCAGCGCCCGGCGGCGCTGGAGAGCGAGAGGGTGCTCAGGACTGGTGGACGTAGGAGTCGAGCTGGTCGCGCTCGAACTGCAGCCGGTCGATCTTGTGCTTGACGACGTCGCCGATCGAGACGATGCCGGCGAGCCGGTCGCCGTCGACGACGGGGACGTGCCGGAAGCGGCGGGAGGTCATGGTCGACATCACGGCGTCGAGGTCGTCGTCGGGAGCGCAGGTCTCGACCGCGGAGGTCATGATCGCCGCGACGGTGTTGTTGATGACCGTGCCGTCGTGGTGCAGGTGGCGCACCACGTCGCGCTCGCTGACGATGCCGTCGACGCTCGCACCGTCGCGACTGACGATGAGGGCCCCGATGTTGTGCTCGGCGAGCAGCGCGATCAGCTCACGCACGCCCGCGTCGGGGGTGATGGTGACGACGCCACCACTGGCCTTGGCCTCGAGGATCTCGCCGATGCGCATGCGCGGAACCTACTGCGGGTCGTCGCCCCTGTCACTGGTCCGATCACTGGTCCTGTCACTGGTCCTGTCACTGGTCCTGTCACTGGTCCGGGGCCGGGGCGCGTGCAGGCGGCTGACGCTGCCGGGACCGGTGGCCGGCCAGTCGGGATCGCCATCGTGGTCGTCGGGCAGGCCGCCGAGGAACGACAGCGCCGCCTCGTGGAGGTGGCCGTTGGAGGCCAGCGCGTTGCCGCCCCAGGGGCCGGGGCTGCCGTCGAGGGAGGTGAACCGTCCGCCCGCCTCGCGCACGATGACGTCGAGGGCGGCCATGTCGTAGACCTCGAGCTCGGGCTCGGCGGCGAGGTCGACCGCACCCTCGGCCAGCAGCATGTAGGACCAGAAGTCGCCGTAGGCGCGGGTGCGCCAGCAGCGGCGGGCCAGGGAGTGGAAGTCCTCGAGCCGGCCGCGCTCCTCCCAGCCGGTGAAGGAGGAGTAGGACAGCGAGGCGTCCTCGAGGCGGCGTACGTCGGAGACCTGCATGCGCGAGGCCTTGAGCAGCGACCGGCCGGTCCAGGCGCCGTGGCCCGCCGAGGCCCACCAGCGGCGCTGGAGCTGGGGCGCGGAGACGACGCCGAGCACGACCTCGTCGTCGACGGCCAGGGCGATGAGGGTGGCCCAGACCGGGACGCCGCGCACGAAGTTCTTGGTGCCGTCGATCGGGTCGACGATCCAGCGCCGCTGGGAGTGGCCGCTGGAGCCCTGCTCCTCGCCCGTGACGGCGTCGCGGCTGCGGACCCGCGACAGGGTGCGCCGCACGCCCTCCTCGACGGCCTGGTCGGCGTCGGTGACGGGCGTCAGGTCCGGCTTGCTCATCACGTGCAGGTCGAGCGCCTTGAACCGGGCGGTGGTCAGCGCGTCGGCGTCGTCGGCGAGCACGTGCGCGAGGCGCAGGTCGTCGGTGTAGTCCACTGGTGAGCCCGGCACGTCGCTCACCCTAATCTCAGCCGTCTGGTCCATCCTTCATCCATGTCGATCAACGGGCTGCCGCTGCACGCTCTCGTCGTCCACGCGGCCGTCGTCTTCGGCCCCCTCGCCGGCCTGGCCGCGGTGCTCTACGCCGCCGTGCCGAGGTGGCGTGACTGGCTGCGGTGGCCGCTGGTCGGCGTCGCCGCGATCGCCCTGGTCTCGATCTGGGTGGCCTACTTCTCCGGCGAGAGCGTGGAGGAGGCCAACCCGACCTTCTACACCGACCCCGCCCGGGCGGCGCTGCTGGAGACCCACGAGGAGCGGGCCGGGGTGCTGCGCATCTCGGTGACCGTGCTGGCGCTGGTCAGCTTCGGCGCGGCCTGGCTGCACACCCGCACCGGCGCGACGCGGATCGCCCTCGGCGTCGGCGTGGCCGCGCTCGGTGTGCTGACCCTGGTCTACACCGTGCTCACCGGCGACGCGGGCGCGGAGCTGAAGTGGGCGGGCTACCAGTCCTGACCTGACCGCGCGGCGAGCAGGCGGCGGAACGACGCGACCCGGTCGGGGTCGGCCTCGCCGCGCTCGAGCGCGTCGTCGAGCCCGCACTCGGGCTCGTCGTCGCCGTGGGTGCAGCCGCGCGGGCAGTCCCCGGTCAGCTCGGCGAGGTCGGGGAAGGCGTCGATGAGGTCCTCGGGCCTGACGTGCGCGAGGCCGAAGGAGCGGATGCCGGGGGTGTCGATGATCCAGCCCCCGGTGACGCCGTCGTGGTCGGGCAGCGGCAGCAGGTAGGCCGAGGTGCTGGTGTGGCGGCCCCGCCCGGTGACGGTGTTGACCCGGCCGACCTCGCGGCCGGCGTCGGGCACGAGGGCGTTGACCAGCGTCGACTTGCCGACGCCGCTCGACCCGACCAGCACGCTGGTGCGGCCGGCCAGGCGCTCGCGCACCGCGTCGAGCTCGCCACCGCGGCGGGTGACCACCCACGGCACCCCGAGCGCACGGTAGGTGTCGAGGAGCTCGTCGGGGCCGCGCAGGTCGGACTTGGTCAGGCAGAGCAGGGGCGCCATGCCCGCGTCGTACGCCGCCACGAGGGCGCGGTCGATGAGGCGCGGCTGCGGGTCGGGGTCGGCCAGGGCGGTGACGACGACGAGCTGGTCGGCGTTGGCCACGACCACGCGCTCGACCGGGTCGTCGTCGTCGGCGGTGCGCCGCAGGGTGGTGGTGCGGTCGACGACCTCGACGATGCGGGCCAGGGCGCCCTCCTCGCCCGAGGTGTCGCCGACGACCCGCACCCGGTCGCCGACCACGACGCCCTTGCGCCCGAGCGGGCGGGCCTTGACCGCGAGCACCGTGGTGCCGTCGACCAGCAGCGTGAAGCGGCCGCGGTCGACGGTGACGACCACGCCGTCGACGGCGTCGTCGTAGGTCGGGCGCTCCTTGGTGCGCGGCCGGGTGCGGCGGCGGGGTCGCTCGTAGTGCTCGGGGTCGTGGTCGGAGTAGCGCCCGGACATGGCTCAGGCGGGCCCGGCGCCGACGACCCCGGACCAGAAGCCCGCGAAGTCGGGGAACGTCTTGCTCGTGGTGGCGACGTCCTCGACGAGCACACCGTCGGTGGCCGCGCCGATGATCACCCCGGCGTGGGCCATGCGGTGGTCGGCGTAGGTGTGCCAGACCCCAGCCCGCAGCGGACGCGGCGTGATCGACAGCCCGTCGGGGTGCTCGACGACCTCGGCGCCGAGGCCGGTCAGCTCGGTGGCGAGCGCGGCGAGCCGATCGGTCTCGTGGCCGCGGATGTGGGCGATGCCGCGCAGGTGGGACGGCCCCTCGGCCAGGGCGCACAGGGCGGCCACGGCCGGGGTGAGCTCGCCGACGTCGTGGAGGTCGAGGTCGACGCCCTGCAGCCGGTCGGCGCCGATGACCTGCAGGCCGTCGTCGGTGGTCTCGACGGTGCAGCCCATGAGGGCCAGGATCGTGCGCAGCTCGTCGCCGGGCTGGGTCGTGCTCGCCGGCCAGTCGCGCACGGTGACCCGCCCGCCGCTGAGGGCGGCCAGGGCCAGGAACGGAGCGGCGTTGGACAGGTCGGGCTCGACGGTGGTGTCGACGGCACCGACGGGGCCGGGCGCGACGGTCCAGCGGTTGGGCTCGGAGTCGTCGACCTCGACGCCGCGCTCGCGCAGCACCGCGACGGTCATCTCGATGTGGGGGAGGGAGGGGACCGGCTTGCCGTCGTGGCGGACGTCGACGCCGCGCTCGAAGCGGGCGCCGGCCAGCAGCAGCGCGGAGACGAACTGCGAGGACGCCGAGGCGTCGATGGTCACCGTGCCGCCGGGCACCGAGCCGGTGCCGCGCACGGTGAAGGGCAGCCCGCCGCGCCCGCCGTCGTCGACCTCGACGCCCAGGGCCGTCAGGGCCGTCAGCACCTCGCCCACCGGTCGCTGGCGCATGTGGGGGTCGCCGTCGAAGGCCACCGCCCCGGAGGACAGCCCGGCGATCGGCGGCACGAAGCGCATCACCGTCCCCGCGAGCCCGCAGTCGACCGCGGCGTCGCGGTCGAAGGGGCCCGGCGTGACCGGCCAGTCGGCCTCGGCCGTGTCGACGGCCGAGCCGAGCGCGGACAGCCCGGACGCCATCAGGAGCGTGTCGCGCGACCGCAGCGCCCGGCGTACGACGGAGGGCCCGTCGGCGATCGCCGCGAGCACGAGCGCACGGTTGGCCAGCGACTTGCTGCCCGGCAGGGAGACGGTCGCCTCGACCGGCTCCCGCACGCGGGGAGCCGGCCAGGGGTCGACCGGACGAGCGGCGGGGGCGTCCGCCAACTCAGGAGACCTTGGCCTTGGCCACCGTGCGCAGGTGCTTGGCCTCGCGCTGGGCGTCCTTGGCGGCGCGACGGGTGCGCCACGCGACGCCGGGCTTGCCGTCGGTGTCACCGGCCACGACGATCAGCGAGCCGATCATGGTGAGGTTCTTGAAGAACTGCAGGGTGTGCGTCTTCTTGGCCGCCGGGTCGGACTCGGCCCAGAACGCGTGGCCCGCGATGGTGGTCGGCACCAGGGAGGCGGCGACGATCGCGGCGCCCAGGCGCGGGGCCCGGCCGGTGCCGATGGCGAGCGCGCCGACGATCTGGGCGGCCGCGTTGAGCCGGACCAGCTGCACGGTGTCCTCGGGCAGCGGCAGGCCCGCACGCTGGGCCGCCGGGACGATCTTGTCGGTCACCGGGGCGGCCTTGGGCGCGACCGGCGCCGGGTTGCGCAGCACGCCCTGGGCTCCGTAGAGGATGCCGGAGGCGATGAGGGGACGGGCGACGAGGCGGCTCAGGCTCATGCGACCAACCTAGGGGACCGCGCGCCGCCGCTGGCCACCCCTCGAGGCAGGTGGACGCCTGGGATCGCCGATCTGTCCGAGGGGAGCCGGCGGTGTGCGGGCGGCGGGCGGCGTCGTCCGGCGCCGCCCCGTCCGGGTCGGCGGTTCCCTAGGATCGGAGCCATGTGCGGCAGGTACGCCTCGACGCGGCGCCCCGACGACCTCGCGGAGGAGTTCGACGTCCTCGAGACGCGCCTGGAGGAGGACCCGCCGGGGCCCGACTGGAACGTCGCCCCCACCAAGGCGGTGTACGCCGTCCTCGAGCGACCGGCCAAGGACGATCGCGCGGAGCCGGCCCAGCGCCAGCTGCGGGTGCTGCGGTGGGGCCTGGTGCCGTCGTGGGCCAAGGACCCCGCGATCGGCAGCCGGATGATCAACGCCCGGATGGAGACCGTCGCGGAGAAGCCGGCCTTCCGCAAGGCGTTCGCCTCGCGGCGCTGCCTGCTCCCCGCCGACGGCTACTACGAGTGGTACCCGACCGAGGGCGGAGGGAAGGGTGGGAAGGGCGCCAAGCAGCCGTTCTTCATCCGGCCCGCCAACGGGGGTGTCCTGGCCATGGCCGGGCTCTACGAGATCTGGCGCGACCCCACCCGCGACGACGACGACCCGCGGCGGTTCCGCTGGACCTGCACGGTCATCACCACCGATGCCCCCGACGACCTCGGCCGCATCCACGACCGGATGCCGCTGATGGTGGAGCGCGAGAAGTGGGGGGCCTGGCTGGCCCCGGACGCCCCGCGCGACGACCTGCTCGACCTGCTGGTCCCGGCGGCGCCGGGCCGGCTCGAGGCGTTCCCCGTCTCCCCGGCGGTCGGCAACGTGCGCAACAACGGGCCCGAGCTGGTCGAGCCGCTGCCCCTCGACGGGGACGGCGAGGAGGGGACGCTGCTGTGACCAGCACCGAGCTGCTCGTCGACACGCCGTACGGCGAGGGCCGGCTCGTCACCGACCGGGCCCGCCGCCCGATCGCGACCGTCCTGCTCGGCCACGGCGCCGGGGCCGGCATCGAGACGCCCGACCTGGCCGCGCTGGCCCACGCCCTGCCGCGCAACGACGTCACGGTCGTGCGCTTCGAGCAGCCGTGGGTGCGGGCCGGGCGCAAGGTCGCGACCGCGCCGCCGACCCTCGACGCGGCCCTGGTCGCGGGGGCCGACAAGCTGCGCACCCGCTCGCCGCTGGTGGTGGGTGGCCGGTCGGCCGGCGCCCGGTCGGCGTGCCGGACGGCCAGGAGGCTCGGGGCCGTCGGGGCGCTGGCCCTGGCGTTCCCGCTGCACCCGCCGGGCAAGCCGGAGAAGTCGCGCCTCGACGAGCTGCGCGGCGCCCGGCTGCCGACGCTCGTGGTGCAGGGCGAGCGGGACACGATGGGGCGCCCCGAGGAGTTCCCCGACGACGTCGAGGTCGTGCCCGTCCCGGGCGCCGACCACTCCTTCGTGGTGCCCAAGCGGGGGGTGCTGTCGCAGGACGACGCGCTCGACCTGCTGGTCGAGGCGGTGCTGGGCTGGATCGTGCGCGAGGTGGTCGGGAATCCCGCGCGCCGGTGAGGTGTTGTGCAGGTCGTGATGGCACTGCTGGAGCGCCCGGTCGCCGACGTAGGCTGGGACGCGATGACCGAGATCGAGCCCGACCCCGTCGACGTCCCCGTGGACGTCGAGACCGAGACCGAGGCAGAGCGCTCGCTGCGCTTCGAGCGCGACGCGCTGCCCTACCTCGACCAGCTCTACTCCGCGGCGATGCGGATGACCCGCAACCCCGCTGACGCCGAGGACCTGGTGCAGGAGACCTTCGCCAAGGCCTACTCGGCGTTCCACCAGTTCAAGCCGGGCACCAACCTCAAGGCCTGGCTCTACCGGATCCTGACGAACACCTTCATCAACACCTACCGCAAGAAGCAGCGGCAGCCGCAGCAGTCGATGTCGGAGGACGTGGAGGACTGGCAGCTCGCCCGTGCCGAGTCGCACAGCTCCAGCGGCTTGAAGTCGGCCGAGATGGAGGCGCTGGAGCACCTGCCCGACTCCCAGGTCAAGGACGCCCTGCAGCGGCTGCCCGAGGAGTTCCGGCTGGCGGTCTACCTGGCCGACGTCGAGGGGTTCGCCTACAAGGAGATCGCCGAGATCATGGAGACGCCCATCGGCACGGTGATGTCGCGCCTGCACCGGGGGCGCCGCCAGCTGCGCGACATGCTCGCCGACCACGTGCGTGCCCACGACCTGCTGCCCGCCGCGACCGTGGAGGCGAAGACCCGATGAGCGACCCGATGAGCGACCGGATGAGCGACCGGATGCACGAGCACGCGCACGCCGACCAGGACTGTGCCGACTTCCTCGAGCAGATCGTCTACTTCCTCGACAACGAGCTCGACGACGCCGACTGCGCCGCGGTGCGGGTGCACCTCGACACCTGCAACCCGTGCCTGGTCAAGTACGACCTCCAGCGCACCGTGAAGGCGGTCGTGGCGCGGTCGTGCACCGAGGTCGCCCCGGCCGACCTGCGCGACCGGGTGCGGCTGCGCATCCGCGAGGTGCAGGTGCAGATCGCCAGCACCAGTCGCGTGGAGGGCTGAGCGCACCGAGGCCCCGGATTGGGCCGCGCCCGGCTCACCTGGGACACTGGACCGTTCACAACCACCGCTCGACCGGGAGGTCATCATGGGCAAGACCGGCCGCAAGCGTCGCTCGCGTCGCAAGAAGGGCGCCAACCACGGCAAGCGCCCCAACACCTGAGCCGACGCTCAGTGCTCCCGACCCCCGGTCCTCCGACCGGGGGTCGTTGCGTTCCCCCCGCGCTGCGTTCCTAGAGGCGGCCCAGGAAGCGCTCGGCGTCGACCACGACGCGGGTGACCTCGCCCGAAGCCACGACCTTGCCGGCCGCGCCGTCCTCGCCCACGTGGCGGGCCGCGACGGTGAAGCGGTGCAGCCGGCCGTCGACGTACGCCGAGGACGCGGTGACCTCGACCCGCTGGCCGACGGGGGAGGCGGCCTGGTGCTGGAGGTCGACCCGCGTGCCCACGCTCGTCGAGCCCTCCGCCAGGTCCGGCTCGAGCTCGGCGCAGGTGGCGGCCTCGAGCCAGGCCAGCAGCCGCGGTGTGGCCAGCACGGGCAGCGAGCCCGAGCCGAGGGCCGCGGCGGTGTCGTCGTCGGTGACGGTGAAGGTGAGGCTCACGGGTGCAGCTCCAGGCGGTAGACGAGCAGGTCGACCCCGGGCGCAGGCGTCCAGTCGCGGGCGGGGTCGCGGACGAAGCCGAGGCTCTCGTAGAGGCGGTGGGCGGTGGTCATGGTCGTGGTGCTCGACAGGGCCACCGCGGCGAACCCGCGGCGCCGTGACTCCGTGAGCGCCAGCTCGGTGAGGGCCCGGCCGACCCCCCGGCCCTGGGCGGCCGGGTGCACGGCCAGCATCCGGAACTCGCCCTCGTCGTCACGTGCGACCTCCCGGTAGGGCGACCCGGGCGGGCAGAACGTCACCGTGCCGAGCACCTGCGGGCCGTCGGCTGCCACCCAGACCTCGGCCTCGCGGTCGCGCGAGCCCAGGTCGGCCAGCCGCTCGGCGTACGCCGGCTCGGCGCGGATGTGGTCGGCGTACGCCGCGAGGAGCGCCGCGGCGGCCTCCTCGTGGTCGGCGGGCGCGATCCGACGGATGTCGAACGCCATCGGGTCCCGGCTCAGATCCCGAAGGTGGAGCGTGGGTAGGCCGCGTCGACGTCGGTGATGACGTTGACCAGGTAGGGCACGCCGGAGGCGAAGGCGCGGTCGAGGGCCGGCCCGATCTGGCGCGGGTCGGTCACGGTCTCGCCGGCCCCGCCGAGGGCCTTGACCACGCCGTCGTAGGCCGTGCGGGGGGCGAGGTCGGCCACGACGTCGTAGCCGTAGAGCATCTGCATCGGGCCCTTCTCCAGGCCCCACGCGGCGTTGTTGCCCATGACCATGACGACGGGCAGGCCGTGGCGGACGAGGGTGTCGACGTCCATGAGCGAGAAGCCGGCCGCGCCGTCGCCGAGCAGCAGCACGACCTGCGCCGACGGGCGGGCGATGCGCGCGGCGATGGCGGCGCCGAGCCCGGCGCCGAGGCAACCGTAGGGGCCGGGGTCGAGCCAGCCGCCGGGGCGCTTGGGCTCGACGTACTTGCCGGCGAAGGACACGAAGTCGCCGCCGTCGCCGATGACGACGGCGTCGTCGGCCAGGCGCGGCACCAGCTCGCCGTAGATGCGGGCGGGGTGGATCGGGTCGGCCTCGGCCGTGAGCAGGGCGCGGTCGCGCTCGGTGGCCTGGGCGACGGTGTCCTGGAGGGTCGCGACCCAGGCGGTGAAGTCCCAGCGCGGGCCGCGCTCGAGCGCGGCCAGCACGCCGTCGAGCACCGCGGTGAGGTCGCCCGCGACCGAGGTGGCGAGGTCGGCGTGCCGCGAGACCTGGCCGGGGGAGTCGGCCACGTGGACGACGGGGGTCGGTGACTCGGGGTCGCCGAAGACGCCGTAGCCCAGCCGGAAGTCGAGCGGGGTGCCGACCACGACGACGAGGTCGGACTCCTTCAGCGCCTGGCTGCGGGCCTTGGTCACCAGCAGCCGGTGGCCGCCGGGGACGACACCGCGGCCCATGCCGTTGGTGATGGCGGGGACGCCGGCGGTCTCGACGAGGCGCAGCGCGGCTTCCTCGGCGCCGTCGGCCCACACGTCGGTGCCGAGCACCAGCACCGGCCGCGAGGCGCCGGCCAGCAGCGCGGCCAGGCGCGCAACGGCCTCGGGGTCGGGGTCGGCGCCGCGGGGCCGCTCACCGGTCGGCGCCGGACCCGAGGAGGAGGCGAAGAACTCGTCCATCGGCACGTCGACGAACACCGGGCCGCGGTGCGAGCTGCCGGCCAGCCGGAACGCCTCGTCCATGCCGCCGAGGACGTCGCCGGCCGTGGCCAGGGTCGCGGCGTGCTTGGAGATGGAGGCCACGATCGGCGGCTGGTCGAGCTCCTGGAGGCTGCCGCTGCCCCAGCGGTTCTGCGGGGCGCGGCCGCCGACGACGACCATGGGCGAGCCCGCGAACTGGGCCTGGGCGATCGCGCTGACGCCGTTGGTCACGCCCGGTCCGGCGGTCAGCACGGCCAGGCCCGGCACCCGCGTGAGCTTGCCGGTGGCCTCGGCGGCGAAGGCCGCGGTCTGCTCGTGGCGGACGTCGAGCAGCGTGACCGGCGGGGGGCCGTCGCCGTCGGGCCCGGCCTGCTCGGCCTGCTGCTGGGTCTTCACCGCGCCGTCGTACATGGGGAAGACGTGGGCGCCCGAGAGCGTGAACATCGTCTCCACACCGTGCGCCCGGGCGGCCGCGACCGCCAGCTCTCCTGCGTGCCCGCTGACCTCGTCCATGCGGGAAGGCTAGTGCGGGTGCTGGAACCCCGGGTTGGTGGACCGCAGGACGCCGACGAGCACGAGCATCAGGTCGGCCCGCACCGAGGGCGGGCGGCTGCCGATGGCGAGCTGGAGGTAGAGGCCGCGCAGGAAGGCCTGGGCGTTGGCGCTGCGCGCCTCGACCGAGGGTCCGGCGTCGGCGGCGACGCGGTTGACCCACGGCTCGAGCACCGTCAGCGGCACCTGGCCGCGGCGCAGCACCGCCAGCGTGGTGCCGACCAGCCGGTCGGCCTCGCCGTGCGCCCAGACGGCATCCACGGGGGCCAGCAGGCGGTCGGCGACCACGTCGAGGACGACGGTCAGCTCGGGGCGGGCCAGGTGGGGGGAGGAGGCCAGGGCGGCGAGCGCGTCGGCGCCGTGGGCCACCGCGTGGGCCCAGCCCTTGCCGGCGACGTGGCCGCGCAGGTCCTGCTCGCGCAGGACCCAGGTGGCCAGCGCGTCACCCCACTGCAGCACCTTGCCACCGAGCACCAGCGGCCGGGCGTTGTCGCGGGCGATGCACTCGGCCAGCACCAGCGCGGAGAACGACCGCCGGAAGACCGAGTCGGTGCCGACCTCGCCCAGCCCGCTGGCCAGCCCGGCGACCATGCCGTCGCCCAGGCCGGGCAGCAGGTCGTCGTACACGCCGCGGGAGACCCAGGCGGCGAGCGTGGGGTAGGCGGTCTCGTCGCGGCGGCCCGGGTCGGGGTCGCCGAGCATGATCGTCAGCTCTTCGGTGAGGTCGCTCAACGCGACCTCCGCGGGGACGCGGAAGTCGCTGTCGTGCACCTGCTGCCAGTCGACGAGGGGCTCCCGAGACGCGCGCTTCATCGCCGCCCATCCTCGCAGAAGTCGGCGGGACACACCCACTCGGGCGGGACGAACCGGAGTGTTCCGGCCGTCCTATCCTCGGCTGCGTGCCGTCCTTCGCCGAGATCGTCCGCACCCGCACGGCGCTCGCCCCGGCCGACGTGGCCTGGCTGCAGCTGCTGCAGGCCGACTGGCAGATCATCGCCGACCTCTCCTTCGCCGACCTCGTGCTGTGGCTGCCCGACCGGGACGGCGCCGGGTTCTGGGCGGCGGCGCAGATGCGTCCGACGACTGGCCCCACGGCGTACGTCGACGACGTGGTCGGCACCCACGTCGCCCGCGGCCGGCGGCCGATGCTCGACGCGGCCCACGACCAGGCCCGCACGGTGCGCGAGGGCGACCCCGAGTGGCGCGACGAGGTGCCGGTGCGGATGGAGTCGATCCCGGTGGTCCGAGCGGGCCGGGTGATCGGCGTCATCGGTCGTCACACCAACCTCCTGGGGGTGCGGACCCCGAGCCGGCTGGAGCTGTCCTACCTGCAGACCGCGGCCGACCTGACCCAGATGATCGCGACCGGCGACTTCCCGGCCACGGGCCAGCGCAGCGACCACGCCGACTCGCCGCGGGTGGGCGACGGGTTCGTCCGCGTCGACGCCGACGGGCGGGTCTCCTACGCCAGCCCCAACGCCCAGTCGGTCTTCCGGCGGCTCGGCTGGTCCGGGGACCTGGCCGGGCAGGCGCTGGCCGACGTCGTGCGCGACCTCGTGCCCCCGCGCCGCCGTCCGGACGAGGAGACACTGAGCGCGGTCCTCGGGGCCCGGGCACACCGCGACGTCGAGATCGGCACCGACGGTGGCGACGAGGTCTCGCTGATCGTGCGCTCGGTGCCGCTGCGCGCCCAGGGGCGTCACATCGGCGGCCTGATCCTGGTCCGTGACGTCACCGACCTCCGGCGCCGCGACCGCGAGCTGGTCACCAAGGACGCCACGATCCGCGAGATCCACCACCGCGTGAAGAACAACCTGCAGACCGTCGCCGCCCTCCTGCGGCTGCAGGCGCGCCGGGTCGACAACGAGGCCGCGACGCTGGCGCTCGAGGAGGCCGTGCGGCGGGTCGGCTCGATCGCGATCGTGCACGAGACGCTCAGCCAGGCCGTCGAGGAGACGGTGGCCTTCGACGAGATCGCCGACCGGCTCGGCGTCATGGTGACCGAGGTGAGCGCCGTGACCGGACGGGTCCGGGTGCGCCGCGAGGGCGACTTCGGGGTCCTGTCCTCAGCCGCGGCCAACGCGCTGGCCATGGTGCTGACGGAGCTGCTGCAGAACGCCGTCGAGCACGGCTACGGCGAGGGGACGGCCCCGGGGTCGCCGGACGCGCCCGGCGAGATCGTCGTGCGGGTCGACCGGACCGGCGGCCCGCTGGAGGTCGTGGTCGAGGACGACGGCCGGGGTCTGCCGGCCGGGTTCGACCTCGACGGGTCGACCAACCTCGGGCTCTCGATCGTGCGCACGCTGGTTGAGTCTGAGCTCGGCGGCCACCTGTCGGTGGCGGACCGGCCCGGGGGCGGCACGCGTGTCGTCGTGGCGGTCTCGGAGGTCTCCTAGCTCCCTGCCGTCAGGTCCGCAGCCGCAGCCTCAGGCCGTGCGCACGCGAGCGCGGGCGTTGCGGCGCTTGAGGGCGCGGCGCTCGTCCTCGCTCAGCCCGCCCCACACCCCGTGGTCCTGTCCCGCCTCCAGCGCCCACGCGAGGCACTGCTCGCGGACGTCGCAGCGTCGGCACACCTGCTTGGCCTCCTCGATCTGGAGGATGGCCGGGCCGGTGTTGCCGATGGGGAAGAACAGCTCCGGGTCCTCGTCGAGGCACGCGGAACGGTGACGCCAATCCATGGAAGGTGGATCCTTTGGGGTAGACACGTGCAGGCAGGGGTGCTCAGGCCTGCGGGCGCGCGCGGAACCTCGTGTGTGAAGGACTTCACGAGCGCCTCGCAACTCTCGCAACTATCGGTGGAACGTTCAAGTGTTTCGGGTGGTCTGCTGAGTCACAAGGGGCTCGCGGTCCCGAGTGCCGCCGACCGTAGGCTCGGGGTCGTGACCGACGTCCGCCGCCCCGCCCCGCTGACCGTCGCCGCCGTGCTGGTCGCCCTGCAGGGCCTCGTGCTCGTCGCGCTGGCCGTCCTCGGCCTGCTCGACGTGGCCCCGGGCAACCTCGAGGTGGGCCTGTCGCTGGCCGTCTTCTTCGGCGCGTACGGCGCGCTGCTGCTGTTCGCCACGGTGGCGCTGCTGCGCGTGCAGGGCTGGGTCCGCGGCCCGGTGCTGCTGACCCAGCTCCTCCAGCTGGGCATCGCCTGGAACGCCCGCGAGAACCCCGCCCTGGCCGCACCGCTCGCGGTGGCCGCCCTGGCCGCGATCGCCGCGATGCTGCACCCCGCCTCGGTCGCCGCGCTGCTCGGCGTACGCGAGGACGAGGGGGACGCGGCGGCCTAGGCGCCGCGCGCAGGCCGGAGCGACCACAGACTCAGCTGGGGTCGGGGGCCTCGAGCGAGGTGCGCAGCTGCTCGAGCGTGCGGGCGAGCAGCCGGGACACGTGCATCTGGGAGACGCCGATCTCCTCGGCGATCTGCGACTGCGTCATGTTCTTGAAGAACCGCAGCAGCAGGATCTTCTTCTCGCGCGCGGGCAGGGCCTCGAGCAGCGGCTTGATCGACTCGCGGATCTCGACGTGCTCCAGGCCCTCGTCGTCGACGCCGATGGCGTCGAGCATGCTGGTCGAGCCGTCCTCGGAGCTGTCGGTGGCGTCGAGGGAGAGGGTCGAGTAGGCGTTGCTCGACTCGATGCCCTCGACGATCTCCTCGACCGTGCACCCGATGGCCTCGGCGAGCTCGCGGGGGGTGGGGGAGCGGCCGAGGCTCTGGGTGAGCTCGGCGGTGGCAGAGCCGATCTGCATGCGCAGCTCCTGCAGCCGGCGCGGGACCCGGATGGCCCAGCCCTTGTCGCGGAAGTAGCGCTTGATCTCGCCGATGATCGTGGGCGTCGCGTACGTCGAGAACTCGACGCCACGCTCGGTGTCGAAGCGGTCGATCGACTTGATCAGGCCGATCGTGCCGACCTGCACGAGGTCCTCGAACGGCTCGCCGCGGTTGCGGAAGCGGCGGGCGCAGTGCTCGACCAGCGGCAGGTGCAGGTGCACGAGGGAGTCACGGGCGTGGGCGCGCGAGGCCTCGGAGCCGAGGTCGTCGCGCAGCTCGACGAACAGCTCGGCGCTGCGCTTGCGGGTCAGCTCGACACGGGTCAGCCGCGCCTCGTCCGGCTGCTGGTCCGACGCCATGCTCAGCTGCCGGGCTGGGCGGCGGTGGAGGTCATCGTCATCGTCACGGCGAACGTGCCGCCGGAGGACTCGATGTCGGCGTCGTCGGCCAGCGTGGTGAGCACCTGCCAGGCGAAGCTGTCGAGGTCGGGCACCGGGTTGCCGGCGGCGGTCACCGCGAGCGTGATGGTGATGGCGCCGGGCGCGAGCCGGAACGCCGCCACGAGGTCGCTGCCGGTGTCGGCCTGCTCGAGCACCAACGCGCTGGCCTCGGCGACGGCGATGCGGAGGTCCTCGATGTCGTCGATGGTGAAGTCCAGGCGCGCGGCCAGGCCCGCGGTCGTGGTGCGCAGGACCGAGGCGTAGGCGCTGTCGGCGGGCACCCGGAGCTCGACGTCGGCGCGGCCGTCGGGGGCGGCAGGCTGGTCGACGGGGTGGGACGTCACAGGCATGGGGCGGGTCCTTCGCTCGGGCTCGACGCAGGCGACCCTACTCGGTGGTGACAGCCGCGGAGCAAGGGTGCGGCGGCGCTCAGCGGTCGATCCAGCGCTGCATGGCCTCGGGGTAGCGCGCCCCCTGCACCTCCACCGCGGCGATGGCCTCCTCGATCGCCGCGAGGTCGGCGCCGGTGAGCTCGACGTCGGCGGCCGCGGCGTTCTCGCGCACCCGCTCGGTACGTCGGGTGCCGGGGATCGGCACGATCCAGGGCTCCTGCGCCAGCAGCCACGCCAGGGCCACCTGGCCCGCGGTGGCGTCCTTGGCCTCGGCGATCCGGGCGAGCAGGTCGACGACGGCCTGGTTGGCCTCGCGTGCCTCGGCGGTGAAGCGCGGCATCGAGGCCCGGATGTCGGTGCTGTCGAAGGTCGTCTCGGCGGTGATGGCACCGGTGAGGAAGCCGCGCCCGAGCGGGCTGAACGGCACCAGCCCGATGCCGAGCTCCTGCAGGGTGGGCACGATCTCGGTCTCCAGCTCGCGCCACCACAGGGAGTACTCGCTCTGCAGCGCGGTCACCGGGTGCACCGCGTGGGCGCGGCGGATCGTGCCGGCGCCGGCCTCGGACAGGCCGAAGTGGGCGACCTTGCCGGCCTCGACCAGCTCCTTGACCGTGCCCGCGACGTCCTCGATCGGGACGTCGGGGTCGACGCGGTGCTGGTAGAGCAGGTCGACGTGGTCGACGCCCAGCCGGCGCAGCGACCCGTCGACCGCCGCGCGCACGTCGTCCGGCCGGCTCGTGACGCCCCCGGTCTGCCGGCCGTCGTCGTCGAAGGCGAAGCCGAACTTGGTGGCGATGACGACCTGGTCCCGCACCGGGGCCAGCGCGCGCCCGACGAGCTCCTCGTTGGTGCGGGGGCCGTAGACCTCGGCGGTGTCGAAGAACGTGACGCCGAGGTCGACGGCGTCGCGCAGGACGCGCGTCATCTCCCCGGTGTCCGAGGCCGGCCCGAAGCCGTGGCTCATGCCCATGCAGCCCAGGCCGATCGCCGAGACCTCCAGGCCCTGTCCGAGGGTGCGGGTGTGCATCTCCCCAGCGTGGTCGTCGGCCCGGCTGGTGTACACACCCCTCGTGGCGGGAGCCGTGGGCCGCGGACCCTTCGCGCTCCGACGCGCGCACGGCACAAGGCCCCGCACCCGGCTGCAGGTCGGTGCAACGCGGTGGCGGCGCGGCGGCCTCCGTGTGAGGGTCGGCCCGCGCGACCGGCCGGGTCGTGGCGGGCCGGGCCCGCCGGGGGATCGTCCGGACCGGCCGGGTGGGCACAGTGGACGTGGGGTCCGGTGCCCGGGCCCGGACGCGACACCGCCCCGGACCCTGAGCGGGGTCCGGGGCGGCAGCGGCGTACGGCGAGAGGCTGGCCTCAGGCCTTCTTGGTCTCCCAGAAGATCTCGGCGATCTCGTCGATCTTGGCCAGCAGCTGGTCGGCCGTGTCGGCGTCCATGGTCGCCTTGGTGCCGCCGCCACCGCCGGCGAGCTTGGTGGCCTCGTTGACCAGCTGGTGCAGCTGGGGGTACTTCTCGAAGTGCGGGGGCTTGAAGTAGTCGGTCCACAGCACCCACAGGTGGTGCTTGACCAGCTCGGAGCGCTGCTCCTTGATCAGCACCGCGCGGGTGCGGAAGTCGGGGTCGTCGCTGTCGGCGACCTTGGCGATGATCGCCTTGATCGACTCCGCCTCGATGCGGGCCTGGGCGGGGTCGTAGACACCGCAGGGCAGGTCGCAGTGGGCCTGGACCTCGATCTGCGGGGCGAAGAAGCGAGACAGCATGGCAGTCCTCTCGTGGCGCTCGGGTGAGGCGTTCGGGCAGTGCTTGCGACACTACTCTTCGTGCGCGCGCCCGGACCCAGACCCCTCGGGGTGGCGATCGTGCGCGGCCGGTCGATGCTCCCGTCGCTGCGCGACGGCGACCGGCTCCTCGTCCGGTACGCCGCGCGCCCGCGCGTCGGTGACATTGTCGTGGCGCGCTTCCCCGACGGGACGGTGGCGGTGAAGCGAGCGGCCGAGCCGCGCCGCACGCGCACCGGGGCGCCGGCGTGGTGGCTGCTCTCGGACAACGCCGTCGAGGGCCTGGCCGACTCGCGGGCCCGCGGGCCGGTGGCGCAGGACCAGGTGCTGGGCGTGGTGCTGCTGCGGTTGTGGCCGCGTCCGGGGCGGGTCCCGCGGGTGTGACCCGTCTCTCCCGAGACGGTCCCTACCGCCCGGTACGCCTGTGGAAGTATCGCCGACCGTGGCTGAGCACGAGCACCCGCACGCCGGTGACCCCGTCTTCGACCTGCACGCCGGCGGGAAGATGCAGACCGTCTCGACGGTCCCGCTGACCGGCAAGGAGGAGCTCTCCCTGGCCTACACGCCGGGCGTGGCGCTGGTCTGCGAGGCCATCGCGGCCGACCCGGGCATGACCCAGCACTACACGTGGGTGCCCAACGTGGTCGCCGTCGTGACCGACGGCACCGCGGTGCTCGGCCTCGGCGACATCGGGCCGTCGGCGGCCATGCCGGTGATGGAGGGCAAGGCCGTGCTGTTCAAGCAGTTCGGCGGCGTCGACGGCGTGCCGATCTGCCTCGACACGACCGACACCGAGGAGATCATCGAGACGGTGGTGCGCCTCGCCCCGAGCTTCGGCGGCATCAACCTCGAGGACATCAGCGCCCCGCGTTGCTTCGAGATCGAAGACCGGCTCAAGGAGCGGCTCGACATCCCGGTCTTCCACGACGACCAGCACGGCACCGCCGTGGTCTCGCTGGCCGCGCTCGAGAACGCCCTCAAGCTCACCGGCCGCGACCCCGGCACCACGCGGGTCGTCATCTCCGGTGCCGGCGCCGCGGGCGTCGCGATCGCCAAGATCCTGCTCGAGGCCGGCATCAGCGACATCGCGGTCACCGACCGCAAGGGGGTCGTGCACTCCGGTCGCGCCGACCTGACGCCGGTCAAGAAGGCGCTGGCCGAGCTGACCGCCGACCGCACCGGCCGCACCGGCACCCTCGCCGAGGCCCTCGACGGCGCCGACGTCTACCTCGGCGTCTCCGGCGGCACCGTGCCCGAGGAGGACGTCGCCCGGATGGCGCCCGACGCGATCATCTTCGCGATGGCCAACCCGACGCCCGAGGTCCACCCCGAGGTCGCCCACCGCTACGCGCGGGTCGTGGCCACCGGCCGGTCCGACTTCCCCAACCAGATCAACAACGTCCTGGCGTTCCCCGGCATCTTCCGCGGGGCCTTCGACGCCCGCGCCACCGCGATCACCGAGGGCATGAAGGTCGCCGCCGCGACCGCGCTGGCCGACCTCGTCGGCGACGACCTGCGCGAGGACTACGTCATCCCCTCGCCGTTCGACCCCCGCGTCGGCCCCGCCGTCGCGGCGGCCGTGGCCGCGGCCGCGCGCGCCGACGGCGTCGCCCGCGCCTGAGTCGCCCGGAGGGAGCCGGCCCGGCGCGCGCCCGGGGTTGGGGCGGCCCGTTCGGGGCAGCAGGGAGAGGTGTCCCGACCACGTGCTGCCGCCTCGGCCGCCGCGGTCTGCGCCCTGGTCGTCGCCGGCTGCTCGGACACACCCGTGCAGCCCCTGCCGGCGGCGGAGCCGGCGCCGCCGACCCTGCCGCCCGTCTGCGCAGGGGTGGGGGCCTCCGCTCTCTCGGCGGCCCTCGGACGCGAGCTGCGGGACGTCACCACCGAGGAGTCGGCCGAGCGGTGGTCGTGCTTCGGTGGCGGCAGCGTGCGGTGGTCGGCCAGCACCACGCCGTACGACGAGGTCGTCGCCGACGAGTGGGCGATCGCCTCTGCCGACGAGGAGCGACCGCAGCCGGTGACCCTGGTGGGGGCCGATGACGCGGTCGCGTTCGACCAGCGCGACGGCCTGGCCCGGCACCTGGTCACGGTCGCGGCGGCCGACGGTGCCACGTGGCGGCTCTCCGTGCCCGCCGCGACGCGGGCCGAGGAGGCGCGCCTGGCCGAGGTGCTGTGGACCGTCGTGCGGGGGACCGACGTCGCACCCACCGAGGTGCGCCCGACGCCGTCGGTGTGCGCCCGGGTGGACGTCGACCGCGTCCGGGCGTTGCTGGAGCGGCCAGTCCGCCCGGACCCGGTCGTGCCCGGCGCGTGCGTCCTGGGGACCCGGGACGGCGGTCGGCCGGTCATCGCGAGCGACCTCGGCCGCTGGCGCATCGACGGCTACGTCGAGGCAATGGTGCAGCAGGAGGGGACCGACCCGGTGGTGCTGTCCGGCGACGCCCCCGCCTACCTCCTCCCGCTCCGGGACGGCGACCGCACGCTGCTCGTCGTCGCCGACGACCACGGCGGCCTGGAGCTCAGCGTCGCCACGGGCGACCCCGCCGAGGACGAGCGCGTGGCCCGCGCCTACGCCGCGACCTGAGGCGGCTCCCGACGACGTCAGCTCGTGGTGTTGGTGTCGCGCCAGGCCCGCTCGAACGGCAGCCGCCAGGCGTGCGGCGCGATGAGCTGGTGGATGGCGTTGGGGCCCCAGGAGCCCTGCGGGTAGGTGCGCACCGGGGGCGGGTTGTCGAGCAGCTGCTGCGACTTCTCCCACAGCGTCTCGATGCCCTCGGCGGAGGTGAACAGGGTGCGGTCGCCCCGCATGGCGTCGTGGATGAGCCGCTCGTAGGCCTCCAGGACGAGCCCGGTGCTCGCGGTGTCGCTGGTCGCGAACTGCATCGAGAGCTTCTCCAGGCGCATGCCCGTGCCGGGGCGCTTGCCGTAGAACGACAGCGACATCTTCGACTGGTCGGCCAGGTCGAAGGTGAGGTGGTCGGGCCCCGCGGTGCCGGCGTGCGAGCCGGCCGGGAACATCGACAGCGGGGGCTCCTTGAACGCGATGGAGATGATCCGCGCGCCCTCGGCCAGCTTCTTGCCCGTACGGAGGTAGAAGGGCACGCCGGCCCACCGCCAGTTGTCGATCTCGACCTTGAGGGCGATGAAGGTCTCGGTGTCGGAGTCCTCCGCCACGCCCTGCTTGCCGCGGTAGCCGTCGTACTGGCCGCGGACGACGTTGTGGGGCTCGATGGGCCGCATCGAGCGGAAGACCTTGAGCTTCTCCTCGCCGATGGGCGCGGGCTCCAGGCGGGTCGGGGGCTCCATCGCCATGAACGCCAGCACCTGCATCAGGTGGGTGACGACCATGTCGCGGTAGGCGCCGGTGCCCTCGTAGAACGCGGTGCGGGTCTCCAGGCCGAGGGTCTCGGGCACGTCGATCTGCACGTGGTCGATGAAGTTGCGGTTCCAGATGGGCTCGAACAGGCCGTTGGCGAACCGGAAGGCGAGGATGTTCTGGGCGGCCTCCTTGCCCAGGAAGTGGTCGATGCGGAAGACCTGGTCCTCGCTGAAGACCTGGTGGACCTCGTGGTTGAGCCGCTGCGCGCTGGCCAGGTCGACGCCGAACGGCTTCTCCATCACCACCCGGCTGCGCTCGACGAGCCGGGCCTCGCGCAGCTCCTTGATCACGTCGAGGGCCGCCTTCGGCGGCACGCTGAGGTAGTGCAGGCGGCGTACGTCGTCGCGCGGGCCGAGCTCGTCCTCCAGCTCGCGGACCAGCGCGGCCAGGGCCTGCGGACCCTGCGAGGTCGGCAGGTAGTGCAGCCGCTCGCTGAAGCGCGCCCACCGCTCGTCGGTGATGTCGCCCTCGCCGAACTCCTCGCACGCCTCGCGGGCGAGCGCGTCGAACGCCTCGCGGTCGAGGTCCTCCAGCGAGGAGCCGATGATGCGCATCTCGGGCACCAGCTCGGCCTCGTGGAGGTGGAGCAGGCCGGGGAGCAGCTTGCGCTTGGCGAGGTCGCCGGTGGCGCCGAACAGCACGACGACGGTCGGGTGGTCCATGGGTCCACCGTAGGGCTCCCACCCCCCGGGCGCGCCGCCCGTCGGTACGGTCGGGCCATGTTCGCCGTCTACGCCGAGTCCTTCCACCCCGACGACCCGCTGCAGGGCCTGGTGCTCGGCGAGCGCCCCGACCCCGAGGTGCCCGACGGGTGGACCACGGTCACGGTCAAGGCCGCCTCCCTCAACCACCACGACGTGTGGTCGCTGCGGGGGGTCGGGCTCAAGGAGGAGCAGCTGCCGATGATCCTCGGCTGCGACGCCGCGGGCCTCGACGAGGACGGCAACGAGGTCGTCGTGCACGCCGTCGTCAGCGACCCGGCGTGGACCGGCGACGAGACCCTCGACCCGAGGCGCTCGCTGCTCTCCGAGCGCCACCAGGGCACCCTGGCCGAGAAGGTCGCCGTGCCGCGCCGCAACGTCGTGCCCAAGCCCGCCTCGCTGTCCTTCGCCGAGGCCGCCTGCCTGCCGACCGCCTGGCTCACCGCCTACCGGATGCTCTTCACCCGCGGCCGGCTGACCGCCGGCGACACCGTGCTCGTGCAGGGCGCGGGCGGCGGCGTGGCCACCGCGTGCATCATCCTGGCCCGCGCGGCCGGGCTGAGGGTGCTGGCCACCTCCCGCGACGAGGCCAAGCGGGCCAAGGCGCTCGAGATCGGCGCCCACGAGGTCTTCGAGTCCGGTGCCCGGCTGCCGGTCAAGGTCGACGGCGTGATGGAGACGGTGGGCCGCGCGACCTGGTCGCACTCGATCCGCTCGCTGCGTCCCGGCGGCGTCCTGGTCACCTCCGGCACCACCTCGGGCCCCAAGCTCGACGACGCCGAGCTGACCCGCATCTTCTTCCTCCAGCTCTCGGTCGTCGGGTCGACCATGGGCACCCGCGACGAGCTGGCCTCGCTCGTGACGCTCCTCGACGCCACCGGGACCAAGCCGCTCATCGACCGCGAGGTCGCGCTGACCGACGCCCGCGAGGGCTTCGCGGCCATGGCCGACGGCGACGTGTTCGGCAAGATCGTCTTCACCGCCTGATGCGCCACCTGGTCACCGGCGCCGGGTCGGGCATCGGCGCGGCGCTGGCCGACCGGTTGCACGCCCGCGGCGACGAGCTGGTGCTCCTGGCCCGCTCGGACGAGCGGGCGGCCGCCCTGGCCGAGCGGTACGCAGGGGCCCGCACCCTCGTCGCCGACCTCGCCGACCCCGCCTCGCTCGAGGACCTCGACCTGTCCGGCCTCGACCGGCTCGACTCCCTGCACCACGTCGCCGGCGTCGTCGACCTCGCGCCGGTCGCCGACCTGACGGTCGGGGCGATGCAGGAGCACCTGGCGGTCAACCTCGTCGCACCCGCCGCCCTGACCCGTCCGCTGCTGCCCGCGCTGCGCCGGGCCCGCGGGCTCGTGGTGCTGGTCAACTCCTCGGCCGGGCTCACCGCCAACGCCGGGTGGGCGGCGTACGCCGCGTCGAAGTTCGGCCTGCGCGCCTTCGCCGACGCGCTGCGCGCCGAGGAGGTCGAGCACGGCGTGCGGGTCACCACGGTCTTCCCCAGCCGCACCGTCACCCCGATGCAGGAGAAGGTGCACGAGCAGGAGGGCCGCACCTACGACGCGTCGCGGTGGATCAGCGCCGCCACCGTGGCCGAGACGGTGCTGCACGTGCTCGACCTGCCCGCCGACGCGACGATCCCCGAGGTGACCGTGCGGCCGGTCGTGCCGCGCTCCTGACGTTCACCTGACGGTCGGCCGACGGTCGGGCGGGAGGAGGGCGACGGCCACCGGTGGTGGGTTGTGTACGCCGCGCGGTCGAAAGTCGGCCCAGCCGACCGACCCCCTCGGAGCACGATCGTGTCCCTGCTCGACCCCGCCCTGCTGCGCCCCGCCCTGCTGCGCCCCGCCCTGCTGCGCCGCGGCCTGCTGCGCCGTGGCCTGGTGGCCGCAGCGGCCGCCCTCGTCGCCTGGCTCGCGGCCGCCACCCTGGCCGCACCGCCGGCCGCCGCCCACCCGTTCGGCGACCCGCAGACCGTCGAGGTCGCGGGCACCGGCGACGGTGAGGTCCGGGTCCGCTGGCGGGCCGGGGCCGGCGACGACCTGACCGCGTTGGCCCAGCACCTCGGCCTGCTGCCCGCCGAGCGGGTGCTGCTCGACGGCGCGGTGCTGACCGAGCCCGGGGACGCCGACCTGCTGGCCGGGTCCGACGCCCTGTCGGGCTACCTGCTCGGGCACGTGCGCGTCACCGCTGACGGGCGGGGCTGCCCCGGGCGGACCGCGCCCGTGGCCGACCTGGCCGTCGACGGGGTCGACCTGCTGTTCGCCTGCGGGACCGGCGCCCCCGTCGGGGCGGCCGAGGTCGAGGTCACCACCCTCACCGACCTGCACCCCGCCTACCGGACGCTGGCCACCGGTCCCGACGGCCAGCGCGCGGCGTACGACGCCGGGCACCCGGTCCACGCCTTCGCGCTGGCCGACGGAACCGGCGGCGGGACCCGGTCCAGCGCCGCCGGGGCCGCCCTGCAGATGGGCGGCGTGCTCGGCCTGGCCGGCGCGGCCGGGGTCGGCGGGGCGTTCTGGGTGCGCCGGCGCGGGCGCCGCACCGAGCCCACGGCGGTCGCGTGACCGGCGTCCCGGCGACGCTGGGGGAGCGGCTCCCCGAGCTCGTCACCGACCCGGGGTTCGTGCCGCTGGCCGTGCTGGTCGCGTTCGTGGCCGGTGCCGCGCACGCCGTGGGGCCCGGGCACGGCAAGAGCCTGGCCGCGGCCTACCTCGTGGGCAGCGGCGGCCGGGCCCGCGACGCGGTCTGGATGGCCGGGTCGGTCGCGGCCATGCACACCGTCTCGGTGCTCGTGCTGGCCGTGGCCTGGACCTTCCTCTCGCTCTCCGACCTGGTGCGGCTCGAGGCGCTGACGGCGGGCCTGCGCCTGGTGGCCGGGCTGCTCGTCGTGGCGACCGGCGTGTGGCTGCTGCGCCGCCACCTGCGGGCCCACCGCGGCCACGGGCACGGCCACGGGCACGGCCACGGCCACGGCCACGGCCACGGCCACGGCCACGGCCACGGCCATGGCCACGGCCACGGGCACGGGGCGAGCCGGCCGGGCGTGCTGCTCCTCGGCGTCTCGGGTGGGCTGGCGCCGTCGCCGACGGCGTTCCTGCTGCTGGTGACCGGCATCTTCACCGGGCGGAGCGGCCTGGCCCTGGTGCTCGTGCTGGCGTTCGGGCTCGGCCTGGCCGCCGTGCTCCTGGGGGTCGGGCTGGTCGCGCTCGCCGGGTCCGGCTGGATCGCCCGCGCCGCGGAGTCGCGGCCCGCCCTCACCGTCGCGACCCGCGTCGGCCCCCTCGTCACCGCCGTCGGCATCACCGGCGTCGGCGCCGCCCTCGCCGTCCTGTCCGCCCAGACCCTCCTCGCCTGACCGACCCTCCTCGCCTGACCCGACCCTCCCGACCCCCGAACCAGGAGACACCCCCATGACGCACCCCTGGCGCCCCCGCGGGCGCGCGGCGGCGGTGACCGTGACGGCCGTGCTGGCCACGGTCCTCGGCTCCACCGCCGTGCCGCCCGCCTCGGCAGCCCCCGCTCCCGCCGTGCCCGCGGCTCCCGCCTCACCGGCGGCGGCCGTGACCGACCCGACCCCACCCACCCTGGTCCCGGCCGACGGACGCTGGCTGGAGGGCACGGTCACCGTGGCCTCCGACGCGACGACCGCGGGCGACGAGGTCACCGCGCTGACCGTCGACGGCGAGCCGCTCGAGGCGACGGCCACGCCCGGCACGTCGCGGCTGTCCTTCGACGTCGGCGACAACTCCATCGAGACCCGCTTCGGCAACTACCTGCTGGTCAACGGCACCCGGATCGGGCTGACCGACGCCATCTCCGAGCGCGTGACCGTCGAAGTGCCCAACACCGCGCTGCGCACCGGCGACAACGTCGTGGAGATCCGCACCGGGGCCATCGAGAGCAGCTGCGGGCTCAACAACGACGACTTCACCGTCTCCGAGGTGCGCCTGGAGCTGCTGGGCGAGACGGCCGACGGCGAGGACAACGAGTACACCTACGCGATGGGCGACGGCAGCTGCGGCACCAACCCCGCCCTGCTCACCAGCGCCACCCTGCACTTCTTCGCCATGGGCACTCCCGGCGCCACGACCGGCCTGACCGCCGAGCTCGACACCCGCACCCTGCCCAACGGCCGGCACCGCATCGCCGCGACCACCGCGTCGGGGGCGACCACCGCCCACACCGTCCGCGTCAACAACGCCCCGGAGGGCGCTCCCCGGGTCTCCCCGGTCGACGGCACCCTCGTCGCCGGGCGCCAGACCGTCACCGCGGCCACGTCCGCGTCCGGGTCGGGCTCGGTGGCGTCGTTGCTCGTCGACGGTGCAGTGCCGCCCGCCACGACCACGCTCGCCGCCGGGGACGCCGAGGTGCGCTTCACCGTCGGCAGCAACTCGATCGAGGCTCGCTACTACAACCACCTCCTCGTCAACGGCCACCGGGTCGAGATCGGCGGCGAGTGGGTCAGCCAGACGGTCGCGGTGCCGGTGCCGCGCCACTACCTGCTGCCCGGGGCCAACGAGGTCCGCATCGTCACCGGCGACATCAACAGCGGCTCCGGCGCCACCCTGTGCGCCAACCACGACGACTTCGACCTCAGCGCCGTGTCCCTCGTCGTCGACGGCGGCACCGTCACGGGCCCGGCCGCCGCGACGTACGCCATGGGTGACGGCACCTGCGGCAGCAGCACGACCCGGCTGACCGAGGCGGCCCTGTCGTTCTCCGTCGAGGGCGCCCCGACCGCGCGGACCCTGCCGACGCTGGGGTCGGGCGAGGCGCACCTTCGCTTCCTCGTGGGCGGCAACGGCACCGAGGCGCGCTACTACAACCACGTCCTGGTCAACGGCAACCGCTACGACCTCGCCGACCACGTCGGCGTCACCGCCGACCTCGCGATCCCCAACGAGTGGCTGCTGCCCGGCACCAACGTCGTGGAGGTCGTCGCCGGCTCGATCCCCTCGGAGTGCGGCGACAACTTCGACGACTTCTCGCTGGCCGACATCGTGCTGGCCCCGGCCGCCGGCACGGCCCGCCTGACCACCCGGTCGGTCACCGCCGCCGGCGCGGCCGTCCCGGTCGCGATCGGCGACGGCAGCTGCGGCAGCAGCTTCACCGGCACGCTGCGGGTCGGCCTGGTCTTCGACGTCGACGCCCCGGCGCAGGGCCTGCGGGCCGACGTGCCGACGGCCCAGCTGGCCGACGGCGACCACACGGTCAGCGCCACCTCGGGCTCGGGCGCCACCGCGACCCGGACGCTGGTCACCGACAACACCGCCCCCGTCGTGGCCGGCAGCGTGCCGGCCACGGGCCAGCGCCTCACCTCTGCCGTCGCCTTCGACCTCGACCTCGACGACCTCGCCGGCGTCGCCGGGACGCCGACCACGCTGCTCGACGGGCAACCGCTGGCCCCCGGTGACCCGGTCGGGCCCGGCCTCGCCGCCGGGCCGCACGAGATCACCGTCGACGCGGTCGACGCCCTCGGCAACCGGGCGACCCGCCGCATCCGCTTCACCAGCGCCGGCGTCCCCGACGCGCCCACCGACCTCCGGCCGGTCCCCGGCACGACCGACGTCGCTCGCAGCGCCGACCTGTCGGCCGTCGTGGCGGTGCCCGGCGGCGGTGACGTGACCGCGCAGTTCACCGCCGCCGACGTGGTCGTCCCGACCGCCGGCTTCCAGGGCACCGCCACCGCCGTGCCGACGACCCTCGAGGTCGCGGGCGAGCAGCAGGTCGACGCGTCCTCCCTGACTCCGCTCGGCACGGGTGAGCTGGCGGCGCCCGCCGGTCGCGACGTCACCTTCCAGCGCTTCGACCTCCGCGTCGGTGGCACCGGCGCCACCGCGCCCGTGCTCCGCTGGACCGGGACCGTCGACCCGGAGCGGGTCGTCGCCCTGCGGGCGTGGAACGCCACCACCCGGGCCTGGGACATGCTGGCGAGCAGCCGCGGGGCCCTCGAGGGCGACACCGTCCTGACCGCGCCCGCCCCCGCGCGCTACGTCGACCGCGGTGCGGTGCACGTGCTCGTGACCGGCGAGGACCCCTTCGCCGACGACCTCGAGCCCCGCAACCCCGACGGGTTCGCCGACCCCTCGACCTACGACTTCTCGCTCGTGCACTTCACCGACACCCAGTACCTCGCCGAGGGCGCGGTCGAGCAGGAGTCCGAGGCCGAGCGGGCCGTGTGGCGCGCGGCGTACGGCGCCACGACGGAGTGGATCGCCGAGCAGGCCCGCGACCGCAAGATCGCCTACGTCGCCCACACCGGCGACATCACCGAGAACAACATCGGCGCCCCGACCACGCCCGAGATGCAGGCGCAGGTCACGGGCGAGTTCGAGGTGACCAGCGAGCTGCAGGGCACCCTCGACCGGGCCGGCGTGCCCAACCAGGTCATCGCCGGCAACCACGACAACCAGCGCGGGCTCGAGACCGGCCCCTCCTCGACGTACAACCAGTACTACGGGCCGGGCCGCTACGAGGCGGCCGACGACGCGTGGGGCCAGGCGTCCTACGGCGGGCCGTGGAAGGAGGGCGACAACCAGAACAACTACGTCCTGTTCTCCGCCGGCGGGCTGGAGTTCGTCGCCGTCGGGCTCTCCTACGGCGTGACCCGCGAGGAGGCCGACTGGGCCGCGTCGGTGTTCCGGCGCTTCCCCGAGCGCAACGGCATCCTGCTCTCGCACGACTACCTCAAGCCCTCGACCAACCCCGACGGCCGCGGTGCCGCCTTCGCCGCGCCCGACGGCTCGCTGCTCTACAAGCTGGTCGTGGAGTCCAACCCCAACGTGTTCCTCGTGCTGGCCGGCCACGAGCACGGCGTCGGCACCAACGTGAAGGCCGGCGTCGGGGCGACGGTGACGCACGACGTGGTCGAGATGCTGGCCGACTACCAGTTCTACACCGTCAGCGCCGACCGGCTCGGGCTCACCGAGGTCGGGGGCTACGCGCCCACCGACCGCCTCCGCTTCGGGGCCAGCTTCCTGCGGCTGCTGCAGTTCGACGTCGACCGCGGCGAGATGGTCGTCGACACCTACTCGCCGTTCCTCGAGGAGTTCGACGCCACCGAGCACGACGAGGACCTCCGCTACGACGGCACGGAGGACGACATGGTGCTGCCGGTCGACCTGACCAGCCGGACCACGTCGTTCACCACCGACGACGTCGCCGCGTTCGTCCCGCGCGAGGACCTGGGCACCAGCAGGGTCGCCTCCGGCGGCACCGCCACCACGACGTGGTCGGGCCTGCGCCCGGGCACGACGTACGGCTGGGTCGTCAGTGCCACCAGCGCCGGCGGCGGCCGCACCGCCTCCGAGCCGGCGGTCTTCCGCACCGCGCCCGCACCGGCCGCGACCGTCACCGCCGCCGACGCCACCGCGCCGTACGGCGAGGACGTCGTCGTCCCCGTCACCGTGCGCCCCGCCACCGCGGGCGACCCGGTCGAGGGCACCGTCACCGTCCGCGAGGGCGAGCGGGTCCTGGGCTCCGCCGCCGTCACCGACGGGCTCGCCCGGGTCACCGTGCCGGCCGGGCTCGCGCCGGGTCGCCACGACCTCGTGGCGTCGTACGCCGGCAGCGGCTGGGTGGGCGACGGTCGGTCGGCCTTCGCGCTGACCGTCGGCTCGGCGCCCTCGTCGGTCGTCGCCGCGGCGCCGAGCGTCACGGCGGGCCAGGTGCCGACCGTGGCCGTCCGGGTCGACAGCGGGGCCGAGGGTGTCCCCGCGACCGGTGAGGTGCGGGTCAGCGAGGCCGGCCGGGTGCTCGGCACGGGCACGCTCACCGACGGCGCGGCGCTGGTGGGGCTGCCCGCGACGCTCGCGAGCGGGCCGCACCGGCTCGTCGTCGACTACCTCGGCAGCGCGCAGGTCGCCGCGGCCCGCACCTCCGTGGTGCTGACCGTCCGGCCGGCACCGCGGGTCGCGTCGACCACGACCGTGCGGGCCACGCCCGGTGCGGTGCGCCGCGGCGCCCGGGTGGCGTTCGCTGCGACCGTCCGGTCGACGGCGGGCGTGCCGACCGGTCGGGTCAGCCTGTGGCGGGCCGGCCGGCAGGTCGCCTCGGCCCCGCTCGCCGGGGGCCGGGCCGTGCTGCGGGTCCGGGTCGACGCTCCGGCCGGGCGGCGCCCCTTCACCCTGCGCTACGCCGGCTCCGCCACCGTCCTGCCCAGCCAGGACCAGGTGGTCGTGCGGGTCCGCCGCCGCTGAGCCGGAGCGGGCCGGCGTCCCTCAGAGCGGGGGACGCCGGTCGGCCCAGGGCGCGGCCTCCTCGAGCTGCGCGGCGAGCCGCAGCAGCAGGCCGTCGGCGCCGAGGCGTCCGACGAGCTGGGAGCCGATGGGCAGGCCGGCGGGCGACCAGTGCAGCGGCACCGACATCGCCGGGCGTCCGGTGAGGTTGGCCAGCTGGGTGTAGGGCACCCACCCGAGGTTCTGGGTGATCATCTGGTCGACGACCGGCGTCAGCCTCAGCACGCTGGCCGCCCGCGCGGTCAGCAGCGCCCTCTGGGCGAGCCGCACCGGCGCCGGGGCCTCGAACGCCCCGATGCGCGGGGGAGCGGTCGCGGTGGTCGGCGTGAGCAGCAGGTCGTAGGTCTCGTGGAACTCCGAGAGCCGCCGCACGTGCTGGTGCCGGTGCTCGATGGCCCGCACGAGGTCGACCGGGCTCGTCGCCCGCCCCAGGGCAGCCATGGTCAGCGTGTCGTCCTCGAAGCCGCCGTCGCCGCTGCCCGAGACCCGCTTGGCCTCATCGACGGAGTAGGCGCAGTAGGCGAACCAGCTGGTGAGGAAGTCCTTGGCCAGCGCCGCGTCGTCGAAGGGCGCCGTCTCCAGGAGCTCGACGTGGTGGCCGAGGCCCTCCAGCAGCTCGCCGGTCGCCGTGGCCGCCGCGACGGCCTCCGGGTCGGGGCTGGGGTTGATCGAGCTGGCGGTGCACAGCCCGATGCGCAGCCTGCCCGGGTCGCGGCCCACCTCCTCGGCGTACGGCGTCGCGGGCTGCGCAGGCAGGTACGGCGAGCGCGGGGTCGGCCCCACCAGCAGGTCGAGCATGGCGGCGGTGTCGCGCACGCTGCGCGAGACCACCCCGTCGGTGGCCGTGCCGCCGAGCGGTTCACCGGCGTCGGGGCCCGAGGGCACGAGGCCGCGGGTCGGCTTGAGCCCGAAGAGGCCGCAGGCCGAGGCCGGGATGCGGATCGAGCCGCCGCCGTCGCTGGCGCCGGCCGCCGGCACGATGCCCGCGGCGACGGCGGCCGCGCTCCCGCCCGAGGAGCCGCCCGGGGTGTGGTCGGTGTCCCACGGGTTGCGGGCCGGGCCGAAGAGGGCGGGCTCGGTGATGCCCTTGGCGCCGAGCTCGGGGGTGTTGGTCTTGCCCAGCAGCACCAGCCCGGCGGCGAGCCAGCGGTCGACGACGTCGGCGTTCTCGGTGGCCGGGGTGGTGGACATCGACCGCGAGCCGCCGCTGGTCGGGTGGCCCGCGACGTCCTGGTGCAGGTCCTTGACCAGGAACGGCACCCCGGCGAACGGCGCGTCGTCGAGGTGCTCCCCGGTGACGTCGGGCAGGTCGACCACGACCGCGTTGACCCGCTCGTTGACCGCCTCGATGCGCGCGCGGGCGGCTGCGACCAGCTCGGCCGAGGTCACCTCCCCGTCGCGGACCAGGGCGGCCAGGCCGACCGCGTCGTGCGCGGCGTACTCCTCGTGCTGCATGCCCGGGACCCTATCGACCAGCAGCCCCCAGGGACTCGCAGAACGCCCGGAGCCCCGCGACACCCGTGAAGTGGTGCACCGTGATGCCCAGCGCCGCGGCGGCGTCGGTGTTGACCGCCTTGTTGTCGACGAACACGGTCTGCTCGGGGCCGACGCCGAGGCCCTCCATCGTGCGGCGGTAGATCTCGGGGTCGGGCTTGACCAGGCCCATCTCGGCACTGACGAAGACCTGCTCCATCAGCGTGGCGAACGGCGTGCGCCGCAGCGGGTCGCCGAAGTCGAGGCCGGCGTTGGACAGCAGCGCCAGCCGGGTGCCGCCCTCGTGCAGCTCGACGAGCAGGTCGACCACCGCCGGCTCGGGCTCGAACCAGCTCGTGAAGTCGATCGTCCACAGCCGCTGCACCTCGCTCAGGCTGTAGGTCCGGCCCAGCCGCTCGCCCATCGCCCGCCAGTAGTCGACGACCCCGAGCTCGCCGCCGTCGAGGGCCAGCCGGTCGACGTCGTACGCCGCCTCGAGCTCGGCGAGCGGCACGCCGGCCGCCTCGGCCAGCGCCGTGCGGGCGGCGGGGGACGGGGAGCGGGAGATGACCTCGCCGTAGTCGAGGACGACGACGCGGTCGGGGATGCTGATGGCCACGGGCCGACGCTAGCCGGGGCCAACCGGCTCTCCGGCAGGCTGGTGGCGTGGGAGACGTCGTCCGGCTCGTCGTCGGGCTCGTGGTCGGGCTGGCCGTGCTGGGCGGGTACGCCGTGTGGCTGCACCGGCGCCTCGCCGTCGCGCCCGACTGGGCCCGTCGCACCCGGCGGGCCGTGCTGGTCGCCGAGGTGGTCGCCGGCGTCGTCTTCGTGGTCGGCGCCTCGCTCCTGCGGCGCGGCGACCCCGCGCCGACCCGCGTGGTCGTGTGGCCGGCGATGACCCTGCTCGCCGTCGTCCTCTACCTCACGATCGGGCTGGTGCTGCTCGCCCTGGTGTCCCTGGGGCTGCGGCTCGCCGGGCGCCCCGAGGCGCGGCGCCGGCTGCTGCGGGCCGGCACCCCGACCGTCGTGGTGCTGGCCCTGCTCGTCACCGCCGTCGGCGTGGTGGCGGCCACCCGGCCGGCCGTCCGGACGACCGAGGTCACCGTGGCCGACCTGCCGGCGTCGTACGACGGGCTGCGGGTCGCGCTCGTCACCGACCTGCACGTCGGGCCGCTGCACGACGACAGCTGGACGCGCCGGGTGGTCGCGATGGTCGAGGCCGAGGACCCCGACCTGGTCGTCCTCGGCGGCGACCTGGTCGACGGCTCGCCCGAGCACGTCGCGCGCTACCTGGAGCCGCTGCGCGACCTCGACCCGCGTCTCGGCGTGGTCGGCGTCATCGGCAACCACGAGCTCCTCGGAGGACTCGACGAGGCCCGCGAGTGGGTCGAGACCTACCGCGGCCTCGGGGTCGAGGTGCTGGTCAACGAGTCGCGCGAGCTCGCGCCCGGTCTGGTCGTCACCGGCGTCAGCGACGCCACCGGCACCGACGACCTGGCGCCCGACGAGGCCGCCGCCCTGGCCGGCGTCGACCCCGAGGGCTTCGTCCTCCACCTCGCCCACGAGCCCCACCAGGTCGAGGACCTGCCCCGCGGCAGCGGTGTCGACCTGGCGCTGTCGGGCCACACCCACGGCGGCCAGCTCTGGCCGATGCACCTGCTCACCCCGCTCTCCGACCCCGTCACCCAGGGGTACGCCGAGGTCGCCGGCGTCCCGACGCTGGTCAGCCGCGGCGTCGGCACCTCCGGCCCGCCGGTGCGGGTCCTCGCACCCGCCCAGGTCGACCTGGTGGTCCTGCGCTCGGCCGGCTGACCCAGCGCGGCGGTCGCGTGGTCTCGAGACAGGCCGCCAGGCGGCCTTCCTCGACCACCGTGCGGCCGGGCCGGGGCGCGATCCTGCGGCAACCGACCTGGAGTCGGGCCCGCGGTGCCGGGCCGGCGGCAGCGGGGCCAGGTGGCGCGGGTCCGCCGGACGGAGCCGGTCGGTCTCGGGCCCGAGGATCCTGAGGCGCCCGGGCCACAGCAGGTCCGGGCCACGGGGCGCACGGAGCAGCCGGTCGGGTCGGGGTCCGGGTCGGGCCCGCGGTGCCAGGCCGGCGGCAGCGCGGCCAGGTGGCGCGGGTCCGCCGGACGGAGCCGGCCGGTCTGCGACCGGTTAGTGAGAGCGCCAGGAGAAGGCGCCGATGAGCACCATGCGCAGCTGCTGGCGGGCCCGCTCGCCGACGGCCCGCTCGAGGTCGGGGCGGCCGGCGGCGACGAGGATGTCCTCGGCCGTGGCGACCATCGCGGTCACGATGAGGTTGGACAGCACGTGCAGGTCCTCGTTGCTCCACTCCTCGGTGCCGGGCAGGCGGGCGATGTCGGTGGCCAGCTCGCGCTCGCACAGCTCGACCTGGTGCCGGATCGCGGCGCGCACCGACAGGGGGCCGGCGGCTCGCTCGCGGACGATGAAGTTGAAGTGCTGGCGCTCCTTCTGCACGTGGCTGACCAGCGTGTCGACCGACCGGTCGACGATGTCGCGGAACGACGGCTCCTCGCGGCCGGGCCGGCCCGGCCGCCGTACGTCGCGCAGCATGGCCCGCAGCGAGACGAAGGACTCGTCGACCAGGGCCAGGCCGAGGGACTCGATGGAGTCGAAGTGGCGGTAGAACGCGGTCGGCACGATGCCGACCTGCTTGGCGACCTGGCGCAGCGAGAGGGCGACGAGGCTGCTCTCCTCGCACAGCTCGAGCGTGGCGTCGAGGATGGCGCGGCGGGTGCGCTCCTTGCGCTCGACGCGCGTCTCGGTGGCCTCGGTCACCCGTCGATCCTAGGACGTGCGCTGAGGGCGGCCCCGGGTCCGCAGCGCGGAGGACGTGTGTCCACCCTCACCGCCGGGGTTGGTTGACCGTCGGTGGCCGGTCGACCATGCTTTGGGAGTACAAACGTACACCGAATCTTCGGAGGCCACCCCATGAGCACCACCGCACCGCTGCCGGCCCTCGGCCGGCGCATCCTGGGCTCGAAGGTGCTGGCTGCGCTGACCTCGCCGCACGGGGTCGACCGCTACCTCGAGATGATCAACCCGATGTGGGCCGCGCAGGACGTGCGCGCCCGGGTCGTCTCGGTCCACCGGGAGAACCCCGACAGCGACGCGGCACCCGTCGCCACCATCACCTTGCAGCCCACCGCCACCTGGCGCGGTCACCGTGCCGGCCAGTACGTGCAGGTCGGCCTCGACCTGCCGGGCTCGGCCAAGCGGATGACCCGCTGCTTCACCATCTCCTCGGCCGCGAGCACGCCGGGCGAGCAGATCACCCTGACCGTGCGGGCGCACGAGGAGGGCCAGGTCTCGAAGTACCTCGTGGCCGCCGAGCCGGGCACGATCGTGCACCTCAGCCAGGCCCAGGGCGACTTCACGCTCGACGAGAGCCCGGCCACCCCGACCAACAACCACCTGCTGTTCGTCACCGGCGGGTCGGGCATCACCCCGGCCATGTCGATCGTGCGCACCCTCCTGCGCGACGGGTACGACGGCCGCGCGGGTCGCAAGGTCACCTTCCTGCACTACGCCCGCTCGCCCGAGGACCAGATCTTCGCCGACGAGCTGGCCGAGATCGCCGCGGCCGACAACGACGTCACCGTCCACCTCTTCCACGGCGACCACGTGTTCTCCGAGTTCGAGCTGCGCCGCCTCGTGCCGCGCCACCGCGACACCGACACGTGGGCCTGCGGTCCGGCCCCGATGATGGAGCTCGTCGTGGCGGCCTACGACGGCGCGCCGGAGCACCGGTTGCGCACCGAGTTCTTCAAGGCGCCCAAGCCGGCTGGCTCCGGCTCGGCCGAGGGCGACGTGACGTTCGCCCGGTCCGGGCAGGAGGCGCCCAACAGCGGGGCGACGCTGCTCGAGCAGGCCGAGGCCCTCGGGCTCTCGCCGGAGTTCGGCTGCCGCATGGGCATCTGCTTCTCCTGCACGTCCCGCAAGACCGAGGGCACGGTCCGCAACGTGCTCACCGGCACCACCTCGTCGATGCCCGACGAGGACATCCAGATCTGCGTCAGCGCCCCCGAGGGCGACTGCACCGTCGAGCTCTGACCACCCGCCAGAGGAAGGACACACCAGCATGGTTGCCGCACCCAGCTACATCGACGAGGTCCTCGAGCACGTCGACCTCCAGGAGACCAAGCGCCTGACCGAGGAGCAGCTCGAGCAGTTCGGCGCCGAGATGGACGCCATCCGCCAGCGCATCCTCGACGACCTCGGCGAGAAGGACGCGAGCTACATCCGCAAGGTCGTGAAGTACCAGCGCGGCTTCGAGATCGCCGGCCGCGCGCTGTTCTACCTGCCGCCGGCCTGGCCGCTGGCCGTGGCCTCGCTCTCCATCTCCAAGATCCTGGAGAACATGGAGATCGGCCACAACGTCATGCACGGCCAGTACGACTGGATGGGCGACCCGGGCCTGAACTCCCGCATGTACGACTGGGACAACGTCTGCCCCGGCGAGCAGTGGAAGTACAGCCACAACTACATCCACCACACGTTCACCAACGTGCTCGGCAAGGACCGCGACATCGGGTACGGGATCCTCCGCATGGACGAGGACCAGAAGTGGCACCCGTACTACCTGGGCAACCCGCTGTACGCGTTCCTGCTGATGATCTTCTTCGAGTGGGGCGTGGCGATGCACGACCTCGAGGTCGAGAACATCGTCAACGGATCCCGCAAGATCGAGGAGAACAAGGCCCTCCACGCGGGCATCATGCGCAAGGTCAAGCGCCAGGCGCTCAAGGACTACCTGCTCTTCCCCGCGCTCACCGGCCCGCTGTTCCCGCTGACCTTCGCGGGCAACGTGACGGCCAACCTCATCCGCAACATCTGGGCCTTCAACATCATCTTCTGCGGCCACTTCCCGGCCGGCGTCGCCACCTTCACCCAGGAGGAGTGCGAGGACGAGAGCCGCGGCCACTGGTACTACCGCCAGCTGCTCGGCTCGGCCAACATCACCGGCGGCCCGCTGATGCACCTGATGTCGGGCAACCTCTCCCACCAGATCGAGCACCACCTGTTCCCCGACCTGCCGGCCCGCCGCTACCCGGAGGTGGCCGAGGAGGTCCGCGAGATCTGCGAGCGCTACGGCCTGCAGTACAACACCGGGCCGCTGCACAAGCAGCTGGGCAGCGTGGCCAAGAAGATCTTCACGATGGCGCTCCCTCCGAAGAAGGGCTGACCGGACCGGTCATCCCGGCCGGCGCGGGCCGCGTGTGACGCGGCCCGCGTTGGCGTCGTGACCTGGGACGTCCACACTGGGGGGATGGGCGACCAGGGCACGGGCCGTGACCACCTGAGCAAGGCCGAGATCAACAAGGACACCATCCAGGCGACTGCCGAGGCGGCCGCCGGTGCCGTCGGCGAGGTGGCCACGATCATCACCAAGGCCGTCAAGGACGTCGCGGGCGCCATCGGCGGCTTCGCGACCGAGGTCTTCGAGATCCGCGAGTCGGCCCGCCGGGCCGGCGAGGAGCACGGCACCGACTGACCGCTGACCCGTCGTGGGTTCACGACGGGTCAGCGTCGTCTGCGGCCCCGTCGAGCAGCCGGGCGAGCTTCCTCGGCGCCAGCAGCCGGTAGCTCTCGTTCACCAGCTCGGCCACCTCGGCCCAGTCGGTCTCGTCGTCGAGCACCATCGCCACGACGGTCGGCGCCCAGTCGGGCTTCAGGAACGGGAGGCCGTGGGCCTCCAGGGCCAGCAGCTCGTCGCCGCAGGACCGGAAGGTGACGACGGTCCGCTCACCCAGCCCGGGCGACCAGCGCTCGGCCCAGTGCCCGGCCAGCACGTGCACGTGCGCGAACGTCCGGGTCCGCACCCGCCAGCGGACGCCGGTCCAGGCCTCCTCCTCGTCCGCCTCCGGCAGCGCCCGCGCCAGGGTGCCGACCCGCTCGACGAGGTCGAGCGGCGGCTCGGGGCGGCCCTTGACCACGTGCGACCGCGCCCGGCCTCAGCCGAACGACATCCGGAACGACGCCATCCGCACCGACGCCAGCGGCCGGGCAGCCTGCAGCCAGCCCAGCGGGCCGTCGGCGGCGAAGTCCCAGCGGGCGCGGGCGGGCAGGGTCTTGGCGGTGCCCTGCAGCACGGCGCTCTTCTCCCCGCCGCCCTCGGGCAGCTCCGGCTGCCAGGTGACGCCCTTGAACGGCGTGCGCGGCGCCACCCGGGACAGGTCGGTGAACGACGCGCTCGCGACCGGGCGCCGCTCGAGCGTGGCCGACCAGTCGGTGGTCGTGAGCGGACCGCGGTGGCTGGTGTCGAGGTCGAAGTCGGCCAGGCCCTTGGGGATCGCCCACAGCTCGCGACCGCCGGCCACGGACTCGGGGGAGTCGACCCAGATGTCGGTGATGGAGACCTTGCTGCGCAGCGCCGCCAGCGGGCTGCGCGACCCGGTCGGCAGGGCCCGCGCGACCAGCAGCTCGGAGTAGGTGAGCGGGCTGCCCTCGGCGTAGGAGACGAACGCCGCGCCGTACACGCCCCGCGGCCGCGGCGTCCCGTCGACGGCCACCGCGTCCTGCCCGAGCCGCAGCACCGTCAGCCACATCGAGCCGACCATCGGCCACGGCGCACCGGGGTAGGTGATGCCGGCGGGCTTGGTGTAGGGCGCCTGCGCGGGGGTCGTCATGGCGACCAAGACTAGGGTCGGGGCGTGATCGTGGTGAACCGCTTCCGCGTGCCGGAACCCGACGGCGACGCCTTCCGCGGCGACCTGCAGCGGGCCCACGACGCGCTGGCCGCCCGGCCCGGCTACCTCGCGGGCGCGATCGGCCGCAACGTCGACGACCCGACGCTGTGGGTTCTCACCACCACCTGGGAGCACGTCGGCGCCTACCGACGCGCCCTCTCGGCGTACGACGTCAAGCTGCACGCCGTGCCGACGCTGAGCCGCGCGCTCGACGAGCCCAGCGCCTACGAGGACGCCGAGCCCGGATCGGACCTCAACGTGCGTGCCTCGAGGTCGTTAGGCTGACCGCTCCTCGGTCGGCAGCCAGCCGACCGTCGGACCCAGGAGCCACCCGTGCCCAAGCGCGCCGCGACCGCCCTCGCCGACGTCGTCTCCCTGGCCCGGCGGCGGGGCTTCGCCTATCCCTCCGGTGAGGTGTACGGCGCCACGCGGGCGGCCTGGGACCTCGGCCCGCTGGGGGTCGAGCTGCGCGACAACCTGCGGCGCCAGTGGTGGCGCGCCGTCGTCCACGGCCGCGACGACGTGGTCGGCCTCGACGCCTCGATCATCCTCCCGCCGGCCACGTGGGTGGCGAGCGGCCACGAGGACGGGTTCGCCGACCCGCTCACCGAGTGCCGCAGCTGCCGGCAGCGGTTCCGGGTCGACCACCTGCGCGACGGCGAGACCGGCGACGACGACGGCAGGCCCGCCGACCTCGTCTCGGCCGTCTGCCCCTCCTGCGGCACCCGCGGTGCGTGGACCGAGCCGCGCCGCTTCTCGGGCCTCCTCACCACCCACGTCGGCGCCGCCGAGGGCGACGAGGGCGAGGGCGGACGCCACCACCTGCGGCCCGAGGCCGCGCAGGGGGTCTTCCTCAACCTGGCCAACGTGGTGACGACCAGCCGCAGCAAGCCGCCGTTCGGCATCGCCCAGGTCGCCACGTGCTTCCGCAACGAGATCACCCCGGGTGACTTCCTGTTCCGCACCCGCGAGTTCGAGCAGATGTCGCTGGCCTGGTTCGTGAAGCCGGGGGAGGGCCCGCGCTGGCACACCTACTGGCTCGAGGAGCGCACCCGCTGGTACGTCGACCTCGGGATCGACCCCGACGACCTCCGCCACCACGAGCACCCCCGTCCCGGGCCCGGTGAGCACACCACCCACACCGTCGACATCGACTTCCGCTTCGGGCTGCCCGGCTCGGAGTGGGGGGCGCTCGAGGGCGTGACCGACCGGGCCGACCACGACCTGCGCGCCCACGCGGAGGCCTCGGGCCGCGACCTGTCCTTCTTCGACCAGGCCGCGGGGGAGCGGTGGTTGCCTCACGTCGTCGAGCCCGCGGCCGGCCTGTCGCGGGCCGTGATGGCCTTCCTCGTGGCCGCGCACGCCACCGACGAGGCACCCAACACCAAGGGCGGCGTCGACCAGCGCACCGTGCTGCGGCTCGACCCGCGCCTGGCCCCGGTCAAGGCCGCGGTGCTGCCCCTGAGCCGCAACGCCGAGCTGTCGCCGCGGGCCCGCGCGCTCGCGACCGAGCTGCGGGCCTCCTGGCCCGTCGAGTTCGACGACGCGGGCGCGATCGGCAAGCGCTACCGGCGCCAGGACGAGATCGGCACGCCCTACTGTGTGACCGTCGACTTCGAGACCCTCGACGACGAGGCGGTGACCGTGCGGGAGCGCGACACGATGCAGCAGACGCGGGTGCCCCTGGCCGGCGTCGCCGACCTCCTGGCCCAGAAGCTGCGGGGCTGCTGAGGTGCCCTCCCGTCACCGCGTCGTGACGTCGGCGGCCGTCCTCATCCTGGCCCTGGCCCTGGCCGGCTGCGGGGGCGGCGGGGCCGGCGGCGCCGCGGCCCCGTCCGCTGGGTCGACCTCGACCTCGACCTCGACCTCGACCGAGCCCAGCGCCACCCCGACCTCGACGGCGCCGTCCGCCCCCAGCGCCACCGCGACCGACTACCTCCCCGTGCCGCCCGACCGCACCCTCACCCCGCCCGGCACCGACCTGCCCTTCCGCGAGGGCGCCCTCGTCGCCTGGCAGCCGCGCCAGGACCTCGTCGGCGTCGTCGGCGTCGAGGTGCTGCGCGTCGAGCGCTCGACCGTCGCCGACCTGCTCGACGGCTACGACCTCGACGCCCAGGCGGCCGCGTCGACGCCGTACCTCGTCACGATGAAGGTGGGCAACGGCGGTGACACCGACCTCGGCGGCCGCACGCTGCCGGTCTACGTCGTCGACAGCGAGCAGCGCCTCGTGCCGCCCACCGGCACCGACCGCACGTTCGCACCCTGCCGGGGCTCGGTGCTGCCGCCGGTCTTCGCGCCCGGCGACGCCGCCCGGTCGTGCCTGCTCTTCCTCGTCCCCGACGGCGCGAGCCTGGCCTCGGTGATGTTCCGCCCGCCCGAGGGCGTCGTGCCGATCACCTGGACCGGCCCGGTCAAGGACCTCGGCAAGCGGGGCGGCACCCGCGGTCGCACGCCCCGCTGATTCCGCCCGACCCGCGCGGGCGCGGCATCATGGACCGGTGACCGCCCCGACCGCCCCGTTGCAGCTCGGACCCCTCACGGTCGCGACGCCGGTGGTGCTCGCGCCCATGGCCGGGGTCACCAACGCCGCCTTCCGGCGCCTGTGCGCCGAGCAGGGCGCCGGCCTGTACGTCTGCGAGATGATCACCTCCCGCGGGCTCGTCGAGGGCGACCAGCACACCCGCGACATGCTGGTCTTCGACGAGGCCGAGACCGTCCGGTCGGTCCAGCTCTACGGCACCGACCCCGTCTACGTCGCCAAGGCCACCGAGATCCTGTGCGGCGAGCACGGTGTCGCCCACGTCGACCTCAACTTCGGCTGCCCCGTGCCCAAGGTGACCCGCAAGGGCGGCGGCGGGGCCCTGCCCTGGAAGCGGGCCCTGCTGGGCCGCATCCTCGAGCAGGCCGTGGCCGCGGCCGCGCCGTACGGCGTCCCGGTCACGATGAAGACCCGCAAGGGCCTCGACGACGACCACCTCACCTACCTCGACGCCGGACGCATCGCCCAGGAGTCCGGCGTCGCCGCGATCGCCCTGCACGGTCGCACGGTCGCCCAGGCCTACAGCGGACGTGCTGACTGGGACTCCATCGCCCACCTCGTCGACCACGTCGACATCCCGGTGCTCGGCAACGGCGACGTCTGGGAGGCCGCAGACGCCCTGCGCATGGTCGAGCAGACCGGCGCCGCCGGCGTCGTCGTGGGCCGCGGCTGCCTGGGCCGCCCGTGGCTGTTCCGCGACCTCGCCGCCGCCTTCGCCGGCGAGGAGGCGCAGACCCTGCCCGCCCTCGGCGAGGTCATCACGATGATGCGCCGCCACGCCGAGCTCCTGTGCGAGCACATGGGGGAGGAACGCGGCTGCAAGGAGTTCCGCAAGCACGTCTCCTGGTACCTCAAGGGCTTCGCCGCGGGCGGCACCGTACGCCGCTCGCTCGGCCTGGTCTCGACCCTCGCCGACCTCGACGCGCTGCTGGCCGACCTCGACCCGACCGAGCCCTTCCCGGTGGCCGAGCTCGGCACCCCCCGAGGCCGCCAGGGCAGCCCGCGCGACCGGGTCGTGCTCCCCGAGGGGTGGCTCGACGACACCGACGGCACCGACAGCATCGCCGCCGAGGACGCGGGCGAGACCAGCGGCGGCTGACCGCCCCGTCGGGTGTGGACGGTGCGTCGGCACGCTGACCTGCGGTTTTTGCCGACGTGACCGACCGCACCGTGTGAAGGAAGCATGCAGATGCCGTGCCGGCGTCCGGGCTGTGCTTGACTCGCCATTCATGCCCGCCGTGACCCGGTGGGCATCGCCCTGTCTTCGACCGCAAAGGATCAGCGCTGTGGCAGATCATCGCCACAAGCGGGACACCAATGCCCGCCGGCTCCTCGGAGCCCTGCCCACCCGTCTCAAGGCGACCACGCTCGCCGCTCCGCTGGCCGTCGTGGCGACCGCCGGGATCGTGTCCTTCGGCGTCCTCGGCGCCGACGTGACGCCCGCCGACGTCGCCGGCGCGGCGCCCGTCGTCGGAGACTCCCTCGGCCCTGCCGCCGAGGCGGCCTCCGTCGCCGAGCGCACCCCGACGCTCTCGCGCGGCACCGCCGCCCGGTCCGACGCCGTCCAGGGTCGCGAGGCCGCGGCCCCCGTCGTCCCCGCCGAGCCCGCCACGCCGACCAAGCCGACCAAGGCCGAGCTGTTGATGCGCGCGCCGGCCGTCAAGGCCGCCATCAAGGACGCCGAGACCGAGCTCTGGACCACCGAGGCCCTCAACCTCTGGGCCAACCCCTCCGAGGACGCCCGCCAGCTCGGCGAGATCGCGCCCGGCGAGCAGGTCACCGTCACCGGTCGCTCGCTCAACGGGCGCGAGGAGATCGTCTGGAAGGGCGAGGACGTCCGCTGGGTCACCGCGGGCTACCTGTCCGAGGAGGAGCCCTTCACCCTCGGCGGCGACTGCACCAACGGCACCACCGTCCCCGCCGGCGTCTCGGAGAACATCAAGAAGGTCCACGCCGCCGTCTGCGCCGAGTTCCCCGAGATCACCACCTACGGCACCTTCCGCGGCGACGGCGAGCACGCCCAGGGCATCGCCGTCGACATCATGGTCTCCGGCGACCGCGGCTGGGAGGTCGCGGAGTTCGTCCGCAAGTACTACGCCGACCTCGGCGTCAGCTACGTCATCTACTCCCAGAACATCTGGTCGGTCCAGCGTTCCGGCGAGGGCTGGCGGGGCATGGAGGACCGCGGGTCCACCACCGCCAACCACTACGACCACGTCCACGTCACCACCTACTGATCTGGTCGCCTCCGGGCCCGCAGCCGCGGCGCCCCCGCGTCGCTTCCCGAAGGCTGCCGCGACCTGGTACGGCGGGGCCGACCCGCGACCGGCAGGCCCTCCGGCTCCGTGCGCCCTCTGGCCCGGTCCTGCTGCGGCCCGGGCGCCAGCGCGTGCTTGTCTTGGTCGCCTCCGGGCCCGCAGCCGCGGCGCCCCCGCGTCGCTTCCCGAGGGCTGCCGCGACCTGGTACGGCGGGGCCGACCTGCGACCGGCAGGCCCTCCGGCTCCGTGCGCCCTCTGGCCCGGTCCTGCTGCGGCCCGGGCGCCCCGCGTGGTCGGAGACCATGGCCGACCCCACGGTGGTCGAGGAAGGCCGCCTGGCGGCCTGTCTCGAGACCACGCACCCCCGGCCCTAGGCTGCACCCGATGGACCCGACCGAGCTGTACGACGAGGCGGCGCGGGAGCGGCTGGTGGTCGAGCCGCCCAAGCGCGTCGACGCGCCGGTGCGGGCGCCGTTCGAGCGCGACCGGGCGCGGGTGGTGCACGCCGCGTCCTCGCGGCGCCTGGCCGCCAAGACCCAGGTCGTCGGGCCCCAGTCCGACGACTTCGTCCGCAACCGGCTCACCCACTCCCTCGAGGTCGCCCAGGTCGCCCGCGACCTGTCCCGCGCGCTCGGCAGCCAGCCCGACATCGCCGAGACCGCGGCCCTGGCCCACGACCTCGGCCACCCGCCGTTCGGCCACAACGGCGAGCGGGCGCTGGCGGCCGTCGCCGAGCCCTGCGGCGGGTTCGAGGGCAACGCGCAGACGCTGCGCCTGCTGACCAGGCTCGAGGCCAAGACGGTCGACGCCGAGGGCCGCTCGGCCGGCCTCAACCTGACCCGCGCCACCCTCGACGCCTGCACCAAGTACCCCTGGGAGCGCGCCGCGGCCGGACCCGACGCCCGCAAGTTCGGGGTGTACGCCGACGAGCGGGCGGTCTTCACCTGGCTGCGCGACCAGACGCCCGGCCGACGGCTCTGCCTGGAGGCGCAGGTGATGGACCTCGCCGACGACGTCGCCTACTCCGTCCACGACGTCGAGGACGGCGTGGTCGCGGGACGCCTCGACCTCACCGACGTCGACCGCCCGGCCGTGTGGGAGACCCTGCGCCACTGGTACCTCCCCGACGCCCGCGACGACGACCTCGACGACGTCCTCGACGGGTTGCGCGCCGTCGGCACCTGGCCCACGGCGCCGTACGACGGCAGCCGGCGCCACCTGGCCGCGCTGAAGAACCTCACCAGCGACCTCATCGGTCGCTTCTGCGGCGACGTGCAGGCCGCGACGTTCGCGGCGGGCGCCGGGCCCTTCGTCCGGCACGACGCCGACCTGGTGCTGCCCGAGCGCACGGTGCTGGAGATCGCGGTGCTCAAGGGCCTCGCGGCCCACTACGTCATGCAGGCCGCCGACCGGGTGGCCGCGCTGGAGCACCAGCGCGAGCTGCTGACCGAGCTGGTCGCGGCGCTGCTCGGCCGCGGCCCCGACGCCCTCGACCGGCCCTTCGCCGACGACTGGCACGACGCGCCCGACGACGCCGCCCGGCTCCGCGTGGTCGTCGACCAGGTCGCCTCGTTGACCGACGCGAGCGCCGTGGCCCGGCACGCCAGGATGGTGTCGTGACCGACCGACCCGACCCGCTCGTGTGGCTGCCCTTCGACCCCGACGAGCTCGGCGACCCGCCGACCGGCCTGCGCTACGAGGTGGTTGACCCCGTCGACGGCGACGTCCCCGACTCGATCGGCGACGTGCGGTTCTACGTGCCGCCCTACCGCCTCGGCCCCGAGGTCACCGAGGTCCTCCCGCGGATGACCTCCCTGGAGGTCGTCCAGACCCTCACCGCCGGTGTCGACAACGTCCGCCTGCACCTGCCCGACGGCGTCACCCTCTGCTCCGGACGCGGCATCCACGACGCCTCCACGGCCGAGCTCGCCGTCACCCTCACCCTCGCGTCCCTGCGCGGCGTCCCGGAGGCCGTCCGCGGCCAGCAGCGGCACGCCTGGGCCGCGGGCTGGCGCACCTCGCTGGCCGACCGCCGCGTCCTCGTCGTCGGGTACGGCGCCATCGGCCGCGCGATCGAGGCGCGGCTCTCGCCGTTCGAGGTCGAGGTCGTCCGGGTGGCCCGCACCGCGCGTGACGGTCGCGACGGCGGCCCGGACGTCCACGGGTTCGACGAGCTGCCGGTCCTGGTCCCCGAGGTCGACGTCGTCGTCCTCGTCGTGCCGCTCACCGACGAGACCCGCGGCCTGGTCGACGCCGGCTTCCTGGCCCGCATGCGCCCGGGTGCCCTGCTGGTCAACGTGGCCCGCGGACCGGTCGTCGTCACCGACGACCTCGTGGCCGCGCTGGTCGAGCGGAGGGTCACCGCGGCCCTCGACGTCACCGATCCCGAGCCGCTGCCCGCCGACCACCCGCTCTGGGACGCCCCAGGCCTCCTGCTCACCCCGCACGTCGGCGGCATGACCAGCGCCATGTGGCCCCGGGCCCACCGCCTGGTCCGCGACCAGCTCCACCGGTACGCCGCCGGGGAGCGTCTCCACAACGAGCTGACCGGCGCCTACTGACCCCTCGTCGGCCCCGTAGGATCGCGACGTGGCAGGGCGGATCCGCGAGGACGACATCGCAGAGGTCCGCGAGAAGACCCGCATCGACGAGGTCATCGGCGAGTACGTCACGCTCCGCAACGCCGGGGGCGGCTCGATGAAGGGCCTGTGCCCCTTCCACGACGAGAAGACGCCGTCGTTCAACGTCAACCCCCAGCGCGGCTTCTTCCACTGCTTCGGCTGCCAGGAGGGCGGCGACGCCGTCACCTTCGTGATGAAGATCGACGGCCTGGGCTTTGCCGAGGCCGTCGAGCGGCTGGCTGAGAAGGCCGGGGTGCAGCTGCGCCGCGAGGAGACCGACGGCCGCGAGCAGCAGCAGCCCAAGGGCCCGCCGCGCCAGCGCCTCGTCGAGGCCAACCGGCTCGCCCAGGAGTTCTACGCCGAGCGCCTCGGCGGCGCCGACGCCGTCGAGGCCCGCCGGTTCCTCTCCGAGCGCGGCTTCGACCAGGACTCCGCCGAGCACTTCGGCGTCGGCTTCGCGCCCCGCGACGGGGAGGCGCTCGTGCGCCACCTGCGCGGACGCGGCTTCAGCACCGACGAGCTCGTCGCCGCCGACCTCGCCGGGGTCGGCCGCTCGCCGTACGACCGGTTCCGCGGACGGCTGCTGTGGCCGATCCGCGACCCGGGCGGCGCCACCATCGGCTTCGGCGCGCGCCGGATCTTCGACGACGACCGTGTCGACGCCAAGTACCTCAACACCCGCGAGACCCCGCTCTACAAGAAGAGCCAGGTCCTCTACGGCATCGACCTCGCCCGCACCTCGATCGGCAAGACGTCGCAGGCCGTGGTCGTCGAGGGCTACACCGACGTCATGGCCTGCCACCTCGCCGGCGTCACCACCGCCGTCGCCTCCTGCGGCACGGCCTTCGGTGATGAGCACACCCGCGTGCTGCGCCGCTTCCTCCACGACCACGAGACCATGACCGGCGAGGTCATCTTCACCTTCGACGGCGACGCCGCCGGCCAGGCCGCGGCCCTGAAGACGTTCAAGGGCGACGACAAGTTCGTCGGCCAGACCTACGTGACCGTGCAGCCTGATGGCCTCGACCCCTGCGACCTGCGCATCCGCGACGGCGACGAGGCCGTCCGCGACCTCATCGCCCGCCGCGAGCCGCTCTACCGCTTCGTGCTGCGCAACGTGGTCTCCAAGTACGACCTCGACCGGGCCGACGCCCGCGTCGCGGCGGTGCGCGAGGCGGCAGGACTGGTGGTCAGCAGCCGCGACTCCGCGGTGACCAAGGGCTCCTTCGCCCGCGAGATCTCGGCGCTCACCGGCGTCGACCCCAACGACGTCCAGGCCGAGGTCGAGCGCGTCGGCCGGTCCTCCGGCCGCGCCGCCCCGGCCGCCCCCGAGCGCCCGCGCCAGGCCGGTCCCGACCTCCGCGACCCGCGGTTCACCGTCGAGCGCGAGACCCTCAAGCTCTGCCTGCAGCACCCCATGGTCATCGGCCGGGCCACCACCGACATCGGCGTCAACGACTTCACCCACCCCGTCTACCGCGGGGTCTGGGAGCGCGTCGAGGCCGCCGGGGGGCTCGTCGCCGGCTCCGACGACCCGGCGTGGGTCGGCCGCATCCGCGACGCGGCCTCCGACGACCCCGAGGTCGCCTCGGCCGTCAGCGCGTTGGCCGTCGAGCCGCTCAAGCGCACCCCCGACGCGGCGTACGTCGTGCAGCACGTCTTCCGGTTGCTCGAGCTCACCGCCGCTCGCCGCATCGCCGAGGTCAAGTCGCGCATGCAGCGCACCAACCCCGAGAAGCAGGAGGCGGAGTACAACCGCATGTTCGGAGAGCTCGCCGCCCTGGAGCAGTACCGCCGCCAGCTGCGCGACCAGATCGTCGGCGTCCAGTGAGGGCGCGGCGGCGGCGCCCCGACCTCGAGGTCGGGCCGGGGGAGCGGTTGCTCGCCTGGGCCACGACCGACGACGGCGTGGTCATCGGCGGCACCCGGGACGCCTTCTACGCCCCCGTCCGCGTGCCCTGGGAGCAGGTGGAGGCAGCCGACTGGGACTCCGAGACCGGGTCGCTGCGGCTCAGCGAGGTCGGCGAGTGGGGCCGCCCCCGACCCGAGCACGTGTACGCCGTCGCCGATCCCGGCCGGTTGCTGCAGCTGGTCCGCGAGCGGGTCACCGCGTCGGTGGTCTACCAGCGGCACGTGCCGATCACGGGTCGCCGCGGCATCCGGGTCATCGCCCGCCGGCCACCCGCCCGCACCACCGAGGTCACCTGGGTCTACGAGTTCGACGAGGGCATCGACCCCGACGACCCTTTCACCCGGCTCGCGGCGGCCGAGGCGCTGGCCGCGGCCCGCATCGAGGTCGGCCTGGAGTGAGCCCCGTCGCGGGTTACCCTCGTCGCGTGCGGACGGCGACCTGGGGACGACTCGTGGCCGCGGCCGCGCTCGCGCTCGCGCCGCTCGTCCCGGTGGTCGTCGCCGCCCCGGCCGTCGCGGGGGCCGCCGGGTGCGAGCAGGGCCTCACCGGCGGCAACGAGGAGCCCTCGACCACGTCGTGGGCCCAGGAGCGCCTCGCCTTCGCCCGGGTCCGCGAGCTCGCCACCGGCAGGGGCCAGACCGTCGCGGTGATCGACAGCGGCGTCAGCAACCTGCACCCGCAGGTCAAGCAGATCCGCTACCGCGACCCGGCCAACTTCGTCTACCCCGGCAGTCCCGTCATCGACTGCGAGAAGGTCGGTCACGGGTCCGGCGTCGCCGGGGTCATCGCCGCGCCGGTGCAGACCGACGTGGGGTTCGAGGGCATCGCGCCCGGCGCCGAGATCGTGCCGATCAAGCAGTACGACAGCGACGACGACGAGCTGGACACGCCCGCGACCCTGGCCGGCAGCATCGACTACGCGGTCGCTGCCGGGGCCGACGTCATCAACATCTCCCTCTGGATCCCCGAGGACGACCCGGCCGTCCGCCAGGCCGTCGTCGACGCCGGCAAGGCCGACGTCGTCGTCGTGGCTGCGGCCGGCAACATCGTCGAGGGCGCAGAGACGTTGTTCCACTTCCCGGCCGAGTACGCCGGCACCGGACCGGAGTTCGACCACGTGCTGGCGGTCGGCGCCACCAACCGCGACGACACCCTGGTCGAGGAGTCCGTCCGGGGCGCCTTCGTCGGCATCGCTGCGCCCGGGGGCGAGGTCCTGCTCCCGACCGGGATCGAGGGCTACCACGTCACGAGCGGCACGAGCTTCGCCGCGCCCTTCGTGAGCGGCGCGGCCGCCCTGGTGCGCGAGCGTCACCCCGAGCTGTCAGCCGCCGAGGTGGTGACCCGCCTCGAGGCCACCGCCGACCGGCCCGGCGTCGCGGTCCCCGACGACGGCTACGGCTGGGGCATCCTCAACCCCTACGTCGCCCTGACCTCCGAGCGCGACGACGGCGCGCCGCTCCCGGCCGCCGAGGCAGCCGCACCGATCCCCGCCCCCGACCTCCCCGGCCCCGAGGACCGCACCCTGCAGAACGTCGCGTACGCCGTGACCGGCGGCCTCGTCGCGGCCGGCGCGGTCGTCGCCGTCGGCGCCGCCGCCTGGCGTCGTACGTCGGCCGAGCACGCGCGCGGCAGCAGCTCGGCCGCGGCCGGCCCGCCCGTCTAGGCCTCAGCCGGTGGGGCTCGGCTCTTCGACCGGCAGGACCTTGCCGGTCATCGACCCACGGTCCACGGCCACGACGGCGTCGGCCACGGCCTCGGTCGGCACCCGCGACGGGAACGCGTCGGGGGCGATGGCGTTGACCCGCACCCCGAAGGTGGCGAACTCCTGCGCGGTGTAGCGGGTCAGGTGGTTGAGCGCCGCCTTGCTCGCGGCGTACACGCCCTGCCCGCCGGGGTAGACCCGGCTGCCCGAGAGGCTCGAGACGTTGACGACGTTGCGGTTGGCCGCGCGGTTGCCGTGGTCGTCGTGCCGCCAGGACCGCTGCGAGAGCCGGACGGCGAGCCGCGCAGGCACCTCCACGTTGAGGGCGAAGTAGCGCGCCATGTCGTCCAGGGCGGCGTCGCCGTCGCCGAGACCCGCGTGGAAGCGCATCACGGCCGCGTTGTTGACCAGCAGGTCGACCCGGCCGTAGCGGGCCAGCACGAGGTCGACCAGGTGCTCCGGCTCGCCCTCCTTCTCCAGGTCGGTCTGCACGACGAAGACCCGGCCCCGGTCGGAGGTGGCGCCGGGGTCGAGGGGGTCGACGAAGGAGTCGTGCTGCGACGGGGCGGCGGGCGCGCGGTGGCGGTAGACGGCGACGATGTCGTACTCGTCGGCGTACTTCTGGCAGAACGCGTTGCCGAGGGTGCCGCCGGCTCCGGTCAGGAGGCAGACGCGTCGCTCGGCCGTGCGCGGCCGGTCACTTCCAGTAGACAATGTTCTCGCCTCCCCAGCGCTCGATGACGTCCTGCTTGCGGCGGTGGACCCACATGACGACGCTGGTGCGGGGCGTCCGGTTGCTGAGGAACGCGTGCCAGCTGAACGGCGTGCACTCGAAGAAGACCGCCGAGTTGTTGATCGGCGGCACGGCGGCCGCGGGGCCGAGGTGCGCGCCGCTGGCGGACTCGAACAGGCCGGTCTCACCACCGTCCCCGGGCGACCACTCCGGGTTGCCCAGGTAGAACAGCGCAGCCACGCCCCGCACGGTCTCCCGGGCCTCGACGCCCTCGGCGCGCTCACCGGTGTGCGCGTCGACCTCGGTGGTCGACAGCCCGACCTCGTGCCTGCCCGGCTCGTCCGCCCCGGGGAACCACGCCGTGGTGAGGTCGTTGTGGGGCCAGCCGCTCCGGCCGCCCGGTGCGTGGTGGTGCAGGCTCGCGATCACGTCGCCGGTCGCCTCGACGTCCCACAGGCCAGCCATCACGTCGTGCCAGGCCCGGGACAGGAACACGTCGAGCGGCCCGCCGGGGTGCTGCTGCACCATGCTCGACGAGGCGTCGTAGCGGCCCATGTTGCGCTCGCGGAAGGTTTCCGACTCGATCAACCCGGTCACCTGGCGGTGCAGGGCGTCGTAGAAGTCGGGCACGAAGACGTCGCGGGCCACGACGTGCGAGAACGGGCGGGCCTTGCGCACCCAGCCCCGGTGGGCGAGCAGCGGCGCCAGGTCATCGACGTCGCGCAGGCCGCGGTAGGCGCTGACGGACCCGGCCGTCCCCGGCCGGGTCGTCTGGTCGGTGGTCATCGTGGTCCTCCGGGGGGGCGGTGGGGGTGGGGGTGGGTAGGTGCCCGGCGGCGGCGGCCAGGCCGTCGCGGGTGGGGCCGGTGGCCCAGCCGTGCGGGGGCGCCGCGCCAGGGCCACCCCGAGGGCGGCGAGGCCGAGGACCACCAGGGTCGCGAGGCCGACGATGCCCGGGACGAGGCCGGACGAACCCGCTCCGCCGGGATCGGCGCCGGTGGCCTCCGGCGCTGGCGGCCCGGCGCCCGGATCGGCCGGGCTGTGGAGCAGTGGCGCCGGTCGCCGGCCCTGCGAACGACGCCGCGGACGACGCGAGGGCGAGCGCCACCGCGGCTGCTGACCGGGGAGCTCGCCGTCGCATCGCTGTCCTTCGTCAGCCGGGGGCGCTCATCAGGGAGCGCCGGGGGGTGGGGGCGGAGGAGGCGGCGGGGCGGCGCCCGGCTGCGGCGGCCACGGCCCGGCTGGAGGTCCTCCGGCGTGCGGCCACGTCGGGGCCGACGGGCCTCCGGCCGGCGACCGGCGGCGGCTGCTGGCGACGACGAGCGCGACCACACCGAGGACGGCGAGGACGCCGAGGCCCACGATGCCCAGCACCAGGCCGCCGGAGCCGCTCGACTCGCTCGAGCCGGCGCTCTCGGTGTTGTCGGACGGAGGGGCCTGCCCCGGGTCGGTTGGAGGAGGGGTCGTCTCCGGCGTGGCCGGGGTGGACCCGGAGCCGTCCGGCTCCCCGGCGCCCGTCCCCGGGCTGCCGCCCGGCGGGACGGCGGCGTCGAGGGCGTCGTAGATGGGGTTGGGCGCGTCGGCGGGGATGTCTTCCTCGATGGCTCCGCGGGGACGGATCGTCCCGAGCCCGGAGCTCGGGTCGCGGACACCGGTCTGCTTGCTGCCGTCGAGCGGGGCGGCCGTGGCCAGGACGCGAGCCACGAGCTCCCTGGACGGCATGTCGGGGAACGCAGCACGGACGAGCGCCAGCGAGCCCGAGACGATCGCAGCGGCACCGCTGGTGCCCTCGGCCTTGAAGGCCTCGTCGGTGCCGGGCTTGAAGTTCAGCAGGTCGTCACCAGGACCCACGAGGTACATGTTGTCGGGTGTGGCACTGCCGCTCCACATGCGCAGGTCGGGACCGTCGGCGGTGTTGCCGTAGAAGCCGTAGGCGCCGACCGTGATCACCCCCGCGCAGTTGCTCGGGTAGTTGGACGGGGTCGACGGGCCGTCGTTCCCCGGGCCACTGACCAGGATCATGCCGGCGTCGACGGCGACCCGGACGGCCTGCTGGAGACCAGCCGGGCAAGGTCCGTCGTCGCCGTAGGACATGTTCACGATCTCCGGGGGGTCGGGCAGCTCGGCGAGGCGCTGGAGAGCATCGGCCGTCCCGTCACCCAGGGCCTTCTCCGGGCCCTTGACGGGGAGGATCGTCGACTCCGGAGCCATGCCCAGGAGGCCGGGCCCGGTGCCTCGACCAGCGATCGCGGCAGCCATGCCGGAGCCGTGGAACCTGGTCGGCTCCCCAATGTCACCGCGGCCGCCGCCACTGAGGTCGAAGCCCTTCTCGACGGCGCCCTCGAGGTCACCCGTGGGTTCGACACCGGTGTCGATGACCGCGACCACCACGCCTGCGCCGCGGGTGTGGTCCGCCCAGATCCGTTCGGCGCCGAGCGCGTCGAGCCACCACTGCTCGGCCCGGACGTCGAAGTTCGGCTTGGCGGCCGGCGGGACGGTGTCGCTGGGAGAGCCAGGAGAAGCCGACGCGGGACCGAGCAGCGTCGGGACGACGAGGACCGCGGCGGCGAGGGCGCCGGCGGCCAGCCGCCGACGCCCTCGCACGACCCCGAGACGTGAGTTCACAGAACCATTCTCGCTCAGGTGAGGCTCGGGGGCAGGTCGTCGCCACCCCAGACGTCCTCGTCCTCGGACAGCCAGGTGGAGCGCTCGTTCTCCTGCTCCTCGTTCTGGTTGCCGTGCATCGGCATCATGCCGGGCATGCCGCCGCGGGCTCCCGCCGCACCGCCGGCCGCGCCGCCGGCGCCGCCCGTCGGACTGCCGGAACCACTGCCGCCCGCACCGGGCATGCCTCCCACCAGGCCACCGCCGCCGGCGCCACCGGACAGCCCACCGGCGCTGCCGAGCCCACCACCGGGACCGGCGCCCAGGCCGGGGGCACCGGGCCCACCACCGGGGCCGATGCCGGCCAGCTGGGAGCCGTTGTCGAGCCTGATGCCGTCGGCCGGCCCGACGCCCGGTGAGCCGGGGTAACCGGGATAACCGGGGCTGCCGGGGTAGTCACCCGGGCCGCCCGGCAGGCCGGGGAGCTCGGGGGGCGCCTCGGAGGGGAGGCCGGGGGGCGGTGGCGGCTGGGTCGGCGGCGGCTGGCTCGGCAGGCTGGGCGAGCCGATCGAGGGGCCACCGGTGCCGTTGAAGCTGGGGCCGCCGCCGAGGCCGGTCGGAGTGGAGCCGTTGCCACCACCGGTGCCACCGAAGCCCTGGTTGTTCCAGTGCTCCTGCGAGCCGTCGTTGACCAGGTGCGTGCTCGACTGGTTGGGCATCATGTGGACGGCGTCGCGGTAGTTGTCCACGATCTTCTGCAGGTAGGCGCGCGCGTCCTCGTCGCTGGTGTTGTTCATGGTGGTGACGGCGCCGACCCCCACGGCCGCCACCGGCCCGAAGGGTGCGCCCTTGGCCGCACCCTCGAGGAACGAGGAGTCGTCGATGTTGTGGGCGGAGTTCTTGACCTCCACCCAGGACTGCTTGAAGGCCGACAGCGGACCGTGGACGCGGCCGGCCTCGTCGTACATCGCCTCACCGTTCTTGCGCAGGCCCTCCACGGTGCTCAGCGCCGCCTTGGACTCACCGCCGCGCCAGGCGTTGGCCAGCCGGTTGTGGATCGAGGCCAGGCTCGAGGCGACGTGCTCGCCCATGGCCTGGGCGTCCTCCATGCCCGAGATGATCGGGTCGAGCAGGTTGGGATCGCTCTCGAGCAGCTGCTTCTTGATGCCGCCGGCGTCACCCTCGCTGTTGACCGTCCCGCCGGCGAAGCTGCTGGCCCCCGTGCTGTAGCTGGACTCGCGGATGTTGTTCATCCGGTCACCTCCTGGGCAGGTCCGCCCTGGTTCACCTGGTTGACGTTGGTCGCGACCTGCTGGTCGGTGTCGCGGTAGCCGTTGGCCGTGGAGCGGCAGGCCTGCTCCAACCACGTCAGGCCCTCGACGAGCGCGGTGTACTTGTTGCTGATGCTCTCGTACTGGTCGTTGTAGACGGCGACCTTGTAGTCGTTCAGCGACCCGCCGTCCTCCTTGAACAGCGACGTCCACGCGGTCGCCATCTGGGACGGCGTCGCGTTCGTCTGGAAGTCCATCTGATTGCCGGTCGCATTGGTGTCACCGGACACGTCGTCGAGCAGGTCGGCGATCGCGTCGGCGATGCTCAGCAGCTCATCGGGGTCGACCTCGACACCCGAGCCCTGTCCTGTCATGTGCTCTCCCCTTTCTGAGTTCTACGCCCGACAGCGGCCGGGGGCCGTGGCCCCCGGCCGCTGTCCGTGACGTGCCCGTCGGTCGGCCCGCCGGCCTGGCCTCAGGACCAGGTGTTGGTGGCGGCCTTCTCGGCGTTGGTGTAGTTCTGGTGCGCGTTGCCGACCAGCTGGCCGATCTGCTGGAGCGTGGTGGACATCTGCTCGGCGGCGGAGTCCCACTCCTGCTTGCACCGGTAGTAGGCCTCGCGGGCCTCACCGTCCCAGGTGGAGAGCATGGGCTGCAGGCTGGCCTCCAGGTCGTCGAGCGTGCCGACGAGCTGGCCGTGCGTGGTCATGATGCCGGCCTGGCCGCCCTCGAGGGAACCAAAGTTGACGCGGATCTCGCTCATGTGTCTGCTCCTCAAGCCTCGTTGATCTGACCAGCCATGCTGGTGATGTTGGACGTCTCCTGCTCCTCCTGCGTCGCGTACGTCTTCTGCGTCGCGCCGAGGGCCTCGTGCATCGCGCGGAGCGCGTTGTTGATGCGGTTGGCCTGAGCCTCGAAGTTCTGGTGCAGGACGCCGAAGGCGTTGGACGCCTCACCGCCCCAGCCGCCGCGCATGGTGTCGACCTCGGTGCGCAGGGTGTTGATCTGGCCCTGCACCTGCTCGGTGGTCTCGTTGACGGCGACGGCACCTGCCGCCATCGCCTCCTGGCTGGTTCCGAATCCGGCCACGGTGGGTTCCTCCTTGGTTGGTGGTCACGTGACCACATGCCTTCCCGGCGACCACACCCCTAAACCGCACGAATCCGCGCGATCTTCGAGGCCTCCGGGGCCGAGCTCGTCCGGAGACGGTCAGGAGCCGGCAGCGCCGGCGACCGGGGCGGGCTCCTCGGCCCCGGGGTCGAGCACCTGCGGTCGCCTGGCGTCCTCACGGTCGAAGCCGGGGCCGTCCGGGATGACGGCGACCAGCTCGTCAGGGAGCGTCTGCACCTGGTCCTCGGAGTACCCGAAGCCGCCGAGGGTCGCCAGGTCGGTGGCCGGGAACCGCAGGCCAGGGCCCAGCACCAGGTTGACGGCTGCGGCCTGGGGCGTCCTGGCGAGCAGCCCGGAACCCGTGCGCACGTCGACCCGGTCGACCAGCCCGGCCGTCGCGTTGGGGCCGTCGGCCGTGGGCGGACGGGTCGCGGGGTCCGTGCGCGGCACGCCCAGGACTGCGGGCTCACCGCCGCCGTCGCGACCGTCGAAGGTGGCGCACACCCCGACCTGGTCGACGGCGTCGTCGCTGAGCTCGGGCGTGGCGTCGGGGAGCCCGCGCGTGAGGTCGTTGAAGTCGGCGACCTGCTCGTCGGACGGAGCCGCCTCCACGATGTCCGCCTCGGGGAGGGACACCGGCGGCGCCGGCTGCTCGCGCTGCGGCAGGGCCAGCAGGAGCTCCGCCTGCAGCGACGTGACCGGGATCAGGCTGTCCTCACCGACGACGACACGCTGGTCCTCGGGATCGGTGTCGGAGGTGACGAGCTGGCCCACCTCGAGCGCCCGGCCGGCGACCTGGACGGGCTGACCGCGTCCGGGCACCTCGAGGGGCGCCAGCGGGGTGGGGCTGACCGGGAGCGCGGCGAGGAAGGAACGCCCGACGGGGACGGCCTGGTCGGCCGAGAACAGGGCGTCCTCCACCCGTTCGTTGGCGATCGGGTAGCGCACGCCCCCGAGGAGCAACGAGCTCTCGTCGGGTTCGCCCGACGACGTCAGGGTGGTGACCAGGACCCCGGTCCCGTCGGGGAGAGGATCGGGCGCCTCGCCCGTGCCGACCTCGAGCGAGACCTCGGTCCGGGCGCTGGCGTTGCCCTCGGCGGAGGCGGACTGGGAGCACAGCACCACCGGCGCCTGGATCAACGACTCCTCGGACGGGACCGAGTCGGGCAGCCCGGCGATCCCGATGGTGTCGCCCGGCGGGAGCTCGTCGAGCTTGTCGCTGCGCACGAGCTCGACCTTGACCTTGCCCTGGGACCCTGACGCGAGCACGGCCGACGGGTAGTTGAGGACGGGGTGGAGCTCCTCGCCGAGGATGACGTAGCGGGCCCCCGTGTCGCGCTCGACGATGACGACGCCCTCGGCCTTCCACTGGTCGCCGCCACCCGGGCGCAGCAGCCCGATGATCGCGAACACGGCCGCGACGGCGATGGCCACCATCACGCCGCTCAGGGTCATGACGACGAGGCGCCGCATGGGCGGCTCGACCGTGTCGGGCTCGCCCGTGACGAGTGCGGACATGGCCCGCCGCGTCATGAAGCGGTAGGCGTGCAGCTGGTCGCGGCGGGTCTGCACCGACGGCTCCTTCGTCCGGCACGACAGGGACCCGCCACACCCTACGGCTTCGTGCATACTCGGCCGCATGTCGCGGTCGGTCCTCGTCCAGCTCGTGCTGCTGGAGGTCGCGGTGGCGGGCGTGCTGGTCGGCCTCGCCGAGGAGGGGCTCTGGCTCCCCGTCGGCGTCGCGGTGGCCGTCGTGTGCCTGGTGCTGCTGCTGCCGTGGCGCCGCCGCAGCCTCTACCGCTCGCTGCGCTCCTCCCTCGGCATGCGGGCGCGCCGTCGCGCGCTCCGCGGCTCCGGCATCGCCTCCCTCGTCGGCGGGACCTACGAGGTCGTCACGGTCCCGCGCGGCAGCGGGGGAGTCTCGGTCGGCGCCGTGCGCGACGCCGCGACGTGGACGGTGGCGCTCGGGCTGCCCCTCCAGGACGTGTTCAACGAGGACCCGCCGGTGCCGGTCGACGGGTTGGTCCGCCTGCTCACGGTCGAGGACGTGCCGTTGTCCAGCGTCCGGGTCGTCACCCTCCTCTCGCCGCCCACCCCCGGCGGCGGCCAGGCCCCCGGCCTCCGTGGTCCGGTCAGCCGGCTCGTCACCCGGTTCATGGTGCTCACGCTCGACACGCGGTACGCCGCCGAGGTGATCTCGCGGCGCGGGGGGAGCGCGGCCGTGCAGCAGGTGCTCCGGCGCTGCGTGCTCCGGGCCGAGGAGGTCATGAACGGTGCGGGCGTCGTCGTGCGCCGCCTCCCCGCGAGCTCGGTCGAGATGCACAACGCCGGCAGCCTCGGCCCGCTGCCACCCGGTCCGGACGGGCAGGTCCCGCCGGCCCGCGAGCACGCCGACCACGTCGCCGTCGGGGGGTCGGCCTCGATGACCTTCGCCCTGCGGGGCTCCGAGGCCGTCGCGCACGTCGACCACCTCGCGGCGTCCCTCGCCGCCCCGGTCGTGGCCACGACCGTCGCGGTCCAGCCCGGCCCGCCCCCGCACCGCGTGCCCGTCACCCGGGTGCTCGTGCGCGTCACCGGGCCCGAGCCCGTCGTGCGCGACGCCGCCCGCGCGCTGGAGGGGATGGCCCGCGAGCGCGGCCTCTCGATGGACCGGTTGACCGGGGAGCAGGTGCCCGAGCTGCGCGCCACCATGTTGCTCGGCGTCCCGGCAGGGGTGGCCTGATGGCACGCCACGCCGCGGGCCGCGGCCAGGACCCGTCGTCGTACGCCGCGCCGCCGCCCTTCACCGGAGCCCCGGCCACGCGCGGTGCGGCCGGCACCCCCCCGCCGATCGAGGAGCCGGCACCGGACGGCCCGCTGCTGCCCGCGGCCCTGAGCGGGGCCTACCTCGGCTCGGGCCGACGCGGACCCTTCGTCATGCGGCTGCTGCGACCCACGCCGACGCGGGTGCTCGTCTTCTCGGGTGGGTTCGCGGCGCAGCTGCTGACGCTGCGCTCGGCACTGTCCGGCGTACCTGTGCGGGTGCTGAGCGCCCGGTCGTCCGCGTGGGCGCCTGTGCTCCAGCACGGCGCCGACGCGCGGCTGCTGCCGGGGGAGACCTCGCTCGCCGGCCACTCGGGCCCGCTCGTCGTGGTCGACGACCTGGCCGAGCAGCGGCGGGCCGTGCGCGAGGTCGGCGCCTGGCAGTGCCTGCTCGACGTCCGCACGCTGCCGCACGCCGCCGGGCGTGACCTCGCGCTGGCCTTCGTCCAGGCCTTCGCCTCGGCCGACGTCGCCGTCTTCGGAGTGCTCAACCACGACCTCGCCGGTGCCGCCGCTCGGGTCTGGGGACTCGACGAGCGCACCACCTCCGAGCTCTCCGCGGGCCTGCCCGCCCAGGCCGTCGCCGTGGTCACCCGTGGCAAGGCCGCCGTGGTCCGGGTGGACGCGACACCCACCGAGGCCCAGGTGCTGCGCTCGGCGGTGCTGCACTCCGGTGCCCGCTGAGCCTGGTCGGGACCAGGACGGCCACGGTCAGAGCAGGCCGCGGATCCAGTCGTAGACACCGATGACGCCGAGGATCAGCGGCAGCACGGAGAGCACCAGGATGGCCTCGACGACGTCGGCCGCGCGCCCGCTCGGCGGGTTGTAGCGGCGACCAGGCAGCACGATCCCGAGCGCGAGCATGCCGAGGGCCAGCAGGCCCGCGGGCAGCACGACGGCGAGCAGCCGCATCGTGCCGTCGGTGTGCAGGGCGAGGTCGGCCAGGACGGCCACCGCGGCGACGGCTCCCGCGAGCAGGAGCGAGGTGCGCTGCGAGCGGCCGGTGAACAACCGCGCCCGGAGCAGGCAGATGCCGACCACGACGCCGGCCAGGACCTGGGCGGCCGTGCCGGCCCCGGAGAGGATGACCGCGCTGCCCCCGAGGACCGCGGCCAGCGCGACGACGTGGCCCGTCATGAACTGGTCGGCCCGCGCGGCCTGGGCCAGGACGCGGGTGCCCTCGACGGTGCTGGTGTCGGCCCGCAGGTCGGCGGCGCCGGTCGGCACGAAGGGGAGCGCGAGGCGCGAGAGCTTGAAGGCCACCATCGGGATCAGCGGCGAGAGCAGGAGGGCCACGCCCGAGGTGAACGCGGCCGTGGCGGCGACGTCGAAGTCGCCGAGGTCGGCCGCAGCGGCGCCGATCGCGGTCAGCAGCCCGGTGACGGTGACGGCCACGAAGCCGGGCACGCCGCGCGTGAGCAGGACCAGGCAGACGACCGAGACGAGGACGGCGGCCGCTCCGGCCGGCATCACCTGGGTGACGCCCCACGCCCACGGCTGCTCGTCGCCGCCCACGACCATCGCGCCCGCGACCGTGCCGGCGACGACCGCCCAGGTGGCCGCGGTCAACGCCGCGCCGTGCTGCTGGTAGGCCCGGTCGAGGGCCACCGCCGCGCCGACCAGCAGGATGGCGAGCCCGCCCGTGACCGCGGCCGGCACCGCCCAGCCGGGGCCGGTCAGCAGCGCGGCCACCACGACGAAGGCGGCCAGCAGGGACATCCCGACCAGGCAGGCCCGGGCGGTGTGGTCGGCGGTCCAGCGCACCGAGCGGGTCAGGACCCCGGTGGCCACGGCGTCCAGCACGTCGTCGTACGCGACCTCGGGCATCTGGGCCGACCGCATGCGCAGGTGCAGCACGTCACCGTCGCGCACGTCGCTGGCCCGCAGCGAGGTCGCGGGGTCGAGCGGTGCCTCGGCGGCGCGCTGCAGGACGAAGCCGCCGGCGGCGGCGCCCTGGTCGGAGACCTGGGGACCGAGCGTGCGCAGGAGCGTCACCATCAGCTCCGAGACCGTGAGGTCGAGCGGGACGGCGAGATCCAGGCGGGTCTGCGTGGTCATCACGGTCACCCGGCACAGGTTCGTCGTGGCAGTGGCGGCCACGGCACCTCCTTGGACGTCGTCGGTGGCGGTCGTTACCATCCTGACCCATCCGCAGCCCTGGCGCCGCCACCGGGCAGAGAACGGCGCGGTGACCCCCTCGGAGGTGCACGTGAGCACTCACCTGTTCCGGCGCCCGGCGCGCCAGAAGGCGCCCGCTGAGCCGCGGGGCGAGATCGTGCTCGAGTCCCCGCCCGAGCTGCCCGAGACCACGGTCGGCGGCGGCGCGGCCCAGGCGTTGATGGTGCTGCCGATGCTCGCCGGTGCCGGCGGCATGGGCCTGATGCTGACGGTGCGCAGCCAGGGCGGCGGCGGCAACAACACGCTGCAGATGGTGGCGATGGGCATGCTGGCCATCAGCTTCGGCGCGATGGCCCTCGGCGGCATCGGACGGCAGGCGGGGGAGAAGCGCCGGCAGCTCGACGCCGACCGCCGCGACTACCAGCGCTACCTCGTCCAGGTACGCCGACGCGTGCGCAAGGCGGCCGACCAGCAGCGCAAGGCCGCGCTGTGGCACCACCCCGACCCGGCCACCTTGTGGTGCATCGCCATGGGCACCCGGTTGTGGGAGCGGCGTGCCAGCGACGTCGACCACCTCGCCGTCCGGATCGGCCGCGGCCCGCAGCGGCTCGCGGTCGCACTGGTCACGCCCGAGACCAAGCCGGTCGAGGACCTGGAACCCATCTCCTCCGGTGCCCTGCGCCGCTTCGTCAGCACGCACAAGCGTGTCTCCGACCTGCCGGTCGCGGTCTCCCTGCGCGCCTTCGGCCTCGTCAGCATCGACGGGCCGGTCGAGGACGCCCGGGCCCTGGCCCGGGCGATGGTGGCCCAGCTGGCCACGCTGCAGACGCCCGACGACGTCCGCATCGCCGTGTGTGCAGGTCGCGCCGCCGCGGGCCGCTGGGAGTGGTTGAAGTGGCTGCCGCACGCCCTGGCCGACGAGGACGACGCCGTCGGCCAGGTGCGCCTGGTCAACGAGGACCTGCTGACCATCGAGTCCCACATGGGTGACGCGCTGCGCAACCGGCCCCGGTTCGGGGCGGAGGCGACGGCCGACGGACCCCACCTCGTGGTGATCCTCGACGGTGGACGCGTGCCGCCCGAGGCCCAGCTGACCTCCGGGCTGGTCGCCGGCGTGACCGTCATCGACATCCGGGCCGTGCTGCCCACCGACCGCACCCAGGGCGTCCTGCGCCTGGAGCTCGGCGGGGGTTCCATCGCCATGGTGCGCAAGGAGGGCCGCCAGGGCGAGGTCACCCGGTCGACCATCGGCGTTCCCGACGCCCTCTCGCTCGTCGAGTGCGAGACCCTCGCCCGCTCCATGTCGGGCTACCGGATGTCGTCGGGCTCGGCCGAGGAGCCCACCGACCTGCTCACCGTCGACATGACGCTGCCCGAGCTGCTGCGGCTCGGCGACCCCTACCTGATCGACGCCACGACGACGTGGCGCCCGCGCGCGCCACGCGACCGGCTCCGGGTGCCGATCGGCATCGGGCCGTCGGGCCAGCCCATCGACCTCGACATCAAGGAGTCGGCCCAGGGCGGCATGGGCCCCCACGGCCTGGCCATCGGTGCGACCGGGTCGGGCAAGTCCGAGCTCCTGCGCACGCTCGTGCTCGGCCTCGCCGTGACGCACACGCCCGAGATGCTCAACTTCGTGCTCGTCGACTTCAAGGGCGGCGCGACCTTCGCCAGCCTCGACGTGCTGCCGCACACCTCGGCGGTCATCACCAACCTCGAGGACGAGCTCATCCTCGTCGACCGCATGAAGGACGCGATCGAGGGCGAGATGGTGCGCCGGCAGGAGCTGCTGCGCGCCGCGGGCAACTACTCCTCGCTCAAGGACTACGAGAAGGCCCGCGAGCAGGGCGCCGACCTGGAGCCGCTGCCGTCGCTGTTCATCGTCGTCGACGAGTTCAGCGAGCTGCTCAGCGCCAAGCCCGACTTCATCGACCTCTTCGTCATGATCGGTCGCCTGGGCCGCTCGCTCGGCGTCCACCTCATGCTGGCCTCGCAGCGCCTCGAGGAGGGCAAGCTGCGCGGCCTCGACACCCACCTGTCCTACCGCATCGGCCTGCGCACCTTCTCCGGCGCCGAGAGCCGGTCGGTCCTCGGTGTGCCCGACGCCTACGAGCTGCCCAGCGCCCCCGGCCACGGCTACCTCAAGGAGGCCACCGAGGGCCTGGTGCGGTTCCGGGCGGCGTACGTGTCGGCGCCGTACAAGCGCACCACGACCGTCACCGCCGGCGGGTCGGGCACCCGGGTCGAGGACCGGGTGCTGCCCTACCAGGTCGACTACATCCCGGTGCACGAGGAGGCGGCCCCCGAGGAGCAGGTCGTCGAGGCTGCGCCGACAGGGCCGAGCGAGACCCTGATGGACATCATCGTGGGCCGGCTGCGGGGGCACGGGGCGCCGGCCCGCCAGATCTGGCTGCCGCCCCTCGACGCGCCGCCGTCGCTCGACGCGCTGCTGCCGCAGCTGGTCACCAGCCCCCGCGGCCTGCACCCGCAGCGCCAGGACCCGGCCCGCTTCCTGAGCGCGCCGGTCGGCATCGAGGACAAGCCCTTCGAGCAGCGGCGCGACCCGCTGTGGGTCAACGTGTCCAACTCGCACATGGTGGTCGTGGGCGGCCCCCAGAGCGGCAAGAGCACGATGCTGCGCTCGCTCATCTGCAGCCTGGCCCTGACCCACACCCCGCAGGAGGCGCAGTTCTACTGCATCGACTTCGGCGGCGGCACGCTGACCAGTCTCGGCGACCTGCCGCACGTGGGGTCGGTCGCGACCCGGCTCGACCCGGAGCGCCTGCGCCGCACCGTCGCGGAGATGCGGGCCCTGCTCGACGCCCGCGAGGCGACGTTCACCGAGCACCGCATCGACTCCATGCAGACCTACCGGCGGATGGTCCAGGCCGGGCGGCTGCCGGGCGACGGGTTCGGCGACGTGTACCTGGTCGTCGACGGCTGGGGCACGATCCGCTCCGACCACGAGGACCTCGAGTCCCAGATCACCCAGATCGCCACGCGCGGCCTGGGATTCGGTGTGCACATCGTCGTCTCGATCCAGCGGTGGCTCGAGCTGCGACCGGCCATCCGTGACCTCATCACGACCCGGCTCGAGCTCCGGCTCGGCGACCCGGCCGAGTCCGACGTCGACCGCCGGGCGGCCAAGAACGTCCCGGAGAAGTCGCCCGGTCGCGGCCTGAGCCGCAACAAGCTCCACTACCTGACCGCGCTGCCGCGCATCGACGGCTCCGACGACCCCAGCACCCTCGGCGACGGCGTCGCCGACCTGGTCAAGCAGATCAGCGGCGCGTGGTCCGGCCCGGCCGCGCCGCAGGTGCGGCTGCTCCCGCGCAAGATGCCGTACGCCGAGCTGCCGGCCCCCGATCCGGAGCGCAACGCGCTGCCGATCGGCATCGACGAGGAGACGCTCTCGCCGGTGTTCGTCAACTTCGACGCCGAGCCGCACTTCCTCGTGCTCGGCGACGTCGAGTCCGGCAAGTCCAACCTGCTGCGCACGATCGCCCGGGGCATCACGACGCGCTACACGCCCAAGCAGGCCAAGATCGTCACCTTCGACTACCGCCGCGGCATGCTCGGCGCCATCACGACCGGGCACCAGCTGGCCTACGTGATGAACTCCGCCGACGCGCCCGAGATGGTCAAGCAGATCGCGGCCGCGCTGCGCGAGCGGTTGGCCGGGATCAAGGTCGACCCGACGGCCCAGGAGGTCCCGCGCTGGGAGGGGCCCAAGCTGTTCCTGCTCATCGACGACTACGAGATGATCGCGGCGATGCAGCCCAACCCGATGCACGCCCTGCTCGAGTTCCTCCCGCAGGCGCGCGACATCGGCCTGCACGTCGTGCTGAGCCGGGCCGCCGGTGGCTCCGGGACGGGCGGCTTCGAGCCCATCCAGAAGCGCCTCAAGGAGCTGGGCACGCCCGGCGTCCTGCTCTCGGGCTCCAAGGAGGAGGGCGTGGCCCTGCACGGCAACAAGTTCGAGCCGATGCCGCAGGGACGGGGCAAGCTGGTCGACCGCCGCATCGGGACCAAGGTCATCCAGAGCCCGCTCATGAGCCTGAAGTAGGCGAGCGGCATCCCGGTTTCGGATGCCGCGCGGGCCTTGCTAACGTATGGCCCGCACGATCCCCTGTAGCTCAACTGGCAGAGCATTCGGCTGTTAACCGGAGGGTTGTTGGTTCGAGTCCAACCGGGGGAGCAAGCGACGAGGGCCCGGGCCGCCACGGCGGTCCGGGCCCTCGTGCGTCTGCGGCGTACCGTCGAGGGCGTGGAGAGGGCGACCCGCCGGCGTGCGTACTTCTGGATGATGGGCACCTGCGTGGTGCTCATCCTGCTGGCGTGGAACCTGGTGCGCCTGTGGTCGACGACGGCCGCGGTCGTGATGACGATCGTGGCTGCGGTGATCCCGCCGGCCGCGGCCGTGGTGGCCAACCTCGGCGCCCTGGACCGCTCGGCCCCCGCGGCCGGCGACGAGCTGCCCCGCCGGCCGCGCTGAGACCCGGGCGCCACCGGCCCGAGTGCCGGGTCCGCACGCCACCCGGGTGCTAGTTTGTGGCGCCGGACCGCCCGGCGCGCGAATGTGCGCCCTCCCGACGCGAGGACGTCCCACCGAGATGAGCCACCACGCATGAGCGACCCGGTGGGCAACGACCCCGAGTCCCGTCCGGCCGGCGGCAGCCGCCGGGCCGCGCGGTCGTCGCGGTGGCCGGGGCGGCTCGGCCGGAGCACGGGGGGAGCGCGCGCCCGCCGCGAGCGGCGCCGCGCCCGCGGCTTGGCCGGCACGGTCGGGCTGACGACCCTCGGGGCCTTCGTCCCCGGCTCCGGCTACCTCCTCACCGGGCGCCGCGCGCTCGGCGCGGTCGTGCTGCTCGCCTGGCTCGGCGCGGTGGGCGGGCTGGTCTGGTACTTCGGCCGGGGGCTCGACCAGGCGCTCGACCTGGCCTTCAACCCCACCGCCGTCCGCTTGGCCGCGGTCGGGCTCGGACTGGCTCTGCTGGCCTGGGCGTTCGTGGTGGTCACCTCCCACCGGATGATCCGTCCCCGGGTGCGGCCGCGCTCGCACACCGTGCTCGGGAACGTGCTGGTGGTCGCGCTCGTGCTCGTCGGCGCCGCCCCCGTCGTCCGCGCGGCGCAGTACGCCGCCGTGACGGCCAACGGGGTCGAGGACGTGCTCGACGAGAACCCCGAGAGCGCCACGGCGCCCCGGGGCGTGACGGCCGAGGACCCCTGGGCCGGGCAGGAGCGGGTCAACGTGCTGCTGCTCGGCGGCGACGGCGGCGACGACCGCACGGGCGTGCGCACCGACTCGGTGATCCTCGCGAGCATCGACACCCGCAGCGGGCGCACGGTGATGTTCAGCCTCCCGCGCAACATGATGTACGCCCAGTTCCCCGAGGGCTCGCCGCTGCACGACCTCTACCCCGACGGCTTCCGCACCGGCCAGGGCGACGACGGCTTCGACATGCTCAACGCGATCTACGGCCAGGTGCCACAGCTGCACCCCGGCGTCCTCGGCACGAGCGACAACGAGGGTGCCGACGCCGTCAAGCAGGCGGTCGAGGGCAGTCTCGGCATCCCGGTCGACTACTACCTATTGGTCAACCTCAAGGGCTTCCAGTCCGTCGTCGACGCCCTCGGTGGCATCACGGTCAACATCAACGAGCGGGTCGCGATCAACGGCAACCAGTCCGCCGGCATCGAGCCGACCGGGTGGCTCGAGCCCGGCCCCGAGCAGCACCTCGACGGCTTCCACGCCCTGTGGTTCGCGCGAGGTCGCTACAGCTCCGACGACTACGCCCGCATGGACCGCCAGCGCTGCGCCATCGACGCGATGATCGAGGCGGCCGACCCCGCCACGCTCTTCACCCGCTACGTCGACATCGTCAAGGCCGGCAGCGAGATCGTCTACACCGACATCCCCCGGCGCATCGCGCAGGACTTCGTGCAGCTGATGCTCAAGGTCAAGGAGGGCAAGATCCGCTCGGTCGTGTTCAAGCCGTCCGCGCAGTTCAGCTCCAGCGACCCCGACTACGACTACGTGCGCGAGACCGTGGCCAACGCCCTCGACCCGCCGCGACGGCCGGCGGGGACGCCCAAGGTGCGGCGGGCGGAGAACCCGGTCGACGTGTGCGCGTGGAACCCCGTCGACGGCGAGGGGACGACCGGCTCGGCCGCCGCCGACTGACCCGGCACCTGCGGCCCGGGCCGGCTCGGCTCAAGACAACCGCTCCTGCAGGGCCAACGCGTCCCACGGCGCTCGCCCGCGGGCGTCGTTGTCGAAGAAGACGTACACGTCGGCCTCCCGGGCCCACGCCCGGCACCGCTCCGCCCACCGGTCCAGCGACCCGGGGGAGTAGCCGCCGGCGTACAGCTCGCCCTCGCCGTGCAGCCGGACGTGGACGACGTCGCTGGTGACCGCGTCGAGCTGGGGCCACCGTTGCGCGGAGTCGGCGACGACGCAGCCCACTCCGTGCCGGCGCAGGAGCGCGAGGGCCGCCGGCTCGCCGAAGCTGGGGTGGCGGGGCTCGAGCACGTGGCGCAGCGGCCGGTCGACGGTGGCGGTGGTCAGGGCACGGTCGTCGGCCAGCCGGTCGTCGTGCCGGGCGGCGACCTCCGCGGCCCTGGCCGTGGACCGCGGCAGCAGGTCGAGGAACGCCTCCATCCGGTCGGGGTCGAAGGACAGCCGCTCCGGCAGCTGCCACAGCACCGGGCCGAGGGCATCGCCCAGGGCGAGGAGCCCGCTCGCCAGGAAGTTGGCCAGCGGCACCTCGACGTCGCGCAGCTTCCTCAGGTGGGTGATGAAGCGGCTGCCCTTGACGGCGAGCTCGACACCGGGCGGGAGGACGTCGCGCCAGGCGGCGTACGACGTGGGCCGCTGCAGGGCGTAGAACGAGGCGTTGAGCTCGATGGCCCCCATCCGCTCGGCGCACCACTGCAGCTCGTCGCGCTGGCGCAGGCCGGGCGGGTAGAAGTCGCCGCGCCAGTGCGGGTAGCTCCACCCGGAGACACCGACGCGCACCTGCCCCACCTCGCCGAGGCTGGCACGGGCGCCACCGGACCGCGGCACCCGCAGGGGCGGGCACGGTCGGAGGTGCACTAGCGTGGGCGCGCCACGGGGCGGTAGCTCAGCCGGTCAGAGCAGAGGACTCATAAGGCCAAATTTGCCGTTCTAGAAAACTGCTGGAGGTCGACGGTCATTGCCGAAAACCCCCTCTGACCTGGACGAACGTCTCGGAGTGACGATGCGACGGTGATGACCATTTGTGGTCTCAATCGGTCGGTCGTGGCTCTGATGCGGACTATTTGCGGACTGCTGGCCCTCGGGCAACCTGGACCGGCTTCGTCATCGCGTGGATTTCGCTCGAGGCCGTCGACGAGCAGTTTTTGCGGACAGGTTTGCGGACTGATTGCGGACCAAGTGCAGCCTAGGCCAATACGCAACTTCAACTCCTTTGCTCGTCAGATTCTCGGAGTCGACTTGCCAAGTTTGCAGCAGGCTCCTGGTCCTGAGGGGAATGGTCACGACGTCGCGTTGCGCCCCTACGGCGGCATGATCGGGCGTTTGGCGTTCTGACGAGCCGAGCGGACAGTCGTGGCGTGGCTCTACAACCTGGCGTCCTGCTCACGGACCTATCGCCGTGAGTGCTCGGCGTCAGACCGTCGAGCACTCACGGCCAACTAGATCTCAGTCGAGCAGTGTCTTCATGGTCTCGATCTCTGCGCTCTGCGACTCGATGATGTTCCTGGCGAGGTCGATAGCGGGCTTGTACTGACCACCTTCTGTCTCAGTGTTCGCCATCTGCACGGCTCCGGTGTGATGCTCGATCATCATGGTGAGCCACATGTCCTGGAACTCGGAGTCGGGGGCGGATTCCAGGGCGGTCATCTCGTTGGCGCTCATCATGCCGGGCATGTCGGTGTCCATGCCTTCCATCGAGTCACCCATGTCGCCGGAGTCGTCTATGTCGTGGTCGGCGTTGGCGTGGTCGCGCATGGTGGCGGGGACTTCTTCGTCCCAGTCGGTGAGCCAGCTGCTGAAGCTCTCGATCTCGGGTGCCTGAGCCTCACGGATCTCATCGGCGATGGCTTGGACTTCGGGGTCGAGGGTGCGGCCCTGGGTCAGGTCGACCATTGACAGTGCCTGTGCGTGGTGCTGGAGCATGTCGGAGGCGAAGGTGACGTCGGCGTCGTTGTGCTCGGTTGCGGACGGCTCGGTGCTCGCCGAGTTCGGGTCGCCGGTGTCGTCGCCGCAGGCAGCGACGGTGAAGGCGAGGGTGAGGCCGAGGGCGGTTGCGCCAAGGGCGCGAGACGTACGGACGGTGCGGTTGGTGCGCATGATGGGTTCTCCTGTTGGGTGCTGACGGGTGGGGTCGCGTGCCGCGCCTCGGCGTTGTCGCGGGAAGGCGGCTGGCTACCTGTCAGCACCTGATGACGGAGAACTCCCATGTCGGTGGTGGTCCGGTCGCGAGGCGGGCTGTCGTTCGTGTGATGACGGCGCAAAAAGCGGGAAGGCTGGTGCGCCAGGTTGCACTGGTACGGCCAAGCGCAAGAAGGAGGAGAGTTGCTCCGGCTGCGGCGGCGAGCATGACGGCGCAGAGCATGACCATGGAACCCGTCTGACCGCCGTGACCGTCGCCCGTGGCGGCGACTGCGGGCGCATCGACAGCAGGGGTAAGGGCGGTGTGGGAGGCGGAGGACGAGGCCCCGTAGCGGTGGCTCATGCCGCTCATGCCGCTCATGCCGCTCATGCCGTTTGTGGCGGCCGTCGGGACTGACGAGTTGGTGCTGGGCATCGCGCTCATGCGGGTCATGCCCGGACCGTGATGGGTCCCGTGAGCCGTGAGGACATGCATCGCGAGGATCCCGAGAACGATGGCGGCGACAGCGACGACGAGTCCGAGGCGCGCGCGTTCGCGGTCCTGTTCAGCATCAGGCCGGTTTGCCGCGGCGGTGGTCATGGTGTCACCTCCTGCGGCCATGTTATCGAGGACTGTTCACCCACCGGAATATACCCCCCCTGGGTACCCGTTAGGCCCGACATCTGACCGATGCCACGAACGGAGCGACGAGCGATGAGCGACACGCCTCACCAGACCCACATCAGCCACCACACCGACCACCACACCGAACACGAGGCGCACGGCGGGCACGGCGGGCACGGCGGGCACCATGACAATGGGTCGATGGCTAACCGCGCAATGGCCGTCAGCGCCACGCTGCACTGCCTCACCGGCTGCGCGATCGGTGAGATCGCCGGGCTCATGATCGGCACCGCCGCCGGGCTGAGCAACGGGTGGACCATCGTGTTGTCGATCGCCTTGGCGTTCGTGTTCGGCTACACCCTGTCCACGCTGCCGCTGCTCAAGGCCGGACTCGGTGTCGCTACCGCGCTCAGCGTCGTCCTTGCCGCCGACACCGTCTCGATCGCGACCATGGAGGTCGCCGACAACGTGGTCATGGCCCTTATCCCAGGCGCGATGGACGCGGGGCTCGTGAACGTCACCTTCTGGGTCGGCATGGCGATTGCGCTGACCGTGGCCGGGTTCGCGGCCTACCCGGTCAACAAGTACCTGCTTGCCCACGGCAAGGGCCACGCCCTGACCCACGAGTACCACGGTGCGAGCGGCCCGACCGAGGGGTTCCGGGCACACACTCCGTCCCTTGCCACCAGCACGCTTGTCGCAGCCATTACTGCGTTCATGCTCGGCGGGTTGGTCGTCTCCGTGGCTGATTTCATGGGTTCAGACCAGGACTCGGCGCATAACCCAACCTCCAGCAGCACCCACTAGGGACCGCCGTCATGCTCCTCACCCTCACCTGTCACAGCTGCGACCACGCGGTGTCGGCCGACGACCTGGAGCACCTCGTAGCGCAGACCACGCCATGGCCACGGACACACTTCAACGCCACTTCGCGAGCACGTCATCGTTAAGATTCGTCGGGAGAACCCTGAAGTACCCGCAGGCGACTGATGTCGAGCCCGACTTTCGGCAGTGTCGGGCGCTTGTGCCAGGTCCTCGGTTCACCGATGGCCGTGGCCGGGACGGTGTGCAGTCCGCAGGGAGTCCGCAGAACAACCGCAACAGGCGCTAGAGGACACCGAACGTCCATGACTTCAGTGCAGGTCAGCGCATAAGCCCGCAATCCCCGTCACCGACCGTTCCGTCGTGGTCAGTTTTGGATCAACGACCCAACGGTGGTTCATTAGAGATCGCTGAGCTTGGGTCCGCGACACAAAAGGACGCCGCCTCAACGCGCCGCTCATAACCCAGAGGTCGCAGGTTCAAATCCTGCCCCCGCTACAAAGTGAAACAGCAGGTCAGAGGCGGGTTCGGAGGGATCTGACGCCGGCCAGTGCTCCGGTGACGGCCCGTGGTGATCATGCGCGAAAGCTGGCACGGTGCTGGCGAGGGTTGTGGCGCTCATCGAGGCTTCGGGTAGGCGGTCAGGCCTCTTACTGATTCTGCCTTCCCCGTCCGGCTGAAGTGCGGTGCCCCTTGGGTTGCCTCACTCCAATTGCGAGGCATGCGCCTTGGGGTGCAGCGGTGCCCGTCGGCGGTAGGTGGATTCAGATTCGCCTCAGGGCGCGCCGTTGATGCGGAAGTCGACTGTCTCGACCTTGGAGGCGACGCCGATGGCTTCGAGGTCGCGGCGGTCGATGCGGCCGTCGGCGTTCTGGTCGGTGACGACGGCGGGTGCGTCGTTGTAGATGCCGTCGTGGTTCAGGTCGTCGATGACGGCGACGGTCAGCGTGGTGGTGACGTCCTTGCCGGCGATCGGGGCGCCGACGATCCAGGTGTCCCTGAGCTCGACGTCGTTCTTGGAACGGTCGGTGACGCCGGTGAGGTTGAACAGGTTGGCCAGGTTGGTTCCCGGGCCGGAGAAGCCGGGCAGGGTGTTGTTGGTGGTGCTGGTGAGCACGACCAGGCCGGGCATCCGGTCGTCGGTTCCGGTGGAGAAGGTGCCGGGGAACGGAGCGGTGTTGTTGTGCGCGAGCGGACCGGTCAGCTGGTTGGCGGTGAATCCGGTGCCAGCGAGCGAGGTGTCGTCGAATTCGATGTCGAGGTCGACGAACCACCCGGCTCCGCCGATGCCGGCGTTGTCGCCGCGTCCGGGGGCGAGGATCTCGACGTCCACGGTCTTGGCCGCTTGCTGGCGGTCGCGGTGGCCCGGTCCAGGGGTGGCGGAGGCGCCGCCGGCGGTGGCGGCGTAGGTGCCGGCGAGCGCTGCGGTCACGGTGAGAGCGGTCAGGGCGGTGGCGGTCTTCTTCATGGTGGGTCCCTTTCGTCGGATGTCAGGCAGGAGTACGCCGTCTCCCGCGGATCGGTTCACCTGGTTGCGGTGGAGAGCACTAAATCGCCGTCGGAGTCGGTGACGCGCACCTGGGCCACGTCTTGGGGGGCGAGTGCGGCGGCCCCGGTCACCTGCGCCTCGCCGTTGTCGGTCGATCCCCAGGTGGCGACCTGCTGGCGCTCCCCTTCGGGCGAGACGAGCCAGGCGACGAACTGCTCGTCTTGTGGGAGCCCCCGCAGGTCGAGGTCGACCGACGTGCCCCACGGCTTGGCCCTCAATGAGGTTGCTCCGGTTGCGCTCACGCCCGCCGGGGCGCTCAGGGCGAGGGTCGTGGAGACCGGTTCATCGGGTCCGAGGACCACCGCCGTGCCGGCACCCGCTCCCGCGACCAGCACGACCGCGGCGGCAGCGGTGAGGAGCAGCCGGCGTCGACGACGGGTCCGCAGGGCTTCGATCGCGTCCCCCAGGCCGGCGTCGGGAGTCACGCGGAGCGCGGATGCGGGCGCCCCGGCCCGCAGCAGCGCCGGCAGCCCGGCGTACGTCGCGAGCTCGTCGCGACACGGCGCGCAGGTCGGCAGGTGGGACTCGAGCTGGGCCCGGTCGTCGGCGTCGAGACCGCCCAGGACGTAGGGACCCAGCAGCTCGCGCAGCCGGGTGTGGGCCCGGTCCTCCTCGTGCTTGTTCATCGCTCGACTCCCATCTCCTCGAATGCGGTCCGCAGGATGCGGATCGCGTAGTACGAGCGTGACTTCACGGTGCCCGGGCGCAGTCCGAGGGTGGTCGCGGCCTCGGTGACCGTGGCACCGCGGTAGTAGAGCTCGTCGACCACGGCCCGGTGCTCGGGTGAGAGCCGGTCCAGCGCCTGCACGACGACGTAGGCGTCGACGAGCGCGTCCGCACGGTCACCGACCGCCTGCGCCGCGACGGTGTCGTCGTCGCCGACGAGTCGTGGGCGGCGCTCGTCGGCGCGCCACAGATCGATCACCAGGTTGCGGGCCACCGCGAACAGGTAGGCCCGCGGGTCGCCGCGGGTCGGATCAATTCGGTCGAGATTGCGCCAGCCGCGCAGCATCGTCTCCTGCACGACGTCCTCGGCCCGGCCCCGGTCATCGACCAGGCGCAGCACGAAGGTCATCAGGGCCGTCCCGTGCCGTAGGTAGAGCTCGGTCAGCACCCGCTCGTCGGCCTCGGCCGTCGTCCTTCCGGGTGCCCGAGAGCCAGGGCGCAGCGATCTCACGATCCTGGGTACGACTCGCGCTCCGGATCGGTTCACCGTGTCGCGCCACGCACGTCTGCTCCGCGCGGTCTCATGGGGCAGCGAAGCGCTTGAGGCGTTGGAGCATCGCCTCGAGGACCGGACCGGCCTGGTCTGTGGCGAAGATGTTCTGCGCGTGGGCCGAGCCCGGCAGGATCGTCACCTCGTTCTCCTCACCGGGGGAGGAGGCGGCCAGCTCCGTCGAGACGTTGGCCACGGGCTCGTCCTCGCTGGCCACGAAGAGCTTCGGCTCCTCCCCGAGACCGTCGACCGTTGCGTTCGGCGACAGCAAGATCAGCTGATCGGCCAGACCTGGGTCCTGGCTCGCGAGATCGAGGATGGCATCGGCCCCAGCGCTGGCCCCGACGAGCGCAACGTCAGCGACTCCCTGATCCTGCAGCAGTTCTACCGCGGCGCGAATCGCATCGGAGTCGATGTCCTCGACCGCGACCACGGTGGCTCCCTGGTCGGCGATCGCGACGGCTTGCTCCTCCCAGCTGGCAGCGTCGAAGGCGGCGCCGTGCGCGAGGACGACCCCGTAGTCGCCCTCGCCCCATCTCAGCGCTGGGGAGCCGGCCACGGAGATCGTCTGTCCCGAGGAGTCGCCAGCCGGGCTGCTGGTCGTCTCGGGTGCCCCTCCGCAGCTGGCGAGGGCCAGCACGACGAGAGTTGTCATTGCGGTTCGCCTCAGAGTCCCGAGCATGTCCGCCACAGTAGGTCGCCTGGTGGCCGACGTGCGCCTACGAGGGGTCGGCGGCAATTGGCTTCGCACCAGGGAGTGGGCCGCTCACCGGCAGAGATCTGCGGCTCGTTCCAGTGCGGCGGTGGTCCGCTGGAGAGCCTCCTGGCGCCGGTGTCCGTTGACGGGTGAGGGATGGGGAACGGCCAGGGTGGGGACGACGACCGGATGCTCGGCGAGCGTGAGGTACCTCATCCAGCCCTCGAGCGCCGCGCTGCCGAGGGGCACGACCACCCGGAGGTCGACCAGCTCGGCGAGCAGCGCGCTCAAGGCGGGCCGGGCGTCTTCCAGGTCATCGACCCGGGGGCTGCGGCGCCGACCATCAGGTCCGGTCAACGCCCAGGGGACGACGTTCCACCGCAGGCACTGCGCCGGGTCGAGCCTGGAGGGGGTCAGCGCCCGACGGACCTGACGGGTGGTGGGATCGTCGTTGTCGAGCGAACTGAAGCCGAGGTCGCCCGCGGCGACCGTCCTGGGCCCCGGCGCCTCCATCAGCAGCAGGACCTGGGCGCGGGTGCCCGCGCCGTCGGGGTCGAACCAGGGCACGAACCTGGAACTGCTCGGGCCTGCTAACCGCCACCGTTCGGCGAGCTCGTTCAAGCGGCCAACCGGGTCGTCGTGGACGCGCGCTCGTTTGCTGGCGGGGTCAGCCAGCACGGTGTCCGCTCCAGCCCACGGGCGCAACACCGACAGCCAGGCAGATGCCCGCGAATCCGGCGGCCAGCGGGAGCGGGAACGCCTGCTCATCCCGTACATGCGGCGGCGACGTCACAAAGGAAACCCTATGCCGAACCAGCGGCGAGCCATGTGCCCGCACCCGGCTCCACTTCGTGGGCCACCAGTTCATTGTGTAGGCGCTCTGGTGGTCAGCGCTCAGCCGCACGCGCGATCGCGACGAGGTCACGCACTACCCCGGCCGGCGGGTTCTTGGTTCCGACCCAGACGGCGCGGAAGTACCGTCGCAGATCGAGGTCCAGTACGGCCACGACGCTCAGGCTCCCGGAATCCACGTCGCGCGCGACGACGCGACGGCTGAGGAACGCCGGCGCGCTGCCGGCAAGGACTGCTTCGCGGACGGCGGTCGCGGTGGTGAGCTCCACCTCCGGGTCGCCCACCGCCAAGCCATGTTTGGCCAAGGCGATCTCAAGAACCTCGCGGGTTCCCGAGCCCTGCTCACGACTGGTCAGCGCAAGTTCTGCCACCTCCTCGGGCAACAGCGGGGTGCGTCGTCGACTCAGCGGTGTGCCGGCCGCCGCGACCAGAACGAGCTCGTCCTGGGCGACGGTCACCGACCGCACCGCCGCCGGCGCCTCGACTCCCTCGACGAAGCCCACGTGGGCTGTTCCTGCGCGAACCGCTTCGACCACGTCTCGGCTGTTGGAGGCATTGAGACTCACAGCCGTCGCCCGGTAGCCCTCGCCAAGCTGTCGTTGGCGCAACTGCACCAGCCAGCGGGGGATGAGACTCTCCGCGATCGTCATGCTGGCCCACACCACGAGCTCGCGACTGCGGTCGCCGCGCAACCCCTCGATCGCGGTGTCTACCTCGTCGGCTAGATCGAGCAGCCGCGCCGCCCACTCGGCTACGACCACGCCGGCCTCGGTGAGCTGTGATCCACGTGCGCCGCGTCGCACGAGCGTCAGCCCTGTCTGGGCCTCCATTCCCCGCACACGTTCGGACGCGGCCTGCTGGCTCATGCCGTTGGCGCGTGCCGTGCCACCGATGCTGCCATGGCGGGCGATGCCTACGAGCAGCCGCAGTCCATCGAGATCGGGAAGATGGGAAGACACAGGGCAAACTTACCGGTAGTCACAAGCCTTGGTTGTGGATGCACAGCTGGGCGGGGACTACTGAGCGACTGTGCGCGCTCGCAGACTGAAGTCATGAGCATTCTCGAATCCCGCACCAGCTCCAGCGTGCGCCCCGCGGATCGTCGTACCTTCCTGAGCGCTCTCGAGGGACGGCCCGCGTTCGGATTTATCGGTCCGAACTGGTTCGCCTCGGTGATGGGCACCGGCATCGTCGCGAACGCCGCCGCGACCTTGCCCGTCGAGGTCCCCGGTCTGCTGCTCTTCGCACGGGCCGTGTGGGTGCTCGACGTGATCCTGCTCGCTGTCATCAGTATGGCCACGCTCATCCACTGGACGCAGCACCCCCGCACCGCGCGGGGACACCTCGACGACCCGGCGATGTCGCACTTCTACGGCGCCCCGGCCATGGCGCTGATGACCGTCGGGGCAGGCGCCCTGCTGGTCGGTCAGCCGCTAGTCGGCCAGGGCACAGCCGTGGGCATGGACTTCGTGCTCTGGACTGCCGGCACCCTGCTCGGTCTCTGGACCGCGGTGGCGGTGCCCTACAAGGCCTTCACCACCCACGAGGTGAAGCAGGACGCGGCCTTCGGGGGCTGGCTGATGCCCGTCGTGCCGCCCATGGTCAGCGCGGCCACCGGTCCGCTGCTGCTGCCCCACCTGCCCGCCGGTCAGTGGCAGCTCAGCATGCAGCTGGCCTGCACGATGATGTTCGGCCTGACCATCGTGGCCAGCCTGGTCGTGATCACGATGATCTGGAGCCGGTTGGTGCACCACAAGGTCGGGGCCGCCGCCGCGGTGCCCACGCTGTGGATCGTGCTCGGCCCGCTCGGCCAGTCGATCACCGCCGCGCACACCCTCGGCGCGACAGCTGTCGACGTCTACCCCGCACCGTATGGGCGCGCCTTCGAGGCCGTGGGGCTCGTCTATGGCGCACCCATGTGGGGGTTCGCCATGTTGTGGCTGGCGCTCGCGATCGCCATCACGATCCGCACCGTGCGAGCAGGCATGCCCTTCTCGCTGACTTGGTGGTCCTTCACCTTCCCGGTCGGCACGGTCGTCACCGGGACGTCAGGACTGGCAGCCATTACGGGTGCGCACTTTCTGGTGTTCGCCGCAGTGGTCTTCTACACCGGTCTCCTGGTCGCTTGGGGCACGGTGGCGGTTCGTACCGGGCGGGGTGTGTTCTCCGGCCACCTCCTGCGCGCCCCGGCCTGAGCCTGCGGCGATGTCGCCAGCGTTCTCAGACGCTGCGTGGGGGCGGTGACGTGTCCGGGCGGTCGGGTCGCCCGCGTGGCCCGGAGTTGGTTAGCATGGGCGCACACGATGGCGGTGGGGCTCGCCGACAACCGTGGCGCCGGGCCACCAACAGTCCCTACCTGAGACAGGTAGGAGTTCGTGTGCCCGAAAGCAATGACCCCATGGCGGTCGATCGCCTGGTCAACCTCCCCATGGATCCCGACACGGCGACGGACACCGTCGCGAACGGGCCGCACCGTTGGCTCTCCTTTCTGAGGTCGCGGTGGGACGTGCTGCTGGCCATCAGTGCCGGCGGAGCCCTGGGGAGCCTGGCCCGGTGGGGTGTCGGGGCACTCGTCCCGTGGACGGGCTCGACCTTTCCGTGGGCGACGTTCATCGAGAACATCTCCGGGGGCTTCGCCCTCGGCGCGCTGATGGTGTTCGTACTCGACGTGTGGCCACCACGTCGCTACCTGCGCCCCTTCCTCGGCGTCGGCGTCCTGGGCGGCTACACGACGTTCTCGGCCTACATGCTGGAGACCCGGCACTTGCTCGCCGAGGGCCAGCTGGTCACCGCCTTCACCTATCTGGGCGGGTCGCTGCTGGTCGGGCTGTGCGCGGTGTGGCTCGGCATCGCTTCCGCACGCATGGTGGCGTTCGGATGGCCGCGCCGACGACGGCGTCGGCACCCCGAGCAGTCCACCATCGAGCCCACCGATTACCAAGTGAGGAATTCATGACGCTAGAAGGGCCTGCGACCAGGCTGACCATCATGGTGGGGGAGTCCGACCAGACCCACCACCACCCGGTCTACACCGAGATCGTGCACCGGGCACACCGGGCTGGACTCGCCGGCGCCAGCGTCCTGCGCGGCATCGAGGGGTTCGGCAAGTCCAACTACATCCCCACCACCCGGCTGTTGTCGCTGAGCGAGGACCTCCCCGTCGCAATATGCATCGTCGACGCCGAGGAACGGATCCGGGCCTTCCTCCCCGAGCTGGAGGACTTGAGATCGAGGGGCTGGTGATCCTGGACCCGGTCGAGGTCGTCCGGTACGCCGGCCGCCGCCCGTCCGGACGAGCAGAGGACCACCGGTGACGGTCGCGATGGTGCTGCTCGGCGGCGCGATCGGCGCGCCCCTGCGCTACCTCACCGACCTGTTCGTGCAGTCCCGACACGACAGCGTCTTCCCCTGGGGCACCTTCACCGTCAACGTCCTCGGCTCCCTGATCTTGGGCGTCACCGCAGCCGCGGTCATCGACCTCGGGGCGCCGGGGTGGGTGCTGACGTTGGTCGGCACCGGGCTCTGCGGAGCGCTCACGACCTTCTCTACCTTCGGGTTCGAGACCATCCGGCTGCTCGAGCAAGGGTCGGTCCTGACCGCCGCAGCCAACAGTGTCGCAAGCCTGGCCCTCGGACTGGGCGCCTGCGCGGGTGGCTTCGCGGTCGCCGCCGCGATGTTGTGAGACCGCCTTGGGACCCGCGACCGAACCTCATGCGCGAGCCGCCCAGGATCACGCAGCTCTACACCACCACCGGGGACTTGACCTCGCCGTCTCGGCGTGTTCCAGAGCCCGACTCACCGCGACGGCCGACCCGTCTGGTCAGGCGCTGGCTCGATGGGCATACCCCGACTGGCCGGTGACGGGGGACTCCTGCGTTGGCGTAGCAGCTTTGGTACGGCAGGAGCGCACACCGTCAATGGACCTGCCGTCGGTGTCTGCCGGTGCGATGCTCAGGCGAGTCCGAGTTGCGACATGATGCCGGCTTCGTCAGTGTCGCCCCAGCGCTCGACGAGCGTGGCGTTCTCGTCGAATTTGCTGATCTGCACCCCGCGGACCGCGAACGGCTTGCCAGTCGTGCCGTGGCCTTGGACGGGCCCGTCGTGAGTGCCGGTCAGCGTGTAGGCGAAGGCGACGTTGTCGTCGTCGGCCACAAGGTGCTCGACCTCGACCTCGACATGGAGGTCGGGGAAGGCAGCACGCATCTCGTTGAAGAAGGCCACGAAGCCAGCCGCTCCGTCCACCTGGCCCGGGGTGGGGTCGTGATCGACCTTGCCGTCGGCGACCAAGTCATGCAGAGCCGTGAGGGTCACCAGTGTTGACAGCCTCGCCAAAGGCTTGTTGTGCTGTGATGTTCGTGTCCTTGCTCATTGTTGACTCCTTGGTCGAGACGCGTTCTCGTCGTGAGACTGGTGCTGAGCCGCGGCACGACTGAACTGCCTCGCGTGGGTGGGGCGGATGCTGGGGTGTGGCCCGGGTGGTCGCGTCCCGTCGATGATCGGACTCGACTATCGTTGTCTTGCATTGTCGTCACGCATCCAGGAGATCTGTGTCCACGCTCCCGCTCGCCTGGTTGTTGTTGATCTTCGTCGGAGCTGCGGGTGCCATCTGGGTCGCTGGTGTGCAGTTGTCGAGGCAGACCGACGTGTTGGCCACCCGGCTCGGCTTGGGCTCCGCGCTCGGAGGCCTGGTCTTGCTCGCGGTTGCGACCAACCTGCCGGAGATTGCCATCGTGGTCAGCGCGTCGTTGGCCGGGAACGTCGGGGTCGCGGTCGGCAACATCTTGGGCGGGATCGCCATACAGACCGTCGTCTTGGTCCTCCTCGACGCCTTCGGCGTCAGGGGAGCCCGACCCCTCACCTACCGGGCAGCATCGCTCGTCCTGGTCCTGGAGGCCGTGCTGGTGGTCGCGATCCTTGCCGTGGTCGTGGCCGGCAGCCAGTTGCCGGCGGACCTGATCGTGTTTCGGCTCGAGCCCGGCGCGGTGCTGATCGCGGGGCTGTGGGTGGTCGGTCTGCTGCTGCTGCGCCGGGCCAGCCAGTCTCTGCCCTGGCACGAGGCCGGCGAGGCCCCTGACAACCAGGACCCCCCGCGTGGCCACTCCCGAGCACAGACAGAGCAGAAGGCCACCGAGAAGGGCGTGGCGACCTCGCGTGCCGCGATCGTGTTCGGGGTCGCGGCCTTGGTCACCCTCGTCGCCGGCGTGGTCCTGGAGCGCAGTGGAGACGCCATCGCCGGTGACATCGGTTTGTCTGGTGTGCTCTTTGGCGCCACCGTCCTGGCGGCGGCGACCTCTCTGCCCGAGCTGTCGACCGGTCTGACGTCGGTGCGCCAGGGTGACTACCAGCTGGCGATGAGTGACATCTTCGGTGGCAACGCGTTCCTGCCCGTCCTGTTCCTGCTCGCGGGTCTGATCTCGGGGCAATCAGTCCTGCCACAGGCCCAGGACACTGACATCTATCTCACCGCCCTTGCCATGCTGCTGACCCTGGTCTACGCCGCGGGCCTGGTCTTCCGGCCCGAGCGGCGCACGGCTCGGATGGGGCTGGACTCCTGGGTGGTCCTGGCGCTGTACGCACTCGGCGTCGCCGGCCTGTTCTCGATCGCCGCTGTCGGATAGTTCTGCTGAGCACGTGGCCCGGTAGAGATCATGGTCTGCCCGGGTCCGCGGGTCCGTCGTGGGAACCTCGGGTGCGCACTGGATGAGGAACTCGCCGAAGGAACGCAGGGCAAGATCGGCACCCGAGACGCTGCCGGGTCGCAGCAAGCACCCGATCTGCTCCAGGTAGCGCTGCATGACGTGCACAAGTTCGGGGCGCACTGAGAGTTCCTCCCAGGTCGCCAGCGGCTCGGGCGCAATCATCGCGCACCTGCCGGGCGTGCGGCGTAGACCTAGGCATCGATGACCTCGGCAGCCTTGCGGTACTGCGAGGTCAACCAGTCATCGGCCAGATGGAGGTAGATCCGGGTCGTTTCGATCGAGGCGTGCCCGGCTTGGGACTGAACGGCCTCGAGCGGCATCCCTGCTTCACGCAGCCGGGTCAGGCAGGTGTGGCGCAGTGCGTGGCAGGTCGCGTGGCCGATGCCGGCGCGGGTGCGTGCGGTGAGAAGGATCTGGTCGAGCCCTGCTGCGGTCAAAGGTCGGCCGCGACCGCCTTGCTTCAAGACCACGAACAGCTGATCGGTGGTGGCATCGGGTGGTCGTTCGGCGTCGAGGTAAGCCGCGACGTGGTCGAAGAACCGCGAGGAGGTCGGAACCAGTCGCTGGTGACCGCCCTTGCCGTCGGCGATGAAGACCCGCCGCTCGGCCACCCGTAGATCCTCCACCCGTAGCCCGACGACCTCGCAACGCCGCAGCCCACCGAGCTACATCGCAGCCAGCATCGCGCGGTCGCGGTGGGTCCGCAGCGCGGCGGTGAGCTGGTCGACCTCGTCGGGGGTCAGGATCCGTGGCACCGTCCGCGACGAGCGAACCAGCGGCACGCCCTGGTTCGGGCGGTTGCGTTCGCGTCGGGTCGGCAGACCGCGCGGGACCGGGTTCTTCGCCACGTCGCCGCGCGCGACAAGGTAGGCGTAGCCCGGACACCACCGAGAGCCGGCGCCGCAGGGTCCGGTTCGAGACCCCCGACTCATCACCGGCCACCGAGACAAGCGGGCCGCCGGTGCCGCTGATTGAAGACTTCCCGGCGCGCTGAGCAGTCATGAACGCCATAACCTCACGCGGCGTCACCTCCTGCGGCGCCACACCCACCACCGAGAAGAACACCCGCAAGTCATAGGCCGTCGCAAGCACCGTGTTCGGCCGGCAACGACTCGCCACAAAGTCCAGGTAGTCATCAAGAAGCTTCACCCGAACCGCATGACCGGCTCACCCGAAGACCCCCTGGACCTGATCAGACACACATCAACGAACGACATTCCGGGCGCCTCCTGCCGGCACAGAACACCCGGCGGATCCGGGCACTCAGTCCTACGAGGGATACCCGCATATCAAGCATGTGAGGGCGTATAGGACTCGGCGCCTGCCGTTCGAACCCCACCGGTTCGCCGACACGCCGACGTTAGTAGTCCCCATGCCGCCTATGTCCTGCTCGCCGAGCTGGACCCGTGACGCGACGTTCCTCCACCCAGCATCTGAGATATCGACGGTTGTTCATGTACCCGATCAAAGTTCCATAATCGCGCCTAGGAACGCTAGAAGAATAGGCGGCACGTATGCTACGAATGTCCGTAGTCGGGTCGCCTTCGGGTGGCCCGTATTCGCATTTCTAGGATAATTGACGGAAATCGATTGTGGCTGATTGTTGGTGAATTGACGTGCATGGCGGGATGAAGGTCTACCGCGGCTCAGCTACTGCTGCGCGGACCTATGTCGAGGCTGATCGGTCGCGGGTCGATGACTACTACCTGGCCGAGGGCACGGGTCTGGCCGAGCGCCACGTCGCGGTCAGCGCCGCTGGTGAGGCAGCAGGTCGCGGCGCTCCGGGTGTCCGCGCCGGCCGCGCCATGGACGGCGACGCCTACGAGGCGTGGGTCGCAGGCCGCGACGCGGCCACGGGCCGCGGCAAGGGCCGGGTCCGGACTGATGACCAGGCGGTGCGGTTCGTGGAGGTTGTGGTCAACGGGCCCAAGACGTGGTCGCTGGCCGCGACGGTGCATCCGGAGGTCTCAGCTGCTTACGACGCGGCGCAAGACCGGGCTGCGGGTGAGGTGGTTGGGTGGCTGGTCGAGCACGCGACCACGCGGGTGGGGCCGCGGGGGCGGCAGGTCCAGGTGCCGGTGGAGGAGATCGAGGCCGCGGTCGTGCGGCATCACACTTCGCGTGCTGGTGATCCGCACCGCCACTTGCACTTGCAGGTCAACGCCCGGGTCTGGGCCCAGGGGGCGTGGCGGGGGATCCACACGGTCGGGGTCCGCGACTGCCTGGACGCGATCAACGGCATCGGACACGCAGCCATCGCCTGTGACCCGCAGTTCCGCGCAGTGCTGAGCAAGCACGGGTACACGCTGGATGCTGAGTCCGGGGAGATCGAGCAGCTGTCACCGTTCGCGGGTGCGTTCAGTGCCCGGGCGGCGCAGATCGGCCGCAACGTCGACACCTACGAGGCTCAGTGGCGCACCGCGCATCCCGGTCAGGAACCCGGCCCCAGACTGCGACGCACGTGGGATGCCCGGGCCTGGGCTGATGCGCGTCCGGACAAGGTCGTGCCGAAGGACGGGGCCGAGTTGCGGGCACGGTGGCTCGAGGAGCTCGCCGACCTCGGCTTCCACGCACCCACCGCGCCGGCTAAGTCGGCTGAGCCAATGGCGCCGAGGATCGGGCAGCTGAACCGTGACGTGTGCGTCGAGGTCGTGCTGTGCCGCCTCGGTGCACGCCGGTCGGGGTGGAACGCAGCCGATGTGCGCGGTGAGGTCGAACGGCTCGTGGCCTCGGTCGGGCTGGTCGCCGAGGCGCCGGCGCGGGTCGAGCTCACCGAGGACCTCACTGCCCGGACCCTGGCCCAGTGCGTACCGCTACTTGACCGGACTGATGTGCCCGAGCACATTCGGTCGTTGACCTCGTCGAAGGTGTTGTCGGTCGAGAACGAACTGACGGCCCGCCTGACCAACCGCTCACCCATCACCGACACCAAGTCCGGCGCCGGGCCGGCGGAAGTCATCGCAGCCAACCGCGGGCTTGATGTCGCTCAGCAGAACGTCGCTGCGCACCTTGCCGGCGGGGCGCGGCTACTGCTGGTCGAAGGCGCTGCAGGTGCTGGGAAGACCTCGACCCTGGCCGCTGCCAACCAGGCCATGACGCAGGCCGGGCGGGGCCGGATGGTCGTGGTGACGCCGACCTTGAAGGCCGCCTCGGTCGCCGCCGAGGAACTGGGGACCGAAGCGTTCTCGGCGGCGTGGCTGGTCCACCAGCATGGGTTCCGGTGGGATCAGGACGGCCGTTGGTCGCGGGTTCTGGCTACGCCTGAGGATCGGGCGCGGTTGTTGCCGGGGGATCTGTTGCTTGTCGATGAGGCCGGGATGCTCGACCAGGACACTGCGTTGGCGTTGATGAAGATCGCCGACCAGTCAGGCGCACGCCTCGCGCTGGTCGGCGACCGGCACCAGCTGCCAGCGGTCGGACGTGGGGGAGTCCTGGACCTGGCCGCCGACGCAGCCCCCGACACGGCATGTCTGACTCTGGAGACGGTCCACCGGTTCGCCGATCCCAACTACGCGCACCTCACACTCGAGATGCGGACCGGGCAGAACGCCGCCGAGGTCTTCGAAGCTCTCCTGGCTCGAGGTGACATCCAGATCCATCCCAGCGACATCGAACGAGTTCAGGCCCTGACCAACTTCGCCGACGTCACCGGTATTAGCCACGACGGCGCGGAACATCAACGGACGCTGGTGGTGGCTGACACCCGCGAGCAGGTCGCCGCGCTCAACGCCGCGATCCGCGACCGTCGCCAGACCGACCAGAGGCACGACGACGGGCAGGCGCTCACGACCGCCGCGGGGGAGCGCATCGGTGTCGGCGACACCATCACCACGCGCCGCAACGACCGCTCTCTGGGGGTGGCGAACCGGCAGACCTGGACCATTACCGCGGTCGCCGACGACGGCGCCCTGACCATCGCCGGCGAACCCCTCGCGGTCGGCCCCAGCAGGCCAGGAACGCAGGGGGGAACGCAACCAGCAGCAGGACACCGAACAGGGACAAAGCCCCAGGTCAGCAGGGGGGAACGCACCCTTCCGGCGGCCTACGTCCAGCAGCACGTCGAGCTGGCCTACGCCCAAACCGTCTACGGCGCGCAGGGCGAGACCGTGGACCGTGCCCACTTCGTCCTGGGGGAGCAGACCGGTGCCGCGTCGGCGTACGTGGCGATGACCCGGGGCCGGGAGGCCAATACCGCGCACCTGGTCGCTGAGAGCGTCGATGAGGCCCGCGAGCAGTGGGTCGCTGTGTTCAGCCGCGACCGCGCCGACCTCGGACCAGCACGCGCAGCGACCAGAGCTGCAGAGGATCTCGACCGCTACGGCAGCCTCGACTGGGAGACCGCCGAAGCCATCCAAGTCACCGAGTCTGCGGCCGCAACACGCCTGCGACCGGACCGCGGCAGCCCAGCCGAGCTCCGCCCTGAACCGGCTCGTCCTGGCCGTTCGCGGTGACCCACCGCGGGTAGTCGACGAAAGTTTTTGGTCCGCAGTGATCGCCAGGGACCCCATCTTCGCCTTGGTCCTTAGTGAGAGAGCAAATTCCAGGCGCCGGGCTCGGCCGGTACGCGACGACGACGCCTCCAATCACGAGAGGACCCACCATGACCAACCTCGACAGCTCGTCCACCCCTGCGGCACAGGCCGGCATGTCCACGATCGGCTCCATGACCATCGGCTCGCTCGACGATCGACCCGACGCCGACTTCCTGACCCTGCCCGAGGTCGCCGATGTACTGCGGGTGCCGGTCAACACCTTGCGGTGGTGGCGCCAGCAGGGCACCGGGCCGCGCTTCTTCAAGATCGGGCGACGTCTGGTCACCACGGTCGGCGACCTGACCAGCTGGGTGGAGACGCAGAAGACCGGCACAGGCCCCGACGCGGCTTAAGACGCTCGGCGCGTCTGTGGGTTGTCCACAGGCGCGCCGAGTGCGCCGTTGTCCACAGCCACGTCCGGACCGCCAGCGCGGACCCGCCATTCGGACGTCGAATGCTGGGAAGCGGCACCGCCGCTCCTTCGTCGACCCCTCGAGATCAGGAGAATGCGCATGGCCAGCTACAGCGTGGCCAAGAGGCCCAACGGTCAGTGGAGAGCCCGCTACCGGGGCCCCGACCACAAGGAACGATCCCGGCACTTTGATCGCAAGGTCGACGCCGAGCGATGGGCGCGCACCGAGGTCGCCCGCCTCGACCGCGGCGAGTGGACCAGCCCCGAGCTCGGACGCCTCACCGTCGGCGAGTACTCCCAGGAGTGGCTGCGCAGCAAGGTCCGCATCCGCCCATCCACCCGACTGATGTACGACGTCGTCCTGCGCAACCAGGTGCTGCCCACCTGGGAGAGCGTCCGGCTCGACGCCGTACGCCACGAGGACGTCGGAGCCTGGATCGCCAAACTCCACGGCAACGGGCTCTCGGCCGCACGCACCCGGCACGCCTGGGTCGTCCTGTCCCAGATCCTCGAGCTCGCGGTCCGCTCGCACCGGATCCCGAACAACCAGGCCAAGGGAGTCGAGCTACCCGCCCTGCCCAGCAAGAGCGAGCGGGACAAGACCCGGTTCCTCGACGAGCGAGAGGTGTGGGCACTGGCCGAAGCCGCCGGCGACTTCTCGCTCTCCGTGCTCGTCCTGGCCTGGTGCGGGCTGCGGTTCGGCGAGCTCGCCGCCCTTCGCTGCAGCAGCCTCAACGTCACGAACCGCGAGCTACGCGTCTCGGCCACGCTCTCGGAGAGCAACGGCAAGCTCGTCGAAGGCCCACCCAAGACCGAGACCAGCAACCGCACCGTCCCGGTGCCGGCCTGGCTGTGCGACGAGCTCGCCGCACGGACCGAGGGCCGCGAGCCCACCGACCACCTGCTGACCTCACCCAACGGCGGGCCACTGCGCAGCGGCAACTGGCGCTACCGCGTCTTCGACCCGGCCGTGAAGAAGACCGGCCTGGCCTCCCAGCAGCGCGGCGACATGCTCCGCCCGCACGACCTACGACACACCTGCGCATCGCTCCACATCAAGCACGGAACGCCACCCAAGGTGCTCTCCACGATGCTCGGACACGCCTCCGTCGCGATCACCCTCGACCGCTATGGTCACCTCTACCCGGGCGAGGTGCACATGTTCGTCGACCGGCTCGGAGAGGTCGCTCTGGCCGCACGTGCGGACTATTTGCGGACAGCAGGCCGATCCGAGGCTCCGGACGGAGCGCCAGATCAGCCCTAGCAAGCCGCTGACCTGGGACAATGGAAAATGCGGGGCGGTAGCTCAGTCGGTTAGAGCAGAGGACTCATAATCCTTGGGTCGTGGGTTCGAGCCCCACCCGCCCTACCCCGATCGCGGTCGTTCAGCGACGCGCGGCCCGCAGCAGCCGGTCGACGGTCGGGCGGAAGTACGAGCCGAGCAGCGACGAGACCCGCCGACCGATGTGTATCTGGTCGACGAACACGGGGAGTCCCCGGAAGCGCCCTCGGCACCTGGCGGCATCGCAGAGCGCGTCCGCCGGGCGGACGAGGCGACTGTCGCGCCCGAGCAGGCGCTGGAGCGAGCGCACGCGGCTGATGTTCTCGCTGTAGTCCTTCAGCGCGCCCACCCGGGGCAGGTCGCACTGGTACCGGCCCCGTGCGCACGGGGGCGAGCCGCTCCAGACCATCGGCATGGGCGTGACCAGGTCGGTCGGCACGCCGATCTGCCGCAGCGCTCGGAACGCCCGGGCCTGCCCCTGCTGTGCCTTGCGCGCGTTGAGCCGGATGTAGTCGTGGATGTACCCCGGGTACAGCTCGTCGGCGCGGTCGGGAGGCGCGACCGCGTTGTGGTAGAGCTCCCACGCGGAGGAGACGACGACGCGCAGGTCCTGCCCGGCCCGCTCGCGCTGGCGCAGCCACTGGATCACCTTCGTGCCGTAGACCTGGCACGCGTTGAGGCCAGGACGGGGCCGTGGGTTCATCGGGGGACACGAACCCATGAAGAAGAACGCGAGGTTGACCCGTCGTGATCGGGTCGCCGCCTCGACCGCGGCCAGCAGCTCGAACGCGTGGGAGTCGCCCCACAGCACGACGGTGGGAGCGCCCGGCCTCCGCGGACCGACCCAGCACGGGTCCCACCGCCGCCGGGGGTCCTGGCCGCCGATCGAGGCAGCGCACGCGGCTGGCACCTCGACGAGGTCGCGGACGTCGAACGGTCCGAGGGGGTCGTTGTCGGCCCGGGCGGGAGGTGTCGTGGAGAGGCCGAGGACGACGAGGCTGACCACGGTGGCCAGGACGACCAGGGCGCGGGAGGGACGTCGACGCAGGCCGCCGGGGGGATCGACGGGTCGGGGCACGTGCGCATGCTGCCACCGATCGGTCCCGACCGGGCCCGCACGCCCGATCGCGAGGGTGGCGACAGCCCGGTCTGGTCAGGGCCGCCTGCTGGCCTCGACCGCGAGCCGGTCGACGAGGTCGTTCATCGGGTGCCCGGAGTGGCCCTTGACCCAGGCGAAGGCCACCTCGTCGCCCGGAGCGCGGCCGGTGACCTCGGCGACCAGCGGTTCCCACAGGTCGCGGTTGGCCACGGGCTGGCGGGCGCTGTTGACCCAGCCCCGGGCCAGCCAGCCTCGCCACCAGCCGTCGCGGAAGCAGTTGACGACGTACGTCGAGTCGCTGGTGACCAGCAGTGGGCCGGGATGGGCCCGCACCGCCTCGAGCACGGCGCGCAGCTCCATGCGCTGGTTGGTGGTGGGCGACTCGGAGCCCGACGCGTGCTCGGTCGACGAGGTCGCCCAGGCCCAGCCGCCAGGGCCGGGGTTGCCGCGGCAGGCGCCGTCGGTGAACACCTCGCGCGCGCCGGCCGGCACCTGCATCGCCGGGGGACGCGGACGCCGGGCACGGGGCTTGCGGGCCGCGCCGCTCACGGGGTGCTCACGGGCGGGTCGCCGGCGTACGTCGCGCGGTAGGTGAGCAGCAGCGCACGGCCCTCGGTCATCGCCGCGGCGAGCTCGGGCAGCAGTGCGGTCGCCCCCGAGAGCGAGTGCGCGTCGGCCTGCAGCTCGACGGCGCGGGCAGCGGCTCCGGCTCGTTCGGCGCCGAGGTTGAGGGCGCTGCCGGCGATCTTGTGCGAGCGGGCGCGCACGGTGTCGAGGTCGCCCGAGGCCGCGGCGGAGCTGATGGCCTCGACCGCCTCGACCGAGTTGACCTGGAAGTTGCCGATCGCCCGGTCGAGGTAGGAGGTGTCTCCCGGGTCGAGGTCGCGCAAGGTGTCGAGCCGCTCCACGTCCAGGCCGTCGATCGGCGCCGTCGCCGGCCCGGGCACCGGGTGCCGGATCGCGTCGCCCACGTCAGGCGTCGCCCGCGATCAGGAGCCGGCCGTCCTCGTCGGCCAGCTGCAGCGAGACGGTCTCGGTGCGGCTGTCGCCGTTCTCGAGGTCGTAGGAGTAGGTGTAGGTGACCGTGAGCGCCTCGGGATCGGCCGTGACCGACTGCACCCGCACGTCGGTCACCGAGCCCCAGAAGCCGTCGCGGTAGCCGGCGAACCCGCCGCTCGCACGCTGGAAGTCGGGCGTCAGCAGGTCGAAGCCGGCGCGGGGGTCGGCCGCCGCGGTGGTCACGTAGTTCTCGGCGAAGCCCTCGATGTCGGCGGCGGTGGGGCCCTCGGACGTCGTCGGGCTGCTGCTGGGCTCGCTCGGCTCGCTGCTCGGCTCGGTCGTGGTCGAGGTCGGGTTGCCGGGCGCCACGGTGGGTTCCTGCGGGTCGTCCTGCAGCACGAGGAAGCCGATGACGGCCAGCAGCACGACGACCAGGGCCCCCACGAGGACCGGCAGCACGGCCCCACGCCCCTGCCGCTCGCGGGCCGCCGGCGGCGCAGACGCCCGTGCCGGGGCGGGCGTGGGCTCGGGCGCCGGGGTGGGTGGGGTCGCCGCGCGGGGTGGCGGGACCGGTGGAGCAGCGGTGAGAGGACGGGTCGGCGGGTCGGCCTCGACCGGGGGCACCGGGGCCGCCGCGGCACCTGCGGACCCGTCGGGCTCGTCGGGGGCGGCGGCGACCAGCTCGAGGACCCGCGCCACGTCGCCCATGCTCCAGCGGCGTCGGGGGTCGTGGTTCATCGTGGCGAGCAGCACGGGGGTCAGCTCGCCGGCATTGTCGAGCCGCGGCGGCGGCTCGTTGACGATCTGGTAGAGCGCGCCGAGCACGTTGTCGCCCACGTCGTACGGCGGCCGCCCGGCGATCGCGTGGAAGAGGGTCGCCCCGAGCGACCAGACGTCGCTGGCCGTGGTCGCGAGCTTGCCCGAGGCCACCTCGGGCGAGAGGTACGCCGGCGAGCCGGTGACGAGGCCAGTCTGGGTGAGTGAGGGGTCGGCCTCGCTGCGGGCGATGCCGAAGTCACTGAGCTTGGCGTGGCCGTCGTCGCGGACCAGGATGTTGGAGGGCTTCACGTCGCGGTGCACCACGTGCTGCTCGTGGGCCGCGGTCAGCGCGGCGGCGACCTGCGCGAGGATCCGCGCCGCCTCGCGCGTGGTGAGCGCGCCCCCGTCACGGACGAGGTCGGCCAGGGTGCGGCCCTCGACGTACTCCATGACGAGGTAGGAGTGGTCGCCGTCGTCGACGAGGTCGAAGACGCCGACGATGTTGGGGTGGTTGAGGCTGGCCGCGATGCGGGCCTCGCGCTCGGCGCGCAGCAGGTCGGGGCTGGTGCCGCCGGGGGCGACCCCGACGCGCTTGAGCGCCACGGGGCGGCCGAGGACCTCGTCCCGGCCGAGCCAGACCGAGCCCATGCCGCCGCGGCCGACCTCGCGGTCGAGCGTGTACCTGCCGCCGATCACCCTGCTGCGTCCTCCGTCCCCGCGGGCGCTCCGCGGTCCGCCCCACAACTTACTGCCGCCGGACCACCGCGCCTGCCACGATCCGGGGTGAGGCAGGCTTGCCCGGACACCACCTGGATGGAAGGCACCCGACGTGACCGTCGACCCGACGCTGCTCGACGACCTCGCGTGGCGTGGGCTCCTGGCCCACACCACCGACCTCGACGCCCTGCGGGAGGCGTTCTCCTCGCGCAGCGTCCGGTACTACGTCGGCTTCGACCCCACGGCGCCCAGCCTGCACATGGGGCACCTCGTCCAGGTGATGACGGCCCGTCGGCTGCAGGAGGCCGGCCACACGCCGTACCTGCTGGTCGGCGGGGCCACCGGCATGATCGGCGACCCCCGCGACTCGGGCGAGCGCACCCTGAACACCGCCGACACCGTGGTGGAGTGGACGGCACGGGTGCGCGCTCAGCTCGAGCCGTTCTTGTCCTTCGACGGCGACAACGCCGCCACGATGGTCAACAACGCCGACTGGACGCGCGAGATGTCGGTCATCGACTTCCTGCGCGACGTCGGCAAGCACTTCCCGGTCAACCGGATGCTGGCCCGCGACACCGTCAAGCGGCGGCTCGAGAGCGGGATCAGCTACACCGAGTTCAGCTACGTCCTGCTGCAGTCCATGGACTTCCTCGAGCTGCACCGGCGCCACGGCGTCGAGCTGCAGTTCGGCGGGTCCGACCAGTGGGGCAACCTCACCGCGGGCGCCGAGCTCGTGCGCCGCACGACGGGGGAGCACGTGCACGCGTTCGGCACGCCCCTGATGACCAAGGCCGACGGCACCAAGTACGGCAAGACCGAGGGCGGCGCGCTCTGGCTCGACCCGACGATGCTCTCGCCGTACGCCTTCCACCAGTTCTGGCTCAACGTCGAGGACGAGAAGGTGGGCGAGCTGCTGCGCGTCTTCACCTTCCTCTCCCGCGAGGAGATCGAGGCCCTCGAGGCCCGGCACCTGGAGAAGCCCTTCGCCCGCGAGGCGCAGAAGACCCTGGCCGACGCCGTGACGACCTTCGTGCACGGTGCCGAGGAGACCGAGCAGGCCAAGGCCGCGGCGGCCGCACTCTTCGGGGGTGGGGACCTGGCGTCGTTGGCGCCGGCCACGCTCGCCGCAGCACTGCGCGAGGCCGGCACGACGACGGTGCCGCGCGGCGACGGCCTGCCCACCGCCAGCGACCTGCTCGTCGCGTCGGGCCTGGCCAGGAGTCGTGGCGAGGCGCGACGCACCGTCGCGGAGGGCGGGGCCTACGTCAACAACGAGCGCGTGACCGACGCCGACGCCGCGGTGGCGGAGTCCGACCTCATCGACGGAGCCTGGCTGGTGCTGCGGCGCGGCAAGAAGAAGTTCGCGGGCGTCGAGGTGCGCTGAGCGTGGGCGACGACGCGCTCTGGGTGGCGTCCCTGGCCGAGCGGGCCCGTGGCCTCCTGCCCGAGCCCGTCGCGGACTACATCGACCAGGGCGCCCGAGACGGGATCTCGACGGCCGAGGCCGCCGCGGCCTGGCGGCGGCTCCGGCTCCGTCCCCACGTCCTGCGCGACACCCGCGTCGTCGACCCGTCGGTGACCGTGCTCGGACGCGCTCTCGACGTCCCCCTCGGGGTCGCCCCCACCACCTTGCAGCGAGCGGTGCATCCCGACGGGGAGTGCGCGGTGGCGTCGGCCGTGGCCGAGGTCGGTGGACTGCTGGTGGTCTCCAGCAACGCCGGCACACCGTTCGCCGACATCGGCGCGACCGGGGTGCGGTGGTGGGTGCAGTCCTACCTGCCCGCCGACCGGGCGCTGGCGCTCCCGCTGCTGGCGCGGGCGGTCGACGCCGGCGCCGAGGCCGTGGTCCTCACGCTCGACACCCCCGTCGTCGGCACCAAGTACGCGCGACCCGGCGTCCCCGTCGTCTGGGACGTCGTCGACCCTGCTCTGCTCCGGGTCAACTTCGACGCGGGGTACGCCGAGGCGCCCGGCTCGGAGAAGGCCCTCGACCTCGGCCCCGGTGACATCACCTGGCTGGGGCGCACCACCGGGCTGCCCGTCGTGGTCAAGGGCGTGCTGCGTGGTGACGACGCCGTCCGGTGCGTCGAGGCCGGCGCCGCGGCGGTGTGGGTCTCCAACCACGGTGGACGTCAGCTCGACCGGGCCGTGGCCACGACTGGTGCTCTGCCCGAGGTCGTCGCCGCCGTGGACGGCAGGGCCGAGGTCTACGTCGACGGGGGAGTGCGCACCGGGCTCGACGTGGCGACCGCGCTGGCCCTCGGCGCGTCCACAGCTTTCGCCGGACGACCCGTCCTGCACGCCCTGGCCGTCTCCGGGGCCGGCGGCGTGCGCCGTTGGTGGCAGGAGATGGCCCTGCAGACGGTCGAGGCGCTGCGGCTGTGCGGCGCCGCCACGGTTGCCGACACGCGTGACCTCGTTGCGCCTGACGGCCTGGCAAGCCTCTGACCTGCACAAACGCTGTTCGGGGCTCCGTGTGGCCCGGGTCACGCCGACTCGATTTGTGCGTCCTGGCGGTCTCGTCTAATGTTCTCTTTGTCGCCAGGGAGCGGCGGGGAGCAAGGCCGGTCTGGCCGGGCTCCCGGCCCCGAGGCGGCCGCCTCCTCTTCACCGTAGTCGGTGGCAGGACGTCCCACGAGGATGATCCGAAGTCCGGCACGAAGCGGTGTGGAGGGATCAGCAGTCACCAGTTCGGCCTCGCAAGGGACGAGCAGGTGTGCGCCTGATGTTTGAGAACTCAACAGTGTGTCATAGTCGACGGATTAGTTTGTAGGCTCGTCTGTTTGTTGGATGGGTTGATAGTTTTTTTCGGCAATGATTCTGGCTAGCGATAGTCAGTGATCG